>NZ_CP013940.1:0-2400000 GCF_001277215.2 Cronobacter malonaticus LMG 23826 | reverse complement strand
GTTATCCCTTCCACCCCCAAAAGGATAAACCCGCGCAACAGTGAATGTGGCGCTACGGGAAGAATAGCGGGCGGCAAAATGTCTTTTCCCTCAGCCAGCCTGGGCCGCAATCCGTTTTCAGCGGTAAGCCCGGTCTTAACATTCACAGCGGCCAGGCAACAGAGAGGAGGTTATGCATTACTCAGAAAATGTTTAAGCCCATCAATAAAAGCCCGGACCCGAACAGGAAGATGTCTTCGGTTAGGGTAAATAGCATGGATGGCGACGTCTTCGCCCCGTGCCTCGGGCAGCACCTGAATAAGGCGGCCTTGCTGGATATCGTTTTGCACCATGAACGACGGTAAAAAACCGATACCCAGCCCCATTAGCGCGGCTGTGCGAATGGCATCGCCACTGTCAAACCTGACGTCATTACGACTGTGCACCGCGATCTGCTCATGCCTGGTATCAACGAAAGTCCATGCCGTGGAAGCAGCCCCCAGACCATAAACGAGCCGACGATGGTTTTTCAGCTCAGCAAGCGATGTCGGCATTCCCCATTCCTGCAGATAATCCGGCGACGCCATAAGCTGTGGCGTTGTCCGGTCTATCACCTGCGTAATGTATTGATAACTCGTAACGCCGTTGCCGACGCGAAGCGCAAGATCGAAACCCTCTTCGACAAGATCCACGACCCGATCGCTAAAACTAACCTCAATGCTTACCCCTGGCGAACGGTGTAAAAATTCCCGGATAAACGGCAGTACGATCATTTTGCCGTAACCTTCTGAGACGGTCAGTCGGAGGATGCCTTTTGCCAGCGGCGGGTTCTGGCGGATGCTGGACTCGGCGTCTGCCAGATCTTCGAGAATCTGACAGCAGCGATGATAAAACTCGTGTCCCTCCGTCGTGAGAGACAGGCTGCGGGTGGTACGCTGAAAAAGCCGCGTCTCCAGGTAGTCTTCCAGACGCGCCAGCGCTTTGCCTGCCGCAGAACGCGTCAGCCCCATTGCCTTACCGCCCGCCACGAAACTCCCGGCTTCCGCCACCGCAACAAAGATACGCAGCGTATGAATATCCAGCGCGGCCCCGGTTACGTTTCCCGAAGCGATTTTTCTGCCCGCCATTGGGGAACCTTTTTCGTCAATAGAGTAAATACAATCGTATTGTAGAAATTAAACAACAGAGGTTTCAATTATGCTCCCGAACAATGCCCAGCAAATTCTGGATAAATGGATCCATGCCGCCGGCCCTGTGGTAGAGAAACTGTATGGACAGTCAGACGCGGGCTGGCCTGAGGTGCGCGCTCACTATATGCAGGGGCTTGAAAAAATCTTCCCTGCTATCGACGGGGTGTCTTACCGCACCGTTACGTTAGGCAACGTACCGGCGATGCTCAGTGAGCCGCATGAACAAGCAGAAAACCGCGTGGTGCTTTATCTTCACGGTGGCGGTTATGTCCATGGCGGTGTCGACGCCTACCGTGGGCTTACGGGCCGCATCGCTGCGACGCTGCACGCCCGGGTTTATACGCCGGACTACCGTCAGGCGCCTGAATTTCCCTTTCCAACGCCCATTGACGATGCCTTTCGCGCGTATTGCGCCTTGCTTGATAGCGGCATCCCGCCTGAAAACCTCGTGCTGGTGGGCGATTCAGCCGGGGGCGCGATGGTAGTGACGATAATGCGCAAGGCGCGTGACGCGGGGCTTCCGCTGCCGGCGGGCGGGGTGGCCATCTCTCCCTGGGCCGATCTTACCCATCGCGGTTTATCAGCGACCACGCGTGACGGGATCGATCCGCTCTGTCGCGTTGACTTTCTCAATGCGCTGGCACGATGCTTTCTCGCAGGCGAGCTGCCCACCCATCCTGATGCTTCCCCCGTTTACGCGAATGTTCACGGGCTTGCGCCGATCCTTATCCAGATCGGAGAGAATGAGGTCATGCTGAGTGGTGCCTTAACGCTTGCTTCCAATCTGGGGGAGGCGCGCGTACGCACCACGCTTGAAGTCTGGCCCGGGATGTTTCATGTCTGGCATCTTCTGGCGGGTCACCTGCCACAAGCCGATCGGGCGTTGCGTAACGCGCTTCGTTTTCTTGAAGATGCTTTTATTCATGCGAAGGAAGCAGCGAAAAAAGAGGGATGAAACGGGGATGTTAAAAGTGCGCCGGGCTTGCGTCTCCAGGCCGTTCGCGCCATGAAAACCGTGGCGTATGGCCAGCTAAAGCGGATCGCGAGAGGGAAAGAGAAAAGGGCTGAAGCGTCAGCCCCTTGCGTTCATGGTTACGCGTTAAGCGGTTTCAGAACCCAGGCGTGCGGGTCTGTTTGCTCTCCATAAACTTGATGCGCGCCTGGCTCCATGAAGGATCAGAGAGTTCGAGCGCGGTATTCGCCAGTTTCAGCGTGGCCTGGTTCATGTCATTGCTACACGCATCGCTCGCCATTTTTCCTGGATTCTTACACCACACCATGGGCGTGGTGTAAGTGCCGTTAGACTGAGGCCCATATTTTTCCAGGGCTGCCTTTTCCATGGCCGTTTTATTATCCGTTGACCATGGCAGTTTATAGGTAATCATGGATACCACGAGAGGGTGCGCCGGATCTACCGGTACGCGGCCTTCAAAGTGAACCGAAAGCTCCACGCCATCTTTTTCATAGCCGACATAATGCGGCTGCTTATTACCGGTGACGGCATTCATCATCGGGAATTTATCAACGCTCAGTGCGGAGGCCGGCACATGAAAATGTTCCGTGATCGCTTTCACGGCCTGGTCGTAATCCATCCCCGTTTTGACACCGGCGACATCAAAGGTGGTCACATCCACGGCGCGAAGAGTGTCGGCTTGCGCAAGCGGGGCGGCCAGCATTGAAAAGACAATAAGCGATGAGCAGCGTTTTAGCATGGCGAACTCCTGTTCTTTATAAAAATCCCTGCGTATTTTCTTGCGCAGGGATAACGGCGGAATGACGAACCTTACGCGAATTATCAGTAAGAGGAAAATGTTCGGGGCTAAAATTCCCCCCTTAATTTTGGGGGCGGCGATATTATGACTGAGGTGCCTGCTGTTGAATTTTACAATACAGCGCGCCCAGTAATGAGAGGTCCAGCAACAGGGCGTCGGCAACTTTTAACCCGCTCCACTGATTAACGACAAGAATAATGACGCTACTGAGAATAACTGCCAGCATTGTCTCCGCCAGCAAACTGCTGGTTCAGGATCTAATCAAACGCCAGATGCTCAGGATGCTTTTTGAATTTTCGTTACCCGCGCGAATTATTATCTGGTGACGACGAAGGAAGCGGAGGCACGGGCAGATGTCGCCGCTTTTCGCGAGTGGATAGTAAAAGCGAGCGATGCGGGCAGACAGCGAGGCGCAGGCTACTTAGCGTGCATTTTTATTTCATTCGCTATGACGGCCTTTGAGCCGTGATTTGACTGTTCAGAACAACATATTTAATCACACCAGCCTGACCGTGTTATCCAGCCAGTCAGGCAGATTTTCCCGGTACCAGTTGAGATATAACGGAAGCGACGCTTTTTGCCGCTCATGGAGTAGCGTGACGACTTCAGTGACAATCCAGGCTTTGGCGATGGCGATGTCACGCGCAAGCTCATCAACCGGGTATTGCGATGAGAAGCGACGGTAACGCCCGGCCATCTGAACAAATGCCTGCGGCGTGCCCATGCCTTTAATCAGCGGTGCCAGATCAATCGCCGGGCTTGCGCGTCCGAATCGTTCCCAGTCGAACAGCACCCGCTCACCGTTCTCTCTTCTGCCCCAGTTACCCGCATTGCTGTCGCCCGAAATCAGGCATGGCTTCTCAAACAGCATATCGCGGTGACGATAAAGCGTTCGCAACTGCCGGGCGGCGGTCTCTGTAAGTGCCAGGAGGCTGAGCGTATTTTCCAGCGCCGCGTCTGACCAGCCGTGAGGGTGATAGCGCCAGCCGGGATGAGCCGGATAACGGTGCAGGCGAGCCAGTATCGCCAGAATGCGGTCATCTGCTACCGCGTCCTAGTCAATGGCGTGCGGAATATACTCAAGCGTCAGCTTACGCTGCTCAGGATCGGCACCCAGCAACGTTGGGGTCAGGATACCGGCATCGGCGAGTTCACGTGCGGCATGCTGATAAAAGCCATATTCAACGTCTCCCACCGGGCATTTTTCGATAACCCGTCTGCCCGTTTCATCGGTGGCGAGTGTCACTCTGGCACCACCCATTTGGGAGAGATCGGCAGACATACGTTTTTCCTTAGGTGTGGGTCGGTTAATACCTTCTGTTTAACATGACGGCGACACAAACGGGATGAGACGCGTCTTATCCAGGCGTAAAAGTGAGCATGCCGTAGCGGAACGAATAAAAAAGCCAGGCGCATCCTGTCGCCCGGCTTTTTTATTGAGAAACACGTTAACGGCGCTGCCGTCTTATTTCGCGTTCCGGCTACCTGAACCTTTTACTCTCGTCAGCTAACGTTAAAGATACCGACGGTTTGCCTGAGCAGGTGAGACTGCTCTTTCAGCGACATCGCGGCGGAAGAAGCTTCTTCTACCAGCGCGGCGTTCTGCTGCGTCACCGCATCCATCTGGTTGACCGCAAGGTTAATTTGTTCAATGCCGCGGCTCTGTTCGCCGGTGGACAACGCCAGCTCAGACATTAATACCGACACCTGATTAACAGAATTAATGATTGCCTTCATGCTCTCACCCGCCCGGCTGACTTTTTCGCTGCCGGACGTAATATGCGTGCCGGATTGTTCGATCAGTTCTTTGATCTCTTTGGCGGCGGCGGAAGAGCGCTGCGCCAGGTTGCGCACTTCGCTCGCGACCACCGCAAATCCGCGGCCCTGTTCACCCGCGCGCGCCGCTTCAACGGCGGCGTTAAGCGCCAGAATATTGGTCTGGAAGGCGATGCCTTCAATGATGCCGGTAATGGAGTCGATGCGTCTGGCGCTCGATTCAAGCTCCATCATAGATTCCACGGCTTCTTCCATAATCTGATTGCCTTCCTGCGCCGATTCGCGCATTGAACCCGCCAGCAGGTCCGCATTATGCGTATTATCAGACGTGTGCATCACGGTGGAGGTCAACTGCTCCATGCTGGCCGCGGTCTCGCCAAGAGACGCCGCCTGTTCTTCAGTGCGCGCGGAGAGATCGATATTCCCGGCGGCGATTTCATCAGCGGCGTGCGCCACGCTGTCGCTGGAGTCGCGCACCTGGATGATAATCTCGCGCAGGGACTGCCGCATTTGCTCAAGCGCGGCAAGCATCCTGCCTATTTCATCACCGGAATGCGAAATGATCGGATTCTGTAAATCTCCCTCGGCGATTTTCTTGCACTGGGCGTGCGCGATGTCTAAGGGTTTAAGGATCCGACGCTGGATAAGAATAAATACCGCTATCAGGATCAGAACAAAAATAAGCGTAAACCCGCCCAACAGCGTGAGGCTGTATTTAAATTGTTCCTGCGCATCCAGATTAAGGTTATGCGCATAATCTTCCCGGAATGAAAGGAGTTTCAGTAATTCATTTTCAAACTGGTAATCAAGCGCCGGTACGGTAAAGCTTGCAAGCTGGTTGAAGCGTTCCACGTCATGATTCTTCGCAGCCTCAACCATCGGGCGTAAACCCTTGTCGAGATAATTCTGCCAGGTCTGGCGATAGGGCGCTAAAATTTCCTCTTCACCCGGCGCGCGGGGCGAAGCCATATACGAGTCGAACGTTTCCGTGGCGTGCTGTAAGAATTCCCTGGCACCCTCCAGTGACGTTTCTGCCTGTGAGGTTTTGCCTAACGACTGATTAATCATCGCTTCCATCAGGCGTACGCGCACCGTCCGGCTGTGGTTAATCGGGTCCACCACGGAAAGCACAACGCGGATCTCTTTATTGACATCATCCAGCGCCTGATTGCTGCGCGTCAGCGACCACAGATTAGAGGCTGAACTGGCGAGAAAAATAATAATTAAAGTTCCCAGCGTAATAAATGAGAAAAGCCTTACGGTCATTGTCATTCCTTTCACATCCATTTTCATATTCAAGGATATTTCTCCCTCATGCGATATAAACGGTTCAGGGCGTTTATCGGCGACAGACGACCGGCTTTTAGAGAATATGAAAGTAAAAAAACGCAAAGAAATGCAGGTGGGAGGTTATTGTTTGTTAACACATTCTGCCTGTTAAATGGAATTGAGATCGCAGCGTAATTTCTCTATTAAAAAAATGTTTCTAGTTTAACTTTTCTTTTGTGAGGTTGTTAACAGAGGAGAACAGCTTGCGGCGCAGATAGACATGGCCGGGTATCATCGCGCATAAATTCAGCGCTATTCAGCATAGTTAAAAGCACCAGCAAGACCGGCGCTTTTAACCGGCTACAAAAACAGGGTTTAGAATGGCGTCGCTGGGGCTTGCGCGGAGACAAATAAATGATTGCAGGCGGGGCAGATGAGCGTTTTTTTCTTGTTGACGCGGGCGGCGCTGTGTTCAGATTTTTCGTTGCATTTCGGGCAGGTGACACGGCTTAAGTAACTGTCTTGCGATTTTCTTTTATGAATAGCCATAAGTATCTTCTTTGAATTGTGGAGGGTGCACCTTACACACATTGAGTACCAATAGCCCGATATTTATTTTTTAAATTTACGGCTGCTGGCTTTTTATACCACGCGACCACGATTCTGGTAGTTTCAGGGCGCGGGCCGCTGCGGTAACCTGTTTGCCGCTAATAAGAGGAATCAGGGATGCGACACCGCTACTTCACACACTGGCGAAATACCTTACGCTGGGGTTACCGATTAAGTATAAAACAGCTGCTGGCATTTATAGGGTACAGCGTTGTCGCTTACATTTTTTTGCTGGGCTTCTGGCTGGCGCTGGCTCAGGTCATCGCATTTACACCGCTGATGGAATACCTCACGGCGGATATTGTGACAAATTCCTCAATATGGGTAACCTGTTTCGCACAGGCGCTGGTGGGGATCCCTCTCATACTGCACGCGATAAAAACCGTCATCTGGCTGTTTACGACTGCGCCGCACGGTCAATGCGGCGATACCCGCTATTACACCGACACCTCGCACCATCCGGGAACGAACCACGCGTCGTATGATTCGACGTCGACCATTTCGCACTCATCTCATCATGACAGCTGCAGTTCAGACAGCGGCTCGGGTGGCGACTGCGACAGTAGCAGCAGTGATTAAATAATAAGCCCGGCATGAAGCCGGGCTTTCGCGTAATGAGGTCAATCGTAACGACGCAGATTACCGTTATGACTCGTCGCCATAATAGAGCGTGCCGATTTTAATTAATGGACGGCCCTGCGCTTTACGGTGCAGATTGGAGTCGCGCAGCGAATAAACACAGCCGCAATATTCCTGCTGATAAAACCGCTCGCGCTTGCTGATTTCAATCATGCGCGCCGAGCCGCCCTGTTTACGCCAGTTATAATCCCAGTACACCATGCCTTCATAGGGCGCTGCGGCGCGGTGACCGCAGTCATTAATTTGCTGCATGTTTTTCCAGCGCGAAATGCCGAGCGAACTGCTGATCACCTTAAAGCCGTTTTCATGCGCATAAAGCGCGGTGCGTTCAAAGCGCATATCGAAGCACATGGTGCAACGCACGCCGCGCTCCGGCTCCCATTCCATCCCTTTAGCGCGCTCGAACCAGTTATCGGTGTCGTAATCGGCGTCCACAAAAGGAATGCCGTGCTGTTCAGCAAAGCGGATATTTTCCTCTTTGCGCAGCAGGTATTCCTTCTGGGGATGAATATTGGGGTTATAGAAAAAGATGGTGTAATCGATACCGGAAGCCTGCAACGCCTCCATGACCTCGCCCGAGCAGGGCGCGCAGCAGGAGTGCAGCAGCAGTTTCTCTTCCTGATTAGGAAGCGTAAGCGTGGGCCTGACAAACGCGTTCATTATTACCTCGTTCAGTGTTGTCATCAGATAAACCTTAACAATATTTCGCGCGTGACGCACGTCATCGCGTGGTTTTACCGGGCGGGAAGAGATCGCGAAAGCAAACATCCCCGCTGACAATATTGAAGCCAGGGTGCGTAAGAAAATAGCGTCACGGCTTTACTGAGCCGCAGAAAATATATTTTGTTAAAGAAAGAAGTCGCGCGTGTTTTTTTAACGCGCCCGGAGATTTATTTTCTGCTTTACTGGCGGTAAGCGATAAAATGGACTAGCAGCATAATATTGCGCAAGTCTGAATATAGAGTTTTGTAAAAGGTACATTACTGCTTGCTTAAAAAATCAGGGCGTGCGTTAATGAACTCCTCGGTTTGATACGCAGAACCCGTTGTGCAGTGGTTGGTACGAGTCCTCCACTTCAGTAGTACTCATCTCCAGACGTTATCCTTCGATATCTCTTCTTTTGAGTTCCCTCTTAAGCACTGAATATTTCTGTCACTCAAACCATTTTCGCCGCAAGGCTCAAGTATAAAGGTATTAAAATATGGCTAACAGAATGAATGGTTCAGTGAAATGGTTTAACGCGGATAAAGGCTTTGGTTTTATCGCACCGGCAGACGGCAGCAAAGATGTGTTCGTCCATTTCTCCGCTATCCAGAGCGATAACTTTCGCACGCTGACCGAAGGCCAGCAGGTTGAATTCTCGGTTGAAAACGGTGCTAAAGGCCCGTCAGCCGTGAATGTGGTGGCGCTCTAAAGACAACATGATTGCAGCAGGCTTGCATTTCAGATGCCCTGCGTGTCACGGCTCGCAGTATCGTACGTCCCGTTTCGACGTAACCGATAAAAACCCGCACGGCGCAAAATGTATATTTTGCAAATCTGCCATGCTGGTGGGTTTCTCGGCGGCTGAACGTTACGACAGCTACGCGATGATGCATTCCGAAACGAATACGCACCGCTAAAAATACGCCCCATTCAGTAAAAAAAGCCCGCTTGCGGGCTTTTTCTTTTTCTGTGCCGGGTTTAAAGAAAAGTAAAAACTCGTCGAACAGCATTAAAAACGCGACGCCTCCGCGCCGCGATTATGCTTTCCCGATAATTAATGCTTACGGGCCAGCAGTTGTTCCACTACGGCGCGGGCGGCCGTGATTTTCTGAGCCTTTTCCGGATCGCTGTTAACGCCAGCCTCAAGGCCTGCGAAGTGGTGTCGCGCATTGTCAACCACGCGTTCTTTCAGCACGGCAGGCACTTCTTCCAGCAGTGACTGGAACAGAATTTCATACGCCAGGATGCGCGTCTGGAGTTTTTCAATAATTTCGTCAATCGATCCCGTCATTTTTACCTCTTCTGGTGAGTGCGTCGGCGCTACGTTTCACTTTAGCCGCTTGACCAGGCGTTGGCGAGCGGGATGTGAGAAAAGCGTCGGCACCCGTAAGCCAGGCTACACTTTTCCTTTGTCCCGAGGATATGAGGAAAGCTAAATGCCTGACAATCGCCATCCCGACAGACCGCTTGCAGACGATAACGAGCATCACGGCTTGCCCGAAGATGCGCCGAATACGATAAACCCGTGGGAAGAGGACGACCTGCCGGAAAAAGAGGAGCCGCACGGGCGCGAATCACTGCGCGACGCGTGGCGTAAGGCGCCCTGAATTTATGCGCTCCACCAGCCGCCTGAGGGCGGCTTCGTTTTTTGCGTCCGCTCTCCTTTTTGTTACGTGCCGAAATTTGTTCTCTTCTTTCCCCTCTACTTTTTTCAAAACCTGCCGATAACGATTTAAACCAAATTCAGGCGCAAGGAGTGCCTGAAACCAGGCACCAGCGCGTTATCCCTTTCGCCGCATGAGCCACCACCCACAAGCGTACCTTTGAGGTCAATATGGATAACTTCCAGAAAGATATCGATGAGAGGGCGAATCTCGCTTTATCGAACAAATTCGAACTGCTTCTCTTCCGGCTGGGATCTGCGAATGAAGAGGAGAAACCGGAGCTGTACGGTATTAACGTTTTTAAACTGCGTGAAATCGTGCCGATGCCGACCATTACTAAAGCTGCTGGCATGCAGGCGCCGCTGCTCGGTATGGCAAATATCCGCGGTCAGATTATCCCTGTGGTGGATCTGCCGGCGGTGACCGGCTGCAAACCGACCACCGGCCTGAACCTGCTGCTGGTCACTGAATATGCGCGTAGCACCCAGGCGTTTGCGGTGGAATCGGTTGAGAACATTATTCGTCTGGACTGGAGCCAGGTGCATACGGCGGAATCAGGCGTCAGCTCACGTAACATCACCAGCATCGCGCGCCTCGACAGCGATAACCAAAGCAATGAACTGGCGCTGGTGCTGGATGTTGAACAGATCCTCTATGACATCATCCCGTCAGTACGTGACGGTCAGCCGAACACCGTGATGCAGGAGCGCAGCTTCAAACTGAAACCGGGCGCGGTGGCTATCGTGGCGGAAGATTCCAAAGTGGCACGCTCGATGCTGGAACACGGCCTTAAGAGCATGGGCATTCCGGCGCTGATGCACACCACAGGCCTCGAAGCCTGGGAAAAAATTAAGCTGATGGCGAAAGAGGCGCAGGCGGAAGGGCAGTCGATCACCGATAAAATCGCGATGGTGCTGACCGACCTTGAAATGCCTGAAATGGACGGCTTTACCCTGACGCGTAACATCAAAATGGACGCGACCCTGAAGAAGATTCCGGTGGTGATCCACTCGTCGCTCTCCGGCAGCGCTAACGAAGATCACGTGCGTAAAGTGGGTGCGGATGGCTATGTGGCGAAGTTCGAAATCAACGAACTTTCCGCGGCGATTCAGCGCGTACTCGATAAAGTCGCGAGCTAACGGCATTCCGACGCTCGCGCTTTTCAGACAGACGGTAAGCGTACCGCGCCTGCGAAGGCTTTCTGGTCAGCTACACTTAGTGTGTTAACTCTGATGGATACAGGAGGTCATCATGTTTTTTGGTTTCGGATACTTCGGCGAATCGCAAAAAGAGCAGGCTTTTCGCTTACAGGCGGAAGAGCAGGGCGGCGGCACGCCTGGCCCTGAAGGGGAAGTGACGCGCAAGCGTGACGACAGCGATGACGACGAGAAAGGGCCGTATCGCTCAGAAGACGACGCAAAATAAAAAAACCGCCTGCTGGCGGTTTTTTTATGGGCGCAAGGATCAGCGAAGCTTATCTTCAGCTTCTTCCAGTACCGCCTGCGCATGGGCGCGGATCAGCGCAACGTGTGAGGTCAGCCCGGCACGGGCGGCTGGAATTTCGGCTGGTGTGATGCGGCAATACCCACGCCCCGGCTGAAGCTCATGCGCCACGGCAGCCTCAAGCTGCGGATGCGCTTCCAGCGCCGCTTCGAGCGGGCGATAGTCGAGCGGCAGAAACCGTCCGCAGTCGCGAAAACTGCGATACGGTGCCGTAAGTCCGGTAGCGGCAATATCCGGTGCCAGCTCCGGAACCCGCGCGACGATAGAATCCATCCTGCCAAGTCGCGCCAGCGCGCAGGCCGCCCAGCAACGATCGCTGTTGTCCGCGTTCTCATCATCCAGCAGACCGCAGAGCGCGGTGATGGCCTCCTCCGTGGCGTCGTTAATTTCGGCGATAAGTTTGCAGGCATTCCAGCGCTCGCCTGGCGCGTCACCGCGCACCACCGCCGCAAGCGGCACCACGGCAGGTTGTCCGATAGCTTTCAGCAGTTCGTCATACCCTCCATACAGCGTGCCCCGGACGACACCGAGCGCCAGTGGCACCAGCTCGCGAAGCTGCTCTTCGGGGGGCAGGGCGGTCAGGCGGCGGCGTTCTTTTTCGTCGGCGTCATACTGCGGAAAATGGCGCAGCAGCTGCGCGCGGGTGAGACTCAGAGGGACAAGCTCACCGGCGTCGTCTTCGGCGATAATAATAAAATTCTTATCCACCACGCCTTCACGGATGAGCTGCTGACGCGCCTTTTTGGCGGCCTTCGGGAAGCGGCGCAAAAAATGGTCGTAAGTTTTCTCCCACACGGAAAAGGTAGCGTTGCGCGCAGCGAAATCTCCGCACTCCTGTGCCAGCCTTTCAGCTTGTAAGGCAGATCTGCCGAAGACCAGCGCAGGCTCTCGGTTAGCGATGCTGGCGATGAAGTATCGCCCTGCGCCTGATATTCTGCCACGCGCCGCGCGAGACTTTCCTCCGTCCCCACCGCGATGCAGGGCCAGTACAGGACGGCCCCGTCGCCATAAAAAGCATGGAAGGTGGCACCGTACAGACGCTCCTGCGGGTGTTGTTGATGCACGTCGCGAACCGCAGCGACCATCATCGTGACGGCAGCCTCTTCCAGGGCCTGCCAGTCGAAAGCCTGTTGTGCCATGCGTTTTCCTTGTGAGCGATGCAAAACCTGATGCAGTCTACCAGGACGACGGCGGGCGGGTAAGCTGCGCAAACCTGGGGGAAACGCCATAAAAAAAGGCGGCCAGAAGGCCGCCTGAGCATTACTGCGCGTTCAGCGCGCGCCACTGCTCTGCCAGAGCATCCAGCAGCTCGTAGCGTTTACGGTACTCAGAGCGTTTCTTGCTGGCGACCTCTTCGAGCGGTTTGCGCGCGGCAGCAAGCGGCAGCGTAAAATAGCGCACGCCGCGACGCTCGCCGCCGAGCGATTCCCAGAACTCATCGTAGCTTGCAAAAAAGTGACGCCCTTTGCTGAAGCGATAACGCAGGCCGCGGAACACGTGACCGTTATTACTCACCGCCTCGAAATGGGTCATGCCATGCTGCTGAATCATCAGCCACAGAACTTCCATCAGCAGCCGTTTCGGGAAGACGCCGTAACAGGCTTTCGTCGCATCACGAATGGCTTCATGCGGTACGCTTCTGCGCGGCCCCTGCAGGCCGCCGATGGCAATGCCGTAGCCGCTGGCGTCGCGCACCACGCTGAACGTCAGGCTGGCGAGCAGCACATCATCACAGCGCAGCCACAGTGTACTTTCGCCTTCACGCTCGGCTTTATGGGCCGATGACGCACTAATGACGACCGTTTTCTCTTTCGCCGCAAGGGTAAAAAGCGGCTGCTCGCTGGTCGCGCAGAGCGCATCGGCAAGACGCGGGGCGGCCTGAGCCTGGATAAAATCGTAGTGATTAATGATGGCGCTGCCACGCTCGCCTGCGCTTAATCCCAGACGCAGATAGTGGCGGTGGATTTTGCCGGGCAGCGTTTTCTGTACGCTCAACAGCTGTTCAAAACGTGGATTTGTCGCCAGGGCATCCATAAAGCGCAGCGTGGCGGACAGATAAATAGCACTTCGCAGCGCAAACTTCAGACGATAACTTTTTTTCTGCCATAACCCGCCGGGCATCAGTGTGCCTGTAGTGAGTGCCTTAATAAGATCCAGGCCGCTGCTGGGGGTGTGCTCAGCGTGAGAAGTGATGACCGACATGAGAAAAACCTGAAAGAACGCGAATCTCCGAATTATATCGATCCGATCTCACTGCTTTTTAAACGGCAGCTCAATGTCTTTTAATCAGGCAATTTTTAGTGGGTGTGTATATAAAAAAACACCCCGCGGATATGAAGGAGAGCATGGAAGGCTGTCGTTATCGGCCGCACGAGCAGGGCAATTGCCCGTACCGCGTTTTCATGGTGCCGCAAGCCGCTCCTGCAGCGGGGTAAGGTGAGGCAAAATGGTAGTGATGTGAGGCATCACCAGCGTAGCGGCAAGCTTAACGGCAAAGCAGGGCGAGAGGATGAAGAAAATATGAAGATTCGCCAGCAAAACATGCGGTTTTTTTGATTCAGAAATCTTTACATCGTGACATAAGAATGTTCTGATCTACGCGTTACATTTATTGCTTATATTGCTTATTGCGAACGCGGAAAGACCATGCAACAACTCAAGCCAGGCGCTCTCGCCATTATCATCGGCGCCCGTACCGCTGCCGGACGGGAGAATATCGGTAAATCTGTTGAACTCTTCAGCCTCTGCCAGCCGGGCGAGCGCTTTATTAACCCCGTCACCGGTTTTATGACTGAAGTGCCCAAAAGCTGCGCCCGCCCGCTGTGGCTGGTGACGGGCGATGTCGTGGCCGCCGACGGTCAGGCTGGCTTTGCGTTTGTCCGCGCCGAACACCTGATGCCGCTTGACGGCCAGTTGCTGCCGCTCGAAGAAACGGCGCTACTCCTCGACTAAGCCTTTTCAGCAAGCTCCCTGAGCCACGCCGCGAGGATCTGCGCGTGGTTCTGGTGCCTGTCTTTCGCGCCAAACAACAGCGTGAGCGTTCCTTTACGGGAAATCGCCGCCAGACGCTCGCCTTCTTCCTGTTGTGCGGCAAGCTCTTCACGGTAGCGCTCGCTAAAGTGCGTAAAATCGATAACCTCGCCGTGTAACGCCTTGCGAAGCGCCGTCGAAGGAGCCAGCGCTTTATTCCACTCATCTAACGGCAAATCCGCTTTTTTAATGCCGCGTGGCCAGAGCCTGTCTACCAGCACCCGGTAGCCGTCCTGCGCGTCTGGCTCGTCGTAAACGCGTTTCAGCGTAATCATCTTTGCCTCCTGGCTTGTCGTTATCTGTGGGCGATTATCGTCCTCGTGAAGGCGTGAGGCAAACCACAGCGCGCGATTGCCCGAGACGTCTCGCAAAATTTGCCTATCATTCACTGCAGATTTTGGGTGTTGTTAGCGAGCGCGCAGATCGGTATGCTGACGCTCCTTATGTTGTGCTTAATTCATTCCGGCATAAGGAAAACCCTATGGAAATCTCTCCGCTCACTTCCACCCTGCGTATTGCGCTGGTCGGCGACTATAACAGCGCGACGGTCGCGCATCAGGCGATTCCGCTGGCAATTGATGACGCCGCCGCGGTGCTGGAACTCACCGCCGATTACGACTGGCTCCCGACCAAAGATATTAAAAGCCCGGAAGATCTGGTGGGTTATGACGCCATCTGGGTGGTGCCTGGCAGCCCTTATGAAAATGAAAACGGGGCGTTTATCGCTATTCGTTACGCCCGCGAAAACGCCATTCCGTTTCTCGGCACCTGTGGCGGTTTTCAGCATGCGGTAATTGAATATGCCCGTAATGTCCTGGGCTGGCGCGACGCCAACCACGGCGAAACGGCGCAGGGCGGCAGACTGGTGATTGCACCGCTCAGCTGTTCGCTGGTGGAGCAGACCGGGGAGATAGAGCTGCGTCCGCATACGCTTATCGCGCGCGCTTATGGACGTGAGGAAATTGCAGAGGCGTATCGCTGCAACTTTGGCGTGGCACCGGAGTTTGTCGACGCACTCAGTAAGGAAGCGCTGAAAATTACCGGCTGGGATAGCGAGGGCGACGTGCGCGCCGTCGAGCTGACGACGCATCCGTTCTTCGTGGCGACGCTGTTCCAGCACGAGCGCGGGGCGCTGGAAGGACGTCCGGTGCCGCTGGTTCGTGAATTCCTGCGCGCCGCCCGGCGTTAAGTTACGGCGCGCCGATTTCCCGCGCGCGCCCGGCAAACCCGCCTGCGATCGCCATTACCACGGCCAGTGTGGCGCAGACCATTAACGGCAGGATCCAGCTCTGCAGCAGATCGTGGAGCCTGCCGATGACTGGCGGCCCGCATGCCGCCAGCAAATATCCCACCGACTGCGCCATCCCGGAGAGCGCCGCGGCCTGATGCGCGGAGCTTGCGCGCAGGCCGATAAACGTCAGGCCGAGGATCATCGTAGCCCCCGATCCAAAACCGAAAATCATCACCCACCACGCGGCAAGATGCGGGAAAAACCACAGCCCGACCGGGCTTACGGCGCAGAGCAGCGCGGTCAGAATGGCGATGCCGCGCTGATCGCGAAGTCTTGCAAGCAACAGCGGCACCGCAATGCCCGGTATGGCGGTGGCAAGCTGCATCAGTCCGTGCAGCGAACCCGCCTGCGCTTCGCTAAAGCCGCTGCTTATCAGAATCGACGGCAGCCAGCCGATAACGATGTAATAAATAAGCGAGTTAACGCCCAGAAAGAGCGTCACCTGCCAGGCCAGCGCCGAGCGCCAGATGCCGCGACTGTGCGCCGCCGCGTTGCCGCCGACGGTATCGTGGCGGGAAGAGCGTAATTGCGGCAGCCAGAGCAGCAGAGCAAGCAGCGGAAAGACAATCAGCGCCAGCAGCGCGCCGCGCCAGCCGCCACTAAGGGCTGCGACCGGCACCACCAGCGCCGATCCTGCCGCCGCCGCAAGTCCCATCGTCAGCGAATACGCGCCGGTGAGTTTCGCCACCTTGCCCGGAAAATCCCGCTTGATCATGCCAGGCAGCAGCACGTTGCCGATGGCTATTCCGCAGCCGATAAGCGCGGTGCCGGCAAAGAGCGCTGCCGCACTGCCGGAGGAGCGCAGAAGAATGCCCGCGCAGATAAGCAGCAGCGCCCCGCAAAGGCTGCGCTCCATCCCGAAACGCCGCGCGCTGCCCGCCGCCAGCGGCGATACCAGCGCGAAGGCCAGCAGCGGCAACGTGGTCAGAAGCCCTGTCGCCGCTGTGGAGAGGGAGAAATCAACGCGGATAGCGTCCAGCAGCGGCGCCGCCCCGGTAAAGGTAACGCGAAGGGTGGTCGCGATGGTCAACAGGCCCGCCAGCAGCAGCCAGCCGCCGCGACGCCCGGAAGTCAGGTTAGTCATTCGTTCCTCATCTACACGCAGACGCTGTGGCGCTGCGCGAGTACAGCGGGTAAAAGAGTGGTAACAACGATTCTACTGACGGCCAATCAGTAAAGAAACCAGGCCTGCGGCGATAAGCGGCCCTACCGGTACGCCGCGAAAGAGCGCCACGCCAAGGACGGTGCCGACCAGCAGCCCGGCGACAATCGACGGCTGACTGCCCATGAGCGCCACACCTTTGCCGCCAAGCCAGGAGACAAAAATCCCGACGGCGATAGCGACCAGCGATTTCCAGTTTAAAAAGGCGTGGAAGAGGGTGGAGGTGGGCAGGGTGCCGCTGGCGATGGGCGCCATCACGCTGATAGTCAGAATAATAATCCCGATGGTGACGCCCTGTTTTTCCACCCAAGGAAACCACGCGCTGAGCGGCGTCATACGAATCACAATCAGCACCAGCACAGAGACCGTCACGGTCATGTTGTGGCTGACAAACCCAAGCCCGGCGAGCGCCAGCAGGATAAGCAGCGTGATATCAAACATCTTTAGCTCCTTGCCAGAAAAAGAAAGCGTGCCGCCTGTCGTCATTATTCTGCAATCAAAAGGCGCTATCAGTGGAATCAGCATCCCACTGTTCTTAACGCGAGACACCCGGAGAAACGATGAACGATCTACTCTCGCCCGATGCGCTCTGGATAACCACGTTCTTTTTCGCCACCGCCGCCACGCTGGTTATTGCGGTGCGGTATCTGGAGCGGCGCTGGTAGACGGCGCGCGATGAAAAGCCACCAGTGTGGGTTTGGCGAGCCGCAGATAGTCGGCGGTGTCCATGATAATCGATTTTTCGAGCAGACCGGCATTAAAGGCAATTTCGTCGTGGCGCTCAAAGAGCAGCGGATCGGCCACCAGTTTGAGTTCCGGGTGAAAACTGAACGGCGGAATAGCGCCGAAGACGCAGCGGGTAAGCGCATCAACTTCCGCCGGGCTTGCCAGCGACGCTTTGGTGCCACCGAGATGCTGCGCGAGCTGTGCAAGATCCGCCTGGAGATCGGCGCCCAGTACCGCCAGCACCACCTGCTTAACGCCATTACCTTTGATTTTACAGACCAGCGCCTTGGCGCCCTGGCTTAATCGCGTACCGCGAATTTCCGAGACCGCCTCGCATTTGCCCATCGCCTCATGTTCCATCACGCGAAACCGCGCCTGCCCGTGGGTCAGTAAATCCACGAGTTGCTGGTGAATATCCGTACCTTTCATTCTGTCGCCTCGTTTAAAGGATAATGTTTTCCACCTTACTGGCGGTTCGCTTATTTTGCAACGCCAGTAAATTTTCACAAAATAAAAGTAAATAAAATAAACAAGCTAGAGCCATTTCTCACAAAAAATAAACTCTGTCGTTTGGCTTACTTTGCGAAGCTGTATTAGAGTCATAAGAGTGTCTTATGAAGACGGCGGCAGTCATCAGGCAGACAATAATATCTCCATGTTGACACGTCGTAATAAGCGCAGCGCCGGAATGTGGCGAGACGGTTTCACAATCGGTGCTTTGCCGGGAATACCCTGAACAAAGCGACGCTTGCGAAAAAATGCATGGAGGCGCGCTCTTGCTGTCAAGTGTAAGGATACTTTCGGCAGATGATATTTTTTCAGTATTGACCTTTTTTCTGGTAACACTAACCCAATCCCGGAGGCTGTTATGGCAGAACATCGTGGTGGTTCCGGCAATTTTGCCGAAAATCGTGAAAAAGCATCAGAAGCGGGTAAAAAAGGCGGACAGCAGAGCGGCGGGAATTTTAAAAATGACCCGGAACGCGCGTCTGAAGCAGGTAAAAAAGGTGGCCAGAACAGCCACAGCGGCGGACGTAAATAATCCGGCCCATTAATTTTATCTGTTATCGCAGCAGCCTCAGGGCTGCTGTTTTATTTTGCCTGCATCGTCAGTAATAAGCGCAGCGCCTGGCTGTCGATAGGGCGGGAAAACCACCATCCCTGGCCATAGCAGCCCGGAAAATTATCCTGTAAGTAATCCACCTGCAACCGCTGTTCAAGCCCTTCAAATACCACCTGCTGGGGCATCGCTTTCAGCATCTCAACTAAATTGACCAGTAGCGTTTTATTCAGCGTTGGTGTGCCTATCGCATCGGTAATGCTTTTATCCACTTTCACTTCATCAATCGGCAGGCGCGAAAGCCAGGATATGGTTGAATAACCGGTACCGAAATCATCCAGCGCAATTAAAAAACCATGTTGCTTAAATAACGCGATGGCCGCTTCCATATGCGCGAGCGTGGCATTTTCCCGCTCCGTTATTTCCAGCATAATGCGATTCGCCGCAAGACCCGTTTTGTGCGTTAATTGCGTAAGAAAATCGAGATAATGCCGGGAAAAGAGATCGTTGAGGCTAATATTAATGCTGAGCGTCAGGTCATAAGGTTCCAGTAATTCCACCGTTTCCGCAATAGCCTGGGTCGTCACAAATTCGGTGACTTTACTCATCATGCCTTCTTTTTCCGCCAGCGGGATAAAAATATCGGGCGGGACGGCATCGCCGTTATGATCGTGCCAGCGCAGCAGCGCTTCCATACCTTTCATCCGGCCGGTTTCGATTTCATAAATGGGCTGATAAGCTACCCGCAAGTCGCCGTTTTTCAACGCATTTTCAAGACGAACAGGCAGTGATGTCTGTTTTTTTCGATACAGCGCCAGGCAAGCGCAGAGCAGTGACCCGAGGATAATGCCGAGCGCGATAAGCAATACGAGGGTATACCAGCGCGCCTGGAGCAGGCCATAAGGATGCGTACCGGCAATGACGCAGAGATCGTATTGCGCATTGCAACGCTCTTTGGTGATGAAATACCAGGCATAATGCGAGGTGGTATTGGTTTCAGATAATGACGCCTGCGTCGGTCCAAGCGTAAACCAGCGATGGTCGCGTTGTGAATTGGTAATTATCGCGCTGTAGTGGGCCGTCCCGGCGTCATTTTCAAAGCGGGTGAAAACGAAGGGAGAAAATATCACCAGCAGATCGTTGCGCCACCAGGCACTGACGTTAATCGTTTCGGTCAGCGGCAGATTTAATAACCAGCGGGCGCCGTCGCGACTGACGATATTTTCCGTCGCGGTCAGCGGTTGTGGAACAGGAAGATGTCCCCAGAGCGCCGAGCAGATAATCCCGCGAGAGCCGGTGCGCCCGACATCTTTGATCATCTGGTATTCCCACAACAGTGTGCGCAGTGAATTAAGATCGGCTTCGCTACAGGGAGAATAATGCGCCATTTTCATCTCGCGGGCAGCAAGCGAGTTTGCCTGCTGTAAAAGCGTGACGGCGCGTTCCAGTAGCGACTGGCTATACGCTTCTATTCGACTGGACTCTGTCCGCCAGTACACAATTTGCGCAACAGCCAGGATGGCAAATATGCTGGCGAAGATTATCCCCACCATCCCGGACGTCTTATTCAAGCCCAATGAGACCCTGTTAAACATGATTCACGGAGGTCCTGCGACGGCGCCGCGTCGTTATTTTATAATGCCGCTCACTATAACTGATAGCGAACCGGCTGTAAGTAAAATCTGTAGGGTTATTAATAAGGAACCGGTGCGTTACTTAATATTCTGGTTAAGAATTTTCATTTATTTAAGCGGGGCTGACATAAAGGTTAAGTGTCACTTTAATTAAAGATAAGTTGATAAGAAATGTAAAGGGCCGACACGCGTCGGCCCTGTGCTTAGCTCCAGTTTTCGCTGGCCTGCTTATGAAACAGCTCACGAAATACCGGGTAGATATCATCCTGATCGCGAATATGCTGCATCGCGAAATTCTCATATTTCGCCTGCAAATCCTCATATTCACGCCACAGCGTCTGGTGGGCGCGGCGGGTGATTTCGATATAACTGTAATATCGCACCACCGGCAGGATTTTCTTAGCCAGAATTTCGTGACAGAGCGGTGAATCGTCGGCCCAGTTATCGCCGTCAGAAGCCTGCGCGGCGTATATATTCCACTGTGCCGGATCGTAACGGGCTTTCACCACTTCATCCATCAGCTTCAGCGCGCTGGATACAATGGTCCCGCCGGTCTCCTGGGAATAGAAAAACTCATGTTCATCCACTTCTTTCGCCTGCGTATGGTGGCGGATATAGACCACATCGACGTTTTTATAGGTCCGGCTCAGGAACAGATAGAGCAGAATATAAAAGCGTTTGGCCATATCTTTGGTGGCCTGATCCATCGAGCCTGAGACGTCCATCAGGCAGAACATCACCGCCTGGCTTGACGGCTCCGGGCGTTTTTCAAAGTTCTTGTAGCGCAGATCGAAGGTGTCGATAAACGGGACACGGTCGATTTTGGCGCGCAGTTCGGCGATCTCCCGGCGTAACCGCTCCTCTTCAAGCAGTTGCGCCGGTTCGCTCCTGAGTGCTTCGTCCAGATTCGCTTCCAGCTCGCGTAGCACCCGGCGCTTGCCCGCGGTCATCGCGGTGCGGCGCGCCAGCGAGTTTTGCAGCGAGCGCACCACGCTGATATTGGCGGGCACGCCGTTGGAGGTGTAGCCCGAGCGATGCGTTTTATATTCGTTTAGCTGCCGGTGCTGATTCTTTTTCAGATTCGGCAGGGCGAGATCTTCAAACAGCAGATCGAGATATTCATCTTTGGAGATCTGGAACACGAACTCATCCTGGCCCTCGCCGTCGGCGCTCGCCTGGCCCTGTCCGCTGCCGCCGCCCCCTCCGCCGCCCTGCGGGCGCTCAATGCGATCGTTCTGGACGAAATGATCGTTACCCGGATGCACGCGATGGCGCAGGCCGCCGCGCCCCTGATGGAACATCGGTTCGCTGATATCGTCATTCGGAATCGAAACGGATTCACCGCTCTGGACGTCGGTCACCGAGCGCTTGTTAATCGCCTCGGAGATCGACTGTTTGATCTGTGCTTTGTAACGGCGCAAGAAGCGCTGGCGGTTTACCGTGCTCTTGTTTTTGCCGTTAAGACGTCGGTCTATGAACCAGGTCATATGCCCCCCGTACTGCATTGCCAACTTTCTTTCTGCCGAACCGTCATCGCCGGATGCGCAGAGCGCTCCGGCGTCCGGTTCGCTTCGTTGTAGGCCCGGTCAGCGCGAACGCCGCCGGGCGATTCGTCAGGACGACTTACGCACGCGCAGATACCATTCGCAAAGCAGACGCACCTGTTTGCGGGTATAGCCTTTTTCCATCATGCGATCGACAAAATCGTCGTGTTTCTTCTGCTCATCAGTGGAAGTTTTGGCGTTAAAGGAGATAACCGGCAGCAGCTCCTCGGTGTTCGAGAACATTTTCTTCTCGATAACCGTGCGCAGCTTCTCATAGCTGGTCCAGTTTGGATTTCGGCCATTATTGTTGGCACGGGCGCGCAGCACGAAGTTGACGATTTCGTTGCGGAAATCTTTCGGGTTGCTGATGCCCGCCGGTTTCTCGATTTTTTCCAGCTCCGCGTTGAGCGATTCGCGGTCAAACAGCTGACCGGTATCCGGGTCGCGGTACTCCTGATCCTGGATCCAGAAATCCGCATAGGTGACGTAGCGGTCAAAGATGTTCTGGCCATATTCGGAGTAAGACTCCAGATACGCTGTCTGAATCTCTTTACCGATAAATTCGGCGTATTTCGGAATCAGATAGCCTTTCAGGAATTCCAGATACCGCTCCGCCTGTTCCTGCGGGAACTGTTCACGTTCGATCTGCTGCTCCAGCACATAGAAAAGATGCACCGGGTTCGCGGCCACTTCGGTATGATCGAAGTTGAAAACGCGTGAGAGGATTTTGAACGCGAAACGGGTCGAGAGCCCGTTCATGCCTTCATCGACGCCCGCGTAGTCGCGATACTCCTGATAAGACTTCGCTTTCGGGTCGGTGTCCTTGAGGCTTTCGCCGTCATAGACGCGCATTTTTGAATAGATGCTGGAGTTTTCCGGCTCTTTCAGGCGCGAGAGGATCGAGAAACGGGCCAGGGTTTCCAGCGTGCCGGGCGCGCAGGGCGCATGCGACAGCTCGCTGTGGTTAAGCAGTTTTTCGTAGATTTTGATCTCTTCCGAAATACGCAGGCAGTAAGGCACCTTGACGATATAGACACGGTCAAGGAACGCCTCGTTGTTTTTGTTATTACGGAACGTGACCCATTCCGATTCGTTGGAGTGCGCGAGAATAATGCCGTTAAAGGGCAGGGCGGAAATACCTTCCGTCCCGTTGTAGTTCCCTTCCTGCGTCGCCGTCAGCAGTGGGTGCAGCACTTTAATCGGCGCTTTAAACATCTCGACAAATTCCATCACTCCCTGGTTGGCGCGGCAGAGCGCGCCGGAGTAGCCGTAGGCGTCCGGATCGTTTTGCGCGTGGTGCTCAAGCTTACGGATATCCACTTTACCCACCAGCGCGGAGATATCCTGGTTGTTTTCATCGCCCGGCTCGGTTTTCGCGATAGCGATTTGCTCGAGAATCGACGGCCAGACTTTGACGACGCGGAATTTGGTGATGTCGCCGCCAAACTCATGCAGCCGCTTCGCGGCCCACGGCGACATAATCGTGCCGAGATAGCGGCGCGGAACGTTGTACTCTTTTTCCAGAATTTGCGCGTCTTCCTGCGGGTTGAACAGGCACAGCGGGTGATCGTTGACCGGGCTGCGCTCGCCGTTGGCGCTCAGCACATAAATCGGCACGCGCTGCATCAGCGATTTCAGACGCTCGGCAAGCGACGATTTACCGCCGCCCACCGGCCCCAACAGATAGAGGATCTGTTTCTTCTCTTCCAGACCCTGCGCCGCGTGTTTCAGGTACGACACAATCTGCTCAATGGCCTCTTCCATGCCATAAAACTCTTCAAACGCCGGATACCGGGCGACCACCCGGTTCGAAAAGAGACGGGAGAGCCGTGGCTCCTGGGCAGTATCCACCATCACTGGCTCACCGATGGCCATCAATAGCCGTTCCGCCGCATTTGCATATGCACTGCGATCCTGCCGGCAAACGGTAAGAAATTCCTGCAGTGTGAACTCTTCGTCCTTGGCAGCTTCATAGCGCTGGCGATAGTGATCGAATATATTCATGGCATGCCGTCCTTTCGTTTTTTAGCACAGGTTTAAGAGCCGTTCATATGAATAGTGGAGGCTCCCGGAAGACGTATTCTGAGTACAGCAACCCTAATGCCAACTTAAGCATTTTTTTTGCGCGTTGCACTGTGCTACTGCGGTCAGGGTAATGCACCTTCTTAATTTTAAGCGTAGATGGCATTTGAAAATCTTGCATGCCGCCTTATGAGGGATTCAGTGATTAATCAAGCACTCATCCCGTTGTTTCTGCTGGCGGATTTACATTTACGGCGTGAATTCACCGTCAGGTCATAAAATTGCAAGCCGCCTGTCATGCGAAAATGCGAGGCTGCGCGATCCAATGATGTAAAGAAGTGCGAAAAAATTTGGGGTGAAGCGTAAGGGGCGGTTACACTTCGCGAGCCGATCATTTGACTAAAGGACTTGATGGATTGTGAGCACATTCAAATTTCTGGCACTGGGTGCCCTTATGGCTTCAGCCGCAACCTTTGCGCATGCAGAAGGAAAACTGTCAGTTGGCGCGGGTGCAGGATGGGTGGTAAACCCTTATAAACAGTACGACCGTGACGTTTATCCTCTGCCTGTTATCAACTATGAAGGCGATAACTTCTGGGTACGCGGCCTTGGCGCGGGTTACTACCTGTGGAATGACACTGCCGATAAGCTTTCCATTATGGCGTACTATTCGCCGCTGCACTTCAAGCCGGGCGACAGCGACAGCCGTGCGCTGCGCCGTCTGGACGAGCGCAAATCCACGCTGATGGCGGGCCTCTCTTACGTACACAATACGCCGTATGGCTATCTGCGTACCTCTCTCGCGGCCGATACGCTGGATAACAGCAACGGTATCGTGTGGGATCTGGCGTGGCTTTATCGTTACACCAACGGCGGCCTTACCCTGACGCCGGGCATCGGTGTTGAGTGGAGCAGTGAAAACCAGAATGACTACTACTATGGCGTGAGCGGCAAAGAGTCGCGCCGCAGCGGGCTTGACCGCTATGACGCTGACGATGGCTGGGCGCCGTATGCTGAGCTGACCGCCGTCTATCGTCTCTCTGACAGCTGGAGCGTTTACGGCAGCGGCCGTTACACCCACCTGAGCGACGAAGCCAAAGACAGCCCGATGGTTGACCGTTCCTGGTCTGCGCTGCTGTCTACCGGCGTAACTTACACGTTCTGATGTGTAACGCGATTTTTGGGGCGCCTTATGGCGCCCTTTTTTATGGCGCAGGCTCACGGAAAACAGGGAAGGGCGGATAAAAAAGGCCCCGCTATTCGCGAGGCCGTTGGTTATCAGGCTTTTTTAACGACGCGCAGCGTCTGGGAGAGGCGTGAGGGTTTATCTTCACGCGTCTGCTGCGGTGTGGTCACGCAGGCGGTTTCCACGCAAACGAACGTCTTATAGCCGTCATCCGGCATGTCGCCCATGCTGACGGAGAGCGCCGGGCCTGGGTTCCAGCCCACCACATTGCTGTTGTGGTGATGCACGACTTCGATAGTGCGGTTAAGCGCATCGTCATGGATCAGGCTGCATCCTTCCGGGTTCAGGTAAACGCGATCGGTACGGTCCGGAAACGCCTGCACGCCGCCGTTGAGTTTGCCTTCCTCGCCACCATTCACTTTGTCGATATACGCCTCGCCAAGCCCGCTCACTTTCACGTCGGCGATATCGCCCACGTTGAAATAAGAGTGGAGTGCGGAAGTGGTTTCGAATTCGCCGTGCGCTTCCAGTTCCATTTCGCAGGTTTTGCCGAGCTTATAGCGCGCATAAAGAGTGAAATCGTGCGGCCAGAGCTTACGGCTCGCGTCACTTGCGTGCAGTTCAAACGTCAGCACCACGCCGTTGTCGTCTTCATTATGGGCGCTCAGATTCCACGGCAGGTTGCGTGCGAAACCGTGCGAGGGCAGATCTTTTTGCGCCGACGGGCCAAACCACGGCCAGCAGACAGGCACGCCGCCACGCAGTGCGACACCTTTTTTAAACGGCGTGTTGGCGCTCAGCCATAACACCTCTTCTTCACCAGCCGGTTTCCAGCACAGCAGGTGCGCGCCCTGCAGCGCCACGGCGGCGCGGACCTGCGGATGGTCGATAACGATGATATCCAGCTCGTCATGCTGGCGACGGGAGAGGTAAGGCGTTAACTGCTCAGACACCGGCAGGGCAAAAAGCGTATTGATCATTTCTGGCAATCCTCTGTCTTAAATCCAAATAAAAAGGGCGACCGAAGTCGCCCTTAAGATCAGAATCTCATCTCACTTATTTAGAGATGTGAGCGATCAGGTCCAGTACTTTGTTGGAGTAGCCGGTTTCGTTGTCGTACCAGGAAACCAGTTTCACGAAGTTGTCGTTCAGTGCAATACCTGCTTTAGCATCGAACACTGAAGTGCATACTTCGCCGTTGAAGTCGGTGGAAACCACGTCATCTTCGGTGTAACCCAGAACGCCTTTCATTTCGCCTTCAGCGGCTTTCTTGATAGCTTCTTTGATCTGCTCGTAGGTCGCTGCTTTTTCCAGACGAACGGTCAGGTCAACAACAGATACGTTCGGGGTCGGAACGCGGAACGCCATACCAGTCAGTTTGCCGTTCAGTTCCGGCAGTACTTTACCTACAGCTTTAGCAGCGCCGGTAGAGGACGGGATGATGTTCTGAGCTGCGCCACGGCCGCCGCGCCAGTCTTTGTGAGACGGGCCGTCAACGGTTTTCTGAGTTGCGGTGGTCGCGTGAACGGTGGTCATCAGACCTTCGATGATGCCGAAGTTGTCGTTGATAACTTTCGCCAGCGGTGCCAGGCAGTTGGTGGTGCAGGAAGCGTTGGACACGATGTCCTGGCCTGCATATTTATCAAAGTTAGCGCCACGAACGAACATCGGAGTGTTGTCTTTGGACGGGCCAGTCAGAACAACTTTTTTCGCGCCAGCGGTGATGTGTTTACGTGCGGTTTCGTCGGTCAGGAAGATACCGGTTGCTTCAGCAACCACGTCCACGCCCACTTCGTCCCACTTCAGGTTAGCCGGGTCTTTTTCAGCGGTAACGCGGATTTTTTTACCGTTAACGATCAGATGACCGTCTTTAACTTCAACGGTACCGTCGAAACGGCCGTGAGTAGAGTCATACTTCAGCATGTAGGCCATGTAGTCAGCGTCTAACAGGTCGTTGATTGCAACGATCTCGATGTCAGAACGTTTCTGAGCAGCACGGAAAACAATGCGACCGATACGGCCAAAACCGTTGATACCTACTTTGATAGTCATATATTCCACCAGCTATTTGTTAGTGAATAAAAGGTTGGCTGTAAAATTACAAAAACCTTACGCAGCGTCAAGCGGAATCGTGTCAATCATTGCGACAAATCAATCCTATGGACAAGCTTTGCACGACTGACTCACCTCACTCTTCCTTTTGGGCTCAGGTCCATATGGGGACGCTGAGAGGAATTTAAAAGGGCGCCGAAAACAAAAGTGTGATGTTAATCACGTTTGCTTGTCTGCTGCATTTTCAGTGCTAAGTTTAGACCAAAAGTGTACGCGTTACTGTTAATGTTTTGTTAGAATATTGCAGGTAATGTAACTGCTTAAACCTCTCCGAGATGTCACCTTATGGCCAATCAAAACTCCCAGGACGACCTGAAAAACACCCTGACGGAAATGCAGTTCTATGTCACCCAGAATCACGGTACGGAACCGCCGTATACCGGGCGTCTGCTGCATAACAAGCGTGATGGCGTCTACCACTGTCTGGTGTGCGATGCGCCGCTGTTCAACTCTGAAACCAAGTATGATTCCGGCTGTGGCTGGCCGAGCTTTTACGAGCCGGTAAGCGAAGATTCGATCCGCTACCTTAACGATTACTCGCACGGCATGCAGCGCATTGAAATCCGCTGCGGCAACTGCGACGCGCACCTGGGACATGTCTTCCCGGATGGCCCGCAGCCCACCGGCGAGCGCTACTGCGTCAATTCGGCGTCGCTGAGCTTCACCGATGACGATAACGGCGAGCAAATCAAAGGCTGAAGAATCGATTCAGCAAATTATTCCACTGGAGCGCGTTTTTATGAACCTGGAAGACCTGATTAGCAGCATGACGCCGGAGGTTTACGAGCGTCTCGCGACCGCCGTAGAACTCGGAAAATGGCCCGATGGCGTGGCGCTCACGCCCGAGCAGAAAGAAAACAGCCTGCAACTGGTGATGCTCTGGCAGATGCGCCACAACACCAATCCGCAGCATATGACGATCGGCACTGACGGCCAGCTGGTGATGAAAAGCAAGCAGCAGCTGAAGGCGGAATTTGGCATCAATCAGCAGCCCATCGCCACGCTCAAGCCAGAGTAAGCTGAAATGTGCTGAAGCTATAAAAAAGGCCGCGGATTGCTCAGCGGCCTTTTTTCATGAAGCAACGGATGACTGATGCGGTTTATGCCTGCGTTTCACGCCAGTCGTCGAGCGTATAAAGCGTGGCGCCGCTCGCCGCCATCTCCTGAAACGCCAGCATACTCGCCTGCGGCGTCAGGTTAACGCCACGGCAGCCGTCGGTGATCACATTCACCGTATACCCCAGCCTTAGCGCGTCGAGCACCGTGTATTTGACGCAGTAGTCGGTCGCAAGCCCCATAACGATCAACTCGCTTACGCCATGCTCACGCAGCCAGGCGTCGAGCGCGGTTTTCTGACGGTGTCCGTTATCGAAAAACGCGCTGTAGCTGTCAATCGCCGGGTTCTCGCCTTTGTAAAAGCGCTGTTCAATGGCCTTCTGGTTCAGCAGCGGATGGAGTGCCGCGCCGTCGCTCTCCTGAATGCAGTGATCCGGCCACCAGGTCTGCGGCAGGCCGTCGAGCGTGCCTTGCGTGAACGGCTCGGCGTGCTGAACGGAAGCAAAACTGCCGTGGTTCGCCGGGTGCCAGTCCTGGCTTGCCACCACCGGCTCGCCGCGGCTCTGACACCATTCAATCATCGCGTTCGCGATATCCACCGTGCTGTCGCCTTCCGCGACCGCCAGCGCGCCGCCGGCGCAAAAATCGTTTTGCAGATCCACCAGCAGCAGGGCGCGTGAATTCATACCATGCTCCTTTTAATCGTCCGGGGTCAGCTCGCCGCGCAGGTTACGCATCATCGCTTCGCGAATTGCCTGCGGCTCCAGCCCCTGGCTTAACAGATAGTGCAGTTTGGTGAGCGTCGCCTCGACCGTCATGTCGAAGCCGCTGATGACGCCCGCATGGGCCAGCGCGTTGCCGGTAGCATAGCCGCCCATGTTCACTTTGCCGGACATACACTGCGTCAGGTTAACCACCACAATCCCGCGCGAGCACGCTTCCTGCAACTCTTTGAGGAACTCGCCGTGCTGCGGCGCGTTGCCGACACCGTAAGAGCGCAGGATCAGCGCCCGCACCGGCTGGCGTAAGAAGTTACGCACCACGTCAGCGGAAATGCCCGGATAGATCGTCACCACGCCGATAGGCTGCGGGGTGATCGGGTGCACGCACAGTTCGCCGTGGCCGTGTGGGGCAGGTGGCGTATTCAGGCGACGAATATGAATGCCCGCTTCCAGCAGCGGCGGCAGGTTAGGGGAGGCAAACGCGTCGAAACCGTCAGCGTGGGCTTTGGTGGTGCGGTTGCCGCGATAGAGCCGGTTGTTGAAGAACAGCGTCACTTCGCTAATCG
Source organism: Cronobacter malonaticus LMG 23826 (assembly GCF_001277215.2). Classification (NCBI taxonomy): domain Bacteria; kingdom Pseudomonadati; phylum Pseudomonadota; class Gammaproteobacteria; order Enterobacterales; family Enterobacteriaceae; genus Cronobacter; species Cronobacter malonaticus. The sequence goes on along the minus strand of NZ_CP013940.1, from coordinate 2,370,783 downwards.
GGTAGTTCGCCGCCACGTAGAGGGAGTTCAGCAGGTTGGTCTGCCCGTCGGAGCGCAGCTCAGCGAGCGGGATCTGCGAGCCGGTGACGATAACCGGCTTGCTGAGATTCTCCAGCATAAACGAGAGCGCCGACGCCGTGAACGCCATCGTATCGGTGCCATGCAGGATCACAAAGCCGTCATATTCATCGTAATGGGCTTTGATATCTTCGGCGATATGCTGCCAGTCCTGCGGCGTCATATCGGAAGAGTCCATCAGGGGCGCATATTCGTGAATGGTGAAATCCGGCATTTCGGGGCGGTGAAACTCCGGCATCTGGGCGAGCTGCTGCTGGAGATGGCCGGAGACGGGAATGTAGCCGTGTTCGGAGCGTTGCATACCGATGGTGCCGCCGGTATAGGCAACGTAAATCGATTTCTTTTGCATAGGTCAGCTTTCGTTGTGCATAAACCCGCGCAGTATAGAGGTGCTGCGCAAAAAAATCAGCCCGGCGCTGGCCGGGCTGTGACAGGGTCGACGCTGACGCGTTAGCGCACGTCGCCGCAGGTGAGGCAGAAAGCGTAACGGTTCTGCGGATCGTTAAAGGCCGCGAGCTTATCGCCTTCCTTCTTCGCCGCCAGCGCCGCATCTGCCACCGGCGCAGGCAGCCAGGCCTGAAGCGCCTGCGGCAGCATCGCGTGCACCGAGCCGGTCAGGTTGGCAATCACCATATCGATAAAGCCAGGCTCATCCTGATAGAAATCGAGATGCCAGGATTTCAGCTTCGCAAGCTCGGCGGCTTTCTTCACGGCGTCGTCGAAATCGCCAAGGCTGTCCACCAAACCGTTTTGCTTCGCGTCTTCACCCGTCCAGACGTGGCCCTGCGCAATCTGGTCAATCTGCTGCGGGGTTTTGTTACGCGACTGCGCCACCAGGCCGATAAAGCGCTGATAACCGTTTTCGATGGTTAACTGCATCAGCTTTTGCACTTCCGGCGGCAGCGCTTTGGTCACCGACACATCGGCGAGCGGCGAGGTCGCCACGCCGTCGGTATGCACGCCAATCGCATCCAGGCTGTTTTCCATCGTGTTGATAACACCAAAGATACCGATAGAGCCGGTGAGCGTGCTGGGGTTCGCAACGATGTAGTTAGCGGGTGTGGAGATCCAGTAACCGCCGGACGCCGCCATGCCGCCCATCGACACCACCACCGGTTTACCGGCTTCTTTCGCCGCCGCCAGCTCCTGGCGGATGGTTTCTGAAGCCGTCACGCTGCCGCCCGGGCTGTTCACCCGCAGCACAATGGCTTTCACTTTCGGATCCAGACGCGCGTCGCGGATCTGCGCGGCAGTGGTATCACCGCCGACGTTCCCCGGCGTCTCTTCGCCATCCATGATGGCGCCATTAGCGAACACCACGGCAATGCTCTCGCCCTGTTCGGACGGCTTGTTCACCGGGTAGTCGTAAATACTGACGGCGCGGAAATCTTTATCCTTGTCGCTCCAGCCAAACTGTTTCACCAGCGCTTTGTCGATGGCCGCGCTGCTCGCCAGTTCATCCACCAGCTTATTGTCGAGCGCGTATTTCGCGGTATCGCCGCCTGCGGCTTCAAGACCCGCGATCATCGCCTGAGCGCCAGGGAAGATCTGGCTTGCCGGTACCTGACGGTTAGCCGCGATCGTGCCGAGGTAGTTCTGCCACAGTTCGCCAATCCAGCGGCTGTCGGCTTCACGGGCGGCGGGCGACATATCGTCGCGGATAAACGGCTCGACGGCGGATTTATAGGTGCCGACGCGGAACACATGCGTGGTCACTTTCAGCTTATCGAGCAGTGATTTGTAGTAGAGGCCATTGGTGGCGAAGCCGTGCAGATCGACGGTGCCCTGCGGCGAGAGCCAAATCTTATTGGCGAAGCTCGCGAGGTAATACTGGCCCTGGCTGTAGCTTTCGCCGATGGCGTACACCGGTTTGCCGGCGTCGCGGAATTCGCGCAGCGCCTTGCCGATATACTGCATCGACGGCTGATCGGCGCCGGCGAAATCTTTCAGATCCAGCACGATGCCGGTGATATTGCGATCGTCCTTCGCCTGGCGAATCGCATTGACGATATCAAACAGCGAATTTTCCTGTAAGCGGTCGGAGCTTGCGCCAAAGAGCTGACGGCCCAGCGCGCCAAGCTTATTATTGACCGACGGTTTATCCACTACCACGCCGCTGATATCAAGCAGCAGCGCGCCGCGTCCGGGCTCAGACGGGCCGCTGTTAAACTGCATCCAGACGCCGACGCACACCAGCACCAGCAGGAGAAACAGCAGATTCATCACCAGCTCTCTGATGATATTGAGCAGGCGCCAGGTCCACTTAAAGAATCCGGCAATAATTCGCCAAAGGGTACGCATTTACTCTCCCTAATCCGTGAATAACGGGGAACCCCGTAACCTCCCGCTACAGGCGGGACGCCGACAAAGTGTAAATACCACGGGCGGGCTTGTCAGCAGGAAACGCGGGCAGGGTGTAACAAAACATACCGCTGTGTTAATTTTATGAGTAAAAATCATCAAAGGAGAGTTGAGATGGATGCATTAGATATGCTGGTCAACCGCCGCAGCGCCTCACGTCTCGCTGAGCCTGCCCCAGCGGGCGACGCGCTGGAAAATATTCTGCGGGCGGGCCTGCGCGCGCCGGATCACGGCACACTGCAGCCGTGGCGTTTCTTTATCATTGAAGGCGAAGGGCGCGAGCGTTTCAGCGCGCTGCTGGAGAAAGCCGCCATCGCTGACGGTCAGGATGAGAAGGCCATCGACAAAGCCCGCAACGCGCCGTTCCGCGCGCCGCTTATCATCACCGTGGTGGCGCATTGCGAAGAACACCACAAAGTGCCGCGCTGGGAGCAGGTGGTCAGCGCAGGTTGCGCGGTGATGGCGATGCAGATGGCGGCGCTCGCCCAGGGCTTTAACGGCATCTGGCGCAGCGGGCCGTTTACCGACAACGCTCTGGTGCGCGAGGCGTTTGAATGCCGCGAGCAGGATCAGATTGTCGGTTTTCTCTACCTCGGCACGCCGCAACTGAAGGCCTCCACCACGATTAACCTGCCGGACACCGCCCCCTTCGTGCGTCATTTCTGAAGGCCACGCGCAAAACTGTCTGGATTGTGAGCAAAAGCGGCGCAATTCAGACAGCCATACTTACCACCCCGTCTTTCTGGCGCTACCATAAGCGCGCTTTATCGAATGACAACGATCACCTGATTCTGACCAAACAAGGAGCGGTCCATGAGTGAGCAAGCGATTCGTCTGACCCAGTACAGCCACGGAGCAGGTTGCGGTTGTAAAATTTCCCCGAAGGTGCTGGAAACCATCCTGCACAGCGATCAGGCGAAGTTTATCGACCCCAACTTGCTTGTCGGCAACGAAACGCGCGACGACGCGGCGGTGTACGATCTCGGCAACGGCACGAGCGTTATCAGCACCACGGATTTCTTCATGCCTATCGTGGACAACCCGTTCGATTTCGGCCGAATCGCTGCGACCAACGCCATCAGCGACATCTACGCGATGGGCGGCAAACCGATCATGGCGATTGCGATCCTCGGCTGGCCGGTTAACACGCTCGCGCCGGAAATCGCGCGCGAGGTGGTGGAAGGCGGGCGCTTTGCGTGTCAGCAGGCGGGCATTGCGCTCGCGGGCGGCCACTCCATCGACGCGCCGGAGCCGATTTTCGGCCTGGCGGTCACAGGCGTCGTGCCGACCGAACGCGTGAAGAAAAACAGCACCGCCGAGGCGGGCTGCAAACTCTTTCTCACCAAACCGCTGGGTATCGGCGTGCTGACCACCGCCGAGAAAAAATCGCTGCTGCGCCCTGAGCATCAGGGGCTGGCGACAGAAGTGATGTGCACCATGAATAAAGCGGGCGCTGATTTCGCAGAGATCGACGGCGTCCGGGCGATGACGGATGTCACCGGCTTCGGGCTACTGGGACACCTCAGCGAAGTGTGCCAGGGCGCGGGCCTGCAGGCGGAGCTCTGGTATGAGGCCGTGCCGAAACTGCCAGGCGTTGAAGAATACATCGCGCAGGGCGCGGTGCCGGGCGGCACCAGCCGTAACTTTGCGAGCTACGGCCACCTGATGGGCGACATGCCGGACGCCTGGCGCAGCCTGCTGTGCGATCCGCAAACCTCCGGCGGCCTGCTGCTGGCGGTGGAGCCAGCCGCAGAAGCGCAGGTGCAGGCCGTGGCGGCACAGCATGGCATCACGCTTAGCGCCATTGGCGAGCTGAAAACCGCGCGCGGCGGCCGTCCGATGGTGGAGATTCGCTAATCGATGCGGTTGTTTATTGCCGAAAAGCCCAGTCTGGGGCGCGCCATCGCCGACGTGTTGCCGAAACCGCACCGCCGGGGCGACGGGTTTATTGAGTGCGGGAACGGCCAGGTGGTCACCTGGTGCGTCGGGCATCTGCTGGAGCAGGCGCAGCCGGACGCCTATGACAGTCGTTATGGCCGCTGGAATCTCGCCGACTTACCCATCGTGCCGGAAAAGTGGCAACTCCAGCCGAAACCGTCTGTCGCAAAGCAGCTTAACGTCATCAAAAAGCTGCTGCGCGAGGCGCAGGAGATTGTTCACGCAGGCGACCCGGATCGCGAAGGGCAACTGCTGGTGGATGAAGTGCTCGACTACCTGCAACTGCCTGCGGAAAAGCGCCAGCAGGTGCGCCGCTGCCTGATTAACGATCTCAACCCGCAGGCGGTGGAGCGCGCTATCGACAAGCTGCGCGAGAACCGCGAGTTTGTGCCGCTCAGCACCTCGGCGCTCGCCCGCGCCCGCGCGGACTGGCTTTACGGCATTAACATGACGCGCGCCTGGACGCTGCTCGGGCAGAACGCGGGCTACCAGGGCGTGCTCTCGGTAGGCCGCGTCCAGACGCCTGTGCTGGGGCTGGTGGTGCGGCGCGACGAAGAGATTGAAAACTTCGTCGCCAAAGATTTCTTTGAGGTCAAAGCGCACATCATTACGCCCGCGCAGGAGCGCTTTACCGCCCTCTGGCAGCCAAGCGAGGCCTGCGAGCCTTATCAGGATGAAGAAGGGCGGCTCCTCAACCGCGCGCTGGCGGAGCATGTCGTTAAGCGCATTGAAGGACAGCCTGCGCTGGTTACCAGCTATAACGACAAGCGCGAAAGCGAGGCCGCGCCGCTGCCGTTCTCGCTCTCGACGCTGCAAATCGAGGCCGCGAGACGCTTCAACCTGAGCGCGCAGACGGTGCTGGATATCTGCCAGAAGCTGTACGAAACCCACAAACTCATTACGTATCCGCGCTCCGACTGCCGCTACCTGCCGGAAGAACACTTCGCGGGCCGCCATGCGGTGCTGAAGGCGATAGGCGTTCACGCGCCGGATCTCCTGCCGCAGCCCGCGGTCGATCCGGAGCGCCGCAACCGCTGCTGGGATGACAAAAAAGTGGACGCGCACCACGCCATTATCCCCACAGCGCGCAGCGCGCCCGCGTCGCTCTCTGACGGCGAGGCGAAAATCTACGGGCTTATCGCCCGTCAGTACCTGATGCAGTTCTGCCAGGACGCGCAGTTTCGCAAATGCGTCATTGAGCTTGAGATAGCCGGCGGCAAATTTATCGCCAAAGCGCGCTTTCTGGCGGAAACGGGCTGGCGCGCGCTGCTGGGCGCGAAAGAGCGCGACGAAGAGAACGACGGTACGCCGCTACCGGTGGTGGCAAAAGGCGACGAGCTGCACTGCGAGCGTGGCGAAGTGGTTGAACGCCAGACCCAGCCGCCGCGCCACTTTACTGACGCCACGCTGCTCTCGGCCATGACCGGCATCGCGCGTTTCGTGCAGGATAAAGATCTGAAGAAGATCCTGCGCGCCACCGACGGGCTTGGCACCGAAGCGACCCGCGCGGGCATTATCGAGCTTCTGTTTAAGCGCGGTTTCCTTGAAAAGCAGGGGCGCTATATTCATTCGACGCCCGCCGGGAAAGCGCTGATCCACGCATTGCCGGAGCTTGCCGCGCGCCCGGACATGACCGCGCAGTGGGAATCGACGCTGACGCAAATCAGCGAAAAACAGTGCCGCTATCAGGATTTCATGCAGCCGCTGGTGCAGACGCTCTACACGCTCATTGATCAGGCGCGTAGTGCGCCGGTGCGTCAGTTCCGCGGTCTGGTGGCTCCCCAGCAGGCGCAAAAACGCCGCGCGGGCAAAGGCGGCAAAAAGCCTGCGTCCCGCAAGCGCGGTAGCGCCCAGCCTGCGGCGGAGTAAACCGCCGCGCTAAACTCCGCGCCCGTCTCGCCGATAACCTCTTAAGGAGAGCGCGACGCGCTATAGTGAAATCAGGAACATCACAAGAGGGGAAACGGGGTGTCAGTGAAAAAATGCTTACTGGCGGCGCTGGCGCTGCTGGCCACACTGCCGGCGGGCGCCGACAGGCTGCGTCCGGATGTGCAGGTCAACGTGCCGGAAGAGGTGTTCAGTACCGGCGGCCAGCGTTCGCAGCAGCAGTGTGTTCAGTGCTGCGTCTATCAGGATCAGAACTACTCAGAAGGGGCGGTCATCAAAGCCGATGGCGTGCTGTTGCAGTGCCAGCGCGACGAGAAAACCCTCAGCACGAATCCGCTGGTGTGGCGTCGCGTGCGGACATAAACGCTTCCAGCAGTGGAATATCCGCCGGGGCGAGCGCATAGTCGAACGCCTCGCGCGGCGCACACCAGACGAGCGCACTGTGGCACAGCGCCTGCGGCTCGCCGTCGAAATCGTCCACCTGCCACGCATGTAACCGAATAACCCGCCCGGAAACCTCACGCGTGTGGCTTGCCACATACGGGCCAATACGCGCGCTTATCGCCAGCTCTTCGGTAAGCTCACGCGCCAGCGCCGCAGGCTGGCTTTCGCCCGGCTCCACTTTGCCGCCGGGAAATTCCCACAGCCCCGGCTGATCGCCATCAGGCGAGCGCTGCGCCAGCAGCAAACGGCCCTCGCGCACGATAATTGCCGCCACGACATCAATGATTTGCATGGTGATTTTCCGCAAAGGCTCCTCCCCGTACAGGAGGAGCGGAACAGATTACAGCGAGAAGGTCGCCCAGACCGGCGCGTGATCGGAGGGTTTTTCCATCGCGCGGATGTCGTAATCGATGCCGGTATCGGCCAGGCGCGCCATCAGCGGATCGCTCGCCAGCAGCAGGTCGATGCGCAGGCCGCGGTTATCGTCAAAGCCTTTCGAGCGGTAGTCGAACCAGGAGTAGCGGTCGCTCGTTTCGGGGTTAGCGTGACGGAACGTATCTTTAAGCCCCCAGTTCAGCAGGCGGCCCATCCATTCGCGCTCTTCCGGCAGGAACGAACATTTGCCGGTACGCAGCCAGCGCTTGCGGTTCTCTTCGCCGATGCCGATATCCAGATCGCCTGGGCTGATATTCATATCGCCCATAATCAGCACTGGCTTATCGTTGCTCAGCGCTGTTTCAAGATAGTCCTGCAAATCCTGATAAAACTTCGCTTTGGCCGGGAATTTCACCTCGTGATCGCGGCTCTCGCCCTGCGGGAAATAGCCGTTGATGACCGTAATATCACCGATAGAAGAAGGGATTTCGGCCATGATGATACGGCGCTGCGCCTCTTCACCGTCGCCCGGAAAGCCGCGGCGCACGGAAACCGGCGTTGCTTTGGTTAGCAGCGCCACGCCGTAGTGGCCTTTCTGGCCATGATAAAAGACGTTGTAGCCCAGTTTCGCCACCTCTTCGAGAGGGAACATATCGTCGTGGACTTTAGTTTCCTGCAGGCCGATGACGTCCGGCTGATGCTGTTCCACCAGCGCGGCAAGCTGATGAGGGCGGGCGCGCAGGCCATTGATGTTAAAAGAGATGAATTTCATAGTCGCGAACACACTGGATGAACAAGAGTGGCGCGATGGTAACAGAAAAACCGCCCGCGCGTCTCCCGGCCCGGTAAGGTTGTGACGATTGTTAAAAGCGGTGCGAACCCCATTCTTTTGCACCATGACGGCGCGAATGCCCTGAAAAGGGGCGCGTTTTCATGGCAAATCCCGGTCACGATCACAAATCCAGAACAATATTTTATCAATGCATAAAAGTGCGGTTTTTTTTATGGTGAAGGCCGCTTTGTCATAAAAGTATTCACTTTTTATGCAATAAAAGTGAATAACGACAATTCGTAACCTATTGATTTAGCGTCACTGGCTCTCCGGTATGCATTTTCTCCTCTGGCTGGCACGAAGCGTGCAATCTACAGTAAGAGCGCAAATGAACATTTAATTAACAACTAAACAACCTTTTATTTACCGGACGAGGTCGCTATGTCGCAGTCAATTACCCGCCAGAACTTTGATGAGTGGATGATCCCCGTTTATGCTCCGGCCGCGTTTATTCCGGTACGGGCCGAGGGTTCCACGCTCTGGGATCAGGAAGGCAAAGAGTATATCGATTTCGCGGGCGGCATCGCGGTAAACGCGCTCGGCCACGCGCACCCGAAACTTCGCGAAGCGCTGGAAACCCAGGCGGCGAAAATCTGGCATACCGGCAATGGGTATACCAACGAGCCGGTGCTGCGCCTCGCCAAACGTCTGATCGACGCCACCTTCGCCGATCGCGTCTTTTTCTGTAACTCTGGCGCGGAAGCCAACGAGGCGGCGCTGAAGCTCGCCCGCAAATATGCTCACGACCACTACGGCGCGCAGAAAAGCGGCATCGTGGCCTTTAAAAACGCGTTCCACGGCCGCACGCTGTTTACCGTCTCCGCTGGCGGCCAGCCTGCCTATTCCCAGGATTTCGCGCCGCTGCCGCCGCAAATCAGCCATGCCGTGTTTAACGATCTCGATTCCGCCGCCGCGTTAATTAATGACGATACCTGCGCGGTGATTGTCGAGCCGGTACAGGGCGAGGGCGGCGTGGTGCCTGCGACTAAAGCCTTCCTGCAGGGGCTGCGTGAGCTGTGCGATCGCCACAACGCGCTGCTGATTTTCGACGAAGTGCAGACCGGCGTGGGCCGCACCGGCCACCTCTACGCTTATATGCATTACGGTGTGACGCCGGATGTGCTCTCAACGGCCAAAGCGCTTGGCGGCGGCTTCCCGATTGGTGCGATGCTCACCACCGAACGCTGCGCCGCCGTGATGGGCGTCGGTACGCACGGCACCACCTACGGCGGCAACCCGCTGGCGGGGGCGGTCGCGGGTCAGGTGCTGGATCTGGTGAACACACCAGAGGTGCTTAATGGCGTGAAAGCGCGTCACGACGCGTTTGTCGAGCAACTGAACGCCATCAACCAGCGCATCGGGCTGTTTAAAGAGATCCGCGGCCTGGGGCTGCTCATCGGCTGCGTGCTGAAAGACGAACATGCAGGCAAGGCGAAGGCGATTTCGCTCGCGGCCGCGAAAGAAGGCGCGATGGTGCTGATCGCGGGCGCTAACGTGCTGCGCTTCGCGCCTGCGCTCAACATAAGCCATCAGGAGATTGAAACCGGACTCGCCCGCGTGGCGCGTGCCTGCGAAAACTGGCTGAAGGAGGGCGCATCATGATGATGATTCGCCCCGTCGCACACCACGACGTTCCGGCGCTATTGCGCCTCGCTGCAAAAACCGGCGGCGGGTTGACCTCGCTGCCGGTAGATGAAAAAACGCTCAGCGCGCGCGTCGAGCGCTCCCTGCAAACCTGGCGCGGCGAACTGCCGCCAGGCGATCAGGGCTATGTCTTTGTATTGGAAGATACGCAAAGCCGCACGGTTGCCGGCATTTGCGCCATTGAAGTGGCCGTCGGGCTTAGCGAGCCCTGGTATAACTACCGCGTCGGCACGCTGGTGCACGCCTCGAAAGAGCTGAATGTCTACAACGCGCTGCCGACGCTGTTTCTCAGCAACGATCACACCGGCAGCAGCGAGCTCTGCACGCTGTTTCTCGACCCGGAGTGGCGCAAAAACGGCAACGGCTATCTGCTCTCCAAATCGCGCTTTATGTTTATGGCCGCGTTCCGCGAACGCTTTAACGAAAAAGTGGTGGCGGAGATGCGTGGGGTGATTGACGAACATGGCTACTCGCCGTTCTGGGAAAGCCTCGGGCAGCGCTTCTTCTCAATGGAGTTCAGCCGCGCCGATTATCTCTGCGGCACCGGCCAGAAGGCGTTTATCGCCGAACTGATGCCGAAACATCCTATCTATACCCAGTTTCTTTCCGAAGAGGCGCAGTCGGTTATTGGCCAGGTCCATAAAGACACCGCGCCCGCGCGCGCCGTGCTGGAGGCCGAAGGCTTCCGCTATCGCAACTATGTCGACATCTTCGACGGCGGGCCGACGCTGGAGTGCGATATCGACCGGGTGCGGGCTATCCGTAAAAGCCGCCTCGTGGAAGTGGCGGAAGGCCAGCCGGTCATCGACGACGAACTGCCGGCCTGTATGGTCGCCAACGAAAATTACGATAACTTCCGCGTGATGCTGATCCGCGCCAGACCGGACGCCGACAGGCTGATTCTGGACGCCGCCACGCTGGATGCCCTGCAATGTCGCCACGGCGATCGTGTACGCCTGGTGCGCCTGTGCCCTGAGGAGAAAAAAGTATGAGTTTATGGATCAACGGTGAGTGGACAACGGGGCAGGGCGAAGCGCTGGAAAAACGCGATCCGGTGGGCGGCGGCCTGCTCTGGCAGGGACATGCGGCGGACGACGCGCAGGTGCAAGCGGCCTGCGCCGCCGCCCGCGCGGCGTTCCCGGCCTGGGCGAAGCGGCCTTTCGCCGACCGTCAGGCTATCGCTGAAAAATTCGCGGCGCTGCTTGAGGCGAATAAAACCGAACTGACGCGCATCATCGCGCTGGAAACCAGCAAACCGCGCTGGGAAGCGGCCACCGAAGTGACCGCGATGATCAATAAAGTGGGCATCTCGCTCAAGGCGTACCAGGCCCGCACCGGCGAACAGCATTCGCCGATGCCGGACGGCGCGGCCACGCTGCGCCACCGCCCGCATGGCGTGCTGGCGGTCTTCGGGCCCTATAACTTCCCCGGTCACCTGCCGAACGGCCATATCGTTCCGGCGCTGCTCGCGGGCAACACGCTGGTGTTTAAACCGAGCGAACTGACGCCGCACACCGGCGAAGCCGTAATGAAACTCTGGGAACAGGCGGGCCTGCCTGCGGGCGTGCTGAATCTGGTGCAGGGCGCGCGCGCGACCGGCCAGGCGCTCTCCGCCCGGCCGGAACTCGACGGCCTGCTCTTTACCGGCAGCGCCGGCACCGGTTATCAGTTGCACCGCCAGCTGGCGGGGCAGCCAGAGAAAATCCTGGCGCTGGAGATGGGCGGCAATAACCCGCTGATTGTCGAAGATCCTGACGATATCGACGGCGCGGTGCATCTGGCTATCCAGTCGGCGTTTATCACTGCCGGGCAGCGCTGCACCTGCGCGCGCCGCCTGCTGGTGAAACGGGGTGCCGCGGGCGACGCCTTCCTGGCGCGCCTCGTTGAGATCGCCGGGCGTTTGCGCCCCGACCGCTGGGACGCCGAGCCGCAGCCCTTTATGGGCGGGCTTATCAGCGCGCAGGCGGCGGAGCGTGTGCTGGAAGCCTGGCAGGGGCATCTGTCGCGCGGCGGCAAGCCGCTGTTAACGCCAGCCCTGGTGCAGGCGGGAAGCTCGCTGCTCACGCCGGGCATTATTGAGCTAACCGGCGTGCGCGACGTGCCGGATGAAGAAATTTTCGGGCCGTTGCTGGGCGTCTGGCGTTACGACGATTTCGACGACGCGATTACGCTCGCCAACGCGACCCGCTATGGACTTTCCTGCGGGCTGATTTCGCCGGTTCGCGAAAAATTCGACCAGCTGCTGCTGGAAGCGCGCGCCGGTATCGTGAACTGGAACAAACCGCTGACGGGCGCGGCGAGCACAGCGCCGTTCGGCGGCGTCGGGGCGTCCGGCAATCACCGTCCGAGCGCCTGGTATGCGGCCGATTACTGCGCCTGGCCGATGGCCTCGCTGGAAAGCCCGACCTTCGCGCTGCCGCAGACGTTAAACCCCGGCCTCGATTTCAGCGGGAAGGAGCAGGCATGAAAGCACGTGAAGTCAACTTTGACGGACTGGTGGGGCTGACCCACCACTACGCCGGGCTCTCTTTCGGTAATGAAGCCTCGACGAAACATCGTTTTCAGGTCTCTAACCCGAAGCTCGCCGCAAAGCAGGGGCTGGCGAAGATGAAAGCGCTGGCGGACGCCGGTTTCCCGCAGGCGGTGATCCCGCCGCAGGAACGCCCAAACCTCGCGGCGCTGCGCCAGATTGGTTTTACCGGCAGCGATCAACAGGTGCTGGAGAAAGCCTGGCGCGCCGCGCCGCATTTGCTCTCCGCCGCCAGCTCGGCGTCGTCGATGTGGGTGGCGAACGCCGCAACGGTCTGTCCTTCCGCCGACGCGCTGGATGGCAAAGTGCATCTGACCGTGGCGAACCTTAACAATAAATTCCACCGCGCCAGCGAAGCGCCCGGCACCGAACGGCTGCTGCGGGTGATTTTCCGCGATGAATCCCGTTTCGCCGTACACGGCGCGCTGCCGCAGGTGGCGATGTTCGGCGACGAAGGCGCGGCCAACCATAACCGGCTTGGCGGCGACTACGGCGAGCCGGGGCTTCAGCTTTTCATCTACGGGCGCGAAGAGAGCGGGGCGCTGGTGCCCGCCCGCTACCCGGCGCGCCAGACGCTGGAAGCGTCGCAGGCTGTGGCGCGGCTTAACCAGGTGGATCCGCAGCGCGTTATGTTCGCGCAGCAAAACCCGGCGGTGATCGACCAGGGCGTGTTTCATAACGATGTCATTGCGGTTTCCAACCGCCAGGTACTGTTCTGCCATGAGCACGCGTTTTTGCATCAGCAGGCGCTGTTCGACGCGCTTGCTGAAAAAGTACCGGGCTTTACGCCGCTGGTGGTGCCCGCAGGCGAGGTGTCGGTGCAGGACGCGGTGGAAACCTACCTTTTCAACAGCCAACTGCTGAGCCGCGACGACGGTTCCATGGTGCTGGTGCTGCCGGAGGAGTCGCGCCGCCATGAAGGCGTCTGGCGTTATCTGAATACGCTGCTGGCGGCGGATAACCCGGTTAGCGAGCTGAAAGTTTTTGATTTGCGTGAAAGCATGGCCAACGGCGGCGGCCCCGCCTGTCTGCGCCTGCGCGTGGTGCTGACGGACGACGAGCGCCAGGCGGTGAACCCGGCGGTGATGATGAACGACGCGCTCTTTACGCGGCTTAACGCGTGGGTGGATAAATATTACCGTGACCGGCTGACGCAGGAAGATCTGGTGGACCCGCAGTTGCTACGCGAAGGGCGCGAGGCGCTGGATGAACTGTCGCGCCTGCTTTCGCTCGGCAATGTCTATCCGTTCCAGCAGTAAGGAGACGTTGTGGACGATTTTATTGGTAAGACGCTGCGCGGCGAGACGCCCGCAAGGACAACGCTGCAACGCGGCGGTGTGACTATCGAGTGGCTGGATGAAGGCATTCTGCAACTGACGCCCGCGGGCGAGGTGCGCGGCGCGCTGGTGGTGAGCGCGGGCATTCACGGTAATGAAACCGCGCCGGTTGAGATGCTGGAGCAGCTCCTCGCGCCGATGGTGCGCGGCGAACAACCGCTCGTCTGGCGACTGCTGGTGGTGCTCGGCAGCCCGGCGGCGCTGCGGGCCGGTCGCCGGTTTATCGATTACGATCTCAATCGTTTGTTTGGCGGGCGCTGGCAAACCGCCACGCCGGGTGTGGAAACCGCCCGCGCCCAACGTCTTGAGCAGGCGCTGGAGACGTTTTTCGCGGCGGGCGATGAAACGGTGCGCTGGCATCTGGATCTGCATACCGCCATTCGCGCGTCGCGCTTCCCGCGCTTTGGCGTACTGCCCGCGCGCACTACGGCGTGGCCGGAGGATTTTCTCACCTGGCTTGGCGACGCCGGGCTACAGGCGTTGGTGTTTCACCGCGCGCCGGGCGGCACCTTCACGCACTTTTCGTGCGAGCGCTTTGGGGCGCTGAGCTGCACGCTGGAGCTCGGAAAGGCGCTGCCGTTCGGCCAGAACGATCTCAGCCAGTTCGCGCCAACGCAGCGGGCGCTGTCAGCGTTGCTGGATGGCTCGCCAGCCCCTGCGGCGCTGGATGCGCCGCGCCGCTTTGAGGTGGCGCAGCAAATCACCCGTCGCAGCGATCGCTTTGTGTTGCATATGTCCGCTGAGACCGAAAATTTCACGGCATTCAGCGCAGGCACGCTGCTCGCGGAAGATGACGATGAGCGCTATTACGCCCAGGAAAATGAACGGGTGCTGTTTCCGAATCCGTCCGTCGCGCTTGGTTTACGCGCGGGATTAATGCTGCGGGAAATAAAATAACGTGCGGCCCTGTGTGGGCCGCAAAAATAATACGGAAAATTCTGAACGTGGCGCTTTATTTTGCAGCGGCGCGCTTATATACTGCTCACACTCTCTTCACAATCAATCAGTTGTGATATTTAAAAAAGTTTCTCCTCCGTTTTTCCTTATTTTCTCCACAATCGCACAATAATTGTTTTTTATGCTTTCACTGTTTTACTCAGACTCTGACTGATTGACGAATCTGCCCGTAGAATTAATCTCGTCAAGGCGACAATCTGTTGCTGAATTAACTGAAAGTAAGGACAACATTATGCGTAAATTAACGGCTATCTTCGTTGCTTCCACCCTGGCGCTTGGTGCGGCTAATCTGGCACAGGCGGCGGAGACCCCGGCACCTGACGCGAATAACGCACCGATGATGCACCATAAAGGTCCGCGCGGCCCGCATCACGATATGATGTTCCAGGGCCTGAACCTGACCGATGCGCAGAAGCAGCAAATTCGCGACATCCGTAAAGCCCAGCGCGAAAAATTCGAGCGCCCGTCTCTGGAAGAACGCCGCGCGATGCACAACCTGATCGCCAGCGACAGCTTCGATAAAGACAAAGCGCAGGCCCAGATTGATAAAATGGAAGCGCAGCACAAAGCCCGTATGCTGGCGCACATCGAAACTCAGAACAAAATCTATAACGTGCTGACGCCGGAGCAGAAAAAGCAATTTAATGCCAATTTTGAGAAGCGTCTGACAGAACGTCCGGCTCCGGAAGGTAAAATGCCCGCAGATACAGAATAATTTCTGACTGGCTTAAGACCGCCGGTTTTGGCAAGCGTCCTTTGATGGCGCTGGCCAGGGCCGGCGGTTTTTCTTTTTCTGCGCCTCTTGCCACGTAATTTCTGTTGGTTATCATCCCTGTTTGCCGCCGTGCGGCGTATTTTGCCTGCGTCTCGTTTAGAGTGCGCGACCGCCATCCTCTGACGTTGCTAATGACCAGGCCAGTTAATCAATAATGATAAATTTTCGCCGCGGCCCGCCTGCGGCGATTTGCGCATGATGCGCGTTCCAGGAGTGGGGATGGAATTTTTCGACGTCAAAAAGATGCCGGTGAACCTGTGGCGTAATGGCGCAGGCGAAACCCGCGAGATCTGTTGTTATCCGCCGAGCCGGGATTTTAACTGGCGCGCCAGCATTGCTTCTCTCGCCAGTAATGGTGAATTTAACGTTGTGCCGCAGGTTGACCGCGTGGTGACGCTGCTTGATGGCGGCGAAGTCACGCTGCTTGGCGGCGGCGCGTTTCGCCATACCTTAAAACGTCATCAGCCGTTTACCTTCGCGGGCGAACACCCGGTACGCGCCGAGCTGACCGACGGGCGCATGTCGCTGGATTTCAATCTGATGACCCGGCGCGATCGCTGTCGCGCGCAGGTGCGCGTCGCCGATCGCACGTTTACAACCGGCCGAGCGCGCGGCGGTATCGTGTATGTCTTAAGCGGCGCCTGGCAGCTTAACGATAAACTGCTGACGCCGGAGCAGGGCGCCTGGTGGCAGGAGGGAAGTCATACCCTCCGGCTGCTGAAGGCCGAAGGGCAGGTGCTGTTCAGCGAAATTACTTATCTCTGAGGCGCGTGCGCGCCGATTTCCACTATTTCATGCTCGCCGCTGATAAGCGGCTTGCACAGAATGCGATAGCCGTCGTTATCAAAGCCCTGCGGCGCGCGCGAGATGTTCGCCGCGTCGCTTAACGAGGCGACCGATCCCAGCCAGTACCAGTTATGGATGATATGGTACTGCGTCATGTCACCGAAACTCTCCCGCAGCCCGACCGGGCCGTCCCACGGCCAGCAGATAACGCGCATGCGCTCCAGCGCCTCCATCAGACGCGCGTTGTGCGCCTCCAGCGGCTCTTTGCCGCAGCAGGCCCCCGCGCAGCGTTTCAGCGCCGAGCGGAAACAGGCGCGCCCCGGGCGCACCGACTCCAGCCCCAGCAGGCCGTAGCAGAGCTGTTGTTCGTCGGCGATAGACTGCAACGTGCCGAGCGCCGCGCGGCGGCTCGAAAAGAGACCATATAGGCCTGGCTGGTGCGAGAAATCGACATCGCGCGCGTAAACCACTTCTGGCTTTTCGCCCTTGAACTGCAAGGAGCAGAGCTGGCGGTTACGGCGCAGGCGCTTATTAAACAGCGGCTGCTGCTCTTTGATCATCTGCGCTTCTAAGAGCAGCGCGCCGATTTCACCCGCAGTGCGGATAAACGTGATGCGCCGCGACTGACGCAGCATGGAGGCTTCATCCGGCGTGCGCAGGTGCGACAGCACCCGGCTGCGAATATTGACGCTCTTGCCGATATAAAGCGGCATGCTTTCGCTTTCGCCATGAAAAACATAGACGCCAGGGTGCTTTGGCAGATCGTCAAGCCACGGACGCAGATGCTCGGGATATTCATAAATTGCCGCTTTTTCAAACTCCAGCCGCGGCGCGCCAGTACGCCTTACCACATCACTCTCCTGAATACTGTTTACTTATCCAGTCTATCAGGGAATGTGTGGTTGAAAAAGCGTCATCTTAGTTGAGATTGCGCGTGGCGAGCCAGCAGAGCAGGGAGCCTGCCACCACCATCGCCACGCCCTGCCAGAACGCGATGCCCGGCGCGAGGCCGAGCCACAAGCTTGCCAGCAGCGCCGAGAGCACCGGCGTGAAGTAAGAGGCGGTGGCGAGCAGCGTCATATTGCCGTGCTGAATACTGTAGTTCCAGGCGGCGTAGGCGGTCGCGGTGGAAAGCCCCATAAAGAGCAGTTGCGCGACGGCAGAAAGCGAAAGCTGCATCGGCGGCTGCGGCGCGAGGCTATATTGCAGCCAGAGGACGGCGGCGGTAGCGCAGAAAAAGAGCGCCACGCCGTTCTGCCCGTTGCTCCAGCGGCGCGTCAGATTGCAGTAGAGCGCCCAGACCAGCGCGGCGCTGAACGCGAGACCATAGGCTGGCGGGTTATCCTGCATATTGAGCCAGAGCTGCGCGGGCGACCAGTCGCCGTTGCCTTTCAGCACCTGAAACACGCCCGCGATCGCGAGCAGCAGCCCAGGCCAGAGCCAGACGCGGCAGCGCTGGCCGTTGATGAGCACCGCCAGCAGCACCGTCAGGCTCGGCCACAGGTAGTTGATCATCCCAAGCTCCAGCGACTGCGCGCGGGTGTGCGCAAGCCCAATCGCCAGCGCGAGGCAGATTTCATAGCCAACGAAGAGCGCACCGCCGATGATTACATAGCGGCGCGGTAAGCGGCCAGGGTGAATGATCCCTGGCGACACCATCAAACAGAGCGAACTGACGGTATAAATCAGCGCTGCGCCACCCACCGGGCCGAACGCCTCGCTGATGCTGCGCAATAAACCGACGGAGGTGCTCCAGAGCAGAATGGCCAGCAGGCCAGGCAGCGTAGCGCGCTGCGGGGAAACTGACATACGTCATCCGTGAAAAAAGTGCGGCGGTACAAAAGGTAAAGATGAGCGAGGCGCCACTCCCCGGTCCGGCCGGGGAGGTTGCCGCAACGCGATTACTGTTTCCAGAAATCGTCGAAAATCGTGATCGGCGGGCGACGTTTGTGCTCGGTTTTCACATACCAGCCGTCGATGATCTGGCTGATTTTTTCATCAATCTGTTTACCTTCCAGGTAATCGTCGATGTTGTCGTACGTCACGCCGAGCGCCACTTCATCCGGCAGGGACGGGCGGTCGTCTTCGAGATCGGCGGTCGGCACTTTAAGGTAAAGATGCTCCGGGCAGCCCAGGGTTTTCAGCAGCAGTTTGCCCTGGCGTTTATTAAGACGGAACAGCGGGTTGATGTCGGTGCCGCCATCGCCATATTTGGTGAAAAAGCCAGTGACGGCTTCGGCCGCATGATCGGTGCCCACGACAACGCCTTTGGTCATCCCGGCGATGCTGTACTGCGCTTTCATACGCTCACGTGCTTTTTCGTTGCCGCGCACAAAATCGCTCAGCTCAATGCCTGCTTCGCGCAGCGCTTTCTCGCTCGCCAGCACCGCTTCTTTAATGTTGACCGTCAGCACTTTATCCGGCTGGATAAACGCCAGCGCATCCTGACAATCTTTTTCGTCGAACTGCACGCCGAAAGGCAGGCGCACCGCGATAAACTGATAGCTCTGATCGCCGGTTTCATCGCGCAGTTCGCTGATGGCAAGCTGGCTCAGTTTGCCTGCAAGCGTGGAATCCTGACCGCCGCTGATGCCGAGCACCAGGGTTTTCAGGAACGGATACGTTTTCAGATAGGATTTGAGAAAATCGACGCTGCGGCGGATCTCTTCGTGAGCGTCAATCTGCGGTTTCACACCAAGTGCCTGAATAATTTCTTGTTGTAATGCCATGTACCCCTCCAGTCTTGTTCGCCTGCAACGCGCAGGCCATGAAACAGTGATTTGTTAAAGCTAACCCGTTGTGGGCAAAACGACAAGTTGTCGCCGCCCTGCGTGGTTTTGCGCTATCAGCATCGCCTGAGGGAATACTCTTAATTTGGCGCTGTTTTGGGTAACAAGTTGAAAAATGTTATTTTATATTCCAGGCTTATCTGCACACGCTGAAAAAAAGAGGATGACACAATGAACAAGAAGTTTGCAGGGTTTTTGGGTGCAGCGGCTGTTATGACGATGCTGGCAGGGTGTACCGCTTACGATCGCACCGCCGATCAGTTTACCCAGCCGGTAGTTAAAGACGTGAAAAAAGGCATGAGCCGTCAGCAGGTGATGCAGATTGCCGGTAAACCGTCTTCTGAAGTGACCATGATCCACGCTCGCGGTACCTGCCAGACCTATATTCTGGGCAGCCGTAACGGCAAAACCGAAACCTATTTCGTCGCGCTGGACGATACGGGCCACGTGATGAACTCCGGCTACCAGACCTGTGCCGAGTACGACACCGACCCGCAGGCACCGAAGAAATAATCGCGCTGTGACAGAAAAACCGGCTCCGGCCGGTTTTTTTACGTCTGCATATTATGGGATGTGCACCGGCAAATAAAAAACGCCGCAATGGGCGGCGTTTTTGTATGGTGTATTCACGGTTAAGCCGGAATTGAGGCCACTTTCGGCGTGCGCGCCCAGACGCGGTGGCAGGCGAGCTGGTGGATGAAATCATCCATAAAGCTGCCGGAGGCGTCGTCGGCTTCGACAATGCCTTCTTCGCCGGTGTCCGGCACCGCCAGATGGCGCTTCAGACCGCGTGCGTCGCCCATCAGACCGATCGCTTTCAGGTGTTTATACGCCTCCAGCAGGTAATAGACCGCATCGCCGTTATCGGCAAGGGCGCTCGCCGCACCACCCGGCACCAGTACGGCATCGACCGTCACGGATGGCGATCCGGCAAACGTGCCCGCGACTTCCAGTTGCGAGCCATCATCCGCCGTTACGCTACCCATACGGCTGTAGAGCAGTTTGGCGTGTACGCCGTGCGATTTCAGCGCCTGCAGCATGGCGAGCAGATCGGAGGATTTCACATGGTCGTTAAGCAGCACCGCGACCACGCGGCCTTTCACGGAGCCGCCGGGCACCGCGTACAGGCTCAGCGACGGATCTTTCTTCAGCCCGTTGACGTCCTTCGGCGGCGCGACGTGCATCTGCTCGTCGGTAAGCGTAATGCCAAGGTTATTGGCCACCGGATGCGCCAGCGAAATATCGATATGGCAGAGGTGATCCACCACGCGCTCGCGAATATAGCTGCGCACGACTTTGCTCAGTTCAAAGCTGAAGGCGTCGATGATATGGCGCTGCTCAACCGGCGTCTGGCTCTGCCAGAAGAGGCGCGGCTGAGAGTAATATTCGCCAAACGACGGGCTGCGCTCGCGGATCTTATGGCCCTCAATACGTTCCTGATGGCTTTCAAACCCTCCCGCTTTTGGCGCAGGCGGCGTCTCGCGCGGCCAGTTGTCGTTGATCGAGTTTGGCTCGTAGTTGGCCGGATTGGTATCGATATCCATCCGGTGCATGCCGTCGCGCTGGAAATTATGGTACGGGCAGGTCGGGCGGTTAATCGGGATTTCGTGGAAGTTCGGCCCGCCGAGACGGCTTATCTGGGTGTCGGTGTAAGAGAACAGACGGCCCTGGAGCAGCGGATCGTTGCTGAAATCCAGCCCCGGCACGATATGGCCCGGATGGAAAGCGGCCTGTTCGTTTTCAGCGAAGAAGTTATCCGGGTTGCGGTTCAGCACCATTTTGCCGACCAGCTGCACCGGCACCAGCTCTTCCGGGATGAGCTTGGTGGCATCGAGCAGGTCAAAATCAAACTTAAACTCGTCCTCTTCCGGGATCAGCTGCACGCCGAGTTCATATTCCGGGTAGTCGCCCGCTTCGATGGCCTCCCAGAGATCGCGACGGTGGAAATCCGGATCGCGCCCGGTGAGTTTCTGCGATTCATCCCAGATAAGCGACGCTTTACCCGCCACCGGCTTCCAGTGGAAGCGCACAAAGGTGCCTTTGCCTTCGGCGTTGATAAAGCGGAAAGTGTGAATGCCAAAGCCTTCCATGGTGCGGTAGCTGCGCGGAATACCGCGGTCAGACATCGCCCACATAACGTTATGCAGCGTTTCCGGCTGGAGCGACACGTAATCCCAGAAGGTGTCATGCGCGCTCTGGCCCTGCGGAATGGCCCAGTGCGGCTCCGGCTTCACGGCATGAACGAAATCCGGGAACTTATGGGCGTCCTGAATAAAAAACACCGGCGTATTGTTGCCGACCAGATCGAAAATCCCTTCTTCGGTATAAAACTTGGTGGCGAAGCCGCGGATATCGCGCACCGTATCCGCGGAGCCCGCGCCGCCCTGTACCGTAGAGAAGCGCACAAATACCGGCGTGATTTTCTGCGGATCGCTTAAGAACGCGGCTTTGGTGATATCGCTCAGGCTTTTATATGGCTGAAAGTAGCCGTGGGCGGCAGAGCCGCGCGCGTGGACGATACGCTCAGGAATACGCTCGTGGTCGAAGTGCGTGATTTTTTCCCGCAGGATGAAATCTTCCAGCAGCGTCGGGCCGCGGGTGCCGGCGCGCAGCGAGTTCTGATCGTTGGCGATGCGCACGCCCTGGTTGGTTGTCAGCGCCTCATTCTCACCGCCTTTGCGAAAGGTCTCCAGCGCGCCGAGCTTATCGTTCGTGACATCCGGCGCCTTCAGGCTGCCTGGCGCGGTCGGCTGCTCGCCTGGCGGGGTGGGTGCCGGAGAAGGGCGGTGGGCGCCATCGGCAGGCGCCAGCGACCCCATGCCTGGCTCAGATGAGCGCGCGTCGTGGAACGGGGCTTCATGGTTAGGGCGTTTCTCATCATTCGACATTGAACTCGTCTCCTTTCCTTTTTCTTAAGCAGTCGGATGGCTGCATGAAATGTAAGGTAACTATAGAACAGCACTGAAGTTCTTGCGGAAAAGGCGACGGCGTAAAAAGCGGCAAATGAACGGTACAGCGCACGCAGGATGCGACGCAGGACCGTCCGATCCGCTATCATAGTGGTTTATCTTTTGTTTTCAGCCAGTGAATCCGACGCTTATGAAACCACTTCGTCATCAGAATCGTCCCGTTATCAGCTATGTTCCACGCGTGGAGCCGGCTCCGCCGGATCATGCGGATCGCATGGAGGGTTTTGAGGATGTCTGGGGGCTGAAGGGCAAATATGTGGCGTTTGTGATGTCCGGGGATCGTTTTCGCCGCTCGCCCGCCTTCAGCAGCCCCGAAGCCGCCCAGCGCTGGGCGAACCAGCTCAAACAGGATGAGGTATAGGGCGGGATTATCGCCCGGCGCGACGCGCAGAAGAAAGATGTCGCCTGAAAAACAAAGCCCGCCTGACAGCGGGCTTTTTCGTTTTTATCAGCGCTGAACGCCCATAAAAGAAAACCCCGGCGCGCTGGCCGGGGTTGATAAGAACATCATCTTACGTGATTAACGGTGCGCCAGTTCAGCTTCGTCATCGCTGTTCAGGATGGCTTTATCCGTCTGCTTCAGCCACTGGCTGGTCAGCGTGCCTGCGGTCATGGAGCCGCTGACGTTGAGCGCGGTACGGCCCATGTCGATCAGCGGTTCAACGGAAATCAGCAGCGCCACCAGCGTAACCGGCAGGCCCATCGCTGGCAGTACGATCAGCGCGGCGAAGGTCGCACCGCCGCCGACGCCCGCCACACCGGCGGAGCTTAAGGTCACGATGCCGACGAGCGTTGCGATCCACACCGGGTCGAGCGGGTTAATACCGACCGTCGGCGCGACCATCACCGCGAGCATGGTCGGATAGAGACCCGCGCAGCCGTTCTGGCCAATTGTCGCGCCAAAGGACGCCGCGAAAGAGGCGATGGATTCCGGCACGCCCAGGCGACGCGTCTGCGCTTCTACATTCAGCGGAATGCTCGCCGCGCTGGAGCGGCTGGTGAAGGCAAACGTCAGCACCGGCCACACTTTGCGGAAGTAACGCAGCGGGCTGACGCCATTCACGGCCAGCAGGATACCGTGAACCACAAACATAATGCCCAGGCCCAGATAGGAGGCGACCACAAAGCTGCCGAGCTTGATGATGTCCTGCAGGTTAGAGCCTGCGACGACTTTGGTCATCAGCGCCAGCACGCCGTATGGCGTCAGCTGCATCACCAGACGCACCAGCTTCATCACCCAGCTCTGCAGGATGTCGATAGCGGCCAGCACGCGCTCGCCTTTCGGCGCGTCATCTTTCAGCAGTTTCAGCGCCGCTACGCCCAGGAACGCCGCGAAAATCACCACGCTGATGATGGACGTCGGGCTTGCGCCGGTGAGGTCGGCGAACGGGTTTTTCGGAATGAAAGAGAGGATCAGCTGCGGTACGGTCAGATCGGCGACTTTACCGGCGTAGTTAGTCTGAATGGCATTCAGACGCGCCGTTTCCGCGCTGCCCTGCACCAGACCTTCCGCCGTCAGGCCGAAGAGATTGGTCACCAGCACGCCGACCAGCGCCGCGATAAGCGTGGTAAACAGCAGCGTACCGATGGTCAGCACACTGATTTTACCCAGCGACGAAGCGTTATGCAGACGCGCCACGGCGCTCAGGATCATCGCGAACACCAGCGGCATCACGATCATCTGCAGCAGTTGCACATAGCCGTTGCCGACAATGTTGAACCACTGGATGGAGGTTTTCAGCGTCTCGCTGTCAGAACCATAGATGGTGTGCAGCGCCAGGCCAAAGATCACGCCCATCGCGAGACCGAGTAATACTTTTTTTGCCAGGCTCCACTGGGTGTGGCGCGTGCGCGCCAGCAACAGCAGCAGAACCACGAACGCGACAACGTTCGCTATCAGTGGAAGATTCATCCCCGTTCTCCTGATTTTTTTATAACCGGCACGGCCGAAATGGCATGCCTTTATGCCGCAAAGGGTATCAGAATCAAAACAGGGTGCCTTATATCCAAATGGAATGGTTTATATCAAAACGCAATTTCAGTTTATTTACTGTTCCATCTGGTGATGAATAAAGCGATTAAAGGTGTTTTGCAGTGAATTAATGGCGGCCGACGACCACTTCATTGCGCTACTGTCGGTCATGCTTTGCGGCATCCACACCGCCCAGACAAACAGCGCCATGCATAACACGCGCTCAAGCTGATTGCCTTTTTGCGGATAGAGCAGCGGCAGGCGAAAGCGCCAGCGGCAGGGCCACAATAGCGGCACGCCGGCGGGCGTTATCATATCGGCGAGAATATGGCTGAGATAACCGAGCACCAGCCCTTGCAGCGCATCGGCAGGTAGTATCCAGGTTTCCGGCACTTTCAGAAGAAACTGCGTCAACCCGCCGAAGACCGCCAGCAGACTGTGCGTAAACCCCCGGTGGCCGAACATCCGCGCTACGGGTTTTGATATCCACTTTAGCCGCTGCCCCAGGAACGATTTCGGGTGATCGATATCGGGCAGCAGGCAGGTGAGAATGGCGGAGGGGATAATATGCCACCAGTCGCCCTGCGCCAGCACAGGGGTCAGCTCGGCATTTTTGGCAAATACCGCGCAGGCAATCGAAAAAAGCAGGTGGCCTTCCGCCGTCATGATAAAACCCTGTAACTGTCAATCTATCCAGTATAGGGTTTTTATACAGTAGAGAAAAGTGGTGACGGTGTAACACTTTGTCACCGCAGCCCGCATGACGCCTCGCGTTGCGCTCAGCGGGCGAGCCAGCCGCCGTCCACCGCCAGGGTATAACCGTTCACATAATCTGATGCCTTTGAGGCGAGAAAGATCACCGGCCCCTGTAGATCCTCCGGCGTACCCCAACGGCCTGCCGGAATACGCGCCAGAATTTCCTCATTGCGTTCGGCATCTTCGCGCAGCGCCTGCGTATTGTTGGTCGCCATATAGCCCGGCGCGATGCCGTTCACGTTGATGCCATACGGCGCCCATTCGTTGGCGAGCAGTCGTGTCAGGCCCAGCACGCCGCTTTTCGACGCGGTGTAAGAGGGTACGCGAATGCCGCCCTGAAAAGAGAGCATGGAGGCGACGTTAATGATTTTTCCGCCGCTGCCCTGAGCGATAAACTGCCTGGCGACGGCCTGCGAGAGAAAGAACAGGGTTTTCAGGTTGAGATCCATGACGTCATCCCAGTCCTTTTCGCTGAAATCGAGCGCGTCATCGCGGCGGATGATCCCGGCGTTGTTTACCAGAATATCGATACGCCCCAGCGCGTCGACGGCCTCTGTGACGAGCGGCTGCACCGGCGCCGTGGCTAAATCCGCCTCAATCGCGACAAAACGGCGGCCCAGCGCGTGGACTTTCGCGGCGGTCTCCCGCGCAGGACGACGGCTGACGCCTGCGATATCGCACCCGGCGGCGGCGAGCCCGAGCGCCATGCCTTGTCCCAGCCCGGTATTGCACCCGGTCACCATCGCCACTTTTCCGGCAAGCGAGAATGTCTCCAGCATGTTCCGTTCCTCATTGACTCATCAGTGCGGCGCAGGGAAAGTCCCTTTCGCATTCAGAGCAATGATAGGAGCCGCCGGAAGAAAAAACAAAGCTAAATGAAACTGTGTTTTAAAAATATGACGAAGGGCGGTTTTTTCTGGAATATAAACCCAAAACCGCTGCCGGGCGGCGGCAGCGGAGTGTGGTTTACCCTTTCAGATGCCAGGGCTCAAGTTCGGTCAGCGAGTTCAGACGCACGTTGGCGAGCGCCCAGCGCGCGTCGCTGCGGTTCTCTTCGGCCGGAACCACAATGGAGCGCATACGCGCCGCTTTGGTGGCGACCATGCCGTTAACGGAATCTTCCAGCGTCACGCAGCAGAGCGGATCGACGCCAAGCTTTGCCGCCGCGTCCAGATAGACCTGCGGGTGCGGCTTGCTGTAAGGCAGATGTTCGGCGGACGCGAGCACGTCAAACTGCTCGCGCAGATCAAACAGCGTCAGTACGCGATCCAGCATCCGCAGCGGCGAAGCGGAGGCGAGGCCGACCTTCAGCCCCTGCGCTTTACAAAGCGCAATCGCGTCTGCCACGCCCGGCAGCAGCGGGCGTTTTTCTTCCACCAGCGTCATGGCGCGGGTAATAATGCGCTGCGTCACTTCATCCAGTGACGGCCCGTTCCACGGCTGCTGCGCGAACCACAGCGCCACCACCAGATCGATGCGCAGGCCCAGCGTGTCGGGCAACTCATGGCGGCGGGAGGTATCCACCCCGAGCGTTGCCATAACTTCCAGTTCCGCCTGGTCCCAGAGCGGCTCGGAATCAATCAGTAAACCATCCATATCAAAAATAGCGGCGAGGATCTGTCGCGGCGAAGACATCATGTCACTCCTTCTTTTTACGCGGGAAAGGTTAATCAATAGCCGGAAAAACGCATTATGGCTACCGCTTTCAGGCCATGTGCCGGAAAGTTCAGGCGAAAAAGCGCTTCACAGGGTAAACTTAGGCCAATCTGTCGCGTCGCTATCAAGGGGAAAGCATGACGTATCAACAAGCTGGACGCATTGGTGTCTTAAAACGCATCGCCGGATGGGTGATTTTCATTCCTGCCACGCTCTCCACGATTATCTCCGTGCTGAAATTTATGTATCAGCACAGCGAAAAGCAGCCGGGCATTAACGCCGTGATGATGGATTTCGCTCACGTGATGATTGAAATGGTGCGTTTTAACACGCCGTTCCTGAATGTCTTCTGGTACAACTCGCCGCAGCCTGATTTCACGCGTCACGCGAATATCAGCTTCTGGATTATCTATATTCTGATTTTTGTCGGCCTGGCGTTGCAGGCATCCGGCGCGCGGATGTGCCGCCAGGCGCGTTTTCTGCGTGAGCATGTTGAAGACAGCCTGATCCTTGAGCGCGCCAAAGGCGAAGAGGGGTTGACCCGCGAGGCGCTGGAATCGCGCATCGTGGTGCCGCGCCATACCATTTTCCTGCAAATCTTCCCGCTCTATATCCTGCCGGTGATTGTGCTGGTGCTGGGCTACGTTTTCTTCTCCCTGCTCGGGTTCCTGTAAATGCGCGCGCTGCGGCGCGCCTTTCTCATATGCCCAGAACGCGGGTTAACGCCTGCTGTGCGGTAACCAGATGCTGACCGCCGAAGAGCGTGGCGCGGTTTAGCAGGGTATAAAGCTGATAGAGTGGCTGGCGCTCAAGAAAGCCGGCGGGCAACGGCAGCACCGACTGATAACCGTCGTAAATCTGCGGCGGCTGTTCCGGGTGCAGCGGCAGCATCGCCAGATCGCATTCGCGATCGCCCCAGTAGCAGGCCGGGTCGAAGATATAGGGCCCGACCGGTCCCAGCGCGCAGTTGCCGGACCACAAATCGCCGTGCAGCAGCGAAGGCGCGGGCTGGTGCGAGATCAACTGCTGATGCACCGCATCCACGATTCGGTCGATATCGCCAAACTCCATGCCTTTTTCCGCCGCCAGCTCCAGCTGCCAGCCGATGCGCTGTTCGGCGAAAAAGCTCGCCCAGCGGCGCTGCCAGGCGTTGGGCTGCGGCGTGGTGGAGAGGTGGTTGTCGTAATCGAGCCCGTACTGCGGTTGCTCGCTCCACTGGTGCAGGCGCGCCAGCTGTTGACCAAGCAAAAAAGCGTTATGTGCGTCGAGCGGTTTTGGCGGCAGGTATTCCAGCAGGAGAAAACTGTATTCGCGGTCGCTGCCGACGCCGAGCACTTCCGGCACCGTGACCGTTTTACTGCGCGCCAGCAGGTTGAGCTGATCGGCTTCGGCGGTAAAGCAGGGCAACAGCGTTGAATCATCGCATTTCACGAAGATAGCGCGCCCGGCCCAGTCGATTCGCCACGCGGCATGAATTTCACCGCCCGGCAGTTCGGTTCGCTGGCTGATTTCACCGGCGCCCAGCTGTTCGTTTAACAAACGCGTAATGGCATGCCACATGATTACTCTCCCAGTTTTCCCGTAAAGAACATCAGCGTAACGCGCCCGTGCAGAGGAAAATCTGCGCGAGCGCACAACCAGCCGCGCGCGGGCGACGTTACACGGTGTCGTTGTCGCGCAGCCAGTTTTCGAACGTAGTGACGGTGACTTGCGGCTTCTGATCGAGCGCCGCCTCGCCAAGCCCTTCGGCCAGTTCCGCCACCTCTTTCTCACTGAGCGCGCTGACCAGCCCGAAGGTATTGGTGCCCAGCTCGTGTATTTTGCCCTCGTCGTCGGCAAGCGTGAGCTGGAAACCGCCGCGCGTCAGATGGTTATTCAGTTCGTTAATATCGGTCAGGCTTTTCTCATGAAACTTCACGGTGACGACATAGCGGGTCACTTCACTCATGGCGAACCTCATTGTCAGCAATAAAATGCCAGCCCGCAGGGACTGGCCGGAAAGTTAGCGTGTCAGCCACTGATAAATCTTATCGGTGTTTTCCAGCGAGCAGAGCCGCGTACCCTGATTGATGGTGGCGGCGCTACCGGCGGCCACGCCAAAACGCACCATATCCAGCAGCGGGGCGTCCTGGGCTAAGCGCAGCGTCATGGCACCCACCATGCTGTCGCCCGCACCGACGGTACTCTGGCTTTTCATCGGCGGCGGCACGACCTGCACGCAGTCTTTACCGTCTACACCGAGCGCGCCCTGCGGCCCGAGAGAGACCACAACGCGGCGGGCTTTTCCTTTTTGCACCAGTTCTTCTGCGGCCTTACGCACATCGTCCGGCGCGGTCAGATCGCGTTTCACCAGCGCCGCAAGCTCTTTCTGATTGGGTTTAACCAGTTCGATATCGCCAATCTCCAGCGCGGCGGCCAGCGCATCACCGGAGCTGTCGATAATCAGGCGAATCCCCTGCGCCCGCGCCGCTTTAATCAGTTGCTGGAGTTTCTCCACGCTGACGCCGGGTGGCAGGCTACCGCTGATGACCAGAATTGCGCCTGATTCAATCGCCAGCACTTTTTCTTCCAGTTGGCGGAATTCGTCGTCAGTTAGCGTGGCGCCGGGCATGACGAAGCGGTACTGCTCGCCGCTCGATTCGACATGCACGTGAAGATTCTGGCGGGTCCAGTCATGGGCGGAAATGGTCTCTACCGCGACCTTTTCATCATTGAGCAGCGAGACCAGATGCTCGCCCGTCGCGCCGCCTGCGGGGAAGAGGGCGGTTGCAGTGCCGCCCAGATGGACGATGGCGCGTGCGACGTTAATACCGCCGCCGCCGGGTTCAAACACCGGCGCGCTGCAGCGCAGTTTCCCCTCAGGATAGATTTGCGGCGTGATTGTGGCGCTGTCGAGCGAGGGCGCCAGCGTGAGCGTATAAATACGTACCATATCGCCTCCGTTTTTTTAGACTGCCCTAAGCGTAGCACCCGACAGCCAGACGGTGGGTGAATAACGTGCTGATTTTACCTTGAGCCCGATATAAATCGGATGACCGTTCTATATAAATAAAAGTTTAATTTTAAGAGTTCGCTTATTCTTAAATAGCGAAAGGATTTCATTGCTAAGCCAGATCGGCCTTTTTATAATTCGTTACCTTTCTGTGGGCGGATTTTATTGATCCAGAGAAAAAGTTACGGGACCGTAATGGTCCTTTTTTTTGTTGTATGGACCTGAAAATCAACATGAAGCTTTTTAAGACAGTGCCCCTGGCAATGCTGCTGGCGGGTGGCGCGCTGCTGAGCCAGCACGCGATGGCTGATAATACCGTTTTTACTGTCATGGACGATCCTTCCACCGCGAAAAAACCGTTTGAAGGTAATTTAAACGCGGGTTACCTGGCACAAACCGGCAATACTAAAAGTTCTTCCTTAACGGCTGACAGCAACCTGACCTGGTATGGTGAAACCACCGCCTGGTCGCTGTGGGGGAATGCCAGCAATACGTCTTCCAATGACGAACGCTCTTCGGAAAAATATGCGGTGGGCGGACGTAGCCGCGTTAACGTTACCGATTATGACTATCTCTTTGGTCAGGCAAGCTGGCTGACAGACCGTTATAACGGCTACCGCGAGCGCGACGTGCTGACGATGGGTTATGGTCGTCAGTTCCTGAACGGCCCGGTACACAGCCTGCGCTTTGAATTCGGTCCGGGTGTGCGTTACGACGAATATACCGACGGCGAAACCAAAACTCAGGGCCTGGGTTACGCGTCTGGCATCTATACCTGGCAGCTGACCGACAACACCAAATTCACGCAGGGTGTGTCCGTATTTGGCTCCGAAGATACCAACGTGAACTCCGAGACGGCGCTGGACGTGGCTATTAACGAGCACTTTGGCCTGAAAGTCGCGTACAACGTGACCTGGAACTCTAACCCGCCAGCGAGCGCGCCAGATCATACCGATACCCGCACGTCCGTCACGCTGGGTTATCGTATGTAAGACGCTTTCAGCGTGATTTTTTAAAGGCTGGCGCTGCCAGCCTTTTTATTGCGCGGCTTTCACCCGGCGTTTTCAACAGGATTTCTCTTTTCACTTTCGTAGTGACTCTCCTTATGCTTTTCTTTTCAGTGCGTTAAAACCGTGTTCAGTTTCTTTGACGTCGCACGCCAAATAATTTGACTGTTTTAAAGTGTGATCTGGATCTACTCTTTACAGACCGGTGGTGAAGAAAACATCACCTATTTTGATGCTGCAAAGAAGAGATAATAAAGATGAATACCCTCAAAACCGCGACCGCCGCCCTGGCGCTGAGCGTGCTTTCCTTCAGCGCCTTTGCTGCTCCGATGAACCAAACCACGCAAAACAACGCGCCCTATGCCGGATGGCGCGCGAGTGATATTGAAGCTGGCACCAGTATTCAGCCTGGCGCGGCGTCTACGGGCCAGTCAATGAATGATGCGTTTACTACGCAAACGCTGGTCGCAGGCGACTGGTCCTGATGCAGGTAAGTATCGCTTGCCCCTGGTAAAAGCCGGATCCTGTGATTCGGCTTTTTAATGTGTGCTCTTTGCCATCTTTTACTTAATACTTCTTACCTTCTGACGCCACGATTACCTCTAATAAGTTCATTCTCATCAAAATAACCTTTTGTGACCGCTATTTTCCCAAGCGGGCTGTCTGCAACGCGAATAAAAAATATCCCTGGCAGAACCAGGTATTTTCATCTGACATCGCTTAGCTGACTAACAAAATATGCCGAATGACGCATCCAAAACGCGATAAAATAAACTGTGAAGTTGATCGCAAATTTGTTCGCTGTTAGGGTAAAGAAGGGTCAGGCATCTGAAAACGCAGGTAAGCACATTCGGATGTGTCATTACTAACAGCGGGAAGAGATCCTGCTACGCTCTTAAAGGAAGTCCTGGAAAGATAAGGCTTCTTTATCGCTAAGGAAGCGGACTGAGGGGGCGATGTATAACGTCACCCGAGTCAAAGAGCGAATTCAATGAGGATGGATATGAAGCTTAAAAGAAAAAAAGTAGAACCGATCTCTCTGAGTGACGTCACGATTATTGATGATGCGAAACTTCGTAAAGCGATTACCGCAGCCTCTCTCGGTAACGCCATGGAGTGGTTTGATTTTGGTGTGTATGGCTTTGTGGCTTACGCACTCGGCAAAGTGTTTTTCCCGGATGCCAATCCCAGCGTGCAGATGATCGCCGCGCTGGCGACGTTTTCGGTTCCCTTTCTTATCCGTCCGCTGGGCGGTCTGTTCTTCGGGATGCTCGGCGATAAATATGGCCGCCAGAAGATCCTCGCAATAACCATTGTGATTATGTCCGTCAGTACATTCTGTATCGGGCTTATTCCGTCGTATGCGTCGATTGGTATCTGGGCACCCATCCTGTTGTTGCTGTGTAAAATGGCGCAGGGGTTCTCGGTGGGCGGCGAATATACTGGCGCATCGATATTTGTCGCGGAATATTCCCCTGACCGCAAGCGCGGCTTTATGGGGAGCTGGCTTGATTTCGGCTCTATCGCGGGCTTCGTGCTTGGCGCAGGCGTCGTGGTGCTTATCTCCGCTATCCTTGGCGAAGAGAATTTCCTGAGCTGGGGCTGGCGTCTGCCGTTCTTCCTGGCGCTGCCGCTGGGCCTGATTGGCCTCTATCTGCGCCACGCGCTGGAAGAGACGCCGGCCTTCCAGCAGCATGTCGATAAGCTGGAGCAGGGCGATCGCGAAGGTTTACAGCATGGCCCGAAAGTCTCTTTCAAAGAGATTGCAACAAAACACTGGCGCAGCCTGCTGGCCTGTATCGGCCTGGTGATTTCCACCAACGTGACCTATTACATGCTGCTCACCTATATGCCGAGCTATCTGTCGCACAATCTGCACTATTCC
Organism: Cronobacter malonaticus LMG 23826; assembly: GCF_001277215.2. Classification (NCBI taxonomy): domain Bacteria; kingdom Pseudomonadati; phylum Pseudomonadota; class Gammaproteobacteria; order Enterobacterales; family Enterobacteriaceae; genus Cronobacter; species Cronobacter malonaticus. The sequence continues at coordinate 2,338,813 of NZ_CP013940.1, read as the reverse complement.
GAAGAACACGGCGTGTTGATTATTATCGCGATTATGATCGGTATGCTGTTTGTGCAGCCGGTGATGGGCCTGCTGAGTGACCGTTTTGGCCGTCGTCCGTTTGTCATTTTCGGTAGCGTCGCGCTGATGGTACTGGCGATTCCGGCATTCGTGCTGATTAACAGCAACGTCATTGGCCTGATTTTCTCCGGCCTGCTGATGCTGGCGGTGATCCTCAACTGCTTTACCGGTGTGATGGCGTCTTCGCTCCCGGCGATGTTCCCGACGCACATCCGCTACAGCGCGCTGGCGAGCGCGTTTAATATCTCGGTACTGATTGCGGGCCTGACGCCGACACTCGCGGCATGGCTGGTGGAAAGCACCGAAAACCTGATGATGCCGGCATATTACCTGATGGTGATTGCGGTCATTGGTTTGATTACCGGTCTGACGATGAAAGAGACAGCTAACCGCCCGTTAAAAGGCGCGACGCCTGCGGCATCGGATATCCAGGAGGCGCGCGAAATTCTGCGTGAGCACCATGACAATATCGAACAGAAAATTGAAGATATTGACAAAGAGATCGCCGAGTTGCAGGAAAAACGCACCCGTCTGGTCGATCAGCATCCTCGCATCAATGAGTAAAACTAAAGCCCCCGCGGGGGCTTTTCTTTTTCCTGCCTTTCGTCATTCCCGTTCCTGCCGCATGTCATTTCCGATATCCACGGTTCCCCGCGCCCCGCGTGCTGAGTAAAATCTTAATAGCTTGATTCTTAAAATCAGATTGGGAATGATCGCTGTACACACACCAGCAATGAATAACAATGAAAAAAACACTTTTAATGTGCTGCCTTTTTCTTGGCAGCACAGCCCCTGCCAGCGCGGTGGTTCAGGGCCGTGAATATAATACGTGGTATGAAAAAGACGCGGTTTTATATGATATGACCCAGACCGCCGAGGGCAGTCCGGTTATGCTGAGCATCTCCCAGGCTGGTTTCCGTTCAGCGAATATGGTGATCTCCTCTCTGACAACAGGAAAATGCCCGACGCAGGCAAGAGCGCTTGAAATCAATAATGACCTCGTCCCCGCCGAATATTTTTGTACCGAACATGGCTCAGAAAAGATAGAGCATTATCTGGTCAGGGATGCCGATAAAGTCAACGCGCTGGTCGAGCGGCTGCGTTCAGATTTTACGGTGATGAGCCAGAAGGAGATTAAAGTCTGGGCGGCGAATATTAAGGCACCTAAATACGGGATGGCGCCACGGTTATGAATAACCAGTGGGTTAAACCATTATTCACGTGAGTAACCGTTATGTTTTACGCTTCGTAAAAGAAACGGTACAGATAAAAAATGACGATGGTTTGCATGAGGGTGACATAAAAATCTGCTTATGAATAATATGGCAGTGATTGTCACGGTTTTTGAAATTGAATTCAGTTTTTACCGTGGAGATAAAACCTGTGGAGAACGTTAATAATGAATAAAATTTCAGCGCTCATGTTAGGCCTGGTCACGACTGGTTGCATTTCCGCCAGTGCATTCGCCGTTGAAAAAGCTTCTGAAAATATCGCGCCTTTTCCAAAGGCGGAAAAAGGCATGGTCCGCCAGGTGATTGAGTTACCTGAGCGCCAGGATGAGTCATCTTACAAAGTGGAACTGATTATCGGCCAGACACTTGACGTTGACTGTAACAAGCATCAGCTGGCCGGCAAATTTGAGCGTAAAACGCTGGAAGGCTGGGGATATGACTATTACACGTTTGAATCCGCAAAAAACGCAGACGGCTCGGTAATGTATACCTCTACCATGATGGCCTGCCCGGACGGTAAAAAAGAGAAGAAATTTGTCACCGCTAATCTCGGTGAAAATAGCTTGCTGAATTACAACAGCAAACTGCCGGTGGTCGTGTATGCGCCTGAAAATATCGACGTAAAATACCGTCTCTGGAAAGCGGACGACACACTCTCTAACGCCAGCAAGAAATAAGCGTAAACACGCGATTTCTGCTACGTCAGGCAGGCAAAACGACACCTGTCTGACGTAGCTTCACTGCTTATCCCCCACGCCTTCTTTTTGACGTTTTTTGCGCTCTGCATTAGATTTGCCTTACCCATAAACCGGCTGACGCAGGGACGCAAATGAAAATTGATTTTTCCGCGCTTACCGACACGCACATTACCGCGTGCGCCCATCTCTACTGTAAGGTCTATAAAGAAGCGCCCTGGTTTGAAAAGAGCGAGCTGGAGCCGGTCATCGCTTTTATCAGAGAGCATCTGAACAACAATTATTTCAGGGGCTATATTGCCCGGCATGACGATAATATCGTCGCTGTTAGCATCGGTTTCAGGAAACCGTGGCCGGGCGGCGTTGAGTATTATATTGATGAGTTTTTCGTCGATCCTGACTATCAGGGAAAGGGTGTCGGTAGCGCACTGATGAATTTCATCGCCGATCGTTCCTTACACGAAGGACTGAATGCGATGATTCTCAACACCCATAAAGCCTATCCTTCCGATTTCTTTTACAGAAAAAACGGGTTCGACGAGCATCAGGGGCTCATTATTCTTTCCCGAACGCTTGAGTGATATCAGCGCTTCAGCGCGTATTTCCTGAACGAATCAAGGCACAAATATCCTGCATCACATTGCGTGCGGTCTGACTGATGCCGCTAAGCTGAAAGAAACCATGTATCACACCGGGATAGCGCTGCGCCGTGCAGTTCACCCCTTGCTGCGTCATACGCGCAAAGAGCGCTTCGCCTTCATCACGTAACGCATCATATTCCGCCGTGATGATATGTACCGGCGGTAATCCTGCGAAATCATCACGAAATAACGGGCTGGCTTCAGGGTGCTTCAGATTAATATCTGAAAGATAGGCTTCGAAACCGCTCAGAAACGCGTCGCTCGTCAGGACATAATCGGTACCGTTTGATCGATAACTTTCTGACGATGCTGTAGCGTCCAGCATCGGATAAATCAGCACCAGCTGGCGGGGGAGCCATGCGCCGGTATTTTTTAATCGTAAGGCGGTTACCAGCGCCAGATGACCGCCCGCGCTGTCCCCCATAAACGTCATGTGGCGGCGATCTATGCCCAGTGCTTCTGCGTCCCGCCAGATAAGCTGCGCGGCGCGTTCAGCATCATCATGTGCGGCGGGATAAGTATGCTCTGGCGCTAAGCGGTATTGCACCGCAATCACCCGACAACCACTCAGGAAGGCAAGCTGGCGCAGTTGATTATCATGCGTGGCAAACCCGCCGCTCACAAAACAGCCACCGTGATAATAGATAATCGCCGGGAGCACGTTCTCTCTATTCAAAGGCGAGAAGATACGTAAAGGGATAGCGTCAATCATCGTATCTTCTATATTCACGCGGGTCTCAGGAACACCGGCGAGTACCGCGCTGGCGACATAACCTGCGCGACGCTCTTCAAATGTCTGCATGCGTGGGGAGGGGCGGCCCGCCGCGATAAATTCATCAACAAGACGTGCAATTTCAGGTTCCAGAGCCATGGCGTTATTTTCCTTTCTGAACGATGCCGGCAAATGAATCCCGCAGTTTAACGTGCTGTCATAGTCCGGAAAAGTTCACCTCCCAGAACCAGGCGGTCGCTGACACAAGCATCAGAGCAAAAGAGTGTTACGCGGCCGAGCCGGGGCTTGATGCCTCGGTATCCTGTGCAATGAAGGCCCGGAACGCCAGTGCTTAAGTAACGAGAACGTGATATTTCACATGCTACAGGTTTCTTGCCAGCGCTTGCAGGACGGTCTTAAGCCAGTCGGTTGCGCCGCGTTTACCACTGCGTTGATGCGAATAAATTTTCACTTCGAACGACGGTACGTTGAAAGGCAATTCAAATATCCTGATATCAGTTGCCGGCAGCAGTTTCTTCGCGGCGAAGCGGGGAAGCGCCATCAGCAAGTCGCTTTCTGCAACGATAAACGGCGCGCCAAGCATAGAAGGGGTTTTGAGCGCGATGTGGCGCGTATAGCCCATCTGTTCCAGCTGTGTATCAAGTACGCCCTGCTTTTCATTCCAGGGCGTCACCACCAGGTGTCTGGCAGCGAGATAATCCTCAAGCGTCAGCTGTGCTCTTTGTGCGTTGCTGATAACGACATAGTCATCTTCCAGCCAGGCGATCTCGTCTAACTCCGGATGCCGGATCTCCTCCGGTGCGCTGAATCCAAGCGCCAGATCCATTTCGCCTGCCAGCAGTTCATTCAGCGCAGGGCTGTGCGGTAAATACCGCAACTCAAAACGCAGGCCAGGCGCTTCGCGCTGCAGCCGGTGCATGAGGGCAGGGAAAATGCAAAACGCGGTGAAGTCGGTGATGGCAATCTGTAAGCACTCTGTGCTGCTGGCCGGGTCAAACTCCGGCTGCGGCGTCAGTTCCTGATTGAGAAATTTCAGTGCCGAAGCGATGGAGGGCGCAAGCTGGGAGGCGTATACGCTGGGGCACATACGGTGGCCTTCCCGGTAAAATAACGGGTCGTTAAGCGTGGTGCGTAGCCGCGACAGCGCGTGGCTCAGGGCCGATGTGCTCATCGCCAGTTCATCAGCGGCCTTACGAACGGAACAGTGCCGATAGATAGCGTCAAAAACCGGTAAAAGATTTAAATCAAGACGCCTTAAAGCAGGATGCATAATATTCATCATGTAGTGATTTCATTGCACTTAATTCTCCTGACATTACCCCGTATGCTTAGCGCCATCAATGTCTGCCCATGATGAGATAACAGGAAAACCAATGAGCTACACCATTCGCGCAGCCCGTCCGGAAGATGCAACGGCAATTTACGAGATGATTTATGAACTGGCGGTTTATGAAAAAGCCCCGCAGGAAGTGGTCACAACGCCAGAAGAGATACGGGAAACGCTCTTTGGCGCAGGCAGTAAAACGGAAGCGCTGATATGTGAGATTGACGATAAAGCCGTAGGGTATGCCGTTTTCTTCACCAGCTATTCCACATGGCTCGGACGTAACGGCATTTATATGGAAGATTTATATGTTTCCCCTGAGTATCGCGGTAAGGGCGCGGGAAGGGGGCTGTTAAAGCATATCGCGCAGTGTGCGGTGCAAAGGCAGTGTGGCCGTCTTGAGTGGAGCGTGCTGGACTGGAATCAGCCTGCCATCGATTTTTATCTCAGCATTGGCGCGACGGCGCAATCGGAGTGGGTACGCTATCGCCTGGATGGGGAAGCGCTGCTGAAGTTTGCCGAATAAAAGCGCCTTTCCTTGCCGGCGTGGGCACCGGGCCCCTGAGCATGGATAGCTTTATCTATTTTATTAGTGTTACCATGGTTATAGGCGCAAAGCATCAACGTTATACGGGAAAGGCTTTGCGTTCCAAAGTGTGTACCAATTTGGCGAATGTTGGTCAGATGGTTGCATAACTTACTGAATAAAAACCACTTATTAAGTCATATGTGATCTTGCGTGTGGGTCACCACTGTGAATAAGGATTTATAATGCCTGTTATTACGCTTCCTGATGGCAGCCAACGCCATTACGACCATGCTGTCAGCCCCATGGATGTTGCCCTGGATATCGGTCCGGGTCTCGCGAAAGCCTGTATCGCAGGCCGCGTGAATGGCGAGCTGGTGGACGCTCACGACAGTATCGAACAGGACGCTCAGCTCGCGATTATTACCGCGAAAGATGAAGACGGTCTGGAAATCATCCGTCACTCCTGTGCGCACCTGCTGGGTCATGCCATCAAACAGCTGTGGCCCCATACCAAAATGGCGATTGGCCCGGTTATCGACAACGGCTTCTATTACGATGTCGATCTCGACCATACCCTGACTCAGGAAGATATCGACGCCCTCGAAAAGCGTATGCACGAGCTGGCGGAAACTAATTACGACGTCATCAAGAAAAAAGTGAGCTGGCAGGAAGCCCGCGAAACGTTTGTTAAGCGTGGCGAAAACTACAAAGTCGCTATTCTTGATGAAAATATCTCCCGCGACGATAAGCCGGGTCTGTACCACCACGAAGAATACGTGGACATGTGTCGCGGCCCGCACGTACCGAACATGCGCTTCTGTCATCACTTCAAGCTGATGAAAACCGCAGGCGCATACTGGCGTGGCGACAGCAGCAACAAAATGCTGCAGCGTATCTACGGTACTGCGTGGGCGGATAAGAAAGCCCTGAACGCGTACCTGCAGCGTCTGGAAGAAGCCGCGAAACGCGATCACCGTAAAATCGGCAAGCAGCTCGATCTGTATCATATGCAGGAAGAGGCGCCGGGTATGGTGTTCTGGCATAACGACGGCTGGACTATCTTCCGCGAGCTGGAGACTTTTGTTCGCTCTAAACTTAAAGAGTACCAGTATCAGGAAGTTAAAGGTCCGTTCATGATGGACCGCGTGCTGTGGGAAAAAACCGGCCACTGGGATAACTATAAAGACGCGATGTTCACCACTTCTTCCGAGAACCGTGAATACTGCATCAAGCCGATGAACTGCCCGGGCCACGTGCAAATCTTTAATCAGGGTCTAAAATCATACCGCGACCTGCCATTGCGTATGGCGGAGTTCGGTAGCTGCCACCGTAACGAGCCTTCGGGCGCGCTGCATGGCCTGATGCGCGTACGCGGTTTCACGCAGGACGACGCCCATATCTTCTGTACGGAAGAGCAGGTGCGCGACGAAGTGAACAGCTGCATTCGCATGGTTTATGACATGTACAGCACCTTCGGCTTTGAAAAAATCGTGGTGAAACTCTCCACGCGTCCGGAAAAACGCATCGGTACGGACGAAATGTGGGACCGTGCGGAAGCCGACCTGGCGGTTGCGCTGGAAGAGAACAATATCCCGTTTGAATATCAGCCGGGTGAGGGCGCGTTCTACGGCCCGAAAATCGAGTTTACGCTCTATGACTGCCTCGACCGCGCCTGGCAGTGTGGCACCGTACAGCTCGACTTCTCGCTCCCGTCGCGTCTGAGCGCCTCTTATGTGGGCGAAAATAACGAGCGCCAGGTGCCGGTGATGATTCACCGCGCGATTCTGGGCTCGATGGAACGTTTTATCGGTATCCTGACCGAGGAGTTCGCCGGGTTCTTCCCGACATGGCTTGCTCCGGTACAGGTCGTGGTGATGAATATCACCGATTCGCAGTCTGAATACGTTAACGAATTGACCCGTAAACTACAAAATGCAGGCATTCGTGTAAAAGCAGACTTGAGAAACGAGAAGATTGGCTTTAAAATCCGCGAGCATACATTACGTCGTGTTCCATACATGTTAGTTTGTGGCGATAAAGAGGTCGAAGCAGGCAAAGTGGCCGTTCGTACCCGCCGTGGTAAAGACCTCGGTAGCCTGGACGTTAACGACGTAATTGAAAAGCTGCAGCAAGAGATTCGCAGCCGCAGTCTTCAACAACTGGAGGAATAAGGTATTAAAGGCGGAAAACGAGTTCAAACGGCACGTCCGAATCGTATCAATGGCGAGATTCGCGCCCAGGAAGTTCGCTTAACAGGTCTGGAAGGCGAGCAGCTGGGAATTGTGAGTCTGAGAGAAGCTATCGAAAAGGCTGAAGAAGCTGGAGTAGATTTAGTTGAAATCAGCCCTAACGCCGAGCCGCCAGTTTGTCGTATCATGGACTACGGCAAGTTCCTTTATGAAAAGAGTAAGTCTTCTAAGGAACAGAAGAAGAAGCAAAAAGTTATCCAGGTTAAGGAAATTAAATTCCGTCCTGGTACAGATGAAGGCGACTATCAGGTAAAACTCCGCAGCCTGATTCGCTTTCTCGAAGAAGGCGATAAGGCCAAAATCACGCTCCGCTTCCGCGGTCGTGAGATGGCCCACCAGCAAATCGGTATGGAAGTGCTTAACCGCGTGAAAGACGATTTGCAAGAACTGGCAGTGGTCGAATCCTTCCCGACGAAGATCGAAGGCCGCCAGATGATCATGGTGCTCGCTCCTAAGAAGAAACAGTAAGGCCTTCAAGTAGCATTTTCTGTGGAGCCTTTGGGCTTCACAGATTTTGTTCGCCTACGTTTCGTTTAATTAACAATGCGAAGTGGATGTAATTAAGATGCCAAAAATTAAGACCGTACGCGGTGCTGCTAAGCGCTTCAAAAAAACCGGTAAAGGTGGTTTTAAGCACAAGCACGCTAACCTGCGTCATATTCTGACCAAAAAAGCGACCAAGCGTAAACGTCACCTGCGCCCGAAAGCCATGGTTTCCAAAGGCGATCTGGGTCTGGTAATCGCGTGCCTGCCGTACGCATAAGCCGTTTAACTTTTAACTTTTTTACAGAATAGAAACAGGAGAGCACTATGGCTCGCGTAAAACGTGGTGTGATTGCACGTGCACGTCATAAGAAAATTTTGAAACAAGCTAAAGGCTACTACGGTGCGCGTTCTCGCGTATACCGCGTTGCCTTCCAGGCTGTTATCAAAGCAGGTCAGTACGCTTACCGTGACCGTCGTCAACGTAAGCGTCAGTTCCGTCAGCTGTGGATTGCACGTATCAACGCAGCAGCACGTCAGAACGGTATTTCTTACAGCAAATTAATCAACGGCCTGAAAAAAGCCTCTGTTGAAATCGACCGTAAGATCCTGGCTGACATCGCCGTATTCGACAAAGTGGCATTCACTGCCCTGGTTGAAAAAGCGAAAGCAGCTCTGGCGTAAGCCAGTTGAAAGAGGGAGCTTGTCTCCCTCTTTTAATTTCTGCCATATCAATCTGTTGACATTTTTACTGGCGGGCCTTTCAATAAGAGAATTCGCCATTAAGCCTCAGGGTAACGCAAGCATGAACGCTGCCATTTTCCGCTTCTTTTTTTACTTTAGCGCCTGAAACAGAGGGGCTTTGCGCGTAAGAAAAGAAACGGAAAATCAACGCCAGAAGCCTCCATCAGGAGGCTTTTTTTATATCTGCCGTTTTTGGGTCTGTTTCAAGTGGCAGGCGACACACGCGCCGCAGATTTCGTGGCTGCAAGGCGTGTCACCTGAAACAGAAGAATAACAAGACAGAGTTCAACAAACCGGCGCAAGCGCCGAATAACGAGGAAAACCATGCCACATCTCGCAGATCTGGTTGCCAGTGCAAAGGCGGCCATAACCAGCGCCCAGGATGTTGCCGCGTTAGATAACGTACGCGTCGAATATTTAGGGAAAAAAGGGCATCTGACCCTTCAGATGACCACCCTGCGCGAGCTGCCGCCAGAAGAGCGTCCGGCCGCGGGCGCGGTTATCAACGAAGCCAAAGAGCAGGTTCAGCAGGCGCTGAACGCGCGTAAAAATGAGCTGGAAAGCGCCGCGCTGAACGCTCGTCTGGCAGCAGAAACTATCGATGTTTCGCTCCCGGGCCGTCGCGTTGAAAATGGTGGTCTGCATCCGGTCACACGTACTATCGACCGTATCGAAACGTTCTTCGGGAAACTCGGTTTTACCGTGGCGACCGGCCCGGAAATTGAAGATGACTACCACAACTTCGATGCGCTGAACATTCCGGGGCATCACCCGGCGCGTGCGGATCACGATACCTTCTGGTTCGACGCCACCCGTCTTCTGCGTACCCAGACCTCCGGCGTGCAGATCCGCACCATGAAAAATCAGCAGCCGCCTATTCGCATCATCGCGCCGGGCCGTGTCTATCGTAACGACTACGATCAGACCCACACCCCGATGTTCCATCAGATGGAAGGGCTTATCGTTGATACCAACATCAGCTTTACCAACCTGAAAGGCACGCTGCACGATTTCCTGCGTAACTTCTTTGAGGAAGATCTGCAGATTCGTTTCCGTCCGTCCTACTTCCCGTTTACCGAGCCTTCCGCTGAAGTGGATGTTATGGGTAAAAACGGCAAGTGGCTGGAAGTGCTGGGCTGCGGCATGGTGCATCCGAACGTGCTGCGTAATGTCGGCATCGATCCGGAAGTTTACTCCGGCTTCGCGTTCGGCATGGGCATGGAGCGTCTCACCATGCTGCGCTACGGCGTGACCGATCTGCGCGCTTTCTTCGAAAACGATCTGCGTTTCCTCAAACAGTTTAAATAAGGGCAGGACAGAACAATGAAATTTAGCGAACTGTGGTTACGCGAGTGGGTTAATCCGGCCCTCGACAGCGAGGCGCTGGCGAATCAAATCACGATGGCGGGCCTGGAAGTGGACGGCGTGGAGCCGGTCGCGGGTGCGTTTCACGGCGTGGTCGTTGGCGAAGTCGTTGAATGTGGTCAGCACCCAAATGCCGACAAACTGCGCGTCACGAAAGTTAACGTCGGTGGCGATCGTCTGCTGGATATCGTCTGCGGCGCGCCGAACTGCCGCCAGGGTCTGAAAGTGGCGGTGGCGACCGTTGGCGCGGTACTGCCGGGCGATTTTAAAATTAAAGCGGCAAAACTGCGCGGCGAGCCGTCCGAAGGGATGCTGTGCTCGTTCTCAGAGCTTGGCATTTCCGACGATCATAACGGCATTATCGAACTGCCGGCAGATGCGCCGATTGGCACGGATATTCGCGAATACCTTAAGCTTGATGACAACACCATCGAAATCAGCGTCACGCCGAACCGCGCCGACTGCCTCGGGATTATCGGTGTAGCGCGCGATGTCGCGGTACTCAACGCCGAGCCGCTGAATGCGCCGGACATCGCGCCGGTCGCGGCGACTATCAATGATACGCTGCCGATTCAGGTCGACGCCGCAGACGCCTGCCCGCGCTATCTGGGTCGCGTCGTGAAAGGCATCGATGTGACCGCGCCGACGCCGCTGTGGATGCGCGAAAAACTGCGCCGCTGCGGCATTCGTTCTATCGATGCCGTCGTTGACGTCACTAACTACGTCCTGCTTGAGCTGGGCCAGCCGATGCACGCGTTCGATCTCGATCGTATCGACGGCGGCATCGTGGTGCGTATGGCGCAAGAGGGCGAAACGCTGACGCTGCTGGACGGCAACGAAGCGACCCTGAACGCCGATACGCTGGTGATTGCCGACCATCAAAAAGCGCTGGCGATGGGTGGTATTTTCGGCGGCGAACACTCCGGCGTTAACGGCGAAACCCGCAACGTGCTGCTGGAGTGCGCGTTCTTCGCGCCGCTCGCCATTACCGGCCGCGCGCGCCGTCACGGCCTGCATACCGACGCCTCTCACCGTTACGAGCGCGGCGTTGATCCGCAACTGCAGTTTAAAGCGATGGAACGCGCCACGCGCCTGCTGCTCGATATCTGCGGCGGCGAAGCAGGCCCGGTTATTGATGTCACCAGTGAAACCCACCTGCCGACGCGCGAGACCATCACGCTGCGCCGCAGTAAACTCGATCGTCTGATCGGCCATCACATTGCCGATGCACAGGTGACCGACATCCTTAAGCGCCTCGGTTGTGAAGTTACTGCAGGGCAGGACGAATGGCAGGCGATCGCGCCGTCATGGCGTTTTGACATCGCCATTGAAGAAGATCTGGTGGAAGAAGTGGCCCGCGTTTATGGCTACGACAACATTCCGAACGAGCCGGTGCAGGCATCGCTGGTGATGGGTTCCCATCGCGAAGCGGATCTCTCCCTCAAGCGCGTGAAAACGCTGCTGAACGATCATGGCTACCAGGAAGTGATCACCTACAGCTTCGTCGATCCGAAAGTGCAGCAGTTGCTGCATCCGGGTGAAGAGGCGCTGATCCTGCCAAGCCCGATCTCCAGCGAAATGTCGGCAATGCGCCTGTCGCTGCTGCCTGGTCTGCTCACCACGGTCGTTTATAACCAGAACCGTCAGCAGAGCCGTGTGCGCATCTTTGAAGCGGGCCTGCGCTTTGTACCTGATACGCAGGCAGACCTCGGCATCCGCCAGGATCTTATGCTGGCAGGTGCGCTGTGCGGCAACCGTTATGAAGAACACTGGGATCTGGCGAAAGCCAGCGTTGACTTCTACGATTTGAAGGGGACGCTGGAGTCGGTTCTGGAACTTACCGGTAAATTATCTGAAATTGAGTTCCGTGCAGAAGCCAATCCGGCCTTGCATCCTGGCCAAAGTGCTGCCATTTATTTAAAAGGCGAACGCATTGGTTTTATTGGCGTTGTGCATCCTGAGCTTGAGCGCAAGCTTGACCTCAATGGCCGTACGCTGGTGTTTGAGCTGCTCTGGGACAAGGTTTCCGAGCGTGCCATACCGCAGGCGCAGGAGGTTTCCCGCTTCCCGGCGAACCGCCGCGACATCGCCGTTGTGGTGGCAGAAAACGTACCGGCAGCAGATATTTTGGCCGAATGTAAGAAAGTTGGCGCAAATCAGGTAGTTGGCGTAAACTTATTTGACGTGTACCGCGGTAAGGGTGTTGCGGAGGGTTATAAGAGCCTTGCCATCAGCCTGATCCTTCAGGATACCGGCCGTACACTCGAAGAAGACGAGATTGCCGCTACTGTTGCGAAATGTGTAACGGCACTAAAAGAGCGATTCCAGGCATCATTGAGGGATTGAACCTATGGCGCTTACAAAAGCTGAAATGTCAGAATATCTGTTTGATAAGCTTGGGCTTAGCAAGCGGGATGCCAAAGAACTGGTAGAGCTGTTTTTCGAAGAGATCCGTCGCGCTCTGGAGAATGGCGAGCAGGTAAAACTCTCCGGTTTCGGTAATTTTGACCTGCGTGATAAGAACCAACGTCCCGGACGCAACCCGAAAACCGGTGAAGATATTCCCATTACGGCTCGCCGTGTGGTTACCTTCCGCCCGGGGCAGAAGTTGAAAAGTCGCGTAGAGAACGCTTCGCCGAAAGAAAGTTAATCTGACCTGACCAAAAAGGCCGCATCCCGCGGCCTTTTTTCTTTGCCCTGCGTAAAGCGAGCCGTAAAATCAAAGGCATGAAACCTCAACTGGCCTCACTTTCCCTCTGCATCCATATCCAACGCCGCCGCGAGCGACGCGTGCTAACGGGCCTTACGCTGGCGCTGCTGCTGGCAGTCATGGTAAGCCTCTGCGCGGGCGACCTCTGGCTCTGGCCGACGGCGTGGTCCGGCGACGCAGGAAAGCTCTTCGTCTGGCAAATCAGGCTGCCGCGAACGTTCGCCGTCGTGCTGGTAGGCGCGGCGCTGTCGCTCTGCGGTGCCATGATGCAGGCGCTGTTTGAAAACCCGCTCGCAGAACCAGGCCTGCTCGGCGTCTCCAACGGCGCGGGCGTGGGGCTGGTGGCGGCGGTCATGCTGGGCGGTGGCGCGCTGCCGGGCTGGTCGCTCGGGTTATGCGCCATCGCGGGGGCGCTTATCGCGACGCTTATCCTGCTGCACTTCGCGAGGCGTCATCTTTCCACCAGTCGTTTGCTGCTGGCGGGCGTTGCGCTCGGTATCGTCTGTAGCGCGTTGATGACCTGGGCCGTCTATTTTTCCACCAGTCTCGACCTGCGCCAGCTGATGTACTGGATGATGGGCGGTTTCAGCGGCATCGACTGGCAGCAGGGCTGGCTGATGCTCGCGCTGCTTCCGCCGCTCGTCTGGGGAGGTATGCAGGCGAGGGCGCTGAACATGCTGTCTCTCGGCGAAGTTTCCGCGCACCAGCTTGGCCTGCCGGTCTGGCTGTGGCGCAACGCGCTGGTCATCCTTACCGGCTGGCTTGCAGGCGTCAGCGTGGCGCTGGCCGGCGCGATTGGTTTTGTCGGCCTTGTGGTGCCGCATATGCTGCGCCTGTGCGGGATTACCGACCACCGCGTATTGCTGCCCGCCGCGATGCTCGCGGGCGGCGGGGTATTGCTGGTGGCCGATATCATCGCGCGTCTGACGCTCGCTGCTGCAGAGTTGCCGATTGGCGTGGTCACCGCCACCCTGGGCGCGCCGGTATTTATCTGGCTATTATTAAAGGCTGGACGCTAGTTCCATCTCACTATTCTTAAGGGGAAGCTATGCAACACGACATTCTGAATACCGAAGTGACCACCATTGACGGTGAAACCATTTCGCTTGAGCAGTACAAAGGCAAAGTGCTGCTGATCGTCAACGTCGCGTCAAAGTGCGGGCTGACACCGCAGTATGAGCAGCTTGAAAATATTCACAAAGCCTGGGAGCCGTCCGGCTTTCGCGTTCTGGGTTTCCCCTGCAACCAGTTTCTGGGTCAGGAGCCGGGCAGCGAAGACGAGATCAAAACGTTCTGCAGCACCACTTACGGCGTGACGTTCCCGATGTTCAGCAAGATCGACGTCAACGGCGACAACCGCCACCCGCTGTATCAGAAGCTCATCGCCGCCGCGCCGAAAGCCGTCGCGCCGGAGCAGAGCGGTTTCTATGAGCGGATGGCGAGTAAAGGCCGCGCGCCGCTCTACCCGGACGACATCCTGTGGAATTTTGAAAAATTCCTCGTTGGCCGCGACGGTCAGGTGATCCAACGCTTCTCGCCGGATATGACGCCAGAAGATCCGATTGTAATGGAAGCCATTAAGCTGGCGCTGGCGAAATAATGACGCCACTGATGCAGCTGCGTGATGTCGCGGTAGGCACCCGGCTTGGGCCGCTTAGCGCGACGCTTGAGGCGGGCGATATCGTCCATCTTGTCGGCCCCAACGGGGCGGGCAAAAGCACGCTGCTGCATCGTATGGCGGGCCTGTCTGATGGCACAGGCGAGATCCTCTTTAACGGTAAAGCGCTTGATTCGCTGAGTGCGGCCACGCTGTCGCGCCAGCGGGCGTATCTGACGCAGCAGCAGACGCCGCCGTTCGCTATGCCGGTCTGGCATTATCTGACGCTCCACGGTGGGGCGCAGTGCGCCGCCGCGCTGGAAGAGGTGGCGCACAGTCTGATGCTTGACGACAAGCTGGCGCGCCCGGTTAACGCGCTCTCCGGCGGCGAATGGCAGCGCGTGCGCCTCGCCGGTGTTATCTTACAAACTCACCCGCGCAATCATCCGCACGGCAGGCTGCTGATTCTCGACGAGCCGATGAACAGTCTGGACGTCGCGCAGCAGGCCGCGCTCGACAGGCTTCTGGCTACGCTGTCGGCGTCAGGGATTGCGGTGGTGATGAGCAGTCACGATTTAAACCATACGCTGCGCCACGCGCATCGCGTCTGGCTGCTACGCCAGGGCAAAATGCTCGCCCAGGGCGCGCGTGATGAGGTGATGACGCCGTTGCGGCTCGGCGAGGCTTACGGCTTGCCGTTTCGCCGCTTACAGATTGACGGCCACAGCCTGCTTATCAATTCGCTCTGAGCGCGACCATCTTGCCAGCCGACGCGCTGGCGGCTACATTAGCGAAAAATCACAAGGCCAGAGGATTTGCCTGAAAAATGCGGCTATGGATCTTTCTTGTTGCGACGCTGCTGCTGGCGGGATGTAGCTCCCACCGCGCGCCGCCGCCAAACGCACGACTTTCCGACTCCATCACCGTGATCGCCGAACTCAACGACCAGCTTAACCACTGGTACGGCACGCCTTACCGCTATGGCGGCATGAGCCGCGGTGGGGTGGACTGTTCCGGTTTTGTGATGATGACCTTTCGCGATCGTTTCTCGCTGAGGCTGCCGCGTGAAACCCGCGAACAAGCGGAGATAGGTACTGAGATTGATAAAGACGATTTGCTCCCGGGCGATTTGGTCTTTTTCAAAACCGGCTCCGGGCAAAACGGCCTGCACGTTGGCATTTACGACACCGATAACCAGTTTATCCACGCCTCCACCAGCCGTGGCGTAATGCGCTCCTCACTCGATAACGTCTACTGGCGTAAAAAGTTCTGGCAGGCCCGCCGCATCTGATTCACGCCCGCCGCAGCTGCGGCGGGACACCCTGTATTTCCCGCTTCTGTTTTTTTTAAAACCATAATGAGAGCGCTCTCACAGTGGTGATTTCCCGCCTGCGTTACATTCAGACAGCATTGAGAGCGCTCTCATTTTAACGTCACGCAACGGGGGAAATCGCATGTATC
Organism: Cronobacter malonaticus LMG 23826; assembly: GCF_001277215.2. Lineage (NCBI taxonomy): Bacteria > Pseudomonadati > Pseudomonadota > Gammaproteobacteria > Enterobacterales > Enterobacteriaceae > Cronobacter > Cronobacter malonaticus. The sequence goes on along the minus strand of NZ_CP013940.1, from coordinate 2,322,990 downwards.
ACGTAACACGGGGTGCGCTATGAGTCTCTATACCGGGTTGATGGCGCTGGTGGAGCGCCATATCGCGCCGCTCGCCGGACGTATTGGCACCCAGCGACATATCATCGCTATTCGCGATGGCTTCATCTGCGCCATGCCGTTTCTCATTATTGGCAGCATCATGCTGGTCATCGCGAATCCGCCGTTTGATCAGACGACGACGTCTGCCTTTGGCAGGCTCTGGCTCGGCTTCGCCAAAGCGCACTGGAACACCATCACGATGCCGTTTTTTATGACGATGGGGCTGATGAGCGTCTTTGTTTCCATCGGAACGGCGTATAGCCTCGCGAAATCGTACCAGCTTGACGGACTGACGGCCGGGCTGCTCTCCATGACGGCTTTTCTGCTTGCCGCCGCGCCGCAGGTGGATAACAAACTGTCGCTCGATTTCCTCGGCGGGCAGGGCGTGTTTACCGCGCTGCTATGCGCCATCTGGTCGGTGGAACTGACGCGGCTGCTTAAAAAATATGGCATTACGCTGCGCCTGCCGGAGCAGGTGCCGCCCGCCATCGCGCGCTCGTTTGATCTGCTGCTGCCGATGACCGGCATTCTGCTCACCGTTTACCCGCTAAGCCTGGTCATGCAGAGCGAATTCCAGATGCTTATCCCGGCGGCGGTGATGCAGCTTTTCCAGCCGGTGATTGCTGCAGGCGACAGCCTGCCTGCGATTTTACTCTGCGTACTGCTGGCGAATCTGCTCTGGTTTGCCGGTATCCACGGCGACAATCTGGTGCAGGGGTTACTGAACCCGCTGTTTATGGCGAATATCGCCGCCAACGCGGCGCTGCTCTCCCAGGGCGCGCATACCACGCAAATCCTCACGGCCCCGTTCTGGGCATTCTATGTGTGCATCGGCGGCTCCGGCTCGACGCTGGTGCTGGCGGTGCTGTACCTGCGAAGCCGCTCGGCGCATCTGAAAACCATCGGGCGGCTTAGCGTTGTGCCGGCAGTCTTTAACATTAACGAGCCGCTGCTGTTCGGGTCGCCCGTGGTGATGAACCCGACGCTGTTTGTGCCGTTGATGCTGGTGCCGCTCGTTAATACCGTGCTGGCGTATGCTGCGCTGGAGATGGATCTGGTACAGAAAATGGTGGCGATGGCACCCTGGACCGCGCCTGCGCCGCTCGGGGCGATGATTTCCGCCGCCTGGGATATACGCGCCGCGCTGCTGGTGGTCGTTCTGCTGGCGGTGGACGGACTGCTCTGGTACCCCTTTTTTAAAGTGTATGAAAAACAGCTTATCAGCCAGGAGCGGGCGCAGGCGCAGGAAAACGATGCCGTCGCCGCTTCGGCACAGACCACAGGGAGAACGTCATGACCGAACAGACTATCAAAATCGCCATTATCGGCGGCGGCAGCAGCTATACGCCAGAGCTGGTGGAAGGGCTTATCGCCCGCAAAGCGAGCATCAGGCTGCATGAACTTGCGTTAGTGGATGTCGAGCCGGGGCGCGAGAAAGTAGAGATCATTGCGGGCCTGACGCGCCGCATGCTCGATAAAAATGGGCTGGCGCACGTGCGTGTGACCGTGCATTTCACGCCCGATGAGGCGATTCGCGGCGCCCGCTTTGTGCTGACGCAACTGCGTGTCGGCCAGCTCCCGGCGCGCGCCGCCGACGAGCGGCTTGGCCTGAAATATGGGCTGATTGGCCAGGAGACTACCGGCGTCGGTGGTTTTGCCAAAGCGCTGCGCACCATTCCGGTAATGCTGGATATCGCCCGTAAAGTAGAGGCGCTCGCGCCGGACGCCTGGATAATCAACTTCACCAATCCGGCGGCGATTGTCACCGAGGCGGTGCAGCGTCACAGCCGGGCGAAAATCATCGGGCTGTGTAATGTGCCGGTCACCATGCACCATATGATAGCCGCGATGCTTGGCGCGCCGTCGCAGGAAGTGGCGCTGCGTTTTGCGGGGTTGAATCATATGGTGTGGGTGCATCAGGTGACGGTGCGCGGCGAAGACCGCACGCAGGACGTGCTCGATAAACTGTGTAACGGGGCGACGCTCACCATGAACAACATTCAGGAAGCCCCGTGGCCTGCGCCGCTGCTGCGCGCGCTCGGCGCAATCCCGTGCCCGTACCACCGCTATTTCTACTTAAGCCGCCAGATGCTGAAAGAAGAGATTGAGGCGGCGCGCGGCCGCGGCACCCGCGCAGAGCAGGTAATGGCCGTTGAGCGTGAACTCTTCGGGCTGTATAGCGATCCGCACCTGTCGCAAAAACCGGAGCAGCTGAGCTTTCGCGGCGGCGCGTTCTATTCGCAAGTGGCGCTGGAGCTTATTGACGCTATCCATAACAACCTCGGCACCACGCTTGTGGTCAACACCGCCAACGACGGGGCTATTCACGGACTGCCGGACGACGCCGTAGTGGAAACCAACTGCGTGGTGGACGCCCAGGGCGCGCATCCGCTGGTGTTCGGCGCGCTGCCGCCCGCGATGCACGCCTTAACGGTGCAGGTAAAAACGTATGAACGGCTCACCATTCAGGCGGCGGTGGAGGGTTGCCGCGACAGCGGCCTGCTGGCGCTCGTAACCAACCCGCTGGTGGGCGACGCGGTGCTCGCTGAATCGCTGCTCGAAGAAGTGCTGACGCTGAACCGCGACTACCTGCCGCAATTCCGGGGATAAGCTCACCCGGCGCGAAAATTTCGGGTACTATCAGGTGGCCTCACAGATGAAAGGGATCGCCTGATGGTTACTCTGGAAGATGTCGCCGCCCATGCGGGCGTGTCCCGCGCCACGGTTTCACGCGTGGTCAATGGCGACAGTAAAGTCAAATCACATACCCGTGCGCGCGTCGAAGCGGCGATTCAGGCACTCGGGTACTCGCCGAATCCGGCGGCGCGCGCGCTGGCCTCCAGCCAGAGCCACACCATCGGGCTTGTCACTACCTCTTACCGCGGCGGCTTTTTCGGCGCGCTGATGGATACCGTTCAGAGCGAGGCGCAGCGCCACGGCAAACAGCTACTGGTGACGCAGGGGCGTGACAGCGCGCAGAACGAACGCGACGCAATCAGCCAGCTCTATAACCTGCGCTGCGACGGCTTGCTGCTGCACGTTCGTATGCTCGACGACGACGCGCTGCGCGAGATGGCGGCGGCGGGGCGGCGCTTTATTATTCTGGATCGCGACGTGCCGGGTCTGGAATCGCGCTGCGTCACGTTTGATCATCGCGGTGCCAGTACGCTTGCCACCCGTTATTTACTGACGCGTGGCCACACGGCGATTGCCTGCCTTCATGGCCCGCTTTCACGCGCCTCCAGCCAGTTGCGGTTGCAGGGCTTTCTCGATGCCATGGAAGCGGCAGGGCTGACGCCGGTGGCCTGTCTGGAAGCCGATTACTCGCTACAGGGCGGTTATCTGCAAATGCAGGCTTTGCTTGAGCGCACCCGACCCACCGCCATTTATTGTTGTAATGAAGAGATGGCCGTGGGCGCGATGCTGGCGATTAATGAAAAAGGTTTACGTATTCCGCAGGATATTTCCTGTATCTGTTATGACAGCGGCGAGCGCGCCGATTTTGTTCGTCCACGTCTGACCAGCGTCCACTTCCCAATTACCGAAATGGCACGTTACGGCGCGAAAAAATTACTGGAACAAGAAACTGAACAGGAAATATTCACACCCAAAATGATGGAGCGCGATTCTGTAAAGGATCTGATGGGGACTGGTGTCAAATGAAATACCAGGATAAGCTCTTTCTGTAAGGAGTAATCTGAAATTGGTGCCGAAACGGCACGATAAATACTTTAACAGAATCAACCTGGTTGCACGTGATAGTGACTTAATCCAGTATAGCGGGCTCCCATTAATAACGCGCAGGGCAGACAATATGATTGTTTCGCTCGATACACGGTATCAGTCTCATCTGCTGTTCGCCCCGATCGCCCATACTTCCGGGGGGCTGCTGGGCATGGAAGTTATTGCCCATTTCACAAGCCTGAATGCACAGGTTCGCTTTCCGACGGAATTCATTATCCCAAGAATTAATTCTGAAGAAAGATTAATGCTTTTTTACGAAAAAATAAGTTTGCTTGAAAAGTGGCGTGAAGCATTTATAAAAAATTCACTGTTTGCTGTCGTAAACATTGATCATAAGATAGCCAGTGCCATTTTATCCAGCCCGACATTACGGGCGCGACTCGCCCAATTACCGTTTCTTGAGCTGGGCATTAATGAGAATTTTCCTGAACTTAATAAAGGTAAAGAAAATAAAACGATGTTTTCGCTGTCTCGTTATTTTCCATTAATGCTGAGCAACTTTGGCGCCGGGGCTGCGACAGGGCGTGCGATTTTCGACGGTCTGTTTCGTCGCGTCGCGCTGGATAAAACGTTCGTGCAGAAACGGCGCGCGGGCGGGATGTTTGAGCCGTTTATGTACGCGATTGCCAATCAGGTCGGTCCGAGTTGCCAGACGCTGATCCTGCCGGGCGTCGATAACGAAGAGACACTCGACGAAGCGCGCCGCCTTGGGTTCAGTGGGGCACAGGGCGCACTGTGGCCCGCTATGGATGGTGAAACCCTCGTTCTGACGCTCGCCATGGCGCAATAACCTTAAACCTGCACCGTGTTTAACGCCTCCATAACGCACTACACTTAGTGCAGGAGGAGCCATGAGCCAACATCCCCGTTTTACCGCCACCTGGCGCGATGAACTGCCAGGTTTTTATACTGAATTAACCCCCACACCGCTAAATAACAGTCGTCTGTTCTTTCATAACGCGCCGCTGGCGCAGGCGCTGGAACTGCCTAAAACGCTGTTTGACTACCAGGGCCCCGCAGGCGTCTGGGGCGGCGAAACGCTGCTGCCGGGCATGGCGCCGCTGGCGCAGGTCTACAGCGGTCATCAGTTCGGCGTCTGGGCCGGCCAGCTTGGTGACGGACGCGGCATTCTGCTTGGTGAACAGCAGCTCAGCGATGGCCGCAAGCTGGACTGGCATCTGAAAGGCGCGGGCCTCACGCCCTATTCGCGGATGGGCGACGGCCGCGCGGTGCTGCGCTCCACGGTGCGAGAATTTCTCGCCTCGGAAGCGATGCACGGGCTTGGCATTCCCACCACCCGCGCGCTCAGTATTGTCACCAGCGACACGCCGGTGCGACGCGAAACCACCGAGCGCGGCGCGATGCTGATGCGCATCGCCGAAAGCCATGTGCGCTTCGGCCATTTCGAACATTTTTACTATCGCCGTGAACCGGAGCGCGTGCGTGAGCTGGCGCAGTATGTGATTGAACATCACTTCGCGCATCTGGCGCAGGAGGAGGATCGCTTCGCGCTGTGGTTTGGCGAGGTCGTCACGCGCACCGCGCAGCTGATGGCGAGCTGGCAGTGCGTCGGTTTCGCGCACGGCGTGATGAACACCGATAACATGTCGATCCTCGGGTTGACGATGGATTACGGCCCGTACGGTTTTCTCGACGACTACCAGCCGGGCTTTATCTGCAACCATACGGATTACCAGGGGCGTTACGCCTTCGACAACCAGCCGGGTGTTGGTCTCTGGAATCTGCAACGTCTGGCGCAGGCGCTCTCGCCGATTATCCCGGCCGAGCGGCTCAATGCGCTGCTGGATGACTACCAGCCCGCGCTGCTGCGTGAGTGGGGCCGTCAGATGCGCGCGAAGCTTGGCTTTACTGTCGAAAAAGAGGGCGACAACGACTATCTGCGTGAGCTGCTTACGCTGATGGCTCGCGAAGGGAGCGACTACACGCGCACCTTCCGGATGCTGAGCGAGACGGAACAGCGCTCGTCTGCATCGCCGCTGCGCGATGAGTTTATTGACCGCGCCACCTTTGATGCCTGGTTTGCCCGCTACCGCGCGCGGCTGGAAGAAGAAGGGGTAGAGGATGACGCGCGTCAGCGGCTGATGAAATCCGTCAACCCGGCGCTGGTGCTGCGCAACTGGCTGGCGCAGCGCGCCATCGAAGCCGCGGAGCGTGACGACGCGAGTGAGCTGTCGCGGCTGCTGGAGGCGCTGCGTAACCCCTTCGCCGACCGCGACGATGACTACACCCATCGCCCGCCGGACTGGGGTAAGCATCTGGAAGTGAGCTGTTCGAGCTAAACGCTTAACGCAGGCGCGTAAAAAAGGGAAACACTGGGTTTCCCTTTTTAGTATGCACGCAGAAAGCACTTTTCAGAGACGGCTTTCCACCGCCAGGGCGAGCCGTTCCAGCAGCGTTTCGCTGTCATCCCAGCCGAGGCACGGGTCGGTAATCGACTGGCCGTAGGTCAGCGGCGTGCCGGGCGTAATTTTCTGGGTGCCTTCCACAAGGAAGCTTTCCACCATTACGCCTGCGATACCGGTTGAACCCGCGCGGATCTGCTGACAGATATCATCACAGACATCAAGCTGACGGCGGTGCTGTTTCTGGCAGTTGCCGTGGCTGAAATCCACCACCAGCCGCTGCGGTAAATCAAATTCCCGCAGCGCTTCACAAGCGTCGCTAATGGCTTCGGCATGATAATTCGGCGTTTTCCCGCCGCGCATAATGATGTGCCCGTACGGGTTGCCGCTGGTCTGGTAAATCGTCATCCGGCCATGTTTATCCGGGGAGAGGAACATATGGCTGGTGCGCGCCGCGCGAATGGCATCCACCGCGATACGCGTGTTGCCGTCGGTGCCGTTTTTAAAGCCTACCGGGCACGAGAGCGCCGAGGCCATTTCGCGGTGGATCTGGCTCTCGGTGGTGCGCGCGCCGATAGCGCCCCAGCTGATGAGATCGGAAATATACTGGCCGACCACCATATCGAGAAACTCGGTGGCGGTCGGCACGCCCAGCGCGTTCACTTCGAGCAGCAGGCGACGCGCCTGTTCAATACCGTGATTGACGCGGTAGCTACCGTTGAGATCCGGGTCGGAGATCAGCCCTTTCCAGCCCACCACGGTGCGCGGCTTTTCAAAATAAGTGCGCATGACGATTTCCAGACGGGAATCGTATTTCTCCCGCAGGCGCACCAGACGGCGGGCGTAATCCACAGCCGCTTGTGGATCGTGAATCGAGCAGGGGCCGATAATCACCAGCAGACGCGGGTCATCGCCGTTAAGGATTTTTTCAATACGACGGCGGGCGTCAAGCACATGGCCTGCGACCGCCGGCGTCACGGGGTAACGTTCTGCGAGTTCAGCCGGAGTAATCAGGCTGTCGATACGCGCAGTACGGAGTTCATCGGTTTTAATCATGGGTGTCTCAGAATCTGTTGCTTCATCGGCATCAGCGCCGGAAGTGATGGGCATCACGATAAACCAATCCGCCCTGAATACAAGGCTATTAAAAGATTCACCGGGCCACGTGATGCTACCCTAACACAGACTCCCGCACCTTTGTACTAGTTTATCAGTACATGCGGCGATTAAGCCCCATGATGTCGAGGATTTTGGTGGCGATCTCTTCCACCGAATAGTTAGTACTGTTGATGTAGCGGATTTGATGTTTGCGGTAGAGCGCTTCCACTTCGGCGACTTCCATGCGGCACTGGCGCATTGAGGCGTAGCGGCTGTTCTCGCGCCGCTCTTCGCGGATGGCCGCCAGCCGCTCCGGGTTAATCGTCAGCCCAAACAGCTTATGCTGGAACGGGCGCAGCGCCGCCGGGAGATTCAGGTTGTCCATATCGTCGGCAATAAAGGGGTAGTTGGCGGCCCGGATACCGAACTGCATCGCCAGATAGAGGCTGGTGGGCGTTTTGCCGCAGCGCGAAACGCCAAGCAGGATCACCTGCGCCTGATCGAGATTGCGCATCGAAATACCGTCGTCATGGGCGAGGGTATAATCAATCGCCGCGATGCGCGCATCATATTTATTCAGATTGGCGGGGTTAAGGCCGTGGGTACGGTGAGCGACCGGCGACGGGTCGAGACGAAGCTCTTCCTGAAGCGGGGCGACCAGCGCCTGAACAATATCCTGGCAGAACCCCTGGCTTTGCAAAATAATCTCGCGCACCTCGGGCAGCACGATGGAGTAGAACACCAGCGGGCGCACGCCGGTCTGCTGGAAGATGGCGTCAATCTGCTCTTTCACCGCTCTGGCGCGGCTTTCGTTTTCAACAAACGGCAGGGTAATGCTGTTGATGCTGACCGGAAATTGCGACATCACCGCATGGCCTAATACTTCTGCGGTGATAGCGGTTCCATCAGAAATATAAAAGACCTGGCGATCGACAACATTATCCATTGTATCCGTCCTTAATTCAGGTTGAGTATCATCTTAAGCATAAAATAATGCTTATACCGGGGGCATGGCACTTCTCTCATTTTTAATATTGAAACACTGTTTTTATTCTTAGCGAATGATGCGTTCCTGTCAGCAAATATCACTGTAAATCATAGTCCAAAAGAGTAATCCAGCCTAATCAAGAAGTTACCCAATCCGGAATTTATCTGAAAATTTGAAATTTTCAATTTGCTTGAACGATTCACCGTTTTTCCCGCAGCGTTTTCTATGCCAGGCTAAAACGGCTGTCAGGTGTTTCTTAATTCCGTTCATATCATAAAAGGATTGCTTCGATGTCCAACAATGGCTCGTCATCGCTCATACTTTGGTATAACCAGCTCGGCATGAATGATGTAGACAGAGTTGGGGGCAAAAACGCCTCCCTCGGTGAAATGATTACTAACCTGTCCGGTATGGGCGTCTCTGTGCCTAACGGGTTTGCGACCACTGCCGTGGCGTTTAATCAGTTCCTCGAAAGCCGTGGCGTTAACCAGCGTATCTATGAACTGCTGGATAAAACTGATATCGACGACGTCACTGAGCTCGCGAAAGCCGGCGCGCAGATCCGCCAGTGGATTATCGACACCCCCTTCCAGCCGGAGCTGGAGCAGGCGATCCGCGAAGCCTATGAGCAGCTCTCCGCCGATGACGCCGACGCCTCCTTTGCGGTGCGCTCTTCCGCCACCGCCGAAGATATGCCGGACGCTTCCTTCGCGGGCCAGCAGGAAACCTTCCTGAACGTGCAGGGCATCGATGCGGTGATGGTGGCGGTGAAACATGTGTTCGCCTCGCTGTTTAATGACCGCGCCATCTCTTACCGCGTGCATCAGGGATACGATCACCGCGGCGTCGCGCTCTCCGCGGGCGTGCAGCGTATGGTGCGCTCCGATCTCGCGGCCTCTGGCGTGATGTTCTCCATTGATACCGAATCGGGCTTCGACCAGGTGGTGTTTATCACCGCCGCGTATGGTCTTGGCGAAATGGTGGTGCAGGGTGCGGTCAACCCTGACGAATTCTACGTGCATAAACCGGGCCTGGCAAAAGGCCGTCCGGCAATTGTGCGCCGCACCATGGGCTCGAAAAAAATCCGTATGGTGTATGCCGATACCCAGGAGCATGGCAAGCAGGTGCGCATCGAAGATGTCCCGCAGGCTGAACGCGACCGTTTCTGCATCACGCCGGAAGAAGTGCAGGAACTGGCGAAACAGGCCGTACAGATTGAGAAACACTATGGCCGCCCGATGGATATCGAGTGGGCTAAAGATGGTCACACCGGCAAGCTGTTTATTGTGCAGGCGCGTCCGGAAACCGTGCGCTCGCGCGGCCAGGTGATGGAGCGCTACACGCTGCATTCACAGGGGAAAGTGGTAGCGGAAGGCCGCGCCATTGGCCATCGCATCGGTGCGGGCACCGTGAAGGTCATTCATGACATCAGCGAGATGAACCGCATTCAGCCGGGCGATGTGCTGGTCACCGACATGACCGACCCGGACTGGGAACCGATCATGAAAAAAGCGGCGGCGATTGTCACCAACCGCGGCGGGCGTACCTGCCATGCGGCGATCATCGCTCGCGAGCTGGGCATTCCGGCGGTCGTCGGCTGCGGCGACGCCACCGAGCGCATTAAAGATGACGAAAAAGTGACGGTTTCGTGCGCCGAAGGGGATACCGGCTACGTCTATGCCGATCTTCTCGATTTCAGCGTCAAAAGCTCCAGCGTCGATACCATGCCGGATCTGCCGCTGAAAGTGATGATGAACGTCGGCAACCCGGACCGCGCGTTTGACTTCGCTTGCCTGCCGAATGAAGGCGTGGGCCTGGCGCGTCTCGAATTTATCATCAACCGCATGATCGGCGTGCACCCGCGCGCGCTGCTGGAGTTTGACCAGCAGGAGCCGGCGCTGCAAAACCAGATCCGCGAGATGATGAAAGGCTTCGACAGCCCGGTGGAGTTCTACGTGGGCCGTCTGACGGAAGGCATCGCGACGCTTGGCGCGGCATTCTGGCCGAAGCGTGTAATTGTGCGTCTGTCTGACTTTAAATCCAACGAATACGCCAACCTGGTGGGCGGCGAGCGTTACGAGCCGCATGAAGAGAACCCGATGCTCGGCTTCCGCGGCGCGGGGCGCTATGTGGCTGACAGCTTCCGCGACTGCTTCGCGCTGGAGTGTGAGGCGGTGAAACGCGTGCGCAACGAGATGGGGCTTACCAACGTGGAGATCATGATCCCGTTTGTGCGTACCGTGGATCAGGCGAAAGCGGTGGTGGATGAACTGGCGCGCCAGGGGCTGAAGCGCGGCGAGAACGGGCTGAAAGTCATTATGATGTGCGAAATTCCGTCCAACGCCCTGCTGGCCGAGCAGTTCCTTGAGCACTTCGACGGCTTCTCGATTGGCTCTAACGACATGACGCAGCTCGCGCTCGGCCTCGACCGCGACTCCGGCGTAGTCTCTGAACTGTTCGACGAGCGCAACGACGCCGTGAAAGCGCTGCTGTCGATGGCGATCCGTGCCGCGAAAAAGCAGGGCAAATATGTCGGCATCTGCGGACAGGGGCCGTCGGACCACGAAGACTTCGCCGCCTGGTTAATGGAAGAGGGGATCGATTCGCTCTCGCTTAACCCGGATACCGTGGTGCAAACCTGGCTGAGCCTGGCCGAGCTTAAGAAATAACGCTCCGGAATATATTTTCAAACCCGCCTGATGGCGGGTTTTTTATTTGCAACGGGTAATTTGCACCACATCACAAATACGGGAAAAAGCAAAAAATCATAAACTGGCTGTGGATTTCTGCAATTGTTGGGGGGCGGTGCGTTCACAATACTTAGGCCTGATATCGCACCCGTGGTTTGCGTGCGAGAAACACGCTTTCTAACGTTGATAAGGCCAATAATAATGAACCTCACCTCTGCTCTTACGACAAAAGATAAAATAGGATACGGCTTAGGCGATATGGCGAGCGCGCTGGTCTGGCAAACCGCCACGCTATTTCTCGCGTATTTCTATACCGATGTTTTCGGTCTGCCCGCCGCGATTATGGGCACCATGTTTTTACTGGTCAGGGCGGTGGACGCATTTGTCGATCCCTGCATCGGCGCGCTGGTGGACCGCACCCGCACCCGCTATGGCCGCTTTCGCCCGTGGCTGCTCTGGTTCGCCATTCCGTTTGGCGCCAGCTGCCTGATTACCTTCTATGTGCCGCAGGCGAGCGAAACCACCAAAATTGTATACGCCTGCGTCACTTACAGCCTGCTGAGCCTCGTCTATTCGGCGATTAACGTCCCGTACTGCGCGATGCCCGGCTCGCTGACCATGGACCCGCGCGAGCGCCATTCCCTGCAATCCTGGCGCTTTGGGCTGTCGTTTATCGGCGGGCTTATCGTCACCGTGATAGCGCTGCCGATGGTGGACTGGCTCGGCAGCGGTAACGCGCAGAAAGGCTATTTCTACGCGATGGGGCTGATGGGATTACTGGGCGTGGTGCTCTTTTTCTGCTGTTTTTTCATGACCCGCGAGCGCTATCTGCCGGTGAATGACGCCAGTAGTTCCATGCTTAAAGATTTAAAATTGCTGGCGGCCAACAGCCAGTGGCGCATCATATTTCTGTTCAATATTTTATTATTAACGGCGGTGGTGACGCGCGGCTCCGCCACCATGTATTACGTGAAATATGTTCTGCTGCGCCCGGATTTGGTGTTTGTATTTATTGTCTCCGGCATGGTGGCGAATCTTACCGGTGCGTTATTATCAGAGCGCCTGCTCGGGAAATATGACCGCGTGCGTTCCTACCAGTGGACGATTATTAGCTTCGTGGTTCTCGCCGCGCTGATATTCTTTATTCCCCCAACCGCCGTCTGGTTAATTTTCGCCATCAATATTGTCTTTAGCTTTATTCAGAACCTGACCACGCCGCTGCAGTGGACCATGTTTTCCGACGTGGTGGATTACGAAGAGCACCGCAGCGGGCGTCGCCTCGACGGCCTGGTCTTCTCTACCGCGCTGTTCGCCATCAAGCTGGGCCTGGCGCTCGGCGGGGCCGTGGTGGGCTGGATCCTCGGCATGGTCGATTACCTGCCAAACCAGGCGACCCAGAGCGCCAGCGTGCTGACCACCATTAACGCGCTGTTCACGCTCATCCCGTGCGCGCTCTTTTTACTGATGGCGCTGCTGCTCTGCTTCTATCAGCTCAGCAGCCGCCGCGTGGCCGCCATCGCCGCGGAGCTGGTGCAAAAACGCCAGTTGCGTGAAGACACCCCCTCTCTCAAGCCTGCTATTCAGGAGTAACCGATGACAATCTATAAGGACCCAACCCGTCCGGTGGCTGAACGCGTCGCCGATTTGCTCGCCCGCATGACGCCGGAGGAGAAATTCGCCCAGATGCACGCTTACTGGCTGGTGTTGTCGCCGGACGGCGATCACCGGGAACGCACCGACCTGAGCGATGAGTTTTCCGGGGCCACCCAGCAGGCGGCCCTGGCGGAGCGGCTGAAACGCGGCGCGGGGCAGATAACGCGCCCGCTCGGCACGCATATCGTCGCACCGCGTGAAGGCGTGCGCGCCGCCAACCGGCTACAGCGTATGCTGGTGGAAGAGACGCGGCTTGGCATCCCGGCCATGTTCCACGAAGAGTGCCTGGTGGGGCTGTTATGTAAAGACGCGACGCTGTTCCCCTCATCGCTCAACTACGGCTCGACCTGGGACCCGGCACTGGTGGAGCAGGCCGCGCAGGCGATAGGCCAGGAAGCGCGGGCTGTCGGCTGCCATCAGGGGCTGGCACCCGTGCTGGATGTCTCGCGTGACGTGCGCTGGGGCCGCACGGAAGAGACGTTCGGCGAAGATCCGTGGCTGGTGGGGCTGATGGCGACGCACTATGTGAAAGGGTTGCAGGGGCCAAAGCGCGACCTGCTGGCGACGCTGAAACACTATGTCGGCCACTCGTTCAGCGAGGGCGCGCGCAACCATGCGCCGGTGCATCTCGGCTTTTGCGAGCTGAGTGATACCTTCCTGCTGCCGTTTGAGATGGCGGTGAAGCTCGCACACGCCGGTTCAGTGATGCCCGCTTACCACGATATCGACAACGTGCCGACGCACGCCGATGATTTCCTCCTCACTAAAGTGCTGCGCGAGCAGTGGGGCTTCGACGGCATTATTGTCGCCGACTACGGCGGCGTGAGCCTGCTGCATCAGCATCACGGCGTGGCGCAGGACGCGGCGCACTCGGCGGCGCTCGCCTTTAACGCAGGTCTGGATATCGAGCTGCCGAAAGATGACTGCGCGCGTCATCTGGCACAGGCGCTGGAGCGCGGACTGATAACGATGGAAAAAGTTGATGAAATTGTCGCGCGCGTGCTGGCGGAGAAATTCCGTCTTGGGCTGTTTGAACATCCTTACGCCGATGAGAACGACATTGTGCTGCAAAGCGACGACACGCGCCGCATTGCCCGTGAGGTAGCAGCGCGTTCCCTGACGTTGCTTGAAAATAATGGCGTGTTGCCGCTTAAAGGCACGCCGCGCGTGGCGGTTGTCGGGCCGACGGCGGACGATCCGCTGGCGCTGCTGAGCGGCTACAGCTTTCCGGTGCATCTCATTATCAGCGACATGCTGGAGCAGACCAGCCAGGTGACGACGCCGCTGGCAGCGCTGCGCGAACAGCCTGGCATCGCGCTGACCGGTTACGCGAAAGGGTGCCATATCATTGAAAAGCGCATGGCGGGCGCGCCGGTCTTCCCCGGTGACAGCGGCGAAAAACCGATGCAGCAGTCGCCGGTCTCTGACGACACATCATTGATCCCGGAGGCGGTGCGGCTTGCCACCGAAAGCGACGTAGTGCTGGCGTTTGTGGGCGATCTCTCCGGGCTTTTCCAGAGCGGCACCGTGGGCGAAGGCTCTGACACCGACAGCCTGCAACTGCCGGGCGTGCAGCAACAGCTACTGGAGGCGCTGGTGGAGGCAGGCAAACCGGTGGTGGTCGTGATGACCGGCGGGCGGCCTTATCACCTGGGCGGGCTGGAATCATGCGTCGCGGCGTGGGTGATGGCCTGGGCGCCGGGGCAGGAGGGCGGCCACGCAATTGCGGATCTGCTGACCGGGAAGCACGAGCCGCAGGGCAGGCTGGTTGTGTCGGTGCCTAAAAGCGCAGGCGCGATGCCTTACTATTACAACCACAAGCTCAAGAGCGGCGGCACGCCTTACGCGTTTCACTTCGGCTCGCGCTACCCGTTCGGCTATGGCAAAACCTGGACGACGTTCCGCTACGGTGAGCTGGAGATAGCGCAGGCGCGGGTGCCGATGGACGGCGATGTTGAGGCATCTGTCACCGTCACCAACAGCGGTACGCAGCCGGGCAGCGAGGTGGTGCAGCTTTATGTGCGCGATAAAGTGGCGTCGCTGGTGCGGCCGGTGCAGGAGCTGAAAGCCTTCGGGCGGGTATCACTTGCGGCTGGCGAGAGCGCGTGCGTCACGTTCCGCATCCCTGTCGATATGCTCAATTTCACGAGCCGCGATGGCGTTCGCATTGTCGAGCCTGGCGAGTTTGAAATCCGCGTCGGCGCTAACAGCGGCGATATTCGCAGCCGCTGCACGGTAACAGTGGAAGGGGAAACGCACACGCTCGGAAATAGCTGGCGCATGGTGAGTGAGTGCAATATTGAGCAATAATTAACCAGTCACAGAATAAAAAAAAGCCCATCGTGGGAGATGGGCAAAGACTACACACAGCAATTCGTTGTTTCACTCAGGGGATTTCCATGTTTATAAATCAAGGCGTTGATTTATAACCGTGGATTAATAGTAGGCTTATCCATTTTTAGCGTCGATCAGATTCGTCTCAATAGTTCAGCGTTAATGAATTATTAAAGACTCAAACCACGGGATTTACGATAAATCACGGGTCTGACCAGTAGGGAAGAGAAATAATTAATAAGCAATACTTAAGTAAAAGGCGGGTTTCCCCGCCTGCATTTTTACTGTGCCGTTTTCTCTTTGTCGCTCTCTTCGAGCGCTTCGATCACCGTTTCTGAATCATCCTCCGGCAGCGGCGCTTCACGTACCCAGACGGAGAACAGTCGCCACGAGACCGCCAGCAATACCGGGCCGATAAACAGGCCAATCATGCCGAACGCGATCAGCCCGCCGATAACGCCTGAGAGGATCAACACCATCGGTAGATCGGCACCCATGCGGATAAGCACCGGGCGGATAATGTTATCGAGCGTACCGACCACGGCGCTCCAGATAAGCAGCACGGTGCCCCAGGTGGCATCGCCGCTCCAGTAGAGCCAGATAATCGCCGGAACCAGCACCGGCAGCGGCCCAAGCTGTACCAGGCAGCTTAAGATCATCACGACCGTCAGCAGCGTGGCATAAGGGATGCCGGAAATCGCCAGCCCGATACCGCCCAGCACGCCCTGTACCAGCGCCGTAACCACCACGCCGAGCGCCACGGCGCGGATCGCCTGGCCTGCCAGCAGCACGGCCGCGTCGCCGCGCTTCGAGGCAAGACGAATGGCGAAATGCCGGATGCCATACGCCACCTGTTCGCCGCGCCAGTAAAGCAGGGCGCTGAACAGCAGCATCAGGCCGCAGTGCATCAGCAGTCTGCCCAGATGCGCGGCCTGTCCGATGAACCAGCCGGTCGTCGTGCCAAGATACGGACGCACTTTCGCCATAATGGCCGAGCCGCCGCTCTCCACGAGATTGTGCCAGCCGAGATAAAGTTTATTGCCGATATAGGGGATGCTGTTAAGCCAGGCCAGATCCGGAATTGTCATCTTCCCGGAGCTAAGCCAGTGGATAAACGGCCCGCTGCTGTCCACGAGACTGTTAACCAGCAGCGCCACCGGGATCACAAACAGCATGATAAGAATAAGCACCATCACCAGGACGGCGAGTGAGCGTCTGCCCCACAGCATCTTCTGCAGCCGCAGCAACAGCGGCCAGGTGGCGATAACCACCGTTCCTGCCCAGGCGAACCCCAGAATAAAGGGCTGCACAATCCACAGGCAGGCGATGATCATGACCGAGAGAAACAACACGGACAGCAGAATTTGCGGCACGTCCATGGGCTGTCGAAGTTTTACCATAAACCACATTCACCTTTTGTCATTCGCGTTACGCCCAAAAGGGCGTTCCCGCCCCATGCGGGGCGCTCTTATGATGAGTGATTTCCGCGCATTTGGATAGCCGCACGCCGGGAGCATTTCTGGCAGGCATGACATATAAAAATGTGATACAACCTTGAAGGCACAACGCAAACGATAACTTCCAACATCTCATTGTCAGGCAGGTTCAGGATCCATGATCCCACAAATTTCTCAGGCACCCGGGCTGGTACAGGTGGTGCTGAATTTTTTGCAGGCACTGGAGCAACAGGGTTTTACCGGCGATACCGCCACGAACTACGCCGATCGCCTTACGATGGCGACCGACAACAGTATCTACCAGTTCCTTCCCGACGCGGTGATTTTCCCCCGCTCCACCGCCGATGTGGCGCTGATGGCGCGTCTTGCCGCCGAACCGCGCTTTAAATCGCTTATTTTCACCCCGCGTGGTGGCGGCACCGGCACCAACGGCCAGTCTCTGAATCAAGGGATCGTCGTCGATATGTCGCGCTACATGAACCGCATTATTGAAATCAACCCCGAGCAGGGTTGGGTGCGCGTCGAAGCGGGCGTTATCAAAGATCAGCTTAACGAATACCTGAAGCCCTTCGGCTATTTCTTCTCGCCGGAGCTTTCTACCAGCAACCGCGCCACGCTTGGCGGGATGATCAACACCGACGCCTCCGGGCAGGGCTCGCTGGTGTACGGGAAAACGTCCGATCACGTGCTCGGCGTGCGGGCGGTGCTGCTGGGCGGCGATATTCTGGATACTCAGGCGATGCCGACCGCGCTTGCCGAAGAGCTGGGCCGCGCCCAGACCACGCTCGGGCGCGTTTACCACACCGTACTGGAGCGCTGCCGCGAGCAGCGCGCGCTGATCCTGGAGAAGTTTCCGAAGCTCAACCGCTTCCTCACCGGCTACGATCTGCGCCACGTCTTTAACGACTCACTTTCAGAATTCGACCTGACCCGCATTCTGTGCGGATCGGAAGGTACGCTGGCGTTTATCACCGAAGCGCGGCTTGATATTACGCCGCTGCCGAAAGTGCGCCGCCTGGTGAACGTCAAATATGACTCTTTCGATTCCGCCCTGCGCAGCGCGCCGTTTATGGTCGAGGCGCAGGCGCTATCGGTAGAAACCGTCGATTCCCGCGTGCTGAACCTGGCGCGTGAAGATATCGTCTGGCATTCGGTGCGTGAGCTGATTACCGATGTGCCGGATAAAACGATGCTCGGTCTTAATATCGTGGAGTTCGCGGGCGATGACGAAGCGCTGATTGACCAGCGCGTTGAAGCGCTGTGCGCGCGGCTTGATGAGTTTATGGCGCAGGAGCAGGGCGGCATTATCGGCTGGCAGGTCTGCCGGGATCTCGCGGGCGTCGAGCGTATCTACGCGATGCGTAAAAAAGCAGTCGGGTTGCTCGGTAACGCCAAAGGGCTCGCCAAGCCGATTCCGTTTGCCGAAGACACCTGCGTGCCGCCGGAGCATCTCGCCGATTACATCGCCGAGTTCCGCGCGCTGCTGGATGGCCACGGGCTGAGCTACGGCATGTTTGGCCATGTGGACGCGGGCGTGCTGCACGTGCGTCCGGCGCTGGATATGTGCGATCCGCAGCAGGAAATCCTGATGAAGCGCATCTCCGATGAAGTCGTGGCGCTCACCGCCCGCTATGGTGGCCTGCTGTGGGGCGAGCACGGCAAAGGCTTTCGTGCGGAATACAGCCCGGCGTTTTTCGGCGAAACGCTGTATGACGAACTGCGGCGCATCAAGGCGGCGTTCGACCCGGATAACCGCCTGAACCCCGGTAAAATCTGTGCGCCATATGGCCTCGACGCGCCGATGATGAAGGTGGACGCGGTGAAACGCGGCACGTTTGATCGCCAGATCCCGCTCGCGGTGCGCACCTCCTGGCGCGGCGCGATGGAATGCAACGGCAACGGCCTGTGCTTTAACTTTGACGTGAAAAGCCCGATGTGCCCGTCGATGAAAATCACCAGCAATCGCATTCACTCGCCGAAAGGGCGCGCGACGCTGGTGCGCGAGTGGCTGCGGCTGCTCTCCGATCGCGGCGTTGACCCGCTGGCGCTCGAAAAAGCCCTGCCGCAAAAGCGCGCCAGCCTGCGCTCGCTCATTGAGCGCACCCGCAACAGCTGGCACGCCGATCGCGGTGAATATGATTTCTCGCACGAGGTGAAAGAGGCGATGAGCGGCTGTCTCGCCTGTAAAGCCTGCTCCACCCAGTGCCCGATTAAAATCGACGTGCCGGAGTTCCGCTCGCGTTTTTTGCAGCTTTACCACACGCGCTATCTGCGCCCGGTGCGCGACCACCTGATAGCGACGGTGGAAAGCTACGCGCCGCTGATGGCCCGCGCGCCGAAAACCTTCAACTTCTTTATGAGCCAGCCGTGGGTGCGTTCTCTCTCGGAACGGCATATCGGCATGGTTGACCTGCCGCTGCTCTCTACGCCGACGCTGCAACAGCAACTGGTGGGGCATCGCAGCGCCGGCATGACGCTGGAAGAGCTGGAACGGCTCACGGAGGCTGAAAAAGCCCGGACCGTGCTGGTGGTGCAGGATCCGTTCACCAGCTATTACGACGCGCAGGTGGTGGCCGATTTCGTGCGGCTGTGCGAAAAGCTCGGCTTCCAGCCGGTGGTGCTGCCGTTCTCGCCGAACGGCAAAGCGCAGCACATCAAAGGCTTTCTCCAGCGTTTCGCCCGCACCGCGCGGAAAACCGCTGATTTCTTAAACCGCGTGGCGGCGCTCGGGATGCCGATGGTGGGCGTGGATCCGGCGCTGGTGCTCTGCTATCGCGATGAATATAAGCAGACGCTTGGCGCGGAGCGCGGCGAATTCCACGTGCAGCTGGTGCATGAGTGGCTCACCACGGCGCTGGCGGATCGTCCGGCGTCGCCGGTCGGTGGCGAGCCGTGGTATCTCTTTGGCCACTGTACGGAAGTGACCGCGCTGCCGGGCACCGCCGGGCAGTGGGCCGCGATTTTCGCGAAATTCGGCGCGAAGCTTGAAGGCGTGAACGTCGGCTGCTGCGGGATGGCAGGCACGTACGGCCATGAGGTGAAAAACCACGCCAACTCGCTCGGTATCTATGAGCTATCGTGGCACCAGGCGATGCAGCGGCTGCCGCGCACGCGCTGCCTTGCCACGGGCTATTCGTGCCGCAGCCAGGTGAAACGTATCGAGGGCAGCGGCGTGCGCCATCCATTGCAGGCACTTCTGGGGATGATTGTATGATCTGGCAACGTACCGCGACGCTTGAGGCGCTCAACGCCATGGGCGCGAATAATATGGTCGGGCTGCTCGATATCCGTTTTACCCGGCTCGATGAGCGTGAGATTGAAGCCACCATGCCGGTGGACCATCGCACGCATCAACCGTTCGGGCTGTTGCATGGCGGCGCGTCGGTGGTACTGGCAGAAACGCTCGGCTCGGTGGCGGGTTATCTCTGCACCGAGGGCGAGCAGAACGTCGTCGGGCTTGAGGTGAACGCCAATCACCTGCGTAGCGTGCGCAGCGGCCGCGTGCGCGGCGTCTGCCGCGCGGTGCATGTCGGGCGACGCCATCAGGTGTGGCAGATAGAAATTTTCGACGAGCAGAATCGCCTCTGCTGTTCATCGCGGCTGACGACGGCGGTAGTGTAGATTTCGCACCGGCATAAAAAGCGCCATCACTGGCGCTTTTTTTTCAGTATTTCCTGACCAGTCTGTAGATTTTCTGATTTGCCGAGCGCTTTCACCGTTATTACTTTTGATTGTGGCCTGTGGGTTTCATTTTTATAGTAAAATGCTATTAAACTTCTTATTGCACCTTTTTATTTCTATAAAAAGTCATCACGTCATCAGTTAAATCACACATCAATTTTGTCAGAAGAACAGGTGAGTATTTAGCCTGCAATAATCCAGGGTTGCGATTATTTAGCGTGGTGAATAATAGCGGGACAGGCAATGATCTCACTCTCTCATGTAAGGAGAACCACTGGAATAGTGGCGTGACAGGCGTATTCATGTGATAAAATGACAAGGTAATAATTCCTGTGTTCGCTATTTATGGTTCATTAACTATAAGGTTGGCTGACAATGAAAACGCTATTTCTTCGTTTATTCCTCTTCATTTTTGTTTTCATGCCTGGTGTTTTCCCGTTACATGCGCAAGGGGCTGATAAAATGAAGCTTGAACGCGTAGTGATAGTCAGTCGCCACGGAGTCAGAGCGCCAACGAAGTTCACACCATTAATGCAGGAAATCACACCTTACCCCTGGGCTCAATGGGATGTTCCGCTGGGCTGGTTGACGCCCCGGGGCGGTGAGCTTGTCACCGAACTGGGACGATACCAAAAGAAAGTACTCATCGATACAGGGGTTCTGGAAAGTCACGGATGTCCTTCACCAGAGCAGGTGGCCGTTATTGCAGATACCGATCAGCGCACTCGCAAAACCGGTGAGGCATTTCTGGCTGGATTTGCGCCGGGTTGTCAAAATAAGGTGCATTATCAAAAAGATCACGATAAAAAAGATCCCCTGTTTAATCCGGTAAAAATGGGTGTGTGCTCGTTTAATGTATCAAAGACCAGGGAAGCGATTCTGGCACGGGCGGAAGGAAATATTGAACGGTACACGCAGCGTTATGGCTCTGCCTTTCGTACTCTGGAACAGGTACTCAATTTCCCACAGTCAGCAGCATGTAAATCAACACGTCAAGCGGGCTGTACGCTCCCGGGATTGTTACCTTCAGAACTCAGCGTTTCTCCAGATAACGTCTCATTATCTGGCGCATGGAGTCTGTCTTCCACGCTGACGGAAATATTTTTGTTGCAAGAGGCGCAGGGAATGCCAGAGGTTGCCTGGGGGCGAATTCACGGGGAGAAAGAATGGACAGAATTATTACGTCTGCATAATGCTCAGTTTGACCTTTTGCAAAGAACGCCTGAAGTTGCACGTACCAGAGCAACTCCGCTACTCGATTTAATAAGCCGGGCATTAATCAGCAATGGGCCAACAGAAAATCCTTACGGCATTAAATTGCCCGTCTCATTATTGTTTATTGCGGGGCATGATACCAATATTGCCAATCTCAGTGGAGTATTCGATCTTAACTGGTCTTTACCCGGTCAGCCTGATAATACACCTCCTGGCGGGGAGCTGATTTTCGAAAGATGGAAGCGAGTGAGTGACAATACTGACTGGATCCAAATTTCTTTTGTTTATCAGACCCTTCAACAAATGCGGGAGTTTAAGCCTTCTTCATCGTCCTCTTTCCCACATAAGATTGTGCTTACGTTGCCCTCCTGTCAGGACAGAAATGCCGAGGGAATGTGCTCGTTAAAACGCTTTAATGACATTGTGCAGAAAGTACGTGTTCCACAATGTGCAGTCACGGCGGATAGAAACCGATAAATAGCATGCTCAGGGCGTTGAGGAGATAAGAGTGCGTGAAAGACAGGTGAACGTTTAAACGTACTGAGGCAGGTGTGCATTTTGGCGGAAAATCTGTGGGCGCAATAGCCCCGCGGCGCGTCTTGCGGCGAAATGATGCCTGCATA
Organism: Cronobacter malonaticus LMG 23826; assembly: GCF_001277215.2. NCBI lineage: Bacteria > Pseudomonadati > Pseudomonadota > Gammaproteobacteria > Enterobacterales > Enterobacteriaceae > Cronobacter > Cronobacter malonaticus. The sequence continues at coordinate 2,301,084 of NZ_CP013940.1, read as the reverse complement.
AGTTCATGCTTGTCCGCCACACCCTTTCAATCCGCTGAAAATATGAGTGTTTGATTTACCCGTATCCATGAGGTCTATAGCATAAATAGGTATAAACGATACATCTTTTCTTCAGGCGCTGCCTCTGCCGCTTAATCTCTTCGTTTCGCTTGTTAATTCTTTGATAAAAAACATATTTTATTCGCCATTTTTGCCTGCTGCACGCTCGCGGAGAGGGTCTATGCTTAATAAAAGTGTTCAAAAAGTGCCGTTTAGGGTAATACCCCTGATGCGCAGAGGTTGAAGTGAGAATTATTACCACTAACATAGCGTTATCGCCCTAAAGGCACTCACTCAGGAGGCAGACCTATGGAATCACAAACCGGTACGTTCAACCCCGCCGAGTTTAACTGGCAGGGCCTGACGATGACCCCAGACGCGGCCAGACATATTCGCGACTTAATGGCGCAGAAACCGGGTCTGCTGGGGGTGCGTCTTAGCGTCAAACAGAGCGGCTGCGCCGGGTTTGGCTATGTGCTGGATACCGTCAGCGAGCCGAAAGACGAAGACCTCGTCTTCGAGGCCGATGGCGCGCGGCTTTATGTTCCGCTTCAGGCGATGCCGTTTATCGATGGCACCGAAGTGGATTACGTGCGCGAAGGCTTAAATCAGATTTTCAAATTCAATAACCCTAAAGCGCAGCACGCGTGCGGCTGCGGCGAAAGTTTTGGGGTCCAGGCGGAGTAATTATGTCCCGTAACAGTGAAGCAACTGACGATGTGAACACCTGGAGCGGCCCCCTGAACTATAAAGAGGGCTTCTTTACCCGGCTTCAGACCGATGAACTGGCGCACGGCATCAGCGAAGAGGTGGTGCGCGCCATTTCAGCCAAACGCAACGAGCCAGAATGGATGCTCGAATTTCGCCTGAGCGCGTATCGCGCCTGGCTTGAGATGGAAGAGCCGCACTGGCTGCACGCGCATTACGACAAACTGAACTATCAGGATTACAGCTACTATTCTGCGCCCTCCTGTGGCCATTGCGACGACGCCTGCGCGTCGCAGCCGGGTGCGGTGCAGCAGCCTGGCGGTAACAATAACAGCTACCTGACGCAGGAAGTGGAAGAGGCGTTTAACCAGCTCGGCGTACCAGTGCGCGAAGGGCGTGAAGTGGCGGTGGACGCCATCTTCGACTCCGTTTCCGTCGCCACCACTTACCGCGACAAACTGGCGGAGCAGGGCATTATCTTCTGCTCGTTCGGCGAGGCTATCCACGATCATCCGGAACTGGTGAAGAAGTACATCGGCACCGTTGTGCCGTCGAACGATAACTTTTTCGCCGCGCTGAATGCGGCGGTCGCCTCCGACGGCACTTTTATTTACGTGCCGAAAGGCGTGCGCTGCCCGATGGAGCTCTCGACCTATTTCCGTATCAACGCCGAGAAAACCGGTCAGTTCGAACGCACCATCCTGGTAGCGGACGAAGGCAGCTACGTGAGCTACATCGAAGGCTGTTCCGCGCCGGTACGCGACAGCTACCAGCTTCACGCGGCGGTGGTGGAAGTGATCATCCATAAAGATGCCGAAGTGAAATATTCGACGGTGCAGAACTGGTTCCCCGGCGATAACAACACCGGCGGCATCCTGAACTTCGTGACCAAGCGCGCGCTGTGCGAAGGCGAGAACAGCAAGATGTCCTGGACGCAGTCGGAAACCGGCTCGGCCATCACCTGGAAATACCCGAGCGTCATCCTGCGCGGCGACAACTCCATCGGCGAGTTCTACTCGGTGGCGCTGACCAGCGGCCATCAGCAGGCGGATACCGGCACCAAGATGATCCATATCGGTAAAAACACCAAATCGACGATCATCTCTAAAGGCATCTCCGCCGGCAAAAGCCAGAACAGCTATCGCGGCCTGGTCAAAATTATGCCGACCGCCACCAACGCGCGTAACTTCACGCAGTGCGACTCCATGCTGATTGGCCCGGACTGCGGCGCGCATACCTTCCCGTATGTCGAGTGCCGCAACAACAGCGCCCAGCTTGAGCACGAGGCCACCACCTCGCGTATCGGAGAAGACCAGCTGTTCTACTGCCTGCAGCGCGGGATCAGCGAAGAAGACGCTATCTCCATGATCGTCAACGGCTTCTGTAAGGATGTCTTCTCAGAGCTGCCGCTGGAATTTGCGGTCGAAGCGCAAAAATTATTAGCCATTAGTCTTGAGCACAGCGTCGGCTAAGGTAAGAAAAAGGATAAGACATGTTAAGCATCAAAGATTTACAGGTCAGCGTGGAAGAGAAGGCGATCCTGCGCGGTTTAAACCTTGAAATAAAACCCGGGGAAGTACACGCCATCATGGGGCCGAACGGCTCCGGCAAAAGTACGCTGTCCGCAACGCTCGCCGGTCGCGAAGATTATGAAATCACCGGCGGCGAAGTGCGTTTCAAAGGCAAAGATCTGCTGGAGCTGTCGCCGGAAGAGCGCGCGGGCGAAGGCATCTTTATGGCGTTTCAGTACCCGGTGGAAATTCCGGGTGTCAGCAACCAGTTCTTCCTGCAAACCGCACTGAACGCGGTGCGCGAATACCGCGGCCAGGAGGAGCTTGACCGTTTCGACTTCCAGGATCTGATGGAAGAGAAAATCAAACTGCTGCAAATGCCGGAAGATTTGCTGACCCGTTCCGTTAACGTCGGTTTCTCCGGCGGTGAGAAAAAGCGTAACGACATTCTGCAAATGGCGGTGCTGGAGCCGGACCTGTGCATTCTCGATGAAACCGACTCCGGCCTTGACATCGACGCCCTGAAAATCGTCTCCGAAGGCGTGAATGCGCTGCGCGACGGTAAGCGTTCGTTCATTATCGTCACCCACTATCAGCGCATTCTGGACTACATCAAGCCCGATTTCGTCCATGTGCTCTACCAGGGGCGCATCGTGAAGTCTGGCGACTTCTCTCTGGTCAAACAGCTGGAGGAGCAGGGCTATGGCTGGCTTACCGAACAGCAGTAACGCGCTGCAACAGTGGCATCGCCTGTTTGAAGCGCAGGGCGGGGAGCGCTCGGAAGAGGCGCGCGAGCATCTGCAACAGCTGCTGCGCCTCGGCCTGCCGACCCGCAAGCATGAAGACTGGAAATACACGCCGCTCGACGGTCTGCTGAAGCACGATTTCGTGGCACCCGCTGCCGAGGCGCTAAGCCGTGAGGCACTTAGCGCGCTGGCGCTGCCCGTCGACGCGCTGCGCCTGGTGTTTATCGATGGCCGCTTTGCGCCGGAACTGAGCGACGCGACGGACAACAGCGGCTTTGAGATAAGCGTGAACGACAGCCGCCGCGGGCTGACCACGCCGGTGCAGCCGGAGGCGTTTTTACACCTGACCGAAAGCCTGGCGCAGAGCGTGACGCATATTCACGTGGCGCGTAACCAGCAGCCGTCAAAAGCGCTCCTGCTGATGCACATCAGCGCGGGCCGCGCGGGCGATGAAATCAACACTGTGCATTACCGCCATCATCTGGAGCTTGCCGAAGGCGCGCAGGCGACGGTTATCGAACATTACGTCAGCCGTGACGAAAAGCCGCACTTTACCGGCGCGCGCCTGACCATGCAGGTGGGCGCTAACGCGCAGCTTAATCACTACAAGCTGGCGTTTGAAAACCCGGTGAGCTGGCACTTTGCGCATAACGATTTAATCGTGTCGCAGGATGCCCATGCCGCCAGCAGCAGCTATCTGCTGGGCGCGGGCGTGTTGCGCCACAACACCAGCACGCAGCTCAACGGCGAGAACATTACGCTTCGCGTGAACAGTCTGGCGCTGCCGGTGAATAACGAAGTGTGCGACACCCGCACCTGGCTTGAACACAACAAAGGCTACTGCAACAGCCGCCAGCTGCATAAAACCATCGTGCGCGACAAAGGCCGCGCGGTGTTTAACGGGCTGATTAAAGTGGCGCAGCACGCCATCAAGACCGACGGGCAGATGACCAACAACAACCTGCTGCTCGGCAGGCTGGCGGAAGTGGACACCAAACCGCAGCTGGAAATTTACGCCGATGACGTGAAATGTAGCCACGGGGCTACCGTGGGCCGCATCGACGACGAACAGATGTTCTATCTGCGCTCGCGCGGTATTAACGAACAGGCGGCGCAGCAGATGATTATTTACGCCTTTGCCGCGGAGCTGACCGAAAGCATCCACGACGAAGCGCTGAAACAGCAGGTGCTGGCGCGTATCGGCCAGCGCTTTGCAGGGGGCGAGGCATGAGTTTTTCTCTACAGCAGATCCGCAGCGATTTCCCGGTACTGGCGCGTGAGGTCAACGGCCAGCCGCTGGCTTATCTTGACAGCGCCGCCAGCGCGCAGAAGCCGACGGCGGTGATTGAGGCCGAGGCGGAGTTCTACCGCCACGGCTACGCGGCGGTGCATCGCGGTATCCACACCCTGAGCGCGGACGCGACCCAGCGTATGGAGGCCGTGCGCACCCGCGCGGCGCAGTTCATTAACGCGCGTCTGCCGGAAGAGATTGTGTTTGTGCGCGGAACCACCGAGGGAATAAACCTGGTGGCGAACAGCTGGGGCAACAGCCAGCTGCGCGCGGGCGATAATCTTATCGTCACGGCAATGGAGCATCACGCCAATATCGTGCCCTGGCAGATGCTCTGCGCGCGTACCGGCGCTGAGCTTCGCGTGTTGCCGATTAACCAGGATGGCACGCTACAGCTCGATAAACTGCCGTCGCTGATGGACGAGCGTACCCGTCTGCTGGCGGTGACGCACGTCTCTAACGTGCTCGGCACCAAAAACCCGATCGCGGACATTATCGCGACGGCGCACCAGGCGGGCGTCAAAGTGCTGGTGGACGGCGCGCAGGCGGTAATGCATCACAAAGTAGACGTGCAGGCGCTGGACTGCGATTTCTATCTCTTCTCCGGCCATAAGCTTTACGGGCCGACGGGAATCGGCATTCTCTACGCCAAAGAAGAGATTCTCCAGGCGATGCCGCCGTGGGAGGGGGGCGGGGCGATGATTGCGACCGTCAGCCTGACCGAAGGCACCACCTGGGCGGCAGCGCCGTGGCGGTTTGAAGCCGGAACGCCGAACACGGGCGGCATTATTGCCCTTGGCGCGGCGATGGATTATGTCGACGCTATCGGCCTTGAGAATATTCACGATTACGAGCGCACGCTGATGGCTTATGCGCTGCGCGAGTTACAGGCGGTGCCGGACTTACAGATTTACGGTCCGGCAGAGCGCCTTGGCGTTATCGCGTTTAATCTTGGCAAGCACCACGCCTATGACGTGGGCAGTTTTCTCGATAATTACGGTATTGCGGTGCGCACCGGCCATCACTGCGCGATGCCGCTGATGGAGTTTTACGGCGTGCCTGCGATGTGCCGTGCGTCGCTCGCGATGTACAATACCGAAGATGAAGTGGACCGGCTGGTGGCCGGGCTTATCCGCATTCATCGTTTGTTAGGCTAATAGGAGCGAGAATGGCTGGTTTGCCGGAAAAAGAAAAACTGCTGCGTAATTTCAACCGCTGCGCCAACTGGGAAGAAAAGTATCTCTATATCATCGAGCTGGGCCAGCGCCTGGCACCGCTCGACGACGCCGAACGCACGCCCGCGCACCGCATTCAGGGCTGCCAGAGCCAGGTCTGGATTGTGATGAACCCCGGCGAAAACGGCGTGATTGAGATGCGCGGCGACAGCGATGCCGCCATCGTAAAAGGGCTTATCGCCGTGGTGTTCGCGCTCTACCAGCAGATGACGGCGCAGGATATCGTGAACTTCGACGTGCGTCCGTGGTTTGAAGAGATGTCGCTTACCCAGCACCTCACCCCGTCCCGCTCTCAGGGCTTAGAGGCAATGATCCGCGCGATTCGCGCGAAAGCCGCCGACCTGAGCTAATCTTAAAGCACGGCTTTTCCTCGTCACGCGTGGCCTGCCCGGGCCTCGCGGATGTTCTGCATTCCGGCCTCGCCGGTGAAAACAGGTCGTGCTTATGAAACCGATTTTTTCCTTCCCGCTGTTCGCGCTGCTGCTGATGGGCGCGACGCAGGCGTCGGCGGTGGATTATCCGCTCCCGCCGCCCGGCAGCCGCCTGATTGGTCAGAATCAGACCTGGCTTGTTCCTGCAAACAGTCAAAGCCTTGAGAAAATCGCTGAGCGATATCAGACCGGCGTATTGCTGCTGCTGGAGGCCAATAACACCGTTGACCCTTATCTGCCGATGCCGGGCAGCGAGCTGACGATCCCTTCGCAAATGCTGCTGCCCGACACGCCGCGCGAGGGCATTGTGGTTAATCTCGCTGAACTGCGTCTTTACTACTATCCGCCCGGCGAGAACCGCGTGGAGGTCTATCCGATAGGCATCGGCCTGACGGGGCGCGAAACGCCGGTCATGACCACCCGCATCATCCAGAAAATCCCAAACCCCACCTGGACGCCTACGGCCGCCATGCGCGCCCGTTCGCAGGCGCAGGGCATTACGCTGCCTGCCGTGATACCCGCCGGGCCAAATAACCCATTAGGGCGCTTTGCGCTGCGTTTACAGCAGGGCGGCGGCGAATATCTTATTCACGGCACCAATGCCCGCAGTAGTATCGGGCTGCGCGCCAGCTCCGGCTGTATCCGTATGCGCGCCGCCGATATCAAAGCGCTGTTTACCCAGGTGGCGTGGGGCACACGGGTGCAAATTATCAATGAACCGGTCAAATACTCGACGGAGCCGGACGGCAGACGCTATGTGGAAGTCCATCAGCCGCTCTCGCGCAGCGACGCGGATAACCCGCAGACCATGCCGGTAGCGATTAACGCCGCTTTCGGACAGTTTATTGACGACGCGGGCACCGACGCGGCGGCGGTGGATAACGCGCTGACGCGCCGCGCAGGCTATCCGGTAGTAGTGGACGCCCACAGCGCGACGCCCGCGCCCGTGACGACGATACAGAGCGTTAAAGCGGCTGTGGCGCCGTCAGGCGGTGAGGCGCTGTCTGACGCGGCAGAGCCTTCAGCAGGACGCGTAACGATTCAGTGATCGTGTATGGCTGCATCCCGGTGATACGGAAGTCTATGGCGTCGGGTTTTGGTTATCAGTGCAGAGAGTAAAAACAGGAGAGGCGTTGAGGGCAGGAGACAGGCAAAAAAAATGGCGCACAATGTGCGCCATTTTTCTTTCACACGGTACTATTACTTACGGTATTTAGTAGCCATGTTGTCCAGACGCTGGTTAGCGCGAGCTGCGTCGTCTTTAGCAGCCTGAACGTCGGAACGCATTGCGTTCACGTCGTTGCTCAGCTGGTCAACTTTAGCGTTCAGAGTCTGAACGTCAGAAGACAGCTGATCGATTTTAGCGTTGCTGGAGCAACCAGCCAGCAGAGTAGAACCCAGGATTACCGCGCCCAGTACCAGTTTAGTACGATTCATTATTAATACCCTCTAGATTGAGTTAATCTCCATGTAGCGTTACAAGTATTACACAAAGTTTTTTAGGTTGAGAATATTTTTTTGATGGGAATACGCTTAATTTTGATCGTTCGCTCAAAGAAGCATCGACATTGTGCGGATCATTAAAAAAATTGAGGGAAAACAGCTAACTTTCATCGGATTCATCTTAGAAAAAAAGAATCTTAAATAGTGAAATCCGATTTGCTTTTTTATTCACAGCGTCTATTTAAGCCAAATTAAAAGGCGCCTTTCGGCGCCTTTTTAATCACGTTTATAAAAGGGTGGATATTATTACAGGACGTGAACAGACGCGGTATTGGTAGTACCGCTCGGCACCAGCGCGCCAGACACCATCACGACTACATCGCCTTTCTTCGCGAGACCGCTTTCCAGCGCGGCGTCTTTACCCAGACGGTAGAAGTCATCGGTAGAGGAGATCTCTTTCACCAGCTGCGGCACCACGCCTTTGCTCAGCACCAGCTGACGCGCGGTCAGTTCGTTGGTGGTCAGCGCAAGGATAGTCGCGTCCGGGAAGTATTTACGAACGGACTTCGCGGATTTACCGCCTTCGGTCGCGACCACGATCAGCGGCGCTTCCAGTTTCTCGGCAGTTTCCACCGCACCGCGGCAGACGGCTTCGGTGATACGCAGTTTACGGCTGTCGTTATTGAACTCCAGACGGCTGGTCATCACGCGGTCGGTACGCTCGCAGATGGTCGCCATGATGGTCACGGCTTCCAGCGGGTATTTACCTTTGGCGGATTCGCCAGACAGCATCACGGCATCGGTGCCGTCGAGGATGGCGTTCGCCACGTCGCCAGCTTCAGCGCGCGTCGGGCGCGGGTTCTTGATCATAGAATCCAGCATCTGGGTCGCGGTGATGACCACTTTGCGCGCGCGGATACATTTCTCAATCATCATCTTCTGAGCGAAGATCACTTCTTCAACCGGGATTTCCACGCCCAGGTCGCCACGTGCCACCATGATGCCGTCAGACGCTTCGAGGATGTCGTCGAAGTTGTTCAGGCCTTCCTGGTTTTCGATTTTGGAGATGATCTGGATGTGCTCGCCGCCGTGCGCTTTCAGGTGCTGGCGAATCTCTTCGACGTCAGAACGCTTACGGATAAAGGAAGCCGCGACAAAGTCGACGCCCTGCTCGCAACCGAAAATCAGATCTTTCTTGTCTTTTTCCGCCAGTGCCGGCAGCGCGATGGAAACACCCGGCAGGTTAACGCCTTTGTTTTCGCCCAGATCGCCGTTGTTCAGCACTTTACAGATGACTTTGTTGCCTTCGATGGCTGTGACTTCCATGCCGATCAGGCCGTCATCCACCAGCACGGTGTTGCCGACGGAGAGATCTTTGGTGAAGCCTTCGTAGGTCACTGCAACGATTTCGCTGTTGCCGACAACGGATTTGTCAGTGGTGAAGGTAAAGGTCTGGCCCGCTTTCAGGGAGACGTCGTTGCCGCCTTCCAGTTTGATGGTGCGGATTTCCGGGCCTTTGGTGTCCAGCAGGATAGCGGCTTGTTTGCCGGTTTTCGCGAGAACGTTGCGCAGGTTTTTGATGCGCTGACCATGTTCTTCGTAATCGCCGTGAGAGAAGTTAAGGCGCATCACGTTCATGCCCGCGTCGAGCATTTTGGTCAGCATTTCTTCGGATTCGGTTTTCGGGCCGATGGTGCAAACAATTTTCGTCTTTTTCATGACAGTCTTAATCTTTAGTTGAAGGATATGGAAATCATGCCCTGCGGCGTGCTCTGCCGTTCGGGTAAACTTGTGTTGCGAAAGTTGTGATGCCACAGCCTAAGGATAGGTGACATCAAAAAAGCGTGCAGGAGAAAGTGTGCTTGTGGTTCAGCCTGGCGGCGGTTAAGCGATTGTTCGACGGTAAAGGCGATATCCAATGTGCTGAAACCATTCAAGTTAGAATGCCCGCATTATAGCTTCCACCTGGCCAGAAAGGAATTGAAAACGCTGTTTCATAATGGAAAAGCTGCCACCGCTTCGTTTCTGTTGCTTATCCGTTAAGGAAGGATGACAAAACGTTATCAGTTGGTCTTTATTGTACAACTAACTTGTGAGTTCGTTCGCAATAATAAGACAAAACGCGCAAAATATATTCAGCCGGCCAAAACGTTTCGGAATATCTATTATCGTTTATAAACGAAACTCATTAATTCTTATTGACGTCTCAATTCGAGGTGGGTTGTTTAATTTTTATTCATTAATTAATTCTCTACACCATAGTGTTCCCTACTAATATCTGTCTTAAGAAAAAGCCTATAGCTTCCGTTTTTCCTATTGAAATTAAATAAAGAATATGCTTTCAGCGTCAGGCTTACCGCTGCGTAATATATTCTTCCCGCCCCAAAATAGCCTGATCTGCATATTGCAAGGTGAGGATAATCCTAAAAGTGTGTCTCTATAGCAGAGCTAAATGCTTGTAAAGTTTAGCTTTAGTGAAAAGTCACTCAGGGTGACATTTACATAACTCTATGATTATTAACGATATTTATATTTGGTAAAAATTTGCAATAAGTAACGATGTAGCTACACTAAAACCTGCATTCGGACGGCTCAACGGATGGGCAAGATGTCAGATAAATAACTGTCTCGGGCAACAACGGTCCGAGAGTTGACGTGTACTTAAAACACGTTGGGTTAATTATTTAATAGCAGCATAACCCTGATACAGATAATTAAGGTAGGTATGGCGATGACGCTTTCTTCATCTGCCAGTAATGGCTACGCCTTTATTTCACCCCCGGAAATACCCACGCAGCAGGGGCCGGAAGGCATTTTGTACGATTTTAACGATGGCGCCAGGCTGCTGCTTCCGGCAGGCGACTGGCGCGTCGAAATAAGCGATGACGAAACGGGAAATATACTTTTTGCGAGTGATATCGCCGAAGGCTGGGTGATTAGTACTAAAAAATACTATGTCCCGTTTCGCTTGCAGGTCTGGAAAAAAGGGCAGAGTGAACCGCTGCTCGATCACGCGCTTGATATGCGCGACAAGCCGGTGCTGATCTCCTTTCCCACCGGCACGCTGGGCGACCTGGTGGGATGGGTGCCTTATGCCGAACGTTTTCGCCAGACCTACGGCTGCCAGGTGGAATGCACCATGGCGCAGCCGATTATCGATCTTTTCGCGCCCGTCTACCCGGAACTGCAGTTTTACGCACCGGAGAATTGGGCAAGCCAGCGTACGCATCGCGAGCCGCCTTACGCCACCTGGCGCGTCGGGCTGTTCTTTCAGGGCGATCTCGACAAGCAGCCGTTTGACTTTCGCGCGGTCGGGTTACACCGCACGGCAGGCCATATTCTCGGCGTCGACCCGAGCGAAATCGTCCCCGATCTGCGCGTCCATTCGCCGCGCCAGATAGCCGAGCCCTACGTCTGCATCGCCACGCAATCCACCAGCCAGGCCAAATTCTGGAATAACGGCACCGGCTGGCATGAGGTGATCGAATTTCTGAAAGCGCAGGGCTACCGCGTACTGTGCATCGACAAAGAGCGCGTCGTCGGGCGGGGTTATGTCTGGAACAAAATCCCCCATGGCGCTGAAGATTTCACCGGCAACCTGCCGCTGCGCGATCGCGTGGCGCTGCTCGAACACGCGGAATTTTTCATCGGTCTCGGCAGCGGCCTTTCCTGGCTTGCCTGGGGCTGTCGCATTCCGGTGGTGCTGATAAGCGGTTTCAGCCTCCCGGCCAGCGAATTTTATACCCCCTGGCGCGTTATCAATACCCACGTCTGCAACGGCTGCTGGGATGACGTGCGGCTTAATTTTGACCATCAGGACTATTTCTGGTGTCCGCGCCACAAAGGCACGGACCGGCAGTACGAGTGCACGCGTTTTATCACGGGTAAACAGGTGATTGGTCACTTACGTCGGCTGATCTCCCTGAAAAGCAACCCATTCGACATCAAAACAACAGCATTGGCAGACCCAAATCAGCACGCCGCCTGAGCGTCTGAGCGGGTTTCGAGGGCATCAATATGAAGAGAAGTCTTAATTGCAGTTACCGGCTGGTGTGGAGTGAAGTCCAGCGCGCGTTTATCGTCGTCTCCGAGCTCACGCGAGCGAAGGGCAAGCGCGCCAGCGGGGCGGTGTTGTTGACGGCAGCGGTAGGGAGTTCGCTTGCCAGCGGCGGGGCGTTCGCGTTCACGCCCGATGTCACCTCGTCGGTGCAGGATGAGCTGGTGCAGAACGGCACCCAGCAGGTCCTGGTCGGCGGGACGACGACAAATCATATTATCGGCACGCTGGGCAGTCAGATTGTTGCAGGCGGGCTGGCGCAGAAAACCACGCTGAATGACGGCGGCGTTCAGATTGTTCGCCAACAGGGCGTGGCGAACGGCACTGTCATCAATGACGGTTTGCAGTTCGTTGAAAAGGACGGCCAGGCGCAGAGAACGGTTGTTCTTGATGGTGGCGTACAGCAGGTTGGTGGTTCAGCGGTGCATACCGTCGTCGGCAATGGCGGCGAGCAGCACGTACAGGCGAGCGGCACGGCAACCACCACGATTATCAACAATGGCGGCACCCAGTCGGTTGACGGCACGTCTATCTCCGCCGTGGTCAACGACGGTGGGCATCAACTGGTGGAGCGCGGCGGTTATGCCCGTAACACCACCGTTAATAATGGCGGCATCCAGTATGTCAGCGCCGGCGGCTCCTCCTCGGATGGCGTGATCTTTGGCGGCGGCATCCAGCAGGTCTCCGGCACCGCGTCCGGCACCAGCATCAACGACGGCGGCAGCCAGCAGGTTCAGGTTGGTGGTCAGTCCCGCGACGCGCAAATCAATAATCGCGGCACTCAGGCCGTTGACGGCACGGCGATTTCCTCCATTGTGAAAGACGGCGGTACTCAGATAGTCAACCGTGGCGGCCTTGCGAAAAACACCCAGGTGAACAGCGGCGGCCTGCAGCATGTGTCGCTCGGCGGCGCGTCTGCTGACGCCCATCTTTTCGGCGGCACGCAACAGCTCGCCGGTACGGCGTCAAATACCCAGATCGATGCCGGTGCACAGCAGCATATCGAAGCTACCGGGCTTTCCGTCAGCGCGACGGTCAACAGCGGTGGTCTGCAGAATGTCGACGGCACGGCCAACTATGCGACCATCAAAGATGGCGGTGTGCAACTGGTGCAAACCGGCGGCCATGCCAACAGCACCGTGGTGCGTAGCGGCGGTATTCAGGACGTAGCCCTCGGCGGTTCGGCGTCTGACTCCATTCTTCTCGGCGGCACCCAGCAGCTCGCGGGCAACGCGGGCGGCACCATCATCGGCGACGGCGGCGTACAGCATGTGAAAACCGGCGGTTCTGCGTCCGGCTCGCTGATTAACGCTGGCGGCTTACAGCGCGTCGACGGTACCGCGAAAGACACCACCATCAACGACAAAGGCATCCAGCTGGTCAATAGCGGCGGCCTCGCGGACAACACTGCGGTCCATAGCGGTGGTCTGCAATACATCGCCCAGGGCGGCGCGGCCTCGGAAGGCGTCGTCTTCGGCGGCGGCATCCAGCAGGTTTCCGGCACCGCATCCGGCACCAGCGTGAACGATGGCGGCTCCCAGCAGGTGCAGGTGACCGGTAAAGCGATCGGCACCCAGATCAACAATCGCGGTACCCAGGCCGTTGACGGCACGGCTATCTCCGCCGTGGTGAAAGAGGGCGGCACCCAGCTTGTTAATAAAGGTGGTCTCGCGAAAGATACCCAGGTCAACAGCGGCGGCCTGCAACATGTATCGCTCGGCGGCGCGTCTGCCGATGCGCATCTCTTTGGCGGTACGCAGCAGCTCGCGGGCACCGCGTCCAACACGCAGATTGACGCTGGCGGCGAGCAACATATCGAAGCGACGGGCCTTTCTGTCAGCGCGACGGTCAACAGCGGCGGCCTGCAAAACGTCGACGGCACCGCGAATTTCGCGACCGTTAACGACGGCGGCACCCAGCTGATTCAGGTCGGCGGCCATGCCAACAGCACTGTGGTGCGCAGCGGCGGCGTACAGGATGTGAAACTCGGCGGCGCGGCGTCTGGCTCCATCCTGCTTGGCGGCACGCAGCAACTGGCGGGTACCGCGGGCGACACCGTCATCGGCGACGGCGGCGTGCAGCATGTGCAGGTGGGCGCGAATGCCTCCGGCACGCTCATTAACGCAGGCGGTCTGCAGCGCGTGGACGGCACCGCGAAAACCACCACCATCAATGACAAAGGCATCCAACTGGTGAACCGCGGCGGTAAAGCGGACAGCACGGCGATCAACAGCGGCGGCCTGCAGTATGTGGCAGAAGGCGGCTCCGCCTCTGACAGCGTCGTCTTCGGTGGCGGCATCCAACAGGTTTCCGGGAACGCGTCCGGCACCAGCGTCAACGACGGCGGCTCGCAGCAGGTGCAGGTGACAGGCCAGGCGACCGGCACGCAGATCAACAATCGCGGCACTCAGGCTGTTGACGGCACCGCGATTTCCGCCATCGTCAAAGACGGCGGCACCCAGATTGTTAACAGCGGCGGCCTTGCGAAAAACACCCAGGTCAACAGCGGTGGTCTGCAACACGTCTCCGTGGGCGGGGCTTCTGCCGACGCGCATCTGTTTGGCGGCGTGCAGCAGCTCGCGGGCACCGCGTCTAATACCCAGATCGATTCAGGCGCGGAGCAGCATATCGAAGCGACCGGTAAATCGGTTAGCGCGACCGTTAACAGCGGCGGTCTGCAGAATGTTGATGGTACCGCCAACTACGCAACCATCAACGACGGTGGCGTACAGCTGGTGCAGAACGGCGGTCACGCCAACAGCACAGTGGTGCGCAGCGGCGGCGTTCAGGATGTGAAACTGGGCGGCGCGGCGTCTGATTCCGTTCTGCTTGGCGGCATTCAGTCGGTCTCCGGCACCGCGGGCCGTACCGTGATTGGTCAGGGCGCTATTCAGCATGTGAAAATCGGCGGTCTGGCTTTCGCATCGCTGGTGAACGCGGGCGGTCTGCAACGCGTCGACGGCACGGCCACCTCGGCGGTCGTGAATAAAGATGGCATCCAGTTCGTTAACAGCGGCGGTCTGGCGCGCGCCACCACGGTCAACAGTGGCGGGCTTGAGCACATCAACTTTGGCGGCGCGTCGTCAGACGGCGTTATCTTCGGCGGTGGCGCTCAGGTAGTGGCAGGCATGGCGTCCGGCACCAGCATCAGCGACGGCGGTGTTCAGCTCGTTACCAAAACCGGCATGGCGAACGATACCCACGTCAACCGCGGCGGCGTGCAGAGCGTCGACGGTACCGTCACCTCTGCGGTCGTGAAAGACGGCGGTACGCAGATTATCAATAACGGCGGCCTGGCACGCGGATCTATCGTCACCAGCGGCGGCCTGCAACACATCAATAAAGGCGGCGCGTCGTCTACTGCGAAAATCTTCGCAGGCGGCACCCAGGTGGTGGCGGGTACGGCCTCCGGCACCAGCATCGGCGACCGCGGCACGCAGCTCGTGCAGGAGACCGGTAAAGCGGTGGACGCGCAAATTAACCAGGGCGGCACGCAATCCGTTGACGGTACGGCTATCTCTGCGGTCATCAACGACGGCGGCCTGCAACTCGTGAATGTGGGCGGTCTGGCGGCGGGCTCTATCGTTCACAGCGGCGGCGTACAGCACGTGAAACTGGGCGGCGCGGCGTCTGACGGCACCGTCTTTGGCGGCGGTACGCAGCTGGTTGAAGGTACCGCGTCCGGCACCAGCATCAGCGACGGCGGCGTACAGCTCATCATGGCGAGCGGCCACGCGAAAGGCACGCTGGTCAACAGCGGCGGCGTACAGCGCGTCGATGGTCAGTCGTTCGATGCGGTGATTAATAACGGCGGGCAGCAGATTGTCGACCCGTACGGCTGGTCGCGCAGCACCGTGATTAACGCCGGCGGCACCCAGATCCTGAGCAACTCGGCGGTCGCTATCTCTACCGTAATGAACGGCGGCGAACAGCACGTCAACAACGGCGCGCAGGCGCTGGCGACCCGTCTGCTGGGCGGCACGCAGAATATCGGCAGCGGCGGTAAAGCCTTCGACACCCGCGTTGAGAAAGGCGGCGTCCAGAATGTGAATTCCGGCGGCTACACCTACGGCGGCACCATCGCCACCGGCGGCAGAGAAAACGTCTTTACCGGCGGCACCACCGATTTCACCGTCGTGGAAGGCACGCAGATTGTGGACGGCCACTCCATCGTGACCATTCTGCAAAACAACGGCTACCAGCGCGTAAATAAAGACGCCCTGGCGGATGTGACGATGGTCTTCGGCAACGGCGTGATGGATGTTTACGGTACGTCTATCGGCTCCGAACTGTATGAGAATGGCGAACAGCGCGTGTATGCAGGCGCGAACGTCACCTCGACCTGGCTGAACGACGATGCGAAGCAGACCGTCTACAACGGCGCGGTAGTGACCGAAACCAATAATCGCGGCGGCGAGCAAAACCTGCTGAGCGGCGGTCGCGCCGTGAACACCAGTATGGATACCGGCGCTGTCCAGAACATCGCTGCGGGCGCGACGGCAGAAACCACGGTGCTGATTAACGGCTCCGTACAGAACGTGCGCGGTACCGCTGACGGCGCTGAACTCGCGGCTGACGCCGTGCAGAACGTCTATCGCGGCGGTGTGGCGAAAAACACCAGCCTGTATGGCCGCACCGCGCAGAATATCTACAACGGCGGCCAGACCTTCAATACCAATATTGAATACGGCGGCGTTCAGAACGTGCTGACCGGCGGTACGGCGACCAGCACCACCATCAATCTGGGCGGTACGCAGAACGTCAACAGCGGCGGTACGGTTATCTCGACCATCATCAAGGCGGGCGGCATCCAGAACGTCAATGATGGCGGTATTGTTATCGACAACACCGTGGTGGGCGATCAGGTCGTCAATAACGGCGGTACGGTGGCCTCGTCTACCGTCAGCGAAAACGGCAGCCAGAGCGTGACGCTGGGCGGTACGGCTATCGCGACCACCGTCACCAAAGGCGGCGTGCAGTACATCCGTAAAGGCGGTGTCGCCGACCAGACCATCATTCACGAGGGCGGTATGCTGGCAGTGGCGGATGCGGCCGAAGCGACCAACATCGATCTGAACAGCGGCGCGGGCATTATCGCCGGCACCGACACCACCGTGAACGGCACCAACGCGCTGGGTCAGTTCTCTATCGCCAATAAACTGGCGAACAGCGTGCTGCTGGAAGGCGGCGGCGTGCTCTCGGTGGCGGCGGACGGTATCGCCAACAACACCGTGGTACAGAACGGCGGTAAACTCAACGTGGCGGATGGCGGTATTCTGACCGGCACCACCGAGCTGAAAGATGGCTCCGCGATTGCAGGTAACGTCACCAACACCGGCAAACTGAGTGTCACCACCGATAAGAGCGACAACACGATTGCCGCGAATATCAGCGGTACCGGCAGCCTGTATAAAGAAGGCGACGGGAAACTGACCGTCAGCGGCATTCTGAACCAGACTGGCGGCACCTGGCTGCAGAGCGGTACGCTGGTGTTCAGCGGCCTCGAAGCGGTGACGGACGTTATCGCGCAGCTTGGTACCTCGCTGCAACTGACCAACGGCGCCTCGCTTACCGGTACGATCGACCCGACCGATCTCACCGTGGACGCTGGCTCCACCTGGCTGATGACCGGCAACTCGCTGCTGAATGACCTGACGCTTGGCGGCACCATTGATTACCAGGCACCGACGGGCGCGTTCGTTCCGAAAACCCTGACGGTTACTAATCTGACGGGTAATGGCGGTACGATCACCCTGAACACGCTGTTCCAGGGCGGTACGGCGACCACCGACAGCCTGATCCTTAACGGCGGCACCGCGACCGGCAACACCCGCATCGCTATCCGTAACCAGGGCGGTCTGGGCGCGCGCACCACCGGCGACGGTATCCAGGTCGTGAACGCCATTAACGGCGCGACCACCACCGACGACGCATTCAGCCTTGCCAACAACCTGCAGGCGGGGGCGTATAACTACAGCCTGCGTCAGGGCGCTGGCAACGAAAGCTGGTATCTGACCACCGCGTCCGGTAGCGGCGACGAGAACGGCCCGCAGAACTACCGCTCGGCCATGTACCTCTACAGCTCGCTGTATGCGCAGGCGATGGACTACGACAGCGCGCTGCTTGGCTCGCTCGACAGCCGTCGCTACGCGGCGCGCAGCCCGTCTGAGGATGGCAGCAACATGTGGGCGCGCTTCCAGGCAGGCCAGCTGAGCCACGATCACGGCGGTTCGGATCTGCGTAACGGCAACACGCCGGAAAGCAAAGGCGGCTACACCTTCCTGCAGATCGGTAGCGACCTGTGGCGAGGCCAGGCGTCTTCCATGGAATGGGGTGTCGGTATCTACGGTGCGGCAGGTCTGTCGGCTATCGACGTTCAGCGCAGCGAGAAATCGAAAGCGGGTACGGTGCGTGACGACGCGTACAGCGCCGGTCTGTATGTCAACGGCGTGCATGAGAGCGGCTGGTGGGTTGACGTGGTGGCGCAGGGTACGCGTCATAACTTCGATACCGACCCGCGTGACGGCGACGGTATGAAAACGCATGGCTGGGGCTATGTCGGCTCCTTCGAAACCGGCCTGCCGTTTGATATCGGCAGCGGTCTGGTGCTCGAACCGCAGGTGCAATACCAATACCGCGGCGTGAACCTGAAAGATGGCGATGACGATGCCGCCGATGTGCAGTTCGGCGACGGCCATAGTCAGCAGGTACGTGCCGGTCTGCGCTTTGGCAACAACGCGACGCTGAAAGAGAGCGGCAACCCGCCGCCGGTGAGCTGGTGGGTGCGTCCGTCCTTTATCCAGACGTTTGACTCCAAAGGCGATGTGAACGTGAGCGCGCCGGGTGTGGCAGGCAGCGAAGTCTCGTTCAATCCGGATCAGGACGGCACCGCCGCCGCGCTGGATGTCGGCATCGACGGCCAGATCCGCGACAACGTGACGCTGGGCGTTCGCGCCGGTTACACCAAAACCATCGACGACGCCGGTACCGGCGGTTACGGTGGCCAGGTGACGCTGAAAGTCAGCTTCTGATAACAGGCAATGAGAACAGCCGCCCCAGACGGGGCGGTTTTTTTTGCGTGTAATAAAGGAAGAGGAGAGGATGTGATGGCGGCATCAGCGTCACTTGGTTCGTAGGGTGGGTAAGCGAAGCGCACCCACCGTTTTTTTAACCCGCCACAAAACAAACGGTAAGGTGATGGTTTTATTCCGGCTCAAAAAAAATCGGCCCATCAGGGCCGATTTTCCGCCGGGAGCCGGGATTGCAAAGGGGGCGGCGGCGAGCCCCCTTTGCACGTTCGCGTGAAACGAGCATCCATATAAAGGCAGCATTATGGCGAACGGAACGTGTTCACCGTCCTTGTATATATCACCCGGCCCAGGCGTTCTCCATAATGCTGGATGGCGGGTGCGCGTTGCTTACCCGCCCTACGATATTGGGCCGCACGTTAGATTTAGGGTGGGTAAGCGAAGCGCACCCACCGTTTCAATCACGCACCCACCGTACCAATCACACGCCCAGCCGGTCCCGCAGGCTGTAATACGCGGCACCCATCGCGGTAAACGGGATCTGGAACGAGCGCCCGCCGGGGAACGGATAATGCGGCAGCGTCGCGAACGCGTCGAAACGCTCGGCGTCGCCGCGCAGCGCCTCGGAGATAAGCCTGCCGGCAAGATGCGTACAGGTCACGCCGTGGCCGCTGTCGCCCTGCATATAATAAATGTTGTTCTCAAGCCGCCCAAACTGCGGCATTCGCGAGAGCGTCAGCAGGAAATTCCCCGTCCAGCGATAATCGATCTTCACGCCTTTAAGCTGCGGGAATGTCTTCAGAAGCTTCGGCATAATCAGCCGGTCGATATCATCCGGGTCGCGCGCGCCGTAGACCACGCCGCCGCCATACAGCAGGCGGTTGTCCGCCGTTAGCCGGTAATAATCGAGCAGATAGTTACAATCCTCGACGCAATAATTATTCGGCAACAGCGACGCCGCCACGTCCGGGGCCAGCGGCTCGGTGGTCACCACCTGCGTACCGCACGGCATACTGCGTCGTGCGAGCGCAGGCTCAAGCCGCGTGCCGAGATAGGCGTTGCCCGCCACAATCACATAGCGCGCCGTCACCTGGCCCTGCGCGGTTTTCACCACCGCAGGCTGGCCGTGCGTAATACTCACCGCCGCCGACTGCTCGAAAATCTTGCCGCCGAGCGAGCGAATCGCCTCCGCCTCGCCGAGCGCCAGGTTTAACGGATGAATATGGCCGCCGTTGTGGTCGAGCAGCGCGCCGGTATAACGCTGGCTCGCGATTTCTCCGCGCACCGCGTCGGCATCCAGCAGCTCAAGACCGTTGTTGCCGTAGCGCTCCCAGCTGGCCTTTTGCTCCATCAGCCCGAGATACTGCTTGCGGTTCAGCGCCACAAACATCCCGCCGGGGCGGTAGTCGCACTGAATGTCGTAACGCTTAATGCGCTCGCGGATGATCTCGCCGCCTTCAAACATCATGCTGCCGAGCATCCGCGCCGTTTCTGCGCCGTAGCGCGCCTCAATAACGTCAATATCTCGGCTGTACGAATTCACCACCTGGCCGCCGTTGCGCCCGCTCGCGCCAAACCCGATCCGCGCGGCTTCCAGCAGCACCACGTCATAACCTTGCTCCACCAGATGCAGCGCCGACGAAAGCCCGGTGTAGCCGCCGCCGACAATACAGACATCGCACTGGAGTGATTCCGTGAGCTTCGGGAAGGGCGCGTGCGGGTTGGCGCTTGCGGCGTAGTAGCTGTTTACATGTTCAGTCATGATTGTGCTCCAGGCTCATCCAGATGGTTTTCAGTTCGGTGAATTTTTCCAGCGCGTGCAGCGATTTATCGCGCCCGTTGCCGCTCTGCTTATAGCCGCCGAACGGTACGGTCATATCGCCGTCGTTATAGTTATTGATAAAGACGGAGCCCGCCTTCAGACGTCGGGCCATACGATGGGCGCGGGAGAGCGAGCGGGTCCAGACGGCGGCGCCGAGACCGTAGTCGCTGTCGTTGGCGAGCCGCAGCGCTTCTTCTTCGCCGGTAAAGGTCGTGACCGCCAGCACCGGGCCGAAAATCTCCTCGCGGGCGACGCGCATCTGGTTATCCACGTCGGTAAAAATCGTCGGGCCGACGCAGGCTTCGTGCGGCTGCGCGCGGCCATCCAGCCACAGCGTCGCGCCCTGCGCCTGGCCAAGCTCAATATAGCGGCGCACGCTGGCGGCGTGATCGTCATCAATCAGCGTGCCCATGGTGGTCTGCGGGTCGAGCGGATCGCCGGGCGTAAAGCTCTGCGCATGCGCTTTCACGCGCGCCAGAAACGCGTCTTTAATGGAGGCTTCCACCAGCAGGCGCGTACCGGCGATGCAAACCTGGCCCTGGTTATAGAAAATCCCGGCGGCGGCCGACGCCGCGGCCTGGTCGAGATCCGGGCAGTCGGCGAAGACGATATTGGCGCTCTTGCCGCCCGCTTCGAGCCAGACGCGCTTCATGTTCGATTCACCCGCGTCTTTAAGGAGCTGTTTGCCGGTGCGGGTGGAGCCGGTAAAGGTCATCACGTCCACATCCGGGTGCAGCGAGAGCGCCTGGCCCGCCTCGTGGCCAAAGCCCGGTATCACGTTCAGCACGCCGTCCGGCAGCCCCGCTTCACGCGCAAGCCCCGCAAGGCGCAGCGCCGAGAGCGGCGATTTCTCAGAGGGTTTGAGCACCACGCTGTTACCGGCGGCAAGCGCCGGGCCAAGCTTCCAGCAGGCGAGCAGCAGCGGGAAATTCCACGGCACCACGGCCGCCACCACGCCGACCGGCTCGCGCACGATCATCGCTAGCGACGCGCTATCGGTGGGTGCCACCTCACCATAGAGTTTATCGACCGCTTCGGCGTACCAGCGCAGCGCGCGGGCCGCGCCTGGAATATCATCACGCAGGCTATGGCGAATCGGTTTACCGGTGTCGAGCGACTCCAGCAGCGCCAGCTCCTCGTGATGCTGCTCCATTAACGCGGCCAGACGCATGAGCACCGCTTTACGCGCAGCGGGTGCCGCCTGCGACCAGTCGCCGCGCTCGAACACCGCACGGGCGCTCGCCACCGCGGCGTCTACGTCACGCTTCGCGCCGCGCGCCACCTCAGCAAGCGTCTCGCCGGTGGCCGGGTTGACCACGCTGAAGGTGTCGCCACTCGCGGCCGCCCGGTAGTCGCCCTGATAAAATAACCGGCCTTCGATGGACAGCCGCGCCGCCTTACCCTGCCAGTAGCTTAACGTGTGAAATTCCATAGCCTCTCCTGTAATTACAAAGGGTTAGCGCGTTTAAGGCGGCGGTTCCGCCTGAATTTTTGACGCAGAAGCCCCCGGGCGAAAAAGCCCGTTTAGCTCAGGTCAGATGCGGCCCGTGTCAGGCGCGCCCGGCGTCTTCTTCCAACCGAACGCGCTGAACGGTTATCAGAAGGTGGTGGGCGTATGCGCGCTGATGATGCGGCAGATCCCGGCCGAGGTATTGCTGAAGCTGTGAGGTATGCCGGTGTTGATGGCATAGCTCTGACCTGCGGTCAGGTGGAACGTCTGGCCGTTAACGGTCAGCACGATTTCTCCTTCCAGCAGGGTGCCAATCTCTTCACCCTGGTGTTTGATCCTCTCCCCGGTCGTGGTGCCGGGTTGGTACGTTTCAAACAGCATCGCCAGCGTGCGATGCGGATTCCCGTTATGAATCAGCTTCATCGAGACGCCCTGGCTGCCTATCTCAATCAAATCCTCCTGATTGATGACCACCTGCGGTTCGTCCGGTTTTTCTGGTTCGGCAAAAAATTCCGACAGCGAGAGCCCGTACACCTTCAGCAACTTTTGCAGCGTACTGATGGCCGGACTCACTTTGTCCTGTTCAATGGTGCTGATAGCGCTGTGCGTTAGCCCGGAAAGTTCAGCGACGCGGCGCTGCGACAAACCCAGTTGCTGGCGGATCTGCGCTAAACGCTTCCCCGGCGCCAGGGTGACATCGCTCATAGAGTCTCTTCCTTCATAGTAACGTCAGGCGGGTCGGGGCTTTTCGGCCCGAAACCCCCGACAGGCGGTAATAAAACCTTCAAACAACAGCCGCGAGAGTGCGTATTCGCTGCTGTTCCATTCCGGGTGCCACTGCACCCCCAGTGCAAACGGGTGATCGATAACGCTTGCGGCTTCCACAAGGCCATCCGGCGAGCGCGCTTCCACGCGTAGCCGCGCGCCCAGCGTACGGGCGCCCTGGCCATGCAGCGAATTTACCCAAAACGTGTTGCAGCCCGGTATCAGTTTGCCAAGAAGCCCTCCCAGCACTACCTGCACCTCGTGAGAGGGCGCGTACTGCTGGTCCAGCGGCAGTTCAGGATCTTCGCGGTGTTCCAGCAGTTCCGGCTCGTCAAACAGCCGACGATACAGCGTCCCCCCGGTAGCGACAACCAGTTCCTGAAGCCCTCGACAGATGGCGAAAAGGGGAATGCGCCTTTCCAGCGCGCGCTCTATCAGCGCGATGCTCAGAGTGTCCCGCCCGGGATCGGCGGCAGGCTCATCGCCGTTTTCACCATACAGGTGCGGCTGAACGTTGCTGGGGCTGCCCGGCAGCATAATGCCGTCAAGTTCAGCGAGTAGCTGATCGAGAAGAACAGACTCAGCGACGATATGAGGCAGGGGCACCGGCAAGCCGCCAGCGTTCAGCACGGCGTTAATATACTTCTCTTGTAACGTCTGGCTTGGGTGCCCCTTGATACTGTTTCTGCACATCACGACGCCGATTAACGGCCTGTTAAATATAATGCCCATACTGTCCTCTCGCGCTGGTCTAAATTCTGCACAAACGCCACGTTTGCACCGCATTCTGTTCAATATTTTCTCAATCTAGCAGCGCTGTAACCAAAATTCAAACGCGATTTAACATTTGAAAAACATTTCTGTTGCATCTAGATTCTAAAAATGGAAATTATATCGAACGGTCTGATTGCGGGACCGGCATCTGCAACAACGGCGGTGAATAATGGAAACCAATATCGTGGAAGTAGAAAATTTTGTGCATCACAGTGAAGAGAGGCGAACCAGTGCGTTTGCCCGCGAAGTGAATGCCTATCTTGAGCGTTATCCGTTAACGGAATATGTCGATGTAATGCTGACGGATCTCAACGGCTGTTTTCGCGGCAAACGCATCCCTGTGGCGGGTCTTTTAAAAGTCGAGAAAGGCTGTTATTTCCCGGCCTCGGTTTTTGCGATGGATATTCTGGGCAACGTGGTGGAAGAGGCGGGACTGGGGCAGGATCTCGGCGAGCCGGACCGCCGCTGCGTGCCGGTCCTGGGAAGCCTGGTGCCGTCCGCCACCGACCCGGAGTATCTCGGCCAGCTTCTGCTGACCATGCAGGACGAAGATGGTACTCCCTTTGACGTTGAGCCGCGCAACGTGCTTAACCGCCTCTGGCAGCAGTTGCGCCAGCGCGGTCTGCACCCCGTGGTAGCGGTAGAGCTGGAGTTCTATCTCATTGATCGCCAGCGCGACGCCGAAGGCTATCTCCAGCCGCCGTGCGCGCCCGGCACCCAGGATCGCAACACCCAAAGCCAGGTCTATTCGGTGGACAATCTTGATCGCTTCGCCGATGTATTAAGCGATATCGACGAGCTGGCGCGCATGCAGCAGATCCCCGCCGATGGCGCGGTGGCGGAAGCCTCGCCAGGCCAGTTTGAAATCAACCTGCACCATACCGATAACGTCTTACAGGCCTGCGATCACGCGCTGGCGCTCAAGCGTCTCGTGCGCCTGGTGGCTGAAAAACATGGCATGCAGGCCACCTTTATGGCCAAACCCTATGAAGAACACGCCGGCAGCGGGATGCACATTCACATCAGCATTGTCGATGACAACAGGCAGAACGTGCTGGCGCTTCCCGACGGCGAAGATTCCGACCTGCTTAAGCAGGCGCTCGCCGGAATGATCGATATGATGCCCGCCTCGATGGCGTTGCTGGCACCAAACGTTAACTCCTACCGCCGTTTCCAGCCGGGGATGTATGTCCCGACTCAGGCCTCCTGGGGCCATAACAACCGCACCGTCGCGCTGCGCATTCCCTGCGGCGATCGCGACAGCCATCGCGTGGAATATCGCGTGGCGGGCGCGGATGCGAACCCTTATCTCGTGATGTCTGCGGTACTTGCAGGTATAGTGCACGGCCTGGAAAACGACTTGCCGCTGCCAGAGGCGGTGGAAGGCAACGGTCTGGAGCAGGAAGGAACGCCGTTTCCTATCCGCCAGAGCGACGCCCTGTATGAGTTCCAGGTTCATCCGGCGATGCGCGAGCGGCTGGGCGCGCGGTTTTGCGAGGTGTTCCATGCCTGCAAGAACGACGAGCTTATCCAGTTTGAGCGGCTCATCACCGAAACGGAAATTGAGTGGATGCTGAAAAACGCCTGACGGCTGGCCTGAAACTTTCCCCGCTTTTATGGCAGGCGGGCGTTATCCAGGTAACAGGTTGTTAATACCCAAAGCGGATTCAGTACGCACCATGCCGCGCCACAGAAGGCCGCGGCGAAAGCTCGCCGGGCCTGTCGCGCCGGCTTTTCCGGTGTCGCGTGAAGGAATAGCGCGCGACAGCGGCTTACAGACGACGTTCAGGATACGTTACGAGGATATTGAGATGGTGCCACTTTATCTCTGTCCGCTGCGCGCGGGCACCCGCCTGAGCCGCAGTAACTACGGGCCCGCGCCCGGAGCTTTGCTTCATCCGCGTTTTCAGCGCGCGTCACGACGACTCCCTCCGGCCTCTGTTTCGCGACGAATCACAGAGACGAAAGGGGGAACGCGCGATGGCGATTAACTACGATCTCAACGTTGCCGCGGCGCGTCCGCAGCTGCGCAAATCACTTAAACTCTGGCAGGTGGTGATGATGGGCCTGGCCTATCTGACCCCAATGACCGTGTTCGACACTTTCGGTATCGTCTCCGGCATCAGTAACGGTCACGTCCCGGCCTCTTATTTGCTGGCGCTGGCGGGCGTGCTGTTTACCGCCATCAGCTACGGCAAACTGGTCAAGCGCTTCCCGACGGCAGGCTCCGCCTATACCTACGCCCAGCAAGCGATTAACCCGCACGTGGGGTTCCTGGTGGGCTGGTCGTCGCTGCTCGATTATCTGTTCCTGCCGATGATCAACGTGCTGCTGGCGAAGCTCTATCTCTCGGCAATGTTCCCCGACGTGCCGCAGTGGATCTGGGTGGTGCTCTATGTGGGCATCATGACGCTCGCGAACCTGAAAAGCGTCAATCTGGTGGCGAACTTCAACACGCTGTTTGTGACGGTGCAGGTGGCCATCATCGTGGTGTTTATTTTTCTGGTGATCCACGGTCTGCATAAAGGCGAGGGGACGGGCACCATCTGGTCGGTACAGCCGTTTGTCAGTGAAAACGCGCAGCTGTTGCCGATTATCACCGGAGCGACCATCGTCTGTTTTTCGTTTCTCGGTTTCGACGCCGTGACGACGCTGTCGGAAGAGACGCCGGATGCAGGCAAGACCATTCCGCGCGCGATTTTCCTGACGGCACTATACGGCGGCGTGATATTCATTGCGGCCTCGTTTTTTATTCAGCTCTTTTTCCCGACGATGGGGCGTTTTAAGGAGCCGGACGCGGCGCTGCCGGAAATCGCGCTTTACGTGGGCGGCAAGCTGTTCCAGTCGGTTTTCCTGTGCTGTACGTTTGTGAACACGCTGGCGTCCGGGCTTGCGTCGCACGCCAGCGTGTCGCGCCTGCTGTATGTGATGGGCCGCGATAACGTCTTCCCGGAAAAGGTCTTCGGCTATGTGCACCCGAAATGGCGCACGCCCGCGTTGAATGTGATTCTGGTGGGCGTCGTGGCGCTGAGCGCGCTTTCTTTTGACCTGGTGACCGCGACGGCGCTGATTAACTTTGGCGCGCTGGTGGCGTTTACGTTCGTGAACCTCTCGGTAGTGAATCACTTTTTCCTGCGGGAAGGGCGAAACAAAGGCTGGAAAGACCGGATTAATTATCTGATCCTGCCGCTGGTGGGCGCGCTGACGGTGGCGGTGCTGTGGCTGAACCTGGAGAAGAGTTCGCTGACGATGGGGCTTATCTGGGCCGCGCTGGGGCTGATGTATCTGACGTGGCTGACGCGCCGTTTCCGCCGTCCGCCGCCGATGTTTAAGGGTGAATAAGCCGGGTAGGGCGGGTAAGCGCAGCGCACCCGCCAGCAAACGAAAGCCGCCGTTAGCGTAGGGCGGGTAAGCGCAGCGCACCCGCCAGTAAACGAAAACCACCGTCATCTTAGGGCGGGTAAGCAACGCGCACCCGCCATCAGGCATGTATTCAGGTGATATATACCAGGGCGGTGAACACGTTCCGTTCGCCCTGATGTCACCCTCGTATGAAGGCTTCCCTCACGCGAACGTGCAAAGGGGGCTCGCCGCCGCCCCCTTTGCAATCCCGGCTCCCGGCGGA
Organism: Cronobacter malonaticus LMG 23826; assembly: GCF_001277215.2. Lineage (NCBI taxonomy): Bacteria > Pseudomonadati > Pseudomonadota > Gammaproteobacteria > Enterobacterales > Enterobacteriaceae > Cronobacter > Cronobacter malonaticus. The sequence continues at coordinate 2,274,159 of NZ_CP013940.1, read as the reverse complement.
AAATCGGCCCTGATGGGCCGATTTTTTTGAGCCGGAATAAAACCAACACTTTACCGATCGTTTTGTGGCCGGGTAAAAAAACGGCGGGTGCGCTTCGCTTACCCACCCTACGTTAAACGTAATACCCAATATCTTGTAGGGCGGGTAAGCGCAGCGCACCCGCCAGTAAACGAAAACCACCATTACCCCAGGGCGGGTAAGCAACGCGCACCCGCCATCGAGCATGTATTCAGGTGATATATACCAGGGCGGTGAACACGTTCCGTTCGCTATAATGCCGCCTTTATATGGATGCTCGTTTCACGCGAACGTGCAAAGGGGGCTCGCCGCCGCCCCCTTTGCAATCCCGGCTCCCGGCGGAAAATCGGCCCTGAGGGGCCGATTTTTTTGAGCCGGAATAAAACCAACACTTTACCGATCGTTTTGTGGCCGGGTAAAAAAACGGCGGGTGCGCTTCGCTTACCCACCCTACGTTAAACGTAATACCCAATATCTTGTAGGGCGGGTAAGCGCAGCGCACCCGCCAGTAAACGAAAACCACCATTACCCCAGGGCGGGTAAGCAACGCGCACCCGCCATCGAGCATGTATTCAGGTGATATATACCAGGGCGGTGAACACGTTCCGTTCGCTATAATGCCGCCTTTATATGGATGCTCGTTTCACGCGAACGTGCAAAGGGGGCTCGCCGCCGCCCCCTTTGCAATCCCGGCTCCCGGCGGAAAATCGGCCCTGAGGGGCCGATTTTTTTTTAGCCGGAGCAAAACCATCACCTTACCGATCTTTTTGTGGCCGGGTAAAAAAACGGCGGGTGCGCTACGCTTACCCGCCCTACAAGAGAAGCCCCGACGTTACCGTAGGGCGGGTAAGCGCAGCGCACCCGCCAAAAATTACCAGCCAAAACCCCAAACGCTTACAGCGCTTCCTTATCGATCCCCAGCCGCTTCATCCTGGAAAGCAGCGTCGTGCGCTTCACGCCAAGGCGCGCGGCGGCGCCTTTCGGCCCGGCGATCACGCCGTTGGTTTCTTTTAATACCCGGGTTATCCGCGCCACCTCGTCTTCGCCGTCGCGCATCTCGACGGGCGGCGGCGCGACGGTTTTTTTCGCCGGTCGCAGCGTCAGCTCCGGCAACGAGAGCTGCAACACATTGCCGCGCGTTAACAGCACCGCGCGCTCAATCACGTTCTCCAGCTCGCGCACGTTACCCTGCCATTCCATCTGGCTTAACGTGTGCAGCGTTTCGGCGGGAATACTGTCGATGCTGCGCCCCAGACGGCGCGCGATTTTAAAAGTGAACGCCTTCACCAGCAGCGGAATATCCTCCGGGCGCTCGCGCAGCGGCGGCAGATGGATCGGGAACACGTTCAGGCGGTAATAGAGATCGCTTCTGAACTCGCGGTCCGCCACCATCTGCCGTAAATCGCGGTTGGTCGCGGCAATCAGCCGCACGTCGGTCTGGATAACTTTGTTGCTGCCGAGCCGCTCAAACTCCTGCTCCTGCAACACGCGCAGAAGTTTCGGCTGCAGATCCAGCGGCATATCGCCCACTTCATCCAGAAACAGGCTGCTTTTATCGGCAAGCTCAAAACGCCCGATGCGCTGGGCGCTGGCACCGGTAAACGCGCCGCGCTCGTGGCCGAAGAGATCGCTTTCCAGAAGCCCTGCGGGCATCGCCGCGCAGTTCATCTTCACCATACGCCGCCCGTTGCGGTCGCTCAGGTTATGGATCGCGCGAGCGATAAGCTCTTTACCGGTGCCGGTTTCGCCAAGAATTAGCACCGTGCTATCGCTCTTGGCGACCATTTCCACCTGCTTCATCACGGCCATCATCGCATCCGAGCGCCCGATGATTTCGCCGAAATCCGCCGGAACATTGTTAATCTGCTCGGTCAGCGCCAGGTTCTCATCCACCAGCCGCTCTTTAAGGCGGTGGATCTCCTGGTACGCCAGCGCGTTATCCACCGCAATCGCGATGCGCTCGGCAATCTGGCGCAGCAGTTTTAAATTAGCGGCGGTGAAAATATGCTCCTCGCACTGCGCGAGCTTCAGCACGCCCAGCATCTTCTCGCCAAACATCAGCGGCAGCAGGCAAATGGTCTGGATCTGGTTATCCCACATCTCAAACAGCATCTGTTCGTAAGGCGCGAGATCGTCGCGCTGGTGCAGATTCACCAGCAGCATTTCCCGCGAACTGAACACGCGCGCCGAGAGCGTTCCTTTCTCCTGCACCTCGCTCTGATCGTGCAGCGGCGCGGCTTCATCAACATAGTGCGTGGAGTAAATCGTCAGTTTGCCTTTGCGCGCCGCCGGCAGAACGATACTGATGGAATCGATACTGAAATAGCGGTGGATCTCGTGAGAAATCTCGGTCACCAGCTCGTCGAGATGCAGTTTGGAGAGCACCGCGTTAGTGATGGCGACCAGAATGCGAAAATCATCGCGCTCGCGGCACAGCAGCGCGTAATCCTGGCTGTTGCCAAGCCGCGTCTGGATTTGCTCCGCCGCGACGCTCACGATTTGCGTGAGTGTTTGCAGCCGTGAAAACTCTTTTTCGCTAAAACATTCGGGCGTGTCGCGAATAAACTCGCAGCCGCCGAAAATATGGCCTTCGGCGGCGAGCGGGGCCAGGCAGTAGTAGCCAAAGGCCGGGTAGAGCGGGAGTGCGGCAAGCCGCGGCCAGGTCTCGGCGAATTCGTCATACCGGCAGTGCAGCACTTCGGGGCGCGACAGCAGCCGACGCACCGGGCCATGGGAGAGCACCGTTTCGTCTTCATACGTCACGGCATTGCCGACGCTGTCGACGCTGTAAAAACAGGTACGCTGATGTTTCGGGTGATACAGCAGAATGTTAACCCGATCCGCCATGCCGGAGGCGTTAAGCAGCGATTTCAGCGCCTCCGCCAGCGCGCAGAGATCGGGCTGGCGCATCAGAGTGCGAGTGATGTCGAACAGCCCTTGCTGGCCGAGATCGCTCATGGGTGTGTATGACATTGGCTCATCCAGAATGCGTTCGCAAGATGCGGAAACGTAAATCAATATTGTAGGCACAGCCTGTTTATCAGGTTCTTGCGCAAAAACAGGGTTTAGCAGATCCGGGGTAAAGGTTCGCTATGCGGCAGATCAAGTGTGCGCTTCACACCGTAAATCCCGGCGAGCCGCACGCCTTTTTGCGCCACCACCTCGCCAATGATGGCCGCATCCTGCCCCAGCGGATGCGCGCGCAGCACGTCCAGCACGTGTTGCGCCGCCTCGCGCGCTACGCCTATCACCAGTTTGCCTTCGTTGGCGAAATTCAGCGCGTCCAGCCCGAGCAGCTCGCAAACGCCGCGCACGGCGGGTTTCAGCGGCAGCGCGCGCTCCTGTAATTCGATGCCACACCCTGCGCTTGCCGCAAACTCATGCGCCACGGCGTTAACGCCGCCGCGGGTAGCGTCACGCAGGGCTTTTACGCCAGGCACGGCACGTAATTGCTGAATCAGCGGCGAGAGCAGGGCGCAGTCGCTTGCAAGCTCCCCTTCAAGCCCCAGTTGTTCACGCAGGTTGAGAATCGTCGCGCCGTGATCGCCAAGCGTGCCGGAGACCAGCAGCACGTCGCCGGGCGAAAGCTGCCGCGCGCCCCAGTGAATATCGGCAGGAATAGCCCCGAGCCCGGCGGTGTTGATAAAAAGCTTATCCGCCGCGCCGCGCGGCACCACTTTGGTGTCGCCGGTGACGATCTGGATGCCCGCCGCGCGCGCCGTCGCGGCCATGCTGTGAGCGACTTTTTCAAGCGTCGCCATCTCCAGGCCCTCTTCAAGAATAAACCCGCAGGAGAGCCAGCGCGGGACGGCGCCGCTTACCGCGACGTCATTGGCCGTGCCGCAAATCGCGAGCTTGCCAATGTCGCCGCCGGGGAAAAACAGCGGGTCGATAACATAGCTGTCGGTGGAAAACGCCAGCCGATCGCCCCTGGCCGTTAGTTCGGCAAGCGGCAGGCGCGCCTGATCTTCCTGCTCCGCCAGCCACGGATTTGCAAACGCCTGCATAAACAGGCGGTCGATCAACTGCTGCATCGCCTGGCCGCCGCTGCCGTGGGCGAGGGTAATGGTGTTCATGCGTCGCACTCCTCTGAACGATACTGATACCAGGCGGCGCAGGCTCCTTCCGAGGAGACCATCAGCGCGCCGAAGGCGTTTTGCGGGTTACAGCGTCTGCCAAAGAGCGGGCACTGGGCGGGTTTGCAGCGGCCGGTCAGCACGTCGCCGCAGCGGGCGTTGGGGGAATCATTGACCTGCTGCGGCGCGGGCGCGAAATGCGCCTCGGCGTCAAAGGCTTGAAACGCCGGGCGAAGCCGCACGCCGGAGTGGTTGATGACGCCGAGCCCGCGCCATTCGCTGTCGCCCTCGACACAAAACACCGTGTCCATCGCCTGCTGCGCCGCCGGGTTGCCCGCGTCCGGCACCACGCGGCGGTACTGATTTTCCACGCGGCTTTCTCCGGCGATGCGCTGCTCGACCAACATCAGCACGCCCTGTAGCAGATCCAGGGGCTCGAAACCGGCCACCACCAGCGGGCGTGCGAAACGCCCGGCAATGAAATCATACGGATGCGTGCCGATCACCATGCTGACGTGCCCCGGTGCCAGAAACGCGTCAATCTGGTTATCCGGCTGCTCCAGCAGGCTTTGCAGCGTCGGGATGAGCGTAATGTGCTGACAGAAAAAGTAAAAATTACGCACGCCGCGCGCTTTCGCCTGCATCAGCGTCAGCGCGGTGGCGGGCATGGTGGTTTCAAAGCCTAAGCCGAAAAATACCACCTCGCGTTCTGGCTGCTGTTCGGCGATTTTCAGCGCGTCCATCGGCGAATAGACGATACGCACGTCCGCGCCTTCAGCTTTGGCCTGGAGCAGCGAGCCGTTTTTGCCGGGCACACGCATGGCGTCGCCGAAGGTGCAAAAGATAACGCCGGGGCGGCGGGCGATTTCGGTGGCGTTGTCGATGCGTCCCATCGGCAACACGCAGACCGGGCAGCCGGGGCCGTGGATAAACTCGATATTTTCGGGCAGCAGGCGGTCGAGGCCGAATTTAAAAATGGCGTGGGTGTGCCCGCCGCACACCTCCATAATGCGCAGCGGTTTCTGCGCCGTGTGGCTTAAGCGCGGCGCGCGCTCGCACAGCCGGTCAATCAGGCGCAGCACCCGTTCCGGGTTGCGGTACTCATCGACATAACGCATCAGCGGTTCTCCTCGCCATACAGCAGCGCGCCGACATCCGGCTCTACTTCAAACATCGTTTGCAGCGCCTCCAGCGTCTCGCGCGCCTCGCGCTCGTTAATCAGGCTCATGGCGAAACCGACATGCACCAGCACCCACTGGCCGAGGCGCGGCTGGCCGTTCTCGTCATGCGTGCCCACCAGCGTTAAATCGACGTCGCGCCGTACGCCGCACACCTCGACGCGCGCGAGGTTGCCTGCGAGCAGTTCACAGATTTGCCCCGGAATGCCTATGCACATCGCTGTTCCTCCAGCCAGGCGAGCCACGCGCTCATGCCGTCGCCGCGCGTGGCGGAAACCAGCAGGATAGTGATGTTCGGGTTGACCTCGCGCGCGTACGCCATGCATTTTTCAACGTCGAAGTTCAGGTACGGCAGCAGATCGATTTTATTGAGCAGCATCAGCGAGGCGGCGGCGAACATATGCGGGTACTTGAGCGGCTTATCTTCGCCCTCGGTTACCGAGAGCACCGCCACTTTGTGACGCTCGCCGAGATCAAACCCCGCCGGGCAGACCAGGTTGCCGACGTTTTCAATAAACAGCACGCCGTTATCGGCAAGCGGCAGGCGCGCCATCGCGTCCTCTACCATCTGCGCGTCGAGATGACAGCCTTTGCCGGTATTGACCTGAATCGCCGGGGTGCCGGTAGCGCGAATGCGCTCGGCGTCGTTTACCGTCTGCTGATCGCCTTCGATAACGGCGCAGGGCGTAGTGTCGCGCAGGCGTTTGAGGGTCTCGGTGAGCAGCGTCGTTTTGCCGGAGCCGGGGCTGGAGACCAGGTTCAGCGCCAGCTGGCCGCGCGCGGCCAGCCGCTGGCGGTTGCGCTGCGCAATCTGGTTGTTTTTATCGAGCACGTTGATTTCAATCTCCACCATTTTGCGCTGGCTTAAGCCGGGCGCATGGGTGCCCGCCTCGCCGTGGCCGTAGTTGAGTGAGCCATCCGGTGTCTCGTCAGGCGTAAACGTGTTCAGGTTTATTGTTGAGATGGGCGCTACCGCGCGCGGGGCGGCGGCAAAAGGGGCGGCGCGAAACGGCGAATGCGGGTTGTGCTCATCGCCTTCTATATAAAGGTTGCCGTGCTGGCAACCGCAGGTCGTACACATCTTCTACTCCTGTTCTATTTCGAGACGCTTGATTTGCACGCTGTCATTGGCATCGATGCGCAAATCCGCGCTGTGGCAATGCGGGCATCGGCGTACCAGCGTCGTGAGCAACTGAACGTTGCGCTGGCACTGCGGGCACCAGCACTGCGCCTCCTGCTGGCTTAAATGCAGCGCGCAGCCTTCGGCGCGGGTGTCGCGGCACGCCAGCTCAAAGCAAAACTCCAGCGCGCTGCGCTCAACGCAGGAGAACGCGCCGATTTCCAGCCATACGCCGGTAACTTTTCGTGCGCCAAGCTGCTGCGCCTGCTGTTCAATGATTTCTGCTGCCCGCTGGCAGAGGGTGAGTTCGTGCATAACGCCTCCGGTACGTTTTGCGCTTGCGAATGCCACAGGCAATGCAATAACGATGCCAGCGCGGGAGAAAGGTTGCGGGAGGCTGTCGCTGCGGGTGTCGAGGCTGTCGAAATGACATGTCATGACAGGCGGCGTGATATGACGTTTCAGAATAAACCATTTAAAAACAGTTAATTAAAAAATGGCATGGTTCCTGCTAAAGACGGTTATCTCTGTTAAATGAGCTAACCACTATGATCCTGTCCGAACTTAGCCAGAAGGCGGAATTTATCGCCGACCGACACCGCGCGTTACAGGCGCACTGGCACACCTACTGCAATACGCTGGTCCAGGCCATTACGCTGTCGCGCCAGAAGCTGCATCACTCGCTCGGCTGCGAGCCGCAAAACGGGCTGTGCTTCTTTCTTTTTGAGCACTTCGCCATCCGCGTGGAGCAGGCCGAAGGCTTTCACTGCCGCACCATTAACTACCTGATAGCCCGCCGCGACGGCAGCGAAGAGACGCTGCTCGCCACCGCGCAGCTCGACGCAAAAGGCCTGCTGGATGGCGCGGTGGATATCCGCGACCGCGAGCGCGTGCTGGCGCACTACCTCGACAAAATCGGCGCGCTGGTCGACGGGCTCTATGACGCCGTGCAGCACGACGCGCCGCTGCGCATCAGCGAGATCCTGGCGGCAGGCAACACGTCGTCACATTAACCGGGCGAGGTGTCGCCGACTGTCGAAATCGTCCGTCGTCGTCACTTTTCGTCAAAAATGTCCATCACCTGAGGAACACCTGGTGAACCGTTTTATCATTGCCGACTCCACGCTCTGCATCGGCTGCCACACCTGCGAGGCCGCCTGTTCAGAGACGCACCGCCTGCATGGACTGCAATCCAGGCCGCGCCTGACGGTTATGCGTAACCAAAAAGATTCCGCCCCGCAGCTGTGCCACCACTGCGAAGACGCGCCCTGCGCGCAGGTCTGTCCGGTGAACGCCATTACCCGCGAGGCGGGGGCGATTCAGCTCAACGAAAGCCTGTGCGTGAGCTGCAAACTCTGCGGCATCGCCTGTCCGTTCGGCGCGATTGAATTCTCCGGCAGCCGCCCGCTGCATATCCCGGCCAACGTCAACAGCCCGAAAGCCCCGCCCGCACCGCCTGCGCCTGCGCGCGTCGGCGCGTTTCTCGACTGGACGCCAGGCGTGCGCGCCGTGGCGGTGAAGTGCGATCTCTGCCAGTTCGACGCGGACGGCCCGGCCTGCATACGTACCTGCCCGACCGGTGCGCTGAAGCTTGTCGATAACCACGACATCGCCCGCGCCAGCCGCCGCAAACGCGAGCTGACCATTAACGCCGACCTCGGCGATTTATCGCTGCTGCTGCAACCGCGCGGAGGAGAATAATGAACGCGATTTTCTTATATCAGGGCGCGCTGGCGGCCTTTGGCGCGGGGCTTGCGCTCGCGCTGCTGAGCGCCTGGCACAAGCCGCTCAGCGCGCTGTTTAGCGGGCTTGGCGGTGCGCTCGGTTGCCTGTTCGCGCTGGCGGCGGGCGGCTGGTTGTTGCTCCATTTGAGTGACGGGCCGCTTACGACGCACATCGGCGAGCTTGATGTGCATCTCACCGCTTTTAACGCCATCTGGCTTGCGACAATCGGCCTGCCGGGATTTTTTATCTGCCTGTTTACGCTTATCCATCCGCGCGACGGGCAGGCGCGCGCCAGCGGGGCGCTGATTAACCTGCTGCTCGGTGCGGCCATGCTCGCGGTCACGGCACAGAGCCTCGCCGCGCTGGTGGTGATGGCGGAAATCATGGCGCTCGCCGCGGTATTCCTGACCGGCGACAGCGCGGGCGGCAAGCTCTGGTTTGCGCTGGGGCGTCTCGGCACGCTGCTGCTGGCGCTCGCCTGCTGGCTGCTGTGGCGGCAGTACGGCACGCTGGACATGCTGGCGTTAAGTTCGCTCACAGCCGGGCAGCCGTTTAGCGCGACCATCTGGCTCTCGGGGCTGGCAGGCTTTGGGCTGCTCGCAGGCGTTATCCCGCTGCACGGCGGCGTGGTGCAGGGGCATGCGCAGGCCACCGCGCCCGCCGCCGCGCTGTTTTCCGCCGTGGTGCTGAAAGTGGGGCTGTACGGCATCCTGATCTTTTCGCTGATGAACGCCGCGCTGCCGCTCTGGTGCGGCGTACTGGTGCTGCTGCTCGGCATGATGACCGCGTTTATCGGCGGGCTTTACGCGCTGCTTGAGCACAACATCCACCGGTTGCTGGCGTACCATACGCTTGAAAACATCGGCATTATCCTGCTGGGGCTCGGCGCCGGGCTTGCGGGTATTTCGCTTGGCGAGCCAGCGCTGGTGGCGCTCGGCCTGGTGGGCGGGCTCTATCATCTGTTCAACCACAGCCTGTTTAAAACCACGCTGTTTCTTGGCGCGGGCGCGGTCTTTCACCGCACCGGCCTGCGCGATATCGAAAAGCTTGGCGGTATCGGCAAAACCATGCCGCTTATTTCGATCTCCATGCTGGTGGGCCTGATGGCGATGGCTGCGCTGCCGCCGCTGAACGGCTTCGCGGGCGAATGGGTGATTTATCAGGCGTTCTTTAACCTCGGCGCGCAGCCGCTGTTTATCGCGCGTCTGCTCGGGCCGCTGCTGGCGGTGGGGCTGGCGATTACCGGCGCGCTGGCGGTGATGTGTATGGCGAAAGTCTACGGTGTGACGTTCCTCGGCGCGCCGCGCACGCAGGCCGCCGCGCAGGCGACCGATGCGCCCTGGCTGATGCGCCTTTGTGTGATGGGGTTGGCGATGTGCTGTGTGGCAGGCGGCGTCGCCGCGCCGTGGCTGTTGCCGCTGCTGGGCCGCGCCGTCCCGCTGCCGCTCGTCACCCAAAGCACCACCGTCTCGCAGCCGGTGATTACGCTGCTGCTGACAGGCTCGCTGCTGCTGCCGTTCCTGCTGACGACGCTCTTTAAAGGCGATCGCCTGCCGTCGCGCACGCGCGGCAGCGCCTGGGTCTGCGGCTACGACCACGAGCCGGAGATGGTCATTACCGCGCATGGTTTCGCCCGGCCCGTTAAGGCCGCCTTCGCGCCGCTGATTCAGCTGCGCCATATCCTTAATCCGGCGCGCCTGCTGCCGGGCTGGCAGAGCGCCAGCCTGCCGCTGCTGTGCCGTCGTCTGGCGGCGGTCGAACTGGCCGTGCTGCTGGTCGTCGTGATTTCACGGGGAGTGTGAGATGCAAAACCTGATTTTCCCTCTTTTACAGGCGCTGGCGCTCTTTGCCTGCGCGCCCTTGCTCGCGGGCGTCACCCGCGTGGCGCGCGCGCGTCTGCATAATCGTCGCGGGCCCGGCGTGCTTCAGGAGTATCGCGATCTCATCAAATTGCTGGGTCGCCAGAGCGTCGCGCCTGCGGCGTCCGGCTGGGTGTTCCGGTTCACGCCGTACGCCATGCTGGCGGTGATGTTCACCATCGCCGCCGCGCTGCCGGTCGTGACCGTTCGCTCACCGCTCCCGGGCGCGGGGGATCTGATCACGCTGATTTATCTCTTCGCCATCGCGCGCTTCTTTTTCGCCATTGCCGGGCTGGATACCGGCAGCCCGTTCACCGGGATTGGCGCAAGCCGCGAGGCGATGCTGGGCGTGCTGGTGGAGCCGATTCTGCTGCTCGGCCTGTGGGTCGCGGCGACGGTGGCGGGTTCAACGCACATCAGCCAGATAGCCGCACGCGTCTATGAGTGGCCCGTTGCGCACAGCCTGACGCTGGTGCTGGCGCTTGCCGCCTGCGCCTTCGCGACGTTTATCGAAATGGGCAAGCTGCCGTTCGATCTCGCCGAAGCGGAGCAGGAGTTACAGGAAGGCCCGCTGTCGGAATACAGCGGCGCGGGCTTTGCGCTGCTGAAATGGGGCGTCAGCCTCAAGCAACTGGTGGTGTTACAGATGTTCGTCGGCGTGTTTGTGCCCTGGGGCCAGATGCTGACCTTCAGCCTGAGCGGCATGGCGATAGCCCTGGCGCTGGCCGTCGTCAAACTGCTGGTGGGCGTGCTTATCATCGCGCTCTTTGAAAACAGCATGGCGCGCCTGCGCTTTAACGCCGTTTCGCGCGTCACCTGGACCGGTTTCGGCCTGGCCTTTTTAGCTTTCGTCTCCTTGCTGGCGGCGTGATTAGAGAACTGAACAATGTCTGAAGAAAAAACAGGGCAACACTACCTTCGCGCGCTGCATGAGGCGTTTCCCGGCGTGGTGCTCGATGAAGCCTGGCAAACCAAAGACCAGCTGACGGTCACGGTGAAAATCAATTATCTGCCGGAAGTGGTGGAATTTCTTTACTACCAGCAAGGCGGCTGGCTGTCGGTGCTGTTCGGCAACGATGAGCGCAAGCTTTGCGGCAGCTACGCGGTCTACTACGTGCTCTCGATGGAGCAGGGCGTGAAGTGCTGGATAACGGTGCGCGTCGAGGTGGACGCGAATAAACCGGAGTTTCCGTCCGTGACGCCGCGCGTGCCTGCCGCCGTCTGGGGCGAGCGCGAAGTGCGCGATATGTATGGCCTGATCCCGGTCGGCCTGCCGGATGAGCGTCGTCTGGTGCTGCCGGATGACTGGCCGGACGGCCTCTATCCGCTGCGCAAAGACAGCATGGATTACCGCCAGCGCCCGGCGCCGACCAGCGATAAAGAGACCTACGAATTTATCAACGAACTGGGCGATGCCAAAAATAACGTGGTGCCCATCGGCCCGCTGCATGTCACCTCCGACGAGCCGGGCCACTTCCGGCTGTTCGTGGATGGCGAAAACATCATCGACGCTGACTACCGGCTCTTTTACGTCCACCGCGGCATGGAAAAACTCGCCGAAACCCGCATGGGCTATAACGAAGTGACGTTTCTCTCCGACCGCGTCTGCGGCATCTGCGGGTTCGCCCACAGTACGGCCTACACCACCTCGGTGGAAAACGCGATGGGCATTCAGGTGCCGGAACGCGCGCAGGCGATCCGCGCCATTCTGCTGGAAGTTGAGCGGCTGCACAGCCACCTGCTGAACCTCGGCCTGGCGTGCCACTTTGTCGGGTTCGATTCCGGCTTTATGCAGTTTTTCCGCGTGCGCGAAACGTCCATGAAGATGGCGGAGATCCTGACCGGCGCGCGTAAAACCTACGGTATGAACCTGATTGGCGGCATTCGCCGCGATCTGCTGAAAGACGACATGACGCAGACCCGTCAGCTGGCTCAGCAGATGCGCCGCGAGGTGCAGGATCTGGTGAGCATTCTGCTCAGCACGCCGAATATCGAACAGCGCACGGCGGGCATTGGTCGTCTCGACCCGCAGATCGCGCGTGATTTCAGTAATGTCGGGCCGATGGTGCGCGCAAGCGGACACGCCCGCGACACTCGCGCCGATCATCCGTTTGTCGGTTACGGCCTGCTGCCGATGGAAGTACACAGCGAGCAGGGGTGCGACGTCATTTCCCGCCTGAAAGTGCGCATCAACGAGGTGTTTACTGCGCTCAATATGATTGACTTCGGGCTGGATAACCTGCCCGGCGGGCCGCTGCTGGTGGAAGGGTTTACCTATATTCCGAACCGTTTCGCGCTGGGGTTTTCCGAAGCGCCGCGCGGCGATGATATTCACTGGAGTATGACCGGCGACAACCAGAAGCTCTACCGCTGGCGCTGCCGCGCCGCGACTTACGCCAACTGGCCGACGCTGCGTTATATGCTGCGCGGCAATACGGTGTCGGACGCGCCGCTGATTATCGGCAGCCTCGACCCGTGCTACTCCTGCACCGACCGTATGACGGTGGTGGACGTGCGCAAGAAGAAAAGCCAGGTGGTGCCGTACAAAGAGCTGGAGCGCTACAGCATTGAGCGCAAGAACTCGCCGCTGAAATAGGCGGCCACGGTGGGTGCGCTGTCGCTTACCCACCCTACGGGGACGGCTCACCTGTTCATCCGTGCGGATAAGCGCAGCGCACCCGCCGGGTAATACGGTCGCAAAATGACAGTAGGGCGGGTAAGTGGCAGCGCACCCGCCAGGTAAAACCGTCGCGCAGGCGACAGGAGACAACATGTTTACCTTTATCAAAAAAGCCTTAAAAACCGGCGTGGCGACGCAGCCTTATCCGCTGCAACCGATGCCGGTCGATAAAAATTTCCGCGGCAAGCCGCAGCATAATCCGCAGCAGTGTATCGGCTGCGCGGCCTGCATCAACGCTTGCCCGTCCAATGCTTTAACGGTCGAAACCGACCTTCAACACGACCGCCTCAACTGGCAGTTCAATCTCGGCCGCTGCATCTTCTGCGGCCGCTGCGAAGAGGTCTGCCCGACGGCGGCCATTCGCCTGACCCCTGAATATGAGCTGGCGGTCTGGCGCAAAGAGGATTTTCTCCAGCAGGCGAGCTTCGCGCTCTGCCGCTGCCGCGTCTGCCAGCAGCCGTTCGCGGTGCAAAAAGAGGTGGATTACGCGATAGCGCTGCTCGCGCACAACGGCGATGAACGCGCCGAGCGCCATCGCGCGAGCTTTGAAACCTGTCCGGACTGCAAACGCCAGCAGGGTCTTGCGCCCTCGGAGCTTATCGACCTGACCCGCGAAATGAAGGAGGCGGTGTGATGAACCTGCTCGGCCCACGCGATGACAACAACATTCCGGTGCCCGTGACGGTGGAGGAATCCATCGCGCGCATGAAAACCTCGCTTCTGAAAAACATCAAGCGCTCGGCGTATGTCTACCGCGTCGACTGCGGCGGCTGCAACGGCTGCGAAATCGAAATTTTCGCCACGCTCTCGCCGCTCTTTGACGCCGAACGCTTCGGCATCAAAGTGGTGCCGTCGCCGCGCCACGCCGACATTCTGCTGTTTACCGGCGCGGTGACGCGCGCGATGCGCTCGCCAGCGCTGCGCGCCTGGGAATCCGCGCCCGATCCGAAAATCTGTATCTCCTACGGCGCGTGCGGCAACAGCGGCGGTATTTTCCACGATCTCTACTGCGTGTGGGGCGGCACCGACAAAATCGTCCCGGTGGATGTCTATATTCCCGGCTGCCCGCCGACGCCCGCCGCGACGCTCTACGGCTTTGCGATGGCGCTCGGCCTGCTGGAGCAGAAAATCCACGCCCGCGCGCCTGGCGACGAGGACAATCAGGCCGCCGCTATTCTGCACCCGGAGATGGTTCAGCCGCTGCGCGTGCGCGTTGACCGCGCCGCGCGCCGCCTGGCGGGGTATCGTTACGGCCGTCAGATTGCCGATGACTATCTGCGCCATCTGACGGCAGGCGAGCAGAGCGTGGCGGGGTGGCTGTCTCAGGAGAACGATCCGCGTCTTAGCGAAATCGTCGCGCAGCTTGAGGCGGTGGTGGCGCAGGAGCGTATCGGATGAGCGAAACCGTGGTGTTTAGCCGCCTGTCGCGCAAGTTCGTTGATGAAAACGATGCGACCCCGCCGCAGGCGCAGCAGGTTATCTACTACAGCCTGGCGATAGGCCATCATCTGGGGGTGATCGACTGCCTCAAGGCGTCGCTGATCTGCCCGTTTGAGGAATACGAGGCGTGGATCGCCACCCTCGCGCCCGGCGAGGCGCAGCGCAAAATGCAGGGCGTGCCGCGCTACGGAGAGATCGTTATCGACCAGAACCATGTCTCGCTGCTGGCGCGGGCGTTTGACGAGGCGTTGCCGCGCCAGAACGCGCAGCAGCAGGCGTGGAGCCGTGAATTGCTCGGGCTGTTGCAGGCCATCCAGCGCGAACCGGCGGTCTATGTGATGGTGAGGAGGGATCGTGACTGACGTTTTATTGTGTGTCGGGAACAGCATGATGGGCGACGACGGCGCAGGGCCGCTGCTCGCAGAAAAATTCCGCGCCGAGCCGCAGGGCGAGTGGGTGCTGGTGGATGGCGGCAGCGCGCCGGAAAACGACATTGGTGCCATTCGCGAGCTGCGCCCGGAGCGTCTGTTGCTGGTGGATGCCACCGAGATGGGGTTGAACCCTGGCGAGATCCGCATCATCGACCCGGACGATATTTCAGAGATGTTTATGATGACGACCCACAATATGCCGCTGAATTATCTGGTGGATCAGCTGCGCGAGGATGTGGGCGAGGTGATTTTCCTCGGCATCCAGCCCGACATTGTCGGGTTTTATTACCCGATGACCGACCCGGTGAAACGCGCGGTCGACACCGTATATGACCGCCTTGCGCAGTGGACCGGCAACGGCGGGTTTACGGCACTGGCGGTGGAGGAGGGCGTGTAGTCAGGCGGGATGGCGGGTGCGCGATGCTTACCCGCCCTAAGGTGAGAATGTTTTTTTGTAGGGTGGGTAAGCCTCGCGCACCCACCGTTTTTTCCGCCCCGAGTGTTAATTAGTTGGTAAGGTAGATGGTTTTGCTCCGGCTAAAAAAAATCGGCCCCTGAGGGCCGATTTCCGCCGGGAGCCGGGATTGCAAAGGGGGCGGCGGCGAGCCCCCTTTGCACGTTCGCGTGAGGGAAGCGTCCATATAAAGATGACGTTGTGGCGAACGGAACGAATTCATCGACCTGATATATCAAAAACTGGATGGCGGGTGCGCGATGCTTACCCGCCCTACGGCGAAGGTGAGTGCCTTTGGGATGGCGGGTGCGCTGCGCTTACCCGCCCTACGGTGAAGGTGAGTGCCTTTGGATGGCGGGTGCGCATTCGCTTACCCGCCCTACGGTGAGAATGTTTTTTGTAGGGTGGGTAGGCATCGCGCCCCCATCTTTAATTCCCCTGGACTCATCTCGCTCACTCATCATCTCAACCCTTATAAATCAACGCCTCCCGCTTACCAGAACGTTCCGAAAGCGCCTGCCGCCCACCAGGAATCCTCTGAATAAAAAAAGCGCGGTTCAGCATCGTATACAGTTGATGAACTGGAGGGAGAAACTGATGAACAGACAAGATATTTATTCGTTCAAGAACTTTGATTTTCTGGCGAGCAGTTTTGCCCGTATGAATGGAGAAGGACGCCGTATCGATATCGACGCCGTCACCGGCAATATGAGCGAGGCGCAGTCCGCCTGGTTTCGTGAACGTTACAACCACTACCGTAAACAAGGGCTGCAACTGACCATCAGCGCCGCCCGCAATGAAACAGATCTGTGCGCGTAACGTTGTAAAATGTATGACCGATGAAGCGGGTTATGAAACCCGCTTTTTTGTTGCCTTAAATCCGTCAGTTTCATCGTCATAAATGTCGATGACACCTCCCGTAAAATACCTCTCAAAAATAAAATCATTTTAAATCAGTTAATTAAAATCTGGCACGGATCGTGTATTAGCGAGTGGGTTCAACCCACAGCCGGAGATCATGATGAACCGCTTCATCATTGCTGATTCAAGTAAATGTATAGGATGCCGCACTTGTGAGGTGGCGTGCGTGGTATCGCACCAGGAAAACCAGGACTGCGCCGCGCTCACCCCGCAAACCTTTCTGCCGCGTATTCATGTCGTCAAGGGCGTGAATGTCTCTACCGCCACCATGTGCCGCCAGTGTGAAGACGCGCCGTGCGCCAGCGTCTGCCCGAATGGTGCGATCACCCGCGACAATGATTTTGTCCACGTCCACCAGCAGCGCTGCATCGGCTGCAAAACCTGCGTGGTGGCGTGCCCGTACGGCGCGATGGAAGTCGTGGTGCGCCCGGTCGTGCGTAACAGCGGCGCTGGGCTCAACGTGCTGGCCGAGAAAGCCGAAGCCAACAAATGCGATCTCTGCCATCACCACGCCGAAGGCCCGGCCTGCATTGAAGCGTGCCCGACTAACGCCATCGTCTGCATCGATCGCAACCGCCTGGAAGCGCTCAGCGCCGAACGCCGCCGCCGCGCCGCGCTCGATGGCCTCTCATCCCTGGCTTTTTAAGCCGCCGATTTCACTTTTAACAGGTCTGTTACTGATGAAAAAAATCACCAGCGTCTGTCCGTACTGCGGTGCGGGCTGCAAACTCAAGCTCGTCGTGGATAACAATAAAATCGTTCGCGCCGAGGCCGCCGAAGGCGTCACCAACCAGAACCAGCTCTGCCTGAAAGGTTATTACGGCTGGGATTTCTTAAACGATACCCAGCTTCTGACGCCGCGCCTCACCCAGCCGATGATCCGCTACCAGAAAGGCGGCGCGTTGCAGGTGGTCTCCTGGGATGAAGCCATTCGCTACACCGCAGAGCGTCTCTCGGCCATCAAAAAGCAGTACGGCCCGCGCGCCATCATGACCACCGGCTCCTCCCGCGGCACCGGCAACGAAACCAACTACGTGATGCAGAAATTCGCCCGTGCAGTGCTCAACACCAATAATGTCGACTGCTGCGCGCGCGTCTGTCACGGACCGTCGGTGGCGGGGCTTCAGCAGACGCTGGGCAACGGCGCGATGAGCAACTCCATCGGCGATATTGAACACTCCAAATGTCTGCTGGTGTTTGGCTACAACTGCGCCGATTCGCACCCAATCGTGGCGCGTCGCGTGCTGAAAGCCAAAGAAAATGGCGCGAAGGTGATTGTCTGCGATCCACGCAAAATCGAAACCGCGCGCATCGCCGATCAGCATCTGCAAATCAATAACGGCTGCAACATGGCGCTGGTCAACGCCTTTGGTTACGTGCTGCTCGAAGAAGCGCTGTATGACAAAGAGTATGTGGCGCGCTACACCGAAGGGCTGGACGCCTACCGCGAGACGGTAAAAGATTACGCGCCGGAAGCCGTTGAGCATCTCACCGGCGTCAGCGCGCAGCAGATCCGCCAGGCGATGCGCACCTTCGCCGCCGCGCCATCCGCCACCATTATGTGGGGCATGGGCGTCACGCAGTTCGGCCAGGCGGTGGATGTCGTCAAAGGGCTCTCAAGCCTGGCGCTGCTCACCGGTAATCTCGGGCGCGAGCATGTCGGCGTCGGCCCGGTGCGCGGCCAGAACAACGTGCAGGGCGCGTGCGATATGGGCGTGCTGCCAAACCAGTTCCCCGGCTATCAGGATGTCGAAGACGCGGCGGTGCGCGAAAAATTCGCGCGCGCCTGGGGCATCGATCCGGCCGTGATGGACGACAAAATCGGCGTGCGCATCACCGAGGTGCCGCACCTGGCGCTCGAAGGCAAAGTCAAAGCCTACTACATCATGGGCGAAGATCCGCTCCAGACCGAAGCCGATCTCGGCCTGGTCCGTCAGGGCTTCGACGCGCTCGATTTTGTGGTGGTGCAGGACATCTTTATGACCAAAACCGCCGAAGTGGCGGACGTTCTGCTGCCCGCCACCTCCTGGGGCGAACATGGCGGCGTCTTTACCTGCGCCGACCGCGGTTTCCAGCGCTTCGAGGCGGCGGTAGAACCTAAATACAACGTCAAACGCGACTGGGAGATCATCAGCCTTATCGCCACCGCGATGGACTACCCGATGCATTACGACAACAACCAGCAGATCTGGGACGAAATGCGCGAACTCTGCCCGCTCTTCTACGGCGTGACGTATCAGAAAATGGGCGACATGGGACACGTGCAGTGGCCATGCCCGACGCTGGATCACCCCGGCACGCCGTATCTTTACGCCGGGAATCACTTCGATACGCCGACCGGCAAAGGCCAGCTTTTCGCCGCCACGTGGCGCGCCCCGGCGGAACAGCCGGACGCCGACTACCCGCTGGTGCTCTGTACCGTGCGCGAAGTGGGGCACTACTCCTGCCGCTCGATGACCGGCAACTGCGCGGCGCTGCAAACGCTCGCCGACGAGCCGGGCCGCGTGCAGATGCACCCGCAGGACGCGGAACGCCTCGGCGTGCGGGACGGCCAGCTGGTGTGGGTGAACTCCCGTCGCGGGCGGGTGATCAGCCGTGCTGACGTCAGCGAGCGCATCAACCCCGGCGCGGTCTACATGACCTACCAGTGGTGGATCGGCGCGTGCAACGAGCTCACCCAGGATAATCTCGACCCGGTCTCCAAAACGCCGGAAACCAAATATTGCGCGGTGAATGTCGAGGCTATCGCCGATCAGCGCGAGGCCGAAGCCTATGTCCAGACCACTTATACCAGCATGAAGGCGCGCCTGCGCGACGCCGCCGCGGTATAGCTCAGCCTGCGCGGGCCTCGCGCCCGCGCGTTTTCGACGAGACGATGACCTTTAACGGTACGATTTTACGCATTCAGGGCCGGGTGCAGGGGGTGGGCTTTCGCCCCTTCGTCTGGCAACTGGCGCAGCGGTTAGCGCTTACCGGCGACGTCTGCAATGACGGCGCGGGGGTGGAAGTGCGCCTGACCGGCGGCGAAGGAGCGTTTATCGCCGCGCTGTGGCAGCACTGCCCGCCGCTCGCCCGTATCGACAGCGTCAGCGCCGCGCCGTATCGCTGGCCGCGGCGGCCTGACGCGTTTTCCATTCGCGAGAGCGGTGGCGGGGCGATGCGTACGCAAATCACCCCGGACGCCGCCACCTGCCCGCAATGCCTGCGCGAACTTAACGATCCCGCAGACCCGCGCTGGCGCTACCCGTTTATCAACTGCACCCACTGCGGCCCGCGCTTTACCATTATTCGCGCGATGCCTTATGACCGCCCCAACACCGCGATGGCAGGTTTTCCGCTCTGCGCGCCGTGCGACGCGCAATACCGCGATCCGGCCGACCGGCGCTTTCACGCGCAGCCCGTAGCCTGCCCGACGTGCGGCCCACAATTAAGCTGGGTGAACGGTGAACAGACGGCAACAAAAGAGGCGGCGCTGCAGGCCGCCATCGCCGCGCTTAAAGCAGGCCAGATTGTCGCCATTAAAGGCATCGGCGGGTTTCATCTCGCCTGCGACGCGCAAAACGCTGACGCCGTGGCGCACCTGCGCGAGCGTAAGCATCGCCCGGCAAAACCGCTTGCGGTGATGCTGGCGCACGCCGAAGGGCTGCCGGAAGACGCCCGCGCGCAACTGACCACGCCCGCCGCCCCGATTGTGCTGGTGAATAACGCGCACCTGCCGCCGCTGTGCGAGGCCATCGCGCCGGGGCTTAATGAAACTGGCGTGATGCTGCCTGCGAACCCGCTCCAGCACCTGCTGATGCAGGGCGTCGAGCGGCCACTGGTGATGACGTCCGGCAACCGCAGCGGCGAGCCGCCCGCGCTCACCAGTGCGCAGGCGCTCTCGCAGCTCGGGGAGGTTGCCGACGGCTTTTTGCTGCATAACCGCGACATCCTGCAACGGATGGATGATTCGGTGATGCGACCCGGCGGCGAGATGCTGCGCCGGGCGCGCGGCTTTGTGCCGGACGCCATCCCGCTGCCGCCGGGCTTTGCCGATATCCCCGCCACGCTCTGCCTCGGGGCCGATCTCAAAAACACCTTTTGTCTCGCGCGCGGCGGCGAGGCGGTGCTGAGCCAGCATCTGGGCGATCTCAGCGACGCGCAGACCGAAGCGCAGTGGCGCACGGCGCTGGCGCTGTTTCGCGACATTTACGATTTTCACCCGCAGCAGGTGGTGGTGGACGCTCATCCGGGGTATCGCAGCACCGCGATCGGTGAGGCGATGGGGCTGCCGGTGAAGCGCGTTCTGCATCACCATGCGCATATCGCCGCCTGCCTTGCCGAGCACCGCTGGCCGCGCGACGGCGGCGCTGTCATTGCGCTGGCGCTGGACGGCATTGGCATGGGCGAGGGCGGCGCGCTGTGGGGCGGCGAGTGTTTGCTGGTGGATTATGACCGCTGCGAACGGCTCGGCGGCCTGCCTGCGGTGGCGCTGCCGGGCGGTGACCTCGCGGCGCGTCAGCCGTGGCGTAACTGGCTCGCACAGTGGCAGGCGTTTGTGCCGCAGTGGCAAACGCTCCCGCAGGCCGCCGGGCTTCTCGCTAAACCCTGGATGCCGCTTACGCGCGCGATGGCGCGCGGCATTAATGCGCCGCTCGCGTCATCGACCGGGCGTTTGTTTGACGCCGTGGCGGCAATGCTCGGCGTGGTGCCGGACGCGCAAAGCTATGAAGGCGAGGCGGCCTGCCGCCTGGAAGCGCTGGCGCTGCGTCACGGCCCGGTAGCGCATTCTGTGACATTGTCACTTAACGGCAATGCTTTCGACATGCCCGCCTTCTGGGCCAGTCTGCTGGCATTTGACGCGCCATCGGGTGCCCGCGCCTGGGCGTTTCACGACGCGCTCGCCTGCGGCCTCGCAACCATGGCGCGGCGTCACGCCAGCGCGCGCGGCATCCACACCATCGCCTGTGGCGGCGGGGTACTGCATAACCAGCTTCTGCGCGAACGGCTCGCGTTTTACCTTCACGATTTTCGGCTGCTGCTGCCGCAGACGTTGCCCGCGGGCGACGGCGCGGTGGCGTTCGGCCAGGCGGCGATTGCCGCCGCCACGTTTTCATCACTTACAGGAACGACGTCATGCTGACTCAATTGCGTAATCTTCCACCCCGCGCGCTGGCCCTGGTAGCCGCGCTCGGCCTTGCCAACCTGGCCGCCTGGATCTGGGCGTTTTGTGCGTTTCGCGACACTACCGCGCTGATGGCCGCGAGCCTGCTCGCCTGGGGTTACGGCCTGCGCCACGCGGTGGACGCCGACCATATCGCCGCCATCGATAACGTCACGCGTAAAATGATGCAGCAGGGTAAACGCCCGTGTGGCGTCGGGGCGTGGTTTTCGCTCGGTCACTCCAGCATCGTGGTGCTGGCGTCCGTCGCCATTGCCGCGACCGCCGCAGCGGTAAAAGAAGATATGGCCTGGTTTCATGAGGTGGGCGGCGTGATTGGCACCACCGTCTCGGCGGTGTTTCTGCTGGCGATGGCGCTGGTGAATCTGGTTATCCTGCGTGGTATCTGGCGCAGCTTTAGCCGCTTAAAACGCGGCGAGCCGCTGAATATGCCCGCAGATAGCGTGACCGCAGGCGGGCCGATGAGCTGGCTGTTTCGCGCCACCTTCCGGCTGGTGAGCAAAAGCTGGCATATGTATCTGGTCGGTTTTCTCTTTGGGCTCGGCTTTGACACCGCCACCGAGATCGGCGTGCTGGGCATTTCGGCGGCGGGCGCGTCAAACGGCATGTCGGTCTGGTCGATTCTGGTCTTCCCGGCGCTCTTTACCAGCGGAATGGCGCTTATCGACACGCTCGACAACCTGGTGATGGTGGGCGCGTATGGCTGGGCTTTCAGCAAGCCGCAGCGCAAGCTCTACTACAACATGACCATTACCGGCACGTCGGTGGTGGTGGCGCTGTTTATCGGCGGGCTGGAGGCGCTGGGGCTGCTGATGGATAAATTCGGTCTTTCCGGCGGTCTCTGGGATTGGGTGGCCGGCGTGAACGATAATCTCGGCAACGCCGGGTTTATAGTGGTCGGTTTGTTTATCGCCTGCTGGGCGCTGTCGATTCTGAACTACCGCCTGAAAGGCTACGACGCGCTGCCTGCGCGCTAACCCGCCACGCGCCTTTCGTCACGTCACTTTTGACGAAAGGCGCGCCCTCGACAGTGATTTTCCTCTTCATCCCGCGTGCGGCCTGCATTCTGGTAGCTGGCACGCTTTCTGCATTATCCGCTCCACTCTTTACGCAGTTAACTCTGGAGCATGACCGATGAAAAAAGTCGTTACGGTTTGCCCCTATTGCGCGTCGGGTTGCAAAATCAACCTGATCGTCGATAACGGCAAGGTCGTTAAGGCGGAAGCGGCAATGGGGAAAACCAATCAGGGCGATTTATGCCTGAAAGGCTATTACGGCTGGGATTTTATTAATGATACCCAGATCCTCACCCCGCGCCTGAAAACGCCAATGATCCGCCGCAGCCGCGGCGGCCGGCTGGAAGCGGTGTCCTGGGAGGAAGCGCTGGATTATGTGGCGCAGCGCCTTGGCGACATCAAAGCCAAATATGGGCCGGATGCCATCATGACGACCGGCTCCTCACGCGGTACCGGCAACGAAACCAACTATGTGATGCAAAAATTTGCCCGCGCGGCGATCGGCACGAATAACGTCGATTGCTGCGCGCGCGTCTGACACGGCCCCTCGGTTGCAGGTCTGCACCAGTCGGTCGGTAACGGCGCCATGAGCAACTCCATCACTGGCATTGAAAATACCGATTTAGTCTTTGTATTTGGGTACAACCCGGCGGATTCGCATCCGATCGTCGCTAATCGCGTGATCAAAGCGAAGAAAAACGGGGCGAAAATTATCGTCTGCGACCCGCGGAAAATCGAAACCGCGCGGATTGCGGATATGCATCTGGCGCTGAAAAACGGCTCCAACATCGCGCTGCTGAACGCGATGGGGCACGTGATTATCGAAGAAGATCTCTGGGATCACGCCTTTGTGTCGTCGCGTACCGAAGGTTTTGAAGAGTACTGCAAAATCGTTGAAGGCTATACGCCGGAGTCGGTGGAAGCCATCACCGGCGTCAGCGCTGAGGAGATCCGCGAAGCGGCGCGGATGTACGCCCGCGCGGAACGTGCGGCGATCCTCTGGGGCATGGGCGTGACGCAGTTTTACCAGGGCGTCGAAACGGTGCGTTCGCTGACCAGCCTCGCGCTGCTGACGGGTAACCTTGGCAAGCCGAGCGCGGGCGTCAACCCGGTGCGCGGGCAGAATAACGTACAGGGCGCGTGCGACATGGGCGCGCTGCCGGATACCTATCCAGGCTATCAGTATGTGAAATTCCCGGAACACCGCGAGAAGTTCGCCAAAGCCTGGGGCGTGCCGTCGCTGCCTGCGCATACCGGTTATCGCATCAGCGAATTGCCGCACCGCGCGGCGCATGGCGAAGTGCGCGCCGCGTACATCATGGGCGAAGATCCGCTGCAAACCGATGCCGAGCTCTCGGCGGTGCGCCAGGCGTTTGAGACGCTGGAACTGGTGATTGTGCAGGACATCTTCATGACCAAAACCGCGGCGGCGGCGGACGTGATTTTGCCTTCCACCTCCTGGGGCGAGCATGAAGGGGTCTACACGGCGGCGGATCGCGGCTTTCAGCGTTTCTTTAAAGCGGTAGAGCCGAAGTGGGATCTGAAAACCGACTGGCAGATCATCAGCGAGATCGCCACCCGGATGGGCTATCCGATGCATTACGACAACACCAAACAGATCTGGGATGAGCTGCGCGCGCTGTGCCCGGATTTTTATGGTGCCACCTACGAGAAAATGGGTGAGCTTGGCTACATCCAGTGGCCGTGCCGTGATGAATCAGAGGCCGATCAGGGCACCGATTACCTGTTTGAGAAGGAATTCTCCACGCCGAACGGGCTCGGGCAGTTCTTCACCTGCGACTGGGCGCCGCCGCTCGACCGGGTGAACGAGGAGTATCCACTGGTGCTCTCCACGGTACGCGAAGTGGGGCACTACTCCTGCCGCTCGATGACCGGCAACTGCGCCGCGCTGGCGGCGCTGGCGGATGAACCTGGCTACGCGCAAATCAACAGCGCCGACGCAAAACGCCTCGGCATCGAAGATGAAGCGCTGGTGTGGGTGGTGTCGCGCAAGGGCAAAGTGATCACCCGCGCGCAGGTGAGCGACAGGCCAAACAGAGGGGCGGTCTACATGACGTACCAGTGGTGGATCGGCGCCTGTAACGAGCTGGTGGCGGAGAACCTAAGCCCGATCACAAAAACGCCGGAGTATAAATATTGCGCCGTGCGGGTCGAGCCGATAGCGGATCAGCATGCCGCCGAGCAGTATGTGATTGACGAGTACAACGCCCTGAAAACCCGGCTGCGGGAGTCGGCGCAGGGTTAAATAACGAATCCCCCGCAAGGGGGATTTTTTTACGCCGCGTTCAGCCTTCCGGCATCCGCGCGCGGCATTCGGCCAGGACAAACTGGCGCAGCCAGCGGTGCGCCGGATCGGCATCGAGACGCGGATGCCACATCTGCGACACGGTAATCGGCCGGGTCGCCACAGGCAATTCAAACCACGTAAGCCCGGTATCGCCCGGCAGATTAATCAGAAACGAGGCGGGCACCAGTGCCACCAGATCGGTGCCGCGCGCGACGGCCAGCGCCGCCGGAAACCCCGGCACCACGGCGGCGATATTGCGTGAAAGCCCCAGTTGTGCGAGCGCGTCATCGACCGGCCCGGTAAACACGCCGCGCCGCGAGGCCGCCACATGGCTCCACGCGGTGTAATCTTCAGGCGTCACGTCACGCCCGGCGAGCGGATGGCCACTTCTCACCACGCCTACGAAGCGGTCGCGGAACAGCCGCTGCTGTTTGATCTCCGGCCCCATTTCACCCGGCACGCCTATTTCCAGATCCGCTTCGCCTTCACGCAGCGGCCGGTCGCTTTTTACAGGCTTTGGCGCAAAACGCAGGCGCACGCCGGGCGCGCACCGGGCGGCCGCGGCAATCAGCGCCGGGCCGAACGCCTCCACAAAGCCGTCGTTGGCGCGCAGGGTAAAGGTCTGCTGGTGGCTGACGATATCAAATTCCTGCGGCGCGGGACGCAGCACGGCGCGCGCGGCGAACACCGCGCCCTGGGTGCGCTCGCGAAGGGACTCAGCATAGGGCGTGAGCACCATCTGGCGTCCGGCGCGTACCAGCAGCGGATCGCCGGTGGCCTCGCGCAGACGGCTCAGCGTGCGGCTCATCGCCGACGCGCTTAAGTTCAGGCGACGCGCTGCCGCCGCCACGCTTTTCTCGGCGAGCAAGACATCCAGCGCGAACAGCAGATTTAAATCCGGGTCATTCATCGTCAGGCTCCGGGCGTCATCATGACAGATGGCGTTTCATGCAGGTTTATAGTGCAATCGTTGCGTCTTCCGCTATGTATCGCCGGAAAGTAGAGTGAACGCAAGCACACATTTTCGGAGTGACCATGACGTTATTTACTGACCTGCCCGGCGATGAAGGGCTGCCGGGGCGCGAGCGCGCGCTGGCGATGATCGCGGTGATGACCAGCACCACGATGGCCGTTTTTGACGGCGCGATGGTGAATATCGCGCTGCCGGAGATGGCGCATGCGCTGAATGCTACCGCGGCGCAGACCGTCTGGGTGGCGAACGGCTATCTGCTCTCGGCAGCGATGACGCTCGCGATCTTCGCCGCGCTGGCCGGGCGAATTGGTTTTCGCACGCTGTTTGCCGCGGGTGTCGGGCTGTTTACGCTCGCCTCACTTGGCTGCGCGCTCGCGCCGTCGCTCCCGTGGCTGGTCGGGATGCGTCTGTTACAGGGCGTGGGAGGGGCGGCGACGCTCAGCATCGCGCCCGCTATTTTGCGCACCATTTTCCCGAACCGGCTGCTCGGGCGCATTCTCGGCATGAACGCGCTGCTTATCGCCACCAGCACGGCCATCGCGCCGGTGCTGGGCGGCGCGCTGCTCGCCACGCTCGGTTGGCCCTGGCTGTTTGCGATTAATATCGCGCCGGGCGCGCTGGCGCTGTGTCTCGCGCTGTGCACCTTACCGGATGAGAAGCAGCCCGCGCGCGGGCCGTTTGACGTGCCGGGCGCGCTGCTCTCGGCGCTGATGCTGGGCGCGGCGGTGATGGCGTCAGACGCGCTGTCGCTTAAGGCGCTGACAGGCTTCGGCGCGCTGGCGCTGGTGGCGGGCCTGCTGTTCGCCTGGCGTTTAAAACGCGCGCCAGCACCGCTGTTGCCGCCGCAGCTTTTTGCGAACGCGCGGTTTTCGCTCGCGGCGCTGACCTCGCTGGCGTCGTTTGTGAGCCAGGGGATGACCTTCGTGGCGCTGCCGTTTCTGTTCCAGAGCGTGTACGGTTACAGCGCACTGCACGCCGCGCTGCTCTTCACCGCCTGGCCCGTCGGGATCATTCTGGTGGCGCCTCATGCAGGACGGCTTGCCGACCGCTATGCGCCGTCGGTTATCGCCACCGCGGGTCTTGCCCTCTTTGTGGTGGGGCTGGTGGCGCTGGCGCTACTGCCAGCGCACGCCGCCGCCTGGGATATCAGCCTGCGCGGATTGCTGTGCGGCATCGGGTTCGGCTGCTTTCAGAGCCCGAATAACCGCGAGATGCTGGCGGGCGCGCCGCGCGAACACAGCGGCTACGCCTCCGGCGTGCTGGCGATTATGCGCACCTTCGGCCAGTGCCTGGGCGCGGCGCTGGTGGGGGTTATCCTGACCGTCGGGGCAGCGCCTGCCAGTGGCGTCGCAGAGGCCGCAGGCGTGCGTTTCGCGCTGTGGATCGCCGCCGCCGCTTCGCTGCTGGCGCTGGCCTTTAGTCTCAGCAGGTTACGAAAGCGGTAGGGGCTGCGCGGGGCGTCTCTGGTTGCACCGCTCACCCGATTCCCCTGCCAGTAGGCGGGTTATAAAATCAGGCGCGCCCGCGCAGCCTGTGTTAAGGTCGATTTTTAATCAAACCAGAGGGCTGATAAATGCCAAAAAATGTCGTGACAATTTTGCCAGGCGGACAGGTTGAGCATGTGGCTGTGGAGGATGAGCTGCAGGTCATGCGGATCAGCGGAGAAAAGGGCGCCACGCTTGAGCTGCCGATTGAGAGTTATAAGCTCGACGGGGAGACATATCTGGTAGCACGGTTTTCCGGGCTAGTGAGCGATCAGGAAACCGAAAACGCGATCCGGCAGTTCTATTAATTCTTCGCTACGGGGGCCTGGCCCCCGTAGCGGTTATTCGCGGTCAGAATTGCTTATCGCTGGTGAGAGAGGATGAGAGTTTACGCAAGGCCTCAATATCCAGTTCCGGCTTCTCTTTATCCAGCACACAGGCAATCGATAACAGCTCGTTAAACTGGTTGAGTAATATTTCAGTATCCGATTTAAACGCGTTATCTTCTGCATCCAGCGCCGCATTGATGGCTTTTTTCACGCCTTCAATCATCTCTTCCATCCCACCGTTTTTCCCGATGGTCATTAGCATGGCGCTTAACAGCAATGCCTGCGCTTCTACCTGAGCCGTCAGAATTTTCGCTTCTGCATCCATTTTCGAGATTTTAGCAATCATGCTGTAAATCACATTATTCATGGCACTTCCTCCTTTTGCCTGTCCAGCATATCAGCGGGACGGGCACGGGCAATGTTGTGTAGTCTTAAATCAGCGCAGCGCGCCGCAAGAATGCTGAACGCAACGGCCTGTGCCTTGCGCGCAGGTGTGGTTCAGAGAAAGTCGTTAAAAGATGTCATTAAAAGAGAAAGGGTACCTATTATATATACGATAACAGGCTCGTCTGTCTGCATATTCACACGTAAAAGCGCGGGCGTAATCGCACAATAAATAGCGCGTTACGTCGTACGGGCCGCGCCTCTGAAAATATCTGTTTTTGGCAAGGAGATATACAGCGTGAAAAAAATGAATGGCCAGTGTCACTGCGGTACGGTGAAATTTACTGTGGAACTCACGGACGGGCTGAATACCGCCCGCCGCTGCAACTGCTCTTATTGCCGTATGCGCGGCGCCATTACGGTGTCGGCACCGCTCAATGGTATTACGGTGCTGGAAGGTAAGGAAAAACTGACAGAGTATCGTTTTAATACCCGCCAGGCCGCGCACTATTTCTGTTCGGTGTGCGGCATTTATACTTTTCACCAGCGGCGTTCAAACCCGGATCAATATGGCGTGAATGTGGCGTGCCTCGAAGGCGTTTCGCCCTTTGATTTTCCAGAAATCACCGTCACGGAAGGCATCCATCACCCGAACGACGGTGGTGGTGGCGTGGCTGGTTATTTACGCTACACGCCTGTTGAAAAGTGACGGCCTGCGCCTGAAAACAGCGGTGCCGTCAGGCCGGTATCAGGCGATAACCGTCGCCTGTCTGCTGCACATACGCGAAACCCTGGCGGCCTAAATGCATTCCTGCAATCAGCAACCTTTCGCGGGCGGCCTGCGCCAGCAGCGCCTGGCGCGTGATTTCAGCCTGCGCCGGATCGTTATCAAACGCGATAGTGACCGAGGGATGCGCCGTCTGGATAAACGGGTAGTGCACGATATCGCCCCAGATAAGCAGACTCTCTGCGCGTGAATCGATCCGCAAACCGGTATGGCCCGGCGTATGACCCGGCAGCGGGACAGGGCGCACGCCCGGCGCGATATCAGCGTCATCCGTAAAACGCAGGCGCGGCGCGTAACGCTCAAGCGTGCGGCGCGCCAGCAGGATATTGCGCTGCGTGCGCTCGTTTGCCGTCAGTAAGCGCGCCTCGTCGTGCCAGAAGGCCGACTCCGCAGGGTGCAGGCAAAGTGTGGCGTGCGGATAAGCTGGCTCGCCGTCTTCACGCAGCAGGCCGCCAAGATGATCCGGGTGGCCGTGCGTCAGGAACACGGTGTCGATATCCTCAGGCACGACGCCGGAGGCGCGCAGGGCAGCCGATAATCCTCCCCCGGCGTTATTCTTGCCGCCGGTTCCGGCGTCAACCAGCATGACGCGGCCGTGCCCACGGATAAGATAACCGCTGATGTCTATCGTAGCGGGCGGCGTAACGCCGTGGCTGCTCTGTATTTCGCCGGCGGCAGCCGCATCGATGCCCCCAAGCAACTCAAACCCCACGGCCATCGCGCCGTCGAAAAGCGCCGTAACCTGATAATCGCCAACCTGTCGTGACGAAAATGTATGACCTTCCATGTGAACCTCCGGTAAATACGCGCAATCTGTTGATTTTTCATCATGCTAACGGCTGCACATCGCCTTCTGAAGCGATACTATGTCACGCTTTGATGACTTTTCGTCACGGACTGGCGCATAAGGAGCGCGTATTCATGCGCAGAAAAATCCCCGGCAGCGCGTCGCTGCAGGCGTTCGAGGCGGCCGCTCGTCACGGTAATTTCGCGAGAGCCGCCGAAGAACTCGCGCTCACCGAAAGCGCCATCAGCCGCCAGATTGCGCGGCTGGAAGCACTGCTCGACTGCAAGCTGTTTGACCGCACGGGGAGTCGCGTCAGGCTTAACCCGACGGGCGCGCGCTACGCCGTGCGCGTGCGGGAAACGCTGGCGCGGCTCGATATGGACGCGCAGTACATCCGCGGCATCCCGGAGGGCGGACAGCATCTGGAGCTGGCGGCGCTGCCGACCTTCACCAGCCGCTGGCTGATCCCGCGCCTCGGCGGGTTCCGTGAGCGTCACCCGGACATCACGCTTAACATCGCCGCCCGGACTGAGCCGTTTATTCTGAGCGGCAGCGGCTTTGACGCCGCGCTGCATTTTGACCATCCGGCCTGGGCCGGAATGCGCGTCACGCGGCTGTTTGAAGAACGGCTACTGCCGGTGTGTCACCCGGCGCTGCTGACCACCGGGAACCTCAATACGCTGCCGCGCATTCACCGGCGGCAGAACCCGCAGGCGTGGCAGGAGTGGGCGAATGAAACCAGTACCGCGCTGGAAAACCCGGCGCAGGGCGTGCGTTACGACTTACACGAGATGGCGATCGCCGCCGCGCTGGCGGGACAGGGCGTGGCGCTGGTGCCGCGCAGGTATGTGGAAGATGAACTGGCGCGCGGCGCGCTGGTGGCACCGTGGCCGGAAGCGGTGAGCCTCAGCAAAACGTTCTGTCTGATAAAACCGGCGGAATCGGGTATGAACGATCCGGCGCTGGCGGCGTTCGAACAGTGGCTACTGGACGTGATGGCAGAGCAGGAAACGCATCCGTGACGTGATACGGGAATGGGTGGAAAGACGCTGGAGGGCGAAAAGCCGGTAAGCGGCGAGCTTACCGGCAAGGGAAGGGTTACGAACGCAGCGGTTCGCCGCGCACCGGGCGGTCGCCCGCCACAAAATAGCGGGCGGTGCTGCGCGGCAGCGGCGTGCGGCCACGGATGTTATCCGCGATTTTTTCGCCGATCATGATGGTGGTGGCGTTCAGGTTGCCGGTGATAATCAGCGGCATGATGGACGCATCCACCACACGCAGGCCTTCCAGTCCGTGCACGCGGCCTTCGCCATCCACAACGGCCATCTCATCGCTGCCCATTTTGCAGGTGCCGCACGGGTGATAGGCGGTCTCGGCGTGGTTGCGGACAAATTCATCAAGCTGTTCGTCAGTCTGGCAGTCGATGCCCGGGCTGATTTCCCGGCCGCGGAATTTATCCAGCGCGGGCTGGTTGATTATCTGGCGCGTGATGCGAATGGCGTCGCGAAACTCCTGCCAGTCCTGCTCGTGCGACATGTAGTTAAACAGGATCGCCGGATGCTGGCGCGGATCGCGCGATTTAATGCGTACGTGGCCGCGGCTCGGCGAGCGCATAGAACCGACGTGACACTGGAAACCGTGCGCTTCGACGGCGTTCGAGCCGTTGTAGTTTATCGCCACCGGCAGGAAGTGGTACTGAATGTTTGGCCAGGCGAACTCTTCACGGCTGCGGATAAACCCGCCGCCTTCAAAGTGGTTGCTGGCACCGATACCAGTGCCATTAAATAGCCACTCCGCGCCGATTTTCGGCTGATTCCACCATTTCAGTGCCGGGTAGAGCGAGACCGGCTCTTTACATTCGTACTGCAGATACATCTCCAGGTGGTCCTGCAGATTTTCGCCGACGCCCGGTAGATCATGCACCACCGGAATATCAAACTGTTTCAGCAGTTCCGCATTGCCGACGCCGGAGCGCTGGAGGATCTGCGGCGAGGCGATAGCACCCGCGCAGAGCAGCACTTCGCGGCGCGCATGAACTTCCTGCGGCGTGTTGCTGGCACCGTGAAGATACTCCACGCCCACCGCGCGTTTGTTCTCAAAAAGAATGCGGTCGGTTGTGGCATGGGTGATGATTTTCAGGTTCGGACGCTGCTTCGCGGTATCCAGATAGCCGCGCGCGGTGCTGGAGCGGCGTCCCTTCGGCGTGACGAAGCGATCCATCGGGCCGAAGCCTTCCTGCTGATAGCCGTTCAGATCGTCGGTACGCGGATAGCCCGCCTGCACGCCTGCTTCAATCATCGCCGCGAACAGCGGATTGTTACCCGGTTTGCAGGTGGTGATGCTGACCGGGCCGTCGCCGCCGTGGTAGTCGTTCGCGCCGATATCGCGCGTCTCCGACTTACGGTAGTAGGGCAGGCAGTCGAGATAGGTCCAGCGCTCAAGGCCAGGCTGCTGCGCCCAGTTGTCGAGATCCATCGCGTTGCCGCGGATATAACACATACCGTTAATCAGCGACGAGCCGCCGAGGCCCTTGCCGCGCCCGCACTCCATGCGGCGGTTGTTCATATACGGCTCAGGCTCGGTTTCATAGGCCCAGTTATAGCGTTTGCCCTGTAACGGGTACGCCAGCGCCGCCGGCATCTGCGTGCGGAAATCAAAACGATAGTCAGGACCACCCGCCTCCAGCAGTAATACAGTGACATCGCTGTCTTCGGTCAGTCTTGTTGCCAAAACATTCCCTGCGGATCCGGCTCCGATAATGATGTAATCAAATTCCATTAGTCGTTCCTCAGGTTAAAAGGGGATCAAAATACGGACTGAAAGCGGGTCATTTCGACCTGCACGGATTTCACCTGCGTGTAGTTTTGCAGGGTCATCAGCCCGTTCTCACGGCCAACGCCGGAGTGTTTGTAGCCGCCGACCGGCATCTCGGCTGCGGATTCGCCCCAGGTGTTGATCCAGCAAATCCCGGCTTCAATCTGATGAATCACGCGGTGCGCGCGGTTGAGATCCTGCGTGACGACGCCTGCGGCGAGGCCGTAATCGGTGGCGTTGGCGCGGCGAATCACTTCGTCTTCGCGCTCGTAAGTCAGAATCGACATCACCGGCCCGAAGATCTCTTCGCGCACGATGGTCATGTCATCGCGGCAGTCGGTAAAGACGGTCGGCTCAACCCACGCGCCGTTATCGAACCCGGCACCGGTCATACGTTTACCGCCGCACAGCACGCGCGCGCCTTCACGAATCCCGTTGTCGATGTAGCGCATGACGTTATCGCGGTGCGCGAAGCTCACCAGCGGGCCGAAGTTGGTGGCGGGATCGTTCACGTCGCCCGCTTTGATACGCGCCACGCGCGCGGCGATTTTCTCTTCAAACGCCGCCTGCCATTTCGCCGGGATAAACACGCGCGTGCCGTTGGTGCAGACCTGGCCTGAACTGTAGAAGTTGGCCATCATGGCGATATCGGCGGCGAGATCGAGATCCGCATCGTCAAAAATGATGAGCGGCGATTTACCGCCCAGCTCCATCGTCACGTCTTTCAGCGTCGAGCCCGCCGCGTTCGCCATCACTTTTTTGCCGCTGGCGACGCCGCCGGTGAACGAGACTTTATCGATGCCCGGATGTTCGGTCAGCAGTTGCCCGGTGACCGCGCCGCTGCCGTTAAGCACGTTAAAGACGCCGTCCGGCACGCCCGCTTCGGTGTAAATTTCCGCAAGCTTAAGCGCGGTAAGCGGCGTCACTTCGCTCGGCTTGAAAATCATGGCGTTGCCGGCGGCGAGCGCCGGGGCGGATTTCCACAGCGCAATCTGGATCGGGTAATTCCACGCGCCGATGCCCGCCACCACGCCAAGCGGCTCGCGGCGGGTATAGACGAAAGAGGTTTCGCGCAGCGGGATCTGCTGCCCTTCGAGCGAGGGGATAAGCCCGGCGTAGTACTCCAGCACGTCGGCGCCGGTGACGATATCGACCGCCTGGGTTTCGCTCAGCGGTTTACCGGTGTCGAGCGTTTCCAGCGCGGCCAGTTCGTCATTGCGCTCGCGCAGGATATCGACCGCACGACGCAGGATGCGCGAGCGCTCCATCGCGGTCATGGTCGCCCAGATTTTCTGGCCTTTGCGGGCCGCTTCCACAGCGCTGTCGACATCGGCCTTGCCTGCTTCATGCACCTCGGCGAGCACGTCGCCGTTTGCCGGGTTAATGGTCCGGAAGGTGTTACCCGCGGCGGAGGGTACATATTTGCCGTCAATATAAAGCGGCTGTTCTGCGAATCGGGACATCATTCCTCCTTCTCATGGGGTGCTGCGCCAGCCAGTTGCTGGCGGATGAATTGGGTGGTAAGCGTGCGGGCGGTCTCCAGATTGAACGGCTGGCCGCTGAGTGCTGCGCGCAGCCACAGGCCATCAATGAGCGACGCCAGCCCATGCGCCGCCAGCCGCGCCTGTTCGCGCGGCAGCTCGCGGCGAAACTCCGCGGCGAGCGTTGAAAACAGGCGGCGGCTGCTGACGCGCTCAAGCCGCCCGAGCTGCGGCTGATGCATGCTGCTGGCCCAGAAATCGAGCCACGCTTTCATCGCCGCGCTGTGCACCTGGGTGTCATCGAAGTTGCCTTCAACAATTGCCAGCAGGCGCGCCTCGGTGCTGGCCTGGGCGAGCGGTCTGAGACGGGCGGCGACGGCATCGCGAAGCTGGCGAGTGATGTCGCGCATCGTCGCTTCGAGCAGGCCGTTTTTGTCCTTAAAGTAGTGGCTGATAATGCCCGCTGACACGCCTGCCCGGCGCGCAATCTGCGCAATGGTGGCGTCGTTGATTCCAACGTCATTGATGGTGCTTAACGTTGCATCGATTAATTGCCTGCGCCGTATCGGCTGCATTCCTACTTTGGGCATAACCCGGACTCCGCTTCACCACGTTGTTAATATCTATTAGAACTTTTTTTGATTGGACGTTCAATATAAAAAAAGAAATTGTTAAGATACTGTGATTGATTTGTCGCAAAAGCGGAGCGGTACGCTACGCTAAAAGGCGATTAATCACCGCTATGAACTATTGGAAAGGAGAAGAGACGCGCCTTGCGGGGCGAAGAATAAGAAACACGCTAACACTTTCATTTTTGACAGGATATTAACCAGAGGTAACCGATGACTAATCCACCTGCCAGTGAAAAAAACAGAATCAACCCCGTGGTGTTTTACACCTCAGCCGCGCTGATTCTGACTTTTTCACTGGTCACTATCTTCTTCAGTGAGCTGTCTGCGGCATGGATCCAGACGGCGGTTAACTGGGTCTCGGCGACGTTTGGCTGGTATTACATGCTGGCCGCCACGCTCTACATCGTTTTCGTTATTTTCATGGCCTGCTCGCGCTATGGCGATATTAAACTCGGGCCTGAACAGTCAAAACCCGAATTCAGCCTGCTGAGCTGGTCGGCGATGCTGTTTGCCGCAGGCATCGGTATCGACCTGATGTTTTTCTCGGTGGCCGAGCCGGTCACGCAGTATATGCAGCCGCCGACAGGGGCAGGGGAAACCATCGAAGCCGCGCGCCAGGCGATGGTCTGGACGCTGTTTCACTATGGTCTGACGGGCTGGTCAATGTACGCGCTGATGGGCATTGCGCTCGGCTACTTTAGTTATCGCTATAACCTGCCGCTGACTATCCGCTCCGCGCTGTACCCGATTTTCGGCAAGCGCATTAACGGACCTATCGGCCACACCGTCGATATCGCGGCGGTGATCGGCACCATTTTCGGCATCGCGACGACGCTTGGCATCGGGGTGGTGCAGCTTAACTACGGCCTGAAAGTGCTGTTCGATATCCCGGAAGGGCTGACGGCGCAGATGGCGTTGATTGTGCTGTCGGTGATTATCGCCACCATTTCGGTGACGTCGGGCGTCGATAAAGGTATTCGTTTTCTTTCGGAGCTGAACGTTATCCTGGCGCTGGGGCTTATCCTGTTTGTGCTCTTCATGGGCAAAACGGATTTTCTGCTGAACGCGCTGGTGCTCAATATTGGCGATTACATCAACCGTTTTATGGGGATGACGCTCAATACCTTCGCCTTTGATATGCCGCGCCAGTGGATGAACAGCTGGACGCTCTTTTTCTGGGCCTGGTGGGTGGCGTGGTCGCCGTTTGTCGGGCTATTCCTGGCGCGTATTTCGCGCGGACGCACCATTCGCCAGTTCGTGCTCGGCACGCTGATTATTCCGTTTACCTTTACGCTGCTGTGGCTCTCGGTGTTCGGCAACGCGGCGCTGTATGAGATCATTCACGGCGACGCAGGCTTTGCGCAGGAAGTTATCGCTCACGCCGAACGCGGCTTCTACAGCCTGCTGGCGGAGTATCCGGCGTTTAAACTGAGCGCGTCGGTTGCGACCATCACCGGCATGCTGTTTTATGTGACGTCCGCCGATTCCGGCTCGCTGGTGCTCGCGAACTTCACGTCGAAGCTGAAAGACATTAACAGCGACGCCTCGAACTGGCTGCGTATTTTCTGGTCGGTCGCCATCGGGGTGCTGACGATGGGGATGCTGATGACCAACGGCATCTCGGCGCTGCAGAACACGACGGTTATCATGGGGCTGCCGTTCAGCTTCGTCATTTTCTTCATCATGGCCGGGCTGTATAAATCGCTGAAGGTGGAAGACCACCGTCGCGCCAGCGCCAGCCGCGATACGGCGCCGTATATTCCGTCGGGCAACGACCGCCTGAGCTGGAAAAAACGCCTGTCACGCCTGATGAATTATCCGGGAACGCGCTATACCCAGCAGATGATGGAAACCGTGATTTTTCCGGCGATGGAAGATGTGGCGAAAGAGCTGGAACTGCGCGGTGGCCGCGTGACGCTGAGAAAAGTGGCGCCGGAAGACGAGACGCCGCTGGGGTATCTGGATCTGCGCGTGCATCTTGGCGAGGAGCAGGATTTTATTTATCAGGTGTGGCCGCAGCAATATTCGGTGCCGGGCTTTACCTACCGCGCCCGCCGCGGGAAATCGCACTATTTCCGCCTGGAAACCTTCCTGCTGGAGGGCAGCCAGGGCAATGATCTGATGGATTACAACAAAGAGCAGGTGATTATCGATATCCTCGACCAGTACGAGCGTCACCTGAACTTTATTCATCTTCATCGCGAAGCGCCGGGCAATAATCTGGTGTTCCCGGAGGTGTAAAAGGAGTGAGGCCACGCGAGTGGCCTTTTTTGATACTGACGCGGGAGAGGCGAAAGCGTTATGGGAGGCGGGCTTTTCGCCTTCCGGCACGCAGGTGCCATAACGTTATCCGCGCGGGCCGGTAAAACAACGTCACCCATCATAAGGATTTTCTGAAACCGCTAAAATGCCGCATCGTTAAAATACTATGCGGCGCTCGTCCGGGCAGAAAACCGCGATAGAGGCAATACTGAAACTCTTTTTATCCTGTTTGTCAGCGGGATGGGCTGCTGATAAATAAAACAGATGAGGGATATCTGATGCTGAAACCCAGCGACTACGCCAAAGCCGAGGGTTACAACGAGCTTGTTCGCGCCATTGGCACTGTGCCCGCCAATAATCTCATCACGCATACGGTCCGCGCGCTGAGTGTCGAGGACAAAGAGATGCTGGGCGTGTTACTGACGATTGAGTGCAAAAAACTGGCCCGGCTGGCAGGGCATTTCGCGCGGCTCAGCCCAGCGCATCCTGGAACGCCGATGCAGATAACGGAAGATGAGGCGCTGGAAGAAGCCGCGCAGTGGATTGCCGGGGCATCCACTTCAACGGCGGGCACCGCGCCGCTGATTAAAAGCTATCTCTCACATTACCTGAACTTTGGATTTTCGATCTCGTCGATTTCCGATGTCGAAGAGCTGCACCGCCGGGTCGCACCTGGCACCAGTGCCACGCCCCGCGGTATTGTGCCGAATGACACGCCGGTGCCGTCTTCGTTTGCCGGACGAGAGTTATTCAGCCACCAGCTTGGGATGAGTTCTGTCTCTGCCGGTTCGCCGCACTATCCGCAATGTCTCTTCGCCTGGATAACCGGCTGGCACCCGTTCCCCGATGGTAACGGCAGAACGGCACGCGCCGCGTATGCTATTACGTCCATCAGAAACCGCACCTGGCGGCCGCTCACCAAATCGGATGAAGATCGCCTGAGTGGGTTGTAACCGCGCAATAAAAATACGCTCCGTCAGCATCACTGGCGGGGCCGTATAAGCGCCGTTTGCGCCAGAATCCAGTCGGCTCGCGCCTGCGGCGTGGTGAAAGGAAGTTCCGCCAGTTGATAGCCATAGCGGGTATAAACGCGCTTCATAACTTCAAAGGTGCGTACCGCCTCGTCGAAAGTCTGCCTGCGCTCGGCATCCTGCGTGAAGATAGCTTCCCACGGCGGCGCGATAAAAACGGTGCTGGCGTAGCGCAGCCGCATCGCAGCCTGGTGCAGCGCTTCCGGCACCGACAATTCGCACAGTGTCAGATAACCCACGATATCGGGAATGCCTCTGTCGAAGAAAACCACGTTATCGATCGCGTCGGCCGCATGCCACGCATGCTTTTCTCTGCTGAACATCAGCGCCGCGAACGCTGCTTTATCCTCCCAGGGGAGAGCAACGCCACCGGTGCGCATCTGTTCCTGAATGATTGCTCTGCCGGTTTCAGGCGATGTGTTCCATCCTGCGCGGGCAAGGATATGCAGCAGGGTACTTTTGCCGCCGCCAGGGCCGCCTGTAATAACGATTTTACGTGCTGTTGAGGTCATGATGTTTTTCTCTTTTCTGTCAGACGACTATTCACGCGCTATGCTCTCTTGTGTACGCATGGCGCAATGCTTATCTGGAGCACAATGATGAAACTGATCCCATCGATGGTGTTATTGGGGTGTGTTACGTGCAGTATCCCTGTGTTTGCCTCAAGCGATGAAAGCTGGCAGGCGCTGTTTTCAGAGATGAATAAGGCGTGCGTAAGTGCTGCCGGGGGAAAGGATGTGCAAACGTCGAAACCGGTTTTATTCCCGGATGAAACGGATATGGCAGGGTTACTAATGAAAAGCAAAATGCCGAAGATGAAGCACAAGGTTAGCCTGATATGCCTCTATGATAAAGTGAAAAAGAAGGCGTTTGTCAGTGAATATGAGTGGTGAGGGTGGGACGCCGCTACGTTTAATCCGCGCTGAAATTGCGTAGCGGCGGTATATAGTTCCAGTTTATAAATCGCCACCAACGAATTAGCGCTTCAAGTATTATTCGGATGTTGAATGTATTTTGCATATGAATTGCATAGGCATAGGAATTAATCTCTGAAATCTATTTTGGTGATGGTTTTTATTATCAAGGCGGCGTTTATTTATGAGGTGAATTTGTCTTTGTTCCGTACTGAATATTTTTACCGTTTGTTTATCGTCCAGAACCGGATGTAATTTACATCTGTGCGTCACTCTTTTTGTGTATAAATACACTTATCTGATTGGTTTTAACGTTATATAGGATGGGGTCTGTGAATTTTATTTAATTCTGAAATGCAGTGTAACAGATATAAGAATTGAGCCTCTTGTTAAACCTTTCTCCTGGCGTAACATATTTAAAGTCATTGATTTTATCTGTCGTAAAGGATGCGGCAGAGAATGCGGCAGGGATTGTCGCTGACGCTCCCTGTTCTTTCCGTCAACGTCAAATTGCCTTAATGAAGGAACACGTCATGTCTGGTTCATTTCAGGAAGAAATTCCTAAAGCCCGTATTAACCTGAAGTTAAATCTGCATACCGGTGGTGCGCAGAAAAAAGTCGAGCTGCCGCTGAAATTACTGGTTACCGGTGATTTCAGTAACGGTCAGGAGCACCGCCCGCTTTCTGAACGTAATAAAATCGATGTTAATAAAAATAATTTTGACAGCGTGCTTGCTGAATTTTCACCGGCGGTGAATCTCGCCGTGGAAAATACGCTGGCAGGCGACGGGCGCGAGGAAAACGTGCGCCTGACATTCCGTCAGATGAAAGATTTCGAGCCGGAGCATGTGGCGCGGCAAATTCCCCAGCTGAAAGCCATGCTCGCGATGCGTAATTTACTGCGCGACCTGAAATCCAATCTCCTTGATAACGCCACCTTCCGCAAGGAGCTGGAAACCATCTTAAAAGATCCGGCGCTGAGCGATGGCCTGCGCGCGGAACTGGCTTCGCTGGCCCCGAAAAACGCCTGAGGCGCACCGGGTTTATTACGGATCACTGAGAGAAATGCTGATGTCTGTTCAGAACACCCCTTCTTCTTCTGCTGGCGACACGCAGGTGCTGGAAACCACCGGCGGCGTCTACGCCTCGCTGTTTGAAAAAATTAACCTTCACCCGGTCGCCGCGCTTGGCGATATCGATACCTGGCAGGACAGCCAGAGCCTGGCCGATGCCTCCGCCGATGAGCGCGTGACCGCGGCGGTTCAGGTTTTCCTTGAGCGCTTGAAACAGTCCGGCCAGAAGGTTGAAAAGCTCGACAAAACCCTGCTCGACCATCATATCGCCGAGCTGGACTGGCAAATCAGCCGGCAACTGGATGCTGTGATGCACCACAGCGACTTCCAGAAAGTGGAATCCCTGTGGCGTGGCCTGAAGCATCTGGTGGATCGCACCGATTACCGCCAGAACGTGCGCACTGAAATTCTCGATATCTCCAAAGAGGATCTGCGTCAGGACTTCGAGGACGCGCCGGAAATTGTCCAGAGCGGCCTCTACTGGCACACCTACACGGCGGAATATGACACGCCCGGCGGCGAGCCGGTGGGCGCGGTGATTTCCTCGTATGAGTTTGACGCCAGCGCGCAGGATATGGCGCTGCTGCGCAACATCTCTAAAGTCTCCGCCGCGGCGCACATGCCGTTTATCGGCGCCGTCGGCCCGAAATTCTTCCTGAAAGATTCAATGGAAGAGGTGGCGGCCATCAAGGATATCGGCAACTACTTTGACCGCGCGGAATACATCAAGTGGAAATCCTTCCGCGACACCGACGATGCCCGCTATATCGGTCTCACCATGCCGCGCGTGCTGGGCCGCCTGCCGTACGGTCCGGACACCGTGCCGGTGCGCAGCTTTAACTATGTGGAAGAGGTGAAAGGCCCGGATCACGAAAAATATCTGTGGACCAACGCTTCATTCGCCTTCGCTGCCAATATGGTACGCAGCTTCATTAAAAACGGCTGGTGCGTGCAGATCCGCGGCCCGCAGGCGGGCGGGGCGGTGCAGGACCTGCCGATCCATCTTTACGATCTGGGCACCGGCAATCAGGTGAAAATCCCGTCGGAAGTGATGATCCCGGAAACCCGCGAATTCGAGTTCGCGAACCTCGGTTTTATCCCGCTCTCCTACTACAAAAACCGCGATTACGCCTGCTTCTTCTCCGCGAACTCCGCGCAGAAACCGGCGCTGTATGACACGCCGGACGCCACCGCCAACAGCCGCATCAACGCGCGCCTGCCGTACATCTTCCTGCTGTCGCGCATCGCGCATTACCTGAAGCTTATTCAGCGCGAGAACATCGGCACCACCAAAGACCGCCGCCTGTTGGAGCTGGAACTGAATAACTGGGTGCGCGGGTTGGTGACGGAGATGACCGATCCGGGCGACGAGCTGCAGGCGTCGCACCCGCTGCGTGACGCGAAAGTGGTGGTGGAAGATATCGAGGACAACCCGGGCTTCTTCCGCGTCAGGCTGTATGCCGTACCGCATTTCCAGGTGGAGGGTATGGACGTCAGCCTGTCACTGGTGTCGCAGATGCCGAAAGCGAAAGCGTGACGGTCGGAGATGGAATGAAGATATATCGACCATTGTGGAACGAGGGGGCGCTGCTGTCCCCTCAGCAGTTCCAGCAACAGTCTGCATGGGAAGCGTTCACGAATGCCGGTGTGTCGGCGTTCTCAACGCCTTTTCCGTGGGGCGTCGAGAGCGTTGAACTGGATGATGAACTGCTGTCATCCGGACGGATTCAGGTACGGGCGCTGCGCTTATGGCTACCGGATGGCACGCTGGTAGATACGCTTAACAGCGATATCCCGCCGCCACCGCGCGAACTTAACCCGGGTGAGCTGGCAGGTCAGGATAGCGTTACCTTGCTACTTGCGCTGCCGCTGATGCAGCCGGGCATTATTAATGTCCAGAAACCGCAGCCGCAATATCCTGCGCACGCCCGCGCAGAACGAACTGCTTATGGAAGATAAACGGGGTGAAGAGCACATTTACCTGACCACCGAATACGGCAAAACGCAGCTCGGTGAAGGCCGGCTGGTGGACGGGCAGGACAAACCGCGCGGGGCGGGCTTTGAACTGCGCACCGACGAATATGGTGTTATTCGCGTGGCAAAGGGGCTGTTTATCAGCGCTGACGGCCAGCAGAAGGCGGCAGGCGAGGTACTGGACCGGGAGACGGCGCTGAAGGAAATCGACCTGTGCCTGCAGCAGATAGCGCAGCTCTCCGCTGCGGCAGAGGCGGCGAACGCGCTGCAGGCGGACATCGCCAGCCAGAGCGCGATGTTCAGCGAGCGGCTGAAACCGCTGAACGAAATGATACACGTGTCCGCCCCGGAAGGGATGGCGTTCACCAGCGGCGAGCATATGCAGCTTACGGCCACAAAAAACGTGGCGGTGAATGCCGGCGGCGACATCAGCGTGGGCGTGATGGGCAACATGACAGCGCTGGCGGGTGAGAAGCTGGGGCTGTTCGCCCGCAGCGGGCCGCTGAGCCTGAAATCGGGCGAAGGCCCGGTGGAAGTGCAGGCGCAGAACGGCGGCATGCAGCTGGCGGCAGAGAAGAAACTCACCCTGACGTCGGTGAGTGATATCTCCTTTGCAGGCAAAAAGCGCATCACCTTAATCGGCGGCGGAAGTTACCTGAAGCTGGAAGCCGGGAAAATAGAGTACGGGACACTGCAGGTATATCTGAGGAAGGTGGAGAGGACGATGCTGGCAGGTGCATCAAATATGCCTTTAAATTTGCCAGTTATGCCACTTGTTGATTTGTTTGGTTCGCAGAATCCAGTAGAAGAAATTAAGCCAGTTCTTCGTATTGCAGATGCTCCGGGAATCAATGGTCTTGCTCAGTCTGGCTGCAAATGGCAGGTGGTTTTGGCGGAGTCTTATATTCAGGCTGTTACGACAGATGAGGTGCTGATGAAGGGGAAAACAGATGCAGAGGGCAAAGTACTACACTCAGAATATGAGCAGAATCAACTGGCGCAACTGGCAAAACAATATTACGGCCAGTTATGGTTAGTTATCGGGCATCGGGCTCATCAACTTTATTTTAATATAATTCCTGACGTTAGTCAGGAGAATATAAAAGATCTCTGTGCTCTGGATGCAATGGGATTTCATCCCCTCTTTAACTCTATTGCAGGCAAT
This sequence comes from Cronobacter malonaticus LMG 23826, assembly GCF_001277215.2. Lineage (NCBI taxonomy): Bacteria > Pseudomonadati > Pseudomonadota > Gammaproteobacteria > Enterobacterales > Enterobacteriaceae > Cronobacter > Cronobacter malonaticus. Next base: position 2,231,682 of record NZ_CP013940.1, on the reverse strand, counting down.
ACACGACTAGGTGAAAAACTTACACAGTGTATAAAAGCAGAGCAGCAATTAAGCGGAACAATGCTGGAATCTCTCAGGATGAGGAACTGACGATGCTCAAGTTAGACAATGGAATGAATCAGTGCAGTATCTATTTTGATGATAAAGGTCAAGAAAGCTATCTTGCAACAGCCACTCACAGTCATTGGGTGCATTATACCAGTGGTGCCGAATGTCAATCAGAGAACTTCGCTGAATATACTGAGGGCAATGCTATACAAGCATTTCTTGGCGGAAAAGAATACTTTTTTGCTTTGATTGAAATTTTCAAGCAGGCAAAAAAAAGTATTTACATTACAGGATGGCAGGTTAACTGGGATGCCCAATTGGCACAGGGAATACGGCTGGTTGATGCACTGTTAGAGGCTGTTAAAAAAAATCACGACTTAAAAGTTTATATTATGCCGTGGAAAAACTCGGCGCTGCTAGAAACCTATTCGGCTGCAACGGAAAGAGTGTTTGCTGCAATGAATACATTCCTGGGAAAGCAGGCTTTTTATATCCAGTGTGCAGGCTCAAAATCAGGTCCATTCTTTTCTCATCACCAGAAGTGTGTAATCATTGATAACAGAATAGCTTTTGTCGGAGGCATTGATCTTGCGTACGGACGTTATGATGGACATTATGGTTTGCTGGCCGATGCGGAAGGGCGGCAGGGGATGAACATGTATAATTCCTGTATTCCACCCATGCTTCACAGTACGGGCTACAATCCTTTGGATGAATATATTATAACAGTAGATAAATACTCACATATGCACCAGCCGGATGAGCTGCAGCGCCTGGAAAAACGGCAGTCGCACAGCGTTCAGCATATTATTGATACTGTATTGAAGCATCAACTATGGCAGTCCCAGGGAAGTTCGAAGGATAGTGTCTATCTGGATCCGAAAATTCAACCCCGCATGCCCTGGCAGGATTATCAGGTGCAAATAGAAGGCCCGGCCGTGAATGATTTAGTCAAGAATTTTGTATTACGCTGGAACAGTTACTCTCATCGCTGCCCGGTTAATCCGTTACAAACTGCTATTCCAGAACTCGAAATACCAAATATATCGTCAGAAAAAAAAGGATCCTGTCAGGTACAGGTATTGCGCAGTGCTTCGCTGAATATGCGGCGCGACGAATATAAAAATAACCCTGGAGTTATGGCTGAGCCGAAACTCAAACAAGATGATATCTTACGCAGCCTTCTTCTGCTCATCAGTAAAGCAGAACATTATATTTATATTGAAAATCAATTTTTTGTATCGGCATTCGGTAACTCGTCAATTGAACAAAATACCCCTCTGAGTCCGGTAGCCAGGAATATTAATCCGTCAATAAGTGCATGGGCTACCCGCCTCTTTCCGGATGAAGATATGCCCAAAAATCCGGTGGCCGAATGGCTTGGTGAACGCATAAAGCGTGCAATATTGAGCCACATGGTACAGCCATTTCATGTTTACATTGTATTGCCGGTTCATCCCGAAGGTAGGCTTGATGATCCGTCAATAGTTGCACAGATACATCTGACACGCCAGTCACTGGTATTCGGTTCTCGCAGCCTTTTAAATCTTGTTCGACGTAGCCTGTGGGTCAGACAGCAACTTGAATTACAGGCGGCACCCCGTAAATAATGGGCCAAAAAAATAAAAGAACTCGAGCGGCTAAGTGAAAATTATTATACCGATATTCCAATGGATGCGTGTAATCAATATGTTACATTGTTAAATCTGCGTGACCATGCGCAAATAAACGGAATGGTAGTGACGGAGCAGATATATGTGCACAGCAAACTGACCATTGTGGACGATAGATATGTTCTGATAGGAAGCGCGAATATTAATGACCTTAGTCTGGATGGCGACAGGGATTCTGAACTTGCAGTGCTAATATCAGATACAGAACACGGTTATACCGACCTTGACGGAAGTGGTAATTCTGTGCCGTATCGTAACTTTGCCCGACAACTGCGGCAAAAGGCGTGGCGTAAGTGGCTTGGGAGCGCGTCAGGTGAATGTGCAGAAGTAATGAATAAGCCAGCTTCCCCCAATAGCTGGAAAAAGATACAGATGATTGCAAAGTATAATGCAAAAATTTATGAAGATATATTTGATTTCATACCCAGAAACACGTGTCAAGAGAACGATTTAGATAATGAAAGTTACCACGAAGATAATGGTTCAGAAACTACAGTTCAAAGCTCAGTTAAAAGGGCATCGATTTGGCCTATAGTAACAGTTAATAATATAGCTAAAGAAGAAAAAATGCCGTTTTCGATAATGTTTTGGAGAGGCTATAAAAATTCTGGCTTGGTTAATACTAAAGGATTTATTCATCAATTTCCTGTGCATTGGACAGAGGGTGAAAACAATCTAATACAATGTAATATGAAACTTATTGCCGAGAATGAACGCAATGGTAAAGAACAAACCCTAATTGCCAAAAACGAAGAATAAAATTCAGATGGGTTGATTTAAATGAAAAAAATGATTTTACTTTTTTTTTATACGACCATTGGTTATTCAAATACAATGCCAAATTCAATCTGGAGGAATGAGTGCGTTGGATATTATACATTTTCATTACCGAATGGTGCGGACGTTGCATTATATCCTTTAAAGGGGTTTCTTGCTCCAAAACCCAAGGTAGAAACTAATGGTTTTTTTATTGTTAGTCGATATGCAGCTAATGGAATAACATTTGGAAGGGAGTATGATATTTCAAAAATAGATACTGCTCAGGCACAGTTTTCATCTTTTTATTATGGAAAATATAGATTGGGTATATCGAGCAAAAGCAGTGGCGATATAGACTTTAATTTATATAAGAAAAAAAGGATAGACAGTTTTAACTTTAATATAGAAACACAAAAAAATAAAGAAGAACTCGATCTCATTGATAAGCCAATCACTGTGAATGCTGAGTTTAAAAGGAAACACCAATACATTATAAAGGATTACATTAACGCTTTTGTAAATTATGATTATAGCGGATATACAATTTATATAAATAGTCAGGATCGCCTTTATCATTTCTGGAGCGTAAACTCTAAAGATACAGGTAATAAGTCGCAGACGGCTGAAGCGCAGTTGCGTAATTCTGAACCAGAAGTGATTTCACTTCTGAAACGCTTCAGATCACGCGATCTCTTTGAGATTCCATCAGAAAAAGGCTTTTGCTTACCTTACGGATTTATTGCAGGCGATTCCGGGCACGAGCCCCGTAATATGGCTGTCATGTATCGTCTAAAAGCTCATCCGGATGTGACGATATTTTTTCAGGATCTTGGGATGAAACCCAAAGCGGGTAAAGAGGATGACCTGAATGATAAAGATTATGTTTCGTGGCTATGGAACTGGCAATATCAGTGGTCTGCGGTGTCAAAAGAGTTGATCAAGCCGAAATGGCGAACCATTAAAATGGATGGCCGTACCGGACTTGGAACCTTTGTTAAGGCGATATACAAAGATGTCCCAGTCTATGATTCTGAAGGACATGTAATTAACCACATTAATTATATTAATTATGGTTATGTTGCTTATGTCCGCGGGGATCACAAAGCCAGAAATGTGCAGCCAGATCTATTGCTATATGTGATGCAGGACAGTCGACAGGCCAAAAATAATCCCCCCATGAATGCGCAGGAGATTGAACAGATGGCAGAGCATATTATCAGCACTGTCAGACGGCGATAACTCGCCTGTGCCCGGTATGATTATTTCTCTCTCACGCTTACCACCTTTCGCGACTCGCGCATGCTGGTGTGGGAGCGAACACACTGTTATCGTTTACCTGGCAGGGCAAAATTGCCTGCCAGCGCGTGTTCAGCGAGCGGCTGTAACCGCTGAATGAGATAATTCAAGCTCAGGCCGCGCAATGATGACCTTCACCAGAATGATGACCACGCAACTTCACCGCATCCGCAGAATACATAATAATGATAAGACACTGTCGGAAAGACTGACTGACATGCATTGCATCAGAAGATTTAAGAAGAACAGAAAGAGGAAACCTGAAGACTACTGAATGGTGCGTCCGAGTGGACTCGAACCACCGACCCCCACCATGTCAAGGTGGTGCTCTAACCAACTGAGCTACGGACGCACATTAGGATGGTGCGTTCAATTGGACTCGAACCAACGACCCCCACCATGTCAAGGTGGTGCTCTAACCAACTGAGCTATGAACGCATTGCTGTGTGACAGCGGGGACGAATATTAACGGCAGCCCCGTCACCTGGCAAGGGGCAAACGTCAATTTTCTTTCATATTTCACGCGATTGCCGCGTATTTGCGCAGAATGCTGACAAAGTGATCGGCGTGGCGGGCGGGTAGGCATCAGGCGGATAAAAAAACGCCGCCCTCAGGCGGCGTCTGGATTAGCGCGCGGCACGCGCCAGGATGGTTTCCGACGGCAGGCGTTGCAGGTAACGCATGCGCCACATCATCATGATGGCGGCCGAGGTCAGGCCGAGGATAAAGCCGAACCAGAAACCCGCCGGGCCCATCGGTTCCACCACCCAGTCGGTCAGCCCCAGAATGTAGCCGCTCGGCAGGCCGAGAACCCAATAAGCGATAAAGGTGATAAAGAATATCGAGCGCGTATCTTTATAGCCGCGCAGCACGCCGCTGCCGATCACCTGAATCGAATCGGAAATCTGATAAATTGCCGCCAGCAGCATCAGGTGCGAGGCGAGGGTAACCACTTCCGGGTTGTCGTTATAGAGCAGGGCGATAGGCTCGCGGAACACAACGGTAAAGAGCGCTGTCCCCACTGCAAGGCAGATGCCCACCACGATGCCGGTGCGAGCAGAGGTCTGCGCTTCGAGCGTCGATCCCTGCCCGAGACGGAAACCAACGCGAATGGTCACTGCGGCGCTCATCGACATCGGCAGCACGAACATCAGCGAGCTAAAGTTGAGTGCAATCTGATGGCCTGCCACATCGACAATCCCGAGCGGCGACACTAACAGCGCCACGACCGCAAACAGCGTGACCTCGAAAAACAGCGCCAGCGCCACCGGCATACCAATCTGCGCCAGACGACGGATAACCGGCCAGTCAAAGCGCCTGCTGCCCGGCAGCAGGCGAATATCACGCATCGAGCGCGCGCGTTTCACCCACAGACGCATACAGAAAAACATCACCCAGTACACCGAGGCAGTCGCCACGCCGCAGCCGACGCCGCCCAGTTCCGGCATGCCGAAATGACCGTAGATGAAGATATAGTTCACCGGAATATTCACCAGCAGGCCGATAAAGCCCATCGCCATGCCCGGCGTGGTTTTGGCCAGCCCTTCGCACTGGTTACGCATGACCTGGAAGAAGAGATAACCCGGCACGCCCCACAGCAGCGCACGCAGATAATTCACCGCGGTATCGGCGAGTACAGGATCGATGTTATGCATCGCGCGGATGATATGACCGGCGTTCCACAACACAATCATGATAAGCACCGACACAAGCCCGGCCAGTACAAAGCCTTGCTGTACCTGATGCGCGATGCGGTCGCGGCGGCCTGAGCCGTTAAGCTGAGCGATGACTGGCGTGAGCGCCAGCAGCAGGCCGTGACCAAAGAGGATAGCAGGCAACCAGATCGAGGTCCCGATGGCGACCGCCGCCATATCGGTGGCGCTGTAGCCGCCGGCCATGATGGTATCGACAACCCCCATTGAGGTCTGGGCGATTTGCGCGAAAATCACCGGGATTGCCAGAGCTAATAACTGACGCGCTTCGACAAAATACTTCTGCACGTGAACACCTGTATATTGTTGTTATTTGAGAGACAAAAAAGCCGCCGCAACGGGCAGCAAGAAGAAAATGCAGGGGAATTAGTCAGACTATTGTAGCGAGAGTTCACTATTAAGCCAGTGAAATAATGCGCTTAAAGCCGCTCAGGCTGGCAAGGGCATATTCCACCTGTTATTGTTCTGGTTATGAATCTCGCGGCTGAGCGCCGCCATGTTAGCGAATCCAGGAGTGGCAAAATATGTTTACCGGTATTGTTCAGGGCACCGCGAAAGTCGTGGCTATCGATGAAAAACCGAATTTCCGCACCCATGTGGTGGAGCTGCCAGATGAGCTTCTGCCGGGGCTAGAGACGGGCGCATCGGTGGCGCACAACGGCTGCTGCCTGACGGTAACGGAAATTAACGGCAATCGCGTCAGCTTCGATTTAATGAAAGAAACGCTGCGGATCACCAATCTCGGGGATTTACAGCCGGGCGATGTGGTGAACATTGAACGCGCCGCGAAATTCAGCGATGAAATTGGCGGGCATTTAATGTCCGGGCATATTATGACCACGGCAGAGGTTGCGAAGATTCTGACGTCGGAAAATAACCGGCAGATCTGGTTTAAAATTCAGGACCCGACGCTGATGAAGTATATCCTGCACAAAGGCTATATCGGCATCGACGGTATCAGCCTGACGGTGGGAGAAGTGACGGCGACGCGCTTCTGCGTTTTCCTGATCCCGGAAACGCTCCAGCGCACCACGCTTGGCACCAAAAAACTGGGTCAGCGGGTGAATATTGAAATCGATCCGCAGACCCAGGCCGTGGTGGATACGGTCGAGCGCGTGCTGGCGTCTCGCGAAGCCGCAGCAGCCATTACCGCCCAGCTTCACCCCGCCGAATAATCTATCGCGGGTACGTTCAGGCGCTGACCAGCGTTCCACGTACCCGTTCGCCCGGCGCGCCGCCGGAAAGCAGCGCCACCGCCTGCCGGGCGATACTCTCCAGCGAATACCCGATCGCCGGAACGCTCTCAAGCCCCATTCCGCGCCCTGAACTCTCAAGGCTGAACACCAGAATCTGCTCCGGCATCGCGAAACGGTATTCACGTAGCATCGCCACCGCTTCGCGCGCCTGGCTGTCATCGGTCACCAGCAGCGCATTAAATTTCACGCCGCTGTTTATGAGCTTTTGCAGGGCGATACGCAACACCGGCTCATCTTCAATGACGCGCTGGCGATGAAACGGGATCAGGTGATTTTCTGCCGCCTGACGATACCCTTGTAAAATCTCCGCCGCCGCATCGCCCGCCGGGAAGTTAATCAGCGCGATGTCGCGCCGCTGGTGGCTGCATAAATACTGCACCGCCGTTTGCGCTGCGAACAACCAGTCGAAAAGAATACCCTGTGCCGTGTCGGCGCTCAGACAGTCCACCAGAATTACGTCGTTATCAAGCGGGGGCAGAGGAAAGCGGGCACCGACAATCATCAGCGCGTCGCAGAGGCCGGAATCCAGCTCGGCGCGGGCGCGTGTCACCTCCTGCGGCGTACTCGCAAAACGCAGCAGCAGATGTTTGCCGTGTCGGCTGAGCTCTTTTTCCAGCGCCTGTAACCAGCAGGTGGCCTGCTGAATATGTTCGCTGGCGCAAATCACGCCTATACAGTGGGTCATCTGGCTGGAGAGTGACTGCGCTATGGCGTTTGGCTGATAGTTCAGCATCTCGGCGGCGCGCAGCACTGCGAGACGGCTTTCTTCCTTCACGCCGCGATTGCCGCTGAGTACGCGGGAAACGGTGGCTTTTGAGACGCGCGCCAGGCGCGCGACATCATTAATGGTGGACATCGTGTTTTCCTGCAAAGCGTGGCGGCGCGAAGGCCGCCACTCGGTTACTCATCAAACCCGTTCCTGGCCGCCACCTGGCGGTACCATTCACCGCTCTTTTTGATCGTGCGTTTCTGGCTTTCCAGATCGAGCGATACAAAGCCGTAGCGGTTCTTGTAAGCGTTGCACCAGGACCAGTTATCAATAAAGGTCCACATGTGGTAGCCAAGACAGCGGCTGCCTTCGCTGATGCCCTTATGCAGCCATTTAAGGTGATCGCGCACAAACTCGATGCGGTAATCATCCTGAATCTGCCCGTCGCGCTCGAAGCGCTGCTCATTCTCAACGCCCATGCCGTTTTCTGAGATATAGCAGCGCGGGTTGCCATACTCTACACGCAGGCGGGTGAGGATGTCGTAGACGCCTTTCTCATAAATCTCCCAGCCGCGGTAGGGGTTCATTTTGCGGCCCGGCATTTCATAAGCGCTGAAGAACCACTCGGGCATAAACGGGCTGTCCGGGTTGACCTGCGAGTCGCGGCACTGAATACGACGCGGCTGATAGTAGTTGATGCCGAGCAGATCCACCACACCCGCCGCCAGCAGCTCTTTATCGCCAGGCTGGCACGCTGGCAGTTGATCGTACTGCGCCAGCAGTGCGACTAAATCTTCCGGGTAGCTGCCGCGCAGCGCCGGGTCAAGGAAGCTGCGGTTAAACATCAGATCGGCGATATGCGCCGCTTTCACGTCCGCCGGGTTTTGCGAGCGCGGGTAAGAAGGGGTGAGGTTCAGGATAATACCGATTTCGCCGCCGTCGTTGCGCTCGTGATAGGTCTTCACCGCGCGGGCGTGGGCCAGCATTGTATGGTAGGCGACCGTTGCCGCGCGGCGGAAATCAACGACGTTCGGATAGTGGAAGTCATACAGGTAACCGCCTTCCACCGGCACAATCGGCTCGTTGAAGGTAAACCAGTGCGTCACTCTGTCGCCAAACAGTTCAAAACAGGTGCGGGCGTAAGCTTCAAACGCGTCGATGACTTTGCGGTTCTCGAAGCCGCCCTGTTCCTGCAGCGCTAACGGCATATCGAAATGGAACAGGTTAATAAACGGCGTAATGCCCTGGTGCAGAAGTTCATCAATCACCTGGTTGTAGAAGGCGACCGCCTCCTGATTCACCGCGCCGGTGCCATCCGGGATCAGGCGCGCCCAGGAAATAGAGGTGCGGAAGGTGTTGTGATTAAGCGCTTTCAGCAGCGCGATATCTTCTTTCCAGTGCTGATAAAACGTGGAGGTCTGCGCCGGGCCAACGCCGTGGTGAAAACGCTCCGGCTGCAGGCGGAACCAGTGGTCCCAGGTGGTGGGCGTTTTGCCGTGGCTCAGGCTTTCACCTTCGGTTTGCGGCGCCGAGCTGGCGCTGCCCCACCAGAATCCTTCAGGAAATGAGTAGTGCATATCCATCCTCATAACGTAGTCAGACGCCTGCCGACAGGGCAGGCGCGGTAAAATCAGACATTGCTCGTGACAGTGTCACTTTCGGTGCTTTCCTGTGCCTCTTCCTGCTTTTGCAGCGTGCGCTCATAGGCCTTCACAAACGGGTAGTACATCAGCGCCGACATCACCATACAGATAAGACACATGATGACCGGGCTGAAGGCCCAGTTCGCAGCCCACGAGGCACCGATGGGCGCAGGCGTGGTCCACGGCGTTAGCGAGACCACCTGCGCCAGCCAGCCCAGTTTGGTCGCGGTCCAGGCAAGAACGGCATTCACCATCGGCACCAGGATAAACGGCAGGAAAAAGACCGGGTTCATGATGACCGGCGCGCCAAACAGAATCGGTTCGTTGATGTTAAACATGCTCGGCACGACGCCCATTTTACCGATGGTACGCAGATGCACCGCGCGGCTGCGCAGCAGCAGGAACGCCAGCGGAAGCGTGGAGCCGACGCCGCCAATCAGCAGGTAGTGATCCCAGAACCCTTGCAGATAGATATGCGGCAGCGCCTGGCCGGCCGCCAGCGCGGCCTGGTTGGCGGAGAGGTTCGCCATCCAGAACGGGTTCATGATGCCGGTGACAATCAACGCGCCATGAATGCCCGCAAACCACAGGATCTGGCAGATTAAAACGGAGATGAGAATCGCCGGCAGAGAGTCAGACGCGGCCACCAGCGGCGAGAGCAAATGCATAATCGCTTCCGGCAGGATCATGCCGGTAGTGGATTCAATCAGCAGGTTGAGCGGGTGAAGCGTAAAGACAATCACCACCACCGGGATCAAAATTTCAAAGGAGCGCGCGACGCCGGTCGGCACCTCTTTCGGCAGGCGGATAGTAATGTTGTGGCGCTTCAGGAAAGCGTACATTTCGCTCGCATAAATCGCGGTAATAAGCGCGGTAAAGATGCCCTGGCCTGAGAAATACTGCGTCGAGATCTGCCCATCTTTATAGGGTGCTGCCACCAGCAGAAACGCCATAAACGCCAGCAGGCCGGTCATGATAGGGTCAAGCTTGTAGTGTTTGCCAAGGCTCGCGCCGATGCCGACCGAGATAAAAAACGTCATCACGCCCATGCTGAGGTTAAACGGCAGCATCAGTTGCTCGCGATATTTCAGCGAGATATCAAGCCACGCGCGGCAAAAGCCGATTTGCGTATCCGGCGAGAAGGGCGGAAAGATAAACACCAGCAGAAACGAACCGATAATCATAAACGGCAGGGCGGCGAGGAAACCGTCCCTGATAGCCACCACATGACGCTGCGAACCCATCGCGCCCGCCAGCGGCGTGATTTTGTTTTCAATAACATGGACCATACTCTGGTACAGACTCATGACACGTTTCCTTTATCAGGCAGGGGGAATGGCGCTCAGTTTGAAACATAATGGAAACCGGTTTCCATGAGTCTGTCGCCTGATTGTCGCCGGGATCACTTTTATTAAAGGAAACGTCGCGAAAGCGTGAGAAGTGTCACAAAGCGGGGAAGTGCGAGTGGCAAAAAGCCCCCGGCGTGCGCCGGGGTGAACGCTTAACGGGCGACGCGAAGGCCGTTTTCCACGCCGCGGCTAAAGAGTACCTGCCACAGCTGGATATCCCGCGCGCGGAAGGCGCCCGCGCAGGCGTTGAGATAATAGGTAAACATACGTTTAAACCGCTCGGAGTAGTTATCCGCAATCTCCGGCCAGGCGGCCAGGAAACGCGCATACCAGGCCATCAACGTTTTATCGTAGTCCGCCCCAAAGTTATGCCAGTCTTCCATCACGAAATGCGGTTCGCTGGCGGCGGCTATCTGGCGCGCCGACGGCAGGCAGCCGTTCGGGAAAATGTACTTGTCGATCCACGGATCGACATTGTTATCGGTTTTACGCGAGCCGATGGTATGCAGCAGGAAAAGCCCGTCAGGCTTGAGATTGCGGTCAGCAACATCAAAATAGGTGGCGTAGTTTTTCGGCCCGACATGTTCAAACATGCCCACCGAGACGATGCGATCAAACTGCGAATCGAGATCGCGGTAATCCTGCAACAGAATAGTGACATCCAGCCCCTGGCAGCGCTCCTGCGCCATTTTCTGCTGCTCGGCAGAAATGGTCACGCCGGTGACCGACACGCCATAATGCTGCGCGGCAAACGACGCCAGTCCGCCCCATCCGCAACCAATATCAAGCAGCGTCATGCCAGGCTTAAGCTGAAGCTTTTCGCAGATAAGTTTTAACTTCGCCTGCTGGGCGTCCTCAAGGTTATCCGCCTCTTTCCAGTAGCCGCAGGAGTACTGCATGTACGGGTCGAGCATGCGGCTGAACAGATCGTTGCCGAGATCGTAATGCTCTTTGCCGACAATCCAGGCGCGTTTTTTGGTTTGCAGATTAAACAGGCGAGCGCCCAGAATGCGCAGCGTATCTTTGAGGTGGTGGGGCAACTGGTCTTCCAGGCCCGCGCGCAGCACTTTGGTGAAAAAGAGATCGAGCCGCTCGCACTCCCACCAGCCGTCCATATAGCTTTCGCCAAGACCGAGAGAACCTTCCTGTAACACCCGTTTAAAAAAGTCAGGATTCTTCACCTGAATGTCGGAAGGGGCAGCGCCGTTAACAGCGATCCCGGCCCGGCTGAGTAGTTCACTTGCGATGCGATACCAGTGGTTGTCCGGTATGCTGACTTCTTCTATACACGATGAACTCATAGCTTCTCCATCACTGATGTGATCAGAACCTTCAAACAGCGTAGTCGCAATTTTCGGTATGTGAGAAATATCACGGAAAGGTCCGCGAGCCTGATATCGACGTAGAACAGAGGAAGGGAGATGACCCTTGCCAGAAATGTCATTCCAGATAAAAACGGGAGCCAGCGGCTCCCGTTACTACATAATATTTATGCTAATTATTGTAGAGCCGCGAATCAGTATAGGCCTCGCTTTACGATGATTCAACTGTTGACCGTTAGCAAGCTAATCACAAAAATTTCATATTATCACGCGGCTGATGACTGCGTGACTTGCTGAGGCCCGCGTAGCCAAAAGCCAAGACCCGCCAGCAGTACGGTCGCCAGCATAACGCTGGTGGTCGACAGCAGCGGGGTCGCGACCAGCCACGACACCACCAGGCTTGCCACAAAACAAAGCCCCAGCTGGAGCGTGTTTTGCAGCGCGGCGGCGCGTCCGGTGGCCTGCGGGAACGGCAGCAGCGCGGCGGCGACCACGATAGGGTAAATCGCCCCGTTCGCCATCGCCATCAGACAGAAGGGAATAAGCAGCGTGGTGAGCGTAACAGCATCACTCAAACCCACAAGCCAGGTGGCGAGCACGCTCAGCGCGAAGCCTGCCAGCAGCCACGGCAGCAGGGCTTCGCCATTCCATTTTTGCAGCGCGCTGCGACAGCCATAGCCGCCAATGAGGAACGCGATGGTTTGCGGGACATAGCTTAAGCCGATCACCGCCGGGCTATAGCCCATCTCATGCAGGATAAACGGCGAACCGGTGAGCCAGGCGAAAAAGCTCGCGGAGCAGGCGGCGTAAATCAGCACATTGCCGCTGTAGACGCGCGAGCGCAGCAGCATCATAAAGCTCAGCGGCTCGCCGCTTTTGTTACCCTGCGGCGCGCCGGAAGGCAGACGCAGCGCCGGAATAATCAGCAGTACCGTGATGGCAAACAGCACAACGAAAATCGCCTGCCAGGAAAAGTGATTCAGGATCCAACTGCCGAGCAGCGGTGCCAGCGCAGGCGAAAGCCCCACCAGCGGCATGATGGTCGCGAAGATACGACGCGCCTGCTGCGCCGGGTAGCGGTCAGTTACCAGCGCCTGCCAGCTTACCGCAGCGGAACAAACGCCCACGGCCTGAATAAAGCGCAGGGCCAGCAGCGCGCCCGCGCTCTCTACCCAGACGGTGCCAAGGCAGCCAAGTGCGAAAATTCCCAGCCCCGCCAGCAAAACCGGACGACGGCCAAAACGGTCAGAGAGCGGGCCCCAGACGAGTTGCGCCAGGGCGAATCCGGCCAGGAACAGGCTCAGCGAGGCGCTGATAGCCGAAGGCACTGTGTGCAGATCCGCCTCGATAGCGGCGAATGCGGGCAGGTACATGTCGGTCGCCAGAAAACCGAGCACGCTCAGCCCGGCCAGCCAGCAAAGAAATCCTTTATCAGGTCGCATCACATTAACTCACTTCTTATTACGCGAAAGAGCCAGGAGTGTACGGAGTGCAATCCCGCTTGTGAAACGCTAATATTTGCCGGTTCCATTCAAAAAATTTGCAGGCAAAAAATGTGGTCTGAATATTCCCTCGAAGTGGTGGACGCCGTGGCGCGCACCGGCAGTTTCACCGCGGCAGCGGCAGAACTGCACCGCGTGCCTTCTGCCGTCAGCTATACGGTGCGCCAGCTTGAGGAGTGGCTTGCGGTGTCGCTCTTCGAGCGCCGCCATCGTGATGTGGTTCTGACACCCGCCGGGGCCTGGTTTTTGCGCGAGGGGCGTTCTGTCATCAAAAAAATGATGATCACCAGACAGCAGTGCCAGCAGATTGCCAACGGCTGGCGCGGGCAGCTCTCCATCGCGGTGGACAATATCGTGCGCCCGGAACGCGTCCGGCGGCTGGTGCTCGATTTCTACCGGCACTTCTCTGATGTGGAGTTGCAGGTGTCGCAGGAGGTGTTTAACGGCGTCTGGGACGCGCTGGCGGACGGGCGCGTGGAACTTGCCATCGGGGCCACACAGGCGATTCCGGTTGGCGGGCGCTTCGCGTTTCGCGATATGGGCATGCTGAGCTGGCGCTGCGTGGTGGCGCACCATCATCCGCTGGCGCAGCACGCGGGCGCGCTCAGCGACGACAGGCTACGCGATTACCCCTCACTGGTGCTGGAAGATACGTCGCGATCGCTGCCCAAGCGTATCACCTGGCTGCTGGATAACCAGCGGCGCGTGGTGGTGCCGGACTGGTACTGCGCCGCCGATGCGCTGAGCGAAGGGTTGTGTATCGGCATGGTGCCGACGCACTTTGCGAAGCCGTGGCTCGACAGCGGAGAGTGGCGCGCGCTAACGCTCGAAAACCCGTTTCCGGATGCCGCCTGCTGCCTGACGTGGCGGCAAAGCGACGCCTCGCCCGCGCTGCGCTGGCTGCTCGATTATCTGGGGGACAGTGAAACGCTGAACAAGGAGTGGCTGCGGGAGCCGCAGTAATACGGCTCCCGGAAGGATTAACGGCGATAGTCGCGGAACGGGCCATCCGCCACCGAGCGGCGTTCGATCAGGCGCGGGTGCACTTCAATGGTCTGCGACTCTTCGCGTTTGTTCACGATGCGGTCGAGCAGCATATTGAACGCGGTCTGGCCGAGCGTCTCTTTGGGCTGATGGATAGTCGTCAGCGCCGGGCTAAAGAAACGCGCGTTGCGTACGTTGTCGTAGCCGATGATGGAAATATCCTGCGGCACGCGCAGGCCCATCTCATCGGCGGCGCAGATAGCGCCCATCGCCATAATATCGCCGCCGCAGAAGATAGCGGTGGGACGCTGCGGCTGCGAGAGGATCTGCTGCATCGCGCGGTAACCAGATTCCGGCTCGAAATCGCCCTGCACGATCCAGTTTTCCGGTACTTTGATAGCCGCTTCTTCCAGCGCTTTCATAAAGCCGGAGAAGCGCCCGACGCCGGTGTTGCGCTCAAGCTGCCCCGGGATCACACCGATATCGCGATGGCCGCGTTCGATAAGATAACGCCCGGCGAGATAACCACCCTGGAACGCGTTATCAATAACCGAGTCGGTGAAATCGGCTTTCGCTTCGCCCCAGTCCATCACCACCATCGGGATATGACGATACTCTTCAAGCGTGGCGAGCAGTGGCTGCGGGTATTCCGAACACATCACCAGCAGGCCGTCGACGCGCTTTTGCGCCATCATCGACAGATACGCGCGCTGCTTTTCCAGATTGTTATGCGCGTTGCCCAAAATTAGCGTATAGCCTTTGGCGAAGCAGCTGTTCTCAACCGCTTCGATGATTTCGGCGAAATAGGGCGCTTCGCTACTGGTCGCCAGCAGCCCGATAGATTTGGTGTGGTTCACCTTCAGGCTGCGCGCCACGGCGCTTGGCGAATAGTGTAATTCTTTAATAGCCGCCCAAACCGCGTTGCGCGTCTCTTCCGCCACAAAACGGGTTTTGTTAATTACATGTGAGACTGTTGTTGTGGAAACGTTGGCTCGCTTCGCGACGTCTTTAATTGTTGCCATTAATAATCACTCCAGACCCCTGGCTGAGCCGTGTAAAATCACGGGTTAATCGTTTGCCTGTATACACCCCTGACTGCCGCGAGGAGAGTGCGGCATGCCGGGAAACGCGACATTTATCGTGAGGAGGGGTCGATGGCCGGTACCGAATAAAGTAGCGACGAATTTTGGCTTATCTTTATCGAAAGGGGAAGAGGGAAAACGCATATCTGGTTAAATGTCGCAGGATTTTTCGGATTGTTTATGCAAAAATGCCCACTACCTGATTTTTATGGGGTCTTTAAGGAGAATACCATGAGTACCGATCTGAAATTTTCGCTGGTCACCACCATTGTTGTGCTGGGTCTTATTGTGGCGGGCGCTTTTACCGCCATCCTGCATTAAGCGTCAGGCGGGAGCGCGTATCGGTTCTCCCGCTTTCTTATACTTCTCTTGCGCTTAAGCGCTGCCCGCTCGCCGTTTCCTTTCTTTTTCTCGTTATTCCCTTATCATTCGCTAATAACAACTTTTGCGTGTTCTTTAACACCCACGCAATAATATTTTGCTGTTTTTGTCACTTATCTTTTCTGACTGAAACTGCCATCCTTTTCTGCATCCTGCTGTAACGTCGGGTATTCCGGCGCTGTTGTACAATTTCTGGAGCGATGAATGAAAGTCAATTTCCCGTTACTGGCACTGGCTATTGGTGCTTTTGGCATTGGCACGACCGAGTTTTCTCCGATGGGCTTATTGCCGGTAATAGCGAATGGCGTCAACGTCTCGATTCCGGCCGCCGGTATGCTGATAAGCGCCTACGCGGTCGGCGTGATGGTGGGCGCGCCGCTGATGACGCTTTTGCTGTCGCACCGAGCACGGCGTAGCGCGCTGATTTTTCTGATGGCGATTTTTACGCTCGGCAACGTGCTCTCGGCACTGGCGCCGGATTACATGACGCTGATGGCCTCGCGTATTCTCACCAGTCTTAACCACGGGGCGTTCTTCGGCCTCGGCTCGGTGGTGGCGGCAAGCGTCGTGCCGAAGCATAAACAGGCGAGCGCCGTCGCGACGATGTTTATGGGCCTGACCATCGCCAATATCGGTGGCGTGCCGGCGGCAACCTGGCTTGGTGAAACCATCGGCTGGCGAATGTCGTTTCTGGCGACGGCCGGACTTGGCCTTGTGGCGATGGCGAGCCTTTGGTTCTCACTGCCGAAAGGCGGCAGCGGCGAGCGCCCGGATGTGAAAAGCGAACTCGCGGTGCTGATGCGCCCGCAGGTGGTGAGCGCGCTGCTGACAACCGTGCTCGGCGCGGGCGCGATGTTTACGCTCTATACCTATATCGCGCCGGTGTTGCACCACATCACTGACGCCAGCGCGGCGTTCGTCACCGCCATGCTGGTGCTGATTGGCGTCGGGTTTTCCATCGGCAACTATCTGGGCGGCCGCCTGGCGGACCGCTCGGTGAGTGGTACGCTGAAAGGCTTCCTGATGCTGCTTATCGTCATTATGGCGGCTATTCCGTGGCTTGCAAAAACGGAAATCGGCGCGGCGGTGAGTATGGTGGTATGGGGAGCGGCAACCTTCGCGGTGGTGCCGCCGCTGCAGATGCGCGTGATGCGTGTCGCCAGCGAAGCGCCGGGTCTCTCGTCATCGGTGAATATCGGGGCGTTTAACCTCGGTAACGCACTTGGTGCTGCGGCGGGTGGCGCTGTCATCCATGCGGGCTTCGGTTATAGCGTGGTGCCGGTGATGGGCGCGCTGATTGCCGCACTCGGCCTGTTGCTGGTGCTGATCTCCAGCCGTCGCGAGGCGCAAATGGCGTGCAGCGCTGAATAACGTAAGCGCCGTAAAAAAGAAAACGGAGAAGGGCGACCTTCTCCGTTTTGTTATGAGGATAAGCGGATTAGCGAATGGTGCGCGGCGTCATTACCCGGCGCGCGCCGACATAGTGACGTTGCCAGTAATCTTCACTCAAAGACGTTATCTGGATTTCCTGACCGCTGCGCGGTGACTGAATAAATTTGCCGTTGCCGACATAGACGCCCACGTGATCGGCAGTGCCACGGCCCTGAGTGCGGAAGAACACCAGATCGCCGCTTTCCAGCTCGCCACGGTTAACCGGCGCGGCGTCGCGCAGGTGATACATTTCGTTGGCGGTGCGCGGAATGCGGAACTTCACCAGATCTTTATAGGCGTACCAGACGAGGCCGCTGCAATCAAAACCGGTGCGCGGCGACGTGCCGCCCCAGTGGTACGGCTTGCCTATCTGGTTCATCAGCTTGTTCATGGCGGTGGTCTGGGCTTTCTTCACGCGCGCTTTGTGGGCATCGGCAATTGTGAGTGGCCCGTTGACGCATTTGGTTTTGCGGTTTTTACGCGTTTTGGTACAGGTCTGCGCGCTCAGGCGGCTGCTGGCCTGTTTTGGTGAAGTGGTGGAAGCGCGGCGGGAAGCGGTTTTACTAACGGAAGAGGTGGTTTTACTGGTGCGTTTTGCGGTGGTGCTTCGCTTCTCGCTGGCGGTTTTCGCCGTTTTGGTTTTCGTTGCGTTGTTACTTTTCTTGGCGGTTTTTGTGCTGGTTTTCTTTTTCACCGTGCTGGCGTGCGCTTTTTGCACCTTCGAGGCGCGCGTCTGCTCCGACGCCTGCGCGAACGGTGCAAAAGCCAGTGATGAAGTCATTAATAAAGCACAGAGCGTGAGAGCAATTTTTGTTTTGCGCGCCACTGAGCATTCCCCTGCATAAAGCCGGCAATCATGCCAACGGATGAATTTTAAGAGCTTGCTGATTCTAATCTAAAAAAATGTCCAAAGTTAAGCAGCAAATCGTCTTGTGAGCGTAGTTTCGTTAACCGGCGCACTCTTTTTCGCCAGTTGCCGCTGCGCCGACGCGCATTTTAGCGCGCCTTCTCAGAGGAGAATATCGGCAGCTTACAGAAAAGTGTTATTATTTGCTTCTCTTTCACCACGGCACGGCACCGGGCTTAAGCGCAAGATTATGCATTTTCGGGACGCTCCGGAGCCGCTACAATGTAAAGCTAACGCCGTAATGACGCTTGAGGAAGTAAGACAATGAGCACTACGCTTGAAAAAATTCAACGCCAGATCGCTGAAAACCCGATTCTGCTGTACATGAAAGGCTCCCCGAAACTGCCGAGCTGCGGCTTCTCCGCACAGGCGGTACAGGCGCTGTCCGCCTGCGGCGAGCGTTTTGCGTATGTCGATATCCTGCAAAACCCGGATATCCGCGCGGAACTGCCGAAATACGCTAACTGGCCGACCTTCCCGCAGCTGTGGGTGGATGGCGAGCTGGTCGGCGGTTGCGACATCGTTATCGAAATGTATCAACGCGGCGAACTGCAGCAGCTGATCAAAGAGACGGCGGCGAAATATAATTCGGCCACGCCGGACGCAGAGTAATCCCGTCGCGCGTTATCGCGCAGACAAAAAAGCGGCCCTGAGAGGCCGCTTTTTTTTGCGCTGCGTTAGCTTATTCGCCGTCCTGCGGCGTCGCATCTTCTGCGGGGAGCGGCGGCAACGGCCAGCCGCCCAGACGCTTCCAGCGGTTGACGATTTCGCAAAACAGCAGGGCGGTTTGCTCGGTGTCATAGAGCGCCGAATGCGCCTGGGTGCTGTCAAACGGCATACCCGCCGCGATACAGGCTTTCGCAAGCACCGTCTGGCCGAGCGCCAGCCCGCTTAACGCCGCAGTGTCGAACGTCACAAACGGGTGGAACGGATTACGCTTGAGCGACGCGCGCTCGGCTGCCGCCATCATAAAGCTGTGATCGAACGTGGCGTTGTGCGCCACCATAATCGCGCGGTTGCAGTTACTCTCTTTCATCCCCTTGCGCACCATCTTAAAAATGGCGTGCAGCGCGTCATATTCGCTGACGGCACCGCGCAGCGGGTTGTGCGGATCGATACCGTTAAAGGCCAGCGCTTCCGGCTGGAGAATCGCGCCTTCAAAAGGCTCAACGTGAAAATGCAGCGTTTCATCGGGGGTGAGCCAGCCGTCAGCATCCATTTTCAGCGTCACGGCGGCGATTTCCAGCAGCGCGTCGGTTTTGGCGTTAAAACCGGCGGTTTCCACATCGATGACAACAGGGTAAAAGCCACGAAAACGGTCGGACAGACCGGTCAGTTGAGCGTTATCGGACATCAGCGTCTCTTAAGTTTGGGGAATTAAAGCAGCGCGCATTATGGCAAATTTCACGGCGGGATGCAGCAAGGCGGGCAGAACGCCCGCCGGAGGGATCAGTTGCCGAGGCCGCGACCCGCGTCTTTCTCTTCGATAAGTTCGATTTTGTAACCATCCGGATCTTCAACAAACGCGATAACCGTGGTGCCGCCTTTTACCGGGCCCGCTTCACGGGTGACGTTGCCGCCGTTGTTGCGGATGCGCTCGCAGGCTTCTGCGGCGTTATCGACGCTGATGGCGATGTGGCCGTAAGCCGTGCCGAGTTCATAGCTCTCAACGCCCCAGTTGTAAGTCAGCTCGATCACCGCTTCTTCGCTCTCCGGACCGTAACCAACAAACGCCAGGGAATATTTGTATTCCGGGTTTTCACTGGTGCGCAGCAGTTTCATGCCGAGAACGTTGGTGTAGAAGTCGATGGAGCGTTGCAGGTCGCCAACGCGCAGCATGGTATGAAGTAAGCGCATAAGATCCTCTTAAATAAACGGCTTGTGATAACACTTTGGGTGAAACAGGATTTTAGTATAGCGGCGGAAGGCCGCCGCTATCAATTTGGATCACAGGGTAGGGTAATCGATGTAGCCTTCCGCGCCGCCGCCGTAGAAGGATTCCGGGCGCTGCGGGTTAAGATCGGCTTTTTTACGCAGACGCTCAACGAGATCCGGGTTGGCGATATAGTCGCGGCCAAACGCCACCGCGTCGATAAGCCCTTTCTGGATCAGCGCTTCGGCTTTCTCACGGGTGTAGGCACCAGCGCCAATGATCGCGCCATCAAAACGCTCACGCACTTTCTGGCGGAATTCGTCCGTGTAAGGCACGCCGCCCGCCCAGTCCGGCTCGGACATATGCAGGTACGCGATGCCGCGTTTGTTCAGCTCTTCAATCAGGTAGAGCGCGTCGGCTTCTTCGTTCGGGCCGTTGTCGACGTTCTGGAAGGAGCCAATCGGCGACACGCGAATGCCGATGCGGTCGGCGCTCCACTCTTTACAGACGGCATCGACCACTTCCAGCACCAGACGCGCGCGGTTTTCCACGCTGCCGCCATACTGATCGGTGCGGTGGTTAGAGGAAGGCGAGAGGAACTGGTGCAGCAGATAACCGTGGGCGGAGTGCAACTCTGCCATATCGAAACCCGCGTCGCGCGCATTGCCGACTGCCTTGCGGAAATCATCCACAATGCCCGGAATTTCGTGCGTTTCCAGCGCGCGCGGCGTCGTAGTGTCTACACGAATTGCCTTGCCGTTTTCATCACGCAGCGACGTACGGGTGCCGGAGTTAATGGCAGAAGGTGCGACCGGCGCTTCGCCGCCCGGTTGAATGCTGCTGTGCGAGATACGGCCAGTGTGCCACAGCTGAACGGCGATGCGGCCATCGGCCTCATGTACGGCAGCGGTAATTTTCTTCCACGCGGCGATCTGTTCATCGCTGTGCAGGCCCGGCGCGCCCGCGTAGCCTTTAGCCTGCGCGGAAATCTGGGTGGCTTCGCTGATGATAAGCCCGGCGCTGGCGCGCTGGCGGTAATACTCCACCATCATCGCCGTCGGAATGTCGCCCGGCTCAATGCTGCGCAGGCGGGTCAGCGGGGCCATGAATACGCGGTTAGGGGCGGTAACAGCACCCACTTTCAGCGGGGTAAACAGCTTTTCGTCTTGCATAGTCACTCCTGAGTAGACCGGTCGTCTTGTAATGAGCGAAATAAAAAAGCGCTGCCTTGCGGCAGGCGCTCTCTTCAAAGGATTTCTTTAACGTGCGCCAGCGCGTTTTCGAGCGGCGCGCCGCTGCGCGACACTTTGGCCTGCAGGCTTGCGCCAAGCCAGAGCACGTACAACACCTGCGCCCGCTGCTGCGCGTTGCCGGTAAAGGTTAACGCCTGCGCTTCACGGCCGCGCTCAAGCGCCTCTGCCAGCAGGGCGATGACCTGCGCCGCGCCTTTATCAAGCGCACCGCGCATATCTTCCGACAGATCGCACACTTCAGCCGAGAGCTTCACGGTCAGGCAGCCCATCATCTTGCCCGTCTGGCAGTAATGATGAAGCGTCTGTTCAAACCAGGCGATCAGCTGCTCGCGCGCGGGCCCTGCCGGGTCGAAGTGCTGCTCAAGGCATGCCTGATACCGGGCGTAATGGCGCTCCAGCATCGCCACGCCAAACGCCTCTTTAGAGCGGAAGTAGTGGTAGAAGGAGCCTTTCGGTACGCCCGCGGTTTTTAACAGCTCGCTTAATCCCATGCCGGTAAAACCGCGTTGCAGGCAGAGCTGCTCGCCAGTGGCAAGGAGATGTTCGCGCGTGTCGTGTTCAGGTGTTCGGTTCATACAATCCAATCTAATAGACCGGTCGGTCTAATGCAAGTCGCCTTAATGAAAACCGCCAGAAACGTTAACTTTTCCGGCAGGCGCTAAGCATATCCTCCTGCGGCTGATAAAGCGAAGTCTGGATATTCATGATGCCAAGCACCGTCGAGAAAAGGTTATCCTGAGAGACCTGATCCGTCGCCGCGCGTTTGCCGAGACAGGCTGTATCGACGCCGTACTGACGCGCGTAATCACCGGAGAGCCAGAACAGCATCGGGATATGCGTCTGTTGCTCTGGTGCCAGCATATAGGGCGCGCCGTGCAGATATATGCCATTTTCACCAAGCGATTCGCCGTGGTCGGAGAGATAGACCAGCGCCGTGTTCATCGTATCCTGACGCTTACGCAGCGCGTCAATAGTGCGGCTCAGCACATCGTCGGTATAGAGAATGGTGTTGTCATAGGTGTTAATGAGCGCCTGGCGGTCGCAATTCTGGATTTCGTTGGTATCGCAGGTTGGCGTGAAGCGGCGGAAATTATCCGGGTAGCGGCGGTAATAGGCCGGGCCGTGGCTGCCCATCAGATGCAGTACAATCACTGAGTCCTGTTTCACGCCGTCCAGCACGTTATCGAAACGCCACAGCAGCGCGTCATCGAGGCAGGAGCCTTCTTTACACAGAGCGTTAAGCTTCCATTCAGTCATGTCTGTATGTGGAATTCGGTTGCAGGCACCTTTACAGCCGCCGTCGTTATCACGCCACAGCACATTGACGCCCGCATGCGCCAGCACGTCCATCAGCCCCTCCTGATGATGCGCAAGCTCTGCGTCGTAATGCGCGCGCGGCATCCCGGAGAACATGCAGGGGACGGATACCGCCGTTTCCGTCCCGCAGGAGGTGGCGTGCGGATAGAACACCACGCCCTGTTTTTTAAGCTGCGGATTGGTCTCGCGCTCATAACCGCCGAGCGAATAGTTCTGTTCGCGTGAGGCTTCGCCAATCACCACCACCAGCACGGTTTTCTTCGCCTGCTGGCGGATAACAGGGCCTTTTTTGGCGTCTTCGCCGATGCGCACCAGCGTCTGATCGCCTGCAAAATACCGTGAATGGGTATATTTTACGATGCCGCTGATGTAGTTGGGCGGCGTCACCATTTTGGCGATGTTTTTATTGTTGCGAAACAGCGAGGCGTAGTCTTTATAAAAGAGCGAGGCCACCAGAATGATAATCAGCAGGCTCGCGAGAATGCTGACCAGACGGCGCAGCGCAGTCCACAGCAGACTGCCTGAAATCACTTCAATACGGCTAAACAGTAATGCAGGCACCACACCCGCGATAAGCAACCAGCCGATCAACTGGGGCGTAATCAGCGCTCCGGCCTCCTGGGTGTTGGTTTCAAAGATATTGACCATCATGTTCTGGTCAATCACCGCACCATAGGTGTACATAAAGTAGCTACTGGCCGCCGAGCCGAGCAGTAATATCACCAGAACGGGTTTTCGCAGCCACGGCAAATTGACGATGCTGAAAATCACCAGCCAGGCGCAGAACAGCACCAGCGGTACGCTCGCGGCAAACAGGATATCGTGAAAATGATGCGGAGCGATAATCGTCCAGCAACGGGCGATAAACAGTGCATTTATCAGGGTGAAAAGCAGGGCGCTAAAAAGGTTAAAACGTAAATCGCTCCAGCGCCATTTTTTAATCTTTGCCATCAGTAAGCTCCATTAATGATGACATCAGTGTAAGACGTAAAGATTAGTTAAACCTTAATCCCTTTTTAAGATTGGGAGCCGGAGAGTAAACGGCAGGTCAACAATACAGGAATGAGGATAATAAATCGGCGTGGTAACAGGTGGACTTGCATCCCCGCGCAGTTCAGGCTTCAATTGTAACTATCATGTTAACGAGGAGCCGTTGTGGCCGAGCAGCTTGAGTTTTTCCCCGTTCCCAGCCCGTGTCGCGGGATCTGCCAGTCGGATGAACGCGGCTACTGCCGTGGCTGCATGCGCAGCCGCGACGAGCGCTTCAACTGGCAGAAAATGAACGACTCGCAAAAGCAGGAGGTGTTGCGCCTCTGCCGTCAGCGTATGCTCCGTAAATTGCGCGCCGGACGCGCCGAACCTGACGAAGAACCACAGCAGCCTTCACTGTTCTAACCGCGTCGCTCGCGTATAATCCCCGACAGTTTTCCTTTCTGAGGTAAGTATTTATGGTTGAGCGTATTCTTATGGCGCCCCAGGGGCCGACGTTTTCGCGTCTGGTGATGGGCTACTGGCGTTTGATGGAGTGGAATTACTCCGCCCGCGAGTTGGTCGGGTTTATCGAGCAGCATCTGGAGCTTGGCATCACCACCGTCGATCACGCGGATATTTATGGTAACTATCAGTGCGAAGCGGCCTTTGGCGAGGCGCTGCGTCTGGCACCGCACCTGCGCGACAAAATGGAAATCGTCACCAAATGCGGTATCGCCACGACCGCGAAGCCGGAAAACGTGATTGGTCATTACATTACCGATCGCGGACACATTGTGCAGAGCGCCGAAAACTCGCTGCGCCATCTGCATACTGACGTGCTGGATCTGTTGCTTATTCATCGCCCCGATCCGCTGATGGATGCCGACGAAATCGCCGAGGCGTTTCTGGATCTCCATAAAAGCGGCAAAGTGCGCCACTTTGGCGTTTCTAACTTCACCCCAGCGCAGTTCTCGCTGTTGCAGTCGCGCCTGCCGTTTACGCTTGCCACCAATCAGGTTGAGATTTCGCCGGTGCACCAGCCGCTGCTGCTGGATGGGACACTGGATCTGCTTCAGCAACTGCGCATTCGCCCGATGGCCTGGTCATGTCTGGGCGGCGGGCGGCTGTTCAGTGATGAAAGCTTTGGGCCGCTGCGCGCGGAGCTGCAACAGGTCGCAGAAGAGACGGGCGCACAGACTATCGAACAGGTGGTCTATGCCTGGGTGATGCGTCTGCCGTCGCGCCCGCTGCCGATCATCGGCTCCGGGAAAATCGAGCGCGTGCAAAGCGCGGTGGGCGCGCTGTCGCTGGAAATGTCGCGCCAGCAGTGGTTCCGTATTCGCAAGGCCGCACTGGGTTACGACGTTCCGTGACCGCTTAATTCCCTCCTTTCCGGTGAAACCGTACACCTTGTTATAGACTTAACGGGAATCACCTGAAACTGGAGGGAATATGAAGCGATTGACACTGGCGGCGATGGTGCTGCTGGCATGCGGCGCCGCACAGGCCGCCAGCGAAGAAGTGGAACTGCGTCTGGCCACTGACAAAGGCGTCGGTGAGTCAGTCGGCATGGTTAAAATCACCGAAACCGAGAAAGGCCTGGAGTTTGCGCCCGATCTCAAGGGCCTGCCGCCAGGCGATCACGGCTTCCACATTCATGCCAAAGGCAGCTGCGAACCCGCCATGAAAGACGGCAAAATGGTCGCGGCAGAAGCGGCTGGCGGTCATTTCGACCCGCAAAATACCGGTAAACACGCCGGGCCGGAAGGCGACGGACATTTAGGCGATCTGCCGGTCCTTGCCGTTAATAACGATGGCAAAGCCACCGACCCGGTCACCGCGCCGCGTATCAAAACACTGGACGAAGTGAAGGGTAAAGCGCTGATGGTACACGTCGGCGGCGATAACCTGTCCGATCATCCGAAACCGCTGGGTGGCGGTGGTGCCCGTTACGCCTGCGGCGTTATTTAACCGCACCCCGGGCGTTGTCCTCCTGCGGTGAGGGCGACGCCTGTTCCAACTGTGACAGCGAACACCACAGACGCCAGATAATTCCCGCCAGCCGCCGCGCGTCGGGCTGATGATGGCGCGCAAGCGTAAAGCTGATACGTTCAAGCTCGCCGAGCGCCGCCGCCAGCGGCCGTTGACGCACCCCTTTAACGCTCATCACATCCCGTAGCGTTTCAATACAGATATCGCGCACCTGGGAGAGCGGGTCGGCGCGGGTTTCCCATTCGCGCAGTTGCCAGACCACGTGCGAGCAGTTAAGCAGCACCACGCCCCAGCGCAGCAGCCAGCGGCGGGTGGCCTCATCTTTACTGTTGCTAAGCTGACTGATGTGATGATAAACCAGCGACTCAAACGCCGCCTCGCCGCGCTGGGGAACACGGCTTAGCTGATCGATAAACCCGCGACGCAGGGCGCGGATATGGCGCAGCCCTTTACGCCTGTCAGATCCGGGTCGCAGTACGGCGAACGCTACCCAGCAGCACGCCACGCCGCAAATCTTCGCCAGATTGTCATTTAAAAAATCCGCCAGATCGTAAACCGGCGGGTTCGTCACCGCGATAAACGATCCCATAAACACAATCAACTGGCCCCACAGCCCGGCAAACCGCGGCTGCTGAAGCTTCAGCAGTTGCATGGTGGTCAGCAGCGGAAAAAGAAACAGCAGAAACTGCCAGAGATCGGTGACCTGCACCATCAACCCGAATTTCACCACAAAGCTAAACAGCGTCAGGAGTAACAGCGTGCGCAGGAGAAGATTAAGCGAATTATGGGGCGAGGGCGACGCGGAATAGAGCACGCAGCTTATCGCCGCCAGGGTCAGCGCGCCGCTGCCTGACTCCCATCGGGTGTTAATCGCCCAGGCACCAATCAGCGTGATGACGCAAAAGGTACGCAGCGCGCTCCACAGCGCCTCGGCGTTATCGGTATGGCGCGCCAGCGGTGGGGCGGCGGGCACGCTTAGCGTATCGTCGGGGATAGGCGTGTCGAGACGGGCTATCCAGCGCTGACAGTTCATCCAGACGCGGCAGAAATCGCGCAGCCGCAGCCAGAACGCCTGATGGCGAAAATCACTGTTTTCATCAGGGGCGAGCGCGGCCAGAAGACGCGCCACCCGCAGCGTGCAGGGCTTCGGATGCCCCAGCTCTTCCAGCAACGCCTCAAGCCCGGCCCACAGGCTTTGCGGCGGCTGTGGCCAGTTCATCAGCAGGCGGCGCAGGCCGGAGATATAGCTGGTCAGGCGCAGCTGCTGGTGCAGCAAATAATTCAGCAACTGGTTCTGCTGGCGGATACGATAATGGCTCCAGAACGCCTGAATGCGCAGCACGTTTAGCGTAAGCACCTGGGTAATGACGCCCTCATGGGCGGTACGGATGGCGTCCGTGGTTTGCGGCTTCCACAGCAGGCTGGCATGCTCCAGCAGCCGCGCCTGCATTTTGCGCAGCGCGCCGAGAAACGTCACGCTGTCGGGCGGGCCTGGCATCACCATCATCATCAGGCCACCGCACAAAATACCGACAATGACCTCGCAGACGCGCGACTGGGCGATATCCCACAGCTCTGAGGTTTCAATGGTATTGACCAGCGGAAAAGCGATGATGGCGGCGGTGTAACCCGCAAGCTGAAAGGCATAGGCGGCGTTGTTGTGAAAATAGCCCGAAACCCAGGTACAAAATGCCAGCCACAGCGCCATTGCCCAGGTGAATAACCACGGATCGTTAAGCGTATGCCCGGCGATAATCAGGGCGGCGCTGGCTCCAATCAGGCTGCCAGCGATGCGTCCCAGGCTTTTGCTTATAACGCCGCCCACCGTCGGGAAACTCACCACGGCGGCGGAGGTCATCGCCCAGTAGGGCTCGTCGAGTTCCAGCACGTAGGCGATGGTCAGCGCGAGTGACATCGCGATGCCGTTGCGCAGCGCATAGCGCCACTGCGCGGGCGTCGCTTTGCCCCACGGGGAGCGCTGCCAGGTGAGCCATTCGAGATTCATGAGCGGCGCTTAGTCGGTGAGCGAGACGGTGCAGGTAGTGCCGGACACCAGCGTGATGCCATCGGGCAAGTTGTCGAGTGCGATACGCACCGGCACGCGCTGCGCGAGCCGTACCCACGGCACGTTAGGCTTGATATCCGCGACCAGGCTGCTGTCGCTCTCGACGCTCTGATCGTAAATAGCGCGTCCGATGCTCTCCACCTTGCCATGCAACGGCGTATGGGTGCTGTAAAGCAGGATTCTGGCGGGAGCACCTTCGCGGATGTGACGCAGTTTGGTCTCTTCAAAATACCCCACCACGTAGAACGAGTGGCTGTCCACCAGTGCAAACACAGGCTGGCCCTGGCTTGCGTAATTCCCCACGCGGCTCGAGAGATTGGTCACCCAGCCGTCGACAGGAGCTACCACATGCGTCTGCTCAAGTTGCCAGCGCGCCTGCTCAAGCGAAGCCTCTGCCATTTTTAGCGCAGCCTGGGCAGCCTTAACGCTGATATTCGCGGTGTCGAGATCTTCGGCGGAAATATAGTTATGCGGCAGATGGCGGCGGCGGTTCGCCTCGTTGTTGGCTTTGGCGAGATCGGTCTGCGCGCGGGCGAGTTGTGCTTCGGCGTTCAGCACCGCGATGCGGTAGGGCGTATCATCAATAGCAAACAGCAGTTCGCCCGCTTTCACTTTCTGGTTATCGCGCACCAGCAGGCGGGTAATGGTGCCGGAGACCTGCGGCGTAATATTGACCTGTTCGGCCCGCACCTTGCCATCACGCGTCCAGGGCGACTGCATGTAGTAATTCCAGACCAGCCAGCCCGCCAGCAGGGCGGCGGCCACCACGAAAAGCGTGGAAAAATATTTGAGAGTTTTCAGGCGCATGAGCTTACCACACAATCAGGATCAGCAGCCCGAGGCTGACTGATAAGACAAACAGCGAGAGATCCATCAGGGTCGGGTGCCAGATGTCGCCCGCGTAAATCCAGTCACGCAGCAGACGGTGCACCATCAACCAGATAAAAAAACCGAGAATAACGGCCTTAAAAAGCGGAGGGAAATAGACCGACGCGCCGGCGACAAGATCCGAAAGCGCAAACCCTGATGTGAAGAAGCGCGATATCACGAAAGATAATCCTTGAAAATCGGAGAGATGGCACCCGTTTCAGATACGCCGTTGTGGTCTAAAATTATAGACGTCGCGGTATTCATCGCCAGTGTGGCCATTTGTTTTAGCTACCTAAATGCTGCACACTAGTCTAAAATCAGCATAATAACTTAGCAAGCTAATTATAAGGAGATGAAATTGGAATCGCCATTAGGCTCTGACCTGACAAGACTGGTGCGCATCTGGCGTGCTCTGATTGACCATCGCCTGAAGCCTCTGGAATTAACGCAGACCCACTGGGTGACACTTCATCATATCCACTCGCTGCCGCCCGATCAGTCGCAAATTCAACTGGCCAAGGCCATCGGTATCGAGCAGCCGTCACTGGTGCGCACGCTCGACCAGCTCGAAGAGAAGGGGCTTATCGCCCGCCATACCTGCGCCAGCGACCGGCGCGCCAAGCGCATCAAGCTGACGGAAAAAGCGGCGCCGATCATTACGCAACTCGAAGAAGTGATTCTGAAAACGCGCGGTGAAATTCTCTCGGGTATCTCGCAGGAAGAGCACGACCAGATGCTGCATATCGTGGCGCGTCTTGAGAAGAACATTCAGGCGTTGTCTGCGAAAGAGTAAAAGGTCTGTATGACGACCGTGTGAAGCAACAACATCGCAACCAAAATAGCGCGCATAAAAAACGGAGGAGCCTGATGCTCCTCCGTTTTTTTTGGTTAACCAGTTAAACCGCGCGCCTTAGCGCGGAGAAACGGTAACCTGGCTGCCGTTGCTCGCCAGCACCACGCGCTGACCAGCAGAGAAACGAGTGTTGCCCTGTTTCTGTACCACCATAATGGTGTTGCCGTCGTCCTTACGGATTTCCAGCTCAACGCCCTGCGTTTTGTTCATTGCGCCCTGAACGCCCTGGCCTGCAACGCCACCAGCAATAGCGCCCGCTGCCGTCGCAAGCGAACGACCTGTGCCGCCGCCGACAGTATTGCCAAGAAAACCGCCCAGCACAGCACCACCGAGCGCGCCGATAACGTTGGTATCATCCCCGCCCTGGATCTTCACCGGACGCACGTTCACGACAGTACCGTACGTGACGTTCTGTACCTGTTTGGCTTCAGAGGCGGTGTAAACGTCACCGGAAAGGCTATCGTTGTTGACGCAGCCCGCCAGCGTGAAACCTGCCAGTGCAACAACCAGTACACGTGAAATCATGTAAATCTCCTGTTCACCAACAAATGCTCCCCTGAGCATCCATCATATTCAAATTATATGGCATAAGACCGCGATATTTCACATTCTTCACGGAGCCGATGATAAAAATCCTAAAATATTCTGCCTGAACGGTAAATCAACAGCGGCAGTAAAAACGCGCTTTTTGCCCCCGGCGGGATTATTCCGTTGCTCAATCAGGGTGAATGTTTATGATTGAAGGTCGCTTCGCACGTTTTCAAACAGGGCTTAAGGATTGCGTATGAAATCAGGTCGCTACATTGGAGTGATGTCCGGCACCAGCCTCGACGGGGTGGACGTCGTGCTGGCCGCCATTGATGAACATATGGTGGCGCAGCAGGCGAGCCTGAGCTGGCCGATGCCGACGGCCATTAAAAAGGCGATCCTGGATATCTGTCAGGGACAACCGCTGACGCTCTCCCAGCTCGGCAGGCTCGACCATCAGCTCGGCTGTCTGTTTGCCGATGCGGTCAGCGCGCTGATGGAGCAGCAAAAACTGAAGCCCGAAGATGTCATGGCGATTGGCTGCCACGGCCAGACCGTCTGGCATGAGCCGACCGGCAGCGCGCCGCACACGATGCAGATAGGCGATAACAATCAGATTGTGGCGCGCACCGGCGTCAGCGTCGTGGGTGATTTCCGCCGTCGCGATATGGCGCTCGGCGGGCAGGGCGCGCCGCTCGTGCCCGCCTTCCATCAGGCGCTGCTGGCGCACCCGACGGAGCGGCGCATGGTGCTGAATATTGGCGGTATCGCGAATCTCTCGCTGCTGTTTCCGGGCCAGCCGGTAAAAGGCTTTGATACTGGTCCTGGCAATATGCTGATGGACGCCTGGATCTGGCGCCAGAAAGGTAAACCGTTTGATAAAGACGGCGAGTGGGCTGCCAGCGGCAACGTCGTACAGCCGCTGCTGCAAAAAATGCTGAGCGATCCGTATTTCTCGACGCCTGCGCCGAAAAGCACCGGGCGCGAATATTTCAACTACGGCTGGATAGAGCGTCAGCTTTCGTCCTTCGCCGGGCTGCCAGCGCAGGATGTGCAGGCGACGCTGCTGGAGCTGACCGCCAGCACCATCGCGCGCGACGTCCTGTTGAGCGGCGGCGCGGAACGGCTGATGATTTGCGGCGGCGGCGGGCGCAACCCGCGGCTGGTGGCGCGTCTGGCCGCGCTTTTGCCGGGCATCGAAGTTTCTTCAACCGATGAGATGGGCATTCGCGGCGATGATATGGAAGCGCTGGCCTTCGCCTGGCTTGCGTACCGTACCCTCAGCGGCAAGGCGGGAAATCTGCCGTCAGTGACCGGCGCGCGCGAAGCAAGCGTGCTCGGCGCGGTCTTTCCCGCCAACCCCTTAAATAATCGGAGTTTGCCGACTTTTCCTGCTCCGCTAAGCCGATAGACTGAATGCGTTACGGGGGCGTCCGGCCCCCTTCAGAAATACGCTTTCAGGATATGCCATGAAGAAACTGCTTGTCGTTTTGCTCCCCACGCTGCTGGCTGGCTGTAGCTACTATGACGCTATGGTTGAGCGCATGAACACCGACACACTCGAATATCGCTGCGATGAAAAACCGCTGACGGTCTCGCTCAACAAACAGCGCGAACAGGTCAGTTTCGTGCTGGATGATAAAATGCTGCATCTGAATCAGGGACGCGCCGCCTCGGGTACGCGCTACACCGACGGCATCTATGCGTTCTGGTCGAAAGGTGATGAAGCCACGGTCTACTATCGCGACAATATTGTGTTAAATCACTGTCAGTTACAAAATCCGAAGCGTTGAGATTTTAACGGGTGGGGCGCACAATAGCGCCACCCGATCCTCACTGGTTCAACGCTATGTCTGATATTGACCATCTGCAACAGATTGCGCATCTGCGCCGCGAATACACCAAAGGCGGGCTGCGCCGCCGCGACCTCACCGAGACGCCGCTGCCGTTGTTTGAACGCTGGCTCGCCCAGGCGTGCGAAGCGAAACTCGCCGATCCTACCGCTATGGTCGTCGCCACCGTTGATGAACACGGCCAGCCGTACCAGCGTATCGTGCTGCTTAAACATTTCGATGAGCGCGGCATGGTGTTTTACACCAACCTCGGCAGCCGCAAGGCGCATCATCTCGAACACAATCCGCGCATCAGTCTGCTGTTCCCGTGGCATATGCTGGAGCGCCAGGTGATGGTGACGGGCAAAGCCGAGCGTCTCTCAACGCTGGAAGTCGTGAAATATTTCCACAGCCGCCCGCGCGACAGCCAGATTGGCGCCTGGGTCTCAAAGCAGTCGAGCCGTATTTCCGCGCGCGGCGTGCTGGAGAGCAAATTCCTTGAACTGAAACAGAAGTTCCAGCAGGGCGAAATCCCCTTGCCGAGTTTCTGGGGCGGTTTTCGCGTTTCGCTGGAGCAGGTGGAATTCTGGCAGGGCGGCGAGCACCGGCTACACGACCGCTTTTTATACCAGCGCGACGGCGACGGCTGGAAAATCGACCGTCTCGCCCCGTAAGTGAGCGATTTTCTTATGCAAGCGCTGGCGCTCCCAGGGCTTGCGCTTTATTCTATGCCTCCCTGAATTTTATTCTTCGCCAGTGGGCGAAAAGCCGTGTACCGGCAAAGGTGCAGTCGTAAATACATGGAGAAATCGATGGCAAGCAGCAATTTGATTAAACAATTGCAGGAGCGGGGCCTTGTGGCTCAGGTGACGGATGAAGAAGCGTTAGCGCAGCGACTGGCGCAGGGGCCGATCGCCCTTTATTGCGGCTTCGATCCCACCGCCGACAGCCTGCACTTGGGCCATCTGGTTCCCTTGTTATGCCTGAAACGCTTTCAGATGGCGGGGCACAAGCCGGTTGCACTGGTTGGCGGCGCCACCGGTCTGATTGGCGATCCAAGCTTCAAAGCGACCGAACGTAAACTCAATACCGAAGACACCGTCCAGGAGTGGGTGGATAAAATCCGCCGCCAGGTCGCGCCGTTCCTCGATTTCGATTGCGGCGAAAACTCCGCTATCGCGGCGAACAACTATGACTGGTTCGGCAACATGAACGTGCTGACCTTCCTGCGCGATATCGGCAAGCATTTTTCGGTCAACCAGATGATCAACAAAGAAGCGGTGAAGCAGCGCCTGAACCGCGACGACGTGGGCATCTCCTTTACTGAATTCTCCTACAACCTGTTGCAGGGTTATGACTTCGCCTGCCTGAATAAACTGCATGGCGTGGCGCTGCAAATCGGCGGCTCCGACCAGTGGGGTAACATTACCTCAGGCATCGACCTGACCCGTCGTCTGCACCAGAACCAGGTCTTTGGCCTGACCGTTCCGCTTATCACCAAATCTGACGGCACCAAATTCGGTAAAACCGAAGGCGGCGCGGTGTGGCTGGATCCGAAGAAAACCAGCCCGTACAAGTTCTACCAGTTCTGGATCAACACCGCGGACGCAGATGTCTACCGCTTCCTGAAGTTCTTCACCTTTATGAGCATTCATGAGATCAACGCGCTGGAAGAAGAAGACAAAAACAGCGGTAAAGCGCCGCGCGCCCAGTACGTGCTGGCGGAGCAGGTGACGCGTCTGGTGCATGGCGAAGAGGGCCTTGCCGCCGCGAAGCGCATTACCGAAAGCCTGTTTAACGGCAACCTCAACGCGCTGAGCGAAGCGGATTTCGAGCAGCTCGCGCAGGACGGCGTGCCGATGATCGAGATGGAAAAAGGCGCGGATCTGATGCAGGCGCTGGTGGATTCCGAGCTGCAACCGTCCCGCGGTCAGGCGCGTAAAACCATCGCGTCTAACGCTATCACCATCAACGGCGAAAAGCAGGCAGACCCGGAGTACACCTTCAGCGACAGCGATCGCCTGTTTGGCCGTTATACGCTGTTGCGTCGCGGTAAGAAAAACTACTGCCTCGTCTGCTGGAAATAACACTCAGCCAGTCAAGGGCGTGGGAAACCACGCCCTTTATTTTTAACCCGACCTCACGTTTCACCCGGAAAATCATGAAGAATATTCTCGCCATTCAGTCTCACGTGGTGTTTGGTCACGCCGGCAACAGCGCGGCTGAATTCCCGATGCGCCGTCTGGGCGCCAATGTCTGGCCGCTTAATACGGTGCAGTTTTCCAACCACACGCAATATGGTCAGTGGACCGGCGCCGTGATGCCGCCGTCGCACCTGACGGAAATCGTGCAGGGCATCGCGGCTATCGGCCAGCTGTCGCGCTGTGACGCGGTGCTGAGCGGCTATCTGGGATCGGCGGAGCAGGGCGAGCATATTCTGGAGATCGTCCGTCAGGTGAAGGCGGCCAATCCGCAGGCGAAATATTTCTGCGATCCGGTGATGGGCCACCCGGAAAAGGGCTGCATCGTGGCGCCGGGTGTGGCGGAGTTTCACGCGCGTTTCGCGTTGCCGGCAAGCGATATCATTGCGCCGAACCTGCTGGAACTGGAGATGCTGAGCGGCCATGCGGTGGCGAGCGTCGAAGAGGCTGTCGCGACCGCACGCGAGCTTATCGCCCGCGGCCCGCAGATTGTGCTGGTGAAACATCTGGCGCGCGCAGGCTATCAGCAGGACCGTTTTGAGATGCTGCTGGTGACCTCTGACGAGGCCTGGCACATCAGCCGTCCGCTGGTGGATTTCGGCGCGCGTCAGCCGGTCGGCGTGGGCGACGTGACGAGCGGTCTGCTGCTGGTGAAACTGCTACAGGGCGCGACGCTTCGCGAGGCGCTGGAGCATGTAACGGCGGCGGTCTACGACATCATGGTGACCACCAAACGCATGGAAGAGTATGAATTGCAGGTTGTGGCGGCGCAGGAGGGTATCGCGCAGCCGGAGCACTACTTTACGGCGGTAAAACTGTAAAAAAGCGCCGCGTCTGCAACAGACGCGGCGCTGACATGCGTTACGCGCTCAGGCCTTCCGCTTTGAGCGCCGCCTCGACGGCAGGACGCGCTTTGACGCGCGCCTGGTAGTCAGCAATATTGTCAAACGCCTGCATCTCAAGCCCGACCGCTTTCGCCCAGTTCAGCACGGTAAACAGATACGCATCCGCCACGCTGAAACGTAGCCCCATCAGCCACTGTTTCTGCGCCAATGCCTCATTCACGTACGCGAATTTCTTCTGCAGCTGCGCGCGAGCAATGGTCTTGTACTCGTCCGGTGTATCCGGGCGGAACAGCGGCGTGAAGCCTTTATGCAGCTCGGTGGCGATATAGTTCAGCCACTCCAGCGTATGATAACGGGTCATGCTGCCAACCGGCGCGAGCAACTGGCGGTCCGGGACAAGATCTGCGATGTACTGCACGATAGCCACGCCTTCCGTGAGCAGCGTATTGTCATCCAGCAGCAGCGCCGGCACCTGGCCTTTCGGGTTAATGGTCAGATAGTCTTCGCCGGTTTCCGTACGTTTAGCGGCCAGATCCACCGCCACCAGCGTGAAATCGATATTGGCTTCGCGCAGAATAATGTGCGGCGAAAGCGAACACGCGCCGGCTTTGTAAAACAGTTTCATGGCAATGCTCCCTTCTCATGAATAAACCAAATTATGGTAGAGCGCGTACGGGCAAAAAAAAAGCCGTCAGCATAAAATCTGACGGCCTGAACAACGTTTCCCGAACGGTTACGCGTGTGCGGTGTCTGTTTCTGTCGCTTTATCATCCTGCGTCATGCGGTTCAGCAGGGGAGCCGTGAGCAGCATCAGCACGGCGATAACGCCCGTGACGATACCAATCTGCATGAAGACGCGGCCGTAAACGTCCAGCGACTGCAGCGGGTCGGTGACGTTTTCCGGCACTGCCATAAGGTTAGCGACTTTACCGGCAATCATCGCCGCGCCAGCGGTGGTCAGGAACCAGCTACCCATGATGAAGCCCATCAGACGCTGCGGCACGAGCTGCGCAACCATCGCAAGGCCGAGGCCGGAAATCATCAGCTCACCGATACTCTGCAGCGCGTAGCTCAGAATCAGCCAGTTCACGGACACGATACCGGCTTCAGAGGCGAATTTCGCGCCCAGCGGCAGCACCAGGAACGCGCCAGAGCACAGCATCATACCGATGGTGAACTTAAACGGCATTGGCAGGCGGTCACCCAGCTTGTTATAGATAGCGGCCAGAATCGGGCTGCCAATCATGATCCAGAACGGGTTCAGCGCCTGGAACTGCTCCGGCTGGAACGCGATACCCAGAATTGAGTGTTCGACGTTACGGATAGCGAAGAAGTTCAGGGACGTCGGCATCTGCTGATACAGCACGAAGAAGACAATCGCTTCCAGCATCAGGATAAACGCCACGATCATTTTGCGGCGCGCGGCACCCTGCATCGCAAAGGCTTCTTTCGCGAAAATAATCACGATACCAAGAGCGACCACGCCCAGCACCATACGCGCGATGCCCTGGTTATGCAGCAGCCAGGTGGCGATAGCGACCAGCACCACGATACCCGCGATAGTCGCCAGCAGTTTACCTACGTGCAGCGGCGCGAAGTCGGGTTTAGAGCCGTAATCTTTCACCCACTTCTTGCAGAAAATGAAGTTCACGAGGGTGATGAGCATACCGACAAAGCTCAGCGAGAACGCCACGCTCCAGCCGAATTTCTCAGCGAGCCACGGGGTAGCCAGCATGGAGAAGAACGAACCGATGTTGATCGCCATGTAATACATGGTGAACGCGCCGTCGAGACGCGGGTCATCTTTCTCATAGCAGGTAGAGAGCAGGGATGACGGGTTGGCTTTAAACAGGCCATTACCCACCGCGATGGTCGCCATACCAAAGTAAACGATACCGGCATCGTGACCAGACCACGCCACCAGCGCATAGCCGATAGCCAGCACAATGGTGCCGAGCATAATCACGCGTTTGGTGCCGAGCACCTTATCGCCCAGCCAGCCGCCAATAGCTACCAGGCCATACACCAGCGCGCTGAAGGAGGAGAACAACGTAATGGAATCCGCTTCCGACATACCCAGTTGTTTCACCAGGTAAACAGCCATAATCCCTTGCAGGCCGTAGTAACCGAAACGCTCCCATAACTCAATCGAGAAAATCAGATAAAACGATTTCGGTTGTTTAAAAGCGTTCATACTTACGCTTTCTGCTGGTTTTTTGTTTGCAGTCGACACATATACCTCTTTTTTTACAGCCCGCATTAACCGCGGGGGTGGTATGCGCGTGGTGCCTGGCGGCATGCGCTTTTATTGTTATATGAAGTGAGAAACGGCGGGTAATGTTCACTATCCTGACCGCTGGCACAAGGCTTTTGTAATAATCTGTTACATATAAGCCGGACGGCATAATCAGCCATGCGTTTCGCTAAGAGTTAGCGTTAAATTTCATGATAAACGCTATTGTAGATTTTTTAACTGCTGAAACAGATGCTGAAGCGGCTTTTGGTTATATGTTCTGCTATAAGACCGCTCAGGCAGTCATATAGACCTGAATATCAGAAAATGCCCGATATATATATTATCGGTGATGGTGATAACCGAGGCGTCACAAGGCTTTGCGCCCAATAATGCAACCGAAATTTAACAGGATGTTGCAAGTGTGATAATTCTCACAAATCTATAGAAAATTCCTGTCGAAAAAAAACGATCAACCTGGCGAACTGATTTAAGGCGGGATTTCGGACGGCTAAAAACGTTAATGAGACGGGTTGCAGGAACATTATTGCGCGGCAGATGTGACAAACGTGACATCCACCGCCTTGTGTATTATTCGTAAACTTTCTCCGCGTATTCGCAGAGATCTTCAATAATGCACGAGCCGCAGCGCGGCTTACGAGCGATGCAGGTATACCGCCCGTGAAGGATAAGCCAGTGGTGACAATCGACTTTAAACTCCGCCGGCACCACTTTTAACAGCTTTTCTTCGACGGCTTCGACATTCTTGCCGGGCGCGAATTTTGTGCGGTTGCTGACGCGAAAAATATGCGTATCAACGGCGATAGTCGGCCAGCCGAAGGCTGTGTTAAGCACCACATTCGCCGTTTTGCGCCCGACGCCCGGCAGCGCCTCCAGCGCCGCGCGATCTTCCGGCACCTCGCCGCCGTGCTGTTCAAGCAGAATGCGGCAGGTCTTAATCACGTTCTCCGCTTTGCTGTTAAACAGCCCGATAGTTTTGATGTACTCCTTCACGCCGTCCACGCCGAGCGCCAGCATCGCCTCAGGCGTGTTGGCGACAGGGTAGAGCTTCGCTGTGGCTTTGTTCACGCTCACGTCAGTGGCCTGCGCCGAAAGCAGAACGGCTATCAGCAACTCAAACGGACTGGTGAAGTGCAGCTCCGTCGTCGGATGCGGATTGTTCGCACGAAGCCGGGTAAGGATTTCGATACGTTTAGCCTGGTTCATGACGCTTTTTCCGCTGCGGCCTCCACCACCACCGGTTTCGCGGCGCGACGTTTCATCCGTTCGTCAATCAGGTATTTCACTGCCAGCATCATACCAAGGCCGATAAACGCGCCAGGCGGCAGCATCGCCAGCAGGAACGGCGTGTCGGTATGGAACACTTCGATGCGCAGCACGCGAGCCCAGCTACCCAGCAGACCATCTGCACCGTCAAACAGCGTACCGTTGCCAAGGATCTCACGCAGTGAGCCAAGTACGAACATCGCGCCGGTCGCGCCCATGCCGATGGCAAAACCGTCGAGCGCCGAGAGCAGCGGGCCGTTTTTGGCGGCAAACGCCTCCGCGCGCCCAACGACAATACAATTCGTCACTATAAGCGGGATAAAAATGCCGAGCGACTGGTACAGCCCGAACGCATAGGCGTTAATCAGCATCTGCACGATGCTCACTACCGCCGCGATAATCATCACGTAAATAGGAATGCGGATCTCGCCCGGCATCCAGCGGCGAAACGCTGAAATAGAGGCGTTGGTGAGCGTCAGCACCAGCGTAGTTGCAAGGCCAAGGCCGAGCGCGTTAGTGGCGGTGGACGTCACAGCCAGCAGCGGACACATGCCGAGCAACTGCACCAACGCCGAGTTATTTTTCCATAACCCGTTTACCAGAATCGATTTCACGTCATTCATGGGTTTTCTCCACAGGAAGGCAGGGTGGAAAGCTGCGGCTCCAGCGTCTTCGCATACAGGCCTGCGCGTTTCACCGCGTTCACGACCGCACGCGGCGTAATTGTCGCGCCAGTAAACTGATCGAACTGACCACCATCTTTTTTCACCGCCCAGCGGGTATCATTCGGCCCCTGGATCACCTGACCGGCAAAACCGGTGATCCAGTTGCTGATGCGGGTTTCGATTTTATCGCCAAGCCCTGGCGTCTCATGATGTTCCGTCACGCGCGTGCCGAGCACGGTACCTTTGAAATCTGCACCAACGAGCAACTGAATCGCGCCGGAGTAGCCATCCGGCGCCGTCGCCTGCATGACGACCGCCACTGGCGTATCGCCTTTACGCGCCACCCACAGCTGTTTTTCGCCGCTGCCCAGCGCGGGGGCAGTAACAAGATAGCAGCTCTGCTGAATATCATTGTCATACATCTCTGGCGGCAGCACTTGATCGAACAGCTGTTTCTGCTGAAGCGCCGCCTGGCCTTCAATCGTGGTTTTCGTCAGCGCGTTGACCATCGCTGTCAGACCGGTCGTCAGAGCCGCGAAAACGGCGAGCGTCACGCCATGTTTTTGAATCGTCTTAAGCATGAGCATTCCTTACCGGTGACCATAAACCCGCGGGCGGGTGTAGTAATCGATGAGCGGCACGGTGATATTCGCCAGCAGCACGGCAAACGCCACGCCGTCCGGGTAGCCGCCGAAGTTTCGAATCAGCCACACCAGCAGGCCCGCCAGCGCGCCGAAGACCAGACGGCCTTTATTGGTGGTCGAGGCCGTGACCGGATCGGTAAGAATAAAGAACGCGCCAAGCATCGTCGCGCCCGACAGCAGATGCATCAGCGGCGACAGAAATTTTTCCGGCGCGAGAAGCCAGCCGAGCGTTGAGCACACGGCGAGCGTCACGATAAAGCTCACGGGAATATGCCAGCGGATGGTGCCGCGCGCGAGCAGGAACAGGCCGCCCGCCAGATACGCGAGATTCACCCACTGCCAGCCGAGGCCCGCCAGCGCGCCGCCATAAATCGGCTGTGCCAGCAGTTCGCCTGCCGGATGTCCGGCGTGCAGGCCGGTTTTAAAGGTATCAAGCGGTGTGGCCTGGCTTACGCCATCAATGCCGAGACGCAGCTGCGTCATGGTGTCGCCGCTGGCGGTAACGCCATGGAAAATCACCTGTAGCGCGTCGAGAAAGCCCGGCGCCGTGGCGGCGATCTGCTGCGGCGGCAGCCAGTTGGTCATCTGTACGGGGAAGGAGATAAGCAACACCACGTAGCCAATCATCGCCGGGTTAAACGGGTTATGGCCCAGCCCGCCGTAGAGCTGCTTGGCGATAATAACGGCGAATACGGTGCCGAGTACGACCATCCACCAAGGTGCCAGCGGCGGAATGCTCACCCCCAGCAGCAGGCCGGTCAGCAGCGCGGAGTTGTCGCCAAGATGGCTTTTCAGCGGCAGCTTACGCATACGCAATACCAGCGCTTCGCTGGCAAGCGCGCTGACGATGGCTAACAGAATCTGCACCAGGCTGCCGTAGCCGAAAAAGTACCACTGCACGGCGATGCCCGGCACGGTGGCCAGCGTCACCAGCATCATGATACGCGACGTCTGGCGCTGGTTATGGGTATAAGGGGAACTCGCGATTCTGAAAACCATTTAATCCTCGTTAACAACCTTTTCGGCAGCCTTGCGCGCCTGCACGCGGGCAATCGCGGCGGCAACGGCAGCCTTGCGCGGATCGTCCGCTTCATCTTCTTCATTCGCCGCCTGCGCGCGCTCATTCGCCTGCGCCGCTTTACGCGCTTTGGCGCGGGCAACAGCGGCTTCTACAGCGGCTTTGCGTGGGTCGACCGGCTCGGCAGGTTTTTCGTTTGCGGTCGCGTTTTCCCCGGCCTGCGCCGCTTTGCGGGCTTTGGCACGGGCGATGGCGGCTTCCACGGCAGCTTTGCGCGGGTCGAGCGGCTCGGCAGGTTTTTCGTCTGCGGTCGCGTTTTCCCCGGCCTGCGCCGCTTTACGGGCTTTGGCACGGGCAATGGCCGCTTCCACGGCGGCTTTGCGCGGGTCGACCGGCTCGGCAGGCGTTGCGTCGGCAGTCGCGTTTTCCCCGGCCTGCGCCGCTTTGCGGGCTTTGGCACGGGCGATGGCCGCTTCCACGGCGGCTTTGCGCGGGTCGACCGGCTCGGCAGGCGTCGCGTCGGCAGTCGCGTTTTCCCCGGCCTGCGCCGCTTTACGGGCTTTGGCACGGGCAATGGCGGCTTCGACGGCGGCTTTGCGCGGGTCGACCGGCTCGGCAGGCGTTGCGTCGGCAGTCGCGTTTTCCCCGGCCTGCGCCGCTTTGCGGGCTTTAGCGCGGGCGATGGCGGCTTCAACGGCGGCTTTGCGCGGGTCGACGGATTCCGCGCTGGCGTCAATTTCCGGTTCCGTTGCTTCGTGTGCAGGTACGGAGCTGTTCGCGGCCATTTCCTGCTGCACTTTCTCCGCCTGACGTGCGCGGGCTTCCGCTTTACGGGCTTCACGGGCGGCAATCACCGCGCTGTTATCCGGTTTCGCCCCGGCGGCCACTATGATCGGCTGATCATCGCCTTTCTTCTCGCGAACACGTGCCAGCGCCGCCTGAATGGCGTCCTGATCCTGGCCTGAAGGCTGTACGGCAGATTTTTTATGGCGCTCAAGGCGCGCGGCTTTTTCACGCTCAAGACGAGCCTGGCGCGCTTCAAAGCGCGCTTTAGCTTCCGCGGCGCGTTTTTCTTCTTCGGCGATAGCGCGAATTTCCGCTTTTTCCTGACGGAAATATTGCACCAGCGGAATATTGCTCGGGCAGACATACGCACACGCGCCGCATTCGATACAGTCCGCCAGATTGTGGGCGGTGGCTTTATCATGCTGCTGGCCGACGCTGAACCAGTAAAGCTGCTGCGGCAGCAGGTCGGCCGGGCAGGCGTCGGCGCAGGCGCTGCAACGGATGCAGTGCTGCTCTTCCTGCGGCGCGCCCATTTCAGTGGCGGAAGGCGCCAGCAGGCAGTTAGTGATTTTCACCACCGGCACGTCAAGGCCGGGCAGGGTGAAGCCCATCAGCGGGCCGCCCATGATAACCAGCTGCTCGCTGGTCGGGATAAACCCGGCGTGTTCCAGCAGGTGGCGCACCGGCGTCCCGATACGCGCCCAGACGTTACCCGGACGGCCGACGGCTTCGCCTGTCAGCGTCACTACGCGTTCGGTCAGCGGCTCACCATCGATAATCGCGCGCTTGACGGCAAACGCGGTGCCGACGTTCTGCATCAGCACGCCGATATCAGAGGAGCGACCGCCATGCGGCACCTGTTTGCCGGTCAGGATTTGGGTGAGCTGTTTAGCGCCGCCCGACGGGTATTTGGTCGGGATCACGCGCAGGCGAATTTTATGCTCGCCGTGCAGCACGGCGCGCATCATCGAGATCGCTTGCGGCTTGTTATCTTCGATGCCGATCAGCACTTCGCGCGGCTGAAGAATATGCGCAAGAATACGCACACCGTCGATAATCTGCGCGGCGCAATCCTGCATCAGGCGGTCATCGGCGGTGATATATGGCTCGCACTCCGCGGCATTGATAATCAGCGTTTCGATTTTATCGCCGCCGCCCTGAAGCTTAGTGCCGGTCGGGAATCCCGCGCCGCCAAGCCCTGCGACGCCGAACTGATGAATACGTTCGATCAGCGCTTCGCGGCTGCGGCACTGGTAGTCGCTCCAGCCGTCGCGGGCAATCCACCTGTCTTCGCCGTCGGCGTCGATAATTATGGAGAGTTCCGGCAGGGCGGAAGGATGCGCCGTCGGGTGCGGCATAATTGCCGTTACGGTGCCTGAGGTGGGCGCATGTACCGGCAGCATACGGCCACGGCCAACGGTGAGCTGCTGGCCGCGCAGAACTTTATCGCCTGGCGCTACGCAAATCTCGCCTTCGCTACCGATATGCTGTTTGAGCGGAATAATAAAACGGCCCGGCAGCGGCAACTGGCGCAGCGGGGTGCCGTTAGACTGGGTTTTCATCTCCGGCGGATGAATGCCGCCGTTGAAATCCCAGACTTTCTCTTTTCTGAACGCAGAAAATAACTTAAGCATGTTGTTCCACAGGAATGTTACGCACCGGAATGGTGTTGAGATCCCATTTCCAGTTATCCGTCGTGGTGGCGGCCGGGCGCAGTTCTATGCACTGCGTCGGACAGGGGTCTACACAGAGATTACAACCGGTGCAGAGGTCGCTCATCACGGTGTGCATGGCGCGCGTAGCACCGACGATAGCGTCCACCGGACAGGCCTGAATACATTTGGTGCAGCCGATGCAGTTCGGCTCGTCGATCACGGCCAGCATACGCACCGGCTCGGCCATGGCAGCGTCGCCGTCCAGCGGCTGCGGCTCGACGTTAAGCAGCGTGGCGATTTTTTGCATCACCGGCTCGCCGCCGGGCACGCAGCGGTTGATCTGCTCGCCGTTATTCGCGACTGCTTCGGCATACG
This sequence comes from Cronobacter malonaticus LMG 23826, assembly GCF_001277215.2. Lineage (NCBI taxonomy): Bacteria > Pseudomonadati > Pseudomonadota > Gammaproteobacteria > Enterobacterales > Enterobacteriaceae > Cronobacter > Cronobacter malonaticus. Next base: position 2,188,364 of record NZ_CP013940.1, on the reverse strand, counting down.
GGCGGCAGCCTGGGTAGCCGCACTGTCCGCACTGGCTTTGCGGCAGCAGTTCGTCGACCTGATCGACCACCGGATCTTCTTCCGCGGCGAAGCGGCGCGAGGCGTAGCCCAGCAGCATGCCGAAAAGCAGAGCCAGCAGCGTCAGCGCGATAACCGCGATAACAATCATTTCCATCAGAACTTCACCAGCCCGCTAAAGCCCATAAAGGCCAGAGACATCAGGCCCGCAGTGACCAGCGCGATCGCGTTGCCGCGAAACGGCAGCGGGACATCGGCGACAACCAGACGCTCGCGAATGGCGGCGAACAGCACCATGACCAGCGAGAAGCCGACCGCGGCGGAAAAACCGTACAGCGCCGACTGCAAAAAGGTATGGTTTAGATTGATGCTAAGCAGCGCCACGCCCAGTACGGCGCAGTTAGTGGTGATCAGCGGCAGGTAGATGCCCAGCAGGCGATAGAGCGCCGGACTGGTTTTACGCACCACCATTTCGGTGAACTGCACCACCACCGCGATAACCAGAATAAAGGCCATCGTGCGCAGGTAGACCAGCTCAAGCGGCACCAGAATCAGGTGATCGATAATCCACGAAAAAATCGTTGCAAGGGTCATCACGAACGTGGTCGCCATTCCCATGCCGATCGCGGATTCCAGCTTTTTGGAAACACCCATAAACGGACACAGGCCGAGAAACTTCACGAGAACGAAGTTATTGACCAGCACCGTTCCAACAAATAACAGCAAATAATCAGACATTATTCGACCTGAAACGAAAAAAGCCGCTCATTATCGGACATACGACAAGGGGCGACAACGGAGAATCTGTAAGGTTATTTTGCCCTGACAAAGGTCTGCTTCACGCGCGCCGAGCGCTTAAAATAGGGCACCAGCAGCGCCGCGGCCAGCAGCGGGAACAGCAACTGACGCACCGCCAGCGTGTCGCTCACCGGCGAGAACGCAAAAGATTTTATCGCCAGCAGGACGGTCAGCAACAGCCAGATAATATAGTGGCGCGGCACACCCTGACGGCGTTTGAAAAAAGCGACGGTCAGCCAGAGCGTATAGCCCCACATCGCCATGGCGCACAGCATCGAGCCATACCAGAAAAGCACTTGCGTAGTGCCTTGCGCGCTGATCGCCTGATGGACTTGCGGGGAAGCAAGTCCCATCACATAGAGCGCGACGGCAAGCGTGGTGCTGAGTAACGACATCAATAACCAGGCGAGAGGGGCGAGCAACCAGCCTCCGATACGCATCGGGGACGCGTCGGACATATAACCTCCCGGGATATAAATTCAACAAATGGCTAAAGATTAATTACAGCGCAAAGATTATAAAGATTTTCTGTCTGATTGCTACCTTTACGCCTTACTGCACGTAACGCCAGACGGTTTTCGGCACCTGGCCGAGATCGAACAGACGGCCGCCTGACACCAGCTCCGCCCGACGATGATCCGCGGCGCGATACATATTGATAATTTCCTGATTATCCGTAAGGGTGTAATTAAGGTGGTCGAACAATTTTTCCAGACTTTCAAGCGTGCTGATTTTACGAAACTTTAATAAATAGTCCTGAACGGTCATGTTAATCGTTATCCGCGCAATAAAATAATAAAGAGATTTCGCCAGATGAGGCGGGCCGGGTAAAAGAATAAACGCAAAAAGCGGGTTATGCAGGTTTAATAAAAGCCTGAATAACATTTAAGAGTTTTCCTTGAGAATTAACGCAGGCCCGACTTTCGGAGGAGAAAGAGTAACGCGCTTCGCCAGAGCTGGCAATATCCCTTCTGTGCCTCTTTAACGGCTTTTTACGACAATATGTAAACGGCCTCCGGGCACCGGCGCACCAGCATCAGCACATGTTTTCAGGGATACACCTGCTATTTCCAGGTGTTTTACAAACGGCCTCAGGCATGTTCTGTTTTTATTCTGCCTGAAGCAATATCAATAATCGCGCAAGAAAGACCACACTATTTCTTTTAAGTTATGTTGCTTATTTCATCAAAACAATAAAGCGCTCACGCCTCGTCACGTCAGAGCCTGTTCGCTATTGTGTATCAAAGAAGGGCAAAACCTTAACCGAATCGCCAGAAAGATTCTGGTAAAGGCAGAAAAGATGATGAAAATTCTGAAATAAGCCGTTTATTTTCGCTTGGTTATGAAAGCGTTGAGGCGGCGTTGCGAATGGTGTCAAATACAGGGGTTAACTCAGCAGAGGAATGACCATGAAAGATAATGTCCGGGTGGGATTAATCGGTTACGGCTACGCCAGTAAAACTTTTCACGCGCCGCTTATCGCAGGTACGCCAGGGATGGAGCTTGCCGCCGTCTCCAGCAGCGACGCCGCGAAAGTCCACGCCGACTGGCCGGGAATGCCGGTCGTGTCCGATCCCAAACAGCTGTTCAACGATCCGCATCTCGATCTGATTGTCATTCCCACGCCGAATGATACCCACTTCCCGCTGGCCAAAGCGGCGCTGGAAGCCGGGAAACATGTGGTGGTGGATAAACCCTTTACGGTTACGCTGTCGCAGGCGCGCGAGCTGGAAACGCTGGCAAAAAGTTTAGGCCTGGTGCTGTCGGTGTTTCATAACCGCCGCTGGGACAGCGATTTCCTGACGCTGAAACAGATTATCGCCGAAGGGCAGATTGGCGAAATCGCCTATTTCGAATCCCATTTTGACCGCTTCCGCCCTCAGGTGCGCGATCGCTGGCGCGAACAGGCCGGGCCGGGCAGCGGCATCTGGTACGATCTGGCACCGCATCTGCTGGATCAGGCGGTGCAGCTTTTCGGGGTGCCGGTCAGTATCAACGTCGATCTCGCGGAGCTGCGTCCGAGCGCGCAGGCGACCGACTATTTCCACGCGGTGCTGGCCTACCCGGAGCGGCGCGTTGTCTTACACGGTACGATGCTGGCGGCGGCGGAATCCGCGCGCTATATCGTGCACGGCACCCGCGGCAGCTACGTCAAGTTTGGCCTTGATCCTCAGGAGGAAAGCCTGAAATCGGGTACGCGTCCGCCGCAGGAAAACTGGGGTTACGACATGCGCGACGGCGTGCTGACGGTGGCTCGCGGCGAGATGCTGGATGAGCAGACGCTGCTGACGGTGCCGGGTAACTATCCGGCCTATTACGCCGCTGTGCGTAGCGCTATCCGTGGCGAAGGTGAAAACCCGGTGCCGGCAAGCCAGGCCATCGTGGTAATGGAACTGATTGAAGCGGGGATTGAATCCGCAAAACGCCGCACCGCGGTATGTCTGCGCAGTTAAGCCTTACGCGCCGGCGCACCGTCGCCGGTGCAATTCTTCTTCCTCTTTAAACGGCGCGTCACTCAGACGCGCGGTTTCACCCGCATTACTCGCAAGGATCGGCTTTTTGTTGCAAAGTAGATTAACCTGCAACATGACAAGGAACTGACAATGAACTGGCTGAAGCGCCTGAAAATCGACACGTTTTTACTGATTATGATTGGCGTAGTGATTGTCGCCTCGCTGTTTCCCTGCGAGGGGCGAGTTAAAACGGTGTTTGAATATCTGACGACTGCCGCCATCGCGCTGCTGTTTTTTATGCATGGCGCGAAGCTCTCCCGCGAGGCGATTCTGGCCGGAATAGGGCACTGGCGGCTGCATCTCATGGTGTTTCTCAGTACGTTCGTGCTCTTTCCGCTGATCGGTCTGGCGATGAAGTTTATTCCGCAAAGCGTGCTGCCACCGTCGCTTTATATGGGGTTCCTCTATCTTTGCGCGCTGCCTGCGACAGTACAGTCCGCTATCGCGTTTACCTCCGTGGCGCGCGGTAACGTGGCGGCGGCGGTGTGCAGCGCGTCGGCGTCCAGCATTCTCGGGATTTTTCTCTCGCCGGTGCTGGTGGGCGTCATGATGCAGGCCCAGCAGGGCGAGACCGATACGCTTGAAGCTATCGGGAAAATTATTCTGCAACTGATGGTGCCGTTTGTGGTAGGGCATCTCTCGCGTCCGCTGATTGGCCGCTGGGTCGACAGACATAAAAAGCTAATCAATATGACGGACCGCTCATCAATTCTGCTGGTGGTTTATGTCGCCTTCAGTGAAGCGGTGGTGGAGGGCATCTGGCATCAGGTGACGGGGCTTGCGCTACTGGCGGTTGTCGTTGTGTCGCTGGTGCTGCTGGCGATTGTGCTGGTAGTTAACGTCTGGGTGTCGCGACTGCTCGGCTTTAATAAAGAAGATGAGATAACCATCGTTTTCTGCGGCTCCAAGAAAAGCCTCGCGAACGGCGTGCCGATGGCGAACGTGCTGTTTCCGGCAAGTCAGGTGGGGATCATGGTGCTGCCGCTGATGATTTTCCATCAAATTCAGCTGATGGTCTGCGCGGTGATGGCCCAGCGCTACGCGAGACGCAGTGAAGAGAAGACAGGCCAGAAGGCGGCAACCTCCTGACCTGGCGGCGCGGTTTACGCCGCGCTGACTTTCGCGATTAGCGCCTGTTTTTCCGCGTCGGTCAGAAACGCGATTTTCAGGCCATTCTCCTGCGCGGTGCGGATCTGCGCCGCACTCAGCCCGGCGGCGGGTGCCGCGACGTCATACTCATGGCGAATATCGACGCCCTGCACACCCGGATCGTCGGTGTTAATGGTGGCGAGAATATTATGCTCCAGGAACGTCTTCAGCGGGTGATGCGCCAGGGACGCGACCGTGCTGGTCTGGATATTCGAGGTCAGGCACGATTCGATGCCGATCCCTTGTTCCGCCAGGAAATCCATCAGCGCCGGATCTTCCACTGCTTTCACGCCGTGGCCGATACGCACGGCACCCAGCTCGCGAATCGCCTGCCAGATGCTCTCCGGGCCAGCGGCTTCACCGGCGTGAACGGTGATATGCCAGCCCGCGTCACGTCCACGGTTAAAATGGTTGAGGAACAGGCTGCCGGGGAAGCCCAGCTCATCGCCCGCCAGATCCAGCGCGGTGATGTGGTCGCGATGCGCCAGCAGGCCGTCCAGCTCCGCAAGGCACGCCTCTTCACCGAAGGTGCGGCTCAGGATGCCAATAAGACGGGCGTCCACGCCGTAGTCGCGGCTGCCCTGACGCACACCGTCAATCACGGCTTCCACTACGCCGGCTACCGGCAGGTTGTGCGTCATCGCCATATAGCCAGGCGAGAAACGCAGCTCCACATAATGCAGACCGTTGCGCGCGGCATCTTCCATATTTTCATACGCCACGCGGCGGCAGGCGTCTAACGAGCCAAGCACCTTCACGCCCCAGTCGAGTTTGGCGAGAAAACTCACGAGATCCGGTTCATTTTTAGTTATCTGTACGTGCGGGCGCAGCGTCTCCAGCGAATCGGCGGGCAGAGCGAGATTAAACTGGCGGCCCAGGTCAAGAATGGTTTGCGCGCGAATGTTGCCGTCAAGATGGCGATGAAGGTCGGTAAGGGGAAGGCGGGTATCAATCATGATGGCACTCTTTTTTAGAATAAAGTGCATACCATTATAAAAATAATTGCCGCACAAATGCTACGTTGCGCAACAAAAGAGGGGCCATAGCGGCCCTTTTTGCACTTAAAGTGAACGAATTGCGCAAATTAGCCGCTCTACGCCCTGCTCGAGTTTGCTGCGCGGGCAGCCCACATTCAGGCGCAGGAAGCCGCGTCCTTCTTCTCCGTAGGTGTATCCGGGCATTATCGCGACCTTCTCGCGTTCAATCAGCGCCTTTTGTAGCGCCTCGTCATTAATGCCGAGAGGCCGTAAATCGATCCAGGCGAGATACGTCGCCTCGGGCGGTTGCCAGTTGAGTTGCGCAAACGCGCCATTAAGCTGCTGCGCCACAAAATTCAGGTTCTCCCGTAAGTAATCGCGAAGCGCATCAAGCCAGGGCGCGCCGTCGCGGTAAGCCGCGATATGCGCGACCAGCGATAACACGGCAGGTGAAGATAGCCCGTCGCGGCCTTTCAGCGCCTGAAGATACGCCTGACGGTCTTCTTCCATCGCGATAAGCCCCCAGGCGCCGGTCAGCGCCGGAATGTTGAAGCTTTTTGATGCTGACGAAAACAGTGCCCAGTGCCCCTGGCCAACGTCGCACCACGGAATATGCGGGCGTTCGCTCCAGACCATATCCATATGAATTTCGTCGCTCACTACCCGCACGCCGTGGCGCGCGCAGAGCGCCGCCATGGTTTCCAGCTCGTCACGTCGCCACACTTTTCCGGTCGGGTTATGCGGGCTGCACAGCAGCATGATTTTGCATTGAGGACGTGCCAGCAGCGCCTCAAGCGAGGTCATGTCGCACTGCCAGCCGTTTGCGGTTTGAGTGAGTGGCGCGCCGAGCACACGGCGCCCGTTGCCCTCGATGGTTTTCCAGAATGCGTCATAAGCGGGCGTGTGGATCAGCACCTCGTCACCCGGCGCTGACCACTGACGAATCAGCTGCGACACCATGTAAATCACCGACGGCCCGTAAACCAGCGCCTCGCGCGGAATGTCACAGCCAAAACGCGTGGCGTACCAGTGCGCAATTGCGCCGGTAAACTCCGGGTTTTGCCAGCGGCTGTAGCCGAGTACGCCGTGAGCCAGCCGCGTCGATATGGCTTCCAGCACGCAGGGCGCGGTCGGGAAATCCATATCGGAAATGGTAAAGGGCAGAAGATCGTCCACGCCAAACCGGTCGGCTACGTAATCCCACTGGGTGCACCAGGTGCCGCGGCGATCCACCGCCTGTGAAAAATCGAACATGTCGCCTCCTGGTTTATGCCTGCACGGTCTGCATCAGGCTGTCCATTTCATCTTTGACCGACTGCACCTGTGGGCCAATCACCACCTGCAAATTGTGCTGGTTAAGCTGCACCACGCCGATGGCGCGGTTCGCCTTGAGCGCGGCGCTGTCCACCCGCGACATATCTTTTACCGAAAGACGCAGGCGGGTAATGCAGTTATCGAGCGACGTAATATTCTCCGCGCCGCCGAGCGCCTGCAAAATGGCCGGGACGTCATAGCCGGATTTGCCCGTGTGGCCTGAAGGCGCGACATTCACGGCTGCGGTTTCAGCTTCACGGCCCGGCGTTTTCAGGTTAAAGCGGGCAATAGCGAAGCGGAAAATGGTGTAATAGACCACGAACCAGACACCCGCCACGACCGGCACCCAGTACCATTTGGTGGAAAGCCCGTGCAGTACGCCGAAAACCACAAAATCGATAATATTGCCGTCGGTATTGCCGATGGTCACGCCAAGCAGCGCCATCATGGTAAAGCCCAGCCCGGTCAGCAGCGCGTGGATGAGGTAGAGCGCAGGCGCCACAAACAGGAACAGAAACTCCAGCGGTTCGGTGGTGCCGCCCACCACGCAGGCGATGACGCCGGAAATCAGCAGCCCTTTGATCTTATGACGGTTCTCCGGTCGCGCGCAGTGGTACATGGCGAGCGCAGCGCCAGGCAAGCCGCCCAGGAACGCTGGCATTTTCCCCTGCGACAGGAAACGGGTGGCGCTTTCGGCAAAGCCGTGAGACGTCGGGCAGTTAAGCTGCGCCTGGAAGATGGTCAGCGCACCAGAGACGCTATGCCCGCAGACATCCATTGTGCCGCCCGCCTCGGTAAAGCGGATCAGCGCCACCAGGATATGTTGCAGGCCGAACGGCAACAGCAGGCGCTCGCCGGTGCCGAAAATCATCGGCGCGAAGCTGCCGGTGCTGTTAATCAGCCAGCCCAGCGCGTTAATGCCTTTGGCGAAGAATGGCCAGATGAGGGGAATCGTCAACCCGACCAGGCCCATTACCACGGTGGTAACGATAGGTACAAAACGCGTGCCGCCGAAAAACGCCAGCGCGTCCGGCAGACGCACTTTGTGAAAGCGCTCATGCAGCAGCCAGATGATCACGCCTGCGATCACTGCGCCCAGAATACCGGTATCGATAGACTGAATGCCGAGCACCGACTGGACGTTGTTGGCTTTCAATAGCGCCGCGTCCTGCGTCGGCAGAATCCCTTTGGCGGTGAGCCAGAAGTTAACCGCCAGGTTCATCACCGCGTAGCCGACAAAACCGGCAAATGCAGCAACACCTTTGTTTTCACGCGCCAGCCCCAGCGGAATGGCGATACAGAACATCACCGGCAGAAAACTAAAGGCGAAAGAGCCCATTTTGCTCATCCACGTAAAAATGAGCTGCAACACGCTATTACCGAGTAACGGCATCAGCGTGATGACGTCATGACTGCTGAGCGAACTGCCGATGCCCATCAGAATGCCGCAAAACGACAGCAGCGCCACCGGCAACATAAACGTCTTGCCGAGCTGCTGCATAAATCCCCAAAGCGTATTTTTTTGACCTGTATTCGCCGTCATAAACGACACCTCGCGTTAAATGATCCCAGCCCCTGAACGAAGGATCGCAAGATAAAACGTTTTATCAAACTTTAATGCGCGTTGAATCACAGAACATTACCCAAGCCTGACAGTTATAATAGTGGGACAGGTAAAAGGTTTTATCTGCCAGTTGTGGAGCAAAAAGCGTAGCCAATGAGTCAGGCGAAAAGAATCACTATTAATGATGTCGCACAGGCGGCGGGGGTGTCGGTCGCCACCGTTTCGCTGGTGCTGAGCGGTAAAGGACGGATCTCCAGCGCCACCGGCCAGCGGGTGAACGAGGCCATTGAGCAGCTCGGGTTTGTGCGCAACCGGCAGGCGTCGGCGCTGCGCGGCGGGCCAAGCGGCGTGATTGGGCTTATCGTGCGCGATCTCACTACGCCGTTTTACGCCGAACTCACTGCAGGGCTCTCCGAGGCGCTGGAAGCACAGGGGCGAATGCTGTTCCTGCTCCAGGGCGGCCGGGATGAAGCCCAAATGCAGCGCTGTTTTGATACGCTGCTCGACCAGGGCGTTGACGGCGTGGTGGTGGCAGGCGGCGCGGGGCAGGTCACTGCGTGGCAGGCGCAGGCCCGCGCGCGTAATATTCCGCTGCTTTTTGCCTCCCGCGCCAGCCATCACGATGAAGTGGACACGGTGCGCCCGGATAACCAGCAGGCGGCGCGGCTGTTAACCGAACATCTTATTCACCGCGGCCATCAGCGCATCGCCTGGCTTGGCGGGGCGAGCTCGTCGCTGACCCGCGCCGAACGGCTCGGCGGCTATTGCGCGACGCTTTTGCAGTACGGCCTGCCGTTTCACAGCGAGTGGATAGTCGAATGTGCGGCGGGGCAGAAACAGGCCGCGGAGGCCATTAACGAACTGCTGCGCGTAAACCCGACCATTACCGCCGTGTTGTGTCATAACAGCACCGTGGCGATGGGCGCGTGGTTCGGCCTGATGCGTGCCGGGCGGCAGAGCGGTGAAGGCGGGTATGAGAGCTATTTTGAGAACAGCGTGACGCTGGCGGCGTTCGCAGAGGTGCCGGAGGCACGGCTGGATGATGTGCCGTTGACCTGGGTGACGACGCCCGCGCGTGAAATGGGGCACTGCGTGGCAGAGCGCATGATGCAGCGCATTCAGCACGGCGATGAATCCACCGGCAGCCTGATCCTCGGCCCGCGGCTGGTGGCGCGGCGCTGACAGGCGCAATAAAAAACGGCCTCCTGAGAGGCCGTTTTCTTTTTACTGCTGCGGCGCGACTGGCGGCGTCACACCCGGCGCACCGGGTGCCGGCATCGCCTGCGGCTCTGGCGCAGTGATGCCCGGCAGACCGAACATGCCGACAAATTCCGCAAGCGGCATTTTCTGCCCGTTCAGATTCACCTGGCCGTTAGCGTATTGCAGGCTGGTGACGATGCTGTTGTCCTGCATCGTGGTGATACGGAACATCTGGCCCATCGCCGCAAGGCCTTTCACCTGCTGGCTCGCCAGCTTCTCGGCATCGGCCTGCTGGTAGCCTTCCAGTTTCGCCACCTGCGTCATCATCTCGGTCGCCATATCCACCGGAATTACCAGCTTGCTGTCGAGGCTTTTCACCACGCGATCGAGCTGTTCGGCAGGCGCGGCCTGGGTCGCGCTCACCGGCGTTTGGCCCGGATCTTTCAGGAATAGCGACATATTAAAGGTGCTTTCGCCTTTGGCGTTTTTCCAGCTCAGCGGCGCGATAGTAATAACCGGGTTGCCTTTCAGCAGCAGCGGCAGGGAAGAGACCAGAATTTCGGTGGCCTGCTGCTGATACTGCTCAGGGTTATCCATAATGCCCGGCTGCGCCATCAGCGAGCGGCTGCGTTCGTTATACTGCTGGCTGAACTGATGCCACGCCTGGCCGTCGATGTTGCCGATTTTCAGCGTCATCTTGCCGCTGCCCAGATCCTGATTCTGCACTTTCAGGCTTTTCATGACGTAATCCATCTGGCTGTCGATGCTCTTGCCATCTTTAGCCACGTCGGATTTGCCGTTCAGGCTAATGCCTTCCAGCAGCGCCATCTCCTGGCCTTCAATCGCAATCGCCAGTTTTTCGAGATCCAGTTTCTGTTCACCGACGCGCTCGTTAAAGCTTGTCATTTTGGTGTTGCCGTCAGCTTTCAGGCCGTTGAAGGTCAACTGCACATGCTGGCCATACTCATTCACCGCGCTGACCAGGCCGCTGGACGCTTCGCCTTTCAGGCTCACGTCATTGCCGTCTTTGTCGGCATCGAGCTGGAATTCGCCGCCGCTGAACGCCACTTTCTCATCCGCGGCTTCGTAATTGAGCGGCTGGAACTGAATGTCGCTGGAGGTCGCGCCGCCGTAGCCGATGCGGGTCTGCACGTCGGCGAACGATTTGCCTTTCGCCATATCGAACAGCGCTTTGGTGGTGTCATTGTTCACAAGCGTGGTATGCACAGACGCCATTGCCGGCAGAATATTGAGCTTTTTCAGATCGGCGAGCGGGAACGGACCGTGGCTTACCACCTGGTCAAGCACGACGCTCTGGCCCGGCTTCAGCAGCGCTTCCTGCTGTCCGGCCGCCGGTTTTACCACCAGTTGCAGATGGCTGCTGAATAGCCCGCGCTGGTAATCCTGGTAGCTTAGCTCAAGCCCCGCCTGCGGCGCGCTGCGCTTAAGCTGCGCGTTGGCTTCTGCCACCATCTCGCCGACATGTTTCTCAAACTGCTTACCGGTGTACCACGCCCCACCTGTCCAGATGACCCCGAGGGCGACAATCACGCCCACGGCAACCAGTGATTTTTTCATAGTTCAGTTCCCTTAAAACGAAGCCAGACGGCGGTCCGTCTGGCATGACTGGTAAAGATGTTACCAAGCTTAGCAATCCTTGCTTAAAAGATCAGTAACTTAGTTGAGCTTATTATAGACGCGCGCGAGACGGCCCACACCGCTTGCGCTGACCGGCGATTCACTGGCCGCGACGAAAGCCGATTCGCCGGGTTTTAGGGTCAGACGCTCGTCGCCTTTGCTGAGCACCGCTTCGCCCTCGACGCAGAACAGGATCGCGGCGCTCTCCTGCGCAAGGCTCTGCGGCTGCGAATGGAGATCGTGCAGCGAGAAGGCGAAATCCTCGACCGGGATCGGGAACTCCAGCGCGCTTTCCTTCTTCACCGGCTGCGTCAGCAGTTCGCCCGCCGGTTTAGCGACAAACTTCACGTTGGCGACCAGCTCAGGAATATCGATATATTTCGGGGTGAGGCCTGCGCGCAGCACGTTGTCGGAGTTGGCCATAACTTCCAGCGCCACGCCCTGCAAATAGGCGTGCGGCGTTTCGGCAAACAGGAACATCGCCTCGCCAGGGTTCAGTTTCACCACGTTCAGCAGCAGCGGGGAGAACAGACCGCTGTCGTCCGGGTAGAACTGCGCGATAAACCGAATGGTGTCCCACGGCTCGCCCTGCTGGCTTGCGACGGTCGCTTTCAGCACCGCCAGCGCGCGGGATTTCTCCTCGCCTTGCATATTCAGCAGCCCGGCGAAAAGGTCACGCAGGCGGTCGGCATTCGGCTCGGCGAGGAAATGCGCGATAGCGGTATGTGCGCCCGCGACCGGCTGCAGCAGGGATACAATCTCAGAAAACTCACGGAACGCGTTCATGGCGAGGAACGGCGTCAGTGCAAAAACCAGCTCCGGCTTGTGGTTCGGATCTTTGTAGTTACGCTCGGCGGCGTCCAGCGGAATGCCTGCCGCGTTTTCACGCGCGAAGCCGTCTTCGGAAGCTTTCTTGTTCGGATGTACCTGAATGGAGAGCGGCTGGTCGGCGCACAGCACTTTAAACAGGAACGGCAGCTCGCCGAAGCGCTCCGCCACCGGCGCGCCGAGCAGGGCGGTTTTATCCGCGTCGATCACCTCGCGAAGCGCGCGGGTCTGGCCCTGCGCATCCTGAATTTTCGAGCTGCTTTTCGGGTGAGCGCCCATCCACAGCTCCGCCATCGGCAGGCCTTCCGGGTTCGCCACGCCATAGAGTTCCGTTAACGCCGTTTTGCTGCCCCAGGCGTAGTTTTGCACCGAGTTAATGAGTTTCTGCATGATCAGTCCCTGTATTCGAAGGAAAACACTTTTCGGTATTAAACCAATAAAGTGCCCCGAAGTAACCCGGCTGGGTAAAAAGTCGGTTTAGTCTCAGTTTTTGTTAAAAAATTGTGTACGATGTAGCGACTCGCTTTTTCATGCCGCACACGGACTCAGTGGCGGAACGACAAATTTCTTAACTGTAGCTGTAAGTGAGAGTGCAATGTCTGGCAAACCCTTCTTCTGGCAAGAGCCTTTTCCACTGAAAAAGGACGAGACCGAGTATTACCTGTTAACCCGCGATCACGTCTCCGTTTCCGAATTTGAAGACCAGGAAATCCTGAAAGTCGAGCCGCAGGCGCTGACCCTGCTGGCCCGCCACGCCTTCCACGACGCCTCGTTTATGCTGCGCCCGGCGCATCAGCAGCAGGTGGCGGATATCCTGAGCGACCCGGAAGCCAGCGAAAACGACAAATATGTCGCGCTGCAATTCCTGCGCAACTCGGAGATTGCCGCCAAAGGCATTCTGCCGACCTGCCAGGACACCGGCACCGCCATTATCATGGGCAAAAAAGGCCAGCGCGTCTGGACCGGCGGCGGCGATGAAGCCGCGCTGGCGCAGGGCGTCTACGAGACCTACACCCAGGATAACCTGCGTTATTCGCAAAACGCGGCGCTCGATATGTACAAAGAGGTCAACACCGGCACCAACCTGCCGGCGCAGATTGACCTCTACAGCGTTGACGGCGAAGAGTACAAATTCCTGTGCATCGCCAAAGGCGGCGGCTCCGCGAACAAAACCTACCTGTACCAGGAAACCAAAGCGCTGCTCACGCCCGGCAAGCTGAAAGCGTATCTGGTGGAGAAAATGCGCACGCTCGGTACCGCGGCCTGCCCGCCGTACCACGTGGCGTTTGTGATTGGCGGCACGTCGGCGGAAGCGACGCTCAAAACCGTTAAACTCGCCTCAACCAAATATTACGATGGCCTGCCGACCGAAGGTAACGAACACGGCCAAGCGTTCCGCGATGTCCATCTGGAAGAAGAGCTGTTGCAGGAGGCGCGCAATCTCGGCCTTGGCGCGCAGTTCGGCGGTAAATATTTCGCGCACGATATCCGTGTCATCCGCCTGCCGCGCCACGGCGCGTCCTGCCCGGTGGGGATGGGCGTCTCCTGTTCGGCAGACCGTAATATCAAAGCCAAAATCAACCGCGACGGTATCTGGATCGAGAAGCTCGAAAGCAACCCCGGCAAATACATTCCCGAAGCGCTGCGTCGCGCGGGCGAGGGCGAAGCGGTGCGCGTCGATCTCAACCGTCCGATGAGCGAAATCCTCGCGCAGCTCTCGCAGTACCCGGTCTCCACGCGCCTGTCGCTCTCCGGCACTATCATCGTGGCGCGCGATATCGCCCATGCGAAACTCAAAGAGCGCATCGACAGCGGCGCAGGGCTGCCGCAGTACGTGAAAGATCACCCGATCTACTACGCAGGCCCGGCCAAAACCCCGGAAGGGTATGCCTCCGGCTCGCTCGGCCCGACAACGGCCGGACGCATGGACTCCTACGTGGATCTGCTTCAGGCCAACGGCGGCAGCATGATCATGCTCGCTAAAGGCAACCGCAGCCAGCAGGTGACGGACGCCTGTAAGAAACATGGCGGTTTTTATCTCGGGAGCATCGGCGGCCCGGCGGCGGTGCTGGCGCAGAACAGCATCCGGCATCTGGAGTGCGTCGAATACCCGGAACTGGGCATGGAAGCTATCTGGAAAATCGAGGTTGAAGATTTCCCGGCGTTTATCCTGGTGGATGACAAAGGCAACGATTTCTTCCAGCAAATCCAGGCCGGGCAGTGCTCGGCGTGCCTGAAGTAACGTAACAGACCCTGATGCAGGCCGGGTAAGGCGCAGCCGCCCGGCCTTTTGACCGCAAAAAAGAGCGCACAAAGCGCCATACAATTTCCCCGAAGCCATCAATACTTATTCCTGAAGCATGCGAGCAATCCCATCTTTGTTATCAAGGAGAAAGTAATGACCGCCTACCGCAGTGAAAAAGATTCCATGGGCGCTATCGACGTGCCGGCCGATAAACTCTGGGGCGCGCAGACGCAGCGTTCGCTGGAGCACTTCCGCATTTCCACCGAGAAAATGCCGACCGCGCTGATTGAGGCGCTGGCGCTCACCAAACGCGCCGCCGCGAAGGTCAATATGGATCTCGGCTTACTGCCCGCAGAGCGCGGCGAGGCCATCATTAAGGCCGCCGACGAAGTGCTGGAAGGCGCGCATCCGCAGGAGTTCCCGCTCGCTATCTGGCAAACCGGCTCCGGTACCCAGACTAACATGAACATGAACGAGGTGCTGGCGAACCGCGCGAGCGAAATTCTCGGCGGCGAGCGCGGCATGGCGCGCAAAGTGCATCCGAACGATGACGTTAACAAGAGCCAGAGCTCGAACGATGTCTTCCCGACGGCGATGCATGTCGCGGCGGTGATCGCGCTGCGCGAACAGCTGATCCCGCAGCTTAACGTGCTGCACAAAACGCTCAGCGACAAGGCGAGCGCGTTCAGCGATATCGTGAAAATTGGCCGTACCCACCTGCAGGACGCCACGCCGCTGACGCTCGGCCAGGAGATCTCCGGCTGGGTGGCGATGCTTGAGCATAACCTGAAGCATATCAATAACAGCCTGCCGCATCTGGCGGAGCTGGCGCTTGGCGGCACAGCGGTCGGCACCGGGCTGAATACGCACCCGGAGTACGCGGAGCGCGTGGCCAAAGAGCTCGCCGCGTTTACCGGCCAGCCGTTCGTCACCGCACCTAATAAATTTGAGGCGCTCGCCACCTGCGACGCGCTGGTGCATGCCCACGGCGCGCTGAAAGGGCTCGCCGCCTCGCTGATGAAAATCGCCAACGACGTGCGCTGGCTGGCAAGCGGCCCGCGCTGCGGCATCGGCGAAATCTCGATTCCTGAAAACGAACCCGGTTCGTCCATCATGCCGGGCAAAGTGAACCCGACGCAGTGCGAAGCGCTGACCATGCTGTGCTGTCAGGTGATGGGTAATGACGTCGCGGTCAATATGGGCGGGGCGATGGGCAACTTTGAGCTCAATGTGTTCCGCCCGATGGTCATTCATAACTTCCTGCAATCGGTGCGTCTGCTGGCCGACGGCATGGAGAGCTTTAACCATCACTGCGCCATCGGGATTGAGCCGAACCGTGACCGCATTAGCCAGTTGCTTAACGAATCACTGATGCTGGTGACGGCGCTCAATACGCATATTGGCTACGACAAAGCCGCCGAGATTGCTAAAAAAGCGCATAAAGAGGGGCTGACGCTGAAAGCCTCCGCGCTGAAACTCGGTTATCTCAGCGAGGAGGAGTTTGACGCCTGGGTACGCCCGGAAGAGATGGTGGGCAGCATGAAGCCCTGATCAGGGCGCGAGGTAAAGGTGCAGGCGGGGGATCATCATGACGAGTTCTTCCGCCTGCGGCTTGTAGCGGTGCTGCACGTTTTCGGCGTCATAGTTCAGCAGTTCGCCAATATCCGGCACCGCGCCGCCGCGCGTTTCATGGCACAGCACAATCAGCGGCGACGGGCACGCATACTGCACCTGCCGCTGGTTTTGCGCATACCAGACGCGCGACACCGGCTGCACTTTCACCGGACGTTTAATCTTCAGCCGCGCATTCTGCGGAAGGGCGGCGATATCGTTATATTCCTGCGTGAGGCGCGCGTGCCGCTGCTCTTTGGTTAATCCGCCCAACGCGCGCGGCGCTTTCAGCCCGCGCTCCAGCGTCGCCAGCACCTCGTCGCGCGTCAGGTTTTTAATGATGTGCTTATTCGCCCAGCCGAAACGCAGCGTGGCGGGGTTATCCAGCACCGTGAGACGGCGATACGCGTTGAGCGTAATCAGCCCTGGTAGATAGCGGTGCACCCACTCAAAACGCTGGGTGGAGGGCAGGCCCGATTCCACGGTGATAATCTCTTCCAGCTGCGTTTTCAGCGCGTTGATTTTATCGGCCAGCGCGTGCAGCGCCTCGTGCTGCGCGTCATCGACGCTGAAACAGACCGCGCCCGGCAGGCGCACCGCCGCCTTGCTGCTGCGCTTTTCCGACTGCTGCTGGATGAACAGGTGCGTAAAGTGACGCAGCGCCGCCTCCTGCGCCTCTTTGCCGATTTTTTGCGTCACCGATATGGTGAGCAGCGGGTCATGTTCTTTGCCTTTTTCCACCTGGGGCAGGCTAAATACCCGCGCCGCCAGCAGACGGCAGGCCGCGAGGCCATCCCGCATCTCCATTAATGCATGTTCTAATTCGCGAAAAGTGACGTTAAGGCGTTCAACGAGATCGTAACGGGCCATGATGCTCTCACATTAGTTACAACATACTTTATGTTTAGCACAGTTTCGCCAGGTTTGACCATAGCGAGTTAAAAGCCGGGCAGGAAAATTGGCGAGGCGGGAAATGTGAATATGAGGAAAGTGGTGGGTGCGCTGCGCTTACCCACCCTACAAAACACAGTGCATGAGATTCGCAGTAACGTAGGGCGGGTAAGCAAAGCGCACCCGCCTCAAAACAAGAGATAACGCCAGTGCAGCTAACCGTAGGGCGGGTAAGCCCGCGCACCCGCCGCAAAACAAGAGATAACGCCAGTGTAGCTAACTGTAGGGCGGGTAAGCGTAGCGCACCCGCCGCAAAACAGAAGATAACGCCAGTGCAGTTAACCGTAGGGCGGGTAAGCGCAGCGCACCCGCCGCAAAACAGGATATAACGCAAAATGCAGTTAACCGTAGGGCGGGTAAGCAAAGCGCACCCGCCAGACACGCCGTAACCCTTACACGCCTTCTGTGGGCAACGCCACCACCGGCCAGCGAAAACGAAAATGCGCGCCGCCGAGTTCGCTTTGCGTGACGCTCACTTCACCGCTCATGGCGGTGGCGATGGAATGCACAATCGCAAGCCCCAGACCGCACCCGCCGGTGGCGCGATCGCGGCTCGGATCGAGGCGCACAAACGGCTCAAACACCCGGCTGCGCTCATCTTCCGGTATGCCTGTGCCGTCATCTTCCACTTCAAGCGTCGCCTGCTCGCCCTCAAGCGATAAGCCAATTCGCAGCCGCTGCTCGCTGTAGCGCAGCGCGTTATTCACCAGATTATCCAGCACGCGCTCCATAAGACGCATATCCAGCGCGCCGTAATCGCCCTGGTCAACGCGCGCGAGAATTAACTCGCGCTCCGGGTGCAGCAGGCGCGCGTCGTCCACATAGTCATGCAGCCAGCGCGGCAGTTCCGGGTGCGTCAGATGGAGCTCTGTTTGCGGGCGGTCCAGCCGCGCGTAAGTCAGCAACTCCTCTATAAGCGCTTCCAGCTGGCCGATATCGCGGTTCAGCGCCTGCGATTCTGCGGTACTCAGGTTATCGCTCATCTCCAGCCGGTAACGCAGGCGCACCAGCGGCGTGCGAAGCTCATGAGCTATCCCGTCAATCAACTGCTTTTTACTGGCGATCAGCGCGTTAATATTGTTGGCCATCTGGTTAAACGCCACGCCGAGCCGCGAAAAGCTCGACGCTTTATCAAAATGAATGCGCTCATCCAGATGCCCTTCGCCGAGCCGCTGCGCCGCGGTCTCAAGGCGCAGCATCTCCTGCCAGTGCGGGCGTATCCAGATAAACACCGGCAGCGCCAGAGAAATCGCGATCAGCGCAATCAGGGCGATATCCAGCAGCCGCATCTGGTGCAGAAAATAAAGATAGGGCACCGGGCCGACCGCCAGCACATAGTGGCTGCGCGGGATCCGCTGGATAAATGTATATTCATCGTCCAGCGCCACAATCTCGCCTTCGCGCAGGCGGCGGCTGTTGATGTCGTTAAGGTGATACTGATTCAGCGGCTGGATACGCAGCTTAAACGACAGGTTCAAATCCAGTTCTTTAATGGTTTTGTTCCACTCATGCGGCGGGATTTCACGCAGTTCGCTGCGCATCAGGTAGAGCGAGCTTTTCATCAGGTCATCCAGCGACTGACGCCCGGCGCGCTCGGCGGTGAACTTATAGACCAGCCCAACCAGCATCGTCATTACCAGAAAGCAGACAAACAGCAGCAAATAGAACTGTATAAAGAGTTTTTTCATGACAATCTCTCACGCCAGCGGCGCGGTTACTGGAAAGCCGATGTGGTGTGCGGAAAGTGCGCGGCCAGATGATCGATAAACGCTCTGACCGCGGGCGGCAGACCACGACGCGTGGTAAACACCAGATGCACAATTCCGCGCTGGCCCTGCCAGCCGCGATAAACATGCACCAGTTCGCCGGTTTTCAGCGCTTTGGCGCAAACGTGATCCGGCAGTAGCGCAATGCCCAGCCCGGCGATAGCCGCCGCGCGGACAGCCGTAAAATCGCTGCAGCTGAGCCGCGGCTGATGGCGAATCAGACACCGTTTTCCCTGTTCATGTTCCAGCGCCCAGCTGATTTCACCCGGCTCGTCGCTGGTGCCAAGCGTCGGATGGCAGGCGAGGGTGTCGACAGCTCCGCTAAGTTTACTGGCAAGCTGCGGGCTGGCTACCAGGATACGGTTGGACGTGCCCAGCGTGCGCATAATCAGCTCGGCGTCGCTGGTCAGTTCGGTGCGCACCCGCAGCGCCACATCCACGCGCTCTTCGATTAAATCGACAGGGCGGTCGATGGCGATGATTTGCAGCTTTACCTGCGGGTAGCGGTGCATAAACGCGGGCAGCATGGCCTGGATAATCTCCACCATGCCCGTCGGGCAGCTGAAACGCACCACGCCCTGCGGCTCCTTACGCGCCTGGGCGATGATCGCCTGCGCTTTTTCCGCCTCCAGCAACATCGCGCGGCACTGGTCGTAAAACGCCTGGCCGATATCGGTGACGCGAAAACGGCGGCTGGAACGCTCAATCAGGCGCACGCCAAGCTGCGCCTCAAGCCCCGCCACGCGGCGGCTGAGCTTTGATTTCGGCTGCTTCAGCGCCCGGCTGGCGGCGGCAAAACCGCCGTGGCTCACCACTTCGGCATAGTAAAAATAGTCGTTAAGATCGCTTTGCATTATCGTTCCTCAGACAGAACGCAGGGTGCCATTTTGTCCTAGTACACAGCCCGATGGAAAGCGCTTATTCTCAGCCGATGACAGAGGTCATCATTCACTGAGGATAAAACTATGAACGCACGTTTCAGCAATAAGGTGGTTATTGTGACCGGCGGCACCAGCGGCATTGGCCTTGCTACCGCTAAAGCGTTCGCCGACGAAGGCGCGCACGTGTTTATTACCGGGCGTCGGCAGGCGGCGCTTGACGCGGCATTACAGCAATTAGGTGACAACGTCACCGGCGTGCGCGGCGATATGAGCCAGCTTGCAGATATCGACCGCCTGTATGAGGCGGTGCAGCAGCGCCACAGCCATATCGATGTGGTCTTTACCAACGCGGGCGGCGGTGAGCTGGCACCTCTCGGCGCGATTTCCGAGGCGCATTATCACGATACCTTCGACACCAACGTGAAAGGCGTACTGTTCACCGTACAGAAAGCGCTGCCGCTGCTGCGTGACGGGGCCGCCGTGGTGCTGAACGCGTCCACCGCCGGTTCCAGCGGCACGCCCGCCTTCAGCGTCTATGCCGCGAGCAAAGCCGCGGTACGCAGTTTTGCGCGCAACTGGATACTTGATTTAAAAGACCGTCACATTCGCGTCAACGCCATTAGCCCCGGGCCGGTCAATACGGCGGGTCTTAATGACCTTTTCGGCGGAGGTGAGCAGGCGGAAGCGGTGAAAAACGAACTCACCGCGCAGATCCCGCTCGGACGCGTCGGCAAACCCGAGGAGATTGCCAAAGCGGTGCTGTTCCTGGCGTCTGACGAGGCGAGTTTTGTGAATGGCGTTGAGCTGTTTGCCGATGGCGGGATGGTGCAAATTTAAGCGTCAGCGCCGCGCGGGAAGCGCGGCGCGTTGCGTTACGTCTCGCTTTCCCAGGCATGCGGCGCGAACAGATACCCTTTGTTGCGCACCGTCTTGATGCGATAAGGCTCGGTCGCGCTGTCGTTAAGCTTTTTACGCAGCCTTGAAATCGCCACGTCTACACTGCGATCCAGCCCGTCATACGTCACGCCGCGCAGGTTTTTTAACAGCGCGTCGCGATCCATGATCTGTCCGGCATGGGTCGCAAGCTCCCAGAGTAAGTCAAAATCCGCTGTTGAGAGCGCCACTTGTTCGCCCACCAGAGTGACCTGGCGGTTTAACGGATCGATACACAGCGTGCCGAAACGCAGCGCCTTGTGAGGCTGAAGCGTCGGGGCGCTATCCGCCGTCACGGGCGCGGCGGTCATATGCTGGCGCAGGTGCAGACGCAGGCGCGCCAGCAGCACCGCAGGCGGCGTGGTTTTGAGGATGTAGTCGCTGGCACCCATTTCAAGCGACAAAATATGGTTCATATCGCTGTCGAGCGACGTTAACAGCACCACCGGCCCCTGCCAGCGGGTACGCAGATCGCGGCACAGCGTCATGCCGTCTTTGCCGGGCAGCATAATATCCAGCAGCACCAGATCCGGGTTCTCACGCTCAATCACCGCCTCGGCGCGATCGCCGCGGCTTTCGACAATCACATCGATATCGTGGCGGCCCAGATAGGCGGCGATAAGCTCGCCGACTTCCGGGTCATCTTCAACAAAAACGATCTTGCTCATAGGTTTCTGCGTTGCGGTAAAAACACCAGGATACACCGGGCAGACGCAACGCGCCAGCAACGGCAACTCAACCGCTTAACGCAACGGGCGGCCGCCGTTCACCGGGTAGCTATGGCCCGTCACGTAACGGCTGGTGAGGAGATAATCCACCAGGTCGATAATCTCTTTTTCACCGGGCGCGATTTTCATCAGCGATTTATTCAGCGCCTTCTGCCGGTATTCCGGGTCGTCATGTTCGTTAAAGAGGATTTGCGACGGGGCGATAGCGTTAACTTTCACCTCCGGCGCGAGCTTGCGGGCAAACGAACGGGTGAGATTATCGAGCGCCGCTTTACTGGCGGCATAGGTGATATACTTCGCGCTGCCGCGCTCCACGACATAATCGGTAAAGTGAATAATATCGCAGGCGGCGTGGCCCTGGCCGCGCATCAGCGGCTCCAGGGCAAAGTTAAGAAGATAGGGCGCGTGAACGTGAATTTGCAGCATGGCGTTCAGCACCTCAGCGGGCGGCACAGGCGGGCTTTCATCCTGCCAGGTGCTGGCGTTATGCAACAGCGCGCGAATATGCGTGGTGCGCGCTTTTACGGCGTCGGCAAACGCCAGAATGCCCTCGTCATGGCAGAAATCGGCTTCGATGCACACCGCGCCTGCCTCTTCCAGCACGTCAATCGCCGGGTAACGGGTGCGGTAACTGACAATCACATCATGATGCTGCGCCAGGAAATGGTGCGCCAGCGCAAGGCCGATACGGCGGCCCGCGCCGGTGATAACAATGGGTTTATCCAGTTTTTTCACCACAACTCTCCTTTAGCGTTAGCGGCAGGAGATTAGCGCACCAGCATCCAGGTCGCCGGCAGCGCGGCAATCAGCAGCAGGCCGATGACGATTTTCTCCTGACCTTTCAGCGCCACGTTATCCACATGGGTACGGCGCGCATAGAGGAAAAACACCACCCCAGGCGCGTACAGGACAACGGAAAGCAGCAGATGCATCGGGCCTGAGGCATACAGCAACCATAGGCCATAAATGCACGCCCCGACAGCAATCGCCTGATGTAAAGGACGCTTTGCGATCTTGAGCAGGTAAGCGCCGACCAGGAAATAGGGCACCAGAATCATCTCGGAGGCGATGGTCAGCAGGGTGTTGTAATCCGAGCCGGTCGCCCAGATAAGCACCAGACAGATCTGCACGCTGGCGTTCGTCAGCCACAGCGAGGCCGACGGCGCGTTACGCGCGTTCTGGCGGGCGAAAAGACGCGGGAACGCCTTATACTGCGCGGCCAGTAGCGGTACTTCCGCCGCCATAATGGTCCAGCTCAGGTACGCGCCGCACACCGAAACAATCAGCCCGGCTGCGATAATCACTTCGCCCCACGGGCCCATCATTTGGACCATCAGGCCCGCCATTGATGGGTTACGCATCTGCGCCAGTTCCGGGCGCGCCAGTACGCCGAGCGACAACAGCGTCACCAGAAGATAGACCGTGAGCGCCGCAAGCACGGCCAGAAGCGTCGCCAGGCCGACATCTTTTTTCTGCCTTGCACGGGCAGAGACAACCACCGCGCCTTCCACGCCGATAAATACCCACAGCGTAATCAGCATGGTGTTTTTCACCTGTTCCCAGACAGGCACGCCGAGATCGACGCCAGTGAAATCCAGCGTAAAGGTCGGCAGGCGGAACGCGATAATCGCCAGCACCACAAACAGGCCGAGCGGCAGGAGTTTAGCAAGCGTCGCCGCGAGGTTAATACTCGCGGCGGTCTGCACGCCGCGCAGCACCAGAAAATGCACCACCCACAGCAGCACTGACGCGCCAACAATCGCCTGCCAGGTGTTGCCGTCGCCAAACAGGCGCAGCTGCGGCGTGTCGGTAAAGAAGCTCAGCGCGGAGAAGACGATAACGAGATATGAGACGTTGGCGATCACGGCGCACAGCCAGTAACCCCAGGCGGAGCAGAAGCCAATCAGTTCACCGAACCCTTCGCGGGCGTAGGTGAAGATGCCGCCGTCGAGGTCAGGTCGCAGGCGCGTTAAAAACAGCATCGCCAGCGCCAGCAGCAGGATCCCCGCGCCGGTAATGCCCCAGCCAATCAGCAACGCCGCAGGACTCGCCACCTCGGCCATATTCTGCGGCAAACTAAAAACTCCGGCACCCAGCATAGAGCTTAAAACAAGCGCGGTTAACGCGGCGAGGCCCAGCTTCTTTTCCATAGACAACCTGTTTTGCAAAAGGAAAGATCCAGAATAATTATTGTGCCAGAGCGCATAAAAATGGTGGATCGCACTAAGGCGCGGGATTTTACGGAGTGCGAAGCTCGCTTGCAATGCGACGTACACAAAATGTAGCGGAAAAACAAAAAAAGCGGCCGTAGCCGCTTGGTTTTGAGACTGAGTCTTACTTGTAGAGGTCGGCGCTGATGGTCATGTTGCCGCCGCGCTCTTCCCACTGACGGGTGATGTGGTAGTACTTAGCTCCTTTCTTCGCGGCACGTTTCGCCACGTTGTAGGAGATATCGGTCATACTGCTGTAGTGGCCGGTGAACTTGACGCTGTCGAACGGCACCATCTGCGCCGCGGTGATTTTGTTCACTTCTTCGACTTTGGTTCCGTCCGGTAGAGTGACAGTGTAACGTCCGCCTTTGGATTCCTGGGTTTCAAAGAAGCGGCCTACGTCGCTGCTTGGCGCAGCGGTGGTGGCAACGCCCGGAATTTCCACTTTTTTGGCTTCTTCGCCGCCTTTGGCGAGCGCCGCGCGGCCCGCTTCGGAATCCGCCGGAATCGCATCCGGGCTTTGTAGTACGCGTTTTTTAGCGTCGGCTTTATAGATATACGCGGTGATGCGCTGGTTGCCGCCCTGGTTGGTATCAACCTGGCGCACGATCCAGAAAGAGGCTGCGCCTTTGGCTTTCGCCGCTTTGGTGATGGCGTCGTTCACTTCCGGCTGGCTGCGGTAGAAGCCCTGAACGGTCACGGTGTCATAAGGCTCAAGCGCGATAGCCTGATCTTTTGGCAGTTCTACCACGCCATTGATTACGCGATTTTTCGGCGCGTCGGCTTTCGGCGCGTTCTCGCGATAAACATCAGCCACTACGCGCCAGTTGCCGCTGTTGCCGGTGTCGCTGGTGTCCTGAATATAGTAAGACGCCGCGCCCATAGCATCTGCGCGACGGGAAACGGCGGTGGCCGCTTCGTTAATGGCGTTGAAACGGCCCGTAATGACGATACGGTCAAACGGTTTCAGCGCCGCGGCTTGTTCCGGCGTTAACTCTGTCGCCGCCTGAGCTGACAGCGAGGCCGCGGAAAACAGAGCGGTCGCCAGAAGGGTATGCTTGAGCTTCATAAAAATAGTCCTTCGCCTTGCGCAAAACAGGTACTGATACAGCCTGTGTGAAATGGTTAGTCGTTGATTATTGCATTGAAAGGTGCCGGATGTCTGCGGCATTTTTCACAGCGAATGCTGTCGCTTGTCGTTTATAAATAACTTCAGGTTATGAATGATGAAAATCCTCTTCTGACCACTAAAATTGATAAAGCTTATGACTTTTTAAGTTAAATCATTGTTAAACCAGCTGGCTTCTGCGGCGCAGAATCGTTTTTTTCTGGTCTGAAAGGGCGTAAACGTAGCGGCTGAACGTGCTTTTTAAGCAAAAATCCCTGTCAGACGGTAACGACGCTACACTTTCGCTCATTAACCGTTAAATAGTTGTCCCGGACGGTGGATCGAAGGCGTGTAATTCAGTAGGTTATAGAAAGTTTGTGACAACGATATGGATGGCGAACACCACGGCGCTGCGCTTTTTCGCCGGGCGTTTTCGTCTGCTAAGCGAGTGACAGACCATCTTAAAAATCGATGGAAGGGAATACTATGCGTATTGGTGTACCAAAAGAGCGGGTCGCGCTGGAAACCCGCGTCGCGGCGACCCCAAAAACGGTGGAGCAGCTGCTGAAGCTCGGTTTCAGCGTCGCAGTGGAGCGTGACGCCGGTAAACTGGCGAGTTTCGATGACGAGGCGTTTATCGCCGCAGGCGCAAGCGTGGTGGATACCGCCGACGTCTGGGAATCGGATGTCATCCTCAAGGTCAACGCGCCGCAGGACGATGAAATCGAGCGGCTGCGTCCCGGCACGACGTTGATTAGCTTTATCTGGCCTGCCCAGAACCCGCAACTGCTGGAAAAACTGGCCGCGAAAAACGTTACCGTGATGGCGATGGATTCCGTACCGCGCATCTCCCGCGCGCAGTCTCTGGATGCCTTAAGCTCGATGGCAAACATTGCCGGTTATCGCGCGATTGTAGAAGCCGCCCATGAGTTTGGCCGCTTCTTTACCGGGCAGATCACCGCCGCCGGTAAAGTGCCGCCTGCCAAAGTCATGGTGATTGGCGCAGGCGTCGCGGGCCTCGCCGCTATCGGTGCCGCCAACAGTCTCGGCGCTATCGTGCGCGCGTTCGACACCCGCCCGGAGGTGAAAGAGCAGGTGCAGAGCATGGGCGCCGAATTCCTGGAGCTGGATTTTAAAGAAGAAGCGGGCAGCGGCGACGGCTACGCCAAAGTGATGTCCGACGCCTTTATCAAAGCCGAAATGGCGCTGTTCGCCGCGCAGGCGAAAGAAGTGGACATTATCGTCACTACGGCGCTGATTCCGGGCAAACCGGCACCGAAGCTCATTACCCGTGAAATGGTCGATTCCATGCAGCCGGGCAGCGTGATTGTCGATCTGGCGGCGCAAAACGGCGGCAACTGCGAATACACCGTGCCGAATGAAATTTTCGTCACCGCCAACGGCGTGAAGGTGATTGGTTATACCGATCTGCCGGGCCGCCTGCCGACGCAGTCGTCACAGCTCTACGGCACCAACCTGGTTAACCTCCTGAAACTGCTGTGCAAGGAGAAAGACGGCGCGGTGGTCGTTGATTTTGACGATGTCGTGGTGCGCGGCGTGACGGTGATTCGCGACGGCGAAGTCACCTGGCCTGCGCCGCCGATTCAGGTTTCCGCGCAGCCGCAAGCGGCTGCCAGCGCAAAACCGCAAGCCGCGCCGGTCGAGCCGCCTGCGCCTTCGTCACCGTGGCGTAAATACGCGCTGATTGCGCTCGCCATTATTCTGTTCGGCTGGCTGGCGAATGTCGCCCCGAAAGAGTTCCTCGGCCACTTCACCGTGTTCGCGCTCGCCTGCGTGGTTGGCTATTACGTCGTCTGGAACGTCTCACATGCGCTGCATACGCCGCTGATGTCAGTCACCAACGCCATCTCCGGGATTATCGTCGTCGGCGCGCTGTTGCAGATTGGCGATGGCGGCTGGATAAGCTTCTTTAGCTTTATCGCGATCCTCATCGCCAGCATTAATATTTTTGGTGGTTTCACCGTCACTCAGCGCATGCTGAAAATGTTCCGGAAGAACTAAGGGGTAAGTTATGTCTGGAGGATTAGTTACGGCTGCGTACATCGTCGCCGCAATTCTCTTTATTTTCAGCCTGGCGGGGCTTTCGAAGCACGAAACCTCACGGCAGGGCAACCTGTTCGGCATCGCGGGGATGGCGATTGCGCTGATTGCCACCATTTTTGGGCCATACGCCAGCAACGTGGGCTGGATAATCATCGCGATGGCGATCGGCGGAGCTATCGGTATTCGCCTTGCTAAACGTGTCGAAATGACGGAAATGCCGGAGCTGGTGGCTATTCTGCACAGCTTTGTGGGTCTCGCGGCGGTGCTGGTGGGCTTTAACAGCTACCTGCACCACGAGCCGGGCCTCGCGCCGGTATTGGTCAATATTCACCTGACTGAGGTGTTCCTCGGCATTTTCATCGGCGCGGTGACGTTCACCGGCTCGGTGGTGGCGTTTGGCAAGCTGCGCGGCAAGATCTCCTCTAAACCGCTGATGCTGCCGAATCGTCACAAGCTGAACCTCGCGGCGCTGGTCGTCTCTTTCATTCTGCTGCTGATTTTCGTGCAGACGGAGAGCGCCGGCATGCAGGGCTTTGCGCTTTTCGTGATGACGGTTATCGCGCTGGCGTTCGGCTGGCATCTGGTGGCGTCCATTGGCGGCGCGGATATGCCGGTGGTCGTCTCCATGCTGAACTCCTACTCCGGCTGGGCGGCCGCGGCGGCAGGCTTTATGCTGAGCAACGATCTGCTGATCGTCACCGGCGCGCTGGTGGGGTCTTCGGGTGCTATCCTCTCGTACATCATGTGTAAGGCGATGAACCGCTCATTTATCAGCGTGATCGCGGGCGGGTTCGGCACCGACGGATCTTCCACCGGCGAGAGCGACGAAGTGGGCGAGCACCGCGAAATCACGGCGGAAGAGACGGCAGAGATGCTGAAAAACTCGACTTCCGTCATCATCACGCCGGGCTATGGCATGGCAGTGGCGCAGGCGCAGTACCCGGTGGCGGAAATCACCGAGAAGCTGCGCGCGCGCGGCATCAAGGTGCGTTTTGGTATTCACCCGGTGGCGGGGCGTCTGCCAGGCCATATGAACGTGCTGCTGGCGGAGGCGAAAGTGCCTTATGACATCGTGCTGGAGATGGATGAGATCAACGACGATTTCAGCGATACCGACACGGTGCTGGTGATTGGCGCGAACGACACCGTCAACCCGGCCGCCCAGGACGATCCGAAAAGCCCCATCGCCGGGATGCCGGTGCTGGAAGTGTGGAAGGCGCAGAACGTGGTGGTCTTCAAACGCTCCATGAATACCGGCTATGCCGGCGTGCAGAACCCGCTGTTCTTTAAAGAGAACACGCAGATGCTGTTTGGCGATGCCAAAGCGAGCGTTGACGCCATTCTGAAAGCGCTGTAATTCGCTTGTATAACCAGAACCGCCAGCCCGCTGGCGGTTTTTTTTCGTCTGTCGCCTGCGTTGCGGCAATAAAAAACCCGCCGGGCGGCGGGTTTTCTTGAGACAGATGAGACCTTAGTCCTCATCGTCCTCTTCATCATCCAGCTCAACGGTGCTCTGGAAATCGTCCGGCTTAATCACCAGCAGGTCGCAGCGCAGATGATCAATCACCTGCTCGGCGGTGTTGCCGAGAAACGCCGCGGAAATCCCGGTGCGCCCGATGGTGCCCAGCACCACAATCCCGGCCTGTAAATGCTCCGCGAGATCCGGGATGACTTCTTCCGGCAGCCCTTTTTCAACATGCGTGACGCGCTCGCCGATGCCGAATTTCTGGCGCAGGGCTTTCATCGCCAGCAGATGCTGGCCGCGAATGGCGTCGTTGTAAACGCTCGGGTCAAAGTCGGGAAGTTCGATGGCGATGTTAATCGGCGTTGCCGGATAAGCGCCCACCAGATGCACTTCGGTATGGTTAACCTGTTCGGCCAGGTGCAGCGTTTCACGCACCAGTTTTTCGTTCAGGCCCGTGTGGTAAGGTTCTTCGCTCGCGAGATTCACCGCCACCACGGCTTTACCGCCTTCCGGCCACGGCTGGTCTTTCACCATCCAGACCGGGCAGGGGCATTTACGCAGCAGGTGCCAGTCGGTCGGCGTGAAAATCACGGATTCCAGACGGTCGTGCTGGTGCGCCATTTTCAGCAGCAGATCGTGACCGCCGCTGATGACTTCCTGAATGATGGCTTCGAAGGGGCGGTTATGCCAGACCACTTTGATATCAATGGGCACGCCCGCTTCTAAATAATATTTTGCCTGCTCGCGTATCCACGCGGTGCGCTGGCTGATGACGCCCTGGCGCATGGCGGTGCGCTCATCCGGGGAGAGCAGGGTGGTCATTTCGTAGGAAAAGTCATAAATCGGCAGAAAGGCTTTAATGCGCCCGCCGATTCGCTGATGTAGATAAACTGCTCGCCGTAAAGCCGGTTGGTCATCCTGATTGGGGTCGATGGCCACCAGCATGTTTTGATACCTTGCCATACAGGGTCTCCTTACAACTGCTTACCCACAGTTTGTCATTTAAGAGTAACCCATATGGTGTGAATGAAACAGGAGAGAATTCCCAGCCGGATCAATAAATCACGAAAATTTAACGATCCGGCGGGAGAGGAAAAACTTATGCCACGTTGCGGGATTGTCCGGCCAGTTCTGCCAGGATTTCATGGTTTTCGATAGTGATATATTTGCCTTTCACCGCCAGCATGCCGCTCTTCTGGAAACGGCCGAGCAGACGGCTGATGGTTTCCACGGTCAGGCCCAGATAGTTGCCGATATCGCCGCGGGTCATGGTCAGACGGAACTCGCGCGGAGAGAAGCCGCGTTCGGCGAAACGGCGCGAGAGATTGTAGATAAAGGCCGCGAGGCGCTCCTCGGCGTTCTTTTTCGACAGCAACAGGATCATATCCTGGTCGCCTTTGATCTCGCCGCTCATCAGACGCATCATCTGCTGGCGCAGGCTCGGCATTTTGCCGGAGAGGTCGTCTAACGTCTCGAACGGGATTTCACAGACCATGGAGGTTTCCAGCGCCTGAGCAAAGCTTGGGTGATGCGCGGTGCCGATAGCATCAAAACCCACCAGATCGCCTGCCAGGTGGAAGCCGGTGATCTGCTCGTCGCCCTGTTCGGTAATGGTGTAGCTCTTAATCGTGCCGGAACGGATAGCGTACAGCGATTTTAATTCATCGCCCGCTTTAAAGAGCGTCTGCCCTTTCTGGATGGGCTTTTTGCGCTCGATAATATTATCGAGCTGATCAAGCTCATGCTCATTCAGGGTAAAAGGGATACACAACTGGCTGATACTGCAATCCTGGCAATGGATGGCACAACCGCCAGACTGAATGCGTCGTATAATTCGCTTTTCCGGGATCATAAGTTCGCTCAAGCCTTAATTGATATTGGTCAATTTTAACATATTTTGACCGTACAGGTAAATCCGGCTAATGCGCAAACAGGGAAAAGATCCTGGTTTAAATCTGACGTTTACTGCCATCCATCTGAATTAAAGCGTATTTAATAAGTTCCAGAAAATATTATTTTACAGTGTGAATTAAATCAGTAAATAACCTTCATGGCGCAATAACCACTCTTTACGCGCCACGCCGCCCGCATAACCGGTTAAGGTGCCGTTACGCCCTATAACGCGATGACACGGCACCACAATGCTGATGGGGTTCGAGCCGTTCGCCGCACCCACGGCGCGAGCCGCGCCCGGACGCCCTAAACGCTCCGCCATCTCGCCATAATGCATCACCTGTCCGCAGGGAATAGTGCGCAGCATCTGCCAGACTTCGCGCTGAAACGGGGTTCCCGCCGTGGCGGTGGGCAGATTATCGATAACGGCCAGATCGCCTGCAAACCATGCGCGAAGCGCGTCTGAAAGCCCGCCGGGGTTGTTACATCCCACGCGGCGAAAGCCTTCCTGACGGTAATGAATGGCAAGCAATTGCTCCATACGATCGCTGTGTTCTTCCCACTCAACGGCGCGCAGGCGCGACTGTTCATCGGCGATAACCCACAGCGGTCCTAACGGCGTGTCGATTTTATCTTCCAGTAACGTCAGCATTCGCGGTCTCCTTTTTTGAGGCGTCAACATAGCATGGCGGCGGGTGGCTCGCCATACCGCCACAGGAGGAGCGGAGAGGGAGAACGGCGGGCATTCCATTGCCCGAAGCGGCCGTCAAACGGCGCACCAAAAGCGCTGCAAAGGGCAGGATAAAGGTAACCTTCACGCTTGCCGCCTGCATTTCCGGAAAAAACAGATCAGCCTCTCTTTTTTCTGGAAATAAAAAAACAGAGCCTGAAGACATCATATTCAGGCCCCATAGTACACACAGCAATGCGTCCAGGCTTTGTTACCGCGGTTATTATTCCTTAACATGCGGATAAAGAATATATAGCAACACAAATGCATATTGTCACAGCGAAGGGGTGATTTCATTCACATATATTTAACACAAAGCATTAACGAAACTGAATAATGTGATCCCGCCTGACAATGAATATGAAACGGCAACCCGAAAAATGTATCCGCTTTTTTTGACATTAATCACATCGCCTCTACCCGTCATGAGAAATCCCGGCAGAAAATAGTGCGCACAGCGCTGCACATTGAGCCATTCTGAAAGGGAGGCTATAGTGTGCGCCTTGACGAAGTCCCGGAGGATTGACCGTGAACCCTGACGACAAATCACTCTTTCTTGACGCCATGGAAGATGTCAAACCCCTGAAAAACGCCAACGTCGCGCCGTGCCTGAAACCGAAAGCCCCGCGCCTTGCGCCGCGTATCGACACGTTACAACTCGACAACCCGCTGACCACCGGTTTTCTGGATCTCATTCCGCGCGAACAGCCGCTGGAATTCCGCCGCGAGGGGTTACAGCAGGGCGTGCTGGATAAACTGCGGCTCGGTAAATATACCCAGCAGGCGAGTCTAAATCTGCTGCGCCAGCCCGTGGAGCAGTGTCGCCAGATGCTCTTTGCCTTCATTCACCAGGCGAAACGCGACGGACTGCGCAATCTGCTGATCATTCACGGCAAAGGGCGCGAGGATAACTCCCATGCCAATGTCGTGCGCAGCTATCTGGCGCGCTGGCTGACCGAGCTTGATGACGTACAGGCGTTTTGCACCGCGCTCGCCCACCACGGCGGCAGCGGGGCCTGCTATGTGGCGCTGAAAAAATCCGCCGAGGCGAAGCAGGAGAACTGGGAGCGCCACGCCAAGCGCAGCCGCTAATCCATACCGGGCGTCTGCGCCCGGTTTTTCTGCATCATACTTCCTGTCAGCCGCGCTGCGGTTTCCGCTATCTTTAAACAGAGACGCTTCGCGCAAACCTGAAGGTTTCATATGAAAATGATTCCACCTTTACTCATATGGAATCTGCATGAAACAGTGATAGCATGAGCCGCTTATGTGGTAATGACTCAATGAGGCAGTATGAAAATTCAGCTCATCGCAGTAGATATGGACGGCACCTTTCTTAACGATAACAAACAGTACGATAAAGAAAGGTTTACCACGCAGTATGCGGCGCTGAAGCAGCAAGGCATTAAATTCGTGGTGGCGAGCGGTAACCAGTATTACCAGCTCATCTCGTTTTTTCCGGAGATCAAAGACGAAATAGCCTTTGTCGCCGAAAACGGCGCGCTGGTCTATGACCACGGCGAGCGCATTCATCACGGCGAGCTGACCCGCGAGCAGTATCACCAGGTGGTGAATACGCTCCAGGCGCAGGGCGATTTCAACTATGTGGTGTGCGGGCTTGCGAGCGCGTACTACCAGGCGGGCGCGCCGGAGGCGTTCATCAGCCTGATGGCGAAGCATTATCACCGCCTGAAGCCGGTGGAGAACCTGCTCGATATCGACGACGTCATTTTCAAATTCTCGCTTAACCTGCCGGATGACCAGATTCCCGCGCTGATTGAAAACCTGCATAACGAGCTGGAAGGCGTCGTTAAGCCCGTGACCAGCGGCTACGGTTTTGTCGATCTGATTATTCCCGGCTCGCACAAAGCGAGCGGCCTTGAGCGTCTGATGGCGCGCTGGAACATCACGCCGGACGCCTGCGTGGCGGTGGGCGACAGCGCCAATGACCTCGAAATGCTGCGTCTGGTGAAATACTCGTTTGCGATGGATAACGCGGCGGCGGAAGTGAAAGAGACCGCGCGTTATACAACCAGCTCTAACAACCAGAGCGGCGCGCTGCAGGTGATTGACGCCGTTCTGAATCACCACAGCCCGTTTAACGCGCAGTAGCCGGGCACTCACGCGCCCGGCGGCAGGTCAGGCCGGAATAAAAGGCTCGCCGAGCGTCAGCATCAGGCGGTTGGCCCAGGCGAAAAACGCCGTGGCCTGCACCAGATCCAGCAGCTCGAGATCGGTCAACCCCAGCTCACGGAGTGCTGCCACATGCGCCGCGCCAGCCGTGGCGGGGGTGGCCGACAGCGCCGCGCTGAAATCGATAATCGCCTGCCAGCGCGCCGACTGTCCGGCGCTCAGGCTCCCGCCCGGCGCCACCTCCAGCAGCAGCTGCACCGCGTCGTTATCTTTGGACAGCTGACTCGCCTTGCGCGCATGCACCGAGGCGCAGTAAATGCAGCCATTCACTTTGCTCGCGACCGTCGCCGCCAGCTCACGCTCCGCCCGCGCCAGCCCGCCTGGAGTGTAGAAAATCCCTTTGTCCGTCAGCGTCCGGGCTTCCAGCACGGGCAGGTTACGCGCCAGCAGGCGGAAATACCCGGAATCCTGATGTCCGAAACGGCGCAGCGTCTCCTGCTCGTCCGGGCTGAAGGCGGCGAGCGCTTTCGGCGCAAGCCACGGCTCCCAGCCCAGCTCATCCTGCGTGAAGGCGGTCGGGGCAGGCTGTCCACTGTGCGTGGTGGGCGTGGTATGCCAGCGGCCGGCGGGCGGAATGGCCGTTTCGCCCGCCACGCGCCCGCCGTTAATCAGCCGGTAACCGCGCAGCAGTCGGCTCTCAAAACTGACAAACGCCACCACCTGCGCGAGCGTCACAATGGCTTCTTCGCTAAACCCGGCGTCCGTCAGCGCCGTTATCGCCTGCGCGGTCGCCTGTACCGGGCGAAACGCCAGGATCTCCGCATGGCCGAGCGCGGCGGAGAGACGCGCGGGCGGCGCCTGTTCGTCTTTCAGCGCCGCCGAATAGTGTGCGTACAGCGCCTCATCCTCATGCCAGCGCGCCACCTCGCGGGCGAGCTGCAGGCGCTCCGCGCGGGTGAGATCGCTTATGCCGTTAAACAGGGCCTCGCGGCTACGGGCAGTGTTCTGCGTGGCGGCATCGCGGGTGGCGCGCGCCAGCGCCAGCGGAGAGCCGGGGGCGATATCCGCCAGGATATCGAGAAGATCGGGCGAGCGGGTCATAAGGTTTCCTTGATCGGGTTAAGGGAGGCGACATCAGCGAACGGCGCTGCCGGTTTCCAGCCAAGCGCGGGGGCCACCTGCTGCGCCAGCAGTGAGATGGAGCGCAAAATAAACGGGTGCGGCGGATCGATAGAGTGCACCTGGAACGACAGAACGGTGGCGCGCGCCAGCGCCGTATCGCGCGACAGCGTGGCGAGCGTTTCCTGCGGCGTGCCGAGATGGACATCGAACGCGGCGATATAATCCTCCAGCGTCTCGCCCGCGAGCCGGTGGCCCTGGGCGCGGAACTGCGTCGCCTGGGCCGCAAGCCCGGTTTGCGCGAAGCGGCGGGCGTCGTCGCCGTTATCCGTCACAAACGCGGTGCGCGAGGCCATAATGCGCGGCGCGACGCCGACGGGCAGCGCGTCGAGATAGGCGTCGATAATCGGGTTTTGCAACGCGTCCAGCGGCATATCCGGCTCGCCTGGCGGACGCGGCTGGGTGCGTGACAGCATCAGGCCGTCGCCGTCGCGGCCGGCGCGCGCGCCGCCGTCCACCGAGAAAGTCGCCTGCCAGAGCCGCAGGCGCAACCCGCGCGCCGCCGGGTAGAGGTGATTATCGGTGCCCGCCAGCGGCTCATCGTTCAGCGCCGCGCGCAGCAGCGCCAGATGACGCCCATAGGCTTCGCCGCGTTCCTCGCTTTGCAGCCCGAACGGCGGGAACGATGAGGGCGTACCGCCGGAGCCCAGCCCCAGCTCCACGCGCCCGTCGCTGAGCAGATCCAGCACGGCGGCGTCTTCCGCCACGCGCAGCGGCGATTCCATCGGCAGCGTAATGATCCCCGTACCGAGCCGGATGCGCCGGGTCTGCGCCGCCACGTGCGCTAAAAACAGCAGCGGCGAGGGCAGCCCGCCTTCCGCTTCATGAAAGTGATGCTGCGCCACCCAGGCGGTGTCGAAACCGCTGCGTTCGGCGTGCAGGATCTGCTCGGTGGCGAGGCGGTAGCGCTCGGCCGCGCTGACGCGGTCCAGCAGGCGGGTGAAAAAACCTAAGCGTTTTTTGGTCATGCGACATCCTTATTAAACGGGCGGGGCGCCGGAATGGCGTTAAGCAACTGGCGCGTGTAGTCGTTTTGCGGCGCGCGGAAGACCGTGGCGACATCGCCATGCTCCACAAGCTTTCCGGCACGCAGCACCGAGACCTGGTGCGCGAAGCGGCGCACGGTCGCCAGATCGTGAGAGATAAACAGGTAGGTGAGGCAAAGCTCATCCTGCAGGGTTTCAAGGAGCGTCAGGATCTGCGCCTGTACGGTGACATCCAGCGCTGACGTCGCCTCATCAAGAATGACGATTTGCGGGCCGGGGATGAGCGCCCGCGCGATCGCCACACGCTGACGCTGGCCGCCGGAGAGCTGATGCGGCCTGTGCGCGAGCAGCGCAGGGGGCAGCGCCACGCGCGCGGCCATGTCACAGACCTTCTCGCGCCGCTCGGCGCGGGAGAGGCGGGTAAAGTTGCGAAGCGGCTCTTCGATAATCGAGAACAGACTCTGGCGCGGATCGAGCGACGAGAACGGGTTCTGCCACACCATCTGAATCGTCTGGCGCAGCGGGCGTTGTGCTTCACGCGTAAGCGTGGCGTACTCGTTGCCATTCACCGTCACCGTGCCGCTGACCGGCGTCTGAAAGCCGAGCAAAATGCGCGCCAGCGTGGTTTTGCCGCTGCCGGATTCGCCCACCAGCGCATGGGTCATGCCGCGTTCCAGCGTCAGGTTTACCGCATCCAGCGCGGTCAACGTATGGCCGCCGCCGAGCGTAAAACGCTGCGTTAGCGCCCGGATCTCCGCAGCCGGCGGGCCATTTCGCGCCGGGCGGGGACGAAAGCCGTCGGCGAACGCCGGGGCGTCGGCAAACAGTTGCCGGGTATAGGCCGCGCGCGGCGCGTGGGTGATTTGCGCTGCACTCCCCAGCTCCTGGATCTCGCCGTGACGAAACACCAGCAGCCGGTCGGCGCGCGAGGCGGCGAGCGCCAGATCGTGCGTGATAAACAGCACGGCGGTGCCGGCGTCGCGGCGCAGTTCATCCAGCAGATCGAGAATGCGCGCCTGCACCGTCACATCCAGCGCGCTGGTGGGCTCATCGGCGATGATAAGCGCGGGCTTCAGCGCCAGCGCAATGGCGATCAGCACCCGCTGTTTCATGCCGCCGGAGAGCTGGTGCGGATACTGTTTCGCCCGCAGCGCCGGTTCGCTCAGCCCGACGCGCGCAAGCAGCGCCACCACTTCTGCGTCACGCGCGCGGCGGCTAAGCCCGGTGTGAAGCGCTAACACCTCTGCGACCTGATCGCCGATGGTTTTCACCGGGTTCAGCGAACTGCCGGGGTCCTGCGGCACCAGGCTGATGACTTTGCCGCGCAGCGCGTTCATCCGCCGCTCGCTCGCGTGGGTTATCGTTTCGCCGTTCAGGCGGATATCCCCGCCCAGCCATACGCCGTTTTCGCCCGCAAGCCCGATAATCGTCTGCGCGAGCGTGGTCTTGCCGGAGCCGGATTCGCCGACAATCGCCAGCACTTCGCCGGGAGCGACGGAAAAAGAGACGTTATGAACCACACGGCGCACGTCGCGCCCGTGACGCCAGCCGAGGCTCAGATTGCGCACATTCAGTACAGGTTCGCTCATCATGCTCTCCGGGTGTAGTGGTGGCTGAGGGTATTGGCGGCCAGCACCACGGCGATCGCCGCAACGCCGGGGAAGGTGGTGAGCCACCAGGCGGTCGAGAGATAGTTGCGCCCTTCGGCAATGAGCAGCCCCCATTCCGGCGTGGGCGGCGGCGTGCCGTAACCGAGAAAGCTCAGCGTGGAGAGCGCAAGAATGGCGTTGCCGAACTGGAGCGCGGCGTAGGCCAGCACCGAGGTCAGCGAGTTGGGTAGAATATGGCGCCACAGCGTGCTGAAGAACGTGCCGCCGCAGGCGATCGCCGCCTCGACATAATCGGTATGCCGCACGCGGACGACTTCGGCGCGGGCAAGACGCGCGAAGCTCGCCACCGAGGTGACGCCCACCGCCAGCGCGGCGTTCACCGTGCCAAAACCAAGCAGAATGATGACGCACAGCGCCAGCAGCAGGCCGGGGATCGCGAGCAGCACATCCACCAGCCGCATCAGCCATTGCTCGGTGCGACCGCCCGCGGCACCCGCGACGACGCCATACAGCGTGCCTGCGCCAAGCCCCAGCGCGACGGCTACCAGCGCGCCGCTGAGCGTATGCGACGCGCCCCAGACCAGCCGGGCGTAAAGATCGCGCCCCAGCTGATCGGTGCCGAGCCAGTGTTCGGCTCCCGGCGGCAGGCGCTGCGCGCCCGGCGTGCCGGTGAGCGGATCAAACGCGGTGAAGAGGGACGGAAAGAGCGCCCACAGCGCGGCCAGCAACAGCGTAAGCCAGGCGAGCGCCAGCCCTGGCGGCAGATGCGGGCGGCGCAAAAAACGCCCGCGGCGCGCCCGGACGTGTGAGAGGTCAAGTGTGGTCATCAGGCGGCCCTCCGCGACAGTGACAGCCGGGGATCGAGCAGCGGATAGAGCAGATCCACCAGCAGATTGATGAGTACAAACCCGAGCGCCGCCACCAGTACGATGGCCTGTAACACGGCCAGATCCTGATTGTTCACCGCGTCGCGGGTCAGTTGCCCAAGCCCGTTTAAGCCAAACACGGTTTCGGTCACCAGCGCGCCGGCGATGAGTTCACCCAGCAGCAGGCCCGCGACGGTCAGCACCGGCAGCAGGGCGTTGCGCGCCACGTGACGCCACAACACGCCGCGGTGGCTGGCGCCTTTGGCGCGCGCGACGGTAACAAAGGGCTGGTGCATCACCACGTCAATATTGCGAATCAGCAGTTGCGCCAGCGGGGCGCTGATGGGCACCGCAAGCGTCATCACCGGCAGTATCAGCCCCTCCCAGAAGCCCGGATTAATCACCGGGATGAGCCGCCACTGGAAAGAAAAAAGCTGAATAAGCGTGATGCCGAGCCAGAACGTCGGCACCGCGACAAACAGCGACGGCAGCGCCGCGAACGCCCGACGCAGCACGCGCCCGTAACTCAGCGTGGAGAGCGCGGCGAGCAGGACGGCGATAACCAGCGCCAGCGTAAACCCGAGCGCGGCGAGGCGCAGCGTGGCGGGGAGGCCTGCCGCGAGCAGGGCGCTCACCGGTACGCCCGCCTGGAGAGAAAAGCCGAAATCGCCGCGCAGCGCGCCGCCGAGGCTTTCCAGGTATTGCCGCCACAGCGGCGCGTCGGCACCGTAGGCGGTGCGCATCTGCGCTATCTGGGCGGCGTTTAACCCAAGCTCCGGGTTCTGAAACTTAATGGCGATCGCATCGCCCGGCAGCAGTTGCAGCAGCACAAACGAAACCGTAAAGCTCGCCCACAACACCAGCAGCGCCTGACCAACCCGCGCGGCGAGATAACGCCCGTCCATCAGTGTTTCTCCAGCCAGACGCCGTAAAAGCTCGGACGGCCTACCGCTTCAAACGTGAGGTTTTTCACCCACGGCGCGGCGGCGTAGACCTGCGGCTCTTCGAAAATCGGAATGATGTAGGCGTTATCGATGAGATACGCCTGCGCGTCGCCCGCCGCTGCGAGACGTTTTTGCGGGTCGACCTCCGAGGCGATGGTGGTGAGCAGCGCATTAAGCTTGTCGTCGATAAAATCGGTTTTCTGGCTCAGGCCGCCTTTTTGCAGCAGCGCGTCGCGGTTTAACGGGTGGAACTGGCTTTTGATGACGTCCGGATCGGCGCGGCCCACCTCCACCACGTTCACCGGCGTTTTGGCCGGGTCCAGGCTGTCCTGCGCTTTGGTGCCCGCGTCGCCCGCGCGCACGTTGAGCTGCACGCCCACCTGTTTCCACTGCTGCGCCACCAGTTGCAGCACCTCTTTATTCTGCGGCTGCGGCAGCGATTCATAAACCGTCAGGCTCAGCGGCTGTCCCGCTTTGGTTCGAATCCCGTTCGCGCCTTTTTGCCAGCCGGCTTCATCCAGCAAACGGTTCGCAAGCGCGGGGTCAAAGGTCAGTCTGGCGCTTAAATCGCGATAGGCGGGCGCGCTTTTCGCCACCACAGAAGTAGCGACCGGATAGTTCGGTGAAAAGAGGGTATCGACAATCTGGCGCGCGTTGGTCGCGTGAAGCAGCGCCTGGCGCACTTTTACATCGGCCACCAGCGGGTTGGCGGGGCGAAAGGCGATGCTGTCATTGACGCCGCGGGTCGGCGCGGCATAGACAGGAAACTGCTGATCCGCCGCCTGTTTTTCATCATACGCCTGCACCTGGCGAATGGCGTCCGCCTGGCCTGCCAGCAGCGCGCCGATGCGCACGCTGTCCTCCGGCGTCACCACGATTTTAATGCCGTCGAGATTCGCCGGGCCCTGCTGCGCGCTGTTCTGCGGCCCCCACTGATAATCCTTGCGCGCGGTAAGATTCACCTCGCGGCCCAGCGTCTCGCTCTGTACCACAAACGGGCCGGAGCCGATGATATGCCGCGCGTCGCCAAGCTCATCAAGATTGCGCGCGAGCGTACTGAGCGACACCAGCCCGGAGCCAATCGCCGAGGTGCCCTGTAAAAAGCCGGGCGAGGGTTTGCTGAAGTAAAACTTCACCGTCAGCGGATCGACGACTTCGCTGCGCTGATAGTTATTGATGACCTCGGAAACCGGCAGGCGCTGCGCCTTATTGCCAAGTCCGTAGGTGTCGAAGTTTTTCGCCACCGCACTGGCGTCAAGCGGCGTGCCGTCAGAGAACGTTACGCCGGGGCGGATTTTAAAGGTGTATTCGGTTTTATCCGCGTTGCTGCTCCAGGACTGCGCTATCCACGGCTCTATTTCCAGCGTTTTTGGGTTCTGCCAGGTGAGCTTATCGGTTATCTGGTTCAGGATGCCGCCGTTGGGGTAAAAGCCGCCTGCGGGCGGGTAGAGCGTCGTGTGCGCCTGCTGCTCCAGATAAATCAGCGTGCCGCCTTTCACCGGCGCGGCGCTGGCCGTATTTATCAGCCCAAACGCGAGGCCGAGCGCCACGCCGCGCGCGGTAATGGAAAAATGCATGGTGAATGTCCCTTATCGTCCGTTGTTATTAACTGTCTGTCGACGTTATAAAAACGCAGGCCGTCGGGGATGAGAACCAACAAAAATCGCTATCTAAATGCGGAAAATATATTTGGCCCCTCCGCAGGCGCGAAGGGGCGAGGGCGTCAGAAGAAATATTTAAAGCGCACGCGGGCGCCGTAGCGGTCTTTATCGCCTTCGTTATCGTAGTCGCTCTCTTTAAGCGAGAGCTGCGACCAGTAGGCACCGAGGTAGATATTAAAGTTGTCCATATCCATCACGTTAGTGAAGCCGTAAGAGAGATGTACGGTGTGAATGTCATATTTGCCTGGATATTTCAGCTGGCCGTCCTCTTCACCAACGCTCGACATATTGAAGTCATCAATATTGTTATGGGCGTAGATATAGCCAAGCTCCAGATGACGCCACAGCACGTTGGCCCCGGCGCTGAAGTCGGTTTCGTCATCGGCGTTCATATAGGCGGTATTAAGGTTAATCACCGTGCCGTCGTCCGGATCGTTCTTCAGGCTGTTCCAGGTGAAGGTCGCGCCATAGCCGGTGCGGTCTGACTGATCCTGAAACCGCCCCTGGGCGTCGTTATAGCCGTAAGCGTTGCTCACCACGTTGGTTTCCATCGCCACGGCGGCGGAGAAGTGGTCGTCGCGCCACGCAACCACCGGGCGCATATAAATGACGTTCTTTTTATTCTCCAGCGCGTTGCCGTGATAGGTATCGTCGGCAAACAGCGTGGTGCCGTCTTTCACCATATTGTTCAGCTCGAAATACCAGTTGCCGTATTCGCCGCTGAACTGCACCGCGCCGCCGTTGCTGCTGCGCCCGCGGCCCTCTTTCATCATGTAGACGTAGCCGAAGCCGTCGCCGTAAATATCGTTCGCGGTGTTGCCGGAGTACTGAATAAAGGTGTCCTGATTGAGCGGGAACATGTCGTAAGCTTCAAAACGGCCGACCTTGATTTTCCAGGCCTGCGGCTGGCCGAAGTAAAACGCCGCGTCATCAAGATTGGTATGCCCTGACAGATCCGCGAGCGGCTGCACCGTGAAGCCGGCGAAATTGCCGTTCTTCTCACGGTAGCCATCCACGCCCAGCAGAATACGGCCGTTGACGTCCCACTTTTCATGGTCGCCCGGTTTCCAGTCTTTATCGTCAGAGGTGCGCAGCGACGTAAGCTGCCCGGTGCGGCTCGCCGCGTCGACGTTAAATTCCACATCGCCGTAGAATTTTAGATCGCCCTGCGGCGTAGTCACTTTCATTTCCGCCATCGCGCAGGGCGCAAGCAGGCTGAACACACAGGGCAGTACCATCATCTTTTTCATCGTGTCTCTCTTATTGTTGTCAGTTTTTGGGCATAAGGCGGCCTTACCGCCGTCCAAAAACGGCGGTGCGGGCCTGTCAGAGGTTTTATTCCGTACGCGCGAGGCGCGGGGCGTTCTCCTTTACGCGCGGGCGACCGAGAGCGTGATACGGTTCCAGGTCAGCGGCGCGAGCGTGAGTGTGTTTTCACGCAGGCTGCCGTGCGGGTAATCGATAATCTCCGGGCGCACGCGGTTCGGATCGTCGAAGGTGTTTTTCGCATAGAGGTCGTCGCTGCGCAGTATTTTGTGTTCCTTCAGACGGCAGTCGCTGAAGGCGGGCAGGTTGATATCAAGCTCATAAGCGGTGGTGAAATCGCAGTTCACGGCGAATAGATAAATTTCGCCGCGCGC
Source organism: Cronobacter malonaticus LMG 23826 (assembly GCF_001277215.2). Taxonomy (NCBI): domain Bacteria; kingdom Pseudomonadati; phylum Pseudomonadota; class Gammaproteobacteria; order Enterobacterales; family Enterobacteriaceae; genus Cronobacter; species Cronobacter malonaticus. Next base: position 2,146,761 of record NZ_CP013940.1, on the reverse strand, counting down.
CTCGTTATACACCACCGACGACTGAACGTTGCGGGCGTCGCCATATTTGCTCGCAAACGTCGGCACCGGCAGCTGGTGGCGCAGCACCACGCCGTCGCTGACGCTCGCGACCATCTCGAACGGCCAGTAAAGCGTCTGGCAGAGCGCGCCTTTGCCAGGCTCCGTGAAAATCGGCGCGATGACATTCACCAGCTGCGCCAGGCTCGCCATTTTCACCCGGTCGGCGTGGTTCAGCAGCGAGCAGAGCAGCCCGCCCATCACCAGCGCGTCGAGAAACGAATAGCGGTCTTCCAGCAGCGGCGGTGCCTCACGGAAGCGGTTCGCCGGATCTTTCATCGGCGCGTCCCACGGATCGCCGCGCAGATACCAGACGTTCCACTCATCAAAGGAGATCATCATCTCTTTATTGCTGCGCCGCACCGCTTTGGCGTAATTGGCGGTGCTGACGATGGTTTCGATGAAATTATCCATATTGACGAACGAGGCGAGAAAATCGGTCTCGCTGCCTTCGTTCTCGTAATACTGATGACAGGAGATGAAATCGACGTAATCGTACAGCTCTTCCAGCACGATGCGGTCCCACTCCGGGAATGTGGTCATCGCCGAGCTGGAGCTGCCGCACGCCACCAGCTGCGCCTGAGGGTCGATACAGCGCAGGATTTTCGCGGTTTCACGCGCCTTATGCGCATACTCGCGGGCGTTCATTTGCCCGGTCTGCCACGGCCCGTCCATCTCATTGCCAAGACACCACAGGCGGAAGTTATACGGCTCGCGGCGTCCGTGCTGAATGCGCAAATCGCTGAGTGTCGTGCCGCCGGGGTGGTTGCAGTACTCGGCGAAATAACCTGCCTCCTGCGGCGTGCCGGTACCGAGGTTCACGGCGATCATCGGCTCGACGCCGGTTTTTTCGCACCAGCGCGCAAACTCATCAATGCCAAACTGGTTGGTCTCTTTACTTATCCAGGCATAGTCGAGGCGCACCGGGCGATCTGCTTTTGGGCCGATGCTGTCGCGCCAGTTAAAACCGGAGACATAATTGCCGCCGGGGTAGCGCACCGTGGTGACGTGCAGCCCTTTGACGAGATCGATCACATCCTTACGAAACCCGTCCTCATCCGCGAGCGGGTGCTCCGGCTCATAGACGCCGGTGTAGACCGCGCGGCCCAGATGTTCAATGAACGAGCCAAACAGGCGCGGGTCGATGGCGGAAATCACGTTCTGCGGATCGAGCGTGAATGAAAGCGTGGTCATAACGTCTCCTTATTAACGAAGGGCGGTATCGCTGGCATATTTGCCGACGCTCAGGTCATCCTGAATTTTCTGCATCGTCTTTTTGTCGAGCTTATAAAACAGGAAAATGGTGGAGGTCAGTACGCCGCCGATGGCCGGAATAAAGGTAATCAGCATCATAATGGCCTGCTGTGTTGCGGGTGCCTGCACGGTGGCTTCAGGAACATAATGCGTGGCGGAAAGCACCAGCGCGGTAATGGCACCGCCGATGGCGAGGCTCACTTTCAGCGCAAACAGGTTGCCGGAGGCGTAAATACCGGACATGCGTTTTTTAAGTTTCCATTCGCCATAATCGTCGGCATCGGCGATAAACGACCAGAATACCGGAACGGTAATCGCGCCAATCCACGCGCGCAGCGTATTGAGAATAAAGATCAGCATCACATTTTGCGGGTCGACAAAATAAATCCCGACGGAAATAGCGGCCGTAATAAAGCCCACGGCGATATACAGTTTCACTTTGCAAATATAACGGGTGACGAAACTCGTCGCGAGATTACCGAGCACGCAGGCGACCACGCCAATACTGATAAACAGCGTCGTCATGGTGTTATCGAGATGCATTAAATATTTGGTGAAATAGATAGTCGCGCCGCCGCAAACGAACGCCGGAATACAGCCAATAAACATCCCGGCGACGACCATCAGCCACTGGTCATTTTTAAAGGCCGAGCGGAAATTACGCACGATATTTTCCTGCTTTTCGCGCTGCGGCATAATGCGCTCGCGGGTATTAAAAAAGCAGAGTAAAAACAGGCACAGGCCGATAACCGAGAACATCGCGTTAGTAATAAAAAAGCCTTTCTGCTGGTTGCCGCCGCCCAGATAATCGACCAGCGGCAGCAGCGTCAGAGAGCAGAGCAGCACGGCGCTGTTGGCCATGGTGAAGCGGTAGGACTGGCAAGCCACGCGGTCTACCGGGTTTGCGGTGATCACGCTGCCAAGCGAGCAGTAAGGAATATTCACGGTGCTGTAAAGTACCGAGAGCAGCAAATAGGTGACGAAGGCGTAAATCTCTTTCGCGCCGGTGCTTAAATCCGGCGTATAAAACGCGAAAATACAGATGGCGCAAAAGGGCACGCAGCCGTAGAGGATCCACGGGCGAAAACGGCCGTGGCGGGTCGGGTAGCGGTCCGCCAGCGCGCCGATGACCGGATCAATAAACGCATCGAGCAGCCGCACCACTAAAAACATTGTGGCGATAAGGGCGGCGTTTAAGCCAAATATATCGGTATAAAACCAGGTTAAAAACATGGTTACCGGCCCCCAGCTCATATTGCAGGCCGCATCACCAAATCCGAAACCTAATTTCTCCCGGACCGTCAGGCGGTCCCGGGCAGGCGTCACTTTATCCAGCACTGCTGATTGCTGCACCATGATAAACCTCGTTGAATGAAATACCTGAAAGCCAGGGTGAGCATAAGGTAGCGGAGGAATACACGGTGCGATGTGCCGCGCTTTTTATATTTTATAAATGCCGCTTCCCATCCATATAAATGACAAAAAAATACATACCGCTATTTCGAATGAAAATAAGCGCGGCGTGATAATTGTTTCTTGTGGTGATTATCATTTCAGGAAATAGTCGCGCGCAATTTAAAAAGTTATTATTTGCCGCTGCGCTTATAGTCTTAATAATACTGTGCCTTTATTTTTATGCGTGATATAAATATATTTTCTGACTTAGGATTATCCTTAGGTCGAGAAAGCAACAAAGCAGGACTGGCAAGGGGTAATAATAAGAAAACACGATGGCCGGGCAAGTGTGCCCGGCGGAAAATCAATGCGAGACCGCGTGAGAGAAGAGGTTAATCACGAGCACGCCTGCGATAATCAGCCCCATGCCGAGCATGGCGGGCAGATCGAGCTTCTGGCCGAGAAAAATCCAGCCCACCACGCCAATCAGCACGACGCCAACGCCAGACCAGATGGCGTAAATAATGCCGGTCGGAATGGTGCGCATGGTGACGCTTAAGCACCAGAACGCCATGCCGTAACAGACCGCCGTTACCAGCGTCGGCAGCAGACGGGTAAAGCCTTCAGAAAGCTTTAAAAATGTCGTGCCAATCACTTCACACACAATCGCCACAGAGAGCAGCAGCCAGGTCATGATGTTACTCCGTCATTGCCAGTAGAGTTTCGATTAATGCCGCCCGATCGTCAGGCGGTACCGTATGGTCGCCGCAGAGCGCGGCAAACCAGAATCCATCTGCCGTCATGCGGCAGAGCAGCCGACGCCGAGCGACGTCCGGCGAGGCATGCTCGTCGTCGTCGCGCGGCAGGGCGTCCCGCAGAAAGACGCCCCAGCGCTGCTGAAGCGCCGGGTCGGCGAAAATCGCCGTCATCAGCGCGCGGTGCATTGCCTGTTCACTGTCCGGCATTTTTCTGACACACGCATGAATATAAGCGCGAGTGGCGCGGCCGTTCGGGTTCGGATCCTGCGCCATCAGCGTCTGGATCTCTTCCAGCAGCGCCTGTTCAAGGTGATCCATCACGCCGTCCACCAGTGCCTGGCGGGTCGGGAAGTGGTGCTGTAAACCGCCTTTGCTGATCCCGGCGCGGCGAATGACCTTCTCTTGCGTCAGCCCCGTCAGGCCTTGCTCGGCGATAACCCCGGCGGCGCATTCCAGCAGCGTCTGGCGCAGCGCCTCGGGTGATTTTGAACGATGATGTGCTTTGCTCATAGTTAACAATCCGTCTGGATGGATTGTTTAATGCTATCGCCTGTGCAGACAACTTTCAATAAATGGGAGTTAAACGCGGTGGGGGAAGAAAAAGGCCAACGCGAAGGCTGGCCTGAAAGAAGATTAGTGGGTTTTTAACCCGGCGGCGCTCATCAGCAGGCGCAACACCATGCTGACCGCGCCGAGCGCCAGAACGCTCGCGGACCAGATTACCACCAGCCACAGCAGCTTTTTCCAGCGCGGCGAATCGTGATGTTCCATCAGTGATAGCCCTCCCCATGCTGAACTTTGCCGCGGAACACGTAGTAGCTCCAGAAGGTGTAGACCAGAATGATCGGGATAATCAGCAGCGCGCCCACCAGCATAAAGCCCTGGCTTGCGGGCGGCGCGGCGGCCTCCCAGAGCGTGATATCAGGCGGAATGATGTGAGGCCAGATGCTGATGCCAAGCCCGCTGAACCCTAAGAAAATCAGCCCCAGCGTCAGCACGAACGGCAGCGTGTGGCTCTCTGTGTCCGCAAGCTTACGCCACAGCCAGAGGCTGAACAGCGCCACCAGTACCGGCACCGGCAGCAGGAACCAGAGATTTGGCAGCGTGAACCAGCGATCGGAAACGGCCTGATGCGCAAGCGGTGTCCAGGCGCTGATGATGACGATCACCGCCAACAGCGCCAGCAGCAGCGAGCGCGCGAGGCGACGCATATTGTGGTGCAGCTGGTTTTCGCTTTTCATGACAATCCAGCTTGCGCCGAGCAGCGCATAGGCCACCACCAGCCCAACACCGCAGAAAAGGTTGAACGGCGTCAGCCAGTCGAGCGCCGAACCGCTGAAGGTGCGGCCTGTGACTTTAAAGCCGTTGATCACGGCACCCACTACCACGCCCTGGCAGAAGGTCGCCAGGATCGAGCCGCTCAGAAACGCTTTATCCCAGAAGGGCCGGTGGGCGGGCGTCGCTTTAAAGCGGAACTCAAACGCCACGCCGCGAAAGATAAGGCCAATCAGCATCAGCGTCAGCGGAATGGTCAGCGCGTCGATGATAACGGCATAGGCCAGCGGAAACGCGCCGAACAGGCCCGCACCGCCCAGCACCAGCCAGGTTTCGTTGCCGTCCCACACCGGGGCCACGCTGTTAACCATCACATCGCGGTCGTGGCCGTCACGCACAAACGGAAACAGAATGCCGATGCCGAGATCAAAGCCGTCCATCACGATATACATCAGCGTGGCGAAGACGATAATCACGAACCAGATAATGGAGAGATCGATGCCCATTACGCTTTCTCCTCTGTGCTATCCAGAGATTCGCCAGCCGCCGACAGCGGACGCGCGGGTCTGCCGTCGGTGCTGGAAGGCATATCATCCAGCGGCTGCGGCCCTTTTTTAATCAGTCGTACCATATAGCTGTAGCCGACGCCGAAGACCGAGGTATAAACCACGATAAAGGCGATAAGGCTCAGGCTCATCTGCAGGTCGCCGTGGCCGGAGACCGCGTCGCGGGTGCGTTGCAGCCCGTACACAACCCACGGCTGGCGGCCCACTTCGGTTGTCACCCAGCCCGCGAGAATGGCAATCAGCCCGGCAGGCCCCATCCAGAGCGCGAAGTGGTGGAAGGGGCGAGAGGTGTAGAGGCGGTTCTTGTAACGCAGCCAGACGCTAATCACGCCAAGCAGAATCATCAAAAGCCCCATCGCCACCATAATACGGAACGACCAGAACACGATGGTGGAGTTCGGCCGATCTTCTTTCGGGAACTCCTTAAGCGCCGGCACCTGTTTATCGAGGCTGTGGGTCAGGATAATGCTGCCGAGTTTTGGCACTTCCAGCGCGTATTTGGTGCGTTCTTCGTCCATATCAGGGATGCCGAAGAGCGTCAGCGGCGTCGCCTCGCCCGGCGGGTTCTCCCAGTGGCCTTCGATGGCCGCGATTTTGGCGGGCTGATGCTTAAGCGTATTCAGCCCGTGCATATCGCCAATCATCGCCTGAATGGGGGCGACAATCAGCGCCATCCACAGCGCCATGGAGAACATGCGGCGAATCGCGGGCGTATCGTTACCCCGCAGCAGATGCCAGGCGGCAGACGCGCCGACAAAAAACGCGCTGCTCAGGAACGCCGCTATCGACATATGCAGCAGGCGGTACGGGAAAGAGGGGTTAAATATCACCGCCACCCAGTCCACCGGCACCACCTGGCCGTTGTGGATCTCAAAGCCCTGCGGCGTGTGCATCCAGCTGTTAGAGGCCAGGATCCAGAAGGTCGAAATCAGCGTGCCGAGCGCCACCATGCAGGTGGAGAAAAAGTGCAGGCCGGGGCCGACTTTGTTCCAGCCAAACAGCATTACGCCGAGGAAACCGGCTTCCAGGAAGAAGGCGGTCAGCACTTCGTAGGTCAGCAGCGGGCCGGTAATACTGCCCGCAAACTGTGAAAAGCCGCTCCAGTTTGTACCGAACTGATAGGCCATCACCAGGCCTGAGACCACGCCCATCCCGAAGTTAACGGCGAAAATTTTCGACCAGAAATGGTACAGCGAGCGCCATACCGGATTTTTCGTTTTCACCCACAGCCCTTCCAGCACCGCCAGATAGCTGGCGAGACCGATAGTGATAGCGGGGAAAATAATGTGGAAAGAGACAGTAAAGGCGAACTGAATCCTTGCCAGATGAAACGCATCTAAACCAAACATGCAAACCTCATGACATATCGTTGTCCGCGATCATGGTAATCCGGGGCAGCACGAACGTGCAGAAACAGAAAAACGTTATTTGACTATAACAGTTAAATAAAAAGTTGCGATTTTGCTTGCCTGATCTAACCAGACGGCACGATGATACGCGCTCTGCGTTAACCCCTTGTGAATGCGGCCGGATGCCGCGAGGTGCGATGAAAAAATACCAGCGGCTGGCTCAGCAGATAACCGATCAGATTGCCCTCGGGGTGTGGCACCCCGGCGACCGGCTGCCATCGCTGCGCGAGCAGGTGGTCAGCAGCGGCATGAGCTTTATGACCGTGAGCCACGCCTATCAGACGCTGGAAAGCCAGGGGATTATCGTGGCGCGCCCGCAATCCGGCTACTACGTCGCCCCGAAGCCAACGCCGCGCGCGCCGCAGGCGCTCGAACAGGTGACGCGCGATGAGCAGGTCGACATCAACACCTATATTTTCGACGTGCTCCAGGCGAGCACCGACGCCGCCGTGGTGCCGTTCGGCTCCGCGTTTCCCGATCCGCGCCTCTTTCCGCTGGCGCAGCTTAACCGCTCGCTCTCAAGCGTCAGCCGCTCGGCCAACGCCATGAGCGTGATAGAAAACCTGCCGCCGGGCAATGAGGCGCTGCGCCACGCCATCGCCCGGCGATACGCGATGCAGGGCATGAACGTCTCGCCGGATGAAATTGTCATTACCGCAGGCGCGCTCGAAGCATTAAACCTGAGCCTCCAGGCGGTGACCGAGCCCGGCGACTGGGTGATTGTTGAAAACCCGTGTTTTTACGGCGCGCTCCAGGCGCTGGAGCGCTTACGGCTGAAGGCGCTCTCTGTCGCCACTGACGCGGTCAACGGCATCGATCTCGCGGCGCTGGAAAAAGCGCTTCAGGAGTATCCGGTGAAAGCCTGCTGGCTGATGAGCAACGCCCAGAACCCACTGGGCTTTACGCTGAGCGCGCAGAAAAAGCAGCAGCTGATGGCGCTGCTTTCGCGCTACAACGTGGTGCTGATTGAAGATGATGTCTACAGCGAGCTTTATTACGGGCGCGAGAAACCGCTGCCAGTGAAAGCCTGGGATGACCAGGGACTGACGCTGCACTGTTCGTCGTTTTCCAAATGCCTGGTGGCGGGGTTTCGCATCGGCTGGGTGGCGGCGGGGCGCCATGCGCAGCGCATCCAGCAGCTCCAGTTGATGAGCACGCTCTCCACCAGCTCGCCGATGCAGATGGCGCTGGTGGATTATCTCGCCACGCGGCGCTACGACACCCACCTGCGGCGTTTGCGCCGCGTGCTGGCGGAGCGCAAACAGGCGGCGTGGCAGTCGCTGCGCCGCCACTTTCCACAGGCGGTTAAAATTCACCGCAGCGAGAGCGGCTATTTCCTCTGGATAGAACTACCCGCGGCGCTTGATGCGGGAAAGCTTCACGAGCAAGCGCTGGCGCACCAGATAAGCATTGCGCCTGGCAAAATGTTCACCACCAGCGCGCGCTGGCATAACTATTTTCGCTTTAACGCCTCCTGGGCGTGGGGCGAACGCGAAGAGCAGGCGGTCAGGACCCTCGCACGGCTTATCCGCGAGGCAATGGCAAAAGCGCCGCAATGAGGCGATAAACGCGCAAAATAATCCCCTTTGATGCGCGTTTATATTCTCAAATAAAGAAAAGGTTATTGCCGAAATAAAAAACCACGCTTGATTCAGGCTTATTCCACAGCGATTATTTCTGTTAATCGTCTTTCCGTTCGGGCATATGAAATCATAATAGTTAACGGAAAACGCTTCACATCGCTAAGCGCCTGTCTACACTGTGAAAAACCACCCCATGATTTATGTAACGACAGCACTGAAACAATAAAGAGTGCGCGGTTTGTCACAACCTGAATAAATTCCGTCAGCGCCCGCAGGCGCGTTTATCCGGGCCTGTATATGGTTATTTTGGGAGATATTTTTACGGCACGGCGGCCGACTTATCATTCAGACAGGAGCAACGACCATGACCAAATCTTTCGCGCTTAGCGCGGCCGCCGCGCTGTGCCTGACGACCAGCATCGCCAGCGCCGCCGAGCCGCCTTCCCAACTCGGCCAGGGTGAAGGCCGCCTCGATATCATCGCGTGGCCGGGCTATATCGAACGCGGCCAGACCGACAAAGCCTATGACTGGGTGACCGAATTTGAAAAATCGACCGGCTGCGCCGTGAATGTGAAAACCGCCGCCACGTCGGATGAAATGGTCAGCCTGATGGCGAAGGGCGGTTACGATCTGGTCACGGCCTCCGGCGACGCCTCGCTGCGCCTTATTATGGGCAAACGCGTGCAGCCAATTAACACCGCGCTCATCCCGAACTGGAAAAATATCGACCCACGCCTCGTTAAAGGCGAATGGTTTAATCTCGACGGTAAAGTCTACGGCACGCCGTACCAGTGGGGGCCAAACCTGCTGATGTACAACACCAAAGCGTTCCCGACGCCGCCGGACAGCTGGGCGGTGCTGTTTGTGAAGCAGACGCTGGCGGACGGCAAATCCAACCAGGGGCGCGTGCAGGCTTACGACGGGCCAATTTATATCGCCGATGCGGCGCTCTACGTTAAAGCCACTCAGCCGGAGCTTGGCATTACCGATCCTTATCAACTGACCGAGGCGCAGTATGGCGCGGTGCTGAAAGTGCTGCGCGACCAGCATCAGCTGATCCACCGCTACTGGCATGACACCACGGTACAGATGAGCGATTTCAAAAACGAAGGCGTCGTGGCTGCCAGCGCCTGGCCGTATCAGGCCAACGCGCTGAAAAACGAAGGCCAGCCCATCGCCACAGTCTTTCCGAAAGAGGGCGTGACCGGCTGGGCCGACACCACCATGTTGCACGCCGACGCGAAACACCCTAACTGTGCTTACCAGTGGATGAACTGGTCGCTGACGCCGAAAGTGCAGGGCGATGTCGCCGCCTGGTTCGGCTCGCTCCCGGCAGTACCGGAAGGCTGTAAGGCCAGCACGCTGCTGGGTGAGAAGGGCTGCGAAACCAACGGCTTTACCTTCTTCGACAAAATCGCCTTCTGGAAAACGCCGGTGTCGCAGGGCGGGAAATATGTGCCCTACAGCCGCTGGACCCAGGATTACATCGCCATCATGGGCGGGCGCTAAGCGCGGGGGACGTATGGCTTACGCAGTGGAGTTTCAGCAGGTCTCGCGGCGCTACGGCGACGTGTGCGCGGTCGATAACGTCAGCATGACGATTGAAGACGGGGAGTTTTTCTCGATGCTGGGGCCGTCCGGCTCCGGCAAAACCACCTGTCTGCGGATGATCGCGGGCTTTGAGCAACTGAGCGACGGCGCTATTCGCCTGTTCGGGCGCGAAGCCAGCGAGTTGCCGCCGTGGGAGCGCGACGTTAACACGGTCTTTCAGGATTACGCGCTGTTTCCGCATATGTCGGTGCTGGAGAATGTCGCTTACGGGCTGATGGTTAAAGGCGTCGATAAAAAAACGCGGCTTACCCGCGCCCGCGAGGCGCTGGAGCGGGTGGCGCTCGGTTTTACCCATGCGCGCAAACCGTCGCAGCTCTCCGGCGGGCAGCGCCAGCGCGTCGCTATCGCCCGGGCGCTGGTCAACCAGCCTCGCGTGCTGCTGCTTGACGAACCGCTCGGCGCGCTCGATCTCAAACTGCGCGAGCAGATGCAGGTGGAGCTGAAAAACCTGCAACGCTCGCTCGGCATTACGTTTGTGTTCGTTACGCACGATCAGGGCGAAGCGCTGTCGATGTCCGACCGGGTGGCGGTGTTTAACAACGGGCGCATCGAGCAGATAGACGCGCCGCGCGAACTCTACATGCGCCCGCGCACGCCGTTTGTTGCGGGTTTTGTCGGCACCGCGAACGTGCTGAGTGAATCCATGATGCGTGACCTCGGCGGCGAGCCGGGCACCTTTTCGCTGCGTCCTGAGCATATCCGGCTTAACGAGCCTGGCGACATCCAGGTGCGCGGTACGGTGCAGACGGTGCAGTTCCAGGGCGCGGCCACGCGCGTGGAGCTGACGCTTGAGGGGGGCGAAAAATTGCTGGTAAGCCAGGCGAACCCGTCGCCGGTGGCCGATGCGTCACTGCCGCGCTCGGGGCAGAGCGTTACCGCCTCCTGGGCGCGCGCCGCCATGATTCGGCTGCAGGGAGAGGGGTAGATGGATATGACGCTTTCGCCCCCTGCGCGCGCCAGTGGCCCGCTGCGACGCGCGGCGGCGCTGCTGTGGCGGCGTCCGACTCTCTGGCTGTTCCTGCTGTTGCTGCCGCCGCTGATATGGTTCGGGATTATCTATCTCGGCTCGCTGCTGACGCTGCTCTGGCAGGGCTTTTACACCTTCGATGACTTTACGATGTCGGTAACGCCGGATTTCACGCTCGCCAACCTGAGCGCGCTGTTTAATCCGGCCAACTACGACATCATCGTGCGCACGCTGGTCATGGCGGTTGCTGTTTCCATCGCCTGCGCCATTCTGGCGTTTCCAATGGCCTGGTATATGGCGCGCTACACGCGCGGCTCGCTGAAGGCGTTTTTTTATATCGCCGTCATGCTGCCGATGTGGGCGAGCTATATCGTCAAAGCCTACGCCTGGACGCTTCTGCTGGCGCGCGACGGGGTGGCGCAGTGGTTCCTGCAACATCTGGGGCTGGAAGGGACGCTTAACGCGCTGCTGACGCTGCCGGGCATTGGCGGCAACACGCTTTCCACCTCCGGACTTGGACGGTTTCTGGTGTTCGTCTATATCTGGCTGCCGTTTATGATCCTGCCGGTGCAGGCGGCGCTGGAGCGTCTGCCGCCGTCGCTGCTGCAGGCGTCCGCCGATCTCGGCGCAAAGCCCTCTCAGACGTTTCGCCACGTGGTGCTGCCGCTGGCGGTGCCGGGCATCGCCGCCGGTTCGATTTTCACCTTCTCATTAACGCTCGGCGATTTCATCGTGCCGCAGCTCGTCGGCCCGCCGGGCTTTTTCATCGGCAATATGGTCTATTCCCAGCAGGGGGCGATTGGCAATATGCCGATGGCGGCGGCGTTTACGCTGGTGCCGATTGTCCTGATTGCCGTTTATCTGGCGTTCGTGAAGCGCCTGGGAGCGTTCGATGCACTCTGACCGCGCGCCGTGGCCGCTCAAAATCGCCGCCTGGGGCGGCGTGATTTTCCTGCACTTCCCGCTGGCGATTATCGCGCTTTACGCGTTTAACACTGAAGAATCCGCCTTTAGCTTTCCGCCGCAGGGCTTTACGCTGCGCTGGTTTGAGGTGGCGGCGCAGCGTGCGGATATTCTCGAATCGGTGACGTTGTCACTTAAAGTCGCGACGCTTGCGACGCTTCTGGCGCTCGTGCTCGGCACGCTGGCCGCCGCCGCGCTCTGGCGGCGCGAGTTTTTCGGCAAAAGCGCGGTGTCGCTGCTATTGCTGCTGCCCATCGCGCTGCCGGGCATCATCACCGGTATTGCGCTGCTCACCGCGTTTAAACAGCTCGACATCGAACCGGGCTTTCTCACGATGGTAGTGGGCCATGCCACCTTTTGCGTGGTGGTGGTCTTTAATAATGTGATTGCCCGATTACGACGTACGGCATACAGCCAGATTGAGGCGTCGATGGATCTCGGTGCCGACGGCTGGCAGACCTTTCGCTATATCGTGATGCCCAATCTCGGCACCGCGCTGTTGGCGGGCGGCATGCTCGCCTTCGCACTCTCGTTTGATGAAATTATTGTCACCACGTTTACCGCAGGCCACGAGCGCACGCTACCGCTGTGGCTGCTGAACCAGCTTGGCCGCCCGCGCGACGTGCCGGTGACGAACGTGGTGGCGCTGTGCGTCATGCTCCTCACCATGATCCCCATTCTGGGCGCGTGGTGGCTGACGCGCGATGATGAAACTGTCGCCGGTAGCGGCAAATAACCTCAAAGGAACACGCTATGCAGAGTCAATTACTGATTAACGGCGCGCTGGTGGAAGGCAAGGGCGAGCGCCTGCCGGTCTATAACCCCGCGACGGGCGAGGTGCTGCTGGAGATTGCCGAAGCCAGCCCTGAACAGGTGGATGCGGCGGTAAAGAGCGCCGACGCGGCGTTCGAACAGTGGCGTCTTACCACGCCGAAGGAGCGCGCCGAGGCGCTGCTGAAGCTCGCGGAAGTGATTGAAGCGAACGCGCAGACGTTCGCGCAGCTCGAATCTAAAAACTGCGGCAAGCCGCTGCACTGCGTGGCGGGTGACGAAATCCCGGCGGTGGCGGATGTGTTCCGCTTCTTTGCCGGTGCCGCGCGCTGCTTAAACGGGCTTGCCGCCGGGGAATATCTGGCGGATCACACCTCGATGATCCGCCGTGACCCGGTGGGCGTCGTGGCCTCTATCGCGCCCTGGAACTACCCGCTGATGATGGCCGCCTGGAAGCTTGCCCCGGCGCTGGCGGCGGGCAACTGCGTAGTGCTCAAACCCTCTGAAATTACGCCGCTTACCGCGTTCAAACTCGCGGAACTGGCGAAAGATATCTTCCCGGCGGGCGTGCTGAACGTGCTGTTTGGCCGCGGGCAGACGGTGGGCGACCCGCTCACCAGCCATGAGAAAGTGCGCATGGTGTCGCTCACCGGCTCTATCGCCACCGGAGAACACATCATCAGCCGTACCGCGTCATCCATCAAGCGCACCCATATGGAGCTTGGCGGTAAAGCGCCGGTGCTGGTGTTTGACGACGCCGATCTCGACGCCGTCGTCGAAGGCATCCGCACGTTCGGGTTCTATAACGCGGGCCAGGATTGTACGGCGGCGTGTCGCATTTACGCCCAAAAAGGGATTTACGACACGCTCGTTGAAAAGCTCGGCGCGGCGGTGGGCAGCCTGAAAACAGGCGCGCCGGAGGATGAAACCACCGAACTCGGCCCGCTCAGTTCACAAGCGCATCTGGATCGCGTGAGCCAGGCAGTGGAGGCGGCGAAAGCGCTGCCGCATATTCGCGTAGTGACCGGCGGCGCGAAAGTCGACGGGCCGGGCTACTACTTCCAGCCGACCGTTCTCGCCGGCGCGAAGCAGGAGGACGCTATCGTGCAGCGCGAAGTGTTCGGCCCGGTAATCAGCGTGACGCCGTTTGATGATGAAGCGCAGGCGCTCACCTACGCCAACGATTCGCAATATGGGCTGGCGTCATCCGTCTGGACCCGCGACGTTGGCCGCGCGCACCGCCTCAGCGCCCGCCTGCAATATGGCTGCACCTGGGTGAACACGCATTTTATGCTGGTAAGCGAAATGCCCCACGGCGGTCAGAAACTCTCCGGCTACGGCAAGGATATGTCGATGTACGGGCTTGAGGATTACACCGTCGTGCGGCATGTGATGATTAAGCACGGATAAATAAAGTCAGGGCTGATTTGCCGTAAACAGGCAAATCAGCTTTTTGTCATGGCGGGCAGTGAGTGCGAATTTAGAATTTCGGTTAAATAATGGTGTTACCTGAAAAATAATATTGGCATTATTTGCTTTTTATTTGCTTTTCATAAAATTTGCTAACACTTTTAGCCTGCGATACTAAAGTTTGGTTTCTCGACTTGTTTATTGCGTTTTTATCTTTCAGATCAATCCAGATAGTTGAGTGCAATGTATCAAAAAAATAGTCTTTAAGATCTTCAACTTTTGAATTTCTTTTGTTTTTAAAATAACCAATTCTGTTTATAAGCGGCATGCCTTTGGCGACGCTTTCACAATCTTTCATAGAAAGATAAAGCAATGTATATATGCGGGAGGTATCACCCATTTTACCATCTTCATAAATTATTGAATGGTGGTTCTTAAGAATCAGGGCATTACACTCTTCTGCTTTTTTTATAAGCCTGTCCAGAACGGGCTTATCGAGAGCGTCCATTCTGTTTTTATAACCAATGTAAGCATTAATTCCTGCGGCAATCGCTGCACAGGTCGCTGCTATCGCTGAATACGTTGCTGGGTCCGGCATGTCTCTTCCTTTGTAGGGGCTAGTAAAAGAGAGATAATAAGCTTTTTTTGTTATTTTTCACCTACGTGAAATAACAGGGTTATCATAATAACAGGGGCCAAACAGGAAATATTTAAGAGCCAGAAAGCCGTTTTCATTAGCTTAAAGCAAACCACTGCCCCCCAGAAACCGCAGTTGACACAGCCACTTATCGCGGCCAAGGCTAATGTCACTCCATCACCACTCGTACCTCGCCAGCGTAAAGAGACAGATAACCATGATAACGACCCGAACCGCGACGCCTGCTGATGCCCCGGCCATCAGCGCCTTATTAACCGAGCTGGATTACCCGGATACGTCGCACTTTATCGACCAACGCCTCGCGGAACTGCTGGCGCACCCGGACGAAAGGGTGCTGGTGGCGGAAGAAGACGGCGTGCTGCTTGGCGTACTGTCGCTGCATTTTATTCCCCAGCTGGCGCTTAAAGGAGATTTCTGCCGCATCAGCTATTTCTGCGTAAGCAGCAACGCCCGCAGCAAAGGGATCGGCAGGCTGCTGGAAAGTGAAGGTGAGACGCTCGCCCGCGCGCGTGGTTGCGATCGTATTGAGGTTCACTGCCACAGCCGTCGCAGCGACGCGCACCGCTTTTATTACCGCCAGGGCTATACCGAATCGCCGAAGTATCTGTGCAAATCGTTGGTTGATGCCAGGCGCGAAGGAGACAAACAGTGAATCTTCGTCATGCCACGCTTAAGGTTGTGCCTGCGCTTTGCCAGCTGTTTGGGCAGCTCGGCTATAGCATTAACAATATAATATCCATGTGTATTGCAAGGTGAACTGGGGCTTGGCTTTTTGATGAAGTTGTTAAACTTATAGGGGCGTTTCAGAAATATAACGTTTGTATGAAAAAACATAACTTTTCTTTCCATATGACAGCAACTGGGGCACTGTTTACCTTATCTCATTAGAACTGGAGCAGTAACGCCTTCCGGAAGTTAAAGTCATACCATTTGTGAATTTACTTAGGTAATTAATTCGTTTACTTTGAACCAGAAATGCATTTGCATTATACAATGCAAACTCTGCTTGCTATTATGATAGCAGACGGTGTTTTATAACTTATGTTGGAGATTGAGAGTGAATAGGAATGCTCTTCTTGATGTGTCAAGAGCAATAGCTGTGATGCTTGTCTTAACTTTTCATATTTGGCGTGATACCGGGCGTCCTGCTTTCCTTCTTGGCGATAAATTTGATCTCCTGGGCTTTATGGGTAACGGATGGGTGGGGGTAGGCATTTTTTTTTGTTATTTCAGGGTATTGCATGGGGATTTCCACACAACGTGAATTTGCTGCTGCTATTAACCTAAAAGGCTACTGTAGATATATTTCAAAAAGATTCCTCAGAATAGCCCCACCATATTATATTGCTGTGGCTGTATGGGTTTATATTATAGATACATATGGTATAACAACCAAAAACACCACTTATTTTGACATATTGACGCATTTAACTTTTGTTCATAATTTTTTTGGATCGACTTTGTTTAGTATTTCTGGCGTGTTTTGGACAATAGCGGTTGAAATGCAGTTTTATGTGCTCTTGCCTTTTTTACTTTATTCCATCAGAAAGCCTTTTAATGCATGGCTTTTCTTTTTGCTAACCCTATCCTTGGCTCTTTTAATATTCTATTTCAATTTTAACCCGTTGTATAATTGGGGGCTTCCTGTATATTTGCCTTTATTTATCTTTGGTTATATACTTAAAATCAATGGTGCTCCAATAGTTAATTTTATGGATAGATTCAAGATTGCACCTTGCGTTACGCTTATCCTGCTAGCTCTCCTGTTATATAAAGGAAAGGGATATGATAATAACGTCAGGCCATATGAAATTTTTGTTTCCATTATATTTGGCTTGATAATGGTAAAAATGACATCAATGAATTGGGATGGTGGCGTCGTTAGAATTCTTTCTTTTATCGGTTCTGCTTCATATTCAATTTATTTGTATAATTATATTTATATGTCTATCAAGCCTGCTGTGAATTATAATCCAGTTTCATCCATTGTTATGTGGTTGTCAGTTATAGCCGTAGGTATAACAATGTATTTATTAGTTGAGACAAACACTGAAAAATTGAGGCGTTTTATCTTTTCCAAAAAGGCCCACAAAACTATAACAAGGTAATAAGTTATTGGAAATTAGTTGGTTCGAAAAATTTTATTCCCCAGCTGGCGCTTGAAGGCGATTTCTGCCGCATCAGTTATTTCTGTGTGAGCAGCAACGCCCGCAGCAAAGGGATCGGCAGGCTGCTGGAAAGTGAAGGTGAGACGCTCGCCCGCGCGCGTGGTTGCGATCGTATTGAGGTTCACTGCCACAGCCGTCGCAGCGACGCGCACCGCTTTTATTACCGCCAGGGCTATACCGAATCGCCGAAGTATCTGTGCAAATCGCTGGCCAATGGAGACGAACAGGGATGATTCGCTATGTGTTCCAGGAGTACATTTCTGCGCGCTGACGCGTTGTGAATCACGCCTTTTATTGGGGTATATGAAACGCCGCGCTAAAGGCGCGGCGGGTCGATTTCGCATTTGTACTGGCACTATTTGCCTCAATCACCGCCAGGTAATCGTTGCCTGCCACGAAGGTAAACTCAGCGGGCGTCATGCAAAACGCGCCAGAGGTGACTGGTTTTGTGGCCGGGAATATCGTCTGTTTTGCAGGGTTCCGGGTGTTATAGACAATGGCCGAGACGATTTTCTCTCCGGTTTGCAGCGGGAGCCGTAAACAGACGTTCTGCCCCTGATACGCTACCGGGACGGAGACTTCATGGGTATAACGCGTGCTGAGATCGTCACTGGCGCCGCAACCCGTTATCAGCACGCCAGCCAGCATCGTCCATTTTTTCATGTGTCTATATTCCTTAGGAAATCATGGCAGTGAATGCCGCCAGTATACCTGTAGCCCGGCGCGAACATTCACATCTCTTTACCCTTTAGCGGTTTTACTGGTTAAAGCAGCGTTATGAATCGGTTAACATTCTGAACAAGCATTACACCCGCATAACCCAGAGAACGCATGAAACGACTATTCACCATGTTCGTGCTCGCGTGCACGCTGTTTATGCAGTGCGCGCGGGCGGATATCGCGCCGGTGGCGCTTACAGACGTCCATTTTGTGAAAACCGAGGCGGATAAGCTGCGCCTTGACGGTATGGTCAAAAACCTCACCGACCGATCCTTACGGCAGGTCTATGTGGCGTTTAATCTTCTGCGCAACGGCATGGTGGTGGGCTATACCACCGCGATAACCTTTAACCTCGCGCCGGATGATACCTGGCATTTTGAAGCGCCATGCCCCACGCGCATATTCAAACCCGATCACTTCCGGCTGGCTGAGCTTTCGGCGATCCCCTGACGCAGTGCGCGAAAATACTCTACCTTTTAAGAGATAACGACTGAAAGGAGGATGTATGTCACTGTCTATCGACAAAAAACAGCAGCCGGGCGGGGCGTATGAATATACCGCCACCTGTCGCGAGGAAAATTACCACTTTGTCATTACCGGCAAAGGCGAAACGGCGACCGAGGCCGATACTAATCTGCTTGATAACCTGAAAGAGATGCAGCAGCGGCTCGATGAAGTCGCGCAAACCGGTAAACTTTCTGCTTAATCCTTCCGCAATCCACGCCTGCCGGGGTGTCTGGCAGGCAAAAATTCTGTACCATTATATAACAAACTGAAAACAATAATTTTTGTCCTTTAAGGAAGTTCTATGGCAATCACCCGACGTGATTTTCTCAATGGCGTCGCCATCACCGTGGCCGCCGGAATGACGCCGTGGCAAATTCTGCGCGCCTCGCCGCAGACGGCAGCGCAGTCGCTCTATTATCCGCCGACGTTGACGGGCCTTCGCGGTAACCATCCCGGCTCGTTCGAGCAGGCGCACGCGCTGGGGCGTGAAGATAAGCGGTTCGACCCGGCCAGCGTTCCGGTGGAGGAGGAGTATGATCTGGTGATTGTCGGCGCGGGCATCAGCGGCCTTGCCGCCGCCTGTTTCTGGCAGGAGCTGCGCGGAAAGCAGCAGCGCATTCTGCTGCTCGATAACCATGACGATTTTGGCGGTCACGCCAAGCGCAACGAATTTCACGTCGACGGGAAAACCGTGCTCGGCTACGGCGGCAGCGAATCTTTCCAGTCGCCGGCCAGTAATTTCAGCGAAATCGCAATGGGGCTGCTGAAAACGCTGAACGTCAGCATTGAGCGCATGGCGAAAAGCTTCGATCAAACCTTCTACCCGGATCACCACTTAAGCCGCGGCGTCTATTTCGATAAAACCAACTTTGGCGTCGATAAAATCGTCAGCGGCGATCCGGGGCGCGCGGTGGCGGACGATATTCCGCCTGATCGTATGAACGCCCGCAACATTCGCGACTTCATTAACGATTTCCCGCTGCCGCAGGCGGACCGCGATGCGCTAATCGCGCTGCACACTGAGAAAAAAGATTATCTCGCCGGGCTGAGCGTCGAGGATAAAGTCGCCTGGCTTGATTCCCACAGCTACAGCCAGTTCCTGCGCGAAAAGGTGGGGTTAAGCGACAGCGCCATCCGCTATTTCCAGCAGCGCACCAACGATTTCCAGGCGATTGGCATCGACGGCACGTCAGCGAGCGACGCGCGTATCTGCGCGCTGCCGGGGCTTGATGGCATGGATCTGCCGCCGCTTGACGCTGAATCGCTGGCGGATCTCGAAGAGCCGTATATTTACCACTTCCCGGACGGCAACGCCGGGCTGGCGCGCCTGATGGTGCGGCATCTTATTCCGGCCGTGGCGCCGGGTAACAGCATGGAAGATATCGTGCTGGCGACCTTCGACTACAGCCAGCTGGATAAACCGGCGCATCCGGTGCGCCTGCGTCTCAACAGCACCGGCGTACATGCCGCCAATGTGGCGGGCGGGGTGGAAGTGACCTACCTGCGCGACGGTAAACTGCACAAGGTGAAAGCCGGGCAGACCGTGATGGCGGGCTACAACATGATGATCCCGTATCTGGTGCCGGAAATTCCGCACGAGCAGCAGGAGGCGCTGAAGCAGAACGTCAAAGCACCGCTGGTCTACAGCAAAGTGGTTATTCGCAACTGGCAGCCGTTTATGAAGCTCGGCGTACATGAGATCTACTCGCCCGCAGCACCCTACAGCCGGGTCAAGCTCGACTACCCGGTGGATATGGGCGGCTACCAGCACCCACGCGATCCGAACGCGCCCATCGGCCTGCATATGGTTTACGTGCCGACATTCCCCGGCAGCGGGCTTAGCGCCCGCGAGCAGTTCCGCAAGGGGCGCGCGTTCCTGCTCGGCACGCCGTTCGAAGTGCATGAGAAGATGATCCGCGACCAGCTTCAGGGCATGTTTGGCGCGGCCGGGTTTGATCACGAGCGCGATATCGCGGCCATTACGGTTAACCGTTGGTCACACGGCTACTCTTACTTCTTCAGCGGCCTGTTTGACGATGAAGAAGGTTCGCAAAAAATCATCGAAAAAGCCCGGCAGCCGGTCGGACGCATCACCATCGCCAACTCGGACGCCGACTGGAGCCCGTATGCCAACTCGGCCATCGATCAGGGCTACCGCGCGGTGAAAGAGCTGCACGAGATGGCGAAGGAGGGCGCATGAAACGTATTACGTTACTGGCGTTAAGCCTGTGGGCGGCGCACACGGGCGCGCAGGAGATGTCGCGCGGCGAATATGTGGCGCGCGCGGGCGACTGCATGGCCTGCCATACGGCCGCGGACGGCGCGCCGCTGGCGGGCGGGCTGAAATTCGCCACGCCGCTTGGCGATATTTACTCCACCAACATCACGCCGGATAAAACCCACGGTATCGGCAGCTACAGCTATGACGAATTCGCCCGCGCCATGCGCGAAGGTATTGCGAAGGACGGCCACCATCTCTACCCGGCGATGCCGTATCCGTCCTATGCGAAGATGAGCGATGACGATCTGCGCGCGCTCTATGACTATCTGATTAACGAGGTTAAACCGCAGGCCACCGCGAACCGCGAAAGCGACATTCCGTGGCCGCTCTCGATACGCTGGCCGCTTGGCATCTGGAACAGCCTGTTTGTGGACCATAAACCGTTTACGCCGCGCGCGGATAAAAGCGCGGCCTGGAACCGCGGCGCGTATCTGGTGCAGGGGCCGGGCCACTGCGGCGCATGCCATACGCCGCGCGGCGTGGGGATGCAGGAAAAAGCTTTCGACGAGCGTGATGAGCAGTTCCTCGCGGGCGAGGCGCTTAACGGCTGGTACGCGCCGTCGCTGCGCGGGCTGAAAATGTCCGAAGAGGATCTCGCCGTGCTGCTGCGCGAAGGGCGCAGTAAACACGCGGCGCTGAGTGGGCCAATGGATGAGGTTGTCACTAACAGCACGCAATACCTGACCGATGACGACAACCGCGCCATCGCGAATTATCTGTTAAGCCTGCCGGGCAGCGAGCCGGCGAAAGGCGACGCGCCGAAGGTGGCGAAAGCCGAAATGGAGAACGGTCATCAGCTCTATGCCCGCTACTGCGCCACCTGTCACGCCAGCAACGGCGAGGGCGCGGAGTACGCCGTTCCGGCGCTGAAAGACAATCTCACCGTGAACGCCGGGAACCCGCTGACGCTGCTGCGCGTGGTGCTGGAGGGCGGTAAAACGGCGGTGACGCAGGGCCATCTGCCGTACAGTATGCCGGGTTACGGCTGGACGCTCAGCGACCAGGATGCGGCGGATGTCACCAACTACATTCGCGGCAGTTTCGGCAACCATGCCGCACCCGTCACGCCCGCGCAGGTGAAAGAGGCCCGCGAGCAACAGCACAACGAGTAAGTCACACGGCGCCGCTGGCTCAGGCGGTGCCATTTTTCTCCTTTTCGTCTTTCTTCCCGCCCGTTTTTCTGAAACTTTCCGCTACGCGCCGTTCAATTTTTTCCCATTTATAACCATCAAGCTTTCCCGTTTCAGGGCTTTGCAGAATACGCCCTTTTGATGAGGGAACTGAATGAAACCACTAACCCAAAAGGATGGGCCGGGCGAGGGCGGGCTGTCGCGCCGCGACTTTCTGCGCGCCACCTCGGCGCTGGCGGCCGCGCCGCTTTTTGTGAAGGCAGGCAAGGCTAACGCTGATACGCCTGTGGCAGAGGCCGCTGAAAAAATCGTGCCGACATGCAGCACCTTTGACTGCGGCGGCAAATGCGATATCCGCGCGCACGTTAAAGAAGGCGTGGTAACGCGCATCTCCACCTGCCCGGATAACGAGGTGGATCCTGAGATGCCGCTGATGCGCCCCTGCGTGCGCGGACGAGGGTATCGTCAGTTTGTCTACCACCCGGACCGGCTGAAATACCCGATGAAGCGCGTCGGCAAACGCGGAGAAGGGAAGTTCGAGCGCATCAGCTGGGATGAGGCGACCACGCTTATCGCCGATAACCTGCGCCGAATTACCGCCAAATATGGCCCGGCGTCGCGCTTTATGCACACCGACACGGCCGTTTCCGGCGGCGCGTTCTCCGGCGATAAAATGGCGCGGCGTTTACTGAACCTGACCGGGGGCTATCTTGAGTCCTATCACTCAGTGAGTATGGGCAACACCGCGGCGGCCACGCCCTACACCTACGGCACCGCCGCCAGCGGCAGCTCGCTCGATACGCTCAAAGACACAAAGCTTGTGATCCTCTGGGGTCATAACCCGAACGAAACCGTTTTTGGTCACACTAACCACTACTTCCAGCAGATGAAGCGCAGCGGCACCCGGTTTATCGTGGTCGATCCGCGCTACTCCGACACCGTGGCATCGCTCGCCGACCAGTGGGTGCCGCTGCTGCCCACCACCGACAACGCGCTGATGGACGCGATGATGTACGTCATCATCAGCGAAAACCTACATGACAGCGCGTTTATCGCGCGTCACGCCATTGGCTTTGATGAAAACACCCTGCCGGAAGGCGTACCGGCGGAAGAATCGCTGATGGCGTATCTCTTTGGCGAAAAAGATGGCGTGAAAAAAACGCCGGAGTGGGCGGAGCGCATCACCCATGTGCCTGCGCAGACCATCCGCCAGCTCGCCCGTGACTACGCCACCACCAGACCAGCGGCGCTAATCCAGGGCTGGGGGCCGCAGCGCCATATCTGCGGCGAGCGCACCGCGCGCGGCTCCACACTGCTCGCCACCATCACCGGCAATGTCGGCGTTAAGGGCGGCTGGGCGGCCGGCTACGGCGGCATCGGCAACCGGCTGTTCTGTGCCGATCCGTACAGCGTACCGAACCCGGTGGCGGAAAAAATCTCCATCATGAACTGGGTGCAGGCGTGCGACGACGCGGCGAAGGTCACACCAGAAAATGGTTTAAAAGGCGCTGAAACACTCTCCAGCAACATCAAATTCATCTTTAATCTTGCGGGCAACTATCTGGCGAACCAGAACCCGGACATCAACCAGACCGTGAAAGTGCTGGAAGATGAAAGCAAGGTTGAGTTTATCGTGGTAAGCGATCTCTTCCTCACGCCCAGCGCCCGCTACGCCGATTTGCTGCTGCCCGAAACGAGCTTTATGGAGCGCTGGAACATCGGCGAAACCTGGGGCACCGGCAACTATCTGCTGCTGTCGCAAAAGCTGGTGGAGCCGGAGTTTGAGCGCCGCTCGGACTACGACTGGCTGCGCGAGGTCGCGCGTAAGCTCGGTATCGAGGCGCGTTTTAGCGAAGGGCGCAGCGAAAAACAGTGGGTGGAGCATATCTGGGAGAAAACCCGCGAGGCGCTGGCGGATCGCAAGCTGCCCGATTTCGCCGGGCTGTGCGCCAATCCGCACGTCTACCTGAAATCGCCGCCGTATGTCGCGTTTGAAGAGAATATCCGCGACCCGGACAACCATCCGTTCCCGACACCCTCCGGCAAAATTGAAATTTTCTCTAAGCGACTCTGGGAGATGAAACACCCGGAGATCCCGGCGCTTTCGCACTATGTGCCCGCGAAAGAAGGGCCAGAAGACGCGCTGCGCGACAAATATCCGCTACAGCTCATTACGTGGAAGGGGAAAAACCTCGCCAACTCGACGCAATACGCCAACCCGTGGCTGCAGGAGGTGCAGCGCCAGCAGCTCTGGATTAACCCGCAGGACGCCCGCGCGCGCGGCATTCAGCAGGGCGATCTGGTGCGTATTTATAACGATCGCGGCGTGGTGCGCATTCCCGCCGAAGTGACGCCGCGCATTATTCCCGGCGTGGTGGCGATGCAGGCGGGTGCCTGGTGGCAGCCGGATGCTGACGGCGTCGATAACGGCGGCTGTCCGAATGTGCTCACCAGCGCGCGCATCACTCCGCTTGCCAAAGGCAACGCCCATCAAACCCTGCTCGTTGAGGTAACCAGACATGAGTCAGTTTAAAGACTATCCCCCGGTCAGCGGCGAGCAACTGGGATTTTTCATCGATTCGTCGCGCTGTTCAGGCTGCAAAGCCTGCCAGGTGGCGTGCAAAGACAAAAATAATCTCGAACCGGGGCGGCGCTTTCGGCGCGTCTATGAGGTTCACGGCGGCGGCTTCACGCCCACCGGCGCAGGCGGGCTTATGCAAAATGTCTTTGCTTATACCTTGTCGATTTCGTGCAACCACTGCGCAGACCCCATCTGCACGCGCAACTGTCCAACCACCGCCATGCACAAGCGCGACGGCGACGGCATCGTGCGGGTGAACACCGATAAATGCGTCGGTTGCGGCTACTGCGCCTGGTCGTGCCCTTACGGCGCGCCGCAGCGCAATACGCAGACCGGGCAGATGTCGAAATGCGATTTCTGCATCGATCGGCTGGCGAAGGGCGAGCCGCCGGTGTGCGTCGCCACGTGCCCGCTCGGGGCTATCCAGTTCGGGCCGATTAGTGCGCTGCGTGAACGCTTCGGCACACTCTCAGACGTCAACGGCCTGCCGCCGTCATCCGTCACCAGACCCAATCTGGTTATTAAGCCGCATCAGGGCGCTCAGCAGGAGGAACAGCATGATGCATGAGTTTCCGTTAGTGATTTTTACGCTGCTGATGCAGGGCGCGGTGGGCTTTACGCTGATGCTTTGCCTGACCGCCGGGCTGATGCCCCGCGCGGGGCGGCATACGCTCGCCACACTGCCTGCGCTGGTTTGTGTGGGCGTTGCGGCGGCGCTCGGTTTGCTCGCCTCTACGCTGCATCTGGGCTATCCCCTCAACGCCTTTAATGCGCTGCGCCATCTGTCCAGCTCCTGGCTCAGCCGGGAGATTGCGCTCGCGGGCGTGTTTATGGCGTTGCTGGCTATCAGTATTTTGCTGCTGATAATGAAACGCACCGTGCCGTGGCCGCTGCTGTGGCTGACGGTGCTGGCGGGGCTTGCGGATATGGTGGCCATGGCGTCCATTTACTGCCACGCGTCTGTCGTCACCTGGCAGCACGTCAACACCTGGGCCATGTTCCTGGGTTCGGTCGTGCTCATCGGCGCGTCGTTGTTACAGTTGCGCCTCGCGTTGCGTCCGGCCTTCAACGCGCAGGCAGAGCTCGCCGCCAGCCGGCGTCTCTCGCTGCTGGCACTGGCGGTGGTATTGATCCGGCTTCTCATTCAGCCTGCGTACTATCACTTTTTAGCGCAGGCTATCGTACCGGTGACGTTTCCGCTGCAACCGCTGTCGGCCTTCAACGCCTGCGCCGGGCTGCGCCTCACCGGCTGGTGCTGCTCAGCGGCGGGCGCGATGCTGCTGATGACCGGGCTGACGCGCCCGCATGGCTCGCGCTCGTCGCAAATGACCGGCAGCACGCTGATACTCATCGGCGAACTGCTGCTGCGTCTGGCATTTTTCTCCATTGATGGCTGATGGATCTCTTTGACACCTTCGCGCCCGCACAACCCTGTGTGGGCGCGCGCTGCGCCAGGAAACGGCTGGCCCGCAGCCGCTGCGATTATTGCGTAACACGCTGCCCGACCGGCGCGCTGGCCATCCACAATCATGAGGTTATTCTCGCCCCGGAGCGATGCACCGGCTGCGGGATCTGCCTGTTTGTCTGCCCGGCGGACGCGTTTGAGAGTCTCGTGCCGCTGGCGCGTACCCATCGCGATGGCGTACTGCTCGGGCCGTACACGCTGCCGGTCGCGGCAGAGGAGCTGATGCTCTGGCATACGCAGTACCGCATACGCGCGGTTGCGGTGGATCTCATGCGTGACCCGCTGTGGCTGCGTCCGCTGGCAGAACTTAACCTGTGGCTGAAAAAGCGCGGCGAGCCGCCCTGGCAGTGTGTTGCGGTTTCATCAACGCCCGGGGAGGCGAAGCGCCGTCTGCTGAGGCCTGACGGTGAACTCGCACGCGTACGCTATGACGCCGCCACACGGCGCGCGGCGGGGGCGTTTTCCACAACCTGTGTCGCCGTTCTGGACACCACGCGCTGTCTGGTATGCGGCGCCTGTGACCGGGTGTGCGCAGGCGGCGCGATTCGCTTTGATGAAGAGGATTTCACACTCAATACCGCACGTTGCGATGGTTGCGGCGACTGCGCGGCGGTGTGCCCGGTTAAGGCTATAACCATAACGGAGGGCGACGCCGGGCCGCTGATTCACCGGGCGTTGCATCACGCCCGCTGCGAGCGCTGCGGCGAGCCGTGGCGTGCATGGCGGCAGGGCGAGAAGCTGTGCCCGGTTTGTCGGCGTCATGGCTTCAACATGCGCGGCGGTTAACGCTGTGACTCGCTGAATCCACAGGGGAAAAGGGCGCTGTCATTAATCTGTCACGCCTGCGTCTTATAACAGTCTCACCCCGACTCTGGATCTGTGAACAATGAAAATTAAACCGCTTACGCTCGCTTTCGCCGCGCTTTTTCCGCTCTGTTCACTGGCCGCCGCGCCGCAGGTTGAACGCTATGTCGTGACGTTTCCGCAGGAAGACCATGTGGTCTATTCCGGCAACTACGCCAGCGCGTTTCCGAATGGCCTGCCGGTAGGCGTTGGCTCCGGCCTGCTGTTTTTACGCAAAGAGGGCGATGACCTGATTTTCGCGACCGTCACCGACCGCGGCCCGAACGCCGACTCGCCGAAAATGGGTAAGCAGGAGTCGAAAATCTTCGCAAGCCCGGAGTACACGCCGCTGATGATGACCATTCGCGTCAGCAAAGATCAGGCGCAGGCGAGCGACCCGATGCCATTGCATGACGATCAGGGCAATATCAGCGGTCTGCCGCTGCCTGCCGGGCTTATCGGCGCGACGAATGAGCTGGCGCTCAACGACGCGCTGCAAACGCTCACTGGCGATAAGCGCGGGCTGGATACCGAAGGCATCACGCCAGACGGCAAGGGCGGCTACTGGCTGTGTGACGAATATGGTCCGTTTATTATTCATGTGGACGCCAGCGGCGCGATCCTTGCTAAACATGGCCCGCAGGCCGGTAAGGGTGAAGAGGGCGTGGCGGGCGGACTGCCAAATATCATTAAATGGCGTCAGCCTAACCGCGGCTTTGAAGGGCTGACCCGGATGCCGGACGGGCGCATTATCGCGGCGGTGCAGAGCACGCTGGATATCGACGGCAAAACCAAAAACACCGCGCGCTTTACGCGTCTGGTGAGTTTTGACCCGGCGACCGGTAAAACCGCGATGTACGGTTATCCGATCGACATCGACGTCTATAAAAAAGCCAAAGACGCTAAAATCGGCGATATCGTGGCGCTCGATGACCATCGTATTCTGCTTATCGAGCAGGGCGGCGATAAAAACAAAACCATGCGCAACCGTATCTATGTGGTCGATCTCAGCAACGCCACCGATCTGAGCACGCTGGATAACACCCAGCCGCCGGAATTTGACGATGCGGAAAAACTCAACGCGCGCGGCGTGAAGCTCGCCACAAAACAGCTGGCGGTTGATTTGCGTGAACTGGGCTGGCAGCAGGAAAAGGCCGAAGGGCTGGCGCTTATCGACTCGCAAACCCTCGCGGTCATTAACGATAACGACTTTGGTTTACAGTCAGAGCTGCTGGAGCCGCAGGGCGATAAAAAAGCGATGGATGACTACAACGTCGACGGAAAGGGGCATTTGACCCTGGACGGCAAGCCGGTTGCCAGCAAAATCGGCATTAAGCCGCTGGAAAAACCCGCCTCGCAGAATGAACTGTGGGTTATAAAGCTCGATAAACCGCTTTAAGCGCAATAAAAAAGGGCAGGCTGGCACCTGCCCTGACTCGTTTTACAACCGTTAGCTCAGTTTAAACACCGCGACCGCCTGATTGAGCAGCTGTGACTGCTCTTTCAGCGAGTGGGCGGCGGCAGAGGCTTCTTCCACCAGCGCGGCGTTCTGCTGGGTGACGGAATCCATCTGCGCGACGGCCTGGTTAATCTGCTCAATCCCACGGCTCTGCTCGCCAGTGGAGAGCGCGATTTCTGACATCAGCTCAGAGACCTGTTTAATCGAGCCGATAATGCGCTTCATGCTCTCGCCCGCGCGCGCCACACGGTCACTGCCCAGCACCACCTGTTCGCCGGACTGCTCGATAAGCTCTTTGATCTCCTTCGCGGCCACCGACGAGCGCTGCGCCAGGTTACGCACTTCGCTTGCCACCACCGCAAAACCTCGACCCTGCTCACCCGCACGGGCGGCTTCCACCGCGGCGTTGAGCGCCAGAATGTTAGTCTGGAAGGCGATATCTTCGATAATGCCGATAATGTTGTCGATCTTACTGGAACTGGATTCGATCTCCTGCATGGAGACGACGACTTCTTCGACAATTGCGTTGCCTTCCTGCGCGGCGCTGCGCATATTGCCCGCGAGTTTATTGGCCTCGGCGGTGTTCTCCGAGGTGTGCTTCACGGTGGAGGTCAGCTGTTCCATGCTGGCGGCGGTTTCGCCAAGCGATGCGGCCTGCTCTTCGGTACGCGCCGAGAGATCGACGTTACCGGCGGCGATCTCTTCTGCGGCGTGGGCCACGCTCTGGCTGGAGTCGCGTACCTGGGCGATGATATTGACCAGCGACAGACGCATCTGCTCAAGCGAGCCGAGCATCTCGCCAATCTCATCTTTCGAGCCGGAGAGCACCGGCGTGTGCAGCTCGCCTTCCGCCATCTGCTGGCAGTGACGACGCGCGGCATCCAGCGGCGACAGTACGCGGCGCTTCAGCAGAATAAACATCGCGCCAATCAGCAGCGTAAACAGCAGGGCGAACACTGCGATGGTGACGATGCTGTTCACAAAACGCGCCTGTGCTTCCTGGTTCAGACGCTGGGCATATTTCTCACGAAACGCCAGCAACTGATCGAGCGTGATCTCAAACTGGCGATCCAGTTGTGGAATTGTGGTGCTTACGAGCTGGTTAAACCGCGCGGTATCGTTGCGGCTCGCCGCATCCATCAGCGGACGCAGGCCGTCATCGACATAGGCCTGCCAGGCCTGACGGTACGGGGCCGCCAGCGCTTCTTCGCCTTCAACCGCAGGGGCTGCTTTGTAGTTATTGAACGCCGCGATGGCTTTTTGCATCACCTCGTTAGCGGATTCAAGCGACGCCTGCGTTTTCTGGGTATCGCCAAGAGAGGCGTTAATCATCGCCTCCATCAGGCGCACGCGCAGCGTACGGCTATGGTTAATGGGGTCAATCACCGAAAGCACCACGCGAATTTCTTTATTCACGTTATCCAGCGACTGGTTGCTGCGCGTGAGCGACCAGAGGTTAGAGACGGTACTGACGAGAAAGATAAAAAGTAACAGACTGAAAACGAGAAATGAAAAACGCCTTACTGACATGTTGTTCCCTTGCGTGAGGTTGTAACACAGCGACCCGGCCACTCAAAAAGAGGAGTGCCACCAGACGGTTATCGGAATGTCAGCCAAAAAATTTAGGTTAAATGGGTTTTTCCCAACGAAACAAAGGGTTATATCTATAGCAGGTACAATAAGCGAGGCTTATGTTTCACCAGGCTATGCTTAACGCTGGCATCAGCGATTTGCGCACGTGCGCCATAGGAGTGAGATTGAAAACGCTAAAGGGGCCATCTCTTTTTCTTTCGCAATTTATCAGCGACCGTCCGCCGTTTAACCAGCTCGATACGCTGGCGGCCTGGGCTGCCGGGCTTGGCTATAAAGCGGTACAACTGCCGACGCATCTGCCACATATTTTCGATCTCGCCAAAGCGGCGGAAAGCCTGGATTACTGCGCGCAGGTGCGTGAAACGCTCGGTAATATGGGGCTGCAAATCAGCGAGCTGTCGACGCATTTTCAGGGACAGCTGGTCGCGGTACACCCGGCCTATGACCAGGCGTTTGCCGGTTTCGCACCCGAGGCGGTGCGCCACGATCCGGTTGCGCGCCAGCAGTGGGCGGTCAGCACGCTGAAGCTTGCGGCGCGCGCCTCGCAAAACCTCAATCTCACGGCGCACGCCACCTTTTCCGGCTCGCTCGCCTGGCCGTTTTTCTACCCGTGGCCACCGCACAATCCGCTGCTGGTGGAAGAGGCATTTAACGAGTTGGCAAGCCGCTGGCTGCCGATTCTTAACAGTTTTGACGAGGCAGGCGTGGACCTCTGCTTTGAGTTGCACCCCGGTGAAGATCTGCATGATGGCGTAACGTTCGGGCGTTTTCTGGAACTCACAGGCCACCACCCGCGCTGCCATATTCTCTACGATCCGAGCCATATGCTGCTTCAGCACATGGATTACCTGGGGTTTATCGACCGCTGGCATTCTCGCATCCGGGCGTTTCACGTCAAAGACGCCGAGTTCAGGCCTTCAGCCGACAGCGGCGTTTACGGCGGTTATCAGCCCTGGATTGACCGGCCCGGCCGTTTCCGCTCGCCGGGCGACGGGCAAATCGATTTCAAAGGCATCTTCAGTAAGCTCGCGCGCTACGATTACCCCGGCTGGGCGACGCTTGAGTGGGAGTGTTGCCTGAAAAACGGTGAAACCGGCGCGCGGGAAGGGGCGAAATTTATCGCCGAACATATTATTCATGTCTCTGAGCAGAACTTTGAGAATTACGCGTCCGGAAGCCATGAGCGCGGCGCGGCGCGCGCGATGCTCGGTTTGGAGCCTCAATAAAAAAGCCGGGCGTTGCGCCCGGCGTTGCTCTCTGAGAAAGCATTTATCAGTCAAACACGTTATTAATGACGGCCGTCACCAGCGCCGTACTCAGCGCAATCAGCACCAGGTCGTCGCCGACCATTTTCCATTCATAACCTGGGTAATACGGCAGTTCGTTCAGCATGCTGGCCGGTACCGATTTTTTCGCGATACCCGGCGGCAGGGGCTTACCGCGCGCGAGATTCTTCGCGATGCCGGGTGGCAGTGATTCATAGCCGGTCAGGCCGTAATTCACAGCGAGGCTGCGCGCGCGGCTGTAGCTGATATCCGTCTCAACGTGGTCGGGTTTGCCGTAGTTTTTACGTCCCGGTGCCTTGCCCTTGTCATTCTCATTATGGGCGGCGTGTTTACCGCTGTTACCGTGCCCATTACCGTTACCATGATTGCCGCTGTTGCCGTGGCCGTTACCATTGCCATTCCCGTTGCCGGGATTTGCCAGCGCAGGTGTGGCGCACACCGTAAAGGCTGCCAGCAGAAGCGCCAGCGCATTAAGACGTTTAGTTTTCATAACCCTTCCTCATTCAGGCGATGCAGCGTTATTTCAGCACAACGGCAACAAAAATCGATGGCGCTTATTCCTGGATTTCAGACTTCGGAACGCGTCTCGCAAAATCGTAACGTCGGTTTGCCTGCGCCTGTTTGAAACGGCAATATAGCTGTACAAATAAACAGTAAAACAGTGCGCGAAAGCGCCGCAGAAACGAACAGCGTTTCGGGAACAACTTATTAAAAGTGGGCAACGCGTTTAGCACAGCGCATAAGAGAATCGCAGGTTAAAAACGCCGGCGCGGATGCGCCGGCGGAAGGAGTTAACGCAGGCCGATGATTTTCGCCAGTGCCTGACGATCGGCGGGTTTAATATCGAGCGGATGTTCGTAGCCGATATTTTCAATCGCACGGGTGTAAAGCGCGACCAGCCAGTCGTAGACATAACGGGTGGCGGCATGAACCGGTTTTTCGCCAAGCCGCGTCAGACGCTTATCGTGCGCGACGGCAGAGGCGAACAGACGCTCGTTCGGATTGACGCGGCTCGCCGGGCGCTCGGCCTGCGGCACGCGCTCGAAGCCCAGCCAGCTTACGAAATTGCCAAGCTCCGCGCGCAGCTGCGCGCCGGAAAGCCCTTCGTGCGCCGCCAGCGTCTCCAGACGGGCCGCGAGATCCAGCCGGTAGCTCGCGATAATCAGCGTATCGCCGAGCCAGTGCAGCGTGGCGGGGTCAATGCCGAGCTGCGCGGCATGTTCCTCGCTCTGCATCCACTGGCGAACATGATTCACCCACAGACGGTGCGCGCGACGGGCGAGCGACGCGCCGGAGGCGGTATCAACCGTACGCGTAGAGGTGGATTCACCGAAAAGATCGATTTCGGCGCTGAACAGCCCCTGCGGCGTCTCTTCGCGGCGCTCTTCGGTTTCGCACAGCGCCTGCAATGCCGCTGGATCGGGCAGCAGCGCCTGGAGCAGATCGCCGTGGCGCGCGGCCTGGCGCTGCAATGTGCGCACACCGTTTTCCGCCGTGGCCCGCAGCGTCGCCGCATTGGCGGTCAGCGGGGCCAGATAACGACTGAACAGCAGCGCGGGCTGCGCCTGGGCCTGTTCGGTCAGCAGTGCCAGACGGCGCTCGCGGCTGCTCTGGCTCAGCGCCTGCGACAGCCATTCGGTCAGACGTTGCAGGTTGCGCCCGTCGAGCGCCTGCAACGTGCCCCAGGTGTGGCCCGGCTTGCCAAGAAGGCGCTGAACGCCTTCATCCAGATGCTGGCCGTCAAGGAAGCGGGCATCGTGCGGCGTAATCGCCCACACGAGACCCGGCAGCGCGTCAGGGGAGGCCGGTTGCGTGGCGTTCACCCAGCGCAGCAGCGCGCGCGCCACCGGCGCGATGTCAGCACGGCGTTGTACGGCGTTACACACCATCAGAACGTCCGGCTGCTGGTGCTGACGATAATAATCGAGCAGAAAGGCGATTTTACTGGCATTCAGACTGTCGTTCTGGTGAAACGTCGCGCCAGGAATATCCAGCAGATCGACACCTTCTGGTACAGAAGGTGTTGCGAGCGGCAGCGTCAGCTCGGCGCACAACAGCGTCAGCGTCGTGAGCGGCAGGCTGACCATGCCCTGCAACTGCTGCTGTTCGAGTGCGCGCACCAGTACTTCGTCCGGCAGCGTTTCTTCGCCGGAGCCTGCCGGGAGCAAAAAGCCTTCCACCGGCAGGGAGAAGTTATCGACGAGCAGGCTTAGCGGCGCGGCCACTTCGCGGGCATGACCGAGCAGCAACAGGCCTTCGGCAAGCGTCATAAACTGCTGCGTCAGCTCTGCGATATCACCCCACAGCAGCGCGTAGAGCCGCACGCGTTCAGGGAGATTCAGCGCGGGCAGCAGCTCTGCGAGCTGATACCAGGCGTCGTCGCTCAGCGTGCGCTGGCGCGCGGGTGTCAGTTCACGCCAGCGGGCGGCAAGCGTCATCACATCCGGCGCGCTGATGGCCGGGTGGCTCTGCGGCTGGCCGAGGCTTTGCAGCTGAGCTAAACGCTGGCGCAGCTCTTCTTCGCTAACGGCGCGCGCCTGGCCGCTGGTCTGGTAGTGTGCGAGGAAAATCTGTATCAGTTCCGCTTCGCTGAAAAGGCGCAGGCGCAGCGGAAATTCTTCCGGAAGCGTTGGTGGCGTACGGGTAAAGCGCACCGCCATCGCCGTCGCGCTGTGGCCCGGGTTGATATGGGTCAGCCAGTCGAGGTGCTTATCACCCGGTGCCACGGACACCTGACCCTGTGAGCCGTTGGCAAGCGTCGCCAGCAGGTGCGCTTTGCCCGCCTGGGAATGGCCATACAAGCCGAGCGTGCGCGGTTCACTGGCGAGCGTACTGAGCGTCTGCGCCCCGGCACGCAGCGCGTTCAGGCGCGCCAGCAGCGGGCCTGCTTCTTCATCCAGCAGCGGCGCATGGATGCGGGTGGTTTCGACCCACCGGGTCAGGGCGACAGGCGTAGTGAGTGTCTGGTTAATGAGGGTAGAGACTGTCATTTCAGATAAACGCTCCCGCTGTCGATCCAGTAATGGCTGCCGGAACTGCGACGGTCAGCCAGCGTATTCAGTTTAAAAGTGACCTGCTCCGGCGGCACGCGCGTGCCGTCAGAAAGCCAGGCTTCGCTAAGCGTGAAGCCTTCCGGCGCGTCATGTTTGCCGCCGCCGGTCAGTTGCAGACGCACATTAAGCACGCCGTCGCCGGCAATGGCTTTCGCGAGCTCCGGCGAGTTGACCGAGAGCGTGTAGAGCGGCGTGGCGGGCCAGCGGGCGTTATCGAGCTGGCGGAAGCCGAGCGTTACATTACCGCGCAGCGGGAAGTGCAGGCGGGCGTCGAGCTTCGCGCCCGGCGCGTCGAGATCGATATCGCGATACCAGACGTTCTCGTCGCGCAGCGTGTTAACGACGTTATCCAGCACGCCCAGATAGCGCACGGTGGAGTACGCGCCAATATCCGCTGCTTTGAAGTTAAAGCGCGGCAGGCGCAGGTCGAGGGCCAGACTGCAGAGCATCGCGCCTACGGCGGCGGTGGATTTCGGGTTGCCCACGCGGCGGTGTTGGCTGAAAGGATACCATTCATGCACTTCATAGTTATCGAGCCAGACCATACGGCTGACCGGCACCGGTTGCAGCAGACGGATCAGCGACTGTAGGCCCGGCAGGCAGCCCGGACGACCCGTGATAAGCAGCACGTCACAGCAGTAATAGGAGATAGCTTCGCACAGCGCCTGAATGGGCGCGCAGATGCTGAACTTCCCGCTATGCAACGCCTCTTCAAGCTCGCTGAAACTCACCTGCAGCGGCACGTCCAGCACGTTAAACGCCGGGCTGCCGGCGGGCAGCGCATGTTCAATCGCCTGGTGGAGATAATTGTGCACGTTGCGGGTCGGCGGCTGTTTCAGCAGTTCGCCGAACGTGGTGTAGAGGCCGCTTTGCGTGTCAGTCGGATCGCTGTTTTCCCACGCCGAGAGAATGGCGTGGCCCAGCGGCATAAAGAGCTGCAGCGCGGTCTGCTGGCGCAGAATCGCCTGGGTGTCCATACGCCCGGAATCGCCGAACAGCGTGGACATCAGCGTCGCGGCATCGGCCACGCCTGCTTTTTGCAGATGTTCCTGAAGCGCAGGCAGCACGCAGCGCTGAATAACATCCAGCAGAATGTCATCGCCCGCCACTTTAAACCCTTCGCGGAACAGCAGCGTCGGGCTGATTTTCACATTGCTGCCAACGCCGTCATCAAGCTGATATTCGGCGATCGCCATATCCGTCGTACCGCCGCCGATATCAATCGAGGCGACGCGAAGCTGACGGCCCGGCGTGGCGCCCGCCGGGGTTTCACGATCGGGGCGGGCGAGGCTTGCGAAAAAGCGCTCGGTCTGCCCGGCGAAATGCACCATCGCTTCGTTATAGAGCCACACAAGTTGGCCGCAGCTCGCTTCATCCCACTCCATCTGGATCTCAGGCACCGGTACGCGGCTCTTGCGCTGGCCTTTTTCGGCGCTGAAATCGTCGTCGTGCGGGTGCCAGCCCAGCGCTTTCCAGACCAGCGCGATGGCCTCCTGCATACGGCGGCGGAAAATCTCGCGCTCCTGTTTCGGCATGGCCGACGGGAGCGTCAGGATCAGCTGGCGCAACTGGCGCGGCGAACTGGCGTTGCCCATGCGCAGGCGGCTGGCGACGCTGTTGATCTGGCAGACTGCCTGGGCGAGCAGCTCGCACAGCATATGGGTCATCAGGGAGCTGCGGCTGTATTGCGGCGAAAAGACCGGAAGACGCTCTTCCGGCGGCAGTTGCCAAAGCGGTTCACCGTCGTCGTTCATCAGGTTCATCAGCGGGCCCGCGGTCGCCAGTGGCTCGCGCTGGGTTTTCGGCGTCATCAGGTTAAAGCGCCACTCCTGAGCCGCCGGGGTTTCATCCCACAGATAGCGGCGCGGGCTGGAAATACCGCTGTTGCCCTCGGTGCCAAGACGCTGCATCGCGAGTTTGCGCGCTTCGTCGCCGACACGCACGATGGAAGGCCAGACGAACGCTTCGTCGCGTCCGCTCTCCACCGAAAAATGCTGTTTGCCAAAGCGCGCCTCGGCGAAGGCCAGACGGCTGGTGAACATCAGCGCATTCATAAACTGCGGCTCGCTAAGCGATCGTACCTGCAACTCCATCGTCTGGCGCAGGCCGTCATTCGCTTCACCGTGATCTTCAATAATCACGCCGCAGGTGTGGGTGTTGCCAACATCGAGAATCAGATCCACCGCCACCGGCTGCGAGCTCAGCGTGCCGGTGACGATTTTCAGCTCCGGTACACTCAGCTGGTTGCCGAGGAGCGACATCAGATTGAGCCAGTGGGCCTGATATTCAAACACTTTCAGCGCGCGCTGGATCTCCTGCTCGCTGCGGCCTTCATTCGCGCCGACAAACTGAGTGAAGGCTTCACGCAGCCAGCCGTCAACCCAGGTCTGGTCGAGAAAATCGGCCACTTCGTCATCGCGCCAGGCAAGGGCGAAACGCGTGCCGTTGCGCACGTCATTCTCGACAGGCGCGAGCTGGGAGGCGGCGCCTTCATCGGCCTGGATTTGCGTGTCGAACGCCAGCGTCACGCGGTGCGTGTTGCCCGCGCCGTCTGGCTCGCTGAGTTTGCGGATTTGCACGCGCGCCCAGTTGTCCGGGCCCTGCACAAAGGTACGCGGTGGGTTAAAGCGCAGTACCGGCAGCGGCAGCCAGACGCCATCCAGGATAGCGAGCGACTGGCTCAGCGCGACGCTGCTTTCCGGTTTCACCACTTCAGGTTGACCGCCGTGGCGGGCGGGCAGGGTGAATTTACCGGAGGCTATATCGTAATCGAGACGCAGCAGCGGCCCGTTGGCGGTTTTACGCACAAAACGCCCGTCATGAGGCGCTTCAATCGGCGTCAGGCCGAAATCAAGAAATTGCACCCCGCTGTTTTCAATCAGGGTGACGCTCTGTTTGTAATCACACAGGTTTGCCAGCATAAATCAGGCGCTCACTTTCTTCATGGTCAGAGGCAGCACGGTCTTTTCATCATAACGACCGGTACATTCGGCAACATCGTTCGGGCCGGCTTTACAGGCCACTTCCGGCATCGGGTAGCGGGAGCCGTCGCTGCAGCGGGCTTTGCCGCGCGTCTTGATCATCAGCTCGCCGGTCTGGTGCAGACCCGAGAACAGCTCGGCTTTACAGACCACATTATCGCCAAGCGTCACGCGGGCGATGCCTTTGTTGTTTTTCATCTCAATGCGCATCGAGGTGGCTTTACCGGTGATCGGGTCCGGGCTGCCGATGCTGAGCCGCCAGGTGCCGTTCAGGAAGCGGGTGGTCCCGGCTTTTACCTGGTTAGCGTCCATGACCAGCGCGTTTTTATCGACCGGCGCGGGCGCGACGACAGGCTTCTCTTCGACGACCGGCGCAGGCGGAGTCACCTTCGCTTCGGCCAGCGGCAGGGAGGTTGTCGGTGCCACCGGGACGACAGGCGCTGCCGGAGCAGCAGGCGCATCGACCGATTTCACCGGCGCGGGCGCAATTTCCTGCGCTTTGATCTGCGCGACCGAAACGGTCGGCGCGGCGGTTTCTTTCTGCTGCAACATATACCAGGTGACAGGGGCGGCTACGGCGCCGATGACGACGGCCGCGGCGAGCGGCCATGTCCAGAGCGGCACGCGCGAGCGGCGGGCAGACGTTGGCGCGTTTACCGGGGCTGGTTCGGCGTCGTCCGGCGATGTTGTGGCTTCAGCTTCGGCGGCATAGGCCGCCAGCGCGGCGGCAGACGCATGTACAGGCGCGGCAGGGACGGGCGCTACAGGCGCATGCGCAACAGGCGGTGTGGCCAGCAGCGGTGCGTCCGGCTCGGTCATCATCACCGGCGCGGGTTCCGGCCCCGGCTCTTCCTGCGGGGTCATGATGATTTCCGGCTCGATGGGCTCGGCTTCGCGCAGACATTCCAGCACGTCATCGCGCGCGCCCTGGTTTAAATTCACGAAGCCCCAGAAGGTAATGACCGGCTTGCCGTCCACCAGATAAAGGAAATTCGCGCCGGGGAACTGCACGGCTTTGGCGAGCAGCGCGCCAAAAAGCTGCTGGGCGGTCTTTTCCGATTCCAGGCAGCGTTTGCTCAGCGCACGGGCGCTGGAGAGCGCGCTTTCCAGAAAGCGCAGGGCGCGCTCGCGCTCTTCGCTGCTGGCGGATGCCCAGCCCATTACCTTACCGCTGACCGGCGAATACCAGTCCACGCGGTCGCCCTCTTCGTTAAGCTGGGGGATAGCAAGCGACTCCACCAGCGGCTGTTTGCGCAGGCGAAGCGTTTCACGGATTTGCAGTGCCGACTCGAAAACCGCCTGACCGTTTTCGCCTACCGACTTGAAGTCGTCAAGGTCGCCACTGCGCAATAGAATTTTTGCCACGTCATTCTCTCTGCTGGAAAAACTTTTTCACGGCTCTACTTTGAACGATAGACGGGTCAAGCAAAGGGTGAAAGAAACGCGAAAAAGCGTAAATTCTCGGGTCATTGAATCTTAGGAATTTTCTTGACTTAAGCAAAAATTCGCTGTGATGACGCGACTTAACCGGAGCGTAAATCATTTTTATCTGAAATTGGCTGATATTCAGGCGAAAAATGCCGGAAAGGCATAAAGCTACAGTTTTTTGTTATTTGCCACTCAGTGCAGGCTGTGATGAGATGGCTTTCCTCCTGAAAAGTAAAATAAAAGGCGCAAGATGAAGACAGGAAAAACATTGATCGGGCTGCTGTTAAGCGCCCTGTTACCGGCAAGCGCGATCGCGGCGAACAGCGATACCCTGATTTACTGCTCCGAGGCGTCGCCCGAGTCTTTCAACCCGCAGATCGCGAGTTCCGGGCCGAGCTTTGTGGCAAGTTCCCAGGTGCTCTATAACCGCCTGGTGAATTTCGATCCGAAAACCAATACGCCGGTGCCGTCGCTGGCGACCGAGTGGAAGGTCAGCCCGGACGGTAAAACCTGGACGTTCACGCTGCGTCAGGGCGTAAAGTTCAACAGCAATAAATTTTTCAAACCGACGCGCGATTTTAACGCCGACGACGTTATCTTCTCGGTGATGCGCCAGAAAGACCCGAATCACCCGTACCATAAGGTGTCGCAGGGCAACTACGAATATTTCCAGGATGTGGGTCTCGATAAGCTCATCACGGATGTGAAAAAGCTCGACGATTACCACGTCCAGTTCACCCTGAGCGAGCCGAACGCCGCGTTC
Source organism: Cronobacter malonaticus LMG 23826 (assembly GCF_001277215.2). NCBI lineage: Bacteria > Pseudomonadati > Pseudomonadota > Gammaproteobacteria > Enterobacterales > Enterobacteriaceae > Cronobacter > Cronobacter malonaticus. The sequence continues at coordinate 2,107,825 of NZ_CP013940.1, read as the reverse complement.
CTGGCCGACTGGGGAATGGATTTCGCGTCTATTCTTTCAGCGGAATACGCTGATGCGATGATGAAAAAAGGCACGCCGGAAAACGTCGATAACTGGCCCATCGGCACCGGTCCGTACGCGCTGCAACAGTACAAAGTCGATTCGCTTATCCGCTACATCGCCAACCCGAACTACTGGGATGGCGAAGTGCCGACCAAACACCTGATCTTCTCGATTACTCCAAACGTCGAGACGCGCCTCGCTAAGCTCAAAACGAACGAGTGCCAGATTATTCCGGCACCCAGCCCGGTGCAGTTTGACGCCATTAAAGCCGATAAAAACCTGACGCTGCACGGCGTTGAGGCGCTGAACGTCGGTTATCTCGCGTTCAACACTGAGAAAAAGCCGTTTGATAACGTGCTGGTGCGCCAGGCGCTGAACTACGCTGTTGATAAAAAATCGATCATCAACGCGGTCTTTATGGGCAGCGGCACGGTGGCGAAATCACCCATTCCGCCGAATATGCTCGGTTACGATAAAGACCTGAAAACCTACGATTACGATCCAGAAAAAGCGAAAGCGCTGCTGAAGCAGGCGGGACTTGAGAAGGGCTTTGAAGCCACGCTGTGGTCGATGCCGGTTCAGCGTCCGTATAACCCGAACTCGCGCCGCATCGCCGAGATGATCCAGAGCGACTGGGCGAAAGTGGGCGTGAAGGCGAAAATCGTCAGCTATGAGTGGGGTGAATACCTCTCCGGCATTCGTAAAGGCGAGCACGACACCGCGCTGTATGGCTGGATGTCGGACAACGGCGACCCGGATAACTTTGCCGATGTGCTGCTGAGCTGCGACAGCATCCAGAGCGGCTCTAACGCCGCGCGCTGGTGCGATAAGAAATACACCGCGCTTATCGATCAGGCGAAGCGCGTCAGCGCGCCGGAGGAACGCGCTAAACTGTATGTACAGGCGCAGGAGATTTTCTACCAGCAGGCGCCGTGGGTGCCGCTCGCCAACGGGCGCACCTTCTACGCTACCCGCAGCAACGTGACGGGGTATAGCGTAAGCCTGATGGGCAGCGACTTCTCGAAAGCGAAAATCAACTAAGCACTGCGCCGCGGCACCTGCCGCGGCGACGCGTTTAAGGAGGTTTTATGTCACATCGTGATGACATGCAGCGCCGCGTTGACGCGGTGATTGAACAACACGTGATAGCGCCGATGAATGAACTGCTGATTGCACTCAGCGATGACGCGCAACTGAGCCGTGAAGAGCGTTACGATCTACAACAGCAGTTGCGCAGCGCGATTGCCCATCACGGGCGTCAGCATAAAGAAGACCGCGAGCGCGAGGCGGCGGAACGTCTCGCAGAACTGACCCGCGGCGGCACGATTTTATAATTTATAAGGAATACTCATGCATATTGCTTTTCTCGGTCTTGGCGGCATGGGCCAGCCGATGGCGGAAAATCTGGTTAAAGCGGGCTTTACGGTCACGGTCTGGAACCGCTCGCCTGCGTCTGCAGAGGCGCTGCGCGCGTCCGGCGCGCAGGTGGCGGCAAGCCCGAAAGAGATTCATGGCGCTGATGTCTTAATCACTATTCTTGCCGACGACGCGGTCACCGAAAGCGTGGTGGTGGAGCAGGGCGCGCTGGCGTCGCTCGCGCCGGGGGCGCTGTGGATCAACATGGCGACGGTTTCCGTGGCGTTTACTGAGGCGATGGACGCACTGACGCGTCAGCGGAACATCGGCTATCTCGCCGCCCCGGTGCTCGGGCGCGTGGATGTCGCCGCTGCCGGCAATCTGAATATTCTCGCGGCGGGCGAGCCGCAGTGGCTTACGAAAGCGCAGCCGGTTTTCGATGTGCTGGGCCAGAAAACCTGGACTTTCGGCGACAGCCCGGCGCAGGCCGCGGCGGTGAAACTGGCGGCGAACTTTATGCTGGCGAGCGCCATTGAGACCATGGGCGAGGCGTCGGCGCTGGTCGAGGCCTATGACGTTTGCAAAGGTGATTTTCTCGGTATGCTGACCAGCACGCTGTTTGCCGCGCCCGCGTATAAAAACTATGGCGCGATGATTGCCGAAGACCGCTATTCACCTGCCGGTTTCACCATGAAGCTGGGGCTAAAGGATGTGCGTCTCGCGCAGCAGGCGGCCGAGAGCAAAAACGTACCGATGGGGATCGCAGGCGTGCTGCGCGATAACTATCTTGACGCGCTGGCCCACGGCGATGAGCAGCTTGACTGGGCGGCGCTGGCGACCGTCAGCGCGCGCCGCAGCGGGCAGAAACCGAAAGCGTAACCTTCAGAACGTGCGCCTGGCGACGAGCCAGGCGCCAATTACCAGCAGCACCGCGCCCGCCACCGGCCCGGCCAGCATACGCAGCGTCAGGCCGCTGGTGCGCGCGATATCAAACAGCAACCCGCCAATCAGCTGGCTTGCGACCAGCACGGCTATGGTCGTGGCCGCGCCAAGATACTGATAGCCGTTAATGCTCGCGAAGACAAAAAAAGACCCGAGCAGCCCAGGCAGCAGCGTCCACCAGCGCACGGTAGCGATAAGCTCGCTGAAGCCCGCCGTGCCGTTACGCAGCAGCAGAATGGCGCAGAACAGCACAATCCCCACCAGCGAATTGAGCAGCATCGCAATAAGAATGGTGGAAGCCGACTGCGTGATGCGCACCATCAGCATATTCTGTACCACCAGGCCAACACCGGCGACGGCCAGAAACAGCAGGCTTAATGACGAATTCATCCGATGGCGTCCGGTTCAGTGCGATTATCAAGCTGCAATTGCATAAACGTCAGATCCAGCCAGCGACCAAATTTGGTGCCTACCTGCGGCATCTGCGCGGTGATGGTAAAGCCGAGCTTTTCATGCAGCGCGATAGAGGCGGCGTTGCGCGATTCGATGCCCGCCACCATCACATGCTTGCCGATAGCCCGCGCCTCGACAATCAGCCGCGTCATCAGCGCCTTGCCGATGCCTTTGCCGTGGTGCTCCGGGTGCACATAGACCGAGTGCTCAACGGTATGGCGAAAGCCGTCAAACGCGCGCCAGTCCCCGAACGAGGCGTAGCCGACGACCACATCGCCTTCAACCGCCACCAGCACCGGGTAGCCCGCGTTGCCACGCTGATAAAACCAGGCGAGGCGGTTTTCGGTATCGACCGTGGCGTCATTCCAGATGGCGGCGGTATGCAACACCGCATAGTTATAAATCTCAGCGATAGCGGCGCAGTCGTCCGCAGTGGCATGGCGAATCAGCATGGTTGAACCCCGGCAGTCGTTCACTATAATGTTACGTTATGAATAATATAATCGACACATTAAATCAACGGATTGGTGAGCGCATTCGCGTCGAGCGCGAAACCCGCGGCTGGTCGCTGAGCGAACTCGCCGAGCGCGCCGGGGTTTCCCGCGCCATGATCCACAAAATTGAGCGCGGCGAAAGTAGCCCGACGGCGACGCTGTTAGGGCGGCTCTCCGGCGCGCTGGGTCTGAGCATGTCCACGCTTATCGCCCGCGCGGAGATGAACGAAGGGCGGTTGCTGCGCTTCGCCGATCAGCCAGTGTGGCGCGATCCGCAGAGCCACTATCTGCGCCGCCATGTCTCGCCGAAATCTGATCTGCCGCTGGATATGGTTCAGGTGGAACTGCCCGCCGGCAGCGACATCCCGATGCCAGCCTCGGCTTACGCCTTTGCCCGCCAGCTTATCTGGGTGCAGCAGGGCGAACTGGTGTTTCAGGAAGGCAATATCCGCCACCAGATGCGTGAGGGCGACTGCCTCGAACTCGGCCCGCCGAACGAATGCCATTTTATCAACCAGAGCGACGCGCCGTGCATCTATCTGATTGTGCGTCTGAATAACGTCGCCAGTTGACGTGAATGCACTACGCTTTCTGGACGCCCTGAAAACAAGGAGAACATCATGACTCAATCATCGTCCCGTAATCGCCGCTGGGTGCTGGCCTCCCGTCCGCATGGCAAACCGGTGGCGGAGAATTTTCGCCTTGAAGAAGATACCGTCGCCGAGCCGGGCGAAGGCCAGGTGCTGGTGCGCACAGTTTATCTCTCGCTCGACCCGTATATGCGCGGGCGCATGAGCGATGAGCCGTCCTATTCGCCCCCTGTGCAAATCGGTGAAGTCATGGTCGGCGGCACCGTTGGCGTGGTGGAAAAATCGAGTCATCCGGATTTCCACCCCGGCGACTGGGTGGTCGGCTACAGCGGCTGGCAGGATTACGCGATCTGCGATCCGAAACAGCTGACGCCGCTTGGAAAATCGCCCGAGCATCCGTCGTGGTTCCTCGGCGTGCTGGGCATGCCAGGATTTACCGCCTATATGGGCCTGCTGGATATCGGCGCGCCGAAAGCGGGTGAAACGCTGGTGGTCGCCGCCGCGACCGGCCCGGTCGGCGCAAGCGTCGGGCAGATAGGCAAAATCAAAGGCTGTCGCGTGGTCGGCGTGGCGGGCGGCGAAGAGAAGTGCCGTTACGCGGTGGAACACCTGGGTTTTGACGAGTGTATCGATCATCGCGCGCCGGATTTCGCTGAGAAACTCGCCGCCGCCTGCCCGCAGGGCATTGATGTGTACTACGAAAACGTCGGCGGTAAAGTTTTCGATGCCGTCATGCCGCTGCTCAATACCGGCGCGCGTGTACCGCTTTGCGGTCTGGTCTCCGGCTATAACGCCACCGACCTGCCGCCTGGCCCGGATCGCCTGTCGCTGCTGATGGGCACGCTTCTGAAAAAACGCATCCGTATGCAGGGCTTTATCATCAACCAGGATTATGGTCACCGCATCGAAGAGTTCCAGCGCGAAATGGGCCAGTGGGTTTCCGAAGGGCGGATCCACTACCGCGAGCACATCGTGGAGGGCCTTGAGAACGCGCCGGAGGCGTTTATCGGCCTGCTGGAAGGGAAAAACTTTGGCAAGCTGGTCATCCGCGTCGGCCAGGACGATGCATAAACCAGCTAAATAACAACTTGTTAACCACGGCGGCTGCCGATATGCTCGACCAAAGCCTGTTGTCGGGAGCCGCCTGTGCCGCTGTTAACCCTCTCTCATCTCAGCCTGCAAAGTCGCCAGGCGACCCTGTTGCGTGATGTCAGCCTGACTGTCGAACGCCGCGAAATGGTCGCGCTGGTTGGAGAATCCGGCTGCGGTAAAACGCTCACTTCCCTTGCCGTCACCGGCCTTTTGCCGCGCGGCGTATGGCAGAGCGGCGGCGAGATCTGCTTTGACGATACCACGCCCATTCTCCCCGATGCGCCATACCCGGCGGGCCTGCGCGGTCGCCACATCGCCATGATTTTCCAGGAGCCAATGAGCAGCATGAACCCGGTGCTGAAAGTGGGCGAGCAGATAGCTGAAGTGCTGGTGCGTCATCGCGGGCTGGGCTGGAAAGCGGCCTCGCGGGAGGCGGTGGCGCTGCTGGGCCATGTCGGCATCGGCGAGCCGGAGAAGCGTGCGCGGCAGTATATTCACCAGCTCTCCGGCGGGATGCGCCAGCGCGTGATGATAGCGAGCGCTATCAGCGGCAAACCGGATCTGCTGATTGCCGATGAACCCACCACGGCGCTGGACGTTACGCTCCAGGCGCAAATCCTCGGCCTGCTGAAAGAACTCCAGCAGGAGATGGGCATGGGCGTGCTGCTGGTGACGCACGATCTCAGCGTGGTGGCGCGCTATGCCGACCGCGCCTGCGTAATGAACGGCGGCGAAATCGTCGAACAGGGGCCGGTGGAGCCGCTCTTTACCTCGCCTCAGGCCGACTGGACGCGACGGCTGATTGCGGCCTCCACGCCGCAGGAGCCGCCGGCGCGTGTGGTGGCGCGCGATGAAACGCCGCTGTTACAGGTGACGGACATCGTAAAAAGCTTTGCGCGCCGCGCGCGGCTGCCGTTTATGCCCCCGGAGCGTCAGCGTGTATTGCACCCGACTACCTTTAGCGTGGCGCGCGGCGAAATCGTCGGGCTTATCGGCGATTCCGGCTCCGGCAAAACGACGCTCGGGCGCGCCGCTATCGGGCTTATCGAGGCAGACAGCGGGGCTATCTTCTTTGATGGCATCGAGATGGCGCAGGCGAGCCGCGCAGAGCAAAAACGCGTGCGCCGCCGCGCGCAGATGATTTTTCAGGATCCTTATGCGAGTCTCGATCCGCGCATGAGTGTCGGCGATCAGCTTGCCGAGCCGCTGCGGGTGCACGGCCTGCGCCACGGCGCGGCGATTGCCGAACGGGTGAGCGAACTGATGACGCTGGTGGGGCTAAAGCCTGAATGGGCGCAGCGGCGTCCGGCGGCGTTCTCCGGCGGCCAGCGCCAGCGAATCGCCATCGCCCGCGCGCTGGCGCTGGAGCCGGAACTGCTGGTGGCGGATGAAGCGGTGGCGGCGCTCGATTTGCCGGTGAGAGGCCAGATCCTGCGCCTGCTGGCGGAGCTTCGCGACAAGCTTGGGCTGTCGGTGCTGTTTATCAGCCACGATCTCCAGGCGGTGCGCCAGCTCTGCGACCGCGTGCTGGTGCTCTATCTCGGGAACGTGGTGGAAGAGGGGCCGACGCGCCAGGTGCTGCAAACGCCTGCCCATGCGTATACCCGGCGGCTTATCGACAGCGCGCCGGATATTCATCAGGCGCTGCGCCTGCGCGAAAGCGCTTAAGAAACGCCAAAGAGCGGCAGCGCGGTGCCGGTGTTCTCCTGCTCCGCGCGCTGCAACACGCGGGCGGCGAGCGCGATATCAAACACGTTCAGCCCGAACGACGAAAAGTAAACGCAGTCGTCCGGCATCGGGTGCCACGCGCCGGTTAAGAGCGCGGCGAGATCCGCCGCCCAGCCGTCATCGGCAAATTCGCCCGCGCGATACATCTGAAACAGGCTTTTGGCGCTGGTGTGGCGAAATTCTCCCCAGGCGTCCACCACCACCCGGGTAGCGAGTTTAATCGCCGCAAAACTCACTTCGTGATAGCCAATCTGCATGATAAGCCGCCCCGGCTGGCACCATTCCGGGCCGAGAAACGGCTGCTGCGCGCCGGTGCAGGTGATGACGGCATCCCACGGCTGTTTCTGCGCCTCACGAAGATCGCGGTAGATTTCACACGGAAACGGCAGCGTCGCGGCGGATATTTCCTCAAGCCGCGCGGGCGTGCGGTTCCACAACCCTAAACACGAGAGCGCCGGAAAGTGCGCGCGTAACATCTCCAAGTGCGCGCGCGCCTGTACGCCCGCGCCGAGCAACAGGACGCGTTTCACCTCGCGCGGCGCGGCGTGGCGCAGGGCGAGCGCCGACACCGCGGCGGTGCGCACCGCCGTCAGGCCGCCGCTTTCCACCAGGCCCACCGGCACGCCGCTGTCGGCGCGATTGATGAGCGTCACCGTAAGCGCCATCGGAAGATTGTCCTGCGGCTGCGGGCGGTGCGCCGTCCACTTCACGCCGGTGGCGTTGAACCGCCCGCCAACGCGCGCGGGCAGGGCGTAAACCTTACCGGGCGCGGTATCGAGCGGCACGTGCGTTTCGGCGGGCATCACGGCATCGCCTGCCGCCATCAGCAGCGTCGCGTCGGTGACATCCTGCAGCGCCGCGTGCGGGTCAAGCCCGCCGAGTGCCGCCACCTGCTGGCCGGTGAGAAATCGCATGGTTATCTCCTGAATCCGTCAGAATGAGAGCAGCCAGTCGCGCAGCGACCGGGTATAGCGCGTAAGCCCGCGCAGGGTGACAAACTCGTTCACGCCGTGCGCGTTGCCGCCATACCCCAGCCCGCCGATAAGAAACGCGGGCGCCACCGGCGCGAAGGCGTAAGCTGGCGCGCAGCCGGGCGCCCAGGGCCAGATCTGCGGGCGCGCCTGCTGCTGGTGGTAGCAGTTAAGCAGCTCCATTACGCCCGCATCGTCAGCCGAAAAGCGCCTGCCGGGGTAGCTGTCATCAACAATCAGCTGCACGCCTGTTATCTCCTGATGAGAGAGCGACGCGCGCATGGCGTCCAGCAAAATCTCCGGTGAACTATCCGGCGGCGTGCGCAGCGCGAATTCGGCGCAGGCGAGCGGAGGAATAATGCCGCGGCCCGGCAGCGGCGTGGTGCGGATCTCACTTAAGTTCAGCACCGCGCTGCCGAGTAAAAACGCCAGCGCCTCGCGGGTGTCGCCTGAAATCGTCAGCCGCTGGCTTTTGCGCATCGTCAGTTCATCGGCAATGCTGAACTGCGGAGCCAGCTCGTCAAGGATACTCAGCGCGGCGTCATCCAGCGGCAGCGTTTCCAGCACGCCGTTGCGCCCGGCGGGCGCGATGGCGGCGAGCGCCTGCACGAGCCGCCACGCGGGGTTGGCTATCCACGCCGCGTTGCTCGCATGAATGGCGGCCTGCGGGCCGCCCCAGTCGCCGCCCGCGACGCGCAGACGCCCTGCGGTCATGCCGGTAAAGCCAAGATAAAGCCGCGGCGCGCCGCCGCCATATTCGCACAGCGACGGGAACAGCACGGCGAGCGCGGGCGAGACCGGGCACGGCGTGCGGGCGAGATAGCGCCGGAGCGTGCCGCTGCCGCACTCTTCTTCACCCTCCAGCAGGATCTCAAGATTGGTGGTGAGCCTGCCGCTCTCCCACAGATCGCGCACCACGGTGAGCATGCCGGCGAGCGGGCCTTTGTTGTTCTCCGCGCCGCGCGAAATAAACACATCGCCCTTATCGGCCCAGCGGCGAATGCCGCCGGTGAACGGGTCAACCTGCCAGCCCTCAGCATCGGCGGGCATGACGTCATACATGTTGTAGAGCACCAGCGTGTCGGGCGCGCCGATGTCCACGCGGACATGCACCAGCGGTGGGCTGTCGCCAGGCTGTTGCGCCACTGGCAATATCACCTCGGCGTCAAGTGCGTCGATAAGCCAGGCTTCGAGCCAGGCGGCGAGAGATCGCTGCTCATCCGGCTGGTCCGCCACGCTTTGCCAGGCGGTAAGAGAAGAGAGCAGCTCCAGGGTCGCATCCAGGCTGGCATGCGGCTGAACGGTCATAAACGTATCCTTGGATTCAGTACCAGGTAAAGCAAATCAATCAGCAGGTTCACCACCACGAACGTCAGTGCGGCGAGCAATACCACGCCCTGCACCAGCGGAAAATCGCGGTTCTGAATAGCCTGCACCGCCAGGCGGCCAATGCCCGGCCAGGCGAAAATAATCTCTGTCACCAGCGCGCCGCCAAGCAGCGCGGCGAGCGAAATGCCCTGTACGGTCACGACAGGGATCAGCGCGTTGCGAAGCCCGTGACGCACCAGCACCCGCCATGCACTAAGCCCTTTGGCGCGCGCGGTGCGGATGTAATCCTGATCCAGCACGTCAATCAGGCTGGCGCGCACCAGACGCGCCATCGCGCTCATGTAGTATGCGCCAAGACAGACAGCGGGCATGATGAGCTGTAACGGCTCACCGTAGCCGCCGGAGGGCAGCAGGCGCAGCTGGAGGCTGAAGAATAAAATCATCAGCAGCCCCAGCCAGAACACCGGCACCGCCTGGCCGCTGAAGGCCACCAGACGCGCCAGCAGGTCCCAGATGGTGTCGCGCCACAGCGCGCTCACCAGCCCGAGCGCCAGCCCCGCGAGCGTGCTCCAGGCGAGCGCCGTCAGCGCCAGCAGCGCGGTGGCGGGTAGTCGTTCGGCAATCAGCGTTGTGACAGGCTGGCCAAAGCGCAGGGAATCCCCCAGATCGCCGCGCAGCAGGTGTCCCGCGTAGTCGGCGTACTGGGTCAGGAGCGGCCTGTCAAAGCCCATCGCGTGACGAAAATCGGCAATCTCCTGCGTGGTCGCCCCCGGCGGCATCATGACGGCCGCCGGATCGCCCGTCAGATGCAGGCTGAAGAAAATCAACAGCGAGACGCCGAACATCACCAGCAGCGCCTGGAAAAAGCGGGAAATCAGATAGCGCGCCATTATTCGACCCTCGCCTGCGTGGTGCGCAGCCAGTAGTCGCCGAGCAGATTACAGCCCACCACCAGCATCGCGATGGCGCAGCCGGGCCAGACCACCAGCCACGGCGCGAGCAGCATATAGGCGCGGCCTTCGCCAATGAGATTGCCAAGCGTCGGCGTTGGCGGCTGGATGCCCATGCCGAGAAAGCCGACGGAGGCCTCCAGCACAATCAGACGCGGAATATCGAGCGTCAGCAGCACCAGCAGCGGCGTCGCGAGTGCCGGTAAAATATGGCGCAGCATAATGCGCAGGTGCGAAAAGCCCATGGTTCGCGCGGCTTCAATATACTCCAGCTCGCGGATTTCCAGCGTTCTGGCGCGCGCCACGCGGGCGTAAATCGCCCAGCTGGTCACGCCCATAATCACAATGATGTTGGTAAGCGATGTGCCGAACAGCGCCATCACCAGCAGGATCAGCAGGATAAACGGCACCGCCAGCTGAATGTCGATAAGCCGCATGATGAGCGCATCAACCCAGCCGCCGAAGTAACCGGCCACCATGCCCATCAGGGTGCCCATCGTGGCGGCGATGAGCGCGGCGATAATCACCACGAACAGTGAAAGACGGGCCCCCGCGAGAATACGCGCGAGCACGTCGCGGCCCAGCTGATCGGCGCCCAGCCAGTGCTGCGGGCCGGGAGCCTGAAAGACCGCGGCGAGATCGCTTTGCAGCGGATCGGGTAACGGGAGCCAGGGAGAGAGGAGCGCTGCCAGAATAAGGACAGCCAGCAGCGCGCCGCCGAGAAGGCCGTCCCCCGGCAGGGGACGGCGACGTGAACGGGATGCGTAACGGCCAGGGAAGATCATTTCACCCTCATATCGAACAACGACACACGGGCGTCTTCACGGCCTTTAAACGTGACGTTGTCACTGGAGGCGTAAATGGCATCTTCGCGGTAGAGCGGGATCAGCGGCTGTTCCGTGGCGACGCGCTCCTGGATCTGCTCCAGCAGTGCTTTACGCTTCGCGGCATCCACCGTGGCGCGGCTCTCGTTTAAGAGCTTATCCAGCGCCGGGTCGCTCACTGTTGAGTATGGCTCGCCGCCGTGCAGTACCGGGTAGAGCGCGGCGTCGGCGTCCAGCGTCTGGGTGGAGCCCCAGCCCAGCATATAGAGCGGGGCCTGTTTGCCGGACGCCACCTGTTGGGTATAGACCGACCACTCCGGCACTTCGAGCTGCGCCTTCACGCCGATGGCGGCGAGATCGGCCACAATCGCCTGGCCCACGTCAGCGCTGGCGATATAACGGCGCGGCGCCTGAAGTTTCACGGTAAATCCCTGAGGGAAGCCTGCTTCTTTCAGCAACGCTTTGGCTTTTTCGCGGTCCTGTTTCGGTGCGGCGATGGCTTTATAACCGTAGTCTTTCGGGCCTGCCAGCGTGCCGGTCGGCGTGCCGAAGCCGTGCAGCAGCGACTGCGTATAGGCGTCGCGGTTCAGCGCCAGCGACAGCGCGCACCCGCACGTCGTTCAGCGGCGGCTCGCTGTTTTTAATGCCGAGATAAATCGTCAGCCCGCCGCCTTTCACCTGCTCAAGCTTCACGCCGGGTTTGCTTTTCACCAGCGGTGCGAGATCCGCCGGAACGCCTTCCACCAGCTGCGCCTCGCCGGTCAGCAGCGCCGTAATGCGCGCGGTCGCTTCCGGGATTGGTCGCCAGGTCACTTCATCGATTGACGGCTTGCCGCGCCAGTAGTTCGGGTTGGCCTCCATCACAACGCGTTCGTCGGGGATGAAAGTTTTGACGATATAAGCGCCACTTCCGACAGGTTTTCGTGCAAATTCCGCAGCACCGACTTTACTTACATAACCAGGCGGCACGATATAGGCCGGATAACGACTCATGCGCGTGGGCAGGAGCGGATCGGGGCCGTTAGTGTGAATACGCACCTGATAGTCGCCGGTGACCTCTACCGATTTAATCGTACGAATATAAGAAATGGTGGGGGCGTGGTTGGCCGGGTCGAGAATACGGTCGATGGAAAATTTCACCGCCGCGGCATTGACTGGCTCGCCGTTGGTAAATTTGACATCCTTACGTAAATCGAACTGCCATGTGGTGTCGTTAATGGCTTCCCAGTGGGTGGCGAGGCCGGGTTTCAGTTGCATCTGCGCGTCGCGCAGCACCAGAGTATCGAAAACGTTATCCACCAGGGTCGCGGCTTCTTTCAGGAAGCCTGGGTCCATGGCAGTAGCGGAAGTGGGCTGCGCAATCGTCAGCGAACTGGCCTGACTGAGCGGAGCGAGTAAAGAAAGCGCCACAGAAAGTGAGAGAAGCTTACGGGACAGTCGTTTCATTAGGTCAATACCTTAATGGTTGTCGTACTGGTCAGTGAACGTTTTGGTTATTTTTGGTTTTCCTGACCATAAAAACCATGTTATCAAAGATATAGAATATATCCTCTGGTCAGGATGACGAGACGTCAGTTAAGCGCCTGCTAATACAAAGTAAATTTTTTACGACAGGAAATAAACATGTTGGATCTGGAAAAAGCGCAACGCCTGAGTTTAACCATGCAAGTGGAAGTGAGATTGAAAAACGCCCTTATCGTTGGCAGCCTGCGCCCGGGCGCTCGTCTGGTCACGAAGGAGATCGCCGATCAACTGGGGATCAGCATCACGCCGGTACGCGAAGCGCTGCTGCGTCTGGTCTCTTCCGGCGCGCTCAACGCCACCCCTGCGCAGGCGTTTCTGGTGCCGGAAATCAGCGAGGCGCGCTACGACGAAGTGACGAAGATCCGCAAAAATCTCGAAGGAATGGCGGCGGAAGCGGCGGCGCAGAATATTACGCCCGCGCGTATGGCCCACCTGCGCGAGCTTTGCGACGCCTTCCGTGAAGCCAAAATGTCCGGCACGGTCGAGCAGGCGTTGCAGGCCAACCGCGCGTTTCGTTTTCAGCTCTACAACTGGGCAGAGATGCCGACGCTGGTGTCGCTCATCGAGCAGCTCTGGATGCGCATCGGCCCGTGCTTCAACTATCTCTACCCGCAGTCTGACGATTTTGTGCGCGGTCATCACAATTATGATGATTTGCTGGAAGCGCTTGAGGCGGGCGATGGCGAAGCGGCCGCACGCGCGGTGCATAAAGCGATTAACGACGGCGCGCTTATCCTGAAAAAACAGTATTTCGGCTAATCCGCACACCGGCAAAACATTGCCGGAATGCGTATTTCCCTTTTCGTCTCCCCGGCGCTTTACTGACAGGGCAGCACAACGCCTGCGCACCGCCGAGGAGGCGATCATCATGCACATCTCCGTACGTCGTCATGCGTCGCGCTCACGTATTCGCCGCATACTCCGCTCCTGGCTCACGCCGCACCCGCCCGAGACGCGCGCGCTGATGCTGGAATCCTTTATCCCTTACGGACATCTCTATGGTCTTGATTTCGGCAATATCGATCCGGGCCTGCGCCGCCCGCGCTAACCGGTATCGCCGCGGTATCCGGCTGCGTTACTGGAATGAATTATGCACGCTTCAGATGGCCTTTGTCACGACAGCTTCCCGCGAGGCTGTGGGGTAAAAGGCCATTTTTATTGCCGCTTTTTTCCACATTTTGCTAAAAAAATTGGCGGTTTAGCCGATAACCTCCTGTGGCGCTCTGACGAGGCCCGATTATCGTAAAACAGGAGGCAGGATGGCTGTACTGGTAACTCGATTACGCAACGTTCGCATAACCCGCAAGCTCGCCGCCGGATTTGGCGTGGTGCTGCTGCTGGTGGCGCTGGCGACGGCGCTCCCGGTGGCGCGTTTTATGGCCATCCGCGACGCTAACCTCAAAAGTCATCTTATCGACGACATTAATATCGATGTCTTACAGGCCAAAATTAACCGGCTTAACTATTTCTATACCGGCGATGACGACGCCCGCGCGCTGATGAGCCGCTATGTTGACGAGGCGCTCGCGAAAACCGCGGAGGCCAGCGACCTCGACTGGCCCGCAAACGAGCGCGCCATCGTCGCCGATATCAGGCGTTATCTGGAAAGCTTCCAGGGCAGCGTCACCACCATGAGCGACGCCACGGCGAAGCTCAGCCAGATCCGCAGCGCGCTTGACGCGCTGGCAGGCCAGGATGAAACCGCGCGGTATACCCAGCTTATCCGCACGCCGGTGGCCGACCCTGAGCTCTCCTATGCGATTTACGATCTTCTGTTCGCCATCAGTAACCTGCGGGATTACGCTTACGCGCTGCGCTTTACCGGCACAGCGCAGGCAAGCGAGGCGCTTCAGAGCCGTTTCAGCGCGGTAGAAAGCCAGTATCAGGCGCTCGTGAGCCGTCTCTCGCCGGAACTCCTGCCGCCGTTTGCAGCGCTATGGCAGGACACGGTGCGCTATCAGACGCTGAGTCGCGACTACTACGCCGCCCGTGAATCGCTGAAAGGCGCGGAAAGCGCGGTGAAAACGGCAGGCGATCAGAGTAGCGGCACGATTAAACAGATGGTGGCGTTCACTAAAGCAGAGAATGACGAACTGGCGTCCGGCTCCTCAATGCTTGCCCTCATCCTGGGCGCGTTTGCGATTCTGCTCGGCGTTATCGTCGCGTGGGCCATCAGCCGCCAGATAATCCGCCCGCTGAGGCTCAACCTGGCGCTGGCCGAACGTATCGCCGCCGGCGATTTGACCGCGCAGATTGAAAGCGATCGCCATGACGAGTTCGGCAAGCTCACGGGCGCGATGGCGCGCGTGAACGAAAGACTCCGCAGCATGACCGGCGAGCTGCGCGCAAGCGTCGGGCGTCTCACCCATACGGCGGGGGAAATTGCGTCCGGTAACAGCGCGCTCTCGGCGCGTACCGAACAGCAGACCACGGCGGTGGTGGAGACGGCAGCCAGCATGGAGCAGCTCACCGCCACCGTGAAAAACAACGCCGACAACGCCCGTCACGCCAGCCAGATTGCGGCACAGGCCTCTCAGACCGCCGGGCGCGGCGGCGAAGCGGTGCGCGATGTGGTACAGACCATGCAGGATATCTCCGCCAGTTCGCGCAAAATCGCCGACATTACCGAGGTCATTAACAGCATTTCTTTCCAGACCAATATTCTGGCGCTCAACGCCGCGGTGGAAGCCGCGCGTGCGGGCGAACATGGCCGCGGTTTCGCGGTGGTGGCGTCTGAAGTGCGCAGTCTCTCCCAGCGCAGCGCGCAGGCGGCGAAAGATATAGCGGTGCTGATTGATGAGTCGGTCAGCCGCATCAAAACCGGCAGCACGCTGGCGAGCCGTGCCGGTGAGACGATGGATGAGGTGGTAAGTTCCGTCACCCGGGTGAACGATATTATGGAAGAGATTTCGTCAGCCTCGCAGGAGCAGAGCCGCGGCATTGAGCAGATCGCCCGCGCGGTCAGTGAGCTGGACGCCACCACGCAGCAGAACGCAACGCTTGTCAGCGCGTCCTCCGCGGCCGCAGGCGAGCTTGGCACCGAGGCGGCGCGCCTGCGCCAGCTTGCAGGTGCGTTTCGCCTGAACGCGCCATCCGCCACGCCGCGCCCGCAATCCACCGCGCTTCGCCCGGCAGCGCCTGTCACCGTGACCGCGCGCAAACCCGTCACCGAAGAGGGCTGGGCCACGTTCTGACGTTTCGCCTTCACCTTTCGCACTTTCTTCTCGCGCCCGGCTTGCCGGGCGCCCACTTTTCCCGCGCTGTACTAAGCTTTCGTTACCCTTAACGCAAATCAGGATAACGACATGACAAAAAACGCCTTTGTTGCTGTCGTGACCGGCGGCAGTTCAGGAGTCGGGCGCGCGACAGCCAGTTACTTTGCGGCCTCTGGCTATGATGTGGCGATCATTGCCCGTGGAGAGCAGGGCGTGGCGGAGGCCACAGAAGACTTACAGCGCTACGGCGGACGGGTGCTTGGCATCTGCGCTGACGTGGCGGACCCGCAGCAGGTGAATAACGCGGCACAGCGTGTCGAAGAAGAACTGGGGCCAATGGCGGTGTGGGTGAACTGCGCGATGACAACCGTGCTCGCGCCGGTGGAAGATATCAGCTTTGACGAGTTCCGGCGCGTCACGGAAGTGACCTATCTCGGCGCGGTGAACGGCACCCGCAGCGCACTGCGCTATATGCAACTGCGCGACAGCGGCACCATCGTTCAGGTCGGCTCGGCGCTCGCGTGGCGCTCGATTCCGTTGCAGTCCGCCTATTGCGGCGCGAAAGCGGCGATCCGCGCGTTTACCGATTCCCTGCGCTGCGAACTGCTGCATCAGAAAAGCGGCGTGCGGGTCTCAATGGTGCAATTACCCGCCATTAACACCACGCAGTTCAACTGGGCGCGCAATAAGTTTCATCACCGGATGCAGCCTGTTGAACCCATTTACCAGCCGGAAGTGGCCGCCAAAGCAATTTACGACGCCGCCGTGGCGCGCCGTCCGCCGCGCGAGGTATGGCTTGGCAAAAACACGGTGATGTCGATTGTCGGCAATATGTTCTTCCCGGGATTACTCGACCGTTATGTGACGAAAACCTGGGAAGGACAACTGACCGATGAAGTCGAACCGACGCAGCGCCCCGATTACCTGTTTCAGCCGCTGGAGAACGGCCATCAGGCGCACGGACGCTTTGACAGCCACGCGAAGAACAAGGCGATTGCCGTGGATTCCCGCGTGATGGGCGTGGCAGCAGTAGCGGTGGCAGGGCTGCTGGTTAAAGCCCTGTTCCGCCGCCGTTAATTTACTTTACCCGCAGCCAGCGGTAGCCATAGCCGTTGATGCGAAGCGAGCAGGCGACTGGCGGATAATCATCATCCGCCAGTATCTCGCAGGCACCTTGCAGATCTAACTCGCCCAAATCCACCGTCACCGCCTCATGGCTCAGGTTCGTCAGCATCAGCGTGGCGACGTTATAGTTCTGATAGCGCACCGCAAACACGCTCTTTTCCCGCACCGTGAACGGGTGGAAATGCTGATAGCAGATCTCCGGCAGCGTGCGCCAGACCGCGATAATCTGCCGGATACGGTGCAGCAGTGAGCCGTCGCGCGCCTCCTGTTCTTCGACGTTTATCGCCTGATAGCGAAACGGGCCGTCGGTAATTAAAGGCTCCACAAAGCGCGCCGGATCGCAGGCGGAAAACCCGGCACCGGGCGCCGCACTCCACTGCATCGGCGTGCGCACCGATTCACGCTCCGGCTGTGAAAGCAGATCGCCCATGCCGATTTCCGCGCCATAGCGCACCACCGGCGTGCCGGGTAGCGAAAAGAGCAGGGCATGCGCCATTGCCTGCTGGCGTTCGTTGCCGTCGAGCATCGGGGCCAGACGGCGGCGAATGCCGCGCCCGTAAATGCGCATGTCGGGATCGGGCGCGTATTTTTCCATTACGAAGTCGTAATCTTCCGGCTCCAGATCTTCAAGGTCCAGCTCGTCATGGTTACGCAGCCAGAAGCAGTAACCGCCGTTGGCGGGCGGCATCGGCAATTCGTTAAGCGCTTTCACCAGCGGCGCGGCCTCTTCGCGCGCCAGCGCCAGAATGGTGTTTTTGTTGATCCAGAAGTTAAGCAGCGTGGTCAGACGTTCGCCGCCGCCGAAGAAATCTTCAAATTCCGAGACGTTCACGTCCACTTCGCCGAGCAGGATCATATCCGGGTGATCTTCCGTCAGCAGGTCGTAGAAGTGGTTAAACAACCGGTAGCCGCTCTCTTTATCGCCAGGCAGGGTGGCCTGTTCCACCATGTGCGAAGCGGCGTCAACACGAAAGCCCGCCACGCCTTTATCCGCCCAGAAGCGCAGCACGTGATCGACAGCCAGAATCACGTCCGGGTGGCGCAGGTTGAGATCCGGCTCATGATGATAAAAGAGGTGGCGGTAGTAGCGCTGCGCCTGCTCATCCCGGCGCCAGATGTGCGGTTCGATGGTCGGAAACATCGGCGCGGGCTCATCCGGGCCTGGCGTGTCGCGCCACAGATAGTAGTCGTGAAACGGGTTGTCGCGGCCTTTGCGCGCCTCCTGAAACCAGTCGTGGGCATCTGAAGTGTGCTGCGCCACCAGTTCGATAATCACACGAATTCCGCGCTTTTCCGCCTCGGCTATCAGCCACTCAACGTCTTCCAGCGAGCCGATACGCGGGTCCGGCTCGGTGTGGTTTTCCACGTCATAGCCGTTATCCCGACGCGGCGAGAGATAAAACGGGGTCAGCCAGATGGCGGTTGCGCCAAGCGATTCAACATAGTCGAGCTTTTCGACAATGCCGCGCAGGTCTCCCCAGCCGTCGGCGTTGCTGTCAAAAAAGCGGGTGGGATCTATCTGGTAAATGACGGCGTTCTGGTGCCACAGACGGCTCATAAGCGGATTCCTTTTGGCGGTTAAACGGAATTCGACGAATGTTAAGTATAGGCGCGACGGCACGGCCTGCATGGCGAACGACGTGTCTGTGTGTTGTAAATCGGGCAGAGAGGTTGCATCACAAATGCGAGCCGCACCGAAGGGTTTAACCGTCATTCAGCATCCGGCTTCTGACTTACGCGCAACGCTGATAAGGTGCTGCGCAGCGGAAAGCATAAGCCGTAACTTAACGCTTATAAAAGTGTTGCGCATAGCGCAACACTGATTTAAAATCTTCATCAGGAGCGAGGTGGCAGGGATGATCAGAAGCTTCAGGCATAAAGGCCTGCAACGCTATTTCGAAACGGGTTCCACCGCAGGCATTCATGCCCGCCATGCCAGAAAGATTTCTCTGCGGCTGGCGGTGCTGAATCAGGCGATAAGACCCGCTGACGTCGACTTACCGGGCTTTTTCCTGCATCCCCTGACGGGGGATCGTAAAGGTATATGGGCTGTGACCGTCAGCGGAAACTGGCGCATCACGTTTGAGTTTCGGGATGGCGATGTCTTCATCGTCAACGATGAGGATTACCACTGATGGCAACGATGTTTAACCCACCACACCCAGGCAGGCTGGTGCAGGAATCAATGGAAGCGCTCGGCCTCAGCGCCCGCGCGCTGGCCAAAGCGCTGGACGTCGCGCCGTCAACAGTGCAGCGGCTGCTGGTCGGCAAATCTGACGTCTCCCCGGAAATGGCGCTGCGTCTCTCGGCAGTCCTTGGCAGCTCGCCGCATGTCTGGCTGGGTATGCAGAATGAATACGATCTCTTTCATGCGCGCCAGTCTGTTGATTTCTCGCATCTGCAACGGTTGCAGAGGGCATAAAAAAACGGGCTGTGAGGCCCGTTTTTTTGTTGCGTTGCCGCTGAAAACACTCGCCAGCGTTACTCGAAGCGATAGCTGACGCTTGCGCCAACACCATAATTGCGGCCCGGCGCAGGCTCGTAGTAGCGGCCGTTGGATTCGTTAACGATGACCGATCCGACATACGATTTATCAAACAGGTTATCGACGCGGCCAAACACATCCAGCAGCCAGTTGCCGCGCTGGAATTTATAGCCGGTGTTGAGGCCAACCGTCGTGTAAGACGGCGCTTTGGCGGTATTGGCGTCATTAGCCATGATGCTGCTCATATAGCGCACGTCGCCGCCCGCGTACCAGCCGGTTTCCGGCTCGTAACCGAACGAGGTATAGAGCATATTGCGCGCGATGCCCGGCATCCGGTTGCCGTTACAGTCGCCAGTGCGACAGACGTTGGTGCGGTAGGTGGCGTCAAGGTAGGTCCATGCCGCTTTCAGCTTCCACGCGTCGCCGAACTGCTGGTCAAGCGCCAGTTCAACACCCTGACGGCGGGTTTTCCCGGCGTTTTTATAGCTGCTGCGCCCGCTGCCCACACTCTGATCCACGACGATTTCATTGTCCGTATCGGTCCGGAACAGCGCGGCGGTCAGCAGGCCATTGCCGATGCGCGTTTTGCTGCCGATCTCCACCGTATCGCTGGTGGATGGCTTAAGCGCGAAGTTCAGGCCGCTCTGGTTGCCGGAACGATAAGAAAGTTCGTTGATGGTCGGCGTTTCAAAGCCGCGGCCATAAGAGGCATAGACGTTCCAGGCGTCGGTCAGGGCATATTTCAGTGAGCCTGCCGGCAGCCACTTGTGATAATTGGCCTCGCCGCTGTCGTCGCCGTTGCCCGGCACGACGTAGAAATCGTTCGAGTCGAACCAGATATTGCTATAGCGCACGCCCGCGTCGAGGCTCAGTTTGTCGGTCAACTGCCAGGTGGTTTGCAGATACGGATCGACGTTCCACATCAGGTTGCGCTCGTTGCGGCGCAGGTTGCCTTTCTCGCCATACTGCGGCGCGCCGTTGACCAGGCGGTAGTTTTCAAAGCCTTTGCGGTCTTCGCTCATATTTTCGTAATCAAGACCGAGCGTGAAGCTCACCGGCAGGCTGAGCAGCGCGTCGCGGTGCGTCCATCGGCTGTCGATGCCCTGATAATGGCGGGTGAGGTCGATAACGCCGCCGGGGTTGGTGGGAGCCGCCTGGAAGCCCTGTTTGAACGACTGAAACTGCGTGGTTTCGCGCTCACCCGCGTACGCCATCACGCTGATATCGTCATTCTCTGTCAGCGCGCGCTCGTAGCGCAGGCCCGCCTGGGTCTGTTTCGTGGTTTTACGGGTGTTGAATTCATCGCCGCGCGGCGACTGGCGCGGGTTTTCACGCCACTCGTCGCGGGTCAGGCCGCCCGGATCGTTGGCTTTGATATCCACGCTGTTAAAGAGCAGCGTCAGCTTGCTGGCCTCGTCAAGCCGCACGCCGAGCTTCGCGTTAGCGAGGTTTTTACGCGCGCCGCTGTGGTCGCGATAGCCGTGGGTGGTGAAACGGGTCGTTGAAACCGTGTAATCGACATCGCCCGCCTGGGTGCCGTCGCCGGTCGCGCCGGACGCTTTCAGGCCGTAGCGCACGCTGCCGTAGCTGCCGTAATACGTGCCCGCTTCAATCTTCGGCGGCTGCGCGCCGGTTTCGGTTTTGACATTGATCACGCCGGCGGAGGCGTTGCCGTAAAGCGCCGAAAACGGCCCGCGCAGTACGTCCACGCTCTCAATGCTGTTGAGATCGAAATTCGAGGTGTAGCCCTGGCCGTCCGGCATCGTCGCCGGAATACCGTCCACATACATGCGGATACCGCGCACGCCGTAGGTGGAGCGGGAACCGAAACCGCGCATAGAGAGCTGCAAATCCTGGGCGAAATTTTGTCGGTTCTGAATTTGCAGGCCAGGCACGCTGCCCAGGTTTTCAGAGAGATTCACCTGCGGCGCGGCGTGACGCAGATCGTCGCCGTTGACGACGCTCACGGACGCGGGCGTATCAAGCTCGGAGATCCCGCCGGGCGCGGCGGTCACGATCAGGGTTTGTTCATCAGTGCCGGCGGCCTGCGCATGCGAGAAGGCGACAGGCAGCAGAAAAGCGAAGGGCGCATAGACAGCGCGGGAGATTTTCATGCGGTTTACAAAGTCCCGGAAGTAACAAAATCAATAAAATCTGTGAGGTAATATTAAACGTTGTGTAAATTTTTGAAAAACTTAACGGCACGTTGCGTTAACTCTGGCAAGTGTAGCCGCCTCTTGGTATTTAGCGAGCCGTAAAAAGGCTTCCCATCCTGAAAATAATGATTATTATTCTCATCCATAATAAAACGCCACGGCTCGATCGGGCAACGTTTTGCTTTTGGTTCCAGTGTGATGCAACCCATTTTGTTTTGGTTAAAAGGGAGTTCTTATGCAGTTACGTCACCTTTCCACGCCGCGCGCGCTGCTTGGCGCGCTGTTTATCGCCGGTACGTTTGCGACGTTCACCACGCAGGCGGCCGATGAGTTGCTGCGCAAGCCGGTCGGCAAAGGCGCGTATGAAATGGCCTACAGCCCGGCGGAGCAGGCGCTGTTCGTCGCCACGTCCCAGAGCCGCAAGCTGGATAAAGGCGGCGTGATTTACCGTCTCGACCCGACGACGCTGGATGTTACCCAGACCATTCATAACGATCTCAAACCGTTCGGTGCCGCGATTAACACCAAAACCAACACACTGTGGTTCGGTAATACGGTGAATGGCGCGGTAACGGCGGTGGATGCGAAAACCGGCGATGTGAAAGGGCGTCTGGTGCTTGATGGGCGCGTGCGTTCAGAAAGCGTGAAGCCATTGCAGCCGCGCGAGCTGGTGGTCGATGAAAACACCAATACCGTTTATATCGGCGGTATCGGTAATGAGAGCGAGATCTGGGTGGTGGATGGCGAGACGGTGAAACACCGCGCGAGCATTAGCGGCCTTGGTAAGTTCAGCGCCGGGCTGGCGCTCGACGCGGCTGCGAAGCGTCTGTACACCACCAATGCCGATGGCGAATTTATTACTATCGACACTGCGACCAATAAAATTCTGTCGCGCAAAAAGCTCGCTGACGACGGTAAAGAGCACTTCTTTATTAACCTGAGTCTGGATACCGCTAACCATCGCGCGTTTGTGGCGGATTCAAAACAGCCGCAGCTGCTCGTGGTGGATACCCGCACCGGTAACGTTATCAAAACCATCGAGACACCGAACGCGCTTGCGGTGCTGTTCAACCCGGTACGTAACGAGGTCTATCTGACGCACCGCGAGGCGGGCAGCATCAGCGTGATTGACGCTAAAGGTTACACTGTCACCAAAACCGTTAAGACGCCGGTACACCCGAACAGCCTGGCGCTTTCGCCAGATGGTAAAACGCTGTTTGTTACGGTGAAGCAGGCCTCCAGCCGTCAGCAGGAAGCCAGCAGCCCGGATGATGTTATCCGCATCGCGCTGTAAAAAATGGCCCCGCGCTGGCGGGGCTTTTTTAACGTTGCATTCCCCAGCGGCGCACCGTGGCTTTTTCCAGCGTGGCGAACACCAGACCTTCCACCAGCAGCCCGATGATGATCACTGTCGCCAGCCCGGCGAAAACCCGGTCGGTAAACAGCTCGTTACGGTTCTGGAAAATATACCAGCCCAGCCCGCCGTCGCCGCTTGAGGCGCCAAACACCAGTTCGGCGGCGATAAGCGTGCGCCAGGCGAACGCCCAGCCAATTTTCAGCCCGGAGATAATCGACGGCAGCGCCGCCGGAATCAGAATATTGAGCACCAGCCGCGGGCCGTTCAGCCCGTAGTTTCGCCCGGCCATCCGTAAGGTTTCCGGCACGCTCTGAAACCCCGACCACGTATTGAGCGCAATCGGCCACATCACCGAGTGCACCAGCACAAAAATCAGGCTCCCCTGACCAAGCCCGAACCAGAGCAGCGCCAGCGGCAGCAGGGCGATCGCGGGCAGCGGGTTAAACATGGCGGTCAGCGTACTGAGCAAGTCTCGCCCCAGCCGTGTGGAAATTGCCAGTGCGCTGAACACCAGCGCCAGCACGCTGCCAATGGCATAGCCTTTTAACAGCGTGCCGAGCGAGTTGATGATTTTCTCTGGCAGCTCGCCGCTGTGCATATCTTCGCTGAAGGCGCGCAGCGTTTGCCAGAACCCCGGCAGCATCAGATCGTTATTCTGAATACGCGCCACGCCTTCCCAGAGGGCGAGCAGCAAAATGACCAGCAGCGTTTTGCGTACCCAGGTCTGGTTCCACAGCCGGGTGGTGAGCGGCAGCGGCGTGTCCAGCGGCAGCGCGCCGGGGAGCGCGGTTTCACGCTGATACTCGGGACGGACGGGGGGCAGTCGCGCCATAGCGGGTCTCCTTCGCCGGTTGGGTGGTATTAACAGGAAACAACAGGTCATGAATGTGGCGGGCAGCCTGCGCAAACGCCGGGCTTGCAGCGTCATTCATGCCAAACTGGTGGCAGTTGATCTCCGCGCGCACCTGGCCCGGATGCGGCGAGAGCACCAGAATACGGCTGCCGACCATCAGCGCTTCTTCAATAGAGTGGGTTACGAAGAGCAGCGTAAAGCCGGCGTCCTCCCAGAGTTCCAGCAACTCTTCCTGCATATGGCGGCGCGTCAGGGCATCCAGCGCCGCGAACGGCTCATCCATCAGCAGAATTTTCGGCTTCATCGCCAGCGCGCGGGCGATGGCCACGCGCTGCTTCATGCCGCCGGAGAGCATATGCGGCAGCGCGTCGGCAAAGGCAGCAAGCCCCACTTTATTCAAAAAGTGCATCGCGCGCTCGCGCGCTTCGGCTTTGCTGGCCTGACGGCTCGCCACGAGCGGGAACATGACGTTTTCCAGCACAGTTTTCCAGGGCGGTAGCTGGTCAAATTCCTGAAACACCATCATGCGCTCAGGTCCTGGTTTAGTGACAACGTCACCTTCAAGGCGAATGGTGCCGCTCACGGGTGCCAGGAACCCGCCGATGGCTTTCAGCAGGCTCGACTTGCCGCAGCCGGACGGGCCGAGCAGGATGAACCGGTCGCCGGGCCAGACGTCAAAAGAGACCTCATGCGCCGCGCGAACGCGGCTTTCCCGGGTGCGGTACTCCAGGCTCAGCGCGTCGAGACGCAGCAGCGGGCCATTGGTCTGTGCATTCTGCATGGCTGCCTCCGTTAAAATGGCGCGTCGCCTTCGATGGTGGTGCGATAGAGTTTGCGGCGCAGGTGCGCCGGGCAGCCGGTCGCGAGATGGATCAGCGAACGGTTATCCCAGAACACCATGTCGCCCGTTTGCCACTGGTGGCGGTAGATATGCTCCGGGCGCACGCTGTGGGCCCATAACGCCTCCAGAATGTCGCGGCTCTCTGCCTCCGGCAGCCCTTCGATATGCGTGGTGAACCCTTCGCTGACAAACAGCGCTTTGCGCCCGGTTTCCGGGTGGGTACGTACCACCGGATGCGACACCGCCTGCACCTCGGCAAGCTGCTGTTCCGTCAGTTGCGGTCGCCAGTGGCTGCCAAATTTCGGGCGGCTGTAGGTCGCGGTGTAGGAGTGCACCGCCTTTTTGCCCTCTATCGCGCGCTTCAGTTCGGCGGGCAGCGTTTCATACGCCAGCTCCATATCGGCAAACAGCGTGTCGCCGCCTTCCTCCGGGAGCTCCTGCGCATAGAGCATGGAGCCGAGGCTTGGCAGCGTTTTATACGAAAGATCCGAGTGCCAGAATTTACCGGCATCGCCAAGACCAATCGGCTGGCCGTTCTCAATAATGTTCGAGACGATGAGGATTTCCGGGTGGTCAGGCAACAGGAACTGCTTCAGCACATGGATTTGCAGCGGCCCGAAGCGGCGGCTGAAATCGATCTGCTGACGCGGCGTGATCTTCTGGTCGCGGAACACCACCACGTGATGGTCGAGATGCGCCTGATGAATGCGCGCAAAGTCGGCGTTATTAACCGGCAGGCGCAGATCCAGCCCGGTAATTTCCGCGCCGAGGCGTGCGAAAGGCGTAATGGTAAATGGCTGCGCGGCAACCGGCGTGGCGTTGAGCGTTGTGGTCATCTGTTTTTCCTTTATCGTCGCAGGTGAATTAACTGCCGGGGTTTTCCCAGGCTTCGTTAAAGAAATACTCTTTCCAGCTGTCGGCTTTATTTTTTAATACGCCAAGCTCATGCAGCTTTTCGGCATAAATAAAAGTGCGTTGCGGTGAGACGGTAAAATCAATTTCCGGGTCATTCACAATTTTTTCGACTAACGCTTGCGGCAGACGCGATTTTTCGGTGCGGATATAGGCCACGGCCGCCGCCTTTTTATCGGCGTTGATAATTTTTGCCGCCTCGCTTAACGCCCGGTAAAACGCGCGGTACGTTTTCGGGTTGTCATCGTGGAATTTCTGGGTGGCGTAGAGCACGTTGAAGGTGGCCGGGCCGCCCAGCACATCGTAGGAGCTCAGGATCTTATGCACGTTGCTGTGCTCCAGCGCCTGATACTGAAACGGCGGGCTGGAGAAATGCGCGGTGATTTCAGACTTCCCGGCGACAAGCGCCGCGCTGGCGTCCGGGTGCGGCAGGCTCACGCTGAGTTTATCAAAGCGCTTATAGTCGTCGTTGCCATAAAGCCGGGCGGTTTCGATTTGCAGCGTGCGGGACTGAAAGCCCACGCCCGCCGCGGGTACGGCGATGCGGTCTTTATCGGTGAGATCGCGAACGCTTTTGACCGCCGGGTTATTACTCAGCAGGTAATTGGGCATCGAGCCGAGGGACGCGATGGCTTTGACGTTCTGGC
The DNA here is from genome assembly GCF_001277215.2 of Cronobacter malonaticus LMG 23826. Classification (NCBI taxonomy): domain Bacteria; kingdom Pseudomonadati; phylum Pseudomonadota; class Gammaproteobacteria; order Enterobacterales; family Enterobacteriaceae; genus Cronobacter; species Cronobacter malonaticus. The sequence continues at coordinate 2,081,939 of NZ_CP013940.1, read as the reverse complement.
GGCCTTTGGTGCGATCCCAAAGCGTGAGGAGCGGCGGCACGCCCGCCGAGGCGACGTCCAGCGCGCCCGAGAGCAGCGCTTCGTTCATGGCGGTAGCGCCGGAGAGCGTGCGCCACTCCACCTTAATATCGAGCCCCTCTTTTTTGCCTTCTTTTTCGATAAGCTGCTGGTCGCGCACCACATCCAGCAGTAAATAACCAATGCCGAACTGCTGCGCGATACTGATATTGCCTTCCGCCTGCGACAGTCCGGCAGCCGACATTAACGCCAGCCCGAGCCAGGCGCGCCCCGTGATTTTTTTCATGGCTATCCCGCTAATAATAAAAGTGAAGGGTGATATATCGTTCTGGCTTTTATCGTGCAGGGGCGGGATTAAAAATGAAAAGTGTTTATTGGAATAACTTAGCGCGAATAAATAAATGCTTTTTTTAGCGAAGCTTTGCCGGAAATAAAAAAAGCGGGCCGTCGCCCGCTGTGATTATTTTGCCGGAATGACCTGCGTGACCAGCGTCGGCATCTCCCAGGTGCCGCCAGCGCGGATAAGGCGGCATTCGCCGGTGGTGTAGTCTTCACTCTGAATGAATGTTTCACCATTCCACGTCCAGTTTGCGCCGCCCATGCAGTCGCCAATGCCGCGCCCGCGCTGTACGGAAGTGATAACGCCATTGTGGTAATCGTTGCCGATAAGCGTTATCAGCGTTGGCTTGCCTTTCAGCGCCTCGTCAATCACCCAGTAGCCTTCGCCTTCGTTATAGGCCGCGCGCCAGCAGGTCGCCGAGATCAGCGCTTTGTCATTGCTTAATGGCGTGACGGTCACCGGCTCGTTACGCAGCGTTTCATCCGTCAGCCCGTCGCAGCTGTCGCCGTCGAGTTTGGTGGCTTCAAGACGCGGTAGCAGCGTGGCGAGCGCCGCGCCGGTAAGCGTAGTGGGCTTTGCGTCGCTAACGGCGGCGGCGTTAATCACCGGGGCGGCGATCGGCGCAGGCACCGCGCTTTCCGGCTTATTGCCCTTTTTCATGAGGGCACCGGGCGTGCCGATGCGTCCCTGCACGTCATCCATTTTCAGCAGTACGGCGCTGGCACCGGCCTCGTAGGCATCGACGCGGCAGGTGCCGGTGTTATCGCAGACCATGCTCCAGTCTTTATGATTAAAGTAAGGCGGCTTCGGCGTGACGGCGGCGGCGCTGAGCGCCACACAGAGCGGCGCCAGGGCCAGCACGCGGCGGATTGCAGGTTTCATAACGGTTCCTTGTAGACGTAATGCAGCGCCATAGCGTGAAGCGCTGCGGCGTTTCGGACAAGCTACCAGTAATAGTACGCATAAAAAAAGGAGCCTTACGGCTCCTTTTCACAACACGCTATTTAATCCTGATGCGGTTGCGGCGCGGTGCTGTGGATCTCTGCCACGCGCTTACGCACGCCAAACCAGCCCACAATGAGCAGAATAGCGAGCACCGGAATGGAGGCCACGGTAAAGGTGCCGTTCGGGTAGTCGAACGCCATCAGTACGACAACCGCGGCCAGGAACAGCAGCGTCAGCCAGGAGGTGAACGGCGCGCCCGGCAGCTTGAAGGAGACATCGTCCGCTTTGCCTTCTTTGATGGCTTTGCGCAGGCGCATCTGGCAGACCATGATAAACGCCCAGGAAGAGATAATGCCGATAGATGCAACATTCAGGACAATCTCAAACACCTGCGACGGCACGAGATAGTTCAGGAAGACGCCGACAATATAGACGCAAACCGTCACCAGGATGCCCGCGAACGGCACCTGGGATTTGCTCATCTTCGACATAAACTTCGGCGCGGAGCCGCCCATCGACATCGAGCGCAGAATACGCCCGGTGGAATAGAGGCCCGAGTTAAGGCTGGAGAGCGCCGCGGTCAGCACCACCATATTCATGATGTCGCCGATATAGGGCACGCCAAGCTTAGAGAAGAAGGTCACGAACGGGCTTTGACCCGCCTGGTAGGCGTTCCACGGTAGCAGCAGCACCAGCAGCACCACGGAGCCGACGTAGAACAGGCCGATACGCCAGATAACGCTGTTAATCGCCTTCGGCACCATGGTCTGCGGATCTTTACATTCGCCCGCGGCGGTACCCACCAGCTCGATAGACGCAAAGGCGAAGACCACGCCCTGAATCAGCACCAGCGCCGGCAGCAGGCCGTGCGGGAACAGGCCGCCGTTATCGGTTATCAGATGGAAGCCGGTTGCGTTGCCGTCGAGCGGTTTGCCGGTGCCGAGAAATACCACGCCGACAATCAGGAACACGACGATAGCCAGCACTTTAATGAGCGCGAACCAGAACTCCATTTCGGCGAACCATTTCACGCCAATCAGGTTCATGGTGCCGACAATCGCCAGCGCGCCGAGCGCAAACACCCACTGCGGCACATCGCCGAACGCGCCCCAGTAGTGCATATAGAGCGCCACGGCGGTGATATCGACGATACCGGTCATCGCCCAGTTGACGAAATACATCCAGCCCGCCACGTAGGAGGCTTTCTCGCCGAGAAACTCACGGGCGTAAGAGACAAAACTGCCGCTCGACGGGCGGTGGAGCACTAATTCGCCGAGCGCGCGAAGAATGAAGAAAGAGAAGATGCCGCACACCAGATAGACCAGCGCCAGCGACGGCCCGGCCGCCTGGAGACGCGCGCCCGCACCTAAAAACAGACCGGTGCCGATAGCGCCGCCAATGGCTATCATCTGCACCTGACGGTTGCCCATCGCTTTGTGATAACCCTCTTCATGAGAGTTCAACCAGCGTCGTTTCGCGGCGCGATGCTCAGCCGCGTTTTGCTTCGTTGTTTTCATTGGTTTTCCTGTAGTCCTGTCTGAACCTGAACGAGCCAAAATAACCGACCGCCGTATACCAACCAAACGTTTGCCTGCGCTGGTTTTTTGTACGGCAAATGTTCGTCTTTCCTGTGATTATGTTGTGCGGATAAGACAAAACATGGCGCAGCATCCTAACCGCAAACCGGGGGCTTCGCAAAGCCTACCAGTAAGGGTGTGAACCAGAACGGATTAGCCCGCAAAAGTGTCAGGGTTGTTGTATGCGCGATAACCCAAATTCGACGAGAAAACGTCCTTTGTTATGGAAAATTATGGCGATTTGTCACAGCAAACCGGGATAATGGCGGTTTGTGTGCGGTGAATGAGGCGAGGAGAGCCGATGAAAAGCAAAGTCAGTGCGCTGTTAATGATGATAGTTCTTGCGAGCCATGCGCAGGCCGCGCCCGTTGCGCCACCGGATGCGGTCGTTAAGCCGTTGATGGCGCGTTACCAGATCCCGGGCATGGCGGTGGCGGTGTCGGTCAATGGCGAAACGCATTTCTGGCACTACGGCGTGGCGTCAAAAGCGACGCGCAAGCCGGTGGATGAAAAAACGCTTTTCGAAATCGGCTCGCTCAGTAAAACCTTTACCGCGACGCTCGCAAGTGAGGCGCAGCATGAGGGGAAACTGGATTTCAGCGCGCCCGCCAGCCAGTATCTTCCTGCACTGAAAGGCAGCGCGTTCGACCACGTGACGCTGCTGAACCTCGCCACGCACACCGCGGGAACGCCGCTCTTTGTGCCGGATGCGGTGAAAAACACCGCGCAGCTGATGGCCTGGTATCGCGCCTGGCAGCCTGAAAAGCCGGTCGGCACCGAGCGCGTATACTCGAATCTCGGGATCGGGCTGCTCGGGATGATTACCGCGAAGGCGCTCGATAAACCGTTCAGCGAGGCGATGGAGCAGGGGCTGCTTAAGGATTTCGGCATGACGCACACCTTTATCAACGTGCCGGATGCCGCGATGGACGACTACGCCCAGGGCTATAACAAAGACGACAAACCGGTGCGGGTGACGCCCGGCCCGCTGGATGCTGAATCCTATGGGCTGAAATCCGGCAGCGCCGACCTGCTGCGTTATCTGCAAATCCAGCTTGGCGAGCAGGAGGTGGCCCCTCGCTGGCGTCAGGCGATTAACGCCACGCATAACGGCTACTACCGCAGCGGTGAGTTCACACAGGGAATGATGTGGGAATATTATCCGTGGCCATCGCCGCTCTCGCGTCTTCTGGAAGGCAACAGCAGCCAGCGCATCATGAAAGGGCTTGCGGCCACCACTATTGTGCCGCCGCAGCCCGCACCAGAGGCCGCGTGGTATAACAAAACCGGTTCGACCAACGGGTTTTCCACTTACGCGGTGTTTATCCCTGAAAAGCGTATCGCGCTGATTATGCTCGCCAACAAGTGGTTCCCGAATGACGACCGCGTGAAGGCGGCGTATGCGATTATTCAGGAGCTTGATAAGTAACGCGCCATAAAAAAGGCCGCCCGTGGGCGGCCTTGTTGTGAATCAACGCGCTCAGAGCTGCGTGATCACCACATCCTGATCCAGACGGGATTTCGGCAGTTTGGCGTTGAAGTCGGCATCGCTGCGATAACCGATGGTCGCCACCACCACGCTGCGCAGGCCTTTTTCTTTCAGGCCCAGTACTTCGTCCATTTTCTCCGGGTGGAAACCTTCGATAGGCGTCGCGTCAAGACCCATCGCGGCCGCGCCCAGCAGAAGGAAACCGAGCGCCAGATAGGCCTGGCGGGTCATCCACTCGCGCTGTTGCTCCGGCGTTTCGCTGTTCAGGCCAACAAAAAAGCGGCGGCCTTTATCGTTACCGGCGCGCGCTTCTTCGCTGTCGTAACGGCCATCCTGCTGCTCTTTTTCCAGCAGCTGCAGCAGGTGCGCTTCGTTCAGCTCTTCTTTAATGGTGAACACCACCGTCATGGCGGCGTTTTTCGCTTTTACCTGGTTGGCGTCCATCAGCGCTGGCAGGATCTGCGCTTTGCCTTCTTCGGTGGTCACGGCAAAGAAGTGCCACGGCTGGGAGTTAACGGAAGAGGGGCTAAAACGCAGCAGATCCAGCAATTCCTGCTGCTGTTCGGCAGTCAGTTTACGGCTGTTGTCGTAGGCTTTGCTGGTATGGCGAGTGCGAATGATCTCATTAAGATTCATAAAACGTTTCCCGGTTGAATGCCGCGCCTTCATGGAGGGCGCGAGCAGGTTACACCATTGTTATCTTCGTTAAGGGAAACGATAGTAGCCTAAACCTGACGGCAGAAACACCTGTCGCCACGGGTAAGCCCGCTTGACGGCAAAAAATGCAAAAATCCGTGACGTTGTCACGAAGGCACCATCGCCTTGTCTTTAAAAAAGGATGAATTCCGCGGCGGGTTTCGGGCATGATGAAAAGCCGTTCACGTTAAGGAAACGTTATGCCGCATATCGATGTTAAATTCTTCCCACGCGATCTCAGCGACGCGCAACAGCAGGCGCTGGCCGACGAACTCACCCAGGTAATCGTGAAACATCTGCAAAGCAAAGAGAGTTCCGTTTCGGTAGCGCTTAAGGAAGTGCAGCCGGAGCAGTGGAAAAGCGACGTATGGGATACGGAGATAGCGCCACAGCTCGACACGCTGGCGCGCAAACCTGGCTACGAGATGTAAGCATAAAAAAACCCTGCCGGAGCAGGGTTTTCTTTTAAGGCCGATTATTTTTTCTCAACCGGCTTTTTCGACTGACGCTCTACCGGGGGCACAGAAGCGCCCATTTCCGCGCCGGTCACCGGGTTGATGCCCGGATCGGACTGCAGACGCTGTGCCATGGTCAGTACGCTCGCCTGCTGTTCCGGCGAAAGCTGGATATCAATCATACCGTCGCCTCCATTTACTGCCGGCTGCGGATCGGCGACGTACTCGAAGTTTTCGTCGCTGTTCCAGCTGCCGCGCAGGTCGTCACCTTTGGACATGTTGTAGTAAACATTCGTGTACTGTTCCACCGGAGGCAGTTTGCCCGGCGGGAAGTTATTACGAATAGAGTAGAGCGCTTTCTCAAACGAGAGCATATGCGCGACTTCACGGGTCATCAGGAAGCCAAGGGCATCTTTAACGCCCGGATCGTCCGTCAGATTGATCAGTCGCTCATAGATGATCTTGGCGCGGGCTTCCGCGGCGATGTTCGAGCGCAGATCCGCCGTGATTTCGCCGATCGTATCGATATAAGCGGCCGTCCACGGCACACCTGCAGAGTTGGTCAGCGGCGGCCCGCCCCCGTAAAGTACCTGGGTCAGATGGCTGTCGTTACCGGCCCCTGTAATAGAGCGGTAAATTTCGCCTTCGGTTTCGGTGGCTTCCGCCAGGTCACCTTTAGCGCCTTTGTTGAGCATCCCCACAAGGGAACCGATAATTTCCAGATGGCTCAGTTCTTCTGTGGCGATGTCCATCAGCATCTCTTTACGCGCCGGATCTTCATCACCCAGGCCCTGGGTGAAATAGCGGGTAGCCGCGGCGAGTTCGCCCTGCGGGCCGCCGAATTGTTCCAGCAGTAAATTTGCCAGACCCGGGTTCGGTTCCGCGACGCGGACCGTATATTGCATGTTTTACATGTCGGAACATCAGGTTCTCCTGTTTACACGACAACACTCAATTTATGCCTGCCATCAAAATGACAGGCCAATTAATCAGAATTTATTTTTTCGCTTCAACGCCGGGCGCGGCAGCGCGATTGAGGAACTGCTGAGTGACATCCGGTAAATGGTTCAGGCACCATTCCGCCATCGCAATTTCCTGTTCAAGGATCTGTTTAAATACCACGACACCTTGTTCGTCACCGACGGCTTTTGCCGCAGCGATCAGCGAGGTATAACAGGCAATTTCAAACTGCTCGAAGACGTAGCCGCTAATAGCGCCCTTTACGACTTCATCAGAGGCGAACATACCGCCCACGGCCTGGCCCATCGCCGTCATTTTGCTCATGGTGTCTTTTACAACAGAGGTCGAAACGTTATTTCTTTCAATAACAGAATTAATCAGCTGCTGCTGGTGGCGCGTCTCTTCCAGATGCTGCTCAAGACGTGATTTTAGGTCAGGGTAGTGCTCAATACGGGAGGCCATTGACTCCAGCATCTGTTCCGCTTGTTTCTCCATCGCATGAGCGTCACGCAGCCAGTCATGATAATTTTCTTCATATGTCGTCATAAATCACCTCTTCCGAAATATACAGTTACCTGTAAAGAAATATTTATGCGTCCTCTACAGAATTTATAAATTTGATACGCACTAAAAAGCGTAGCAGATATTTTTAAACGGGAGCGGTAATCCGGGATATTCTGTTTTTTGAGAGTAATCTTAAGTCAAATTAACTGGATAATAATTATTCACTTGCGGCGTAAATATGTACGAAAACCTGATTGCTGTATAACTTCAACGAATAAATAATTGCATTTGAATTTTATTTTTACATTCGGTTTACATAAATGGAAATAACAGAGACTTTGTGCATTAAGCGAAGCGGTAAAAAAGTCGTCGGGCTTTCCTCATTACACTTTTATTTTTGTACAGGCGCGCGCCTGACTTTCACCGATACCATTGTCATTCAACAGCCTGAACACGCCACGCCACGCCACGCCACGCCACGCCACACCGCTTTACGGGAAAGCAGCTATTATCAATCAGGCTAAGGACGCAGATTAAGGAACCCCATGGCATTCAGACGACAGGACTACTTCTCCCGAATTGGCTACAGCGGCGAGCCACGCCCGACGCTTGAGACGCTGACCGCGCTGCATAAGTGCCACACCGCCGCCATCCCTTTTGAAAATCTCGATGTCCTGTTAGGGCGCGAGATCCTGCTTGATGACGACGCGATTTTCATCAAACTGGTAGAGGCGGGCCGCGGTGGTTACTGTTTTGAGCAAAACGCGCTGTTCTCACGGGCGCTGGCGGAGTGCGGCTTCGCCGTGGAAGCGCTGGCCGCGCGGGTATTAATTGCTGACCCTGACGATATGCCGCCGCGCACGCACCGGCTGGTGCAGGTGATGATTGATGATGCGCCGTGGATAGCCGATGTCGGTTTTGGCGGCGCGACGCTGTGCGCGCCAATCCCCCTTGCGCATGGCGCAGAGATAACCGGCCCCGAAGGGCGCTTTCGTATCGAGAGCCGGCAGAGCGAGTTTTTGCTTTTAAAAGAAGAGGGCGACGACTGGCATGCGCTCTACCGCTTTGACCAGGCGCGCCAGTATCCGGCGGATTACCTGATGGCCAACCACTTTATTGCCCACTGGCCTGATTCGCATTTCCGCCATCACCTGCTGGCGGCGCTGCACCCTCCCGGGCAAACGCCTTTGAAACTGCTGAACCGGCATCTGACCATCAATGGCGAGCGCCGGACGCTTGCCGATGACGGCGCGGTCTATGACTGCCTGCAAAAGGATTTCGGGATGCGCTTTGATCATCCGATACACGGCGTCACCCGCGAGGTGTTTTGCGCGATGATGGCGCAGCTTCGCCGCGATAACCCTTAAATGCGGGAATGACGCTGGCGAAACTGGCCCGGCGTGACGCCCCAGGCGCTTTTAAACGCTTTGCTGAATGCCGCCTGGGTCAGATAGCCGCACGCCTCGGCGACACGGCCGATAGCGTCCTGCTCTCGCTCAAGGAGCCTTGCGGCGCGCGCCATCCGCACCTGATTCAGCCAGGCCTGTGGGGTGAGCGGGTAACGGCTGGCAAAGTGTCTTGCAAAGGTAGCGCGGGAGAGAAAACAGCGCGCCGCCATACTTTCCAGCGTCCACGGCTGTTCCGGGTTCGCCAGCACCGCGTTGACGGCGGGTGCCAGCCGTTTATCCGCCAGCAATGGCAACATGCCTGGCGCGTCGTTCTCATCGGCGAGCAGGGCGCGCAAGACCAGCGTGAGGAGTGTAGAAGAAAGCTCGCGCACAATCGCCGCGGCCCCCGGGCGACCACTCAGGCTCTCATCCGACAGCATCGTCAGAAGCGCCGCCAGCGAGCGGCAGTCATCACGCATGCCAGTCGCGATACGCTGCAACGCAGGCTGACCGCTAAAAAGCAGTGCGCCGCTGACGCCGGTGCGAAACTCACCGCACAGCATCACCAGTGGCGTATCGTCGCCTTCCGTCACCACTTCCGTGACCACCGCATTGTCGTGCCGCTGCACGCGGGCGGCGGTGCCGTCCTGCCGATGGCTTTCCAGACGGTGCGGCGCGCCGTGGGGCAGCAGAAAAATATCCCCCGCCTGCGCCTGTATAACTTCACCATTGAGCACCAGCCTGGCGCTGCCGGAGAGAATGGCGTGCCAGGGAATATGCCCGACCGGGCTTTGCGCATGCTCCGACTGCCAGCGTCCGGCGAAACGGCAATGTAAATCGACAGAACTTTCCGGCGCGAGGAGGGCGATGAGCTGGCTGAGGCTGTCCATAAAGCTCCTGAGACGATAAGACAAAAATCCGCGACGCCCGGCGGCAGATGGCATAAAGCGTCACGCGTAGTATGCACACAACGCCCGCAGACGGGCATTCATTCACGAAGGAGTGCATCATGAGCCGTTTACAGACTATCGCGACAGAAACCGCCACCGGTAAAACCGCCCAGCTGTTTGATACGCTGAAAAGCGCGATGGGTAAAGTCCCTAATGCGTATGTCACGATCGGCAGCAACGCGCCGGATATTCTCTCCCAGGCGTTGCAACATAATATGGCGCTGAAAAAGGGCGCGCTGAGCGCCCGCGAGCTGGAAGCCATTAACCTGGTCGTGAGCGAGACGACCGGCTGTGATTACTGCCTTGCCGCGCATACCCTGATGGCAAAAAAGGCGGGTTACAGCGCCGACGATACCCGTGCGCTGCGTGCCGGGCAGTTTCCACAGGATGCTCATATTGACGCGCTGCTGCGCTTTGTGAAAACCGTGATAACGACGCGCGGCACGCTGCCGGAAAGCGACGTGACCGCGCTGCGCGCCGCCGGTTTCGACGACCGTCAGGTCATTGAGATTTTAAGCGCCACCAGCGCCATTCTGTTTACCAATATGGTGAACCGGGTGAACGACACCGTGGTGGATTTTCCTAAAGCAGAATAATCCGCAGGCGGCGGGGGAGGGGAGCGGCAATAACGATTTCAGCATGTTAGCGCTCCGCTCCTTCAAAACGATCGTCACCAGCACCGTCCGGCGCCTGGCAAAAGTCACCGATGCGCAGTATAAGAAGTAAACACCGCTGATACGCGTAACCGGAGATGATAATGACTATGAAAGTGCTGGGCTATGCCGCGCAAAGCCCCGAAGCGCCGCTGGCTCCCTTTGAGTTTACCCGCCGTACCCCGCGCCCCGACGATGTCGTACTCGAAATTCTCTACTGTGGCGTCTGCCATTCCGATCTTCATCAGGCGCGTGACGACTGGGGCTTTAGCCAGTATCCGATTGTGCCGGGCCATGAAATCATTGGCCGCGTCACGGCGGTGGGTAGCGACGTAAAAAAATTCAAACCCGGCGATCTCGCGGGCATCGGCTGTATGGTCGATTCGTGTCGCAGTTGTCCTCCGTGCCGCGAGGGGCTTGAACAATACTGTCTTGAAGGCTGTATCCAGACCTACAACGGTATTGACCGTCACGACGGCGAACTGACGTTCGGCGGCTATTCGCAGATCATTCTCGCCTCGCAGGACTTCGTGCTGCGCATCCCTGAAGGGTTAGATCTCAAAGGTGCCGCGCCGCTGCTCTGCGCCGGGATCACCACCTGGTCGCCGCTGCGCCACTGGAATGTCGGCAAAGGCAGCCGTGTCGCGGTCGTCGGCCTCGGAGGGCTTGGGCATATGGCGCTGAAACTGGCCCATGCGCTGGTTGCCGAGGTCACGCTGTTTACCCGCTCGCCCGGCAAAGAAGAAGACGCCCGCCGCCTTGGCGCGCATCACGTGGTCATTTCCGAGGATGCCAGCCAGATGCAGCAGGTCGCCGGACATTTCGATTTGATTATTGACACCGTGCCTTACGCGCATGACATCAATCCGTATCTCTCAACGCTCAAAATCGACGGCACGCTGGTATTTGTCGGCCTGCTCGGAGAGGTACAGCCTGCCGTCAATACGGTACCGATGATTATGGGGCGGCGTAGTGTGGCAGGCTCCTGCATTGGCGGGATCGCCGAGACGCAAGAGATGCTCGACTTCTGTGCGAAGCACAATATCGCTGCCGATGTGGAGGTGATCAACATTCAGGAAATCAATGAAGCGTGGGAGAGGATGCTGAAAAGCGACGTGAAATATCGCTTTGTGATAGATATGGCATCTTTGCAACAGGGCGCGCGTCTCGAACCCGTGACGGCCGCTTAACGCGACGTGCACAAACGCAGAAAGTGAAAGCGGGCCAACAGGCCCGCTTTTATTACGCCTGTTTCGGCTGGCCGTTGGAGGCTGTCAGGCCGCCATCCACTGGCAGATTCACGCCAGTGATATAACGGGCGTCGTCGCTTGCGAGAAACGCAATCGCATCAGCGATATCTTCCGGCTCGCCCGCACGTTGCAGCGGGATACGCTCATAGAATTTTTGCAGCAGCGCCTCATCCTGCTTCATATCTTCTGTGAGTTCGGTAAACGTAAAGCCCGGGCAGATAGCATTCACGCGCACGCCGTCGGCACCGTAATCCATTGCAAGCGATCGGGTAAAGTTCGTGACCGCGCCTTTCGCCGCGTTATAAACGCTCATGCCCCAGTCGCCGCCAAGCCCGGAAACCGATGAAATATTAATTACGTTGCCTTTGGTTTTCAGGAGGCCTGGCATGAACGCGTGCAGGCAATAGAAAACGCCGTTGAGATCGGTACCCATCAGCGTTTCCCAGTCCTCAAGCGTAATTTCATGGATCTTGCCCTGCACAATCACGCCGGCGTTATTCACTACTACGTCAACGCGTCCAAACTCATCGGCCACACGCTGCGCGAGCGACTGTACTTGTTGCGCGTCAGAAACGTCACAGGGCGCGACCAGATGTTTACCCTGCGCGAGCGTCGCGGCCACTTTATCCAGCTTCTCTTTGGTACGCCCGACCAGCACAACGCTTGCGCCTTCATGCGCAAAACGACGCGCCGCGGCGGCTCCAATGCCTGATCCTGCACCCGTCACGACCACGACTTTTTCTTGAAAACGGTTCATACATCCTCCTTTCCAGTGTCTGGCACAATGCTGTGCTTAATCATCAAGTCCTTGTTAACTCTGGCATTCATTGCGGGCTTCGCAAGTCGCAGGCGGTTGAATCCTGGTAACTGCCTGTTTTAACTCAAATAAAAAGTCATTAAAAAATGTGACGGAACCCAAATTTTCGCGCTGCAAATAAAGCAGAGCAGGGAGCAGGGAGTTTTAACTTTGCTTATCAAAGGCTTAGTCATTTATCATAAAGATATTGTTGTGCGGCTCCGCTTGCCTGTGGATAACATGTGCAAAGTGAACAAAAAATATCCTGATTGATGATCCCATGCGATCTCTGTCGATGCAGGGCTACCAACCCTGTCACTTTTGACGATCCTGTGAAAATGAAAAGATCCCTGTTCCGATCCTTTTTTAGGCTGCCGTTAATTCCTGTCTCGTAATCTCGTGTGGAGGAGAGCAATGAGCGTTTCCCGTGAATACATTACCTTTCTGTTAGATCAACTGGCCTCTCTCGGTGCGGTGGAAACCCGCCGTATGTTTGGCTGCGTGGCGCTGTTTCAGGCAGGGCGGATGTTTGCGCTGGTGGATGGCGACGCGCAGCTTTATATCAAAGCGGACGATAAGAACCGCGAACGGTTTATCGCTGAAGGCTTCCCGCCTTTTACCTATGTCACTACCCGACGCAGCGGCGGCCAGCAGGAAGTCGCGCTGGGTTATTACCGCATCGCGGAGGAGCTGGTGGAGGATAATCAGGAATTATTGCGCTGGGCGCGTGAGGGAGTGGCCGCTGCCATGCGCGCGCCGGAGCCAAAACCGCGTAAAACCTCCCGGAAAAAGGGCCGAATGGCTAAAGCGAACGACATTTAACTGTTTTAGTTACAACATACTTTATACGATCCAACGAATCTGCTGTCACGTCAGCGCTGGTTGTTTAGCTAGACAGGGAAGAAATGGCAGAGCGAACCGCGTGAAACGGCCCGGTACAGGTATAAAAAAAGCCAGACGCGCTGGCTTTGGAAGAAAATCAGAAGAGGGCGTTTAAATTTCGCTGTCCGTACGCGGGAACGCCTCACCGATGGCGTAGAAATGCCCGCCTGCGACGTGGTGCAGGCTGCGCAACTCCGGCGGCGCATCCTCAAAATGCCAGCGTCCGTCGTGAAACACGCGCGTGTCGGCCCAGGCGGCGGTCACCTGACCGATAAACAGATCGTATTGCTGCTGATTATGCGGCTCGGGAATCAGCTCGCAGGCAAGCCATGCCGAGCAGCCCGCAACCAGCGGCGCATCAACGCCGTCCATATGGAACAGCTCCACGCCGGCGAGCTTCAGTTTTTCAGGCTCGTTATGCAGGCTCAGCGTGCCCGCCTGATACGTCATTTCCCGCTGTGCGACGGTCGGCACCTGCAACACAAATGACCCACTGCGCTCCAGCAGTTCGCGGGTGCGGGCGATTTTATCAATCACCACCGTCACCTTCGGTGGCAAGAAATCCAGCCCGCAGGCCCACGCGGCGGCCATTACGTTTTCCACGCCGTCGTGACGGGCGGAAACCAGCACCGTTGGCCCGTGGTTAATTAACCGGTACGCTTTCTCCAGCGGTACCGGCGCCATAAAAGAGTGACTGTCGTTCATTCGCATAACCCTGTATTGACGTAAGCGGGCAGGGTAACACAAGCCGCCCGCGAACCATTTTGCGCTACGTGTCGCGCATGCCGAGCGCCAGCGACTGCGCCGGGTCGAACAGCGACAGACTTTCAATCTGATTGAGTAGAATGACCTTGCGATAGGCGAGCGCCGATTTCTCTCCGGCCTGCAGCGTGATGTCGTGACTGTCATACCAGGCGCTGTAGTTGTGCTCGACGCGCAAATCCAGCGTTTCGTGGTCGCGGTAGCCGCTCAGCATCGGAATGAGCACCAGGTTGCTGATATCGCTGCGGGTGCTGTCGAAGGTGGCGCTGTGGATCATCCCAATGTATACGCGCTGGGATTTCATGGTTATCCAGATAAGCTCGCCCTCTTCCATGCACTCATACAGCAGTCCTTCGATGCCGTTGGCGCGTGAGAGCGTGCGGTAGAGCGTGCGTCGGCCAGTGTTATCGAGCTTCGCCGTCGGCGACCAGTTCGCGCGGTAGAGACAAAACAGAATGGCAAAACCCAGCATCAGCACGACCGGCGCCTGGATGCCGAGAAAGCTCCAGTTCATAAACGCCATCTGGTAGTGATAGTCATCGCTGCCGGACCACGCGGGAAACGCGTTCAGCACGCTTGAGACGCAAAGCAGCGCCAGCCATAGCAGGCCGGTGGCGATAATGCCCTGCAACACGAAAATACAGCCGTAGAGCGCCACCAGGAAATAGACGTCCCACCCCGAGGTGCGCATAAACTTAAATCGGGTGGAGAGATCGCGGCTGGTATACCAGTAGCCGCAGACCATCAGCACCATAAATATCGCCGTTCCCATCTTAAGCCCTCTTCAGCATTTCAACGTGACGGGCGAAATCTTCCTGAACGGCAAGACACTCCACATTAACCGAAGCGTTGCCATCCTCATCGATGATAATGCGTTCTCCTTCGTCAATCGCATCCTGGATATGCGCCGGATGAACGGCATGAACCAGCTTTTCCGGGCTGGTAAAAAGCGAGCGAAATATTCTTAGCATGTAAAACCTCCCGGCCAACAGTATAGAAAGCCTGGTGAAGGCAGAGAGAAAGAAAGGGCTTTTACGGGTTTATCTGATGAATAAAGCCCGCCTGCGGGCGGGCTGTGTATTATTTCAGCGCGTTCAGGCCGTCCAGCAGCGCCTTATGGAGCCGCTCGGGCGCCTGGATTTGCGGCGCGTGGCCGAGATCTTCAAAGGTGACGAGCGTCGCGTGGGGAATGGCGCTCGCCGCCGCCTTGCCAAGCGCCGGGTAGTCGCCGAGCGTCTTTTGCACCTCTGGCGGCGCGGCGTCTTTGCCGGGCGCGGTTGTGTCTTTATTGCCAATCAGCAGCAGCGTCGGCATTTTCAGCTGGCCGAATTCATACACCACCGGCTGGGTGTAGATCATGTCGTAGAGCAGCGCGGAGTTCCACGCCACCTTCTCTTTGCCCGCGCCCTGATACATTCCGGCAAGCATCGTGACCCAGCGGTCATATTCCGGTTTCCACTGTCCGGCGTAATAGGTGTTCTGTTCATACTTGCGGATGCTCTGCGCGCTGGTTTTTAGCTCGCGCTGATACCACGCATCCACCGACTGCGCCGGTACGCCTTTCGCTTTCCAGTCTTCCAGGCCAATCGGGTTAATCATCACCAGTTGTTCTGTTTCATCCGGGTACATCAGCGCGTAACGCGTCGCCAGCATCCCGCCCGTGGAGTGGCCTATAACAGTCGCCTTTTTTACGCCGAGTTTTTCCAATAGCGCGTGGGTATTCTGCGCCAGCTGCTGAAAGCTGTACTGGTAGCGCTCGGGTTTGGTGGATTTGCAAAAGCCAATCTGATCCGGCGCGATGACGCGATATCCGGCGTCGCGCAGCGTACGAAGCGTCGTATCCCAGGTGCCGGCGCAGAAATTTTTGCCATGCAACAGCACCACGGTGCGGCCGTTGGGTTTATCGGGTTGCACATCGATATACGCCATTTGCATCCGCTGGCGCTGGGATTCAAAATTAAAGCGCGCCACCGGCCAGCCGTAATCGAAGCCTTCGAGTTCGGGGCCGTAAGCAGGCGTTTCGGCAAGCGCAGGTGCGGCCAGGGCGCAGAGCAGCGCCGCGCTGGATAAGCGTAATGACACAGGCGGTTCTCCTTACGGTTCAACAGCAAACGTGTTTGACTATAGCCAACGGGAGCGGCGCGCGTGTCGAGCGGAGTAAACGGCCTGTAAAAAAGCGCAAAGCCGGGGCGCGCCCCGGCAGGATAAAGCGTATTAATGCGGGCTTGCCGTCGGACGCACCACGATTTCGCTCACGTCCACGTTATCCGGCTGCTCGATGGCGTAGGCGATGGCGCGGGCAATAGCGTCGGCAGGCAGCGCGATACGGCGGAAATCGTCCATCGCCACGCGGGCGGTTTCATCCGTGATATGCGTCGCCAGTTCAGATTCCACCACGCCGGGGCTGATTAACGTCACGCGGATCGTTTCATTTTCCTGGCGCAGCCCGTCGGTTATCGCGCGTACCGCATATTTGGTGGCGCAGTAAACAGCGGCGGTTGGGGAAACTCGATACGCGCCAATGGACGCGATATTAATGATCTGCCCGCGATTGCGCGCCTGCATCACCGGCAACACGGCGGCGATGCCGTGCAGCACGCCGCGCACGTTCACATCGAGCATCTGGTTCCACTCGTCCACTTTCAGCGAGGCCAGCGGTGAGAGCGGCATCACGCCCGCGTTATTAATGAAGGCGTCAACCTGGCCATATTTATCCAGCGCCGTCTGCACAAAGGCTTCCATGCTGTCGAGTTTTGTTACGTCCAGCGCCGCGTAATCTATCTGCGCGCCGTTAAAGCGCAGTTCCTCGCACAGCGCCGCGAGACGGTCGGTGCGGCGCGCGCCAATCAGTAAACGGTAGCCCTGGGCGGCCAGCAGGCGCGCCGTCGCTTCGCCGATACCGCTGCTGGCGCCGGTGAGCAGGATAACTTTGCGTTCTTCGGTCATCGTCATGGTGCTTACTCCTTCACGAGAAGGCCCGGCGGGCTGCCGGTGCCGTATGCATGAAGCCTACGCCCGCAGCACTCGTCTCAATAGCGCCATTACTCTTGCTGTATTGCCTGATCCTATTAGCCCTGGTGAAGCTTTACGCGCAACGTGCCACAATCATTGCAGGAAAATATAACGGAGACGCCGCGATGACCATGCCGATGCCGCCAGTACAGCGTGAAACCATTCAACTGCTGGAGCAACTGGCCCCGCAGGAGGGTTACACCCGCTCACAGCTTGATGCGGTGCGCTTTATGCGCTCCAACCGCGCGCTGCCACGCACACCGGTGCTGTATGAGCCGTGTATCGTGATTGTCTGCCAGGGCTGCAAGCGCGGTTATCTTGCCGATAAGATCTACACCTATAACGCCAGTCATTATCTTGTGCTCTCGGTGCCGCTGCCGTTCTCAACGGAAACCGACGCCACGCCGCAGGAGCCGTTGCTTGCCGTGGCGGTGCGGCTGGAAATGACCGTGATTGCCGAACTGGTGCTGGCGCTCGACGGCGAGCGGGGCGCAGATGCCGCACCGCCGGAAGGCATTCTCTCGACGCCGCTCGACGCGCCGCTTGCCGATACCACGCTGCGGCTCCTGCGCGCCCTGAGCCACCCGCAGGAGGCGCATATTCTCGGTCCGGCGATTGTCAAAGAGCTGTATTACCGGGTATTGATCGGCGAGCAGGGCGGTGCCATCCGCGCGGCGCTGGCAAGCTTCGGCAAGTTCAGCCGCATCTCGCGCGTGCTGCAACGCATTCACGCCGACTACGCCGGGCGGCTCGATGTCGCGACGCTCGCCGCCGAAGCCGGCATGAGCGCGCCCGCCTTTCACGCGCACTTCAAAGCGGTGACCAGCAACTCGCCGGTGCAATACATCAAAGCGGTGCGTCTGCATCAGGCACGGTTATTGATGATCCGCGACAATCTCAGCGCTGCCACCGCCGCGCTGCGCGTCGGCTATGAAAGCCCGTCGCAGTTTAACCGGGAGTTTCGCCGTCTGTTTGGCCGCACGCCGGGGGCGGAAACCCGTGAAATGAAACAATCGTTCGCGCTGCTGCCGCCCACGCAGTTTGAGGCGATGACGGCGAATCATTAACGGCCCGCGGATTATTTTCGCGACTATTTTCCAGCTGTGGTTTTCAGACGCCGATATTTTATTTAAGGCCCATCGCAGGCAGAAAATATATTATTCGCGCCATTTTAAAAGGCGCGAAATGCATTAATTACCCGCGTTACTGGTTTCATTCTTTTTGCTTTCGTTTATTTCCCAACGCCCTGTGACGCGCCTCTCGCTTTGCGCGCAGGCCGCGCCGAATGGGAATATTCCCACTTGGCGTCCGCGCGCTTGCCGATAATATGATGATATCTTAACCACCCGATACCGAATATTTCTCGCGTGTACTTTCCGGTTTTTCTTTTGAAAAACCGGAGACGTGACGGCGCGCCATTACGGGAATATCACCATGCGATTAACCGGATTTTGTCATGCGGACATTCTGATGGATAACGTCAAGGGGCGTCGTCATGGTTAACCGTATTACCGCGACATCACCGGGCGCGCCCGGCTCGCTGTTATTCTGGGCGCTGAGGGGCGAGGAAAAACTGTCAGCGCCGTTTCGCTTTGAAGTCGATCTGCTGAGCGACGATTTCACGCTCAACCGCCAGCAATTGCTCGGTCAGCCGATGACCGTCACGATCCCGACCCAGACGCTGAACCCGCGCTACCTGACCGGCAACATCACCGCCGTCGCGGTACGCAGCGAGGAGATCGACAGCAAGCGTTACGCCGTTTACCAGCTGACCCTGGAGCCTGATTTCTGGGCGATGACGCGCGATCGCAATTTTCGTATTTTCCAGCAGCAGCGCGTGCCGGATATCGTCAAAACGCTCTTTTCGGAGCACAACGTTAAATTCGAAGACCAGCTTACCCGCAGCTACCGGCAGTGGGATTACTGCGTGCAGTACGCCGAAAGCAGCTTCGATTTCATCAGCCGCCTGCTGGAGCTTGAGGGCATCAGCTATCTGTTTCGCCATGATAAAGACGGCCACACACTGGTGCTGATGGACGACTACACCCGCGCTATACCGTTTCCCGGTTATGAGGTTATCGCCTGGCACGCCACCAGCGGCGGCGGCGTGGTGAAAGAAGAGGGCGTGAGCCAGCTCACCGCAAGCCATGTGGTGACGCCCGGCCTCTACAGCACCGACGACTACGATTTTCGCAAGCCGCATGCCTGGATGTTGCAGACGATGCAAAACCCGGTGTCGCCAAGCCCCGGCAAAATCGATGTGTACGACTGGCCGGGCCGCTTTGTGGAGCATGGCGACGGCGAAGCCTACGCCCGCATCCGCCAGCAGGCGTGGCAGGCGCAGCAGCAGCAAACGCGCGGCTCCGGCACCGCCAGCGGCATCGCGCCCGGGCACACCTTCCGGCTTATCAAAGCGCCGCACGTGGCAGATAACACTGACTGGCTGGTTGTCGGCGCAGAGTATGAATTTGAAGAAAACCCATATACCTCCGGCGGGCTGGGCGAAGGCCGCCAGCGGATCGATTTTACGGTGATCCCGGCGCAAACACCGTTTCGCCCGGCGCTCGTTACGCCGTGGCCGCGCACCTACGGGCCGCAAACCGCCCGTGTTGTGGGGCCGAAGGGCGAATCCATCTGGACCGATCGCTATGGCCGCGTAAAGGTGAAATTTCACTGGGATCGGTTCAGCCAGGGCGATGAAAACAGCTCCTGCTGGGTGCGCGTCTCCAGCGCCTGGGCGGGTCAGGGCTTTGGCGGCATCCAGATCCCGCGCGTGGGCGATGAAGTGGTGGTCGATTTCATCAACGGCGAACCGGATCGGCCGATTATTATCGGGCGCGTCTATAACGAGGCGCGAATGCCGCCGTGGGAGTTGCCCGCCGCCGCCACGCAGATGGGCTTTATGAGCCGCTCCAAAGACGGATCGCCCGATAACGCCAACGCCCTGCGCTTTGAGGATAAACCGGGCCAGGAGCAGTTCTGGCTGCATGCCGAGCGCAATATGGATACCGAAGTGGAGCAGGATGAAACGCACTCGGTCGGCAGCAACCGCACCAAAACGGTTGGTAAAGACGAAACCAGCCACATTAAGCAAAACCGCACCCGCACCGTGGACGGCAACGAAACGGTGACGGTAGGCCAGAACCGCACCAAAACCATTCAGGGCAGCGAAACCACCACGGTTAACCAGCACCGTACCGAAACCGTCAAAGGCAATGAAACCCTGAGCGTCGAACAGAACCGCGATGAAACCATCACCGGCAACCACACGGCGACGGTAAAAAGCAACCAGACCGGCATCGTCGACGGCAACCAGACGCTGACGGTGAATCAGGATCGCACGCGCACCGTCAACGGCAATGAAAAGGTGCAAGTGCAGCAGAACCGCACCGTCTCGGTCACGGGCAACCAGACGCTGAACGTCACCGGCAACCGCGATGTCACGGTGAGCGCTAATGAAAACCGCGTGGTAAGCCAGAAACAGGTGGTGTCGATCGGCGCCGGGCGCACACTGACCATCACCGGCGGTGATACGCGTTTTACCGAAGGCAGCGTCGCAGACAGCGCCACCACCACGTTCCAGATAAACGTCGGCGAGAGCGGCATTCTTATCAGCAACGGCAGCATAGAGATAACCGCAGGCGGCGCCAGCATCACCATTAATGCCGCAGGCGTCATGGTCAACGGCAAGAAAATCGAGCTTAACGCCTGACAGGTGCCACGATGAGCGCAAAAAACCCGACCGAACACGCCATCAGTAAACTGGAGCTTAGCTGGCTCGATCAAACGGACGATCCCGCGATTAAACTGATCGTCTGGCGAGTGCCGGCGAGCGGTGAAAGCCTGCTGAACGCGTTTTTCGCGCTGCAACAGCACCCGGAAGGGCGAAGCGTGCCGGATCTCTTTGTGACGCTCGACACCCCTTTTGATACTGGCTATGGCTACAGCCAGGCGCTGGCGCGCGATTTTCTCGAAAGCGTGGAAGCGACGCCCGACGCGCGTCCGTGGGAAGGCGAGCGCTTTCTGCCCTGTTATCACGCCGCGGCGCTCTGCGCGCTGCTGGAAGATTTCGCGCGCGTCCATCAGGACGATCTGCGCCACGCGATCGTGATCCTTAAACCCTCCGCAATGAGCGATATCGCCGCGTTCAACCGCTGGCTGACGCAGTGGCTTGCCGCGCCGGCGCAGCGCGTACGCCTGCTGCTTACCGACACCACTGAACAGCCGCTCTGGCAGACTCTCGTTAACGCGCACGCGCAGCAGGTGCGGCTACTGACCGATGAACCGGACGCCATGCAGGTGATGCAGCAGACTGCCCGCCAGCAGACCGATCCGGACAGCGATCGATTACTGTTCCGGCGCTACCTTGCCGACGCCATGCTGTTACTCGAAAGAAGCAGCGCCGCGCAGGTGGCGAGCCGGGCATCCCTTGCTATGCCCATCGCGCAGCGTCGCGGCTGGGCCGATCAGGAAGCCGTGCTACATCACCTGATGGCGGGTGCCTGGCTTAAAGAGAAAAACATCCCGCAGGCCGTTGCCCATTATCAGCAGGCGCAAAGCGCCGCAACCCGCGTTACCGATAGCCCGGTGCGCGGCCAGCTTGTTGTACAAAGCGCGTTTGGCGAGGCGGGCGCGTGGTTTGCCGGTAAACACTATACCGAGGCGGCGAAGCACTATCGCCGCGCCGCCACGCTGGCGCGCGAGATCCCGCACCCGCTCTTTGAGCTGGAAGGCTGCCGGATGGCCGGGTTTGCGCTCTGGCAGGCGGGGCACAGGACCGTCGCGATGGACGATTACGCCGCGGCTCTGCGCGCCGCAAAAAACATCGCGCAAGAAGAGCGCGCACAGACCACGCTGCCGCTGGTTTTCGGCGATCTGCTGCGTATGCACGATAAACGTCGCAGCGAGGCGCTGGAAACCGCCGCGACGCGCTACCATGAGGCGTGTCAGCGGCTGATTCTTGAGGCGGAAGCGGCCGTAGCGCTTCACGCAGCACCTGGCGCGGAGGTGGTAAAAGCGGCGGACCGCCGCCTGCAATTGCGCCTCGAAGCCGCGTTTCTGACACTGCGCCAGCAGCGCGAAGCGCTGATAGAACAGGGCGACGACAGCGTGCGCCAGACGGTTCGCCTCGCCCGCGACATGCTTCACCCTCACTGGAACGGCCTTCCGGATGTCGCGCACCCGTTCGACGCCCCGCCGGGCGAATGGCAATCCCTTCCCGCCTGGAGCGCCAGCGCGCCCGCGGCCCCGTTATCTGAACCTGCAGGAAGCGCCAACGCATGAGACAACGCCACGATCGTTCAAAAAACAACAGCCATTTCGCCACTAAAGCGGGCATCATCGTCGTCGTGACGCTGCTCGCGATACTGTTTATAAGCCTCTCTGACAGCGAACTTGCGACAGAGATCCGCACTTTCCTGCGCGCGCTGCTTCGCGCCCTGTTCTGACGAGCATCCGATGCACTCCGGCGCCCACTTCGACCCACAGCTTGGCCTGGATATTCATCTGTATCCGTGGCCGCTGCCGACGCCGCATATCGGCCTGGTGTTCGACGTGTTCGACTATCTGCCGTTTATCGGCACGACGGTGCATGTGAATGGCATCCGCCGCGCCAGCGCCGGAACGGGCGGCATCGTGATTCATATTCCGACCGGCGGGGCGTGGGTGCCGCCGCTGCGTATGCCGGGCGGCCCGCAGCTTGATGACGAGCTTTTTATGGGCAGTAAAACCGTGGCGGTGGACGGCGAGCCATTCTCACGCATCGGAATGCCGGTACTGAGCTGCAATATTGTCGGCATGATGCCGCCGTTCCGGCCAAAGCGCGCCGCCAAACCTAAGCTGCCGTCGCTGACGCTGCCGCTCACGTTCAACCTGGCGCTGCCGAATAATGTCATCGTCGGCGGGCCGCCGACCGTTAACCTGATGGCGCTGCTGATGCGCGCGGGCTTAAGCGGGCTCGGCAAAGGGCTTAAAAAGCTGAAGGCCACGCCACAGTGGCGGCTCTTTATGCGTCGCTTCGCGAAGTTTCGACAGAAACTCTTTCGCAATATGGAGCCGGGTTTTCTTAAATGCCGTGTACTCCGCGCCGAGCCGGTGGATATCCGCGACGGCAGCGTGCATCTGGAACATCGCGATTTCCTTCTGCCGGGGCGGCTGCCGCTTGACTGGGGGCGCTTTTACTCCTCGGCGGATATCGACCAGCAAGGGCTGTGCGGCTTCGGCTGGCTGACGCCCGCCGATACCACGCTTGAGGTGCTGCGCGAGGAAGGCGTGGCACTGCTGACCCAGCCGGAGGGCGTCACGCTGTTCGCCGGTCTGCCTGAGATGCCAGGGCGTGAACACGCCGTTTTTGGCCTGCCGGACGGCAGCCGACTCTGGTATGAGGAGCAGGGCGGCGATCGCGGCTGGCACGTCGAACAGGAGGGCGCGTTTATCTGGCGTTTCGCCGGGCGCGACGGCCTGCTCAAGGTGACAGCCATTGCCGATCGCAACCACAATCGCTGGCAGTTTGAGCGCGACGGCGGGCAGCTCACGCACCTGTGCGAATACAGCGCTGAAGGCGTCACGGGCCGCGAGATCCTCGTGACCTGTCAGCACGGCAGGCTTCAGGCGATGCAGCTGCGCATCGCGCAGGACGGCGAGGTCACGCCGCTCACCCGCTATGAGTATGACGACGCGGGCCAGCTCTGCGCGGAGATAGACGCGCTGTCTCATCCCCGGCGTTTTCATTACCGGCAACGGCGAATGGTCAGCCACATTGACCGCAACGGTCAGGGGTTTCATTACGCCTATGACGACGCCTGGCGAGTGGTGCACGCGTGGGGCGACGGCGGCGTCTGGGATTATCATTTCGAGTATCACACGCTATTAAATGAAGTGGCGGTCACCGATTCGCTCGGCCATGTGTCGCGTATTACCTTTGATGAGAACGGCCTGCCTGTGTCGGAGATCGACCCTCTCGGCGGCAACACCGTGTTCCGCTATGACGATGTGGGCCGCACGGTGGAGGTGACAGAGCCGGACGGCAGCCAGTACCGCTGGGAGTATGACGAGCAGGGGCGCATGACGGCGGAGCATTTGCCGGGCGGCGGCGTGGTGCGCGCCACCTTTAACGACGATGGCCAGCCCCTGTGCGTAACCGATGAAAGCGGGGCGCAGTGGGTCTCTTCGTATGACGCGGCGGGCAACCTCACCGAAGGGCGCGACCCGACAGGCGTTTCTGCGCATTACGTTTACGATGCGCTCGGGCAGCTGCGCGAAGCCGACGTGCCAGGGCGCGGGCTTACGCGCTACGACTATGACCATTACGGGTTTCTTGCGGTCATTCAGGAAGCCGGTGCGGGAGTGACCCGGTTGCGCCATTCGCCGCGCGGCAATCTTCTCGACAAACGTGACGCCAGCGGCGGCGTGACCCGCTATTTCTGGGACAGGAAAGACCGGCTTGTCGCGATGCAGACGTCAGGCGGGCAGGAGATCCGCGTCGAATACAACCGTGAAGATGAGCCGGTGCGCTACACCGATGAATCAGGCCAGGAAACGCGATTTGACTACAACGCCACGGGGATGGTCACGGCCTGCCACACGCCGGACGGCGCGCAGACGGGCTATGAATACGATCCTGAAGACCGCCTGCTCGCCGTTATCAACCAGAACGGCGAACGCTGGGCGCTGTCGCGTGACGCGCTGGGCCGCGTGGAGACGGAAAACGACTACTGGGGACAGGCGACGCGCTACCTGTGGGATAAAGGCGACCGGCTGATAAGCCGCCTCGATCCGCTGGGGCGCGAGGTGCGCTACGGTTACGACGCCGCGGGCCGCGTGCGTGAACAGCGCACAGGCGACACCTTGACCGCCCGCTACCATTATGACGACGCCGGCCGCCTGACGCTGTGCGAAAACCCGTGGCGGCGGCTCGCCTGGCGCTATGATCGCGCAGGCCGCGTGTTATGTGAGGATCAGGACGGCTTTCAGCTCCGCTATGGCTACACCGCCCGCGGCCTGCCGGCGTATCGCGAGAGCGACGCCGGGCATCGTGTGGGTTATGACTGGAATGAAAACGACCAGTTGATCGGTGTGCAGCTAAACGACGACGCGCCCGTTGTGCTGCGTTATGACGAGACGGGCAGGCTCGCGAGCGAGCAGCTTTCCCCGGCCATCCGGCGCGCGATGCAGTATGACGCGCAGGGAAGGCTGGCGGCGCAGGAAGTGACCCGGAGCGATCAACCGCTGTTCGCGAGCGGCTTTGCCTACGATCGCACCGGTAATATGACGCTGCGCCAGGACAGCCAGTGGGGCGATGACCGTTACCACTACGATCCGGTCGGCCGTCTTATCGCACATACTGAACCCGACAACCGGCTACGCCAGTTTGTGCAGGATGCCGCAGGCAATCATCTGCACACACGCATTCAGGCGGTGGATGACTCCCCGGGCGGCTGGTTTCGTGAAGGCGTTCACGAGGGCGTGCGCTACGTCTTTGACCGCGCAGGCGAACTGCGCCAGCGCCGTAACCTGCAAATCGGCGAGGCGAAAGAAGATTTCCTGTGGGATGAGAACCGCCAGCTTATCGCGGTGCGCAAGGGTGAGCATCAGGTGCGCTACGGCTATGACGCGCTCGGGCGGCGCGTGTTCAAAGAGACGCCGGAAGAGACGCGCTGGTTTTACTGGCAGGGCGACGCGCTGGCTGGCGAAACGGTTACGCGCACGGCCGCGCCGCTCGCTCCCTTAAGCCTTTTCGACATCGGCGGGCGCATCAAACGCGAGCAGGCGCAGGCAACACTTTTTCATCGGATGCGTGAATACATCTACTACCCCGGCACGTTCCGCCCGCTGGCCTTCCTGACGCAGGAGGCAGGCGTGCGCGAAAGCTGGCACTATCACTGCGATCCGAACGGCGCACCGGTGCGCATCACGTCGGTTGAAGGGGAGATAGTCTGGTCAGAACGCACCGGGGTATGGGGTGAAAAAGGCCCGGTTTACGCCAGCCGCATTGAAAACCCGCTGCGCTTCCAGGGCCAGTATTTCGACCCCGAAACGGGTTTACATTACAACCGCTATCGCTACTATGATCCGGCCATCGCGGCCTATATCAGCCAGGACCCGATAGGGATGCTGGGCGGGGGAAATCCTTATCGCTACGCACCTAATGCGCTGATATGGATTGATCCGTTGGGTTTGATTCGCGGCCCGGTTTCCTTACCCGACGAACCCGGTATTTATATCATTCATGCAGGCGGAAAATCTTATGTAGGTTCGGCAGGCATTAAGCAGCAAGGCATGCTTTCACGTGTATCAAGCCCTGAACACGCTCACGCGCAAAGGTTACTTTCTCAACCTGATGTTAAGATTCAGTATGTCCGTGTTCACCTCAATGATTCTCTCACTGAAAGTGAAAGAAATAATATTTTACGATATTTTGAACAGCGTGAGTTTGATAAAGAAGTCAAGCGGGTAGGTATAAACAATATGCTTAATGATCCGCATGCGAGGATTCAGGCTGAAGGAAAAAGAAATTATGCGCTGTCATTAATTTCGAAAAATAAAGTTCGCGCTTCAGGCAGACGTACCACTTGTAAAAAGAGTTAGGACGAGGGAGTAAAATGCAACAGAGTAAACTTAGCGCTATCACGCATGATTATTTGCCAGATAAGAACAAGGGTTATTATTGCATGGGGAGTAAATCTGCCTGCCAGCCATTTGCTGCGGATGGCGCAAAAATTATTCCCTGGTCTAAAGATCCTGAATTTGATGATGGTGTCGTCTCGCTTCGTCTGGTGCTTACCGACAAAAATGTGAAATCGCTAAAGGGCCGGCCACCGCAATGGCTGCAAGGCTTATCTAATCTAACGTTTCTGCAAATGCCGCTTGAATTAATGGTGAACATGGAGCCGGGTGATCTTCCCGTCGGACTTAAAAGTTTAATGTTAGTTCATTCTGAAACAAGTGTTTATTCCGCGCCCATTGCATGGAAAGCGCTTGCCGAATCGACTGCATTAGAGGCGTTAATATTACAGAATGATTTCGGGTCAGTAAGTTGCGCTGCTTTTACTTACGTTAGTGACTTCCGGATGTTGAATTTAACATTTCTGTCCTATGATTCTTCAAAAAATGGTAAGCTTGCCACGCTGATTGATAATCAAAAAATTTTCGAGTCAATCAGTATCGATAACATAACCAAAGATGAAATAAATTCAGAGGCTGTAAGAAATGCCTCCGGACTAAGTTTGATCGGCGTTGATAAATCCATAGATCTTCATTCTCTTGAAGGCCTGAGCAATCTGGAAGCTATTTTCATCAATGGCGCAAAATGCGAAATTGATTGTGGTGTTTTTGATAAAATCCCAAAAATCAAAGAAGTGGAAATTATCAATAGCAAGAAAATAACTAATCCCGCTGCGCTGTTAGCTAACCGAAACATTAAAAAAATCGTGGTGGTGAATTGTGGAAACCCTTTCAAAAAGTCTAAGGGCGAGGTTAACCCTTCAGACTACGACGTTCTTGATATAGATTTTTCATGATGTTTTTTGAAGGGTGATTAAGTCTCGTGAAATTCGAGTATTTCCCTCCGCGGGTGCGCTTCGCTTACCCGCGCTACGCACTCTTTGCGGCGTATTATTTCCGTAGGGTGGGTAAGCCTGCGCATCCACCATTGGGTTAAATCCGCGGGTGCGCTTTGCTTATCCGCGATACAAATACACATCCAGATTTAATATCCCATGCCGTATTTACTCACGCCGCCTTCACCACGCCTTTCAATAACGCGTAATCATATAACCGGTCGCGGGCGATATTTTTCATTTTCACTTCGCACATAATATCGAAATCGGTGAAGGAGAGCGCCCAGTCGTTCAGCGTACTGTTGAAATAATAATCGGAATGCGCGCGCAGTTTGGTTTTGGGAATGCCGAGCTGTGACTGTTCAGGAAAACCCTGTTCCGGGATCAGCCCTTCCTGAGAGATGGAATAATGCATGACCGGGCGCACGCCGCGCCATGATGCTTTTATCTGTTCAATACGCGGATCGTCCGGCGTAATAAATGCATTCTCTTTTACCCAGTGGTGGTGAATATCCAGCACAATCGGGCAGAGTGCCTGCGCCTGTAATACATCGTCCAGCGAACAGGAGATTTCGTCATTTTCCACGGTCAGCATCCGCTGCGCCTGCGGGCTTAAGCGGCTAAACGCCTCGCGAAAGCCTTCGAAACCGCGCTTGCCGTTCATATGGATATTGATTTTGAAATCCTGAAACCGTTGACCATACCCCATCATCACGGCGCAGAGCGCATGATATTCCACATCCTCAATGGCTCTTTCCACAACATCAGGGTTATCTGACGCAAGTACCGAATACTGGCCGGGGTGAAAAGAGAGACGAATATCGTGGGTGCGGGCAAACTCGCCGCAGCGGGTAAATAATGGCGCCAGATCGGGTAAAAACGCCTGATAGACCGGACCCGCCTCCGGCACGGTATAAAGCGGCAATAAATCGCTGCCAATACGCATCATCCTTAACGCCGCCGGTAACTCCGCGAGTTGTTGCAGGGTGAGATAAAGGTTGTTCAGATTGGTCTGTGCAAGCTGCGATAACAGCGTCAGACGCGCCTCATGGCCGAGACTTAAAAAACGGGTGCGAGTCGTCGATTTAAACGGAAATTCCTGTTTGAGCCCTGAATCTAAAAATTTACACGCGAAACCTAATTTCATGCACCCTCCGGTTGTCAGTAGTTCCAGTGTAGCAGGTCGCTAACCGGGCGTTTCGGTGGGCTGTAGAGCTTAAGTTTAAGCAAAACGGTTATACTTTCCGTTTGCTGCGGCCACGCCGCGCTTTCACTGACGTATCAGAATCAACTTATGAAATTACTCTCCTGGCGCATTTTTCTTCCTGTCATCGCCTGCGCGGCGCTGGCGTACTGGTGGCTGACGCCACATTTCAGCGATGAAGATAAGGCGTATTACGCCTCGGTGTTCTGCACAATCCAGACAGAAAAGCCCGATAACTGGGCTGCGAGCATGGAAAATGTGATTGAAGGCAGCAATAACGACTACGCGCTGCAACGCCAGCACTACTCCGCTGCGCTTGCCCAAAAAGTCATCCGCACCTGGCAGGGGCTGGATAACACAACGCGCGACGGGCTCGCGAGCGCCCCGCAAACCTGCGGCCAACAACTCGCCCACCTGATGCGCTGACGGCGGCTACACTCAGTGGAGGTTATTTACTTCGCTGAGGTCGCCTTGCTGTCAGGACATCAATTTCTCGCCCTGAGCGGGTTCTCGCTTATTGCCGCCGCCTACGGGCTGGCGCGTTTCTCGTGGGGATTACAGCTACCCGAAGTTATCCGGGATATTCCAATGTCTTCGACGCTGGTCGGCGCGCTTTCGGCGCTGTCCTTTGCGGCCTATGGTCTCGCGAGCGTGGCATCGTCACTCTGCACCGCGCGCACCGGCCCGCGGCTGCCTGCGCTTCTTGCCGGGCTGTTTGCGATTCTCGGTCTGGTTGTGCTTTCACAGGCGTCCGGTCCGCTCTGGCTCGCCGTGGGGGTCATCTTCGCCGGGATAAGCTCCGGGCTGGTCTCGCCGCCAATGGCGGAAGCGGTGAACCGCGATGTCACACCACCGAAGCGCCCTGGCGTCAATACGGTCATTAACGCCGGAACGGGTGGGGGCATTATTTTATCCGCGCTCGCCGTACTGCTGATGCCGGGCCACTGGCGTGAGATCTGGCTGCTTTTCGCCGGGCTCGCACTCGTTCCGACGTTTATGGCGTGGCGCGCCATGCCGTCCGGCGCGGCGGGTGATCGTGCTTCGCTTAAAACTCAGCTTGCAGCGCTTCGGCGGCCCGCGCTGCGTCCGCCGCTTATTGTCGCCCTGTTAAGCGGTGTGGTGAGCGCGGCCTACTGGTCTTTCGGACCGCTGATGTTTCAGTCGCAGGCGGGTATGAAAGGGAGCGACGTCACGCTGCTCTGGCTTGTAACAGGTATATCGGGCTGCTTCGGGGTGCTGACAGGGGTACTGATTGGGCGCACTGGCATTAATGCCGCACACCGCCTGATGCAGCTGCTGACGCTCGCTGCGTTCGGACTGCTGGCGCTCTCTTCGGCATACCCCTGGCTCTGCTGGGGCGTGGCGGCATTGTATGGCTTTGCGTATATCACGCTCTCCGGTGTTTTGCTGATCAGCGGTGTGGCTGCCGCGGGCGCATTTCCGGCGGCGGGCCTCGGCGCGGTGTTTTTACTGCTCGCGATTGGCCAGATGGCCGGTTCGGCGCTCTTTGGCTGGCTGCTGGATACCTTAAGCGCCGTGCCTGCGCTCGGGATTTTCGGGCTACTGACGCTGCTCGCGCTCTCTTTACCGGCTGAGCGAACAGAAAATGCGCCCCCGGATATATGCTCAAGAAAGCCTGCCGCACGCCGATAAGCATCTTATAAAGCCTCGCCTTAAGGGGCGTGACAGGCGTAAGCGTAATACCTCGGGAGCTTACGCCTGGCTTGCGGTTCTGCCGGCGGAGTGCCGGAAGAGTGTATCCAGGAATGTTTTGGTGCCGGTCGAACAAGCAGCGCACCGCTGTAATGGACGTCGAAAAACGAAACCGGAGGTTGAAATGTATTCCTTCATAGCGCGACAGCCTATCTTTGATGCGTCGCTGAACACGGTGGCTTACGAGCTACTCTACCGGGATGGGCTGACCAATGCCTTTCCGGCCGTTACGCCTGAGTTCGCGACCAGCCAGTTGCTCGCCGATCATTTTCTGGTAACGCCGTTACAGCGTCTGTCAGGAAAACATACGTCTTTTATCAACTTCCCGTATGAGATGATCGTCAACGGGCTGGCGCAATCGCTGCCGCGCCAGAATGTTGTGATAGAAATCCTTGAGAATAGCGTGCCGGATAACGCGCTGTTTACCACCGTGCGCGATATGTATGAGGAGGGCTACTGCTTCGCACTGGATGATTTCACGCTGGAGAGCGAATGGAGCCGCTTTCTGCCTTACATCAGCGTCATTAAGTTTGATATTCAGTCCACAAGCGTTGAGCAAATCAAAGCGTTCCTGAAAGCGCATCCGAACCTGCGCTGCAAACTGCTGGCTGAAAAAGTCGAGCGTCGTGAGGAATTTGATCAGTATCTGCAGCTCGGTTTTCATCTTTTCCAGGGCTATTTCTACAGTAAGCCGGAACTCATCAAAACCAAAAAATTGCCTGAGCAAAAAGTTTTTATTCTTGAGCTTATCCGCGAGGTGAACGCGGCGCGCCCGGATATGGCGAAGATAGAAAAGCTGATCAGCCGCGACGTGGCGATCACCTATAAGCTGATGCGCTACGTCAATAACATAAAATATCAGCATAACTATCACGCTAACGCCGAATCGCTGCCGTTTCGCAGCATTTTCGCGTTTCTTGGGCTCTACGAGCTGAAAAGATTTATTACTATCCTCGCGGTCACGCACATCAGCGATACGTCGGTGAGCGAGCTTTATAACGTCAGTCTGGTATACGGGCGATTTTGCGAACTGGCGGCGCACCGCATTGGCGGCGTGAGCGAGGACGATGCGTTTATCGCCGGGCTGTTCTCGCGCCTCGACGCGATTATGGATATCCCGATGGATGCGCTGCTGGAGCAGATTTACGTCTCGAAGGAAGTCAAAAAAGCGCTGCTTAATCGGGAAGGGGTGCCGGGCGCGCTGGTTCGGTTGTGCGAGGCGTTTGAATGCGCCGACTGGCCGCAGGTGGTGAGCGTCGCGCAGGAGCTGGATCTTACGGAACGGGATATCATCGATATGACGCATGAAGCGGTGAAATGGGGCGATACGATTATCTGATTTTTTCACGCCGGGCGGCCCGTCTGACGCCGCCTTCGCGCGCTCGGGCTAAAACGCGGTTTCGATATTTCCGTCATTCTCGCGCATCTTGACTACGCTTTTACAGGCACGCTGACGTGCGGCGCCTGGGCGCTGCCGTCGCTGGTTCTGGATGACTTCAGGAGACGGATATGCACCCCCACACGACCGCACGATCCCCGGCTGCCGCCGTGGCGCTTTATGAACTGCTCAACCCCATTCCTTTAGGCTTCTTCACGGCCGCCTGGATTTTCGACATCCTCTACATGAAAAGCTACGTGCAGATGTGGACCGATGCCGCCAGCTGGCTAATCGCCATCGGTCTTGTTATCGCCATCATTCCGCGCCTGATTAGCCTCGGGCAGATCTGGCCCGGGCGTCGCCATCTGCATGGCCCGGCGCAGCGGCTGCACTTCTGGCTGAATCTGGTGGCTATTGTGCTGGCCATTTTCAACGCCTTTATTCACAGCCGAGATGCTTACGCCGTGGTGCCTGCGGGCGTCATTCTTTCAACGCTGGTCGTGGTGCTGATGCTGCTGGCGAATGTTCAACTCGCGTTACGCCAACGCGCTGCTTAAGGAGAAGCCCGTATGAACAACATTCATCGTCTCGCGCTGGCCGTGTCGCTGGGCGTTCTGCTTAGCGGCTGTGATAACAGCGCCACGCTCGATCCGCAAAAACAGGTCGGGCCAAACCCGGAACTCCCGGAAGCGAAAAACTTCCTGCTGCCGCCGATGCAGGTGCCGGAAGGCGTGGCCTGGAAAGAGGGCGAAAAGCCGAAGGTGGCGCAGGGGCTGAAGATTGAAAAAATCGCCGACGGGCTGATGCATCCGCGCCAGGTCTATGTACTGCCCAATAACGATATTCTGGTGGCGGAATCCAACGGCACGCCAAAACCGACCACGCGCCCGAAACAGCTCATTATGGGCGTGGTGCAAAAGGCGTCGGGCAAGGGCGGGCCGGGCGGCAACCGCATTACGCTTTTGCGTAACGTGAACGGCAAATGGGAAAAGCATAACTTTATTGAAAACCTTAACGCGCCGTTCGGCATTCAGCTCACCGGCAATACGCTGTGGGTGGCGAACGCCGACAGCCTGGTGAAGTTGCCGTATCAGGAAGGGCAAACGGCGATCCGCACGCCGGGCGAAGAGGTCACCGAACTGCCGGGCGGGCCGATCAACCACCACTGGACCAAAGCGCTGCTGGCAAGCCCGGATGGCAGCAAGCTCTACGTGGGCGTCGGCTCCAACAGCAACATCACGGAAAACGGCATCGGCGCGGAGTATCGCCGCGCGGCGGTGCTGGAAGTGGACGCCGCTACCGGCGCCAGCCGTATCTACGCGAGCGGCCTGCGCAACCCGACCGGCCTCCAGTGGGAGCCTGAGAGCGGCAAGCTCTGGGCGATTGTTAACGAGCGCGACGAAATCGGCTCCGATCTGGTGCCGGATTATATGACGTCAGTACAGGAGAAGGGCTTTTACGGCTGGCCGTACAGCTATTTCGGCAATCACGTCGATAAACGCGCCGAGCCGCAGCGCCCGGATTTGGTGGCGAAAGCTATTAAGCCTGACTACGCCCTCGGCTCGCACGTCGCGCCGCTTGGCCTGCATTTTTATACCGGCGATAACATGCCGCAGTATCGCGGCGGGGCGTTCGTGAGCGAACACGGCAGCTGGAACCGCTCGCCGCTTAACGGGTATCAGGTGGTATGGGTGAAATTTGAAAACGGCAAGCCGGTCGGGATGCCGCAGCCGGTCGTCACAGGTTTCCTGACCGACGATCAAAAAAAGGTGCGCGGGCTGCCGGTTGGTGTGACGCAGGACAAATCCGGCGCGCTGCTGATTGCCGACGACGCCGGTAACGCCATCTGGCGCGTGAGCGCAGCGCAATAAAACCAAGGCCGCCGTACGCGGCCTTTTTCCTTTCCAAAAGGGCGTGAAAGCGCCTGCTATACTTTTCTTTCATTCATCAGCAAGGAGTTAACGATGCCGGAATCCACCCAACGCGACGGGATGCCTTATTTTCTGTTTCTCTGCGAAGGCCGTGTGCTGGCGCAAAACATTGACGGCCGGATTATCGATCTCGGCGAAGCCACGCAAGAGCACGGCACTTTCGCCTGGCGACTTGATGGCAATGATGAGCATGGCGAAGGGTTGAAAAATGCCGGGGCGGTGCTCGATGATATCGCTGAACATCTGACGTTTTTGTTTATCGACGGGCAGTTTACCAGCCTGCCTGATGTCTCTGACGACTACGCAGGAAAGCTCGATGACGCCCCCGCGAAAGAGATTGTGCTCAGTGAACTGAGCGACAAGGGCGGTGACGATAACCCGCCGGTGGTGTAAACCCCGCGAGGCCACAGAAGATCTGTGGCCCCCAGGCTTACCCACGATTACTGGCGAGATCGGGCGGCGTATTATGATTTAGCGTCACGACCGAACTGATATTATCCGGCAGGCGACGCGCCTCTAAATAAACGGTCTGCCAGTAAGGATTATCTAAAGAGGAGCGGGTGACGCCTTTACTGGTTGAGGCGTGAATAAATTCGCCGTTCGAGTCATAAAAACCAACATGCAGCCCGCCTTTAATACGGAAGAACACCAGATCGCCTGGACGCAGTTTATTTTTATCAACGCCTTTGCCCATGTGAATTAATTCCCGCGTGGTGACGCGCGCCATCGGCAAATTAAACCGGTCGTGCAGCGTGCGCCAGACAAAACCGGAGCAGTCGATGCCATCGCGCTTTGTGCCGCCCCATTGATAGGGCGTGTCCTGCCAGGTGTTCATCTGGTCGTGAAGGGCGGCGATAACGGGGATCAGGTCTGGCTGGCGGCTACTGGCGGTGGCGTCAGGCAGCGGGGCGACCGTTTTGGGTTTTGGGGCTTTGGTGGCGCATCCCGTCAGATAAGCACAGAACAAAAGGGCAAATAAGGGTTTGGCGGGGAAATCCATATCGACTCACTGACACGCGGTAATTTAGGTTAGGTGCCGGAATTCTTACTAAAAATGCGTCTCATCTCCAGCGCTTTCTCATCCTTTACAATTACTGACACTCAGAAGAAATATTATTCTGCCTCAGACGCATTCTGGCGAAGATATTAATGAACAGAAACAACTCGTTGTGCATAAAAGGCTTTACATCGGGGTCAGAAGTATTATTTACGGCTCAATGCTATAACGTGCCGTAATTATCCCTGGGCAGAATTAATGTCATTATTGATAGCCAATGGTGGGTGCGCTCCGCTTACCCACCCTACGGAAATAACATGCGTAGTACGTAGCGCGGTTAAGCAAAGCGCACCTACGGGTTTGCCCGGGATAGTGGCGCAAGCGCGTAGCGCGGGTAAGCAGAGCGCACCCGCGGAAGGCGATTATTCATGTAACGTTACCGCATCGCTGTGACCATTCTGGCGCAGCGTTTCCAGCAGGCGCGCTTTGCGCTGTTCAAGTTCCTCTATCTGTTCTTCAATATCTTTCAGGCGCTGATACTGTACGGCCTGGGTTTCCGGGCAGAACCTTGCGCCTTCTACCAGCAACATGCAATCGGGAAAGCTGCGGATCTCGGCCACGCTAAAACCGGTGGCGATGAGCCGCTGGATCTGGCGCACCTGAATGATGGCCTGCTTATCGAAATAGCGGTAGCCGTTGCAGGCGCGAACGGCCGCCAGTAAGCCGTTGTTGTGATAGTGCCGGATGGCGCGAGCGCTCACGCCGGTGGCTTTGGCCAGTTCGCCAATGGTCAGTTGCATGGTTTTTCCTCATCAGACGCTTGACTCTGACATTAATGTCAACGTTCAGGCTAGCCAGGAACCCATTAATGAGGAAGCGAAAATGCCTGCATTGATATCCCGTACTTTAATAATGCTGCTGTTCCTGATGACTGCCGCCGCGAATGGAGCAGAGCGGCGCTATACCGTCACCGCGCCGGATGGCGTTCCGATTGCCGTGCAGGAGAGCGGCAACCCGGACGGCCCGGCGATAATTTTCATTCACGGGCTGCTGGGCAGCCATCTCAACTGGCGCCGGCAAATCGCCGACCCGCAGTTGCAACGTTTCCGGCTAATAACCTTTGATTTGCGCGGTCACGGGCTTTCCGGGAAACCGGACACCGACGCGGCGTATCGGGAGGGCAGGCGATGGGCAGACGATCTGGCAGCGGTTATCAACAAGAGCCAGGCGAAGCGGCCGGTGCTGGTCGGCTGGTCACTCGGCGGCGCGGTGATTTCAGCGTATCTGGCGGCGTATGGCGACAGCCGGATCGGCGGCGCGTTATATGTGGGCGGCGTGGTGGAATTAACGCCCGCGCTGATAACCGCGCATCCGGCTATTTATCGCGACATGACGGCGGCGGATTTACAAACGCATCTCGATGGCGAGCGCGAATTTTTGCGGCTCTGTTTTTACCAGCAGCCGGACAGCGACACCTTTGAGCGTCTGCTGGCTAACGCGGCGATGGCATCCTGGACCATGCAGCGTAACGTGCCGCAGATACAGGTTCCCGCCGAAAAAGCGCTGAGCAGTGCGCGCGTGCCGTTGCTGTTTATCTACGGCCAGCACGACGCGCTGGTTAACGCGGACGCCTCGCTGGAAAGAGCGAAAGCGATCAATCCGCGCATACGTTCTGACATTTATGCGAACGCCGGACATGCGCCATTTATGGAAGACGCCGCGCGGTTTAATGCGCAACTGGAAGAGTTTGCTGATGACGCCGTAGCGCGGGTAAGCAGAACGCACCCGCAGAAGGCGATGTAAAAAAATGTGCGCTACGTGAAATCTGAGAAAAATTGCGAGGCTCAGGCCAGCAGATTTCGCGTAGCGCGCGGGTGGAAAACAGACGCTTTGCTGTTCGCGCTGTTAAGGCACGCAGGGCAGGCAATAACGGCCGGCGTCCGGCGGACCGGGTCAATCAGCGTGATTCCGATGCCAGATGTTATTTAACATAATATACATTATGCGTACCAAGGCGGAATCCAGGAGATGTTCAGTAAGTTCGGGCCGGATTCCTCACGCCGATAAGATGTTGCGGGAACACATAACGACTGAGAATCGGCATGCTACTTTGCCACCGCGGGTGCGCTCTGCTTACCCGCGCTACCAGCTTCATCTGTTACGTTGAATTCATTGCGCTCCGCGGGTGCGCTTCGCTTACCCACGCTACCTGGTGACGCTGCCACCTTATGTTGCGCAAGGCATAGCGCTCAATCGCTGATGTACGAAATCAATGAACGCTCTTGTTTTCGCCGGCAAAAAACGCCGGTTCGAATACACCGCGAATAACTGCAACGGTGCTGCGGCTTGTTCAAACTCAACCTCGATGAGCCGTCCATCGTTAATGTAAGGCTGACAGGCTTGTTTTGACAGAATGGCAAAACCGACGCCGGCGACTGCGGCGCCTCCCGCCATCTCTCCGCTATTGACGCGATAATGTCCTTTCACCTTTATCGTCTCGAATTCCCCTTTTGTATTTACAAACTGCCAGGGCGCTCCTTTCAGCGCGCTGACCGTGGTAATACAAGGCAATTCTTCAAATTGCCGTATATGAGTTGGTATTCCGTAACGCTGAATGACCGAGGGTGCGGCGACGATGGTGCACGGAATGGTCATCAGATGACGGGCAATGTAGTCACTGTCATCCAGTTGCCCACGGGTAATAATGATTGCGACATCGAGATCGTCTCGCAGGGATTCGAAACCTGACAAATTGGTGATGCAGCTGATTTCAAGATCAGGGTTTTGGCAGGCGAAATCGGCAATAGCCGAACCCAGCAACGCAGGACCTGATTCACTGGGAATACAGATACGCAGCGGCCCCTTAAGCTGCATTTGCCGCAACGTTAATTCCGTCTCCGTTTGCTCAAGCGCCTCCAGTAATGGCTTCGCCCGGCTGTAAAGCAGATGCCCTGCCTGGGTGAGTTTCATATGCCGTGTGCTGCGCTCAATAAGTTGCAGATTCAGTTTTTCTTCTAACTGCGCAATACAGCGGCTGACATTGGAGGTCGGCATTGCAAGGGCTTTCGATGCCCCGACAAAACTTTCTTTTTCAACCACTGCAACGAACACTTTCAGGCTATTAAAATCCAGCGCCGGACGCATCAACTATCCCAATTCTGATAACAAAGAATGCCTTTTTTACCATATAAAAATCACTATTGGTATCAGATAAACTCAGTTTTCGTTTATCAACAGGTTGTTTGTTATGCCACTGGAAACACAGATCGTTAATGATAAATCCGTTATGCGGATAGCTCTTGTTATCGCTTTTATACAGTTCGCCAATGCGCTGGAATATATGGCGTTCACGCCCGTTTTTACTTTTATGGCGGACGAATTTGCGGTGCCTGTATCGTTTTCTGGTTATGTATCGGGTATTTATACATTGGGGGCCGTTATTTCTGGCGTAGCGGCGTTTTATTGGGTGGAGAGATTTAATAAAAAGCGATTTTTATTCCGCAATATGCTGCTGCTTGGAGTGTTTACTTGTTTATGCACAGTGAGCACGCATATTGGCACGCTTCTGGTAATACGATTCTGCGCAGGCCTGGTGGGTGGCACAACAATGGGTGTGGGCATGAGTATTTTAATAAATTCGGCCCCAGCACCATTACGCGGGAAAATGCTGGCCACGGTGATTGCCTCATTTTCGATGGTAAGCATCGTCGGTATGCCAGCGGTCATGTTTTTATGTACCCATTATGGATGGCAGGCTTCGCTATGGTTAATCAGTGTGTTATGTCTGGTTTGTTTGCCGCTAATTGCGTTTACTCTTCCCCGCGATGCGGTTTCATCAGGCATAAAACCTAAACTCTCTTTTGATGGTCAAACCTTACTTTTTGCATCATCAACTGCACTGGTGCAATTTAGCCCCATGCTTATTATCCCCATTTTAACGCCTTTACTGATTCAATTTATGAACACACAAGAAACGCTCCTGCCGCTATTATTTTTAAGCGGAGGCATTGCAGGTTATGCGTTTACAAAAATAACAGGGATTCTTACATCGCGAATATCTTTTCTGGCTCTGTCTGTCCTTTCAACGCTGTTATTTATGGTAAGCTTGCTCATTCCTGCGATGGGGTTTAAGAATGTTTTTCTCTTTATCACCCTGTTTCTTGGCGCCTCCTATAGCCGACTGGTTTGCGCCTCGGCAGTGTCGGTTCACTACCCTGCAAATGATCAAAGAGCCAGTTTTTCGTCACTACAGACAGCAATGATGTATCTGATAACCACCCTCGCGTTCTTTCTCTCTTCTTTATTACTTCCTGAGCACGCAATAAATCCGCAAAAACTGAACAGACTACTGGTCATAAGTGCGCTGAGCGCGGCGGGATTTCCCGTCATGGTGGTCATCATGAAAAAGAAACTGGCTAAACGCTTCGTCAGTCATAAAGCCAGCGGCCAGCCCGGGCCGATTCAATAAGCATGCCGATGGTAAAAAACGGCACAATGGGGATCTCGCGTTTACGAAATGGATTGAACATAACGCTCAGCGGTGGATCGGGCGGATAGTAAGTCGTAATGGAGAAATTGCCCCGCGCCACGTTAAACGTTGTAAAGAAATCCTCCATCAGCGCCAGCGCTTCGTCATCGTCCAGCTGCAGGTCAAAATCAAGATCCGTCTGTTCGGTCAGTTCAGGTTTGCCGAACAGATAAAAGCCGTCATGCTTGCGAACATGCGCGTAAACCCGCGCTTCCAGGCTGTCGTTTGTCATTGCTGTCTCCGCGCCAGCGCTTGCTGTTCAACCCGCGCGATAAAATCGTTTTTCAGTTCGCTGTAGACGTCCGACTGAAAACCGCTGTCGCGCGCGGCCGCGAATTTTATCTGCGCATATTCCTGCATGACATCATCATGGCGGCGTAGATAATCACAAAACGCCAGGTGACGCGTCACGTGGTCGCTTGCGGCCACGAACGCATGGAGATGATGCGTGCGCACGGCCTCGCCTTTAATAAAGTAACGCCTGCCCGGAATGCCGTACTCGCCGCGCGGTGTGTAGCCCAGCGCTTGCATCGCGGCGTTGCAGGCGTCAAGCGCATCAAGGCTTAAAACCTCAACCAGCATATCGATAACCGGTTTGGCTGCAAGCCCCGGCACCGACGTACTGCCAATATGATGAACGGCCAGCGCAACGTCGCCGAGCGCTTTACGCACCCTTTTCTCTTCTTCAGCAAATTGCGCTGTCCAGGCCGGATTGTAAGGTTCCAGCATTATCTGTCTTCCGGCCATCTTTTTCCTTTATATGGTCAGCCCGGCTGAACCGTTTCTGTAGTGATTTGCGCGCCCGGCATCATCGCGGCCAGGCCTTCAGCAAGTTCAAGCGCGGCGGCGGCGGCGGCCTCGTCCGGCATGGCCGGTAAGCACTCCAGAATAAACCACATCTCCTGCGCCTGCGAATCGAGCCGCGTGCGCACGCCCTGACGCCAGTTCCAGCGGCGGCACGTCACGCCCGCGTCGTCACGCCAGACCGGTTCGCCAGGCTCCGGGGATTCATTCACCGGCTCGCCGTCTTTAAAGGTATCGAACGCTTCGCTGCCGTCGGCGATGACCAGACGCGGCTCGCCCTGATACGCCGCGCGGTTTTCCCCGCCAATGGGCACCGCGTATTTAATGCTCACGGCGTTATAGAGATCGACCACCGGATCGAGCGACGCCATCGTGCCGTCACGCGCGACCCGTTTACGCAGCGCCTGGGCGGAACACGGCGTGCGTTTTGGCTTTGCGCCAAACGCCTGAAAAACGGCGTCCCAGGCGGCAAGATGCGCCTGCGCCCACGGAAAATCGTTCTCCTGCACGTGGCGGCAGGCATCTTCCAGCGCGCTTCTTCCCACGCTTTCATCAGCCAGCGGCGCGGCAATAACGTTGATGCTGATGGCCCGGAACCCCGGCGCGAGACGAGCGATTTCCGGGGCAATTGACGGTGTTAATGGTTTCATTGGATAATCTCGTAATGACTATTTTATTTCATGGTAATGACCAGTGACCCATAAAGTCAATATAATGACTGAACCCGGTGCCGATGTTGACTCGCTCAGCGTCGCCCTGGCGCAAAAGCTGAAAAGCTGGCGTAAGGAACATAAAGTGACGCTGGATGCGCTCTCGCAGCGCGCGGGCGTCAGTAAGGGCATGCTGGTAGAGCTTGAAAAAGCCGCTGCCAACCCGAGTATCGCCATCTTATGTAAGGTAGCGGCCGCGCTGGGGTTATCAGTGGCGGATCTGCTGGATGTGGCGAGCCAGCCTGCCGCGCGGTTGATCGAAGCCACGCAAATCCCGGTTTTGTGGACAGGTGAAAATGGCGGTACGGCGCGTTTGCTTGCCGGAACCAGCGGGCCGAATATGGTGGAGCTGTGGCGCTGGGAGATGCACCCCGGCGATGTCTTCACCTCGCCGGGCCATCCACAGGGAACGTCTGAGCTATTACACGTTGAGCAGGGCGTACTCACGCTTGGCGTCAATGATGAAGTGTTGCAGGTCAGCGCGGGTGCCTCCGCCGTGGCGCGCACCGATGCCCCGCACCGTTACGCCAATGAACAGCAAGATACGCTGATCTTTACCATGACGGTTCATGAACCGCACTGATTCGTGACAACGTCACCTTTAAACCGC
The DNA here is from genome assembly GCF_001277215.2 of Cronobacter malonaticus LMG 23826. Lineage (NCBI taxonomy): Bacteria > Pseudomonadati > Pseudomonadota > Gammaproteobacteria > Enterobacterales > Enterobacteriaceae > Cronobacter > Cronobacter malonaticus. Next base: position 2,040,831 of record NZ_CP013940.1, on the reverse strand, counting down.
TTGCTGAGCGTCAGGTGGTTTATCTGCCCCGCCCGATAATCCACGTTATCAACACAGGCAACGATCAGCATCAGCCCTCTCCCGCCTTCGCGCATTAGCGCCGCTTCGTCGTCCTGCGCGCAATCGCGGGCGGCCTCCAGTTTGCCGTCGGGGATCGCGTGGCCGTCATCGGTGAAAACAGCTCGCGCAAAGGCTTCACCCTGCTGAAATTCAACGGTAAACGTGCGCTCAGGCGTCTCTTGCAGCGCATGGCGAATCACGTTCGCCGCCGCCTCGCACACTGCCAGATCGAATTCGAAACGCCAGCTGTCATCCACCGGTAGCGGCGCCATAAACTGCGCCAGCGCGTCGGCGAGCGGGCCTAGCGCATCGAGGCGCGCGGGAAGCGTCAGAATAACGCTCACCGGCTTATCCTTTTTGCAGCCGGGCCAGCGCGGCGGCGCGGTCCGGGCAGAGGATAAACACGCGGTCCATGCGGGTCAGCTTAAACATATTCATGATGTTGCTGTTCAGCGAACAGAGCGCCATCTCTCCCTTGCCGTTCATCTGCTTAAAGAGTGCGATCAGCGTGCCGAGGCAGCTACTGTCGATAAAATCGACGCGCGAAAAATCGATAACCAGTCCGCCCGTGGTGCGGTTTATCTCTTCGCTTACGCCCTGGCGAAACGCGGCGGCGACCGAGGCGTCAAGCCGTCTTGCCACCGGCGTTATCACGCTCACGCCGTCCAGATGTTCAGTCTCAAGATTCATCGCGCACTCCCTCGTGGCTTCTTTCAATAATTAACAGTGAAACGTCATCGGCCATTGCCACCTGATCGCCCTGCTTTCTGGCGCGCCAGTCAACGAGCTTGTCATGAAGCGCCGGGAAAATATCTTCAAGCGGGCTGAAAACGTGACGTTGTAACCACTGCTCCAGCCGCTCATGGCCAAACTGCTCCTGCTGGGGGTTTTCGCACTCTGTAATGCCGTCGCTGTAGAGGCACAGACGGTCGCCGGGCTTAAGCGTAAACGTGGCATCTTCCCAGCTCAGACTTTCCAGTAAGCCCACCGGCGCCCCGCCGCTGCCGATACGGGTCATGGAGCCGTCCGGGTGCGTAATAAACGGCGTTGGGTGTCCGGCCTGGCAGAGCTTGCCCTCTCCGGTTTCGGTGTCGATCACGCCGTAAATCATCGTGAAATAGCTGACGATTTCGGTGTCGTCATGGCAGAAGCGTTCGTTCAGAATGCGGATAACCTCATGCGGCGCGGTGATGCCGTCGCCGTCGAACAGAAAACGCTCCACCGCGCGGCCATGCAGAAACTGGCGTGCCACGGCAAGCGACATCATCGCCGCGCCCACGCCGTGCCCCGCCACGTCCACGCAGTAAAAACCGAGGTGGCGGTCTAGCGGGAAAATATTAAAGATGTCGCCGGAGACATACGCTGACGGCACAAACAGCCAGTCGGCGAAGAACCTGTCATACTGCATGCGCCGGGCCGGGAGTACCGAGCGCTGTAGCTGCGCCGCCGCCTGGAGATCGCTTTCGATTTGCGAGAGCGCCTCGCGAAGCCGCGCGTTACGCGCCGCGAGCGTCGCTTCCAGCTCCAGTATGCGCTCGCCCGCGTGCAGCCTGGCGCGCAGTTCGCTCTGATTGACCGGCTTGCTGAGAAAATCGTCCGCGCCCGCCTCGAACCCTAACGCCAGGTCGTCCACGCTCTCCCGCGCCGTTAACAAAATCAGGTAGATGTAGTGTTCCTGGAAGCGCGCGCGGATCTCCTGGCACAGCGTCAGGCCGTCCATCACCGGCATCTCCCAGTCGCTCAGCACCATGTTGACCGGCTGGGTGGCCAGCACGTCGAGCGCCGCGACGCCGTTGACGGCTTCCAGCACGTCATAGCCCCATTTCCCCAGCATGCTGCCGAGCAGCCGCCGGTAAACGGTGGAGTCATCAACAATTAAAACCCGCTGTCTGTCCGGCATCAAAGCTCCTTAAAGCGGTAAATACCAGATAAGGCTGACGGTGCCCTCGCGGAACTTGCCGTTGCCGCTGGCATGGCCGGGATACCGCGTGCCGCTGTAGTTGGCGTACTGAATCGAGAACGTGCCCGGCGTATAGCCCGCGTAGCCAAAGCTGTAGCTGTAATCGCCGTTCCACGGCTGCTGCTGGCTGCTGTCGGGGAACCAGAATGCGGTGGCGCGCAGGAAAAAATGCTGCTTCAGCGTATAGCCGCAGCCGCCCAGCAGCACATTCTTATTGCTGCGAATATCGTTACTGTTGAGATCGTAATAGCGCGGCACCCACGTGTAGCCCACCTGGCAGATGATCGAATCGCCTTTATTGATCAGCAGATGTTTCTCCAGAGGTTTCGGCAGCGAGAATTTATAGGCTGCCGTCACGCCGCCCTGTTCAAAATAGGTGTGACGCTTGTTGCCCGACGGCCAGATATGGTTATCGCCATAGTTGCTGTAGACAAGGCTGAAGGTATTGGCGTGCCAGTCGTCGTAGCCAAAGCTGTAGCGAAAATCGCTGGAATAACGAGTTAAATCACGCACCGGCGCGCGCAGCGTGACGTTGGCGAAGAGATAACTCCACGGCGAATATTGCAGGCTCAGGTTGACGGTCTGATTAATTTTATTGGTTTGCGTCGCCGTATCGCTACTGTTCGGGATCGTGACGTACTGCTCTTTCAGCCCGCTGTTAAAACTCAGCGCGCCGGAGAATTTTTTGTCGTTGCCCGAAAACAGCCGTCCCCAGCGGCTCGTGAATACGCCCGCCTGAATCGGCTCAGATTCGTTATCCACGCTCGCCCCGCTCTGCGTCGTCGCAGGCGAAGGGTCAGCAAGACATGGCCAGGACGCCAGCGCGAGCGTCGCCAGACCAACGCAGTGATATATCCTCGTCATACCCTTGTCGTTCCTTAATTGGGGATCCAGCGTCCGGCGACGTCATATTTCGCCATCAGCCAGAGAATGCCCAGCGCCACGCTATGAACCAGTGTGTTCACAAACCAGGCCTGATGCCATAAATCGAAATGCACCACCTGGCTTACCAGCAGCACTACATACACATGCAAAATAAAGGTATAGAGCGAGTGCTGGCCAAGCGGAATAAGAAACCAGCCGACCAGTCTGTTAATGGGTGTCCAGCAAAAGGTCAGCAGCAGATAAACCGTCACCATCAGGCAGAAGTCGTTCAGCACACGCAGTGGTCCGAGGCCGTTTTTGGCAGCCCAGGTATGGTAGAGCGCGTTGAAATCCGCAGGCGGGATGATATGCAGCAGCAGACCCGGCGGCATAAAGGGGTTAGTATGGTTCTGGGCGATAAACATCATGATCAGTGCGCAGATAACCATAAACGCGACGGTTACTTTGCCGGGGCCGGTGCGCGCCAGCGATAACAGTTCCTCTTTGTACCAGCCGCAGCACATCCCCAGAATATAAATGAACTGCCAGGCCATCAGCGGAAACGCGAACTCAAACTCGCTGGCGGTCAGACGAAATGAGGTCACCTGATACAGGCCATACACCCCTGCCGAACCGGCAATCAGCCAGGCGGTTTTACGATAGTGCAGTAAAGCGAGAAACAGCGGGCTTAACAGCAGCAAAAACACATACAGACCCAGAATTTGTGTCTGGTGCGGGCCTATCTGCAAAAATAAAATAATGTTGAACCAGGTTTCTTTAATTTGCGGTGTGGTAGGAAACAGCGACCAGCTATTCCCGGAGTAACGATCGACGAAGTGGGTTATTTCAAAGGTATTAATAAAAGGTATTTTCGATATCAGCAGTACGCTCAGGATAATAATGATATTAACCAGATAGATCTTCCAGGCACGCCGCCAGAGCGTCCAGCCTACCGTCAGTAATACCGCCTTTTGCAACCGCTGCCGGTTAAGCATGCCGAGCATAAACCCGGCCAGGATCACAAAGCCTTCAGCGCCTGTAGTTAATCCGAAACGCTCCCACGTCAATATATTAAATATCGACATCACTTCTGTATGCGCGACCACCATCATCACAAGCGCAATGCCGCGCATCAGGTCGATACGCAGATCGCGCCGGTCGGCCGCGACATAGCGCCATGAGACGCGCGCGCGCGGCATATCGCGGGTGGAGGCTACGCTTGCAGTATCGGTCATCGGCACGGTTTCTTATCGGCTGGGGCCGCCTGTTTCCGGCGGCGCAATATATTCTGAGTATTATCAGGAAAGTGTATACGGCAATAAGCGGCTGTCAGCGTTTCGCGAAAAATATATTTTCCCGCAGTGGTAAACGAAAAAGCGAAACGGTGCAAAGTGCGCCATAAATTTATCTTTCTGGAAAGTTCAGCACGGGCATCTACAATCACTTCATAAACTTAAAACGAATCTAAAACTGAACCAGAGATATTTCTCTGACGGTGAATAGTTACCTTTGACAATTATTTGCCGCCACTGTCTGGGTTGTGTCTGGATGATGATGCCGCTATGGGTTTTTATTTCTCCCGTTTTGAAGACCGTAAACCGCCGGAGCCGTTAAAAACGCCCCGCGTGGTGAGAATTCTCTGGCAGATAATGTCGGTCGCGGCATTAGTGCTGGGAGCGAATTATATTCGCTGGCGCTGGATGGAATCGCTCAATATGGACGCGCTGTGGTACGCGCTGCCGCTGGTGATTGCCGAAACCTGCGCCTGGATTGGTACGGTGCTTTTTACCATCAACCTGTGGCGTGAAGACGACCCGCCGCAACAGCCCGCGCCGCTGGATATCAACGACTGCCTGAATGTGGAAGACCAGACCGAGCCGCGCCCGGTGCGCGTCGATCTCTTTATCGCCACCTATTCCGAAGATGTGGAGCTGGTGCGGCTCTCTATTCAGGACGCGCTTAAAATACGCTACCCCGGCCCGCTCGATTACCGCATTCACGTGCTGGACGATGGCCGCCGCCCTGCAATGCGCGCAGTCTGCGAGGAAGAAGGCGTTAACTACATTACCCGCGAAACAAATATCGGTTTTAAGGCGGGCAACCTGCGCAACGGCCTTGAGCAGACCGACGGCGATTTTATCGTGATTTGCGACGCCGACACCCGCGTCTTCCCGACGCTGCTTGAGCATACGCTCGGCTATTTCCGCGACCCGGACGTCGCCTGGGTACAGACGCCGCAGTGGTTTTTCGATCTCCCTGAAGGTGAACGCCTGCCGCGCTTGCTGTCGCGCAAAGCGGGCAAACCGGGTTACGCACTCGGCTGGCTCTCGGAGAAAATCGTCGGCCCGGTGACTATCGGGCGCGATCCGTTTTTTAACGATCCGCGCATGTTTTATGACGTGATCCTGCGTCGTCGCAACTGGGCTAACGCGGCGTTCTGCTGTGGCGCGGCGTCGGTGCATCGCCGTGAGGCGATTATGCAGGCGGCGCTACGCAGCTATGTCTGGACCGTGGAAGAAGAAATCGACCGCCACACGCGCGATATCCGCGACCCGTCGATGCGCGAAGCGCTTCAGGACGCCATGCGCCCGCACGTGCTCTATGACACCGAGCTGACGCCCTATAAATTCCACGTCTCGGAAGATATCTACACTTCCATTGTGCTGCATGGCGACAGCGCACGCCGCTGGCGCTCGGTGATGCATCCGCGTATCGAATCCAAAATGCTCTCGCCGCAGGATATGCTCACCTGGATTATCCAGCGCTTTAAATATGCCGCAGGCTCGCTGGACATTCTGTTTCACGACAATATCTTCAGCCGCCGCCGTTTTAAGCTTTCGCTGCCGCAGACGCTGATGTACGCCACCACCTTCTGGTCCTATCTGGCCTGTATCTGGAATACGGTGTTTCTTATCTCGCCGCTGATTTATCTCTTCACCGGCATTCCGCCCGTTTCAGCGTGGTCAACGCCCTTCTATCTGCACTTTCTGCCCTTTTTTATTGTCTCGGAGCTGGCGTTTATGTTCGGTACCTGGGGGATTTCCGCGTGGGATGGCCGCGCCTCGTATCTGGCGTTTTTCTCGATGAACTTAAAAGCGCTCGATACGGTGCTGCGCGGTGAGCAGATTAAATTTCACGTGACGCCGAAAGAGCGCCAGACCGGGCGGTTTCTCTATCTCGTGAAACCGCAAATCGCCATTGTGGTGCTGACGCTTATCGGGCTTATCTGGGGCGGTATTCAGGTGGCGCGCGGCGCGGTGGATGACCCTTCCGGCTACGTGATTAACATCTTCTGGGGCGCGGTGAATATCGCCGCCATGCTCCCTATGATCATGGCCGCCATGTGGCAGCCTGCGGATGAGGAGAGCGGCGCATGAAAGTCTCCAGTGCCCTGCTGAGTGCGCGCAGCTATATCACCATCCTGGTGGGCTTTCTGATTGGGTTCGCCGTGGTGGTCTGGGTGGAACGCCAGATGCCGACACGCGTGGAGAGCAGCAGCGGCATGACGTTAAGCGACGATTTCCCGCCGCTGCCCGACGCCCGGCAGCTCACCTTTGATGAAGCGGTCTGGGCGCGCGTCGCCTGGCAATATTTCGTTAATAACAGCCGCCCCGACGGACTGGTTAACGCCCAGGACGGCGCGCCCTGGTTCAGCCTGTGGAGCACCGGCAGTTATCTGCTGGCGGCAGTGTCAGCCTACCGGCTGGAGGTGATCACCCGCGACGAATTCGACGAGCGTATTACCCAGGCGTTATTTACGCTGGGCGAGCTGCCGCTGACGCCGGACGGCCTGCCCGCCGCGTATTACCGCGGTCAGCCGCAGGAGATTTTAGGCAAGCCTGAAAGCAGCGCGATAGGCCTCGGGCGGTTGCTGATGGCGCTACAGGTTTTGCTGTGGCACTACCCGCAACACGCGGCCGCGGTAGATGCGCTACTGGCGCGCTGGAATCTTAACGCGCTCTTCGTCCAGGCGAAAAACACTAACGCGGCGCTGGCGGTACGCCACTGGGTGATCCCGACCGACGAGCCGCGCGACAGCTTTGGCTATCGCACCTACGCAAGCCATACGCTGCGGCTTATCAACACCACGGCCGGGCTTGCGGTCACGCAGCCGCCGGAGGGCCAGAGCATGATCGATATCGACGGGATCATGGTGCCGGATGAAGGGCTGCGTACACCGTGGGGCAAACAGCCCTCGCTGGTGAGTCTCCCGTGGCTGTTAACCGGTCTTGAGCTTGGCTTTGACGCCCAGAGCGGCGAAGTGGCGTGGCGTATCATGCAGATCCAGCAGCGTCGCCACAGCCTGCGGGTGCGCAAACCGCCCATCAGCACCGACTACGCCGAACAGGCGCCCGATTTCGCTGCCGCTATTCCTGAACGTCAGCCGCAGCGTACGCCCGGCGAAACGGCGTATGACAAAACCGCGCCCGAACGAACGGCGATTACCTCCACCCGCTCCGCCTTCGCCTGGTATGCGCTCTTTCGCAATGGCTGGAGCGAAGCCCTGCGCCAGCAGGTGCAGCCGCTGCTGGTGCCGGGTAAAGGCTGGCAGCGCGGTCTGAATTTGAATAACAGCGTGAATAACGTGATTGATGCCGACACCAACGCGGTGGTGCTGGAGAGCCTTGCCTATATCAAAGGCGGGCAACTGCTCTGTCTGGGATGCCAGCACACGCCTTCCACCGCCACTGCTTCTGCGGGAGTTACGCCATGAGCCTTAAATCTTTGCCCCTCTTTTTTCGCCTCATAGCCTGCCTGGTTATGCTGCCTGGATGTATGACGGCGCATGCCCGGGGCGAACTGCCCGCTAACGATTATCCGGCGCGTCACGGCGAGCTGACCGAGCGCGAAATGAAAATGGCGAAAAACGCCTGGCAATATTTCGTGGTCAACTACCAGCCGACAACGGGGCTGGTGAACGCCGTAAACCAGTACCCCTCCACCACCATGTGGGATACCGGCTCTTATATCGGCGCACTGGTGGCCGCCCGCGAACTGGGCATTATCGATAAGGCGGAGTTTGACCGCCGGATGCTGAAGATGCTTGGCACGCTCCATAAGCTCGATCTGTTTCGCAGCCAGGTACCGAACAAAGCCTATAACACCATCACCGCGCAGAAGGTGAACTACCTGAACAAACCGGGCGAGATCGGCTTCTCGGCGCTGGATATCGGCCGCATGCTGTTGTGGCTGAAAATCGTTAAAGAGCGCTACCCCGAATATGGCAATAGCGTCGATAACATCGTGCTGGGCTGGGATTTCACCAACGTTATTGATCCGTGCGGCACCATGTATGGCGCCTATCTGGATAACAACCAGCCGAAATATGTTCAGGAAGGCCGTCTCGGGTATGAAGAGTATGGTGCGGTGGGCTATCAGCTCTGGGGCTTCAACACTTGCCAGGCGAGCCGCCCGGAGCCCTACGCGCTGGCAGATATCTACTGCGTGCTGGTGCCGTATGACTCCCGCGATCCGCGCCGTACCAGCCAGCATAACTATGTGGTGACCGAATCCTACCTGCTTTACGGGCTGGAGATGGGCTGGGATACCGCCAAAGACCGCGACGACAGTCCCAATAATTTCTCCCATCCATGGATGAAGAACTTCGCCGACCGCGTCTATCAGGCGCAGGAAAACCGCTACACCATCACCGGCGTGCTGACCGCGCGCTCTGAGCATCAGCTCGATAAATCGCCATACTTCGTTTACGACACTGTGTTTAGCGACGGCTTCAACTGGAACACCATTACCGACAAGGGCCAGTATGTGCCGCAGGTGGCGGCGGTATCGCTCAAGGCGGCGCTCGGCATGTGGGTGCTGTGGGATTCGCCCTACACCGACCGGCTTTTCACCACAATTGAGAACGCCAACGATCCCAAACAGGGCTATTACGAAGGTATCTATGAGAACGGCGACGGGCCGATCAATGCCTTCACCGGCAACAATAACGGCATCATGCTGGAAGCGCTGCTCTACAAAAAAGAGGGCAAACTGCTGCGCTTTAACACCGACGATCCGAAGAATAAAAACTACGCCCCGTCGCTGTGGGAGAAAAAACTGGTCGATCTCTTCGAGGAGAACAATACCCGCCGTAACCGCCCGTTCCTCAATATGACGCCGGGCATCCAGAACTGGTGTCAGCAGAGCGGCACCGCGATACGCAGTAAGCCGACCTGTCAGGCCTGCCAGTGCGCGACCTGTAAAGAGGACGAACCTGTGAAACTGCCACCGGTCACCGCGACATGCTTAAAACAGTAAGCCGCCTGCTGCTTATCCTCGCCGTGCTGGGCGTGGCGCTCGCCTGGCTTTTGCTGCGTGACGACCGCGCGGGCTGGCGCTGGCTCTCGCACGGGGGCTGGCACACCACCGCGCGCATCAGTAAGCTCACGCCGCAGGAGCGCCAATGGGCCGCCATCGCCTGGCGCTATTTTGAAAACAACACCCAGGAGGCCACCGGCCTCGTTAACGGCAGCGATAAACGCCCCGTCGCGTCACTCTGGCAGATAGGCGACTCGCTGATTGCGCTGACCGCCGCACGCGAGCTGAATCTGGTGGATGAGAAAACTTTCGACGACAGGCTGACCCGGATGCTCGGCACGCTCAATCGCCTGCCGCTGACCAACCGCCAGACGCCGAACCGTCTCTACTCCACCTGGACACCCGCGATGGTGGATTTCACCGGCAAACCGGGCGTGATGGGCTGGTCGGCGCGCGATATGGCGCGGCTGATGCTGGCGCTGCGTCTGGTGGCGCAGTATCACCCGCAATACAGCGAATATCTGGAGCGCGTGGTGATGCGCTGGAATTTCTGCCCGGTCATCGATAAAGGCGGCACGCTCTACGCCGCGCAAATGCAAAACGGGTTGCTGGCGCCGCGCGACGAAATTCGTCTTGGCGAAAGCGAATACGCCGCCGCAGGCTTCAGCCTGTGGGGGTTTCAGCCCGCGAAAGCCTGGGGACCACCCTCGCAGAACGTGATTCTGTATGACCGCGCGCTGCCGGTGGATGCCCGCGATCCCCGCACCACCTGGCAGCCGTCACTCATTACCACGCTGCCCTATACGCTGCCAGGGCTGGAGTTCGGCTGGGAAGTGCCGGGCGTCGATCGCGAGAAAATCGACGATCTGCGCGAGCGCGCAAAGCTTGTCTATCTCTCTCAAGAGAGCCGCTGGCAGCAGGAGAATATCCTCACCGCCCGCGCCGATTTCAGTACCAGCGTGGCACCGTGGCACGCTTCAGACACTATCTGGGCCAACGGTTACGCCTGGAACACGCTCGGCGACGACGGCAAAGAGTACCCGCGTCTGGCGCAGGTCTCCACCAAGGCGGTTTTCTCGCTGTGGGTTCTGTGGGACACCCCGTATACCGACGCGCTGATGCAGGCAACACACCTGATGTATGACGAAAAACGCGGCTGGTACGAGGGCCGCGTCGAGGCGACCGGCGACTACAACCGCTCGCTGACGCTCTCCACCAACGCCACCGTTCTGGAAGCACTGTTCTATAAAGCCAACGGTGGCCCGCTGCTGGCAAGCGACACCCCTGCGGCGGGCAGCTATTTCAGCCGCCGCCTGAGCGACGTATTCAACCCCCTGCGCCAGTGTCTGCCTGGCGAAAGCCGCCCGGAGGTTCGCCGATGATGCTCTATCGGGATCTTTTTGACGAAAGCTACAGCCGCCTGTTTCCTGACGACAATAAGCAGCCGTTTTTTGACGCCTTTTTTAACCGTTTTATTCATATGACGCCGGAAACCGAGCAGCATTTCGCGGCGGTGGAGCCGGTGACGCTGCGCCGGTTCGTCTATAAAAGCTTTTTCGCGATGCTGATGGTGGATGGCGTGCTGATGGTACCCGATTTTCTGGAGCGTCTGGCGCGCCAGCAGGAGAGCAACGGCGTGCGTCTGCCGCCAAACTTCTTCGCCCACTGGCGGCGGGCAATCCTCGACACCGTGGCGGAACGCGACCCGGCGTGTGATGAAGAGGTGCTAACCGCCTGGGCGATGACCATCGCGCCGGGGCTTGAATATATGCGCCGCCAGGCGGAACTGCATTATCAGCCTGGGGCGGTATTATGAATAATGACGCCTTTGCAACGGCGCTCGACGCGCTGCCCGCCGCCCTGCTGTTTTATGATAAAGACGAGCGGCTGGTCGCCTGGAACGCGCAGGTAAGCCGCTTTTATCCTGGCATTGAAGCGCATCTGGTTGAGGGCGCAGCGTTAAGCGCGCTGGCGGAGGTGTTTATCAACGCGGGCTATCAGACCGACAGCCGCAGCCGCGATACGCTTATCGCCTCCCTGCTTGCGAATTGTCGTCACGATGGCCACTGCGAAGTGCGTCAGTTACATGCGTGGCGGCTGTTTATTCAGCATCAGCGCACCGCCGACGGCGGCATCATCAGCCTGCATACCGATATCAGCGCGCTCGATAACGTACAGAATACGCGCCAGCTTCTGCATGACGACTTCCTGCTGGCCGCCGAATCGATTCATATCGGCATCTGGGACTGGCAGGTCACGACTGACGCACTGCATCTCAACGACGCCTTTTTGAATCTGCTCGGCGAGCCGCGCGGCCAGTTACAGCATACCAGCCATTTTCTGCTCTCGCTGATCCACCCGGACGACCGGGATCTGCTGAAAAACGCCATGCAGCGCGCCAGTGAACACCAGATGCCCGTTTTTGAATGCGAGATCCGTGTTCAGCATCGCAGTGGCCAGTGGCTGTGGATGCTGCTCTCCGGGCAGATCATCGCGCTCACCGTCACCGGCCAGATTGAGCGGCTCATTGGCACGCTTCAGGATATCACCCGGCGCAAAGAGGCCGAGCTGCTCTCCCGCGAGGCGGCCAACGCCGCGCGCGCCGCGAATGAAGCCAAAAGCGCGTTTCTCGCCAACATGAGCCATGAGATCCGCACGCCCATGAACGGCATTCTCGGCATGACGCAGCTCTGTCTTGATACCGATTTAGACAGCGAACAGCGGGAATACCTGACGCTGGTGATGAGTTCGGCGCAGTCGCTGCTGCACATCATCGACGACATTCTCGATTTCTCGAAAATCGAGGCGGGCAAAATCGTCCTGCATGAAGAGTATGTGGCGCTGCGGCCGTTTATACAGTCGCTGGTGCGCCCGCTGATGCCGCTTGCGAGCGAAAAGCAGATAGAGCTGCTGGTCGAGGTGGATGAGCGCGTACCCGAGACGCTGCGTGTTGATGTGGTGCGTCTGCGCCAGGTGCTGACCAACCTGCTCAGTAACGCGCTGAAATTTACGCATCAGGGCGAAATATTGCTGGCGGTAGCGCCTGGCCCGCAGCCCGGCGAATGGCGCTTTCGGGTGCGCGACAGCGGCATCGGCATCCCGCCGGAAAAACAGCAGGTAATTTTTGAAGCCTTTAGCCAGGCGGATACCTCTACCACCCGCCGTTACGGCGGTACCGGGCTGGGGTTGACCATATCCGCCAGGCTGGTGGCGATGATGGGCGGGCTGCTGACCGTCGCCAGTGAAGCGAATCAGGGCAGTGAATTCAGCTTTACCCTGCCGCTGCAAAGCGCGGCGCAGGCGACGCCAGAAGTTCAGCCGCTGACCCACTTCAGCGGCGAGCGCGTGCTGGTGGTGGATGACAACGCCACTAACCGCCGTCTGATGCAGGCGATGCTGAATCAGCTCGGCCTGAACCCGGTATGCGTTTCCGGTGCCACGGGCGCGCTGGCGCTGCTTGAAAATGACAGCGATTTCCCGGTGATCGTCCTCGACGCCCAGATGCCGGAAATGGACGGCATCTCGCTGGCGCTTGAGATCTCTGTGCTCCCGCAGGCGTCGCGCAGCAAAATTATTATGCTCAGTTCCATGAGCCGCGATCTCGATCTCTCCACACTGCGGCGTACCGGCATTGCCTGGTATCTCAATAAGCCAGTCGATCAGCAGGAGCTGGCACGCGCGCTTGGCGAGGCGCTGCGCCCGGAACCCGCCAGAACTGAGCAGGCCGCACCCGTAGCACCCACGGTGCCTGAACTGGCATACAGCACGCCGATGCGCATTTTGCTGGCGGAGGATAACCCTGTGAACCAACTGCTGGCGGTGCGCCTGCTGGAAAAACTCGGCCATGAGTGCGTGACGGTGGATAACGGCCTGCTGGCGCTTGAGCAATGGCGTCACGGCGGCTGGGATATTCTTCTGATGGATTTGCAGATGCCGGTCATGGACGGCGAAGCGGCAATCCGCGCGCTACGCCAGGAAGAGGCGCTGCGCGGCGGGCATCAGATTGCGATTGTAATGACGGCTCATGCCATGCAGGGCGACCGCGAACGCTGCCTCGCGATGGGCTTTGACGGCTATCTCTCAAAACCGGTGGCGCTGGTCGCGCTCGCCGAAGAGCTTTCGCGCTTCGCTCCACAAAGCGCCCCGCCGCCGCCCGATGGCCTCCCGGACAGCGCGCAGCTGCTGGCCGCGTTCGACGGCGATATGGGGCTGTTAAAAGAGCTGCTCGGGCTGTTTTCCGAAGGCTTTGACGAACTGGCCGGGCTGCTCGATGCCGCGCTTGCCGCAGGCGACGGCGAGCAGGCGCACCGGCTGGCGCATAAGCTTCGCGGCGAAGCGGCGACGTTCGGCTTTGACGGGCTGACCGCGCTGCTGCAGGAGATAGAAAGCCAGGAGCCTGGCGCGCCATCGGCGCAGCGCGAGGCATGGCGTCAGGCGCTCGGGACGCAGCAGCGTCGCGTGCGTGAATTCCTGATTCAACTGCTGGAGGGATGATGAAACGTCTGGCCTGTGCGTTATTCGTGCTCACAAGCGGCGCAGTTGCCGCCAGAGAAGCGCCATCGGTGCCGGTGCCCGCCAGCTGGTCGCTCGCGGGCGACTGGCGCGCCCACGACGGCAATGACGCGGCGTTTATGGGCCAGCAAGGCCCGGTGCGCGACTGGCGCACATTGCGGGTGCCCGCGAACTGGTACACGGCGGGCTGGGATCATCAGGGCGTGCTCTGGTATCGCCATGAGTTTACCCTGCCGCCGTTACCGGAAGATACGATGGCGACGCTGGTGTTTGACGGTGTGGATTACTACGCCGACGCCTGGCTGAACCAACAGCCGCTCGGCAGGCACGAGGGCTATTTCCAGCGTTTCGCATATGACATCACCGAAAAGTTACAACGTCACAACAAGCTGGCGGTGCGTGTCGACAGCCCCTTTGAAGACCCCAAAACCATCTGGCCACTGCATAAAACGATGGTAAAAGGCGTCTTGAATCAGCATGATACCCGCCCCGGCGGTGCCTGGTCGCCGCGCGGCCAGGACGCCAACTCGGGCGGCATTTGGGCGCCGGTGCGGCTGCATCTGAGCCGCGGCGTGACGGTCGATAACCTGATCCTGCGCCCCGATTTCCAGCACGGGCTTGATAAACCGCAGCTTCGCGTCGAAGTAGTTTATCGCGCCACGCAGGCGCGCGAGGTGGAACTGACCCTGCGCGCCCGGCCGGCAAATTTTAACGGCGACCACTTCACGCAAAAACAGAAAGTACGTCTCGAGGCGACCGGCACCACGCCGCAGCGTCTGACATTGACGCTACCCATGGAGCGCGCGCAGCTCTGGTGGCCGAAAGGCTATGGCTTTCCGCACCTCTACCGCGTTAGCGCGACCTTCAGCGACGACAAAGGTGAAATGGAGCGCATTACGAGCCGCACTGGCCTGCGCCAGATTGTCGAACAGCCGGATAACAAAGGCTGGGTGCTGAACGGTAAACGCATTTTCATTAAGGGCAGCAACTATATCGGCTCGCCGTGGCTCAGCGAGATGGATGAGAAAAAATATCGTCGCGATATCTCTCTCGCGCTGAAAATGAACGCCAACGCCATTCGCGTCCACGGCCACGTGGCGGGCCGTCCGCTTTATCGCATGGCCGACGAGATGGGGCTGATGATCTGGCAGGACGTGCCGCTCCAGTGGGGCTATAAGGACACGCCTGAATTTGCCGATAACGCCGCGCGGCAAAGTCTGGAGATGACCGAACAGATCGGTAACTCACCGGCCATTATCGCCTGGGGCGGCCACAACGAGCCGCCGTGGAATTCGCCGTGGATGGAAAAGCGCTTCCCGGACTGGCATAAGGATCTTAACCGCGTTCTGACGGAACGCGTCGCAGACGCCCTCGCTAAAGACGACAGCCGCATTGTGCACCGTTTCTCGGCGGTGGAAGAGCACTACTGGCAGGGCTGGTATTTCGGCGTGATGACGGATGTGCTGCAACCGGCGAAAACCGGCATTATTACGGAATTTGGCGCACAGGCGCTGCCGAAACTCTCGACGCTGAAAACGATTATCCCTGCCGACAAACGCTGGCCCGCCTCGACAAAAGCGGACGATCCCGACTGGGAAATCTGGAAATACCATAACTTCCAGCCGTTCCAGACGTTTGGCTTCGCCAAAATCCCGCGCGGTAAAAATATGGACGAATTTATCCATAACACGCAGAAATACCAGGCTGATTTAGTAGGCATGGCGGCAGAGAGCTACCGACGCCAGCGGTATCAACCCGTAACCGCCCTTTTCCACTTTATGTTTGTCGAAACCTGGCCGTCGATTAACTGGGGCGTGGTGGATTATCTGCGTCAGCCGAAAGCCGGTTATTACGCGCTGCAACGCGCGTATCAGCCGCTGTTGCCATCCATCGAGCCGGTCACGCTTAACTGGCGCGCCGGTACGCCCGGAGTGGTCAAATTATGGGCGATAAACGATAGTTTTTCGCCCTGCGACGGGTGTACACTGCGCTGGCGCGTGAAAACGCCCGGCATTGCCGGGCAGCAAGAGAGCAAACCGATGACCCTCCCGCCTGACTCTGGCCGCCAGGTGGCGCAGTTGACGTTCACTCCCGCAGCCCCAGGCGCGCTGCGCATCGAGTATGAAATCCTTGATGCGCAAGGCAAAACGGTTGGTCGTAACTTCTATGAGACCACCGTCGCACCCTGAGGCGTTAAGCACACTGTACGGATAACTGAACGCCCCGCGGCGTTCAGTCTCTTCTTAAACTCTTTGCCGCCCGGTTAAAGAGCGATAACGATTTGCTAAACTTACAGAATCTGAAACGAAAGCCGCTCTGGAGGTACGTATTAGCATGTTTCAACAGACAACACGCTTACCTTTCACAGAGGAATTAGCTGAGAAGGCGCGTATGGACCCTGAATCGGGTGAAATTATTCCGGATACCCGCGACGTCGAGCCGCAGCCTGAATCGATCGAAGGCATGCCATCCCCCGACGCGCTGACGCCGGCAGACCGCTATTTAGAGCTGTTTGAGCATGTTCAGGCCTCCCGTATTTTTGCGGACAGTAAGACGTTCCCGGACTGCGCGCCGAAAGTGTCGCCGCTGACTATTCTGATGAACTATCGTCAGGCCAAACGCCTGCCGAACTTCGACCTGCGCCGTTTTGTCGAAGAACACTTTTACTTTCCGGTGATCAACACCAATCCGTATGTCTCGGACCCGAACCGGACGCTGACCGAGCACATCGACAATTTATGGCCGATACTGACGCGCCAGCCGCATGAGCATCTGGAAAACTCCTCGCTGCTGCCGCTGCCGCAGGCGTATATCGTGCCAGGCGGGCGCTTTACGGAGACCTATTACTGGGACTCCTATTTCACCATGCTTGGCCTTGCCGAAAGCGGCCGTCACGATATGCTGCGCTGCATGGCGGATAACTTCGCCTGGATGATTGAAAACTACGGGCATATCCCGAACGGCAACCGCACGTATTATCTGAGCCGCTCGCAGCCGCCGGTGTTTGCGCTGATGGTCGAGCTGTTCGAAGAAGATGGCGTGCGCGGCGCGCGGCGCTATCTGGATCATCTGCTGATGGAATACGCTTTCTGGATGGACGGTGCCGACACGCTGGAGCCAGGCCAGGCCTTTCGCCATGTGGTGAAAATGGCCGACGGGACGGTGCTTAACCGTTACTGGGACGACCGCGATACGCCGCGTGACGAATCCTGGCGCGAGGATGTGGAAACCGCGAAGCTCTCCGGTCGTCCGGCGAGCGAGGTCTATCGCGATCTGCGCGCGGGCGCGGCCTCCGGCTGGGACTACTCCTCCCGCTGGCTGCGCGATCCTGACCGTCTGGCGAGCATCCGTACCACGCACTTTTTGCCGGTGGATCTCAACGCGTTTCTCTACAAGCTGGAAACCGCTATCGCCAACATTGCGCAGTTAAAAGGTATTCCGGCCACCGCGACGGTGTTCCGCAAAAAGGCGATCGATCGCCGCGAGGCGATTAACCGCTACCTGTGGGATAACGATATGGGCGCATTTCGCGATTACGACTGGCGTCGCGGCCAGCTCGCGTCGTTCTCCGCCGCCTGCGTGGTGCCGCTGTATGTCGGGCTTGCGAGCTACGCACAAGCGGATCGCATCGCGACGAATCTGCGTGAACGTCTGCTCTGCCCTGGCGGTATCCTGACCACCGAAGTGGAAACGGAACAGCAGTGGGATAAACCGAACGGCTGGGCACCGCTTCAGTGGATGGCTATTCAGGGCCTGAAAAACTATGGCGACGACGCGCTGGCAGACATCATTGCCAATAACTGGTTGCGTACGGTGAAACGATTCTACAATGAGAACCATAAGCTCATTGAGAAGTACCATATCGCCGACTATTCGCCGCGTCCTGGTGGTGGGGGTGAATACCCGTTGCAGGACGGCTTCGGCTGGACCAACGGCGTCACGCGCCGTCTGATTGCGCTGTATGGCGAGCCGTAACTGGTTTATCGCAAAAACAGAGGGCAGCCCGATGGCTGCCCTTTTTTATGGCGTGAATTGACTCAGAACGAGGCGCTGAGGCCGACGTTATAGCGCGTCTGCTCGCCGCTGCTAAGCCCTGCGGTTTGCGACAGCGCCGCGAACGCCGACACATTGCTGCTCAGCGCGACGCTGGCACCGGCGGTGATATCCATCCAGTTTTTGTCATCCTGCGCCCCGTCGCGGCTGAAGGTGAGCGACGTTGATTTCAACCCGCCCTGACCGCGCCAGACCGAATCGCCAAACTGATGCTTATAATCGACCTGCGCATACGGTTTTACCGGGCCGATATCGGCATCAAGACGCCAGCCGATGCTGCCGATTTGCGAATGGAAATTCTGATCGCGAAAGCGCATCGCGGTGCTGTCGTCGCCCGCTTCACTGTAACCATCCACGTGGCTGTAATCCCACGCGTACTGCACCACCGGTCCGGTCGTGAGCGCGCGGGTCACCGGCAGATCCAGCCCGGCGGTCAGACGCGCCCCCCAGAGTTTGGCATCGGTTTCGCCTGTCTCGACGCGCGTCAGCGGCCCTAACACCACGCGGCGCTGGATATTGCGGTACTCGCCTTTCAGCCAGTGGACATCGGCGTTGACCCAGCCCGGCCCGAAATCAACCGCGGTAAAGAGCGCCGCCTGATAACCGCGCGCGTCATAGCTCAGGTTATCGGTCGGGCGCTGGTCATCGAGCGACCCGGCAATCAGCGCGCCGACCAGCCAGTTTTCCGTCACCCGGTAATCCGCACCGATCGTCAGATTATTCGTGTTGGCGCTGCCGTCGCCGGTCTCGTTTTTCGTGTAGCGCGCATATTCGCCGCTGTAGCCGCCGAACACACCTGCGCTGCCCTGTTCCGCCTGCTCGGTACGGCGTTGCTGATAACGGCTGTCGAGCGTGGCGCGGCTGTTCTGCACCTGCGCCGCCGTCGCTTTATTCAGCAGCGCCACCTGTGCCGGTGCAGCGAGAATCGACTGGATATAATCCGCCATCAGGCGGTGCACCTGCGGACTGGGATGCAGATGATCGGCAAAGAGCCACGCCTGGTTTGCATTAAACCCGGCGCTCGACGACGTACAGTCTGCCGCGGAAAGCCCCGGCGGGCACGCCATGCCAGCGGTATTGGTAATGCCGAACTGCGCCGGATTCGCGAGGATTTCGTTGAAAATGGCGTTGATATCGGCACGCACGATATTGCCGCCGCCGTTTGCGACCAGCGCCTGCTCTTCGGTCGCGTTATAGAGCTGACTTAACGCCGAAACCTGCCCGGCGGCTGTTTCATACGCGGAATAAAGCGCATCGCCAAGCGCCTGTTGCAACGCCGGAATCGGGCTGACTTCGCCCGCCGCCGCGTAGAAAGCGTTGCGAATCGCCTCCTGGCGCGCGGCAAGCGTCGGGGTTTGCGCATTGCCAAGGGACGTGAACGCGGCCTGTAGCGCGGCGCTGTTACCGGCCGTTCCCAGTTGTATAACGGTTTCTATTAACGTTGGCGTCGCGGAGACATCCGGCACCGTCGGCACAATCACCGTCCCTGAGCCCGCGTTTAAAAGCGTGCGCACCTGCGAGGCCGCCGCCGTGGCGCTGCCGGTAACAATGGATTGCGCCTGTAGCGGTTGCAGCACCGCGGCACCCAGATCGTTGCCGCCCACATAGTGGATATACAGCCCGTCGCGGTCTGCCCGGCCATTCGTCTGGCTCAGATAACGCTGTACCTGATCCTGAGTGTTGTCAGAACCCAGCGCGGGCACCGCTATGCCGCCGCCTGCGGCGTAGTTATTACCGCCTTTATCAGAGGGCGCAAGCGTCAGGCCATATTTTTGCGCGAGGATTTCGTCATACAGCGGATAGCGGTTGCTGTCGAACGTGTAACGGCCATTGTTGCCGGTATCGCTCAGGCTGTCGCCAAAGACATAGAGGTTATCCCAGGCGGCCGCGGGCGCGGCAACGCCACAAGCTAAGCCCAGCGCCAGCCCTACCCGCAGGGAAAGGCCAGAGAGTGAAAAAGACATACGCGCTCCTGCGTTTCAGAGGTAAAAATCGAAAGAAAGCCATGCGTTATAGAGTGTAGAGCGTTTCTGCAAGCGCACCCGGTTAACGCCTGGAATTGAGAGTCTGCGCGAGAAATGTGACGGTTTGCCTGATGTTCACTGCCAGAAAGCAGACAATGCTGCCGTTTAAGTGAGTGTTTTTAAGCTTGATTCAAAGTATGTTGTAACTAAAATCAGGTCTTTATGAAAAACCCGGCAGCCGCCGGGTTCGCTTTGAATCGTATACGCCTGTCAGCACAGCGGCGCGACGGCGTGACGCATACCCTGATTAAGGATGGCGTCGAGATCGCGCGTCACCTGCTCCGCGAGCCCCGGCACCGCGGTCAGATCCTGCTCCCAGTGCTCGCCATCGGCCAATACCGCGTCCACCAGCTCACGCACCGTAATGGTGTTATCGCCAAGTTTCGTCCAGAGCTGCTCAAAACGTGCCAGCCAGTGCGCGTCATCCTGAAGCGGATAGCCCTCTCCGTTTCGCTCGCCGCGATAAAACGCAATGAGTGCGGCCAGCGCGAAGGTCAGCCGTGGCGGCAGCACGCCCGTCTGCGCCTGCCCCGCCAGCAGCTGCGGCAGAATACGTGTGCGGAATTTGGTCATGCCGTTAAGGGCGATGGAAAGGAGCTGATGTTTGATATACGGGTTGCGAAAACGGCTCACCACCGCCGCGGCGAAAGATTCCAGCTCTTCGCGCGGGAGAGCCAGCACCGGGATGATTTCCTCATGGATGGCCTTCTCAACGAAAGCAGAAATCTGCGCGTCATCCATCGCCTCGCCCACCGTATCCAGCCCGGCCAGGAAAGCAACCGGCACCAGCGCGGTATGCGCACCGTTCAGAATCGCCACTTTGCGCGCCTTATACGGCTTGATGTCATCGACAATCAGCACATTGAGCGGCAGCTTATCGAGGCGTAACTCTTCTGCGAGCCACTGCGGCCCCTGGATAACGAACAGATAAAAGTGTTCGGCGGTATCCAGAAACGCATCGTGATAGCCAAGGCTCGCTTCAAGCTGCGCCACTTCATCGCGCGGATAGCCCGTGACGATACGATCAACCAGCGTCGAACAAAAAGTATTCGCACTCTCAAGCCAGGCGGTAAAGGCCGCCGGCAGCGCCCACTCATGGGCATAGCGCAGCACCAGTTCGCGCAGCGCCTCGCCGTTATAGTCGATCAGCTCGCACGGAATAATCACCCAGCCTTTAACCTGCGCGCCGTTAAAATGGCTGAATCGTTCAAAGAGCAGGCGCGTGAGTTTCGCCGGGTAGCTCACCGCTGGCGCGTCATCGAATTTATCGCCGGTGTGATAGCTGATACCCGCTTCGGTCGTATTAGAAAACACAAAGCGAATATCCGGATTATGCGCAAGCCTAAGGAATTCGTCGTACTGCGCATAAACACTGATTTCACGATTCACGGAACGAATGAGTCGTGACTCGCTCACCGCCTCGCCCTTCTCATTCAGACCGCGAATAATCGTGGTATACAGCCCGTCCTGCGTGCTGAGCGACGGCGGGAAATCGCTGGCGATGGGACGCACCACGACCACCCCGGCGTTGAGATCGGTATGTTCATTGAGAAGATCAACCTGCCAGTCGATAAAAGCGCGCAGGAAGTTCCCTTCACCGAACTGGATGATGCGCTCCGGCCAGAGCGCGCCGGGAAAATCACGACGATTCAATGTTTTCACAATGGGTTCCTTGATGGATTAACAGCAGACCGCTGACGGATACTGACGTCAACGCTATCAGAACCACCATTAATGAAACCCCGTTTCGATCAAACTGAGCGGTTTTATTAAAAAATTTTATAGCTGCTTAAAAAAAAGCGTGGTGCCACAGGAACTGCCGTCTGGCATCAGGGCGTAATGGGGGATCACGCCGACCCTTTCCCATTGATGGCGTGAATAAAAGCGTTCGGCATCGCTGCCGGTGGACGTATCCAGCACCAGCACCGTTTTACCGGCTTTACGGGCCTCGCTTTCAAGCTGCTGCATCAGCGCCTGAGCTATTCCGGCGCGGCGAGCGCGGCGGTGCACCAGCAGTTTCGCGACATCCGCGCGGTGCGGCTGGTTTTCCGGCTGGCTGACAATAAGCTGTGCGGTGCCGACGGCCTTCCCCTGCTCATCAAACGCCGCGAGCACGACGCGTTCGTCACGGGCCGCGCTTTGGGCCACATCCAGCCAGAAGGCGCGTGCTTTCTCCGCGCTGAACGGCAGCATAAAACTCACCGACGCGCCGCCTTCCACGCAGTCGGTGAGCACATCGCACAGGGAATCAAGATACGTCGGGATTTCCGCCGCGCTGAGACGACGAACGGTATAAGAACGGGACATTGACACTCCGCCATGAGCATTTATCAAAGGAATAGAGGATAAACGCTATCATGGCGGAGAAACGCCGCAGTGGGTCAGAGGAAAATCTTATCCTGCGGCGCGCTTGTGGGTAGTTTTCATCTGATACATCTCGTTATCGGCGGCTTTCAGCAGCCCGGCGAGATCCTGATGTTTATTATCATCAAACTGCACGACGCCCCACGAGAAGCCAAGCCGCCACGGTTTACCGCTGTCACGGTTAAAGGCGTCGGTCTGCTCGACCAGATACTGCAGGGCAATCCAGGCACCCTTTTCGTCGGT
The DNA here is from genome assembly GCF_001277215.2 of Cronobacter malonaticus LMG 23826. NCBI lineage: Bacteria > Pseudomonadati > Pseudomonadota > Gammaproteobacteria > Enterobacterales > Enterobacteriaceae > Cronobacter > Cronobacter malonaticus. The sequence goes on along the minus strand of NZ_CP013940.1, from coordinate 2,018,493 downwards.
ATCGTTAAAGAGCACGACGAACTCATCGCCGCCGAGTCGCCCCAGCAGATCGCTGTCGCGAAACGCGTTTTTCATCACCATTGCCATGGCGTTTAACGCCTCGTCCCCGGCGGCATGCCCCCAGGTGTCATTAATCTCTTTGAAATCGTCAAGATCGATAAATCCGAGCGACATCGGCTCGCTGCGACGCTTGTGGGTGGAAAAGGCGTAGCCGGCAAGCGAGGTAAAGCCGCGTCGGTTCAAAAGCCCGGTCAGTTCGTCGCTGGTCGCCACGCTCAGCACCATAAACTCATCTTCAACGATCGCCGCCAGATCCCGTAAAACCTGCGCGTCGGTATCGCTGAACTGACGCGGTTCCGTATCGATAATGCACAGTGAGCCTGCGGTTGCGCCATCGGGCAGCCGCACCGGGCAACCGGCATAGAAACGAATATGCGGCGGGCCGTTGACCAGCGGATTATCGCGAAAGCGTTCGTCGCTTAACGCATCGGAGATAACCAGCGGCGTATTGCTTAAAATCGTATGTCCGCAGAACGACACGCGGCGCGGAATCGGTACAGGCTCGGCGCCATCGCAGGAGGCGAACAGGAGCAGCTCCTGATCGACGAGGCTTATCAACGCCACCGGCGCGTTAAAAAGGCGCTTCGCAAGCCGGGTAAGACGGTCAAAACGCTCTGTCGGCGCCGCATCAAGCAGGCCAGAATCATGCAGGGACTGAAGACGCGCCTGCTCATTAACCGGGATATCGGGTGTTTTCATTGCGCAACCTGTAAGCACTGTTTAATTGAAGCATAGCGTATCCGGCATCAGGCAAAGAGACCGCCGCCGTCAAAGCGCGTAAATACGATTTTTACCTTCGCGCATGGCGCTGTAAAGCGCGTCGTCCGCTGCTTTCAGCCACTGCGCCGCACCGCGCATCTCCGTCGTGGCGCGGGCGATACCAATACTGAGCGTGCAGCGCAGCGCGCTGTCCGGGAAAACGTCCATCTTCGCGGTCTGCGCCATAATACGATCGGCCACCGCGCAGGCGCGCCCGAACGACGTGTCAGGCAGCAATACCACAAACTCGTCGCCGCCAAAGCGCGCTACTGTGTCACCCGCGTGCGTCGCCCCGCGCAAAATTTCAGAGAACGTAACCAGCAGCCTGTCTCCCGCCTCGTGGCCGTAGCGATCGTTCGCGGCTTTAAAATCATCAATGTCGATAAACATTAACGCCGCGGGCTGTGCGCTTTGATGAAAGCGCTGCAGCGCCGCCTCAATATCATGCTCCAGCCTGCGCCGGTTCGCGATATTGAGCAGCGGATCGGTATTGGCGTAACGCTCAAGCTCGCGGGTTTTCTCCCGCAGGCGCGTTGAAAGCGCATGGCTTACCATACTGAGCACCAGCACATAGACGGAGATGAGCGGCAACGTGGCGTAGAGGGTGCGGGAAGAGACCGAAAGCGTGACAGGTAATCCAAGCGCAAGCCAGGTCGCGCCGAACACCAGCACCATCATGCCCGCGGCCTGCCGCATCAGCGCAAAACCGCCCGCGGCGAGCCGGTCGGCGAGCAAAATGGTGGCGATGACGACGGAGGTTAGCGGCGAGAGTGCCGTCTGCGCTATCCAGAAGCCGCCCGCCGCCGCGTCCGCCAGCAGGTTTTGCAGTTCGGCGCGGGCTGGATGAAGGCTGCGACGCGCGCGGTATTGCGCGGCAAAAGGCCAGACAAAAGCGTTTGCCGCCAGCAACACCTGCGCCCACCACGGGCGGTGAAGTTCAAGTAATAAGACCAACAGCGGGATAAAGCAGAGGATAGTACCCAGCTGGCGCATAAAGAACATGCGCCTGACGAACCTGAGCGCGGAGGAATGCTGATGACGGTTTAGCTGCTCAGATGCGCTCTTCATACCAGTATCCGGTGACGAAACCCAGCCATCTTAGTAACCCCGGATCCTGGCGGCAAGTACTTTAAAGCGTAGACAGAAACAATCGCTCACATTCTGAAAAAAAACGACAGTTCAGTGAGTTATTCACGTGACGTTGTCACGAAAAGATTAACGTAACGTTACGAGAGCTGCTGCGCCAGGCGAAGCGTTGGCTGATGTTCATCGTGTACCGATGTCCGGTTGCGCCCCTGCCGCTTGGACTGATACAGCAGGCTGTCCGCTTCGCGCATCAGCCGGGTGAATGTATCACTCACCCGCTCCTGCGGCGCGGCGTCATAGCCAAGCCCGATACTGACGCTGAAAGCGATGGCCTTCCCTTCACACATCACCGGTTCACCGGCTACCTGCTGGCGAATCGATTCGGCCAGGCGACACGCGCTATCAAGTGTGACGTTCGGGCAGACGACCACAAACTCTTCGCCCCCCATACGCGCCACGCGCCCGGCGTCGCCCGTAAGCGTACGAAGCTTCTCGCCGAAAACCGCCAGTACCGTATCGCCGCACTCGTGGCCGTGGTTATCGTTAATGCTCTTGAAATGATCGAGATCCATCAGCATTACGCACAGCGGCCGCCCGGCGAGCGCCGGATTGTTATCGTCGCGCGCCAGCGCCTCGAAAAGCCCGGAGCGTGAATACACGCCGGTCAGGTGGTCGTAATTGGCGCGCCGGGAGATCTGCGCCAGCAGCGAGTTAATGGCGCTGACGCTCACCGCCACAATCGCCGGGCAGATGGCGATTGTCGCGACACCAAGGCGCGTGGAAAACATCTGGCTGCCAACAGAGAGCTTCGCGGAGCTGATTTCAATGATCCCGGCGCTTACCAGAATAATTTGCAGCACGCCGGTGCAGAGCGTTAAGAAACAGGTCACGTTCAGCGGGTAGCGCACCGCACACCAGATCAGCGCCGCGACGGGAAATGCCAGACAGCCCGCGCCGCCAATCACCACCGAGGCCGCAAGCGAGGCCACCAGCGCCAGAAACGGCCACAACGCCTCCGGCTTCACGCGTGAAGGCCAGGACGGGCGCGTGAGCGTTAGGATCCACGGCATCAGAAGGACGCCCGTCGAAAACTGCTCGCTGAACCAGTCGCACAGGAGCGGCAGAAAACCCTGCGCGTTGATGCCGAGGCTGCCCGTCGCGCCGAAAAAAGCGCACAGCAGCGCCGCTATCAGACAGTAATTAAAGAGCCGCAGCGCATTAACCGGGCGTGCGAGCGCGGGCCCGCGACGTTTATCGCGCACCAGCAGCAGCGCCACGGTCACGATAAACACCATATTGGAAAAGTTAATCAGCAGCGAGGCCGCGCCCCACGTGGTGGTCATCGCGTCATAAGCGAGCATCGCCACATAACAGATAGCGTAGTAACCAGGGCGATTGAGAAACGGATAGCGCGCAAATACCGCCGCCATGACCGCATTCAGCGGCCAGAACAGCGACAACGGTTCCACCAGACGCATCATGGCGCCCAGGAAATAAAACAGGGTGGTCAGAAGAAAAAGAAGGGTTGCGTTGAGCAACGTTTTTTCTTCACGAAAACCAGTCAGCTTCGCCTGGTTAAACATAGTGTATCGCTTACGGCTGCGGGCGGCGGCAGGGAGACGGCGCCGGGATAACGGAATGGCAATAAGCTTAACACGTTTTAAACACAAATCTGCCGGTGTTTACACGTGTCAGCGTAAAATCGCGCTGCCGTTTAGCGGTTCATCTCCTGCACCAGCCACCGGTGGATGACAGTGACGACATAGGCCTGCTGTGCGGCACTGAGCGCTACGCCCGCCGGAATGTTATGCCACTTCGCCAGACACCCGCGACAACAGGTGGCGGTGGCGTGCTGAGCGATAAACACCGGGTGCCCGCGCATCGGCGTCTGCTTGCCGTCATTGGCGGGCTCAGCGGGTGCCAGCCGCCTGGCGATAAAGTCCGCGGCGTGCTGGTCAATCACCTCCGGGCCTTTATCCATGCAATACTGCCGCTCTTTCGCGCCGAGATGAAAACGGCGTCGAAAGGCGGAACGGTTCAGGCGCGCGAACAGCGCATCCATAACGCCTCCTCAGAAAATGGAACGGCCAATTTCACGGGCGAGAATTTCCAGCGCCGCGATACCGGCGAGCGAGTTACCGGCGTGATCGAGCACCGGGCTCCAGACCGCGATAGACATCTCATGCGGCACTACGGCGATTATACCGCCGCCGACGCCCGATTTCCCCGGCATCCCCACGCGCCAGGCGAATTCGCCGGAGCTTTCATACATGCCGCTTGTCGCCATCAGTGCGTTAACCTGACGCGCCTGCACCGGGCTGATTACCGGTGTATCCAGATGCGGCGCCCTTCCCTGATTCGCCAGAAACAGAAAGGCGCGCGCCAGCTCCGCGCAGCTCATCTTCAGCGCGCAGTAATGGAAATAGTTCTGCAACACGGTGATGACGTCGTTATGGAAATTGCCGAAGGATTTCATCAGATACGCGATGGCGGCGTTGCGGGCCGAGTGTTCAAACTCAGAGCGCGCCACGGCGGTGTCATAGATGATATCCGGCGCGCCGCAGAGATTACGCACCACTTCCAGCATCCGCTGTTTCGGGGCGCTCAGGCGGCTTTGCAGCATATCGCAGACCACCAGCGCGCCCGCGTTGATAAACGGGTTACGCGGTTTGCCCTGCTCCAGCTCCAGCTGCACCAGCGAGTTGAACGGCTGGCCGGAGGGATCTTTCCCGACGCGCTGCCAGATCTCGTCGTCGTCGTAGCGCCCCATTGCCAGCACCAGGCTCAGCACTTTTGAAATGGACTGAATGGAGAAGCGCTCATCGGCGTCGCCTGCGGCAAAACATTCGCCGCCGACCGTACAGACGGCGATGCCAAGCCGGTCGGCGGGTACATCCGCCAGCGCCGGAATATAGTCCGCCACCTTGCCCTGTGCGGCGAGCGGGCGCACCTGTTCGAGAATTGAAGCCAGTAAATCGTTATTAAGCGTGTGGATCACCAGAGACTCCCGGCGCGAAGGAAGATCGTTCGGGCCGGGAGTATAGCAACCTCAGGCAGGAAGACGAAAGCGCGAGACGGCATCCGTGAGCCTGCGCGACTCATCGCGCAGACGCAGCGACGCCTGCGTGGTGTGCTGCACCAGCGTTCCGGTTTCACCCGCCACCTGGTTGAGCGCGCCGATGCGCTGTGTTACCTGGTGAATGCTGTCGCCCTGGTTGACCGTCGCCACGGCGATTTCGCCAAGTAACCCCGTCAGATGGCTGACCAGTGCCATCACCCGCCCGAGATTCTCTTCAAGCTTCGACACCGCCTCTGAGCCTTTCTCGATGCCCTGCAACGAGTGATGGATAAGCTCCTGGATGGTCTGCGTCGAATGGCTGCTCTTACGCGCCAGCAGCCCGACCTCTTTCGCCACCACGGCGAAACCGCGGCCGTGATTCCCGGCGTGCGCGGCTTCAATGGCGGCATTAAGCGCGAGAATATTGGTCTGGAACGCGACGCTGTCGATCATCGCCACGATCCCGCGCATCTCAGAGGAGCGCGAGACGATGTCCTGCATCGAGTGGTTCACCGTCTGCATCATTTCGTCCCCACCGGCGGCCACACCACGGGCTTCATCGGCGCGGGCATTCGCCACGCGGGCGTATTCGCTGTTCTCTTCCACATGCGCTTCCAGCGTTTCGATATGCGCGGTGACTTTACGCAACTCTTCCGCCTGCAGTGCCGAGTGGCTGAAAAGCTGCTCATTGCCCGCCGCCAGTTCGCCGATATTGGCGACAATCGCGGACGTCGCCTCGCGCACATCGTTGACCAGTTGCTGTAGCCCGCCCTGCATCTGGCCGATGCTCTGGCTCAGTTCGGCCACTTCCCGGTTAACCAGCTTGCCTGCCGGCAGCGGCGCGCACAGATCGCCTGCCGCCAGCTGGTTGATATGATCGATAAGCCGTCTCAGCGGGCGGATAACCCACACCGCCATACTGCGCCACACCAGCAGCGCGATGGCGAGCAGCACGCCGAGCGCCACGATAAACATCCGCTGCGCCTGCTCAAGCCCGCCCAGCAGTTCCCGGCTGTCGCGGTCCGCACGCTGCGCATTCGCGCTCTGATAGCGGGCGAAATTGTCGTTGAAGTCCGCCTGGAACGCCTGCACCGGCACCGCGAAAAATGCGTCAATGCTGTTGGTGCTGACCAGGCCGTCCGCCTGCTCTTTCAGCGCGCCGTAGAAGTTCTGGTAACTCGCCTTGAGCGGATCGTCTTTCGCCGGGTTGAGTTTGCCGTAGCGCTCAAACGCCGCATAGGAACGTTTCAGCGCTGCCTGCGCCTCATCCATCAGGCTGTTCCAGCTCCCCACCGAGCCGGTTTCTTTATCCTGCATAAAGTAAATGCCTGCGCGGTTCAGCAAATCGCTTGCCATCAGGAGCGTGACGCGGGCGTCATCCATCGCCGCCTGCTGCTGGCGCTGCGCCTCGCGGTGCTGGACCTGCTGCTGCGTGTCGCCAAGCAGTGATGAGAGCATGAGTGTCGAGAGAATTTGCAGTGCGGAGAAAAGCGTAATAACACACAGAATGCCGGCCATCAGCCCGAAGCGAGTGCGCGGCACGACGCGCCGGATGGCGCGGGAAATTTTAGTTAGGTTCATGTTTTTCTTCGTTAAACAGCGAAAACCTCCGCGAGTCTACAAAGCAAAAATGACAGAACCATGTCACGCATATGACAAAGGGCCGCATTAGCGGCCCTTACTCCCAGAGCGGGTAAGTGAAGCGCACCCGCCGATAAAACCAAACAACTGTGCGCGGCCCGGCGGGATAACGCTTTTATTCACCGCACCGTTTAACGGCGGTTTTTCCACACGGTCTGGATATTGCAGAACTCATGCAGGCCAAAGTGCGACAGCTCGCGGCCAAACCCGCTCTTTTTCACGCCGCCGAACGCCACGCGGGCGTCGCTCGCGCAGTAGCCGTTAATAAAGACGCCGCCGCACTCCAGACGCGCCGCGAAATCCTCCGCGCGGGCGTCATCGGCGGTCCAGATGGTCGCGCACAGGCCAAATTCGCTCTCGTTCGCCAGCTCCAGCGCCTGTTCGGCGTCGCGCGCCACGCTAATGGCTGCCACCGGCCCGAACAGCTCCTGACGAAACGCCGTCATCTCGCGCGTCACGTTGCCCAGCACCGTCGGCGCGTAGAAATTCGCCGCACCGGCTACCTTCTCGCCGCCGAGCAGCAGCGTCGCGCCTTCGCTGAGCGTCGCCGTCACCTGCGCATGCAACTCGTCACGCAGATCAAAACGCGCCATCGGGCCTAAGAACGTGGTTTCGTCGGTCGGCGCGCCCATTTTAAGCTGCTGCGCGGCGGCCACGAATTTTTCGGTAAAGGCATCGGCGATGCTGGCTTCGACGATAAAACGCTTGGAGGCGGCGCACACCTGCCCGGTGTTCTGGTAACGCCCCGCCACCGCCGCTTTTACGGCCTCGTCGAGATCGGCGTCCGCCAGCACGATAAACGGATCGGAACCGCCCAGCTCCAGCACGCATTTTTTCAGCGCCGCGCCCGCCTGCGCGCCGATAGCGGCCCCCGCACGCACGCTGCCGGTCACGGTAACGGCGGCGATACGCGGATCGTTAATTGCCTGGCTCACACCGTCGTTGGTAGCGTTAATCACTTCGAACACGCCGGCCGGCACGCCCGCGTCTTCAAAAATCTCATTAATCAGCAGCGCGCAGCCCATCACGTTCGGCGCATGCTTAAGCAGATAAGTGTTGCCCGCCAGCAGGATCGGCACCGCGCCGCGCATGACCTGCCACAGGGGGAAGTTCCACGGCATCACGGCGAGGATCGGCCCGAGCGGGCGGTATTCAATCACCGCCTGCTGGTTTTCCACCAGCGTCGGCGCTGTCGCGAGCATCGCCGGGCCGTGTTCGGCATACCAGTCGCAGAGCGCGGCGGATTTCGCCACTTCGCCGCGTGCCTGAAGGATCGGTTTGCCCATCTCGGCGGTGATCATCTGCGCCAGCTCTTCGCTGCGTGCGCGCAGCGCGTTGCCGATATGACGCAGCGTCTGCGCGCGCTCATCAATGCGGCTGGCGCGCCAGCGACGAAAGCCTTCGCTTACGCGGGTAATAGCCAGTTCAACCTGTTCGGTGCTCGCCAGCGGGTACGCCGCCAGGGTTTCGCCAGTGGCCGGGTTTACGGAAATCGCGTGGGTGGCAGGGGAAATGCTCATCAATGGCCTCTCTCTTATGTGTTGTTATCCGTGACGCTTTTTTACACAAAACACGTCAAAACTTCTGGCATAGCCTGGCCTGCTCTGGTATTTCTGAAAAGTGAATAATATTGACGATTCCATTCACCCAGAGAGAATGCAATGGATTTAACCCAGCTTGAGATGTTTAACGCCGTGGCCGAAACCGGCAGCATCACGGCCGCCGCCCAGCGCGTTCACCGGGTGCCGTCTAACCTGACCACACGTATCCGCCAGCTTGAAGAAGATCTGGGCGTGGATCTGTTTATCCGCGAGAACCAGCGCCTGAAGCTCGCCCCCGCCGGGCACAGCTTTCTTGACTACAGTAAACGCATTCTGGCGCTGGTGCAGGAGGCGCGCGAGGTCGTCTCCGGCGACGAGCCGCAGGGGATCTTCTCGCTCGGATCGCTTGAGAGCACCGCGGCGGTGCGGATTCCCGCTGTACTGGCCGCCTTTAACCAGCGCTATCCTAAAATTCAGTTCGATCTGGCGACCGGCCCTTCCGGCACCATGATTGACGGCGTGCTGGCGGGCGAACTGAGCGCGGCGTTTGTCGACGGCCCGGTTCTGCATCCGAATCTCGAAGGTATGCCGGTCTATCAGGAAGAGATGATGCTGGTGGCGCATGCGAATCACCCGCCGGTTACGCGCGCGCAGGAGATTAACGGCGCGAGCATTTACGCCTTTCGCGCGAACTGCTCCTACCGGCGGCATTTTGAGAGCTGGTTTAAAGAAGATCAGGCGATGCCGGGCAAAATCCACGAAATGGAGTCTTACCACGGCATGCTGGCGTGCGTGGTAGCGGGTGCCGGTGTGGCGATGATCCCGCGCAGTATGCTGGAGAGTATGCCAGGCAGCCATCAGGTGCAGGCGTGGCCGCTGGCCGATAAATGGCGCTATATCAATACCTGGCTTATCTGGCGGCGCGGGGCGAAAACCCGCCAGCTCGACGCCTTTACAGAACTGCTGCCGTGTCTGACACCCGCTTTCGCATAAAGAGGCTCAGCGGATCGGGCTGGTACGGCGCAAACGCCGTGGTGTGCGTATAGCCGCAGCGCTCGTAGAGTTTCACCGCCGCGTGCTGGTGAATGCCGGTTTCCAGTTGCAGCGTGTGGCAGCCGCGTGCGTGTGCGGCGGCTTCCAGCGCCGCCATCAGTTTCTCACCGAGCCGCTGCCCGCGGTGGCGCGCATCGATATACACCCGCTTGATTTCACCAGTGCCGTCAGCATTCAGCATCACCGCGCCGCAGCCCACCGCCTCGCCGTGATGGCGGATCACCATAAAAATCATCTCCTCTTCCGGGATGTCGGCGAGATCCACCAGATGGTTACTCTCTGCCGGGTACAGCGTGCTCTGGTACGCGTCCAGGGCGGCAATCAGCGCCCGGCTGTCTGCGCTGCCTGGCGCTTCGGCGGTTATCGGGTACATAGCGGCTCCTTGTTTGTTTTTATTAGCTTTACCGGTTGCGCGCGCCGCCGACAACCCGCCGGTCAGATGATTGTCTTATGATGCGCGTTTTAATACGCAAAGGGGATTTCCCGGCAGCGGGTTGTACAGGTACTCTGTGCGGCGAAATGGGTTAACAAGGAATGACGCCATGAATAACAGAGCACGAAAAGTGATGATTATCGGTGCGGGCAACGTGGGCACCGCCGCCGCCTGGGCCTTACTGAACCAGAATATCGGCGAGGAGCTGATTCTGGTGGATCTCGACGCCGCGCGCGTTGAGGGGCACTGCCAGGATTTGCGCGACGCCGCCGCCTATATGCCAGGGATGATTAAAATCTCCACCCGCCAGGCACAGGAGTGCGCGGATGTCGATATCGCGGTCATCACCGTTTCCGGCGGCGCGCTGAAGCCCGGCCAGACGCGTCTTGACGAGCTGACCAACACCGCGCGCATCGTCGGCCAGATTGTGCCGCAGATGATGGCGGGCGGCTTTAACGGGATTTTCCTCGTGGCGACCAACCCCTGCGATATCATCACCTGGCAGGTGTGGAAGCTCTCCGGCCTGCCGCGCAACCAGGTGATTGGCACCGGCGTCTGGCTCGACACCACCCGCCTGCGCCGCTCGCTCGCCGAAGCCCTGGAAATCGGCCCGCAAAGCATCGACGCCTTTATTCTGGGCGAACATGGCGACACCCAGTTCCCGGTCTGGTCGCATTCTTCCGTGTATGGCTCGCCGGTCGCGCAGGTGTATGAGCGTAAAACGGGTACGCCGCTCGATACCGCAGCGCTCGCCGAGCGCGTGCGCAGGCTGGGCTTTGAGATTTACGCCCGCAAAGGCTGTACGGAATATGGCATTGCGGGCACTATTGCGGAGATCTGCCGCAATATCTTTACCGGCAGCCACCGGGCGCTGGCGGTGTCGTGCATTCTTGACGGCGAATATGGCGTGGACAACGTGGCGATCGGCGTCCCGGCGGTACTGGCCCAGAACGGCGTGCAGCAGATTATCGAACTGCAGCTGGAAGGCGAGGAGCGGGCGAAGTTTCAGCATTCGGTGGCGGTTATCAAAGAGAATATCGCCCGCCTGCCCTGAAAATGAAAACGGCGCCCGCTGCGGGCGCCGAACATTAGCGCAGCAATACCTGGCCGATAAGATAGGTCACCGCCTGGCCGCCAATCAGCACGCGATCGCCCTGCCATTCACAGCGTAAATCCCCGCCCCGCGCCGAGACCTGACGCGCCAGCATCGACGTTTTGCCAAGCTTTTCGCCCCAGAACGGGATCAGCATACTGTGCGCCGAGCCGGTCACCGGATCTTCCGGCACGCCTTCTCCCGGGCAGAAAAAGCGGCTGACGAAATCGTACGGGCCGCCGGGCGTGCCGGGAGCCGTCACGCAGACCTGTTTGCCGAGCGGTATCAGCGCGTCAATATCCGGGGTCAGCGCCTCTACCTGCGCCTGGATTGGCAGCTCCACCAGATAGTCGCGATAAGCCGCCACCGACACCGCGCCGTCAATCCCCAGCGCGCTCAACAGCAGCGCGGGCGCCTCCACCGGCTGCGCCTGCCACGCCGGAAAGTTCAGCGTCAGCCAGTCACCGCGGCGCGTGACGGTCACCTCGCCGACAAAGCGCGTCGAGAAGCGGATTTCACTGTGCGGGTAATCGAGATGCTCGAAAATCACGTGCGCGGCGGCAATCGTGGCGTGGCCGCAGAGGTTGATTTCATAGCGCGTGGTGAACCAGCGCAGCTCGAAGCCGTCGTCGGTGCGCACAAAAAACGCGGTTTCTGACTGGTTATGCTGCTGCGCCATCAGGAGCAGCGTTTCATCCGGCAGCCATTCGCTTAACGGACAGACCGCCGCCGCATTGCCGCTGAAGGTTTTATCGGCGAACGCGTCCACCATATAGAAATCAATTGATTGCATTGTTACCCCCGCCCTGTTTTTTGTCGTTGCTGTTTTTACACACTATCACGCGGTCTGCAATCCGTGACGACAATTACGTTTCTGCCGCTTCGTTTGTTACACGCCGGGTATAAAAGTGAGATTTACGTCACAAAATGGTTGTATCCCGACGGGCGAAAGTTTTAAGATCGCTTGCTTCTTATTCACTTCTGACCAGCGCGAATCTTTCTTATGACGATGAATACAGTCTCTCGCAAAACCGCGTGGCTGCGGGTGGTTACGCTTGCGGTCGCGGCATTTATCTTTAATACCACCGAGTTTGTGCCGGTGGGCCTGCTCTCCGATATCGCCGCGAGCTTCCATATGGAATCCGCGCAGGCGGGCATTATGCTCACCATCTACGCCTGGGTGGTGGCGCTGATGTCGCTGCCGTTTATGCTGCTGACAAGCCAGGTGGAGCGCCGCAAGTTGCTGATTGCGCTGTTTGTGGTCTTCGTCGCGAGCCATATGCTGTCGTTTATGGCCTGGAGCTTCGAGGTGCTGGTGATTAGCCGCATCGGCATCGCCTTCGCCCATGCGATTTTCTGGTCGATTACCGCGTCGCTGGCAATTCGCCTGGCCCCGCCGGGCAAACGCGCCCAGGCGCTGAGCCTGATTGCGACCGGCACCGCGCTGGCGTCGGTACTCGGCCTGCCTATCGGGCGCATCGTCGGGCAATATTTCGGCTGGCGCACCACCTTTTTTGCCATCGGCATCGGCGCGCTGATTACGCTCGCCTGCCTGGTGAAACTGCTGCCGAAAATCCCGAGCGAGCACTCCGGCTCTCTCGCGAGCCTGCCGGCGCTGTTCCGCCGCCCGGCGTTGCTGTGCATCTACGTGCTGACCGCGGTTGTGGTGACCGCGCACTTCACCGCCTACAGCTATATTGAGCCGTTCGTGCAGAACGTCGCGGGCCTGAGCGAAAACTTCGCCACCTTCCTGCTGCTGGTGCTCGGCACCGCGGGGATTATCGGTAGCGTGATTTTCGGCAAGCTCGGCAACCTGCACGCGTCCGGGCTTATCAGCAGCGCCATCGGCGTACTGGTTATCTGCCTGCTGCTGTTGCTGCCTGCTTCACACAGCGCCGTTAACCTGACCATCCTTGGTGCGTTCTGGGGCATCGCGATTATGCTGATTGGCCTCGGGATGCAGGTGAAAGTGCTGGCGCTGGCCCCGGATGCCACCGATGTGGCGATGTCGCTCTTCTCCGGCATCTTTAATATCGGTATCGGCGCGGGCGCGCTGGTGGGCAATCAGGTGAGCCTGCAACTTTCGATGTCGTCCATCGGGTATATGGGCGCTATCCCGGCGCTGGCCGCGTTTGTCTGGGCGATTGTGATTTTCCGCCGCTGGCCGGTTCAGCTTCCTGAGGAACAACCGCACCACGGTTAACCTCAACGCCGCCGCTTCAGGCGGCGTTTTTTTATCTTTTTTCTCTGTTTTCCCCGCTTCGCGTTACGCCATCGTGCCCTTAAAAGGCGGCGGCTATCGCACTGATAGCCTTTGTCTTTCCTTTGATTCTGAAGGGTTTTTAACGTTTTTTAGCAGATCGTGTGATCGAAAAAATCATTCGGTTGACTTATGTTTGCCTGGGCAATAATATCTCGCGTGACTAATCTACTTGCCTGGGCAACTATGTTGGAAAATAACAGCGATCTGTTTAACGAGATTATTCCTTTAGGACGACTGATTCACCTGGTGAATCAGAAAAAGGATCGCCTGCTCAATGAGTACCTCGCGCCGCTCGATATCACGGCAGCGCAGTTTAAGGTGCTCTGTTCCATTCGCTGTCCTGGCCGCATCACGCCGGGGGAGCTGAAAAAAGTGCTCTCAGTAGATTTAGGCGCTCTGACGCGCATGCTGGATCGTCTGGTATGCAAGGGCTGGGTGGCGCGGCTGCCTAACCCGAACGATAAACGGGGCGTACTGGTTGAGCTCACGGAAGAAGGCGCGGCGCTGTGCGAGCAGTGCCACCAGCTGGTAGGACAAAACCTGCATCAAGAATTAACAAAAAACCTGACGGCAGACGAAGTGGCGACCCTCGAATACCTGCTTAAAAGGGTGCTGCCGTAACAGCAAAGAGGTAAGACGATGTCCAGACGCAACAATGATGCCATTACTATTCATAGCATTTTGGACTGGATTGAAGATAACCTGGAATCCCCCCTTTCCCTTGAGAAAGTGTCGGCGCGTTCGGGTTACTCGAAATGGCACCTGCAACGTATGTTCAAAAAAGAGACCGGTCACTCGCTGGGCCAGTATATCCGCAACCGGAAGCTGACTGAGATTGCCCTCAAACTTAAAGAGAGTGATGAACCGATTCTTTATCTGGCCGAGCGCTATGGGTTTGAATCCCAGCAGACGCTGACCCGCACGTTTAAGAACTATTTCTCCGTGCCGCCGCATAAGTATCGCGTGACGCGGATGCCGGGCGAAGGTAAATACCTCCACCCGCTGAATCACTGAGTAGTCAAAGAACGCCGACGGCGGCATCCCGCCGTTACACTTCTCCTGTGGGAGATAACCGAGGATATTATGAAATCCGTCACGTGCGCCGCGGCGCTGTTGCTGGCGCTGACCTCCGGCTATGCGCTGGCAGGCAGCCCCAAAACCGACGCGTGCGCCACAGACACCAGCACAATGATGGTGCCGATTGAGCATCACGAATCGCTGGATCTCAGCCATCGCAGCGCAGGCAGCGATAAATCAGACGAGCTGGGCGTGCCGTACTACAACCAGTCGCGTTAAGAAAAACCGGGCTCAGGCCCGGTTTTTTATGCGCTGCGCACCGCCCGCCGTACCCGCCAGCCAAAAACGTTGATGTAAAGCCCCGCCATCACCAGCAGCGCGCCGATAATCTGCAACACCGAGAGCCGCTCATCCAGCAGCAGCGCGGCGCTGGCAAGCCCCACCACCGGCACCAGAAGCGACAGCGGCGCCACGCGCCAGGTCTCATAACGCCCGAGCAGCGTCCCCCAGATCCCATAACCGAGAATGGTCGCGATAAACGCCAGATAGACCAGCGACAGCACCGTCACGCTGTCGATATTTACCAGGCTCTGCACCACCGCTTGAGCGCCATCGAACACCAGGCTCGCCGCAAAAAACGGCAGCACCGGGATCAGCGCGCTCCACACCACCAGCGACATCACCGCGGGCGGCGTCGGAAGCTGCATGATTTTTTTGTTAAAAATATTGCCGCACGCCCAGCTCAGCGCCGCGGCGAGCGTCAGCATAAAACCGGTCAGCGCCACATGCTGGCCGTTAAGGCTGCCCTCAATCAGTACCAGCATCCCGCCGACGGCGAGCGCGATGCCGGTGAGCTGTTTGGCCTGCAAACGTTCGCGAAAGGCAAACACGCCGAGCACGATAGTGAAAAACGCCTGTGCCTGGAGCACCAGCGAGGCGAGCCCCGCGGGCATGCCGAACTTAATGGCACTAAAGAGAAACGCGAACTGCCCGAAGCTTATAGTCAGCCCGTAGCCAAGCAGCAGCCGAAACGGCACTTTCGGGCGGGCGACAAACAGCAGCGCGGGAAAGGCGACCAGCAAAAACCGCAGCCCCGCCAGCAGCAGCGGCGGCATGGCGTGTAAACCGACTTTGATTACGACGAAATTCAACCCCCAGGCCAGCACTACCAGCAGCGCCAGCAGCCCGTCTTTACGCGTCATCCCCTGCCCCTGTTATTTATTAAAATTATGTTAATACTTCACCATACCGGAATCTTCCGGTGAGAGACAGATCACTAATTTATGGGGGGAATGTAAAGCACTTCTGAACACCCCACAGGGTGTACAGTGCCCGGATGGCATGTTATTGCTTTAAAAGAGGCCTGAATCCGGCGCTCACTCCCGCTCACCTGATAAAAAAGATAAGAAAATGTTATCAAAGAAAACGCGTTCCACCGTCGCGCTGTTAGGTTCATCGTTAATGCTGACCATCGGCCGCGGCGCCACGCTGCCGTTTATGGCGATTTATCTCGCGAAGCGCTTCGCGATGTCGGTTGATGAAATCGGCGTCGCGCTAACCAGCGCGATGACCGCAGGCGTTTTTTTCAGCCTGGCGTTCAGCGTATTCGCCGACCGCTTCGATAAAAAGCGCTATATGCTCATCGCTATCGCCATCTTTGTGGCGGGCTTTGTGGCGATCCCGCTGATGCATAACGCCCTGCTGGTGATCCTCTTTTTCGCCATCATTAACTGCGCGTACTCCGTGTTTTCTACTGTCCTGAAAAGTTATTTCGCCGACACGCTGGGCGCGGCGGCCAAAGCGCGTATTTTCTCGCTCAACTATACGTTCCTGAATATCGGCTGGACTGTCGGCCCGCCCATCGGCACGCTGCTGATGGTCTATGGCCTCAATATGCCGTTCTGGCTCTCGGCGGTGACGTCCGGCATGACCTTTATGGTGATTAGCGTTTTTGTCGAGCGCCTGGCACCGGCGCATGAGCAGGCGGATACGCCCGCAGGCCCGCCGCCGCTCTCACTGCTGTGGCGCGACCAGCGTCTGCTGTGGTTTACCGGCTCGGCGTTTCTCGGCTCGCTGGTGGCCGGCTCCTTTGCCGTCTGTATTTCGCAATACGTCTTAACCTTTTCCGACAGCGCGCTGGCGCAACAGGTTGTCGCGGTGGTGCTGCCGGTCAACGCCGTTCTTGTGGTTTCGCTGCAATATCTGGTGGGCAGAAAACTGCGCGCCGAGAACTTAAGCCGCCTGATGCTCTTCGGCACCGTCTGCTTTATTCTCGGCCTCGGCGGTTTCCTGATATCGGGCACCAACCTCTGGATGTGGGGCGCGGCCGCCGCGGTCTTTACGCTTGGTGAAATCATCTACGCGCCGGGCGAATATATGCTGATCGACAATATCGCCCCGCCGGGCCTGAAAGCCGGTTATTTCTCAGTCCAGTCGCTCGGCTGGCTGGGCGCGGCGTTTAACCCGATGTACAGCGGCTTTGTGCTGACCACGCTGCCGTCATGGTCGCTGTTCGCGTCACTGATGGTCTTCGCCGCTATGGCGTATCTGATGATGGTGAAAGGCATGCGCGTGAAGGTCGTCGGTGTGATGCAGCCGGGCTGAGCCAAGTGCGGGCCGGTAAACGCCTGGCCCGCACGTTTTATAGCGGAGAAATTTTTAGTAAAACGGCGACCTGCCGATAGACCACATATTTCATAAAAAGCATCAGCCCACAACCGAGTAGCCAGTAAAAGCTTAACAATATACAGAGTATGAGATGTGTTGAGCCACCGAAGCCAAAGAGCAGCGCCGTTATTAAAAGTATCAGCAACAAATGCTCTTTCATTAAGCGAAGCGGTAATAACGCCATCATGATGAATGCTGGAAATATGCCATACCACAAGGCTAAATTAAGCGAGACTGTCACCCGAACGCTATAAGCGCCATAAAATACCCGCCACACAAAATAATAGAGCGCATCGTGTAATATGAATATGCAGGACATGGAGACGAGCACCATTAAGGGCCGGAAAATTATCTCACAAAAGAAACGCCTGAAGTCATTATCCATGCTCTTTTATCCTTTTCTGCCAGAATGCGTTCAGTCCGTTTCGTTGATAAATGTAGTAAACTCATCAGAAGCTTAACGAGATTTATTCATATAACCAGCGCCCCGCCTTTGCGCTCTCCACCAGCATTGCGACGGTGAGAGGTTTATGCGGGTCAGGCTCTTTGCTTCCTAAATAGCCGGGATGAAAATAATCGAGCATTTCAAAGTTACCCGGATCAACACGCCAGCGGCTAAAATAGGCTTGCAGTAGTTCTTCATTATCCTCGAAGACAAGTTTCAGGTCGTCTCTGATACTGGTGTTGAGCGTTACGGGACGTTTGGGGCCAAAGAGAAAATACTTTCTGGGGTTATAATCCCGGTCTATGAATTCGATGATTTCTTTCTCAATATTTTGCATTAAACATTATCCGTTGCGGTCATCAGTTAAATCCCTTTGATAATACGCATGCGATAATATCACGATAAAGATAAACTTTCCGCCCGCCAGATAACCCGCGCTCGTTTAGCGCTGTTAAATAAGAATTCATCAAGTCGATAATAAAAAGCCAGCCTCCTGCCAGCCTTTTTACCGCTATCAAATCGCCACCAGCCCCCGCACGCCGTCGACTTCCATCGCAGCGCCAGAGCCGCGCTGTACGATAGCGCCGCGGGACATCACCAGATAGTTATCCGCAAGCCCGGCGGCGAAATCGTAAAACTGCTCTACCAGCAAAATGGCCATATCGCCACGGGCGGCCAGCGCCCGGATCACCTCGCCAATCTCTTTGATGACCGATGGCTGAATGCCCTCGGTCGGCTCGTCGAGGATCAGTAACTGCGGGCGGCTGGCGAGCGCCCGGCCGATGGCAAGCTGCTGCTGTTGCCCGCCGGAGAGATCGCCGCCGCGCCGCTGGCGCATCGATTTCAGCACCGGAAAGAGCGTATAAATCTCCTCAGGCACGCTGCGGGCGTCGGCACCGCGAAAGCGCGACAGCCCCATCAGCAGGTTTTCCTCCACCGTGAGCCGCGGGAAAATCTCGCGCCCCTGCGGTACATACGCGATACCTGCCGCCACCCGCTGGTGCGGTTTATAACGGGTGATGACGTCGCCCTGCCAGGTTACGGAACCGGTTTTCGCCGGGATCAGCCCCATCAGGCATTTCAGCAGCGTGCTTTTGCCCACACCGTTGCGCCCGAGCAGACAGGTCACTTCGCCGGGGCGCGCCTCAAGCGATACGCCGCGAAGAATATGGCTGCCGCCATAGTATTGATGCAGTTCATCCACTTTTAACATCGCGGCTCCTTAACGCCCGAGATAGACCTCAATGACCTGTTCGTTGGCCTGTACCTCTGCAAGCGAGCCTTCCGCCAGCACCTGCCCCTGATGCAGCACCGTCACTTTGTCGGCGATGGTCTCCACGAAGCCCATATCGTGCTCCACCACCATCAGGGAGTGTTTCCCCGCCAGCGCGCGAAACAGCTCGGCGGCGTAGTCGGTTTCCGCGTCGGTCATGCCCGCCGCGGGCTCGTCGAGCAGCAACAGGTGCGGCTCCTGCATCAGCAGCATGCCGATCTCCAGAAACTGCTTCTGGCCGTGCGAGAGCGCGCCGGCCTGGCGCTGGCGCTCTGCCCCTAACCGCAGCGTCGCCAGCATCGCGTCGATACGGTCGGTCTGCTCGGCATTCAGCCGCGCGCGCAGCGTCCCGCGCACCGTTTTATCGCCCTTTTGCGCTAGTTCCAGATTTTCAAACACCGTCAGCGCCTCAAACACTGTCGGCTTCTGGAACTTGCGCCCGATGCCGCGCCGGGCGATTTCCACCGGTTCAAGGCGCGTCAGATCGGTTCGCTGATCGTAAATCGCACGCCCGCTCTGAGGCCGGGTTTTACCGGTGATCACATCCATCAGCGTGGTTTTGCCCGCCCCGTTGGGGCCGATAATGCAGCGCAGTTCGCCGACGCCGGTGGAGAGCGTCAGATCGGTGAGCGCCTGGAAGCCGTCAAAACTGACGTTGATTTTCTCCAGTTGCAGCACCGGATCGGTCTGGGCGCGAAAGCGGTCGGTCTCATACTGCCGGGTGTAGAGCGTATCCGTGGGGTGCATTATTTCTCTCCTCTGCGCAGAAGCCCCGCCACGCCGCGCGGCAAAAACAGGGTGATCAGGATAAATATCAGTCCTAAAAAGAGCTGCCAGTACTCCGGCATCACCACGGTAAAGAGGCTTTTGGCTCCGTTCACCAGCAGCGCGCCGAACACCGGCCCTACCAGCGTGCCGCGCCCGCCGAGCGCCACCCAGATCGCGGCTTCAATGGAGTTGGTCGGCGACATTTCGCCAGGGTTAATAATGCCCACCTGCGGCACATAGAGCGCGCCTGCAAGGCCGCACATTACGGCCGAAATCGTCCAGACCAGCAGCTTGAAGCCGCGCGGATCGTAGCCGCAGAACATCAGGCGGCTTTCAGCGTCGCGCACCGCCGTCAGCACCCGGCCAAATTTGCTGCGCGCGAGCCACAGCCCGACGGCAAGACAGGCCAGCAGCAAAGCGAGCGTAGCGATAAAAAGCGCGATGCGCGTGCCGGTCGCGGTGAGCGAAAACCCGAGCAGCGTGGTAAAGCCGGTAAAGCCGTTGTTGCCGCCAAAGCCGGTTTCATTGCGAAAAAAGAGCAGCATCCCGGCGAACGTCAGCGCCTGGGTAATGATGGAAAAATAGACGCCCTTGATTTTCGAACGGAAGGCAAAAAAGCCGAAAACCAGCGCCAGCAGCCCCGGCACCAGCACCACCAGCAGCAGCGCCCAGAGAAAATTCGACGTGCCCCACCAGTACCACGGCAGCTCGCTCCAGGAGAGAAACGACATAAACGCGGGCAGCCCGTCGCCGGCCGCCTGGCGCATCAGGTACATGCCCATCGCGTAGCCGCCGAGCGCGAAGAAAATCCCATGGCCGAGCGATAAAAGCCCGGCGTAGCCCCAGACCAGATCCAGCGCCACGGCGACAGTCGCGTAGCAGAGGATTTTGCCCATTAATGTCAGCGTCCAGGTCGAGACCGCGAGCGGATGGCTTGCGGGTAAGAGCGTGAGAAACGGCAGCGCGAAGAGCGCCGCCAGCGCCAGCCCGCCTGCGATAAGGCTCAGGCGCGGCGCTTTTCGGACCAGCGTTAAGGTAATCGGCTGCGTCATTCCACGGCCCTCCCTTTGAGTGCGAACAGCCCCTGCGGGCGTTTCTGGATAAACAGGATAACCATCACCAGGATGGCGATTTTGCCGAGCACCGCGCCGACCTGCGGTTCGAGGATTTTATTGAAAATACCTAGACCGAACGCCGCCGCCACGCTGCCCGCCAGCTGGCCAACGCCGCCCAGCACCACCACTAAAAAGGAATCGATGATGTAGCCCTGGCCGAGTTCCGGCCCGACATTGCCCAGCTGGGAGAGCGCCACGCCGCCAAGGCCCGCGATACCGGAGCCAAGCCCGAAGGCCAGCATATCGACGCGTCCGGTCGGCACGCCGCAGCAGGCGGCCATTGCGCGGTTTTGCGTTACCGCCCGCACGTTCATGCCAAGCCGCGTTTTATTCAGCACAAGCCAGGTGAAAAACAGCACCAGCAGCACAAAACCCATCACCATCAGCCGGTTCCACGGCAGGATCAGGTTCGGCAGCACCTGAATGCCGCCGGAGAGCCAGGCCGGGTTCGCCACCTCGACGTTTTGCGCGCCAAACGCCATGCGCACCAGCTGAATAAGCATCAGGCTGATGCCCCAGGTGGCGAGCAGCGTCTCCAGCGGGCGGCCATACAGGTGGCGAATAATGGTGCGCTCAAGCGCCATTCCCGCGCAGGCCGTTACCAGAAACGCCACCGGCAGCGCCAGCAGCGGATAGAACGCCAGCCACTGCGGCGCAAATTCCGCCAGCGCGTTTTGCACGCACCAGGTGGTGTAAGCGCCGAGCATCAGCATTTCACCGTGGGCCATATTGATAACGCCGAGCAGGCCGTAGGTGATGGCAAGACCAAGCGCGGCCAGCAGCAGAATCGAGCCGAGCGACAGCCCCATAAACGCCTGGCCGAGCAGATCGCCGACCATCAGGCGATGGTCAATCGCGCGAACGCTTGCCGCCGCGGCTTCGCGCACGCGGGCGTCAGGCTCGCTGGCCGCGTCGGTAAAGGGCTGGAGCCGCGCGCGGGTTTGCGGATCGCCGGATTCGCCAAGCCGCGTGACGGCATTCAGGCGCACAGTTGCATCCGGGCTTGCCAGTTGCAGGCTGGCGAGCGCGCTGGCGAGCGCCTCACGCACGGTGTCGTCTTTTTCGACGGCCAGGCGCTGCGTCAGTAAGGGAGCCATTTGCGTGTCGCCGTCGCGCTGAAGCGTGCGGGCGGCATCAAGACGCTGCGTGACGTTGTCACTTACCAGATGGTGCGTGGCCAGCGCTGCGGCGGCGAGATTGCGCAGGCGGTTAGTAAGCCGAAGCGGTTTTACCGCGCCCACCGGCGTGGCGGCGTTCCCGAGCGCGGTCAGCCCTTCCGGGCGCTGCGCGAACGGATGCTTTTGCGTATCAACGACCAGATTCTCCTGGCCAAGCGCGACCAGCAGCGGCAGACGCGCGGCGTCCGGGGCGGTCGCCCAGGTTTGCAGCAGCGCAGCCTGTGTGCTTCGGCTCGCAGCCGCGAAATCATCGGCGTCACCGGCGCGGGCGAGCCACGGCACCAGCAAGGCGGCGACCATCAGCCAGCGGAATAATGTCATGGGTATCTCCTTTGCAACCGTTATGGCGGGTGGGCAGTTACAGGTTTTTTATGGCGGGTGCGCAAGCTTACCCGCCCTACAAAACACGTTTATTCCGTGTAGGGCGGGTAAGCTTGCGCACCCGCCACATTAACCGGAACAATTGCCTGGCCCGTGACCGCCCCTTAATTGCTGGCGGTTTTCACCGGCGTATCGGCTTTCTTATCGTTCCCGGCGATATACGGGCTCCACGGCTGCGCACGCACGGGTGCTTCGGTCTGCCACACCACGTTGAACTGGCCGTTGCCCTCGATCTCGCCAATCATCA
Source organism: Cronobacter malonaticus LMG 23826 (assembly GCF_001277215.2). Taxonomy (NCBI): domain Bacteria; kingdom Pseudomonadati; phylum Pseudomonadota; class Gammaproteobacteria; order Enterobacterales; family Enterobacteriaceae; genus Cronobacter; species Cronobacter malonaticus. The sequence goes on along the minus strand of NZ_CP013940.1, from coordinate 1,996,415 downwards.
CCGGTTTATGCAGATGGTGATTGGTGTTATCCATCGTCAGCGTAAAGCCGGACGGTGCCTTGAACGATTGCCCCGCCATCGCCGCGCGCACTTTGTCGACATCCGTCGTGCCCGCCTTCTCTACCGCCTGCGCCCACATATGAATGCCGACATACGTCGCCTCCATCGGATCGTTGGTCACCACGGTATCGGCGTTCGGCAGCTTGTGCGCTTTGGCGTAAGCGCGGTAATCGGCGACAAATTTCTTGTTTTCCGGGTTATCCACCGACTCGAAGTAGTTCCACGCGGCCAGATTGCCCACCAGCGGTTTGGCGTCAATCCCGCGCAGTTCTTCTTCGCCCACCGAGAACGCCACCACCGGCACGTCGGTCGCCTTCAGCCCCTGGTTCGCCAGCTCTTTATAGAACGGCACGTTGGAATCGCCGTTAATGGTGGAAACGACCGCCGTTTTACCGCCCGCGGAGAATTTCTTGATGTTGGCGACAATCGTCTGGTAGTCGCTGTAGCCAAACGGCGTGTAGACCTCTTCAATGTCTTTGTCCTGCACGCCTTTAGAGTGCAGGAACGCGCGCAGGATTTTATTGGTGGTGCGTGGATAGACGTAATCGGTGCCGAGCAGGAAGAAGCGCTTCGCGCCGCCGCCATCCTCGCTCATCAGGTACTCCACCGCCGGGATCGCCTGCTGGTTAGGCGCGGCACCTGTATAGAAGACGTTCGGCGACATCTCTTCGCCCTCATACTGCACCGGGTAGAACAGCAGCCCGTTGAGTTCTTCAAAGACCGGCAGCACCGATTTACGCGACACCGATGTCCAGCAGCCGAACACGGCAGCGACCTTATCCTTGCTCAGCAGCTGACGGGCTTTCTCGGCGAACAGCGGCCAGTTGGAGGCCGGGTCAACCACTACCGGCTCCAGCTTTTTACCGAGAACGCCGCCTTTGGCGTTGATCTCATCGATAGTCATCAGCGCCACATCTTTCAGCGGCGTTTCAGAAATCGCCATCGTGCCGGAGAGCGAGTGCATGATGCCCACTTTAATGGTGTCGGCGGCCTGGGCGCTGAAGGCGAACCCCATGCTGATGACCGAGGCGGAAAGGGCGAAAGCTTTTAACAGAGTACGACGATGCATAAAGGTCACTCCTGATAATGGATGCTGTGTGTACGGTTAATCTGACGCGCCACGCCGCGCCTGTTGCAGGGCGTGCAGCGTAATCTTGCGAACCTCTTTCTGGCTTTGGGCGATATGGTCGTGCAGTCGGGTCCGGGCCTCCTTCAGGTTGCGTTCAAATATGGCGAGCAGGATCTGGCCGTGCTCGGCGTAGGTCGCGCTGACGCGCGACGCCTGGGTGAAATCCATGCGGCGCACAATGCGGATTTTTTCCGTGACCTCGCGATGCACGCGCGCCATTTCCGGGTTGCCTGCGGTGCCGACGAGCGTCATGTGGAAGGCCTCATCGTGCGGCGCGACATCGCTGCCGTCCGCGAGCGGCGGTGCGTCAATCCAGAATTCGCGCAGCTCACGCAGCGGCAGCGGCGTGACGTGCGCCGGCAGGGCGCAGAGGCGCGCGACGGCTTCTGTCTCCAGCACAATGCGCAGATCGTAGAGCGCCTCCAGATGGTCGAAATCGATCGGCCGCACCTGCCAGCCGCTGCGCGGCTGGACGTCGAGATAGCCTTCCTGTTCAAGCCGGTGCAGCGCCTGGCGCACCGGCGTGCGGCTCGCCCCCATGCGCGCGGCGACGTCGTTTTCGCTGAAGCGATCGCCGGGCAGCAGCCGGAAATCGAAGATCGCCTGCTTCATCAGCCGGTAGATGCGATCGCCCTGCGCCTCCGGCGCCGCGCGTTGTCGGGCAGTGAGTGGCATAGCGCCTCCTGTTGGCGTCTGGTTTGATATGGCGGGTGCGCGTTGCTTACACGCCCTACGTGCTATTTGTTTTACGCGGCGGATGCGCTTCGCTTACCCGCCCTACGGGGGCGGCTTGCGTTGTAGGGCGGGTAAGCGTCAGCGCACCCGCCACCTCGCACGACACGTAAGCCAGGTCAACTCAGCCACAGGAGGGCATCGCCCGGTGCCACAGGCAGCCCCTGCTGGCAACGGATACGCGCCACCACGCCATCCGCCGGCGCATGCACCATCAGCTCCATCTTCATGGCTTCCACTACAATCAGCGGCTCGCCCTGCTTCACCCGCTGGCCCGGCTCGACCAGAATCTTCCAGACGTTGCCGTTGAGATCGGCGCTCACCAGTTGCCCTTCGCTTTCGGCCTCGTCTTCGGCCTTCAACACCTGCGTATCGGCCTCCGGCTCCTGGGTGTGCCAGTGCGCCACCTCGGCGCTGAACGCGGCCTGCTGACGCTCGCGGAACGCGGCGATATCCTGCTCGTTGGCCGCTAAAAAGGCGCGGTATGCCGCAAAATCAAACTCGCTCTCTTCAATACGGACAGACGCGCGGCCCTCGCGGAAGGCGTCACGGAAATCGTTCAGCTCGGCTTCGCTCACCGGGTAGAAGCGCACCTGATCGAAGAACTTCAGCAGCCACGGCTCCTCGCCGAACTGCGGGTTTTTGAGGAATTTGTTCCAGATGGGCAGCGTGCGCCCCACCAGCTGGTAGCCGCCGGGCGAATCCATACCGTAGATGCACATATACATCCCGCCGATGCCGACAGTGCCCTCGGCCGTCCACGTGCGTGCCGGGTTATATTTCGAACTGAGCAGGCGATGGCGCGGATCGACCGGCACCGCGCACGGCGCGCCGAGGTAGACATCTCCAAGCCCAAGGATCAGATAACTCGCGTCAAACACTACCTTTTTCACATCGTCGCGGTGCGACAGCCCGTTTGCGCGGCAGATAAAATCGACGTTATTCGGCAGCCACGGTGCCTGGGCGCGCACGGTCTGCTGGTATCGCTCGACCGCGCCAAGCGTCGCGCTGTCTTCAAACGCCATCGGCAGCCAGACGATTCGCGAGGGGAGCGTCAGCGACTCCACATCGCCAAGCTGTTTTTCAAGGCTCATCAGCAACGTCAGCAAGGCGCGCTGCCCCAGACGCTGGCTGTCGTAACGCACCTGCAACGAGCGCACGCCGGGCGAAAGCTCCTCCACGCCCTCAACGCCGCTCGAACGAATCGCTTTCATCAGCAGATGCACGCGCAGGCGCAGCGCCAGATCCAGCACGTTGTCGCCATATTCGATGAGAATGTAGCTGTCGCCCGCCTGCCGCCAGACCACGGCGGGCAGCCCATTTTGCGCAGGCACTTCGGCTAAAATCGCCGCACTCCCGGTCGTGCCGGGCAGCAGCGTTGGCGTCTCATCCGGGCGGGCCGTCACCGCGCGCAGATGGTTGCAGGCCACTTCCTGCGCCAGCTCCAGCGACTGCGCATGTTCGATGCTAATCGGGTGAAAACGAATACGGTCGCCAGGCTTCACCTGACCGACTTTCCACAGCTCCGCGCGGGCAATGGTGACCGGGCAGACAAAACCGCCGAGGCTTGGGCCGTCGCGGGTGAGGATCACCGGGAAGTCGCCGGTAAAGTTAATCGCCCCGATAGCGTATTCGCAGTCGTGAACGTTTGACGGATGCAGGCCTGCCTCGCCGCCGTCGGCGCGGCTCCATTCCGGCTTCGGGCCGACCAGCCGCACGCCGAGACGGTTGGAGTTGTAATGCACCTGCCATTCGGCGGCGAAGAAGGCGTCCATCGACGCGGGCGTGAAGAAATCGGGCGCGCCGTGCGGCCCGTAGAGCACGCCGATATTCCAGACCTCGCCATAACGCGGGATAACCCCCGGCTCCGGCATCTGGGGCGGCGAAATGGGCGCAGGTGTGGTGCAGGCGGCGAGCGCCGGGCGCGATATCGCCAGCACGTCGCCGGGGCGCAGCGTGCGTCCGGCATGGCCGCCGAACTGCCCGAGCGCGAAGGTGGACCGGCTGCCGAGATACTGCGGCACGTCGATGCCGTTACGCACCGCCAGATAACCGCGACAGCCTGTACGGGCGCGGCCCAGCGTCAGCGTCTGTCCGGCGCGCGCCGTGACCGGCTGCCAGCAGGTGACCGGCTCGCCATCGAGCTTTGCGTCGCAGTCCGCGCCGGTGAGCGCGAAGATGGCGTCGCTGTGAAAGCGCAGCGTCGGCCCCTGAAGCGTGAATTCAAGTCCGGCGGCCTCCGGCGCGTTACCGACGATACGGTTGGCCAGCCGGAAGGCGTAATCGTCCATCGGCCCGGACGGCGGTACGCCGATATCCCAGTAGCCCAGACGCCCCGGATAATCCTGCACGCTGCTCCAGGTGCCCGGCTCCAGCACTTCGATGGCGTGCGCGTGGTAGCTCACCTCATCCAGCAGGCGCGTCCACATGGTGGCGTTTTCAAACGCCTCCAGACGAATAATCTGGCGCAGATAATCAAGATTGGTGGCGATACCGTGCAGACGCGTGGCGTCAAGTGCCTGACGAAGTTTCGAAAGCGCCTGCGGGCGGTCGTCGCCGTGAACGATGATTTTGGCGATCATCGGATCGTAAAACGCGCTGACCTCCGCGCCGGTGCTGACCCAGCCATCGACGCGCACGCTGTCAGGGAAGTGCACGTCGGTAAGCTGCCCCGGCGACGGCTGGAAGTTTTTCAGCGGATCTTCAGCATAGAGACGCACTTCTATTGACGCGCCCTGGGGAGCTTTTGCGAGACGCGCCCTGTCCAGCGGCTCGCCCGCCGCCACATTGATCATGCACTCGATAAGATCGAGCCCCGTCACGGCCTCGGTTACCGGGTGCTCCACCTGAAGGCGGGTGTTGACCTCCAGAAACCAGAAGCGATCGCTCCCGGCGTCGTAGATAAACTCTACGGTGCCTGCGCTGCGATAATTGACCGATTCGCCAAGCGCCACCGCGGCGGCATGCAGGGCCTCGCGGGTCGCCTGCGGCAGACCCGGCGCGGGCGTCTCTTCCACCACTTTCTGGTTGCGGCGCTGGAGCGAACAGTCACGCTCGCCAAGCGCCGCCACGTAGCCTTTGCCATCGCCCAGGATCTGCACTTCCAGGTGACGCGCGCGGCTGATGAATTTCTCAATAAACACGCCGTCATCGCTGAAAAACTGCAGGCCCTGGCGTCTGACGCTCTCCCAGGCTTGCGCCAGCGAAGGTGCGTCGTCACAGCGCGTTAGCCCAATGCCGCCGCCGCCCGCCGTGGTTTTCAGCATCACCGGGTAGCCAATGTCTTCGGCCGCCTGGGTTGCCTCCTCAAGCGAGCGCAGCAGCCCGCTGCCCGGCGTCATCGGCACACCCGCCTGTGCCGCCAGCGCGCGGGCGCGGTGTTTCAGGCCAAAATCGCCAATCTGCTGCGGCGTCGGGCCGATAAATACCAGCCCCGCGGCTTCGCACGCCGCCGCGAATTCGGCGCGCTCGGAAAGAAAGCCGTAGCCGGGGAAAATCGCCTGCGCCCCGCTCGCTTTCGCCGCTGCGAGAATTTTATCGACGTTAAGGTAGGTGTCGCGCGCCGCGTCGCCGTCGAGCGCGATGGCGATATCGGCATCGCGCACATGCTGCGCGTTACGATCCGGCGTTGAGTAGACCGCGACGCTCGCGATGCCCATTTTCTTCAGGGTACGAATGGCGCGACAGGCGATCTCGCCGCGGTTGGCGATAAGCACTTTACTGAACATGATTTTCTCCTCAGGCGCTCTGGTGGCGGGCAAGCCAGGCTTTCCAGCCGCCCCATTCCGTGATGTCGGTGGCGCTCACGAGCGCCTGCGGTTCGCAGATAAAGCCTTTTACCGCGCGGCCATCGGCGAGCGTCAGCGTGCCGATACCGAGCGGCGACGGGATCTCCGCGACAAACTCCCCGAAGCGCGCGAGCGGGATATCCCACAGCTCCACCGCGATGGGCTGCCCGCTGTCTGCACGCGCAAGCCCGGGCTTCGGCGGCGTGGTGTTGGCGAGCGCATAAAGGCGATAGTCCGCCGCCGTGGTGGTCTCTTCGATAAACACCGCGTCGCGGGTGGTGAGCTGGTGGTTGAGCGGCATGCCGCGCAGGTGCGCGCCGACGACCGCAAGGCGCACGTGGTGCGGCGATGGCGCGAACGGTTCTGCCGCAGGCAGCGCTTTATCCGTTGCGCCGAGCGGCAGTGGCACCGCCTGCTGCCAGAGCGCGCCGAATTGCGCCAGCGCCGCGTCATGCCACGCGGGCGCGATAAGCGTAATGCCAGCCGGCAGGCCATCGTTGCGGAAGTCACCCGGCAGCGCCAGGGCGCAGAGATCCGCGAGGTTAGTGAAATTGGTGTAGTAGCCGAAGTGCGAGTTGTAGCGCACCGGCTCTGCTTTCATTTCATCAAGCGTATGAATGGTGGGCGATGTAGGCACAACCAGCGCATCCACGGTCTCCAGCACCTGCGCAATCTGGCGCGCGAGCGCGGCGCGGGTATATTCCGCCTGCCAGGCGTCGCAGGCCGTGTATTTCAGGCCGCCTTCCACGATGCCGCGTACGGTCGGGTCCATCACCTCCGGCGGCTCATTGAGCATCTCGCCCACCGCGACGGTGCGCTCGGCGACCCAGGCGCCCTGATAGAGTTGCTCCGCAAGCGTGCGAAACGGCGTGAAATCGACCGGCACCAGCGTCGCGCCGAGCGCTTCGAGGCGCGTCAGGCTCTGGCGGTATGCCGCCTCGCTGTGGGTATCGCCATAAAATTCGGGGGCGTCAGGCACCGCAAAGCGAGGTTGTGCGGGCAGGCGGGCGGGCGCGGTGCGCGGGTTGGCACGCGAGTACGCGTCAGCGGCGTCATAACCGCCTGCGAGGCTCGCCACCTGAAAGGCATCGGCGGCGCTTAACGCGAAAACGGAAACGCAGTCGTTCAGGCGGCACGCGGGCACCACGCCGCGGTTTGACAGCCAGCCTTTGGTGGGTTTGAGGCCGACAATGTTATTAAACCCGGCCGGGACGCGCCCGGAGCCTGCGGTGTCGGTGCCGAGCGCGAAAGCGACCAGCCCGCGCGCCACCGTGGACGCCGAGCCGGCGCTGGAGCCGCCGCTGACATAAGCTGGGTTAAAGGTGTTCGGCACCGCGCCGTAGGGCGAGCGGGTGCCGACCAGGCCTGTCGCGAACTGATCCAGATTGGTTTTGCCAAGCACGATGGCCCCGGCGGCTTTGAGTTTCGCCACAACGGTGGCGTCCTCCTGCGGCGTGTACGCAAACGCCGGACAGGCGGCGGTGGTGGGCAAACCGGCGACATCGATATTGTCTTTCACCGCGAACGGCACGCCGAAGAGCGGAAAATCCGCGAGGCTTTTGCCTTCTTTGATGGCCGCCAGCAATGGCGCAATTTGGGCTTCCAGATACGACGAGCTGGCGCGGGTGATCCATGCCGGATCGTTATTCTCTTCATCGGTAAAAGCCGCGGAATAAATTTCCGTAATGCGCGTTGGATCGTCCTGATATTCCCTGCGCCACTCAGCAAGCGTCAGAGGGGTAAACAGTGGTGAACTCTGTGACATAACTGGCATCCCATCTGGTATACAAGATGGAAGTTATTTAGCAAAGAGAGTGCCAGATTTTAAAAATTCATACATTTCAACATATTAAAAATAAAATTCAAAAACACCCTGTGAATTACATTCAATAATTCCCAATTTCGGTAATAAGCAGGCTCGTTGTGGTGCAGCGATGCGACATAAATGTGCAATGCATTGAAAAAATAAATAAAGATGATGGTTAACAGGGGCAGGAATAAATTTTTGCGATGGTCAGGGAGATTGTGTGCCGGTGGCTATCAATATAAATGGTGGGTGCGCTGCGCTTACCCACCCTACGATAAGGATGGCTTTTGTAGCACGGGTAAGTAAAGCGCACCCACCATGCGATAAAGGTGGCGTTTTGTAGGGCGGGTAAGCAAAGCGCACCCGCCTTTCAAAATAAACCGAGGGTAAAGAGGTTGGTTTTACTCCGGCTAAAAAAAATCGGCCCCTGAGGGCCGATTTCCGCCGGGAGCCGGGATTGCAAAGGGGGCGGCGGCGAGCCCCCTTTGCACGTTCGCGTGAGGAAGGTTCTCCTATAAAGGCGGCGTTCTGGCGAACGGAACCTGTTCACAGGTCTTGCATATCGCCTCCCCCGGCTGAGGGTAAAAAAACAAAGGTGGGTGCGCTACGCTTACCCACCCTACAAATTACACTGCGCCAATCGCAAGGTGGGTGCGCTGCGCTTATCCACCCTACGATGAGGGTAGAGTTTCTGTAGGGCGGGTAAGCATCGCGCACCCGCCGTTCTACATGCCCGCCTTACCACACTTCGCTGGCGACACTCGTCACCAGTCGCACTTTTTCCCACTGCTCGGCGGGCGTGATGCTGTTGCCCTCTTCCGTCGAGGCGAAACCGCACTGCGGGCTTAAGCAAATCTGGCTGATATCGACATATTTCGCCGCCTCTTCCAGACGCGCTTTAATCAGCTCCGGGTTCTCCAGCTCGCCGTTTTTGGTGGTGATAAGCCCCAGCACCACCTGCTGTTTACCCGGACGGATAAAGCGCAGCGGCGCGAAATCGCCAGAGCGGTCGTTGTCATACTCCAGGAAAAACGCATCGATATTCACAGTACCAAACAGCACTTCGGCCACCGGCTCATAGCCGCCTTCGGCAATCCAGCTTGAGCGGAAATTCCCACGGCAGACGTGCAGCCCGATGGTTAAATCCTCTGGTTTGCCCTCCAGCGCCTGGTTCAGCACGCGGGCATAAATGCGCGCCAGTTCGTCCGGATCGTCGCCGCGCTCGCGGATTTGACGACGCTGCTCATCAGAGCACAGATACGCCCAGACGGTGTCATCCAGTTGCAGGTAGCGGCAGCCCGCGTCGTAAAAGGCGCGGATGGCGTCGCGCCAGGTGGTGGCGAGATCGTCGAAGTAGTCTTTCAGATCCGGGTAGACGTTACGGTCAATGGCCGCCGCGCCGCCGCGGAAATGCAGTACGCTCGGGCTTGGAATGGTCATTTTCGGCTCGGCATTGCCGCTGACGCTTTTCAGGAAGCGGAAATCCTCCAGCATCGGGTGGTCGCCAAACGCCACTTTACCGGTCACACGCACGCTCTGGGCTTTGGTCTGGATGCCGTTGAACTGAATGCCCTGATTCACTTCCACCAGTTCAACGCCCTGCAGCGCGCCGAAGAAATCGAGATGCCACCAGGCGCGGCGGAATTCGCCGTCAGTTACCACATGCAGCCCGCAGGCGCACTGCTGCTCGACCGCGTGGCGAATGGCGTCATCTTCGATTTTACGCAGGTGCGCGGCGTCTATCTCCCCTGCCGCAAACTGCTGGCGGGCCTGCTTGATGGCATCCGGGCGTAAAAAGCTGCCGACGATATCGGCGCGAAACGGGGCGTGTTGACGCTGCATGGTGTTCTCCTCGTAGCCTGCCGCGATGGTCACGTCAGGTGATAGTTCAATAATTGAATGTTTAGCCGTCTGGATGTCTATATGTCCAGAGAATGGCATTTCACTGCGCGTCAGGCAAACGAGGAAATTTCATGGGTGTTGAAAAATATTCATGTAGCAAATAAAAGAATCCCCACCGAAGTGGGGAAAACGAAAGGCACAAACAGGGGTTATTTTTTCTCAGACGCGGCGCTGCTGTCCACGACGCCGGGAATATCTTTGATATCGCCTTTAAACTGCCCTTTCAGGGCATCGACGCCGCTTTGCGGCTTCGCGAATTTTTCAAGGTCTGCGCGAGAGCGGCGGATCTCGTCAGTATTCACGCCAAGCTTTTTGTCGCGCTCACTGACCAACTCAGGCTTCGCCTCGCCGTCGCGGTTGAAGGACCAGGCGAGCATCGGCGGCCCAAGCGGCAGCGCGTCGCCTTTATCGCCCGGCCCGCCGGTGTGCCAGACATGCCAGGTTTTGCCGTAGCTGTTCATTTTTTCCTGCATCAGACGATGCTCCGCAGGAGCCGGGATCCCCGGCGCGATAAGCTGGCCGCTAAGAATTTCACCGTTGTGCGGATGCCAATAGTGTTTTTCCTGCGCTGGTAGTTGATTAAAGAGTTTTTCGGAGATGATATATTCCACGCCGTTCATTCTGGCGTCTTCAGTATTACCGTCAAATAAGACGCACTGGGCGAAATCCTGATTCACCTGATGGCAATAATGGTGCGCTTCCATCTGTTTTTCGGGGATCTCTTTCATCGGATGAAAGCCCACCAGATAAATATCAAATCCTTTTAACGGAGCGTTACTTTGCAATACGGCCGCACCGGTTTCCAGTAAATGGGTCGTCGTGCTTTTATCGGCACCCGGCGGTGTGGCGTTTTCTGCCTGCGCAAAAAAAGCGAAGGAAAGAAGCGGAAGCAACGTTATTTTTACTGCGCGTTGTAATTTCATGAGGTCATTAAATAAATAAGAGGTATTTACGTCATGCGCTAAACGACCTCCGGTATGAGCATTAACCCATACCGGAGGGACGTTATACCGGGCGCATGCGGCCCGCCGGTCCGTCAGGAAGAGGAACGGCTGCTGCTTTTGCCGCCTTTGCGGCCCGCTTCCGCTGCACGCTCGCGGTCATTTTTAAAATTCCCGCCGCTATTCTGCCCGCCTTTTCGACCGGCCTCAGAAGCGCGTTCACGATCTTCAGCAAAATTACCTGAACCACCACGATGTTGACCCATAATATTCTCCTCGGATAAGCAGAGATAATTTAAACCGCGTCCCCACAGTGCGAACGCAGAAGTAACTATAGGCAGGGATCCCCGTTTCGCAAGTCACATTAGCCGCAATCAACTATTTTAACGCTGCGCTTGTACCAATATATTTTACAGGGTGTGTTTATCTCCTGAAAACCAAAGGGTTTTATCGTCTTGCGCTTTCGCTTAATAAGAAAACTCTTAAAAGAAAGCGTTAATTATTTCCGGGTCGCTGTCAGGTCTATTATTTATCTGCGAAGTGTCGTTCGTTGATTTAATTTCCGCCGAGGAGTGATTAATGAAACAGAAATGGTACTGCTGCCCCTCCATGAAGTTAAAAGACCGTTTTATGGTGCTGATTATGGGACAAGACGTGTTTCTGCTGTTCCGCAAAGGCGGTTCGCTGAGAAAGTCCCGCGACTGGCTGGCTCGTGAAAAGGCCAATTTCATTCCCTTAGGGTAAGACGCTGCGTTTTCAGGTTGCAGACAAAAGCGCTATCTCGTTTAATAAGTAGCGCTTTTGTTAACCCCTTGTGAGTATCATGATTGTTCGTCCCCCTCAGCACTGGTTCGCCCGACTTTTTGTCTGGCATGGTTCCGTATTAGCCAAAATTTCCACCCGACTACTCCTTAATTTCCTTCTCTCCGTGACGGTTATTTTCTTTTTACCGTGGTACGAGGAGCTTGGAATTAAGCTGACCACCGCCCCGTTCAGTATTCTCGGCGTGGCGATTGCGATTTTCCTCGGCTTTCGCAATAGCACTTGTTTCGCCCGGTTTAATGAGGCGCGCCTGATTTGGGGACAGCTGGTTATCCACTGTCGCTCACTGCTGCGCACCGCCCGCACATTGCTGCCGGATAACACGCAGGAGTTGCATCATCTGGTGAATCTGGAAGTGGCGTTTTGCCACTGCCTGCGCCTGACACTACGGCGCAGAAAGCTCGACAATGTGCTCGACCGGTATCTCACCCGCAGTGAAATGGCGCGCGTAATGAACAGCAATTCACCCTGTAATACGATTTTACTTATTATGGGTGAGTGGCTCGCCGCACGGCGCAACGGGCTGTCCGATATTCTCTTTCAGACGCTCGATCAGCATATTAATCAGCTTACGGCAGTTCTGGCGGGCTGCGAGCGCATCGCCAATACGCCGCCGCCGTTCGCCTATTCGCTAATGCTGCACCGCACGGTTTATTGCTTCTGTATTATGCTGCCGTTCGCGCTGGTGACTGACCTGCACTTTATGACGCCGTTTGTGTCCGTATTTATTTCATACACCTTTATTGCGCTTGATACGCTGGCGGAGGAGCTGGAAGATCCGTTCGGCACCGAAGATAACGATCTGCCGCTGGACGCGCTTTGCAATAATATTGAAATAGACTTACGTGAAATGAACGACGAGCCGCAAAAACCGGCTAAATTATTGCCGAACCGGCATTATCAGCTTACCTAATGCATATTCATATTCAGAATGAATATTGAATAATGCACCATTAATGATTAGCAGGGTGGACGAAGTGTGTTAGCGTAAACCCTGTTCTCTTCTTCCTTTTCGTTTCTCATGAAAGGGCCATTCCTCTCCTGTTTTGTATTGCAGCCTGGCATTAAGGAATCGCCATGTCTCATTTCACGATCGAAATGCTCTCCGATCAGTGCGGAGTCAGCATGCCTAATTTACGCGCGTGGCAGCGGTCAGGATTATTGCAGCCCGTACGCGACGACAGCGGCAGACGCTATTTTGACTACAGTCATCTGATGCGCATTCACGCCATCCTGAAATGGCTCGACCGCGGCCTGCCGCTGGATGAAGTCGCCCGCATTCTGAAGGGTGAACAGACGACCCAGATCAGCCAGTGGGAAGTGTGGCAGGAGCAACTGCTCGCCACGCTTGAGAAACCCTGCCTCGAAAAGGGCCGTGCGTTCCTGCTCAAAATGGGCCGCGAACTGCCCGCTGCGATGCTGCTGGATAAGGTCGTGCTGCCCCTGCGCCTGTGGCTGAGCCACGGTCACGCCAGCGCGCAGTTAACGCGCCGCGCGCGCTTCGACACGCTGATTATCGAATACGCCACCTTTCTGATGCAGTCGTTGCGCAAGCGTCCGGCGTCCGGGCTGGTGGTGATAGCGATGAACAGCCACGATCCGCTGAACGTCTGGCTGGAAGCGATCCGCTTTTCCGGTGAAGGGTTTCGTATCGATGTGATGCAACAGCCCGTATCGCTGCCCGATCTCACGCAGTTCGCCGCCGATCACTATCTGATTTACAGCGATGTGCCGCTCACACCCGCCCAGCTCACGCTCTGGCAGCAGTGGCAGCTTGACGGTATGCCGCTGTTCAGCGCCGGACCCGGTTTCGCAACGCCGCCTGAGCTACCTGACGCCGCCAACCTTCCCGACGAGCCGCTCTGCGAAAACGCCCGCTAAGCGCGTCTGTCGCCAAACTATTATCCCGCTGTCGTCTTTACGTCATACGTTAAGGGCTTTGTTAAAGAAGGGTGTGACTAAAGGCGGGAGTCGTGATGCCGGGAGCTGCGGATCTCTTTATCTGTATGCCGGGAATTGTCTTGCTGGTGGGGTTTCTTGCCGCGTATTGCAGCAATAAATGGGATGACTGAACGAAAGGCAAAAAAATACCGCCAGCGTGAACTGACGGTAAGGCTTGCATGGATTGTTTTTGTCCTGCGCTCAACATCACGCTTATTTCTGCATCATGCCATGCGCAGGTTCAACGTCACCTAAACGTGGGTTTATTCCGTTAAGCCACGGTTTTCCAGCATCGGCTCGATGCGTGGGGCGTGGCCGCGCCAGGCGAGCCATAACGCTTCGAGATCGCGACTGTTGCCGCGCGAAAGAATGGCGTCGCGAAAGCGCGCGCCGTTTTGCGCACTCAAGCCGCCCTGCTCCACAAACCACTGATAGCCGTCGTCCGCGAGCATTTGTGTCCAGAGATAGGCGTAGTAGCCCGCTGCGTAGCCGCCGCCAAAGATGTGGGCGAAATAGCTGCTCCGGTAGCGCGGCGGGACGGCACGCAGCGCGATGTGCTCCTGCGAAAGCGCCGCTGCTTCAAACGCGGTCACATCCTCGGGGGTGGATTGCGGCGTCAGGCTGTGCCAGTGCTGATCGAGCAACGCCGCGGCTAACAGCTCGGTCATGTCGTAGCCTTTGTTAAAGCGCGCCGCGCGGAAGAGTTTTTCGCGAAGCGCGTCCGGCATCGGCTCGCCGGTCTGGTAATGGCGCGCAAAGTTCGCGAAAACGTCCGGGTGGCTCGCCCAGTGTTCGTTGATTTGCGACGGGAACTCCACGAAATCACGCGGCGTGTTGGTGCCGGAGAGTGTCGCGTAGCGCTGGCTGGCGAAAAGACCGTGCAGCGTATGGCCAAACTCATGGAACAGCGTGATAACGTCATCCCAGGAGATGAGCGCAGGCTGCCCGGCGGCGGGCTTCAGGTAGTTACAGACATTGTAGATAACCGGCCTGTGGCCGGTGAGCGTGGACTGATCGACGAAATTGCCCATCCATGCGCCGCCGCTCTTGCTGTCGCGGGCGAAGAAATCGCCGTAAAACAGCGCAAGCCCGCTGCCGTCTTTATCGAAAATTTCCCAGACGCGGACATCCGGGTGATAAACCGGAATGTCGGTACGTTCCTGGAAACGAAGCCCGAACAGCGTGCTGGCGGCGTAAAAGACGCCGTGAATAAGCACATTATCCAGCTCGAAATACGGTTTGATCTGCGCGTCGTCGAGCGCGTATTTCTCGCGCCGCACCTGTTCGGCATAAAACGCCCAGTCCCAGGCTTCGGCCTGAAAACCGCCGTTCTCGCGGTCAATCACCTGCTGAATATCGGCAAGCTCCCGATTGGCGCGCGCCGTCGCCGCCGGCACGATATCGCGCATAAAGCGCAGCGCCGCCTCCGGCGTTTTGGCCATTTGATCGGCGATAGTCCAGGAGGCGAAATCCTTAAAGCCGAGCAGCGCCGCCTGCTGCGCGCGCAGTTGCGCCAGACGCAACACCAGCGCGCGGGTGTCGTTGGCGTCGCCTTTTTCGGTGCGGTGCCAGCCCGCTTTAAAAAGGGCCTCGCGTGTCTCGCGACACTCCAGCGACTGTAACGCGGGCTGCTGCGTGGTGTTCAGCAGCGCGATAAGCCAGCGTCCTTCCTGCCCTTTTTCACGCGCGGCCTGCGCGGCGGCGGCAACCTCGGCTTCACTCAGCCCTGCCAGCGCCTCGCGGGATGACACCAGCAGTCCGCCCGCTTTATCCGCCGCCAGCAGACGCTGGTTAAACTGGCTTGTGAGCTGCGCGGCCTCGCGGTTAAGCGCTTTAAGCTGTGCTTTTTGCTCCGCGCCAAGCGTCGCGCCCGCAAGCATAAACTGCTGCCAGACGACCTCCACCAGACGGCGCGATTCCTCATCCAGCCCCAGCGCGTCGCGCTGCTCATAAACGGTGTTGAGCCGCGCGAATAGGGTTTCATTAAAGTGAATATCATCGGACAGCGCCGCAAGCTCCGTGGAGAATTCTTCATCCAGCGTCTGCAGATAATCATTGGTGTGCGCGGAGGTCATCGCGAAAAAGACGCTGGTGACGCGCGCGAGCATCGCACCGCTGCGCTCAAGCGCCAGATACGTGTTTTCAAACGCCGGCGCGGCGGGGTCGGAGGCGATCGCCTCCACCTCGGCGCGCTTCTGGCGCACCGCCTCGTCAAAGGCCGGGCGGTAGTCGTTATCGGTTATCGCGTCGAACGGCGGCGCCTCGTAAGGCAGCGTACTGGCTGATGAAAAAGGGGTCGTTACCGGCATGAGGATCTCCGCAAAAGCGTGATGGTAAAATCACAGCTTATGCAGCCTCGCCGCAAACGGCAATGGTTTCGCGCCGCAACCCATCAGGAAGTGATATTCCACAGGGCGCGCCGGGCGTGCTAAGGTAACTGCTCTGAAAAAGCCTTGAGGAACAGCGAGATGATTATTCTGGTTACCGGTGCGACGGCCGGGTTTGGCGAAGCCATTACCCGCCGGTTTGTGAAGAACGGTCATAAAGTCATCGCGACAGGCCGCCGCCAGGCGCGCCTCGACGCGCTGAAGGATGAACTTGGCGAAAGCGTCCTGACGCTGCAACTGGACGTGCGCAATCGCGCGGCGATCGAAGAGGCCATCAGCAGCCTGCCGCTGGAGTGGCGCGATATCGACGTGCTGGTCAACAACGCCGGGCTGGCGCTGGGGCTGGAGCCTGCGCATAAAGCGAGCGTCGAAGACTGGGAAAACATGATAGACACCAACAATAAAGGCCTGGTCTATATGACCCGCGCAGTGCTGCCCGGCATGGTTGAGCGTAACCGCGGTCACGTCATTAACATCGGCTCCACGGCAGGCAGCTGGCCTTACGCGGGCGGCAACGTCTATGGCGCGACCAAAGCGTTTGTGCGCCAGTTCAGCCTTAACCTGCGCACCGATCTACACGGCACCGCCGTGCGCGTGACGGATATCGAGCCGGGCCTCGTGGGCGGCACCGAATTCTCGAACGTGCGTTTTAAAGGCGACGACGATAAAGCGGGCAAAACCTACGAAAATACCACCGCACTGACGCCGGACGATGTGACCGAAGCGGTCTGGTGGGTGGCGACGCTCCCGCCGCATGTCAATATCAACACCGTCGAGATGATGCCGGTCAGCCAGAGCTTCGCCGGGCTTAGCGTGCATCGCCAGTAATGCTCCTCTGCCCGTACCCCGTCCACGCTGGGCGGGGTGGGCAATTAATGTTAAATTGCCGCAGTTACCCGCAAATAAAGACAAAAGAATGGCCGCTGAAACTCCGCTCAACCCGACCCAGCCGGTGAGCCAACAGATTTACCGCATCCTGCGCCGCGATATCGTGCACTGTTTGATCCCGCCGGGCACGCCGCTTTCTGAAAAGGAAGTCTCGGTGCGCTTTGACGTGTCGCGCCAGCCGGTGCGTGAGGCGTTTATCAAGCTTGCCGAAAACGGGTTGATTCAGATCCGCCCGCAGCGCGGCAGTTTTGTGAATAAGATTTCGCTGCGCCAGGTGCGCAACGGCTGCTTTGTGCGCCAGGCCATTGAGCGGGCCGTGGTGCAACGGGCGGCGGGCATGGTGACCGACGCGGATCTCTATCAGCTTGAGCAAAACCTTAATCAGCAGCGCACGGCCATCGACCGCAAGCAGCTAAGCGATTTTTTTCAGCTTGACGACGAATTTCACCACCGCCTGACGCAGGTCGCCGACTGCCAGCTCGCCTGGGACACCGTGGAAAACATCAAAGCGACCATCGACCGGGTGCGCTATATGAGCCTCGATCACGTCTCCCCGCCGGAAATGCTGCTGCGCCAGCATAACGATATCTTTCACGCGCTGGAGCGCCGCGACCCGCAAGCCGCCGACGACGCCATGCGCCTGCACTTGCAGGAGATCAGCGAATCGGTATTGCTGATCCGTCAGGAAAACCGCGACTGGTTCACCGAAGAGTAACCGCGCGGCGTTGTTAACCGACTCAGGGATGGATATGTAATGCGCGCATTACTGCTTATGGGCTGCACCCTTTTCTCTTCACCGCTGCTGGCCGATTGTCTCCAGAGCGAGGCGAACGCCACGGCCGCCGCGGATTTTACGTGGTCGGCGAGTACCGTCACCGCCACGCCGCGCGCGCATTTTTATTCCGCGCCCTCGCCGGAATGCCGCCTTGACGCGTTTCTGTTGCCGGGCGACGCCGTGCAGGTGTTTCGTCTTTCCCAAAGCGACAGCCAGAACGCGGATGATAAAACGCGCCCGTTCGCCTGGGTGAGTTATCGCGACAGCAAAGGCCGCGTGGCGACCGGCTGGATGGAAACCGCGGCGCTTAACGCGCAGCAGGAAATCCTTAAGCCGGAAGGCGTCTGCGCCGCTCGCCTGCGGGAACTGGACGGTGTACAGGATACCCCGGAGACCGCGAACCGCTACGAAGTCACCGGCAGCGGACGACATTTCTTTTACACCGCTCCCGACGCGCAGTGCCGCAGCCAGCAGGTGTTTCTGGTGGCGGGCGATACGGTGAGCGTGAACCGCACGCTGCGCGGGTTCAGCGAGGCGACATGGTACGGCAAGGACGGGCGAATTGTGAAAGGCTGGCTAGAATCGGCGGCCCTGCACGCCACCGACGCGGGCGAGACATGGCGCGAGGATATCAGCGCCAGCGCGCTTGCCCGCGTGACCCGCACCGTCTCGTTGCAGCTCAACCCCAACGGCCAGTGTATTTTCTATGAGAACGCGCAGGACGGCGGTATTTACCGTTTGCTGGTGCGTGAAGATCATACCCGCGAGGGTTGTCGCGGCGCGGCCGACCCTGAAGTCGCACCGGTGGTGGCGAATATCGATATTGATATCGCGAGCGGGAAGATCGTACGTAACGCGCCCGCGGGCGAATAGTTACGGACAGTGACATTCATCACACAAATGCCCTGTTTTTGATCGAGATTAACGTTTTTCAGGTCGTGATTTTTAAAATGGGGCTCGTCTGGATCATTCCCAACTATTCAGAGGAGATATCACCATGATGACCTACGATCGCAACCGTAACGCGATTACCACCGGCAGCCGTGTCATGATCAGCACCACCGGGCAGACCGGCGTGATTAAAGCGATTCACGGCGACGGCATGACGCCGGAACAAATTCGCCGTGGCCGTACCGTCGAAGTGGAAGGTTGCGAAGGGAAATTCGAGCCGGTCGAGTTGATTCGTTTGGGCCTGCATTAATAGTTGTCGGGCGGGTATTGTTGGACGGCGGGTGCCGATGCTGGTGAACGGCGGGTGCGCTCCGCTTACCCGCCCTACAAATAACAAACGCGATGGGTTTTCGTAGGGTGGGTAAGCGAAGCGCACCCACCAATACCCACCACCTTTAATACCCCATCAACACACCGCTTTCACATACTGCGCCACGGTCGCTCTGGCACCGTTATCGAGAAGAAGCTTATACGCCTCCGTCACCTGCGCCACAAACTCCGGACGCGCCGGAAGATCGTCGCCAAAAATTTCACGAATGCTAAGCAGCGCTTTTACCCGCGCGTCACCCTCTTCGCTGGTGCGCACTGCCTCCTGAATCACGTTTAACAGCGGATCGCACACCTCAATCGCATTGCCCTGCTCATCCACGCCGCTCACGTAGCGCATCCAGCCCGCCACGCCGAGCGTCAGCAGCGGCGCTGCGCTGTCGTGCGCCTGATGCCAGCGTAACGAATCGAGCCAGCGCTGCGGCAGTTTCTGGCTGCCGTCCATCGCGATTTGCCAGGTGCGATGACGCAGCGCCGGGTTGCTGTAGCGCTCAATCAGCCGATCCGCGTAACGCGCCAGGTCCACACCCTGCACGCGGAGCGTCGGTGCCTGTTCGTTTAGCATCAACGCCTGCGCGGCACGGCGATAATTCGTATCTTCCATGCAATCGTTTATGTGCTGATACCCCGCCAGATAGCCAAGATACGCCAGAAACGAGTGGCTGCCATTCAGCATACGCAGCTTCATCTCCTCAAACGGCACCACATCGCATACCAGCTCTGCGCCCGCCTTTTCCCACGCCGGGCGGCCCGCCACAAAATTATCCTCAATCACCCACTGGCGAAACGGCTCGCAGGCCACACCCGCCGGGTCGCGCACGCCGGTCAGCTGTTCGATTTTATCGAGCGTTTCCGGCGTCACCGCTGGCACAATCCGGTCCACCATCGTGGACGGGAACGTCACGTTCTCCTCGATCCATGCCGCCAGTTCGGTATTTACGGCGCAGGCGAACGCCATCACGACGTTGCGGGTCACATGCCCGTTTTCCGGCATGTTATCGCAGGACATCACGCTGAAACCCGCAAGCCCGGCAGCTTTACGGCGCGCCAGAGCCTCCACAATCACCCCAACGGCGGATGACGGCGCTTTAGGGTGCGCGAGATCGGCGGCGATAAGCGGATGATCTAACATCAGCTCGCCCGTCGCGGGGGAATGGCAGTAGCCTTTTTCAGTAATGGTGAGCGAGACAATCGCCACCTGCGGCTCACACAGCGCGGCGAAGACCGCCTCCAGGCCATCCACCTGCGCATGGAGCGCGTTTTTCACTACGCCCACCACGCGGGCGCGCCAGGCGTCGGCGGACATCTCCGCCACGGTATAGAGATTATCCTGACGGCGGATATCGGCGATCTGCTGCTCGCCGCCAATCAGGTTAATTTCACAGTAGCCCCAGTCGCTGCCGTGCTCGGCGGCAAGAATATCGGCGTAAACGCCCTGGTGCGCGCGGTGAAACGCGCCAAAACCAAGATGCACAATGCGGGCAACCAGCGCGTCGCGGTGATAGGCAGGGAGAATGGCGTGGGCGTGAAGCAGCGTATTTTCCATGGTCGTGACTCATTTGATAAATAAAGAAATTTGTATAAAGCTTACGCTTCACACCGGTACGCTTTATGATTTACGACAGCTTTTGGTGACTACATTAACTAGAATGGTAGTAAAGCGTGATTTTTATCACGCTTTACTTTTGCCGGAGAAAATCAGGGGATCGATCAGACGGTAACAGGCTTCGCGGCCAGGTTATCCGCCACGCGCGCTTTGACGAACGTCCAAAGGATAATCGCGCCGACGATATCCATCAGGCTCAGAATGATAAAGAACGGGTTGTAGCCGACGGTGTTGACCAGCCCGCCCATGATGAGCGTGCAGATAAAAATGCCCGTCCAGCCCGCGGTACCGGCGAAACCGCTGACGGTAGAGGTTTCATTGCGCCGGAAGAGATCGGTTGCCATCGTAATCACCTGGGTGGAGAGCATCTGATGGGCGAAGGCGCAGACGGAAACCAGCGCTATCGCCACATAGGCGCTCTCCACAAACCCCACCAGCGAGAGCGGCAGCATCAGCACTGCGCCGGTACTGAACCCGATACGCCGCGCGTTAATGGTCGAGATATTCCAGCGCTTCATCATGAAGTTATTCAGAAAGCCGCCCGCCATGCCGCCGAAATCCGCCGCCAGAAACGGCAGCCAGGCAAACAGCGCGATATCTTTAAGCGGCATATGCCGCACCGTCATCAGGTAGACCGGCAGCCAGAAGTTAATCGTGCCCCAGGCAGGGTCAGCCAGAAAACGCGGCAGCGCGATGCCCCAGAAGTTGCGCTGGCGCAGGATCTGCATCACCGACGGTTTGCTGCCGTCAGCCTCCAGATGCTTCTCCTGCCCCGCTTCGATGAGCCGCGCCTCTTCCGTGCTGAGCGCCCGATGGCGCGCGGGCGATTCATAGCCAAACCACCAGATTACCGCAAAGACAAGCCCGAGCGCGCCGGTGATGACAAACGCCATTTCCCAGTTGTAGGCCATAATGGCCCACACCACGAGCGGCGGCGCCAGCATCGCGCCAATCGACGTGCCGATATTCGCCACACCGCCTGCGATGCCGCGCTCTTTCGCCGGAAACCATTCGGAGTTGCACTTCACGCCCGCCGGGATCGCCGAGGCTTCGCTAAGCCCCATCAGCCCGCGCAGGAAAGCCAGCCCGCCCCACGAATTGCAGGCGGCATGAGCCATATTGGTCACAGACCAGGCGATGATCATAATGAAAAAGCCGAGCTTTAAGCCCACGACGTCGATAAAGAATCCGCAGAGCGGTTGCGCAAGCGTATAGGCGACCTGAAAGGCGCTTAAAATCCAGGCGTATTGTTGCTCATTGATATGCAGTTCGGTGAAAAGCGTAGGGGCCGAGACGCTGAGCGAACTGCGCGCCAGCGCGTTGATAATCGTGCCCAGTGACACCAGGCCTATCATATACCAGCGTAAGTGTTTAATTTTCATGGGTAGGGTCCGGAGGTTTTTTATTATTGTCACCGCGGTACGCCGCGGTGATGCAGGGTTACCAGTTCCACAGCGTGCCGTCTTCCAGGCGGGCTACCGGCAGGTACGCCGGGTCGTAGGGGTATTTCGCCGCCAGCTTTTCATCAAATTCAATGCCGAGCCCCGGCTTCTCGCCCGGATGCATATAGCCATTGTCGAATGACCAACTGTGCGGGAAGACCTCCAGCATCTGATCTGAATAGCCCATATATTCCTGCACGCCGAAATTCGGCACCCAGAGATCGAAATGCAGCGCGGCGGCATGGCAAATGGGCGAGAGATCCGACGGTCCGTGCGAACCGGTACGCACCTGATAAAGTGCTGCGAAATCGGCGATGCGGCGCATGCCGGTAATTCCCCCCGCGTGGGTTACCGTGGTGCGGATGTAATCGATAAGCTGTTCTTCGATAAGCTGTTTGCAGTCCCAGATGCTGTTAAAGACTTCGCCTACCGCAACCGGCGTCACGGTATGCTGGCGGATAAGCCGGAAGCAGGCCTGGTTTTCGGCAGGTGTCGGATCTTCCATCCAGAAGAGACGGTAATCCTCAATGCTTTTACCGAAACGCGCCGCCTCGATGGGCGTCAGGCGGTGATGCATGTCGTGGAGCAGATGTTCGTGAAAGCCAAATTTCTCGCGCACTGCCTCGAAAAGTTTTGGCGTGAAATCGAGATACTTTTCGGTGGACCAGAGCTGCTCTTCCGGCCAGTGGCCTTTGGTGGCGGGTTCATACGCGAGTCCTTTGCCCTTCGCCATGCCGTAGGTGGTTTCCATGCCTGGTACGCCGCACTGCACGCGAATCGCCTTAAAGCCCATTTCTTTGTGCCGGGCGTAGTCTTCCAGCACCTCATCGATGGTGTGGCCGGTGGTGTGGCAGTAAACCATCACGCCGTCGCGCGACGCGCCGCCAAGCAACTGATACAGCGGCATTCCGGCGGCTTTGGCTTTGATATCCCATAGCGCCGTGTCGATGGCGGAAATCGCCGACATCGTTACCGGGCCGCGCCGCCAGTACGCGCCTTTGTAGAAAAACTGCCAGATATCCTCGATGCGCTGCGCGTCGCGCCCTACCAGCTGCGGACAGAGGTGATCGCGCAGGTAACTGGCGACGGATAGCTCGCGCCCGTTCAGCGTGGCGTCGCCAAGCCCCGTCAGTCCGTCGTCGGTGGTGATTTTTAGCGTCACGAAGTTGCGCCCCGGGCAGGTGACAAACACTTCCGCTTTACTGATCTTCATGCATCTTTCCTTTTGTGTAACTACGATGCGTAATTTGTACACATTACGCTCAACTAACTTAACTACCATACAAGTTGATTTAGCGGAAAAATGCGCGACGCTTCACAAAGCGTGAAGCGATGTCTCAGAGAAAGCTGAAGTCAGTTCAGAAGAAATTCAGGCGCGGCCCCAGCCTGCGACGATAATCAACATGCCGCATAGCGCGACTGCCGCCCCTGCCCAGTCATAAAGACTCAGGCGCACGCCGTCGACAACGCGCAGCCAGATAAGCGCGGTCATCACATAGACGCCGCCGTAAGCGGCATACACCCGCCCGCTCGCCGCCGGGTGCAGCGTGAGCAACCAGACGAACAGCATCAGCGACAGCGCCGCCGGCAGCAGTAACAGCACGCTCGCCCCCTTGCGCAGCCACAGCCACGGCAGAAAACAGCCAATAATTTCCGCAAGCGCGGTGGCGAAAAACAGCAAAGTGGTTTTAATCATAGGGAGACTCAGTGTGAATAATATCGGCAACCGCTGCCGCTGTGCGTAAATCGCGCACAATGATATAGTAAAGCGTGTCGGCCTCACGACAAGAACAGCTTCTTAAGGATATCGCTATGAACAAATTCCTTCGCCACTCACTGCTGCTGGCGTTGCTGACCGGCGCGCTGTCAGGCGTCGCCCACGCGCAAACCGATAAACTGATTATTGAGTCCGGCGATAACGCGCGGACCCGCCAGGATGCCGCGATGGATAAAGAGCAATGGAATGACACCCGTTCTTTACGCCAGAAAGTGAACAAGCGCACCGAGAAAGAGTGGGATAAAGCAGATGTCGCGTTCGACGCCAAAGACAACTGCGAGAAAAGCGCGAATCTCAACGCCTACTGGGAGCCTAACACCCTGCGTTGCCTTGACCGCCGCACCGGCCGCGTCATTAATCCGTAAACCCTCTTTGTATCACGGCTCCCGCACAGCGGGGGCCGGTATTTCCCGCGCATAAAAGGATGAACGATGTCAGACTACGTTGATGTCAAACTGCGCCCGCTGGAACGTGAAGATTTGCGTTTCGTCCACCAGCTCGACAATAACGCCAGCGTCATGCGCTACTGGTTCGAAGAGCCTTATGAAGCGTTCGTCGAACTCTCCGATCTCTACGATAAACATATCCACGACCAGAGCGAACGCCGCTTTGTGGTGGAGTGCGACGGCGATAAAGCAGGCCTGGTGGAGCTGGTGGAAATTAACCACGTCCACCGCCGCGCCGAATTTCAGATAATTATTTCACCGGAGCATCAGGGCAAAGGCCTCGCCAGCCGCGCCGCGAAACTGGCGATGGATTACGGCTTTACGGTGCTGAATCTTTATAAGCTCTATCTGATAGTCGATAAAGAGAACGCTAAAGCGATTCATATTTACCGCAAGCTCGGCTTTATGGTGGAAGGCGAGCTGATCCATGAATTCTTTATTAATGGCGAGTACCGCAACACCATTCGCATGTGTATTTTCCAGCATCAGTACCTGACGAACCTCAAACCCGCCGGGACGACGCTGCTGAAACCCACCGCGCAATAATATTTAAGCGCAGGATTGCCTGCGCTTTTCTCGTACTCGTGTTAACGGCCCGTCAGTAGTAATTGATTTCGTTCTGAATCGTGAATTTATGCACCACGGGCGGCGTCGCGCTGGCGTCAGTGATTTCCAGTACGCAGCTTGACGGGTTGAGATGGCGGTCATATTCGCAGCTCTGCTTCGCCGTATCGATAACCTTATCGTTAAGCGTCGTCACCGACGTGTAATCATGCTTTTTACGCTTATCGCTCGGCGTCGCGACGGTGGCAAGCTCGGCGTCTTTCGCTTTGCTGGTTTTGCCGAGCGGATAACCTTCATCATCGTAGCGGTAGATGGTTGATACGTCCGGCGTGTGCCCTTTCACCACAAATTCGCGATCGTTGGTTTCATAGACCATACCCACAGAAGGCAGTTCGGCCAGCTGGCATTTGCCCTGTAGACGGATACGCTTTTCGCGGCTTAGCGCGTCGAGGTAATAATTGGCATCCAGCACCAGCGCCAGATGGCTGTTGCTCGGCTTGTCGGAATAGTTCAGCGTCTCGAAGCACCCCTCTTGCGAGAGCGTACCGTTCACTTCCGTCTCCACCTCGCCGCTGTCGTTAATCAGCTTCTGGGTGAAGTTTTTTACCGGGCCGCGTAGCGGATCGAAATTAAACTCGCTTGAGAAACTTGCCATCTCCGGGCTGAACGGCGCGAGCGCGTCCGGCTTATCGCAGCCGGTCAGCACAAGCGTTACCATCATTACCGTCACGTAGTTTTTCACGTCTTTATTATCCTTCTGCGGCCTCGCCAAAAGCGGCATGATATCTGAAAAGTCAGTGATATATATAACAACTGCTATGCTTACTACATCTGTTTTACGTCAATAAGGAGCCGTTAATGAAAAAACGTTACTGGGCAGGTGCCCTCCTGCTGGCTGCGACATTACCGGTCAGCGCCGCGCAAAACTCCTGTGAACGGGTTAAAGCCGATATTGAACAGCGCATCATTAATAACGGCGTACCGGAAAACGGGTTTACGTTAACTATCGTTCCTCACGACCAGGCTGACCAGCCGGATGCGCAGGTGGTCGGGCATTGCGCGAACGATACGCAAAAAATTCTCTATACCCGCACCCAGAGTGGCAACGCCACAGGCGGCGGAACGTCACAGGGCGCAGCCAGCGAACCGCAATAATCGCATACGGGGCTTCGGCCCCTTTTTTATTTCCCGCCTTCCATATGCCACATCTATTGACCCTCGTTTGACCCTCGTTAACGTTTTCTACTCCGTAATGAGTAAAACTCTTCCCTGCGCTAATCATTAGCCATCTACTTTTCTGCAATCCGGTTTCATCGTCGCACCTGTCGCCACCTGCCTCTCGCCCTTCTGGCGTCGCCAGAAACGCGCGCCAGCAGGCCGACCATAACTACAAAATCACAATCAGAAAACACATTGAGTCTCCGCTCAGGAGACAAGGAGTGAGTAATGTCAAATACCGATAATCCGGTCGGGATCAGCCGTCGCACGCTGGTGAAATCCACCGCGCTTGGCGGTCTGGCGCTCGCGGCAGGCGGCATCTCCCTGCCCTTCGGGGTCAGACAGGTGGCCGCCGCCGTCGAGCACGCCATCAGCCCGCCGGACGAGCGCGTCGTCTGGAGCGCCTGTACCGTTAACTGCGGCAGCCGCTGCCCGCTGCGTATGCATGTAGTGAATGGCGAAATCCGCTATGTCGAAACGGATAACACGGGCGGCGATGACTACGACGGGCTGCACCAGGTGCGCGCCTGCCTGCGCGGGCGCTCTATGCGGCGGCGCGTCTACAACCCGGACCGCCTGAAATACCCGATGAAGCGCGTCGGCAAACGCGGCGAAGGCAAATTTGTGCGCATCAGCTGGGATGAGGCGCTGGACACCATCGCCCGGGGCATGAAGCGCATCATCAGCGACTACGGTAACGAGGCGATTTACCTGAACTACGGCACCGGCACGCTCGGCGGCACCATGACCCGCTCCTGGCCGCCGGGGAAAACGCTGCTTGCCCGGCTGATGAACTGCTGCGGCGGCTATCTTAACCATTACGGCGATTACTCCAGCGCGCAGATCGCAGCCGGCCTTAGTTACACCTATGGAGGCTGGGCCGACGGCAACAGCCCGTCTGATATTGAAAACAGCAAGCTGGTGGTGCTGTTTGGCAATAACCCCGGCGAAACCCGTATGAGCGGCGGCGGCGTAACGTATTACCTTGAGCAGGCGCGCGCGAAATCGCAGGCGCGGATGATAGTCATCGATCCGCGCTATACCGATACTGCCGCCGGGCGCGAAGATGAGTGGATCCCGATCCGCCCCGGCACCGACGCCGCGCTGGCCGCCGCGATCGCCTGGGTGTTGATCGCTGAAAACTATGTCGATCAACCGTTCCTGGACAACTACTGCGTCGGCTATGACGAGAAAACCCTGCCGCCCGGCGCGCCTGCGAACGGTCACTATAAGGCGTATATTCTCGGCGACGGGCCGGATGGCACCGCCAAAACGCCTGCATGGGCCGCGCCCATCACCGGCATTCCCGAGGCGCGTATTATCAAACTCGCCCGCGAAATCGGTGAGGCGAAACCGGCGTTTATCGCGCAGGGCTGGGGGCCGCAGCGCCATTCCAACGGCGAGCTGGCCTGCCGCGCGATAGCGATGCTCCCCATCCTCACGGGGAACGTAGGCATTCACGGCGGCAACAGCGGCGCGCGCGAAGGTTCATTCTCACTCCCCTTCGAGCGGATGCCGACGCTTCAAAACCCGGTTGAGACCAGCATCTCGATGTTCACCTGGACCGACGCCATCGAGCGCGGCCCGTCGATGACCGCCACCGCCGACGGCGTGCGCGGCAAAGAGAAGCTCGACGTGCCGATTAAGATGATCTGGAACTACGCCGGTAACTGTCTTATCAACCAGCACTCGCAGATCAACCGCACCCATGAGATTTTGCAGGATGACAAAAAGTGCGAGCTGATTGTGGTGATCGACTGCCATATGACCGCCTCGGCGCGCTACGCCGATATCCTGCTGCCGGACTGCACCGCGTCTGAGCAGATGGATTTCGCGCTTGACGCCTCCTGCGGGAACATGGCCTACGTGATTTTCGCCGACCAGGCGATTGCGCCGCGCTTTGAATGCCGCACTATCTATGACATCACCAGCGCCCTCGCGGCGCGCATGGGCGTCGGCGAGCAATTTACCGAAGGCCGCACGCAGGAAGGCTGGCTGCGCCACCTTTACGCGCAGTCGCAACGCGCTATCCCGGAACTGCCGGATTTCGACACCTTCCGCAAACAGGGCATTTTTAAGCTTCGCGATCCGCAGGGCCATCACGTTGCCTATCAGGCTTTCCGGGAAAACCCGGCCGCGAACCCGCTCGACACGCCCTCCGGCAAAATCGAGATCTACTCTTCAGCGCTTGCCGATATCGCAGCTAACTGGCAACTGCCGGAAGGCGATGTCATTCATCCGCTGCCGGTCTACAGCCCCGGTTTTGAACAAGTAAGCGACCCGCTGCGCGCGCAGTACCCGCTCCAGCTCACCGGTTTTCACTACAAATCCCGCACCCACTCGACTTACGGCAACGTGGATGTGCTACAGGCCGCGTGTCGCCAGCAGATCTGGATCAACCCGCAGGATGCGCAGACGCGCGGCATTAACGACGGTGACCTGGTAAGGGTCTGGAACGCGCGGGGCGAAGCGCGCATCGAGGCGAAAGTGACGCCGCGCATCATGCCAGGCGTCGTGGCGCTGGGCGAAGGCGCGTGGTACCAGCCTGACGCCGAGGGCGTCGATCACGCCGGGTCTATCAATGTGCTGACCACGCAACGGCCGTCGCCGCTGGCGAAAGGCAATCCGTCGCACAGCAATTTAGTCCAGCTTGCCAGGGTGTAAGGAGTTCCGATGACCACACAATATGGCTTCTATATCGATTCCAGCCGCTGCACCGGGTGTAAAACCTGCGAGCTGGCGTGCAAGGATTACAAAGATCTCACCCCCGACGTCAGCTTTCGCCGCATCTATGAATACGCGGGCGGCGACTGGCAGGAAGATAACGGCGTCTGGCAGCAAAACGTCTTCGCTTACTACCTCTCCATAGCCTGTAATCACTGTGAAGATCCCGCCTGCACCAAAGTGTGCCCGAGCGGCGCAATGCACAAGCGCGAGGACGGCTTTGTGGTGGTGAATGAAGATGTCTGCATTGGCTGTCGCTATTGCCATATGGCCTGTCCGTACGGCGCGCCGCAGTACAACGCCGCCAAAGGGCATATGACTAAATGCGACGGCTGCTATGAACGCATCGCCGAGGGCAAAAAACCGATTTGCGTTGAATCCTGCCCGCTGCGCGCGCTGGATATGGCACCGATTGACGAACTGCGTAAAAAGTACGGCGCGCTGGCGCAGGTCGCGCCGCTGCCCGCCGCGCACTTCACCCGCTCGAATATTGTGATTAAACCCAACGCAAACAGCCGCCCGACCGGTGATACCACCGGCAAACTGGCGAATCCGAAGGAGGTCTGAAATGGGAAGCGGATGGCATGAATGGCCGCTGGTGTTATTCACCGTACTCGGCCAGTGCGTAGCGGGCGGGCTTATCATCACCGGGCTGGTGTGGTTGACAGGCACAGAGAATGAACGTCCGCGCATTGTGCGCGCCATGTTTTTTCTCTGGGTATTAATGGGCATCGCGTTTATCGCCTCGGTGATGCATCTCGGCTCGCCGCTGCGCGCGTTCAATTCACTGAACCGACTCGGGCACTCGCCGCTCAGTAATGAAATCGCCAGCGGATCGCTCTTTTTCGCGGTTGGCGGGCTGTGGTGGCTGGTGGCGGTGCTCGGGAAAATGCCAGACACGCTCGGCAAAATCTGGCTCATCGTGGCGATGGCGCTCGGCGTGCTGTTTATCTTCGCGATGACCCGCGTTTATCAAATAAACACCGTGCCGACCTGGCATAACGGCTATACCACGCTCGGCTTTTTCCTGACGGCGTTCCTTGGCGGGCCACTGCTCGGCGCGCTCCTGCTCGCCGTCGCGGGCGTTACTGGCCCGCGGGCCTTCGCGATAGTGAGCGTATTCGCACTGGTGATAAGCGCCGCGGCGGCGCTGATGCAGAGCGCGGGCCTTGCGGGTATTCACAGCTCCGTCCAACAGGCGAGCGCCCTGCTGCCGGATTACGGCTTCTGGCAGGCGTGGCGCATGGCGCTGCTGGCGCCTGGCATCGGCTGCTGGCTCTGCCCGCTGGCGCGTCGCGTTCCGCCGCGCCCATGGGGGCTGGCGGCGGGGTTTGCGCTGGTGCTGGTGGCTGAGCTTATCGGTCGCGGCCTCTTTTATGGGCTGCATATGACGGTCGGTATGGCCGTTGCGGG
Source organism: Cronobacter malonaticus LMG 23826 (assembly GCF_001277215.2). Taxonomy (NCBI): domain Bacteria; kingdom Pseudomonadati; phylum Pseudomonadota; class Gammaproteobacteria; order Enterobacterales; family Enterobacteriaceae; genus Cronobacter; species Cronobacter malonaticus. The sequence goes on along the minus strand of NZ_CP013940.1, from coordinate 1,966,775 downwards.
ATAATCTCCGGGCGGCGACGCCGCCCGGCTTTTTCAGGACAGTGACGCAGTGAAACAAGAATTAACGGATATCGCCTGTTGCGCCCGCATTCTGGGCGCGCTCTTTTATTACTCGCCCGATGCGTCCGAAGCGCGCGCTATCATCGACGCGCTGCGCACACCGGGCTGGGAACGCGAATGGCCCTGCGCGCTTGATACCACGCGTATGGCAGGCTTTGTCACGCTGAACAGCGGGGATGAAACGCTGGCGCAGGCGTGGCAGCGGCTCTTTATCGGCCCGCACGCGCTGCCCGCGCCGCCGTGGGGATCGGTCTGGCTCGATCGCGAGTCGGTGCTGTTTGGCGACTCCACGCTTGCGTTACAGAGCTGGCTGCGTGACAACGCCATCGCTTTTGAAACGCCGCTAAATGAACCCGCGGATCATATTGGTCTGCTGTTGCTGCTGGCCGCCTGGCTTGCGGAACAGGGAAAAACTCGCGAGCTGGACGAACTGCTGGCCTGGCATCTACTGCCGTTCGCGCCGCGCTTTCTGGAGGTGTTCTGTGCGCAGGCGCAACATCCGTTTTACGAGGCGCTGGGCGAGCTGACCCGCGCGACGTTTGCCCACTGGCGCAGCGGGCTTCTCATGCCCGTGGCCCAAAAGCCGCTCTACCGTTAGTGAAAGCGGCTCCAGAGCGCAATCAGCAGCCAGGCGCTCAGGCACCAGCAGGCCACCGCGCCGCCGAGCGCCAGCGGCACTTTAACCATGCCGCTTAGCACCCACAGCGAGGCCAGATAGACAAAGTAAGGAATAATGGCCCACATACCGAAAATCACCGTGGTGCGCAGCGCCTCCACGCCGCGCCCGGTGACGACGATATAGTGGGCGATCAGCGCAAACGTCGGGAAGAGCGGGATAAGCCCCGCGATGTAATAGTTTTTCGTTTTCGACAGCATCCCTATCAGCACCACGACCGCCGCGCCGAGCAGCGCTTTTATCAACAGCCCCATCGTTTTACGTTCCGTCTTCAGGTTTCGGTTTTTTCCGACCCTATCATAACTGCGCGCCATACCGGGATTTTTTCGTCGCAGCCCGGCTAATTGTTACGGTGTCACTTAGTGCCCGCCCCTTTTAAGATAATTCTCTGTCACCCCCATTAAACGAGGCGGGGTAAGGGAAAATCGTTAATTGCCGGGGTAAATCATTCGCCGGTTAAAGGTAACGCAATGTGGAATCCTTCCCTCCCGGTTGCTATAGGTCAATACACCCTGCCGACACACGGCATAACAACAGGCGATCCTCATCGCCATAAAACGTGCACCAGGGAGACAACGCCTCATGCAGAAAGCCTCACTGACTTTACGCGCCATCGGGGCGCTGGCCGGGCTCGCGGTCGTCATCGGATTGCTGGTCTGGGGCATCGGCCCTGACACCCTCGCCGCTCGCCGCGAAGATCTGCTTTATCTGGGTAAACAGCACCTGATTCTGGTGTTCAGCTCTATGGCGCTGGCGCTCGCCGTCGGTATCCCGAGCGGCATTCTGTTAAGCCGCCCGGCCGCGCGCCGCTTTGCGGAATACGCAATGCAGATTTTTAATGTCGGCAATACCCTGCCGCCGCTGGCGGTTCTGGCACTCGCGATGGTGGTGGTCGGCATTGGCGATAAACCCGCTATCGTGGCGCTGTTCCTCGCCTCTCTGTTGCCGATTGTGCGTAACACCTATGCCGGGCTCTGCTCGGTGCCAGGCTCGCTAATTGAAGCTGCCAACGGCATCGGCATGACCAAAGGCCAGCGGCTGTGGCAGGTGGAGCTGCCGAACGCCTGGCCGGTGATGCTCTCCGGCATTCGCATCGCCACCGCCATTAACGTCGGCACCGCGCCGCTGGCCTTTCTTATCGGCGCGAGCAGCTTCGGCGAGCTGATTTTCCCGGGCATCTACCTGAACGACTTCCCGACGCTCATTCTTGGCGCCGCCGCCACGGCGTTGTTCGCGCTGATTCTGGATATGGCGCTCGCAGCACTTGGCCGCGTGCTCAGCCCGCATACCGCCTGATGATAAGGAGCTTCCGATGACCTTGCTGAATCGCTGGCTGACCATTGCAGCCGCAGGTCTGCTGCTGGCCACAACCGCTGCTCGCGCAGCACCGCTGGTGCTGACCACCAAGAGCTTTACCGAGCAACATATTCTCTCCGCCATGACGGTGCTGTACCTGCAAAAGAAAGGCTTTCAGGTGGAGCCGCGCACCAATATCGCGACGGTGATTTCGCGCAACGCCATGATCAACAAACAGGTGGATATGACCTGGGAGTACACCGGCACATCGCTGATTATCTTCAACCATATCAACAAGCGAATGACGCCCGAGGAAACCTATAACACGGTGAAAAAGCTCGACGCGAAGCTCGGGCTGGTGTGGCTGAAACCCGCCAGCATGAACAACACCTATGCGTTCGCGATGCAGCGCAAACGCGCCGAAGAGGAGCATATTTCGACGATGTCGCAGCTGGCGGAGAAAATCGAACAGGTGCGCAAAACCGATCCGGATAACAACTGGATGCTGGCGCTCGATCTGGAGTTTTACGGGCGCAGCGATGGCATGAAGCCGCTGCAACAGGCGTACAACATGCCGCTCGACCGTCCGCAGATCCGCCAGATGGACCCGGGGCTGGTCTATAACGCCATCCGCGACGGCTTTGTGGACGCAGGCCTGGTTTACGCCACCGACGGGCGCGTGAAAGGGTTCGATTTAAAAGTGCTGGAGGATGATAAAGGCTTTTTCCCGAGTTACGCCGTTACGCCGGTCGTGCGTAAGGATACGCTGGCGGCGAATCCGGGGCTTGAGGAGGCGCTGAATACGATCTCCGGCCTGATGGACAACGAGACCATCACCACGCTTAACGCGAAGGTGGATATCGATCACCAGACGCCGCAGCAGGTCGCCCGCGACTTCCTGCGCGACAAAGGTCTGCTTTAAGGAGAGATGATGGATACCATTCACTATATGATCGATAACGCCGGTTTTCTGGCGAGCCTCACGATCCAGCACCTGTGGCTGGTGCTGCTGGCGGTGGGCTTCGCGATTGTTATCGGCGTGCCGCTCGGCATTCTGATTGTGCGCCATAAATGGCTCGCCACGCCGGTGCTGGGGCTGGCGACGCTGGTGCTCACCATTCCGTCCATCGCCCTGTTCGGGCTGATGATCCCGCTCTTTTCGCTGATAGGCCAGGGTATCGGCGCCCTGCCCGCCATCACCGCCGTGTTTCTTTACTCGCTGCTGCCGATTGTTCGTAACACGCACACCGCGCTCGACAGCCTGCCGCCGGGGCTTCGCGAAGCCGGTCGTGGTATCGGCATGACGTTCTGGCAGCGTCTGCGCTGGGTGGAAATCCCCATGGCGCTGCCGGTGATTTTCGGCGGCATCCGCACTGCGGTGGTGATGAATATCGGCGTGATGGCGATCGCCGCCGTTATCGGCGCGGGCGGTCTGGGGTTACTGCTGCTTAACGGCATCGGCGGGAGCGACATTCGTATGCTTATCGCCGGTGCGCTGATGATCTGTTTACTGGCCATTATTTTGGACTGGTTACTGCACCGCCTGCAGGTTGTGCTGACGCCGAAGGGGATCCGCTAATGATTAAACTTGAAAACCTCACCAAACAGTTTGTGCAGAAGAACGGCCAGACGTTTAACGCTGTCGATAACGTTAACCTGAACGTGCCGGAAGGCGAAATGTGCGTGCTGCTCGGCCCGTCGGGCTGCGGCAAGACCACCACGCTGAAGATGATTAACCGGCTGATAGCGCCATCCGGGGGCAAGATTTTTATTAACCGCGAAGACACAACCGATCTCGATACCGTCACGCTGCGGCGCAATATCGGTTATGTCATTCAGCAGATTGGTCTGTTCCCGAATATGACGATTGAAGAGAACATCACTGTGGTGCCGCGGATGCTGGGCTGGGATAAAGCGCGCTGCAAGGAACGCGCGACCGAGCTGATGGCGATGGTGGCGCTGGATCCGAAACGCTTCCTGAGCCGCTACCCGAAAGAGATGTCCGGAGGGCAGCAGCAGCGTATCGGCGTTATTCGCGCGCTGGCGGCGGATCCGCCGGTGCTGCTGATGGATGAACCGTTCGGCGCGGTCGACCCAATTAACCGTGAGGTTATCCAGAATCAGTTCCTGGAGATGCAGCGCCAGCTGAAGAAAACGGTGATGCTGGTGAGCCACGATATCGACGAAGCGCTGAAGCTTGGCGATCGCATCGCGGTGTTCCGCCAGGGGAAAATCATTCAGTGCGCCAGCCCTGACGAGCTGCTCGCGAAACCGGCCAACGAGTTTGTCGGCTCTTTCGTGGGCCAGGATCGCACGCTCAAACGCCTGCTGCTGATCCAGGCGGGCGATGTAACGGACAAACAGCCGACGATTACGGTGCGCAGTTCGACGCCGCTTGCAGAGGCGTTCGCGCTGATGGACGACAACGATATGCGTTCCGTGACGGTTGTGGATGAGAACGAGAAGCCGCTGGGGTTTGTGAAGCGTCGCGAGGCGCGCGGCAGGTACGGTAATTCGCCTATCAGCGGCGCAGGCAGCTTCTGGCTCAACACCTCAATGATTTCGGCGTAATGCGCCAGCCCCGGATTGATACGGTTCGCCACCCAGCCCACCAGCGGCAGGCCGTCGCTCGCTATGGCCTGCGCGGTCAACAGCGCATGGTTCAGGCACCCTTCCTGAATGCCGACCACCATCAGCACCGGCAACTGCTCCTGCACTACCCAGTCAGAAAGCGGGCGTAAATCGTTCATCAGGCTGCGCCACCCGCCTGTGCCTTCCACCACGACGTGATCCGCCTGTTCACACAGCTGCGCGAGGCCGTTTGATAGCAGCGAATAGTTAATGGCGCAGCTGTGCGCCACGCTGCTCTCTTCTTCGCTAAATGCGATGGGATTGATGGCCTCATACGGCAGCGTCAGGGAGGACACGCTTTGCAGCACCAGGGCATCTTTGTTGCGCAGCCCCTCCGGCATCATTTTGCTGCCTTTCGCCACCGGCTTATAGCCCACCACGCGTTTGCCGGTGGCGGCCAGCGCCTGTAACAGGGCGCGGGACACCACCGTTTTCCCGACGGCGGTATCTGTACCGGTAATAAAGACGCGCTTAAGCATCGCTGACTCCATCTGCCATTGTGTTAAAAAGAATGATCCAGTGGCAAAAGTCTAAAAGAAGACTTTCAGGGTCAGCTTGAGATAGCGCAATTTTTAGTGGATCAGGGAAAAGTTGTCACCCCTGCAACAGGCGAATCAACAACGAACCGTTATACATCGCGTCTTTCACCAGCGCTGCGCCCGCCATCGTGCCGCGGTTAGAGAACTGGGTGCTTTCCACGCTGATGTTCCGGCTGTAGGCGGGCAGCGACTGCTGGCGAACCGCGTCAGCGATCGCCGGAAAGAGAATATCGGACGCCCGGTTAAGCGGCGAACCAATCAGAATTTTTTGTGGGTTAAACAGATTGACCATAATCGCGAGAATGCGCCCGACGTTAACGCCAACGCCGAGAATAATATCGCGTGCCAGCAGATCGCCCGCCAGCGCCGCATCGCACAGCGATTCCACGCTGAGCGGCTGGCCGTGCAGCATGGAGCCCATCGACTGATTCATCCGCTGCTGGGCCAGCTCCAGCACGCTGTCGATGCTGGCGATAGTCTCAAGGCAGCCGTGGTTGCCGCAGTAGCAGCGCTTGCCGTAAGGATCGACCTGCGTGTGGCCAATCTCCACCAGGCTGCTGCTGCCCGCGTGCAGCAGGCGGCCATCGGTAATGACGCCCGCGCCGACGTTATGATCGATAACCACCTGAATCACGTCGCGCGCGCCGCGTGACGCGCCGAACAGCCCTTCGGCCATCGTCCAGGCGCTGATGTCGTGCTGCACAAACACCGGTACGCCAGTATGCGCCTCCAGCGCCGCGCCAAGCGGCATATCAACGACATCATAAAACGGCATCTGGCGCACCAGCCCGTGTTCGGTATCAATCACGCCAGGCAGCGTTATGGCGATGGCGGTGAGGCGCTCCAGCTGGCGCTGATGGCGGATAAAAAAGCGATCGATATGGTCGATAATGCGATCGAGCAAGGGGCGGGCGTCCTGCAACGGGAGATCGAGCTGCTCTTCCACCACCAGTTTGCTGCTGAGATCGCGCAGCGCGAGGTTGATTTCGCCGCGGTTGATGCGCACGGAAAGATAGTGCCAGGCGTCGGTTTCCACCGCGAGTCCCACCGCCGGGCGGCCACGGCTGCCTGGCTCCTGGATTTCCGTCTCCTGAACCAGATGCGCTTCCAGCATTTCGCGCACGATTTTAGTAATGCTGGCGGGGGCGAGTTGCGCCAGTCTGGAAAGATCGATACGTGATACCGGGCCAAGCTGATCAATCAGGCGATAGACAGCGCCCGCATTGGTCTGTTTTATCTGATCGATATGGCCCGGTTGACTGTCAGCAACCACGTCCCACTCCCTTATTTTCGCGCTTCGAAATAAACATTCAGCTATGGTGAATCACTTCGCCAGGGCGCGTCAAATTTTTACTTAGCCTTGTGATTTACCGCACATTTTTATGCAGATCGGCGGCCATTTCCGGCCATTGCGCAGCCCCGTTAAGCAGAGAAATGAAACGTTGTGCCGCGGCGCTTTGCTCCCTATGCCGCGCCCAGACCAGCCACATTTCTGAAATTGCATCCGGCTCGCGCAGCTTTACCCAGCGCATTTCCTCCAGCCGCACGCGCTGAAACGACGCCGGAAGTATCGACACGCCAAGCCCGGCCGCCACCAGCCCGATAATCGTCATCGCCTCGCCCACCTCCTGCGTAATGCGCGGCTGCACGCCGTAACGATGCAACAGCCCGAGAATATCGTCATACAGCCCGGTGCCGACGTGCGGGTCAAAAAAGACGAACGGCTCGCCCGCCAGTTCACTGAGCGACACCGCCTCGCGCACGGCGAGCGGATGATCGCAGGGGATCAGCGCCAGCAGCGGTTCGCGCAACACCAGTTGCCAGGCAAGCGTCTCCGGCAGCGGGGTGTTACGCATCAGCCCGACATCCAGCCGCCCTTCCGTCAGCGGCGCTATCTGCGAGCGGGTGTTAATCTCAAGCGTCTGCAAATGGACATCCGGGTAGCGACGGCGAAAGACGGAAAGCGTGTCGGAAATGGCGCGGATAAACGGCGCTGATGAGGTAAACCCGATGCGCAGCTCGCCGGTCTCGCCGTTATGCAGGCGCGCGGCGCGCACCGCCGCGGCTTCCACCTCGCTTAAAATCTGTCGGCTGTCGGCGAGAAACTGCCTGCCCGCCGCCGTGAGCGTGACGCTGCGGTTGGTGCGGGCCAGCAGCCGCGCGCCGGTCTGCGCTTCCAGCGCCTGGATCTGCTGGCTTAACGGCGGCTGGGAAATGTTCAGGCGGGCGGCGGCGCGGCCAAAATGCAGCTCTTCCGCCACCGCCACAAAATAGCGAAGATGACGCAGTTCGATATTCATATTTAATAAATATTATTTGAGATTATTAATATATTAGACAGATGATTCGCCGCTTTCTACTCTTCGTGTGTGTGCCTCACCCGCAGCCAGCAATCGCGGGGATATTACGTAAGGATATGCTGTGAGTCGTACCACTACCGTCAGCGCGCCACCGGCGCAAGCCGCTGACGATGCCGTTACTGCCGCGCCGGCAACCTATATCAAACGCGGCACGCCCGCCTTTATGCGCGTCACGCTCGCGCTCTTCTCCGCGGGCCTCGCCACCTTCGCCCTGCTTTACTGCGTACAGCCCATTCTGCCGGTGCTGTCACAGGAATTTGGCGTCACGCCCGCCGCCAGCAGTATTTCGCTCTCGGTCGCCACGGGGATGCTGGCCGTGGGGCTGCTGTTCACCGGGCCGCTGTCCGACGCTATCGGGCGCAAAAACGTGATGGTCACGGCCCTGCTGCTTGCCTCCATCTGCACCCTGCTCGCCACCATGATGCACAGCTGGCACGGCATTCTGCTGATGCGCGCGCTGATTGGGCTGTCGCTGAGCGGCGTGGCGGCCGTCGGCATGACCTATCTGTCCGAGGAGATCCACCCCAGCATGGTGGCGTTCTCGATGGGGCTCTACATCAGCGGTAACTCGATTGGCGGGATGAGCGGCCGTCTGCTCACCGGGGTTATTACCGATTTCTTTAGCTGGCGCGTGGCGATGGCCTGTATCGGCTGCTTTGCGCTCGCGGCGGCCTTAATGTTCTGGAAAATCCTTCCGGCTTCGCGCCATTTTCGCGCCTCGTCGCTGCGCCCGCGCACGCTGCTGATTAACTTTCGTCTGCACTGGCGCGACGACGGCCTGCCGCTGCTGTTCGCCGAAGGCTTTCTGCTAATGGGCGCGTTTGTGACGCTGTTTAACTACATTGGATACCGGCTGATGCTGTCGCCCTGGCACTTAAGCCAGGCGGCGGTGGGCCTGCTGTCGGTCGCGTATCTCACCGGCACCTGGAGCTCGCCGAAAGCGGGCGCGATGACCGCGCGTTTCGGCCGCGGCCCGGTGATGCTCGGCTTTACCGCCGTGATGCTGTGCGGCCTCCTGCTCACGCTGTTTTCGTCGCTGTGGCTGATCTTCGCGGGCATGCTGCTCTTCTCCGCCGGGTTCTTCGCGGCGCACTCCGTTGCGAGTAGCTGGATAGGCCCGCGGGCGCGGCGCGCCAAAGGCCAGGCCTCTTCGCTCTATCTGTTCAGCTATTACCTGGGCTCAAGCTTCGCGGGCACGCTCGGTGGACTGTTCTGGCACCGCTACGGCTGGAACGGCGTCGGCGGGTTTATCGCGCTGCTGCTGGTGCTGGCGCTGCTGGTCGGCGGCGGGCTGCACCGCCGCGTCCGTTAATCGCCCGCCAGGCCTCGTGTTTCGTCAGGGTTAGTGCTACCTTTTCTGCTTGCAGACAACGTCACGAGGCCTTATGGAAAACAAAAACTATCAACAGCTTAGCCGCACCTTCCTGCGGCTTTCCCGCTTCTCTCATCTCTCGGCTATCGCCAGCTGGGATATGTTCGCCATGATGCCGCCGGGCGGCAGCCGTGCGCGCGGCGAAGCCCTGGCGGAGCTGAGCGTGCTGCAGCATCAGATCCTGACCGATAAAAAAATGGCCGAATGGCTGCGCGGCGCGGAACAGGAAGATTTAAACGATCTCGAACAGGCGAACCTGCGCGAAATGCAGCGCCATTACCAGCAGGCGGCGCTGCTGCCGGAAGCGCTGGTCGAGGCCAAATCGCTCGCGGGCAGCCGCTGCGAACACGCCTGGCGTAGCCAGCGCCCGGCCAACGACTGGGACGGTTTCTCGGAAAATCTCAAAGAGGTGGTGAAGCTGAGCCGCGAAGAGGCCGCCATTCGCGCCGAAGCCAAAGGCTGTTCGCGCTACGATGCGCTGCTCGATATTTTCGAGCCGGATATGACCAGCGCGCGTCTCGATACGCTGTTTGGCGATCTGCGCAGCTGGCTGCCGGATCTCCTCGCCCGCGCGGTAGAGAAACAGGAGCGCACCGTGCTGATTACGCCGCAGGGGCCGTTCCCGGTGGCGCAGCAGCGCGAGCTGGGTCTTGAAGCCATGCGCCTGCTCGGCTTCGATTTCGACGGCGGCAGGCTGGACGTCAGCGCGCACCCGTTCTGCGGCGGCGTGCCGGAAGATGTGCGCATCACCACGCGCTATGACGAAAACGAACTCTTCAGCGCGCTGTTTGGCGTGATCCACGAAACCGGCCATGCCCGTTATGAGCAAAACCTGCCGCGCGAATGGCCGGGCCAGCCGGTGTCGCTGGCGCGCTCCACCGCTATCCATGAATCCCAGAGCCTGTTCTTCGAAATGCAGCTTGGGCGCAGCCGCCCGTTCCTGAAGCTGCTGCTCCCGCAGGTCGTCTCGCGTTTCGGCAAGCAACCGGCGTTTGAGGAGGAGAACTATCTGGCCTGGAACCAGCGCGTGAAGCCAGGTTTTATCCGCGTCGATGCCGATGAAGTGAGCTACCCGGCCCACGTAGTGCTGCGCTACGAGATTGAGCGGGCGCTGATTGACGGCGATATTGAAGTGGACGACATTCCGGCCCTGTGGGATGAGAAAATGCAGCAGTGGCTCGGGATTTTCACCACCGGCAACTACCGCGACGGCTGTATGCAGGATATTCACTGGACGGATGGCGGCTTTGGTTACTTCCCGTCATATACGCTTGGCGCGATGTATGCCGCCCAGCTTTTCCAGGCCGCGCGCCAGGCGCTGCCGAACCTGGACGCCTCAATTGCCGCAGGCGATCTGCGCGCGCTGTTTGACTGGCTGCGCCAGTCGGTGTGGCAGCACGGCAGCCGCTTTACCACCTCGCAGCTGATGATTAACGCCACCGGCGACGATCTCAACCCGCGCTATTTCCGCGAGCACCTGACGGCGCGCTATCTGTAGCGCCGTCGTATACGCCGGGCCGCGCGCCCGGTGTGTACATTCCGTTACACGCCGATACTAATCACCTACGGACGCCCGCCCCGCCGCGCCGTTATAGTCTCTTTACGCCCCGCCGTTTTTCTTCGCCGCTTTTGTCAGGCCTGCGCGCTCAGGCACGCGCGTCGCCGTTTGCGCCGGACGCGCGGGCTGCGTTTCCGGAGGCCCGACATGATCCGCCGCTATCAGTTTGAGATAATCCTGACGCTGCTGCTGTTATGCGGCGCGCTGTCGATCTTTTTTTACTGGTAAACGTCGCTAGCACGCTGATTTTATTCTCACTTTGCTCGCGTCACGTCTATAGTTACCTCACAGGGTTACTTTAATAATCATAATTGCCCCACCAGAGAGTGATATGCGCAAAACCGTTTTCTTGTTACTGGGATCGCTACTATTACCCGTTTTTATTACGCACGCTGACGAGGGCGATGACGCGTCGGAGACCGCAAGCGACGTCCAGACCCTCTTTTTCAATCATGATGACCGCACGCCCGTACCGGACCCGGCCGCGTCTCCCTGGGATGCTATCGGCCAGCTCGAAACCGAGAGCGGCAACCTGTGCACCGCCACGCTTATCTCCCCGCACCTGGCGCTGACCGCCGGGCATTGTTTGCTTTCTCCGCCGGACGGCACGCCAGACCGCCCGGTGGCGCTGCGTTTTGTGTCGCAAAAGGGCAAGTGGCGCTATGAAATTCACAGCATCGAAGGGCGCGTGTCGCCGTCGCTCGGGCATAAGCTGAAAGCCGACGGCGAAGGCTGGATTGTGCCGTCGTCCGCTGCGCCGGAAGATTTCGGGCTGATTATTCTGCGTAACCCGCCGTCGGGCCTGACGCCGCTGCCGCTGTTTGAAGGCGATCGCGCGGCCCTGAACCGCGCGCTGAAAGCCACGGGGCGGCACGTGACGCAGTCCGGTTACCCGGAAGATCATCTCGACGCGCTCTACAGCCATCAGGATTGCCTGATTACCGGCTGGGCGCAGCGTAACGTGCTGGCGCACCAGTGCGACACGCTGCCGGGCGACAGCGGCTCGCCGCTGATGCTGCGTACCGACGCTGGCTGGCAGTTGATTGGCGTGCAGAGTTCGGCGCCTGCCGCCAAAGACCGCTGGCGCGCCGATAACCGCGCGATTTCCGTAACCGGTTTTCGCGAGCGCCTCGAAGCGCTGGCGAGCGAATAAAAAAAGGGGCGCTCAGCGCCCCTCTCTCTTTGCGTTGCGGCTTACGCCAGCTTGATAATCACCATGCCCACCAGCAGCAGCCCAAGCCCGGCCCAGCCTTTGCGGTTAAGCCGCTGGCCGAACATAATCCAGCCTGCCGCCACCGTCGCGGCGATCCCGAAACCGCCCCACAGCGCGTACGCCACCGCCAGATCGATACCTTCCACCGCCTGTCCCAGCGCGCTGAAGGCGGCGAGAACGGCGGCGAGCGACGCCACGCCATACACCGGGCGGCGAAAGCCGTCGGAGAATTTCAGCCAGATATTGGCGATAATTTCGAGGCCGATCGCCAGCAGCAGCCAGAGAATATGCTGTAACTCAACCTGCGACATGACGCACCTCCGCTTTACGGCTCACGGTACGGGTGCCGGTTTTGATCAGTAAAATCCCGGCAATTAATACCAGCAGGCCCAGCGCTTTTTGCACCGTCAGGGTTTCGTTAAACAGCAACACGCTAAAGAGCGTAATTAAAACGATCCCGACACCTTCCCACAGGGCATAAGCCACACCCAGCGCAATACGCTTAACAGAAAAAGAAAGAAAAATATAAGAAAGGGAAATCATCACCAGCATTAAAATAAATCCGGCATGGCCACCGCCAACGCTTGCCCATTTTAATGCCAGCGTCCCGGTAATTTCCGACACAATCGCTAATGCTAATAAAATCCAGTAAATCATAATCTCTCTCCTGCCTGAAAAAATACACAGGCATATCAGATGGCGCGTAAACACGCGTCATTAAAAACGATTAAAACAGTGACAGGCGTACAGTGACGGCCTGAAAAAACTCAGGAGAGAGACGGACTAAAGCGCCGTGTGCCAGTGCTGTTCACCGCAAAGAAAGGTGGCAGGAAAAGGAGTGGAAGAAACGTAAAACAGGGAGATAAAACAATTGAACAGGTTGTCCATAATCTTTCAATTTATCCGCGGTCTTGCTTCTCGTCGTTGCGGATCAAAATTGGCCTCGGTAGTCAAACACGCCTGAATTAAACCATGCTGTTAGACTTTTCTCAACCCATTTACACTACTTTACGGCAGGTTTTACTTTTTATTGGGGTAAAAACAGCGGCTTATTTTAACGGCCCGATTAATTAATCATGCCAGGCGAGTAAATAATCATTAGCTGGCTTTCTTTTTTCACGATATGCTATTTCCTTACATTAATTTAACAAGGAAGTATCAGAATGACCGTAGACGAACTGCAACAGAAATATCCCGGCGCGCCGGCCTGGGGCTTTGGCGATTCACCGCACATGGCGGATGAACTGGGCGCGCTGGTGGCGTACGGCACCAAACGCGCCAGCTGCAGCGATTATCACGCCTGGCGGCAGGACGGCGAACCGGTACTGCCGGGGGATTATCATATTATCCTCAACGGCGCGGGCGAGCCGCTGTGCGTTATTCGCACCCACACGCTGCGGCTGGTGAAATTCTGTGACGTCACTGAACAACTCGCCGCGCTGGAAGGCGAAGGCGATTTAAGCCTCGCTTACTGGCGCAAGGAGCATGAAGCGTTTTTCACCCGCGCCGGCTGTTTCTCTCCCGACATGCCGCTGATGTTTGAAGAGTTTGACCTGGTGGAGCGGTGTTGAGGGATTATGACAAGATCAGAAACGCCTTATCTGGCGGACTTTTATTGTCGGCGCGCAGCGCTTTATGGCCTGGTTTAACCGGCAGCGCGGCGAAGGCGTAAAGACGCCGTAAAGGTTTTCGCCCGCCTCACCACAAACTCGCGCGCGGTAATTCACTGAAACGGGTGGTGTAACCGGGCGAAAGGAATTCGCGCTTCATCGCCCAGGGTTTTACGATCCCCTGGCCTGCGAACCAGAGCTTTCCCCTGCCTGAGCGATTATATTCATCCAGCAGATGCATTAGTGGCGCGCTGTTGGCCTGCGGCGGGTGTTCGTCGAAGAGATTAAGCTGCGCCACGCCCTGGCTGAAAAAATCCCCCAGCATGACGCCCGCTTTGATATAGCGATAGCCTTCGCGCCAGATGGCGTCCAGCGCGCTTACCGCCAGCCGCACGATTTCGCGGGTGTCGTTGGTGGGCGTCAGCGCCTGGCAGAGCGCCTGATTGCTGTAGCGGTTGTCCGGCTCGTCATGCGGGCTGGTGCGGATAAACACCGCCACCTGGCGGCAGAACTGATGCTCCTGACGCAGTTTCTCCGCGGCGCGCTCCGCCCAGGCGCAGACCGCCTGACGCATATCCTGGTAAGCCGTGACCCGGTAGCCAAACGAACGGCTGCACACGATCTGCTGTTTCGGCGCGACAAATTCATCCATCGCCAGACACGGCTCGCCGCGCAGCTCGCGCACGGTGCGCTCCAGCACCACGTTAAAATTTTTGCGGATCACCCACGCCGGGCTGTTGGCGAGATCAAACGCGGTCTCAATGCCCATCGCCGCCAGCTTTTTGCTGAGCCTGCGCCCGACGCCCCACACTTCATCCACGTTAAAATGCGCCAGCGCCCTGCGCAGCCGGGCGGGATCGGAGAGATCGACCACCCCGCCCGACTTCGGCCATTTTTTAGTGGCGAGATTGGCGAGCTTGGCGAGCGTTTTAGTCGGCGCGATACCCACGCCGACCGGCAGATGGGTTTCGCGCCAGAGGCGGTCGCGGATCTCATGAGTAAACGTGGTCAGCGACATGACGTTACTGACGCCACGCAGATCGACAAACGCCTCGTCGATCGAGTAGATCTCCACCTGCGGCGCCATCTCTTCGAGAATATCCATCACGCGCTTGCTCATGTCGGCGTAAAACGCGTAGTTGGAGCTGAAGACCGCCACGCGATGACGCTCAAAGAGCGCGCGCTGTTTGAAATAGGGTTCCGCCATAGTGATGCCAAGCGCCTTTGCCTGGCGGCTGCGGGCAATGACGCAACCGTCGTTGTTGCTCAATACCACGACCGGTTTATCCCGCAGATCCGGGCGAAACACCATCTCGCAGGAGGCGTAAAAGCTGTTCACATCCACCAGCGCGTACATTTCAGCGCCTCTTCTTCAGCACCCAAGTGACCACGCCGAAAATCACCACCTCGGCGTCACCGCCAAGCGGGATCGGCGCGAAATCCGGGTTCATCGGCACCAGTTGCGCCACCGGGTGCAGACGCAGGGTTTTCACGGTGAACTCCCCTTCCAGCGCGGCCACGACAATGTCGCCCTCCTGCGGCTTCAGGGCGCTGTCCACCACCAGCAGATCGCCATCCTCGATCCCGGCGCCGTTCATCGACTCCCCGGCCGCCCGCAAAAAATAGGTGGCGTTCGGATGCACAATGCAGTGCGCGTCAAGGCTTACACGCTTTTCGACGTAATCCTGAGCGGGCGACGGAAATCCGCAGGCCACTGTCTCAAGGAACAGCGGCAACCCCTCGGCATCAGGCTGTGGCAAGAGTCGCATCATTAACATGGCGTACTCCATCCATTCATTATGTTGTTATTTACTGTGTTTATATACAGTAGTTTGATTTGTACTATTCTGACAACCCTATTTTTAAGCGAAGCGGCGCAATTGCCTGGAGAACGGCCAGTTTGTGCGGGTTTGTTGAGCGGTATGGCGTGCAGACAAAAAAAAAGCCAGAGCGCAGGCTCTGGCTTTTCGGGGAAGGATAATCAGGCGTTTTTGCGTTTTGGCAGGGTTTTCAACAGGTCTTCCGGGCTGATGGAGGCGACCACGCTGCCCGGCTGCGGCATTTTCAGGATATGATTTTTGATTTTGCCGACCACGTGCATTTCGCAGGGTTTGCAGTCAAAACGCAGGGTTAACACTTCGTCGCCGTGCACCAGCTGCATCGGCGTCGCCTTCCAGCTCTTGATGTTGCCCTTCGCCTGTTTCGGGCAGAGGTTAAAGGCAAAGCGCAGGCAGTGTTTGGTGATCATCACCGGGACGTCGCCTTTTTCCTCGTGCGCTTCATACGCGGCGTCAATAAGCTGCACGCCATAGCGATGGTAAAATTCACGCGCCTTATGGTTGTAGACATTCGCGAGGAAGCTCAGGTGCGTTTCCGGGTAGACCGGTGGCGGCACGGAAACCGGCTTGCGCACGCCGCGCTGGTAATTCGCCAGACGCGCGGCGTCCAGCGCCTCGATAGCTTCACGGCGGAACGCGTTGAGCTGGCTGTTAGGCACAAACAGCGCGCCCGGCAGCGTAATCTGCACGTCGCGGGCGAAATAGATAGTCTGCCCCAGTTTCGCCAGGCCCTCTTTCAGGCTGGTCAGCGCTTTTTCCGGGTTGTTGGCTTCATCGAACTGCCCGTCAAGCGTATGCGTCACGCTGACGCCATCTTCGCTGGTTAGTGTCAGAATCAGCTGTTCCTGCCAGCCGCCGAGTTCGATATCCACACCGATGCGGCGCTCGCTGGAGGTTTTCAGCAGCGCCTGCTGCCAGTTGTGATCGAGGTTGCGGTTAAGCTTGTGGTGCGGGCGCAGCGTTTTCAGCGCCGCTGGCATCTCGTTCGGGAAGACGCGGTAGCGGTTTTCACCGGTTTTTTCCGCCACATTGACGCGAAAGCCCACCACTTCGCGTTTGATCATGACGTTCAGCCCGTCGCCGTTCGCGAGCGGCTCGGTGACTTCCACATCCAGATGCTCTTTGCCGACGCTCAGCACTTCGCCGACCGGCAGGCCGACGAACGTCGGGGTGTCGAACGCGCCAATATCTATCTTACGGGCGTTAACGAAGTAGTCGGTGCTGCCGCGGTGGAAGGTTTTCTCGGTGGACGGCACGAAATAGTGCGCCGTATTACCGGCGGAGGAACGCGCCAGATCGCCGCGATCTTCAATAATCGCGTCGAGCATCTGACGGTAATGCGCCGTGATGTTTTTCACGTAGCTCATATCTTTATAGCGCCCTTCAATCTTGAAGGAGCGCACGCCTGCGTCAATCAGCGCCGCCAGGTTGGCGGTTTGATCGTTGTCTTTCATCGACAGCAGGTGTTTCTCATACGCCACCACGCGGCCCTGATCGTCTTTCAGGGTATACGGCAGGCGGCAGGCCTGCGAGCAGTCGCCGCGGTTGGCGCTGCGCCCGGTCTGGGCATGGGAGATATTGCACTGGCCTGAATAGGCCACGCACAGCGCGCCGTGAATAAAGAATTCGATGGTGGCGTCGGTGTTCTCATGAATGGCGCGGATCTGGTTGAGGTTCAGCTCGCGCGCCAGCACGATTTGCGAGAAACCGGCGTCGGAGAGGAATTTCGCTTTCTCGACGCTGCGGATATCACACTGGGTGCTGGCGTGCAGCTCGATGGGCGGAATATCCAGCTCCATAATGCCCATGTCCTGCACGATCAGGGCGTCGACGCCCGCGTCATAAAGCTGGCCGATAAGTTTACGGGCCGGCTCCAGCTCGTCGTCATGCAGAATGGTGTTAAGGGTGATAAACACCTTCGCGCCGAAGCGATGGGCGAACGGCACCAGGTCTGCGATGTCCTGGAGGCTGTTGCTGGCGTTGTGGCGGGCACCGAAACCGGGGCCGCCGATATAGACTGCATCTGCGCCGTGCAGAATGGCTTCGCGGGCGATGGCGGTATCGCGGGCGGGACTGAGCAGTTCAAGGTGATGCGATTGCAGGCGCATAATTCGTCGTTATCCGTTATTTGAAAGGCGGCTATTGTAGTCACATTCCGGGCGTTCGGAAACTCTTTCACGGCGCTGCCGCGGGTTTGCCATTTTACGGCAAAGTATTGCACAAAGGTTTATTTCACGCGGCGCGCTGCAGGGGATACGCTGGGGCGGTATTCCTGACTTATCACCTCAGTTTCATCGTGTCGTTGTAGATTGTCGTTGGCCGCAAGCTTGCTTGCGGTTTTTTTTATGGCGCCGGGTAGTGAATAAGCGAATGAAAGCGCACCGGCAGCGACGTCGCGTTGCGGTAGGCGTGCGGCCGGTCGCCGGCAAACTTCAGCCCTTCGCCAGGGCCGAGCCGCCGCCAGACGCCGTCTGTCTGTAGCTCCAGCTCGCCCTCAATCACCACCACATGCTCCGTCACGCCGTTTTCATGCGGCGTGGAGTCGCTCTGCGCGCCGGGGGCGAGCGTAACGGCGAGCATATCGAAGCGCAGCTGTTCATCCCACGGAAACACCGGTTCCACCAGCATCGTCTGCTGGGCATCAAACACCGTGCGCGCGCCCGGCGCAGGCGGTGTGATAAACGCCGAAAACGGCACGTTAAAGCCGGTGGCGATTTTCCACAGCGTGGCGACCGTAGGGCTCGATTCGTTGCGCTCTATCTGGCCGAGCATCGCTTTCGACACGCCGGTTTCCTGCGCCGCCTGGGTCAGGCTCCAGTTTTTCTGCTGGCGCAGCGCTTTCAGCGTCTGCGCGAGATGGGCGGTAATGTCCATACGATCTCCTTTAATCGTGGCCAGTATAGCGCCTTGTGCGTTATAGCGCACGATGATAGAGTCAATGGACGTTATAACGCACAGCGGAGCAAATATGCGCTTTTCTCTTCCCCCGGCATCTGCCGTCATTGCAGGGTTTGTGGCGGTGCTGGTGGGCTACGCCAGCTCTGCCGCTATTATCTGGCAGGCCGCCGCAGCGGCAGGCGCTACGCCTGCGCAAACGGCGGGCTGGATGACCATGCTCGGCATCGGCATGGGCGTCAGCACGCTCGCACTAAGCCTGTGGTATCGCGCGCCGGTACTGACCGCCTGGTCAACGCCCGGCGCGGCGCTGCTGGCGACGGGTCTTGCGGGCAGCAATCTGCATGAAGCGGTCGGCATTTTTATTTTCGCCTCGGCGCTAATTGTGATTTGCGGCGCGACGGGTCTGTTCGCCCGCCTGATGAATATCATCCCGCCGGGCCTTGCCGCCGCGATGCTGGCGGGCATTCTGCTGCGCTTCGGGCTACAGGCGTTCGGCACGCTGGAAGGGCATTTTATACTGTGTGCCGCCATGACGGGGGCGTGGCTGCTCTGTAAAGTCTTCGCGCCGCGCTACGCCGTGGTGGCCGCGCTGCTGGCGGGTGTCGCGGTCTGTCTGTTGCAGGGCGAGGTGAATACGGCGGCGCTGCATTTTCGCCTCGCGCCGCCGGAGTTTGTCTCCCCCGCCTTCAGCCTCTCCTCGCTGCTCGGCGTCGGCCTGCCCTTCTTTCTGGTGACGATGGCCTCACAGAACGCGCCGGGCGTCGCCACATTGCAAGCGTCCGGCTACCGGGTGCCGGTCTCGCCGCTGATGGTCTCGACCGGCCTGCTGGCGCTACTCCTTGCGCCATTTGGCGTCTTTTCCATCTGCATTGCCGCCATTACCGCCGCCATCTGCCAGAGTCCGGAGGCGCACCCGGAGCGCGAAAAACGCTGGATAGCGGCGGCGATGGCGGGCGTGTTTTATCTGCTGGCGGGCGTATGCGGCGGCTCCGTCGGCGCGCTGATGACCGCCCTGCCGCTGCCGTGGCTGCAAACCCTCGCCGGGCTGGCGCTGCTCGGCACCATTGGCGGCAGCCTGCACCAGGCGCTGGCGAATGAGCGCGCCCGCGACGCGGCGCTGATAACGTTTCTGGTGACGGCATCCGGCGTCACGCTGCTCGGCGTCGGGTCGGCATTCTGGGGGTTAATGGCTGGCGGGATAAGCTACGCGCTGCTGGCGCGCCGGGCGGGATAAAAAAGAGGGAGCCAGGCTCCCTCTGTACGGATTATTTCGGCGCGGGATCGAACATGCGCGCATCGGTCGCCATATCGTCGATCACCTGCTTGAGGTTATCGACCGTCAGCGGGGTCTTCTCGTTGCTGAGATCTTTCCCCTCGCCTTTACGCACCACTTTCACGACCGTTTTC
This sequence comes from Cronobacter malonaticus LMG 23826, assembly GCF_001277215.2. NCBI lineage: Bacteria > Pseudomonadati > Pseudomonadota > Gammaproteobacteria > Enterobacterales > Enterobacteriaceae > Cronobacter > Cronobacter malonaticus. Next base: position 1,947,317 of record NZ_CP013940.1, on the reverse strand, counting down.
TGCGTCGCCGCGTCAATCAGCTCGCCTTCAAAAAACAGGCTGGTGTCCATGGTGCGATGGCCCGTCGCGACCTGGGTTCCGGCCACGACAAGCGCAATCGGCAACACTTCATAGAATTGCAGCCCTTCTTTGCTGCTGTCGACGGCGGTAATCGCGCCGCGGAAAATCACGCTGCGCGGCCCTGGCGTCGCCACCAGCGGCTTACGGCTCGCCGCCGCGGTTTTCAGTTTGTCGTTGGTGTAATTCAACAAACCGTCGAGTACTTTCTGAGAGATCTGTCCGGTCGGTTTTGGGGCCGGGTAATAGACCACCGGGTTGTAAACGATAGAGTCGTAATTATTCAGGTTAAAGCCCGGCGCGACCCAGCGCATCACCGGTTTGCCGGTCGATGACGTGGTTTTTTCAAGGCCCGAATAGTCTTTCAGGAAGCCGGAGTATTGCTCGGGTTTGGTGGTGCTGGAGGAACAACCGGCAAGCAGCAATAGCGCCGCCACGCCGGAAGCTTTAAATACCGATGTGCTGTGCATAGAACGTTACCTGTGAGTGGGTGAGCACTGAATTTATAGCAAACGGCGGTGAGAAAAGAGTAATAAAAACGACGGGATAAGAGAAAAAAGCGATCGGGGGTATAAAATCGGATTAGAACAATAAATAAAGTTGATGCTAGTTATGAAAATATATAAAAAATTTAATAGCATTAATTCAGAGCCGCGCTGACGGCGGCTCCATAAAAGACAATCACATTAACGTTTTTTCGCGAGCATTGTCGCAAAACGTAAGCGAATGCGGTTGCCGCTGGCATCGGTTTTATGAAGCTGACCGACATCTTCATTGTATTTAATTAACTCCCAGCCTTCGTAATAACGGCGCAGTTCCCCTTCGCGGAACGCGAATGGAAAGCCGACGGTACACGGATAATCGTCAGTATCCATCGCCGCGACAATCAGGTTATACCCGCCCGGCGCGGTGCAGCGCTGCATATTATCGATAAGCCCGGGAATGGTGTCGCGCTCAAGAAACATCATCACCACGGTGGAGAGAATAAAGTCATACTCCCCGTCAAAACGCAGCGCATTTAAATCTTTCACCGCGATATGCAGGTTATTAAGCCCTTCCGCCGCCGCGATACGCTCAAGGTTGGCGATGCTAGCCGGGTTTTTATCCCACGCGGTGACGTCAAACCCACGGGCGGCGAGAAAAAGGCTGTTGCGCCCGTTGCCGCAGCCGAGATCCAGCGCGCGGCCCGGTTCGACATGATTCACGGCGTTTACTACATCAGAGTGCGTGGCCGTCAGGCCATATTTTTCAGTGAAATAGTTTTCATCACGAACGGTCATGAGGGTTCCTTAAAAGCGTTCTGCCGGCGAAACGGCAAAGATATATTCTGCATGCATTTTATAAAACTTCCCTCACGAACGCTATCGCCTTCCCGGCGCGTAAAAATTTGCTACGGTTAATTTATCGTCTCTCGCAAGGAAATTCTGATGAATAAATATCAGCTCAGCGAAGCCACGCGCGTCTTTCGCTATACCCGCCACGGCGAGCCCTGCACCGTGACGCTGCGCCAGCTTATCGCGCTGCGTGATTTCGCCGATGTCAGCGCGGGAACGCCCGGCGGCTGGGTGGAAAGCGAGGAGAACCTCAGCCAGCAGGGCACCTGCTGGGTCTATGACCACAACAGCGCGGTGTTTGCGGGCGCGAAAATTCGCGGCAATGCGCGCTTAAGCCAGACCTGCGTGGTTCATCATGACGCGGTCATTGGCGACGATGCCTGGATTGACGCCGCCGAAATCAGCGACGGCGCGCACGTCAGCGGCCGCGCGATGGTGCAGTGCTCGGTGGTGCGCGGCGAGTGTCATATTTTCGGTGATGCGCGGGTGATGCAAAACAGCCTGGTGGTCGGCGCGAAAGGCTTAACGGCGGACAGCGACAGCGCGCTGCATATTTACGGCAACGCCACGGTCAGCGCCTCGCGGGTGGTGCATCAGGCCCAGATTTACGGCCACGCGCTGGTGACGCACGCGTTTATTGAGCATCGCGCGCAGGTGTTTGAAAACGCGATTCTCGAAGGCAACGACGAGAACGACGTCTGGGTCTGCGACTGCGCGAAAATCCACGGCAACGCCCGGTTGGTGGCGGGCACGGAGGAGAACGCCTCGCCAACGGTGCGTTACAGCTCGGACGTCTCCGGCCACGCGGTGATTGAAGGCAACAGCCTGCTGGGGCATCACGTGCGCGTGGGTGAGCACGCGGTGATTACCGGCGGCCCGGTACGGCTCGATAATCATGTGACCATCACCGGACGCGCGCGTATCCGCGGCGACGTTATCCTCGAAGACAGCGTGACGGTAAGCGATGATGTCGTCATTGACGCGCCGCCAGGCGAGACCATCCGGCTGTGCGGCTTTAAAACGCTGGGCGGCGACGAACATATTCAGCGCACGCCGCTGCCGGGGCTCGTTTAAGCGTCCGTTTCGATAATACGCGCGTAGATATGCTGATCGTGAAACTCGCCGTTCAGGTATTCAGCCTCTTTTAAACGGCCTTCCAGCGTAAAGCCATTGCGCTGCGCCACGCGGTTGCTCGCCGCGTTGGTGACGATGCACTTAATAACAAACCGCCGCACCTCGCCGCGCTGCGCGTAATGCGCCATTATCGTTTGCAGCGCGCCAGAGATAATCCCCTGCCCCTGATGCTGCTCATCCAGCCAGTAGCCGATATAGGCCGTTTTGTTGGTCGGCTCTATCTGGTTAAACGACAGCACGCCCACCATCTCGCCATCCAGCAAAATCATAAACATTTTCGCGTAGCCGCGCTGGTGCAGCATCATGTTGCTCTGAATGGTCTGGCGCGTGTCTTCGATTTTAGTGACGTACTGCGGCCAGTTCATCGCTTTTTGCAGCCAGGCTTTATTGCGCTGCACCAGGGAGAACAGCGGCTCTGCGAACCGTTCATGAACGGCATGCAGCGCAAGATGTTCGTTAACGGTAAGTATCTCGTCCTGAGAGGTGGCGTTTGGCAAGGGAGTCTCCTTCTGATGAGTGAACCTCTACAGTTATCATAGCGCGCGGCGTAAAAACACTGCCCGAATCGGCGGGCTTAACCGATTTGCCGTGGTTTTCAGTAGCAGAGCGCAAAAAAAAGCCCCGTCGAAACGGGGCTTATGGGAAGTAGCTTAGCGCATCTGTCGGTCATCGACATATTTGCGTTTATCCGGCGCGGGCGGGAAATATTGCCACAGCCAGGTTTCGCTGATGGCCTCGCCCTGGCAGCGCAGGAACATGCGCATTTCCACCGGATCGACGGAGTCGGACGTCGGATACCAGTCGAACTGGATGCGGTAGCCATCGAACGGTTCGACGTAAAGGATCTCTACCTGTTTCGCCTCGCCGCTGGAGAGCGTAATCACAGGCTCAATGCCACGCGGCGCGGCACTTTTGAGATCGCCGCCCACGAAATCTACGGCGACGCGGCGAGACCACTGTGCCGGGAAATTCTCGCCCGGCGCCCAGCCTTCCGGGAAGCTGCCCATCCCGGTGCGGGTGGCGTAAACGCGCGCCAGCGGCGTACGTACCGGCGCGTCGCCGCTCCAGTAGAGGCGATACTGGAAGTTAAGCTTGTCCCCGGCGCGGATCGGTTTTTCCGGCTGCCAGAAGCACACAATATTATCGAGCGTTTCGCCGGTGGTCGGGATCTCCATCAGCGCAACGGTGCCTTTGCCCCAGCGGTTGCGCGGCTCCACCCACAGGCTCGGGCGCTTGTTATACCAGCCCATCACATCCTGGTAGCTCTCGAATTTATGGTCGGTCTGCAACAGGCCAAACCCTTTCGGGTTTTCATCCGAGAAGGCGTTGAATTGCAGGCGCTGCGGGTTATTGAGCGGGCGGCACACCCACTCGCCGTTGCCGCGCCACATCGCCAGGCGGTCGGAGTCGTGGATTTGCGGGTGAATGGTGTCGCACATGCGGCGTTCGTTAGTGCCGCAGCTGAACATACTGGTCATCGGCGCGATACCGAGCTGTTTGATGTCTTTGCGCGCGAACAGGAAGTTTTCCACTTCCATAATCACCTGGCTCGATTCGCAGTGGATGATGAACTTATACGCGCCGGTCACGCTCGGGCTGTCCAGCAGCGCGTAAGCGACAAACGTGGTGTCCTGCGCTTTCGGCGTTTCAAACCAGAAGGCGGTGAAATCCGGGAACTCTTCCGGCGTGTCGGTAAAGGTATCGACCGCCAGCCCGCGTGCCGACAGCCCGTACTGGAAGGTGCTGTCTACCGCGCGGAAATAGCTTGCGCCAAGGAAGGAGACGATATCGCGACGCGCCAGCTCCGGCGCTTTAAACGCACGAAAACCGGCGAAGCCGAGGTCGGTTTGCCCTTCCAGCTGGCGGGTATCGACGCCCGCGTCGTGGTAGTTAAAGAGTTCAGGACGGAAATGCACTTCGCGGGCCTGGCGGGTCGCCGGATCGAGCGAGAACATCCGCACCCGGCGGCGAAAGCCCATGCCGACGTGGAAGAACTGCACGTCGAGCTGGCGGCCGTCGATGTTATTCCACAGCGAATGCCCGGCGTCATACTGAATACTGTTATAGGCCTGTGGGGTGAGCTTTGCGAGCGTATCGGGCAGCGGTCGCGGCGCGCCGCCCCACGGTTTTTGCGCAAGCTCAGAGGCCATAGCCTGTAACACGCTGAAATCAAAGGCGCGCGTCTGGCCGTCCGCGATATCGGACTCCTGCGCCCAGGCGTTGCGGGAGAAAAGCGTGGCGAGACCTGGAGTGCCGCATGCCGCGGCGAGGGCCAACGAGGCCTTGATAAAACGTCTGCGGTTCATGCCTGAAAACCGTCCTTTTTTGTCGAGGTATTTCGCGAGGCCGAAGCCTGGCGGCGGCAAATGTTACAAGCAATATGACCGCTCACTCTAGACAAAATTCAGGATGAAGCCAACAGGCCGCTGAAAAATTAAATAATTTCTTATTTTTCAAGTTAATAGATGACTAAATTTGGGTAAATTTATGTCAGGCGCGACGGTGCGGGTGGTCGTAAAATCAACGGGTTACTTTATGCGCACCCGCTAAAGCCACGCGGCGCGGCGGGTTTCGGAGGGATTCGCGGGAACCATCACAAAAAACGATGACCCGCCATCTTGCCAGCCGCACCGGGACAGGATAGTTTCTGCCACGCAGAGACTGGCGGCGTCGCGCCGTTCAGGCCCCTGTATATGCCTATAATATTCCTCCCTGTGGGAGGGGCCGACACCAGCACGATACAAAACCGTCGGTCAACACCATAATTTTAATGATGATAGCTCACGGTGGCCCGGCTTCGCCGGGTTCTCTTTCGGGAAACACCGCCATGACCCCACGCCCCGCGCGGGGTTTTGTTTTTTAAGCCCTTAATCCAGCGTCACGTGGTAGCGCATCACCCGCTTAAAGAGCGCGAGACGCGCGCGCATAAAGCGGTTTTCCAGCCGCCACCCCGCCTTTTTATGAAGCCCGATACGCAGCAGCCGGTCGCGTCCGCGTACGCAGGCAAGCCAGCGCACCGGGCCGTCGAGCGCCTGGCTTTGCGCGCTGGCGTGTCTGGCGAAGTTAACCCAGTAATCCGCCACCTGCCCGGCGAAAGCGCGATCCGCCGCCGTGGCGTAGTTTTTTAGCGGCTCTACCTGATCCAGGTTATCAAACACGTAGGGCACTTCATTGCCGTGCCACGCGCCGTTGGCGAACGTCTCCCGCTCGCCTTCGGCCACGTAATCAAACCAGTAGCGCCAGCACGGCACCCCGCGTCGGCTTTGCGCCTGCATTACCACAAAGCCGAGCGTGGTAAACGCCATATCGCGGCAGACCTGACGCCCCAGTTCGCGGTCACCGCGCACGCCGGGGTACAGCATCCGGATAAGCCCCAGCCCGAAACGCCGCTCGCGGCGCAGCTTGCGGATCTGCTCTTCCAGGTTAACGCCAAAATAGGCCAGCACGCTGGCTTCATCGCTGTTGCTGCCGACCATCACCGGCATCGGATGCTGGCGCGCCGCGAAGAAGGTCTCCAGCATCGGCTCCGGCAGCACGATATCGCCCGCAATCGGCGCAGGGCCGGTGACATACGGCGCGGTGAGCGGCCAGAAGGTGTCGGCGGGCAGCGCGCGCAAATCGGCGGCTGTAGGGTTATCAAGCCCGAGATGGCGGGTAAGCGCCGCGCCATTAAGCAACGCTTTACGGCGCGGGATATCCGGCAGCGTATAGCCGCTCTGGACGATCGCTTTATGGAACAGCCCTTTCGCGAGCGGTGAGGCCATCAGCGACAACACGCTGCGCGCGCCGGCGGATTCACCGAATAACGTGACGTTGTCACGGTCGCCGCCAAAAGCAGCGATATTGTCCTGCACCCAGCGCAGCGCAGCGATTTGATCGAGCAGCGCAAAATTATAAACCGGCCCGGCAGGATCTTCACCTTCCAGCGCCGGATGGGCAAAAAACCCAAGATGACCCAGCCGGTAATTAATGGTTACCAGCACCACGCCGCGACGCGCCAGCGCCTGGCCGTCATAGGGCGGCAGGCTACCCGCGCCGAGCGTAAACCCGCCGCCGTGCAGCCAGACCATCACCGGCAGCGGCGTCTCGCGCGTCGCAGGCGCCCAGACGTTGAGATAAAGACAATCTTCGCTGAACGCGCCCGGATCGCCTCCGGCAAGCTCGCGGCAAAACCCGGCGTTCTGCCAGCTGGCGGCGGAAAACGCGGTCGCGTCGCGCACGCCCTGCCAGGCGGTTAGCGGCTGCGGCGCGCGCCAGCGGCGCTCTCCCACCGGTGGCGCGGCATACGGGATGCCCCGCCACACGGCGATATCATTTTCAGTAAGCCCACGCACGTCGCCGTGCGTGGTGGTGACAGTCGGCGATTCCAGGTTGCACATACCTCTTCCTTTTTTAAACGGCAATCCTGGGAGCGTAGCCGTTTCAGAGCAGACCGCAACGTCGTTTGCTGCGATCTTCCGCCTCCTGATAGAGCGCGAACTCATCGAGCACCGGGCAACCGAGCGCCGCCTCGAAGGTATCGCGGCTGGCGTTGCCGTGGCGGCGCGCCCGCGCATCCTCGCCGAGATTGGACTGGAAAATCCCCGCCGCGCTGACCGGCAGAAAATCTTCGTAGATGATCGGCTGCGCCACCAGCCAGCCGCGCTCGATAAGCGTCTGCGGATCGTCGCCGGGGCGGATAGCCTGGCGGTGCGTTTCACCCACCGGCGTCAGGCGGTAGCGGAAATAGGCCAGCCCCTGGCGGCGCAGCAACGTGTCGCTGTCCGGGAAGCGGCTGAACGCCTCCTGCAAATGTAACTGATGCGTAAGGTTATCCTTACCGCTGCCCGCCGCCGCCAGCAGTTCGTCATAGAGCGCGCGGCCTTTGGGCGTCAATGCCATACCACGCTGTTCGATTTCACCAAAACGCGCGGTGTGCGTGCCGGGGCTGTCGCCGCCAAAGCGAATCGGCTCCTCCAGCGCTTTAAAGCTGGTCTGGCGCAGCAGAATGGGAAACTCGCGGCGCGGCGGCCCTTCAATCACGGCTTTTGGCTCAATGCCATACTCCGGCATCAGCGCCTGCACGCGGTCGATATCCAGCGTGCGCGGCGTCAGGTGGTTAATGTGGCAGCCGCGAAAGCACACCACATCGGCAATCAGCCGGTGTTCATCGTGGAGCGCCTGATAGGTGGCGGCGTCCACCGTCGCATGGCTGTGCCAGCGAAAAGTTTCCAGCGCCTCGCGCACAAACTCCTGCGCCTGGTCGGCGTTAAACGCGCCCTGTTCGTCGTAAATGTTCAGCAGCTCATAGCAGCGGCGGGTAAAGATATCGCGCCGGGCGAGCACGGCGGCGGCGCGCTTGCGCAGCTTTTCGTCTTCGATAAGCTCAAGGCGCAGCAGTGAGGTAAAAATACGAAACGGATTTCGCGCGAGCGAGAAATCATCCACCGGGCGAAACGCCGTGGAGTGCACCGGCACGCCCGCCTGCGAGAGATCGTAATAACTGACCGGGTACATTCCCATAATGGCGAAAATGCGTCGAAGTGTCGCCAGCTCCGCAGCAGTGCCGACGCGAATCGCCCCGTGGCGCTCGACGTTCAGCCGCGCCAGCTCATCGGCGTTGGCGAGCTGCTCATGCAGCTGCGGGTGGCTTTCCAGTACCGCCAGATTCACGTCGGCCACCAGTTCCAGCAGCGTGCCGTACTGCGGCACCTCTTCCTGGTACATGGCCGACATGGCCTGCGAAAAATGTTCCCGAATCTCATCTGCCGTGATGCTGTTCGCCATGGTGTCGTGCCTCCAGTGAATATTGCTGAGATTGTAGAGAATCGCGGCAGTTTCAGCGGTGAAGAATTCACAATTTGTGATCCAAAACGTAACAAGACATCCGGCACTGCACAGAAGGTAAAACGCGCGGCAAAACAAACGGGAACAGCGGTTTTAACCCGACCGCCTCGCGCCGTCTGGTTTAGCGGCCGTCATACGAAAATCCTCTGGCGATCCGCACGTTGCGGTTTTGGCGTTTCACCGGATGATGATGTTGCATATTTATCTGTTTTGTTAATATTATTTTGCTATCAAGTTATCAAAATTAAACAACTTACCTTGTCACGGCTCCCGCTCTGTTTTTAACATCAGCTATGGAAAAAAACGGTTTGTTCTCCCAGCGCATTCGCTTGCGCCACTTGCACACCTTCGTCGCCGTCGCTCAGCAGGGAACCCTGGGGCGTGCGGCAGAAACCCTTAATCTTAGCCAGCCAGCGCTATCCAAAACGCTCAACGAGCTGGAGCAACTCACCGGCGCGCGGCTGTTTGAGCGTGGTCGCCTCGGCGCGCAACTCACGCTGCCTGGCGAGCAGTTTCTGACGCACGCGCTGAAAATCCTCGATGCCCTTAATCACGCCGGCCAGGCGCTCAACCGCAAGCCGGACGAAGGCTGCGACGTGGTGCGCGTCGGCGCGCTGCCGACCGCCGCGCTCGGCGTGCTGCCCGCGGTGATTGGCCCGTTTCACAAGCAGCAGAGCGATATCACGCTGCAGGTGGCGATTATGAATAACACCATGCTGCTGGCGGGCCTGAAATCGGGCGAGCTGGATATCGGCGTGGGCCGGATGTCCGATCCGGAACTGATGAACGGGCTGAATTACGAACTGCTGTTTATGGAATCCCTGAAGCTCGTAGTACGTCCCGGACATCCGCTGTTACAGGATACCGTTACACTGAGCCGCGTGATGGAGTGGCCGGTGGTGGTCTCGCCGAAAGGCACCGTGCCGCGCGATAACGCGGAAACGCTGCTGGCAAGCCAGGGCTGCCAGCTTCCCTCCACCTGTATCGAAACGCTCTCGGCGTCGCTCTCGCGTCAGCTTACTGTTGATTACAACTATGTCTGGTTTGTGCCCTCAGGCGCGGTCAAGGAGGATTTACGCCAGGGAACGCTGACGGCGCTGCCCATCGCCATCCCTGGCCCCGGCGAGCCTATCGGCATTCTGACCCGCGTCGACGCCCCGCTCTCCCAGGGCGCGCGGGCGCTGCTCTCCTCGATTCGCAAATCGATGCTCAACTGACGCTGAATACGCCCCGGGGAATACGTTAGCGTGAAAAGTAATAAGTCCCGAGGCTTGCCATCCGGCGCGCGATATCGTTTAAATGACAGACACGCCTTTATCCTGACGGGAGTTCTGTTATGTCAACGCTGTTAGAACCGGTAAACATCGGCGCGCTGGAGTTAAAAAACCGCGTCGTGATGGCGCCGCTGACGCGCATGCGCGCAGTGAATGACCGCACGCCGGGCGAAATCGTCAAAACGTATTACACACAGCGCGCCAGCGCCGGGCTTATCTTCACTGAAGCCACCTCCGTGACGCCGCAGGGCGTCGGCTACCCGAACACGCCGGGGATCTGGTCGGAAAAACAGGTCAGCGCGTGGCGCGAAATCGTTGATGCCGTGCATCAGGCGGGCGGGAAAATGGTGCTGCAACTCTGGCACGTGGGCCGCGTCTCCGACCCGGTCTTTCTGAACGGTGAAAAACCTGTCGCGCCGAGCGCTATCGCCCCGGAAGGCCACGTGACGACGGTACGCCCGAAACGCCCTTACGAAACCCCGCGCGCGCTGGAAACCCATGAAATTCCGGGCATCGTGGAAGATTTCCGCCGGGCGGCGATCAACGCCAAACGCGCGGGCTTTGACGGCGTGGAAATTCATGCGGCGAACGGCTATCTGTTCGACCAGTTCCTGCATGACGGCTCCAACCAGCGCACCGATCAATACGGCGGCAGCATTGAAAACCGCGCGCGCTTCCTACTGGAAGCGGTGGACGCGCTGCTGACTGAATGGCCCGCCGACCGCGTCGGGGTGCATCTCAACCTGATGTCTAACTCCTATTCAATGCACGATTCCAACCCGGTGGCGATGTTCGGCTACGTGCTGGAGCAACTGAATGCGCGCCGCCTGGCGTTTATCTTCTCGCGCGAGGCGCTGGATACGCCCAACCGCGTCGGTCCGCAGATCCGCCATAAATTCACCGGCGCGTGGATTGCCAACGAGGGGTTAACCAAAGAGAGCGCTGAGGCAGTGATTGCGAGCGGCGAAGCGGACGCGGCGGCGTTCGGCAAGCTCTATATCGCGAACCCCGATCTGGTGGAGCGGTTTCGCAGAAACGGGCCTTACAACCCGCTTAACGACGCGACCATCTATGCCGAAGGCGCGACGGGCTATACCGACTATCCGTTCCTCGATGACAGCGCGCAGTAAAAAACAAACCACTTCTTCAGGGCGCTACGGCGCCCTTTTTCTTTTCGTACCGGCATAAAAAAACCCCCGGTAAGCCGGGGGTTGGGCGCGTCGCGCTTTGAGGGTAAAGCGCAGGTGAGCGAAATTACGCTGCTTTGGACGCTTTCGCGTTAATCGCCGTTTCCGCGATGGTGGTCAGCTTGCCATCGGTGGATTTCTCCTCCTCAAGCGTGGCTGCCAGCAGTTTCTTGGCGTCTTTGTAGCCTAACTGTTCTGCCAGGGTGCAGAGCGTGCCGTAGGCGGCGATTTCATAGTGCTCCACTTTCTGCGCGGCGGCGATAAGGCCAGCGTCGCGTACCGGGCCTTGTTCGATCTCGTCGATTACTTCCTGGCCTTCTTCAATCAGCCCTTCCATCGCCACGCATTTGATGCGGCGCAGTTTAAGCTCAGGCACACTTTCCACCACCTGATCGATGCGTTCAATCTGGCCCCGGGTTTCCTCGAGGTGAGCGCGGAATGCCGCGGCCAGCTTTTCATCGGAAGCCGCGCGTGCAAGCTTCGGCAGAGCGCGGGTCAGCTGTTTCTCGGCGCTATAGGTGTCTGAAAGTAAATGTACAAAAAGATCCTGAGCGGTTTTGATCTGCATCTCTTGCTTCCATAAGGGTTGTCAAAAGTAAAGCCCTTTAAGCATGGACAAGGAATGCGGAAATAAGCCAGGCGGCAAACGCGAAAAGTGATACAGCATAATCCGAAAACGATGCGCAAAAAAAAGCCGCTCACGGGAGCGGCAAAGGTCAGGCTAAGAGTATAAGACGGGCGGACTGCGCCGCCCTTGATGGATCAGAAGGTTTCCCAGTGCTCGCTTTGGGCGAGCGCCGCGCGCGGTACAACCGGCGCCAGCGGCTGTGCGGCAGGCGGTTGCGGCTCGTTTTTACGCGCGGCTGAAGCGCCACTTAAGCGGAACGCGCCCACGGCCTGGGTAAGGCGTCCGGCCTGTTCTTCGAGCGATACCGCCGCGGCCGACGCCTCTTCCACCAGCGAGGCGTTCTGCTGCGTGACGTTGTCCATTTCAGCGATGGCCTGCGCCACCTGCTCAATGCCCTGGCGCTGTTCATCCGACGCCGCCGCGATTTCCAGCATGATGTCGGTGAGACGTTTCACCGCCTCGACGATGCCTTTCATGGTATCGCCTGCGTTAACCACTTCGCTGGAGCCGCGATCGATGAGCGCCACCGATTCGCTGATAAGCCCTTCAATCTCTTTCGCCGCCTGGGCGCTGCGGCTCGCCAGCGTGCGCACTTCGCTGGCCACGACCGCGAAGCCACGGCCCTGCTCGCCCGCACGCGCCGCTTCTACCGCAGCGTTGAGCGCGAGAATGTTGGTCTGGAAGGCGATGCTGTTAATCACCGCCGTGATTTCAGAGATTTTCTTCGAGCTGCTGGAGATATTGCCCATTGTGGTCACGACGCCGGAGACAATCTGTCCGCCGGTGGTGGCTTTGCCGGAGGCGTCCTGCGCCAGTTTGCTGGCGTGGTGGGCGTTGTCGGCGTTCTGTTTCACGGTGGCGGTCAGCTGTTCCATGCTGGCTGCGGTCTGCTCAAGCGCCGCAGCCTGCTGCTCGGTGCGCGAAGAGAGATCGGTATTGCCCGCAGAGATTTCGCTGGTGCCCTGATAAATCGCCTGCGCGCCTTCGCGCACGGCGCTGACGGTTTTCACCAGCGATCGCTGCATCATTTGCAGATGCTGGCTCAGGCGGCCGATTTCGCTGCGCCCTGTCGCCTCTTCCGGCAGCGTCAGATCGCCGCTGGCGATAGTTTCAATGCGCGTCGCCGCATGTTGCAGCGGAACGATAACCACGCGACGCAGTACCACGAAAGTGAGCAGCGACATCACCAGCGCGACAATAAACGCGGCGACCATCACCATCAGGCTGAAATGCGTGCGGCTGCTGGCGTCGCTGCGCAGTTGCTCAACGCGATCGGTACGGCTCGCCAGCGCTTTCGCCAGCACCTGGTTATAGTCGTCGTCAAGCTTGCGGGCAGTTTCGTTTTCATGCTCGATAATCGCTTCGAACATGCCGTTTTTGGCATATTTCAGCATCGGCGCAAGGCCGCTGATGTAGGCGTCGTAACGGGCTTTAAGCTCGCTGTCGAGCGCCGCTTCAGAATCGGCATGCGTCTCACGATCCATATATTGTTTAAAGCCAACGTTAGCCTGCGCTATCGCTTTTTCCGCATCGGCGATGTTGCGCTTCATCGCGTCCATCTCCGCGACGCGGCTCGCCGCGCCTGCGTGGATCATATTGATACGCGCGGTGCGAAGCTGGTTGGCGCTGTCCGCAAGCCCACTGCGGATCTGTATTTCCTGCGTTACGTTGTTGAGCGCGCTGTCGCCCTGCATAAGGAAGTATCCTGCCAGCCCGCCACAGAGCGCGAACAACACCAGAATCCCTCCCAGGATGACGGAGAACAGCGGGACAAGCCGAATGTGATGCCAGAAGCTTAGCGCCCCGACATCACGGGTTGTTGTTTTATTCATGGCCACGATTTCCCTTTGGGTAAGATGCAAAAAGAGTCTTGCCTCTAGGACATCGGCAGTTTTGCGTAAACGCTTACCCTTAAAAGCGATACCTGGCTCACAGATTCGAAAAGAGGGGCTAAAGTCGGGGAAAGTGAAGAGGCCAGCGGTCGCTAAACCGCTGGCAGATAAGGTTATTTGTCGCCGAAGTGGATAACGGTGCGGATCGACTTACCTTCATGCATCAGGTCGAACGCCTCGTTGATCTGCTCAAGCGGCAGGCGGTGCGTAATGAAAGGATCGAGGCGAATCTTACCCGCCATCGCGTCTTCCACCATGCCCGGCAGCTGGGTGCGGCCTTTCACGCCACCGAACGCCGAACCGCGCCAGACGCGGCCTGTCACCAGCTGGAACGGACGCGTTTTGATCTCCTGACCTGCGCCCGCCACGCCGATGATAACGCTTTCACCCCAGCCTTTATGGCAGCACTCCAGCGCCGCGCGCATCACGTTGACGTTGCCGATGCACTCAAAGCTGAAATCGACACCGCCGTCGGTCATCTCAACGATAACGTCCTGAATCGGCTTGTCGTAATCTTTCGGGTTAACGAAATCGGTGGCACCCATTTCACCCGCCAGCTTGAATTTCTCCGGGTTGGTGTCGATGGCCAGAATGCGCCCGGCCTTCGCCTGTACCGCGCCCTGGATTACCGCAAGGCCAATACCGCCGAGGCCGAACACGGCAACGGTGTCGCCCTCTTTCACTTTGGCGGTGTTATGCACCGCGCCGATGCCGGTGGTGACGCCGCAGCCCAGCAGGCAGACTTTATCGAGCGGCGCCTGCGGGTTCACTTTCGCCAGCGAAATCTCGGCGCAGACGGTGTATTCGCTGAAGGTGCTGGTGCCCATATAGTGATAAACCGGCTCGCCGTTGTAAGAGAAACGGGTGGTGCCGTCCGGCATCAGGCCTTTGCCCTGCGTGGCGCGTACGGCCTGGCAGAGGTTGGTTTTACCGGATTTACAGAATTTGCACTCGCCGCATTCGGCGGTATAGAGCGGGATCACATGGTCGCCCGGCTTCAGGCTGGTGACGCCCTCGCCCACTTCCACGACCACGCCGCCACCTTCATGACCGAGCACCGCCGGGAAGACGCCTTCCGGATCGTCGCCGGAGAGCGTGAACGCATCGGTGTGGCACACGCCGGTGTGGGTAATTTTGACCAGCACTTCGCCCTTTTTCGGCGGCGCGACGTCAATCTCAACGATTTCCAGCGGTTTGCCCGGGCCAAATGCGACTGCTGCACGTGATTTCATAATGTCCTTCCGTTGTAGTGAGTCGTCGTAGTTATTTTAGATAAGCGCGCAAAAGCTGGCCGATTTCCGCCATCCGCTGCGCGCGCTGCTCCGGTGTGGTGTCGCCGCTGACCAGCTCATCTTTTAAGTGAATTTCCACCATCTCGCCCATCAGGCCGTTGGCGGCGCCGCGCACGGCGGCGATTTGCTGGAGGATATGGAGACAGGGTTCGCCCGCCTCCAGCGCGCGCTCCAGCGCCTCCGCCTGCCCGCGAATGCGGCGCACGCGGGTCAGAATGCGCTTTTTGTCTTCAGGAGAATGCGGCATGGTTTTCGCCTCATGGATACTATAGGGGGGTATGGTATAGAAGTGCTTCCGCCTATGCAAACGGTCATTTTCTGGCGGTACGTTTTTGCGGGAAGGGAAACGAGGCAGAAGCACAACAGCCTAACGACATAACCCGTGCGCAGTAAATCATTCACCAGCCGTATATATAGCCCTCAACCAAACTAACAGCATGATATATCTCAATACCGCCGGCTTTACAGGATGACATAACTGCCGCCCTGTAGAGGACAGGAGTGGTATGAAAAAATTATTGTTAGTGGCTTTACTCGCGATCTTCCCCCCATCCGTTTACCCCTTCGCTTTTGACAACAGTGTGCTGATGCTGCGCTGCCCCGGCAGAGAGACGATTGAAGTGATACTGCACCGTTATGAACATACGCAGGAAGCCTGGGGCCGCGATCATTTTGAAACTGGCGGCGGTCGCAGGCAGCGGGGAAGTTTAGTGATCTTTCCGTTCGCGAATCTGGACAGCATGGTATATGACCAGATGACGCAGTCGTTCGGTTTCTGGTATCAACGCGAAGCGAGATTCGTCCACTGCCAGCTTCTGAGCCTGCGCAGCGCCTGGCCGGTGGATCTCCCGGTGTTTCGTGAATAAACCCGGCCAGAGTCACCGGGAATTAGCGGCGCAGCGGCAGCCCGGCGGTTTCTCTGGCGCGCATCACGGTAATAAAGGTGATCAGCGCCGCTCCCATGACATAAAACGCGGGTGAGAAAAGATTACCGGTGGAAGCGATGAGAAATGCCGAGAACCACGGCGTGATGCCGCCGAAGAAGGCCACCGACAGGTTATAGGCGACCGACAGCCCGCCATAGCGCACGCTGGTCGGGAACAGCTCGGCCATCGCCGCGCTGCACGCGCCATCAAAGGCGGCGATAAACGCCCCCAGCAGGAGCATCGCGAGCACGGCGGATAGCATATCGCCGTTCGCCATCACCATCAGCGCCGGGTAGGTAAAGAGAATAAACCCGCCGCATCCTGCGAGCATCAGGGACCGACGGCCATAGCGGTCGGAGAGCCAGCCCATAAACGGCACCAGCACCGCGATGCCGAACAGCCCGATGGTGGTAATCGCGTAAGCATCGAGCTTGCTGAAGTGCATCTGCGTTATCAGGTAGCCCGGCATAAAGGTTTGCAGCATCCAGTGGCCGACCGCTTTGATAACCACAAACCCGACGCAGAACAGCAGCGCGCCGCGGGCGCTTTTGAGCGTACTGCGCAGCGGCGCGGCCTGCGTGGTGCCCGCTTTCGCCGCCGCCTGGAACTCCGGCGTGTCTTCAAGGTGCGTTCGCAGGTAAAGTCCCACCCAGCCGAGCGGCCCGGCGATTAAGAACGGAATGCGCCAGCCCCAGTCGTTCATCGCGGTTTCGCCAAGCCCGGCTGTCAGCAGAAACACCAGCCCGGAACCCGCCACAAACGCCATAAAACCGAAGTTATCGATCCAGCAGGTGAAGTACCCGCGTTTATCCACCGGGGCATATTCCGCGAGAAACGTGGTCGCGCCGGAGGTTTCGCCGCCCGCCGCAAAGCCCTGCACCAGCCGGGTGAGCACCAGCAGCGCAGGCGCCAGCAGGCCAATCTGATGGTACGTTGGCAGCAGGCCCATAATGAAAGTGGCACCGGAGGTGAGCAGAATGACCGTCGCCAGTACGCGCTTGCGGCCAATGCGGTCGCCAAGCGAGCCGAAATAAAGCCCCCCAAGCGGGCGCATAATAAAGCCTGCGCCAAATACCGCGAAAGACGAAAGCAGCGCCGCTGCCGGGTCGCCGGTCTGGAAAAACTGCATCCCGATAATGGCCGCCAGCGTGCCGTAAAGCCCGAAATCGAACCACTCGACAAAATGCCCCACGCCCGTCGCCAGCAACACCTTTCGCAGTTTACGCGCCAGTTGCGTCTGTTCGTCCACTGCTGCCCCTGTCGCTTCACGTTGTACTGACTGCGTCATGCTGACTCTCCCGGCTGGTGCGCTGATAGAGCGCGAGTGTTTCTATAATAGATATAGATCTATAAGCCGCCATTGCCAGACCGCCCACGTCGCGCCGCTTAAATTGTGAGCTACGCCGCGCGACCCTCTGTAAAATGCCGCCGGGATCACATTTCGTCCAGGGTTAATCGCGCTTGCCCGGCATCATGCGCAGCAGCGTGTTGTCCTTCCAGAAATAGTGATGCGCCAGTGCGGCCGCCGCATGAAGCCCTATGACAAAGTAGCTGAGATTCGCGATAAACGCGTGAATGGCGCGCAGCTGCATTTCGAGATCTTCATCAGGTTCAGCGGCCACCGGCATACTGATGCCAAACGCAAACCACGGGCTGCCGCCATAATATTTGGCAACGATCCCGAGCAGCGGCAGGCCGATAAACATCAGGTAAATGACCAGATGCACCAGATGGGAAAGCCCGATATACATCGCGCGCGGTTTCGGCACGATGGGCGGCGCGGGATATTTAATGCGCACCAGCAGACGTGCAACCATTAACACCAGAATCGCGATGCCGCAGCTAAAGTGCGTCCAGATAAAGAGCCGCCCGACAGGACGCGGCACCAGCCCGCGGAGCTCCATCGCCGCATAAGCCATGACCACCAGAACGAATACCAGCCAGTGAAGCGTGATTTGTAATGACGTGTATTTACTGCGCATAAGACTATCCTGATTAAACGCAACGAAAACACCAGGATAACGGCTGAAGATTAAATATTCATTAGTTTTCACGCCGCCAGAGAATAATAAAGGAGAGAACATGAATGCCCACGAGGTTCTGTTAACCCGCATGCGCGAGGCGGTCGCGCGCAGCCACGACATGTCCGTCTGGCCACAGGGCGACGCGCCGGGCGCGCGCCAGAGCCACGCGGTGTTTACTCTTGAAGAGCGCCTGACCGGCGACAGCGAGCTTGACCGTTCCGTCACCGGCGTGCGTGCGCCGCGTATTGTGGTCTACGCGCCGGAACATCCTAACGGCGCCGGCATTCTGGTAACGCCCGGCGGCTCGTACCGTCGCGTGGTGCTCGATAAAGAAGGCAGCGCGCTGGCACCCGCGTTTAACGACCGCGGCTATACGCTGTTTGTGATGACCTATCGCCTGCCCGCCGACGGCCACGCCGAGGGCGCGGACGCTCCGCTCGCCGATCTCCAGCGCGCCATGCGGCTTATCCGCGCACAGGCGTCGCGCTGGCAACTTGATCCGGACAAACTCGGCGTGCTGGGCTTTTCCGCCGGCGGCCACGCTGCTGCAAGCCTCGGCACCCGCTGGAATGACGCGGTGTACGCGCCGCTGGATGAAACCGACGCGTTCAGCGCCCGCCCGGCCTTTATGGGGCTGGTCTACCCGGTGATGACGATGGAGGAGCCGGTGGCGCACCCCGGCTCGCGGGAGGCGCTGACAGGCAACGCGCCCGATGACGCCGCCATCCTCCGCTATTCGCCAGAAAAAGCGGTCACCCGCGCCACCCCGCCCGCGTTTTTACTGCACGCGGTGGATGACCCGGCGGTAAAAGTGGAAAACAGCCTGCTGATGTTTAACGCGCTGCACGCGCAGGGCGTGCCGGTGGAGATGCATCTTTTTGAACAGGGGCAACACGGCTTCGGCATTCGCGATGCGCTGGGGCTGCCCGCGCACCTCTGGCCGGAGCTGCTGATGAATTGGATTGAGAGCAAACGCTGACGCAGCGGGCCGCCCGCAGGCGGCCCTGAAACGGTTAGCTTTGCAGATAGACAACCTGGGTTTGCAGATATTCATGCAGCCCGTGTTTGCCATCCGCCCCGCCGATCCCGGATTTACGCCAGCCCGCATGGAACCCCTGCATCGCTTCGAAGTTTTCACGGTTGATGTAAGTTTCGCCGAACTTCAGCCCGTTAATCGCTTTCATCGCGGTGGTGAGCGACTGCGTATAGATTGAAGACGTCAGGCCATATTCGCTGTCATTCGCCATCGCGATAGCCTCTTCCAGCGTATCGAACGTGACGACCGGCAGCACCGGGCCGAACGTCTCGTCATGCATGATGCTCATCTCCTGGCGCACATCCACCAGCAGCGTCGGGGGATAGAAATAGCCTTTGCCCTCTACCGTCTTGCCGCCGAGCGCCACCGTCGCGCCCTCGCTGACCGCACGCGCCACTTTCTCTTTCACGCGCGCCAGCGCAGCCGCGTTAATCAGCGGCCCCATCGCGATATCATCACGCGTTGCCGGGTCGCCAAATTTCACCGCGCTCAGCGCCTCGCCAAGCGCGCTGACAAAACGGTCGTAAATGCCCTTCTGCACATAGACGCGCTCAACGCAGTTGCAGACCTGCCCGGTGTTAATCACACGTGAATCGACAATCGCTTTTACCGCAAGTGGCACATCCGCATCGTCCATCACAATGGCGGGCGCTTTGCCGCCAAGCTCCAGACAGACTTTGGTGATGTTTTTCGCGGCCGCCGCCATGATTTTCTCACCCGCGCCGACGCTGCCGGTCATGCTCACCAGCGCCACTTTCGGGTTACCGGCCAGCTCCTGCCCGACGGTTTCGCCACGCCCCAGCACCAGGTTAAACACGCCCGCCGGCAGCCCCACCTCATGAACAATCTGCGCGAACGCGATGGCGTTGTTCGGCGTGAATTCGCTCGGTTTAATCACAATGGTGTTGCCGGTAATCAACGCAGGGGCCAGTTTGCGGGCGATCAGGAAGAACGGGAAATTCCACGGCAGAATGCCGGTAGTAACGCCGAGCGCGCGCTTAAACACCAGAATATTTTCGCCCGGCCGGTCGCTTTGCAGGATTTCGCCTTCATAACGGCGCGCCCATTCGGCCATATAGTCGATGTAATCCGCCGTGAAGTTAACTTCAACGCTCGCTAGCTGCTGCGTTTTGCCGCCTTCGGCCACAATCAGCGCGCTGATTTCCGCCGCCTTTTCGCGAATACCGGCGGCGATTTTACGCAGCCATCCGGCGCGCTCGATGGCGGGCAGCGCCTCCCAGCCCGCCTGCGCGCGGGCGGCGGCGTCAATGGCGCGGCGCGCGTCCTCTGCCGTTCCGTCCGGGATACGGGAGATAAGCGCCTCCGTGGCGGGGTTCACCACATCGATCCACGCCTCGCCCTGCCACTGAACGAACTGACCGTCGATATACATTGGATGTTGTACGGGTGCTGTCATCGCGTGCTCCTGCTGTCGCATTGGTTTTTAACAGGTGAATTAATTGTTAAAAAATTACGAGCAGCAGGCGGTCGGCCGAAGCGTTTTGGCTGAAAATGTGAATCAGGTCGGGAAAATCGGCGAATAACGGGCAGAGAAATAACAAATATTCAACACGCCGCTGCCCGTTTGCGCCGCAAAACGCGCAAACGGGCAGCCGGGCCGTCAGGCGAGCGACCGGTGACGTAAAAAGCTGGTGAGCTGCGGCTCCTCGTGTAGCGCCTGCCAGGCGTTCAGCACCTCAGGCGGTATCACCACTTCGTCAATGAAATCACGCCCCGCCGGGCCGTAGCCGTCTGCGTCGTTACGCAGGCGCGGGATCTCGCCCAGCACCAGCGACAGATACCGCTCTACCGGCCAGAGCCCTTCGGACGGCTCGCGGAACTGTACCGCCCTGGCGCCGTTTTCCAGCACCGGCTGTACGCCGGGGTAACTCAGCCATTGCGGCGAGGTCGCCGCGTCGCGCCAGGCGCGGGTAAACGTGGCGTGGGTGCGCCGCTGCATGGTCGGGTCCTGAATCAGTATTGCGCGCGCAGGCAACTCACCGCGCGCATCCAGCAGCTCGCGGGTAAAACGGGCGTTCTCGCCACAGTTGGTGGATTTCTCCTCAACAATAATCTGCTCCTCCGGCACCTCATGAAAATCGCGGGCGATACGGGCGAGGATCCCCGCCTCCGTAAGGCCGGTGGTGCGCAGATGGTTGTAGCGTGGATGCTGCGCCACGGCGGCATAGAGAAACGTGGTCGAGTGACCAAGCCCGCCGGTTATCAGCAGCGGTAGCCCGCTCTCTTTAGCCAGACGCGCGGCGGCGTCCACGGTTGGCAAAACGGCGTTACCCGCCAGCACAATCAGCTCAGCGTCCCCGGTGACGGGTGCGGCGGCAAAATCGTTACGGGCGAGCCAGGCGCCGATGAGGTTAACACGCTGCAGCGTGCCTTCCGACAGCAGAGGAAAAGGCATCATGTTCATGGTCACCTCCATAGTAAAAGCCAGTATCCAGCGTACCGACTGGCGTTCGGCTCCCCTACCGGAGAGCTCCTAATCTGCCTGCGCCTGATGCTCAGCAGACCGCCAAATGTTACAAATTTGAAATAAATCGAATTTACTGAAAATCGTCGGGTTGCACCTGCTTCCCATTCTGACAGGTTCCCTATCCCGAATAATAATCTGCGGCAAACCAGCGTTAATTAAGGTTTTATCCCTAGTTGATATGGCTGATTTAGCGCCACTGGCGCGACCAGTGACTTGCCAAATGCCCTCACCAAACTTAATTTGCTTAACACTTTGACAACCTTTTTTACCGTTCAGGGTTGCACCTGTAGCGCGCCAGGTAGCGCCTTGCACCACCACTCCACGTGCGAGGGTTTCACTCTAATGACGACACACGACAGCAGTATCGCTATCCTCAAAAAGAACCGAAAAGTGCTGATCGCGAGCCTCACGGGCAGCGCTATTGAATGGTTCGACTACTTTCTCTATGGCACCGCCGCCGCCCTGGTGTTTAACAAAATATTTTTCCCGATGGTTGACCCGGTGATTGGGCTTATCCTCTCCTGGCTCTCGTTCTCGCTGACCTTTTTTATCCGCCCGATTGGCGGCGTGTTTTTCGCCCATATCGGCGACCGCATCGGGCGCAAGAAAACGCTGGTGCTGACGCTCTCGCTGATGGGCGGCGCGACGGTTATGATTGGCCTGCTGCCTGATTACGAAACGATCGGTATCTGGGCACCGGTGCTGCTTATCCTGATGCGCATTATCCAGGGCATGGGCATCGGCGGTGAATGGGGCGGCGCACTGCTCCTCGCCTACGAATACGCGCCCGAAAAGCGCAAAGGGTTTTTCGGCAGCATCCCGCAGGCGGGCGTGACCATCGGCATGCTGATGGCGACATTTATCGTCTCGCTGATGACGCTGTTTAGCGAAGCGCAATTTCTCGCCTGGGGCTGGCGTATTCCGTTTCTTTTTAGCGCGGTACTGGTGCTGCTGGGCTTGTGGATCCGTCGCGGGATTGATGAAACGCCTGATTTCCAGCAGGCGAAGCGCACCGGGCAGCTAAGCAAAACGCCGCTGCGCGTGACGGTTCGCCACCACTGGCGCGAAGTGCTTATCGCCGCCGGATTAAAAGTCGTGGAAACCGCGCCTTTCTACATCTTCTCGACTTTCGTGGTGAGCTACGCCACCACTACGCTGGCCTATGAGAAATCCCAAGCGCTGGAATCGGTAACGCTGGCGGCACTGGTGGCGACGGTACTGATCCCGGTGATGGGGCTGCTGTCGGATAAAATTGGCCGCAAGCGGATGTATGCGGTGAGCGTCATGCTGCTCGGCGCATTTATCGTGCCGTGGTTTATGCTGCTCGACACCGGCACCACTTGGGGGATCGTGCTCGCGACGGTAATCGCGTTCGGCGTACTGTGGTCACCAATCACCGCGGTGCTCGGCACGCTCTGTTCAGAAATTTTTCACGCCCGGGTGCGCTATACCGGTATTACGCTTGGGTATCAACTGGGTGCCGCGCTCGCCGGCGGTACCGCGCCGCTTATCGCCACAGGCCTGCTGGCCCACTCCGGCGGCGACTGGACGCCCGTCGCCTGGTATCTGGCGGTCACCGTCGCGATTTCGCTTCTGGCTATCCTGTGCGCCAGCCGCCTGCACCGCCGTAAAGCCCCTGTCGAAGGCGAAACCACAGTGCGGTAATCAATCAAAAAACGTCATTCCCCGGTAAGGCCGCGCCCGGCAGGCGGCCAGCCGGGTGGCGAGACTGCCGACGTGCAGTTCGAGCTGATGCCCGTCCGGGTCGAGGAAATACCAGGAGTCGCCCTCGCTGCGGTTGCTTTTCCAAGTTTTCACCCCCGCGGCGGTCAGTGTGTCCACCATTAACGGGAAATCGGCCTCGCTCACGGTAAAGGCATAATGCGTGTAGTCACGGGCAGGCTGCCCGGCGTTGTCATCCAGCGACAGACAGAGCCAGAGATCGCCGCACGAAAGATACGCTCCGCCATCCCAGCGCGCATGCAGCCGCAGCCCCAGCAGCGAGTGGTAAAAGGCGAGGCTTTGCGCCACGTCTCGCACGGCGATCGTCAGATGGTTAAGCCCGCTCAGCATGTTCCGCGCCCTCTTCCTGAAGCAGTTTTGCGAAACAGACCGCATCTTCCTGCCCGACGTAGCGCCCGTAGTTGTCGATAATCTCGTAACCGCGGCGCAGGTAAAAATCCACCGCGCGCGGGTTGGTGCGCCGCGTCTCAAGCCACGCTTGCTCATAGCCAAAGTCGCGCGCGAAACGCTCCGCCGCGCTTAATAACTGGCTGCCCGCGCCGGGATTATCCGGCAGCGCGAACAGACGTTTAATTTCGGCGATGCCGGGCTTAAAAGGCCGACAGGCCACGCAGCCAATAGCCGTACCGCTGGCGTTGCGCGCCAGTAAAAAAGTGGCACCCTCAGCGCGCACATCGTCATTATCAAACGACTGCCTGCCCGAGCTGCCGGTGAGCGCCACCAGCGTCTCGGAGAGCGCCGCCAGCAAAACGATAGCGTCAGGGTGGGTCGGGTCGCTCGGTTCAATCAGGTAATCAGGCATCTTTCCCTCTCATTCACGCGGCGTCAGGCCGCATCACAGCATAGCGCAGCGGCAACGGATGGTGCTGCAATTCAGACAACGCGCCGCGATACATTCACAATATTTTTTAAAGATTACTTTACATTCACTTGAATTATTAAAATGGCGCACTCTAGAATAGTTAGAGCACTAACGAATGGATAACCGCCGTGGATACGCGTGACCTGACTTTCTCACATTTGCTGTGGATGACCGCCCACCACTGGCGTCTCGCGATGGATCGTCGGCTGAAAGGGCTTGGTATGAGCCAGGCGAGCTGGGTGGCTGTCGCCGCGATTGCGCGCCATGAAACGCCGCTGTCGCAGGGCGAACTGGCGCAACAGCTCGGCGTGGAGAGCGCGACGCTGGTGCCATTGCTGAATCGCCTGGTGGAACAGCAGCTTGTGGAGCGTGTGACGCCGCCAGGCGATCGCCGCAAACGGCTGCTGGTCGCCACACCACAAGGCCAGGCGCTGTTTGAAAAGGTGAAAGTCGAGGCAGACAGCCTCAGGGAGACTATCCTTTCCACCATTCCCCCGGAAGAACTGGCCGTCACGCGTCGCGTACTGGACCGTTTGTTGCAGGAAATTGAAAAACAGTAATGCGATCGGTGAAACACGACCCTTATGCGCCGCGTGAGTGGGCGCCCCATGAAAAACCGATGCTGCTCGGCTCGCCGTCGACGCCGCACCATCCGCCCTATAAGCGCATCGCCTATGGCATCGTCGGGCTGCTGGTGTGTCTGACCGGCGCGCTCGGTAACGCCATGGTCACGGCGAACCTGCAAAATTTGCAGGGCACCTTCGCCGCCTGGTCGACGGAAATCGCCTGGCTGCCCGCGGTCTATGTCATGACCAACGTCTCCATCAACCTGCTGCTGGTGAAGTTTCGCCAGCAGTACGGGCTGCGCGCCTTTACCGAAGGGTTTCTGGTGCTCTATGTGCTGGTGACGTTTTTCCACCTGTTCGTTAACGATCTCAACACCGCCATCATGGTGCGCGCCGCGCACGGCATGGTGGGCGCGGCGCTAAGCTCGCTTGGTATCTATTACCAGATCCAGGCCTGGCCCGCGAAGCATCGCCTGAAGGCGCTGACCATCGGTATTACCGGTTCGCAGCTGGCGATCCCCATCGCCCGCCTTTTCTCCACCGAGCTGCTGCAACTGGAGGAGTGGCGCGGTCTGTATCTGTTTGAGCTGGGGCTGGCGCTGATTTCACTCGCCTGCGTGATTGCGCTGAAACTGCCGCCGGGCGATCGCCGTAAAGTGTTTGAGAAAAAAGATTTTATTACGTTCTTACTGATGGCACCCGGCATGGCGCTGCTCTGCGGCGCGCTGTCGCTCGGGCGGCTCGACTGGTGGTTTGAAGCGCCGTGGATAGGCTGGGCGCTCGCCGCCTCTCTGGTGCTTATCCTCGCCGCTATCGTGTTTGAGCATAACCGCACCAACCCGCTGCTGAACACCCGCTGGCTCTCCAGCGGCAGTATTGTGCGCCTCGGGCTGATTATGGTGCTGATCCGCATCGTACTGGCGGAGCAGAACACCGGCGCTATCGGCTGGTTGCAGTATATCGGTTTGCAGAATGAGCAGATGACTAACCTGGCGCTGGCGATTCTGGCGGGTGTCATTTGCGGCATCGTCACCAGCGCGCTCACTATCAACCCGCAGAAAACCGTCTGGCCGATTATGGTCTCGCTGGCGCTGATGATTGTCGCCTCGCTGATGGACAGCCAGGCCACCAGCCAGACCCGCGCCGACCAGATGCTGATAAGCCAGTTTTTGCTCGGCTTCGGCAGCGCCTTTTTCCTGGCACCGGCGATGCTCGCGGGCATTGGTGGTGTTATCGCCGATCCGCGCAACCTGGTGAGCTTCTCCGTGCTGTTCGGCATGAGCCAGAACCTGGGCGGGCTTATCGGCTCGGCGCTGCTCGGCACCTTTCAGACCTGGCGGGAGAAATATCACTCCAGCCTGCTGGCCGACCAGCTCTCCTCGCTCAGCCCACTGGTGAACGAGCGGATAGCGCAGTACAGCCAGATCTGGAGCAGTCTGCTTAACGACCCGACGCTGTTAAACACCCAGGCGGTGCAGCAGTTGCAGAGCGTGGCGACGACCGAGGCTAATATTCTGGCCTATAACGATACCTGTCTGCTGACGGCGGCCATCGCCGCCTCGACGCTGTTGTGGATTTTCTGGCGGCTTATCCGCCTGCGGCTCGCCGCGCGCCGAGCACTGAAGCAGGCGATGCAGAGCGGCCAGTAACCTGACGATTTTTGACTGACATATTCTGGAGTAGTGATGAGCCAACAAGGCGCCCCGACCCCCGCGTCGCCGGAAAAAAACAACCTGCGCGTGGTTTCCTTTTTCGCCGCCGGTGCCATCGGGCTGGTCGGCCTGCTGGTGATTATGTACGCCTGGCAGCTTCCGCCGTTTACCCGCCACGCGGCCTCGACCGATAACGCCTACGTGCGCGGTATGACGACCTTTATCAGCCCGCAGGTGAACGGCTATATCACCAACGTTAACGTGCAGGATTTCGCGCATGTGAACCAGGGCGACGTGCTGATGACCATCGATGACCGTATCTACAAACAGCGGGTGCATCAGGCGCAGGCGACGCTCGCCATGCGTGAAGCGGCACTGACCAACAACCTGCAACAGCGCCGCAGCGCCGAGGCGACCATCGCCCAGAATAAAGCGGCACTCGCCAGCGCCCGCGCCCAGAGCCTGCATAACCAGGCCGATTTACGCCGCGTCAAAGAACTGACGCAGGATGGCTCGCTGTCGGTGCGCGAGCGCGACGCCGCCATCGCCAGCGCCGCGCAGGGCAGCGCAAGCGTAGAGCAGGCCGCCGCCCAGCTTGAGGTGTCGCGCCAGAATCTGCAAAGCGTGATTGTAAACCGCGCGTCGCTGGAGGCGGATGTCGAAAACGCCCGCGCGGCGCTGGAGCTTGCCGAAATCGATCTGCAAAACACCCGCATTATCGCCCCGCGCGATGGCCAGCTCGGGCAAATTACCGTGCGTCAGGGCGGCTACGTGACTGCCGGCACGCGGCTGACGTCGCTGGTGCCGCCGCAAAACTGGGTTATCGCCAATCTGAAAGAAACCCAGCTTGCCGACGTGAAAACCGGCCAGTCGGTGACGTTCACCGTGGACGCGCTGAACGATGAAAAATTCGAAGGCCGCGTGCAGAGCATCTCTCCGGCAACCGGCGTGGAGTTTAGCGCCATCACGCCCGATAACGCGACCGGCAACTTTGTGAAAATCGCCCAGCGTATTCCGGTACGTATCGAGGTGCTGGGCGACGCCGAAAAACGCGCCCGCCTGCGCCCCGGCATGTCGGTACAGGTGACGATTAACACCCGCAGCGAGGCGAAATAATGCACCGCGCTCTGACACTGCTGACCGCCGTCCTCCTGCTCGCAGGCTGTCATTCCGGCAACGTGGAGCAGGCCCGCCCGTCGCTGATTATTCCACCTGCCTGGCGCGCCGCTGTCGGCCCGTCATCGCCCACAGAAGGCTTCTGGTGGCGCAATTTTCACGATTCGGCGCTGAACCGTTATGTGGACCAGGCGCTGCGCTACAACAGCGATGTGCTGCTGGCCCGCGAGCGCGTTAATCAGTATCAGGCGCAGGTACAGGCGGCACTCGGCGATCGTTTCCCGACGCTCGACGCCGGTTTCAGCGCCGGCCGCAGCCGTTCGCAATCGGCCGCGACGGGTCTGCCGGTGTATGGCGATCTCTACAAAGGCAGCCTGAACGCCAGTTATAACGTCGATATCTGGGGCGAATACGCCAGCGCCGCCGACGCCGCAAAGGCGAGCCTGGAGGCGCAGAAAGCCGCGGCAGCCGCCGCCAACCTAACGGTGGCCTCGCAGGTCGCGAGCGGCTATATCACCTTGCTGGCGCTGGATGAGCAGCTTCGGGTAACGCAAGCGACGCTTAGCGCGCGCGAAGACGCGCTGAAGCTGGCGAAACGCCAGTATGAAACCGGCTACAGCTCACGGCTGGAGCTGATGCAGTCGGAATCTGAACTGCGCGCCACGCGTGCGCAGATCCCGCAGATTCAGCACCAGATAACCCAGCAGGAGAACGCGCTCAGCATTCTCATCGGCCAGAATCCTGGCCCGATCGCGCGCGGCGGTGAATTTGACGTCTTAAGCCCGCTGACTATTCCGTCCCAGCTGCCGTCGTCGTTGTTAAACCGCCGCCCGGATATCGTCCAGGCCGAACAGACGCTGGTGGCGAGCGACGCGCAGCTGCAAGTGGCCAGCGCGCGCCTGCTGCCGGGCATTAACCTCACCGCGTCGGGTTCGCTCCAGGAGAATACCCTGCCGGAACTGCTCGCCAACCCGCTGCGGCTCTGGAGCGTGGGCGCCAGCGTTCTTGCGCCGCTGCTGAACCGCGAGGCGCTGAATGCGCAGGTTGACGTGACCACGTCACAGAAAAATCAGGCGCTTTACAGTTATGAGAGCACAGTGCGCAACGCCTTTAAGGAAGTGAACGACAGCCTCGACGCGGTGCAGCGTCTTGGCGAACAGCTTGTGGAACTTCAGGCGCAGGAGCAGGCCGCGCAGGAGACGGTGCGCATCGCCCATAATCGTTACCAGAACGGGTACGCCTCTTATCTTGATGAGCTGGACGCCCGCCGTACGCTCTTCTCGGCGCAGCTTAACGTGGTGCAGGTGAAAAATAATCTGCTGCTGGCGCAGGTGGATCTCTACCGGTCGCTCGGCGGCGGGTGGCCCGGCGCCGCTGCGCAAAACGATAATCACAGCTATGCTGCTAAGGTAGCCAGTCCGTAATTTCATGCGCCTGCACGGCGCTTTCAGGAGAGCGGTTTGATGCAGCAGCAATGGAGTGAAGTCGATGAATATCTCGCGCAGGCGCTAATTCCCGCCGATCCGCTGATGGCGCAGGTACTTGAGAACAACCGTCTGGCGGGCCTGCCGCCGCATGACGTCTCGCCCTTGCAGGGACAGTTCCTGGGGCTTTTAGTGATGATAACCGGCGCAAAACGGGTGCTGGAAATCGGCACGCTTGGCGGTTACAGCACGCTGTGGCTGGCACGTGCGCTGCCGGAGGACGGGCTGGTGGTGACGCTTGAGGCGAACGCGGAACACGCCGAAGTGGCGGCCGCCAACCTGGCGCTGGCGAGCGTGACGCCGAAAGTGCAGCTGCGCGTGGGGCCAGCGGCGGAGAGCCTGCCGCTGTACGCCGACGAGCCGCCGTTTGATCTGATTTTTATCGATGCCGATAAACCGAACAACCCGCTGTACCTGGAGTGGGCGTTGACGCTTTCACGCACCGGAACGGTGATTGTGGGTGATAACGTGGTGCGCGACGGCGCCGTAACCGATCCGCAGAGCGACGATTTGCGCGTGCAGGGCGTGCGAACGTTTATTGAAATGCTAGGCAACCACCCGCGCCTGCGCACCACCGCGCTGCAAACCGTCGGCAGCAAGGGATGGGACGGTTTTACGTTTGCGGTGGTGAAATAAGTCCGGTTTGATGGGACGGCGGGGTAAGGTTTGGTGGAACGGCGGGTACGGTTTGATGGAGCGGCGGGTGCGGTTTGATGGAACGGCGGGTGCGCTACGCTTACCCGCCCTACGCACAGGTCAATGTGGGTATTGTAGGGTAGGTAAGCGTAAGCGCACCCACCGTTGCCCAATTCAACCACAACTCGAAGCCGCGACTACCTGCGCCGTTCACCCACGAAAAACTCCCCGCTGTCTCCCGCCCAGGTTTTCGGATACAACCCCCGCGCCACATCACGGTGAAACGACGAAAACGGCCAATCGCACACCTGGCGCGCCCAACCATGTTTCACCGGGTTGAAATAGACATAATCCATATGCCGCCGCAGATCCTCTTCGCCACGAATGCCGTGCTCCCAGAAGCGCCGCTGCCAGACCGTGTCTGCCGCACGTTGCGGCGTTAACGCGCGGGTAAACCCCTTTTTAATCTCCTGCCAGCGAACAGAATAATTCATGTCTCCCTCAGGTAGCGTCCAGATGCAGTGCATATGTTCGGGCAGCACCACCCAGGCGTCGATCGTAAAGGGGTAGCGGCGTTTAACCTTTGCGAACTGTTCACGCAACAGATGGATATGACGGCATAACAGAAGGCTTCGGCGGTCGCGTAAGTTGACGGTAAAAAACCAGGTGTTGCCGGGAATATAAAGCCTGCGATAGCGGGACATACGATTCGCCTCCTTCCATGAGACAGTTTGCCGTTTTCATGGTGGGTGCGCTGCGCTTACCCACCCTACGGGGGTTGTCGCGGGTTTATAACATGTACGATGGGCGTTCGCTTTTTGGGGATGTCAGGTTTGCGAGAGAGATTCCGGAACGGCGGGTGCGCTACGCTTACCCGCCCTACGCACAGATTAACGTGGGTCTTGTAGGGTGGGTAAGCGAAGCGCACCCACCTTTACTACATAACGCACCCTTACGCCCCGCTCACCTGCTCCATCGCCTGCAACACGCGCTTGTCGGATACCGGGTATGGCGTGCCAAGCTGCTGGGCGAAATAACTCACGCGCAGCTCCTCGATCATCCAGCGGATCTCCTGCACGTCGTCGTCATCGCGCCGCGCGGGCGGCAGCTTGTTAAGCCACTGCTGCCACGCCTGCTGTACGGCTTCCACTTTGAGCATCTGTGCGCGGTCGCGGTGCGGGTCAACGGCCATCTTCTCAAGCCGTTTTTCAATGGCATTAAGATAACGGAGCGTATCGCCGAGGCGCTTATAACCGTTGCCGGTGACAAACCCGCGGTACACCAGCCCGCTCATCTGCGCTTTGATATCAGAAAGACCGAGCGCCATCGTCATATCCACGCGCCCTTTCAGGCGTTTATTGATGCTAAAGACCGCCGTCAGGATCTGTTCAACCTGTTTTGCGATATCCACCACGGTATCGTTCAGCTGCGCGCGCACTTTATCGTGAAGCTGCGCAAAGCCCGTTTCGCTCCATACCGGCCCGCCGTTCTCGGCGATAAGCTTATCGACGCCGCAGGAGATGCAGTCGTCAATCAGATCCAGCACCTTGCCGTACGGGTTGAAATAGAGCCCCAGCTTGGCTTTGTTCGGCAGTTTCTCGTGCAGATATTTAATCGGCGACGGAATGTTCAGCAGCAGCAGACGGCGCAGGCCGCGCCACATGGCGTGCTGCTGCTCCTGCGGGTTATCGAACAGCCGGATGCCGACGCTCTCTTTCTCATCCACCAGCGCCGGGAACGCTTTCACCTGGTAGCCGCCGCGCTTCTGCTCATAGCGCTCAGGCAGCGTGCCGAAGCTCCAGATATGCAGCCCGCTCTGCTCAATGCCGTCATCCGCCACCGCCGAAAGCGTCTCCTGCACTTTCTCTTTCAGACCCTCTTTCAGCGCGTGGAGATCTTTGCCCTCGCGCAGCTTGCGGCCCTTGTCATCCACCACCCGGAAAGTCATTTTAAGATGATCGGGCACCTGTTCGGCCTGCCACGCCTCACGGTCAATCGTCACGCCGGTCATGCGGCGCAGTTCGCGCTCCAGCGCGTCCAGCAGCGGCAGCTCCAGCGGCGTAACGCGGCCTAAAAACGCCTCGGCGTAATTGGGCGCCGGAACGAAATTGCGGCGCACGGGTTTTGGCAGCGATTTGATCAGCGCGATGATGAGTTCGCGGCGCATTCCCGGCACCTGCCATTCGAAGCCCGCGTCTTCCACCTGGTTTAACAGCGGCAGCGGAATATGGACCGTCACGCCGTCGGCGTCGCCGCCTGGCTCAAACTGATAGGACAGGCGCAGCTTCAGGTTGCCCTGATGCCAGAAGTTCGGGTAATCGAGCTTGCTGACCTTCTCCGCGCCCTCTTTAATCAACATGCTCTTTTCGAAGTTGAGCAGATCCGGCGTTTCACGGCTCGCCTTTTTCCACCAGCTGTCGAAGTGGCGCGCGGAAATCGCATCAACACTGATGCGCTGATCGTAAAACTCAAACAGCGTGTCGTCGTCCACCAGAATGTCGCGGCGACGCGATTTATGCTCCAGCTCCTCCACTTCGGCGCGCAGTTTCTGGTTCTCGCGGAAAAAGGCGTGGCGCGTCTGCCAGTCGCCTTCCACCAGCGCGTGGCGGATGAAAAGCTCTCGCGAAAGCACCGGATCGATCTGGCTGTAGTTGACGCTGCGCGCGGCCACGATCGGCAGGCCGTAGAGCGTGACTTTCTCGCTCGCCATCACGGCACCCTGCGCGCGCTCCCAGTGCGGTTCGCTGTATGAGCGCTTAATCAGGTGCTGCGCCACCGGTTCGATCCACTCCGGATCGATACGCGCCGCAATGCGGCCCCACAGGCGGCTGGTTTCCACCAGCTCCGCCACCATCACCCACTTCGGCGGCTTTTTAAACAGCCCGGAGCCGGGGAAAATGGAGAAACGGGCATTGCGCGCGCCGGTGTACTCCTGTTTATCGGCGTCTTTCATGCCGATGTGCGACAGCAGGCCGGTCAACAGCGCCGTGTGCACCTCGCGGTAGCCCGCCGGTTCGCTGTTTACCGGAATGCCCAGCTCTTTCACCACCTGGCGCAGCTGGGTGTAGATATCCTGCCATTCGCGCACCCGCAGGTAATTAAGGTAATCGGTACGGCACAGACGGCGGAACTGATTGGACGACAGCGCTTTCTGCTGCTCGCCGAGGTAATTCCACAGGTTCACGAAAGCCAGAAAATCGGACTCTTTATCATGGAAGCGGCGGTGTTTTTCATCCGACGCCTGCTGTTTATCGAGCGGCCGCTCGCGCGGGTCCTGAATCGACAGCGCCGAGGTGATGATCATCGCCTCGCGCACGCAGCCATGCTTTTGCGCCTCCAGCACCATGCGCGCGAGACGCGGGTCCACCGGCAGTTGCGAAAGCTGACGGCCCAGCGGCGTCAGTTTATACACTGACGCCTGCGCGTCGGTGGTGATAGCGCCCAGCTCTTCCAGCAGACGCACGCCATCCTGAATGTTGCGCTTATCCGGCGCTTCGACAAACGGGAACGCCGCGATATCGCCAAGCCCCAGCGCCGTCATTTGCAGAATGACGGACGCCAGGTTGGTGCGCAGGATCTCCGGGTCGGTAAATTCCGGGCGCGAGAGGAAATCATCTTCCGAATAGAGACGAATACAGATGCCTTCCGAGACGCGCCCGCAGCGGCCTTTACGCTGGTTGGCGGACGCCTGAGACACCGGCTCAATCGGCAGACGCTGCACTTTGGTGCGGTAGCTGTAACGGCTGATGCGCGCCGTCCCCGGATCTATCACATATTTAATGCCCGGCACGGTCAGCGAGGTTTCGGCGACGTTGGTCGCCAGCACAATGCGTCGCCCGGCATGCGGCTGGAAGACGCGGTTCTGTTCGCTGTTGGAGAGCCGCGCATAGAGCGGCAACACCTCGGTGTGCGGCAGGTTGAGTTTCATCAGCCCGTCGGCGGTGTCGCGGATTTCGCGCTCGCCGCTCATAAAGATCAGGATATCGCCCGGCCCTTCGCGGCCAAGCTCTTCTACGGCATCGAAAATCGCCTGTAGCTGGTCGCGCTCGGTGTCGTCTGCTTCTTCCACAATCGGGCGATAGCGCACCTCAACCGGATACGTACGGCCAGAGACTTCAATAATCGGCGCGTTATTAAAGTGGCGCGAGAAACGCTCGGGATCGATGGTCGCCGACGTAATAATGACTTTCAGATCCGGGCGCTTTGGCAGGAGTTCGCGCAGGTAACCCAGCAGAAAATCGATGTTCAGGCTGCGCTCATGCGCCTCATCGATGATGATGGTGTCGTACTGCATCAGCAGACGGTCCTGCTGGATCTCCGCCAGCAGAATACCGTCGGTCATCAGCTTAACCATGGTGTTGTCGCTGACGTGATCGCTAAAGCGGACTTTATAACCGACACAGCCGCCCGGCTCGGTTTGCAGCTCTTCGGCGATGCGGTTCGCCACGGTACGCGCCGCGAGACGGCGCGGCTGGGTGTGGCCGATAAGCCCTTTCACGCCGCGCCCGAGTTCCATACAGATTTTCGGCAACTGGGTGGTTTTCCCGGAGCCGGTCTCCCCCGCCACGATCACCACCTGGTGGTCGCGCACGGCATTGAGAATATCCTGTTTCTTCTGGCTGACCGGCAGGTTTTCCGGGTACGTAATGGCCGGGCGCGCCGCTTCGCGCAGCAGGACTTTCCCTGCCGCCTCGCTCATCTCCTGAGAGAGCTGTTCGAAAAGCGCCTGCTGAGATTCAGTATTTTTAATCTTTTTAGCCCCGTGGAGGCGACGGGCGAAGCGGCTTTTATCGCGCAGCATCAGCGAGTCGAGATGTGCCATCAGGGCAGGGAGAGTAATATTTTGTTTTTCCATCATTGTGTTATACGGCCTGTGCACGGCCCGTTAAATCTTAGGGTTTCGTTAAGCGTAGAGTACCACACCGCTTTCTGGCGCGCCTTGTTCAAAAATTTAGAACATAGACTTCGATATATTGCGCTATCACTGTAATCGGTTTGTGAATAGAGTTGTCGTCAGGCAAGGGGCAACGGCCCTGACAACCAAATCAAAAAGGAACATCCCATGAGCAAAGTACTCGTTCTGAAGTCCAGTATTCTGGCAGGTTACTCCCAGTCCAACCAGCTTTCCGACTACTTCGTAGAGCAGTGGCGTGAAAAGCACAGCGCGGATGAAATCACCGTGCGTGACCTGGCGGCGAACCCGGTGCCGGTACTGGATGGCGAGCTGGTTGGTGCCCTGCGTCCGTCAGACGCGCCGCTGACCCCGCGTCAGCAGGACGCGCTCTCGCTCTCTGATGAACTGATTGCTGAGCTGCAGGCGCACGACGTGATTGTTATTGCGGCGCCGATGTACAATTTCAACATCCCGACCCAGCTGAAAAACTACTTTGACCTGGTGGCCCGCGCTGGCGTGACGTTCCGCTACACTGAGAAAGGCCCGGAAGGTCTGGTGACTGGCAAACGCGCTATCGTACTGACCAGCCGCGGCGGCATCCATAAAGATACCCCGACCGATCTGGTCACCCCGTACCTCTCCCTGTTCCTGGGCTTTATCGGTATCACCGACGTGAACTTCGTGTTTGCCGAAGGCGTGGCTTACGGCCCGGAAATGGCGACCAAAGCGCAGAGCGACGCCAAAGCCGCTATCGACGCGCTGGTCTCTGCGTAATCAGACGGCCAGACGAAAAAACCGCCCTCCGGGGCGGTTTTTTTATGGACGCAGCCCGCGTTACGCCACCACCCACGGCGTTTCATCGAGCGCAAACACCAGCGTGTTATCGCGCACCTGGTAGGGAATGGTGTAGGTTCGCGGATCGTGCATATCGCGATCGCCGCACGGCTCGAAATAGTGCACCAGACAGCGGAACGTAAACGTGCGGTCGGTAATGTCGGTTATCTCGAACGACTCCGGCTGATAGGCGTAGCGGATATCGTCCGGGTGCTCGGACATCACCAGATGTTTAAACAACCCGGCGTTAGCGCGCAGCACCTGCGCAATAGCCGGTAACGATGACGCCTGCGCGTCGTTCAGCGGCAGAGTGTATTCGGTTGTCATGACGTTTCTCCTGTAAGCGTGTTTGCCGAGCCTGACACAGGCGCGCAGCCTCGTCTGTTACCCGTGGGGAGTAGCGGTGTTATTTTTTCATCCATTGCCCATTGATGCCGCGGACATATTCGCCGGGTTTACTGCGCGCCACCAGCTTCTGTCCCGCCATTTTCGCTACTTCATCGACCGGCAATCCGTTCTGTTGGGCGACGTCGCGGTAACTTTCTGCCCGCGCCTGATTAATGCGCGCCACCAGCGCCGCCGTTTCCCCATCCTGCGCCACCGGCGCGAGATAACCGGTGAACGTTTCGCCCACGCGCCCCTGCGCGCGGGCCTCGTCAAGCGTCAGCGCGTAGCTGACAGGGCTTGCCAGCAGCAGAGCCAGCATCACGACCAGCAGGCTTTTCATTGGCCGTCTCCTCAGAAGAGATCGCTGCGGCTTTGCAGCAACGCTTCGACGTCTTTATCCACTTTGATATGGATATCGTGTTCAATTTTGACGTTCATATTAATGGTAATCGGCTCTTTGGGCGCCGCCACCTCAATACGCGGCGTACAGCCGCACAGTGCCAGGATGATGACGCCTGCCATCAGCGTGATTGCGGTTTTCATGGTTGTTCCTCGCAGGTCTTCCCTGACGTTGCCTTGCAACGCGCGGCGGGCAGCGTCGCGTGTTGCTCAAGCCAGGACTGTAAATTATCGCCGAAACGTAAACTGCGCCACAGCGTGAATAGATTTTCCTGATGCTGATAGTTAAGCCGCACGCCGCTGGTTTTGCCGTCCACATGGCTTTCGCCCTGGAACTCCGAACGCATGCGCAGCACGCCGAGGTTATCAACATCCAGCCGCGTCCAGGAGCGGGAGATTTCCATATAGCGCAGCCAGTTGACCGCCGCCGCGGCCGCCGCGTTATCCCGCGCCATCGCGTCCGCCATCTCTTTATCCATGCGCAGCGTCAGCGGGCCGGGGCTGGTAAGCCAGCCGTCATGCACAATCCATTGCGGGTTATCGACCCACAGCGGCAGCGCGCCGTTAATGGCGCCCGAGAGCGCCACCTGTTTGACGTTGGTGGCGGTAATCAGCTCGCTCGACGAAATATTTTCAAGGCGCAACAGCGCGGCCGTGTGCTGCGGCAGGCGCAACTGCTGCATACGAATTTTGCCGCCGAGCAGCGACGCGCTGACGTCGCTTAACACCAGCGGATTCGCCTCGCTCCACGGGTAGCCGCCCTGGAGTGACGCCGTGATATCCCGCGCCGGCACCTGGCTTTGGATCTCCGCGATGTTCAGTCGCACCGGCCCGCGCGTGCCGAGCTGCCAGGTGGAATCGCGAAAGCGGAACGGCAGCACGAAGTCCACGCCGTTAAACTCGTTGTCTTTGGTCCAGGCGCTGCCCTGTTTCACCACGCCGTGACCGCCCGCTTCGAAGCCCTGGCCTGCGGCGGCGGAAAACGCCACCTGCGCGTAAAAGCCGCCGTCGCGCAGCAGCAGCTTCCAGTCTGGCGGCAGCAGCGGCTGGAAAACCGCGAGCGGCTGCGGCGACCACCAGGCCTGCCCGCGCAGGCGCTCGCCGTCCCAGCGGCCATTGACGCGCACCGGGCCAATCTCACCCGCGTGTAGATCGCCTTTAAACTGGAACGCGCTCGGGTCGCGCCCCTGAACGCTGAAATTAAGCGTTGACGGCGGCAGGCTGGCACCGCTGGAAAAGCGCGTGGCGCCGGCGTCCAGCTTCAGCGCGCCCTCCAGCGCCTGAGTTGCGGCTCCCCGCGCCCAGCGCACCGGGGTGCTGAGCGCCAGTTGCGGATGGTCGACCGTCATGCTCCCGTAGTGCCACTTATCGAAACGCGTGTTGAGTTCACTGAGCGTGATCACCTCATCGCGCCACTCGCCGCGCCCGCCGACAGACCAGCGCGACTGCATCGGTTCAAAGGTGCCGTTGCCCCAGTAGCGCCAGCGCCACAGGCCAACGTCAGGCAAAAAATCTTCGGCGCGGCCATCGAGATGCAGCAGCATATCGCCCTGGCCGGGCTCGCTGGCGCGGGCGATAGCCTGTAACCGCCCGTCGATGCCTTTTTCCGTGACCGTGACGCCCGCGAGCGGCCAGCGGATCTCTTCGATATTCAGCGCATCAATGATGCGCCCGCGCGAGCGCAGCAGCGCGCCCGGCATAAAATGCAGCGCAGGCGACAGCAGCGGGCCGCGCAGCATGGCGGGGAGGCTTGCGTAAAACGCCAGCGCGTCCTGTTTAGCTTCGCCGGTGATGCGCAGCGGCATCGCGCTCTCGCGCAGGCTCAGAGTGCCGGGGCCGAAGGTCATCACCGCGTTGCCCTTCCCGGCATTCCCCTGCGTCACCACATTCACGCGCCCGCTAATGCGCGCGGCATCCAGCCCGCCGCGCCAGTTTTCCACGCGCAGCGCGGCGCGACCGCTCAGCGGAAAGCCCTCGTACGGCCAGCGCCAGCGCCCGTCGCTGAAGGCAAACGAGTCGTGACCGGCCTGCCACGGGAGATCGAGCAGCGGATCGGGATCGTCCTGCGCAAAGAGTAATAACTGCCCTTCGCCGCCTCGCCACGTCACTTCGGCGCGGGCGTCATGCGGTGCCTGCGGCAGCGAAAAGCGCGCCTGCGCCTCGCCTTGGGTTGGAATGCCGTCCGGCATCAGCCCTAACGTGAAATCGCCAAGCAGCGACACCGGCGGCTGGCCGTCAAAGAGGTACAGACGCAGGCGCTCCACCTTCAGCGCCTGCCCTTCGAGCCTGGCGCTCACGTCCAGCTTGTCGCCGGTAAACGCGACGCGCTGCGCCTGCGGACTCAGGCTCGCCCTGAGCGCGCCGTCATAATCCGGCAGGTCGGCGAGTTTAAGACGCGCTATCTCCACCTCGCTTTCCGGCAGCATCGCCTGCCACTGCGCGAGCGTGCGCGGCGCGCCGGGCGCCGGGTCGTCAGGTATGGCGCTGAAGCAGCCGGTGTTGAGAGTGAGCGCGTCCAGATGCAGCCGCCAGCGCGTCGGGTGGCTCAACACGACATTTTGGGCGTGGGCGAGTTCGCAATCGCTCGCGAAATAACGCAAATCCGGCAGCACAATAGCGGAGCGGGTCAGGCGCGGGCGCTGCTCCAGCGCGATGCGCGTCCCCTGCGGCAGCCAGACGCCCGCGAGCGTCGGTAGCCAGTAGCCCGCGGTTAACAGCAGCGCCAGAGGCAGCAGCACAACCAGAAGTAATAAAGCGATGACGGCTCTGTATTTACCCTTCATGGGCCGTTAATATCCTGATTCAGCGAGAAATTATGCCGAAGAAAGCCGTTATTCTGACAGCTTTGCCGGGCGAGGTGAAGCCAGGGCGGCTATGAAAGCATAGTTGACCTAGAATTAGAGGTAAGCAGCTGTTCAACCATTAATTTTTAAACTTTGTACGAATTTTTTAATTATGCTAACGTGATCACAGAAAATCACTGGAGAAAGTCTTATGAAACTGGCGGTTTATAGCACAAAGCAGTACGACAAAAAGTATTTGCAGCATGTTAACCAGGAATATGGCTTCGATCTTGAATTTTATGACTTCCTGTTAACCGAGCGCACGGCGAAAACCGCCATTCATTGCGACGGCGTCTGCATTTTCGTTAACGACGACGCCAGCCGTCCGGTGCTGGAAGAGCTGAAAAAGCATGGCGTGAAATTTATCGCGCTGCGCTGCGCGGGCTTTAACAACGTCGATCTCGACGCGGCAAAAGAGCTGGGGTTAAAAGTCGTTCGCGTCCCGGCCTACTCGCCGGAAGCCGTGGCCGAGCACGCGGTGGGCATGATGATGTGTCTCAACCGCCGCATTCACCGCGCGTATCAGCGCACCCGTGACGCTAACTTTAACCTCGAAGGGCTGACCGGCTTTACGATGTACGGCAAAACCGCAGGCGTTATCGGCACCGGTAAAATCGGCGTCGCGGCGCTGCGCATTCTCAAAGGCTTTGGCATGCGCCTACTGGCGTTCGATCCGTACCCGAGCGCCGCCGCGCTGGAGATTGGCGTTGAATATGTCGACCTGCCGACCCTGCTCGCGGAATCTGATGTCATCAGCCTCCACTGTCCGCTGACGCCGGAAAACTACCACCTGCTGAATCAAAGCGCCTTCGAGCAGATGAAAGACGGCGTGATGATCATCAATACCAGCCGCGGTGCATTGATCGATTCCCAGGCCGCGATTGAAGCGCTCAAACGTCAGAAAATCGGCGCGCTTGGCATGGATGTGTATGAAAACGAGCGCGATCTGTTCTTTGAAGATAAATCCAACGATGTGATTCAGGATGACGTGTTCCGCCGTCTTTCCGCCTGCCATAACGTGCTATTCACCGGCCACCAGGCATTTCTGACGGAAGAAGCGCTGATCAGCATTTCTGAAACCACGCTTGGAAATCTGCGCCAGTTGGAACAGGGCCAGCCCTGCCCGAACGAGCTGGTGTAACACCGCCGACGCGCCGCCTGGCGCGTCGCGTTTTTTACCTCAGGGAGACGCTCATGAAAAAAATCCTTTTCACCTTGCTGGCGGGAATGACGCTCGCCGGTTGCCAGAACACGGCGACGTCAAACGTGACGCCTGAAACGCTGCAACACCACCGCTACGTGCTGCAAACCGTCAACGGCGCGCCACTGGACTCAACGCGCCGCGTGCCGGAGCTGAGCTTTGGCGAGCGTATGCATGTCTCCGGCAGCATGTGCAACCGCTTTATGGGTCAGGGTGAACTGCATGGCGATACGCTGAAGGTGCAGGGGCTCGCGTCAACGCGCATGCTGTGCGCCGAGCCGCAGCTCAACGAGCTGGATAAGCTGATTAATGAGATGTTAAGCCAGGGAGCGAAGGTGAGCGTGGAGAAACAGCAGCTCACCCTGAAATACCGCCAGTACAGTCTGGTCTATAAACTGGCGGATCTGATGTCGTAATCAGTAGGCGGCGCAGGCGCCAGAGGCGAGCGCCGCTTCACTGCAACGTTTGCCGTTGGGCAGTGCGCACATGCCGGTGGAGGTGCCGTCAAGCTGGCGCGCGACCGACAGCGAGCCTCCGACCATCGCGCAGTTCGCCTGCCCTGCGCTCGACATCGCAGCCCGCATTCCCGGCGGCACATGGGCCGCGGTGGCCTGCTGAACGGGTTCGCTGCTGCATGCCGATAATAATAACGCGGCACATCCTACCCAAAACGCTGCTCGCATGTTTCTCCCCTTTCGTTGACAAGCAAAACCTGAGCATCATAGGCCGCCCGACGCGGCGCGTCGAGATTCCCGCTGCTGCTTTTTTGGACGAAGACACATTTTCTTGCGCTTTTCGGTCTATTTCTCTTGATCCTGCGCATGAAATCATTCACCTCTCGAATAGTCAGTACACAAAAACGAAAATCCCGACTCCGGGGCTTTGCTAAAATTCCCTTATTACTACAGGGTCTGTTGCGTCCGCACAGATCTGACAATGTTGCGCAATGTAAGGGTCTTTTATGATTACTATCGACGGCAACGGCGCAGTCGCTTCAGTCGCTTTTCGCACCAGTGAAGTTATCGCTATTTATCCCATCACGCCGAGCTCCACGATGGCAGAGCAGGCCGACGCCTGGGCCGGCAACGGGATGAAAAACGTCTGGGGCGACGTTCCGCGCGTGGTGGAGATGCAGTCCGAGGCGGGCGCTATCGCCACCGTTCACGGCGCGCTCCAGACCGGCGCCCTCTCCACCTCGTTTACGTCCTCCCAGGGCCTGCTGCTGATGATCCCGACGCTCTATAAGCTCGCGGGTCAGCTGACGCCTTTTGTGCTGCACGTGGCGGCGCGCACCGTCGCCACCCATGCGCTCTCTATTTTCGGCGATCATTCGGACGTGATGGCCGTACGCCAGACCGGCTGCGCGATGCTCTGTGCCTCAAGCGTTCAGGAGGCGCAGGATTTCGCGCTGATCTCCCATATCGCCACGCTGAAAAGCCGCGTGCCGTTTATTCATTTCTTCGATGGTTTTCGCACCTCGCACGAAATCAACAAAATCGCGCCGCTCGCCGATGACACGATCCGCGCCCTGCTGCCGCAGGCGGAGATAGACGCCCACCGCGCCCGCGCGCTCAACCCGGAACACCCGGTGATCCGCGGCACCTCCGCCAACCCGGATACCTATTTCCAGTCCCGCGAGGCGACCAACCCCTGGTATAACGCGGTCTATGACCATGTCGAACAGGCGATGAACGGTTTCGCCGCCGCCACGGGCCGCCAGTACCGGCCGTTTGAGTATTACGGCCACCCGGAGGCCGAACGGGTGATTATCCTGATGGGTTCCGCCAGCGGCACCTGTGAAGAAGTGGTCGATGAACTGCTCACCCGCGGCGAGAAAGTGGGCGTGCTGAAAGTTCGCCTGTTCCGCCCGTTCAGCGCGCGTCACCTGCTGGCGGCGCTGCCGCAGAGCGTCCAGCGCATCGCGGTGCTTGACCGCACCAAAGAGCCTGGCGCGCAGGCGGAGCCGCTTTATCTGGATGTGATGACCGCGCTGGCGGAAGCCTTTAACAGCGGCGAGCGCGACAGCCTGCCGCGCGTCATCGGCGGACGCTACGGGCTTTCCTCCAAAGAGTTCGGGCCGGACTGCGTGCTGGCGGTGTTTAATGAACTGCGCGCAGAAAAACCGAAACCGCGCTTTACCGTCGGGATTTATGACGATGTGACGCATCTTTCCCTGCCGCTGCCGGAGAA
This sequence comes from Cronobacter malonaticus LMG 23826, assembly GCF_001277215.2. Taxonomy (NCBI): domain Bacteria; kingdom Pseudomonadati; phylum Pseudomonadota; class Gammaproteobacteria; order Enterobacterales; family Enterobacteriaceae; genus Cronobacter; species Cronobacter malonaticus. Next base: position 1,905,412 of record NZ_CP013940.1, on the reverse strand, counting down.
TACGCTGCCCTCTAACGCGCGCCTGGAGGCGCTGTTTTACGGGCTTGGCAGCGACGGCAGCGTCTCGGCCACCAAAAACAACATTAAAATTATCGGTAACGCGACGCCGTGGTACGCCCAGGGCTATTTCGTTTATGACTCCAAAAAAGCGGGCGGTCTGACCGTTTCTCACCTGCGCGTCAGCGAGCGGCCCATTAACTCCGCGTATCTGGTAAGCCAGGCGGATTTCGTCGGCTGCCATCAGTTGCAGTTCATCGATAAATACCAGATGGCCGAGCGCCTGAAACCCGGCGGTATTTTTCTGATTAACACGCCATACGCGCCGGATGAGGTCTGGCATCAGCTGCCGCAGGAAGTCCAGGCGGTGCTGAATAACAAAAACGCGCGCGTCTTTGTGGTGAACGCCGCGAAAATCGCCCGTGAATGCCAGCTCGGCGCGCGCATCAACACCGTGATGCAGATGGCGTTTTTCCATCTCACGCAGATCCTGCCGGGCGACAGCGCGCTGGAGGCGCTCCAGGGTGCCATCGCCAAAAGCTACAGCAGCAAAGGCCAGGAGCTGGTGGAGCGCAACTGGCAGGCGCTGGCGCTGGCCCGCGAATCCCTCTTTGAAGTGGCGCGCCAGCCGGTGGATGAGACCAGCCACCTGCGCCCGCCCGTGGTCTCCGACGCCGCGCCCGATTTTGTCAAAACGGTGACCGCCGCGATGCTGGCAGGGCTTGGCGACGCGCTGCCGGTCTCCGCGCTGCCGCCGGACGGCACATGGCCGCTCGGCACGACCCGGTGGGAGAAACGAAATATTGCGGAAGCGATCCCCATCTGGAAAGAGGAGCTTTGCACCCAGTGCAACCACTGCGTCGCCGCCTGTCCGCACTCGGCTATCCGCGCCAAAGTGGTGGCGCCGGAAGCACTCGCCGACGCGCCCGCCTCGCTCGCCGCGCTGGATGTGAAGTCGCGCGATATGCGCGGCCAGAAATATGTGCTGCAGGTCGCGCCGGAAGACTGCACCGGCTGCAACCTGTGCGTCGAGGTCTGCCCGGCGAAAGACCGCCAGAACCCGGAAATCAAGGCGATTAATATGATGTCGCGCCTGGAGCATGTGGAAGAAGAGAAACGCAACTACGACTTCTTCCTGGACCTGCCGGAAATCGATCGCAGCTCGCTTGAGCGTATCGACATTCGCACCTCGCAGCTCATCACCCCGCTGTTCGAATACTCCGGCGCATGCTCCGGCTGTGGGGAAACGCCCTATATCAAGCTGCTGACCCAGCTTTACGGTGACCGTCTGCTGATTGCCAACGCCACCGGCTGTTCGTCAATTTATGGCGGTAACCTGCCCTCGACGCCGTACACCACCGACGCGAACGGCCGCGGCCCGGCGTGGGCGAACTCGCTGTTTGAGGATAACGCGGAGTTCGGCCTGGGTTTCCGCTTAACGGTCGATCAGCATAAGGCGCGCGTGCAGCGTCTGCTCACGCAGTTTGCCGATAAACTCACGCCTGCGCTCTATGAGGCGTTGCACGCTGACGCCACGCCGGAAGTGCGTCGCGAACAGATCGCGGAACTGCGCCAGCAGTTACAGGGCGTTGAAGGCGCACAACAGTTGCTGACCGACGCCGACGCGCTGGTGGAAAAATCCATCTGGTTGATTGGCGGCGACGGCTGGGCGTATGACATCGGTTTCGGCGGCCTCGATCATGTGCTGAGCCTGACCGAGAACGTCAATATTCTGGTGCTCGATACGCAGTGCTATTCCAACACCGGCGGCCAGGCGTCGAAAGCCACGCCGCTTGGCGCGGTGACGAAATTCGGCGAACACGGCAAGCGCAAGGCACGTAAAGATCTCGGCATGAGCATGATGATGTACGGGCATGTTTACGTGGCGCAGATTTCGCTGGGTGCGCAGCTTAACCAGACGGTGAAAGCGATTCAGGAGGCGGAAGCCTACCCCGGCCCGTCGCTGATTATCGCCTACAGCCCTTGTGAGGAGCACGGCTACGATCTGGCGCTGAGCCACGATCAGATGCGCCAGCTGACCGCGACGGGCTTCTGGCCGCTATATCGCTTCGACCCGCGCCGCGCCGACGAAGGCAAGCTGCCGCTGGCGCTCGATTCGCGCCCGCCGTCAGACGCGCTGGCGGAAACCCTGCTCACCGAGCAGCGCTTCCGTCGCCTGGACGCGCAGCAGCCGGAGGTGGCCGAACAGCTCTGGAAAGACGCCGCCGCCGATCTGCAAAAACGCTACGACTTCCTGGCGCAGCTCGCGGGCAAAGCCGAGAAAGTCAGCGAGTAATTTAGCGCTTATCTTTATCATCGCCCCTGTTTTTGGCAGGGGCGTTTTCACCCAGTTCCTCGCGGCTTAATACCCGATACCAGGTAAATTTATCGCCGGTCGTGCATTTCACCGCCACGCCGTGTAAATCCCCGTCTTTCAGGAAAAACCCACGGTACTGATTGTCCCCCACCGTTAAATAACGCGCCTTTTCGCCAAGTTCATAAATCGTCTGATAGCGATCGCCGCAGCGAAACGTCGTGCGGGTATCAAACTGATAAAAGGAATTTAATAACGCGCCGGCCAGCGTGCGGACATTCGCTATCATTAATGCCGACAGAATGCAGGTAAATACCACGACAAATATATACTGACTGTCCAGAGAGAATTTGGCGAGTTTCTTACGTTTTTTCAGGTTCGCCTCCATTACGCCTGCAATCACAATCACAACGACATAGGCAATATTCACCACAATGAATGCCGCAAAAAATAACATCATTGACCAGGTGGTATACGGGAGCTGCGCTGCTGAAATATCCCAGGATTCAAGCAACATGCCGCTGGCGATCATTCGGGCAAAAAACAGCACCAGCGCCAGCAGCAGGGTCAGTACTTTGCTCAGTAACGACGCGGCGCGCGGGGAGAGGACCGAAAGGCAAAACAGATAAGACAGAGTCAGGCTAATCGCGCCAAACAAGCAAGAGGCAGCCACCAGAGACCAGACAATAATGCCAGGCGCATGCGCGACCGCCAGTAAAAAGCTTAGGGAGATAGTAAGCATGGCGGTACGAGACAACGACACCGAGGCTTTCACTTTGCTGTACTGCTTGCGCGGCAGGAAACCCTTCAGACGTTTGCGCTCCTGAGTATGAAACGCCGCGCGTCCGTAATAATCGATAATATACGCACACACCCACAGCATATTAAACCAAATGGCCGCACCGACCAGCGACGGGTCATGGGTTTTATTCGCCACGGCCAGAATAAAAAGGGTAATAAACCAGTTAACACACCAGAAAAGAATAAGCGCGGGCATCTGCCACGGCAGTTTGTGCAATAAACCAAACATGACCTTTCCTTAAGTCAGAAAAACCCACACCTTAATGAGAAATATTTTTATCTGCAACCTGACCATAAGGGTGTAATGACGCAACGTGATTATTTATGAAAGTACAATGACAGATGATACTCATCAGAATGAGATGTAATAAGCGCCGCCTCCCTGCGGCGCTTATTTTTACAGCGACATATCCACCACGATGCGACCGGTGATTTTCCCGTTGCGCATACGGTCGAAAATATCGTTGATATTCTCCAGCGGCTCGACCGCAATTTCCGCCGCCACTTTGTTATGGCCGGCGAAATCGAGCGCCTCCTGGAGATCCTTACGCGTACCGACAATAGAGCCACGCACCGTGGTGCCGTCCAGCACCATATCGAAGATAGAGAGATCGAATTTGCCCGGCGGGAGACCGTTGAGCACCATCGTACCGCCGCGGCGCATCATGGTGGTCGCCTGGGCGAACGCTTTTGGCGACACCGCCGTGACCAGCACGCCGTGCGCACCGCCGAAAGTGTCATGGAAATAGCTGCCCGGATCGACCTCCAGCGCGTTGGCCGTCACCTGCGCGCCGAGGCGTTTCGCAAATTCCAGCTTATCGTTATCGATATCCACCGCCGCCACGTTCAAGCCCATCGCGTTGGCGTACTGAATCGCCAGATGCCCTAACCCGCCGATGCCGGAAATCACCACCCAGTCGCCCGGTTTGGTGTCGGTCATTTTCAGCCCTTTATAGACCGTCACACCCGCGCAGAGGATCGGCGCGATACTGGTGAACTCAACGTTGTCCGGCAGAATACCGACGTAATTGGCATCCGCCAGACAATAGTCGGCAAAGGTACCGTTGACCGAATAGCCGGAGTTTTGCTGACCGTGGCAGAGCGTTTCCCAGCCGCTGAGACAGTGTTCGCAGTGCCCGCAGGCGGAATAGAGCCACGGCACGCCCACGCGGTCGCCCTCTTTAATATGCGTCACGCCCTGACCGACCGCCACCACATGCCCCACACCCTCATGGCCCGGAATAAACGGCGGGTTCGGTTTCACCGGCCAGTCGCCTTCCGCCGCGTGGAGATCGGTATGACACACGCCGGTCGCCGCGATTTTCACCAGCACTTTGCCCGGCGTCACTTCCGGCACCAGCACTTCCTGGATCTCCAGCGGCTGCCCGAAGGCCTTGACCACTGCCGCTTTCATTTTCATCACTTTCATCAGTTACCTCGTTAACAGGTCGTTCGGATGGATCAGAAAAGGTTCAGAGGCTGGATGTCATAGCTGACCAGCACATTTTTCACCTGCTGGTAATGCTCCAGCGCTTTTTTATGGGTTTCGCGGCCGATACCGGAATTTTTATAGCCCCCGAACGCGGCATGCGCCGGATAGAGGTGGTAGCAGTTGGTCCACACGCGGCCCGCTTTGATTTCGCGGCCCATGCGCCAGGCGAGATTGGTATCGCGCGTCCAGACGCCCGCGCCGAGGCCAAATTCGGTGGCGTTGGCCAGTTTCAGGGCTTCATCAGCGTCTTTAAAGGTGGTGATACCGATAACCGGCCCGAAGATCTCTTCCTGGAAGAAGCGCATCTCGTTTTCGCCTTTAATCAGCGTCGGCTCAATGTAAAAGCCCTTCTCCAGCGCCGCGCCGTGGTTCACACGCGAGCCGCCCGCAAGGATCTGGCCGCCCTCGCCGCGCGCGATATCAATGTAAGAGAGAATTTTGTCGAACTGCTCCTGAGAGGCCTGCGCGCCAATCATGGTGTCAGTGTCATAGGGGTCGCCTTTACGAATGTTGGCCATACGCGCCAACACACGTTCCATAAAGGGTTCGTAGATCGATTCCTGAATCAGGGCGCGGGAAGGACAGGTGCACACTTCCCCCTGGTTAAAGAAGCCCAGAATCAGCCCTTCGGCCGCTTTTTCGATAAATTCAGGCTCTGCCTGCATAATGTCGGCAAAATAAATATTAGGCGATTTTCCGCCAAGCTCGACGGTACTGGGGATAATATTTTCCGCCGCGCAGGCCAGAATATGCCGTCCGACCGGCGTCGAGCCGGTAAACGCGATTTTCTCGATGCGTTTGCTGCGCGCGAGCGCCTCGCCCGCCTCCTGCCCGAAGCCATGCACCACGTTCACCACGCCCGGCGGCAGCAGATCGCCAATCAGCTCCATCAGCACGGAAATGCCAAGCGGCGTCTGTTCCGCAGGTTTGAGTACCACGCAGTTGCCCGCCGCCAGCGCAGGCGCGAGTTTCCACGCCGCCATCAGGATAGGGAAGTTCCAGGGGATTATCTGCCCGACCACGCCGAGCGGCTCATAGATGTGATAGGCCACGGTGTATTGATCGATTTCCGCCACGCTGCCCTCCTGGGCGCGCAGACAACCGGCGAAGTAGCGGAAGTGGTCTACCGCCAGTGGAATGTCGGCGTTCAGCGTTTCGCGAATCGGTTTACCGTTGTCCCAGCTTTCGGTCAGCGCTAACTGTTCGATATGGCCCGACATACGATCGGCGATGGCCAGCAGCAGGTTCGAACGCTCCTGTACGCTGGTTTTGCCCCACGCGGGCGCTGCGGCATGTGCCGCGTCCAGCGCGCGCTCGATATCGGCTGCGCCCGAACGCGGGAACTCCGCCACCACCGCGCCCGTCACCGGCGTGGTGTTAGTGAAATATTGACCTTCGACAGGCTCGACAAACTGACCGCCAATAAAGTTTCCATAACGCTGTTTAAAGCTAACGAGAGCACCAGGCTGACCGGGGTGAGCATATTTCATGGCAGATTCCTCAGTGTAGCGACAATCGGTTAAGCACAGTTATCTGTGCGGCGCACAGACATAAGCAGGTCTTATGCCAGAGTGGCGAGCCAGACGAAGATTTCTTATTAACCACTTATAATCAGATAGTTAGAAATAATGCAGGTAACGTACTGGCGCGTCGGGCGCGCGTGGAACCCGGAAAATGTCGCGGAACTGTGTCATGTGTCGCAACACATGCAACACCAAAATGCTACATATTTGAAACATATATACCCACCCGGAGAATGCCATGCCGCACAGCGCCTCGTTGACCTCCGCAGGCTTAACGCCGTACTGCGACGACCTGTCTTTTCCGTGTCTGCTGAATGACTCCTGGCAGCGCAGCCAGCGCTACGGGCTAACCCGCGACGACGACGCCACCTCGTTTGTCAGTCGCGCCCTGCTTGAAGAGGCGCGATCGCAACACGGCTGGCTGAAAACGCTCGCCCGCCCGCTGATGCAGCGGCTCGGTGAGAGCCTGAGCCGCGCGCCGTCGGTCGTGGTCGCCACGGACGATACCGGCCTTGTGCTGGATACCTTCGGCAATAATCAGTTTCTACATAAGGCGCAGCGCGTGGCGCTCGCGCCCGGTAATCTGTGGGGCGAACACGCGCGCGGCACCAACGCCATCGGCACCGCGCTGGCGCTGCACGCGCCGTGTGAAGTCCACGGCAGCCAGCATTTCCTCAATCAGAACGCCGGGCTTTACTGCTACGGCGTGCCGGTGTTCCGCCCGGATGGACAAATAGCGGGCGTGCTGGATCTCTCAACGCCTGCACAACAGCCCGTGGCTGAGGCAGGCCGCCTGATGCGCCAGGCCGTACGCCAGCTGGAACACGACTGGGTTATCGCGCAGCTCGACGCGCAGCAGTGGCTGCTGCGGTTGCACACCGATCCTGCCGCGCTCGGCTCGGCACAGGAACTGCTGCTGGCGTTCAGCGATAACCGTCTGGTGGCCGCCAATAAACTGGCGATGGATGAATTCAAGCTTTCTACGGCGCATATCGGCACGCTTTCGCTTGATGCGCTGTTCCCGCAGGCCATGCCAGCAGGCGATAACGCCGCGCTTACCGCCATCAACCAGCGCTGCTACCACACCCGCCGCCAGCTTCCGGCGCGGCGCGTCTGGGCCGCGCATCCGGCGCTTTTGCAGGAAGAAGAGAGCGGCGTTGAAACCGCCAAAGCGCTACGCCTGCTGAACGCGGGCATCGCGCTGTGTATTACCGGTGAAACCGGCTGCGGCAAAGAACACCTGAGCCGCCGCCTGCATCAGCAGAGCCAGTGGCGCGACGGCCCGTTCGTCGCCATTAACTGCGCCGCACTGCCAGAGCAGCTGATTGAATCGGAGCTTTTCGGCTACCAGCCCGGCGCGTTTACCGGTGCGAGCAGCCGCGGCTATATCGGTAAAATCCGCGAAGCCGACGGCGGCGTGCTGTTTCTGGATGAAATTGGCGATATGCCGCTTGCCATGCAGACCCGCCTGTTGCGGGTATTGCAGGAGAAAAAGGTGGTGCCGCTCGGCGGCACCAGCGCGGTACCGGTGGCGTTTACGCTTATCTGCGCCACCCACCGTCCGCTGGATGAGATGGTGGCGCGCGGCGCGTTTCGTGAAGATCTCTTTTACCGTATTGAAGAGTACCGGCTGCGCATTCCGCCGCTGCGCGAATGGCCCGCGCTGCCGCGTTTTGTTCAGCGGCTGTGGCAGGAGCTGGGCGGTGCGCGCCGCGGCGTCACGCTCTCTGCCGATGTGGTTGAGCATATCGCGCGCCTCCCCTGGCCGGGGAACGTGCGCCAGCTCGCAAGCCTGCTGAAAGTGTTGCTGGCGCTGGCGGACGACGGTGACGTTGTCACGTTAAGCGACCTGCCGCCCCCCTATTGTTCTGTGGACGGACATAAAGAAACGGCGCAGCCTTCAGAGAACGCTGCGCCGGATGTGGACGCCGTATTGCAGAGCGTGAACGGGAATATGAGCCTTGCCGCGCGCAAGCTTGGCGTCTCGCGCAGCACGCTCTACCGGCGGCTTGAGAAACAGCGCGCTAGCGCAGACGCCCGCTGATATCGCCGAGCGCGTCGATGGCCGCCTGCGGGTAGCCTGCGGCGCGCAGCGGCGCGACAATCTCCTGCGCCAGATCGGGCACATAACCTACCAGCAACTCGCCTTTACCGCAGAACTCCGCCTCGCCGAGCGCGGCGGGCAGAATCACGCTCTGCGCGCGCTCAAGCGTCATCACCGCGTTACCGGGCGTGTGAATCGTCACCGGCGCGCCGATATTGGTGACGATGCGCACTGAGGAGAAGTGATAGTCGTAGCAGGTATCGAAGCGCCAGCGCTCCAGCGCGAAATAAGGACCTGCGCAGCACACCAGGCGCTGAACGGCCTCGCACTCTTCGAGCACCAGCCCGCGCTGCGGCTGGGTCAGCAGTTCCGGGCGCAGCTCTTCCAGCAGTTTATCGATGTTACGCGCCTGCTCGTCAGGCGGCACTGGCGAGCCATCTTCCATATTCCACGGCATCGCATGCTGCTGAATGTCAGACGTCTGTTCGATTTCATAGATAAGCGTGTCCGGCCCGAAGGAGTGCAGCTGGCCGCCCGGTACATAGATCGTGTCGCCGGTTTTCAGCGGCAAGCGGTACATGACGCGGTCATAATCGCCCGCCAGCAGCGCCTCGCGGATCGCCTCTTTTTTCATGCCGGTTTTGATACCGACAAGGCAGGTCGCGCCGGGTGCAGCCCACAGAATATGCCAGGCCTCGGTTTTGCCGTTCGGCTGGTTTTCGAGACGCTGCGCGATGTCGTCGTTAGCATGCAGATGCACCGGCAGCATGCCGCTGCCGTCGATAAATTTGCTCAGAAGCGGAAAGTACGGGCCGCGCCAGCCTGGCGCGACCAGTTCATCGGGATAGCGCTTCGCCAGCTCACGCAGCGACATGCCAGCGTATTCGCCATTGGTGACGGTCGCTATCATGCCGTCAACGTCGCTCACCTCCCAGGTTTCCGCGATGCGCGATTCCGGCAGTTCCGCCTTACCGAGCTGCGTTTTGATGCGCGTGCCGCCGAAGATGTGGGTCGCGAGCGGCGTCGTCAGCGTAAGCGGATAGTTGAGCATCCCTCTCTCCTTTTTTATCAGATAACCGCCAGGCCGCCCGTGACCGCCACAGTCGCGCCGGAGACGTAGCTTGCCTCGTCGCTTGCGAGCATCACATAAACCGGCGCCAGTTCAGCAGGCTGACCGGCACGCGCCAGCGGCACCTGGCTGCCGAACTCTTTCACCTGCTCCGGCGGCATGGTGGACGGAATCAGCGGCGTCCAGATGGGGCCTGGGGCAACGGCGTTCGCGCGAATGCCTTTTTCGGCAAGCAGCGCGGCGAGGCTACCTGAGAAGTTGACGATAGCCGCTTTGGTGGCGGAATACGCGATGAGTTTCGGCTTCGGCTGATCGGCATTGACCGACGCGGTATTGATAATTGAACCCCCCGCTGGCATATGCGGCACAGCCGCTTTGCAGATCCAGAACATGCCGTAGAGGTTGGTTTTCATGGTGCGGTCAAACTCTTCATCGCTGATTTCATCCAGCGAATCGCGGGTCATCTGGAACGCGGCGTTGTTGACCACGATGTCGATTTTGCCGAATTCATCGGCGGCTTTTTGCACCAGCGCGCGGCAGTGGGCGGCGTCGGTGATATCACCTGGCACCAGAACCGCTTTGCGGCCCGCCTCTTCCACGAGACGCGCGGTGTCTTTGGCATCGTCATGCTCATCAAGATACGAGATAAGCACATCCGCCCCTTCGCGGGCATACGCAATGGCGACCGCGCGGCCAATACCGGAGTCGCCGCCGGTGATGATGGCGGCCTTGCCGGTGAGTCGTCCGGAGCCTTTATAGCTCGTTTCGCCGTGATCCGGCTGCGGCTGCATCTTCGTGGTACTGCCAGGGACATTCTGCTGCTGTTCAGGGAATGGCGGTTGTGGACGTGTCGTCATGGTTTGTTCTCCTGTTTCTTTTCATTTCGCGCTCGTAAAGACACGAAAGACATCCTGGTTTCAGGAACCTGACGCTTATCAGCGCCAACGATAAATTCAGGTTTCAGTATAGTTGACGAGATATTTATGCAAGCGAAGCGGGAAACCAGACGGGTAATTTTTATCCGCTGCGGAGGTTTATTTTTGTGGATTGAAAGCACGCAAACCGCGTTATTAGCGAGGCGGAGATGCATACGTATAACGACTTATATAACAATAATTTATACGAAAATATTTCAGCTATAAAAAGAGAGAAATATAACGCGCGGCGTACTGGCTTATATTATTCTTTCACCCGGTGAGAAAACGCGGATTAATCCGGGCCAGCGCTGATATCGCGTAGCCCGTTTTTTGTCGCCGCTGGTTTAAATATTGAGATCCACCCACAGTGCCGCGTGATCGGAGCCGGCCTGCTGCGGCTTTTTCAGCTCCGGGTAAACCTCCCATTTGACCGGCCGCTCGCCGGGCCACATACCTTTACGAATAACGCCACCCGCGGTGACGCGCTCCCAGAGCGCAGGTGACAGTAGAATGTAATCGAGCTTGTTGTTTTTGGCGCTGTTGCCCCAGGTGCCGGGATATCCGCCGTTATCGAACGCCGGATGCGTGAAGGCATCGCGCAGATCGGTCTCTTTCAGGAGCGGTGCCAGGGTGTCGCTCTCCGGCGTGTCGTTGAAATCGCCTGCGATGGCGATAAATTGCTCGCCAGCGGCGCGGCGCGCCTGGTAGATTTCCGCCACCCGCTGCGCCTGCGCTTTACGCCGGGCATCGGAATCCGCTTTGCCGCCGTAGCCTTTACTCTTCAGATGATTCACCATCACCCACAGCGTGTCGCCGCCTTTCAGCGGCACCGAATATTCCGGGCAGTCGCGTGAAAAAATCAGCTGGCCGCGCGCGTCGCGATCGTCCACGTGGCTGCGCATCGGCCCGATGGGATACTCCGCGCCGGTAAGCAGGCCGACGTCAATGCCGCGGCTGTCGTTGCCGTCGATAACCATGACGTGACGAAACGGCTCGCCGCCGAGCGCCGCGATAATCTCCTGGTTAAACGCCGCCAGCGCCGGACGGCTCTCGGCCTCCACCACCGCCAGCACATCGGCGTTAAGATCGCGCATCACTTTGGCGGTGATGCGCATGGCGACTTCATCGACCGGCGATTCGATAAGCTCAAGCGAGCCGACCCAGTCGGCGCGGCCGCTGGCGATAATCTCGATACCGCCGTCGCGCGGGCGCTTCAGCAGGTTGCCACGGTTGCGACGCAGAATGACAAACGGCCCGGTGTCCGATTTCTCAAGCCCGAGCGCCACCATCAGCTTTACCATCTCTTTCTTACTGGCATCGCTGTAGGTGATTTCGCCGAGCAGTTCATTCAGCCGCGCGAATTTTTCCAGCACCGGCCGCCCCTGCGACCAGCTGCTCTGCGACATCACGCGCGCGCGATCGAACAGGTTTTCTACGTTATAAGACGCCAGACGCATAGCCCCTCCCGTTGTGATTATCCCCGCCGCAGGCACTCAGGCCCGGCATCCGATCTTTCTCAGTGTGGCAGCAAATTGTTACCGCTTCAAAACAGGCGGCGCTGCGCAAAACGCGCTGGTATTCGTCGCCGTAATCCGTACCATACACGCCACGCACAGGAACAATATTCGGGCCTGCTGGCGCAAGCGGCGATTTATGCCGCGCGCGGGCAAGCCAACGGTGAATACACGCGCCGGGCAATCCGCCAGGGCGCGCCGCAACGCAGAACTGAGCCACTTTTAAATGTCTGAAATTCAAGAAATTAGTAAAAAAGAGCAGTACAACCTCAACAAATTGCAGAAGCGCCTGCGCCGCAATGTCGGGGAGGCCATCGCCGATTACAATATGATTGAAGAAGGCGATCGGATTATGGTCTGCCTCTCCGGCGGTAAAGACAGCTACACGATGCTGGAAATTCTGCGCAATTTGCAGCAGAGCGCGCCGGTTAACTTTTCGCTGGTGGCGGTAAACCTCGACCAGAAACAGCCGGGTTTCCCGGAGCATATTCTGCCGGAGTATCTGTCATCACTTGGCGTGGAATATAAAATCGTTGAGGAAAATACCTATGGGATCGTCAAAGAGAAGATCCCGGAGGGGAAAACCACCTGCTCGCTCTGCTCGCGTCTGCGTCGCGGCATTCTTTACCGCACCGCCACCGAGCTTGGCGCGACCAAAATCGCGCTCGGCCATCACCGTGACGACATTCTGCAAACGCTGTTCCTGAACATGTTTTACGGCGGCAAAATGAAAGGCATGCCGCCGAAGCTGATGAGCGACGACGGTAAGCACATCGTGATTCGCCCGCTCGCCTACTGCCGTGAAAAAGACATTGAGCGTTTCTCGCAGGCGAAAGGTTTCCCGATTATCCCGTGCAACCTGTGCGGCTCGCAGCCCAACCTGCAGCGTCAGGTGATCGCCGATATGCTTCGCGACTGGGATAAACGTTATCCGGGCCGTATCGAAACCATGTTCAGCGCGATGCAGAATGTGGTGCCGTCGCACCTGTGCGACACCGAACTGTTCGATTTCAAAGGCATTCATCACGGCTCTGAAGTGGTGAACGGCGGCGATCTGGCGTTCGACCGTGAAGAGATCCCGATGAAGCCCGCAGGCTGGGCGCCGGAAGATGAAGAGGCCCCGCCGATGCAGCGCCTCGACGTGCTGGAAATCAAATAAGCCTGATGCCCTCCCCGCGGAGGGCTTTTTTTTGCGCGCTTAACGCATATGCGGCGGTGGGTCGTCGATAGGACGCGGGTCGGGCGATGGCGGATCGGGCACGGGCTGCGGCGTTGGGATCGGGTCCGGCACCGGTACGGGATCGATGGGCACCGGATCGCTCATGCGGGTCTGATACAGATGCTGCATAGTCGCTTCCTCTTTACGTGGCAGATACCTTAAGCGTAGAAGATGCGTCACAGAAGGGAAAAGCGCGGCGGCGCGCGGATCAGACCACAAGAAACGGGCAAAAAAAAGCCGACTTAATTAAGCCGGCATCGTACGAATCAATTGTGCTATGCAGTAATTCAAAAAAGGAAGTAAGACAATATGGAGCGCAACGCCCATCGCTTGACGTTGCATTCACCTGCGACAAGAATGATGCCGCGAAACCGCCCGGCATTTTTTGATATCGCTCAAACTCGTGGGTGTTTTTACTGCAATGGCGCGGTTGAAAGGCGTTTTTTTACAACCATTTACTTCGATGTAACCACCACGTAACACCACCAATCAGCAACACCAGCGCCACGCAAAACACGCTGAACCCGAGGTGCCATCCGCCGCCGGGAATACCGCCGAGGTTGACGCCAAACAGGCCAGTGAGAAACGTGCTGGGCAAAAAGACCATCGCCATCAGCGACATCGTATAACTGCGGCGCGACAGCGATTCCTGCATCGTCTGGGAAATCTCGTCGGACATCACCGCAGTACGCGCGATACAGGCGTCGATCTCATCCAGTCCGCGGCCAAGACGGTCGGCGATATCCTGCATCCGGCGGCGGTGATCGTCCGTCATCCAGCTAAAACGCTCGCTGGCGAGGCGAGAAAAAACATCGCGCTGCGGCGACATGTAGCGGCGCATTACAATCAACTGCTTGCGCAGCAGCGCCAGCACGCCGCGCGGCGGCACGATCTCTTCCAGCAGATTGTCTTCGAGATCGATGATTTTATCGTGCAGCTCTTCGATAAATTCGCTGGCGTGATCGGTCAGCGCGTCGCAGGCGTCCACCAGCCAGCCGCCGACATCCGCCGGGCCGCTGCCCTCGTTGAGGTCGTGAATGATATCGTCAAGCGCCAGCACTTTACGCTGGCGCGTGGAGACGATAAGCCGTTCATCGATATAGAGCCGCATCGCCACCAGCTGATCGGGTCGCTCGTCGGTGCTGCCGTTGATGCAGCGCAGCGTAATCAGCGTACCGTCGCCCATGCGCGTCACGCGTGGGCGCAAACTTTCGCCCGCCAGCGCGTCACGCACCAGGTTTGGTAGCAGCGGCGTCTCAGCGAGCCACTGCGCGCTCTCCGGGTTGGCATAATTCAGATGCAGCCAGCAGGGCTGGTCTTTATCGATAATAGCGTCATCCTGCAACGGCTTCACACCACCGCGGCCATCCAGCAGCCAGGCGATGACCGCGTCCGGCACATTGACTTCAGAGCCTTTAATGGCCTCCATCGCGTCTCCTGATGTTCAGTTCAAAATCGCCGTGTACGCTTAACGGCTTTCCAGCGCCGCCTGGATGGCGTCAGCCAGTTCAGCCAGGTGGTGACGGGTATATTCGATATCTTTGGCAAGCTTATCGCGCCCTTCATAACCATTCGGGGCCGCCACAGAGGCTTTGATCAGTTCAAGGGCGGCATTGACCGCCAGCAGGCGTTTTTCCGCATCGGTGCGGGAGGGGTAATTTTCAGGCAGCATCGTTCGCTCCGGTGATTCAACTGGCTTTATGGTGATACATTGCGCAGGAATTTCAAGCCGAAGCGATGCCTTTGAGGATTAAAACAGCGCCACCAGCAGGGCGACAGGGAAACTCATCGGCCAGGTCGCGCCGATAAGCGTCGCGCAAAGCAGCTTAATGCTGGTTTTGTCTTTGGCGATAAAAAAGGTAATGAGCGCCGCGATTGCCGCCATGACGGCGTAAAACACGAGCATATGTTGATAGAGCGTCATGATTGCGTATCCATACTGAGAATGCGGTCGCAATATGCGATTTTTTATGACGCAGATCAAGTATCAGTTAAGGCCATTCCACAGAAAAAGTTGATCTGCTTCACCCTTCTCTCGCCATAAAAGAGGATGAATCAAATCTGCACGTGATGTGTTAACGTAATCCTGCTTATAAATTTAACAAGTCAGGGCCGACCTACCGCAATGAGAACCCCGCGCGTTACGTTACGTCTTTCCCACACCGTCAGCGACGTTATGCTTGATGACATTAAAGCCATTATTCCCGCTGATGCGCTACAGGTCTTTATTAATCAACTGGATGATTCCCAGTACGCGACGCTTGAGTGTATTCAGACGGAACAGAACTGTTCGCTTATCGCCTCGGCGATTGTGGTCTGGCGCCAGCTCGGGCATATCAAAAATCTGGTCTATCGCAATGGCGATGTGCTGCGCGATGTCTCCGACGCCAGTCAGTTTCAGCTTTTCACCATGCTGCGCGCGCCGCTGACGGTTCTCGCCGTTCGCTGACAGCTTTCAGAAAATTCTCAACTTATTCCCTGCCCTGCCGATAACCTTCTGAAAATGGACGGGGAAGAACCTATGCTGCCTGGAATACCCACGCTGGCGCTGGCCTTTACGGTCTGGCTGCTGATTTTTATCCCTTCTTACAAAATCGCCACGCGCGCAGGCTTCGGCTGGTCGATGGCGCTATTGCTGACGCTGCCTGGCCTCAATATCGTCGCCTGGTGGTGTTTTGCGTGTATGAAGTGGCCAGCGCGCCGCTATTTCTGACCCTGCCTGACGCACAATTTTACCGGGCGCGTTGACGTAACCCCTCACGCCGTATCCGCCTGGCAATTTAGGGTGAACGCGCGCTTAGCGTTAAAGCTCCGCGCGCCCTTGCCGATGATGCAGATAACACAACGCCCGCGTTGACAGTCAAAGCCCGAGGCGCTCGCGCCATAAAAGAAGCCGTGCTTAAAGGTAGCACCCCTTATGTTTAGCCACATCGACAGAAAAGATGCCAGACGCATGGCAGCCCTGGATATGCTCCGGGGAAATCACGGGCATCAGGACCCGGTACTGCTGCAATTTGCGAGGCTTGCAAGCCTTGCGCTCGGCATTCCTGGCTGTTTTATCGCCGTGGTGGATAAAGCGGGCCTGCCGGTGCATCTCGCGCATCCTGAACCGTTGCAAATCGACGCGTCGGTTTTGACGCAGTCGTTATGTACGCACAACGAGCCGGTCTGGTGCTGTGACACGGCGCTGGATGCGCAGGCGCGTCTGCATCCGCTGGCCGCTGCCTCCCCGGATCTGCGTTTCTACGCCCTGGCGCCGCTGCGCACGCGCGACGGCACCCTGACCGGCACCATCGGCATGACAGATACCGTGGCGCAGCTGTTTGACGAGGAGCGCGCCCGCACGCTCACGCTTATCGCCGGGCTGACCGGTGCCTGGCTTGAGACCTTAAACGCGGTCGGCTTTTTAGACCCGGTGACCCGCCTCCCTAACTGCCAGAAACTGCTGGCTGATATGGAACGGCTTTCCGCCAGCGGCAGCACCGAGCGCTATACGCTGATGATTTTCGACTGCATCGACATGCCGACCGCGTATGAGCTGGCGCGTTCGCTCGGTATGCCGGCGCTGGAGACGCTGCTTAACGATCTCGGCCCGCTGCTGCGCATGAAGCTGCGCCTGAAAAACGAGACGGTGCTCTATAACGTGGCGACAGGCCGCTACGCGCTGCTCCTTAAAACGCGCAACCAGAAAGCCATTCGCCGTAACGCCGCGGTACTGCCGGTGGTTAACGCGCGGATGTTGCAGGGCATTAATATACGGCTGAATATTTTCGCGGGCGAAGTGGCCTGGCAGCCCGAGAAAACCTCGCCCAACGAGGCGCTGCGTCGCGCCATCAGCGCGCTGCATGAAGCCATCTGGCTTAACAAGCGTCATATGGTTTTTGACGCTAAGCGCGATGAGAAGCGCAACGTCGATTTCCAGCTGCTGCACGATCTCAGTGAGAGCATCGCCAAAAACCGCGGCCTCTATCTGATGTATCAGCCAAAAATCAAACTCAGCACGAACCGGGCGGTCGGCGCGGAAGCGCTGCTCCGCTGGCGTCATCCGACGCGCGGGGATATCCCACCGGGAGTGTTTATTCCGCTGGCGCAAAATACCAGTCTGATGGAAGAGATAACGCAATGGGTGATTGGCGCTGCGCTCCAACAGCTCCAGAAATGGCGCAAAGAGGGGATCACCCTGCCGTTGTCCGTCAATATCAGCGTTAGCGATCTCTCCCGAAGCGGGTTTGCCGACGCGCTGGAAGAGCGTGTACTGCGCGCCGGGCTTTCGACCAACGATATTCGAATCGAATGTCTGGAAACCGAAAAAGCGCTGGAGAGCGAAACCGCGCTCTGCGAGATGGATATGCTCAAACTACGCGGCTTTAAGATCCTGCTGGACGACTTTGGCGCGGGCTACAGCAACATCAACTACCTGCGCCGCATCCCTATCGACATCATCAAGCTCGACCGCTCGCTCACATCCAGCATCGCGCAGGAGCGCAGCAGCCAGATTATCGTGCGTAACGTTATCCAGATGCTGAAAGAGCTGGATTACGTAGTGCTGGCGGAAGGCGTGGAGGATGCCGAGACCGCGCGTCTGCTGCTGGAGTTTGGCTGTGATGAAGCACAGGGCTATTTCTTCTCGCGTCCGGTGGAGCCGGAATATATCGCACAGTGGATATAACTCTCGGTTTCCGGTGAATAAAAACACCGGAAACCGTTTATCTTTCACAAGAACAACGCCTTTCCTGATAACCACCTTATATCTGTGGTTTATCATTACAACACATTTAACTTATTCAAGTGTGTATTATTAATACATTTTAATTGATGGTTTTCCGCTAAACTGCACCAGAAAACACTTAAAATAAAAAATAATTATGTGTCGCAATATTTCCCGTCTACGCTTATTTCAGACCTTGGCGATAGCTGAGGCATGCTTTGCCATCACCAGGGAAACAGGGTTCATGGATGAACCCCTTTTCTGCCGTACCGCCCTTGTTGCCCGTACCCCGTGGTCTCCCGGCCTTTGCCTCCACCGCTTGCGAGTCGTTGCACGTCGGGCCTGAATGTGACGTCAGTCGTGTCCAAAATAAATACGTCAAAATATGACGATATTTTTCATAATATTCATTTTATTACTGGCTAAATATTGTGATTATTATTTATACCACCGCTTCGTATTTTAATTAAAAAATCAAACCAGGCGAACCGTAAATGCACCAAAAATACAAAGTGAAAGGACAATAAAATTCAACCACAATTCAGACAGTTTTCTGAATTTCGTTATTTTTGTCGCCTTCACGGCTTGCAGGATAAAAACACTTTATCTACAGTTACCAATACCTTTTCGATAGCAGTCACGCACTGCTGTAATAAGTACGACCAACAACATGAGGAGAATGATATGACTCAGCATCGTGGTGGTTCAGGTAATTTTGCAGAGGATCGTCAGCGTGCGTCTGAAGCAGGCCAGAAAGGGGGCCAGCATAGCAGCGGTAATTTTAAAAACGACCCGGAACGTGCAGCCGAAGCGGGCCATAAAGGTGGCCAGCAGAGCGGGGGTAATTTTAAAAATGACCGGGAACGCGCCTCTGAAGCGGGGCGCAAAGGCGGTGAAAACAGCCACGGCGGCGGACGTTCCTGATCCGCGTGCCAGCACTAAAGCGTAACTTTCCTGCATGACACCGCAGGGTCATCATTGAACGGGTACGCTTTTAGCATCATGAAATATAAAGGAGAGCGTAATGCTCTCCTTTTTACGTTTTTTTCGTGTTCTCCCGGCCGGTTAGCAGGCCTGTGGTTTATGCCCGGCTGGTGAAAAGATAGCTCTCTGGCGATTCCTGCGCTAAAAACACCTCCTGCGCCTCCCCGCTTGGCAACACCACGCAGAGACGATCCCCCTCACGCAGCGTGGCGAAAGCGCTTATTTCCTGCGATTTATCGATCTCAAACGTTTTTATTGTTTCCCCGGTAACGGTGTCGGGTTCACTCACGCTGTAGCTGGCGGTAAAATCTACTTCCGGGCGGTCTTTCAGATGCAGCTGGATAGAAGGCATATCGGCTCCCCGAATGGCTGAGACAAGCTAAGTGTAGCCCACGCCCGTTGTTCCTGTGATTTGCCCATGGCAAGCTTTACAGACTTCACTAATAAAATTAAAGCGATACGAAACGCGGCCGATAACTGATATGTATAAAAGCAGTAACGTGCGGCTGACACCAGCTACGCCACACCAGCTAACCATCACACCTGAAGCGGGGATGCGTGCCATCGCGCTTCAGGAAAAGGGAGAGTGAGATGAAACGGTCCGGCCTGATAGCAGTCGTCGGGGCAGTGTTTTTATTGCAGGGGTGTGATGCGGACAGCATCGACCAGGTGAAAGCCCTCAGCGCCGGGGAATCCTCCATCGGCCAGGCCTTTGAATCACGAACCGATTGCGAACAGGGTGCCTGGCGCTCCTTTGAAGATGCCGCCGGGCGCGATGTCGTGCTCTACTCCTGTAAGCTTCCCGAAACGGAGCTGGCCATACTGACCGATAAATTTCGCACGCACAGTAATGAGATGGTCAAACAAAACACGACTTTACGCTGGCGCAAAGCGCATCGTGACGATGTGGCCCGCGTGATGAGTGAAATGAGCATTCGTGATGTAGAACTGCTGTATGTCTGGCGCATCAGCGATGGCGCTACGCCGCAACTTGCGGATGTGGAAGTCAAAACCGCCACCACCTTTTCGAGTTTCAGCTACAGCGTCAGCGAGCCTGAAAAATTTGTCGCGCTGGCTTACAGCGACACCCTTCCCGACCTCTGGCCGCAAAGTCTTTTTCCCCAACTGGATAAAAATGCAGGTGCCCTCTATCGCCAGTTAAGCGCGCTTTGAATAACGGGCAGGCCGGTAGCGCCTGAGCCGTCATCAGGCGTATGGATAGCTTTCCGCTGCACCTGAAGCGCCTCGGGTGATCATTTTTTGATCAAACAAGCACATTCCTTAAGTTAAATTTTTTTCACAATAGCGTTACACCAGCGAAAATGAATTTCTATGCAGAATTTGACCAGTTGGTATGCAATTGATAACTCACTTCGGTTTTTCAGAAAGGCCATCCGAAATTCGCTTCTAATTTTTATTATTGTCGCACTGAAACTATTTTCATATCAATTTAATCAGATTGTGACAATTACGATTTTAAATTATAAAGACATGAAAAACAGCAATAATTGTTCAGCATATATGATGTTTCTTTACTTTCCTCTTCACTCCCCGTCGTTTCCTCGCAAAAATTTACTTTTCACACGTTACAATTGAACTACCGGCATCATTAACCGATGCGCACGCCAATTAAGCACGCGAAATCATATGGAGAGTCGAATGAACTGGCGGGTGGTTGATTCAGTAGTAAGCACCGACACCAATTCTGTATTTACCTTAATTTCATCGCAACAATCTTTTAAACTTATTCTCTGGTATAAGGCGACGTTTTATTTATCATCTGGCGATACATTGTCTATTAATGGCGCATCCATTACCGTTAATAATCACCCCGTCGAGCTTACTCTGTACCGCACCACCGTTTATAACGCACGCTTCTGGCAAACTATCGTGAACAGTAATGCGCATTGCGCGGGTAATCACCGGCAAAGCGTGGGCCGGTGTGGTTATCGCCGTAAATGCAAACTGCTTTATTGCCCGTTTCAAAAGCACTGACCAGTAAGGCCTTTCGCATAGTATTTTCCTGTCAGGCATGGGAAAATACTCACAAACACGCCGCCTGGTGACGACGTGACGCGTCTTTATCTTTCCTCAGACCGGAATTCACTCTTGTGAAAAACCTGATAAATAGTGCGCTGCTGATGCTGGCGTTAAATCCGCTGTGCGCTCAGGCGGATGAGATTACGCGCAGCGCGGCAACCGATGCCTGCACTCAACAGACGGGCGAAAACAGCGGTGAATGTCTCGAAGCGGCGGGGCTGGCCTCAGATAATGCGCTTAAACAGGCGTTCAATGCCAAAGTCACTGAGCTACAGAACTTCGACTATACCCGCTGGCCGCAGGGCGACGAGGCACGGCGCACCCAGATGGTCGAGGCGTTAAAAATAAGTCAGCAGCAGTGGACGGCGGCGCGAGACGCCTTCTGTACGGCAGCGAGCGCCTCGGCCGCGGGTACGCCGTGGCTTGCCGCCCACGCGTTAAGCTGCGTCATTAATATGAACCAGCGCCGCGAGCAGGAACTGGCGCTCATTCACCCGGAAGCGGAAAAGTAACGGCAGATTGAAGCAAAACGTTTCCGGCGCCTGCCACGGGGGCAGCGCCGGACATGCGTTAATGCTTAAGGATATACATGGTGCGGCTGTAGGCCACATCTTCCGGGTTATTAATCGGGTAGCCTTTTAGCCACGGCTTAATTAACCGGCCATTGGTGTACTGATAAATCGGCGCAATCGGTGCCTGGGTTGAGATGATCCTCTCGGCGCTGTTGTAATCGGCATTACGCGCTTTGGGGGAATTCTCCTGTGCGGCCTGTTGCAGCACTTTGTCGTAGTCCGGGTTTTTAAAGCGCGAAATATTCCCGCTGTGGGTGGAAGTCAGAAGCGAAAGAAACGTTGACGGCTCGTTATAATCTCCCACCCACGAGGCGCGGATCACATCGAAATTCCCGGTATTGCGGCTGTCGATATAGGTTTTCCACTCCTGATTTTTCAGCTTCACATCCACGCCAAGATTCTTTTTCCACATCGACGCCACGGCGATGGCGATTTTCTGGTGGTTTTCAGACGTGTTATAGAGCAGCGTCAGGTTGAGCGGACGCGCCGGGCCGTAACCCGCCGCCTGAAGCAGCGTTTTCGCCTGCGCGTTAAGCTCCTGCTGGCTCATCTGCTCCCACTCTGACGGCGCGGGCGTAAAGCCTGCGGTCACGTCCGGCGTAAAACGCCAGGCCGGTTTCTCGCCGGTGCCGAGCACTTTTTCAGCCATCAGGCGGCGGTCGATAGTCATGCTGAGCGCGAGACGCACGCGCGGGTCCGCCGTCGGGCCTTTCTGCGTGTTAAATGCATAGTAATAAGTGCCAAGCTGCGGCGGTGTGAAGACCTGATCGGGGATCTCTTTTTTCAACTTCTGATAGAGATTTTTCGGGAAGGATTCCGTGATGTCGATATCATTCGCGAGATAGCGCTTGGTAGCGGCGGATTCCTGATTGACCGGTAAAAACGTCACCTGCGTCAGCACGGTTTTCGCGTTATCCCAGTAGTGCGTGTTTGGCGTCAGCACCAGCTTTTCGTTGACCACGCGGTCTTTCAGCACAAACGCGCCGTTACCCACCAGCTTACCGGGGCGCGTCCAGTCGCCGCCCTGCTCCACGTTCGCTTTTTGCACAGGATAGAGCGCCGCGTTGGCGGCAAGCGACGGGAACCACGGCAGCGGTTTATCGAGAGTGACTTTCAGCGTATGCGCATCCGGCGCGCTGACGCCAAGCTGTGCAGGCGCCTGTTTACCGTCGATAATCGCCTGCGCGTTGGCGATACCCGCCAGCGCAAAGAACCAGGCGAATGGAGAGGTGGTTTTCGGGTCGACCATACGCTGCCAGCTGTAGACAAAATCCTGCGCTGTTACCGACGTGCCGTCGGACCATTTCGCGTTGTCGCGAAGCGTAAACGTCCAGATGCGGTTATCGTTGGTCTGCCACTGCGTGGCCACACCCGGCACCAGTTCGCCTTTTTCATTCTGGTTCACCAGCCCTTCAAAGAGATCGCGCAGCACCTGGATCTCCGGCAGCCCTACCGCTTTCGCCGGATCCAGCGAGGCGGGTTCATCTTTCAGATGGCGGACCAGCGTCTGGTGTTCGGCAAGCGCCGTGCCTGGCGGCACATCGGCGGCAAACGCGCCGGTCAGCGCGGTCGCGACCCATAATGCGCTAAGAGTAAAGCTTACAGGAATTTTCATGAGGTCCTCGTTCTCGTGGTCCCGCGCCGAACCGCTCTCTCCGGGCGCTGTCGGGGAATTATTTGTTGGATGAATATAAATTGCAAACCCGTGGGCGCGATTTTGCGTGCAAACCCCGCGTCAGATCAAAGTGTTAATGTCTGAGCGTTTAAATAGCGCGCACGACGCAGGCTACCGTCAGGCTGTTGAATTTCGGCCAAATGTCGTCAACACTCCTGTAATCACCCTTTCATGGCGACCCACAATGAACACGCTGACTCCGCTTCGACCGCGCGCCCGGCGCGGCGCTTTACCTGACGACGCCCTGCGTTATGGCGAATCGGCGCTCGGCGCGCCGCTGCTCTGGTTCCCGGCCCCGGAGGCGCAGCGCGCGCCGGGACTTATCATCGCAGGCACCCACGGTGATGAAAACGCGGCGCTGGTGACGCTCTCCTGCGCGCTGCGTACGCTGGAGCCAACGCACCGGCGGCATCACGTGGTGCTGGCGGTCAACCCGGACGGCTGTCAGCTCGGCCTGCGCGCCAACGCCCGCGGCGTCGATCTCAACCGCAATTTTCCGGCGGCCAACTGGCAGCCGGGCGAAACCGTCTATCGCTGGAACAGTGCGGCAGAAGCGCGCGACGTGACGCTCTCCACCGGCGAAAAGCCGGGTTCGGAGCCGGAAACCGCCGCGCTGTGCCAGTTAATTCATCAGCTAAAACCCGCCTGGGTGGTCTCGTTTCACGACCCGTTAGGCTGTATAGAAGATCCGCAGCAGACTCCGCTTGGCCGCTGGCTCGCCGACGCGTTCGGCCTGCCGCACGTCACCAGCGTCGGTTATGAGACGCCCGGATCGTTTGGCAGCTGGTGCGCGGATCTGGGGTTAATCTGCATTACCGCCGAGTTTCCGGCCATCTCCGCCGACGACGCCACCGAGCGCTATCTGGCGGCGATGACCGCATTGCTGCATTACGACGACGAAAGCTGAGGGCCGACGTCAGAATGAAGATAGAGCTGGCCGGGCGTAAAACGTAAGGGAGGCTCCACATCCACCGCAAGCCACGTGGGGCCGTCGAGATCGGTAAAGCGCATTTGCGGGATCAGCGGCAGCGCGGCACCGATGGCGCGTGAGGTGCAGAGCATACAGCCGAGCATCAGGCCGAATCCTTCCTCCGTCGCCTGGCGCGCGAGCGCCAGCGCCTCCGTCAGCCCGCCGGTTTTATCGAGCTTGATGTTGATCATCTCGTAGCGCCCGGCGAGCGTCTTCAGGCTGCCGCGCGCGTGACAGCTCTCATCGGCGCAGATGGACAGCGGATGAATAAAGTTCTCCAGCGCCCGATCGTCAGACGCCGGCAGCGGCTGTTCCAGCATCTGCACGCCGAGGTCCGCCAGCAGCTGACAGCGCGCCGCCAGCCCTTCCGCATGCCAGGATTCGTTAGCATCGACAATCAGCGTCGCCTCCGGCACCGCACCGCGAATGGCGACCATCCGCTCGGTAATAAACGTGTCGTCGAGTTTGATTTTCAGCAGCCGTGCGCCCTTTTCCCACAGCAGCGCGGCGTTGCTCGCCATCTGTTCCGGCGCGCCTAATACGACCGTCTGGGCGGTAGTGTGCTGTTCCGGCAGCGTGACCTGTAAAAAGGCCTCAAGCGTTTCGCCCGCGCGGCGCGCCTCAAGATCCCAGAGCGCACAGTCGACGGCGTTACGCGCGGCACCTGCTGGCAGCAATTTCTGCAGCCCGGCCCGATCCAGCCCGGCTTCGAGCTGTGGCACAACAGTCATGATTTGCGCCATTACCGAGGCTGCGCTCTCACCGTAGCGCGGATACGGCGTGCATTCGCCCAGCGCCCTGACGCCCTCTTCTTCCAGCTCCACCACAACCACCACCGCTTCACTGCGGCTGCCGCGGGCAATCACAAACGGCGAATGGAGCGGCCAGGCTTCCTGATACACTTTTACGCTTCTCATTATTTTCCTCGCAACGGGCTTTGCCTCAGTATAGCGACTGGAAAGTTAGCCTGCCGGGACAGTTTTTTATATTCATCCCCCGCGGGATCACATACACTAGCGGCGACGTTAACTATATGTAAACAGGAAGATAACTATGTCACAAATCGTCTATTTCCAGGGCAATCCGGTTTCCGTGGTGGGTCAGATCCCGCAGGCAGGCAGCAAAGCGGCGCCGTTCAGCCTGGTGGCAAAAGATCTGTCTGACGTTTCGCTGAGCCAGTTTGCCGGTAAGCGTAAAGTACTGAACATTTTCCCGAGCATCGACACCGGCGTTTGCGCGGCGTCCGTGCGCAAATTCAACCAGCTGGCGACCGGCATGGAAAACACCGTTGTGCTGTGCGTTTCCGCCGACCTGCCGTTCGCGCAGTCCCGCTTCTGCGGCGCGGAAGGCCTGAGCAATGTCATCACGCTCTCCACGCTGCGTAACCCGGAATTCGCCAAAGAATATGGCGTGGGCATCGAAGAAGGCGCGCTGAAAGGTCTGACCGCTCGCGCGGTGCTGGTCCTGAATGAGAACGATGAAATCGTGTTCAGCGAGCTGGTGAATGAAATCACCCACGAGCCGAACTACGACGCGGCGCTTAACGCACTGAAAGCGTAATTCGTCCGATAAAAAAAGCCTCCGCATGCGGAGGCTTTTTTGTTTGCGGCGTTACTCTTCGCCCTTGCGCTGGCTTAAGCCATATTCACGAAGTTTATTGGCGATGGCCGTATGTGAGACGCCGAGCCGTTTGGCGAGCTTACGGGTACTTGGATAGCTGCGATAAAGCTGCGTCAGCACCGAGCGCTCGAAACGGCGTGTTATGTCGTCAAGCGAGCCTTCCATCGCCTCTTCGCCCACCGGCAGCGCGGCGGCGTCGAAATCCGGCAGCAGGATGTCCTGCGGGCGCAGTTCATAACCCTCAAGCTGCGTGAGCGCGCGGTAAATCGCGTTTTTCAGCTGGCGCACGTTGCCTGGCCAGCCGTAGCGGGTCAGCACCTGGCCGAGATCGCCTGCCAGTTTCGGGCGCGGCACGCCCTGTTCATCGGCAAAGCGCGCCACGAACATCTCCGTCAGCGGCATGATGTCCTGCGGGCGGTCGCGCAGCGGCGGCAGATTCAGCGTCAGCACGTTGAGGCGGTAGAAAAGATCTTCGCGAAACGCGCCTTTTTGCACCAGTTCCACGAGATTTTTCTGCGTCGCGCAGATAACGCGCACATCCACATGCACCTCATGCTCTTCGCCCACCCGACGGAACGTGCCGTCATTGAGAAAGCGCAGCAGCTTGGCCTGCATACGCGGCGACATCTCGCCAATTTCATCGAGCAGCACCGAGCCGCCGTTAGCCTGTTCGAAGAAGCCTTTTTTCCCCTCATGGGCATTGGCGTAAGCGCCCGGCGCGTGACCGAACAGCTCGCTCTCCACCACATCTTCCGGAATGGACGCGCAGTTCAGCGCCAGATAGGGCTTGTCGGCGCGCGGGCTTGCCAGATGGCAGGCGTGCGCCAGCAGATCTTTACCGGTGCCGGTGTCGCCGGTGATGAGCAGCGGCGCGTTCAGCATCGCCAGTTTGCGCGCCTGATCCACCACCTGTTTCATGCGCGGGCTGACCGCGATGATATGGCTGAACGCGTGCAGATCGAGGCTGGTCAGGTTCTGCAACTGGCGGCCCATGCGCACGGTTGAGCGCAGCATCGCGACCGCGCCGGTCAGCACGCTGCTGCCGCTCTCTTCTTCCAGATGCACCGGCGTGATCTCGAGTACAAAATCCTGGCCGTTAATCACCACGTGTTCGGTATGGGACGCCGTCGGGCTGCTCTCCAGCCAGCGCTGAAAGTTGAAACCGCTGATAAGGCTCGCGGCGTTATGGTTGCGCAGGCGCGCTTCATTCTGGCCGAACAGCGCGCAGCTCGCCGGGTTCGCCAGCTCGATTTTGCTTTTCATATCCACCGAAAACACCGGCTCCGGCAGCGCTTCCAGCAGCGCGCTCAGCGAACGGTGTTCACGCTCGGAGGGCATCCACGGCACGGTGCGCACGTCGGTAACGCCGGGAATACGGCGGATTTCCGCCATCAGGCTACTGAAGGCGTTAAATTCCAGCGTGGAAAAATTGAGATAGATTCGCCCGATCGGGTCTATCTCGATACCACGTAAATCGATACTGCGCAGCACCAGGAGATCGAGCAACTCACGGGTCAGACCGAGGCGGTCCTCACAAAACACTTCAAGACGCATGGCAGCACCTTCACGCATTGATCCAACGAATGGCGAGATGATACTTCAGTTGCCGCAACCGGGGGAGTAGTCTGTCAACAAAAATTGACAGAGTGCGGAAAAATGCGGCGTCATGCTGTAAACCTGAGCAGGCATAACGCCGTTGGGGTTACTCTTCGCGCTCACGCTTCTGTTTTTGCAGCGTGGCTTTAACTTCACTCAACAGCTGGCGGCGGAAATCGCCCAGGCGCGGCTTGTCGTCTTCCGTCCAGGGCAGCGGACGGCACAGCTCCATCGCCTTTACGCCAAGACGCGCGGTCAGCAGCCCCGCGCCCAGCCCCTGCGCCACGCGGGCGGAGACGCGCGCGGCAAGATCCTGTGACATCCAGTCAAGGCCGACTTCGCGCACCATTTCGCTCGCGCCCGCGAAAGCCATATTGAGCAATACCAGACGAAACAGACGAATGCGGCTGTAGTAACCGAGTTCAATGCCGTAGATCGTCGCGATACGGTTGACCAGCCGCAGGTTGCGCCAGGCGATAAACGCCATATCCACCAGAGCCAGCGGGCTCACCGCAATCATCAGCGTTGATTCGGCCGCCGAGCGGCTGATAGCGCTGCGGGCCTGGCTGTCCAGCACCGGCTGGACGATATGCGCGTAAAGCGTCACCACTTCGCGATCGCTGTGGGTTTCATGGATCGCGGCATGCCAGCGCGCCAGCGCCGGATGCCCCTGCGTCAGCCCCGCCTGGCTCGCCAGCTTTTCACAAAACGCGCGCGCCTTGCCGCTGCCGTGGCTTGCCAGCAGCTCGCGCGCCTCGTCGCGCTCCTCTGCGCGTTCGCGCAGGCGATAAAGCCGCCGCCATTCGCTCGCGATCGCACCCACGCCCGCCGCCACAATCAGCCCACCGGCGACGCAGCCGCCAAGCGCTATCCAGTCGCGCGTGTACCAGGCGTTTGTCGCCCACTGCACGCCCTGCGCCACAACGCTTACGCCAAACAGGCCAAGCCCGGCCACCACCATGCGCCGCCACAGGCTGCGCCGGGGTTTGAGCGCGTTCTCCACCACACGCTCGGGCGCATCTGCGTTCAGCGTCTCTTCCTCAACGGCCGGTACAAACGCCTGCGCCTCGTCAAATGCCTGGGTGGCGCGAAGCGTCGGGCCTTCTTCCGGGCGCAGCGGCTCGTCAAATTCGCGGCGCGGTTTAATCTCGCTCATCGCAGCTTATCTCCTGTTAAAAATTCCAGCACCGCGTCCAGGCGGATATGCGGCAGCGGCCGGTCAACGTCCATCACGCGCGGACGAAAGGCTTCAAACTGAAAACCCTGCTGCTGCCAGAACGCGCTGCCCGGCAGCCGCGCCGGCACATCGCCAGGGTAAATGGTCAGCGGCGCGCCGTCGCTTAAGCGGTTGCCGCGCAGCGCCGGCACGCTTTCGCCGCGGCTTTCCACCATGCCGCTTTCTGTCGCCTGTATAGAGGCGATGCCCGTGCAGTCCATCTCGATACCTTCAAACGCGGCGTTCTGCCACGCCTCCTGCACCAGTTGCGAGAGCAGCGACACCAGATTCGCATGCTGATCGTGCGTGACGTGATCCGCTTTGGTGGCGGCGAACAGCAGTTTGTCGATCACCGGGGAAAAGAGACGGCGGAACAGCGTGCGCTGGCCGTAATGAAAGCTTTGCATCAGTTGCGTCAGCGCAAGGCGCATATCGTTAAACGCCTGCGGCCCGCTGTTGAGCGGCTGAAGGCAATCCACCAGCACTATCTGGCGGTCGAAACGCACAAAATGCTCCCGGTAAAAACCTTTAACCACCTTTTCGCAGTAGTACTGGTAGCGCTCGCGCAGCATGCCGATATTGGTCTGTTTGCCCGCCTGCGCCAGTTTTGTCTCGCCAACTTCATCCACACCTGGCCACGGGAAGAACTGCAACACCGGCGCGCCCGCCAGATCGCCCGGCAGCACAAAACGCCCCGGCTGGATAAAGTGCAGCCCTTCGCGTTTACACTGCATCAGGTAGTCGGTCCAGGCTTCCGCTATCTCCGCCAGACGCTTTTCATCGCCCGGCGCCAGCGGATCCAGCCCTTCGCACAGGCTCCGCCAGCGCTGCGCCCAGACGGCCCTGTCGCCCTGCAGCAGGCCCGTCATCTGCCGCGACCAGGTGAGATAGTCCTGCGCCAGCATGGGCAGGTCGAGCAGCCATTCACCGGGGTAATCGACAATATCGAGATAGAGCGTGGAGGTATCTTTAAAATGGCGCAGCAGCGATTCTCGCGAGCGATAGCGCAGCGCGAGACGGATCTCACTCACGCCGCGCGTCGGCGTCGGCCACGCGGGCGGCGTACCGAAAAGCTGCGCCAGCCCTTCGTCATAGGTAAAACGCGCGACGCCCATATCCTGCTGCGGCACGCGGCGCACGCCGAGCAGCCGTTCTTCGCGCACCGGCGAAAAGAGCGGCAGCCGCGCCCCGCTGTTAACAGATAGCAACTGATTCACCAGCGCAGTAATAAAGGCGGTTTTCCCGCTACGGCTAAGCCCGGTTACCGCGAGGCGCAAATGCCTGTCGACGCTGCGATTCATCAGCGCCTGCATTTCACTCTGAAGTTGTTTAATCATATCCCTGCCCGATGCGTTTATATCCTCTGATAATAACAGTAAGGTCCGGGCGCGGCGATTCAAGCCCCGCTGACGCCGATTTACAAAAACATGGCGCATGGACACTGCTGCGGGGCTTCAGTAAGATAATTTTGTTGAAGCGATGTAATGGAGCACGGTCGAATGTCCCCGACCATTTACGATATTGCCCGCGTGGCAAAAGTTTCCAAATCGACGGTATCGCGCGTTCTGAATAATCAGACCAATATTTCCGATGCTGCGCGCGAGCGGGTATTAAAAGCGATTGAAGAATTAAACTATCAGCCGAATAAAATGGCGCGCGCGCTCACCTCCTCCGGTTTCGACGCTATTATGGTGATTTCCGCACGCTCGACCAAAACCACGGCCGGTAATCCTTTTTTCTCGGAAGTGCTGCATGCGATTATGGCGCGCGCGGAAGAAACCGGCTTCGACGTTATTCTTCAGACGTCCCGTAACAGTGAAGATGATTTACAGAAATGCCTGACGCGTATTCGTCAGAAAATGATTAAGGGTATTATTATGTTGAGCGCGCCAGCCGATGAAACCTTTTTCGAAAGGCTTGATGAATGCGCTATTCCGGTGATAGTCATCGGTAAAGTCGCAGGGGATTATCAGCATATCGCCTCCGTCGATACCGATAATTATCACGACAGCATCGCGCTGACCGATACGCTTGTCGCGAAAGGTTGCCAGCGTATCGCCTGTGTGCACGCGCCGCTGGATTATCACGTCTCGGTCGACCGTCTGGCCGGGTTTCGGGCAAGCCTGGCGAAGCATCAGCGGCCTGACGACGCCGCGCTGGTGGTCGATGGCGGTTATACCCAGGAGAGCGCGCTGGATGCGGCGCGTCGCCTGCTGGCGCTGCCCAAACCGCCCGATGCGGTCTTCGCCACCGACAGCCTGAAACTGATGAGCGTCTACCGCGCCGCCGCCGAGCGCGGCATCGCGATCCCGGACGCGCTGACAGTGGTTGGGTATAGCAACGAAACGCTCTCTTTCCTGCTCACTCCACCGCCCGGAGGTATTAACGTTCCCACCCGACAATTAGGCGATGTCAGCAGCGCGTTGTTATTCTCCCGTATCGCCGGTGAATCTGTTCCGCCTCGTACGTTAATTCCTACAACGATTATCTGAAAAAAATAAGCTCCGCTACAGGCAGAGCTTATTTTTCATCGGTATGAAACTCAGGCGATCGCGGCTTCCGTCTCGCTGTCGAAGACGTGGCATTTCTTCATATCAAAGGCGATATTAATACGCTGGTCGGCCTGATAATCTTTATCCGCGCCTGCACGCACCACCATTTCATGCCCACCCACCGTGGCGTAAAGCATAAATTCCGCGCCCGTTAATTCTGCAACGGCAATTTTCGCTTCAACGGCGTCATCGCCGGTAACGCCGGGGAAAATATCTTCCGGGCGAATGCCTAATACCACGCCTTTGCGTTGATAGTCGCTGTCATTGAGACGCGCGAGTTTATTTTCCGGCAGCGGCAGCCTCAGCGTTTCCGTCACGAAATAGTCGCCGTCGATAGCCCCGCGAATAAAATTCATCGCGGGCGAGCCGATAAAACCGGCCACAAACATATTCGCCGGATGGTTATAGACCTCTTTCGGCGCGCCGACCTGCTGCACAATCCCGTCTTTCATAATCACGATGCGGGTTGCCATCGTCATCGCTTCAGTCTGATCGTGAGTCACGTAGATCATGGTAGTGTTAAGCTTCTGGTGCAGCTTGCTTATCTCAGCACGCATCTGGACGCGCAGTTTGGCATCGAGATTCGAGAGCGGTTCATCCATCAGAAAGACACCCGCCTCGCGGACAATCGCGCGCCCCAGCGCCACGCGCTGACGCTGGCCGCCGGAAAGCGCACCCGGTTTGCGCTTCAGATACTCTTTCAGCCCGAGAATTTGCGCCGCCCAGGCGACGCGCTCTTCAATAATCGCAGGCGACACCTTCTGCATCTTCAGGCCGAACGCCATGTTGTCATAGACCGTCATATGCGGATACAGCGCGTAGTTCTGGAACACCATCGCGATATTGCGCGCTTTGGCTGGCACGTCGTTCATCCGCACGCCATCAATCAGCAAATCGCCGCCGCTGATAGCCTCAAGGCCCGCGATCATACGCAGCGTGGTGGATTTCCCGCAGCCTGACGGCCCGACAAAGACGATAAACTCTTTATCGGCAATCTCCAGATTGAAGTCTTTAACGACGTGAACCTGGTTGTCATAAATCTTCTGAATATGTTGTAGAGAGAGTTGAGCCATAATCTGTCCTTGTTGTCAGCGCGCCGCGGCGCGCTGTTGTTGATTCCAGAGCGCGTGTAGCCGCGGCCAGGTGAGCTGCGCGGTGTTATCCAGCCGCAGCTGCGCGCCGCAAAGCCCTTCGCCGATGCCTACGGACGCCATACCGCAGGCGTTGATAGCATCGATACCCGCCTGCGCATCCTCCACGCCGATACAACGCGCCGCCGCCACGCCAAGCCCGGCGCAGGCGGCAAGAAATATCTCCGGGTCGGGCTTGGAGTGCATAAGCCTTGCGGCGTCGGCGCAGAAGTCAAACTGCGCGGCAAGGCCCAGCGCCTGTAAAATTGCAGGCGCGTTGAGCGACACCGATGCCAGCCCGATACCGATACCCTCCTGGCGCAGCGCCGCCAGCAGCGACGCGATGCCCGGCAGCACTGCCTGCGGCGTCAGCGTGCGTAATGATTCAACGTAAAGCGCGTTTTTGCGCGTGGCGAGTGACGCTTTTTCCGCCTCGCTGAATACATTCGCTTTCCCGCCCCAGGCGAGAATACGCTCCAGCGAGCCCATCCGGCTGATGCCTTTTAGCTGCTGGTTAAACTGCTCGTCGATAGCGATCCCCACCTCTGCCGCCACCTTGCGCCAGGCCACAAAATGCAGGTGAGCGGTGTCGGTAATCACGCCATCGAGATCGAAAATTACGGCGTCCGGTTTCATTTCGCCTCCCTGCGTTCGTCTGCTGACAGGGAGAACGTCCACTCACCTTCAATCTCCACTGCCGTATTGTTAACCAATAACCTGACGGCGCGATCGCTTCTGACCGTCAGCGACGCCTGGGTTATCTCAAAATGAAGCTGCTGCCCCTGCCAGCAGAAGGGAAACGCCAGCCGACGCCATGCGCGAGGGAGTGACGGCGTCACGTGAAGTTCCCCGGCTTTGACGCTGATCCCTGCGAAACCCTGTACCGCGCCTAGCCAGATAGCGCCAGTCGCTGCCGCGTGAATGCCGTCGTCGCTGCTGTGCGGCGCATCGCCGAGATCGATCTCACAGCCTGCGCGCCAGAAACGATACGCCTCATCGCGTCGCCCGCAACGGGCCGCGACAATGCCGTGGATGGCTTTACTCAGTGAAGAGTCATGAATAGTGCGCGGCTCGTAGTAGTCGAGATTCGCAGCCGCCGTCGCGTTATCGAACCGCCACGGCAGCATGTAGAGCAGCATCACGACATCCGCCTGCTTAAGAATCTGCATCTCGTTCACTTCCGCCCGCGAGTAATCCAGCAACACTGACTGGCTGCCCGCGCTTGCGCGATAGCGCGTGAGATCGAGAGTCGGTTTGCTGAAGAACGAGTCGTCTTGCGGGATCACGCCATCTTCACGCGTACCGGGCAGATACAGCCGCGCGAGAAAATCGTCGCACTGCGCCGTAAACGCGTCGTCCGGCATACCGAAGCGGCGGCGGATATCCCGCGCCAGCGCGACATTATGGTGCGCCAGATAACTGGTATAAGCGTTGTTATTGATGTGCTCGGTGTATTCGTCCGGGCCAATCACGTCATGCAATTCCAGCCGCCCGTTCACCGTCTGTGCGCGACTCAACCAGAAGCGCGCGGTCTCTTCCAGCAGTTCGCGGCCTTCGTGCGCCATAAACACATCGTCACCCGACGCCTGCCAGTACGCCGCCACCGCCCAGGCGATATCCGCCACCAGATGATGCTCGGCAAGCGCAGACGCCACCTTCTGGCGCAGGCCGGTGCGGATGTTGATCGCCGCGAATTCGGGCGTCTCTTCCTCGCCGCTGCGCGCGCTCTCCCACGGAAACAGCGCCCCCTGCCAGCCGCCGCGCGCGGCCTTACGCTTCGCGCCGGCAAGATTCAGCCAGCGGTAGCGCAGAAGCTGGCGCGCGACCGCTGGCGCGGTATGCAGATGAAACGGCAGCAGGAAAACTTCCGTATCCCAGAACACATGTCCTTTATAGCCTTCGCCGGTCAGACCTTTGGCGGCGATGCTGCTGCGCTCGTCGTGGCGCGGCGTCATGTCATGCAGATGATAAAGCGCGAAATCGAGCGCCTGCTGATCCTGACGGCTATCGCTTTCGACCTCGACGCGCGCCTGTTGCCACCAGACGCGACGGGCCGCTGAGGATTCCGCCAGCAGTCCGTCATAACCCATTGTGGCGCATTCACGGAGCGCAGCCAGCGCCGTCGCTGCCGCGCTATCATCCGGCGCGTCAAGCGACGCGCTGACCCAGGCGCATTTCTCAAGCGTGAAGCTTTCGCCCGCAACAAGCGTTTGCTGGCTGTGCTGCAACAGCCGACGGTTTTTCGCCGAGAAACTCACCTGCGCCTGCGGGCTCACCCGACAGGCGCAACCCAGCGTCACATCCGAGACGTTATCGAGTGTGCGATAGCGCGCCTGAAGGTAGCTGTTGTCAAAAACGCGGAGTTCACGCTCAGCCAGGTGCTGACGCCCGCTATTGGTCTGCGTGGCGTCGATGCCCGTCGCCACGCGCACGGTGGCCGCACTATCAACAGGCGTAATGGCGAGCCGCAGGCAGAACAGCCCAAGCCGCGTTTCCGAGACAAAGCGCTCGCTTTTGAGCATAAAACGCTGCCCGCGTGGCGAACGCCACTCGACGGTGCGCGTCAGCTCGCCGGTCGCAAAGCATAGCTCGCGGCGATAGCTCAGTATTTCGCCGCTGAGCAGGCTGAAAATTTCGCCGTTAAGCTCAATGTCCATTCCAACCAGATCTGGCAGATTGACCAGTTCTGTGGTTTCGCCCTCGCCAGCCCGGTGGTAAAGCCCGGCGAAAAGCATGCCGCGCGTCTGGGTGGTATAGGCTTCTTCATGCGTGGCGCGCACGCCCAGCGCGCCGTTACCGGCGGCCATCAGCGTGGCGTATTTATTGTGATAATGCGGATCGAAGCGCGCCTCGACAAGCGTGGTTAATGGATTCATAGCTCGACACACGTCCCTGTTTCTGCCGCCTGATAGATAGCCGCCACCAGCCGCTGGATCTGCCAGCCCTGCTCGCCGTCGGCAATTGGTGCAGGTTTTCCCTGCACACAGTCAAGAAACGCTTCCATGCTGCGCTGGTGACGTCGATCGTCTGCCTTTTCGCGCTGCATTAACGTCAGCAGCTCGCCGTCGCAGTCCTGATAAATGTGCGCCGGAAAGAGCGTCGCACCCGCTTTGTCGCCGCAGAATTCCACGTTCATCAGCGACTGCGGGGCGATATTGAGCGCAAACGAGGTTTCGAGCC
Organism: Cronobacter malonaticus LMG 23826; assembly: GCF_001277215.2. NCBI lineage: Bacteria > Pseudomonadati > Pseudomonadota > Gammaproteobacteria > Enterobacterales > Enterobacteriaceae > Cronobacter > Cronobacter malonaticus. The sequence goes on along the minus strand of NZ_CP013940.1, from coordinate 1,870,279 downwards.
GCAGGATATTGCCGCTGGCAAACTCCAGCGTGGCGAACAGCGCGTCTTCTACCGAGTACTGTTGTGGGTCCCAGCGGCCAAACTGACCGCTGCTTTTGGTGGTGCCAAGCTTCTGGAACGTGTGCGCCGTCACGCGAGATACCTGCGGAAACCCGAGCACAAACAGCGCGGCATCCAGCATATGAATGCCGATGTCGATAAGCGGCCCGCCACCCTGTAGCGCTTTGTTGGTAAACACGCCCCAGCCTGGCACGCCGCAGCGTCGTAGCGCCCGCGCGTTGGTGACATACACGTCTCCGAGCGTGCCGCTTGCTACCTGTTCGCGCAGCAGTTGCGTATCGTGCGCGAAGCGATGATGAAAATCGTAGGCCAGCACTTTACCGGCCCGCCGGGCGGCCAGACGCATCTCGTTAGCCTGTTCAGGCGTCATGGCGGGCGGCTTTTCACACATCACGTGACAGCCTGCTGCCAGCGCCTGCATCACATGTTCATGATGAAAACGGTTTGGCGAGCAGACGCTGACCACATCGGGGCGCGCCTCTGCCAGCAGCGTGGGGACATCCGTGAAAACGTGCCTGATGGCGTGGCGTTCTGCGAACGCCTGCGCCTGTTCAGGGCGGCTGTCGCAGACAGCCACCAGTTGCACCTCTTCACGCGTGCGGTAAAACGAGGCATGAACGTTATCCGCCACCTGACCGGCACCAATAATGGCCACCTTCAGCGGCGAGGTTTGATGAGCACTCATTTCGCACGCCGCCTCTTAACACTGACGCAGGAAGTCGAGCGACTGCCGGTAGGCCTGCGCCGGGTCGTCGGCCCGGATGCGGCATTCATAGACGATATAGCCGTCATAGCCGTCGGCGCGCAGTTGATCGAACGCGCTGTGAAAATCGATCGCCCCGCTGCCCGGCTGGTAGCGATGATTGTCGGCGATGTGGACGTGGCCTAAGAGATCGCGGTTATCGTGGAACGCCTTGCAGAGGTTATCTTCCTCGATATTCATGTGATAAAAATCGCCGATGATTTTGACGTGCTTCAGGCCGCCTTCAACGACATAGCGCCGCGCGTCGGCGAGCGTGTTGATCATGTGATCCTGATAGCGGTTGAGCGGCTCAAGGAAAACCGTGGTGCCGGTACGCGCCGCCACCTCATCGAGATAGCGCAGTGAATCGCTGACCGCTTTTCTGTCGCCCGCCAGGCTTCGCGGCGATTTCATCGGCGGCAGACGGAAGGTGAACATCCCCCAGGCCGCAGGCACCACAATCCCTTTGCCGCCCACTTCCGCCAGCGCCTCCAGAATGCGGGTGATCTGTGAAAGACCGTTCAGGCGGCGCTCCTCGATAAAGTCGCCGATCCAGCCGTCGTAACCACCGCAGGCGCTCGTCACCGGCAGGCCGGTTTCCTGAATCGCGGCTTTGACCTCTGCGAGATTATCCACCAGCAGCTTGCCGTCGATTTCATAGCCGTCAAAGCCCATTCCCTTGATGTAGCGGAATTTCTCCAGAAGATTTTCCGGGAAAAAAGCCTGGTTTTGCGTTGCGATTTTCATTGTTGTTTCATCCGTGAATTAAAAAGTGACGCCCATTTTGATGCTCAGTTCCGGGTGCTGGTCGACATACTTCATGTAGCTTTCGGCGCTCTGTGCGAAAGGCACGACCGGGTCAATCAGATCCTCGCAGTTGAGATAGCCGTTCATCAGCAGCTCCCAGCAGGTCTCTTCGATACGCTTGCGGCTCCAGCGCGGATAGTCCGGGTTCGGCTCGCTACACGCGCGGGAGAAGACAATTTTCGCATTGTTAAAGTGCGCTTCGCGCCCGAAGTTAAGGCTGGTGAATGGCTTGGCGAACGCCACATACGAGATGGTGCCGCCGTAGGCGATACCGCGCAGCGCGGCCTGAAGCGCATCAGCGTTGCCGCTGGTTTCGATAATGACGTCCGCGCCCTGTTTGCCGGTGAGCTTTTTAATTTCAAGCCCGATGTCCGCGCCAATGGGGTTAAAGGTGGTGTCCGCTCCATGACGGCGCGCGATGGTGCAGCGGTGCTCAATAGGATCGACGCCGATGACCACTGACGCGCCCGCTTTTTTCGCCAGCTGTACGGCAATCTGCCCGATAGCGCCAAGACCTACCACAACGACGAAATCGCCGACGCGCACGTTGCCGTCACGCACGCCGCTCATGGCGAACTGCGCCGGGTCATAGCAGACGGCGTTTTTCCAACTGCCGCCCTGCGGCATTTTGCGAAGCTTATAGTTATCCACGGCGTTAACGATGACGGTTTCCATCAGCGGACCATAGGTGCAGACCATATCGCCCACGGCATAACCGGTGACGCGTGCGCCGCGCTCGATAATCTCGCCCACCACCATATTGCCGAGCTGGAATTTGCCGAACTCAATGCCGCGCGGTGCGCCCTCCGGGCGCGGCGTAAAGAGCTGCCATTCGCTGGAAAACTCTTCATCAATAAACGGACTGGCCGCGCGGAAATCCACCACTTCGGTGCCGTGTTTCGGCGCGCCGAAGCGCACGCGGATTTTTACTTCATTATCCGCGACTGCACGGTCCTGATACTCCACCAGCGCCGCCACGCGCGGCGCCTGAGCCACTAATTTTTTCATTACTATCTCCCTGAAAATGACCCGGTCAGCCCTTAACGCCGCCGTCGGTCAACCCACTTTTTATGAAACGTTCGGAAAGCGCGTACATCACCACTACCGGCAGCGCCGTCACCAGCGACGCGGCCATCATGCGTCCCCAGATGTAGTCCGGCGTGCTAAAGAGCGTGTTCAGCCCGACGGGCAGCGTGAAGTTCGAGGCGCTGGAAAGGAAAATCGAGGCGAAGAGGTAATCGTTCCACGCCACCATAAAGCAGTAGACGAACACCGAGACCAGACCGGAAACCGCCAGCGGCACGGTGATGCGAAAGATGATTTGCAGACGGTTTAAGCCATCCATCATTGCCGCCTCTTCGATTTCATCCGGAATGGTGTCGAAGTAGCTTTTCAGCATGAATACGGCGGTCGGCAGCGTCTGCGTCACCATCGTCACGATAATGGCGAGCTGCGTGTCATAGATGCCAAGCGCGGTAATGATTTTGAACAGCGGCACCACCAGCAGAATGCCCGAGAACATATAGACCGTGTAAAAGCTGGCGTTGATGGTCATGCGGCCTTTAAAGCGCAGCTTTGACAACGCGTAGGCCCCGAGAATGCCGATAAACACCGCGACGCCGGACGACACCACCGACACCACCAGGCTGTTGCGAAAATAGGTGACGAACGGGAAGATCAGCGGATTGAAAATGTCGATATAGTGCTCCAGCGTCCAGTGCTGCGGGAACAGCGTCGGATGCAGCGAAATCGCCTCTTTGGGGCTTTTGAACGAGGTCATCAGCATCACAAAGAAAGGCAGCAGCGTCATAATCAGGAACAGCGCCAGCCCGAAGTAAAACCCCGCGCGCCGTGCAAAACGTTTATTTGTTGCCATGGAGATTCACCCGCTTTCTGGTAATCAGGATCACTGCGAAAATGATGATGAACAGCACGACGGAGATGGCCGCCGCTTTACCGAGGTCGTTGAACGCAAAGGCAGTTTTGTAGAGATACACGCCCAGGATATCGACTTTGGTCGTCAGCAGATAAACGTCCGCGAACATGTAGAACATCCAGATGGTGCGCAGCGTCACGACGGTCGCCAGTACCGGCATGATGGCGGGCAGCGTCACGATGCGAAACCGTTGCCAGGCGCTGGCGCCGTCCATCTCCGCCGCCTCGTAGAGCGATTTGTCGATGGTCTGCAAAATGGCCAGGAATGAGATAAAGGCGTAGGGGAAATAACGCCACACGGCGAACAGCACCACCAGCGCGAAGCTACTGGAGGGGTTATCGAACCACAGCGGTGCCTGGTCGTAGAGATGCAGCAGATCGCCCGCCACCCAGTTCACGACGCCATAGCCGTTGTTGAACATATATTTCCACGCAAATATCAGTGAAATGGACGGCGTGACGTAAGAGAGGAGCACCAGCGAGCGCGCGGTTTTGCGAAAGCGAAACTCACGGTTAAAGAAAATCGCCACCGCCAGCCCCAGCGCAGTGCTGCCCGCCACCACCAGCGCCGTGTACCAGCAGGTCATCCACAACGAGTGCCAGAAGCCCGGATCGCTGAGGATTTTGAGGTAGTTCTCAAGCCCGGTGAACTGCGACGGCAGGCGAGGGTTGAGCGGTAAACGTAGAAAACTGATTTCGATATTCGACAGCATCGGCCAGGCCACCAGGCCGCCCAGCAACAGCAGGCTGGGGGCCAGGAGCAGCATGGCGAATGGCATATCAGAACCACCTGAAGTTAACTTCTTCATGAGAGCCATTTCCTGCGTCGGGTTTACGGTCTGGCGACCAGTTCGTCGAGGCGTTTTTGCCCGTTAACCAGCGCCGCATCCGGCGATTTACCGCCGACCGTGACGCTGTTGACCATTTCGTTAATGACGCCGGAGCCGGTCACGTCGCCCATCCGCGTAAAATTTTTGTCACCGACCGAACCGAAGACCTGCACGTTAGGGAACTGCGCGATAAGCTCGCGGGTAAGGCCACCGAAGGCTTTAATGACCGGGTTTTGCTGGTAGATTTGTGTCTCCACCACCGCCTTGTTGACCGGCAGCGCCGCGCCCGGCGACATCAATACCCAGTCAGCAGCGTTTTCCGCCTGCTCCATAAAGACCACAAATTTCTTTGCTGCTTCTGTTTCCTCTTCGCGCTGTCCGGCCGTGATGGTGAGAGAAGTCAGCATCCCGTAGGCGGCAGCGGATTTTTTAGTCGGCACGATAAACCCGAGATCCTGCGGGTCGCCCTCTTTAAAGACCGCAGGCAGGATATACGTGGAATAAATAGCCATCGGCGCAGTGCCGTTCATAAAGGCGTCTTTGATTTCCATGACGTCATTCGAGCCAGGCATGGAGAGCGCGGCAAGTTCCCGGTAGTACTCCAGCGCCTCGCGCATTTCGGGCGTGTTGAGCGTAATTTTGCCGCTGGCGTCAAAGGCGTTCGCGCCATTAGAGAGCGCAAACTGCGAAAACGCCTGCTCGGTCATGACGCTCTCAGCGGTCGGCAGCGCGATGCCATATTTTTTATCGGAAGGCTTATTCAACAGCGTCGCGGCGTTCAGCAGCGACTGCCAGTCCTGCGGTTCGCTGACACCAACTTCCGCCAGACGCGATTTGCGGTACCAGACGCCGCCAAGCCAGGCGCTGATGGGCACACCGGTCCAGGCCGTGCCGTCTTCGGTACGTACAATGCGCAGCACGCCATCAAAGAACCGGGTTTCCCCTACCTGAGCCACGGCTGCTTTGATGGCCTCGCGATCGAGCAGTTGCTCTTTGTCCATCACTTTGGCGTAGTCGTGGCTAATCTCAATGACCTCCGGCAGCGCGCCGGAGCGGGCAAGCGTAGTGACTTTGGTGTTATAGGCGTCTTCTTCGACCGGCACCTGTTTTACGGTGATGCCAGGATTCGCTTTTTCGAAGCGATCGATAAGCCGCGTAATGACCGCCTGGCGCTCCTGCTCCACCGACGAATGCATAAATTCAATGGCGACATTCTCTTTTTTCTTGTCGTCACAGCCTGACATCAGGGCGCAGGCAACCAGTGCTGAAACCAGCACAATATTATTGTTTCGCATATTCAGTCCTTTCAGGCTTTGCTAAGCCACATTGCTTTCCACGGGGCGAGAGTGAGCGAGGCGCTATTTATCGTCGCGCCGGTGATTAATTCATGACAGCCGAGGGCGTCATAAGAAATCACCTGCGATTTATCACTGATATTAAAGAGAGCAATAACAGACGCGCCATTATCAGCGGTGCGGATAATTTCAAGCACTTCATCATTAATACAGCGCGCGGTAAATGCACTGTCGGGATGAAATGCCGAATGCTGGCGGCGAAGCGTAATAAGCTTACCAAGCTGCTCCCACGTATCGTGACGTAAATTGCCTTCGGTCTGTAACGCCGTGGCTATTTCCGTCTCGGTGTATTTCTGGCGGTTAATAGCGCGGTTATATCCAAGACGCGCAACGCCCTCTTCATCATTGCGCGAGCCAAGAATACTCTGGATATAAATGGCCGGAACGCCCGGGAACGTTAATAACAGCGCGTGGGCCAGCAGGAAACGCTCAAGGCGCGTCGCGTCGCTGTCATGCCGTGCGCTAAGGGCATCCATATACGTGACGTTGATTTCATACGGACTGCGCGTGCCATCGGGGTTATTTTTCCAGTTGACCCGCGCGCCTTCGGCCTGAAGGTCTTCAACCAGACGTAAAATAGCGTCTTCCGGGAGAATACCGCGCAGCGGATTAAGCCCAATCCCGTCATGCGAGGCCAGGAAATTAAACCAGGTGGTTTCTCCCACGCGCGCCTCGCTTAGCCCCTGCGCCCACTCGCAGAGCGTGCGGGCATTACGGGTATGAATAGCGTGCAGCACCAGCGGCGGCAACGGGAACTGATACACCATCTGCGCCTCATCAAACCCGTTGCCGAGATAGGCGATATTGTCTTTATGCGGCACGTTGGTTTCAGTGATGATTACGGTACCCGGCGCCACCACATCGGCGATAGCACGGAAAAGCTTCACTAACAGATGTGTTTTTTCCAGATGGATGCAGCTCGTTCCGGGTGTTTTCCACATAAACCCGACGGCGTCGAGGCGAACATATTGGGCTCCTTCGCGCAGATAATGCAAAAGGACATCCACCATCGCCAGCAACACAGCCGGGCTGGCGAAATTAAGGTCAATCTGATCTTCACTGAATGTCGTCCAGAGATGACGCACCCGACCGTTCTGCATCGTAAACGGCGTTAATAACGGCAACGCGCGCGGTCGGGTGACGGCGGATAAATCCGTCGCCGGGTCGACCGCAATAAAGAAATCTTCATAGCCCGGTTTTTGCGCGAGATAATCCGCAAACCATTCGCTTTGCGCAGAAATATGGTTGCAGACGAAATCAAACATTAGGCGCGCCTGGGTATTAAGCCTCGCGATATCGTCCCAGTCGCCGCACTGTGGGTCGACACGGTGGTAGTCCACAACCGAAAACCCGTCGTCAGAGGACCAGGGATAAAACGGCAAAAGATGGATATGCGAAAAATACGGTTTTAACCATTGCTCAAAAAAACGCTGAAAAGTCGCGAGGCGTTTTTCACCTGGCGCGCTGAACTGATCGGCGTAGGTAATTAATACGACATCCGTTTCATCCCAGCCTTTTTTACGCGGCGCGATAATGGCGTTGCGCGTCTGTAAAATATGATTTTCAAGCATTTCGAAATGCGAAGCAGTAAATACGTCGCCATAAATTCGCGTAATCAGATTTTTAATAACATCCAGATTTATCGCGTCGTTTGTTATTTTTTCCATTGATAACATTTCCATGGTAGCGGTCCCACGAAGAAAGGCTACCCCTGGCAAATAGAGGTGTCAACGCGCGATAAATTTCCTTTTAGGAATAAAACCCGGTTTCCGGAAATCAGTGTGAGTAATTGTGAAGTAGCGCAAAAAACGCCAGAAATAAAAAAGCCCGACAGGCTCGGGCTATTTGCGGGAAGGTTTATTGATATAACGCGCCGAGACGCGTTTCGCGAGCCGGTTTAGCAGTGGCTCCAGCGCAAACGCCAGCGCGATTTTAAGCGGTCGTCGGGCGACCGATTTCACCGCCCAACCGGCAAACCCTGCCGGGCCGTAACGCAGCGCGGTCATCAGCGCCAGTTTACCGGCGATTTTAAGCCCGGGCTTCGCACGGCGGGAGACTCGTTGCCAACGGCTGGTGGAATTCATAGCGGCTCCTTTATAACCGGGGGCGTCGCCCCCTGATAGCATCATTATAGCTGGCGGAAACGGCTGCGCAGCGAGAAGGCGTCTGACGTGACATAACGTTCCATCGCCCGCAAACGCTGCTCGCCTGCGGCAAGCTCGGCATCCACCGCATTCAGCAGTTCGCTGCTGGTGGGCGCTGCCTCCCCTTCCTGCGTCTCATCCAGCGGATCGAGCGCGAAGGTCAGAACGATATAGGCGACGATGGTGATAAAAAACAGCCCGAAGAGCATCGACAGCACGGTTATCAGCCGCACCAGCTTGACCGGCACGTCGAGATAGTGCGCGATACCGGCGCAGACGCCCTTCACCATCCCTTCGCGGGGAAGACGCCCCAGCTTTTTGCCGCTAAACGTACGCGTCATTATTGGTTTCTCCAGTTCGGGTGCTCAGCATCAAGAATTTGTTCCAGCGCGTGGATGCGTTCGCGCATGCGCTGCGCTTCTTCATTTAATTGTGCCAGACGCTGCTGTTCGCTCTGGGATAGCGCGTCGCGCCCGGAGCGGTTGCTGTAGTGAAGCCAGAGCCAGACCGGCAACACAAACAGCACAAACAGCGTTAACGGAATAGCCAGAAACAGTGCACTCATGGGTTCTCCTTACGGGTCAATATTGCGACGGCACGCTGCCGCCGCGCTCCTTGTCAACGCGGGCGATTATTCGCCGTCGCGCTGCTGCACTTTCGCTTTCAGCGCTGCCAGCTGCACGCTGATATCATCATCGGCTTTCAGTTCGGCGAACTGCTGATCCAGCGATTTCTGCTTACCAAAACCGTGGCTTTCCGCTTCGGCTTCCATCTGGTCGATGCGACGCTCGAACGATTCGAAACGCGCCATCGCCTCATCAATTTTGCCGCTGTCGAGCTGACGGCGGACGTCGCGCGAGGAAGACGCCGCCTGGTGGCGCAGAGTCAATGCCTGCTGACGTGCGCGTGTTTCGCTGAGTTTATTCTCAAGCTCGCCGATTTCCTGTTTCATGCGCGCAAGCGTTTCATCAAGCTGAGACGCTTCTTCTTCCAGCACGCGGATAATGTCGGTCAGTTTCTGTTTTTCAATCAGCGCGGCGCGGGCCAGATCGTCTTTATCTTTACGCAGCGCCAGCTCGGCTTTCTCCTGCCATTCGGCCTGCTGCGCGTTGGCCTGCTCAATACGACGCGCAATCTGTTTCTTTTCCGCCAGCGCGCGGGCGGAGGTTGAACGCACTTCCACCAGCGTATCTTCCATCTCCTGAATCATCAGGCGGACCAGTTTTTGCGGATCTTCAGCCTTCTCCAGCAGGGCGTTGATGTTGGCGTTCACGATGTCGGCAAAACGAGAAAAAATACCCATAATTTCATCCTCTACATGGTAAGACGGGCTAAGCCCTTGCTGTATGGCTTAATACAAACTCCGTGCCAGTTTTTTAATTCATTGATTATAAAGGATAGTTAAAATTTTACCGTTGCGACCTTCCAGGCTAGAGTAGTGATATACGCTACTAAGTGGTGAATTTCATCATGACGGAATACAAAGATAACCTGATTGGCGAGGCTAACCGGTTTCTTGAGGTGCTGGAACAGGTCTCAAGGCTCGCGCCGCTCGATAAACCGGTGCTGATTATCGGCGAGCGCGGCACCGGCAAAGAGCTTATCGCGCATCGTCTTCATTACCTGTCGCGCCGCTGGCAGGGGCCATTTATCTCGCTGAACTGCGCAGCGCTAAATGAAAATCTGCTGGATTCCGAGCTGTTCGGCCACGAGGCTGGGGCGTTTACCGGCGCGCAGAAGCGCCACCCGGGTCGCTTTGAGCGCGCCGACGGCGGCACGCTGTTTCTGGATGAGCTCGCCACCGCGCCGATGCTGGTGCAGGAAAAACTGCTGCGCGTGATTGAATATGGCGAGCTGGAGCGCGTCGGCGGCAGCCAGCCGTTGCAGGTCAACGTGCGGCTAATCTGCGCCACCAACGCCGACCTGCCGCGTCTGGTGGAAGAAGAGAAATTCCGCGCCGACCTGCTCGACCGCCTCGCCTTTGATGTGGTGTTGCTCCCTGCCCTTCGCGAGCGCGACAGCGATATCATGCTGCTGGCGGAACAGTTCGCCATCCAGATGTGCCGTGAACTGGGCCTGCCGCTCTTTCCGGGCTTTACGGATCGCGCGCGTAAGACGCTGTTCGGCTACCGCTGGCCGGGAAACATTCGCGAGCTGAAAAACGTGGTGGAGCGCTCGGTCTACCGTCACGCCAGCAGCGACGAGCCGGTGGATAACATTATTCTCGATCCGTTTCGCCGCGAGCAGGCGGAGACGCCGCCCGCGACGACGACCGATGCACAGCGCAGCGGCCCGTCGCTGCCGCTGAACCTGCGTAAATGGCAGCATGATGAAGAAAAACGGCTGCTGGAGACGAGCCTGCAGGCAGCGAAATATAATCAGAAACAGGCCGCGGAACTGCTCGGTCTGACCTATCACCAGCTGCGCGCGCTGCTAAAAAAACATGAAATTCGCTAAGGGCGGATACTTTTAACCCAAACGCCCGCAGAGTTTTTTACGCAGGCCGCGTAAGTGCGATACACTTTGCCTGGTGACTAAAACAACTCAAAAACTTATGCGCGGAATTCTCTCCCCTTTTTTAGCGACGCTCGGGCTACTGAGCGTACCGGCTTATGCTGCGCCTCCCGCCGAATCGCCCGGCGATATTCGCCAGAGCGGATTTGTCTATTGCGTTAATGGCCAGGTTAATACCTTTAACCCGCAAAAAGCGGGCAGCGGGCTGACGGTCGATACGCTCGCCGCCCAGCTTTATGACCGGCTGCTGGATGTCGATCCTTATACCTACCGGCTGGTGCCGGAGCTTGCCGAAAGCTGGGAGACGCCGGATGACGGCATCACCTGGCGTTTTCGCCTGCGCCCGAACGTGCAGTTTCAGCACACCCGCTGGTTTACGCCCACGCGCGCGCTTAACGCCGACGACGTGGTGTTCAGCTTTCAGCGTATTATCGACCCGAAACACCCGTGGCATAACGTCAACGGCGGCAGCTACCCCTATTTCGACAGTCTCCAGTTCGCCGATAACGTCCGCAGCGTGCGCAAGCTCGACAACCGCACCGTGGAGTTTCGCTTACGCCAGCCGGACGCCTCTTTTTTATGGCATCTCGCCACGCATTACGCGTCGGTGATGTCGGCGGAGTACGCCGCGGCGCTTGAGCGTAGCGGCGATCAGGAGGAACTGGATCGCGAACCGGTCGGCACCGGGCCGTTCCGTCTCGGCGAGTATCGCGCCGGGCAGTATATTCGCCTGCTGCGTCACGACGCCTACTGGCGCGGCAAACCGCAGATGCCGCAGGTGGTTATCGATCTCGGCTCTGGCGGCACCGGGCGTCTGTCGAAGCTCCTTACCGGCGAGTGCGACGTGCTGGCCTGGCCTGCGGCGAGCCAGCTTACGAGTCTCAGAGATGACCCGCGCCTGCGCCTGACGCTGCGCCCCGGCATGAATATCGCTTATCTGGCGTTTAATACCCATAAACCGCCGCTCGATAACCCGCAAGTGCGCCACGCGCTGGCGCTGGCCATTAATAACCAGCGCCTGATGCAGTCTATCTATTACGGTACGGCGGAAACCGCCGCGTCGATTCTGCCGCGTGCTTCCTGGGCGTATGACAACAACGCGAAAATCACCGAATACAACCCCGATAAAGCGCGCGCGCAGCTGAAAGCGCTGGGGCTTGAAAACCTGACGCTGAAACTCTGGGTGCCGACCAGCTCCCAGGCCTGGAACCCAAGCCCGCTCAAAACCGCCGAACTGTTGCAGGCAGATCTGGCGCAGGTGGGCGTGACGGTGGATATCGTCCCGGTGGAGGGCCGCTTCCAGGAGGCCCGCCTTATGGATATGAACCACGATTTAACGCTCGCGGGCTGGGCGACGGACAGTAACGATCCGGATAGCTTTTTCCGCCCGCTGTTAAGCTGTGCGGCCATTCGCTCGCAAACCAACTACGCCCACTGGTGCGACCGCGATTTTGACGGCGTACTGCAATCGGCGCTCTCCTCGCAGCAGCTGGCATACCGGATTGAAGCCTACACCCGCGCGCAGACGATCCTCGCGGAACAGTTGCCGGTGCTGCCGCTGGCGTCGTCGCTGCGGTTGCAGGCGTACCGTTATGATATGAAGGGCCTGGTGTTAAGCCCGTTCGGCAACGCCTCGTTCGCGGGCGTTTCGCGCGAACCCACTGAGGACAAACAGCCATGATTATCTTTACCCTGCGCCGTCTGGTGTTGCTGTTTATCACGCTGTTTTTCCTGACCATTGTCGGCTTCTGCCTGAGCTATTTTACGCCGCACGCGCCGCTTCAGGGTGCCTCGCTCTGGAACGCGTGGCTGTTCTGGTGCGACAGCGTATTGCACTGGGATTTTGGCGTCTCCAGCATCAACGGCCAGCTTATCTCCACCCAATTGCGCGAAGTGTTCCCGGCCACGATGGAGCTGTGCGTGCTGGCCTTCGGGCTGGCGCTGCTGGTGGGTATTCCGGTCGGCATGGCGGCGGGCATTCTGCGCCATAAATGGCAGGATAAAATCATCAGCGCGCTGGCGCTGCTCGGCTTTTCGATTCCTGTGTTCTGGCTGGCGCTGCTTTTTACGCTGTTCTTTTCGCTGACGCTCGGCTGGTTCCCGGTCTCCGGACGCTTCGACCTGTTGTATGAAGTGAAAACGGTGACGGGTTTCGCGCTGATTGACGCCTGGCTTTCGGACTCGCCGTGGCGTCACGAGATGATTTTAAGCGCGCTGCGCCATATGGTACTGCCGGTGCTGACGCTCGCCGTCGCGCCAACCACCGAAGTGATCCGCCTGGTGCGCGTCAGCACTGTTGAAATCCTGGAGCGCAACTACATCAAAGCGGCCGCCACGCGCGGGCTGTCGCGTCTGACTATTCTGCGCCGCCACGTGCTGCATAACGCCCTGCCGCCGGTTATCCCGCGTCTGGGGCTGCAATTTTCCACCATGCTGACGCTCGCGATGATCACCGAAATGGTCTTTAGCTGGCCGGGCCTTGGCCGCTGGCTGATTAACGCCATTCGCCAGCAGGACTACGCCGCGATTTCCGCGGGTGTGATGGTCGTCGGGTCGCTGGTGATTCTGGTGAACGTGATTTCGGATATTCTGGGCGCGCTGGCGAACCCGCTGAAACATAAGGAATGGTATGCCTTACGATAGCGTCTATCGCGAGAAACGCGCGCCGGGCGCGCTGCGCACCGTCTGGCGTAAATTTTATGGCGACACCGTCGCGATGGTGGGCCTGTACGGTTGTGCGGGTCTGGTGCTGTTGTGCGTGTTCGGCAGGCTCTTTGCGCCCTACGGCATCGATCAACAATTTCTCGGCTATCAGTTGCTGCCGCCGTCATGGTCGCGCTATGGCGAAGTTTCGTTCTTCCTCGGCACCGACGATTTAGGACGCGATCTGCTAAGCCGCCTGTTGAGCGGCGCGGCTCCTACCATCGGTGGCGCGTTCGTCGTAACGCTGGCGGCGACCGCCTGCGGGCTGCTGCTGGGCGTGCTGGCGGGTGCCACCCACGGGCTGCGCTCGGCGGTGCTCAATCATGTGCTGGATACGCTGCTCTCGATTCCGTCACTGCTGCTGGCGATTATCGTGGTCGCCTTCGCCGGGCCGCAGCTAAGCCATGCGATGCTGGCCGTCTGGCTGGCGCTGGTGCCGCGCATGGTGCGTTCGGTATACAGCATGGTGCATGACGAACTGGAAAAAGAGTATGTGATCGCCGCGCGGCTGGATGGCGCGACCACCTTTAATATTCTGTGGTTCGCCGTACTGCCTAACACCGCCTCGGTGCTGGTCGGCGAAATCACCCGCGCGCTGTCGATTGCGATTCTGGATATCGCAGCACTCGGTTTTCTCGATCTCGGCGCGCAGCTCCCCTCGCCCGAATGGGGCGCGATGCTCGGCGACGCGCTGGAGCTGATTTACGTCGCGCCCTGGACAGTAATGCTGCCGGGGGCCGCCATTATGATTAGCGTATTGCTGGTCAATTTACTGGGCGACGGCATTCGTCGCGCCATCGACGCGGGGGTGGAATAATGCCGCTGCTGGATATTCGTAACCTGACGATTGAATTTAAAACCAGCGAAGGCTGGGTGAAAGCGGTGGATCGCGTGAGCCTGAGCCTGCCGGAAGGCGACATTCGCGGGTTGGTGGGCGAATCGGGCTCCGGTAAAAGCCTGATTGCAAAAGCGATTTGCGGCGTGACCAAAGATAACTGGCGTATCACCGCCGACCGTATGCGCTTTGACGATATCGACCTGCTGCGCCTGTCGCCGCGCGAGCGCCGCCGTCTGGTGGGCCATAACGTGTCGATGATTTTCCAGGAGCCGCAATCCTGTCTCGATCCGTCCGAGAAAATTGGCCGCCAGCTGATGCAAAACATCCCCGGCTGGACGTACAAAGGCCGCTGGTGGCAGCGTTTCGGCTGGCGCAAGCGCCGGGCCATCGAACTGCTGCACCGTGTCGGGATAAAAGATCATAAAGACGCGATGCGCAGCTTCCCGTATGAACTGACGGAAGGCGAATGCCAGAAGGTGATGATAGCGATTGCGCTCGCCAACCAGCCGCGCCTGCTGATTGCCGATGAGCCGACCAACGCGATGGAGCCAACCACCCAGGCGCAGATTTTCCGCCTGCTGTCGCGGCTTAACCAGAATAACAACACCACGATTCTGCTTATCAGCCACGATTTACAGATGCTGAGCCAGTGGGCTGACCGTATCGACGTGCTCTACTGCGGGCAGACGGTGGAAACCGCGCCGAGCGAGGAGCTGATTTCCACCCCGCACCACCCTTATACCCAGGCGCTGATCCGCGCGATTCCGGATTTCGGCAGCGCGATGCCGCATAAAAGCCGCCTCAATACGCTGCCGGGCGCGATCCCGCTGCTTGAGCATTTGCCGATTGGCTGCCGCCTGGGGCCGCGCTGCCCGTATGCCCAGCGCAAATGTATCGAAACCCCGCGTCTCGACGGGCCGAAAAATCATCTTTTCGCCTGCCATTTCCCGCTGAATATGGAGAGAGAGTGAAATGGTGGAAACGCTGTTGCAGGTTCGCAACCTGAGTAAAACCTATCGTTACCGCACCGGCTGGTTTCGCCGCCAGACCGTCGAGGCGGTAAAGCCGCTGAGCTTTACCCTGCGCGAGCGCCAGACGCTGGCTATCATCGGCGAGAACGGCTCGGGTAAATCCACGCTCGCCAAAATGCTGGCTGGCATGGTCGCGCCGACCACAGGCGATCTGGTGATTGACGATCATCCGCTGACGTTTGGCGATTATTCGTTTCGCAGCCAGCGGATCCGCATGATTTTCCAGGACCCGTCGACGTCGCTCAACCCGCGCCAGCGGATTTCGCAAATTCTCGACTTCCCGCTGCGGCTTAACACCGATCTGGAGCCGGAAGCCCGCGCGAAGCGCATTAAAGAGACGCTGCGTATGGTCGGTCTGCTGCCCGATCACGTGAGTTACTATCCGCATATGCTGGCACCGGGCCAGAAGCAGCGTCTGGGCCTCGCGCGCGCGCTCATCCTGCGCCCGAAAGTCATTATCGCCGACGAAGCGCTGGCGTCGCTCGATATGTCGATGCGTTCGCAGTTAATCAACCTGATGCTGGAATTACAGGAAAAACAGGGTATCTCTTATATTTATGTCACCCAGCACATCGGCATGATGAAACACATCAGCGATCAGGTGATGGTGATGCATCAGGGCGAAGTGGTGGAGCGCGGCAGTACGGCCGATGTTCTCGCCTCGCCGCTGCACGATTTAACCAAACGGCTTATCGCCAGTCATTTCGGCGAAGCCTTAACCGCCGACGCCTGGCGGAAAGACCGCTAATCCGCCATCTGTAGTGGTCGGATTAACTCCTCCGGCGAGTCATGTTAGAATCGCCGCGTTTTAACGACGGCTGGCGCTTTCGGCCAGCCGCCATAACAATGACGATAAGGATTAAAAGCTATGGGTTTTCTTACCGGTAAGCGCATTCTGGTGACTGGCGTAGCCAGCAAACTGTCCATCGCGTACGGTATCGCACAGGCAATGCACCGTGAAGGGGCTGAACTGGCGTTCACCTACCAGAACGACAAGCTGAAAGGCCGCGTGGAAGAGTTTGCCGCTCAACTGGACTCCAGCATCGTGCTGCCGTGTGACGTTGCGGAAGATGAAAGCATCGACGCGCTGTTCACCGAGCTTGCCAAAGTCTGGCCGAAATTTGACGGTTTCGTACACTCCATCGGTTTCGCGCCGGCTGACCAGCTGGATGGCGACTACGTTAACGCCGTGACCCGTGAAGGCTTCAAAATCGCGCACGACATCAGCGCATACAGCTTTGTGGCAATGGCGAAAGCGTGCCGTTCTATGCTGAACCCGAACGCGGCGCTGCTGACCCTCTCCTACCTGGGCGCAGAGCGCGCTATCCCGAACTACAACGTGATGGGTCTGGCGAAAGCGTCTCTGGAAGCCAACGTACGCTACATGGCGAACGCGATGGGTCCGGAAGGCGTGCGCGTTAACGCCATCTCCGCAGGCCCGATCCGCACGCTGGCGGCTTCCGGCATTAAAGATTTCCGTAAAATGCTGGCGCACTGCGAAGCGGTCACCCCGATCCGCCGCACCGTCACCATTGAAGACGTGGGTAACTCCGCGGCGTTCCTGTGCTCTGACCTTTCCGGCGGTATCACCGGTGAAGTGGTTCACGTTGACGGCGGTTTCAGCATCGCTGCGATGAACGAGCTGGAACTGAAATAATCTTCCGGGTTCTCGCCAAAGGGCAGGTTTTCAACCTGCCCTTTTTATTTATACCTTTCTGATATTTGTTATCACCGAACAATCTTTTATCGCCGCGAAGTGTTACGCCAGGATAGTCGTGCGTGACCTGCCCGGCGCCGCGTATTGTTTCCGCCGTTCCGGGCGCTCATTTTCAGACAAGGAACGACCATGGAACAACGCCGCCTTACCGGCAAAAGCCACTGGTATCATGAAACCCAGTCCAGCCTCTGTCCGGCAGATCCGCTGCCGTTAGTTCCCGAAGCCGCAAAGGTGGAGGACCGTTTTCTGCTCGACCTGCCGCTGGACGACGTGAACATCGCCGCCCATGCGCCGTGGTGCGACGCCGCGCGTGCGCTTATCCCTTCCCTGCTGCCTGATAAACGCGACGTCACCCGTCTTCATACGCTGAGCGTCTATGACCGCCTCAGCGCCGCACTGACCGTCGCACAGGTCTGCGGCGTGCAGCGGCTTTGCAACCATTACGCCGCCCGTCTGGCGCCCGAGCCGGGGCCGGATTCCTCGCGGGAAAGCAACCGCCGCCTGACGCTGCTCACCCAGACCGCTCGCCAGCTCGCCAGTCAGCCGACGTTGATTGACAGCGCGGCACGTGCGCAACTGGAAGACGCGGGGTTGTCAGTGCATGACATCGTGACGTTTACGCAGATTATCGGTTTCGTAGGCTTTCAGGCTCGCGCGGTGGCGCTGTTACAGGCGCAGCCCGGCCAGCCGGCGCGCTGGTTGCCGGGCATCGACATGCAACAGGACGCGCCTGCCTCACTCTTTAGCGCCGCTGAGTCGCGCTGGCAGCCCGATCTCCCGGCGCTGGAGATGGGCTGGGCCAGCGCCGACCAGCAAGCTGCTTATAACGCGGCGCTGGATGAGCCGCTGCTGCAACCGATGCTCTCTCTGCTGGCTCATGACGCGAGCGCCTTAGCGGGCCTCGCCGCGCTGCTCGTCGTGCTGCAAAGGCCGGAGGATGCGGCTGACGCTGCGCTGGTGGCGCTGGTATCCGCGCGCATCAACGGCAGCGCAAGCTGTTTTGATGAGGCCGCGCTGCGCCTGCGCGACGAGCCAGGGCTTGCAGACGCGGCGCGCAACGGTGAACGGGCGCTGCTCGCCTGGAGCCATAACCACCCCAGAGCGCGCGCGATTATTCAGGCGATGCAGATGCTGACCCGCGCCCCGGCGCGGTTTGGCCACGCCCAGCTTGAGCCGCTGACAGACGCCGGTTTTGATGCCCAGGACGCCCTGCGCCTGCTCGCCTTTGGCAGCGCCTGCGGCTGGATAAACCGTCTGCGGCTTGGTCTTGGCGTCGCCGCGTAGCCTGCGGTTGCCTAAAGAGCGCTTGCCGGGAGGCGCGCAATCGCGTAAAACTGTCAGCCGCTCTTTTGGCCACGAAAATTCGACACTATGTTTCAGGATAACCCGCTGCTTGCGCAGCTTAAACAGCAACTGCATTCCCAGACGCCGCGCGCCGAAGGGGTAGTAAAAGCCACGGAAAAAGGTTTTGGTTTCCTTGAGGTTGACGCGCAGAAAAGCTACTTCATTCCGCCGCCGCAGATGAAGAAAGTGATGCACGGCGATCGCGTCATTGCCGTTATCCATACGGAAAAGGAAAAAGAATCCGCCGAGCCGGAAGAGCTTATCGAACCCTTCCTGACCCGCTTTGTGGGCCGGGTGCAAAAGAAAGACGATCGTCTCTCTATCGTTCCCGATCATCCGCTGCTGAAAGACGCCATCCCGTGCCGCGCTGAACGCGGCGTCAGCCATGATTTTCAGAATGGCGACTGGGCGGTGGCGGAGATGCGCCGTCATCCGCTGAAAGGCGATCGCGGTTTCTACGCGGAACTGACCCAGTTTATTACCTTCGGCGACGACCACTTCGTGCCGTGGTGGGTGACGCTGGCACGCCACAATCTTGAGCGCGAAGCGCCGGACGGCGTGGCGACCGAAATGCTGGATGAAAACCTGACGCGTGAAGATTTAACCGCGCTTGATTTCGTCACCATCGACAGCGCCAGCACCGAAGATATGGACGATGCGCTGTATGTGGAAGCGCTGGAGGGCGACCGCCTGCAACTGACCGTCGCGATTGCCGACCCGACCGCGTGGATCGCCGAAGGCAGCAAGCTTGATAACATCGCGAAAGTGCGCGCGTTCACCAACTACCTGCCGGGCTTTAACATCCCGATGCTGCCGCGCGAGCTGTCTGACGACCTCTGCTCGCTGCGTGAAGGCGTGCAGCGCCCGGCTCTGGTCTGCCGCATGATTATCGACGCCGACGGCGCCATCAGCGACGACATTCACTTCTTCGCAGCGACCATCGAATCGAAAGCCAAACTGGCCTATGACGACGTTTCCGACTGGCTGGAAGAAAAAGGCGAGTGGCAGCCGGGCAGCGAGGCGATTGCCGCGCAGATCCGCCTGCTGCAACAGATTTGCCAGCGCCGCAGCGCCTGGCGTACCGAACACGCGCTGGTGTTTAAAGACCGTCCGGATTACCGCTTTGTGCTTGGCGAGAAAGGCGAAGTGCTGGATATCGTGGCCGAGCCGCGCCGCATCGCTAACCGTATCGTTGAAGAATCGATGATTGCCGCGAACATCTGCGCCGCGCGCGTGCTGCGCGACAAGCTGGGCTTCGGCGTTTATAACGTCCACGCGGGTTTCGACCCGGCGAGCACCGAACAACTGGCGACGCTGCTGCAAAGCCACGGTATGCATGTGGATGCGAACGACGTGCTCACCCTGCCGGGCTTCTGCAAACTGCGTCGTGAGCTGGACGCACAGCCGTCCGGCTTCCTCGACAGCCGCATCCGCCGCTTCCAGTCGTTTGCCGAAATCAGCACCGAGCCAGGCCCGCACTTCGGCCTCGGCCTTGAAGCTTACGCGACCTGGACCTCGCCGATTCGTAAATATGGCGATATGGTCAACCACCGTCTGCTGAAAGCCATCATCAAAGGCGAAAGCGCTGCGCGTCCACAGGATGAAGCCACCGTACAGATGGCCGAGCGCCGTCGTCTCAACCGCATGGCGGAGCGCGACGTGGGCGACTGGCTGTATGCCCGCTTCCTGAAAGACAAAGCCGGCACCGATACCCGCTTCGCGGCGGAAATTATCGATGTCAGCCGCGGCGGCATGCGCGTGCGCCTGGTGGATAATGGCGCGGTCGCCTTTATTCCGGCGCCGTTCCTGCACGCAGTGCGCGATGAACTGGTCTGCAGCCAGGAAAACGGCACTGTGCAGATCAAAGGCGAGACCGTTTATAAAGTCACCGACGTTATCGACGTGACCATCGCCGAAGTGCGTATGGAAACCCGCAGCGTCATCGCACGCCCGGTCGCCTGACCCTCCACTCCCCGGCCCCGCCGGGGAGTTTTCTTCTCTGCCGCCTTCGCCTTCCCTCTGTGTGAGCGCGCACATTTTTCCCGTCTCACTTGGGCATTTTTCTAAAAAACGATCACACTAACAGAGTGCGTCGTAATTTAACGCGTTGAGAATTAAGCGAAATGGCCGTAACCGACACCGGCTTGCCGCCTTCGCCAACAATATATTCCCGTAAAAACAAACGTTTTGCCTCTTATTGCCGGCAGAGTCCGGCTGTGCCGTTTGCATAGCGCATGGTGTGGGTTCGGGAGAGAGCATGAAAGACGACCTGGAGAATAATCTGCTGTACCGCTACTGCGGCGCCGCTAGTCCTTTCTGGCGACTGCCGCTGGACAGCAACGCGTTGCAGCTTGCCGCCAGCGAACAGGCCGTCACCAGCCACGTGGTGCCGCTGACGCCGGAACAGGCCGCGCAAATCCGCAACATGAGTGTGATCACCTCAAGCGTCACGCTCTCGTTATCGCTGTTTGGCGAACCGGTGCCGGTGCATCTGGTGGGCCGCAAAGTCTCCCGTAAAGAGTGGGCGGGCACGGCGTCGGCGTGGCATGACACCACCTCGGTGGCGCGCGATCTCGTGCAGGGACTCTCCTTCGCGGAGCAGGTGGTTTCTGAAGCCAACTCGGTAATTGTCATCCTCGATCGCCACGGCAATATCCAGCGCTTCAACCGGCTGAGCGAAGAATATACGGGCCTGAAAGAACACGAAGTGATCGGGCAGAATGTCTTTAAGCTGTTTATGACGCCTGCTGAAGCGTCCGCGTCGCGGCGTAATATCACCGGTTTTTTTCGCAACGGCAGTTCCTATGAGGTCGAGCGCTGGATCAAAACCCGCAAAGGCCAGCGGCTGTTTCTGTTTCGCAATAAGTTTGTCCACAGCGGCAGCGGGCGAAACGAAATTTTCCTGATCTGCTCCGGCACCGATATCACCGAAGAGCGCCGCGCGCAGGAGCGCCTGCGCGTGCTTGCCAACACCGACGCCATCACCGGCCTGCCCAACCGCAACGCTATCCATGAGATGATTAGCGACGCCATCGCTAAACGTGGCGACACGCAGGTAGGCGTGGTCTATCTCGATCTCGACAATTTCAAGAAAGTTAATGACGCCTACGGGCATATGTTCGGCGATCAGCTTCTCCAGGCGGTGTCGCTCGCGATTTTAAGCTGTCTTGAAAAAGATCAGGTGCTGGCGCGGCTTGGCGGCGATGAGTTTATCGTGATGGCGACGGATACCTCGCAGGCGGCGCTGGAAGCCATGTCCTCACGCATTATCACCCGGCTGAAGCACCCGTTTCGGATCGGGCTTATCGAAGTTTACACCGGCTGCTCGCTGGGCATTGCGCTGGCTCCACAGCACGGCGACGATCGCGAAAGCGTCATCCGCAACGCCGATACCGCGATGTACACCGCCAAAGAGAACGGGCGCGGTAAATTCTGCGTCTTTTGCCCGGAGATGAATCAGCGGGTATTCGAATATCTTTGGCTCGATACCAACCTGCGTAAGGCGCTGGAGAAAAATCAGCTGGTTATTCACTATCAGCCGAAAATGTTGGCCAACGGCGATGTACACAGCCTGGAAGCGCTGGTGCGCTGGCAGTCGCCGGAGCGCGGGCTGATTTCGCCGCTTGATTTTATCTCCTACGCCGAAGAGTCCGGGCTTATCGTACCGCTCGGGCGTTGGGTCATGCTGAATGTGGTGCGTCAGGTGGCAACGTGGCGCGATGCGGGTATCGACCTGCGGGTTGCGGTGAACGTATCAGCGCGCCAGCTCGCTGACCAGACGCTGATAAGCGATCTGCGTCAGGCACTGACTGACATGCGCTTCACCCAAAGCCCCATTGACGTGGAGATCACCGAAAGCTGTCTGATTGAAAATGCCGAGCTGGCGCTGTCGGTGATTAATGAATTCAGCGCGCTGGGCGCGCAGGTGCATCTGGATGATTTCGGCACCGGCTATTCGTCGCTTTCGCAGCTGGCGCGGTTTCCGCTGGATGCCATTAAGCTCGATCAAAGCTTCGTGCGCGATGTCCATAAGCAGCCCGTGTCGCAATCGCTGGTTCACGCCATCGTCGCAGTGGCAAAAGCGCTGAATTTGCAGGTGATCGCCGAAGGCGTGGAAAGTGAAGAAGAAGATGCGTTTCTGATGCAAAACGGCGTCGATCAACGGCAGGGGTTTCTCTTCGCCCGTCCGATGACGGCAACCGAGCTTGAACACTGGTATCAGCGTTATCAGGCCGGGAAACAGACGCCGTAACCGGCGTCTGAGGAATGGCCGTTAGCCTGCTTTACGCAGGGCCGCGGCGGTGTGGCGATTTTGTAGCTGGATCAGGCGCTCCATGTAGCCCACATCTTTTGGCTCCAGGCTAAACGCCGCGTCCACCCAGTCTTCGGTAATCTCCATGAGTTCGTTACGCGAGAGACGCAGCACGCGCTGGCGAGCACGAAGCATCGCCCTCACCCCGTTAAGGCGCGGTTTGAGGGTATCGATGAACGTGCGCGTCGCCACAAACCCCTGGCCTGGTTCAAAGAGCAGGTCTACCAGCCCCTGCGGTTGATACCACTCGGCGGTGTGTGATTCGCCCTGCCAGATTAGCTCCTCGGCAAGCCGCATACCGGCACGGCGGGTCACCAGCGAATAGCCGCCCATGCCGGGAAAGAGATTAAAAGCAATCTCCGGAAACCCCATGCGGGCGTCGCGCTGGGCCAGTACGAAATGGTGCGCGAGCGCCGCCTCGAAACCGCCACCAAGCGCGCTGCCTTCTACCATGGCAAGGCTGATGGCTCCGCAGTCAAAGCCGCGCGAGGCGGCGTGTACGCAGTCCACGCAGGCGCGCGCATAGGCGCGCAGCGCTTCGCGTTTGCCGTTGCGAATGCAGTCGACGAAAAACTGTAAATCGCCGCCGGTGTTATACATGCCGGGCACCAGCGAGCCGGTGACCCAGAAATCCACCTCCAGTCTGGCCTCCTGCACCAGATAACTGAGGTTCATGATTTCTTCGATGAGCGCGTGGTTAAAACAGGGACGCGGCTGGGCCCGCAACATCATCCACATAATGTGGCGTTCTTCCTCGTAAAAGCCGGAAAGTTGAGTAAAACGCGCTGTATCGGTAAAGAGTTTGCAGGTCGATTGGTTGAATACTGACATAGTCTTTCCTCATGTAAGTTAACGCGTTATGCGCAGGATCAGACTAATTCACAGCGGCGTTTCACACGGGAAGCTGGCCTGTTTTATAACCAATATTTATCTGTTAAAGCGAAATGATTGATTCTGGTAGCATATTAAGCGGGCAGCCCGCTTCTCTTTAGCGCCGCTTTTCTGCATCATGGGCCTGTACCGACCGTAAAAAGGAAGCATTATGCCGACAGTAAATCCGCAGCAGCTGGCTGACCGTATCGATACCGTTCTGGATATTCTGGTGGCGGGCGATTACCACTCCGCCATTCATAATCTGGAAATTCTGAAGGCGGAACTGCTGGCGCAGAGCCAGCAGAATGATGAACCGGGGGAGAAAAAAGAGAAGGCGCCCTGGGAGATATGACGCCTTGCAGAGATTACAGGCTGAGCGAGCCGAACGCCTGCTGCCATTCGCGCCCGAAACCCTCAACCGCCGCCGCGACAGCGGGCGTATTGAGCAACTGATCGGCGACATCCACGGGCAGCGTAATCGACTGACACCCGGCGAGCAGACAGCCGAGCGCCTGCTGTGGCGTGCGGAAACTCGCAGCGAGCACTTTTGACTGCGGCGCGTGCAGCGTCAGCAGTTCCTGCAATTCACTGACCGTCGCCACGCCGTCACCGCCCTGCGCATCCAGCCGATTCACATAAGGCGCGACATATTCCGCACCCGCCAGCGCCGCCATTAAGCCCTGCATCGCGCCGTAAACCGCCGTGCCGAGCAGTGGAATGCCGGACGGTTTGAGGATTTTCATCGCCGCAAGCCCCGCCTGGGTAACCGGAATTTTCACTACCAGCCCCGGTACGCGCTGCGCCATCAGTTCCGCCTCCCGAACCATCTGCGTCGTGTCTGACGCCACAACCTGGGCGAAAAGTTTGCCTTCACCGTTCAGTGCGTCCTGCAACGCAGGCAGCAGATCCCAGAGTTTCACGCCCGCGCGCGCCACAATAGAAGGATTGGTAGTGACGCCCTGTAGCGGCAAAACGTGCGCCAGACGTTTGACGGCCGCGACGTCCGCCGTGTCGAGATACAGTTCCATAACGACTCCTGTTTTGAGCAAGTTAACATTGCCGCCATCTTAAATTAGCCGGTGCAGATAAAGCTGATCGCCGTTAATAAAACTTTCATTCGAAAGTAAGATTATTTTCTAATGAAACACAACTGGCGTAACGACGATGATCTTTAACCTGCAACGCTATTCCACGCATGACGGGCCGGGCATTCGAACCGTCGTCTTCCTTAAGGGATGCTCGCTCGGCTGCCGCTGGTGCCAGAACCCCGAAAGCCGTCGCCGCCAGCGCGATGTATTGTTTGATGAACGGCTGTGCCTGCAAGGCTGCGAGCTCTGTAAAGCGGCATGCCCGCAGGCGATTAGCCGCCAGGTCGACGCTCTGGTCATCAACCGGGAAGCGCTTGATGACGCCGCGCTGGACGCGCTGACCGACTGCTGCCCCACCCAGGCGCTGAGCGTCTGTGGTGAATCCCGAAGCGTCGAGGCGATCATGGACACCGTGCTGCGCGATCGCCCCTTCTACGCCCGCAGCGGCGGCGGCATCACGCTCTCCGGCGGCGAGCCGTTCATGCAGCCGGAGATGGCGAAAATGTTGTTACAGCGCAGCCGTGAAGCGGGCATCCATACGGCGGTGGAATCGTGTTTGCATGTGCCGTGGAAACATATCGCCCCGTCTCTGCCGTTTCTTGATCTTCTTTTGGCTGATTTAAAGCATGTCGATTCTAAGCGCTTTCACGCCTGGACCGACGGCAGCGCTGAACGCGTGCTGGATAATTTCCGGCGGCTGGCGGCGGCTGGCGTGAAGATGACGATCCGCGTTCCGTTGATCCCCGATTTTAACGCCGATGAAGCCTCCATTCGCGCTATCACGGATTTCGCCGCCGATGAAACCGGCGCCCGCGACATTCATTTTTTGCCCTACCACACCCTTGGCATCAACAAGTACCGCCTGCTGGACTGGCCCTATCTGGCACCCGCAACGCCGCTCGACGAACCGGCGCTGCTGGCGTTTGCCGAAGATTACGCCCGCCAGAAAGGGCTCACCGCATGGATAAGAGGATAACCATCATGACTGAACTCAATCTCGCTTTTCTCCCCGAGCGCATTAAAGCCCACAAAGCGGCGCTGGTGCAGATCGTCCGTCCGCCCGTCTGTACCGAGCGTGCGCAGCATTACACCGCAATGTACCAGCAGCATCAGGATAAACCGCTGCCGGTACGCCGCGCGCTCGCGCTCGCGCACCATCTGGCGAACCGCACTATCTGGATCAAACATGACGAGCTGATCGTCGGCAATCAGGCAAGCCAGGTTCGCGCCGCCCCCTTCTTCCCGGAATATACCGTCAGCTGGATAGAGAAAGAGATAGACGATCTCGCCGACCGCCCCGGCGCGGGGTTCTCCGTTAGCCCGCAGGATAAAGCCGTCATGCATGAAGTCTGTCCGTGGTGGCGCGGCCAGACCGTGCAGGATCGCTGCTATGGCATGTTTACTGATGAGCAGAAAGAACTGCTGGCGTCGGGCATTATCAAAGCGGAAGGCAATATGACCTCCGGCGACGCGCATCTGGCGGTGAATTTCCCGCTGCTGCTGGAAAAAGGTCTCGACGGCCTGCGCGCTAAAGTGGCGGAGCGCCGCGCACGCCTTCTGCTCACCGATCAGGGCGACCTGCATAAAGAGCAGTTTCTTAAGGCGATCGACATTACATTCAGCGCGCTCAGCGAGCATATCCAGCGCTTCGCGGCGCTGGCCTCGCAGATGGCGCAGGAGGAAAGCCGCCCGGCGCGGCGCGATGAGCTGCTTGCCATTGCCGCTAACTGCGAACATATCGCGCACCAGCCGCCTGCGTCTTTCTGGCAGGCGTTGCAGCTCTGCTATTTTGTGCAGCTTGTCTTGCAGATTGAGTCCAACGGTCATTCCGTATCGTTTGGCCGTCTCGATCAATATCTCTATCCCTGGTATCGCCGCGATGTCGAACTTGAACAGACGCTGGAGCGCGAGCGCGCCATCGAACTGTTGCAGAGCTGCTGGCTGAAGCTGCTGGAGGTCAACAAAATCCGCTCCGGCTCGCATTCCAAAGCCTCGGCGGGCAGCCCGCTCTACCAGAACGTAACGATTGGCGGGCAACGCCTGCTTAACGGCGAGCCGGTGGATGCGGTCAACCCGCTCTCGTGGGCTGTGCTGGAATCATGCGGTCGCCTGCGCTCCACCCAGCCGAACCTCAGCGTGCGCTACCACCCCGGGATGAGTAATGAATTCCTCGACGCCTGCGTCCAGGTGATCCGCTGCGGCTTCGGGATGCCCGCATTTAATAACGATGAAATCGTTATCGACGAGTTTATTAAGCTTGGTGTCAGCCGCGAAGACGCCTATGACTACGCGGCCATCGGCTGCATTGAAACGGCGGTTGGCGGCAAATGGGGTTATCGCTGCACCGGCATGAGCTTTATTAACTTCGCCCGCGTGATGCTGGCGGCGCTGGAAGGCGGCCGCGACGCGACCACCGGTAAGGTTTTCCTGCCGCAGTCAAAAGCGCTCTCCGCCGGAAATTTCAGCCATTTTAGTGAAGTCATGGACGCCTGGGATAATCAGATCCGCTATTACACCCGCAAATCGATTGAAATCGAGTGCGTGGTGGATACCGTTCTGGAAGAGAACGCGCACGATATTCTCTGCTCGGCGCTGGTCGATGACTGTATCGAGCGCGGCAAGAGCATTAAGCAGGGCGGCGCGAAATATGACTGGGTTTCCGGGTTGCAGGTCGGGATCGCCAACCTCGGCAACAGTCTCGCCGCTGTGCGCAGGCTGGTGTTTGAACAGGGTACGGTGACGCAACCGCAGCTGGCGCAGGCGCTGAGTAACGATTTCGAAGGGCTGACCGGTGAACAGCTGCGCCAGCGCCTGATTAACAGCGCGCCGAAATATGGCAATGACGACGACGATGTCGATCTGCTGCTGGCACGTGCGTACCAGACGTATATCGACGAGCTTAAGCAGTATCACAACACCCGTTTCGGGCGCGGCCCGATTGGTGGTACCTACTACGCCGGTACATCGTCTATCTCCGCGAACGTGCCTTTTGGCGCGGCGACGATGGCGACGCCGGACGGACGCAAAGCCAGAACGCCGCTCGCCGAAGGCGCAAGCCCGGCGTCAGGCACAGACCGTCTGGGGCCTACCGCAGTGATTAACTCGGTCGGAAAACTGCCGGTGGCGAAAATACTTGGCGGCGTGCTGTTGAATCAGAAGCTTAACCCGTCCACACTGGATAACTTACGCGATCGCCAGAAACTGATGCAGATGCTGCGCACTTTCTTTGAGGTGCATAAAGGATGGCACGTTCAGTACAACATTGTCTCGCGTGAAACCCTGCTGGACGCCAAAGCACATCCGGATAAGTACCGCGATCTGGTCGTGCGTGTGGCGGGTTACTCCGCGTTCTTTACGGCCTTATCCCCTGATGCGCAGGATGATATTATCGCCCGTACCGAACATACGCTTTAAATGAAACCGCGGTGGCGTCACGCCACCGCGCATAACGATGCAGATATGAACTCCCGACAACAAATTATTTTACAGATGGTGATTGACCGCGGCCGCATGAGTGTGGCGGAACTGGCTAAAGTCACCGGCGTTTCAGAAGTCACCATTCGTCAGGATCTTAACCTTCTCGAAAAGCAAAGTTATCTGCGCCGCACTCATGGCTTTGCTGTACCGCTCGACAGCGACGACGTAGAAACCCGCATGATGAACAATTTCGCACTCAAGCGGCGGCTCGCGGATTTCGCCTGCTCGCTTGTCAACGATGGCGAAACGGTGTTTATCGAGAACGGCAGTACCAACGCCCTGCTGGCGCGGGCGCTGGCTGAGCAAAAGAAAATTACGCTGATTACCGTAAGCAGTTTTATCGCGCACCTGCTGAAAGAAACCTCATGCGAAATTATCCTGCTCGGCGGCATCTACCAGAAAAAAAGCGAAACCATGGTCGGCCCGCTGACGCGCCAGTACATCTCACAGGTGCACTTCAGCAAAGCCTTTATCGGGATTGACGGCTGGTCGCCGGAGACAGGATTTACGGGTCGCGACATGATGCGCGCAGACGTAGTGAACGCGGTGCTGGAAAAAGGCAGCGAGGCCATTATTCTCACCGACAGCAGCAAATTTGGTGCGGTGCATCCCTATACGCTCGGCCCGGTGTCGCGCTTTAACCGGGTGATTACCGATGACAATCTGAATGACGCCACTCGCGATGCGCTCAGCGCCTCCGGTCTGACCCTCGATATTATTTCGCCCTTTCCTGCCTGAATAAAGTACAGCGCGTCGTTACGGCGCGCCTTCGCTTGAGACTATTCTCAGCGTCAATTAAGACTTTTTACCTGTCTGAATTCGCTTAAGAAATTAAAATTAACCTCAGCGATATTACTGAGTGTTGATTGTCACCTGCGTGATTCTTTATTCCGTATCGCTGCACCGTTTCATGGACTGGCGCTTTGAGCTGTGATTTAGCCACTATACTTAAAGTGAGCAGCCTTTCCGTGAATCAATTATTCAGGAGAAAGTATTATGTCATTAAATTACAAAAAAGTAGCCGCGGCAGTGCTGGCCGTAACTCTGGTAGCCTCTCTGAGCGGATGCTCAAACTGGTCTAAACGTGACCGTAACACCGCTATTGGCGCGGGTGCAGGTGCAATTGGCGGCTCTGTGCTGACCAACGGCAGCGCGCTCGGCACGCTCGGCGGCGCAGCGGTAGGCGGTATTATCGGTCATCAGGTTCATTAATCTGCGGCCCGCAAAAGCATAACGCTTTGACGTATTACTCGCATCACCGAATAATTACAGGTCTGGCTATACCGCAGTAAGCATAACAAAATAGCCACGGCGTTTTCGCCGTGGCTAACAATTAACCGCCCGCCAGTTTCACCTTCATTCTTTTCGCCTCGAGCAGACTTTTAATTAATTCCCTTTTATCGCCCTGAATTTCAATCACGCCATCTTTCACAGCCCCGCCGCAGCCACATTTTTTCTTCAGTTCGGCAGCAAGGCTGGTTAATGTCGCATCGTCTGCATCAATGCCGGTGATAAGGCACACGCCTTTTCCTTTGCGACCACTGGTCTGGCGCTGAATACGCACCACGCCGTCGCCTTTCGGGCGCGCGGGAGCCGTTTTGGGTTCGTCAATACGCCCGGTTTCTGTGGAATAGACCAGACGACTGTTATTATCGCTCATTAATCCCCCTGTTTCAGAGACGCCAGAATATCGCGCAACGCCTGCGCCGGATTAGCCGCGCGGGTGATGGGCCGGCCAATAACCATATAATCCACGCCCGCCTGCTGTGCCTCGGCTGGCGTCATGATACGGCGCTGATCGCCCGCGTCGCTGCCTGCAGGACGAATGCCTGGCGTAACTAGCTTAAATTCGCGCCCGAACGCGGTTTTAAAGCGCACCGCTTCCTGCGCGGAACAGACCACGCCATCCAGACCTGACTGCTGCGTAAGGCGTGCAAGACGCTCTGCCTGCTCTGCCGGGCTGAGGGTAATGCCGAGACCTTGCAGATCCTCAGCTTCCATACTGGTCAGTACCGTCACTGCAATCAGTAACGGCGCGTCGTTGCCAAATGGCATCAGCGCCTCTTTCGCCGCCGTCATCATGCGCGCGCCGCCGCCCGCGTGCACATTCACCATCCAGACGCCAAGCTCTGCCGCCGCCGCAACGGCGCGCGCGGTAGTATTCGGGATATCGTGAAATTTCAGATCCAGAAAGACGTCAAAGCCGCGGGAAATCAGGTCGCGCACCAGCTGCGGCCCAAACAGCGTGAACATCTCTTTACCGACCTTCAGGCGGCAGTCGCGCGGATCGATACCGTCCACAAAAGCCAGCGCGCTGTCGCGGTTGTCGTAATCAAGCGCGACGACGACGGGAGAATGAGTTACAGAATGAGAGGATGAGGCAATTGATGTCATGACCAGACCTTCTGACAGGCGCACCGGCGTGGCGCGGGATTGATAAACGGCAAGCATTCTACCCGCCGTCTGCAAAAATTTACAGGCAAGATCGCCCTGCCAGACGTTGTACCTGCCCTAAGTGCCCTGTCGCTAACCCAGGCGACCAGCTAACTTAAAGTATGTTGTAACTAAAGTGCGTGTGCAAGCCAGCCGCAACAAGATATGCGGTAGCAGGAGCAAATCACTTACTGGCCGTCAAGGCCACGGATAGGTTTGATAGTCGACCAGGCACGGCACGACGGGCAGTGCCAGTAGAGTGTGAACGCGGTGAAGCCACACTTCTGGCAGCGATAGCGCGGCTTGGTGCGCACCTGTTCGCCCACCATATCACGCAGCACCATCAGGCTTTCTTTCGCGCGCCCTTCTTCCGCCTCGTGCAGATGGTAATCCATCAGCCGGTGAAACACGCGCATGGTCGGGTGGCGTTGCAGCTGGCGCGTGATATAGACCTGCGCGCTGTCTGGGCCTTCGCGCTGCTCAAGCACCTGCGCGAGCATCAGCTCCGCTTCTGCGCCGGTGTTTTCTTCCACACACCGTTTAAGGAATTCGGCCCATTCCTCAGGTTTACCGAGCTGCTGATAGCAGACCTGGAGCATCTCCAGCGTTTCGCTCACCAGTTCGCGATCCTGGCTGATGACTTTCTCTAGCGTCTCGACGGCGTGCGCATAATCGCCGCGCGTCATAAAAATGCGCCCCATCATAATCGAGACGCGCGCGCTGTTGCGATCCGCCGACGCGCCCTTTTTCAGGAGCGACATGGCGCGATCCATATCTTCATTGCTCATCGCCTGAAGCGCCAGCTCACAGTAAAAATGCGCGATTTCGACACGCTGGTGCTCTTTGCCAAGCTTAACCAGCCGTTCGGCGGCATCGATGGCTTTCTGCCAGTCGCTGGTGGCCTGATAAATCTGCAGGAGTTGCTGGAGCGCACCGATGCGGAAATCGGTTTCATCCACCAGCTGATTGAACATATCTTCGGCGCGATCGTAGAGCCCGGCGGCCATATAGTCGCGGCCAAGCTGCTGTACGGCGAGCAGCCGCTGATCGTAGGTAAGCGACGCGCTTTCCATCAGCGACTGGTGGATACGGATAGCCCGGTCAACTTCGCCGCGCGAGCGGAAAAGGTTGCCAAGCGTCAGATGGGCTTCAACGGTGCCGGTATCTTCCTTGAGCATTTCAAGGAACAGATCCACCGCTTTATCCTGCTGATTGGACAGCAGGAAGTTCACGCCTGCGACGTAGTCGCGTGACAGGCGGTTCGCTTCCTGCTCTTTATCCTGTTGCGCACTTCTGCGGCCCATATACCAGCCATACGCAGCGGCGACAGGCAACAGCAGAAACAACAACTCCAGCATAGAGGGTTAATCCTTAACAGCAGGCGCAGTGGCGTTGGCCGGAGCCGGCTCTGCAGGCGCGATCTGCTGCTCAAGGCGTTTAATCTTACGTTCGGCGCGCGCCAGTTGCAGACGAACGCGTAGCCAGAACAGTCCACAGATGATCCAGCCGATAATGAAACCCGCGCCAAATAAGGTCGCAAGCAGCGTAGAGATTCGATAATCGCCCTGCGCCAGCAGGAAGTTAAAAGTAACCTGTTGATCGTTTTGCGCGCCCAGCGTGACGGAAACGACGAAAATCGCTAATACCACTAAAAAAATAATCAGATATTTCACATGACATCCCGTATGTGTTTTGTGCGACCAATGTCCCGGCCTCGGCTCAACGCGCTATACGTTATCATTTCCACCCTTTGCGTGAAATGATAAAGCGCCAGGACATCCCTTATTAATAGGGGCGGAACGGCGAAACTCAAGCCGCCGTCACTCTTCTGTCTCGCGCCGGGCGATTTCGACTTTCTCTTCCACCGGCGGCGTGAGCGGGCCGCAGAGGCGCTGCGCAAGCCAGGCGGCGATGGTCACCAGCAGCCAGGAGAGCAGTGTTGCCACCACCAGATCGCGTGGCCAGTGCATACCGAGCAGCATCCGGCTACCCATCACGGCGATAGCCCAGGCGGTCAACACCACAAGCGTAATGGTTCGCCTGCGCGGCCAGAGAAGTCCAAAGCCCAGCATCGCCCAGCTTGCGGCAAACATGGTGTGCCCGGACGGAAACGCGAATCCGGTCTCTTTTTGCCAGTGTTTACGCAACCAGGCCGGGATATCGGTTTCGTTCTGCAACTGTGCTTTCACCAGCGCCCCTCTTTCCTTGCGCTTTAAATTGTAGAACTCGTCAACCGGGATGTTACGGTTTTTTTCAAGCCAGATAACAAACGGGCGCGGTTCCTGAACCTTTTCTTTAATCAGCGATTTAGACCATTGCCCCGCCATAATGACGATACCCAGAATCGCGAACAGCATCAGCGCCGGGCGCAGCCGGAAGCGCAGACACCACAAGAACCAGCCGCACAGCAAAACGTGAGTAATAATGCCCCAGGGCTGCGTAACCGTTTCTGTCACCCAGAACAGCATTTTAAGCCACAGCGAACCGCCGCCCGGTTGCCACTGCCAGCCTGAGATCCAGACGGCCAGCGGCATAATGAGCAACAGCGCGGCGCCAACCGCGGTACGTTTTGCAATTGCCAGCATGTTTTCTCCTTTTTCCTGAAGTCCTTCAAGAATAACCGAAAATCGCGCCATGCAGGATAGTTAACTATTGATGCGATTGATATTGAGAGCACGACAGAGTGAGGCGAACCCTGTCGGGATGTGGCAAAATAGATAGTAACGACAGAAAGCCAACAGACTGGCAGGCGCCTGCGGGCGTTTATAATATCCGGAGAATCACATGCAGCTTAAACGTGTGGCAGAAGCCAAACTGCCAACCCCCTGGGGCGATTTCCTGATGGTGGGTTTTGAAGAACTGGCAACCGGACAGGATCACGTAGCCCTGGTATTTGGAGACATTTCCGGCGCGGAGCCGGTGCTGGCCCGCGTGCACTCCGAATGCCTGACCGGCGACGCGCTGTTCAGCCTGCGCTGCGACTGCGG
This sequence comes from Cronobacter malonaticus LMG 23826, assembly GCF_001277215.2. Taxonomy (NCBI): domain Bacteria; kingdom Pseudomonadati; phylum Pseudomonadota; class Gammaproteobacteria; order Enterobacterales; family Enterobacteriaceae; genus Cronobacter; species Cronobacter malonaticus. The sequence continues at coordinate 1,837,089 of NZ_CP013940.1, read as the reverse complement.
CTTCCAGCTGGAAGCGGCGCTGTCGCACATCGCGGAAGCCGGGCGCGGCGTGCTCCTCTATCATCGCCAGGAGGGGCGTAACATTGGTCTGCTGAATAAAATCCGCGCCTATGCGTTGCAGGATCAGGGCTACGACACCGTAGAAGCGAACCATCAGCTTGGCTTTGCCGCCGATGAGCGCGATTTCACCCTGTGTGCGGATATGTTTAAGCTGTTGGGCGTGGATGAAGTGCGCCTGCTGACCAATAACCCACGCAAGGTGGAGATCCTGACCGAAGCGGGAATTAATATCGTCGAGCGCGTGCCGCTGATTGTCGGGCGTAACCCGAAAAACGAGCATTATCTCGATACCAAAGCCGCCAAAATGGGGCATCTGCTCTCCGGTAACTAACCAGAGCGCGTTATAAAAAAGGCCTGCAAACGCAGGCCTTTTTGTTGCACCGCATACCGCGCCTTAGCGCAGCATGTTACGGATCACGTAATGCAGAATGCCGTCGTTACGGTAATAGGTCATCTCATTACCCGTATCGATGCGGCAGCGGCATTCCAGAACTTCGGTTGAGCCATCACCACGCGTGAGCGTTACCGGCACGGTTGCGCCTGGCGTCAGCGACTGTAAATTGCCGATATCCAGCGTCTCGTCGCCCGTCAGGCCCAGCGTTTTGCGCGTCACGCCCTGCGGGAACTCCAGCGGCAGGATGCCCATGCCGATAAGGTTGGAGCGGTGAATACGCTCGAACGACTCGGCAATCACCACGCGAATACCAAGCAGACGCGGGCCTTTGGCCGCCCAGTCGCGGCTGGAGCCGGAGCCGTACTCTTTCCCGGCGATCACCGCAAGCGGCGTGCCCTGCTCCTGATAACGCATAGCGGCGTCATAAATCGACATCACTTCGTTACCCGGAATAAGACGCGTCATGCCGCCTTCCACGCCCGGCACCATTTCGTTACGAATGCGAATATTGGCGAAGGTGCCGCGCATCATGACTTCATGGTTACCACGACGTGAGCCATAGGAGTTAAAGTCTGCGCGCTCCACGCCGTGGCTTTGCAGATAGCGCCCGGCGGGGCTGTCCGCCTTAATGCTGCCCGCTGGCGAAATGTGGTCGGTGGTGACGGAATCGCCCAGCATCGCGAGAATGCGCGCACCGTGGATATCCTGTACCGGCGCAGGCTCCGAAAGCATGTCATCGAAAAATGGCGACAGGCGGATATAGGTGGAATCGTTCTGCCAGTCGTAGGTGTCTGACGCCTGAACCTGAATGGAACGCCACTCTTCGGTTCCTTCGAAAACTTCCGCGTACTCTTTGCGGAACATATCGGTGGAAACTTCCTGCACCGCCTGCGCAATCTCCTGACCGGTGGGCCAGATATCCTTGAGATAAACCGGATCGCCTTTACGATCGTGGCCAATCGGATCGGTTGACAGGTTGATGTTCATGTTTCCCGCCAGCGCATAAGCGACCACCAGCGGCGGCGACGCCAGCCAGTTCGTTTTCACCAGCGGATGAATGCGACCTTCAAAGTTACGGTTGCCGGAAAGCACCGCGCCGACGGTCAGATCGCCTTTTTTGATCGCCTGTTCGATAGGCTCCGGTAATGGCCCTGAGTTACCGATACAGGTGGTACAGCCATATCCGACCAGGTTAAAGCCCAGTTCATCGAGCCACGGCGTCAGCTTCGCGTGGGCCAGATAATCGGAGACGACTTTAGAGCCGGGAGCCAGCGACGCTTTCACCCACGGCTGGCGCTTAAGCCCAAGCTTGACGGCTTTTTTGGCGAGCAGGCCCGCCGCCATCAGCACGCTCGGGTTGGACGTATTGGTACAGGAAGTAATAGCAGCAATCACCACCGCACCGTCCGGCAGCTCATACTGATGCCCGTTCAGCGTATATTCAATGGCGTGCAGATCTTTTTTCGGCGAGTTCACCTCAAGCTCGGTGCTGGCGGCGAACGCCTTCGGCACGTCGCCAAGGCTCACACGGTCCTGCGGACGTTTCGGTCCGGCAATACTGGCTTCAACGGTGCCCATGTCCAGCTCCAGCGTGCTGGTAAACACCGGCTCGTCGCCAGGGTTGCGCCACATACCTTGCGCTTTGGCATACGCCTCCACCAGCGCCACCTGCTCTTCGCTGCGCCCGCTCAGGCGTAAATAACCAAGCGTAACGTCATCAATCGGGAAAAAGCCGCAGGTCGCGCCATATTCGGGGGCCATATTGGCGATAGTGGCGCGGTCTGCCAGCGGCAGCGAATCCAGCCCGTCGCCAAAGAATTCAACGAATTTCCCGACCACGCCATGTTTACGCAGCATCTGGGTTACTGTCAGTACCAGGTCGGTTGCGGTGATACCTTCACTGAGTTTGCCGGTAAGACGAAAACCGACGACATCCGGGATAAGCATCGACACGGGCTGACCAAGCATCGCCGCTTCCGCTTCGATACCGCCGACGCCCCAGCCGAGCACGCCGAGACCGTTGATCATGGTGGTGTGGGAGTCTGTACCGACAAGCGTGTCAGGGTACGCCACCATTACGCCGTCCTGGAGTTCGCTCCAGACGGCTTTCCCCAGATATTCAAGATTTACCTGGTGGCAAATACCGGTGCCTGGGGGCACCACGCTAAAGCGGCTGAACGCCTGCTGGCCCCAGCGCAGGAACGCATAACGCTCATGGTTGCGCTCCATCTCCAGACGCACGTTCTCTTCAAACGCGTTATCGTCGCCGAAATGGTCGACGGTCACAGAGTGGTCAATGACCAGATCAACCGGTGAGAGTGGGTTCACTTTCGAGACGTCGCCACCGAGACGTTTCACCGCTTCGCGCATAGCCGCGAGATCCACCACCGCCGGAACGCCGGTGAAATCCTGCATCAGTACGCGCGCCGGACGATACGCGATTTCGCGATCGGCATGCGCATGTTCAAGCCAGCCCGCCAGCGCCTGAATATCTTCAAGCGTGACGGTCTCGCCATCCTGCCAGCGCAGCAGGTTCTCGAGTAAAACTTTCAGTGATTTAGGTAACCGCGCGATATCGCCCAACTCCCGGGCGGCTTTCGGCAGGCTGTAGTAGTGATAGGTTTTATCCTGCGCCTGTAATGTATCCTTGCTGGCTTCGCGTAGGGTCGACGACATAGCTCCTCCTTCAGTCCTGAGATAGCGATGCCCCGATTGTTATCAGGGTCTGTATTAAAGATAACACAAACATGTCGTAACGATTTGATAACAACCCAAATCGCTAAAAGTGAGGAGACGCGGGGAGAGAAAACAAAACGCCCGGCGGGAGCCGGGCGCAGAGGAATCAGTGAGCAAGCATCCAGACAAGCTGACACCAGAACAAGGAGGAAACGGTAAATACGCCAATCCATGACCAGTATTTGAGCGTGAGCTGATTATTCATACCTGTTACACCAATAATTAAAACCATTGATCGCTCTGGCGCTTGCCAGAAATGTAAAGATTGCTGTGTGTAATTTTTCTCGCTGCGTTAACAACGAGAACAGATAAATTTAGCTTAAATTAAATTCTTGTTTTTTATTATCTACGCCAGTTAGCGTTTATTGTTTTTGTGATCTTCTTCCGAAAATAAAGCGATAAAATCTTGTTGCTCTTTTGTTAGCTTCCAGCCCGTCGGGAGAGTCGAAAAACCCCCTTTTAGACCGTTTTCGTGCCTGTCATCTGGTTGACATATTGGTGAGCGAGTGAAAGCGTGCTGTTGTAAAGCCATGCTTAACCCCAAAATGTCCACACCAGAAGCGCAATCCCAATCCAGAACAGGGTTGAGATGCCGAACACCGCCAGCCACGCTTTACGCTTAAGATCGGGATCTCTTTGCGAATCGTCGCTTTCTGATGGCATTGCTAACCTCGTACAATCGACATTGCTTATCATAGTGTCACCAAACAATTGGCAGAAGTAATCATCAGTTGAGATAAATCCTAAATAAAAACCAGCCAAAAATCCAGCACCTTTACGATCATTTTTGGAGAAAATATTCAATCTTTTGACGTGAAATAAATTATTGAAGTTGTGAATTTGCGTAGCTGAGAATTATTTCCTACTTTTGTCGTGACGAGACGACACCTTATCCATGCATTTTGTATGGATAAGTGCGAGAATAATTTAACTTAGTACGAATGATTATGTTTTTAATTTGAATAAAGAAGGGAAAGTCAGCGTACCTTTGCACCAGTGGAAAGGTACACGCAGGGATTATTTGGCAGGTAATTTAATATCTTTAAACATCGCTTCGATATCTTCATTCGAACGCAGCGCTACAGCGGCATCCACCACATCACGCGTCAAATGCGGCGCAAAACGCTGAATAAAATCATACATGTAGCTACGCAGGAATGTGCTGCGGCGAAAACCAATTTTCGTCGTGCTGTGGCTGAAAATATCATGCGCGTCGAGACGCACCAGATCTGGATCAGATACTGGATCGACCGCCATACTGGCAATAACCCCGACGCCCAACCCCAGCCTTACGTAAGTTTTAATTACATCAGCGTCAGTGGCGGTAAAAACGATACGCGGCGTCAGTCCGGCGCGGTTAAACGCAGTATCGAGTTCTGAGCGCCCCGTAAAGCCGAAGGTATACGTCACCAGCGGATATTGCGCCAGCTCCTCAATATTCACGCTCTCTTTAGATGCCAGCGGATGATCCGGCGTGACGACTATCGAACGGTTCCAGTGGTAGCACGGCAGCATTACAAGGTCATCGTAAAGATGCAGCGCTTCGGTCGCGATGGCAAAATCGGCGTTACCTTTAGAGACGGCTTCAGCAATCTGCGTGGGCGACCCCTGGTGCATATGCAATGACACACGCGGATAGCGTTCGATAAAGCCTTTGATCACGCCCGGCAGCGCGTAACGCGCCTGGGTATGCGTGGTCGCGACATACAGTGAGCCTTTGTCCGGCCATGTATGCTCGCCCGCCACCGATTTGATAGCATCCACTTTGGAGAGCACTTCACGTGCGATGCGGATAATTTCCTGACCAGCGGGCGTCACCTGCGTCAGATGTTTGCCGCTGCGGGCAAAGATCTGAATCCCGAGTTCATCTTCCAGCATACGCACCTGCTTACTGATGCCGGGTTGCGAGGTATAAAGCCCTTCCGCTGTGGACGAGACATTCAGGTTATGGTTCACCACCTCAACGATATAGCGCAACTGCTGTAGTTTCATGACCGACCATCCAGAATCAGTGACGCCTGCAATCAGGCTTAAGACGATTTGATAATAAAAAAGGAAGATACTATAACCGGGCTGGCTTTTATAGCTTATGTGTATAGTTCAGTGAAAAAAATAATAAGGTCGTTATAAACGCAAAAGGCCAGCTTACGCTGGCCTTCGTTTTTGCACGCGGCAAGATTACTTTTTGCCTTCCGCCCACTTACCGTCAACGTAAAACGCAGACCAGCCAGTGGCTTTACCGTCTTTTTCCGACGCCACATACTGCTGTTTGGTTTTACGGCTGAAGCGAACCACGGCCGGATTGCCATCTGGATCCTGCGCGGGCGCATCCGCCAGATAACGCAGTTTTTCCGGCAGGCGGTCACGGAAGCGTTGCAGCTCTTCCACCAGCGGCGCGCGGGTTTCGCGCGATTTCGGGAACGTATTCGCCGCGAGGAAGACACCAGCTGCGCCGTCACGCAGGACGAAATAAGCATCCGACTTCTCGCAAGGCAGTTCAGGCAGCGGCACCGGATCTTCCTTCGGCGGCGCAACTTCACCGTTACGCAGGATCTTACGGGTGTTTTTACACTCGTCGTTGGTGCAGGCCATATACTTACCGAAACGCCCCATCTTCAGGTGCATTTCAGAACCGCATTTCTCGCACTCCACCACCGGGCCGTCATAACCCTTGATGCGGAACTCGCCCTCTTCGACCTCATAACCGTCGCAGGAAGGATTATTACCGCAAACGTGCAGTTTGCGTTTCGGATCGATAAGGTAGCTGTCCATCGCGGTGCCGCACTTCTGGCAGCGACGTTTGGCGCGCAGCGCGTTAGTTTCCGCGTCATCGCCTTCCAGCACGTTCAGCACTTCGTTTTCCGGCACCAGGTTAATAGTGGTTTTGCAACGCTCTTTCGGCGACAGCGCGTAACCGGAGCAGCCCAGAAATACGCCCGTGCTGGCAGTTCGGATGCCCATCGGGCGGCCGCAGGTCGGGCAGTCAATGCTGGTAAGCACCATCTGGTTCGGGCGCATACCGCCCTCTTCAGGATCTTTTTCGGCGGTATCCAGCTGTCTTGAGAAATCGTCGAAGAAGGTGTCCAGCACCGCGCGCCATTCGGCCTCGTGGTTAGCCACCTGATCGAGAGAGTCTTCCATCTGCGCGGTGAAGTCGAAATTCATCAGCTCCGGGAAATTCTCTTCCAGGCGATCGGTAACAATTTCACCCATTTTCTCGGCATAAAAACGACGGTTTTCAACACGCACATAGCCGCGATCCTGAATGGTCGAGATAATAGACGCATAGGTAGACGGACGGCCGATACCGCGTTTTTCGAGCTCTTTCACCAGTGACGCTTCGCTAAAGCGCGCAGGCGGTTTGGTGAAGTGCTGCGCAGGCGTCAGTTCAACCAGAGAAAGTTTATCGCCCTGATTCACGGCTGGCAGCGTGCGGTCTTCATCGCCCTTACGCAGCGCAGGCATTACTTTCGTCCAGCCGTCGAAGCGCAGGATGCGACCGCGCGCTTTAAGGCGGAAATCGCCTGCGGCGACTGTCAGCGTCGTGGAGTCGTACTGCGCCGGCGTCATCTGACAGGCGACAAACTGACGCCAGATCAGCTGATACAGTTTCTGCGCGTCGTTTTCCATATCCTTCAGCGATTCCGCCAGCACGCTGACGTCCGAAGGACGAATCGCTTCGTGCGCTTCCTGTGAATTCTCTTTGCTGGCGTACTGGTTCGGGTTCTCCGGCAAATATTTCTTGCCGAACTCCTCGCCAATATAGTTACGCACCATGCTGACCGCGTCCTGGCTCAGGTTGGTGGAGTCAGTACGCATATAAGTGATGTAACCCGCTTCGTAGAGACGCTGAGCCATCATCATGGTTTTCTTCACGCCAAAGCCCAGGCGCGTACTCGCCGCCTGCTGGAGCGTGGAGGTAATAAAAGGCGCGCCCGGTTTGCTGCTGGTCGGCTTATCTTCACGCTCGATAACCTGATAGCTTGCCGCCTTCAGCAGCGCAACCGCCGCTTCGGTATCCTGGCGGTTTACCGGGCGGAACGCTTTATCTTTATGATGCGTGACCTGAACGCTGAGTTGATCGCTCTTTGGCGTTGAGAGCAGCGCGTCAACTTCCCAGAACTCTTCCGGTACAAACGCTTTGATTTCACGCTCGCGTTCGACCACCAGACGGACCGCGACGGACTGCACGCGACCAGCGGAAAGCCCGCGGGCGATTTTTTTCCACAGCAGCGGGGAAACCATATAACCCACCACGCGGTCCATAAAGCGGCGCGCCTGCTGGGCGTTAACGCGATCGATATTCAGCTCACCCGGCTTTTCAAACGCCTGGCGAATCGCATTTTTGGTAATTTCGTTAAACACCACGCGGCTGTAACGCGTGTCATCACCACCGATCACTTCCCGCAGGTGCCAGGCAATGGCTTCCCCTTCGCGGTCAAGGTCGGTTGCGAGATAGATGTGGTCAGCTTTTTCAGCCAGCGACTTCAGTTCAGAAACCACTTTTTCTTTGCCGGGCAGCACTTCATAGTGCGCTTCCCAGTTGTGCCAGGGATCGACGCCCATGCGGTTGACTAACGCGCCACGTTCATCTTTTTTGACTTTTTTAGCCGGTTTCGTCGGGGCGGATTCAGCGCTTTTTTTAGGGGCGGAGCCACTGGTCGGCAAATCGCGGATATGACCGACGCTGGATTTCACCACGTAGTCTTTACCGAGATATTTGTTGATCGTTTTGGCTTTTGCCGGGGACTCAACGATGACGAGAGCTTTACCCATATTCACCTTTACCTGATTTGATTCTTCCAGAATACGTCGCACGTTGATTCACCGTCACTGGCGACAAGCCTCGTATATTGTGGCCGCCCCAAAGGTTATCAACCCCTTAATCCATCACCAGGCGTGGTTCACGCTACTACCGGTGGCTGAGTCGTCAGGTTTTATCGTGCAAATGCGCTACAGCACGACGGAAGTTCGGTCGAATGTCAAGCAATTCTGTTGCCAGATTTGCGAAAGCGTCACACTCTACCTGATAAAATTCGTTACGCAACTTTATTAGCATGCAAAAGTGATTAACGCCACCACCGGGCCTTTTTGAAAAGCCCTGAAAACCGCAGGGAAAATTTGCCCATGGCACCTGGTGCGACGTACACTATCATCCTGTTTGTAAGGAGATGATTATGCAAAAGATAACTCAGCCTATCGACCGCGCCACGCTGCTGGAGCAGGCCAATAAAATGATCCGCGAGCATGAAGACTATATTGCCGGCATGGTGGCCACCGACGTTGAGCAAAAAAATGGCGTACTCGTCTTTCGCGGCGAATATTTTATGGACGAGCAAGGCTTACCCACGGCAAAAACCACAGCGGTATTTAATATGTTTAAATACCTGGCCCATCAGCTTTCCGAAAAATATCACCTGCTGCCCTGAGCGCTTCCACCGCGTGAACACGCCATTACCGGTTAGCCAGAAAAAAAGCGAGGTTTAACGCCTCGCTTTTTTATTTGCCTTACAGCAGCGGTTTCTGCCCGCGCTGCCACCAGCGCAGCAGCAGGCGATCCAGGCTTCGCGCCGCGCTGCCGGTGAAGCGGTCCATGAGTCGTTTACGCTGCATATAGCGCAGACTGACAACCTCACGCTCTGCCATGCGGGCAATGATGAGATCGTCGCTGGTGCTGATTTCATCCACCAGACCTTTCTCTTTAGCCTGCACACCGTACCAGTGCTCGCCAGTCGCGACCGCTTCAATATCCAACGAAGGACGCATGCTGTGCACAAATTCTTTGAAGAGATGATGCGTTTCGTTGAGATCTTCGCGGAACTTCTCGCGCCCTTCTTCAGTGTTTTCGCCAAGCAGCGTCAGCGTGCGCTTATACTGCCCGGCGGTATGCAGCTCGATATCGATATCGTTACGCTTGAGCAGGCGGTTGAAGTTCGGGATCTGCGCGACCACGCCGATAGAACCGATGATGGCGAACGGCGCCGCCACGATGTTATTCGCCACACAGGCCATCATATACCCGCCGCTGGCGGCGACTTTATCTACGGCGATGGTCAGCGGGATTTGGCGCTCGCGCAAACGCTGGAGTTGCGACGCGGCAAGCCCGTAACCATGCACCACACCACCTGGGCTTTCCAGACGCACCAGAACCTCATCGGCGGGCTTTGCAACAGCCAGCACCGCCGTCACCTCTTCGCGTAGCGCACTGACTTCATGGGCATCGATGCTGCCTTTGAAATCGAGCACATAGAGCGTAGGCTTACCGGCAGGCGCCGAATCGCCACGTTTAGCACGTGCTTTCGCGGCTTTCGCTTCCTGCTTGTTTTTCTTTTTCTGATTCTTATGCCACAGCTTGTGCTGATGTGGATCGAGCAGCGCGGCGGCCACTTCTTCCTTCATTTCTTTATACTCTTCCCCGAGACGCGTGACGCGCAGCTCGCCGCGCTGGGCTTTCTTGCGCTGCGTCAGGTTAGCAATAAGCGCGATGACAATCGCAATCGCCACGACTACCGTGACGATTTTGGCTAAAAACAGTCCATACTCTGCAAGTAAATTCACTTCTCCACCTTTTATTCAGGCATGACCCGGGCGTTAGTGTAACCGAGCACCGGGCCCGCGTCTTGTAACAAAGCGAAACTGTGCGAGACCTCTCGCTGAAGTTTTCTTTACCGATGAAACAGTTGCAAATGACGGCGCAACGGCACAACCCTCCCGCTGCCCGATTGAAATACGCGAAGGATTAAGGCATAAAGCGTTTTTACCCGATGCGAAGCGAAGCCTTGCGGCGCGCCGTTTCGCCCCTGCAAGGAGTGACCCGTGCACTATCAACCCCAACGCGATTTGCTGCAAAACCGAATCATTCTTGTCACCGGCGCCAGCGACGGTATTGGCCGCGAGGCGGCGCTGACCTACGCCCGCTACGGCGCGCACGTCCTGCTGCTTGGCCGCAGTGAAGAGAAACTGCGCGGTGTTGCCCGTGAAATCGAACAGGAAGGACTCGCGCAGGCGCACTGGTTTACCCTGGATTACGCCACCGCGACGCCCGACGCCTGCCAGCGTCTCGCTGAGGCTATCGGCGAACAGGTGCCTCGCCTCGATGGCGTACTGCATAACGCGGGCGTGCTCGGCGACATCGTTCCAATGGACCAGCAAAACCCGGCTGTCTGGAGCGAAGTGATGCAGGTGAATGTGAATGTCACCTTCTTTCTAACCCAGGCGCTATTGCCGTTGCTGCTGAAATCTGAGTCAGGCTCGCTGGTGTTTACCACCTCAAGCGTCGGCCGTCAGGGGCGGGCCAACTGGGGTGCTTATGCCGTCTCGAAATTCGCCACCGAAGGTATGATGCAGGTACTTGCCGAAGAGTATCAAAGCCGGCATCTGCGCGTGAACTGCATCAATCCTGGCGGCACACGTACTAAAATGCGCGCCAGCGCGTTCCCGACGGAAGATCCCGAAAAGCTGAAAACGCCTGCCGATCTCATGCCGCTCTACCTGTGGCTGATGGGTGACGACAGCCGCCGGAAAACCGGCATTAGCTTTGACGCCCAGCCAGGACGTAAACCGGGAATAGCCGAATGAGCGATGAACGTTACCAGCAGCGCCAGCAGCGCGTGAAAGAGAAAGTCGAAGCGCGCGTCGCGGCCGCCCAGGATGAGCGCGGCATCGTTATCGTTTTTACCGGCAACGGCAAGGGCAAAACCACCGCCGCCTTCGGCACCGTCACGCGCGCGGTCGGCCACGGTAAAAAAGCGGCGGTCATACAGTTTATCAAGGGCGAGTGGCCGAACGGCGAGCGCAATCTGCTGGAGCCGCATGGCGTCGAGTTTCAGGTCATGGCGACAGGTTTTACCTGGGACACCCAGAACCGAGAAAGCGATACCGCGGCCTGCCGGGCCGTGTGGCAGCATGGCAAACGCATGCTGGCGGACGCCTCGCTCGATCTCGTGGTGCTGGATGAACTGACTTATATGGTGGCTTACGATTATCTGGCGCTGGAAGAAGTACTGACGGCGCTGCGTGAGCGTCCGGCGCACCAGACTGTGATTATCACTGGCCGGGGCTGCCACCGCGATATTCTGGAGTATGCCGATACGGTGAGTGAGCTGCGCCCGGTAAAACACGCGTTTGATGCAGGCATAAAAGCGCAGATCGGTATCGATTATTAGCGTACACCCTGATTCGCTGCCGTAAAAAACCACCTGCATAGCAGGTGGCATTGATAACGCCCCATAGGGCGTACTAAAAGCCCTGAAAAAATCTCGACCTGTTCTGAAAGATTTAAATCCAAAGACGATAAGGCAAAGCCAAAACCTGTTGCTGATCCCCTTCACAGGAGGTGGTGTTCATGCAGGGATAAAAAAACGCCCTCATCAGAGGGCGTTTTTCTTAGTTTCCGCGACCGCCGCCGGAGCGACGGTTACCGCCGCTGTTCGGGCGTCCGCTGCTGCTGCCTGGACGGCCATTGCCGGTGGCGCGAGCGCCGCCTGAGCGTGCATTGCCGCCCGGACGGGCATTACCACTGGCGCGCGAGGTGCTGTTGCCTGAGCGGGTGTTTTCTGCCGCACGCACGTTGCCTGCCGGGCGCGCAGCACCCGCCTGGCCCTGACGCGCAGGCGTGCCCTGACGAGCGCCGCCCGCCGTCTGGCTGTGGCGTTTTACTGCACGGCGAATCTGGTTCGCCTTCAGGCGACGACGATCTTTTTCCACGGCCACTTTGCTTGCCGTTTCAGGCTCAAGACCCACCAGCTCGCGCAGATAGTTGGTCTGTGCCAGGTCAAGCTCGGTCCAGCCGCCGCGCGGCAGGCCTTTCGGCAGCGGAATGTCGCCATAACGCACGCGAATGAGGCGGCTCACCTGCACACCGACCGCTTCCCAGAGACGGCGAACTTCACGGTTGCGCCCTTCCGTCAGCGTCACGTTGTACCACTGGTTGATGCCTTCACCGCCGCTAAAACGGATGGTTTTAAACGCCGCCGGGCCGTCTTCAAGCTGAACGCCGCGCGCCAGCTCACGAACTTTATTGTCATCCACCTGGCCGAAAACGCGCACAGCATACTCGCGTTCGACTTCCTGGCTCGGGTGCATCAGGCGGTTCGCCAGTTCACCGTCGGTGGTGAACAGCAGCAGGCCGCAGGTATTGACGTCAAGACGCCCTACCGCGATCCAGCGCGCGCCGCGCAGTTTCGGCAGACGGTCAAAGACGGTCGGGCGACCTTCCGGATCGCTGCGCGTACACAGCTCGCCTTCCGGTTTGTAATAGGCCAGTACGCGACAGATCTGCTCTACGGACTCTTTTACCGAGATGAGATGGCCGTCGATACGGATTTTCAGCGCAGGCGTGACTTCAACGCGATCGCCTAAGGTGGCGATTTTGCCATCGACACTGACGCGACCGGCTTCGATCATGGCTTCGATTTCACGGCGGGAGCCATGACCGGCTCGCGCCAGCACTTTTTGTAACTTTTCGCTCATGGAGCTTCCTTCAGGTGTCGCCTTCCCAGGCGTCGAACAGGATAACCGGGCTGGGGTGCCGCCGTCTGGCCACACCCCGGTTTCAGCCGCCCGATTTCAGGCCGCGTAGTATAGCGGTAAGCCCCCTTACAGGAAAGGCTTAACGTCGCCCACGCCCTCACGTAACACGACCGGCGCATCGTCGGTTAAATCGATCACGGTTGTAGGTTGCTGGCCGAGATAACCGCCGTGAATAATCAGATCCACCTGCTTTTCCAGACGGTCTTTAATTTCATCCGGATCGGATTCGGTAAACTCGCTGCCCGGCAGCATTAGCGATGTGGAGAGCATCGGCTCATCAAGCGCTTCAAGGAGCGCAAGCGCAATCGGGTTAGACGGCACGCGCAGCCCGATGGTTTTACGCTTCTCCTGCAACAGACGGCGCGGCACCTCTTTCGTCCCTTTAAGAATAAAGGTGTAGTTGCCCGGCGTGTTGTTTTTGATAAGACGGAACGCGACGTTATCGACATACGAATAGGTCGACAGCTCCGAGAGATCGCGGCACATCAGCGTAAAGTTATGGCCGTCCGGCAGGTCGCGGATGCGGCAGATACGCTCCATCGCGCCTTTGTCTTCAAGCTTACAGCCAAGCGCGTAGCCGGAATCGGTCGGATAAACGATAACGCCGCCTTTACGCACGATCTCTACCGCCTGTTTGATAAGGCGCGGCTGCGGGTTGTCCGGGTGGATATAGAAAAATTGACTCATACTGCCCTCTCTTTACTCAGTTCCGGCGGCCAGCGGTGCCAGACAGGCGTTAACCCTTCCGGCAGCCGCAGCCTGCGGCCCAGCTCAATCCACGGACACGGCTGATGGAAATCAGAGCCCTGGGACGCCAGCAGACCAAACTGCCCGGCGTAGCTTGCCAGCTGGTTGCGCTCATTGGGCGCCTGCTGGCACTGGGCCACTTCCATCGCGTCGCCGCCCGCCGCAGCGAACTGGTTTAACAGACGCTTGAGCCATTTGGCGCTGAGCTGATAGCGTCCGGGATGGGCTATCACCGCCTGCCCGCCAGAATGATGAATCACATCAATGGCTTGTTCTATTGTACACCACTGGGGAGGAACATAGCCGGTTTTCCCGCGCGCCAGATAGTGTTTAAAGACGTTCGCCATATTGGTGGCGCGTCCGTCTTCGATGAGAAAACGCGCGAAATGCCCGCGCGTGACGACGCCGCCGTCCGCCAGACGCTTCGCGCCCTCCAGCGCGCCCGGAATGCGCGCTTTCTCCAGGCGCTCGGCGATCATCTCAGCACGCCGCGTGCGGCGCTGCGCCTGCCCGTCAAGAAACGCGATCATCTCAGGGTGCGCGAAATCAATCCCCAGTCCGACGATATGAATTTCGTGGTTTTCCCAGAGCGTAGAAATTTCGACACCGTTAATCAGCCGCAGCGCAAGGCCTGCGCGGGCAATTTCTTCATGGGCGGCTGGCAGGCCCGCCGTAGTGTCGTGGTCGGTTATCGCGAGCGTATGAATGCCCATCTCAACGGCGCGGTGTACCAGTTGCTCCGGCGTCAGCAGGCCATCGGAGGCCGTCGTATGGCTGTGCAGGTCATAAATAATCGCTAATTCAGGTTCGCTCAAAACGGCTCCAGTGGCTATGGTCTTTTATATCGTCCTGTTCATCATAACGGTTTGTGGAAATTATCAAAAATCAGTGTTGACATTCCCGCCATGAACCAGTTAACTAGTACGCAAGTTCACACAAAGAAGGTATCTGAAAATGGCTCACATTTTTTCTCTGCATGGCTGGTGGCGTACCTCCTGATCCCGGGCGGTGTCTTCACGTATGCGCAAGCAATCAGATACCAGGCCCGCTCAGTGCGGGCTTTTTTTTGAACACAATACAGAGATACAGACCATGCAAACAGACAAACCGGCACTTGAACTGCTCACCTGCGACGGCCTTTATCGCGAAAACCCGACCGCGGTTTTTCACCAGCTCTGCGGTGACCGCCCGGCAACGCTACTGCTGGAATCGGCGGATATCGACAGCAAAGACGATCTGAAAAGCCTGCTTCTTGTCGACAGCGCGCTGCGCATTACCGCCAATGGTGACACTGTCACGATTGAAGCACTGAGCGCCAATGGCGCGTCACTGCTGGCACTGCTGGATAACGCGCTGCCGGAAACCGTCACCGTTGAGGCCCATCCGCAGGGGCGCACGCTGCGTTTCCCGCCCGTGAGCGCGTTACTGGACGAAGACGAGCGCCTGCGTTCGCTGTCAGTGTTTGACGCGTTTCGTCTGTTGCAGGCGTTAGTAACGCTGCCGCAGGATGAGCGCGAAGCGATGTTCTTCGGCGGGCTGTTTGCCTATGACCTGGTCGCCGGGTTTGAAGAACTGCCGCCGCTTGCGCACAACAATAGCTGCCCGGATTACTGCTTTTATCTCGCCGAAACGCTGCTGATTATCGATCACCAGACGCGCACCACCCGCATTCAGGCGAGCCTCTTTACGCCGGATGACGCGGAAAAAGCCCGCCTGAACCAGCGCCTCGCGCAGATCCAACTGCAACTCCAGGAGCCGCCCGCGCCGCTGCCGGTAGAAAGCGTGCCGCAGATGCAGTGCGAATGCAGCCAGAGCGATGAAGAGTACGGCGCGGTGGTGCGAGAGATGCAAAAAGCGATTCGCGCCGGTGAGATTTTCCAGGTGGTGCCGTCGCGCCGCTTCAGCCTGCCCTGCCCGTCGCCGCTCGCGGCCTATGACACGCTGAAAAAGAGCAACCCCAGCCCCTATATGTTTTTCATGCAGGACAGCGATTTCGCACTGTTCGGCGCGTCGCCGGAAAGCTCGCTGAAATATGACGCGCCGTCACGCCAGATTGAAATCTACCCGATAGCCGGCACCCGCCCGCGCGGCCGCCGTGCGGACGGCTCGCTGGACCGCGATCTCGACAGCCGCATCGAGCTTGAAATGCGCACCGACCATAAAGAGCTCTCCGAGCACCTGATGCTGGTGGATCTGGCGCGCAACGATCTGGCACGCATCTGTACGCCGGGCAGCCGCTATGTGGCGGATTTAACCAAAGTGGACCGCTACTTGTTCGTTATGCATCTGGTCTCTCGCGTGGTCGGCGAACTGCGCCGCGATCTCGACGTGCTGCACGCCTATCGCGCCTGCATGAACATGGGCACGCTGAGCGGCGCGCCGAAAGTGCGCGCGATGCAGCTTATCGCGCAAGCGGAAGGCGAGCGTCGCGGCAGCTACGGCGGCGCGGTCGGGTATTTCACCGGCCACGGCGATCTTGACACCTGCATTGTTATCCGCTCGGCCTGGGTGGAGAACGGCATCGCCACGGTGCAGGCGGGCGCGGGCGTCGTGCTCGATTCCGTCCCGCAATCCGAAGCTGACGAAACCCGTAATAAAGGCCGCGCGGTACTGCGCGCCATCGCCGCTGCCCATCACGCACAGGAGACTTTCTGATGGCCGACATTCTGCTGCTCGATAATATCGATTCCTTTACTTACAACCTGGCGGATCAGCTGCGCGCGAACGGACATAACGTAGTTATCTACCGTAACCATATTCCGGCACAGACGCTGATTGAGCGCCTCGCCACTATGGACAACCCGGTGCTGATGCTTTCGCCAGGCCCTGGCGCGCCGTCAGACGCCGGCTGTATGCCGGAGCTGTTAACCCGTCTGCGCGGCAAGCTGCCGATTATCGGCATCTGTCTCGGCCATCAGGCTATCGTCGAAGCCTACGGCGGCTATGTCGGCCAGGCGGGCGAAATTCTGCATGGCAAAGCCTCCAGCATTGAACATGACGGCCAGGCGATGTTTAGCGGGCTGATGAACCCGCTGCCGGTGGCGCGCTACCACTCGCTGGTGGGCAGCGACATCCCGGCTGGGCTGACGGTGAACGCGCACTTTAACGGCATGGTGATGGCCGTGCGTCACGACGCCGATCGCGTCTGCGGCTTCCAGTTTCACCCGGAATCGATCCTGACGACGCAGGGTGCCCGCCTGCTGGAGCAGACGCTCGCCTGGGCGCTGACCCGCGCCGAGCAGCAAAACAGCGTCCAGCCGATCCTGGAAAAACTCTATCAGGCCGAGGTGCTGAGCCGCGAAGAGAGCCATCAGCTTTTCAGCGCGGTGGTGCGCGGCGAGCTGAAACCCGAACAACTGGCTGCCGCGTTGGTGAGCATGAAAGTGCGCGGCGAACACCCGGTTGAGATTGCCGGGGCCGCCAGCGCCCTGCTGGAAAACGCCGCGCCGTTCCCGCGCCCGGATTACGCCTTTGCGGATATCGTCGGCACCGGCGGCGACGGCAGCAACAGCATTAATATCTCCACCGCCAGCGCCTTTGTGGCGGCCGCGGTGGGGCTGAAAGTCGCCAAACACGGCAACCGCAGCGTCTCCAGCCGCTCAGGGTCGTCGGATCTGCTCGCCGCGTTTGGCATTAATCTTGAGATGAACGCCGACGCGTCGCGCAAGGCGCTGGATGAACTGGGCGTCTGTTTCCTGTTCGCGCCGAAATACCACACCGGATTTCGCCACGCGATGCCGGTGCGCCAGCAGCTGAAAACCCGCACGCTGTTTAACGTGCTGGGGCCGTTGATTAACCCGGCGCATCCGCCACTGGCGTTAATTGGCGTCTACAGCCCGGAGCTGGTGCTGCCGATTGCCGAAACCCTGCGGGTGCTGGGCTATCAGCGCGCGGCCGTGGTGCACAGCGGCGGCATGGATGAGGTGTCGCTGCACGCGCCGACGCAGGTCGCTGAACTGCGCGACGGCGAGATTCACAGCTATCAGCTTACAGCTGCGGATTTCGCCCTTGAGCCTTATGAACAGGCGGATCTGGCGGGCGGCACGCCGGAAGAAAACCGTGACATTCTCAGCCGCCTGTTACAAGGTAAAGGTGAGCGTGCTCACGAGGCCGCCGTGGCCGCCAATGTCGCCATGCTGATGCGTCTGTACGGCGAAGAGGATTTGCAGGCCAACGCACGTAAAGTGCTGGCGGTGTTGCGCAGCGGCGCCGCTTATGACCGTGTTACCGCACTGGCAGCAAGAGGATAAGAAATGGAAACCGTTTTAGCGAAAATCGTCGCGGATAAAGCGCTGTGGGTGGAAGCCCGCAAGGCACAGCAGCCGCTGGCGAGCTTTCAGAATGATGTCGTGCCGAGCACGCGCCGCTTTTATGACGCGCTGCAGGGCGCCCGCACCGTTTTTATCCTGGAGTGCAAAAAGGCGTCGCCGTCCAAAGGCGTGATCCGCAGCGATTTCGACCCGGCGCGCATCGCAGGCGTGTACAAACATCACGCTTCGGCGATCTCGGTGCTGACCGACGAGAAATATTTCCAGGGCAGCTTCGATTTCCTGCCCATCGTCAGCGCGATCGCCCACCAGCCGGTGCTGTGCAAAGACTTTATTATCGACCCGTACCAGATTTACTTGGCGCGCTTTTACCAGGCGGACGCCTGCCTGCTGATGCTCTCGGTGCTGGACGATGACCAATACCGCCAGCTTGCGGCGGTAGCGCACAGCCTCGGTATGGGCGTGCTGACCGAAGTCAGCAATGAAGAAGAGCTTGAGCGCGCGCTGCACCTCGAAGCGAAAGTGGTTGGCATCAATAACCGCGACCTGCGCGATCTCTCCATCGACTTGAACCGCACCCGCGAACTCGCCCCGCGTTTAGGCCATGGCGTGACGGTGATTAGCGAATCCGGCATTCATACTTACGGCCAGGTGCGGGAGCTGAGCCGTTTCGCCAACGGTTTCCTGATTGGCTCCGCGCTGATGGAACACGACGATTTAGAGTCGGCGGTGCGTCAGGTCTTGCTTGGAGAAAACAAAGTCTGCGGCCTGACTCGCCCGCAGGACGCACAAAGCGCCTGGCAGGCGGGCGCGCTCTACGGTGGCCTGATTTTTGTCGGCTCATCGCCGCGTGCCGTCACCGATGAACAGGCCCGTGCGGTGATCGACGCCGCGCCGCTGCGCTATGTCGGTGTTTTCCGTGACGCGCCGGTTGAAGACGTCGTCGCGAAAGCCAATACATTTTCCCTCGCCGCCGTACAGCTGCACGGCGACGAAGACCAGACTTACATCAGCGCCCTGCGCGCCAGCCTGCCGGAAACAACCGCTATCTGGAAAGCGCAGAGCGTCAGCCACGCCCTGCCGCCGCGGAATCTCCAGTATGTTGACCGTTACGTGCTGGATAATGGCCAGGGCGGCACCGGCCAGCGCTTCGACTGGTCACTGCTTGAAGGGCAGACGCTGGACAACGTGATGCTGGCGGGCGGCCTCGGTGCGGATAACTGCGTGCAGGCCGCACAGCTCGGCTGCGCGGGACTCGATTTTAACTCCGGGGTGGAGAGCGCGCCGGGCATCAAAGACAGCGACAAACTGGCGGCGGTATTCAGAACCCTGCGGGCTTACTAAAGGAAGGCAATAATGAGCACACTGTTAAACCCTTATTTTGGCGAATTTGGCGGCATGTATGTGCCGCAGATCCTGATGCCCGCCCTGCGTCAGCTGGAAGAGGCGTTCGTCAGCGCCCAGAGCGACGCCGAGTTTCAGGCGCAGTTTACCGATCTGCTGAAGAACTACGCCGGACGCCCGACAGCGCTGACTAAATGTCAGAATCTCACCGCTGGCACCCGCACCACGCTCTATCTCAAGCGTGAAGATCTGCTGCACGGCGGCGCGCATAAAACCAACCAGGTGTTGGGACAGGCGCTGCTCGCTAAACGCATGGGCAAAACGGAAATTATCGCCGAAACCGGCGCGGGGCAGCACGGCGTGGCGTCAGCGCTGGCGAGCGCCCTGCTCGGCCTGAAGTGCCGTATCTATATGGGCGCGAAAGATGTCGAGCGCCAGTCGCCAAACGTGTTCCGCATGAAGCTGATGGGCGCGGAAGTTATTCCGGTCTACAGCGGCTCGGCGACGCTGAAAGACGCCTGCAACGAGGCGCTGCGCGACTGGTCCGGCAGTTATGACCGCGCGCACTATATGCTCGGCACCGCCGCAGGCCCGCACCCGTTCCCGACCATCGTGCGTGAGTTCCAGCGCATGATCGGTGAAGAGACGCGCGCGCAGATCATGGAAAAAGAAGGCCGCCTGCCGGACGCCGTGATCGCCTGCGTCGGCGGCGGCTCCAACGCCATCGGCATGTTCGCGGATTTCATTAACGAAACGAGCGTCGGCCTGATTGGCGTTGAACCTGCCGGTCACGGTATCGAAACCGGCGAACACGGCGCGCCGCTCAAACACGGACGCGTGGGAATTTACTTCGGCATGAAAGCGCCGATGATGCAGACGGACGACGGCCAGATTGAAGAGTCTTACTCTATTTCCGCTGGTCTCGATTTCCCGTCTGTCGGGCCGCAGCACGCGTACCTGAACAGCACCGGGCGCGCGGAGTATGTCTCGATTACCGATGACGAAGCGCTGGAAGCCTTTAAAACGCTCTGCCGTCAGGAAGGGATCATTCCGGCGCTGGAGTCATCGCACGCCCTCGCCCATGCGCTGAAAATGATGCGCGCCGATCCGGAAAAAGAGCAGTTGCTGGTCGTTAACCTGTCCGGGCGCGGCGATAAAGATATCTTCACCGTTCACGATATTTTCAAAGCACGAGGGGAAATGTAATGGAGCGTTATCAGCAGCTGTTTGACCGCCTGGCAGCCCGTAAGGAAGGCGCGTTTGTTCCCTTTGTGACGCTCGGCGACCCTTCGCCCGAGCAGTCGTTGCAGATTATCGACGCGCTGGTGGAAGGCGGTGCCGACGCGCTGGAGCTTGGTATCCCGTTCTCCGACCCGCTGGCGGATGGCCCGACGATTCAGAGCGCGACGCTGCGTGCGTTCGCCGCCGGTACGACACCGGATCAATGCTTTGAAATGCTGGCCGCGGTGCGTCAGAAATACCCGGACTTGCCCATCGGGCTGTTAATGTACGCCAACCTGGTGTTCAGCCGTGGCGTGGACGAATTCTATGCCCGCTGCGCCGCCGTGGGCGTCGATTCCGTTCTGGTGGCCGATGTGCCGGTGGAAGAATCCGCGCCTTTCCGCCAGGCGGCGATGCGCCACAATGTCGCGCCGATTTTCATCTGCCCGCCCAACGCCGATGACGATCTGCTGCGCCAGATTGCCTCTTACGGCCGAGGCTACACCTATTTGCTTTCTCGCGCAGGCGTTACAGGGGCGGAAAACCGCGCTGCACTGCCGCTGAACCACCTGATTGATAAGCTAACCGAATACCACGCCGCGCCGCCGTTGCAGGGTTTCGGGATCTCAGAGCCTGCGCAGGTGAAAGCCGCCATTGAGGCCGGTGCCGCGGGCGCGATTTCTGGCTCGGCGATCGTGAAGATCATTGAGAACAACCTGAACGATCGCGCGGCGATGCTGGAAGCGCTGAAAACGTTTGTGCGCCAGCTTAAAGCGGCCAGTTTGCCTGCCTGAGCATTCTCTTCTTAAAAAAAGCGCGAGCCGTCGCGCTTTTTATTTCCCTGAATATCAGGGACATCCGGCTTTACATTCATAATTTTCCCTGCGCGTCCAGTAGAACGATCGTGTTTTGAGCAAAATCTTAAGGCACACGTCGCATTTCTGACCAAAACTTATTCTCATGACAACGAAGCCCGGCCGCACTTGCAGGCCCGCCACAAAGGATTCAGCAGGTTTCGATGACATCAAGCGTTGGAGCCACATCTCGCGGCAGTAATGCCGTCCCGGCAGGACAACCGGAGCAAGGTGAGGCAACTGACTTCAGACCATAAGCCGCGTGAAAACGTAACGCGCAATCGCAGCCAGAACGGTCTGGCTGGATTACGGGAAAGGGTGGAGGTGAAGATGATTAACCAGCATATGATGAATAAAGCTCGCCGTGCAGCACGTGAAGCGTTGACCAAACGAAACGCCCGCAAATGGGATGAAGCCAACCGCATTATGCGCCAGGCTGCCGCCAGCGCATTCAATTGAGGCGCGGAGCTTGAGGATGTTAAGTGCAGCAAGATGCGAGACACCGGTTTTCCGCTTCACCCGGCAGCAATAAAAAAACCAACCTCAACGGGTTGGTTTTTTTATTGCTGAGAAACGCGAGTGCGCAAACTCAGAAGCGGTAGCCCGCCGAGAACATAAAGACCCATGGATCGATGCGGGTATCGATATTCTGCTGCTGGCCGCCTGCCTTGAATTTCACGGTGGTGTCGATATCCATGTACCAGACGGACATGTTAATCAGCCAGTCTTTATTCACCATGTAATCCAGACCCACCTGACCCGCCGCGCCCCAGGAATCGTCAACGCTCAGATCGCTTAAACCGCTTTTTCTACCGGTATCGTTGAAATCTTCGTCAAAGAAGGTGGTGTAGTTAATGCCCGCGCCAATATACGGGCGCACTTTGCTTTGCGAATCGCCGAAATACCACTGCGCCATTAAGGTGGGCGGCAGTTGATGCACGGTTGCGAGATCGCCTGTCGGCCCCAGGCCCACTTTATGACGGAACGGCGTTGCCGCCAGCAGTTCCACGCCGATGTTGTCAGTTGCCATATAAGTAAAGGTCAGGCCGAGCTGGGTATTATTGTTAACCTTAAAGCCGCCCATGTGCAGCACATCGTCTGAGCCTTCCGTCGGACGCACCGTCGCCGTACCGGCGCGCATAAAGAACTCGCCTGCTTCATGTGCAGAGGCCATACCCGAAAAACAACCCGCTAATGCCAGCGCCACGATAAGTTTTTTCATTCCCGTTTCCCTTTTGTGGTTTTATTTGCCGGGTGAATATACTCACTACGAGTTAATAAGTGATCCAACAGAGATCACATTCGGGCCGCTAATTTAACATTCATTGATCTGAATTAATTTTTGCCAGCCTTACGGCTTCGATGAATTTGATTTCAGGTCAATTTTTCCGTTTTCACAGGGCGGAAATATATCTTTCGCCCCCTATTGAAAGTCGTCCCGGCCGGGAATAATTTAGCTTCTTCACAATGTTGAAACGATGCGTTGTTTAGTTGCAGGTGAATGATGAGCGATCTGAACCCGTGCATGACGTGCGGAGCCTGTTGTGCTTATTTTCGTGTCTCTTTCTACTGGGCCGAAGCGGATGACGCGGGCGGCCCTGTCCCGGCGGCGCTTACCGAGCCGCTTACCCCTTTTCTGCGCTGCATGAGCGGCACTAACCAGAAACAGAGCCGCTGCGTGGCGCTGGAAGGCACGCCTGGCGAGGCGGTGCGCTGTACGGTTTATGAAAACCGGCCGTCACCGTGTCGCGAGTTCGCCATGTCCGGCGAGGGCGGCGTGGTGAACGAGGCGTGTAATCGCGCCCGCGCCCGTTACGGCCTGCCGCCGCTTCCTGACAATTCCTTACCCGCCGCGCCGCTTTACAGCGCTGCCACTGCGCCATCATCCAGGGTACAATTGCCGGCGGAATAATGTCTGCCAACCCAAGGAGTGTGCATGTCAATCACGGCAAAATCCGTTTACCGTGACACGGGTAATTTTTTCCGCAATCAGCTCGTTACCATCCTGCTGATTGCGCTGCTTTGCGCCTTTGTTTCTATGATCCTCGGCCACGCCTTTACGCCTGACGCGGATCAGCTGGCTATTCTGAGCGAGGGCGACGCTATGACCAACAGCGCCAGTCTGTTCGAACTGGTGCAAAATATGACGCCGGAGCAGCAGCAGGTTCTGCTGAAAGCCTCGGCAGCGTCCACCTTTTCCGGCATGTTCGGTAATACCCTGCTGGTAGGCGGCGTGCTGCTTCTCATTCAGGCGGTCTCCGCCGGGCAGAACATCAGCGCGCTGCGCGCCATCGGTGCCTCCGCCCCGCTGCTGCCGCGCCTGTTTATTCTGATCTTCCTGACCACCTTTCTGGTGCAGATGGGCATCCTGATGGTGGTGGTGCCGGGTGTGATCCTCGCGATTGTATTGTCGCTGGCACCGGTAATGATGGCGCAGGATAAAGCCGGGATTTTCGGCGCGATGCGTAACAGCATGCGTCTTGCGTGGCGCAATATGCGTCTCGTTGCGCCTGCGGTACTGCTGTGGCTGCTGGCCCGCGCCGCCCTGCTGCTGTTCGCGCCCGCGTTTGCCGCGCTGACGCCGCAAATCGGCGCGGTGGTCGCGGGAACGCTGAGCAACCTGCTGACTGCGCTGCTCCTTATTTATCTCTTCCGGTTGTATATGCTTATCCGGGAATAACCCTTCTGCCCGCGGCGGTGGTCGTTCGCGGGCCTTTTACGGAACCGATGTATGAAGCAGTTACTCGATTTTTTGCCGCTGATTGTCTTTTTTGTCGTCTATAAATTGCACGACATTTTCTGGGCGACAGCGGCGCTGATCGTCGCCACCGCGCTGGCGGTGATTTATAGCTGGTACAAATACCGCAAGGTCGAAAAAATGACCCTGGTGACCTTTGTGCTGGTCGCGGTGTTCGGCGGGCTGACTATCTATTTCCACAACGCGGAATTTATTAAGTGGAAAGTCACCATCATTTACGCCCTGTTCGCAGGCGCGCTGCTGATTGGCCAGTGGGTGATGAAAAAGCCGCTGATCCAGAGCATGCTCGGCAAAGAAATTACCCTGCCCGCGCATGCGTGGTCGCGTCTTAACATCGCCTGGGCGCTCTTTTTCATCTTCTGTGGCCTGCTGAATATTTACGTCGCGTTCTGGCTCCCGGAAGCGGTATGGATGAATTTTAAAGTGTTTGGCATCCCTGGCCTGACGCTGGTTTTCACCCTGCTGAGCGGTGTTTACATCTACCGCCATATGCCGCAGGAAGAGAAATAACCCCCTTCCGCTTTACTGAAAAACAACGCCCCGAGGTTAACGCCCGGGGCGTTTTTTTATGTGCCTTCCCCGCGACACGCCAGCTTTTGTAAGCCATTACAGTCACCTGCACAATGATGAAGCGATTGTGGAGAAATCATGGAGAATCCCGATTTTGTGTTGTAATGATAATTATTATCATTATCATGCGGACAGGTGATTACATTTCTACACATAATGGAATAATTGATAATGTTTGAAAAAAAGCATGGCATTCGCAGACCGCTTGCGCTGGCGGTAGCCTCTCTTCTCGGCAGCGGCGCTGGTGTGGTGCAGGCGGCGGAAATGAACGACGGCGACGTAATGGTGGTTCAGGCAACGGCCGAACAGGCGCTGAAACAGCAGCCCGGCGTCTCCATTATCACCGCTGATGACATCGAGAAAGACCCACCTGTGAATGACCTTTCAGACATTATTCGTAAAATGCCCGGTGTAAACCTGACCGGTAACAGCGCGAGCGGCAGCCGCGGCAACAACCGTCAGATTGACATTCGCGGTATGGGGCCGGAAAACACCTTAATCCTGGTCGATGGCGTCCCGGTCACTTCACGCAATTCCGTACGCTATAGCTGGCGCGGCGAGCGCGACACGCGTGGCGACACCAACTGGGTGCCGGCGGAAATGGTCGAGCGCATTGAAGTGCTGCGCGGCCCGGCGGCGGCGCGTTACGGCAGCGGGGCCGCGGGCGGCGTGGTGAATATCATCACTAAACGCCCCACCAATGACTGGCACGGCTCGTTGTCGCTTTTCACCAACCAGCCGGAAAACGACAAAGAAGGTGCCACCCGACGCGCAAACTTCAGCCTGAGCGGTCCGCTGGCGGGCGACGCGCTGACGATGCGCCTCTATGGCAATATCAATAAAACCGATGCCGACGATTACGACATCAATACCGCGCAGAACGGCTCTTACGCCGCCGGGCGCGAAGGCGTGCGTAACAAGGATATTAACAGCGTTATCTCCTGGAAAATTACGCCGGAGCAGATCCTGGATTTTGAATACGGCTACAGCCGCCAGGGCAATATTTACGCGGGCGACACGCAGAATAGCAACAGTAACGCCAGCCCTAACGGTCTTGTTCCGTCGCTATACGGCCACGAAACCAACCGGATGTATCGTCAGAGCTACGGTATTACCCACAACGGCATCTGGGACTGGGGTCAGTCAAAAACCGGTTTTTATTACGAAAAAACCAATAACACCCGACTTCAGGAAGGCACCACGGGCCGCGTTGAAGGGATGATCACCAACGAAAAATACAGCACCAGCCGCCTGGAAAACTATCGCGCCAGCAGCGAAATCAATGTACCGCTCCAGTTGCTGGTCGATCAGACCGTCACACTCGGTGCCGAATGGGATCGCGAGGAGCTTAACGATCCGGCTTCCATGCAGGCCACCAATGCCAGCGGCACGACCATTGGCGACATATCCGGTGATGCCGCGTCGCGCAGCAGCAAAAACAGTGCGACCATCGGCGCAGTCTGGTTCGAAGATAATATCGACGTGCTGCCCGGCACTGCCGTCATTCCGGGGCTGCGTTACGATCACCATAACCAGTTCGGTGGCAACTGGAGCCCGAGCCTGAACGTTTCTCAGGAGCTTGGCGATAACGTAAAACTGAAAGCCGGTATCGCGCGCGCTTTTAAAGCGCCGAATCTGTATCAGTCCAGTAAAGGTTATCTGCTTTCCACGCGCGGCAACGGTTGCCCGATTGGGGTGAGCGGCAGTTGCTATCTGCTCGGCAATGACGATCTGAAACCAGAAATCAGCATCAATAAAGAAATTGGACTGGAATACACCAAAGATGGCTTTGACGCCGGCCTGACCTGGTTCCGTAACGATTACCGTAACAAAATCGTCTCCGGCGATCGCGTGGTGGGCATCGCCTCTAACGGCAACAATATTTTGCGCTGGGAAAACGGTGGTAAAGCCGTGGTGGAAGGTTTTGAAGGCAACCTGACCATTCCGGTGGTGAAAGATGCGCTGAACTGGCGTACTAACGCCACATATATGATTAAGTCGGAGATGAAAAAGAACGGCAACCCGCTGTCGGTTATCCCGAAATATACCGTGAACACCATGCTGGACTGGCAGGTGACGGATAAGCTCTCGACTAACCTGAACTGGACCTTCTACGGCCGCCAGAAGCCGCGCCAGGCGGCGGAAATTCGTCTCGAAGACGGAGGCAATCTGTCCCGTAAAGAAGTCGGCGCGTATTCCATCGTCGGCGTGGGCGTAAACTATGCGCTGACCAAAGATCTGCGTCTTAACGGCGGCGTCAGCAACCTGTTCGATAAAACGCTGTATCGCGAAAACGAAGGCGCTTCCACCTACAACGAACCGGGCCGCGCGTACTACGCTGGCGTAACGATGTCGTTCTGATGCATACCCTGGGAGGCTCGCCTCCCTTTTAACTACAGCAAGATAACCCCGCTTTCCCCGTTTTTTCCTGCCTTTACCGCTCTATAACCGGTGTTATTATACCGTCGCTTCGCGCCCTTCAGGCCGCAGGCAATTCACTGATAACACTAGCTGAGAAGCCCCATGACGACAGAGCAAACCACTCCTCAAGGTGAACTGGTTTTACGTACCCTGGCGATGCCCGCCGATACCAACGCCAACGGCGATATTTTCGGCGGCTGGCTGATGGCCCAGATGGATATTGGCGGCGCGATCCTTGCCAAAGAGATAGCGCATGGCCGCGTGGTGACGGTGCGCGTCGACGGCATGACGTTTCTGCGCCCGGTCGCGGTGGGTGATGTGGTGTGCTGCTACGCTCGCTGCGTTAAGCGCGGCAACACGTCGGTGACGATTAATATCGAGGTGTGGGTGAAAAAGGTCTCTTCCGAGCCGATTGGCCAGCGCTACCGCGCGACCGAAGCGCTGTTTATTTATGTTGCGGTTGATGACGACGGCAAACCGCGTCCGCTGCCGCCTGCGGCGTAACGGCATAAAAAAAAGCCAGAGACAATGCTCTGGCTTTTTTTCACATGCAGCGCTACTGCATCGTAGCGCCGCCATTAATGCGGAACACAATATTCACAATCAGCCCTGTGCCAGGCTTACCGGCTTCGTAGCGCCATTTGCGCATCGCCTGTTTTACTTCGCGCTCAAACATGTTGGCGGGTTTGGCAGAAAGGATCTGCACATTCTCCACGCTGCCGTCTGGCGCGACGTCAAATTTCACACGAACCTGCCCTTCCATCCGCAGCGCATAGGCGCGCGCCGGGTATTGCGGCTGGTTGCGGCTTAACGCACGCGGGCCGGCGGGTGCGAAATTCGCAGGCGCGGCGGGTGCCGGGCGCGACGCGGGGGCTGCGGTGCGCGCCGGGGAATTATTCTCAAACGGCGACGCGGGGCGCGGCTCAGCAGGTTTAACTTCCCGTTTCGGTGCCTCCTCTACCTTTTTCACCGGTTTGGGTTTCGGCTTAGGTTTCGGTTTCGGCTTTGGTTTTTCGATAACGACGGGCGCTTCTTTCGGCGGCTCCGGTACAACCTCGGGTTCCGGCTCAGGCTCAGCGACAGGCTCCGGTGGCGGCTGCACCACTTCGGGCTTTGGCGGCTCCAGTGATTCAGGCGCGACCATCGTCACGGAAATCGGCTGCGACGGCGCGGGCATCTCAACCACCTGATTTGCCGAGGTATAAAGCACAGCCGCCGCCACAATGGCGCCATGGATCGCGACGGAAAGCAGCGTCGGCCACGGAAAACGGCGAGGCATATCAAGGGTCATTGAAGTCATAGTCGTTTCACTGAATGAATGAGAGCTTAATTTTAAATGCAAATAGCAATCATATTCAACAACTCAGCCCGGTTCTGCACCGTTTCTCTGGCGAACCGCTGAAAAATCCCGCGTTAATGTTAAGGATTTAACAGGACATTTAACTTTGCGTTGCACACCTGACGGCTTTCACCTACCGTTATTCACCTTGCCGTTTCATAAAAAGGAGTGCGACATGCTGTATGTCATTTACGCGGAAGATGTGGCTGATTCTCTGGAAAAGCGTCAGTCCGTACGCCCGGCGCACCTGGCGCGTTTGCAGTTATTACGTGATGAGGGGCGTCTGCTGACCGCAGGGCCTATGCCTGCGGTGGACAGCAACGATCCAGGTGTGGCGGGTTTTACCGGTTCAACGGTCATTGCGGAGTTCGCCTCGCTTGAAGAAGCGCAGGCCTGGGCAGAAGCAGACCCGTATATTGCCGCAGGCGTCTATAAGACCGTCGCAGTGAAGCCTTACAAAAAAGTATTCTGACCGCGTCCGACAGGCTGCGTAGTGCAAAGGGCATTCACCGACGGTGTGCCCTTTTTTTTGCGCGATCATTTTAGCTGGCGGGTGTTATTTCCCGCCCGTCACCAGTTGCAGCACCGTAGCCGTGGTGTGGTTCCGCGCGTTATGGCACCGGTGGGACGTCACAAACTGGCGAGCCGCTTCACAGGCCGAAACACTCTCAGGCAGGCGCTGGCTCACGGTAACCGCTTCTTTAGCAAAGCCGAAAATGCCGCTGGTTAACGTTCTTTCGTCAACGGTTCTGGGGCGCGCGCCGCAGGCTCCCTTGCGTAACAAAAATTTATGGATTTCTGTCAGAAATTCCTCTTGCTTAGTCATAAACGCTCCAGCAGTCACGGATGAAAGTTGCACCTGTAGGAATACAAGCTGTCGATGGAGATAATCTAACCTGGACTGACCAGAAACAATCGCCGGAAATAACATTAAAAAGGCTTCATTTTACATAAGAGCAATTATCACCGGCGGAAATACACGATATATGACAATTTGTGAATTTATGTTAAGTTAGGAAAAGTATTTTAAAGTTTTGATTTTAATGATTTTATCTTGATTCACTCAGCATAATCCCAAACCGGGAATATTCCAGAGCAGCAATTTTCGGTTGGCGATTTCTTATACCAGAATATTCCTAATTTTATTTAAATCCATTAGCGCGACGCGGGAATCCACTCGGCTAAATTTACCTTAATGCAGGCCAGATTAAAGAAAGGATAAAGCGAGCTTTTTGACGTAATTCAGGCGGCAGGAATGAAGGTTTACGAAGGAACGATTCTGGGGATATTTCGGGGCACCGCAGGCGGTGCCCTTTCACTACGTTTAGCGATCGTGGATGGCGAACAGCAACGAATTGCGCTGACGATTCACAAGACATTTTCTGATAGCGTGAATTCGCATATTGCGTCGGGATTGTGCTTCCAGCCAGCGAGCTTTACGCCGTTGAGACTGCCGCAGCATGCGCCAGCGCCCAACTTCGGTTCTACTACGCCTCATTTCTGATACTCTTGACTGAAACAGAACCGTCATTATAACCCCTTCCCGCCCGCAGACCAGCGCTTTTCTGACAGGTTCTTATTGGAGTGCGAAAGGGTTGTGCGTAAACTCTTAACGATACGCTTTTTAAAGGATTTTTAATCTATGACAACCTTCTACACGGTAGTGAGTTGGCTGGTCATTCTGGGATACTGGCTACTCATCGCGGGCGTCACGCTGCGCATTCTGATGAAACGTCGCGCCGTTCCTTCCGCCATGGCCTGGCTGCTTGTCATTTATATTCTGCCGCTGGTAGGGATAGTCGCGTATCTGTCGGTCGGGGAACTGCATCTGGGCAAACGCCGCGCCGAGCGCGCCCGCGCCATGTGGCCGTCGACCGCGAAATGGCTTAACGATCTTAAAGCCTGTAAACATATTTTCGCCGAAGAAAACAGCGCGGTAGCGAGCGCGCTGTTTCAGCTTTGCGAGCGCCGCCAGGGCATCGCGGGTGTTAAAGGCAACCAGCTTCAGTTGCTCACCTCCTCCGACGACGTAATGCAGGCGCTGATCCGCGATATTCAGCTCGCCCGCCATAATATCGAGATGGTCTTTTATATCTGGCAGCCCGGCGGAATGGCCGATCAGGTCGCCGAATCGCTGATGGCCGCAGCGCGTCGCGGTGTGCACTGTCGCCTGATGCTCGACTCCGCAGGCAGCGTCGCGTTCTTTCGCAGCCCCTGGGTGGGCATGATGCGCAACGCGGGCATCGAAGTCGTCGAAGCGCTGAAGGTTAACCTGATGCGTGTGTTCCTGCGCCGTATGGACCTGCGCCAGCACCGCAAAATGATCATGATCGACAACTATATTGCCTACACCGGCAGTATGAACATGGTTGACCCGCGTTACTTCAAGCAGGACGCGGGCGTCGGTCAGTGGGTGGATTTAATGGCGCGTATGGAAGGCCCGGTCGCGACCGCGATGGGCATCGTCTACTCCTGCGACTGGGAGATTGAAACCGGCAAACGCCTGCTTCCTCCACCGCCGGATGCCAACATCATGCCTTTTGAGCAGGCGAGCGGTCATACGATCCATACCATCGCGTCCGGGCCTGGCTTCCCGGAAGATCTTATACACCAGGCCCTGCTGACGTCTGTGTATGCGGCGCGCGAATATCTTATTATGACCACGCCCTACTTTGTGCCGAGCGACGATCTGCTGCACGCCATCTGTACGGCGGCACAGCGCGGCGTGGACGTGAGCATTATTCTGCCGCGCAAAAATGACTCCCTGCTGGTGGGCTGGGCGAGCCGCGCGTTCTTTAGCGAACTGCTGGCAGCAGGCGTGAAGATTTATCAATTCGAAGGTGGACTGCTGCACACCAAGAGCGTGCTGGTCGATGGCGAGCTGAGTCTGGTTGGTACCGTTAATCTGGATATGCGTAGCCTCTGGCTTAACTTTGAAATTACGCTGGTCATTGATGACGCCGGTTTCGGTGCCGATCTGGCCGAAGTGCAGGATGATTATATTTCCCGCTCGCGCCTGCTGGATGCGCGTCTGTGGGTAAAACGTCCATTCTGGCAGCGCGTAGTGGAGCGACTGTTTTACTTCTTCAGCCCGTTGCTGTAAAACGTGCCCAACATCATTTACTGGGGTAGTCACGATGGAAATGGATCTGAATAACCGCCTGACGGAAGACGAAACGCTCGAACAGGCTTACGATATTTTTCTGGAGCTGGCGGCGGATAATCTCGATCCGGCGGATATCATTCTGTTTAACTTACAGTTTGAAGAGCGCGGCGGCGCGGAGCTGTTCGATCCATCTGAAGAGTGGCTGTCGCATGTCGATTACGATCTGAACCCGGATTTCTTCTCGGAAGTGGTTATCGGGCTTGCGGAGAAAGACGGCGACGAAATTACCGACGTTTTCGCCCGCGTGCTGCTGTGCCGCGAAAAAGACCACAAACTGTGCCACATTCTGTGGCGTGAGTAATCGCAAGCCGCGCGGCATTCGCCGCGCTATTATTTCCCGCCCGTAATTTTCTCACCGCACGCCTGACAATAATTCGCCTGTTTTTCATATTTCGCGCCGCAGGCCGGGCAGCGCTGCGCTGCTTTTTTATCCGCCAGCGCGCTGGTCATTTGCGAAGTAATAATGCCAGTCGGAATAGCAATCACAGAATAGCCGATCAGAATGAGCAGTGACGCTACCGCGCGGCCACCCGCGGTATGCGGCGTGATATCACCATAACCGACCGTCGTCACCGTCACGACCGCCCAGTAGACCGAGGTGCCAAGCGTATTAAAACCGCTCGAGGCCCCTTCAATGCCATACATCAGCGCGCCGGCAATCACCATGACGATAGAAATAAAGGCGTAAAATGCGATGAGCTGATGGCGGGCGTTCACAATCGCCTGCCAGAGCAGGCTGGAAGACGACATGATGCGCAGCAGTTTCAGAATGCGCAGCACGCGCACGGCGCGTAGCGTACGCCAGATAAAGAGATAGTTCATGCCAAGCTCAGGCCAGAGCCAGAGCACATAGAGCGGCATCACGGTCGCCAGATCGATAAGCCCCCAGAAGCTCAGCGCGTAGCGCGCCGGATTCGGCCAGACCAGCAGCCGCAGCAGATACTCGACAGTAAAGACAAACGTAATGCCTATCTCAATCAGTACAAAGATATGCCATTCGTCATAAGTGAGATGATATTGCGTGCCGAGGCCAGACTCGATAAACACGACAATGACGCTGAAGAGCGCAAACAGCCCACAAAGCGCCTCAAAGCGGCGACCGCTGCGCTGATGCTGGTCGAAAAGAAAGTGGTAGGCGCGCTGACGATATTCGGTTATCCGTGACACGTTGTCCTCGCAAAAGAAAAGGGCTGGCACCTGCCAGCCCTTGCGATTATAACGGGTCCACCTTCAGGCAGGAAACCGCATGGCGGAAACTGCCTTCCAGCACCGGTCGCGTCTGGGCGCATTCCGGGCCAGCCATCGGGCATCGCGTGCGGAACACGCAGCCTGACGGCGGATTGATAGGCGACGGCAGCTCGCCTTCCAGCAGCTGAATGGTTTTGTTCTTTTCGAGATCCGGGTCCGGGATCGGCACCGCCGACATCAGCGCACGGGTATAAGGATGCAGTGGATGATGATAGACCTCATCATAGGTGCCAAGCTCTACGGCATGCCCCAGGTACATCACCAGCACACGATCGGAAATGTGCTTCACCACCGCGAGATCGTGGGCGATAAAAATCAGCGACAGGCCCATCTCACGCTGCAGTTTTTGCAGCAGGTTCACCACCTGCGCCTGAATTGACACGTCGAGCGCAGAAACCGGTTCATCGCAGATAATCAGCTTCGGCTCAAGGATCAGCGCGCGGGCGATGCCGATACGCTGGCACTGGCCACCGGAAAATTCATGCGGGTAGCGATTGACCAGGTTTGGCAGCAGCCCAACTTTCATCATCATCGCTTTTACGCGGTCACGGACTTCCTGACGTGGCATTTTCGGATGATAAGTACGCAGCGGCTCGGCGATAATATCGCCAATGGTCATACGCGGGTTCAGCGAGGCCAGCGGATCCTGGAAAATCATCTGGATGTCGCTGCGCACATCGCGCCACTCTTCCTGTTGCATACCCAGCAGATCTTTACCAAGCCACGCCACGCGGCCGCTGGTGGCTTTGACCAGACCAATAATGGCGCGCGCGAAGGTGGATTTTCCGCAGCCGGATTCCACCACCACGCCCAGCGTTTCGCCTTCATACAGCCGCAGCGTCACGCCATCGACCGCTTTTAACGTTTTGGCCGGCTGCCAGAACCACTGCTTGCCGTCTTTAATGTCGAAATGCACCTTGAGATCGGCCACTTCGAGCAGAACTTTTCTCTCTTCAGCTACGGTGCTCATTTCAGCTCCTCCACCGGTTTAAAGCAGGCGCGCAGGCG
Source organism: Cronobacter malonaticus LMG 23826 (assembly GCF_001277215.2). Lineage (NCBI taxonomy): Bacteria > Pseudomonadati > Pseudomonadota > Gammaproteobacteria > Enterobacterales > Enterobacteriaceae > Cronobacter > Cronobacter malonaticus. Next base: position 1,803,424 of record NZ_CP013940.1, on the reverse strand, counting down.
GCCAGGGGCGAATTCTTCCAGCGGCGGCGTCGTGCTGCAGATTTCCATCGCGTGCGGGCAGCGCGGCTGGAACGGGCAGCCTTTTGGCAGGCGCAGCAGGTTCGGCGGGTTGCCCGGAATGGTGAGCAGGGATTCGCCTTCCCCGTCGAGGCGCGGTACGGCATTAAGCAGACCGATAGAATACGGATGCGCCGGATCGTAAAAGACCTCACGCGCTTTGCCATATTCCATGGTGCGGCCTGCGTACATCACCAGCACTTTGTCGCAGATGCCCGCGACCACGCCAAGGTCGTGGGTGATCATAATGATGGCGGTGTTGAATTCGCGCTTAAGTTCGTTCAGGAGCGTCATGATCTGCGCCTGAACAGTCACGTCGAGTGCGGTGGTCGGTTCATCGGCGATCAGCAGTTTCGGACGGCACAGCAGCGCCATCGCGATCATCACGCGCTGGCGCATACCGCCGGAGAATTCGTGCGGGTACATGCTCATGCGCTTGCGCGCTTCCGGCATTTTTACCGCATCCAGCATCCGCACCGACTCTTCAAACGCTTCGGCTTTGCTCATGCTTTTATGCAGCATCAGCACTTCCATCAGTTGCTCGCCGACGCGCATATACGGATTCAGCGAGGTCATCGGATCCTGGAAAATCATCGAAATCTGTTCGGCGCGCAGGCGATTTAACTCGCGCTCCGGCAGATTGAGGATCTCACGGCCGTTAAATGTCGCCGAACCACCGATGCGACCATTGGCGGCCAGCAGCCCCATCAGCGCGAACGCCGTCTGGGATTTGCCGGAGCCGGACTCGCCGACGATGCCGAGCGTTTCGCCGGCGCGCAGGCTGAAGTTGAGATCGTTGACGGCGGTAACGTCGCCGTCGGGCGTCGCGAAGGTGACGCGCAAATCTTTCACGTCAAGCAGTGTCGCTTGAGACGCCGCGGTCTGTTGCGGCGCAGAGAGTTCAATGGTGCTCATGGCGGCACTCCTTAACGATCTTTCGGGTCGAGGGCATCACGCAGGCCATCGCCGATAAAGTTAAAACAAAACAGGGTGACCACCAGGAAACCCGCCGGGAAGAGCAGCAGCCAGGGCGACACTTCCATGGAGTTAGCGCCATCGCTCAGCAGCGCGCCCCAGGAGCTAAGCGGCTCCTGCGTACCGAGGCCGAGGAAGCTTAAGAAAGATTCAAACAGGATCATGCTCGGCACCAGCAGCGAGGCGTAAACCACCACCACGCCCAGCACGTTCGGCACGATATGACGCACCACGATATTCGCCGTCGACACGCCGCCCACCTGGGCTGCTTCGATGAACTCTTTACGTTTCAGGCTGAGCGTCTGGCCGCGCACGATACGCGCCATATCAAGCCAGGAGACCATCCCGATGGCGACGAAAATCAGCAGGATGTTCTGACCGAAAAAGGTCACCAGCAGAATGACGAAGAACATGAACGGGAAGGAGTTAAGGATCTCCAGAAGACGCATCATCACCGAGTCCACTTTGCCGCCGAGATAGCCGGAAAGCGAGCCGTAGAGTGTGCCGACGATCACCGCCACCAGCGCCGCCGCAACGCCCACCATCAGCGAGATACGGCCGCCGATAGCGACACGCACCAGCAGGTCACGACCGGAGGAGTCAGTGCCGAACCAGTGGCCTGATTCGGTATCAGGTGGCGCGGACATCATGCCCCAGTCAGTATCAAAATAGCTGAACTGCGACAGCATTGGCGCGAGGGTGACGAACAGCGCAATCAGCGCCAGCACAATCAGACTCGCCACCGCCGCGCGGTTATGCATAAAGCGACGGCGGGCGTCCTGCCACAGGCTACGCCCTTCTACTTCCAGTTTTTCACTGAAGTTTTCCAGCGCCTCGCTGTTTTTCTTACTCAACATCATGGCGTACTCCAGTGTCAGTAACGAATTTTCGGATCGATAACGGCATACAGCACATCGACGATCGCGTTAAACAGAATGGTCAGCGCGCCAACCAGAATCGTCAGGCTCAATACCAGCGAATAGTCGCGGTTCAGCGCGCCGTTCACGAACAGCTGGCCGATGCCCGGCAGGCCGTAGATAGTTTCGATAACCATCGACCCGGTGATGATGCCGACGAACGCAGGACCCATATAGGAGAGCACCGGCAGCAGCGCGGGTTTCAACGCATGGCGCAGAATAATGCGGCGCATCGGCAGCCCTTTGGCGCGAGCGGTACGAATGAAGTTGGAGTGCAGCACTTCAATCATGGAGCCACGGGTGATACGCGCGATACTGGCAATATAAGCAAGCGACAGCGCGACCATTGGCAGGATCATGAATTTCAGCGCCCCGCCGTTCCAGCCGCCGCCAGGCAGCCAGTGCAGCGTTATCGCGAAGATCATCACCAGCAGCGGTGCAACCACGAAGCTCGGAATGACCACGCCGGTCATCGCCACCCCCATGACGGCGAAATCCCACTTTGTGTTTTGCTTAAGCGCAGCCATCACACCTGCCGCCACGCCTAAAACGACCGCCAGTAAAAACGCTGCGGCACCTAATTTTGCGGAAACCGGAAAGCTGGCCGCGACCAGATCGTTTACCGAATAATCCTTATATTTAAAGGACGGACCGAAATCACCTTTAGCCAGTTGCTTCAGATAATTGAAGTACTGGGTCATGATGGGGTCGTTAAGATGATATTTCGCCTCGATATTCGCCATGACTTCCGGCGGCAGATTACGTTCACCGGTAAAAGGACTGCCCGGCGCGAGACGCATCATAAAGAAGGAGATAGTAATTAGAATAAACAGCGTCGGAATCGCTTCCAGACAGCGACGTAAAATAAATTTCAACATTGCCCGTACCTTCTGGCGTGTGCCTTTGACTCACGGAAAAATAAGACACAGTGGGGCAAGAAACCCTGCCCCACGCATTGCCATTAATGTTTGATAATATACAGGTTTTTAACGTAGACATTATCCAGCGGGTCTTTACCGGTGTAACCACCGACCCACGGTTTCACCAGGCGGGCGTTCACATAGTAATAAACCGGAACGATGACGGAATCTTTATCCAGCTGCTGCTCCGCTTTATTGTACAGCTCGCTGCGCTGGGCTTCGTCGCTCACCTGCAGCGTCTGCTGCATCACTTTATCAAACGCGTCGCTCTTATAGTGCGAGGTGTTGTTCGAGCTGTTGGACAGCATGGTGTTCAGGAAGGACGTCGGCTCGTTGTAATCCGCACACCAGCCTGCACGCGCCACGTCAAAGTTGCCCTGATGACGGGTATCCAGGAAGGTTTTCCACTCCTGGTTTTCCAGCTTCACGTTCACGCCCAGGTTTTTCTTCCAGATGGACGCGGCCGCGATCGCCAGTTTTTTGTGCAGATCGGAGGTGTTGTACAGCAGATCGAACGTCAGCGGCTTGTCAGCGGTATAGCCCGCTTCGGCCAGCAGTTTTTTCGCTTCGGCGTTACGCTGCTCCTGGGTCATTTTGAACCAGGCCGGTTCGGTGAATTTCGCGCCATCGGTGTACGGCGGGGTGTAACCATAGGCTGGCAGGTCGCCCTGGTTTTTCACTTTATGCACGATGATATCGCGATCCAGGCCCAGCTTCAGCGCGGTACGGACACGCGGATCGTTAAACGGCGCTTTCTGGTTGTTGATTTCGTAGTAATAGGTGCACAGGTACGGGTCGACGTGCACTTCTTTCGGGATCTCTTTTTTCAGCTTCTGGAACAGTTCAATCGGCATGTTGTTATAAGTCATGTCGATTTCGCCGCTGCGGTAGCGGTTAACATCCGTTACTTCAGAAGAGATAGGCAGGTAAGTCACTTCATTGATAACGGTTTTCGCGTTATCCCAGTAGTTGGTGTTGCGCTCAAGTACGATGCGCTCGTTCACCACCCAGGATTTCAGTTTGTACGCGCCGTTAGACACGATGTTAGCCGGCTGGGTCCATTTCTCGCCAAATTTCTCAACGACGGCTTTCGGCACCGGAGACATGGAGGAGTGAACCAGCAGCTTATAGAAATACGGGACCGGCTCGCTCAGGGTGACTTCAAGCGTATGGTCGTCGATCGCTTTTACGCCAAGATCGGTGGCAGGTTTTTTACCGGCAATGATGTCGTCGATATTGGTAATGTGGCCGTACTGCAGATAGCTTTCATACGGAGAGGCGGTTTTCGGGTCAGCCAAGCGCTGCCAGCTGTAAACGAAATCCTGTGCCGTGACCGGCTCGCCGTTGGACCATTTTGCATCTTTACGCAGATGGAAGGTCCAGACTTTAAAATCTTTGTTTTCCCACTTTTCGGCAACACCCGCGCTCGGGTGGCCTTCAACATCAGTGACCAGCAGACCTTCGAAGAGGTCACGGTTGATATTGGACTCCGGCACGCCTTCAATTTTATGCGGGTCGAGAGACTGTACTTCTGAACCGTTGTTGCGCACCAGCGTTTGTTTCTCCGCCAGTTGCACACCCGCAGGTACATTCGCAGCCATTGCGTTACCCGCGATTAGCGCAGAAAGGATCCCCGCAGCTACCAGACTTTTTTTTGTGATGATGGACATTGTGTTGGTACTCCACTCATTATTATTACTGACGAAAGTCAGCCCGTTCTCCCCTGACGGGGACCTGTGCAGCGCAGGAGCTTTCGCGTCTGCCAGGTGGTTTTCTTTTTTACAGCTTGCTATCACCGACTTTATTTATCACGGCCGCTCTCTGGCAGCCTGTCGTCGATTCTTGACTGCCCTTCCCTGTTTTAAGGACAGTTTCTTTTCGCGCTACCTGTTGAGGGAAAGCGCTTTCATACGAAAATCGTTCTCACCTGTTGATAATTCGCAGGCAAATGTTTTGCCGGAAAGTATCAAATGCGTGAATTGTGCGCCAATACAATTTACAAATTTGTTAACCGCTTCTCTTTTGTCGCAAAGGCTGTCGTGAAGACATCGGAGCGCAAAAGCGCCAGATACTGATATTTGTTGCTTATAATCAATGGGTTAACTGAAGCCGGCACCGCTTACGCACCGTGTCACGTTGCTCACAGTACATCGCAACATAAAGTTAACAATTGAACAAAAATTAGCACATTTATCTGCAGTGGCGTTGAAATTACTAATATCATTTCGTTAAACCCGCATCAATACTCAAACTATCATGTGACAAAAATAACAGACTGATTGCTTTATTTATGAACGCAAAGAATGTAACTGATACTGTAATTCATTGTTTTAATAATGCTTTGCCAGATATCAGATAAAGTTATGAGTAATAAATCGAAACGCGGAGTGTTATACGAAATGCTAATAATGAAAGAAAAAAGCGAAGCTTCCGCTTCGCTTTTATAAAGGAATAAAATGACTAGCTTACCAGGCCGGGAAAGAGCGCTTTAATCCCCGTTACAATAAACTCTATGCCAAGGGCCATCAGCAGCAGGCCCATGATACGGGTAATGACGTTAATACCCGTTTGTCCAAGCAGGCGAACCAGCCACGGTGCCAGACGAAACACCCCCCAGCAGCATGCGGCGAAAAGCGCGATAGCCACCGTAAAACCCAGCATATATTCCCAACTGTGATAGCGCGTGCCCCAGACAATGGTTGAACTGATAGCCCCTGGCCCTGCCATCAACGGCAGCGCCAGCGGCACAACGCCGATACTTTCGCGGATCGCCGTTTCCGACTTCTCCTGCTTATTCTGTTTATCCTCGCCCAGTTTCCCGCTAATCATCGACATGGCGATAGTGACGACCAGGATGCCGCCAGCGATTCGGAAAGAATCAATAGAGATGCCGAATATCTGGAGAATGGCGTCGCCGAGAAAAAGTGACGTCCAGAGAATGATGGCAACGGAGAGGTTTGCAGTCAGGTTGGTTTTGTTACGCGCCGCCGCCGTCTGGTAACTCGTCATACTAATGAAGACAGGGATGATACCCACCGGGTTTACCAGCGCGAACAGACCAATAAAGAACTTAAAAAAGGTTGGCAAATCAAACAGCATAGAATTCAAGGGAAGCTCCGCAGATTGGTGAGGCGACAGCGAGCGTAATGTAATCCAAAACCCTTCCTTACGCTACGCCATTACCCCTTTAAACATTCCTGATCTCGCGCCCGTTTGACCGCGTCGACCTGTGTTATTCTTTTGTTGATTTATGGTGATGTAATTATTCAAAAGTGTAGTAAATATATTAACCATCGCTGAAATACCGCTATAAGGGCTGCTGAAAGGAGTCAGCATGGGGTTAAATTGATTTAGATCACGCTTTTGGTAACCAGAAGTGAGTATCTTGATGATGCCGCCAGGGAGTAAGACATTTTCCAGAAAAATGTTTTAAGGCAAGGCTCTTTTAGTAAATCAGCGGAGGTTTGTGGTCGTTGTGCTGATAAACCTGTCTGTAACGCACGCTGTTTGGGGCTGACTATACTGTCGTTTCGAGCAGATGATTTACTAAAAGAGTTTAACATTATCAGGAGAGCATTATGGCTGTTACTAATGTCGCTGAACTAAACGCCCTCGTCGAGCGCGTCAAAAAAGCCCAGCGTGAATATGCCAACTTCACCCAAGAACAGGTTGACAAAATCTTCCGCGCCGCCGCCCTGGCCGCTGCAGATGCTCGAATCCCCCTCGCTAAAATGGCCGTTGCCGAATCCGGAATGGGTATCGTCGAAGATAAAGTGATCAAAAACCACTTTGCTTCTGAATATATCTACAACGCCTATAAAGATGAGAAGACCTGCGGCATCCTCGACGAAGATGACACCTTTGGTACTATCACTATCGCTGAACCTATCGGCATCATCTGCGGTATCGTTCCGACCACTAACCCAACCTCTACCGCTATTTTCAAATCGCTTATCAGCCTGAAAACCCGTAACGCGATTATTTTCTCCCCACATCCGCGTGCGAAAGATGCAACCAATAAAGCAGCGGATATTGTGCTGCAAGCCGCTATCGCCGCTGGTGCGCCGAAAGATCTGATCGGCTGGATTGATCAGCCTTCCGTTGAGCTGTCTAACGCACTGATGCATCATCCGGATATCAACCTGATTCTGGCCACGGGCGGCCCGGGCATGGTGAAAGCGGCATACAGCTCCGGTAAACCGGCTATCGGCGTAGGTGCCGGTAACACGCCGGTAGTTATCGATGAAACGGCCGATATCAAACGCGCTGTCGCGTCTATCCTGATGTCCAAAACCTTCGATAACGGCGTTATCTGCGCATCAGAACAGTCTGTCATCGTTGTTGATTCTGTTTATGATGCAGTGCGCGAACGTTTCGCCAGCCACGGTGGCTACCTGTTGCAGGGCGCAGAACTGAAAGCAGTGCAAAATATCATTCTGAAGAACGGCGCGCTGAACGCGGCTATCGTAGGTCAGCCAGCCGTTAAAATCGCCGAGATGGCAGGTATCACCGTGCCATCCAGCACCAAAATTCTGATTGGCGAAGTTTCTCTGGTTGATGAAAGCGAACCGTTCGCGCACGAGAAACTCTCTCCGACTCTTGCAATGTACCGCGCAAAAGATTTCGAAGATGCAGTAGTAAAAGCGGAAAAACTGGTTGCGATGGGCGGTATCGGTCATACCTCCTGCCTGTACACCGACCAGGATAACCAGCCGGCTCGCGTCACCTTCTTCGGCGACAAAATGAAAACCGCGCGTATCCTTATCAACACGCCGGCTTCTCAGGGTGGTATCGGGGATCTCTACAACTTCAAACTGGCACCGTCTCTGACGCTCGGTTGCGGTTCCTGGGGTGGTAACTCCATCTCTGAAAACGTTGGTCCGAAACACCTGATCAACAAGAAAACCGTTGCTAAGCGAGCTGAAAACATGTTGTGGCATAAACTTCCGAAATCTATCTACTTCCGTCGCGGCTCACTGCCGATTGCGCTGGATGAAGTGATTACTGATGGTCACAAACGCGCAATGATCGTGACTGACCGCTTCCTGTTCAACAACGGTTATGCCGATCAGATCACTTCCGTGCTGAAAGCGGCTGGCGTTGAAACTGAAGTGTTCTTTGAAGTAGAAGCTGACCCAACCCTGAGCGTGGTTCGTAAAGGCGCCGAGCTGATGAACTCCTTTAAACCGGATGTCATCATCGCACTGGGCGGCGGCTCCCCGATGGATGCTGCGAAAATCATGTGGGTCATGTACGAACATCCGGAAACCCACTTCGAAGAACTCGCGCTGCGCTTTATGGACATCCGTAAACGTATCTACAAGTTCCCGAAAATGGGCGTGAAAGCGAAAATGATCGCTGTCACCACCACTTCCGGTACCGGTTCTGAAGTAACGCCGTTTGCGGTAGTTACCGATGACGAAACCGGCCAGAAATATCCGCTGGCGGACTACGCGCTGACGCCGGACATGGCAATTGTCGATGCCAACCTGGTGATGGACATGCCGAAATCGCTCTGCGCCTTCGGTGGTCTGGATGCGGTAACCCACGCGCTGGAAGCTTACGTTTCCGTACTGGCGTCTGAATTCTCCGATGGTCAGGCTCTGCAGGCACTGAAACTGCTGAAAGAAAACCTGCCGGCGTCCTACCATGAAGGTTCGAAAAACCCGGTAGCGCGTGAACGTGTTCACAGTGCCGCTACCATCGCAGGTATCGCGTTTGCGAACGCCTTCCTGGGCGTGTGCCACTCTATGGCCCACAAACTGGGGTCGCAGTTCCACATCCCGCACGGTCTGGCGAACGCCCTGCTTATCTCGAACGTTATCCGCTATAACGCGAACGATAACCCGACCAAGCAGACAGCTTTCAGCCAGTATGACCGTCCGCAGGCACGTCGTCGTTACGCTGAAGTCGCTGACCACCTGGGTCTCACCGCTCCGGGCGACCGTACCGCAGCGAAAATTGAGAAACTGCTGGCATGGCTGGAAAGCATCAAAGCTGAGCTGGGTATTCCGAAATCTATCCGTGAAGCAGGCGTTCAGGAAGCCGACTTCCTGGCCAATGTCGATAAACTGTCTGAAGATGCCTTCGATGACCAGTGTACTGGTGCTAACCCGCGCTACCCGCTGATTGCCGAACTGAAACAGATCCTGCTGGACAGCTTCTACGGTCGTGAATACAAAGAAGGCGCTGAAGCGGTAAAAGCTGAAGCCGCTCCTGTCGCGAAAGCTGACAAGAAAGCGAAGAAAACCGTTTAAGGTTGTCTGAACTCAAAAACCCGCCGTATGGCGGGTTTTTTTTGCCTGCTATAAAACAGAGCTGTCAATATCCTGCCGCGTTTTACAGAAGCATGACGTATGAATATCGCCTGTTCCCTCTTTCGGCTGTCGTTGTGACGATAAAGAAATTTTTAACTTATTCTCTTGCGTACAGCGCAACGCTAACCTGCTCGTAAAATGCACGTTCAGGTTGTTAGCATCTATAAAAAAGCCTCAACGCGATTGTGAGGCTTCTTCATTAGCGATAATGGGTGACAACAGCCTGTTGTGTTTTAACGGCCCTGAATCGCTTTTAAAGAGCCTTTTTCTAAGGCTTCCTTATAATGCTTACGACACACCGACACATAGCGCTCATTCCCGCCTATGACGACCTGCTCGCCTTCATTGTAAGGCCGCCCCTCATGATCGAGACGAAGCACCATGCCTGCTTTACGACCGCAAAAACAGACGGTTTTCAGCTCCACCAGTTTATCCGACCACGCCAGCAGATACTGACTCCCGCCAAACAGCTCGCCACGGAAATCGGTACGCAGGCCATAACAGAGCACGGGAATATCCAGCTTATCGACAACTTCAGAAAGGGCGTAAACCTGCTCGCGAGTCAGAAACTGGCTTTCATCCACCAGAACGCAATGAACAGGTGCTTCCTGGTGGGCATCGCGAATATCGTCAAATAAAGAGGTATGCACATTATAAAGGCGTGCTGGCGAGGATAATCCTATACGCGAACTCACCTTGCCTGCGCCAAAACGATCGTCAATTTCCGCGGTATAAACCAGGGTACGCATTCCCCTTTCCTGGTAGTTATATGACGACTGGAGTAATGCTGTCGATTTACCGGCATTCATTGCCGAATAGTAAAAATAGAGTTGCGCCATCTGCTCGATAACCCTGGCTTAAGTGTTGGTACATTGACGCCAGTGTATCATATTCTCTGCAACTGGCATGCAGCTGCCCTGAACCGCAGCAGATATTTCTTATATGGCGACTATAGCAAGGAGCGACGCCCAACACTTTGAAACACATTTATGGCTCTTATTGTGGATAAACTGTGGAGACAGCAGTCATTTTAGCCGCTTAATCAAATATGCTTTTGGCGCCAGCTATTCTAATAAGTGGCCGCTAAAGGCTGCTCAAGGTTCCGCTAATACAAAGGAGGGATATTTCACCGGGCTGATAATAATCCCTTAAAAAATGGTGTTTCTCTGAAGAATTGGTGCCTGGTGCCGTGCAGGACAAGCGCATTTTGTGCCGATAACTTTGTGCGTCAGTTCAAGAAAAATTTAAGTGTCGCATTATTAAATGCGCACAAATAATCCGATATTTTGACTTCCTTACATTTCGGCCTATTGCAGAACTGAATTTAAGGCTCTATTATTAGCTCAACACACCACCCCATTATAAGTTTGAGATTACTACAATGAGCGAAGCACTTAAAATTCTGAACAACATCCGTACTCTTCGTGCACAGGCGAGAGAATGTACTCTGGAAACTCTGGAAGAGATGCTGGAGAAATTAGAAGTGGTTGTAAATGAGCGCCGTGAAGAAGAAAGCGCCGCCGCTGCGGAAATCGAAGAACGTACTCGTAAATTACAGCAGTACCGTGAAATGCTGATCGCTGACGGTATTGATCCGAATGAATTACTGAACAGCATGTCTGCCGCTAAAACCGGTACTAAAGCTAAACGTGCTGCGCGTCCGGCTAAATATCGTTACACCGATGAAAACGGCGAGAGCAAAACCTGGACTGGCCAGGGCCGTACCCCTGCAGTGATCAAGAAAGCCATCGACGAGCAGGGTAAACAGCTGGACGATTTCCTGATCAAGGATTAATTTCTCTCAGACAGTGCTTTTGGTGCTGTATAAAAAATCCCGCCTCGGCGGGATTTTTGTTTTTAAGGCCCCTCACAATAAGTAAGAGGCTTTCTGCGGCTACACAGCGAGGGTCAGCCTGCTACGTTATAAAACGCTTTATACCACTCTACAAAGCGTTTAACGCCCTCTTCTACCGAGGTCTGCGGCTTGAACCCAATCACCTTATAAAGCGCTGACGTATCAGCGCTCGTTTCAAGTACGTCGCCCGGCTGCATCGGCAGCATATTTTTCTGCGCTTCTTTACCCAGCGCTTTTTCCAGTGCGGAAATATAATCCATTAGCGCAACGGGAGAGCTGTTGCCGATATTATAAACACGGTACGGCGCGGAACTGGTGGCCGGAGAGCCGTTTTCCACGGTCCATTGCGGGTCAGCCTGTGGAATAACATCCTGCAAACGGACAATCGCCTCAGCAATATCGTCGATATAAGTAAAATCGCGTCGCATCTGGCCGTGATTATAAACATCAATGCTGTTGCCTTTGACAATCGCCTGGGTAAATTTAAAAAGCGCCATATCCGGACGCCCCCAGGGGCCATATACCGTAAAAAAGCGCAGCCCCGTCGTCGGCAGGCCATACAGATGCGAATAAGTATGCGACATCAGCTCGTTGGCTTTTTTCGTCGCGGCATATAAAGAGACCGGATGATCGACCGAATCATCCGTAGAGAAAGGCATTTTACGGTTCAGTCCGTAAACGGAACTTGATGACGCGTATAATAAATGCTCAACCTTATGATGACGGCAGCCTTCAAGCACATTTAAATGCCCGGTCAGGTTGGCATCCGCATAGGCATGAGGATTTTCCAGCGAATAACGCACCCCTGCCTGCGCAGCCAGATGGATGACGCGCTGTGGCTGATGCTGCGTAAATAACATTTCCATTGCCTGGCGATCGGCCAGATCAATTTTTTCGAAATGAAATGCGGTGTGTTGTTTAAGAATATTGAGGCGGGAGTGTTTGAGGTTGACGTCATAATAATCATTCAGGTTATCGATACCGATAACCTGGTGACCGGCTGCCAGCAGACGTTCGCTAACGTGAAAACCAATAAAGCCTGCTGCGCCGGTAACCAGAAATTTCATACGATCCTCATTAATTATGCAATGTTAATGGATGCTCCACGGCCGATTGCATAATAAACAAAGCCGCGTTTGCTGAGCCTTGCCGGATCATACAGGTTACGTCCATCAAAGATAACCGGTTCTTTCAGGGAATTTTTGATGAAATCAAAATCCGGCGCGCGGAATGCCTGCCACTCGGTGCAGATAATCAACGCGTCCGCGCCCTGCAGCGCCGCTTCTTTGGTGCCCATTAAACGCAGGTCTGCGCGATGACCGTAAATACGCTGGGTTTCATCCATCGCTTCCGGATCGTAAGCCTGTACGGTTGCGCCATGTTTCCACAGCTCTTCCATCAGCACGCGGCTGGAAGCTTCACGCATATCGTCGGTATTCGGTTTGAAAGAAAGTCCCCACAGCGCGAAGGTTTTGCCTTCCAGATTCTCGCCGAAATGACGGCGAATAAACTCTGGCAGCTTCATCTTCTGATCGTTGTTGACGTCTTCCACAGCCTTCAGCAGACGCGGCACATAGCCGATATGCTCAGCAGTACGGATCAGCGCCTGAACGTCTTTCGGGAAGCAGGAGCCGCCGTAACCGCAGCCAGGATAGATAAAGTGGTAACCGATACGGGAATCGGAGCCGATACCCTGACGCACTTTCTCGACATCCGCACCCAGACGCTCCGCCAGGTTTGAGATCTCGTTCATAAAACTGATCTTAGTCGCCAGCATACAGTTGGCGGCATATTTGGTCAGCTCGGCGCTACGGATATCCATCAGGATCATGCGGTCGTGGTTGCGGTTGAACGGCTCATAGAGCTCACGCAGCAATTCGACCACATCGTCGTTGTCTGTACCCACAACAATACGCTCAGGACGCATGCAGTCGGCAACCGCCGCCCCTTCTTTGAGGAATTCCGGGTTGGAAACCACATCGAACGGGAAATCCGCGCCGCGCGCCTTCAGCGTTTCGCTCATGACCTGCCGCACTTTATCGGCGGTGCCCACCGGAACGGTGGACTTATCCAGCACGACTTTATGGCTGGTCATATGCTGGGCGATAGTACGCGCCACAGCGGTGACATATTTCAGGTCGGCAGAGCCGTCTTCGTCTGGCGGCGTACCCACAGCGATGAACTGCATCACGCCGTGGTTTACCCCTTCCGCGGCGTCGGTGCTGAAATGCAGACGCCCTTCTTCGTAGTTTTTCTTCACCAGCGGCGTCAAACCTGGCTCATAGATCGGGATAATCCCTTTCTTCAGGTTTTCTACCTTGTTGGCATCAACGTCAATGCACATAACGTCATGCCCTACTTCCGCCAGTACAGCGGCCTGTACCAGCCCCACGTAGCCAATACCAAATACGGTTACTTTCATTACGTTGTCCCGGGTGATTAATTACTTCTTGCCGCCGACGGTGTCATTAAGCCAGGCTTTGAACTCTTCACCCAGCGTATTGTGGCGAATTCCGTATTCCACAAAGGCCTGCATGTAACCCAGTTTGTTGCCGCAGTCGTGGCTCTTGCCTTTCATGTGGTACGCCTCGACGGTTTCTTTATCCATCAGCATGGCGATGGAATCGGTCAGCTGGATCTCATCGCCCGCTCCCGGAGGCGTTTTCGCCAGCAGAGGCCAGATATCCGCGCCAAGCACGTAACGGCCAACTACCGCGAGGTTAGACGGCGCCACGTCGGCTTTCGGTTTCTCAACGATGCCGACCATCGGCACACTGTCGCCCGGCTGCAGCTGCGCGCCCTGGCAATCCACCACGCCATACGCGGTAACGTCTTCTACCGGCTCCACCATGATCTGGCTGCGGCCTGTTTCGTCGAAACGTTTGATCATTTCCGCCAGGTTATCCTGGGAGAGATCGGATTCAAATTCATCGAGGATAACGTCCGGCAGGATGACCGCGACCGGCTCGTTGCCGACAACCGGATGCGCGCACATCACCGCGTGGCCCAGACCTTTCGCGAGACCCTGACGCACCTGCATGATGGTCACGTGCGGCGGGCAGATGGACTGCACTTCTTCCAGCAGCTGGCGCTTAACGCGTTTTTCCAGCATCGCTTCAAGTTCAAAGCTGGTATCGAAGTGGTTCTCGATGGAATTTTTTGAGGAGTGAGTGACCAGAACAATCTCAGTAATGCCAGCGGCAATACACTCATTAACGACATACTGAATTAACGGTTTATCCACCAGCGGCAGCATCTCTTTTGGAATCGCCTTCGTGGCCGGCAACATCCTGGTTCCTAATCCCGCAACCGGGATTACTGCTTTTTTCACTTTCGAATTAATGGCAGCCATTGAATATTCTCCTGGACTGTTCAAGTTTCACACTTGTTCGTCAATTAAAAACGCGTTCGAGTATATCAGTTAAAAAATGGGGAAAGAGTCTGAATACCCTTGCGTCATGGCAATTTAGGACAAATACGAAGAAAACTGACGCGATATTACCACCCGTGCAGACAGCCGGGAAAAGCTATCTGCATCAGATAAATCAAATGCTCATTCCGCAGACAACATGAGTCTTAAGCGGCCGCCTGCGCCCCATACCTGGCACTGCCAGGATTCGCAGCGCTGGCTGATTTGATTTAAGTAAGTATTACCCAGGGTGCCCAAAGGAACACCATTACTGAGCTGAATTTGGTTATCTCCGGTATTTAACGTCGCGTTAAGGCCCGCAGAGACTAATATGAGGTTTTTTAATTCGCTGTGGTAATAACCAACCAGCAAAGGAAATTGACCATACAAATTTGCCTGGCGCAGCAATTGATTTACTTGCTTAAGTAAAGCCCCAAGCTCGGGTAAACGCTGACGCTGTTGCGAGAGCTGTTCCTGAAGTAATCCATTAAACAGCGCGCGTAATAACAGCGCAGCGAGCACGCCGTTGTCGCCCGCCCGCGTCACGTCGAGACAATAAAACGCCAGATCGTTGTCGGAAATCGGCGCAATATCCAGCACCAGCCCAAGTTCATCGGCGGCAACTAACTGGCGGTAATTCACGCGGCAGTGCGACATCACCTGCTGTACCGGCGGCTGTAACTCTTTCAGTAACTTCGCGGCGGCGTGAGGGTTATTGACCAGCGCGTCCCAGTCCTGAAACAGGCGTTCTTCTTCCTCAACACGCGAATTAAACATGTTGGGATAGAGGCAGGCGTAAACGGTTTCACGCAACCGGTTAAAATCTTTGACGGGTTTTAGCAGCACGTCCTGCACGCCAAGGCGCAGCGCTTTGGCGATATCGGACATATTGTCCGTCGCGGAAATCACCAGAATCGGGGTTTGATTGCCGTCGTTGCGCAGACGCTCGATCAGTTTCAGGCCATTCATGCGCGGCATTTCCAGATCGCAAATCAGCAGATCTGGCGCGGCGTCGTGCATTTTCTCCAGCGCGTCAACGCCATCTTCAGCAAGATGCGTCTGCGCGCCCAGTGATGACAGCCATGCGTCAAGCATTGAACGAAAAACGGCTTCATCTTCAACGATGAGGATCTGTTTGCCGGCTAATGGTTGCGTCATCTCTCCCCCCCTGAATGACTTGTTGCCAAGTTTGGCATGCTCAGGCGGGCTGTGCCTGTCAGAATTGCCCGAAGAATGTCAGCGCAACAGGAAGAAACATAACGCTTTTGCGCCTGGCGCAATGAAGCGGGAGTGATAGTGCCCTGTGACCAAAAGATAAACTGCAGCATGTGGATACTTTATTTTATACCTTTGTGTAAGGCTAAGCCTTGCTGTGTGTGTTCGCCCCGGCATCACGCCACGGGCGTAAAAGTCTGCATATCTGGCGGCGGCGTGGCATCAAGGCCGTCGCTCGGTTAACATAGTGCCGCTGTGGCGTTTAACGCCTTAATTTTGTCCTCAAGGAGAAATCGTGTCGCAACTTTGTCCTTGCGGTAGCGCTCTGGAGTATAGCCTATGTTGCCAGCCTTATCTTTCCGGCAACAAGAGCGCAGCCCTTGCATCACAGCTTATGCGCTCTCGCTACTGCGCTTTCGTGATGAAAAATGCGGAATATCTGATTAAGACCTGGCATCCCGCCTGTCATGCAGACAGCTTTCGAACCGAGATTGAAGCGGGTTTCGCCCATACACAGTGGCTTGGCCTGACGATTTTTGAAGAAGCGCCGGGTCATAGCGAAAGCGAAGCGTACGTCAGTTTTGTGGCGCGTTTCCAGGAAAATGGCAAATCCGGCGCGATTATTGAGCGTTCGCGTTTTCTCAACGAACAGGGCCGCTGGTACTACATCGACGGCACGCGTCCGGTTTTCGGCCGCAACGATCCGTGCCCGTGCGGCTCCGGGAAAAAATTTAAAAAGTGTTGCGGGCAATAATACCGCTGACTGACAACACACTGGCAAACCATCAACAGGATCACCCCTGCAATGCAAGCATTACAACGTAAAGTACTGCGCACCATCTGCCCGGATCAGAAAGGGCTTATCGCGCGCATCACCAACATTTGCTACAAGCACGAGCTGAACATCGTACAGAACAATGAGTTCGTCGATCACCGCACCGGCCGCTTCTTTATGCGTACCGAGCTTGAAGGGATCTTCAATGACGCCACGCTGCTGGCCGATCTCGACAGCGCGCTGCCTGCAGGCTCCGTTCGCGAGCTGAACCCGGCCGGACGCCGCCGCATCGTCATTCTGGTGACTAAAGAGGCGCACTGCCTTGGCGATTTGCTGATGAAAGCCAATTATGGCGGTCTGGATGTGGATATCGCCGCAGTCATCGGCAATCACGAAACGTTGCGCCCGCTGGTTGAGCGTTTCGATATTCCGTTTGAGCTGGTGAGCCATGAAGGGCTGACCCGCGAAGCGCACGATAAACAAATGGCGGACGCCATTGATGCCCATCAGCCGGATTACGTGGTGCTCGCGAAATATATGCGCGTCCTGACGCCAGATTTCGTCGCCCGTTTCCCGAACAAGATTATTAATATTCACCACTCGTTCCTGCCGGCGTTTATTGGCGCGCGCCCTTATCACCAGGCGTACGAGCGCGGCGTGAAAATCATCGGCGCGACCGCGCACTACGTGAATGACAATCTGGATGAAGGCCCGATCATTATGCAGGACGTGATTCATGTGGATCATACCTACACGGCGGAAGATATGATGCGCGCGGGCCGCGACGTTGAGAAAAACGTGCTCAGCCGCGCGCTCTACCAGGTACTGGCCCAGCGCGTGTTTGTTTACGGCAACCGGACGATTATTTTGTAAGCCATTGCCCGTTTCTGTTTAGGTTTAAAACGTTACGGGCAAAAATTACGCAAACAATCGTTATTCGCTAACGGAAGGCTTTACAGGGGCGCGACATTTGATATTATGCGCCCCGCTTCCCGCAGCGGAGGCAGGCCAGTAAAAAGCATTACCCCGTGGTGGGGTTCCCGAGCGTACATCAGGGAGCTGACTGCAAATCTGCCGTCATCGACTTCGAAGGTGCGACTCGAGCGTAGTGAGAGAACGTTGCCGAAGGCAACGGCCCGAAGGGTGAGTCGCGAAGCGACGAATAATCCTTCCATGCTACGATAATGCGGAATAAAGCGTTTTACCCCGTGGTGGGGTTCCCGAGCGGCCAAAGGGAGCAGACTGTAAATCTGCCGTCATCGACTTCGAAGGTTCGAATCCTTCCCCCACCACCATCTCACGCACTACCTCTACAATTTGAATTACCCCTGGTGGGGTTCCCGAGCGGCCAAAGGGAGCAGACTGTAAATCTGCCGTCATCGACTTCGAAGGTTCGAATCCTTCCCCCACCACCATCTCTTTTAAGTACTCCTCACGCTAATTCACTCTCCCACGCATCATATGTTATTGACCAGGGAAGGATGAGAAGCTTCGACGAAGGTTCGAGTCGAGCAACAGCGAGGCAACGTTGCCGCAGGCAACGGCCCGAAGGGTGAGGAGCGAAGCGACGAATAATCCTTCCCCCACCACCATCTCTTTTAAGTACTCCTCACGCTAATTCACTCTCCCACGCCTCATATGTTATTGACCAGGGAAGGATGAGAAGCGTCGACGAAGGTTCGAGTCGAGCAACAGCGAGACAACGTTGCCGCAGGCAACGGCCCGAAGGGTGAGGAGCGAAGCGACGAATAATCCTTCCCCCACCACCATCTCCTTCAAATATCTCCCCAGACTCATGCACTCTCCCATCTTACATATGTCATGGACCGGGGAAGGATGAGAAGCGTCGACGAAGGTTCGAGCCGAGCGACAGAAAAATCGTATTTCGCGTCATCTGCTTTTGGTGGATGCGCTTCGCTTATCCGCCATGTAGTGACTTACAGGTTCTCAGTAAGCAAACGGGGAATGTTGCTGCGCTTCTGTAAGAAATTGCCGGGCATCTTCACCCGCCGCGGTGTACAGCGGTGCGTTTTGATCCCGAGCTACGGCAAAAATGGCGTTCGCCACATCATCGGCATGCGTCACGGGCGAGCCGGCATCACCTGCCATGCGGATAAACTCATCCACCATTTTTCCATACGCCGGATCGTCCCGCCCGCCAAAAAACGCGCGGGCATTTTCGCCAAACTTCGTCTCAGGCGAGCGCCCCGGTAACACCACGTGAACGCGAATACCAAAAGGCCGAACCTCAAGGGCTAATGACTCGCTCCAGGCATTCAGCGCCGCTTTACTGGCACGATACACCCCAATCAGCGGCATCGCTTTGGTGGTGACCGACGACGACACATTGATGATCACTCCTGATTTTTGTTCTCTCATTAGCGGGAGAAATGCCTGAGTCAATAACAGCGTGCCCAGAACATTGGTATTCATTAATTGCCGCGCGGTGGCAAGCGGCGTCAGTTCAACCGGGACCGGCGCGCCGACGCCTGCATTATTCACCAGAAGGTCAATTGCGCCCGCTTTTTGCACCACCTCGTTGATGCTCTCTTCAGCGGTAATATCCAGCGGCAGGATAGTCAGCCTGTCGCTTTCAGGAAACAGTGTCGGGTCAGGCGTTCTCATGGTGGCAATCACATTCCAGCCTTTGTCTAAAAAAAGTTGAGCTGTGACGAGCCCAAAACCTGAAGAGCATCCGGTAATCAGTGCAGTTGACATGGTTCATCCTCTCTGTTGGCAAGAGCGGCAATCATAGCCGCCGTCAGCTGGACAATATATAATCAAAAATCCGCTTAACTTTAGAGAGCGTCCAGTGTCCGATCCGTTAACCGATATTGTTGCTTTGCTTAACCCCAGGCCAACGCGTGCAAAACTCGTTGAAGGCGCAGGTCAGTGGCGTATTCTCCGCGAGTCTGCCGGCGAGGCGTTTTACTGCGCCGTGTTGCAGGGCGAATGTCTGATGAGCATTAACGGTAAAGCGCCCAGACTGCTGGTAGCCGGTGATTTCATACTGATCCCTGCCACGTATACCTTTGAGACCACCAGCGCGGGCGCCGCGCCGCCCGCAGATATCTCAATGCCAACCCTCCTCGGCGACGGGCACGTAAGAATTGGCGCAACAGCGGGGCCGGCTGAACTGCTGATGAATGTGGGTCACTGTGAATTCGACACGCCGGATAAAGCGCTTATCGTCGCGTTACTGCCAAATGAGATCCTGATTAAAGGACAACGCCGTTTCGTCACGCTCTTTGAACTCCTGCTGGATGAAAGCCGGACACGGCGGCCAGGGCGTGAGGTGGTCATGACGCATCTTTTGCAACTGTTGCTGGTGGAGTCGTTGCGAAGCGATCCGGAGCTCGCGAAAACGGCAGGTATTCTGCGCGGGTTACAACACGAAAAGATCGCTACCGCCCTGCATCTCATCCATGAAAAGCCCGGCGCGGACTGGCAAATCGAGCACCTCGCCCGTGAGTGTGCGATGTCCCGATCCTCTTTTTTCGCCACCTTCAGCGAGACCGTCGGCATGTCGCCCATGCAATACCTGCTTTTCTGGCGCATGTCGCTTGCCAGAAAAGCCCTGATGAGTGGCCAGGATAAAATCGAACAGATTGCGTTGCGAACAGGCTACCAGTCAGCGAGCGCGTTCAGCGTCGCCTTCACTAAACACGCGGGCATGCCGCCTGGCGAATTTCGCCGCCGGAGCAGAACTGCGCGGTCGGTTCAGACAGCCCTGCACGAAGAGGAGCCACTGGCCTGATAATGGGCATCACTGTTAAAAGCGTTTTTTAGCCCGGTGAAATCAGGGAAAGAAAGAGAAGCGGGTAACGCCGTAACGGCCTGTAAAGCCGTAAAAAAAAACGCCAGGCCCGACGGGACTGGCGTTTAGCGTTGCGTATCAACAACCTTAGCGACGCGCGCGTACCACCTGGTATTTGCGGGTCAGATATTCCACCGGCGCGCTCCAGACATGCACCAGACGCGTGAACGGGAATACCAGGAACAGCGTCATACCGAGCACCAGATGCACGCGGTAGATAAACGCCACACCGTCCAGATGTTCAGCCGCGCCGCTACGGAACGTCACCACGCTCTGCGCCCAGCCCACCAGCTTCATCATCTCGCTGCCGTCCATATGCTGCGCGGAGAACGGAATGGTGATAAGGCCGAGCGTACACTGCGTCAGCAGCAGCGCCAGGATGAGAATATCGGCGCCGGTGGAGGTCGCGCGCACGCGCGGGCTGAACAGGCGACGCTTGAGCAGCAGCAGGCCGCCAACGAGCGTCATCGCGCCGAAGATCCCGCCTGCGATCATCGCCAGTTGCTGTTTCACGGCAATCGGCAGGAACGATTCGTACATCCAGTGCGGGGTCAGCATCCCGAACAGGTGGCCGAAGAAAATCCCGAGAATACCGAAATGAAACAGGTTCGAGGCCATGTTCATCCCTTTGCGATCCAGCATCTGGCTGGAGGCGGCGCGCCAGGTGTATTGCCCGTAGTCGTAACGCAGCCAGCTGCCCACCAGAAATACCGTACCGGCAATGTACGGGTAGATACTAAAGAAGAACATATTCAGGAAGTGCATTATTGCTGTCCTCCGGCAGAGATATTCAGATATTGCGGAGCGACCGCTCCGGCGAAGCGGCGCTGGTGCGCGGCGATGTCAGACTCGCCACAGCCCTGGTCGGCGAAAAATTTCACCTGTTCTTCTTCCCAGACGGCGTCCAGCGCCTGCGGCGTGTCGTCGCGCGCCTCATCGGCGATTTTCTCGCGCACGTTGTGGGTATCCACCTGCGTGTCAGAAAGCGCAATCAGCAGATCAAACAGCACCGCGTAGCGGCTTTCGCGCTGCTGAAGACGCGCGCCGAGCAGCGCCAGGATCGGCGCGATATCCCGCAAGCCGTTAATGGCGTCCTGCGCCGGAAGCTGCGCCAGGTATTCCAGATAGAGCGGCAGATGGTCCGGCAGCTCACGGCTGTCCAGCATAAGACCCGCGCGTTCATACTGCGCCAGCAGATCCACCATCGCCTGGCCGCGATCGCGCGATTCGCCATGGACATGCTCGAACAGCAGCAGCGACATGGCGCGGCCGCGGTCGAACAGCTCGCCGTAAGCCGCCTGCGCATCCAGCAAATCTTCCTGTAACAGATCGCGGATAAAGACGCCCAGATGATGGGCGTTTTGCAGCGACAGATGTTGCGTATCGGTCAGCGCGTCGAACAGCTCCTGCTGATGCTGCCACAGGGCAGCATCCGGGTACTCCAGCAGGCGGGAGATAATCAGCAGTTCGGTCATTGGCGCGGCTCCGTTTTCACCGTCACGTCGATGGCGTCGATGCGGCGGCTGTTGAACAGGTTGAATTTGCTGTCCGAACCGTGGCAACCGTCGCCAAAGCTAAAGCCGCAGCCGTTACGTTCCGGGAACGCGTCGTGCGCCAGTTCACGGTGGCTCGACGGCACCACGAAGCGGTCTTCGTAGTTCGCGATAGCCAGGTAACGGTACATCTCCTGCGCCTGCGCTTCGGTCAGGCCCACCTCTTCCAGCGCGCGGGTATCGTTCACGCCGTCAACGGTTTCAGCACGTTTGTAGTGACGCATCGCAAGCATACGTTTCAGCGCCAGCAGCACCGGGGCGGTATCGCCCGCGGTCAGCAGGTTCGCCAGGTACTGCACCGGAATACGCAGGCTGTCGACATCCGGCAGAATGCCGTTGCGGCCAAGCTCGCCCGCGTCGGCGGCGGACTGAATCGGCGACAGCGGCGGCACGTACCAGACCATCGGCAGCGTGCGGTATTCCGGGTGCAGCGGCAGCGCCAGCTTCCAGTCCATCGCCAGTTTCCACACCGGCGACTGCTGCGCCGCGTCAATCACGCTTTGCGGCACGCCATCTTTCAGCGCCTGCTCAATGACCGCCGGATCGTTCGGGTCGAGGAATACGTCCAGTTGGCGCTGATAGAGATCGGTTTCATGCTCGGTGCTCGCCGCCTGCTCGATAGCATCTGCGTCATACAGCAGCACGCCGAGGTAACGGATGCGGCCCACGCAGGTTTCAGAGCAGACCGTCGGCATCCCTGCTTCAATACGTGGATAGCAGAAGATACACTTCTCAGATTTCCCGCTCTTCCAGTTGAAGTAGATTTTTTTGTACGGACAGCCGGTGATGCACATACGCCAGCCGCGGCATTTGTCCTGGTCAATCAGCACGATGCCGTCTTCTTCGCGCTTGTAAATCGCGCCGCTCGGGCAGGTCGCCACACACGCCGGGTTCAGGCAGTGCTCGCACAGGCGCGGCAGATACATCATGAAAGTGTTTTCGAACTGGCCGTACATTGCCTTCTGCATGTTTTCGAAGTTCTTGTCCTGCGAACGTTTCTCGAACTCGCCGCCCAGGATCTCCTCCCAGTTCGGACCGGCTTCGATTTTGTTCATCCGCTGGCCGGTAATTTTCGAGCGTGGGCGGGCAATCGGCTGGTGTTTACCTTCCGGCGCGTTATGCAGATGCTGGTAGTCGTAGTCGAACGGCTCGTAGTAATCGTCGATGCCCGGCAGATGCGGGTTAGCGAAAATTTTACCGAGCAGCATCCCACGGCCGCCCATGCGCGGTTGCAGTTTGCCGTTGATTTTGCGCACCCAGCCGCCCTTCCACTTCTCCTGGTTTTCCCAGTCGTTCGGGAAGCCGACGCCCGGCTTGCTTTCGACGTTGTTGAACCAGGCGTATTCCATCCCTTCGCGGCTGGTCCAGACGTTTTTACAGGTCACCGAACAGGTGTGGCAGCCGATGCACTTATCAAGGTTCAGCACCATGCCGACTTGTGAACGAATTTTCATTTTACGCTCTCCTGTTTCTGGTCGTTGCCTTCGCCGTCCAACCAGTCAATGTTCTTCATCTTACGTACCACCACAAACTCGTCGCGGTTAGAGCCGACGGTGCCGTAGTAGTTAAAGCCGTAGGCCAGTTGCGCATAGCCGCCAATCATGTGCGTCGGTTTCGGGCTGATGCGGGTCACCGAGTTATGAATACCGCCGCGCTGGCCGGTGATTTCCGAGCCCGGAATATTCACGATGCGCTCCTGCGCGTGGTACATCATGGTCATCCCGGCAGGCACACGCTGGCTCACCACCGCACGGGCGGTCAGCGCGCCGTTGGCGTTAAACACTTCAATCCAGTCGTTATCCGCAATGCCGAGATCTTTCGCGTCGTCCTCGCTCATCCAGACAATCGGGCCGCCGCGCGACAGCGTCAGCATCAGCAGATTGTCGCTGTAGGTGGAGTGAATGCCCCATTTCTGGTGTGGCGTCAGGAAGTTCAGCGCCTTCTCCGGGTTGCCGTTGGATTTCTGCCCCATCACGGCTTTTACCGAACGGGTATCGATCGGCGGGCGATACACCAGCAGGCTCTCGCCGAAGTCGCGCATCCACGGGTGATCCTGATAGAGCTGCTGACGACCAGAGAGCGTGCGCCACGGGATCAGCTCGTGAACGTTGGTATAACCGGCGTTGTACGAAACGTGCTCATCTTCAAGCCCGGACCACGTGGGGCTGGAGATAATTTTGCGCGGCTGCGCCTGAATATCGCGGAAGCGAATCTTCTCGTCTTCTTTGTTCAGCGCGAGATGCGTATGGTCGCGGCCGGTGAACTCACTCAGCGCCGCCCAGGCTTTTACCGCCACCTGGCCGTTAGTTTCCGGCGCGAGCGTTAAGATCATCTCGGCGGCGTCAATCGCGGTGTTCAGCATCGGCTGGCCTTTGGCCGGGCCGTCCTGCTTGGTGTAGTTAAGCTTGCGCAGCAGATCCATTTCGCTCTGGGTATTCCAGGCGATGCCCTTGCCGCCGTTGCCGATGGTCTCCAGCAGCGGGCCGATGGAGGTGAAGCGCTCGTAGGTCGCCGGGTAGTCGCGCTGTACGGCGATGATGTGCGGCGCAGTTTTGCCGGGGATCAGGTCACACTCACCTTTTTTCCAGTCTTTCACATCGAGCGGCTGCGCCAGTTCGGCGGCGGAGTCATGCTGAATGGGCAGCGTCACTACGTCTGTCTCTACGCCAAGATGGCCGACGCACAGCTCGGAGAATTTCTTCGCGATGCCTTTGTAAATCTCCCAGTCGCTTTTGGATTCCCAGGCCGGGTCCACCGCGGCGGAAAGCGGATGAATAAACGGATGCATATCCGAGGTATTCATATCGTCTTTCTCATACCAGGTGGCGGTCGGCAGCACGATATCGGAGTAGAGACAGGTGCTGGAGAGACGGAAATCGAGCGTGACCACCAGATCCAGTTTGCCGTCGAGGCCGTTGTCCTGCCATTCGATCTCTTCCGGCTTCACGCCGCCCTGCTGGCCCAGATCTTTGCCCTGAATGCCGTTCTCGGTGCCGAGCAGGTATTTGAGCATGTACTCATGCCCTTTACCGGAAGAACCCAGCAGGTTGGAGCGCCAGACGAACAGGTTGCGCGGGTGGTTTTTGCCGTTTTCCGGCTCTTCGGCCGCAAAGCGAATGTCGCCCGATTTCAGCGCGTTCACGGTGTAATCCACCGGGCTCATGCCGGCGGCGTCCGCCGCGGCTTTGATGCGCAGCGGGTTGGTTCCAAGCTGCGGCGCGGACGGCAGCCAGCCCATACGCTCGGCGCGCACGTTAAAGTCAATCAGATGGCCGCTGTAGCGCGACTTATCCGCGAGCGGCGACAACAGATCGTCGGTCGTCAGGGATTCGTATCGCCACTGGCTGGAGTGGTTATAGAAGAACGACGTGCTGTTCATATGGCGCGGCGGACGGTTCCAGTCCAGCGCGAACGCCAGCGGCGTCCAGCCGGTTTGCGGACGCAGTTTCTCCTGGCCCACATAGTGCGCCCAGCCGCCGCCGCTCTGACCGACGCAGCCGCAGAACACCAGCATATTGATAAGCCCACGGTAGTTCATATCCATGTGATACCAGTGGTTCATACCGGCGCCGACGATGATCATTGAGCGGCCGTGAGTCTTATCGGCGTTATCGGCAAATTCGCGCGCGGTACGAATAATCTGCGCACGCGGCACGCCGGTCACCTGTTCGGCCCAGGCCGGGGTATAGGCTTTCACGTCGTCGTAGCTCGCCGCGCAGTTACCATCGCCAAGACCGCGATCCAGACCGTAGTTGGCAAGCGTTAAGTCATAGACCGTCGCCACCAGCGCGCTGGAGCCGTCGGCAAGCTGCAGGCGTTTCACCGGCAGTTTATGCAGCAGGATGTTTTCAAGCTTCACGCTCTGGAAATGTTCGCTGCTTTCGCCGCCAAAATACGGGAAGCCAACTTCTGCCACCTCGTCGTGATGGCCCAGCATCGAGAGGCGCAGTTCGGTCTCTTCACCGGTCGTGCCATCGCGCTGTTCCAGGTTCCATTTGCCTTTTTCTCCCCAGCGGAAACCGATAGAGCCGTTCGGCGCGACCATATCGCCATTACGGTTATCAAACGCGACGGTTTTCCATTCCGGGTTATTTTCCTGGCCCAGATTATCGACCAGATCCGAGGCGCGCAGCATACGGCCTGCGGCGTAGAAGCCGTCGCGCGCTTCGAGCATCACCAGCATCGGCATGTCGGTGTAGCGGCGCACGTAATCGGTGAAATACTGGCTCGGTTTGTCGAGGTGGAATTCACGCAGCATGACGTGCCCCATCGCCAGCGCCATCGCGCTGTCGGTGCCCTGTTTGGGCGCGAGCCACAGGTCGCACAGTTTGGCGATTTCGGCGTAGTCCGGCGTCACGGCGACGGTTTTGGTGCCTTTGTAGCGCACTTCGGTAAAGAAGTGGGCGTCCGGGGTACGGGTCTGTGGAACGTTTGAACCCCAGGCGATAATGTAGCTGGAGTTATACCAGTCGGCGGATTCCGGCACGTCCGTCTGTTCGCCCCAGGTCATCGGCGAGGCGGGCGGCAAGTCGCAATACCAGTCATAGAAGCTCAGGCACGTCCCGCCGATAAGCGACAGGTAACGCGCGCCGGAGGCGTAAGAGACCATCGACATCGCCGGGATCGGCGAGAAGCCCGCGATACGGTCGGGGCCAAAGGTTTTGGCGGTCCAGACGTTGGCGGCGGCGATAAGCTCATTCACCTCCTGCCAGGAAGAGCGCACAAAACCGCCGCGTCCGCGCGCCTGTTTGTAGCTTTTCGCTTTTTCGCTGTCTTCCATGATGGACGCCCAGGCGTTCACCGGATCGCTGTGCTGCGCTTTCGCTTCGCGCCACAGTTTGATCAGGCGTTTACGCATCAGCGGATATTTCAGACGGTTGGCGCTGTAGAGATACCAGGAGTAGCTGGCCCCACGCGGGCAGCCGCGCGGCTCGTGGTTCGGCATATCGGGGCGGGTGCGTGGGTAGTCGGTCTGCTGGGTTTCCCAGGTAACCAGACCGTTTTTGACGTAAATCTTCCAGCTGCAGGAACCGGTGCAGTTAACGCCGTGAGTGGAGCGGACAATTTTGTCATGCTGCCAGCGCTGACGGTAACCCTCTTCCCAGTCCCGGTTCGTATCCAGAAGTTGTCCATGCCCATCGGCAAAGGTTTCGCCTTTCTGCTTGAAATAGCGGAACCTGTCCAGGAATTTACTCATCGGGGTGTTCTCCTGTGTGGAGCCTGTTGGCTCTCTGGTCAAATCGACATTGGCTCAATGTGCGGGACGGTAACGCGCGGCTTAAGGTACAGAATTGACGGCGATCAACACGGTCTGGCTTAGAAAATGCGCGCCAGAACGCCAGTACCCCCAAAGGGTAATCTGGTGAGATTAAACAACCTCTTGGATATATTATGTTTTTTATAAAAACGGCGTGTTTTTAATCGCTTTCGGTTAACCGTCGGGTATTAAGGGGTAGTCTGAAAGTGACGGTGCTCCCCGCCACGCTTATTTGCCGTTTTC
Organism: Cronobacter malonaticus LMG 23826; assembly: GCF_001277215.2. NCBI lineage: Bacteria > Pseudomonadati > Pseudomonadota > Gammaproteobacteria > Enterobacterales > Enterobacteriaceae > Cronobacter > Cronobacter malonaticus. The sequence goes on along the minus strand of NZ_CP013940.1, from coordinate 1,776,114 downwards.
CTGCCAGCCGCCCGCGCTGAAACGCCAGCGCGAATAAAAAGTATGTTGTAACTAATTCGAACATAAAAAAAGCGCGGCCAGGCCGCGCAAAGGATAACCAAAAAGTTAACGGGTTAGCGTGCTGCTTTACGGCCATACACAGCCCAGGTCAGCACCACGCAAGCAATATAAAACACCAGGAAAACTTTCATCGCGCCTGCCGGTGAGCCGGTCAGCGCCAGCGACGTACCAAAGGCTTTCGGGATAAAGAACCCGCCGATGGCGCCAATCGCGGAGATAAACCCGAGCGCCGCAGCGGTGTCCGTCGCCGCTTCACGCATCGCCTGCTCATCGCTGCCGCCCGCCGCTTTCACGCGATCCATCGTCAGCTTGCGGAAAATCACCGAAATCATCTGGAACGTCGAGCCGCTACCCAGCCCGGCGGTCAGGAATAGCGCCAGGAACACGCCGAAGAACGCCGCGAAATTCCCGCCGACGCCGCCTGACGGCAGCGTCACAAACAGCAGCGCGCTGAATATCGCCATCAGAATGAAGTTCACCAGCGTCACGCGCGTACCGCCCAGACGGTCGGAAATCGCCCCGCCCGCCGAGCGCGCCAGCGCGCCGAGCAGCGGCCCGAAGAAGGCGAAATGCATCACGTTCACCTGTGGGAACTGCGTTTTTGAGAGCATCGCAAAGCCCGCCGAGAAGCCGATGAACGAGCCGAAGGTCGCGAGATAGAGCAGGCTCATCACCCACAGGTGGCCGCGTTTGAGCACCGGCAGTTGCTCACGGAAAGACGCTTTCGAGGTCGCCAGATCGTTCATGCCAAACCAGGCCGCCAGCGTAAACACGGCGAGGAACGGCACCCACACCCATGCCGCGTTTTCCAGATAAAGGCGCGTGCCGTCATCCTGCGCCACGCCTTCGCTGCCGAACGCGGCAAAGATGGAGAGCGAAATCGCAAGTGGCGCGACCAGCTGCATCACGCTGACGCCCAGGTTGCCGAGGCCGCCGTTAATGCCGAGCGCCCCGCCCTGTTTCTGTTTCGGGAAGAAAAAGCTGATGTTCGCCATGCTGGAGGCGAAGTTCGCCCCGGCAAAGCCGCACAGCAGGGAGATGATGATAAACGTGCCGAAGGACGTGGAAGGATCCTGCACCGCGAAACCCAGCCACACGCACGGAATAATCAAAATGCCGGTGCTGAACGCCGTCCAGCGACGGCCGCCGCAAATCGGCACCATAAAGGAGTATGGCACGCGCAGCAGCGCGCCGGAAACCGACGGCAGCGCGGTCAGCATAAACAGTTGATCGGTGGTAAAACGGAAGCCCACCTTATTCAGATTGACCGCCACTGCGCTGAACAACATCCAGACGCAGAACGCAAGCAGCAGACAAGGCACGGAGATCCACAGATTACGACGGGCGGTGTGCTGGCCGGTACGCTGCCAGAACTGGGTATCTTCAGGCCGCCAGTCGGTAATCAACCCGCTTGTGGAACGTGCCGCAGCGGAAGAGTCACTCATAAACACCTCAAACATGATGGGGATAATGCCGCCACGATAGAGCCTGGACGCGCGCTTAAGTTGATGTAAATCAATGGATATACGCTCTGTGATCTGTGCAAAAAACCGCCTTACTCCCCAGGGAGTAGGCTTAAGCGCTAAAAAAAGTGTGGTTTTTCAGACGCAGCGCTGCTACCTGTGTCGCGGGAGTACAATGGGTGACATGAATGGCAATTAAGGAGTAATCCACAATGGGTATGGGTATACTCCGGGGGATACCTGAGAATAGAACCCACGTCTGTCCCGACGTCATGTTAAGGAGCGTGCACCGCCATGCTGAAACGACGCTTTTCCCCGCTCACTCTCGCTAATCAACTGGCGATCATCGTTCTGCTGCTTGCCGGTCTCGGCATGGGCGGCATGGCGCTGGCGGGATGGCTGGCGCAGGGCGTTCAGGGCAGCGCGCACGCGATTAACAAAGCGGGTTCACTGCGTATGCAGAGCTACCGCCTGCTCGCCGCCGTACCGGTCGGCACTACCCGCACCGACATGTTTAACGAGATGGAACGCACCGCGTGGAGCGATGAGCTGCAACAGGCGGCGGTACGCGACGGGCAGCAGGCGGCGCTGCTGGCTATCCAGCGCTACTGGCGTCAGCAACTGGCGCCCGCGCTGCGCGACGCCCGCTCGCCGCAGGAAGTGAGCGAGCAGGTCACGCAGTTTGTCGGCCAGATAGACGCACTGGTCAGCGCGTTCGACAGCTCCACCGAACACCGCATCGCGCAGATAGTCATGCTGCAACGCGGTATGGCGCTGCTGATGGGCCTTTTGCTGCTCTTTACCCTGCTCTGGCTGCGCCGCCGTCTGCTGCGTCCGTGGCGTCAGCTGCTTGAGATTGCCCGCGCCGTCGGCCATCGCGATTTCAGCCAGCGCGCCTGCGTCTCCGGGCGCGATGAGATGGCAACGCTTGGCCATGCGCTTAACAGCATGTCGGCGGAGCTTGCCGAAAGTTACGCGAGCCTTGAGCAACGCGTACAGGAGAAAACCGCCGGGCTTGAGCAGAAAAACCAGATCCTGTCGTTTCTGTGGGAGGCGAACCGCCGCCTGCACTCCGATGTGCCGCTGTGCGAGCGCCTGGCGCCGGTGCTGACGCGCCTGCAAAATCTCACGCTGCTGCGCGATATCGCGCTGCGCGTGTATGAAGTGGATGACGAAGAGCATTATCAGGAATTTGTCTGGCAGCCGGACGAGCACTGCGACGAAATCGGCTGTCATCTCTGCCCGCGTCGCCTGCCCACAGAGAGCGAAACCGGCACCACGCTGAAATGGCGGCTTGGCGATCTTCATACCCAGTACGGCCTTCTGCTGGCGACGCTGCCTGCGGGTTGCCACCTGAGCCGCGATCAGCAGCAGATGCTCGATACCCTGATGGAACAGCTCACCGCGACGCTGGCGCTCGAGCGTCAGCAGGAGCGTAAACAGCAGTTGCTGGTGATGGAAGAGCGCGCCGCCATCGCGCGCGAGCTGCACGATTCTATCGCCCAGTCGCTCTCCTGCATGAAGATGCAGGTAAGCTGCCTGCAAATGCAGGGCGACGCGCTGCCGCAGGAGAGCCGCGAGCTGCTCGGCCAGATCCGCCATGAACTTAACGCCTCCTGGCGGCAGCTGCGCGAGCTACTGACAACCTTCCGTTTGCAGCTGAACGAGCCGGGGCTGAAAGCGGCGCTGGTGGCCAGCTGTCAGGAGTTCAGCGCGCGGCTCGGTTTCCCGGTGGTGCTCGATTATCAGCTTCCGCCGCGGCTGGTGCCGTCGCATCAGGCGATTCATCTGGTGCAGATCGCGCGCGAGGCGCTCAACAATGCGTTTAAGCATGCCGACGCGAGCGAAATTTACGTCAGCGTCACGCTGCAGGAAGGCCAGGTGCGGCTGTGCGTGGCCGATAATGGCCGCGGCCTGCCGGACAACGCCGGGCGCACCAATCATTACGGCTTAATTATTATGCGCGACCGCGCGCAGAGTTTGCGCGGCGACTGTCAGGTACGGCGACGGACAGAAGGCGGCACCGAAGTGGTGGTGACCTTTATCCCCGATGCGCCGTTCTCATCCGTACCCGCTATTCCAGAAGGAGAAGTTCATGAATAACCCGGAACCGGCAACCATTCTGCTGATAGACGACCACCCGATGCTGCGCAGCGGCGTAAAACAGCTGGTCAGCATGGCGCCCGCTATCACGGTGGTCGGCGAAGCCGGAAACGGCGAGCAAGGCATTGAAATGGCCGAAGCGCTCGACCCGGATCTGATCCTGCTTGACCTCAACATGCCCGGTATGAACGGCCTAGAGACCCTCGATAAACTGCGCGAAAAAGCGTTGTCGGGCCGGGTAGTGGTGTTCAGCGTCTCGAACCATGAAGAGGATGTGGTCACGGCGCTCAAGCGCGGCGCGGACGGGTACTTGCTGAAAGATATGGAGCCGGAAGATCTGCTCAAGGCGCTGCAACAGGCGGCGGCAGGCGAGATGGTATTAAGCGAAGCGCTAACACCGGTGCTGGCGGCGAGCCTGCGCGCGAGCCGCGCGACGTCAGGGCGCGATGTCTCCCAGCTCACGCCGCGCGAGCGCGATATTCTCAAGCTCATCGCCCAGGGCCTGCCGAACAAAATGATCGCCCGCAAGCTCGATATCACCGAAAGCACCGTCAAAGTGCACGTGAAGCATCTGCTGAAAAAGATGAAGCTCAAATCGCGCGTCGAAGCGGCGGTCTGGGTGCATCAGGAACGCATTTTCTAAGGTACAGGCGCCAGCAATTCGTAGCGCGGATCGTCCTGCGGCAGCGTCTGTACCGGCGCTGACAGCTTCAGGGTTATCCAGTTTGACGTTACGCGCTGGCCCTGTTCATCCTCAACCGTCACCGACAGCCGCCAGCTGTTGCTGGCTCCCGGCGTGTTATCCCAGGCGGGCATAATCACCGTCCAGCCATCGGCGCTCGCGCTGTCGAGCGGCGGCGTCAGGCTCAGCGCCTGGGTGTCGCCCTGCCAGGAGAGTTGGCGGATCCCGTGGCGGCTGCGCACCTGCAGCTTCAGCGCCACCGTCTCACCTGCGCTGAGATCCCAGGGCGGCGTCGCGAGGAACACCGACAGCGTCTTACGCTGGCGGAACTCCATCACCGGCACGTTCGTGCGCTCCACGCGGTCATAGCGGCTGCCGCGCAGCGAACGCGAGGCCGCCACTTCATCCGGCGAGAGTTGCTTAGTGAGCGGCACGCCAAAACGGTAGTTCAGCTTCAGCCCTAAATCATTCTGGCTCACGCCGCTCTCGCCCTGGCGGTGATGCGCGCTCACGGTGACAAGCGGCACCGGCGTATAGCTCAGCCCCACTTTCACCGCGACCGGGTTGTGATAACCGGTGCCGCTGTCAAACAGCTCCACCTGATCGCCGAAATATTGCTCAAAGCTGACGCTGGTATTGATGTGCTGATAAAACGGCAGATACGCCTGCGCGGTGACGTCGTAACCGCGCGCCATGCGCTGCTCCAGCAGGCCAGCGCGATGCTGCCAGCCGCCGAGAGGTTGATAATAGTTAGCGGAAAGACGCAGATAGTCGCCCCACGCCTCTGCGCCAAACCCGGCGCGCGAGGTGTCGTCGTCAAACAGGCGATCGTAAAAGGTGTTATAGCCAAGCAGCCAGCGACCAGCCGCCCAGCGCTGGCCGATGCCCGCATTGCCCACCAGCCCCTGATTTTGCTGGCTGACCCCAACCTGGCTCCAGGTGAGATAGCGATTATTGTCCTGCCAGGGCGTAAACAGCGATCCGCTGCTGCCGTTGAAATTGCCCTCTTCATCCACCAGCAGATCCACCGTGGCGTTGCCCCACGGCGACAGCAGGCTTTCGGCCTCACTGGTAATGCTGCTGCTCACCGCGTCACGCAGACGGGTAAACGCGAAGTGGCGCGCCTGCTGGCCGGGCGAGAGCTCGCTGTCGGTCTGGCTCGCTTCACCGAAGGCTTTCAGTACGCGGGCGAAATGTTTCTCCGCCGCGTTATTCTCCGGCGCGATGCCGAGATCGGGCAGGTTATCGCCATTTTCATCGAAGGGATTTTGCGCCTGGCGCACGTAGTCGTCGCTCTGGCTGGCCGGCAATGCATGGACCGGCAACAGCGCGGCGGTAACCACTGAGGGAAGGACAACGAATAACCACCGCATCACGTATGAAGTTTTCTCTCCTGGACCGGTTTTGCCGGAAAATGTACACATTCATACAGTATACCATATCGCGTTTGCCGCTCCCGGCAAGCCCCGGCGCGGCTTTTAAGGATAATCCTCAGCCCGTTTACGCGCGGTGCGCTACGCTTATGATTCCCACCCTGCGTGAGACACGCCGATGAAAAAAACCTTGCTCGCTTGCCTGCTGGCGGTTGCCGCTGCTAACGCCGCCGCCGCGCCCGATGACGGTATCTTTATGTTGCAGTCCCCGTCGTTTGCCGATAACGGCATGATGGAGAAAAAATTCGCCGGTAACGCGAAGCAAAACCCGAACTGTACCGGCGAAAATCAGTCGCCTGCGCTGATCTGGAGCCATGCGCCCCAGGGTACTAAAAGTTTCGCGCTGGTGGTGCACGATCCGGAAGGCGCGAAGGGACTCGGCGTGACGCACCTGGTGGCCTACAACATTCCCGCCACCACCACCGGCCTTGCCGCCAATGCGCTGACGGAAGGCAAAGGCTTTACCGGCGGGAAAAATACGCCGGGCACCCGCGTCTGGCACGGCCCCTGCCCTCCGCCGGGCAGCGGCGCGCACCATTACACCTTCACGCTTATCGCAACCGACCTACCGGCCGATCTCCCGCCCGGCCTGACGCGCGAGGAACTCTTCACGAAACTCAAGGGCCACGCGCTCGCCGCCACCGGTCTGATTGGCCGCTTCGGGCAGTGACGCCGTCTGCGCCAGCAGCGCTTTCAGCTCCGGGATACACGAGCCGCAGTTCGTGCCGCAGCGCAGGGCATCGCCAAGCTTCCGGGCGCTGTCGCACCCGGCGCTGATGGCGGCCCGGATGGCGTTCTCACCCACGCTAAAACAGCTGCAGATTGTGCGTCCCTTCGCGGGCGCATACTGTGCACTTTTGCCCGCCAGCAGCGCATGGCGCGCGGCAGCGTCTGCGGGCGGAGCGACGAACGCCGCCGCGATCGCCTCGCGCTGAACGGCCGGACGACGCGCCGCGCTGTAAAACGCCAGCATCAGTGCGCCATCGCGCCACGCCAGCAGATGAAAAAACCCTTCTCCCTGCGCATACTGCAGTTGCCAACTTTCGCGGGCGGCCATTTCACGCAGCCAGCGCTGCGACGATTCATTGCCCGCCAGCGTAAAGTGCAGACAGCCGTCCAGCGCCTGACGCCACCACAGCAGATCGGGTGCAAGCGTCAGAGGATCGCGGCAGAACAGCTCGCCCTGCCACGCGGTGCGGCGCGGTTGCAGGCGCACCGCGGTCTGCTTGCTTTCCGGCTGGCCGGAATGCGGGCAGCAGACCGGCACCACCAGCGTATTGACGCGCCCGTGGCTTGCGAACTGCGCGTTCCAGTGCATCGGGGCGAACAGCGCGCCGGGTGCCAGGGCGTCATCAAGCGCCGCCCAGCCCACCATAAAGCCTTGCGTGGATGCCACCTCCACCAGATCGCCTTCGCGCACATCGTAGCGCGCCGCATCGTCAGGATGCATCGCCACCAGCGGCAGCGGCTGGTGCTGCATCAGCCGCGCCACGCGGCCGGTACGGGTCATGGTGTGCCACTGATCGCGGATGCGCCCGGTATTAAGCCACAGCGGGTAACGCGCGTCGGGCCGCGCCTGCGGCAGCGCCGGAGAAACAGCAACCATATTCAGCCTGCCGCCGCGCCAGCCTGTCCCGGTTTCCAGCAGGCGCGGCGTGCCCTGCGGCTGTTTGTTCGTCACCGGCCACTGCACCGGCGCGAGCGCGTCATACGCCTCACGGGTTAACGTGGCCAGCGCGCTGATATCAAACGCCCGCGCGCCGTCGTTCTCAAACCCCGACAGCGCCGCGTGCTCGCAGAAAATCTCGTGCGGATGTTGCCAGCCGAACGCCTCGCCAAAGCCCAGCCGGCGCGCCATCTGCGCGACTATCCACCAGTCAGGGCGCGCCTCGCCGGGCGCAGACAGAAAAGGCCTCTGGCGCGAGATCCGCCGCTCTGAATTGGTTACCGTGCCGTTTTTCTCACCCCACCCCAGCGCCGGAAAGCGAATATGCGCAAAACCGGCCGTGTCGGTCTGCGCGGTAATGTCGGAGACCATCACCAGTTCACAGCGCGCCAGCGCCTGGCGCACCGCGTCGCTGTCCGGCAGCGACACCGCCGGGTTGGTGCCCATTACCCAGACGGCTTTCACCTCGCCACGCCCGATGGCCTCGAAGAGTTCCACGGCCATCAGGCCGGGCGTCTGCGCGATGCGCTCGCTGCCCCAGAACCGCCCGAGACGGGCGATGTCTGCCGGATCAAAACCCATATGGCACGCGAGCTGATTAGCCAGCCCGCCCACTTCACGACCGCCCATCGCGTTCGGCTGACCGGTCAGCGAAAACGGCCCGCAGCCGGGCCGCCCGATGTGTCCGCTCGCCAGATGCACGTTAATGATGGCGTTGCACTTGTCGCTGCCGCTGGAGGACTGATTAATGCCCATGGTGTAGAGCGTCATCGCCGTGGGCGCGTGCAAAAACCAGTCGTAAAAGCGCGCCACTTCGGCTTCTGGCAGCCCACAGAACTGCGCCACGCGCGCCACGCTCCATTCCCGTGCGGCCGCGAGCGCCTGCGCCTGGCCGTCGAACGTCTCAGGCGCGAGCGATTCTGAAAGCGCGTTCAGCAGCCCGACAAACAGCCCGGCGTCGCTGCCGGGTGCCAGCGCCAGATGGAGATCGGCAATATCGCAGGTCGCGGTACGCCGTGGATCGATGACCACGACTTTCATCGTCGGGCGCGCCTGTTTCGCGGCCGCGATGCGCTGATACAGCACCGGATGCGCCCAGGCGGCGTTCGATCCAACAAAAATCAGCAGATCGGTCTGCTCCAGATCCGCATAGCTGCACGGCACCGCGTCAGCGCCGAAGGCCCGCTTATAGCCCACCACGGCGGAAGACATGCAGAGCCGCGAGTTGGTGTCGATGTTCGCCGCGCCGATAAACCCTTTCATGAGCTTGTTGGCGGCGTAGTAATCCTCGGTAAGCAACTGCCCGGAGGCGTAAAACGCCACCGCCTGCGGGCCGTGTGTATCGATAATTGCGCCAAGCCGCGAGGCCGCCGCGTCGAGCGCTGTCTCCCAGTTCGTCCGTTCGCCGTTGATTTCCGGGTAGAGCAGACGCCCGTCATGGCCGGTCGTCTCGCCAAGCGCCGCGCCTTTGACGCACAGCCGCCCGAAGTTCGCCGGATGGTTTTCATCACCGCGCACGCTCACCGCGCCGCTCTCGTCGCGCTGCGCCACCACGCCGCAGCCCACCCCGCAATAGGGGCAGGTGGTGTTAACGCCGTTCATGACGCCTGCGCCTGTAACAGCAGCGCCTGACCAGCTACCCACACCTTGCCGCCCTCCACTTTCACCGGCCAGGCGCGCACCGCCTCGGCGAGCCCTTCCGCGAGCCGCCCGTCGCGCAGCCGGATGCGCTGCTTGTAGAGCGGTGAAATCACCACCGGTTCGCCGCCGACATCTCCCAGCAGCCCGCGCGACAACACATTGGCGTCGCTGCCCGGCTCCAGGTTATCGAGCGCGTAAACGCGATCGCCGAAGCGGAACAGCGCAATCTGCATGTCGCCAAGCCGCGCGCCGATGCCCGCCTGCGGTGGAATGTCTTTCAGCTCACATACCGCCTGCCACGGGCGCTCCGGCGCGCGCGGCGTCACCGGCTGCACGACCTCCACCGGCTGCGGCTGGCCTCTGAGCTCGCGGCGCTGCACGGCTTCATCCGGTTTATCGCTGTTGACATACGAGCGGAACAGCGCCAGCCGGTCGGGGCTTGCCAGCGTGGTCTGCCATTCGCACTGGTAGCTTTCGACCACCTGCGCCATTTCGCGCTCCAGCTCCTCGCCAATCCCGAGCGAATCCTCAAGAATGACCTCGCGCAGATACTCAATGCCGCCTTCCAGGTTATCCATCCAGGTGCTGGTACGTTGCAGGCGGTCGGCAGTGCGGATGTAAAACATCAGAAAGCGGTCGATGGTGCGCAGCAGCGTCTCCCGGTCGAGATCGCTTGCGAAGAGATCCGCGTGGCGCGGCTTCATGCCGCCGTTGCCGCAGACGTAGAGATTCCAGCCTTTGTCGGTGGCGATCACGCCGACATCCTTACCCTGCGCCTCGGCGCATTCGCGCGTGCAGCCGGAGACCGCCATTTTAATTTTGTGCGGCGCGCGCAGCCCCTTGTAGCGGTTCTCAAGCGTTACCGCGAGCCCCGTCGAATCCTGCACGCCGTAGCGGCACCAGGTGGAGCCGACGCACGATTTCACGGTACGCAGCGATTTCCCGTAGGCGTGGCCGGTCTCAAAGCCCGCCGCCACCAGTTCGGCCCAGATAGCAGGCAGTTGTTCAAGCCGCGCTCCGAAGAGATCGATGCGCTGGCCGCCGGTGATTTTACTGTAGAGCTGATAGCGTTTGGCTATCTGGCCGATGGCGATAAGCCCGTCCGGCGTCACTTCGCCCGCCGCCATCCGCGGGACGATCGAGTAGGTGCCGTCTTTCTGGATATTGGCGAAGTAGCGATCGTTGGTGTCCTGGAGCGGCAGATGCGCCGGTTTCAGCAGGTATTCATTCCAGCACGACGCCAGCACCGAGCCGACCAGCGGTTTACAGATTTCGCAGCCGTGGCCCTGGCCGTAGCGGCTGATAAGCTGGTCAAACGTGCGGATATGATTAACGCGCACGAGGTGATAAATCTCCTGGCGCGAATACGCAAAGTGTTCGCAGATATCTTTTTTGACCGTTACGCCCTGCTGCTCAAGCTGATATTCCATCACCTGTTTAACCAGCGCGCTACAGCCGCCGCAGCCGGTCGCCGCTCTGGTGCAGCTTTTCACCGCGCCCATATCGCCTGCGCCCCCCGACACCGCCGCGCAAATATCCGCCTTGCTGACGTTGTGGCACGAACAGATCTGCGCGCTTTCCGGCAGCGCCGCCACACCGAGCCCTTTCGCAGGCGCGCCGCTGCTGGCGGGCAGGATCAGCGTCTCCGGCTCGGCGGGGAGCGCCATGCCGTTGAGCATCATCTGTAGCAGCGTGGCGTATTCGCTGCTGTCGCCCACCAGCACGCCGCCGAGCAGCGTTTTGCCGTCTGCCGAAACGACGATTTTCTTGTAGATCTGCTTCGGCCCGTGGGTCCACTGATAGCTCTGGCTACCCGGCGTGCGTCCGTGCGCGTCGCCAAACGACGCGACCTCGACGCCAAGCAGCTTCAGTTTGGTGCTCATGTCCGCGCCGCGGAATGCCGCCGTCTCGCCCGCAAGCGTCGCCGCGACGACCCGCGCCATCTGATAACCGGGCGCCACCAGCCCGAAAATTTTGTTCTCCCACAGCGCGCATTCGCCGATGGCGAAAATAGGCGCGTCGCTGGTGCGGCACTGGTCGTCAATCACAATGCCGCCGCGCTCGCCAATCATGAGCCCCGCCGACTTCGCAAGACTGTCCTGCGGGCGAATGCCCGCCGAAAAGACAATCAGATCGGTATGCAGGCTGTCGCCATCGGCAAACTGCATCGTCAGGCCGCCATTTTCTTCCACAATCGCGGTGGTGGATTTGCTGGTATGCACGCTGACGTCCAGCGCCTCGATTTTCTCGCGCAGCATCGCAGCGCCTGGCGCATCAAGCTGCACCGCCATCAGCCCCGGCGCAAACTCCACGACATGCGTTTTCAGCCCCAGTTGTTTAAGGGCATTCGCCGCCTCAAGCCCCAGCAGGCCGCCGCCCACCACCACGCCGCGCGTGGCGTGCTGCGCGCGCTCGCGGATGGCATCAAGATCGTCAAGCGTGCGGTAGACGAAACAGCCCGGCAGGTCGCGACCCGGTACGGGCGGGACAAACGGCCAGGAGCCGGTGGCGAGCACCAGTTGGTCGAAATGCGTCTCGTGGCCCTGCGCGTCGCGCACGATCTGCCGCGCGCGATCCAGCGCCACAATCTGACAGCCGGTGCGTAGTTCAATGCCCGTCTGCGCGAAGAAATCGCCCTGCACCATCGAGAGCGACTGCGCGCTGCGCCCCGCGAAATATTCCGAGAGATGCACGCGATCGTAGGCCGCGTGGTGCTCTTCGCCAAAGACGATGATATGAAAGCGCTCATGCAGCCCGGCGCTGACGCACTGCTCCAGAAAATGGTGCCCAACCATGCCGTGGCCCACGACCACCAGAGTTTGTTTTGTCATCGTGTCATATCCTGCAGCCGCGGGCTGCGTTTCATCGGTTTCATCAAACAGCAGCCCGGCGCTGGCGCGCAGCGGCTGCCCGAAGTGATTCATCAGCGCGCCGGCGCTGTCGGTATCGCCATACAGCAGCACGCCGGTGAGCCTGCCGCCCTCAATAATCAGGCGGCGATAATGGCGGGCTATTGGGTCGAGGCTTATCAGCGTCTGCGCCTGCGGGCCGGGCGTCACCGCGCCCGCGCTGAAAACCGCGATACCGGTGACTTTGAGCCGCGTGCCTTTTTCCTCATAACCAAAGCGCGCCGTCTCGCCGCAGAGCCTCGCCGCCAGCACGTCCGCCTGTTGCAGACAGGGCGCCACCAGCCCCCACGTCTGCGCGTTGATTTCGCAGCACTCGCCGATGGCGCTTACCGCCGGGTGCGAGGCGTGCAGCGTGCCATCCACCACAATGCCGCGCTGACAAGCGAGCCCGGCGGACTGCGCCAGCGTAATGGCCGGACGCACGCCGGTGGCGATCACTACCCGCTGCGCCGCGACGGTTTCGCCGCAGGCGAGCGTGACGTCATCTGGCGTAATACGCGTGATGCCGCTGCCGGTCACCACGCGAATGTGGCGCGCGCGCAGGCTTTCGGCGAGCCACTCGCCCGCCTGCGCATCCAGTTGCTGCTCCATCAGCCACGGGTGACGATGCACCAGCGTCATCGCCGCGCCCTGTCGGGCAAGCGCCGCGGCCGCTTCCACCCCAAGCAGGCCGCCGCCCAGCACCACGGCGGGGCCGGGCGTCGCGAGAAGCGCCCCGACATCCGCCAGCGTGCGAAAGGCGCGTACGTGCGGCAGCTTGCTGCCCTCAATAGGCGGAATAAACGGCGTCGAGCCGGTGGCGAACACCAGTTCATCCCAGGACAGCGTGCGCGCCGCGGTGGTGACGGTGCGCGCGGTTAGATCCACCGCCAGCGCCCGCTCACCAGTTAATAACGTGACACCGTAACGTGAATACCATGACGCCTCGTGCAGCTGCGTCTGCGCGGCAGGCTTTTCGCCCCCCAGCACCGGCGAGAGCAGAATGCGGTTATAAGGGAGCAACGGTTCATCGCCGATAAGCGTGATGGCGAAGCGCTCCGGCGCGCGCGCCAGCAGTTGCTCCACCAGACGCACCGCCGCCATGCCGTTGCCGATAATCACCAGTCGTTGCGCCATCGCCGCTCCTTACGCCGCTTTCGGCTGCTTTTCGTAGAGGAAATGCAGGATCTGCTGACGCATCTGGTGATAGCGGCTGTCGTCGGCGAGCTGCACCCGGTTGCGCGGGCGCGGCAGATTCACCTCCAGCGTCTCGCCCACCGTCGCCGCCGGGCCGTTGGTCATCATCAGCACGCGGTCGGAGAGCAGCACCGCCTCGTCCACGTCATGCGTAATCAGCACAATGGTGGTGTTAAGCTCCTGCTGGATGTGCATCACGGCATCCTGTAAATGCGCGCGGGTCAGCGCATCGAGCGCGCCGAACGGTTCGTCCATCAGCAGCACTTTCGGTTTCATCGCCAGCGCGCGGGCAATGCCGACGCGCTGCTTCATGCCGCCGGAGATCTCGCCGGGGCGTTTGTTGAGCGCGTGTCCCATCTGCACCCGCTCCAGGTTGTGAATAATCCACTCCCGGCGCTGCGCTTTATCCATGGTTTTGCGAAACACCTGATCCACCGCCAGCGCCACATTGTCAAAGCAGGTGAGCCAGGGCAGCAGCGAGTGGTTCTGAAACACCACGGCGCGCTCCGGGCCAGGCCCGGCGATTTCGCGGTTATCGCACAGCAGCCCGCCCTCGCTCGGCAGCGTGATGCCCGCGATAAGATTGAGCAGCGTCGATTTGCCGCAGCCGGAGTGGCCGATAAGACTCACGGTTTCGCCCGCGTTGATGTCGAAACTGACATTTTGCAGCGCCAGGAACTCGCCGCTGGCGGTGTTGAAGCGCTGACTGACGTTCTGTACCTGAATGATCGGTTTCATGTTCGCTCCTTATTTGTCCTGCCAGCTAAAGCGGCGGGCGATAAGCATCAGCCCCTGCTCCAGCAACAGCCCCACCACGCCGATAATGACGATGGCGATGAGAATGTTTTCCACGTTGAGGTTGTTCCACTCGTTCCAGATCCAGAAGCCGATGCCGAGGCCGCCGGTGAGCATTTCGGCGGCGACGATCACCAGCCAGGCGATGCCGATGGAGAGCCGCACGCCGGTAAGCACCGCGGGCAGCACCGCCGGAAAGAGAATGCGGCGCATGACGGTCCATTCGGAGAGCTGTAATACCCGCGCCACGTTGAGGTAGTCCTCCGGGATGCGCTTCACCCCTTCGGCGGTGTTGATGACCATCGGCCAGATAGAGCAGATGAAAATGGTCCAGCTGGAGGCGGGCTCGGCCTTCTGAAACAGCAGCAGGCCGATAGGCAGCCAGGCAAGCGGGCTGACCGGGCGCAGGAGCGCGATGAGCGGATTAAACATGCGCCCGAGAAAGGTAAAACGACCAATCAGAAAACCCAGCGGGATCCCCACCAGCGCCGCCAGCCCGAAGCCCACAGCCACTCGGCTGAGCGAGGCCAGCACATTCCAGCCGATGCCCTGATCGTTCGGCCCTTCGTTGTAGAACGGGTCGGCGAACAGCGTCAGCGCCGAGTCGAGCGTGCTGAGCGGCGTCGGAAAGCCTTTACTGCTGACGGCCGCGATTTGCCAGGCAATGACCAACAGCGCCAGGCCAAGAATGGCCGGCACCACGCGGGCCAGCAGCGCGTTTACCGTGGCCGCGAGCGGCGTGCGGCGTTTACGCACCGCCACGCGGGGCATCACTATCACTTCACCGGCGGGCTGTTCAGGCACCGCGCTCACGGTCTGTTTACGCTCTTTCATGGTTTCCCCTTAACGTTTCATGGCAAAACTGGCGGCATACGCGGCGGGATCGCGCCCGTCCCATACGCTGCCGTCCATCAGACGGCTCGTCCGCCACGTTGACGCGGGCAGCGCGACGCCGCCCACCGCCGCTGCGGCCTGTTGATAGATGTCGGTGCGGTTGATGCGGGCGGCGATAGCCGCGTAGTCCGGATCGGTTTTCAATACCCCCCAGCGGCGGAACTGCGTTAAGAACCACATGCCGTCTGAGTGCCACGGGTAGCTCACTTCGCCGTCGCGGAAGAAGCGCATGGCATGGTCATCTTTCCAGCGCTTTCCTGCGCCGTCGTCGTACTCGCCGAGCATGCGCGGCGTGAGGTATTGCACTTTGGTGTTGAGATACGCGCGTTTCGCCAGCACCTGCGCGGTTTCTCGGCGGTTATCGTCCGAGGCGTCTATCCAGCGGGCGGCCTCCAGCACGGCGGCGGTGAGCGCACGGGCGGTGTGCGGGTGCTGGTCCACCCACAGGCGGCGGGTGCCAAGCACTTTTTCCGGGTGATCCGGGAAGATGGACTGCGACGTGGCGGCGGTAAAACCGATGCGGTCGTTGATGGCGCGGGCGTTCCACGGCTCGCCGACGCAGAAGCCGACCATGTTGCCGATGCGCATGTTCATCACCATTTGCGGCGGCGGCACCACGACGGTGCGTACATCGTTAAAAGGATGGATGCCCGCCGCCGCCAGCCAGTAGTAGAGCCACATGGCGTGGGTGCCGGTCGGAAAGGTGTGGGCGAAGGTGTAAGCGCCAGGCTCGCTTGCGGCAATCAGCTTTTGCAGCGCGTCGGGCGTGGTGATGCCTTTCTCCAGGAGATCGGCGCTGAGCGTAATCGCCTGGCCGTTCTGGTTGAGCGTCATCAGGGTCGCCATCGGCTGTGCTTTACCGGCGATGCCGAGTTCCAGCCCGTAGATGAGCCCGTAGAGCGCATGGGCGGCGTCGAGCTCGCCGGAGACCAGTTTGTCGCGCACCGCCGCCCAGCTCGCCTCTTTGCTGGGCTGAATGCGGATGCCATATTTTTTATCGAAGCCTTTCAGCGCGGCCATCACCACCGGCGCGCAGTCGGTGAGCGGAATAAAACCGACGCGTACGGTGTTGAGCTCGGGTTTGTCAGATCCCGCGGCCCAGACGCTGCCCATCAGCCCCGGTAACAACATCGCGCCGCTAAGCGCGGCTCCGGCCTGCAATAAGCGGCGGCGGGAAAGAGAAAAGGATGAATCGCTCATGGCTGCTCCTGAAAATAAAAAAGGCGTCCGCCAATGCCCGAAGACATTGCAGGACGCCTTTATCCTTTCCGGTCTGCCCGCCGCCGTTGGCGAGCTGCCGGGAAATGGTTGTCAGGATTTATTAAGCAAGGGGTGTGCCAGGTTTTAGAGTGGGTACCGTGGCGGGTGCGCTGCGCTTACCCGCCCTACAAAGGAGATATGGTCAAATCCGGTGGTTTTGCTCCGGCTAAAAAAAATCGCCCCAACGGGGCGATTTTCCGCCGGGAGCCGGGATTGCAAAGGGGGCGGCGGCGAGCCCCCTTTGCACGTTCGCGTGAGGGGAGCGCTCATATAAAGGTGAGATTATGGCGAACGGAACATGTTCACCGGTCGTGTATATATATCCCTCAGCCTGAAGGAAAAAGTGTAATCCTGATGGTGGGTGCGCTACGCTTATCCACCCTACGGAGCTGCGACGAAACGGCGAGGCCGATTTTTTAGCCGGAGCAAAACCCTCTCCTCAAGCCTTCTTTTCCTGGGTATCGGGAGGGGCGGTGGGTGCGCTGCGCTTACCCACCCTACGTAAAACATGAGGACCGATATTGTAGGGCGGGTAAGCGCAGCGCACCCGCCAGTGACATCCGAAGAAACGCGCCGCGCTATTCCCCCACTCTGCCCCATTTCCATGCATCAAATGCCCGCTCGCTGTGCAGCTACTCCTTTGGGGTTACGGGCCAGAGCTGGGCCACCGCCAGCATCGCTTCGGCAATCTCCACCATCCGTTTATTCTGATCCATTGCGAGCTTGCGCAACTGGTGCCACGCCTGCTCTTCGCTGAGCTGCTGATGACTCATCAACAAACTTTTGGCGCGATCGATAAGCTTGCGCTCTTCAAGGTTCGCCTGCAGCGAGGCGAGCTGGCGCGTAAGCGATTCCACCTCGCGGGCCTGCTGGCGCACCAGCGGCAAAAGATGGCGCTCAAGCGCTGGCGTCTGCGGCTCGTCTCGCAGGCTCGCGCGACGCGCCAGGGCCGCCTCCGGTGTTTCGCTGTGCGTCTCCTGCGCCAGAAGCCTGCGGGCCTCCGCCAGCAATGCGGCGATCAACGCCTCCTCGATATCGCGCAGCGCGTCGAGCCGCGTGGTTTGCAGCCCAAACCAGCGCACCGCCCGCGCGCGGTTGTCATCATCGGCTGGCAGCCGCGTACAGGCGAGACGCCGCAACCGCTCAAGCTCGCGCGTGGCTTCGCCGTGACGGTAGAAACGCTCGCGAATATCCGCGCTGGCAAGCGATAAAAACGTCTCGAAACAGCGCTGCTGGCCGTCGATACGATCCGCCAGCCGCTGGCGCAGCGGCTCGCTGAACGCGCCTTGCGTAAAACCGATAGCCCCGGTGGCGCGCTCCTGGCCCGCCAGCTCTTTACCCTGCATAAAACTGTAGAGCGCCGTCAGCGCGCGGGCGAGCGAGGCTTCATCCACGCTTTCACTCGCCTCCGGCACCAGATCCAGCAGATGTCGGATCGCCAGATTAAAACTCTCCATCGCTTCGCCGGGTTCAATTTCCCGGGCGAGGATGCGCGCGCGCAACGCCGGCAACTGCTCAAGCTGCCAGAGCGCGCAGGCCATGTGCCAGGAAAGCAGGCTGCCCGCGGCGGCAAGCGGCACAGGCGCCGCGCGAAATTGCGCCGCGCGCTGGTCCGTCTCCGTCACGCAAAAGGCGCGCTCGCGCGCGAATAGCTGCCCGCCGGAACAGAGCCAGATGTTGGACGCGCCGCGCTCGCGCTGTAGCATATGCACCAGATGGCTTATCTGGCTTGCCCAGTCGCCGACGCCCGCCCACGCCTCAAGCTGGCTGCGTTTTCTCTCCCGGGCGAAACGAAACCATGCCTGCGCGTCCTGCAAAGATGTCGCGGGTGTTGCCATCGCTCATTCTCCTGTTATCGCCTTTACAGGAACTAAGCAATAACTATGCCGGTATGGCAAAGGAGTTCCGGATGCAAAAAATCGTGATTATCGCCAACGGCGCGGCTTACGGCAGCGAATCGCTGTTTAACAGCCTGCGTCTTGCCATCGCCCTGCGCGACCAGCCGCAGTCCCCTGAGTTGAAGCTCTTTTTGATGTCGGATGCCGTCACCGCTGGGCTGCGCGGCCAGAAACCCGCTGAAGGCTATAACGTGCAGCAGATGCTGGAGATCCTGACCGCCCAGAACGTCCCGGTGAAGCTGTGCAAAACCTGCGCCGACGGGCGCGGCGTGAGCGCGCTGCCGCTGATTGACGGCGTGGAGATTGGCACGCTGGTAGAGCTTGCCGGGTGGACGCTCGAGGCTGACAAAGTCCTGACCTTCTGATAATCACGCAGGTGTAATAATATTTACTTATTCACCTGCGCTGCCCATCAAGTCCCCGCCCTGTGTGCCGATATTTTACTTAAAACCTATTACAACACGCTCGTCCCAAACATAACGCTCACACAACACACAGCAGGGTATACGCCTATGTTAACGTCCATTCGCGCGCGCATCATCGCAGCCACCGCAGGCTGCCTGGTCGCCGCGCTGTTACTCAATACCATCATGAACTACCAGGTCACCCGGCTGGATAATCAGCAGGCGAGCCTGAATACGCTGCGCAGCACCAGCGCCAGCCACAATCTCGCCATTGGCGACTGGGTGAACAGCAAGACCGCCATGATCCAGTCGCTGGATACCGTCGCGCTGGGTGCCGATCCGGTGCCGGTCTTTACGCAGATGGCCAAAGCGGGCGGCTTTATGAACGTCTACGCCGGTTACGCCACCAAAACCGCCAAATTCTCCAACCCGGAAGGCGTACCGGCGGATTACGATCCGACGATCCGCCCCTGGTATCAGCAGGCGGTGAAAGCCGACGCGCCGGTCGTGACCGCGCCTTACGTGGACGCCGGCACCGGCAAGCTGGTGGTGACGTTCGCGGTGCCGGTGAAGCAAAACGGCGTCATTGCGGCGGTGGTCGCGGGCGATCTCTCTATGGAGAGCGTGATTGCCAACGTACGCAGCATTCACCCGACGGAAAACAGCAGCGGGCTGCTGGTAAACGACGACGGGACGCTGATTGCCGCGAAAGACCCGGCGCTGACGTCAAAACCCTTTGATAAAGCGGTATCAGGCGTCGCGTTCAGCGAACTGAAAGCGAGCGATACGGCGCTGGAAGGCGATATCGGCGGCGCGCAAAAAGAACTACTGGCCACGCGCGTGCCGGGCACCCAGTGGTATCTGGTGGTCGCGCTTGATGAAAGCGACGCGACGTCAGGCATGCGCGCCCTGCTCAGCACGTCGGCCATTTCGGTACTGGTGCTGCTGCTGATTACCGGCGCGCTGATGCATTTCCTGGTCACCCGACTGTTAAAACGCCTGCTGATGATCCGCGACGCGCTGGTGGCTATCAGCAGCGGCACCAACGATCTTTCTCAGCGCCTGCCGGAAGATGGCCGTGACGAAGTGGCGCAAATCGCCCATGCGTTTAACGCCTTCTGCGATAAGCTCGCAGGCGTAATGGGCCAGTTGCGCGACGCCAGCGCCTCGGTGAAAGTGGCGGCGAATGAAATCGCGGCCGGGAACCAGGATCTCTCCGGGCGCACCGAACAGGCCGCCTCCAGCCTGCGTGAAACGGCAAGCGCGGTAGAACAAATAACTGCGTCGGTCGCCAACTCCACCGACGCGGCGGCGCAGGCTAACAGCCAGGCGCAGAGCGCGACGGATGCCGCCTCGCGCGGCGGTGAAGTGGTCTCCAAAGCCATCTCCACCATGCAGCTGATTGAAAGCGCCTCGGCGAAAATCGGCGATATCACCAGCGTTATCGACGGTATCGCGTTCCAGACCAACATTCTGGCGCTGAACGCCTCGGTGGAGGCGGCGCGCGCCGGTGAACAGGGCCGCGGCTTCGCGGTGGTGGCGGGCGAAGTGCGTAACCTCGCTAGCCGCAGCGCCCAGGCGGCGAAAGAGATTAAATCGCTTATCGACTCAACGACGCAGAGCGTCGCGACTGGCTCGCGCTATGTACGCCTCGCAGGTGAGTCGATGGAGGAGATTGTCAGCAGCATCGGCAACGTTTCCGGCATTATGCGTGAAATCACCGTCGCTACCAGCGAGCAGATGAAAGGCATTCAGGAGATTAACCACGCGGTGTTGCAGCTCGATCAGATGGTGCAGCAGAACGCCGAGCTGGTGGTGCAGTCGGCCGCTGCCGCGGGCGCGTTGCAGGGCCAGGCCGGAGAACTCGCCCAGACCGCCGGACATTTCCGCATTTAATCAGGCGCAGGCGCGCATTCAGACATTTTTCGCGCGCCTGCCCGCCGCTTTAACGAACAATGTGATGAATATCGAGCTGCGGCCGCATTTTTTGATCAAAATCAGCGTTCGCGGCCTCCCCCTTTGGTGTTATTTCCGACAGGTTTTGTGAACAGCCTCACGTTCGAAAGGCTGTCCTGAAGGATTTATCATTGACAGAGGGGTTAAAGATGGCGCGGGTAAAAGCAAGCCTGAAGTTGTTTGGCGGAGACACGGTGGTGGTGCGCTGTTCAGCGAATTGCCATATCCATTTAATGAACGCGGGTGAACGCGCTAAGCGCGCGGGCGCAGATATTTTGAGCGTCCAGAACCGCAACAGCGCGTACATCAGCGTGCCTTACAGCGGGGTCTGGGATGTGCTTATCGACAGTCACAGCCAGACGCTGGAACACTCCATCAGCTACGTTCCGGCCTGACCATTCTCCCCCGGCGCCCGCCGGGGTTTTTCAGGCGAAATGCGGTTGCAGATCGCCACTCTCGTCATCATCTTGCGCCTGACACGCGCGCACTTCAGACGCCAGCTCATCAAGTGATGCTTCACACATGCCGAGCTTTTTCAGCTCCTGCTCCAGCGAGAAGAGATATTGGGCATTGGTGCCGAGCGGGCCGCTCGCACGGGCGATCAGCGGCGCGATGGTCGCAGGACGGGTGTCGGCTTCATACAGCGGGTGGCTCGGATCCATGATAAACACCAGCGCATGGACGGTGCGGCCGTCGTCAAGCGTGAGCTTGCACCAGCCTGGCAGATAACAGCCGGTGATCATCTCGCGCTTCCACAGGAGCGTCAGTTCGGTTTCAAGTTCCGCCTCCGGCAGACGATACGCCACGCCGGTCGTGGCGCCGCCCTCTTTCAGCGCCAGCATGCGCCCGGGCTTGCAGGCGCTGCCGCGCCCGGCGGTGAGCCGCAGGCAAAACGCGCGGTGCCAGCCGTTAAGCGTCGCAGCGCAGCGCTCTTCAAAGACCATTGCCGGGTTCCACATCAGGGATCCGTAACCAAAAATCCAGACCGGTTCGTTTTCAGGACGACAGGCGAGCGTGGCGGTCAGTGACGCCGCCCGCTGCTCTGGCGTCCACAGTAACGATTCCTCAATGGCTCCGAAAGCCGTCTTACAGTCTGCTGTCATTAAGAAATCACGTGTTAACACCTTCTACCTCCACCACGGCTGCTTCCCTGCGATTTTAAGCGCTTTCAGAATCTTTTTATCGCTCAATCAGAAAGCAATTACGGGGTGACGATAGGGGATTAACGCGCCGCTGACAAGACCGCAGCGGCGTTTTCAACCGACAAAAAACTTATCTGTCCCCGCGCAGGGCGCGGAGATAAAGGCAAAGATGGAGAGGAATCAGGCGATTAACAAAGCATTATTTTTTCTTATGCCATTTATCGTCATCGCCTTTTTCATACTCATGTTTAACGGCAGCCCACGCGACGCGATGCGCGGTCTCCTCGCGGCTGGCGTCGCCGCGGCGGTCATCTTCGTCTTTATATTGATCCCAGGCGCTGTTAAACGCCTCTTTATAGATATCCTGCGCATGCGCCGGAAGCACGTTGCGGACATTATCGGGCAAATCGGTTCTTGAAGAGTAAGGCATCGCTACGCTCCTTTATCTGACAAAAAGATAAGTGTGGAACACGAACAGCTTCCGCGCCAGCCGTAAACGAAGCGTAAATTCAGACGCTCACAATGCCCTGTTTGATAAATGGATTCTCAATGAAAATGCGTTTTTTGCCTCACTTAATGCAAAGTTAGCGTGTAGCCGTAAAAAAGCGTAAATAAACCCTCATAACCGCGCATTTTTTGGTAGTTTTACGGTCAGCCTTACTCCTCACTATAATGATTATCACCTGCTTCTCTGGAGAATTAACGTGACCAAAACAAGCCATGAGGCGGTGAAGACCCGCCATAAGGAGTCTTCTCTCATTTTCCCGGTATTAGCGCTGGCGGTGCTGGCGTTCTGGGGTTCCAGCCAGTCGCTGCCAGTGATTGTTGGCATCAACGCGCTGGCGCTCGTCGCTATCCTTAGCAGCGCGTTTAGCGTGGTGCGCCACGCGGATGTGCTGGCGCATCGCCTCGGCGAGCCGTACGGATCGCTGATTCTGAGCCTTTCCGTCGTTATCCTCGAAGTGAGCCTGATCTCCGCACTCATGGCGACAGGCGATGCCGCGCCGACGCTGATGCGCGATACGCTTTACTCGATCATTATGATTGTCAGCGGCGGCCTGGTGGGCGTGGCGCTGCTGCTCGGCGGGCGCAAGTTCGCCACGCAATATGTGAATCTCTTCGGGATTAAACAGTACCTGATCGCCCTTTTCCCGCTGGCGGTGATTGTGTTGGTTTTTCCGATGGCGTTGCCGGGCGGCAACTTTTCTACCGGCCAGTCGCTTTTGGTGGCGATGATTTCCGCCGCGATGTACGGCGTGTTTTTGCTGATCCAGACCAAAACGCACCAGAGCCTCTTTGTTTACGAGCATGAAGACGAGAGCGACGACGACGACCCGCACCACGGCAAACCGTCGGCGCACAGCAGCCTCTGGCACGCGGTATGGCTGGTTGTACATCTGGTTGCGGTGATCGCGGTGACCAAGATGAACGCGAACCCGCTTGAAGCGCTCTTGAGTCATCTTAACGCGCCGGTATCGTTCACGGGGTTCCTGGTGGCGCTGCTGATCCTCTCGCCGGAAGGCCTGGGCGCGCTGAAAGCGGTGCTGAATAATCAGGTGCAGCGCGCGATGAATCTCTTTTTCGGCTCGGTGCTGGCGACCATTTCGCTGACCGTGCCGACCGTGACGATTATCGCGATTCTGACCGGCAACGATTTGCAGTTTGCGCTTGGCGCGCCGGAGATGGTGGTGATGCTCGCGGCGTTGATGCTATGTCAGATTTCGTTTTCGACCGGGCGCACGAATGTGCTGAACGGCAGCGCACATCTGGCGCTGTTCGCGGCCTATCTGATGACGATTTTTGCGTAGGTTTCGGTGGGTGCGCTGCACTGGGACGGTGGGTGCGCATTGCTTACCCACCCTACGTCAACTTAATTGGTGCATTGGGGCGGTGGATGCGCTTCGCTTACCCACCCTACAAAGGGTCTCTGCTTCCGACGGTGGGTGCGCTGCGCTTACCCACCCTACAAAAACAGGCAAGCAGCAATGTAGGGCGGGTAAGCCTGCGCACCCGCCTTGTTATCGTAATAACAACTGAGCGGCACGCCGCGTGCCCAATAAAAAACCCCGCATCGCGGGGTTTTTCTTTTTACGGCCGGGTCGATTAATGCTCGGTATCGAGTTCCGGGAAGCTTTTCACCAGATCGTCGATCGCTTTGATCTGCGTGAGGAACGCTTCGAGCTTCGCCAGCGGCAGCGCGGACGGGCCATCGCATTTCGCGTTTTCCGGGTCCGGGTGCGCTTCGATAAACAGCCCTGCAAGGCCGGTCGCCATACCCGCGCGGGCAAGCTCGGTGACCTGGGCGCGACGACCGCTGGACGCGGCGCCGAACGGGTCGCGGCACTGCAGCGCGTGGGTCACGTCAAAAATGACCGGCGCGTTGCCAGAGACTTTCTTCATCACGCCAAAGCCCAGCATGTCGACCACGAGATTGTCGTAACCAAAGTTGGTGCCGCGATCGCACAGGATAACCTGCTCGTTGCCGCCCTCTTTGAATTTATCGACGATGTTGCCGATCTGCCCCGGGCTGATGAACTGCGGTTTTTTCACGTTGATAACCGCGCCGGTTTTCGCCATCGCTTCAACGAGATCGGTCTGACGCGCCAGGAAGGCCGGCAGTTGGATAACGTCCACCACATCCGCAACCGGCTGAGCCTGCTCGGCGGTGTGCACGTCGGTGATGATTTTCACTTCAAAGGTCTGCTTCAGCTCCTGGAAGATTTTCATCCCTTCTTCGAGGCCAGGGCCGCGGTAGGAGTGAATGGAGGAGCGGTTGGCTTTATCAAAAGACGCTTTGAAAACGTAAGGAATGCCGAGTTTCTGGGTCACGGTGACGTAGTGCTCACAGATGCGCATCGCCAGGTCACGCGACTCCAGCACGTTCATGCCGCCAAAGAGTACGAACGGCAGATCGTTCGCTACGTTGATGTCGCCAATGCTAACCACTTTTTGTTTCATATTGTCGCCTTTATCCTGTGTAAATCGGTACACGCCGCGCTTAGTGCAGGGTAATCTGCTTGTGCGAAATCGAGTTAATCTGCGCCCGAATCATCTCGCTAATCGGATCTTCCGGGCACTGCTCCACAAAATAGCTTAAGTCATTAAGTGCCACGTGCTCGCAGTCGAGCTGGGCGTAAATCAGTCCGCGGTCGCGGATTTCATACGGATCTTCCGGGTTGAACTCCAGCAGCGCTTCGCTGGCGCGCAGCGCAAGCTCCATCTGCCGCTCTTCCATCAGCGCCGATTTCAGCGTGTCGAGCAGTTTGCGGATGACCAGACTGTGTTCAGACTCTTCGAGGTCGTCCATATAAAGCTCGGCCACCGGGCTGACGTTACCTTTGAGCCACACTTCAAGCGTATGTTCATCCAGCGTTTCGCCGTTAAATGGATTGATGAGCCACATTTCGCCATCCATCCAGTCGGCGCGCAGGATAAGCTGCGTCGGGAAAATCACCGGCATCAGCGGAATATCAAGACGCCCGGCTATCCACAGCAGAATCGCCCCGAGCGATACCGCGCTGCCCTGGCGCTTTTTCAGCACTTTGTCCAGCCACAGCGCGTCAGACAGGCGGTAAACGCCGCGCGCGTCGCTAAAACCCCATTCGCCGTAAAACAGCTCCAGCAGGCGCTCAAGCTGCGTATCCTGATGCGAGCCTTCGCAGATCTCCTCGCGGGCGAGACACACCAGGCTTTCGAGCTGGTCGTAGACGTCCTGCACCGGAAAATCGTCGCGAATATGCTGTGAAATCAAAATCATGCCGTCACAGAGCGGCGCGTTGTTAAACTGGAAATCGGCCAACGACTTCATATCAACCCCAATAGCGGTACTTTAGTGGTGGCGAGTTTCACGATGATGTAAAGCACCACCAGCCCAAGCAGGAAGGCAATCCAGCGGACCTGCTGGCTGCGCGGGCGACGCCCGAGCGCGATAAAGCCTAAAACGATATAGATGATAACGCCAAAGAGTTTTTCAGTCAGCCATGCGCCCTGCGGGGTGAACGGATAAAAATGCGTGATAAGCACCAGCGCGACGCCGCTGCCGAGCAGCACGGTGTCGTTGACGTGTGGCACGATGCGCACCCAGCGCTTTGAGGACATCGGCGAGCTGCGGTACTGCCACCAGTAGCGCAAAACAAACAGACTGATGGAAATTACCACCGTCAGAATATGTAGGTGTTTTACTGCAAAATAAGCGGCCATGCTGCCTTACTCCTGTGTGTTGCGATCCTGTGTGTCGCGATAGTGTCCCAGCGTCAGACGTTCATTACCGCCGTAATCGCGGCAGGTTTCAACGCCCTGATAGCCCGCACGCATAAAAAGTTCGCGCACCGCCTCGCCCTGCTGCCAGCCATGCTCCAGCATGAGCCAGCCGTTATCCGCAAGAAAGCGCCGCGCTTCAGTCACCAGCGTTTCAAGATCTGCCAGGCCCGCGTTATCCGCCACCAGCGCGCTTTTCGGCTCAAAACGCACGTCGCCCTGCGAAAGATGAGGGTCATCGCCGTCAATATAGGGCGGATTGCTGACGATAAGCGAAAAACGCCCGTCCGTCAGCGCGGAAAACCAATGGCTTTGCAAAACCGTGACGTTATCGATGCCGAGCCGCTGCGCGTTGCGTTTCGCAAGTTTGACGGCCTCAGGAATAACATCCAGCGCGGTGACGTGACAGTCAGGCCGCTCGGAGGCGAGCGCCAGCGCAATCGCGCCGGTGCCGGTGCCGAGATCGAGAATGCGGCACGGCGTGGCCGGCAGACGCGCCAGCGCCTGCTCAACCAGACATTCGGTATCGGGACGGGGGATAAGCGTTGCCGGGGAAACCTCCAGCGGCAACGACCAGAACTCACGCTGGCCGATGAGATACGCCACCGGCTCGCCCGCGGCGCGGCGCGCCAGCAGGGCATCGAGCCGCGCGTGTTCATCGTCAGTCAGCGCGGTTTCGCCAAAGGCGAGGATAAACGTGCGCGTCCTGCCGGTCACAAACTCCAGCAGGATCTCCGCGTCGCGGCGCGGAGATTCGCTTGTAGTGAGACGATGGATGGCCTGTTTCAGCCACTGCTGATATTCCATTACTCCTGCTCAGCCAGCGCCGCCAGCTGATCGGCCTGATGCTCCTGGATAATCGGCTCGATGAGCGCGTCCAGTTTACCTTCCATCACTTCGTCAAGACGGTAAAGCGTCAGGTTGATGCGGTGGTCGGTCACGCGGCCCTGCGGGAAGTTGTAGGTGCGGTTGCGGTCCGAACGATCGCCGCTGCCAAGCAGATTGCGGCGCGTGGAGGCCTCCGCCTGCTGGCGTTTAGCCACTTCCGCGGCGTGGATGCGCGCACCCAGCACCGCCAGCGCTTTGGCTTTGTTTTTATGCTGAGAACGCTCGTCCTGGCACTCCACCACGATGCCGGTCGGCAGGTGGGTGATTCGAATGGCGGAGTCGGTGGTGTTAACGTGCTGACCGCCCGCGCCGGAGGAGCGGAAGGTGTCGATACGCAGATCCGCCGGGTTGATGTCCGGCAGTTCGGCTTCCGGCAGCTCTGGCATCACCGCCACGGTGCAGGCGGAGGTATGGATACGGCCCTGGGATTCGGTCGCCGGAACGCGCTGTACGCGATGCCCGCCGGACTCAAATTTAAGACGCCCGTAGACGCCCTCGCCGCTGATTTTGGCGATGACTTCTTTATAACCGCCATGCTCGCCTTCGCTGGCGCTCATGATCTCCACACGCCAGCGGCGCGATTCGGCATAACGGCTGTACATACGGAAGAGATCGCCTGCGAAGAGCGCGGCTTCATCGCCGCCGGTGCCCGCACGCACTTCGACGAACGCGTTACGTTCATCATCAGGATCTTTCGGCAGCAGCAATAGCTGAAGCTCCTGCTCCAGCGCTTCGCCTTTCGCTTTGGCTTCCAGCAGCTCATCCTGCGCCATATCGCGCATTTCCGGGTCGCTTAGCATCAGACGGGCGGTTTCCATATCTTCCTGGACCTGACGCCATTCAAGAAAACAGCGCGAAACGTCGCTCAGCTGGGCATACTCGCGCGACAGCGCGCGAAAACGCTCCTGATCGGCAAGCGTACCCGCATCGCCCAGCAGAGCCTGAACTTCTTCATGACGCTCCTGCAAGGCTTCCAGTTTGGCAACGATAGAAGGCTTCATAGGCGGTAGATCACCCTGTAATTAGAATTGTGTTGTGCTACTCCAGCCCGAGGCTGTTGCGCAGAATATGCAGGCGTTCATCATCCCCGTCACGGGCAGCCTGCTGAAGAGATTTAGTTGGGGTGTGGATCAGGCGGTTGGTCAGCTTACGCGCCAGATCCTGCATGATGGCTTCGGCGTCGCCGCCGGTGCGCAGCGCTGCCAGGGCTTTACTGGTGAGCTCTTCGCGCACCTGATCGGCCTGGGCGCGATACTCGCGGATGGTCTCGCTGACGCTCTGGGCGCGCAGCCAGGCCATAAATTCGCAGGCTTCCTGCTCGACGATAGACTCCGCCTGCACCGCCGCCGCTTTACGCTGCGCGAGGTTGTGCTGGATGATGCTCTGGAGATCGTCGACGCTGTAAAGATAGGCGTTGGCAAGCTTGCCCACTTCCGGCTCGACATCGCGCGGTACGGCGATATCCACCAGCAGCATCGGCTGGTTGCGACGAGCCTTCAGCGCGCGCTCCATCATACCTTTGCCGATAATCGGCAGCGGGCTTGCGGTGGAGCTGATGATGATATCCGCGTCTTTTAAGCGCTCGTCGATATCGCCAAGCCCGATGACTTCTGCGCCGACTTCATCCGCCAGACGCTGGGCGCGCTCGCGGGTACGGTTGGCGATGATCATTTTCTGTACGTTGTGTTCGCGCAGGTGACGGGCCGCAAGCTCGATAGTTTCACCCGCGCCGACCAGCATCACGGTGACCGTTGAAAGCGATTCGAAGATCTGCCGCGCCAGCGTACAGGCGGCGAACGCCACCGACACCGCGCTGGCGCCGATATCGGTTTCAGTACGCACGCGTTTGGCGACGGAGAAGGATTTCTGGAACATGCGCTCCAGCTCGCTGGCGTTCGCGTGGCCGCGGCCGGAATCGGCGAAGGCTTTTTTCACCTGGCCTAAAATTTGCGGCTCGCCCAGCACCAGCGAATCGAGACCGCTGGCGACGCGCATCAGATGGCTGACGGCGTCGTTATCGTGGTGCCAGTAGAGGCTGTTGCGCACTTCTTCTTCATCGAGATGATGATAATCGCACAGCCAGCGCACGAGCTTGTCGTGCAGGTTGTCCTGCTCCTCAACGCTCAGGTAAAGCTCCGTGCGGTTGCACGTCGAGAGCACCACACCGCCCTGCACCATCGGCTGCGACAGCAGGCTTTCCAGCGCCTGGTCGAGCGTATCCGGCGAAAACGTCACGCGTTCTCGCAGCGAAACAGGAGCCGTCTTGTGGTTGATGCCGAGAGCTAACAGGGTCATGGAGCGGGAATAGTACCAGCGTTGATAAGGTTTGCTGTGCGCATCATACAGGATGCGTAAGGTCAATAAAAGAGAACCGCCTCTTTTGGAGTAATAGACAGATTCATGATTTAAGACAACTTGACCATAGACGCCCTTAGCCCCTGACGCTAGCATGAAGGGTTATAACCTCAATCAACATCAAGGATTTGTTCCTGTTATGGCGATTTCTTCTGTGCGTTTTTGGTCTCTCGCCCCGCTGGCGAGCCTGGTGCTGACCGCCTGCGTCAGCCACGCCCCGCAAGGCCCTGGCAAAAGCCCCGACTCCCCTCAGTGGCGACAGCATCAGCAGCAGGTGCAAAACCTCGCTCAGTTCCAGACCCGCGGCGCCTTCGCCTATCTTTCAGACCAGCAAAAAGTCTATGCGCGTTTCTTCTGGCAGCAGACCGGCAAAGAAAACTATCGCCTGCTGCTCACCAATCCGCTTGGCAGCACCGAGCTTGAGCTGAACGCGAAACCGGGTGCCGTGGAACTGGTGGATAACAAAGGTAAACACTATCAGGCGACGGACGCCGAAGAGATGATTGGCAAACTGACCGGTATGCCGATTCCTCTGAACAGCCTGCGCCAGTGGATTGTCGGCCTGCCGGGCGACGCGACCGACTACTCGCTCGACGATCAATACCGCTTACGCGAAGTGAACTACACCCAGAACGGTAAAACCTGGAAAGTGGTGTATGGCGGTTATGACACCAAAACCCAGCCCGCCATGCCGTCGAACCTGGAGCTGCGCGAAGGCGACCAGCGCATTAAGCTCAAAATGGATAACTGGATTGTTAAATAATGACCCGTTGGCCCTCTCCGGCGAAGCTTAATCTTTTCTTGTATATCACTGGCCGTCGTGATGACGGCTACCACAATCTGCAGACGCTGTTTCAGTTTCTCGACTATGGCGACACGGTGTTAATAACACCGCGCAAGGACGGCGAGCTTCGGCTGGTGACGCCGGTCGATGGTGTGGCGCAAGAAGACAACCTCATCGTGCGCGCAGCAAGGCTACTGATGGCGCGCGCCCGTGAAACCGGACGACTGCCGGAAGGCGCGGGCGCCGATCTGGGCGTGGAGAAGCGCTTACCGATGGGCGGCGGGCTGGGCGGCGGTTCGTCTAACGCCGCGACGGTTCTGGTGGCGCTCAATCACCTCTGGCAAACCGGCTTTAGCGAAGATGAACTGGCGCAACTTGGCGTGCAACTCGGTGCCGACGTGCCGGTGTTTGTGCGCGGCCGCGCGGCCTTCGCCGAAGGGGTGGGTGAGCTACTGACGCCTGCAAGCCCGGCGGAGAAATGGTATCTGGTGGCGCACCCTGGCGTGAGCATTCCGACCCCCGTGATTTTCGGCGATCCGGAACTGACGCGCGATACGCCTGTCCGGTCAATGGAAACGTTACTAAAATGTGAATTTCACAACGATTGCGAGCATATCGCAAGAAAACGTTTTCGTGAGGTTGATGCCGCGCTTTCCTGGCTGTTAGAATACGCGCCGTCGCGCCTGACCGGCACCGGAGCTTGTGTGTTTGCTGAATTTAACACCGAATCCGAGGCCCGCCGGGTGCTTGAGAAAGCCCCGGAATGGCTGAAGGGTTTTGTTGCGCGAGGCGTCAACCACTCCCCGTTACAGCAAGCCATCGCCGGGCAAACTGAGTCCTGGTGACAACGTCACCCCTGTTCCAGACGTTGCGCCATGCTCTTTAAATACACCGCCTGGATGGCGAACCTGCTTCCTGTCGCGTTTTGCGGCGCCGCCATCCACCACTGGACGCATGCCTGAGGTTCTTCTCGTGCCTGATATGAAGCTTTTTGCTGGTAACGCCACCCCGGAACTAGCACAACGTATTGCCAACCGCCTGTACACTTCCCTCGGCGACGCTGCTGTCGGTCGCTTTAGCGACGGCGAAGTCAGCGTACAAATCAATGAAAATGTACGCGGTGGTGATATTTTCATCATCCAGTCCACTTGTGCCCCCACCAACGACAACCTGATGGAACTGGTTGTTATGGTCGACGCCCTGCGCCGCGCTTCCGCAGGTCGTATTACCGCCGTTATCCCTTACTTTGGTTATGCCCGTCAGGACCGTCGCGTACGTTCCGCGCGTGTGCCTATCACCGCGAAAGTGGTGGCGGATTTCCTGTCCAGCGTAGGGGTTGACCGCGTTCTCACTGTGGACCTGCACGCAGAACAGATTCAGGGCTTCTTCGATGTGCCGGTAGATAACGTCTTCGGCAGCCCGATTCTGCTGGAAGATATGCTGCAGCAGAACCTGGATAATCCGATTGTGGTTTCTCCGGACATCGGCGGCGTGGTGCGCGCCCGCGCCATCGCGAAACTGCTCAACGACACCGATATGGCGATCATCGACAAACGTCGTCCGCGTGCGAACGTCTCTCAGGTGATGCATATCATTGGTGACGTCGCAGGCCGTGACTGCGTGCTGGTTGACGACATGATCGACACCGGCGGCACCCTGTGCAAAGCGGCTGAAGCGCTGAAAGAGCGCGGCGCCAAACGCGTGTTCGCCTACGCCACCCACCCGATCTTCTCCGGCAATGCGCTGAACAACCTGCGTAATTCCGTGATTGATGAAGTGGTCGTCTGCGACACTATCCCGCTCGCGGAAGAGATCAAAGCGCTGCCGAACGTGCGCACGCTGACCCTCTCCGGCATGCTGGCCGAAGCGATTCGTCGTATCAGCAACGAAGAATCTATCTCCGCCATGTTCGAACATTAATCGGACTGAGCTTAAAAACCCGCCCCGGCGGGTTTTTTTATTCTTTTGTTTTATTTGTATGATTTATGTATTCACCATCTTATATTTGTTTACATGATGATGAACGCATGGATGACGTATCATGAACACACAGTATCTCTCGCAAATTCTTCCTTTCCGCGCGCTGGTGGATGCCTGCTGGCGTGAAAAATATACCGTTTCCCGGCTGAGCCGCGATCTGATTGCCGGTATCACGGTCGGCATTATCGCCATCCCGCTCGCGATGGCGCTGGCCATCGGCAGCGGCGTGCCGCCGCAGTATGGTCTTTATACTTCCGCGATTGCAGGGATTGTCATCGCGCTGAGCGGCGGCTCGCGCTACAGCGTCTCCGGCCCGACCGCTGCGTTTGTCGTCATTCTCTACCCGGTCGCGCAGCAGTTCGGGCTTTCAGGGCTGCTGATGGCGACGCTGCTCTCCGGCGTCTTTCTGATCCTGTTCGGACTGGCGCGTTTCGGAAGACTCATCGAATACATTCCGCTGCCGGTCACGCTGGGCTTTACCTCTGGTATCGGCATTACCATCGCCACCATGCAGATCAAAGATTTCTTTGGCCTCGAAATCGCGCATATGCCGGAACATTACCTGCCGAAGGTGGCGGCGCTGGCGGTGGCCCTGCCTGGCCTGAATCCTGGCGATGCGGCGATCGGCATCGTCACGCTGGGCGTGCTGGTGCTCTGGCCGCGTCTCGGCATCCGCCTGCCGGGGCATTTACCGGCGCTGCTGGCGGGCTGCGCGGTGATGGGCGTTGTTCATCTGCTGGGCGGCGATGTCGCAACCATTGGTTCGCGCTTTCACTACCTGCTGGCAGACGGCACCCAGGGCAGCGGTATTCCGCCGCTCCTGCCGCAGCTGGTGCTGCCGTGGGATCTGCCTGGGTCGTCGTTCACACTTAGTTTTGATGCGCTGCGCGCGCTGTTGCCCGCCGCATTCTCCATGGCGATGCTGGGCGCTATCGAATCCCTGCTGTGCGCGGTGGTGCTGGACGGCATGACGGGCACGCGCCACAACGCCAACAGCGAGCTGATTGGCCAGGGCTTAGGGAATCTGGTTGCGCCGTTCTTTGGCGGCATTACCGCCACCGCCGCGATTGCCCGTTCGGCGGCCAACGTACGCGCCGGAGCCACCTCGCCGCTCGCGGCGGTGTTTCACGCGCTGCTGGTACTGTTAGCGCTGCTGGCACTCGCCCCGCTGCTCTCCTGGCTGCCGCTTTCGGCGATGGCCGCCCTGCTCCTGATGGTGGCGTGGAACATGAGCGAGGCGCATAAGGTGATTGGCCTGCTGCGCCGCGCGCCGAAGGATGACATCGTCGTAATGCTTATCTGCCTGTCGCTGACGGTGCTGTTTGATATGGTGATTGCTATTAGCGTCGGGGTGGTGCTGGCGTCGCTGCTCTTTATGCGCCGCGTGGCGCGCATGACGCGACTCGCGCCGCTGAATGTCTCGGTTCCGGAGGATGTGCTGGCCGTGCGGGTAACCGGGCCGCTATTCTTCGCGGCCGCGGAAGGCATTTTCACACCGCTGCTGGCGCAGGCGGCAGGCAAACGCGTCATCGTGATGCAGTGGGACGCGGTGCCAGTGCTGGACGCGGGCGGCCTCGATGCGCTGCAACGCTTTATTGAACGCCTGCCGGATGGCTGCGAGCTGCGCATCTGTCATCTCGAATTCCAGCCGCTGCGCACGCTGGCGCGCGCAGGCGTTCAGCCCATCCCTAGGCGTCTTGCTTTCTTCCCGGGGAGCGACGCCGCCTTAGCCGCGCCGTAACTCAACGCGCAGGCGCAGCCCCCTGCGCCTGCATCAGCGCGGCAAACGCCTGTTGCAGCCAGGCGAGCGTTTCCGGCGTCATCCAGGTGCCTTTAGAAAGATGCGGTTCCCGCATCATCGCCTCACGAAACTTCTGCTGCGTCTGCGGGTCATTGCCGGCGAACGAAGAAAACAGCGTCAGCCAGTGCGCCGCAATCCCTCGCGCTTCTTCGCTTTGCGGGGAGAGCTGCGCGTTCACCGCCGCGTGAAGTTTCGCCACCAGCGGCGGCCACTCCATCATGCGATCGAAATAGTGCTCACGGGTGAATGCGTACTCTTCAGGCGTGAGATAACGCGCGTAGATAGCAAGCTTGCTTTCGGCAAATGCATGCGTGATCCAGTCGATAATCTCCGGCGTGATGCCGGTTTTATCACGCATCGCAGGCTCGGCGGCATGCATGTCGTTGAGGCGTGTCAGGAACGCAGGGTTGCCCGCGGTATCCCGCTCCAGCGTTTCCATCCAGCGCGTGGCGAGCGCCTGCGCAGCCGGGGAGCTGACCGGCACCCCTTGTGACACCGCATCGCTAACTTCATTAATCAGCGCTGTCCACTGCGCCTCGCGCTCGGCGTTCTCCTGTGCAAACGGCAACTGTTTCAGTTCGTCGTGCGAAAACCATTTCTCATACATCGTCATTAACTCCAGTGTTTTCAGCCACTCCTGAAGATCCGGCTCACATCCGGCCAGAAGCCCGTCACGCAGCGCCACCAGCCGGTCACGCAGTAGTGCGGTACGCGTAAGCTGCGCGTTAAGCTGGGTGATTTGCGCATCGATGACTTCCGGCAGCGTCATGCTGCCGCTCTCCAGGCATTCCCGCAC
The DNA here is from genome assembly GCF_001277215.2 of Cronobacter malonaticus LMG 23826. Classification (NCBI taxonomy): domain Bacteria; kingdom Pseudomonadati; phylum Pseudomonadota; class Gammaproteobacteria; order Enterobacterales; family Enterobacteriaceae; genus Cronobacter; species Cronobacter malonaticus. The sequence continues at coordinate 1,741,771 of NZ_CP013940.1, read as the reverse complement.
CTGCGCCAGGCTCAGCCCCATTCGCGTTAACGCCTGAATATGATGCAGGCGCTGAATATCATCGCGGTTATAGAGCCGGTAACCGGCGGCCGTGCGGCCGGAGGGAATGAGCAGACCGAGGCTTTCGTAGTGATGCAGCGTGCGAACCGTCAGTCCGGCCCGCTTCGCGAGTTCACCTACCTGTAGCAACATAACGCCTCTCCTCTTCCCTTGCGAAGCCCACTGTGAGCCCTGACGTAACGTAAGGGTCAAGAGCGTACCATAAAAAAAGCTCCCGACCGGCGGGAGCTTTTTTCACAGCGTTTAGCATTAGCTGGAGTGATGATTGCGCTTACAGCGTTTGTCATAGTGGCGCACCCACCAGTAGCGGTCGCACACCTGTTCATGGCCGCCGACGCGGGCACCCGCCAGCCACAGCACGGCGCCAACGAAGATGCTTAATATCGCGCCGTGCGCAAAAAACTGCGGCAGGTTAAGCTGCGGCAGCTGGTTCAGAACGGAGTAAGCGACGCCAACAACCATAACCACTAACCCCAGACCCATCAGAAAATTGCCGAGCAACGACGCGTTTTTGCGTTTCATAGTCACCTCCGGATTGGTGGGCGGGAAATTATCCCTGCGATTTATGTGTAAAGTATAGGCAACGCTTATGAGTGAGGATTGCGCCGGGGATCACATTTATGAACATTCTGAGGACGAAACTTTACAAATAAACCAATGAATTACATGAAAATCTAATGATTCATAATCGTGATTATTGATTTATTCTTAGCGAAGCGACGCGGTTTTGTGATCTGCGCTACACCACAGTAAACTACGCCGCAAACAGAGGTTTTCAGGAACAGTAACGTGACGATTAAACTGATAGTCGGGCTGGCGAACCCCGGCGCGGAATATGCTGCCACCCGTCATAACGCGGGCGCATGGTATGTGGATCTGCTGGCGGATCGCTTTCGCGCCCCGCTGAAAGAAGAAGCCAAATTTTTTGGTTATACCTCGCGCATCAATGTGAACGGCAATGACGTGCGCCTGCTGGTGCCGACCACTTTTATGAACCTGAGCGGCAAAGCCGTGGCGGCGATGGCCACCTTTTACCGTATCGCGCCGGATGAAATTCTGGTGGCGCATGATGAGCTTGATCTCCCGCCGGGCGTGGCGAAGTTCAAGTTAGGCGGCGGTCATGGCGGTCATAACGGCTTGAAAGACATCATCAGCAAGCTGGGCAATAACCCTAATTTTCACCGTTTACGTCTTGGTATCGGCCATCCGGGCGATAAAAACAAAGTTGTCGGGTTTGTGCTCGGCAAGCCGCCGGTGAGCGAGCAAAAGCTGATTGACGAGGCCGTGGACGAAGCGGCGCGCTGCACCGAAATCTGGCTACAGGACGGCTTAACCAAAGCCACTAACCGTCTGCACAGTTTTAAAGCGCAATAAACCGCGCGGCGGCGCGGCGTGAGGGCGATTTCTCCCCCGTTACGCGCCTGTTACGTGTATAATAGCCAAATAACATCATTTCTCATCATCGGGTTAATCTTAACCCCCTGATAAACAAGCAATTAAGGTAATGTAAACCATGGGATTCAAATGCGGTATCGTCGGCTTGCCGAACGTCGGTAAATCCACTCTGTTCAATGCGCTGACCAAAGCAGGTATTGAGGCGGCGAACTTCCCGTTCTGTACCATTGAGCCGAACACCGGCGTCGTGCCTATGCCCGATCCGCGTCTGGACAAAATCGCCGAGATCGTCAAGCCGCAGCGTATTCTGCCGACCACGATGGAATTCGTGGATATCGCCGGTCTCGTTAAAGGCGCGTCTAAAGGTGAAGGTCTGGGCAACCAGTTCCTGACCAATATCCGCGAAACCGAAGCTATCGGCCACGTGGTGCGCTGCTTTGAAAACGACAACATCATTCACGTCGCGGGCAAAGTAAACCCGGCGGAAGATATTGATACCATCAATACCGAGCTGGCGCTTTCTGACCTCGATACCTGCGAGCGTGCGATTCACCGCATCTCCAAGAAAGCCAAAGGCGGCGATAAAGACGCTAAAGCCGAGCTGGCCGTACTGGAAAAATGCCTGCCGCAGCTTGAGAACGCCGGTATGCTGCGCGCGCTGGATCTGAGCAAAGAAGAGAAAGATCTCATCAAATACCTGAGCTTCCTGACGCTCAAGCCGACCATGTACATCGCGAACGTCAACGAAGACGGTTTCGAGAACAACCCGTTCCTGGATCAGGTGCGTGAAATCGCCGCGAAAGAAGGCTCTGTGGTCGTGCCGGTGTGCGCCGCTGTGGAAGCAGATATCGCTGAGCTTGACGATGAAGAGCGCGATGAGTTTATGCAGGAGCTGGGCCTTGAAGAGCCGGGCCTGAACCGCGTGATCCGCGCCGGTTACGCCCTGCTGAACCTGCAAACTTACTTCACCGCGGGCGTGAAAGAAGTACGCGCCTGGACTATCCCTGTCGGCGCGACCGCCCCGCAGGCGGCAGGTAAAATCCATACCGATTTCGAAAAAGGCTTTATCCGCGCGCAAACCATCGCCTATGACGACTTCATCGCTTACAAAGGCGAACAGGGCGCGAAAGAAGCCGGTAAAATGCGTGCCGAAGGGAAAGACTATATCGTCAAAGATGGCGACATCATGAACTTCCTGTTTAACGTCTAAACCGTTGCTTTTGTCTTATGAGTGGTAAAGCTTCATAAGATGCCATTATTCAAATCCACGCTCCGGCGTGGATTTTTCTTTTTTATATTGCTGTTTTGAAATCGGCACTGATAACGCCGCTTTTACCAGATTGATGGCTAAAGTGAGATGAGAAGCGTGTACACTGCTGCGGTTTTGAAACTAAGCGCCCAGGAGGCAACATGATGAAAGAAGGCCCGCTGACAGAGAAAGAGCTGGAATGGCTTGATGAGATGCTGGAAAAATATGGCAGCGAAGATTCGATTGTCGATGTCGCCGAGCTCGATGGCCTGCTGACCGCCGTGCTCTCCGGCCCAAAAACGATTGAGCCGAGCGAATGGCTGGTCGCGCTCTGGGGCGGACAGAACCGCATTCCCCGCTGGAGCAACGAGCGTGAGATGAACCGCTTTATGGATCTGTGCTTCCAGCATATGAACGATATTGCCGATCGTCTCGCGGAGTTACCCGATCAGTTCGATCCGCTGTTTGGCGTGCGCGAGACCGAAGGCCAGGAGTTTACCGTCGTTGAAGAGTGGTGCTTTGGCTATCTGCGCGGCGTGGCGCTCAGCGACTGGTCATCATTGCCGGAATCGTTGCAGCCCGCGCTGGACGCTATCGCTTTGCACGGCAAGGAAGAGAATTTCCCACAGCTGGAGTCACTCTCCCCGGAAGAACTCGAAGCGAGTTTCGCCGCTATCCGCCCCGCCGCGCTGGCGCTGCACGATTACTGGATAGCCCAGCCGGAAGCGGTGCCAGAAGCGCAGCAGCCGGTGGTGGCCGAACAGAAGCCGGGCCGCAACGATCCCTGCTTTTGCGGCAGCGGTAAAAAGTATAAGCACTGCTGCCTGCACTGAACACAATGCGCCTGCGGGCGCATTTTTTTAGGCCACGGCAGGCGCAATGCTTTTTACTTACATCAGCGCTTTTGTTCCTGCTGGCGAAGCCACGGCGTCACCGTAAGCCCGGTTAGCAACCCTTCGGGGCTCAGGAGCCGCGTGACGGTTTGCCCCCAGGGTTCCTCGCGGTTTTCCACCAGCAGGTCATAGCCCAGTTCACGCAGTTTGCGGGTTGCCGTTTCGAGATTGTCGACTTCATATTCAATCCACCCCTGCGGTACCGGCATCTGTGCGGGCCACTGCGCGACGCCAAAACAGGCGCTGGCGGCCTGGGCGAGCGGCCAGACCGCAAAGTGGGCGACGCCGTTAAGCGCGCCCTCTTCCGCCAGCAGATAATCGTTGTTCCCTTCCAGGGGTTTAAGCGGCAGTCCGAGCGCATCAATATAAAACGCAGCACTGGCTGACGTACTCAGTGAGACCGGGCCAAACCCTGCGACAAACAGCACGTCTACTCCGGGCAATTTATTCATTACAGACACTCCCTTACCGGGCTAAATGACGTATCCGCCATACTTTACCTGGCTGGAGCCAGGCGTATTTTTACTTCATTGCGGCTTTCTGTTGACGCTCAACGCAAAGCCACGGGTTTAAACGCGGTGACCATCAGCATCAGCACAACCACCCCTGCGCTCATAACGAGCCACGCGGCCGTTAGCGGGACGTTGCTGTCACGCACGATACCCGCAATCAGTGGCATGAGCGCGGCTATCATATAGCCGCCGCCCTGGACTTTTGAGAGTAGCTTTCCGGCTTCGGTTGGCGTGCGTGCGTGATCAAAGGTGACAATCAGCGAGAGCGGGAACAGCGCGCCAATGCCTGTCCCGAGCAGCAACGTTGACAGTACCGGCGTCGTACCCGGAGAAAACACGAGACACAGTAACCCCGCCAGCAGCACCAGCAACACGACGATCAGCGGAAAACGGCGATCGGGGAAGCGATGGATCAGCGCGGACACCACAAAACCCGCGACGACTTCCGTTAACGTGAGCCAGGCCAGCATATAGCCGCTGTGGCGAGCGCTCCACCCTGCCTGAATATAGAGAGGCGGCAGCCATGCCAGCACCAGCGTGTAGGCACCAGTGCCAATGCCAAAAAACAGTAACAGCAGCCACGTACGGGACGAAGACACAGAAACCGGCGCAGAGACAGTCTCTTGCGCCTGACGGTGCCGGACCAGCGCAAACCAGAGCACTAATGCCAGCAGCGCTAACGCACCGGCGCTGGCAAGTGCAGGTTTCAGCCCCACTCGTGCAAAGAGCGGCTCGGCGCTGGCGGCTGCCATCGCCGCCCCCGCCATAATGCCGGTGCTGAATAGCGACATGAATGTGCTGGCCGATGTCGCGTACGCTTTTTTAATCAGCGCGGGCATCAACGCCTGGACTATCCCGATACTCGTTCCGCCCGCTAACGCGGTGATCATCAGGCCAGTCAACGTTGCCGTGAAGCCCCGGACTAAGCAGGCCAGAAGCAAAATCACAAGCGCTGCCATAATACCGCGAACGGCCCCGACGTTTGCCAACAGCCAGGGCCCGCTTAAGGCCGCCACGCCCATCATCGCCACCGGGAGCGTCGTCAGTAGACTAAATGCCGTGGCCGATAACCCCGCTTCGCGCTGGAGTACGGTGAATAACGGCCCGATGGAAGCCAGAATTGGGCGCAGGTTTAACCCGACGATAAAAGCGATAATAGCGAAGATAAACGGCGAAGGTGCGATGCGTTTCAAACCAGGCTCCTTTTAAGCGATGATCGCCCCGGCAAAATGCCGCGAGCATTTATCTTAACGTTAAGATAAAATAACCACAGGTGTAAGATGTACCGCACAACTCGATAAATTCTTACGTCAAGGGGTAACGATGAAAGACCATGTAGATGTTGTTGTCAGCCAGTGGAACAGCGCCATGCCGGAGCTGGATGCCTCGTCGATGAAAATTTTTGGTCGAATGCTGCGGCTCATAAAACATCTTGGAAAAATACGCGCGCAGGCCATGGCACCGTTCGGCTTTCGCGAAGGGGAATTCGACGTGCTGGCCACCCTGCGTCGCTCAGGCAAGCCCTATTGTCTTTCGCCCACACAGCTTTATACCTCGCTGCTGGTCACATCCGGCGCCATGACCAATCGTCTTAATCATCTCGAAGAGCAAGGGCTGATTAAGCGAATCGCCGATCCTGATGACAAGCGCAGCACCCTGGTGAGCCTGACCGCTTCAGGGGTTCAACGTATCGAAGAGGCGCTGGTCGTCCACACGGCGACACAGGAATCGATGCTGAAAAATTTATCCGCGCCTCAACGCGCGCAACTCGAATCACTGTTGAGAACGTTATTACTCACGTTTCCCACTGAAAGCCGGCCGGAAAAAGCATGAATCACGAGCCATCGCGCTTGCTGGTATACATATCACTCCCGTTATGCTCTGTTTTGGGAAAGGTCTTAATGGGTTAGCAAAGCCCGTCATGGCTGACGCTCCTTTCGCTTTTAAGGAAAACCATGTCTTTACCGCCGCTGTATGCGCTGCGTGCTTTTGAAGTCGCCGCGCGGTTAAATTCATTCAGTAAAGCCGCCGAAGCGCTGAATATCACGCCGGGCGCGGTCAGCAGACATGTCAGAACCCTGGAGATGTGGTTCGACTGTGAGCTTTTTAAAAGACAAGGCCCGAGAGTGGAAATCAGTGATGCCGGGCGCGTGCTCGCAGGCCAGCTCAACGAGAGTTTCACCCATATTGAATGGGCCTGCCGCGCCTTTAAAAGCGAAAGCCATCTTCTGCGTCTTAAAGCGCCGACCACACTGACTATCCGATGGCTTCTTGAAGCCCTGAAATCGTTTCGCGAAAACCATCCGAGCCCGAAAATTGAAATGGTCAGCGTCTGGATGGATATCGATAACGTTGATTTCACTCGTGAGCCCTATGATTGCGCCATCCTGCTCGGTAATGGCCATTTTGGCGAGTCGACAGAATGCCGGTTGTTGTTCGATGAATGGCTCATTCCGGTGTGCGCACCCGGGATGGTCAACGCGGCGCGGCAAAATCTCTCCGGGTGCGATCTCATTCATCCTTCTCAGGACCGGCGTGACTGGCGGCGCTGGCTGAAAAATACGGGCTTCCCCTCTGGGGTTGATATGAGCGGCGGGAAAGTGTTTGACACGCTCGAACAGGGCACCCTCGCCGCCCTGAACGGCCACGGTGTCGCCATCGTCGACCTTCGTCTTACGCTGGAAGCCGTGAATAACGGCCTGCTCGCGCTGCCTTTCAGAGAAGCGGTGGCAACCGGTGACGCCTATTACATCGTCTGGCCCAAAAATGCCGCCAGAAAAAAGAGCATCGCACTGTTGCTGGCGTGGCTTAATGCTCATATCCCGGCGCTCCCTTCTTGCGATATTCTGTATCTTACTGCTGATGAATAGATCAAACAGAAAACCCTTTCTTCAGGAGTACTCCACGAGGAGCACTCCTCACTATAAAACCGATGGTGAATGTAGCCCGGCGCGCACCTGAAATTATTTTTTAATAACGTGCCACATCAGTATTTTATTAAAGAATGGTTTCCTGAAAAGATTAATAAAGGATGCTCGCCATTGCCTTATATCTTTCCGGTAAAGCGCTTTTCAGGTTAATCACTTTATCGAGAATATAAAGTGAAGGCGTTCCGCTGGTGTGCTCCGCATGGACGATAGCCGCGCACAGCACGCTGGCCGCGCCCGTTACCGCATGGAACCAGGCCTGTGACTCTGCGGTCTGTAATTCCCCGGAAACCGCGTAACGCACCTCTGGCCAGCCCGTGAAGTCAAGCACCGGCAGCGTTTTCTCCACCTCTATCAGATGCGCGCTAAGCAACTCTCCCGCTTTTGTCGCATCACCACTGGCAGCAGAAAGCACATGCAATCGCTGTATCAACGTTGACAGGCCTGCTGTGCGACTGGCGTCTGCTGAAAGCCGCGCGATAAGCCTCTGTAGATCTGCCTCGGGCGTATTTATGGCATAGTGAATATCATCGATTTTATCGTCTGACAGCGCGTTTATTAAATGGATTAAAACATCAAGTGTCATGCGCCCCCCGTTATCCATGTTTTTATTTGTCGTTAGCACATTCATTGTCACCCTGTCGGAGTGAATTTGCTGACAAAATAATATCCGGCTGGGCATGGTTTTGAAAAACGACAAATAATCGCACACAGTGTGAGTTTTACTCACAATAAGATAAACAGGGAGAATATCCTTAAAAGGGCTTTACTCTGTTAAATAAATCCCGTCATGATAAATAACAGTCATATGGCGTTTAACCATTTCACTTACAGAGAACAGGGATATGCTAAAAATACTGGGCAAGAAAACGTCCATTAACGTGCGCAAGGTACTGTGGACGTGTGAAGAGGCAGGTATCGATTATCTCCAGGAAGATTACGGCAGCGGCTTTGCCTCGACGCAAACCGCGACGTTTAAAGCGCTGAATCCAAACGCGCTGGTTCCGGTGATGATGGACGGCGAGTTCGTTTTATGGGAATCCAATTCCATTTGCCGCTATGTGGCGCGTAAGGCCATAAGAGTCGATCTTCTCCCTTGCGAACCGCAGGCCGCCGCAAATGTGGAGCACTGGATGGACTGGCAGGCGACGGAATTCAACAATGCCTGGCGTTATGTCTTCCCGGCGCTCGCCCGTAACAACCCCGCTTATAACGATAAAAACGCTATTGCCCAGGGCATTGTCGCATGGAACCAGTGCATTGCTATCGTTGAACAGCAGTTGCGCGCCACAGGTGCGTGGGTTGCCGGTGAAACATTTACGCTGGCGGATATTGTGATCGGGTTGTCCGTCAATCGCTGGAAAATGACGCCCTTTGATCACCCTGAAGTGCCCGCCATCGACGCCTGGTTTGCCAGGTTAAATAGCCGTCCCGCCTTTTTGCGTCATGGTAATAACGGTATGGTCTGAATAAACCGGGCAGGCCGCCGTAAACTTTTCTGTGCGGCACTCCTGTTCACCTGTCTGTTCCGCGCCTGATATGGCTTATACGCTTCAGGAAGAACTTATTTTCCCTCCACCATGCCGACAATCGCATTGCGTAATTCGGCTTTTGCCTGCCCGGCATCGATAGCACCCATTGTTACGGCCCAGGAAAGCCCTTCGGCGGCCCCGAACATCGCCCAGAGCGCGGCGTCGCGCAGCGCGTTATCCGCCCGCAGCGGCGCAAACAGCGTACGGCATTTATTGATGAATTCCACCGCGTAATCCTGGCGCAGTTTTTCAAGCTCCGGTGTGCCGGTGAGCGCCGCCATCACGTTCGGCATTTCACGCCCCTGCAGCAGCACGCATTCGATATACGCATCGGCGATCACCGTAGCCAGCGGCGACAGTTCAGGCGGGGTACACGCTATCGCCTCATCCATTTTGCGGTTCTGGCGCACTTCATATTCGTGATAAAGCGCCGCCAGCAGGCCGGATCGACTGGTGAAATGATCGTAGACCACCGGCTTCGTGACGCCCGCCCGCTCTGCGAGCCTGCCGAGCGTCAGCGCCTCGGTGCCCTCTTCACGGATAATCTGCCAGGCCATTTCGATAAGCTGGGTGTGGCGCGCATCGCGGCTCAACCGCTGGCGCGTGCGAATTTCAGACACGGGTATTCTCCTTGACAGAATTACCTACTAAAAGTAACTTACTATTGGTAGGTTACCTTTGGTATATCAGATTACGTCTGTTGTCACCTGTTGGCAACGCAGGAGGAGTGAATATGCACGCATTAATCGTGGTTTCCCATCCGTTAGCGTCATCCCTGACCCACCGCCTGGCGCACGCGCTGGCCGAAGGCATTACCCGCGCCAGCAGCGGCCATACCGCCGAGATTGCCGATCTCACACGCGAAGGTTTCAACCCGGTCTTTAATGAGCACGACTACGCCGCGTTTATAAAAACCGCGCCGGTACCGCCGGACGTCGCCCGCGAGCAGGCGCGTATTGAAAACGCCGACGCGCTGGTGCTGGTGTTTCCGGTGTACTGGTGGTCCATGCCCGGGCTGCTGAAAGGCTGGATCGATCGCGTTTTCTCTAACGGCTGGGCGTATGAAGAAAACCCTGAAGGGAAGGTAATCAAAAAACTGGGCCATCTGCCGGTGCACCTGGTGAGCATCGGCGGCGCGGACAGAAAAACGTTCGATAAACACGGTTATCACCAGGCCTGGGACACGCAGATTGCCCACGGAATATTCGATTACTGCGGCGCGCCGGTCATTACTAACGAAACTTTATTTCTGCCGGATCTCAGCGCGCCGGAAGATGCCCTTGAGCGCGCACGCGCGCTGGGCGCGGAGATTTTTACCGCACCCGCATAAGCGCATCCGCTATGGGAAGGTTTACAGAGATAAAACGGGAATAACAGCGGGGGAAACTGACACCCGGCGCGCCACGCTTTTGCACTAAAGCCCACCACTAAACGCAGGCGAAAAGCGAATCAAGATGCTGCCGGGCACTCACAGTGCGCCGGGCCGTCAGGCCGCAGCGCCGTTGGTTTGTGCGGCGAGGTGCGCGGCCCACAGGCTCGCCACCCATTTCACGCCGCGCGCGGTAAAGCGCGGTTGGGCGAAAGTATGCAGGTTTTCACCCACGCCTGAGCGCAGCGTAAAGTAACCCGCCTGCAGGTGATGGTGCTGCGGCACCAGCGTGCCGTTGGCGCGCTGCATAATGTTGCGCTCCAGCAGGAACTGGCGGAATTCCGGCTCCTTCACCTTGAGCATTTTGCACAGCTGGCGAAAGCCAAGCGACTCATCGACCTGGACGAAACGGTCGAAAAACTCGGCTTTAGGGGCGAAGAGAGCCAGCTGCTGCTCCGCCCGCTGACGCTTTTCATACTGCTCAGCCCAGGCGCGCGCGGCGGCGGCCGGGTTGGTAAAATCCGGCAGGCTGGCGTTACGCTCACGTTCCTGCCAGCGATCGAGCATTTCGGCGGTAAAGGCGGGCGAAATGCGCGCCACCGTCAGCAGCGAGTCGCGTTTATTCAGTAAGAACTCCTGACGCATCTCCCCTTCCCGCTCGTACAAATTAATGCCGATGGGCTGGGACAGACGCTGCGCCGTTTCCAGGCTTTTAATCATGCGCTTCACTTCACTGTGGGCAATCCCTGTTAACGTCGCGATTTCACGGCTGCTCATTGTGACCGATTGATCCTGAGCATTAAGATTTTCCAGCGGAATCATCATAGGTTTCACCACTCATTCACTAACTCAATTACAACAACACCTGGTGCTTTGTAGAAATAGTATACAGGCACCTGTTTAAATATCCAGTAGATTTTTTAATCGGTTTTACTTAAGTTACAGGCGAGACGCGGCCTGCGATGAGTGGTCCGCTATGTGATTAAAAATTAAACCCTTCTTGCTACCTCCCGCGACACTTGCCAACAGCACCCATAAAAAAAAAGCCCGCGCAGGCGGGCTTTTCAGAAGGTTAAAAACAAGGTTATTCAAGCCCGGCGCGAGCCAGACCAAACGCCGCGTCCTGGCTGCCGGGTGCCATTTGCGACACCAGTTGGAGACGGTTCCAGCTATTGATAATGGCAACGGCAAACGCGATCTCCGCGATCTCCGTTTCAGAGAAATGCTCACGCGCCTGCTGGTAAACCGCATCGCTGATTCCTTCTTCTCTGATATGCGTCATCGCTTCCGTTAAGGTCAGCGCCGCTTTCTCCTTCGCGCTGAACAGCGGCGATTCGCGCCATACCGGCAGATGGTACAGGCGCAATTCACGCTCGCCCGCCATCTTCGCCTCTTTCGCATGCATATCGACGCAAAACGCGCAGCCGTTGAGCTGCGAAGCGCGCATGTCGATCAGCTGTTTAAGCGTTGGCGTCAGGCTGCTTTTTTTCAGCGCCGCGCTGGCGTTCATCAGAGTGTTAACCAGCGCCGGAATGGTCTGGTAATGGTTCACGCGCGTACTCATGGAAACTCCTTACATCACAAGAGAAATCACCCCGCGCGGTGCGGAGCGTGTCAGATTCTTCTCGTCTATCATACGGAGCCATGACATAGTAAAAAGGGTCAAAAAGTGTGAAACAAGGCAGGACATGAAACCGGGTTATCGGGAAATCTACCAACGCTATCGCCAGAATATCCACGACGGTCTGCTAAAGCCCGGCGACCGCGTCCCGTCCATCCGCGTGCTGGCGCAGGAACTTCAGGTGGCGAAGAAAACGGTGGAGGCGGCCTATGCCGTGCTGGTGGGCGAAGGGTATCTGGTGAGCCGCGGCCCGCAGGGCACGCAGGTGAACCCGGCGCTTACGGTGCCGCCGCGCGCGGCAGAGACAGCGCCTGTACGTCAGTGCGATAACCACGATCTTCTGGCGCTGAACGAGCACGAGGGATTTTTGCGCCCTGGCCTGCCAGCGCTGGATCGATTTCCTTATAAAAAGTGGCTGCTGCTGAGCGCGAGAGCGACGCGCGCCATGCGCCCTGAAGAGATGGTCAACCCGCCGGTGGCAGGCTTCGCGCCGCTGCGGGCGGCTATTGCGAGCTATCTCACGCTGTCGCGCGGCGTGGTGTGCACCGCTGACGACATTTTTATTACGAACGGCTACCGCGGCAATCTGCTGCTCACTGTCCAGGCGTTGCTCGGCGCGGGTGAGAGCGTGGCAATGGAAGATCCTGGCTATTTTCTGGGGCAGCGTCTGCTGAAAACGCTCACGCCGTGTCTGCACGCCATTCCGGTGGACACCGAAGGGTTGCAGGTGGACGCTCTGCAACACCATCACCCGGATGCCAGGCTCGCGTTTGTCACGCCAACGCACCACAGCCCGCTTGGCGTGTCGCTGTCGCTGCCGCGAAAGCAGCAGTTGCTGGCGTGGGCGTCGCGCCATAACGCATGGATTGTGGAAGATGATTATGACGGCGAGTTTCACTTCACCCGCAACGTGCTGCCATCGCTCAAAAGCCTGGATACCGATGACCGTGTCGTTTACATCGGCACCTTCAGTAAAACCATTATGCCGTCGGTGCGTATTGGTTATCTGGTGATGCCGCGTGCGGCAAGGCACGCGTTTCTGGAAAGTGGCGCGCTGCTGACGGGCGGGCAGCCGCTGTTGATACAGAAGATCCTCGCCGCGTTTCTGACCGGCGGCGAGTTTTATACCCATCTGCGGAAAATGCGCACGCTCTATCAGCAGCGGCGGACGATGGCTATCACAGCGCTGCACGCGGTTTACCCTGGCGTGTTCGAAACGCCGCTGGAAGATGGCGGCATGCACGTGGTGGCATATCTGAAAAACGCTACCTGCGACGAGGCGCTGGCCCGACTCTGGCACCAGCACCAGTTGCAGGTCAGTGCGTTGTCGCCCTGGTACCGGCGGCCCGACAAGCGCTACGGCCTGATTATCGGCTACGCCAATCTTCGCTCCGCAGAAGAGGCCGTTGCCCTGCTGACGCGCGCCCGTGCAGAGACGCTGGCGCTGCTTAACGGTTGACGTAAACGGCAGCTTAACCGAACGCGAAAAACAGAAATTTCCCGTTTACGTACGCTCGAAACGGGAATATTCGTCTAAGGTTTTCATATGGTTGATTCGCAGTGGTGTGCGCTGCCCCCCTTAAGGAGAATTCATTGATGTCACAATCCGTCACGCGCCGTCCCCGGACGCTGTTTTTCGCCATTCAGGTCGCCCTTAGCGGCGCGCTGCTGGCGTTCTCCACCCTTCCCGCCAGCGCGGAAGAGGCGTCTGGCGCAGAGCGCCCCGCCCCGCAATCACCGGACCAGCTTCTTGGCCCGCTGTTTACGGATGTACAGAGCGCCAAACTGTTCCCCGATCAGAAAACGTTCGCCGACGCGGTACCCAACAGCGATCCTTTGATGATCCTGGCCGACTACCGTATGCAGCGTAACCAGTCGGGCTTCGACCTGCGCCATTTCGTTGAGCTTAACTTTACCCTGCCGCAGAAAGGCGAAGCCTATGTTCCGCCAGCCGGACAAAGCCTGCGCGAGCATATCGACGGCCTGTGGCCGGTACTGACGCGCTCGACCGATTCCGCCAGCAAATGGGATTCTCTGCTGCCGCTGCCGAAGCCTTACGTGGTGCCGGGCGGGCGTTTCCGCGAGGTCTATTACTGGGACACCTACTTCACCATGCTGGGGCTCGCCGAGAGCAATCACTGGGATAAAGTGCAGGATATGGTCGATAACTTCGCCCATGAAATCGATGCCTGGGGCCATATTCCGAACGGCAACCGCAGCTACTACCTGAGCCGCTCCCAGCCGCCGTTCTTCGCGTTTATGGTCGAACTGCTGGCGACCCATGAAGGCGGCGACGAGACGCTGAAAAAATACCTGCCGCAATTGCAGAAAGAGTACGCCTACTGGATGGAAGGCAGCGAAAATCTGGCGCCGGGCGATGCCCATGAACGCGTAGTGAAACTGAAAGATGGCGCGGTGCTGAACCGCTACTGGGACGATCGCGACGCGCCGCGTACCGAATCCTGGCTTGATGACGTGACCACCGCCAAAAATAACCCGGATCGTCCGGCGACCGACATCTATCGCGACCTGCGCGCGGGCGCGGCGTCCGGCTGGGATTTCAGCTCGCGCTGGATGGATAATCCGCAGCAGCTTGGCTCTATCCGCACTACCAGCATCGTGCCTGTCGATCTCAACGCCCTGCTGTTCCAGATGGAAAAAACGCTGGCTCGCGCCAGCAAAGCCGCAGGCGACAGCACAGGTGCCGCCCGCTATGAATCGCTCGCCAGCCAGCGTCAGCAGGCGATCGAAATCCATCTGTGGAACGGGAAACATGGCTGGTATGCGGATTACGATCTGAAAACCAACAAGGTGCGTGACCAGCTGACCGCCGCCGCGCTGTTCCCGCTGTATGTCAAAGCCGCCGCGCAGGATCGCGCCGAGAAAGTGGCGGCGGCAACGCGTGCGCAGTTGCTGAAACCGGGCGGTCTTGTCACCACTACCGAGAAGACCGGCCAGCAGTGGGATGCGCCGAACGGCTGGGCACCGCTGCAATGGGTGGCGACCGAAGGCCTGATGAATTACGGGCAGAAAGATCTGGCGATGGACGTCACCTGGCGGTTCCTGACCAACGTTCAGCACACCTATAACCGCGAGCAGAAACTGGTGGAGAAATATGACGTTTCTTCGACCGGTACGGGCGGCGGCGGCGGTGAATACCCGCTCCAGGACGGCTTTGGCTGGACCAACGGCGTGACGCTGAAAATGCTCGACCTGCTGTGCGGCACCGAAAAGCCATGCGACGACGTGCCGCAGACCCGTCCGGGCAGCGAGCCTGCGCCGCAGCAGAAGCAGGAAGGCAAAATGCTGAGCCAACCGGCACAATCCTCTGCGCCAGCAAAAGCCGAAACGTCAGCACCAGCGAAAACAGAAGCACCGGCTCCGGCGCAAACGGAAACGTCTGCCCCGGCGAAAACCGACACCGCTGCGCCCGCCAGCAATAGCGCGCCTGCTGATAACGCACCGGGCGCGCCGAACAGCAGCGCGCAGGATAACGCCGCTGCGCAACCCGCGCCGGCCCAGTAATTCACATGCTCCACACCACTGCCCTCTGCGGAGGGCAGTTTTTACCTCCTCCAACCCGATATATCCTCCCCGCCAATTCTGCTAGTTGCCCCTCTCGCTGATAACGATAATAATTCGCATTCTTTATTAGCATCGTTACGCCCCTGTCACACAGGGAGCAGTTGGCAACCAGAGAAGACAATAATGACAATGGCTTTAACCCTGAAACGCTCCGCCGCGCTGTGCGCGCTGGCGCTGGCGGCACCGCACGCCTCGCTCGCCGAAGAGACCATCACCGTAAGCGCCGCTCCGGCGCAAACCGCTGCGTCCCCCACCGAAGGCTATACGGTGAAAACCAGCACGGGGGCGACTAAAACCGATCGGCCGCTGATCACCACCGCACAGTCGGTTTCCGTCGTCACACGCCAGCAAATAGAAGACCAGGGGGCGCTGTCGGTTAACAGCGCGCTGAATTACACCGCAGGCGCGTTTACCGGGTTCTCCGGCGGGGCAACCCGTTACGACACCATTTCATTGCGCGGCTTCCACGGCGGCGACGTCAATAACACGTTTTTAGACGGTCTGCGTCTGATGAGCGACGGCGGCAGCTATAACGTTTTACAGGTAGACCCGTGGTTCCTTGAACGTATTGATGTGATTAAAGGCCCCTCTTCCGCGCTTTACGGCCAGACCATTCCCGGCGGCGTGGTGATGGAAAGCTCAAAGCGCCCGCTCTTTAGCCCGGAAGGCCACCTGCGCGCCTCGGTCGGCAATCACAACACCCGCAACACCGCCTTTGATTACACTGACGCCATTAACGACGAGTGGGCTTACCGCATTACCGGCCTGACGAAATACACCGACACGCAGTATGAAAAAACGCGTGACGAACGCTACGCGATTTCTCCGCAGCTGCTGTGGCAGCCGGGCGAATCCACGTCGCTGCTGCTGCGCGCGTATCTGGAAAAAGATCCGTCCGGTGGCTATCACGGCTCGGTACCGGCAAGCGGCAGCCTCGACGCCACCTCGCACGGCAAGCTCGACACGGGCTTCTCGGACGTCGAGCCGGGCAACGACGAATTCAAACGCTACCAGCAGCTCTACAGCTACGCGTTTTCGCACGACTTCAACGACACCTGGTCATTCCGCTCGAACGGCAGCTACACGCACTCAAATCTGGATCTAAAGCAGGCTTACCAGATTGGCTGGGCCGATGCATCGAAGAACGAGCTGACCCGCTACTACAGCGGCGAACACTCTTCGCTGAACGCCTGGGCGATGGACAATCAGTTAGAGGCGCGCTTTAACACGGGCGACCTCGCGCATACCGTGGTGTTGGGCGGCGAATACCATAAATTCACCAACAATCTTTCCGACGACGCGGGCTACACCACCAGTCTCAACCCGTGGACCGGCGTCTCCGGCGGCGCGGGCGGCTTCTGGTATTACGACCCGCTCGACCCGACCTTCGCCACCCGTCTGCAGGGCCTGCAACGCAAGGACATGAAGCGCGTCTATGAGCAAACCGGCGTTTATCTGCAGGATGAGATGGTCTGGAACCGCTGGCATATGGATCTTTCCGGGCGTTTTGACCATCTGGAAACCAAAAACCGCGTGATCACGCCGTCGGCAGGCACCGATACCACCGATCACCGCAAGGATGATCATTTCAGCGGCCGCGCCTCGCTGCTTTACGCGTTTGAAAACGGCCTGTCGCCGTACCTGAGCTACAGCACGGCGGTGACGCCGCAGGTGCTGACCGACGCCCGCGGCAAGCTGCTCAAGCCCACCACCAGCGAGCAGTATGAAGGCGGCCTGAAATATCAGCCGCCGGGCACGTCCGATCTCTACAGCATCGCGGTCTACGATCTGATGCAGAAAGATGTCGGCAACCGCGTCGTGGTCGGCAGCTATTTCGAACCGGCAGGCAAAGTGCATTCGCAGGGCGTAGAGCTGGAAGCGCACACGCAGCTGACATCGCGTTTCTCCGCTATCGCCAACTACACCTGGAACCATGTGCGCTTTGAAGACGCCATCGACGGCAACAACAAGAACACGCCATACGTAACGCCGGATCAGATGGCGAACCTGTGGGGCCATTATCAGTTCGATTATGGCTTAAGCGCGGGCGCGGGCGTGCGCTACATCGGCAAACAGTGGGCGGATAACGAAAACACGCGCCGCGTGCCTTCCGTCACGCTGGTAGACGCGATGGTTAAAGCCGATCTGGGGGCGTGGAACAGCGCGCTGAAAGGTGCGTTTGTTCAGGTTAATGCGAATAACCTGACCGGACGTGACTACGTGGCGGGTTGCTACGGCACCGGTTACTGCTACTGGGGCGCGGAGCGCAGCGTGACCGCAACGGTCGGCTACGATTTCTGACGTAAAAAAACGGCCCCGCGGGGCCGTTTTTTCTGGTGATTAAGACGGTTCAAATGGACCGTTTTTAATCCCTGCGCAGCATACGGAAGATCAGCAGCACCACAATGGCGCCGACCACCGCCACCAGGAAGCTCGGCAGGTTAAAGCCCGTCACGCTGCCGCCGATACCAAAGAAGGTCGCCAGCCAGCCGCCGACCACCGCACCGACAATACCGAGCACGCAGGTCAGGATAAAACCGCCGCCATCACGGCCCGGCATGATCAGTTTGGCAATGATGCCCGCAATAAGCCCAAATACGATCCAGGACAAAATACCCATAGTCTCCACCCTCTTGGTTAAGTCTCATTGAATGGTTCACCGCAACGCGCGACAAACCGAAGTGGTTCAAGTATAGGTAATAAAAAAAGATTCTTCCGGTAAGCTCGGATTATCCTCATACTAAAAACAATTTATTTTAGGATAAATCTTAAGTTTCTGCCGGGCGGGCCGATAACCGTTCACATCTCTCTGTCAGTCATTTGAGGAATCACGCGACGTGAGCAATTACAGTGAGCAGTTTCTGAAGCAAAATCCGCTGGCCGTACTGGGGATTTTACGCGACTTGCAAAAAAGCCAGGCGCCGATACGCCTCTCCTGGGGCGGCTGGCAGTTTATCAGCCGTATTCTTGACGCCTCGCCGGAACAGCTGGTGCTGGATTTCGGTAGCCAGGCGAGCGAAAACCAGGCCGTGCAAAAAGCGAAAAATATCCAGTTCAGCGCTGAAGCCCAGGGCGCCAAGGTGGAATTTAACCTGCCTGCGCTGAACGTCGGGGAGTTTCAGGATCTGCCTGCCTTTGTCGCCCCGCTGCCAGAAGCCGTCTGGTTTGTGCAGCGCCGCGAGCATTTTCGCATCACCGCGCCAGTACAGCCGCAGTTCTACAGCCTGGCGCGGATGCCGGATGGCAAACTGTTTCGCGGCCGCCTGCAGGATCTCTCGCTTGGCGGGATGGGCACGCTGCTGGAAGGCACCCTGCCGGAAGGACTGGAAGCGGGAATGCAGTTTTCGCCGCTGGAGCTTGATCTGCTGGAGTGGGGAAAATTCCGCGTCGATGCGCAGCTGTTGACCATCAGCGAGCGCAAAGTGGTGGACAGTAAAAACGAGACTATCGCCACGCCGCGCCTGAGCTTTCGTTTTATGAACGTAAGCCCGGGCACAGAGCGTGAACTCCAGCGCATTATCTTCGCGCTGGAGCGTATCGCCCGGGAAAAAGCCAGCCGGGTGCGCTGATTACATGGCGTTCATCGCCTGCTGCACTTTCCAGATATAACGCGGGGCCTGAGGCGCCGGATGATTTTTCGCGACATGTTCGACAAACTCATCCGGGCTCAGGTCGTTTATCTTCTCAATCGCCGCTTTGCGGTCTGAAGAGAACGTGCGCAGCAGCGCGCCCGCGCCATTCACATAAGAGACCACCAGCGCATACTGCATCGTTTCCGGGGCTTCAATGCCCTTCAGCACGCCGTGCTCAAGAATGCTTAAGTACGCCGTGCCAATCGAAATATTACGCTCCGGGTTTTTCAGCTCGCTGGACGACGGCTGTCCGCTCCAGCCCATATAACGGTAGACTTCGCGCCCGGCGGTGGACGCTTTAATCTGCATCAGCCCGACCGCGTTGGATTTACTGACGAGCGTCGGATTACCGCCCGATTCCACTGCGATAATCGCCGTGACCAGACGCGGGCTTACGCCCCACGCGTTGCCGGCTTTTTCCGTAATCGGCATCCACTGCATTGCGCGTTTCACCGGCACCTCGGGGTTCCAGGGCGGGTTTTTATAATCCGGCGTGGAAGAACACCCGGCGAGGAACACCACTAACCACATCAACCATCTTAATTTCACGCAACTTTCCTTTCGATATCAGTGCTAAACGACGCATCACACCGGGCCGCCACGCGGGCATCCGGATGACAACCGCTAAGGTTAGCGGCATGATAGCGGTTTCGCCTGGTATGTCAGCAAGGATTTGTTATGGTCTCTGTTCATCTTATCGCCCCGTCAGGTTACTGCATTAATCAGGAGGCGGCCTGGCGCGGCGTTCGCCGTCTCGAAGATGCCGGAATAGTGGTAAAAAATCAGCAAGTTATCACGCGACGAATGCAGCGTTTCGCCGGGCACGACGACGAACGACTTGGCGATTTACAGGCGTTAAGCGCATTGTCTGAAAATGGCGCGATCGTGATGCCGGTACGCGGCGGCTACGGGATGACGCGCCTGCTGGAGCGTTTTGATCCGAAGCCCTTAATCGCCCGTCAGCGGGAAAACCCGCTGCTGATTTGCGGCCACAGCGATTTCACGGCGCTACAGATGCTCCTGCTGGCGCGCGGCAACACCGTAACCTTCAGCGGGCCGATGCTGGCCGGGAATTTCGGCGCGCCGGAGATGAACGATTTTACCTGGCGACACTTCTGGCAGGCGCTCACCGAACCGCAATTTACGCTTGCGTGGCGCAGCGACGGCGCGCCCTGCGAAACCGCAGGCACCGTCTGGGGCGGGAACCTGGCGATGCTGGCGTCCATCACCGGCACGCCGTGGATGCCGGTCATCGACGGCGGCATTCTGGTGGTCGAAGACATCAACGAACACCCGTTCCGCGTCGAGCGAATGCTGCTGCAACTGCACGCGGCCGGGATTCTTGCGCGTCAGAAGGCGCTGATTCTGGGCAGTTTCACCGCCGCCGCCGTTAACGATTACGACGACGGCTATAACCTTGAAAGCGTCGCCGCCCTGCTGCGCGAGCGGCTCGGGATCCCGGTGCTGACTGGCCTTGCCTTCGGTCATGAACAGGAGACCGTCACGCTGCCGCTCGGCGCGCATGGCGAACTGCACCACGACGGCGAGCGCGCCGAGCTGCGCCTGAGCGGTCATCCGGTGTTACCTGCTTCGATAGCTACGGGGTTTAAGTAAGGGAAGTGAGTGAAAGATGTGTCTGAGCAGCATGGCTGCTCAGGCACAAAGGACTTTATTCAGAATACGCACGGGGCGGAAATTATATTTTTTTAAATACCGCTTCCTGGCTTGGCTTAATCATACAACCATTTACCTGCTTGCGCTGATGCTGCAAACATTCTTATCGTCAGAGGCCGACGGGTCAGCTCAACCTCTTTTTTATTCAGCTTAAACCAGCGTTGTAAACATGATTTATATTCCCACGGAAAATATAAAGACCAATTTAAATCTTCAAGACTAATATTAAATCTTTCCTTATACTTCCTGATTGCATCTTCCAAATCGTCACGCGGGCAATCATATAAATCCGAATCCAGTTCTAACGGTACTTCTTTCCAGTTCCGATCAAGATAACCCGGTATTTCTTCACGAAAAAGCGCCAGAACTTCATCAGTAATAGTCATCAGAATGAAGTCCATTCAGTAGTATCCATACACTCACCTCATTAGGCCATTGTCGTCCATTCCAGACATCAGTAAAGATAATATTTCCCTCATTGTTTTTCCATGGTTTTTCGTAGTGGCGTTCTGGAGTTGCCAGAGGTGTATTATTCCGTTCCCTGGCGCAGCTATAGCTGGAGATAAAGAGCGTTACAAAAAGCTCACTATACGCTAAAAAACCGCCTGACGTTTATTCAGCAATCTATTCAGCCAGAGATAATTTAATTAAGCTGACCAATGTTATTTGATTAAGGCCAGAATATGACTATCTGTTTAATAAAAATAATATGTTGAGACATCAATCTGACAATGTGCATTATTCGCAACGTCCGCTCCCTTCACGAAGCGGACGTTCCGGCTTTAACGCATCACACTTCCGGCCCTTCGACTAACACCAGCGTGCCGGTTGCAGCTTTCAGCCGCATGGCTTTGGCGGCCTGATACGCCGGGCTTTCGTAAAAGCGCTTCGCGTCGTCGAACGAATCAAATTCCAGAACGAGGTGCTTCCCGTGGGCCTCGCCTTCAAGATTTTCATACTGCCCTGACCAGGCCACAATTTTTGGATTAAAGGGCTGCAGAGCCTGTGCGGCAGCTTCAGCATATTCCGCGTAGGCAGCCGGATCGGTGATGGTCACGTGAGCCACCAGATAGCCTTTCTTCATTTTCTTTTCCTTTAATAACAGTGGATTTTATGCTCGCGCTGGCGAGAGACCGAACGGGCGCAAGGTGGGTTTGTTGTTTTTTGTATCAATACCAGCAGGTGTCATGCGGTTACGCGATGTGAGGCAGTCTATTAGGTACAGAGAGGGTTATAAATACGCAAAAACAGAACACACTGTTACCTGAAAGAGGAATAATCGACACGGGAATATCGCAGCGCTTCAGCTGCTTCACGGGCTGGACGCAGATCCTGCAACCGTCCTTTGCCTGACGCGAGCATTAGCGACAGCGAGACAGCGCATTTGGCTGCCAGTGAGACGTAAGATAAATCCCGAACCGCCTGCGAAACAGCGCCCTGAGGGCAAAGATGTTGCGAATGGGTAACCGGCTGGCCCTTGTGATCTGCTACCCTGATTGACAGTTACGCTACGCAAACATCGGGAAAATGTCATTCACCATGCTAATTAAACCGATTGATTCATAATTAGTATGTTAAGTTTTTAGAAAACCCATCAGCAGAGGAGATCGCGCACGTTGGACGCCGGGACGATAATTAGTCTTTTTATTCTGGGTTCGGTACTGGTCACCTGCAGTATCCTGTTAAGTTCATTCTCGTCACGTCTTGGTATCCCCATCCTGGTGATTTTCCTGGCTATCGGCATGCTCGCGGGCGTGGATGGCGTGGGCGGAATTCCGTTTGACAACTACCCTTTCGCGTATCTGATAAGTAACCTTGCGTTGGCCGTCATCCTGCTGGATGGCGGGATGCGCACCCAGGCCAGCTCCTTTAAAGTGGCCCTCGGCCCTGCGCTGTCGCTCGCGACCGTCGGGGTGCTGATTACCTCCGGGCTGACCGGCATGGCCGCCGCATGGCTGTTCCATCTGGACATCATGGAAGGGCTGCTGATAGGCGCCATAGTCGGCTCTACTGACGCCGCGGCGGTTTTCTCGCTGCTCGGCGGCAAAGGCCTGAACGAGCGTGTCAGCTCAACGCTTGAGATTGAGTCCGGCAGTAACGATCCGATGGCGGTGTTTCTCACCATCACGCTGATTTCGATGATACAGGAACATCAGACCGCGCTGAGCTGGCTGTTCCTGGTGCATATCATTCAGCAGTTCGGGCTCGGGATACTTATTGGTCTCGGCGGCGGCTGGCTGCTTTTGAAAACCATTAATCGTATTCCGCTCCCCTCCGGGCTTTACCCGCTGCTGGCGTTAAGCGGCGGCATCATGGTGTTCTCCGTGACCACCGCGCTGGATGGCAGCGGCATTCTGGCGGTCTATCTGTGCGGGTTTGTGCTCGGCAATAAGCCGATTCGCAACCGCTACGGCATTCAGCAAACCTTTGACGGTCTCGCCTGGCTTGCGCAGATTGGCATGTTCCTGGTGCTCGGCCTGCTGGTGACACCGTCACATCTGCTGCCGATCGCCATTCCGGCGCTGCTGCTGTCGCTGTGGATGATTTTCATCGCCCGCCCGCTCTCTATTTTTACCGGACTGCTGCCGTTTCGCGGCTTTACGCTGCGTGAGCGCGTGTTTATCAGTTGGGTGGGTCTGCGCGGCGCGGTGCCGATCATCCTCGCGGTGTTTCCGATGATGGCCGGGCTGCCGCGCGCGAATCTGTTCTTCGACGTGGCGTTTTTCGTGGTGCTGGTGTCGCTGCTCTTCCAGGGAACGACGCTCGGCTGGGCCGCGAAAAAGGCCAAAGTGGTGGTGCCGGAAGTGGGCCGCCCGCAGTCGCGCGTGGGGCTGGACATTCACCCGGAAAACCCGTGGGAGCAGTTTGTTTATCAGCTGAGCGCCGATAAATGGTGCGTCGGCGCGGCGCTGCGCGACCTGCATATGCCGAAAGAGACGCGCATCGCGGCGCTGTTTCGTGAAAACCAGCTGATGCACCCGACCGGCAGTACCCGGCTGCGTGAAGGCGATGTGCTGTGTGTGATTGGCCGCGAGCGCGACCTGCCTGCGCTCGGCAAGCTTTTCAGCCAGTCTCCGCCGGTGGCGCTTGACCAGCGCTTCTTCGGTGATTTTATCCTCGAAGCCGACGCGAAATTCTCCGACGTGGCGTTTATCTACGGGCTGGATGACCAGTCGGCGGTGGATCAAAACCGCACCATTGGCGAAGTGGTGCTGGCGCTGATTGGCGCCGCGCCTGTCGTGGGCGACCAGGTCGATTTCGCGGGCATGACGTGGACGGTGGCGGAGAAAGAGAATAACCAGATCCGCCGCATCGGTCTGAAAGTGGCCGAAGACAGCGACGACTGACGGTATCGCACAACACAAACGCAAAAGGGAAACCCGCGGGTTTCCCTTTTTTATCGCCTTTATAGCGCGCTTAGCGCGTGCTGACCGGCACGCGCGGCGCCAGCGCGCACATCAGCTCATAGCCAATCGTGCCGCAGGCCGCGGCGACATCGTCAATTTTAATCTCGTTGCCCCACAGCTCCACCGGGCTGCCGATGCCTGCCTGCGGGCAGGGCGTGAGATCGACCGCCAGCATATCCATCGACACGGTACCGACAATGCCGGTACGCACGCCATCCACCAGCACTGGCGTGCCGTCCGGCGCATGACGCGGATAACCGTCAGCGTAGCCGCCCGCCACAATGCCGATACGCTGTTCGCCAGCTGCGCGGTAGCGGCTGCCGTAGCCCACGGTGTCGCCCGGCTTTAACGTCTGCACGCTGATGATCTCGCTTTTCAGCGTCATCACCGGTTGCAGGCCGCTGGTGGCGATATCACGCCACTGCCCGGTCGGCGACGCGCCGTAAAGCACGATACCAGGGCGTACCCAGTCGAAATGCGCCTGCGGATGCCAGAGCGCGGCGGCGGAGTTCGCGAGCGAGCGCGGCGCGTCAATGCCTTCCGCCGCCTGCTCAATGCGCACCATCGCCGCGTCGATGCCGTCCGGGCGATCGGCGTCGGCGAAGTGCGCCATCAGCGTAATCTGCCCCACGTTGGCAATCGCTTTAAGCTGCTGCCAGATGGTATGCACCCGCTCCGGCACAAAACCGAGACGGTTCATGCCGCTGTTGATTTTAAGATAGACATCCAGCGGCGCGTTCAACTTCGCCTCCGCCAGCGCCTTTAACTGCCAGTTGCTGTGCACGCTGGTGGTGAGCCGGTATTTATCAAACAGCGGCAGTTCATCGGCGTGGAAAAAACCTTCCAGCATCAGAATCGGCCCTTTCCAGCCGCGCTCGCGCAGCAGAATGGCCTCTTCCAGATTGAGCATGGCAAAACCGTCGGTGGCACCGAGCGCCGACCAGACGCGGTCAAGCCCGTGGCCGTAGGCGTTCGCCTTGACCACTGACCAGACGCGCGATCGGGGCGCCGCGCGGCGCACCACCTCCAGGTTGTGACGCAGAGCCTGCAAATCCAGGCTCGCCTGTATCGGACGAGACATGCGGGTTCCTTATCAGGGGTGCGCGCCGTGCAGGCGGTGGGAGGACGACGGCGTAAAGCCCGGCGCGTAACGGGCGACAGACAGATCTTCAAACGGAATGGCGGGCGTGCGGCCGGAGATAATATCGCTCAGAAGCTGGCCTGAGCCGCAGGCCATCGTCCAGCCAAGCGTGCCGTGGCCGGTATTGAGCCACAGGTTTTTAAATTCGGTACGCCCGACCACCGGCGTGCCGTCCGGCGTCATCGGGCGCAGGCCGGTCCAGAATTTCGCCTGTTCGATATGGCCGCCGCGCGGGTAGAGATCGCGCACCACCATTTCCAGCGTCTCCTGACGCGGTTTCAAAAGCTCGGTGTTAAAGCCGACAATTTCAGCCATACCACCGACGCGGATACGGTCATCAAAGCGCGTAATGGCGATTTTATAAGTTTCATCGAGCACCGTTGAGACCGGCGCGCCGCTTTCATCGGCAATCGGAATGGTGAGCGAATAGCCCTTCAGCGGGTAGACCGGAATATCCACGATGCCTTTCAGCATAGCGGTGGAATAGGAGCCGAACGCCATCACATAGCCATCCGCTTTGATGACTTCATCGCCACACTTCACGCCGTAAATACGCTGGCCTTCCGAGAGAAGTCTGTCTACCGGCGTGTTGTAACGGAACACCACGCCCGCCGCTTCCGCCATCTGCGCGAGGCGCGTGGTGAAAAGCTGGCAGTCGCCGGTTTCATCGTTCGGCAGTTGCAGCCCGCCGGTGAGTTTATGCGCTACTTCAGCCAGCGCCGGTTCAACCTGCGCAAGTTCAGCGGCTTTCAGCAGACGGAACGGCACGCCTTCGCTTTCCAGCACAGCGATATCGCGCGAGGCGTTTTCATACTGCTGTTCGGTGCGGAACAGTTGCAGCGTCCCGCCCTGACGGCCCTCATACTGAATGCCGGTGGATTCGCGCAGCGCTTTTAAGCAGTCGCGGCTGTACTCCGCAAGCCGCACCATGCGGCCTTTATTCTGCATGTAGTGGCGGGTGTCGCAGTTGCGCAGCATCTGCCACATCCACTTAAGCTGAAAGTGCGTGCCGTCAAGGCTGATGGCCAGCGGCGCGTGACGCTGGAACATCCACTTGATGGCTTTCAGCGGCACGCCGGGGGCGGCCCAGGGTGCCGCATAACCGGGCGAGATCTGGCCGGCGTTGGCGGCGCTGGTCTCCAGCGCCGGGCCCGGCTCGCGATCGATAACCGTCACTTCGTGCCCCGCCTGGCGTAAATACCAGGCGCTGGCGACGCCGACAACTCCACTCCCCAGCACGACTACATGCATGTCCTCTTCCTTCTCAGGCTAAAGAATAATTAACTGATTACAAATTGATAACCCAGAAGAAAATATTATTCAACATATGGCTTTTTTATGGTGAACCGACTCACAACTTTCCCCGTCGCAGCATGGATGGCGCTTTCAGAATCTCCTGCTTCCCTTCCCTTTCCGACAAAATAAAATTCTGTGACGCCCGGCATTTACCGACAGGCAGGCTCAGGAAATCGCGCAGAAAAAATTTTTGCCGTGGCGCTGATAAGTCGGGGGTGATCTATGCTTGAAATTAAAGCTCTCCCCGGATGAGAGCCGCTAACAATGAGGGCGCGCTGATGGCTACCGTAACTGATTCCCTGAAAAAGGATACCCAACGTCTGAGCGACGGACCGGACTGGACATTCGAGCTGCTGGATGTCTATCTCGCTGAAATCGATCGCGTGGCGAAACTCTACCGGCTGGACACTTACCCGCATCAGATTGAGATAATCACCTCCGAACAGATGATGGACGCGTATTCCAGCGTCGGGATGCCGATTAACTACCCGCACTGGTCATTTGGTAAGAAATTCATCGAGACCGAGCGGCTCTACAAACATGGGCAGCAAGGGCTGGCCTATGAAATCGTGATTAACTCCAATCCGTGTATCGCGTATCTGATGGAAGAGAACACCATTACCATGCAGGCGCTGGTAATGGCGCACGCCTGTTACGGCCACAACTCGTTTTTTAAAAATAACTATCTGTTCCGCAGCTGGACCGACGCCAGCTCGATTGTTGATTACCTGATTTTCGCCCGTCATTACATTACCGAGTGCGAAGAGCGCTACGGCGTGGATGAAGTGGAGAAGCTGCTGGATTCATGTCACGCGCTGATGAATTACGGCGTGGATCGTTATAAACGCCCGCAGAAGATCTCGCTCCAGGAAGAGAAAGCGCGCCAGAAAAGCCGCGAAGAGTATCTGCAAAGCCAGGTCAATATGCTGTGGCGCACGCTCCCCAGACGTGAAGAGGAGAAAGCCGTCGAGGCGCACCACCGCTTCCCGGCCGAGCCGCAGGAGAACCTGCTCTACTTTATGGAGAAGAACGCTCCGCTGCTGGAGCCGTGGCAGCGCGAGATCCTGCGCATCGTGCGTAAGGTGAGCCAGTATTTCTACCCGCAGAAACAGACGCAGGTGATGAACGAAGGCTGGGCAACCTTCTGGCATTACACCATCCTGAACCATCTCTATGATGAAGGGAAAGTGACCGAGCGCTTTATGCTGGAATTTTTACACAGCCACACCAACGTGGTATTCCAGCCTCCGTATAACAGCCAGTGGTACAGCGGCATTAACCCGTACGCCCTCGGCTTCGCTATGTTCCAGGATATCAAGCGTATCTGCCAGAACCCGACCGACGAAGACCGCCACTGGTTCCCGGATATCGCCGGATCCGACTGGCTGGAAACACTGCATTTCGCGATGCGCGACTTCAAAGACGAGAGCTTTATTAGCCAGTTCCTGTCACCAAAAGTCATGCGCGATTTCCGCTTCTTTACGGTGCTCGATGACGATCGCAACAACTATCTGGAAATTGAGGCGATCCACAACGAAGAGGGCTACCGGGCGATTCGTAATGAGCTGTCGGCACAGTATAACCTGAGCAACCTGGAGCCAAATATTCAGGTGTGGAACGTTAACCTGCGCGGCGACCGCGCGCTGACGCTGCGCTACATTCCGCAGCACCGCGCGCCGCTCGATAAGGGCCGTCGGGAAGTGCTGAAACATGTGCATCGCCTGTGGGGTTTCGACGTGCTGCTGGAGCAGCAGAACGAAGACGGCAGCGTGGAGCTGCTGGAGCGCTGCCCGCCGCGGATCAATACGCTCTGACGCGCGCCCAACAAAAAAGGCTTCCCGAAGGAAGCCTTTTTTATGTTTGCGCCATGCGTTAACGGCTGTGCATCGCCAGATCGCCCGGCAGGTTTTTCTGCATCCGGTGCCAGATCTCGCCGCTTTCACGGCCATAAGTACGCACCACGTCGTAGACCTGATCGTGCAGCCCTTCGCGCGAGAGCGTGCCGAGCTTATGGTAAAAGCCCAGCGCCAGGCTGCGCGCTTCCGGGTTGGAGAAATAGTGGCGGCCGATGCGGGTGTAAAGCCCTTTCATGCCGTTGAGAATCAGCCCGTAGATCGGATTGCCGGAGGCGAACGCCAGACCGCGGAAAATGTTGTAATCGAGCTCCGCGAAAGCGTCTGCGTGGTCTTCGACTTCATCCGCCGTCGCGAGCACTTCGCGCGCGCGATCCGGGTGCATACGCAGCGCGGTACGAATAAAAATCGTCGCGATGTTGGTGCGCACGGAAAGCAGGTTGTCGATAAGCTGCGGGACGCTTTCGTGGTCGAGACGCGCCAGCGTTTCGAGAATATTGAGGCCTGAAGTTTCCCAGAAGTTGTTTACTTTCGTTGGCTTACCGTGCTGGATAGTCAGCCAGCCATCGCGCGCCAGGCGCTGTAACACTTCGCGCAGGGTGGTGCGCGTAACGCCAATCAGTTCAGAGAGTTCGCGTTCAGCAGGCAGAATAGATCCCGGAGGGAAGCGGTTATTCCAGATGCTTTCAATAATGTACTCTTCCGCGAAACCCGCCGGGCTCTGCGCCTTAATCACCATAATGAGCTTTCCAATACACCTGAGATGCAAAATTCACTCATCATACCAGACGCGCCGGGGCGCAGATAGCATGACGAAATGTAAAAAAGGGATCGTGGTTCGGTTTTTAACAATCCCCACCGGCCCGCCATACGCGCCTGCGGCTTGATTGCCGCACCACTGCCGGGTACCCTGACATGTTAACGAAAAATAACCGTAAAGGATCATGGCATGGAAATTTCATATGGCCGGGCGTTGTATCGTAACTTTTTAGGACAATCTCCGGACTGGTACAAGCTTTGTTTACTTGGCTTTTTGATTCTTAATCCTCTGGTTTTCTGGGTAAGCCCCTTCACCGCCGGCTGGCTGCTGGTCATTGAGTTTATCTTCACGCTGGCGATGGCGCTGAAGTGCTACCCTCTGCTGCCGGGCGGGCTGTTG
Organism: Cronobacter malonaticus LMG 23826; assembly: GCF_001277215.2. NCBI lineage: Bacteria > Pseudomonadati > Pseudomonadota > Gammaproteobacteria > Enterobacterales > Enterobacteriaceae > Cronobacter > Cronobacter malonaticus. Next base: position 1,712,466 of record NZ_CP013940.1, on the reverse strand, counting down.
GCCGTCGAGGCGCTGTTTATCGGGATGACCAGCGCCGAACACGTGCGCGAAGAAGTGGCAAATAACCTCGCCGTCGTGCTGTTGCTGATTTTTATGGTGGCGGGCATTTATTTTATGAAGCAGTTGCTGCTGCTCATTTTCACCCGCCTGCTGTTGGGCATTCGCTCTAAAACCCTGCTCTCGCTGGCATTCTGCTTTGCGGCGGCGTTTCTTTCCGCGTTTCTCGACGCGCTGACGGTCGTTGCTGTAGTGATTAGCGTGGCGGTGGGCTTTTACGGTATCTACCATCGCGTCGCGTCGAATCGTGATGAGGGGCAGGAGCTGGTAGATGATGCCCAGCTTGACGACGAACGCCGCGCCACGCTTGAGCGCTTTCGCGCGTTTCTGCGCAGTCTGATGATGCACGCGGGCGTCGGCACTGCGCTTGGCGGCGTGATGACGATGGTCGGTGAGCCGCAGAACCTGATTATCGCGCACGCGGCAGGCTGGGGCTTCGGCGATTTCCTGCTGCGCGTCGCGCCCGTGAGCGTGCCGGTCTTTATCTGCGGCATCCTCACCTGCATTCTCGTAGAGAAAACCAAATCGTTTGGCTATGGCGAACCGCTGCCGGAGCCGGTGCGTAAGATCCTGCGCGAATACGACGACAAGAGCCGTCAGAAGCGTACCCGTCAGGACACCATGAAGCTGATTATCCAGGCGCTTATCGGCGTGTGGCTGATTACCGCGCTGGCGCTGCATCTGGCTGAAGTGGGACTGATTGGTCTTTCGGTCATTATTCTCGCCTCCTCGCTGTGCGGCGTCACCGACGAGCACGCTATCGGCAAAGCATTTACCGAAGCGCTGCCCTTTACCGCCCTGCTGACTGTGTTCTTCGCCGTAGTTGCCGTTATCATCGACCAGCATCTGTTCGCGCCGATTATCGCGTATGTGCTAGAAGCCTCGCCGCATAACCAACTGTCGTTGTTCTATCTCTTCAACGGCCTGCTGTCGTCGATTTCCGATAACGTGTTTGTCGGCACTGTGTATATCAACGAGGCGAAAAGCGCGCTGCAACAGGGCGTTATCGACGCGAAACAGTTTGAGATGCTGGCGGTGGCAATCAACACTGGCACCAACCTGCCGTCCGTCGCCACGCCTAACGGCCAGGCGGCGTTTCTGTTCCTGCTGACGTCAGCCCTGGCGCCGCTAATCCGTCTTTCCTATGGCCGCATGGTCTGGATGGCGCTGCCGTATACAATCGTACTGACGCTGGTGGGGCTCGCCTGTGTACAGTTTACGCTGGTGCCGTTCACCGACTGGCTGCTGCAAAGCGGCTGGGTCAGCACGCCTGCCACCACGGCGCTGCTGCATTAATCGCAAATCGGGCCTTCGCGGCCCGATTTTTTGTTTATAGGCAGGGGTTTAATGCGTTATTTTTGATGTGGCTAGTGGCGTCTAACCCGTTTTCGTTTACACTGCCGGTTCAACGCAGATTGCAGAGATAATCATTATGTTGCGATATTTAAACCAGTGTTCGCGTGGGCGCGGCGCATGGCTGTTGCTGGCGCTCACCGCTTTCGCGCTGGAGATGGTGGCGCTGTGGTTCCAGCATGTCATGATGCTGAAGCCATGCGTATTGTGTATTTATGAACGTTGTGCGCTGTTTGGCGTCATGGGCGCAGGGCTGGTGGGAGCCATTGCACCAAAAACCCCGTTACGCTTTGTCGCGATGGGCATCTGGATCTACAGCGCCTGGAAAGGCCTGATGCTCTCCATTGAGCACACAAACATCCAGTTGCACCCTTCGCCGTTTGTCACCTGCGATTTCGCAGCCCGTTTCCCGACCTGGCTGCCGCTCGACAAATGGCTGCCACAGGTGTTTGTCGCCAGCGGCGACTGCGCCGAGCGCCAGTGGTCCTTCCTGACGCTGGAGATGCCGCAGTGGCTGATAGGCATTTTCACCGCCTATCTGGTGGTTGCCCTGCTGGTGCTGCTGGCGCAGGCGTTCAAACCCAAAAAACGCGATCTTTTCGGCCGCTACTGAGAGCTTCTCACTTGCGCCACACCACGCCCACCGCGCTCCGGCCGGTGGGCGTTTTTATTGGTTCTGGATACGCATTGCCCTCTGCCGCCTGGCTTGTTCTGCTTTCTGCTGTCTATACTTAACAGGTGTTTGATTAACGACAGGAGAACGTGATGAATAACTATCCGCTGAACGTCGAAAAAGATGATCCGAACGAAGCACCGGAATCTGGCGATAAAAGACCCAGTCCGAATCAGAAGTAATCCTAAGGTCGCGCAGGCGGCCTTTTTTTATACTTTTTATTTACAAATGCTGCTTTATTACACAGACAGAGATTTACGTATCTTTACTGTCAAAACAAAGAGTTAATTATTACTACAATAGATAAAGGCTATCAGTTCAATCACTATAAAAAGGTGAATTGTATCAAGGCAAGAGATGTGCTATTTGTGTGGGCAGATGATTTTGCTAAACCTTCCCGGCACTATGAACCCACTGATTTTACGTGACGATATTTGCATTAAAGCCGTTCTTACGGCGTCCGGTACGCTGCGCGGCGTCTCGCTTATTCGACAATCTGATAATGAAACGCTGATGACCATCATTGCACAGCCCTGCAGTCATCTTGAAGAGCAGGTTGTCCGCTTTTTGTCCCTTACAGATGATGAACGCATTGCGCTGCGTCAGTTCCTTGAGCAATTCGGCGAACCGGAATAATTGGTTATTGCGCGGCAATAAATGAAAATGCAATTATTCAGGCATGCTTAAGAAATATCTCAGAATGCACTGCGCGAATAATCTGATTTTTGAAAATTGAAGATGCGCCGCAATAAACAATAGCTATACTCCCTGTGTCGTAAACAAGATGCCCCGGAGTATCGTATGGAGATTTCAAGCAGAACTGCGGTTTTACTTAATATGTTCGCCTTTGCTGGTCTACTCCTTTCCTTATCCGTCAGGTTTGGCTGGATCTGAGGCCCACTGAGCCTCGCGCCCCTCAGCAAACCCGCTGGCCATGTGGTGTCCCCCTGCTCTGGCGGGCGAGAAGAAGCGCAAAAGCTGATATACCGGATAAAAAAAAGCCGCTCCTGATTAGCGGCTTTTTTATATGTTTTATTTAGCGGCGTTAATATTCGCGGCCATCATAAAAGGCGATATGCGATTATTCTGCCCAATCCGGTTTGTTTAAAATAGGCAGCCGTTCAGCGTGGAAGCGTGTTGATGTGGTAGAAAACTAGGCTACAAGCAATGCATTAGCGCAAGACGAATCGACACCTTCCGAGGTTTTGAGTTGTTTTGCGCTAATTTTTTGCCCCATGCATGCCCCACTCACCGTCGATCGATGCCGCGTCCGATGATAGACTCTTCCCCTTCAAATCTAACGGACTTAGATATGCTCAAGCTCTTCACGAAGTACGCCTCCGTGGGCGTGCTCAACACGCTAATCCATTGGGTAGTATTCGCAGCATGCTTCTATGCATTAGGAACCAGCCAGGCGCTGGCGAACTTCAGCGGATTCGTTGTTGCGGTAAGCTTTAGCTTCTTTGCAAACGCCCGCTTTACGTTCAACAGTTCTACGACCACGACGCGCTACATGCTTTACGTAGGTTTCATGGGATCGCTTAGCGCGGCTGTCGGATGGGCTGCTGATAAATGCTCTCTCCCGCCACTGTTAACGCTTGTCGTGTTCTCTGCTATCAGCCTGGTGTGCGGGTTTATCTATTCGAAATACATCGTCTTCAGGGAAGCAAAATGAAGATTTCACTCGTCGTCCCTGTCTTCAATGAAGAAGACACTATCCCTATTTTCTATAAAACCGTCAGGGAATATGAGCCGCTTAAATCATTTGAGGTGGAGATCGTATTCATTAATGATGGTAGTAAAGACGCTACAGAGTCGATTATCAATGCGCTGGCCGTTTCAGATCCGCTCGTGGTGCCTTTGTCCTTTACTCGTAACTTCGGCAAAGAGCCCGCGCTATTTGCAGGTCTGGACCACGCCACCGGCGACGCAGTGATTCCAATAGACGTAGATTTGCAGGACCCGATTGAAGTTATCCCGCAACTGATAGAACGCTGGCAGGCTGGCGCAGATGTCGTGCTGGCTAAGCGCACAGACCGCTCCACAGACGGTAGGCTGAAGCGCAAGAGCGCTGAAATGTTCTATAAACTTCACAACAAAATCAGCAATCCGCAGATTGAAGAGAATGTCGGCGACTTTCGCCTGATGTCTCGGGAGGTTGTAGAGAATATCAAGCTGCTTCCTGAGCGAAACCTGTTCATGAAAGGAGTGCTGTCATGGGTAGGTGGGCGCACTGATGTGGTTGAGTATTCGCGCGCAGAACGCGTGGCAGGAAGTACCAAATTTAACGGATGGAAGCTCTGGAACCTTGCGCTGGAAGGGATTACCAGCTTCTCAACCTTCCCTCTGCGGATGTGGACGTACATTGGCTTGTTAGTGGCCGGGCTGTCTTTCCTCTATGGTGCATGGATGATTGTCGACACGTTGGCCTTTGGTAACCCTGTTCGCGGATACCCATCCCTGCTGGTATCTATTCTTTTTCTGGGTGGCGTGCAGCTAATCGGGATAGGAGTTTTGGGTGAGTATATTGGAAGAATTTACACTGAGGTTAAAAAGCGCCCGCGCTACATATTGAGGGGTAAAAAATGAGGGATTTCCGTTTAGAAAAAATACATGCTATTTTTCCGATATTTCTTGCTATCTTCCTAATACAATTTTGGGGGTTAACGCCATACTATGACGATTTACATAGATTTAGCTCAACAACAACCAACCTAGCTAATCAAGGTAGACCTTTCACGGAGTGGCTATATTTTACTTACAACCTTTTTGAAAGTAAAATATTTCCCAATATATACAATTTCAACCTAGTTGCCATATGGTTTATATCTATTTTGTCTTACTTTCTTGTAGTCAGAAAGCATGATGAAAATCTGAAAGTGCCAGTTACCGCTCTTTTTATTTGCATATTTTCCTCACCTGGAATAATTCAGAGCATGGCGTTTCATGTTGACAACATAGGAATGACTATCTCAATGATGGCGTCTGTAATTGCAGGGTCATTTGTGAGAAACTTGAGTTTAAGATGTGTTTTAGCACAAACTCTTACACTATGTGTGGCAACCTTTTTTTATCAATTATCTTTTAATTACTATATAGCAGCAAGTGCAATATTTTTACTGTTGCACTCTCTGCACAATAAAGTACCCACATATGCAATTGCAAGGGCATCGTTAGTAAAGTTGATTCCAATTTTTTGTGCCGTATCCATGGCCTTGCTGTATAAACACTTTTTCGCTCATGATCAATATTTTAATGAGCACAGTTCATTTATGACAGTTCAGGATTTTCTTAACGGCAGGCTAACTAGAAATATTAACGTAATGTCTTGGGCGTTATCCTTAACTTATAATAATCTACAACTATTAGTTTTTAAAATCCTGACTTTCCTATCATTTGCTTCTTGGTTATACATGATGATTAAAGCGTCATCCAGACGGGATGCTGGCTCTGCATTATCTTTATTGATTGCGCCGCCCGTAGTATGCTTAATGGTTGTTCTTCCATCTTTATTGGTTTATAACCCTGTTATTGAACAGCGAACATTAACTACTGTTTCACTTGTTCTGGCGTTGCTTGTATGTCTTTGCATTAATATAAGGCTTGCCAATAGAATTTCTGTTTGGTGCATCTCTATACTTTCTGTATTTAATATTATGACAGCATCCGCTTTTGTTTCTGCTCAAAATTACTCTACAGAAAGAACATCAATGATTCTGAGTGATGTTTATTATCATGTTCCTGATAATTATTTCAGTGACGATGGATCTGTGACGATATATGTTCCGATGAGCAAGACACCATCTAAAAGCGGAGAAATGATAAACAACCTGAATTATTTTCCGCCGTTAAGAATGATGGTTATGGATTACTTTTATTCTGCCTATCAAACAAATGCTCTTCTGCGTTACAAGAATATTGGAATGAATGTCACATATACAAAAGAATTATGCGCAACCAAGCCATTGATAGTTAGAAGAAATTACACCATAAGTGATTGCGATGGAGTCCCTTATGTTCAATTCAAATAAGCCCCTTTCGGGGCTTTTTTTTAGTTAAGCCTTGCGCCTATTGTTACCTGCATTGGACTGTTGGAGTTGGTTAGCCTTACCAAGAATGTAAGCTGATTTACCGTGCTTGAGGATGCAATGTAGGTTATTGAATCAACCTGAGGAGGTATAGAGCTCCCATTGGAAGCGTCAATAACAATGTGGGGAGTTACTTCTGAGGCTGCTGGCAGATAGGGTAGAGAAAGTCCGGTTATCGATATTGTCTGCACTGTTGTGATTCCAGTGTTAACAGCCCCCGCTCCTCCTCGTATAACTCCAATGTTAGAACCTGAATCAGAATAAAGTTTTAGCATTGCTCTATTATGGGTTGTCTCACTTTCCATGCCAATTTGCCATGTAGTGAGATTCCCCATATTCTTAATTTCACCCTGCAGGTGACCGCCAACCAGACGTACGCCGACATTTGCAAAACCGATAGCAATGTTAATATAGTGATATCCAGAGCTTGCTACTATGCAGCTACTGGCTGTAGCACGGTTATCGGTTCCAAAGAACCCTTTCAATACTCCGCTGTTTATTCGATTGTTCGCCCCTTCCAGAACTACACCAGTTCCTCTCAAGGCGTCTCCTACCGTAGGGCTCCTGCTAATTTTTAGGCATTCAATTATATTGAATTGTCCTGCCATATAAAGCAACACGCCAGAGTAGTCCGGGATAGTCGCATCACCTCCAGATTGCACGCACTCAACAGAGCCAAAGTTGCTGGCCCGGGTATTAGAGCACTCAATTATTAACGCGGCAGGCATCAGTGAGCCGTGTTTTGCTATGACTTTTTGTTGGCTTATTTCGTGATAATCAAGTTTCCCACCTTGTACGTAGCTGCTGGATTTAAACCACCCTGCTACGCAGCAACTTTCAAGGATGAGTGAGTCATACTTTATCCTGATAAAGAATGTAGAGGTGTTTCCTCCAGCCACCAACCCGTAGCCATTGTAATTACCATAGCTATGGAAGAAACCAAGATCTACGTTTCGCCACACCCTGAAGTTAGCCACGAGCTCATCTGGCTGCCAGAATGAAAACGTGTCAGTTGCTGATGTGAAACCGTCGCCAGCCCCTACAATTTCAACGTCATCAAGAAAGTAATCTTGTGCTTCACAGTGCCAGCAGTCATTACCGCAGAACTGGATTCGGATGGTGCGGATCATGCCTATGTGCGCCCAACCTCGGTTCGGATCTGCAGCCATATAAAGACTACGGTTCGTCCCCCAATCGAGAGTAACCAGCCCTACTGAAGGAACGTAAATTATCTTGATGTTATCCAGGATAATGTTGGCTCCAGCCAAAAGAACGCCGCAACCAACGTCTTTAGCCGGTGTGCCTGAATAGTTGGACTTGTTACCATGAACGGTAACGTTACGCAGACCAGAGCTATAGCAAGCTGGAACCACCTGAGAGGCGCTATCGGTCTTATAGGTCAGATATCCCTGCCCCATAATTACAGCATTACCAGTCCATCCATTTGGTGCCATGATCATGGACGTTTCTTTTGTAACACCTTCGATTACCACTCGCGGTTTCAGTGTTAAATTCGCTGCCCGGTAAACCTTTGGACCCAATCGAACAACCCCGCCACCATTGTTGAATGACCAGTCGATAGCAGCCTGAATGGCTGCGGTGTCATTTGTAGCCCCATCACCTTTTGCTCCGAACTGCTCTGGAGTAACCCATTTAATTACATCCTTTAACGTCCCTCCTTCCTGCATACCTATCATTGAGCTCCCGGCATTGCTCAACAGCATAGTTTTAAGAGCAGCATCACCAATGCCAATCCACGCCCCTATGCCAATGCCGCCTGTTGAGGCAGGGGTAGATCCAGCAGGAACCGTCTTGGGAAGAGCCCCATCCCAGCGATAGTATTCACCTGTTGAGTCATCACGTAGAGCCTGATTAGGCAGAGTGATAACAGCACCATCCTGGAATGATTCGACAAGAATCCATCCATATTGTGCGATAGTTTGCTGCGCCAACCAACGCAGCCCTTCAATGGTGTAATGCTGATTTCCAAATCGGTCAGTGTAGGTATTTACCAGCGAAGTGACGAACTCGTCGATCTTCCCGGCATTAAACTTGAGGTCGCGCGGCGATTCACTGGGAACTGCATTTTGAGTAGGTTGCGTAGCCATATTTTTTCCATAAAAAAACCCGGCTCGGTAGCCGGGTCGTGATGGTTGAATGGGTGTTATGAGTAAATCGAGTCGCTATATTCTGAGACTGTTAGTGATACGGTATTATCGGTATTTGGTTTGATGCTGTTGACCGTCCATAACTGGCTATCCAGTTCTTCTACTGTCGCAATGAGATAACGCGACGGTAGCTGCACCGTGTCTCCATTCCAGATATTGAGCTGAATGTTGGGTATGGCCGCGGTAAATCCGTATTTGGTGTCCGTTCGAGGCGAAGCTGGATAGCGTAACGTCGGATTTCCCAGGCTGTCTGTGACAAGCACATACATCGAACCAGAGAATGTGATCGGTTCGCTGGTATCGAAGTTGTTTCCGGCGCGCCCGGTAATATAACCCTGCTGCTGATTACTGTCGTAGATGTCAGGCATCTGAATGACACTACCCACCTGAATGATCCCGTCTTCGAAAACTTTTGCATTCATCTTCACACGCGAATAAATAAGGCGTTTAACTTCCCTCATCGCCCTTTCACGCGCCTGATACTCGTTGCGGAATCCGACAATCTCCAGTTTGTTCGGATTCTCTGCCTCCTGCTCAACGATAGCGCCGTTCAGCACGCGATAATTGATGTATGTCTTGTTGTTCGTTGTGGGATGAACATAGGACACCTGCACACCGTCATACCCTCCTGGTAGCGTGGCTTCGTACGTCATTTTGTACTCGTCCGTCTTCATGTTTGCCCGGTTGAATACTGCCGCCGGGTAGTCCACTTTCTGGTCTCTGGTGAATGTCAGTACACCATCATCCCAATAAGCGACAACACTGGCAGCATTACAGATAGCCTGGACACGATCTCCGAGCGAGTCGTTCTCGTCGTCAAACGTATAGTCGAAGTAGCCAAGACGCTCGTCAGGCAAACTTTCTGCAATAGAGTACAGGCCATATAAATCAATGCTGCTTTCGGGTTGCTCCCCCATAATCAGCCAGGTGTGCGCAACAGCATCCGCAAAGGAGCGCGACGGCCTCAGCGTGTAATCTACAACCTGGGTGTCCAGGTTGTAACTGATGGTGTGACGGGTTACCAACGCATTGTATTTTCGATCGCGACTGCCTAACGCATTTTCTGTTGCCCTTACCTTTACGCGAACGAGGGTATCTGTAGGATGAACAACATTACTCCTCACGTTAACGGCGTGTATCTCTTCGACCTTTAAAATTGAGTGGTCATTTGAATTGTTGGTGCGCTGGAAATTGATGGCATATTTACCAAAACCTCCCGCAGGCCTTATTTTGTCTGTTCGGTAAAATACTTCACTATCAGAATCGTGTGGCGTTCCCTGATGATAAACAAAAGTCTGCTGAGTACCAGGAATCTGGTTATAGTTGTCGTCTATTTTCCAGATGACAACTTTCCAGTCAGCGTAGTCTCCCCCACCCAGCGACGATTGAGTGTGCAGCCATAGCTCTCGTGATTCTACTGGCGAGAAAAACGGCCCAACCACCAAAGCCTCGTTATCATTAAGTATAAATTTGGTAGTATTAATTTTTGCCCCTGCCGGAATATCTGGAGGACCACTCAACTGGTTCATAGTAAATGTATACCAGCGGACAGGGTTGGTGACTGCTCCATCATTCGTCTCGACAGCCGATATTAACACGCCTGAAAAAAGCGCGTCTTTCGTAACAGAGCCCGTGGAAGTATTGTAAGTAACGTTTATGGTGAAGGTTACCGCGTGAGGTAATACGAGACCCATAAAATAGTCGAACTCAGTCTGTTTGACTATCTTCATGGATATTTGTCCGCCTGCATAGTTACCACTAACTACCGTGTTAGCCGATGCAGTTTCAACAGGAAAATTATCACTTTCGTTAGGGCCTGGAATTTCCTGTCCGTCCACATCATCAAAGGAATATCCTTCATTAATCGTAGGGATGGTTTCCCCTGGTTGATAAAACTGATATTCAGCGCCAGCCATACTGCCAAGGCTGGATTCTGAATATCTTACCGACTCGTAGTCATATTTCCCTATGCCTACGCACATCCATTCTGTGACGTACTTCAGCCCGCCATCATTTTCGCTTTGCCGGACGTATTCAAACAAGGATTCCTGAATCAGGTCAGGGAACGATCTGATTTGCCCGTAAATGTCAGGCTTAGCCTTATATACCCTAGCGGTGTTAGTTTGCCCTGTCAGACTGTTGTTGGGCGAGTCAACCGAATTTCCACCCGTATTAGCGATAGCAGGTTTGGGCGCAAGAAACGAAAAGACCTGCCCAACAACTTTAAAGATAGGGCTGAGTATGTCTTCCACAATGCCTTTTGGCTGGTCGAAAATCTGAATGACATCCAGCTCGCTCAGCTCAAACGCCAGCTCATCGTCGTCACTCAGCTTCACGCCGTTGCGGATGATCAGCAGGTCACGGTGAAAGGTGGCGTCATTGGCCGCCAGCCAGTCATAAAAAAGGGTGCCGTTTGGCACCCTGTAGCGTTCTTTTGGCGTCCCTGGGAAACGCTGAATCTCAATCAACGCCATATTCGAAAAACTCCACTTTAGTGAATGCCCGCTGAATGACCAGCAACGAGTCCATGCGCACGCTTCCGTTCTCGCCGCGAGAGTGCAACGCTTGCCTGTTGAGCACCAGTCCAACATGCGCCGGTTGTGCGCCTCGGTATCCCACGAATATTCCACCCTCTACCGGATTATCGACCTGACGCCAGAAGACTACGTCGCCCTGATAACAGGTGAAGAAGTCCTCGCCAGCTTCGTAGTCCGGTGTCTGGTGTAGCTCAATACCGAGCACGTGGCGGTAATAGAGAACAACCAGCCCCCAACAGTCTACTTTCTCGAACGAGCAGGCGCGGTTCGCCCAAGGCACGCCAATAACCCGCCTGACGAACTCAGAGGTACTGAAGTCCCGTGTATTCTTGCGGATCATAAAGTCGGCCTACGTTGTTGTTTAACGGGTTAGTTACTGAAAGGGTTACCGATGCAGCATCTGCGTCGATATCTACCGTTTTGACGTACAGTTGCCACGACTTAATCGGCGCAGACACATCTCCACTGTCGAATATCTGCCGCGTCGCTGTGATTGCCGTCAATCGGGATACTCCCTTCCACTTCTTCATCAGCGTTTTGATGTCCGATGAAAGGCGGCCAAGTTTCACAGTGGCATCAATCACAGGAGTCCCGCTTTGCTGGCTCTCTTCAATCTCGAAACGCGCAGGCTTGTAAACCTGGCCGCCAAGCGTTTTGTCGAAGAATTGCTTATCTACCAGGCGGACGTATCCGAATGACGGGTGATAGAAAGTGATGGTATCGAACAGTCCGCGCGTCGGTCGCTGTTGCTTGTATTCACGAAAGGACGGCATTACGGCACCCTCGGTAGTGATTCTGGGTCTCTGTTGTCAGGATAACCCGTTACAACGATATCCAGCCACGAATCCCACGGCGGCGGCAGCTCAACAATGATGTCGTCGAACTCGTCGTCAGGGTTATAGAGGTGGTTGGCTATAACGGTACCAGTCCAGGTCACCACGCCGCCGTCTATACTGGTTTGCACCGGCATCTGCGTGAAATGAAGCTCCTGAACCTGTAGGCCACTGCCGCCAATGTTGATGGGCATCCGAAACCAGTTAACGCCGCGGTTAAGGTAGTTCGGGCTGCGCAACCATTGCTGGAAAGCGCGTTCTTCATCAAGTGTGAAAATCCACGTCAGTGACCATGTGGTTTTTAGGTCGTCAGTAAGATTCTGGAAAATAGCCGGGCCGACTGCTGGCTGGTCAGTCTGAAACCCGGTGTCGAAGGTCATATTTTTGCTGGCCTTCTGCGCCAGCGGCAGCCAGTCAGGATAGTCGATAATAGCCATCAGCCCTGCCCTCTTGGCGTGCGTTTAACGTTCATATTGCTGGTTATGGCATTGCTGATTGGACCGCCATTGTTAAGGTCGGCGACGATTACATCCACAGTCACTCCACCATTGCCATCAGTTCCGGCCTGAGCATCCACAGAGGACGATGTGTAGTTCTGGATATTGATTACCACGCCGCCACCTGCCCCCGCCGTCATCTCCTTGTTGCTTATCACCCGGCCATTGTCGCCAGGAATCATATATTGCTTCCCGGTACTGGCCTGATAAATTTCTGGCATGCCACCTTCACCAACCTGATACATCCCACCCGCTGATACCGGGCCACCATTTTTGCGCTTGCCAAGTAGATTCGCACCAATTACGCCAGCGACCGCACCGAGCCCAATCGCCGCAGCGGTGCCCATAGACGCGATAGAAGAAAGGATTGCCGCAGGCGTCCATGCAGCAGCCACAGTGCCAGCCGCAGCAACGCTAGTTGCTGTTTGCACGCCGGTTGCAGCCGTCTGAACAGCAGTTACCGTGCCGATGGCCGCTGTCTGTGCCGCCTGGCCCATGATTGCTGACTTAACCCACTCAACACCCATTTGGACGAAGCTATTGATGAGGCTGTTCAGGACGGTGTTGCCAACAGAGCGGAGGGCATCGGAAGCGGTCATACTGCCCGTTATGATTCCGGTCAAAGCGTTAGAGGCGTTGCCAGCCAGGGCATCAAAAGATGCCGCCAGCGCCTCATTGCCAGCGCTCTGGTTGCGCCAGATTTCCCACTGGGCGGCAATCCGTGCTTTTTCATACTCATTATCAGCTGCCGCCCGCAGCGCCAGGGCGTTTTGATGAGTGATCAGGCTCTGCTGCTCAAAAGCCTGGATGAGTGCAATTTTGCGGGCATTCTCGTTAGCAAGCTGCTGCACCGGATCGACTGAACCGACAGCTTCCTGCTGCGGTGTTACCGCCTGTTGCGAGCGAATTTTGGCAAGATTCGCCTGGTGCGTAGCCTCAAGCCTCTCAGCCGTCTCGTTGTACTGCTCCTGGCTTATCTTTTTGGCATTCAGCGCAGTGTTCAGCGCCTCGACATCCTGCTTATAGCTCGCGTTCTCCCGCGCCTCAGGCAAAAGCTTTTCTGCGGCCGCCTGTGCTTTGATTGCGTTGGCGGTATCCCATTTTGCCGCAGCATAGGAGCGGGCCTCTGCAATCTGCGCCTGTGTCGCCGCTTTGCCCAGTGATTGCTCAGCGTTGAGCATTGCCTGCTCGCGGCTAAGCTCATTCGTTGTGCCGGCGGCAATCTCTGCCTGCTGCTTCAGGTTTGCGAGCTTTTGTGCGATGGACTCAGCTTGCGATGCTCCCTTTTTGTTTTCCGCGTTGAGCTTCTTCTGGGCTTCCGTGTTCTGGTACGTTGCCGCGGCGTCGTTTTCCATTTGCTTTGTATGCGGATCGTCTTTGGATAGACCCGCGTCTTCAGCCGCATACTGTGCCTGTAATCTGGCGCGCGCCTCTCCTTGCAGCTTCGACAGAGCCAGGTTGCGCTCTGACTGCTTTATCAGGTTTTTCTGTCCTGCGGTCAGGTTATCCGTTTCCTGCTTCAGCGCGGCGACGTTGCCTTTTGCGACAACGGCTTCCCGTGAAAGATTAACCAGCGTCCCGATAAATGCAGTGAGGGCCGTCTGCCCATCCTGTGTTGAGCTCTTCGTGTTCTGTAATTCAGTGGCGAGCCGCTGAAGAGCTTCTGGTGACGGGTTTTTGGCAATGTCAGATAACTGCTTACTGAACTCAAACGCCTGCTGTTCAGATATGCCGAACTTATCCGCTACTGCACCAACAGTGTTAGCAATGCTGTTCGTGGTAGCGCTGAAACGCTGTCCTGCGGCCAGAGCCTGCTTCATAGCCTGCGCGTAATTGCTGGTAGTAATGTTCAGCGCGGCAAGGCGGTCATTGAACCCATCAACGGAGGCATAACCACCGCCAAGCGCGGAAAGTGCTTTATCGCCGAACGAGAGCAGCGAACTTGATGCGTCGCTGATAGCTTTCGGTATTTTGTTGATCGCCTCGTTGTACTCCAGCAGCGCCTGATTGCGCATAAGAGTAGCTACCTGGGCATTGGTTTTAGCCAGGTAGGCGTATTTATCAGAAAGCGCGGCCACACCGTTTTGCGATACGGTAATGACCTTATCCATCGCTTCAGCAGCATCTTTCAGCGCGTCCATGGCGTTCTTGCCACCGTTGAGCGATGTGATCAGCACGCCAGCCAGTACAGAACTGAGCGCGATAAGGGCGCCCACGACTGCCCCGCCCGGGCCGAAAGCCCCAGCCAGTTGCGAGCCCTGCTGGGCGAATGCCACCAGCACGGATTGCCCGCCCTGCACCTGCACAATGAAGTCCTGCATCTGAAAGCCAGCCTGTTGAAGGCTCGTTTTCCAGCTTCCGGTTCCCTTTGCCCCCGTTTCAGCGCCGGTTTTCATATCGTAAAGGCGCCCGGTGAGCTCTCCGATGCGCTGCTTCTCTTCATCCGTGGCTTTTGAGCCAGCGCGCAATTGAGCAGCCAGGATAGCCGCACTACGAGCCGAACCTTCCTGCGCCTCTTCCAGCACAGCCAACTGATTGCCCAAAGCCTCGATAATGGACTCTGCACGGCTAAATTCGCTGCTCGCTCCACCAGCTCCGCTTCTGGCTTCATCCATTGCCCGCGCGATGGCGGTAACGTTCGTATTTAGCTTTTTCAGCGAACTGTCCATTGAGTTCGCATACCCGGCAAGCTCCGTAAACGAGTCACCTGTCGCAGCTGTGCTCTTGTCGAGACCAGCCATCTCCTGCCCGGTGGTTTTCGAGGCCGAATCAATCTGCTTTAGCGCCTTTTCAACGTCTTTCGCACCATCAAGGAGCTGCGCGGTGTCCAGCGAGATAGTGATATCAATGCCGCCGAGGTTCTCAGACATTTATTTTCTCCGGGCAATAAAAAACCCGCCGAAGCGGGGTTGCATGAAATCTGTTTTATTTATTTGCAGTGTCGATTATAAAGCGCGTCATTCGACTCTATCTCAGAACCAGCTGGTAACGCGGCCAGGTCACCAACCTGCTTAATGTTTCCGTTTTGAAGGACATGACCTCTGACCTTAAATTCAAATGTCCCACCCGAGTGAGTCATTTTGGCGTCGCCGCAAACCCACCCGCTGGTAGTAGTTGCCGAGTTATTTTCATCAGGATGAAAAGCCAGGCCAGAGTATGTGAATGGAGCAATTTTGTTCTCCTCACTCGCTTTGACCTTGAATATCTCAATGGCTTTGGCGCTGTTGTCATGATCCTTAGCCTGGTCACTGTCGTTGCAACCAGCAAGCAGCGTCATCAGCAGAGCGCATGAAGCAAGTCTTTTCACTTTGTTACCCTATCCCTTAATGAATACATTAAATCATATCAGTTAATGGGCAGAGCAGATGATTAATCAAAATCATGCAGCCGAACGAGGTGTGGTCATTTCTCGCTCCATCATCTCCTGCCATCGACGCTCATCTTCGTCCATCACCTGGTCATACTCTTCGCGGGTAAGGCCTTTCTGGTTCGGGTATTTTGCGTTAAGCAACAGGGCAAATTCGGTCATCGTAAGCCGTGCGGCTTCTTCAGCCGTAAGCCCAAAGTGAGTTCGCGCCGCGTTGATGTACTCAACCGCATTGAATTCTTTGGTGGTTTCGTTCGTTTCATGCCGCTGCAACTTGCGAACCCTGGCTTTGCCAATTATCCCGTGCGTCATCAGATGCTGCGCAATCACGATGATGTCATTGCGGCTCAGCTTTCCCGGTCGGTAAACGATATAGCGTGACCAGCCCTTCCACTCCCCGATCATTGGCGTAAGGTCATCATCACAACAGGCCTGCAAGACCTGCATTGCTGCTTTCAGAACCTTATCAGCGATCCGGTAGAGCTGCGGGTTAAGCCAGGAGGGAATCCCGCCGAGGTGCGCTGCGCACTGAGCCAGCAGGTTCTGCACCTCCACACCGTGAATCGTGGCATAAACGCGAACTATCTCTTCCCCGGTTCCGATGCGCGTCATAGCAGCGAACGAGGGCCGGAGAAGATAGTCATTCCCCCGCTCATCGCGGTCACTCAGCACCACTTCGCCCAGGTCTGTTAAAGGAATCATCTGACATCTCCATAAGCACTATCAAAGGCACCATTCGGTGCCTTTTGTACTGTTTACGGGGCTTCGGTCACTGTTACTGCACAGGTGTCAGTAAAGCCGCCGTCAGCGGTGGTGGCGGTGATTGTTGCCGTACCCTCGCTGACTGCTGTAACCAGGCCTGTGGTGCTGACCGTCGCGATAGCCGGAGCGGAACTTTCCCAGGTTACCGATTTGTTGGTGGCATCGTTCGGTGCAATCATGGCGCTGAGCTGTTGCGTTGACCCTTCCACCAGCGAGGCAGTAGCAGGGGTCACGCTTACGCCAGTTGCGGCGATTGGATCGGCGATGTTAAACACCACGGTATCTGCGTCGTAAACCTTCCACTCACCGGAATAGGTGGAAATATCGCTGGTGCCAAAGTCACCTGACCATGAAGTGGTGTTGAAATACCCCATGATGTAAGTGCCTGCATCTTCGCCTGCGAAATCGAAACGCACCCAGACGGTTGGCTGTCGGCCAGCCTGCACTTCGTCGAAAATGTACTTCGCCATGCGAATGGCGCCAAATTCACTACCCTTATCCTTTTTACGGAACTCACCATCGCCAGAAATAGTAAAGTCCATGTTATTGACGAGGTTCTCTACCAGCCCTTTTGAATCATCCGCTTCCGAAGTGACGGTGTTCATTGAGTAGTCGAAACCCTTTGTCGTCATAGCGCCGAGACGCTTCCATTCCGAAAGCGCTGGCACAGTGTCGGGGCAGCCTAAGGCCATGCGGAGCACAGCTACTTTCCCGATCAGCTTGCCAAAGTCATTAGCACAGCCTTGCATGTGTTACCTCTCAAATAAAAAAGGCCGCCTGATGGCAGCCTGTTGGTTGGGAAAAGTTTAATCGCCGTAAACGCAGCGAAAGCGAATCGTGAATATCGGCCGACCCTCAGCGGACAGTGTCGGTGATGGGATTCCCATGCACTCGATGTAGTTCACGCACTCGTCAGCGGTGGGGTTGCCTTGAACGTAGTCGATGATTTCAAGCATCCGCCCGGTTGCCGCCCGAAGATTTTCTTTTGCGCCTATCAGCAGCGCCTCGACGTAGTAATCCGACGCCAGGTCATCGCGAATTGTCGTGCCCCCGGCAGGACGAAAAACAAGAAAGGCTTCGGCAGGCTTTCCGCTATCGACAAAAAGAAGCATCTGCACCTTATAGCCATCCGTCAGGCCTGCACTGGTGAGCATGTTTTTCACCCTTTCGTACATTGGTGGCTTCATGGCTTAAGCTCCTTGCTGAAGATGTCATTAATGATCTCTTTGTTGTTGTTCATCGCTTTTACCAGGAACTGAGGTTCGCCGCCCGGGTCCCAGTAGTTGCCTTGCCCGGTACCGCCGCCAAACTCTTTCGGTTTCTGCGGTCCCACAGCGGAACGGTTGCTGGTTTTACCGAAGTGGGCACGCGGCTTGCCCTTAAGCTTGCCGGATGCGTTGTGGACGTAGAGCGCATATGCAGCCGAGTAACCGATCTTTCCGGTAATGCGGACGCCGCTCAAGTCCACATCCTTAAACTGGGAGTTAACGAGATTGGAGGTGTCGATTGGCGTCATTAGCGCTGCGTCAGCGGCAACCACATCGAGCGCCATATAAATCGCGCGGATGGCCTTTTTATCAGTGTTCTTCACGAATTTATTCAACTTCATGACGACCTGAGGAATACCATTAACTTTTACGCCCACGCTATGCCCCTGTGATAATGGCCCAGTCATCAACAAGACGGTCGAAGGTGTCTTCAAACCGCACCGCTTGCATCACTTCATCTGCGCCTGCCACCAGCGGATCGGGTTCGGTGGATATGCCAATCAGTATGTAATCGCCGGTGTCCGCCAGGGCGTACTCAGTCCAGAACGTGTTTTTAACAACCCGCTCAGCGCCTATGTCGCCGAGCCGCTTGCTTAACCCACCTTCATATCCGCAATCGATGACCACCGGAGCTGCGAAACCCAACGGATCACCATAGTCATTCTGGCCTTCCAGTCGCTTCCAGAACGTCGCTTTGCCGGTGTATGACCAGCGGGCCAACTCTGACATTCTTATTCCCTCCAGCGCAGCACCTTCGCACCACTCTCCCGGATGCGCGGGCAGTTGATAAACCACTCCCCATCCGATTTAACGTATCCGGTTGTCTGCCGACCTGTGTCAGTAAGTACCCATACGCGCTCGAATGACCGCGGGAGTCGATTTTTAACGGATATCCACGTCATTAGCGTTCACCGTTACACATGCATCCACCTTTCCCTATCCAGATTCCTGCAAAAGCCTTATTGCTGGGGTCTGGGGGAATCAGCGAGGTTGCACAGCCATACTTATCAAGCCCTCGCAGTAAGGACAGAGAGCCTGACCACCGATCCGCAAACGACTGATATCGAAACGACCTTGAGGCACCTGACGGGGCTGTCTGAGAGCTGATATAGCGATCGCCCTGCCCCAGCCCCATCAGTCCTAACAAATACATCTGAATTAGCAGCGCTGTCGCAGGTGGGTAATGAGCATCAAGGCATTCCTGAATGCTGTTCACCTGCTCAATCAGCGCGTCAAGAATAAAGTCGGGCAGCGTGATGCCGACCGACGATAGGTATTCCTTCGCCTGTGCTGTGGTTATCATGCTGACCTCAGATATAGCCCTCCGCAGAGGGCATAAAAAACCGCCATCGAGGCGGATGTTACTCAGCAGGGAAAAGCTTATCCAGCTCGCCATCTGGCAGAAGGTCTGCGAGCTTGTCGACGCCCATATTGCCTTTGTACTCAATGCCAAGATCATCAAGTCGCTGGGTGATAGCCTGCTTGCGGGCCTGCTTATCGGTAGATGCATCAGGAGTAGTCGGAGTCAGCTCTGCTGACGCCTTACCGGAAAGCTTACGGACATGAGCTTTCAACGAAGGGTGCAGGTTTTCCAGTTCAACCACATCGCCTAAAGAGACACCATGCCAAGGACGTGTTACTTCGTATTTATCAGCCATGATTTATCCCTTATGCCAGATTAGCGCCGTAAACCACACCAGACAGGCCTTCGCCGTCCTTCTTAATCTGCAAGCCTTCTGCAGACATGATCTGGAAGTTGTAATTGCTCTGCGGCATCAGACGCGGCAGCGGAACTACGCCAACAGCCATGCCTACCAGCGGTGAAATTACGTCCTGGCGACGCTGATATCCGAAGAACTCATTGCCGCTTAGCGCGAAGGTCGGGCGGATTTCCTTGGCAGGAATGAAGCGAGAGATCGCATCAGCCACAGTCCCGCTTACCAGAGCGTTGCTGCCGGAGTTTACGTTGATGAGGTATGGTTTGGACATGTTTGCCCAAATCTCAGCACTCACCCACAGAACATCATAGGCAGCAACTTTGTTACGGCGAGCAGTCAGGCCAAAAGCACCAGTCGGGCCGAAGAATGCCAGCATGTCAGCCGGTGAGGCCGTAGTCAGGTCGATATTCGCGCCGCCAGCGCCGCTGCCGAGGTTAATCTTCGCAGTGTTTCGGTGGTTACGGATGCCCTGACCTTTGTAGCCATCGACAGAAATGCTGTCATCGCCATTCAGGTAGTACCCGACGCGCTTTTTGTGGAACTTGCGCATCTTGGCCGCCTGCGAGTCCAGCGCCAGGTCAATACCAACAGTGCTCAGGCCTGCAGCGTGACGCCAGTTAACGCCATAACCTGCGGTGAACACCGGAATAGGGTCGCCATCGCCGCCGTATTCGGTGTGGTCGAAGGAATATGGTGCCTGACCATCAATGCTGATTGATACGTCATCAGCAATATCACCGGAAACGGTGTAGAGCTTCGCGGTTTTGCCGATAGGCAGTACGGTCTGGACAGCCAGAAGATCGTTGA
Organism: Cronobacter malonaticus LMG 23826; assembly: GCF_001277215.2. Lineage (NCBI taxonomy): Bacteria > Pseudomonadati > Pseudomonadota > Gammaproteobacteria > Enterobacterales > Enterobacteriaceae > Cronobacter > Cronobacter malonaticus. The sequence goes on along the minus strand of NZ_CP013940.1, from coordinate 1,692,338 downwards.
TAATTTCCATGCCGTCTTCCTGATCGCGCATCTGGATAATCTGGCGATCAATCTCAGCCCAGAATTCGCGGGTAAAACCGCCAACAGCGTTAGCCGCCAGCATTTCTGCGGTCATGCTTGGTCGGTAGGCATTAACCATCATGTCATGCTGTTGATTGAAGATGTTGCGGTTAGCCCACAGCTCGTTCCAGTGTCCGCGCAGTCGGCTGTTAGCAGCCAGTGTTTCAGCGGTAAAATACATTCTTATTCTCCTGATTAAGCGCCAGCTGCTGCGGCAACGGTGCCTACGCGAGCGCGTACGCGGATTAAATCGGTAGTACTGGCGGCGATGGTGGCGTCATCCTGGCTGTAGCCAATCACTGAGTCAGTGTCGGCGGTCGCTTTGGTGAACTGACCATTAGTGCCAAGCTTGATCGGGTCATCTTTTGCGTAGGTGCCAGCAGCACACCGTAGCGCCAGTTCGCGACCCTCCTCCAGATAGTTGCCGACGGCAGAATCACCGGCAGGGATTGGCTCATTAACGGTCAGGCCCTGGTGATAACCGGTTTCAACGATGTAGAGACGACCAGTCAGAGCAGTTGCTTGTGCAAACTCGTTGTCGCCATTAATGACTACTGCAGTTCCCGGCAGGGTATCAGCAGCGACCACTCGGGTTTCGGTCTTGTACAGCGACTGACCGTCAATATTGATTCGACGATAACGTGCCATTACGCAGCACCTCCAAAGTAGGTTTTGTAATCAGGCGCGCCGGTTTCTGCCTGGTTCTGTGCAGAGTTAGTACCCAGCGGAGCGGCTTCGCCCAGAGATTTAAACATTGCATCGAGCGCTTCGCCTGACAGCGCGTTAGCTACGACCTCGCCATGCTTAGCGGCTACTGCGGCGCGCTTGGTCTGTTCTTCAGCCCGAGAGTTGGCGGTCAGGGTTTCTGTCAGCTTTTCCTGGTTGGCCTGTAGCGCTTCAACCTTCTCGGAAAGCGGCTTAATTGCCTTCTCCGTATTGGTAGCCACAGCCTCACCAATCATGCTGCCGATTTGTTCCAGTTCTTCTTTGGTTAAAGGCATGTCGCCCTCCGTTTTATGGTTTGTTGCAGGAGCATCCTGCGGTGTGAAAAGAGATTTGAATTTGTTGGCTACAATTGCGACCCACGACTCCTGGCGCGTTACTTTGGTGCCGGTGTCGTCGAAGGTGATCTGCCCACCATCACTGTTATACCCGTACACCTGTGCATCACCGCCGTTACGGATGACAATCGCCTGTGAATCGGTAAAGTCAGCAATCCATGCGTAATCGTCAGGCCCGGTCGCAAATTTGTCGCGGGCAGCTTTCTCAAGGCGGCGTTCACGTTCGCGGTAGGACTCGCCTACCAGTGCGCCAGAGTTGGTTTTGATGGACTTTGCCTGGTCAGCGTTAACCATCAGACCAACGCCCTGCTCTGGCTGTGCCGCACCGACTTCATGAAGGAGGATGGCGTCATGGTCCATTGCGTTGATTTTGGCGACCCATTCAATGCCCTGAGACTTCTGTTGCTCGCTCGCCTCAAGCTGGTCGAGAAATACTGCAACACTGGTATGAATTGGTGGTACATCATCGCCGCGTTCAATCGCTGCAACGCGCTCCAGCAGTTCACGCCCGCCCTCACTCTGATTAGCAACCTGAACATCAACCCATTTCTCCGCATAAACCCGATTGCCGGATTTCTTCACGTTGCGGTTCCATGCGCCGATGTGGCCTACGTTGATTCCCTCAGGCGAGAAAGCTGATACAAACTGACCATTGACCGTTGGGTGACCCAATGGTGCCAGAGTGCCTTCCAGCCCCTGATAGTGCGCGTCGATTTCTGATGCGGGGTAAAGACCACCGTTCATTACTACGTTAGCCGGCAGCGTATAGCTGGGGAGAACCAGATGTTCGCGCCCGTTATACGTTTCACGGCGAATAGACTGGCTGTTCACCTTTGTGGTGACGTTAACCTGCATTGTCATGGGTGATTACTCTTGTCTATGCCGCGTGTTTGCAGCAGTGATGTGATTTATTCGCAGCCATGCGCTTGCCCCATGTCTGGGCAAACTCTTTTTTGGCAATATCGATAACGCTGGAGTTAAGCGGCACGCCCTTCTCATCAACCAGAACGGTGACCTGTGTGCATTTGCAGTTAATCGCGTTGCCGTTGATGCTGTACCACTCCCTGACCTCATCCGAGGTATAGAGGTGTCCGTGCCTGAGAGCGTGTGTGCGTCGCGTTGTGGGGCTTAAAGCGGACATATGAAGCAACATGACGTTAAGGCCTAAATCATCTTTTGCCTGGTCATGTTCGTCCCATCGCGCACGCCGGAGTGCGGTAGTGATTTCCGTACGTGCGATGCGGTTGGCTCTGCTGCGCTCGATATCTGTCTGCGCGGTTATATTTCTGGCGACGTCACGAGGATTCAGTCCGCGTCCGATACCGTCTGTCAGCACACGAGACAAATTGGCTTTAACCTGATTGCTCAGGCCTTTCATCTCTTCAAACTCGCGAGCCCTGACAAGTATCAAGCGTGACTGATAGGCGTCACTTAGCAGGATCTTCTCAATGCTTTCCCTGTCGGCGGCGTATGCCGGGGATTGCTGCGACAGATTGCTAAACTCCTGCGCCGTTCCTCGCTGATAAGCCGTAGACACGTAGTCCTGCCAGAACCACAGATTCAACTCACCACCCTGCAACAAAATTTCATCGACGAGCGATTCACCGTTTTGAAGCAGCATGGAAAGAAGTGTCTGGTCAAGGCGGAAGGTGTAGCGCTGGTTTACTGCTGGCTCTGAAGGTATACGGTTAAGTAACTCTATGTACCCCTTTCCTATTTTCCGTAGCCGTCTGCTGAACTCGCGCATTGCGCCGCGCTCCAGCCTGTCCACACCGGTCGGGTCTTGCTTATTGGCTGGCAGTATCGCTGGTTTCGCTGGCTTGTTCGCTTTCTTGGTCATCTTCATCCTCAGTCAGCAGTTCGCCAAGCGGCTCGTATCCTGCAGCAACGCGGATTTCGTTAGCAGTAAATACCTGCTCTCCGGTTGCCAGCGTCTTCTGGTTGATGTCACTCATTTTGCTGGCGCTATCCAGCTTGTCGGCTGATGACTGTTCATTCAGGTCATCCCAGATAATACTGAACTTCGCTACCGGTTTGAGGATTTGCAGGTCTATCAGCTTGTCCACCATGTCCTCAATATCGAATGACAGTTCTGCTCGCCGAGACTGACAACGAGCGTTGAAGTAAATCTGGTCTTCCGTGCTGGCGCGCTCGCCTGACTGGTTGCCAACGAGAATGCGAGAGGGAATATCAACCGATGCCGCAAAGGTCTTCAGGTTTACATCGTAAGTAGGTGAAGGGTCAGCAACCGAAGTTACCAGAGGCGTAACAGATGCCCCTTGAGTGGTCAGAAGCACATCATTGCCGCTGTTAACTTCTACGGCAGCCTCATTGAACTTCTCCTGCAGCTCTGTGACGCTAACGCCATAAAGTGACGCGAGGTTGCTGAAGTTAATCTCTTTATCGAAATTGACGTTCAGTTGGCGTGCTGCGTTCTTCAGGAAAGATTCCCCACTACCTCCCTCTACCTTTTCGAGGCTTACGGCTGCGTTGTAGCCAGGCTCCAGAAATCCGATCTCATCATCGGACATATCACCGATAATCAGGATTCGGTCAGGGTGGATATCGCGCTGAACTCTACTCCCGTCAGGCTGCACTTCTGTGTACTGCCATTTAGTGACATTGCCGTTGTTATCACGACTGGCAACCTTCAGTGCGCTGGCCCATGCTGGAGTAATCTTTTGCAGCGCCCTGCCTTTTACTACCGGCTCATCCCAGCGCTTGTTGTCTTTGATGTGCAGAAGGATGCCAGCCCAGCGACCAACCAGTCGGCGCGTATCGGCTTTAGCGAATGAGCGCCAGAAGCGGTGCGTAAATACCTGCTCTTTGCTGGACTTCTCCCACGTCGATTCCTGGCGTGATTCATCATCCGGATCACCCTCAATGACTTCAGGGTTATTTTTCCAGCAGTTGGATACCAACTTATTTACAGCACCGTTAGCGATGCCGCCGCGGCGATAAAGCTTATAGAGGTCATGGAAGTCTAAATCTTCCTTGAAGCCATATTCGCACCACGCCGTGCTGCGTTTTGCATCCAGACCCATAGACGGGTTAGCCATCATCATGCGGGCGCGCGCAAGCCTGGCATCGTTCAACGCATGGTTGACGGCCAGTGTTAATTTGTCAGTCATGGTTTATCCGGTTGGTGGATTTATGGCAATAAAAAAGGCCGCCGGAGCGACCTGTTAAAATTCATGATGGGTTTTTTGTAAGGCATCCATATCTATCAAGAGCTATGCTCCTGATGTGGGCTTTCTCCGTCTCAGAATCCCAATTGGCAAGCAGCCTGTCGTGACTAACAAGCCCCTGAGCTTTTGCCGCCAGCCTTTCCCGTGTGGTGCTGAGCATTGCTGCATACTCATAGTTTTTTCGCAGGACTTCCTGAGCGTATGCGGCATCGAAAGGATAAATCATTACTTAACCCACCTCTTACGCTCTTCTTCGAGCTTCTCCGCAAGGCCTTTGTTGAACAGGTTGTGGTCGTCGTTGAGCAGCACCGGGATCTGGCCGCAGTAGCAGTGATATTTATTGCCATCCCGCGAGTAAAACCCCCTGATCCAATCGGTCGTTTTGACCTTTCCGTGTTCAGAGGCGTGCCACCGGATTTATCGGCTTTGTCTTGCCTGACTCCCGACCTTAAAGGGTCTGGTTTGGCGTATCAGCCTACGCATTCATCACATATGAATTTTAACGCCCTTGCAGGCGCTTAGGAATCATCATCCCGGCCATCTGACCTTTACGCTTGATGTATCCGTCGAGGCTGTAGCGGATCGCATCCCATGTATGCTCGTCACCATCAGCGAGTTTAGGCAGCACTTCACCGGTAATGCGGTCGGTCTTGTACGACCACATACGAGCCTCACGAGCGACGTTTTTGCATCGTGGATGGATAATGATTTCGTCAAAGCCTCGCAGATGAGCTATGCCGTCTTCTACGCTGCCTTGCCACTTATCAGCGGCGGAGATATTGAATCCCTGGCGTTTGAGATAGCTGATTGTCTCTGGTCGTGCTGAGTCAGCCTTAATGGGCCATTCGCGCGCACCCGGAACGGTGTCGTAAAGCGCTGGCATGTGGTCAAGTTCAGTTTGCTGCCCATAAGCCTCGTACTCGATGTACAGCCGGTTGTGCAGGATGAAGGAGCGAACCAGCGTGTTCGGGTCTTTAGCAAATCCGAAGTCGGCACCGAAGAACAAGCGCTCTGCCTCTTTCCACAGTTCATCAGAGAATTCGGCTATTCGGTATTTGCCAGCCAGTACCTGTTTATCGGAGTTTTCGAGGTAAGCACCTTCCCATACCCAGGCGTAAGTTGCTGGGTCGAGACGTTTCTGGTCATTCTTTCTGACGCCTTCAAGTACTGAAGGGAACCAAGGGTTGTCCTGGTAGTTCATTTCGACCGTTATGCAGTCATCTCCAACTTCCTTGCGGAATCTCCTGTCTGTTGAGCTGCCATCGCGCTCAGGGTTCCAGGTAACCCATATTTCAGAGCCATCCTCGCGCACGGTGGGGTCAAGCTTCTGCCATGCTACCTCGCTGACTGTCTCGGCTTCGTCCACCCAGCACAGGAGGATGCGCGCTTTCGACTTAATGCTGTCGAGGTTGTGGCGGAGGCCGCAGAACACATAACTCACCCGCTTATCCAGCGTGCGAATGTACTTTTCACCGATATCGAAGTTAGCAGCGAGCCATGGAACGGCCCTGATGGCCTGCTTCACCTCTTCCATGCTCGACTCTTCCAGCGAGTTCATAAACTCACGGGCGCACAGAATGACGCCTGACTCACCATTACTGGCAGCCTGATAGGCCTTAACGGCTGTCATTAGTGCAAATGTTCGTGTTTTTGCGCTACCTCGCCCGCCATGTGAGCAGCGATATCGCTTATTCGGCGCTATGAAAAGTGGTGCCAGTTTCGCCGGTATCGGTAGCTGTACTGTCTGGCTCATGTGTTGGCTCTACCGGTACGAGTTGAATGGTTGTTGGCTGAGGGGTCATGCTGCCATCGGAAGACTTGTGGTCGATCTCCTGACTGACCTTGTCGCCATACTTCTTAGGGTTCATTCGGGCCAGTGCCCACTTGCGGGTATCAATTCGAAGCCGCGCCTTACCTACTGCGGCAGCCTCTTCAGCTACCGTATCAGCGATGTCGAACATCTCTTCGAAAATTGCGTCGGCGCGCGTCTCCGTGGCTTTCGCGTATTGGTCGCGAAACTCTTCATGCTGAGCAAGCCAGCGGAAGACAGTCGACTTATTCGGCATGCCTGGACGCTCACACACCTTGCGCAGGCTTTCACCATCGGCAAGCAGTGAGCAGATGTCAGCAGCCACCTCTGGTAGATAATCAGAAGGGCGGCCAGTTTTTGATTCGGTCGCCATAGTCATTCCTTACGATGTTTGTTCCCCTTTGTCCGGCTCGGGCACGTATTCCATCTCCTGCACGTTATCAGGTGCCAGGTATACCCATGAGCCGTCTTCGCGAGCAATGCCGATGAAGCCGTTAATAATCTCTGGCTGAGATCGCTTCATCAGACCTTCATGCGTTTCGCCTGTTTTGGTTTTGACGGTGATGCGGTAGGTTTCAGCCATGTTTGCCCCAAGAAAAAACCGCCCGAAGGCGGTTAGTGTGTTGAGCCATTTTCTGAGTAATTAGGCTCTTTAAATTCAGCGTCCAGAAAACCTAAGATGGTTGATGCAGAAATTTTGTTGAGAGGCTCTTGCAGGAAAGCGGATCCGCTATTTGACTCCGATTCCCAAACAAAACGTAACCCTATGTCCCAAATTTCTACAGCTAGATGGCCTTCAGGAATTATTTTCCTTGCTAACTCATAAACTTCTTTAATGCTGATTGATTCGCCTGACATATGACCTCCTGTTTCAACAGTGATCAAAATATCATCATCAGGCGCACTCGCAAATGCGCCTTGTGATGAAAGCCGTTGTGAAAGGGGCTCTCACATCTTCTTAGGCTGCCTGGTCATTGAGGTCGTGACCTGCCAGCAATGCAGCTACCCACTGAATGCCACGCGGAGTGAACTTGGCCTGAGTGAAGGCATGGCCGTTATTCTGGTTCTCTCCGGTTTTCATGGTGAAGCGGCCAGCATCGAGATGCTGAGCATACGGCGTCAGTTTTCCGGCCAGGCGATACATGATGCCCTGCTCAATCAGGAACAACCGGAAGTCTGTTTCTTTCACCTTCAGCAGTTTCGCTGCTTCTCGGAAGCCCATCGCGCCTGTTGCCTCGACGTAGTGATCAACGAATTCGACTTTAGGCGCGGCAATAGCGAGCTTGCTTTCCAGTTGGGCATTCTGCTCTGCGAGGTCTGCTGCGAGACGAAGTGCTTCGGGAAGCGTCTGCGGAATCTGCGGGCCGTGCATCACTTTCAGCTTTGCCAGCACTGAGCGCCTTACAGCCTTTGACTCTCTCATGCCTACCAGCATCATCTGGTCAAAGTCGAGATCGTAATAAGCTGTTTGAGTGTGGTTATTGTTTAACCGGAATTTTTTTCCGGTTCCGTCCAGCTCCAGCTCATCCTCAATTTTTGCCAGAAACTTACGTGGCTCATGAGGGGTTTCTCCGGCTTCGACGCGAGCCGGGTTAATAATGCTATTCAGGAAGTCCAGGCTGCTCATGGACACTTCACGCTCTACCGAGATCATCTCTTTCATGACAATTACCTTTTAGGAAGATGAGCCTGTCGCACAGAACAGCCGCCACCCGAGAGGCCGCCATGATGCCAACGGTTGTTCTCAGGCTCAGCTTTCTGAAAGGCTCGGGTTATTGTTTGCGCGTGCGAAGCGCATAAAAAAGCCCCGCTATTGCGAGGCTCGGTTACTTCAGGCACTGCTGCCGGATGTAGTCCTGCAGATAGTTAACCTGTTTGGTCACTGTTTCGATTCGCTCTCTGAGGGTGAAATAATCCCGTTGAGCGGAGTCTGTAAGTCGGGCGGTGGAAGCATCGCCCAGGCTGCCGGTGCCGGTCGTTCCGTTCGCAGCGCAGGTTGCGTTGAGCTGCAGCCGACGCTTGCCAGTAGCAACATCGCGCTCAAGCTGATTGATAGTGCTCTGAGCATCTGCAAGCTCCTGTGTGTACTTGGCGTCGAGCGCTGCGACATCGCGCTGGCGAGTCTGCATATCTGTGATAGTGTCTTTAGCCAGATTTAATTCTTGGTTTACCCTGGTTAAAGATGCCTTCGTTTCTGTGAGCGCTGACCGGTAATGACTGGCGATGACAATAGCGATTGCCAGTAGCAGAGCCATCACGGCGAATAGAATGAGCCTCCAGTTAAAGGTCATTTTCGCTTTCCGCCAGGCACATGGAGCGCATCCCTGATGCTAAAAAATCACCATGCGTCCTTTCAAGGAAAGACCTATAGGCCATATCAGCATCAGCCTTGCATTCGAACGTTCCAAGGTGTATTTCTTTTTTGTTTACCTTGATTCTGGCGCGCCATTTTTTGCTTTGCGCATGCCAGCTAACACCTTTGCATCCGCTTGTATTTGCAGATGACAAGCCCTTATTTATCTCGTTTTGCGAACGCGTACATTCCCGCAAGTTTTCAATCCTGTTGTCTTGCTTATCGCCATTAATGTGGTCAATTTCGCCTTTTGGTAGGCGACCATGGGTAAATAACCAAACCATTCTGTGCTCGAGATAATGCACACCGTTAAGTTTGATGTATCTATACCCGCTAGCCTCATTTAAAGTCCCAGCGATTCTTCCTGGCTTCACCCAGCCTTTTGCGACTTTCCATATGAATCGGCCGATATCATTGCGGAAATGGAAGTTATCTTTTAGTTGATCTTGAGATATTTTCATGCGTATTACCTTTAAAAAACGAGCCTTGTTGCCCAGAAGCACCGCCCGCAGAGAGGCCGCCGTCTTTAGCGGTGATTCTCCAAGGTTCGTTTCTGAAAGGCTCTGCGTGATAGCGCCGGGCATGGCGCTGTAGGGGATTTATTTCTTTCCGTCGAAATCGCCTATACAAAGCGATCTTTCCATTTCTCGGCGATTAACGAGGCCCGCCCATTTCTGCTTTCCTGCGTACACCCAACGGCGCATTTCTTCACACGCCCCTTCCTGGTCGCCTTTGTTCAGCTTGCGAAGAAGCGTCGATTTAGCGAAGGCGTCACTGCCTACGTTGAAAACGAAGCTGTAAAGCGAGGCGCGCTGGTATTCGTTAAGCGGAACCTTGACCAGCCTGTCTACTGTCGCTTTAGCTGGTTGCAGGTCTTTCCATAAAAGCCGATCGCATTCTTTGTCGGTGTAGGTCTTACCGCGAATGATGTCGTTGCCAGTATGGCCGTCGCAGACAGTCCAGACGCCAGCGACATCTTTGTAGGCCTGATACTTGCGACCCTCTACGCCATCCTTGCCACCGATGAATATCGTGGCGATGACCATCGAACCTGCACCCGCTGCGGCAATCAGTTTATTTCTCAGTGAGGACGGGATAGCCATCGTTAGTCCTCCTTTGATAACTGCCCGGCTGCGGAAGGCCATCGCTCATACGCCTGTATCTGCGCCAGCGTGGTTTTGCGTTTGTAATACCAGTTGATACCGAACGTCAGTAGCGCCACGACAATACCGGCGATAACGCCTACTGCGCTCCACTCGTCAGGACTTAGCCGGGTCAACAACCCATTAGCCACCGTCCCGGCAGATGCGCCATAAGCTGCGCCAGAAGCTAATTTGCTCATATGTGACATCTCACACCTCCGATAGGAAGTGCTGTGGTGTAGTTAGGAAAGGCCAGCGAGGCATTGGATGCGAGGGTTCATCTGTGATTGATTGCCTGTGGCCTAATACGAAAAAGGCCCGCCGAAGCGAGCCTTAAAATTTGTGTGAAGTCATGATTCAAATCACGCCTTATAAACCAAAATGGCTTATGATGAGTTCATCTTAACAAGAGGGAACATCATGACTACTATCACCATTAACACCTACGCACCGGATTCACGTTTCGACATGAGCAAGGAGGAAGCGAAAGAGTTTTTCGCTTTCGTTCAGCGCAAGGCCGAGTCTCTCGGTTATGACGTGGCGTTTGATGAAGCAATTTCAGTTGACGAAGAAAGCGAGCGATTCGTCGAAAAATGTTTCGCTGAGTTTTGATCTGCGACTATGCCGATCAAAGAGTACATTGAGAAGAACTTCCCGAGCCAGGCTGATTTCGCCTTAGCGTGTGGAGTGCTACCTCAACAGGTTACTAAGTGGATTAGCATGGGGTGCATAGTGCTCAACGGGAAGATTTACAGTCCGCGAAGAGATGTCCCATAACCAACCAAGTTAAGATGTTCTCCGCTTCGGCGGGGATTTTCTTTTCTGCCGTCTGAATATGTGTGGTGGCCGGTGCTGATCTCCGGTCATAGCGTTTCCTGTATATCGCGATTTATTACCGAGGTCGCAACTCCTCAGTGGTTTCCGTGACCCGCTTACGATGACCCCACATAGAGATATACAGCTATAGCGCATCAGCCTGCGCATTCACCACAACGGAAAGGAAACTGCCCGGAATCGCACCGACGCCAGCGCTTACCTGGCTTAAAAAGTTCAGCTCCCTTACCTGTTATGAGCTCCGTTTCGTGGAGCAACGGCTGGCGATCAACCCAGCACCGATATGGGATTTACTAAGGCGATATGCCCGTTGTTACCCACGAATGAAAGCACTATCAGTTACGCTGCCTGTTCCGCCAAGCGGTTACGCTACCTGTTCTGTAATGCTCTCATTGGTGTGCGCCCATTATTAATCACACCGGGCCAGTGCGCCGAATTTGGTAGCGGGGAGTCGGAAGACCCCGTGATTTAAGGCTGTTACGCCGCCATCAACATCAGATCATCGTTTGCATTTATCTTTGTGGTCAGTTTCTAAAATGCCGCAAAGTCGCTAACGTGACGAAAACTGGAAAGAGCATTGAGAGGGTTACGCTGCCTGTTCCATAAATGCCCTTGCCGGTTTCGTCTCATGCTTCTTTGGTTTGACGATCCCACTCTTCACGAAATTTAGTCGGGTTATCGAAACCCTGAGTAGCGTTGCAGCTTTTCATATGAACACCTGTTGGTTGGGTTGAGCCAATAAAAAAGCCCCGAGCTATTAACTCAGGGCTTTTTTCTTTTGTTTGGCTGCTCAGTTCGCTTTTGCTCCGAGCATACACAAAATGTACTACTTCGATTTCGCGATTGCAATGCTTTCGGAAAATATTTATTACTTAAGCCGCTAATTGAGGAAATTCATTCTCAATTTCACGCTTCATTGCGAAAAATATTTCCGAGTCGAGCACATTCTCGCACCAGACAACACGACGCCGACATGACTGCACATCCATTCCGGTGACATGGCTCATCAGCTTAGCGATATCTTGCGTGCAATTGCGGTTGCAGTATCGCTTAATAGCTACATCGCGGACGGGGCTTTCACGGTGAAAGGTTTTAACCATTACGCGCTCAACAAACGCAGCATCATCTGATTCTTTGGCGAGAGCGATGATGTTGCTGAATGAAGATTGCGGGATGACCAGTTCGCGAGCTTTCTGATACAGAGCGTCACCCCGCAAGCCTTCTTCCTCGTATAGCCGCATGACAACGCTTTCTATCTGCTTAGCCTTATCATCGCTCCACTGACTGCGAATCATTAGACGCCCGATAACGTTGATAGCCCCGGCGGGCGAATCGTCACCTGCATTAACTTTACCCCAGACCTGCAGCATGTAATGTACCCATGCTTTCTGGCGGGAGTTGATGGTTTTCTTCGGATGCTTCCACACGCGGCGGAAGTGCGCATCGTCAATGAAATTAACCATGCTGAATACTGGTGTGTGCCTCATTCTTCAATACCCCACTCTTTCCAGGCTGCTTTCGTTCTGGCTTTAATTCGAAGGCATGCCCGATGAGCCCGAATAGCTTTTCTTGCTGAGTAATTCGCATAGCACCAGAGAATCCTGAACGCCGCGCAAATCCACACGAAGCCGAATAGCATTGAGCAAACGAGGCCAATGAATGCCAGGGTGTAAATCGTCATTTCAGATGCCGTCATGCTGCGCTTCCTCCATCAGGCTTATTGAGTCCGAGTCGATTGATGACTTCCCGGCGCATTGCTTCGAGCCGCTTGCGCGTCTCGTCATTCGTCCTTAACGCATGGTCGAGGTCTTCAAGCATCTCCTTATCTTTCTGGCGCTGCTGTGCTAATGCGATACTGGTTACTGTGGTCACGATGATGCCTCCTCATGAGAGCGGGCGCTGGTCATCAGCACGCCATTAATGACTGCGTGACGCTGAGCGTGAATATCACCGATGTACTTCCTGACAGTATCACGGTGGCATGAAAGCTTACGGGCTACCTCGCTGAGGCATCCGTTACATTCCTGAAGTAAGCGAGGAACTGTCTGAACGATAATCATGCTGCCTCCTCCCGGCTATTGCGCAGGTCTTTAAGCTTCTGCTGATACTCCGCCTTGATCGCTTTACACTCTTCGATAGTCCAGCGGTGGCGGTTGTGGTTGGACTCAATGTCTTCGACTGCTGACAGGCCAATGCGCCGGATAAGCTCTGCGCGGTACGGCACGAGGTTGCCGCTCTTGTGCTGATTGCATACGACGCATTGCTTATGGATATTGCGTTCATCAAAGCGAAGCTGAGGTGCCGCAGCAGTCGTCCGGTAGTGACCGGCATCCCACTGAGCAGACGTGAACGTTCCGCACGAGATGCATGGCAGGTCGCGGTCTCTTTCTCTGATGAAGGCGTTTACGGCTTGTTGGGCTTGTTTAATCCAGTAACTGCGGGGCTTTAAGGCGAGCTTTCGAATCTTGAGTCTGTCTTTCTGCTGCTGTTCTTCTCTTCGTCGTTTCTTCTCTGCTGCTTTGAGTGCTTTGTCACGCTCCCTGCTTCGTCGCTCCAGCGCTATCTTTGCGCCGCATTCCGGTCCACACCACCACTGATTAGCGAATGCCGGGTGGAACCATTCCCTACACTCTTCGTTTTTACAGCGCCTGCGAGGTGAGTTAGCCATTGGTAATCTCCTTATGCTCTTCATCTTCGTGAGAGAAATCTTCTCCGTCGATTGGCATGAGATTTTCTGGTGATAATGCACCCCATCCATACTCACCTTCAGGGTGTGTAACATCTCCGGTAACAATCCAGGAATATCCATCCATATCCTGTATCCACCTGCGATCGTTTATTGGTGATTTGAATATCTCACCTTCATTCACTAATTGATCGAGTTGCACGCATTTACCGTTGTAATGCGCGTATCGCTTAAGTCCGATGATTATTGCAAATCCGCCAGCTCGTAACTCACTCATCTTCATCCTCCGCCACAAAATGATTCGGATCTCGATACACAAGCCATTCGTTGATGCACTCGCCGCAGGCATATACCTCATCGGCATCCAGCTGCTTGTTGCATCCTGCGCAGAGAGCCCTGGCTATGCTCTGCTGCTCGTAGGTTTGGGTTTGGATGGGGTTAAGCATGGTGGCTTTCCTGCATCATGAGGAAGACAATCATGGCGGCACGGAGGGAGTTCTCATGTATAGCTCGCTTAGAATTGCGGTCAGCAACTCCACGCGCGCCCCATTCGTTTTCATCGAGGTTAATGATGCTGATTCGGTTTTTAACAATAATCGGCCATGCGTCTGACGGGTTATTACATGGGTCATACAGCTTCCAGTGCTTGCGGTTGCTGGTTATCTTGCGCATCAGCACAATGCCGCTCATGTGGTCAGAAATGTCTTCACCGCCATTTACGAACTGATAAGTTTCCTCTACCTTCGTGCCGGTAGCCTCAGCAACCAGTTTATTAATTTCGAAATCACTTAACTTTGAATAGTCCATCAGTGCAGCCTCGCTGTGTTTGTGCCGTCGACTGGCTCAATGGTGATAACCAGCTCTTTGTCTTCCAGTTGCCAGATGAGCCCTTTGTCCTCGTCACCTTCTGTCGCCTGCTCGACGAAGCCCATCAGGTAATTCATCGGGATGTTCATGGCGTCCACGCCATCACCTTGCATGTCTTCCATCAAATCGGCGAAGCGCTCTGCGTACTCATATTCAGCTGTCATGTTTCATCCTGGCGCGTTGACGCAGCCACCGGACATCAGCCAGGTGGGCCGTATACGCGAAAGTTGGGATTTGAGAGGGAGGTAATTCAGGTTTCTTCTTGCGGCGGGGTCGGACGATGAATATGCAGTTTTCCATTACAGCGACTAGGCTGCTTTTCCGTTTTCGCATTTCAGCGCCTCCAGGCGTTTTCTGCCATACGCCATAAGCTCATCGCGCTCGACGGTCGTCATCCGACATTCGCCAGCTCGCGGCCATGGATGCCAGATGATGAGCATTGAACCTTTGGGGTTTCCTTCTGCCGGCTTTCCTGTGCTTGCGTTCAGAAATGAGAGCCGCCCGCCAGTAATGAATCTGACTTCATGCGCTGTCCTGATTGCCTCTTTGAACCACTGGACAGAGGTATCAGCCGGTAGAAGCATCACACAGCCAACACTGTGATCTGCATTCTCCTGTGCTGCTTTCTTAATGAAAGGCATGGGCGCGCTGTATGGTGGGTTCAGCCATGCGTAAGCCCGGCCTACTCCGATCGGCATTTTCGAGAGCCAATTCGCTTCGAGAGTGTTTTCCTTTTCATCAATGAATTTGGTGCAAAGCGTATTGCTCTGACTGGCCGCCGCATCGAGGAAAAACGGAAACTCGCTACGCAATGCTCGGTATATTTCCGGCGGGGTTTGCCAGAGGTCTTTTATCTCAACTGGCGTATTTGATTTGTCTGTCATGCTGCCACCTTCCTTCCTGTTCGTTTTGCCCATTCAATCGCCTCCTGAGCGTCCTCGCTCCACTGGACGTCTCTCTCTGCGCCGAATGCGTAAATCAGCTCCAGAAGCTCACTGAATTCGCTTACTCGCATCTTTGAGGTCGACTGGCCGAGCACGACAAAACCTCCTTTGATGCCCGGTGCTGAGCGCTGGCCTTTGAGAGCCGCGGTGAAGATGTGCTTCCAGTCTTCGCTATCCAGCTTCATGCCATGCCAGACGACTTGCTCAGACACATCGCGCAGCGTGGCCCAAAGACGCTTGTTCTGCTCTACTGAGCGCGTCATTTCCTGAATGGTCACGATGAGAGGTCTTTCGGGGTCGGGGTTAATCTGCTGGATGGTGCGGATGGCGTTTTGCTGGACTAGCGGGGTGCGGATTTCAAACGTTTGTTTCCTCATGATGCGCCTCAATATGTGTATAGGCTATATCCTGTTCTGTATGCTGATGTGCAATTTGAATATCCAGACTGGCTTAGCTGTCGACGATATCCTTCCTCAGTTTTCCGCCACAACTCCATCAGGTCAGGGATTTGACGGCTTCTCATTTGATCGCACAGGTTCATAATGAACTTTGTTTGCTCTTCTTTAGTCATCACTCCCCCTTAACCTTGAGGCCGGCTGAGATAATTGACCTTTTGCATTTGTGTATTGTGTGGTTGGCAATAGCCTGAATTTCATAACGTTGATATGCTGGTTTTGGCAGCTCAATCTCCACCGCTGCGCGGGATGTCTGCCATGCCCACCATGCGACCTGCATATCCCACGCCATATAATCGCCATCGCCGTTCTTACAGACACGTTGGTCGATAAGGTCGTCATACTTTTGTTTTATTGCGGCTTCAAACTGTTCTCTGCTCTTATCCACGGCGCTTCTCCTCTTTAGCCAATACGAATGCACTGCACAGCAGTATCAGTGCGTCAGTGAACATCAGGCCGTCCTGCTGAACGATGGCCGCGAACATGAAGCACAGACCGATGAATACCAGCATTATGATGCTCATATCAGGCTCCGATTCGTGAGGTGATGAGTTTTGCGAAGGGGCTTATCGGCGCAGTCTGGTTAATCGGCTTGCGTTCAGGTGCCGGGTAATACTCGTAGCAGCGCGTTTTGCGGCCATCCGATAGCTCGGTGTGGACATACTTACGTGTCAGCTCGCCGTTCATCTCCAGCACGCGCAGGGTGTTGATGCAGTACACCGGAGATAGCCCGGTAATCTCGCTGGCCTGAATCGCAGTGAGCGCGCCGAACTCTTTCACGCAGCGGATAAGCTCGGCTCTGTGATTAACAGAGTCGACCAGACACCAGCGCCGGGGCTTCTGGCTTGTTCCGGTCAGCTCGCCGTCTTTCTGCATACGGTTGAGTACGACACGCACTGCTTCGAGAGTGTTACCTGTCCTACGGGATATTTCGTTCGTGGTTAAAACCATCCCGGTATTCATGATGGCGAGAATTTTGGCTCGTATCGTTTTCATGGGATTGCTCCGCTCAATACCTCGCCTTACTGATTGCCTGAAGCATTATCAGCTGGCCGGTAAAGAGATATTGTTTAGTGAGTGTTTCGATGTCGATGAAGCGAGGAGTGCCGATGTAGGCAGAGATTACATGGATGTCGTCGAGTGTTATTTGCATGGCTCGGGTGCCGCAAAAAGGAGAGCTTCCTGCAGGCGTTCAAGCTTCACGTATTCCCGTGCCGAATAACCATAATTAATCCAGTCAGCGGCGACTTTTGCCGAGGTTGTATAGTCGTAACATTCCCCGCACTTGGTCAGAAGCTCATACAGGTCAGCTACAGGCGTATACTCGAAACCATCACTGCCGCCAACCGCCTTACCTGCCAGCGATTCGAACTGCTGTGATGTGGTGTCGGTTTCCATGCTCCCCATGCAAGCATGAATGCCTGTTAATCCGCATTTTTCGCATGACTGCATAGCAGACTTAATCATCGCGGCACGACTGGCGTTTTCTGCAATGGCTGCGCATTCTTCAACAATGTCATGCACCGATTCAGGAAACTCATCCAGACATGCACGGATTGCTGTAGCTGCATCCGGCACCGCGACGGGCTGCGGGGCGGCGTAGAGTGGCATCACCTCAATACGGAACACATCACATTCGCTCGGTGACTTCTCGGCGCTACCGTAAACCCACGGATGAATAACACCACTATGCTTGTTGACCAACCGGTGCGCCCATGCAGCCGGCACCACCCGCTCCCGATCTTTGCGCAGCGCCAGAAGCTCGTCCATCGCTACAACGCCGAGACCAAACATCTCGTACTGCTCTTTGTCTTCTACCGGGTCATAGTCCTGCTGCCAGCATTCAAATGCGTTGCGCAGGTCTTTGGCTTGTTCTGTGCTAATCGTGCTCATGGTTAATCCTTGTAATGTCAGATTTGAGAAACGTTTTCCTGCTGCCACACCTCGTCATATTCCGACTTAGGCATGTTAGCGACGTAGTTGTATGGGGATGCGCCTTCGACCTGTAGAAACTGGTGAGACTGGTCATCGAGAAACAGCGGTACGCCACCTTCCCAGCCTTCTCCGTTTCGCTGCTTTTCCAACATCAGAACAGATGCCGGAGCGGCTAACAGTTGCTGGTCTTTATCGTTGAGTTGCTCACCCGCCTGGACGCGCTGTAATGCTCTCTCCCGGCCTTTGTTGCGCCAGATGATGAACAGGTTGTCCGTGAGGTCGGTGATGGCACCAGAGCCTTTCACATCCATTTTGCCGGTGGGCTTTTCCTCGCTGTCTCCTTTTCGGGAGTGAGTGACGAGGATGATGTGAGAGTTGGTTTTGTTCTTGAAGTCGCACAGTGCGTCGACAAACGCTTTTTGCCCGTTGTAATCGTCATCGCCAATGCCGCACTTCATGAGGCTGTCGATGATGAAAAGCCGGATTCCATATCGGCGGCGGGCATAGGTGAATATCTCAATCAGGCGTTCGGCTTTCGCCGTTCCAGTCAGACCGAATAACCATAACCGGTCATCGTAGAAGTTGAATGCCGACTCAATCTCCAGAACCGGAGGCATTTTGCAGCATGTGGCCTGGCGCGTAAGGCGCTTAAGCAGTATGCCGGGCTTAAGCTCCAGAGAAGCAACGCATGTTTTTACGCCCTGCCTCATGGCTTCCAGAGCCATATGACCGACGACTTCCGTTTTGCCGTGGCCGTTAACGCCGTTGACAAGCGTCAACTCGGCTTCGCGAAACTGGAAGTTATAGGCAAGGGATTCCCATGGCGGGTTAAACAGGTATTGCTGCTTACCGTAGAACGCGTTGATGGTATCCTGGTAAAACTCGCGGGCGCTGTAGAGTTCTTCCGGGTCAAAGAATGCGGCACCGCCAAGACACTGCCAGATTTCATCTTCGGAGATGCCATCCATCAGACACTCGTTGATGTCCTTACGTGGTAGCCTGACCATCCGGCAACGATGCTCACCGAGGCGGCTGGCTATCTCTCTGGCGGCTTCCTGTCCTACTTCGTCGTTGTCCATCGATATCCAGATTTCTTCAAAGCGGTCGAGGTTGTGAAACTCAAACTCAATCCATTGCTGCTTCGCCCCCTTGCCGCCGCCGAACGGTACTGACAGTGCGTTGATGCCGTACTGTGAATAGCTCATGCAGTCGATTTCGCCTTCGCACAGAACAACAGAGCGAACTTTACTGTCCAGCGCCTGCCAGCCAAAAAGACAGGGCTCACAGTCACCTTCAGCCATGATGACCTTCTTGCCGTTGGGTCGCTCGGTACTGATGCGTTTTACCTGAATCAGCTCTCCATCGCGCTTATACGGGAATACCAGAGCGTCCAGCTCCCTCTCGCCGTTCCACACCTTGCCACTGACGACTTCGTACGCTTTCGCCGTTTCCGGAGAGATGCCGCGTGATTGGAGGTATTCGATGTGATGCTCGGTTTTATTGCAGTATCGGGCGACTTTCTTTCGGTCAGGACGGGAGAATTTCTTTTCGCGCTTTGCGTCGAAGTGGTGGTCATCGTCACGGATGCCGAGAAACGCTTTGGCTTCCTGCATCGCCTGATGGAGGCTGATACCACGACACGCCATCCACAGGTCAAGCATGTCGCCGCCATCGCCTTCAGCGAAGTCAGCCCATTTCTTTTTGCCGTTGAGGTTTACTTTCAGGCTGGAGCCTTTGTCGCCGTGGACATTGCCCGTCACCCACTCATGCCCGTCTTTCTTGCCGTTCGGCAACAGGTGCGGCGCTACCCTGTCGACCTGCGACCACAGCAGGTCACTTAGTTCGCTTGGTGTCATCAAACTGACCTCAGATCCAGACGGTTAAACCAGAACTCAACGAATGCAGGACTTAGCAAGCCATGGTTATAGCCAGCGATGAGTAACGCTTTGATTCTGGATTTCATGTCTCACCTGTCGAAGAATACATAACCGGTTTTCGACACGGTGATGGTGGAAGATGATTTGGCCTGTGGGGTTTCGGAAGTCGGCTTGTCGTCGTTCCAGCGCTTCCCGTTGAGGTACGTTGCAGGATGCAGATTATCGAAGCCGAACTGCTTACCCTTCCGGCAGGCGATGTCTTCTGCCAGCATCTGAGCAAACTGCTCCGGCGTTCCGCGTGATTCTTTCCTCCACTCCTGAAACTGAGATCTGAATGCAGACATGGCTTTCTGCTTGCCCTTTTTTACCATGCCTGCACACCAGAAAATGCTCTCGAAAGCCTTGTCCGTTTCTTCGTGCCGGGAAGGTGCTTTTTCCTGCTTCGCCTGAACCTGTTCAGGCATAGTGTTTTTATATTGTCTTTCTTTCTTTTGTATATTGTCTTTTGTGTTTGACTGATTCGGTAAAGTGCGTTTTACCGATTCGGTAAAGCTTTCTTTTACTGATTCGGTAAAGCTTTTACTGATTCCGTTAAACTTAGTTTTCCACTCTGACAGGTTGGTGTTCATGCCTACCAGACGCCCTGCCTGAGTGAGAACCCCCATCCTGATTAATTCGTTTTTGGCAGTGGAGCATTTAGTTGCTGCCATACCAGTAAGCGCTGCGAACTGCTCATTGCCTATCCAGTCCATTTTTTTGTTATAGCCATACGTCTTACGCCATACGGCCATAACTATCAGGAGGTGGTGTTGAGTGAGGCCAGAAAGCATCACCGCTTCAAGCAATGCGTTAGCAGTCCGCGTGTAGCCATCTTCGAGTTCTGCCACGCGTGACTCCACGACCTCAACCTGAGGCCTGATTGGTGTTACTGTTGCGAGATTACTCATGACCTTTACCTCTGAATGACTGTTTCACCCGTTCCCACTCAGCCCGGAATCGACCAGGCTGCTTAAAACCGGACAGGTAGCGATCACGAATAATATTTTTGTGTAATTTGTCCTGGTCAGGACTGAGTGTTTTTGACATAATTACTCCTGTTACTCGGCGTAACACAGTGTGCTTAAGCCTCTAAGAATTCACCGTTCTTAGGGGCTTTATCTTTTGTAAGCAGCAACGCTACCTGCTTTGCCAGCTTCGATAATTCCTCGTCTTCAACTCCCCACTCCAGAATTGCCAGCAGCATCGACATCTTCGGGATCATGCTGGATTTCCAACGGGTAATTTGCGACTCATCAACGCCCAGCTGCGATGCGATATTTCGCTGACCGCGAATAGCGATGCGGTTGAAAATGTTGCTGGTAATTGCGTTGGCTCTCTTGCGTGTGCTTGTAAGTTCCATTCGGTATTCTTCCTTTGTTGTTTAGATAGATACGTGCGCAGACCGTGGGGTCTGCCACTAGATGTTTGCTTACCCGGTTAGAGGTGAGCGACCAGAACTGTTAAAGAGCGGGTACTGCTTAGGCGGCTGAATCAGTCGCCTTCATGTATCGGTGCGGGTAGAGAATCTGCATCTCGCTAATCTTCCCCTTGAAGAACTTTGCGAGCTTCTCAGCTGTTTCGAGAGATGGAACCTGCATTCCCCTTTCGATTCGACTCAGGTTGCCAACGTCCAACTGTGTTGCGATGGCTACTTCGGCGATTGTCAGCTTTTTCTCTACACGCATTTTTCTAAGTGGCGTCTGCATATTGCACCTCCGTAATGCGCTATACGCATAATATGCGAAATAAAAAATATGCGCAAGGCGCTTTGCGTGTCACGCATAAAAAAGATTGAATATGAGCCATGAAAATAGGCGACAAGATCCGACAAATTCGCAAAGCGAATAAGATGACCCTCAGCGAGCTTGCGTTGCGCGTCGATAGCGACGTAGGGAATCTGTCTCGCCTGGAGCGCGGCATGCAGGGTTATAGCGACACCCTCATTCAAAAGATTGCAGAAGCTCTCGGAGTTCCTGTAGCTGAGCTATTCTCTTCTAATGAAGCCAGTGATACTGTAGATACATACAGTGTTGGTTCCATTATAAAAAAGGGGAGGAATGATGTGTATCGAATTGACGTTCTTGATGTTTCAGCAAGCGCAGGTGATGGGGCTGCCTCGAAAGACGTTGTAGAAGTTATACGGTCTATCGAGTACGTGCCTGACCAGGCCAGGGTAATTTTTGGCAACCGGCCGGAATCATCTGTGAAGCTCATCAACGTTCGCGGTGACAGCATGGAAGGAACCATAGAGCCAGGCGATCTCATCTTTGTAGATGTCGGAGTCAGTGTTTTTGACGGTGATGGCATTTACGTTTTCAGCTTCAATGGCGACATGTTTGTTAAACGACTGCAAAAGGTGAAGAGCCAGCTGATCGTGATTTCTGACAATCCTCGCTATCGTGAGTGGACAATTTCAGAAGAAGAAATGCATATGTTTCATGTGGCTGGACGTGTAATGCTGAGCCAGTCTCAGCAGTTCCGCCGTCACGGATAACCCACCTTTTGCTTACTAAGCCCGCCACGTGCGGGCTTTTTTGTGCCTGTAGCAAACCCTGCCTAAATATTTTTCTCTTTCTGTTTCATACGCATACATAAAATTCCCAACTTTTTTAACTACACCCTCATATTATGCGCTTGACGCATATGCGCTATACGCATATTATTCATCTCAACAGCAGGACGCTGGTAGCCAAACGGAACAGATTGGCAACGCTCTTTAACATCGATGAACTCTCAACCTAACCGTTGAGACCAGAACCCAGGTGGTTTTGGAGATGGCGCGAATTGCAGCTCACAGAAGCAACCAGAAGATAAGCATCTGGCGCGCCATGTACCTAAACCACTTAACCGGAGGTCAGCATGGCAACCATCATCTGGAAAGAAGCAAAAGGCACTGCCAAGAGCCGCTATAAAGCGCGCCGGGCCGCCAAGATTGAACAGGCACAGCAAGACGCTTCTCTTGCGCGCCGAATCGAACAGAAGCTCTCTGGTTGCGTCAGAGCAGACCGGGCCACTTCGCTCGTAGCTCTCCGCGGCAAGAAGCCGGAAGTAACCGAACGCAAGCGTAACCCGGCCAACCGCAAGCCGGTTAACCACCCTACCCACTTGATTAACGCGCACCAGAAAATGCGCGGTAAATCGATTCCTGCTTATTATGACCGAGGTGACATGTGAACGAACAAGCTAACAAGATACTTGTAGACCTGCTGCAAAAAGCCAGTAATGGCATTGATGCAGCGGTGTCGTTTAGTCAGGCTCAGATTCCTGATGTCATAAACCAATTGTTGCTCTGGAAAGCAGCCAGTAGTTTCTTAATCTTCTTCATAGGGTTATGCCTTATTTGTTTTGGCCCTAAATTCATAGCCCGTTATTACAAGAGAGCCAAATCATGGCACGAGAATGCTGTTCAAAAGGCTCTAGCTGACTTTGAGCAAGGCAAGGCATGGACTAGATACAGACCCGGAAGCAGTGTCACTAGCAATTCTTTTGATTCAATTACAGGATCGGGCTGGGCGATTACACTTGTTGCTGGATTGTCTTCTATTGTTCTTTTTGTCATTTCCCTTGGTGCCGTTACTGAGCTTGACTGGCTGAAAATTTGGCTGGCTCCCAAGCTTTACCTTATCGAATACGCAGCATCACTGGTCAAATAATCACAGGCCGAATAGTCGGCCTTTCTTTTTGGCAGCAAGCCACTTATCTGAGGTGAGATATGGATGATGAAGTCGAATGCGACGTATGCGGCAAAGGTATTGCTGCGGTTGCAGTTTACAGCGGAGATGGCAATGAAGAGCTGTGCCACGAATGTTATCACGACATTTACGACATTGATGATGAGGCCGTTGAATATCAGCCGATATCCGATAGCCGATTCATGGAGTCGGTTATCTGATGCAATCCGCATCATAACCAAGACAGGAGACGAAGACCTGTTCTGGTTATTGGAGAAACCCTCATCATCCCCTGAAGTTGTTCGCCCTCTCCGGAGGGCTTTTTTTCGCCTGGAGGAAATATGAGCATTGCAGAAATGCAAATCGACTGCCGTGAAGTTCGCATTGAAGGTGTGCGCTATGACCTTATTCGAGTGGTTGCTGACTGGGTTGATACTGATGATGTAATGGAGGCAATTAAACGCAATGGAGACATTGAGGAAGCCTTGGATTGTTTATCAGAACAGGATGTGATCGAGTGGCTTAAAAAGAAAGGATACACAATCACTGACGATACTGAAGCCGCCTAAGCGCGGCTTTTTCATGCCTGCATATCAACAGAGATTCACGAGTCTCTATCGCTATGCAATCACACACAACATAAGGAACCAGCCCATGAGTGAAACAACGGATTTAGTTGTTATTGAGAAAGCGAATGCAATGACAGTCTTCAAATCTACTGACCAGATTGAAGATATTCTCCAGAAAGTTGAGCGTGAAGTTATGTCCTTTGTGCCTGATGTTACTACGGCAAAGGGCAGAAAGGAGATCGCTTCTCTGGCATATAAAGTTGCACAGACAAAAACCTATCTTGATGGTCTTGGCAAAGACCTAGTTGCTGAGCTGAAAGAGATTCCAAAGCTAATCGATGCAAACCGCAAGACAGTTCGCGATCGCCTGGATGAGCTGAAAGAAAAAGCCCGTCAGCCATTGACTGATTATGAAGTCGAGCAAGAACGCATTAAGCAGGAAGAAGAAGCTAAGCGGGCTGCAGAGGAGCTAGCTAAGAAGATTGAATCAGATCATGAAATGGCTTTGCTGATGAATGACGCTTTCGACCGTGAGTTAGCAGAAAAGAAAGCTGAACAGGAACGCCAGCGCATTGCACATGAAGAGGAAATCAAACGGCAGGCTGAAGAGCGCGCTAAGCGTGAGGCAGAGGAAAAAGCAGCAGCAGAAATAGCAGCAGCCAAGAAGCGCGAAGAAGACGCCATTGCTGCAAAAGCACAGGCAGAGCTTCTTGCTAAGCAGGAAAAAGAAAAAGCTGAACGCGAAGCCAAAGAGTCGCTAGAGCGAGCCGAACGTGAGAAGCAGGAAGCTATAGAAGCAGAGAGAAAGAAAGCTCAGGATGAAGCCGACCGCATTCGTCGTGAAGCAGAAGAAAAAGAAGCGGCACGACTGGCAGAGGAAAAACGAATCAAGGATGAAGAAAAGCGCCGCGCACAAGATAAAGCGCATCGCAAAGAAGTGAATAACAAAATACTCGCTGACCTTATCAAGGTCGGAGCAAGCGAGGATGTAGCCAAGAGCATCATCACCGCAATCGTAAAAGGCGAAGTCTTCGCCACTCGCATCGCTTACTAATAAATCTAAACAAAAGGAACCACCCATGATTCTAGCAATCGCGGGAGGCGCTCGCATGGGTGCTTTCCAGCTACACGAATCCCTACTCGATCGCATCACACGCAAGTTACGCACTGGCTGGAAAAAGCTGGCCGACATCCTCTCTCAACCCGGAGTGCCTAACCATGACTATTGTCCCTGTTAACGGAACCATTCTGGTTCAACAAGGTAATCGCGAGTTCAACAAGCTCTATGAAGCTGCATTCCCGGACACGGATGACGGACGGCACTTAGCCTATGAATGGGCGTGGGAAATCGCGATGAGATGGAATGATATTCAGGACGACGACTGGAACAAAAAACATGCTGCATGAATTAGAAGACGACGACTTTATCGCTCTCATCTCTCCTGAAATTGAAGAAGAGGTGGAGCAGCAAATTAACCTGGCGGCTGAACGCATGAATCAGCCTATTACATGGCAAGAGTTCGCGGGGAATTACTCATGACAGAGAAGCTTGTTTATCAGGCAATCAGCGCTGTAGCCAAGGAAATGGCGGCAACGGGCATCAGCAAGGACAGGACGAACACCCAGCAAAACTTCAAGTTTCGCGGCATCGATCAGGTCTATAACGCACTGGCTCCGGCGCTGGTTAATCACGGACTCCTCATCCTCCCCCGCATCACTGAGCGCACCGTAACCGAGCGCACGACTCCAAAAGGCACTGTCCTGTTCTATGTGGTGGTTAAAGCAGAGTTCGATTTTGTGAGCACAAAGGACGGCAGCGTTCACACGGTAGTCACCTACGGCGAAGCGATGGATAGCGGCGACAAGGCAACGAACAAGGCCATGTCGATTGCCTACAAATACGCAGCGTTTCAGGCGTTCTGCATTCCGACAGAAGAGACGGCGATTGATGCTGACGCGGAGGTTCACCACATCCATCCTGCTGATGCTGACACCATTCTGGCTGAGTTCACCCAGTATGCAGGCACCGAGAACGACGCGAAGAAATTGCAGGAGCATTACGCATCAACATGGACGCGCCTTAACGGCTTCCCTGAGCACCAGGCGAAGTGCAAAGACGTAACCGGAATCCGAATCAAAGAACTGAAACAGGCGGCATAAATGGCAATTAACGTAATCACAATTTCAGGGAATGTTGGAAAGGACGCCGTTCTTCGCGTCACTCCTAACGGGAAGCATATTGCAAATTTCTCCATTCCTGCCAAGTCAGGTTTTGGGGATAACGAAAAAACCTCATGGCTTAACTGCAAGATGTTTGGCGCGATGGCTGAAAAGCTTTCCGCATCTGTGGTCAAAGGCGCAAAGGTCACCGTTTCCGGGGAATTCCTGATTGAAGAATGGACTCGTACTGATGGTACGCAGGCGCAAACACCGACAATTCTCGTGCGGGATATCGACCTGCCGCCGCGTGGAGCGCAACATCAGGAATCAACGCCTTCGCAGCCAGTTCAACGTCGGCAGCAGGCGCAGCCGCGACCAGCACAGGAAGCGCCTCCGATGGATTTTGATGACTCGGATATTCCTTTTTAGAAGGAGGGAAGATGAAAGTCTGTTCCAGATGCCATCAGCAGAAGGAAGAAAGGGATTTTCAGATAAGAAGAGCGTCCAATGATGGATTAACAGCGGCGTGCAGGTCATGTCTGTCGAAGTACGACAAAGCCCGCGCCGGGTTGCCACATAGAATATCCGCCAGGAAGGAATATCAATCTTCCGAACACGGTAGAAAGCGATGTAATGCAGCCAAAAAACGGTTCATTCAGCGCAATCCATGGAAAAGAAAAGCCCACATCATCGTGGGCAATTTTTTACGCGATGGAAAGATAGCGCGGCCACTTCAATGTGAGCAGTGCGGATCAAAATGCAAACCACAGGCGCACCACTGTGACTACAGCAAGCCAACAGACGTTATGTGGCTTTGCCATGAATGTCATGTCGAATGGCATCGGAATAACAAACCTATCTATCCAGAAGATAATCCGGCAAATACGCCTCCCCATCCTGATTTAACCAAATAAGGCCAACCAAATGTCATCACCTCTTCCCGGGGCGGGATACGCACGCCCGCCAAAACGATCCGGCACCAAAGAAGAGGTGCTGGCGCGCATTAAAGCACACCTGTGCGAGACGTTAGGAAAGCAGTACGAAACCGAGAGCAAGGAAGCTCGCATGACCCGCCAGGCTGATGCGCTGGCTGACCGGCAGCTGTGGGACGACAACCTTGCGGCATCGTTCATGCCCGGATTCGTCACTACAGGCCCGCGCCGCCCTGAAGAAACAGATAACCGTATGCGCCGCTTCCTCGGTCGCTACGGTCACGTTCGTATCGATTAAGGAGTTAACCATGTCCAGAGACCAGGCAAATTATTTAACCGTCACGGTCGGCGGTAAGTCTGACCGCAAACACACTCCGATGCCGAGCCGCGAAGAATTGATGAAGCGCAACAGCTTCGGCTCTGTGAATAACAACCGCTATCTGAATCGCTGGTTTGGAGCGAAGAAATGAAACTCTACGAAATGGAAGGATTCCTGCGCGGCAAATGCGTTCCGGGCGACATGCTGGTTAACGAAACCGATGCGCAATACCTGGTGCGTAAGTTTACCGATCTGAATGACCGCATTGAAGTTACCACTCTGGCGCTGCGCGAAAAGACGAAGCAGTGCGACGCGCTGGCTAATGAACTTAACGCCGTAGAAGCCATTCACAGCGACGCCGTATTCATTACTGATGATCACTACGACCAATGCCCTCCGCAAGTGCAGAAAATCATCAGGAAACTTGCGGTTATGGTGCTTCCATCCACCGACGAATTCCTGCGCGAAGTAAGGGCGCAGGGTGTGGAGGAATTTGTAAAACGTCTGCGTGATTCAGCTGATATTTACGATAAAAACGGACGTCATGAATGGGCTGACCACAATCGTGTTGTAGCTGATGATGGAAATGTCTTCGCAGCCGAGCTGCGTCAAGGCGGTGCCGCATGACAGATTTATCCATTCTCGACATGTGCTGCGGCTCCCGTATGTTCTGGTTCGATAAACAGGACGAGCGAGCGATTTTCAGCGATATCCGCGCTGAGCGGCACACCCTCTGCGACGGCCGGAGTCTTGTTATCAGTCCAGACGTAGTTGCCGATTTCCGCGCGCTGCCATTCTCTGATGCTTCATTCCCTGTTGTAGTTTTTGATCCGCCACACCTTGAGCGTGTCGGTGATAACGCCTGGATGGGGAAAAAATACGGAAAATTAAACCGGGAAACTTGGCGTGATGACCTGCGCACCGGGTTCGAAGAGGCATTTCGCGTATTGCGGCCACACGGCGTGCTCATTTTCAAATGGAACGAAACACAGATACCTGTTCGCCGTATTTTGGAACTCACAGACGAGAAGCCAGCTATCTGGCAACGAACGGGCAAATCCGACAAAACGCACTGGATTATTTTTGTTAAAGGCGGTGCCGCATGAGCAGAATAAGAAACTTTGGTTGGAATCGTCTTAAGCTCGCAACGCTGTCATACGATCAGCTATCTGAGCTTGAAGAGCAGGTCAAGAAAGAGCACGCCGCTAGTGACGGTATCCACATGTACGATAAAGCGGGACGTGACAAACTCGATGCGCTTAGTTGGGCTGTGTACAACAAACAGAAGCAGGAGCGTGCCGCATGACAAGCACAGCAAAACTGAAAGCGGCTGCTGAACGCCAAAAATCTATTCTTGCGTATATCGCCAGCTATGAGCCAGGCGATATCGACAGCGACACAGTTGATTTACGTTTCGAAGATGAAAACGGCTGTGACACCGGCTGCGACGTGAGCATTGTCGAAGAGTGCCGGCGCTCGGCTGATTTGGTTGGCGAGCTGATAGCAGCGCTGGAAGCCGCAGAGAAGCGTGTAGTTGAGCTGGAGCAGAGCGAATATCAGCTAATCAAAGAGCGCGACTATGCCGAGGCAGCGCTGGCCGATATGTACAAGGCGGCGACCGGAGAAGCCCCGGAGTTGAGCAATTGGTTTGGTTACGCTGATGCTGTAGACGCAGTGGAAGGCCGCATCGCGGAGCTTGAGAAGCGCGTCGGTGCTGCGGGCATCAATCTTGAGACAGGGGGTGAAGCGTGAGCAGAGAACTATTCCAACGCGACAAAAGGACAATGCTGTGGGATCCCACGCTATACCGTGTTGACTGGCTGAATGCTTGCGAACACTGCCAGTGCAGTCATGGAATTGAAGTTACAAGCCAATCGCTATCAGGCATATACCTCTACGCTGGTGACGCTGTGAAATGCCCTCAGTGTGGAAATCAGGGCGTTATCAATGCTGATGGTGAAGGTGCCTGGGTTGAATGGGATACGGAGTGGGAGGACTAATCCATGACACTGGGCAAAGAACGAGTTGAGGCGCTGGCATCGAATATTCTCGAATGTCATGACGTAAAGCCGAGTGAGGTTAAAGCGCTGGCCGGTCTTGCGCTGCTGGCGCTGCGGGAGCGGGCGGAGCCTGTGACCGCGCCCGATCTGCATAAAGTCATTTACCACTTCCGAGACTTGAATGAAGGGTTTCCGGTTGAAAGGTTTAAAGCCGATTATGTAATTAGCTGGATGCTGGCTAACTACCCGCCCGCACCGCCCGCGCCGGTTGTGCCTGTTGAAACCTTTGAAGAATGGTCGCGTCGATGCGAAATCCAGCTCACGTTGTACCGCCCGGAATTCCGCGAAGTTGCCGAGATAACCTGGAACGCCTGCTGCGCAGCCATGCTCGCAGCGCCGGGCAAGGATGGGTGATGATGGGTGAGTGGCTTTTAATTTTAACTCTCATTGGCCCTACGGGGGTTTCTATTCAGAAGGCAAACTTTGCAACTGAGGAGGCGTGTTTAAAGGCTGCCAAGGCATGGAATGATGATGTCAAAAAAATAACTCGTGACACCTATCAAACTTGCGTTAAGACTTCAGGAGTTGGAAGTAATGGCTAAATCCGCAGCAGAGCGCAAAGCAGCTCTTACACAACCTTTTCAATTCTCTGCTGCATAAATGACCTTCCCACTGTTTATCATACCCTCTCAAACAGCGAGGAGTTCATTAATATGATTTGTCCAAAATGTGGTTCTACTGCAATTTCCAAAGAGACAACAATGCGTGGTTGGTCTGGAGATTATGTTTGCGTTCCGTGTGGTTACAACGATGCGAAATCAGGTTTCGATAAGGGGCAGGAAAAGACTAGCAAGCCTGTTAAGTGGACACTTAAAGAAAAGCAGTAAGGCCAAGAATTGACAGCCCGCCAACCTCAATTTACTGTATATAAATACAGTTATTTTGGGGTGCGTCATGAGCAAAGACTCGGACTACTTAATCATCTATCGCGGCGAGATACATCACCGCATAACGCCAGGTCGGTGGGTGCTCATTCAGCGTGCTAAGGAGTACGGCGGAGGGTGGTGGCTAGGACGGGCATACGACGATGTGTTCATGCTTGAGTTCGAGAAGCCATGTTCGATGACCGTGGCATCGGAATACATCATGTCGCACAGACGGATGAGCACATTCCCACCTTGGGACGATGAATTTGAGTTAACACCATGACCCGCTTCGGCGGGTTTTTTATTGGAGCAAAGATATGAAGCTGATTGATTTACTGGTGCAGGAATTGCCGAAGCGTGGCGGGTGGCCGGAAGGGCTTTCCCAGTACCTGAATGATTTTCTTAAAAGAAACAAATTAACCTTTTTTGTTAATCATCATTACTCGTATTTTGAGGATTGGGATGGCGACCAGGTCACTCGCGAGCAATACGAAGCCGCACTCGCCGCTGCGCAAGAGCCGGTATGGGATGGCGAAGGTTTGCCGCCGGTTGGCGTGAATGCTGAAGTGTCTGTCGATGGTGGTCGCTCATGGTGTTCGTATAAGGCGACCAGCGAAAATAATGGAATGCGTCTTGTTGAGATTGGAAATTTTACGGAAGAGTTTCAAGGGAATAATTGGATGTTCCGCCCCATCCGCTCAGAAGCTGACAGGAAGCGAGCGGCAGTCGTAACAGCTTTAGCAAAGGCCGGAGGTGATGTCCATTTCGAATATGGCAGAAAGACGATTGATGGCGAACTGTCATCGCCCGGATGGTACAAACTGTACGACATAATAGCAGCCGGTGAAATAGCTGGCATCCGCATCGAGTGAGCCGCCTGATGGCGGCTTTTTTACGCCTGGAGATAATCGAATGAATGAAGTGATTCAGCTTGTCCCCAACAAATGGGTATCCGAAGAAGTGCTGATGGCGATCACCGGACTGACGAAAAACGCCATTAAGTCAGCGCGAGAGAAGTCTTGGATGGAAGGTAAGGAGTACCGACACTACTCCGGCGACTGCCAGCCTAAGGACAACTCCCCTATCCTCTACAACCGGCATGAAGTCGACGCATGGGTTGAGCGTCAACGCCCAGCGATCCCCCGCCAGAAATCTGCTTAAATACCCTTCCCCATTAACTGACGAGGAATCGTTATGACGAAGTATCCAACAGGAGTGGAGAATCACGGCGGAACACTGCGGATATGGTTCATCTATAAGGGCGCCAGGGTAAGGGAAAACCTCGGCGTCCCTGATACACCAAAAAACAGGAAAATGGCCGGAGAGTTAAGGACCTCAATCGGCTATGAGATTAAGACCGGCACGTTTAACTACGCAGCCCGCTTTCCATCGTCGCCTAACCTCAAGCGATTCGGTTTTGTGAGGCAGGGTGTGACGCTGGGCGAGCTTGCTGCGCGATGGCTGGAACTTAAGAAAATGGAGATAACAAAAAATGCTCATCTTAGATACGTATCATATATAACCATCGCTACAGATATTCTTGGGGCATCACGTACTGTTTCCAGCCTTAATAATGAGGACATGCTTAGACTAAGAAAGGAGTTGCTTACAGGAAACCAAATTGTCAGCAACCACCAAAAGTCACGCCTTTCCAAAAAGGGAAGAACAGTGAGGACTGTAAATGTCTATATGTCAACGATGGGCAGCATGATGAGGTTTGCGGAGCTTAATGGCTACATAGATAAATCGCCAATGACAGGTATTGATCCGCTCAGAAAGAGCAGGTCCGAACCGGAGCCACTTACGAAGGATGAGTATGAGCGTCTACTGATGGCTTGCCCTTCCGAGCAAATAAAGAACCTGTGGATTCTGGCAATCAATACCGGCATGCGGCACGGAGAAATATGCGCACTAGCCTGGGAAGATATCGACATGGTCAACTGGACAATAACGGTGTCGAGGAATATGGCAATTAAGGATCACTTTACGCCGCCTAAAACGGATTCAGGCAATAGGGTGATAAACCTGACTCTCCCGGCGATAGAGGCTCTAAAAAGCCAAATGGCATACACAAGGATGGGCAAGCAGCACCACATAGAAGTTAATTTGAGGGAATTTGGCAGGACACGGATGGACTTATGCACATTCGTATTTGTGCCGCGGCTAACAGCAAGAAATGGGAAAGGTGGTGACTGGTATGCCCCTGGCTCTTTCGGTGCCACCTGGAATGAAATTTTGAAGCGCGCGAAGATTAAGCACAGGAAGGCGTATGAGTCTCGACACACATACGCTTGCTGGGCATTAAGTGCCGGGGCCAACCCTAACTTCATAGCATCTCAGATGGGTCACAATTCAGCGCAGATGGTTTACAGCGTTTACGGGAAATGGATGAACGATAACAATGTGGATCAAATGAGCATACTGAACGCTAATTTTGGAGGAAATGCCCCACAGATGCCCCAGGCAGTAAATCAGAAGTAACAAATCCCTTTCATATCAACGCCTCAATCTGCCCAATCCGGTTTGTTTAAAATATGGGCTTGCCAGTCGCGCACTTCCGATTCTTTAACGGCAATATGACGCACCGAAATACGTTCGGCGTGCATCGCGGCTTTGGAGCCGGTACGCAGCGGATGCCACAGCGGCAGGTTTTTCCCTTCGGCCAGCAGACGGTACGCGCAGGTCGGCGGTAGCCACTCAAATGTAGGCAGGTTTTCACGGGTCAGCTTGATGCAGTCCGGTTCATATTCAAAGCGCCGTTCATAGTTGCGACACTGGCAGGTTTTGATATTAAGCTGACGGCAGGCGACGTTGGTGAAATAGATTTCGTCGGTGTCTTCATCCATCAGCTTATGCAGGCAGCACTGACCACACCCGTCGCAGAGCGATTCCCACTCGGCGTCGCTCATCTCATCCAGGGTTTTACGCTGCCAGAAAGGCGTTTCGGTCATAACGGTGTCCGCACATCAAAAATTAAGCTGCACCTTATAAACACTCTGACGCCAGGATGCAAGTTTTGCCGCCCTGCGGGCGGCATCTTTACAGAACGCGCGTCGAGAGCGAGTGATTGTCAAAGGTGATTTCCAGCGCGTCGCCGCTGTTGAGCGGGCCGACGCCTTCCGGCGTGCCGGTCAGGATCACATCGCCTGCGCGCAGCGTGAAAAAGCGGCTCATATAGGCGATAAGCGGCACGATCTTATGGATCATATCGGCGGTATTGCCGCTCTGGCGCACCTCGCCGTTAATACACAGGCTGAGCGACGTGTTTTGCGGATCGCCGGTAAACTCCCCTGCCGGAATAAACCCGGAGATCGGGCAGGAATTATCAAACGCTTTCGCCTTCTCCCACGGCTGTCCGGCTTTTTTCATTTTGCCCTGAATATCGCGAAGCGTGAGATCGAGCGCAACCCCATAACCGGCAATCGCTTTGGCGACATGCTCTTCGCTCGCCTGACGCAGCGTTGCGCCAATCAGCACCGCCAGCTCCACTTCATGATGCACCGAGCCAAGTCCCTGCGGCAGCACAAGCGGCTGGCGCAGATCGCACAGCGCGGTTTCCGGCTTAATGAAGAGCACCGGCTCTTCCGGCGTGGCGCTGCCCATCTCCTGAATATGCTTCGTGTAGTTGCTGCCGACGCAAACCACTTTGCTGACAGGATAATCAAGCAGCGCGCCCTGCCAGTGATGATGTTGGTACATAGCTTCCCTCTGTATTCGTGGTAAGACAGTACGTAACTATTCGTCCTGGTCACGCCAAAAGTCAAACCGCGGACGTCGGGGCAAAAAAAAGCGCCGTATAAAACGGCGCGTCAGACTATTTTTTACCGAGCGATTCGAGATGCTGTTTAAGCAAATTTTCCGGCGGCGGCGGGATCTGTAAATAATAGCCCTGATCTTTTAGCGCCTGTTTCACTTTTTCGAGATCGGCGTTGGCTAATTTTTTACGACCATCCAGCGGAAGCATCATGGTCATAATTGGCTGCCCGAAACTGGCCAGCAATTCTTCCGGCACTCGCGAAAAATCGTCTTTTTTTTCAACATAAAGATAAGTTTGTTCGCGACGCGCGCTTCGATAGATCACACAAAACATGTTTTTACTCTAATTTAGCCAGATGGTTACTTGCCTGAATATAAGGGTGACTATAACATGCCTGATGTGCTTCGGAATATCATCCCACTGCGGTGGGGATTTAAACTGAATTGAGTAAGGCCAGGATGTCAAACACGCCCATCGAGCTAAAAGGCAGTAGTTTCACTTTATCAGTGGTTCATTTGCATGATGCTCACCCTGAGGTTATTCGCAAGGCGCTTGAAGAAAAAATTGCTCAGGCGCCGGCCTTTCTCAAAAATGCGCCGGTGGTGGTGAATGTTGCGGGGCTTGATGGGTCGATAAACTGGCAGCAACTGCATCAGACATTTATCGACAGCGGGCTGCATCTGGTCGGCATCAGCGGCTGTCAGGATGACGCGCTGAAAGCGGAAATTTCGCGTGCGGGCCTGGCGCTGCTCACCGAAGGAAAGGCCAGCGCACCACGCGCTGCAAAGCCTGCTGAAGCGCCAGTTCCGCCAGCCCCCACGGCTGCGCTACGCACCCGGTTAATCGATCTGCCGGTGCGTTCCGGCCAGCGGATCTACGCGCCGGGCGCCGATCTGGTGGTCACAAGCCACGTTAGCGCGGGCGCGGAGCTTATCGCCGACGGCAATATTCACGTCTACGGCACCATGCGCGGGCGCGCCCTCGCAGGCGCCAGCGGCGATAAAGAAGCACAAATATTTTCAACGAATCTCGCGGCGGAGCTGGTTTCCATCGCCGGGGTTTACTGGCTGAGCGATCAAATCCCGGCCGAGTTTTACAACAAAGCGGCACGCCTGCGACTGGCCGACGGCGCGCTGACGGTTCAACCATTAAATTAAGCCCTTTTAACAAGGAATTCCTTTATGGCACGCATTATTGTAGTTACATCAGGTAAAGGGGGCGTTGGCAAAACCACCTCCAGCGCGGCCATCGCTACGGGTCTGGCCCAGAAGGGAAAGAAGACCGTAGTTATCGATTTCGATATCGGCCTGCGTAACCTTGATCTCATCATGGGTTGTGAACGCCGTGTCGTCTACGATTTTGTGAACGTGATTCAGGGCGATGCCACGCTGAATCAGGCGCTTATCCGCGATAAACGCACCGAAAGCCTCTATATCCTGCCTGCGTCGCAGACCCGCGACAAAGACGCGCTGACCCGCGAAGGCGTGGAAAAGGTGCTGGATGAGCTGAAAAAGATGGAGTTCGACTTTATTGTCTGCGACTCCCCTGCCGGTATCGAAACCGGTGCGCTGATGGCGCTCTATTTTGCTGATGAAGCCATCATTACCACTAACCCGGAAGTCTCCTCCGTGCGCGACTCCGACCGTATCCTGGGCATCCTGGCTTCCAAATCGCGCCGCGCCGAGAATGGCGAAGAGCCGATTAAAGAGCATCTGCTGCTGACCCGCTACAACCCGGGCCGCGTCAGCAAAGGCGACATGCTCAGCATGGAAGATGTGCTGGAGATCCTGCGTATTCCTCTGGTGGGCGTCATCCCGGAAGACCAGTCTGTGCTTCGCGCCTCTAACCAGGGCGAGCCGGTCATTCTTGACGCCACATCCGATGCAGGCAAAGCCTACGCCGATACCGTTGATCGCCTGATGGGAGAAGAACGTCCTTTCCGCTTCATTGAAGAAGAGAAGAAAGGTTTCCTCAAACGCCTGTTCGGAGGATAAGTTATGGCATTACTCGACTTTTTTCTCTCCAGAAAAAAGAACACCGCCAGTATCGCCAAAGAGCGCTTACAAATTATTGTTGCTGAGCGTCGTCGTAGCGATGCTGAACCGCATTATTTACCGCAGCTGAAGCGGGATATTCTGGAAGTGATTTGCAAATACGTTCAGATTGATCCGGAAATGGTCACCGTTCAGCTGGAACAAAAAGGCGACGATATTTCGATTCTCGAACTTAACGTCACTTTACCGGAAGCGGAAGAGACGAAATAACGATAAAAAATACCCCGGCATGCCGGGGTATTTTTTTAGCCGCTTCACTGTATATATTCTCAGTGAAATTAACTTTTCCTGTAAATAATTACAGGTCACGCCATTAATAATGTTGCAGTAGCTTTTTTAACGCATCGCCTAATAACTCGCCGCGCCAGCCGCTGATTAATTCCGGTAGCTGATTCTGCGGTTTCAGCTTCCAGTGCCAGTTCAGCAACTGGTTAATCTGGCGGCGCGACGCCATCAGCTCGGCGCTGATCTTGTGCGCCTCGCTCGTCTCCTGCACCAGCGCTTTGATCTCTTTGAACACCTTGCGATAGCCCGGCATATCGACCAGATTCGAGAGCGGCTCCGGCAGCGCGTCTTCCGGCAGCGCCTGCGCCTCGGCGACCAGCGCCAGCAGCGTCTTGCCGTGGAAGCGGATTTCGCTGCCGGAAAGCCCCATGCCGTCAAGCTCACCAAGCGAGCCAGGCATATGGCGCGCCACCTTCCAGAGGTTTTCTTCGCGCACCACGAAATTTACCGCCATATCGCGCTCGCGCGCTTTACGCAGACGCCAGCCGGCCAGCAGCTTCAGGCACGCGAGCTGACGTGGGCGCAACTGCCAGGCGTTAGTGATTTCACGCCACGCCTCGTCAGGATCGAGCACCTCGCCGCGGCGCTGGGTCATCAGGCGGCATTCGTTAATGGCGGCGGTCAGCCAGCCGGCTTCACGCACCTGTTCCATCAGTTTGTGGGCTATAGGCAGCAGATACCAGACATCCGCCGCCGCGTAATCGCACTGGCGCTCGGTTAGCGGACGCGCCAGCCAGTCGGTGCGCGACTCGCTTTTATCCAGCACCACGCCGGTGTGATGCTCTACCAGCGTCGCGAAACCGCAGGAGAGCGGATGGCCGACAAACGAGGCCAGCACCTGAGTGTCGATAAACGGATCGGGCATCATGCCGAACGCGTTCTGGAACACTTCCAGATCTTCGCTGCCCGCGTGGAGAAACTTGGTGACGTTTTGATCCTGCAACAGCGCCTGAAACGGCGCCCAGTCGGTGATGGTCAGCGGATCGATAAGCGCGACGTTTTCGCCGTCATACAGCTGGATGAGCCCCAGCTGCGGGTAGTAAGTACGGGTACGGACAAATTCGGTGTCCAGCGCCAGAGCGCGCTGCGTGCGTGCGGTTTCGCACAGCGTCGCCAGCGCGTCATTGGTGGTAATCATCTGGTAATTCAAATCGCTCTCTCTTTGTCTGCGCCCATAAAAAACGCCGGTAGAACCGGCGTCAGGGCGACGTGATTGCAGCTCAGGCGGTATTGTCGCCCGCCCGGCGCGCTTCGTCACGTAGTTCTCGTCGTAAAATTTTCCCGACGTTGGATTTTGGCAGCTCGGTGCGAAATTCCACCTGTTTCGGCACCTTATAACCCGTCAGGTGACGGCGACAGAAGGTAATCAGCGCTTCTTCCGTAAGCGACGCCTCTTTCTTCACCACGAAGATTTTCACCAGCTCTCCGCTCGCTTCCGACGGAATGCCCACCGCCGCGACTTCCTGCACGCCGCTGTGCTGCATTACCACATCTTCGATTTCATTCGGGTAGACGTTAAAACCGGAGACCAGAATCATATCTTTCTTGCGATCGACGATACGCAGGAAACCCTCTTCGTCCATCACCGCGATATCGCCGGTGCGCAGCCAGCCGTCTTGAAGGATCTCATCGGTGGCGTCCGGGCGCTGCCAGTAGCCCAGCATCACCTGCGGGCCTTTAATGCACAGCTCGCCAGGCTCACCGGGTGCCACTTCGTTGCCTTCGTCGTCAATCAGTTTGACTTCGGTGGATGGCACCGGCAGGCCAATGCTGCCGCTGTGGTAGTCGATATCGTGCGGGTTAACGCTCACCAGCGGCGAGCATTCGGTAAGCCCGTAGCCTTCCAGCAGGAACTGGCCGGTGAGTTTTTCCCAGCGCTCCGCGACCGCCTGATGCACCGGCATCCCGCCGCCCGCCGAGAGGTGCAGCGAGGAGAAATCGAGCTTGTGGAACTCTTTGTTATTCAGCAGCGCGTTAAACAGCGTATTCACGCCGGTCATCGCGGTAAACGGGTATTTGCCAAGCTCTTTCACCAGCCCCGGGATATCGCGCGGGTTGGTTATCAGCACGTTCTGGCCGCCGAGTTCGATAAACAGCAGGCAGTTCATGGTCAGCGCGAAAATGTGGTACAGCGGCAGCGCGGTGATGACCAGCTCTTTCCCGCGATGCAGCAGCGGCCCATATGTGCCAAGCACTTGTTCGAGATTGGCGAGCATATTGCGGTGCGTCAGCATCGCGCCTTTCGCCACACCCGTAGTGCCGCCGGTGTATTGCAGGAAAGCGAGATCGTCTGGTGTCACTTCCGGCTTGATGTACTGCATCCGGTAGCCGTTATGCAGCGCGCTGCGAAACGAAATGGCGTCCGGCAAGTGATATTTCGGCACCAGGCGTTTTACATACTTCACCACAAAGTTCACCAGCGTACCTTTGGCGGTGGAGAGCTGATCGCCCATGCGCGTCAGAATGACGTGCTTCACCTGGGTCTTTTCGACGACTTTTTCGAGGGTGTGCGCAAAGTTAGAAACGATGACGATGGCGCTGGCACCGCTGTCGTTAAGCTGGTGTTCCAGCTCACGCGGCGTGTAGAGCGGGTTGACGTTCACAACGATCATTCCGGCGCGCAGAATGCCAAACAGCGCCACCGGATATTGCAGAAGGTTCGGCATCATCAGCGCGACGCGATCGCCTTTTTGCAGGCCGAGGCCCTGTTGCAGCCAGGCAGCAAAGGCGCGGCTGCGCTCTTCCAGCTTGCGGAAGGTCATCTCCTCGCCCATGTTGGTAAAGGCAGGCTGGTCGGCGTAGCGTGTGCAGGATTGCTCAAACATATCCACCAGGGAGTGATAACGGTCCGGGTTTATTTCCGCCGGAACATCCGCCGGATAACGGTTAAGCCAAACCTTCTTCAATGCGTCACCTCTGAATGTATTATTCGTCGTCATCACAACCCCAAAACAATAAACACGGCGTTAACATAATATTAACTCATTGTACCAGTTTATTAATTCACCTGATTTAAGGTTGCGAAGCGCGTCACTAATTATTTTTGTTATACCGATAAAACAAATAAACAGCGGACCAGCCGCTGTTTATTTTACTCGTTAAATCAACGAATTACTCAGTTACTACGGTCTGAACCTGAGCCGGGCCGGGATTATACCAGCCCCACGGGCCATAGCCATAACCCCAGCCGGGACGCGGCCCCCACATCCACGGATCGATGGGCTGCGGCGGCATGACCACCTGCTGCGTCACGCGCCAGCGCTTAAAGCCGTTCACCTGCATTACCATGAATTTATACGGGCTCGCGCCGATTTTTCCTTCCGCTGTACCGGTAATGGGGCCGACCACCGTAACGAGCTGATTACGGAAGTCCACCGGGTCGAGAAAGCCGCCAACGTCGGCAAAGATGCGTCCGCGTGAGGGCTGGCCAAGCAGCGGCCGCGCCGCGCTGTCGAGCGGCAGCGTGGCTATCTCCAGGCGGGTTTTGCCCTTCTCGTTATCGACATTCACCACTCGCCCGCCGAAGCGCGCCTCCTGGCCGATATAAAGCTCCGGCGCGTTCATCACGCGCACCAGATCCTGCTGCGGCGTCGGGCTGGTGCCTTTAATCGCGTCGGGAACGCTGACACACCCACTGACGAGCAAAACGCCCAGCGCCAGAAGCCCACTGCGCATCATTGATTGTTGAACCACCATAAGCGACTCCTTAAACCCGCCCGCGGTTTGCGTCGGGATGTTATTCCCGGCCTGGCAGTTTTTTCCACGCCACTTCGTTGCGCAGATAGACCGGTTCTGCATGTTCGACCGCAACAACGCGCTGTTGTTCGAACAACCGGCACGCCAGCGGCAACATATCTTCCGCTGCCGGGAGCGTTATCTGCCCGTCGGTGAGCGTAAGCCCGCTGCCGTTCGCCATATCCGGCCACGCCTGCCAGCCGGTGCCGACCGTCGCCCACTCGCCGTCAAGCGCTTTCAGGCGCTCCGTGACGGCTTCAGGTTTGAGCACCGCTTCGGTCTCTTCGCCGTGCCAGACGCCCTGCTCATCGCACTGGTACTCGGCCCAGTAGACTTCGCCCATGCGCGCGTCGATAGCCGCCAGCACGCGGGTCGCGCCGCTGACGCGCCATGCGCCCTGCGCCATGGTCATCAGCGTCGATACGCCGACCATCGGCAGTTCTGCGCCGAGCGCCAGCCCCTGCGCGATGCCGATGCCGATTCGCACGCCGGTAAAGCTTCCCGGCCCGCGGCCAAAGGCTAGCGCGTCCATCGCCGACAGCGCAACGCCGCTTTCGGTGAGGATCTCACTGACCATCGGCAGAATACGCTGGGTGTGCTCGCGCGGGCAGAGTTCAAAAAGGGCGGACGTTTTACCGTTGTCCCACAAGGCGACGGAACAGGCCTCGGTGGCGGTATCAATAGCCAGAATTCGCATGGATCAATAACACTCTTACGCGTCGTGGTGGTTCAAAAAGGGGCGCATCTTATCACAGTCTGGCATAAATTACTGCCGCGCCGCGTCGGTGAGAAAGCGCGCCGCCTCGCCGATATCGCGGGTGCGCGGCGTCGGCGGCAGGCTTTTCAGAAAGACCGCGCCGTAGGGGCGCATTACAAGGCGATTGTCGCAAATCACCAGCACGCCGCGGTCGTCGACGTCGCGGATAAGCCGCCCGACGCCCTGCTTGAGCGTGATGACCGCCTCCGGCAACTGGACTTCATCAAACGGATCGCCGCCGCGCAGGCGACAATCTTCCATCCGCGCTTTCAACAGCGGATCGTCCGGCGAGGTGAACGGCAGTTTGTCGATAATCACCAGCGACAGCGCGTCGCCACGCACGTCTACGCCTTCCCAGAAGCTGCTTGTCGCCACCAGCAGCGCGTTGCCCGCGCTAATAAACTGCTCCAGCAGCTGGCTTTTGCTGGTTTCGCCCTGCAAAAGCACCGGCAGCGTCATGGTGGCGCGGAATTGCTCGGCCAGGTCACGCATCATCGCGTGCGACGTGCAGAGCATAAAGCAGCGCCCCTGGTTGGCCTCAATCAGCGGTTGTAACATTCGCGCCAGCGCTTTTCCGGCCTGCGGCTGGTTAGTCTGCGGCAGGCCGCGCGGCACGCAGAGCAGCGCCTGGCGCGCATAATCGAACGGACTGGGCAGCAGGAGAGTTTTTGCCTCGTGAATGCCGAGCCGCTCCGTGAAGTGATGCAGGTCGTCATTCACCGAGAGCGTGGCAGAGGTGAAAATCCAGCTGCCGCCCTTTTCGGCGATCACGTCCTGAAATTTATCCGCGACGGTCAGCGGCGTGAGGGCCAGCGTAAAGTGGCGCGAGTTGCACTCATACCAGTAGCTGTAGCCCGGCTGATTGATCTCTTTTAAGCGTTTGAGGCGCGCGCGGTAGAGCGTGGCGCGCTCAAAGGCGGCGTCCAGCAGCGCCGAGCGGCCAAGCGACAGCTTCGCCACGTCGTAGCAAAGCTCCAGCGCGTCATCAAGCAGCAGCAACGCGCGGCTGATGGAGGCATCCGCCAGCAGTTCGCGCAGATTGCCGCGAAAGCCGGGGTCGCCCAGTTGCAGCCTGAAATCCTGGGTGCTTTGCGCCAGGCGATCGGCGCATTTTTGTAGCTGCTGGGTATCCTTCACCTCGGTGCGATAGGCGATGATAATGTCTCTCGCGAGGTCAAGCAGCTGGCGGCTGGAGAGCGACTGGCCGAAATACTGGCTGGCGATATCAGGAAGCTGATGGGCTTCGTCGAAAATAATCACCTCAGCCTCCGGGATAAGCTCCGCAAAGCCGCTCTCTTTGACCACCATATCGGCGAGAAACAGGTGATGGTTCACCACGACGACATCGGCTTCCATCGCCTTTTTACGCGCTTTGACCACAAAGCAGTCTTT
Source organism: Cronobacter malonaticus LMG 23826 (assembly GCF_001277215.2). Classification (NCBI taxonomy): domain Bacteria; kingdom Pseudomonadati; phylum Pseudomonadota; class Gammaproteobacteria; order Enterobacterales; family Enterobacteriaceae; genus Cronobacter; species Cronobacter malonaticus. The sequence goes on along the minus strand of NZ_CP013940.1, from coordinate 1,650,530 downwards.
GTAGAGCGGGCAGTCGGTGCCAAGGCAGTTATCGTTGGTGCTGGTGACAAGCGGCCAGACGGGGGCGTCTTCCGCCACGCGTCCACAGGTGCTGATATCCCCATCGACGGTTTCGTTGGCCCAGCCGCGCAGCTGGATAACGTCGCTTAAGGTTTGAACCGGCAGGTCGCCGCCCGCCAGCGCCTGTTGCTCAAGGCGCTCAAGGCATAAATAGTTCGATCGCCCTTTTAAGAGCGCCAGACGGCCTTTGTACTCCAGCGCTTTGGCAACGGTCGGCAGATCGCGGCTGTAGAGCTGATCCTGCAGCGCTTTCGAACCGGTGGAGATAATCACTTTCTTACCGGCGCGCAGCGCGGGCGCCAGATAGGCGTAAGTTTTCCCGGTCCCGGTGCCCGCTTCGACCACCAGCGGCGTCGCGGCCTCAATGGCGGCGCTGACCGCCTGCGCCATCTGGCGCTGCGGCTCGCGCGGTTTGAAGCCCGGTATCGCGTTGGCCAGCTGGCCATCTGCTGCAAAATCGTCCGTCACACTGCCCCCTGGTTAAATTGCCAGTGATTATGTCAGGGCGGCCACGCTTACGCCAGCCGAACAGATGACGGCGCTCGCGCTTTATGGCAGGCTTGCACCCTGCTAAACAGAACAGGAAAAGGAAACAGCGATGACAATCGTACGTATCGATCCCGCAGATCGTTGGTCTGACGCGGTGATTCACAACCAGACGATTTACTACACCGGCGTGCCGGAAAATCTCGACGGCGACGCTTACGAACAAACTGCCAATACGCTGGCGCAAATCGACACCCTGTTAACGGCGCAGGGCAGCGACAAATCCCGCATTCTTGACGCCACGATTTTTCTGGCCGACGGCGACGATTTCGCGCTGATGAATAAAGCGTGGGATGAGTGGGTGGTGGCAGGCTCCGCGCCGGTACGCTGCACCGTGCAGGCCCGCCTGATGAACCCGCGCTATAAAGTGGAAATTAAAATTATCGCCGCGGTGTAATGCCCGCCGTCACCGTTCGCCGGTGGCGGTCTCTTCTCTTTTTGTCTTCTCCGTCTCTTCCCATCGCAAGGCGCTTTGCGCCACCTTACGAGCCAGCATCCTTCGCGCCAGCATGCCTGCCAGCAGCGTCAGCGCGACGCCGCCGACCAAATCGACAAACAGATGGCGTCGCAGCTGCAAAATCGACACGCTAATCGCCGCGCCCCAGAGCACAGCGGCCAGCGTATAGCGCCACTGCCCGCGCTTGCTGATGCCCCGGACCATCAGCAGGGTCAGCGCCATATGCAGTGACGGGAAACAGTTCTGCGGCGAATCCACCGCCAGCAGGATACGCAGCGCGTCAGCGCTGATGCCCTCGCCGCTAACGGCGGGATAGGCCATCGTCGTCGGCCACGCCAGATAAATCACGCCGGCAAACAGCGCCGCCAGCTGCGTGGCGCGCATCAGCCATTTCACTTCTGCTCTCGGAGTTAACCAGTAGCCCGCAGGAACGAGCAGGAAAAACGACATATAGAGCCAGATGGCCGAGGGCGTGAAATCCAGCAGCGTATCGAACCACAACGGCGGCAGCTTATGCCCGGCGCGCTGGAGCAGATCGGTCGTGAAGTAGACCACGCCGACGCTTCCCCACCCCAGCAGCAGGGATTTCAGGCGATAAACCGTTTCGTTCATGCGCAGTCCCTTACACGCACGATACGCCGCCGCTTGGCCCCGGCGGGCGCTTGCGGGATCTGCGATAAAAGCGTCCAGCGAAGGACACTGCACGCCACGCCCTGTTGTTCAAAAAGCGCTATCAGCGCAGCCTGCGCCTGCGCGCGCTGTGCGTCGTCGGCCTCGACGATGAGCGTCAGGCGCTTCGCGCCGTGCTGGATCAGCCGGTAATCCGCCGTGAAGGGCAGAACGCGCGCCAGCGCCCGGTTGCAGAGATCGCCGAAAATCGCGCGCTCGCCGCCCTGGCCATCCGGCAGCAGGAGTTGATCGTCCTGGCGCCCTTCAATATGCGCCAGCGCCAGCGAAGGATCCCCGCAGGCGCACGGCGTCTCGCGTACCGTCAGCACATCGTCCAGCCGGTAACGCACGATGGGCTGCGTGGTGCGGGTAAAATCGGTAATGATTGGGACAAAACGGCGCGTATCCAGCCATTCTTTTTCAACAAAGATAAACGCCTCGTTGAGGTGCAATACCCCGTGCGCGCAGGTGGCGGCGAGAAAGCCTTCGGTCGCCTGATACACTTCGCCGACGTCAGGAAAAACGTTTTCCAGCAGCGCGCGGTCCTGCGCGTCGAGCACTTCCGCCACGGAAATGACTTTCTTTGGCGCAATCTTAAGCTCGCCTGCCTGGACGGCCAGCGCCAGCGCGCGCAACACCTGCGCAGGCGCAACGATAATCGACGGCGATTCGGCTTCAAGCCGTGTGAGCAGCGCGTCGAAGGGCGCAAAGAGATCGTAAAAACCGAGGCTCAGCCAGCGGTGGTTCACGCTCTGATAGAGGTTATTGTCAGCGCGCAAAAAGAGCGCCACCCGCTCGCCGGCGAACAGGCCGTCAGGCAGCATTTTCGCGAGCATGGCACCTGCCCACAGCGCCTGCTCCTGGGGGCTGACCGCGAAAATGCCGCGCCGCCCGGATGTGCCGCTCGACAGCCCCACGCTGTAGCGCCCGACCGTCGGCGTAAAATTGCGGTCGTTTTCACTTTTAAGCGCGCACGCCATCACGTCCGCCGCTTTCAGGCCACCGGTGTTCATCTCATCGAAATGCGCCATCATCAGCGCTTTGTCCATTATCTGCCATTCGCCAAACGGCAGTGTACGGTAGCGCCTGAACCACGGGCTTTTCGACAGCACGCGCGCGGTAAACCGCCCAAGCTGTTTTTGCTGGTAGCGCTCCAGCGCCGCGCGATTTTGAAAACGCAGACGTTTAACACGGAAATAGTGCCAGAGCATGGCGAGCTTATTCACAGGTCGCCCTCGTGCGCGAGACGGATCTCCGCGCCGCCGTCGCGCCAGAGCTGGTGCAGTAAGTCGAGCGTGCGCGCAGCGGCCGCCGGATCGGCAATCACCAGATTCGCGAGCCGCGACGGGCCGCGCTGTTCACGGTAGCTGACCGGCGACCAGGCGGCGTCGGCCGCGAGCAGCACCCAGCCGTTATCCGTCAGCACAAACGCGCCGATATGCCCGGCGGCGTGGCCCGGCAGCGGCACCAGTAACACCTCGCCGTTGCTGCCAGGCAATAAAAAGCCGGTATCAAACGGCGCGAGTGCGGCGGTCAACGACACGCGCTCAAAGCCCTCGATAAAGCTGACCGCGCTTTCAAAATTCTCCGGGATAAGCCCCGGCACGAACGCCTGGCGCAGCGCGGCAAACCCGCGCAGCGTGCGGGTCTGCGCCCAGCCTTCGCCGGAGCAGATAAAGCGGTTATCCGCGAAATCGCGCAGCCCGGCGATATGGTCGGCGTGAAAGTGCGAGAGGATCAGGGCGTCGATGTCATCAGGGCGATAGCCTTTCTCCGCAAGCTGGCGCACCAGCGACTGTTCCGGGGAGAAGTAAACCGGCGTCACGCGGCGATAAAGTTGATAGATCCCGCGGCGGGTGTAGTCGTCAAACCACGAGGCGTAGCCGGTATCCCACAGCCAGCGTTTGCCGCCCGCGTCGATAAGGCTCGCGCGGGCCGGAAATTTACAGGTTTTCCATGCCGCGCCCTTTAGCGCGATACAGCCCAGATGGGTGCAGTAACCCGTTTCAAACGTCGTAATCGTGGCCATTCAGCCTCTCCTTTCGCGCAGCCAGGCGCCGGTAAGCCGCACGCCGTCCGCCAGCGACACCGGCGGTCGGTAGCCGAGCCGGGTGATGGCTTTCTCCTGGCTTAACGTCATATCAAAACTGACGGTGCCCGCGCTGTAGCGCGTCAGGCGCGGTTCCGTGCCGGTGAGATGTCCGTGGATTTCCATGCCCTGTGCCACGAGCGAGAGCAGCGGCCAGGGCACCGACGCCACCCGATACTGTAACCGAAGCTCATCGCGCAGCAGACTGCCGAGCATCTCTACCAGCCGCTGCGGCTCATGATTGGTAATATTGAACGCTTCACCGGAGAGGAGACCCGGCGTGTCGGTGGCGAGACGCATCGCATGCACCACATTGCCGACCCAGGTTAAATCCAGCAGCGCCTCGCCGCCGCGCGGCAGACGCAACACGCCGCGGTCGGCCTCAAGCTGGCGCAGCAGGCGGGGAATGATGACGCGATCGTGCGCGCCGAACAGCCCGCGCGGGCGCAGAATAATAAACGTGACGTGCGTAAATTGCCTTGCCGCCGCCTGAATGGCCTGCTCCGCCGCATATTTACTGCTGGCGTAATGACAGGCAAAGCGGGCAGCCCGGTAGTGTTCATCCACATTGTGGTGATGGCGGAAATCGAAATAGATAGCTGGCGTGGAGATATGAATAAAACGCGTGACGCCCGCCCGCGCGGCAGCATGGGCCAGCCGTTCGGTGGCCGCGACATTCACCGCGTGAAACGCCTGCGCGCTGCCCCACGGCGACGATTTGGCCGCGCAGTGCCAGACCACATCACAGCCCTGCATTAACGCATCGCAGCGGGCGTCATCGGCCTGCGCAAGCTCCAGCGGTACGAACTGTGCGCCGAGCGCGGCCAGTTCAGCCCCAGCCTTTTCGTCACGCCCCGTCGCGCGCACGTCACAGCCCTGCGCGAGCAGCGCCTCAACCGCGTTGCGACCAAGCCCGCTGGTGGCACCCGTCACCAGGTACTTCATGGCAGCAGCACCATACCGGCGAGCGTTAACCCCGCAGCCGTGCCGACCAGCATTATCGGCTCGCCCGGTTTCACACGCCCGGTGGTAAACGCTTCGTGGAGCGCGGTGGGAATCGAGGCCGCCACCTGATTACCGTGCTGGCGGTAAATATCCACCAGCACCTGCGGCTTCACTTTCAGGCGTTTACGCATATGCTCAAGCGACAAATGGCTCGCCTGATGCGGCACCACGGTGGCTATCTCATTAAGCGTTAGCCCGGCGGCGTCAAGCAGCCGCTGCCAGAAGCCATCGATCAGCAGCGAGGCCTGGCGGAACAGCGCTTTGCCCTGCATATGAAACAGAAAGTCGCTCTCCTCCATCCCGGCGCGGGGGTTTTTACGCGTGCCGCCAGCGCGGATCTCGCACAGCTCGCTGCCCTGCGGGTAGGTTTCCGATTTCATGGCCAGAATGCCAGAACGACCATCGCCCGCCTCAACAATGGCGCAGGCGGCACCGTCACCGAAAATAAGCGACGACTCCTCATGCTGCCAGTCGATCCCGCGCGAGGCGATATCCGCCGACACAATCGCGATACGGCGATAAGCGCCGTTCGTTAACAGCGCCGACGCCACCTGTATGGCGCTGATGAAACTCACGCAGCTGCTGTTGATGTCAAACCCCGCCGTGCCTGCCGGTAAGCCTGCGGCTTTCATCACGTGCACCGCTGAACAGGGCAGCGCCTGAACGGCGATGGCCGAGGCGGAGATCAGCAGCTCGATGGAGTCGGGGTTAATCGCGTGACGCTGGCAGGCGTCATGCAGCGCGGCGGCGGCGAGCGCAGCCTGGCTGTCGTCGTTCGCGGCATGATAGCGGTGCAGAATCCCTGAGCGGCGCTCGACATAACCGGTTCGCTTGCCAAGGCGGCTGTCGAGTTCGGCGGAAGTAATAAGGTGTTCCGGCAGCGCCTTGCCGGTCGCGATGATTTTCAGCCGTGAAGCGGGCGGGGTGTGAGGTGTAAAGGCCATAAAGCTCTGTCCCTAAGCTCAGCGTCCCTGCCGGACAGGGACGCGAAGTATGATGATATCTGACGTTATTATGCGTGCCGGGCACGATAACACGTCAGCAGGGACAAAAAAATTGTCGCTACCTTTTCCTGGTGTGGTGCGTTTATTCCTCTTCGTCGTCGTCTTCAAAACGCGCGACGATGCGATCGCCCTGATGGGTGGCGCGGATCTCCTGCGCCACCTGTGCGATGGCTTCGCCGCTGCTCATGCCCTGCGACATCAGCTCCTGAATACGTTCAACCGCTTGCTGCTGCTGTTCATGGGTGAGAGAAGGTAAACCTGCAAACATCGCTGACTCCTGTTACATTGATGCGTTCAATTATTTCACGCCGTGCGTGCGGGCGCCAGACGCCCCACGCCGTTGTTAATTGTCGTCCTGATGAATACGAACCTGACTCCCGAACTGATCTCCCTGCCCTGGCGCGCCGATGCGCTGCAACAGACCTTTTCTGCGCTACAACATCAGCCGTGGGCGATGCTGCTGCACTCGGGTTTTGCCGAGCACGCCCACAACCGTTTCGACATTCTGGTGGCCGACCCGCGCGTCACGCTGACCACGCGGGGGGCGCTCACTATGACGCAAGACGCAGAGGGTTGCCAGCAGAGCGACGACGATCCGCTGCGTCTGCTGCACGCGGCGCTGGCGCGCTTTCCGTTTTCACCCGTACCAGCTGAGGATTTTCCCTTTCAGGGCGGCGCGCTCGGGCTGTTTGGCTACGATCTCGGGCGACGCTTCGAGCGGCTGCCATCACAGGCCAGCGCCGATCTCAACACGCCGAATATGGCGGTCGGCATCTATGACTGGGCGCTGATAGCCGATCACCATCGCGAGCGCCTGACGCTGCTCTGCTACGGCGATGCGAAAGCGCGTCTCGCCTGGCTTAACGCACAGCAGCCCGCAGAAACTGAGCCGTTTCGCTTAACCTCGCCGTGGCGCTCAAACATGACGCGCGAGGAATATGGCGAGAAATTCCGCCAGGTGCAGGCGTATCTGCGAAGCGGCGACTGCTATCAGGTCAATCTGGCGCAGCGGTTTTGCGCGCAGTATGAAGGCAGCGAATGGCAGGCATTTTTAACGCTCAATGCCGCTAACCGCGCGCCGTTTAGCGCCTTTCTGCGCCTGCCGGAACAGGCGATTTTAAGCCTGTCGCCGGAGCGGTTTATCCGTCTGCATGACGGCGCTATTGAAACGCGCCCCATTAAAGGCACGCTGCCGCGTTTGTCCGATCCTGAGGACGATGCGCGCCAGGCTTTACGGCTCGCACAATCGCCTAAAGATCGCGCCGAAAACCTGATGATTGTCGATCTGCTGCGTAACGACATTGGCCGCGTGGCGACGCCTGGCAGCGTGAAAGTGCCGGAGCTGTTCGTGGTTGAGCCGTTTCCGGCGGTGCATCATCTGGTCAGCACCATTACCGCGACGCTACCGCCATCGCTTCACGCCACCGATCTCCTGCGCGCGAGCTTCCCTGGCGGTTCTATCACCGGCGCGCCCAAAGTGCGGGCGATGGAAATTATCGAAGAGCTGGAGCCGCAGCGGCGCAACGCCTGGTGCGGGAGCATCGGTTATCTCAGCTTCTGCGGCGCGATGGACACCAGCATTACCATCCGCACGCTGACGGCGGAAAACGGCACACTTTACTGCTCTGCGGGCGGCGGCATCGTGGCCGACAGCGAGGAAGCGGCGGAATATCAGGAAACTTTTGATAAAGTTAATCGTATCCTGCATGCCTTAGAGAGGTAACGATGGAGAATAGCCCGCTGACGCTCGACCGGTTTTTATCGCGTTTCCAGCTCCTGCGCCCGCAGGTAAACAGATCCAGCCTGAATCAGCGCCAGGCTGCCGTGCTGGTGCCGGTGGTGCGCCGCCCGGAGCCAGGCCTGCTGTTGACGAAGCGCGCCGCCACGCTTCGCAAACACGCAGGCCAGGTGGCCTTCCCCGGCGGTGCGGTGGATGACACCGACGCCTCGCTAATCGCGGCGGCGCTGCGTGAAGCGCAGGAAGAAGTGGCTATCCCGCCCGAGGCAGTCGAGGTTATCGGCGTGCTGCCGCCGGTCGACAGCGTGACCGGTTTTCAGGTGACGCCCGTAGTGGGCATTATCCCGCCGGATCTGCCGTATCACGCCAGTGAAGATGAAGTGGCGGCGGTTTTTGAGATGCCGCTTGCCGAGGCGCTGCGGCTCGGGCGCTATCACCCGCTAGACATCCACCGGCGCGGCAATCACCACCGCGTCTGGCTCTCCTGGTATCAGCACTATTTTGTCTGGGGCATGACCGCAGGCATTATTCGTGAGCTGGCACTACAAATCGGTGAGAAACCCTGACTATTATTGTGGGTGAAAAGTGCGATCCGCAGCACTTTATTAGGCGGCCTCGCCTTATTCATTAGTTTAATTCATGTGAATAGTTAACTGCGCAGCACAATAACCTTTTACACTATGCGCTGTTTTCACACCGTCATTTGCAGAGCAAATGACTCTGTCAGGAGTTACCACGTGATTAGTATATTCGACATGTTTAAGGTGGGCATTGGCCCCTCCTCTTCCCATACGGTAGGTCCGATGAAAGCCGGGAAGCAGTTCGTCGATGACCTGGTCGAAAAAGGATTATTGCAGGACGTGACCCGCGTTGCGGTGGACGTCTACGGCTCGCTCTCATTGACCGGCAAAGGCCACCATACCGATATCGCCATTATTATGGGCCTGGCAGGCAATGAACCCGCCACGGTGGATATCGACGCCATACCTGCGTTTATCCGTGACGTCGAAACCCGCGGTCGCCTGCTTCTCGCGCAGGGCGCTCACGAAGTGGATTTCCCGCAAGATAACGGGATGCGTTTTCAGAGCGACAACCTGCCGCTGCATGAAAATGGCATGACCATTCACGCGTACAGCGGCGAGAAAGAGATCTACAGCAAAACCTATTACTCCATCGGCGGCGGCTTTATCGTCGATGAAGAACATTTCGGCAAAACCGCCAGCAATGAAGTGAGCGTGCCGTATCCGTTCCACTCCGCTAAAGATCTGCTGGCGCATTGCAAAGAAACCGGCCTGTCGCTCTCCGGCCTGGTGATGAAAAACGAACTGGCGCTGCACAGCAAAAAAGAGATTGAAGACTATTTTGCGGACGTCTGGCAGACCATGCGCGCCTGTATCGATCGCGGCATGAATACCGAAGGCGTGCTTCCCGGCCCGCTGCGCGTACCGCGTCGCGCCTCTGCGCTGCGCCGTATGCTGGTTTCCAGCGATAAACTCTCCAACGATCCGATGATTGTGGTCGACTGGGTAAATATGTTTGCGCTCGCCGTGAACGAAGAGAACGCCGCGGGTGGGCGCGTGGTTACCGCGCCGACCAACGGCGCGTGCGGCATCGTACCGGCGGTGCTGGCCTACTATGACCACTTTATCGAGTCGGTCAGCCCCGATATTTACATCCGCTACTTCCTGGCGGCGGGCGCAATCGGCGCGCTGTATAAAATGAACGCCTCTATTTCTGGTGCCGAAGTGGGTTGCCAGGGCGAAGTGGGCGTTGCCTGTTCCATGGCGGCGGCGGGCCTTGCGGAACTGCTGGGCGCCAGCCCGGAACAGGTTTGCGTGGCGGCGGAAATCGGTATGGAACATAACCTCGGCCTTACCTGCGATCCGGTCGCGGGCCAGGTACAGGTGCCGTGTATCGAGCGTAACGCGATTGCCTCCGTGAAGGCGATTAACGCCGCGCGTATGGCGATGCGCCGTACCAGCGAGCCGCGCGTCTCACTCGATAAGGTTATCGAGACCATGTATGAAACCGGCAAAGATATGAACGCTAAATACCGTGAAACGTCACGTGGCGGCCTGGCCATTAAGGTTCAGTGCGATTAATGCCCTGAAGCGCCGCACCCGCGGCGCTTTTTTTATCCCAGCCCGCCTTTTATTCCTCCCGTCGCGTCAACGCCCACTACACTCTTAACATTCCGCCTTAATAACTCAGATGAGTCTGAGAGATAGAGCCTATGCAAAAAGCGCAGCGTATTATCCGGGCTTACCGCCGCCGGCGGTTGATTTTGTGTATTGCCCTCGCCCTGCTGGCGTTAATCGTCACGCTGGGAATACGCTATCTTGCCGACCGTAAACAGTACCGGTACGAGACCACACGCTATGCCGCCCGTGCGGTGGAAACGCTGGAAGAGTTGCTGGTGCCGCTGGACGCCGCGCGCACCGCGCTGCTGCCGCTCATCGGCATGCCGTGCCAGCAGGTGCATCGCCAGTTGCGCGAAATGGCGGCCAGCCTCCAGACCGTACGGACCATTGCGCTGGTGAGCGACGGCACGCTCTATTGCTCCAGCATTTTTGGCGAACGCAACGTGCCGGTGCATCAGTTACAGCCGCATTTACCTGCGCCAAAACCACTGATGCGGCTCTCGCGTGACAGCTCCTTAATCAAAGGAAGCCCGATACTCCTTCTCTGGACGCCATCTATTGATAACGGCCAGTCAGGCGTGTTGCAGTCGGTGAATATCGAATTTATCGCAAGCCTCATGCTGAGCCCGGATCCGCCGGTGATTGAACATGTGCTGTTTGATGTGGCAGGCGAGCATCTGGAGTATGGGCGGGGTCTCATGGAAACGACGCCTGCTCCCGACGGGCTGACGCCATACCAGCAAATCTCCAGCCGCTATCCGTTTTCAGTGACGCTGCGCGGCCCTTCCCCGGACGCGCTGGCGTTGAAAAATATGCCGGGCCAGTTGCCGCTCGCGGTACTGTTAAGCCTGCTGATTGGCTATATCGCCTGGCTTGCGACGGCCAGACGGATGAGCTTCTCCTGGGAGATTAATCTCGGCATCGCCAACAATGAGTTTGAAGTGTACTGCCAGCCGCTGGTGAGCGGTAAAACCGGCGAGTGTACGGGCGTGGAACTGCTGCTGCGCTGGAACAATCCGCGCCTCGGGCCCATTGCACCGGACGTGTTTATTCCGCTTGCCGAACAGCTCAGGATGATTAACGCGCTGACGCGCTATGTGCTGACGAAAACCGCCGCGCAGCGCCACTATTTTCCGGCCTCTGCGGATTTTCATATCGGGGTGAATATCGCGGCGAGCCACTTTCACGACGGCGTGATTATTGACGATCTGAAGCGCTACTGGTATCCGCACTGCCCGGTACAGACGCTGTTTCTGGAGCTCACGGAGCGCGACGCGTTGCCGGAAGTGGATTACCGGGTGGCGCATGATTTGCGCAAGCTCGGCGTAAAACTGGCGATCGACGATTTCGGCACAGGCCAAAGCTCGCTCTCCTATCTCGAAACACTCAGCCCGGACGTGCTGAAAATGGACAAACGCTTCACCGCCGCTATCGGTACCGACGCGGTGAATTCGACCGTAACGGACATTATTATCGCAATGGCGAGAAGGCTGAAGATTGAACTGGTGGCAGAAGGCGTGGAGACCGAAGAGCAGGCCGCCTATTTATGCCGCCTCGGCGTGCCGGTGTTGCAGGGCTATCTGTTCGCGCATCCAATGCCGCTGAGTGCGCTCCCGCAGTGGCTGGAAGAACGGCGCGCCCATCCGGGCACGCCGTTCTGGCGCCGCAGTCTGCCAGCGCCGATGGTCTGACGGTTACTCTTCTTCGTCGTGCGCTGGCGTATCTTTCACCACGCGCACCAGGTCAACGCGGTAGGCGTTCGCCTCAACGATGGTAATACGCAGCGGCGGCATCGCCAGCTCGTCGCCAACGCGCGGGATCTGCCCGTTAATGGCAATCACCAGCCCGGCGACCGTCGCGATATCCTCTTCGTCATTGACCAGTGACGGAAGATCCAGCGTCTGTTGCAGCGCATGGAGATCGGTCGAGCCTTTCACCAGCCAGCCGTCGCCATCGTGAACGATTTCCGGTGTTTCGTCGGCGTCCGGGAATTCCCCGGCAATCGCCTCCAGCACGTCCAGCGGCGTGACCAGCCCCTGCACCACACCAAACTCGTTATTGACGATAACAAAGCTGCCGCGCGCGCGGCGCAGCACGCCAAGCAGGTTGATCGGGTCCAGCGTTTCCGGCACCACAATCACCGGCGTCGCCGAAGCGATGGCCGCGACGTCAACGCCCTCTTCCAGCGCCATCAGCAGTTCTTTGGCACGCACCACGCCGATGATTTCATCAAGCTCGCCGCGACACACCGGGAACAGGCTGTGCGGTGACGACAATAACTGCTCGCGAATCTCATCCACGCTGCGGTTGGCGTCAACCCAGCTGATTTCGCCACGTGGCGTCATGATGCTGCGAAGCGAGCGGGACGCCAGCGTCAGCACGCCGTTAATCATGTAACGCTCTTCTTCGGCAAACGCCTCGTCATGCACCGGCACCACGGTGTGATGCTCGGTTTCGCTGACCGGGGCCGGACGACGATGGTTGCCCATCAGACGCAGAATCGCCTCTGCCGTACGTGCGCGCAGCGGCAGGTTGGACTGATGCTTCAGGAAGTTGCGACGTGCAATCTGGTTGAAGAACTCAATGATGATAGAGAAGCCAATCGCCGCGTAGAGGTAGCCTTTCGGAATATGGAAACCGAAACCTTCCGCCACCAGGCTCAGACCGATCATGAGCAGGAAGCTCAGACAGAGCACCACGACCGTCGGATGCGCGTTGACGAAGTTGGTGAGCGGCTTCGAGGCGAGCAGCATGACGCCCATCGCAATCACGACCGCAGCCATCATCACCGGCAGATGGTTCACCATGCCTACCGCCGTGATCACGGCATCCAGCGAGAAGACGGCGTCCAGCACCACAATCTGCGCCACCACGACCCAGAAGCTGGCGTAGCCTTTGCCGTGGCTGTCATTATGCTGGCGGTTTTCCAGCCTCTCATGGAGTTCTGTCGTGGCCTTGAACAGCAGGAACAGACCACCGAACAGCATGATCAAATCACGGCCGGAGAAGCTTAACTCCCACACGCTGAAGAGCGGACGGGTAAGCGTCACCATCCAGGAGATCAGCGACAGCAGCCCCAGACGCATCACCAGCGCCAGGGATAAACCTATCAGACGTGCTTTATCGCGCTGCTTCGGCGGCAGTTTGTCCGCGAGAATGGCGATAAACACCAGGTTGTCGATGCCGAGAACAATCTCCAGCACCACAAGCGTTGCTAAGCCCACCCAAATCGAGGGGTCCATTAAGAATTCCATAACAGGCTCCTGCGCAAGGAATGACTAAACGGCACCCCAACGATGTCGGGCGCTTTGACATGATTTATCAGAGAGTTAAGGCGAAAGCCTTGTGACATGACGGCTGATGAAAGCCAGGAAAAGAAAAGACGTCGGTGACGGTCCATACGGTGGGCTGCTGCCCGCTACTCCTGTTAGTTAATCGGAAATCTACCTTAACAAAGCGTAATAGCCTTTGGCAAAGATTTACCAGAATTTGCAATCCGTGTGACATAAAAAGCGCGCATATTTTGCCCGGACGCCGAATGCCTTGTTTTGATGGCAAAATTACAGACCTTCATCACATACATTATTTTTTCGCCTTCTAAAATAAATCGTGCTTAGGTTCTGAAAGCTTACAAATCCTTATCTGAATCGATTCGATAAGCGAATCACTGTTAGCGGTGCCTGTAAGGGCATTGACAATAACCACGGAGGTAGCAAGTGACCATTGCTATTGTCATAGGCACGCATGGCTGGGCGGCCGAACAACTGCTCAAAACAGCGGAAATGCTGTTGGGCGAGCAGGAAAATGTCGGCTGGATCGATTTCGTTCCCGGCGAAAATGCGGAAACCTTGATCGAAAAATATAATGCACAGCTCGAAAAACTGGACACCAGCAAAGGCGTTGTCTTTCTGGTGGATACCTGGGGCGGCAGTCCGTTTAACGCGGCGAGCCGCATTGTGGTGGACAAGCCCAACTATGAAGTCGTCGCCGGGGTGAATATCCCGATGCTCGTCGAAACCTTAATGGCGCGCGATGACGATCCGGCTTTCGATGAACTGGTGGCGATTGCCGTTGAAACGGGCCGTGAAGGCGTAAAAGCCCTGAAAGCCAAACCCGATGAAAAAGCGGCTCCCGCAGCACCTGCCCCTAAAGCGGCGGCACCTGCCAGACCGATGGGACCGAACGACTATATGGTCATCGGCCTCGCACGTATCGACGACCGTCTTATCCACGGCCAGGTCGCCACCCGCTGGACAAAAGAGACCAACGTTTCGCGCATTATTGTGGTGAGCGATGAAGTCGCCGCCGACAACGTACGTAAAACGCTGCTCACTCAGGTGGCTCCGCCAGGCGTCACCGCGCATGTGGTGGATGTCGCCAAAATGATCCGCGTTTACAACAACCCGAAATATGCGGGCGAGCGCGTGATGCTGCTGTTCACCAACCCGACCGACGTTGAGCGCATCGTGGAAGGCGGCGTCAAAATCACCTCCGTTAATATTGGCGGGATGGCCTATCGCCAGGGTAAAACTCAGGTGAATAACGCGGTGTCTGTCGATGAGAAAGATATCGAAGCCTTTAAGAAACTCAACGCGCGCGGCATTGAGCTGGAAGTGCGGAAAGTCTCTAACGATCCCCGCTTAAAAATGATGGATTTACTCAGCAAAGCTACGAAATAACGGCATTGCTGCTTAACGATTACTCAGTTCTTACACGTAAGTTTGATATCACAGGAGAAGTACAATGGAGATTACCACTCTTCAGATTGTGCTGGTGTTCATCGTCGCCTGTATCGCGGGTATGGAATCGGTGCTTGATGAATTTCAGTTCCACCGCCCGCTGGTGGCCTGTACCCTGGTCGGGGCCGTACTGGGGGATATGAAAACCGGCATCATCATCGGCGGTACGCTGGAGATGATAGCGCTGGGCTGGATGAACATCGGTGCCGCCGTGGCGCCTGACGCCGCGCTGGCGTCTATCATCTCGACCATTCTGGTTATCGCCGGGCACCAGAGCATCGGCGCGGGTATCGCGCTGGCGATTCCGCTGGCTGCGGCAGGCCAGGTGCTGACCATCATCGTGCGTACCATTACCGTCGGTTTCCAGCATGCCGCGGATAAAGCCGCCGAAAACGGCAACCTCACGGCGCTATCCTGGATCCACGTCTCGTCGTTGTTCTTACAGGCAATGCGTATCGCTATCCCGGCCGTTATCGTGGCGATTTCCGTCGGTACCAGCGAAGTGCAAAGTATGCTCAGTGCTATCCCGCAAGTCGTGACCGGCGGCCTGAACATCGCGGGCGGCATGATCGTGGTGGTTGGTTACGCCATGGTCATTAACATGATGCGCGCGGGCTACCTGATGCCATTCTTCTATCTCGGCTTCGTTACCGCCGCGTTCACCAACTTCAACCTCGTGGCGCTGGGCGTCATCGGTGCTGTTATGGCGGTGCTCTATATTCAGCTTAGCCCGAAATATAACCGCTCCGCAGCGGCACCCGCGCACACTGCTGGCGCGAACGATCTTGATAACGAACTGGATTAACAGGTGAGCGACATGGTTGATATGACGAAAACAACTGGTGAGAAAAAACTGACCCCGGGCGATGTGCGCGGCGTGTTTATCCGCTCTAACCTCTTCCAGGGATCGTGGAACTTTGAACGTATGCAGGCGCTTGGCTTCTGCTTCTCGATGATACCGGCGATTCGTCGCCTTTATCCTGAGAATAACGAAGCGCGTCGTCAGGCGATTAAACGCCATCTGGAGTTTTTTAACACCCATCCGTATGTGGCAGCGCCGGTGCTCGGCGTAACGCTTGCCATGGAGGAGCAACGCGCGAACGGCGCGGAGATCGACGACGGCGCGATTAACGGTATCAAAGTGGGCCTGATGGGGCCGCTCGCGGGCGTTGGCGACCCGATTTTCTGGGGAACGGTGCGTCCGGTGTTCGCGGCGCTCGGCGCAGGCATCGCCATGAGCGGCAGCCTGCTCGGCCCGCTACTGTTCTTTGTGCTGTTTAACCTGGTGCGTCTCGCCACACGCTACTACGGTGTGGCGTATGGCTACCGTAAAGGCGTCGATATCGTGAAAGATATGGGCGGCGGCTTCCTGCAAAAACTGACCGAGGGGGCGTCAATTCTCGGCCTGTTTGTGATGGGGGCGCTGGTTAACAAGTGGACGCACGTCAACATTCCGCTCGTGGTATCGCGTGTTACCGATCAGAACGGCGCGGTGAAAGTCACGACAGTGCAGACGATCCTTGATCAGCTGATGCCGGGCCTGGTGCCGCTGCTGCTGACCTTCGCATGCATGTGGTTACTGCGTAAGAAAGTGAACCCGCTGTGGATCATCGTCGGGTTCTTCGTGATTGGTATCGCCGGTTACGCGGTCGGCCTGCTCGGTCAGTAACGGTTAATGTAATACGCCGGGGGCCAGTGGCTCCCGGCTTTTTTATTTAAGGGAGACGGCATGACGCTGACAAATGGCGTTCTGGTGATTTTTATTATCGCGCTGCTGGGCTGGGCCATTTATGACCAGTGGGGAACCGAGCGCCGCCACGGAAAAACGCTGCTGCGTGTACCGCTGCTCAAACGCGGGCGTGCCGACAGCCTGATTTTTACCGGCCTGGTCGCCATCCTTATCTGGCAGAACATTGCGTCGCACGGCGCTCTGCTCACTACCTGGCTGTTGGGCGCGCTGGGCTTGCTCGCAATTTATCTTTTCTGGATCAGAGAGCCGCAAATACGCTTCAAGCGTGAAGGCTTTTACTTTGCTGGTGGCTGGGTGAAATATAACCACATTAAGGCTATGAATTTATCCGAAGATGGCGTACTGGTAATACAATTAGCTAAACGCCGCTTGCTTATCCGTGTAAAGAATATCGATGACCTGGAGAGGATTTATCATTTTATGATTAATAATCAGTGAGTTAAAAATATAGCACAGGCTATTTTTGCGTGCAAAAAATAACCATGTGTATAGCCCGTGCTATATTTCCGTTCCGAACATTTCCATTATTCTTAACAAGCTCGTCACGCCTCTGCTATTAAGCGAAAACCATTCTCATTTATATCTAAAAGGTTATTCTCTAATTATTGTCTTTGCCGTCTGGAATATGGTAAGGTTGCGCCCGTCATTGGGGAGTAGCCAATTTCCTTTTGGAAATGTACGCATCAACATACTCGTTGCAAAACGTGGTGCGTACGGACTGAAGCCTTTTCAGTCAGGCGAGACCATAGGCACGCGGCCGCTTTTTACTGGGGGCGGTCGGCGTGTATATGGTGATCCCGGTCAGGACTGAGTAATGAATCTTTCTGCAACCCTGCTTCTTGCCTTCGGTATGTCCATGGACGCATTCGCGGCTTCCATCGGCAAAGGCGCCACACTCCATAAACCCAAATTTTCTGAAGCGCTCCGCACGGGACTGATCTTTGGCGTAATCGAAGCCATCACGCCGCTGGTTGGCTGGCTGCTGGGCCTGCTGGCGACCCAGTTTGTTCTGACCTGGAACCACTGGATAGCGTTTGTCCTGCTGACGTTTCTTGGGGGCAGAATGATTATCGAAGGCGTGCGCGGCTGTGAGGAAGAACCTGAGAAAATCCGCCGCCACAGCTTCTGGCTGCTGGTGACAACAGCATTCGCCACTAGCCTTGATGCGATGGCCGTTGGCGTTGGCCTCGCCTTCCTGCAGGTCGATATTGTGAAAACCGCGCTCGCCATTGGCTGCGCCACGCTGATTATGTCAACGCTCGGCATGATGGTTGGCCGCTTTATCGGCCCGCTGCTGGGTAAGCGGGCAGAGATTCTTGGCGGCGTGGTGCTTATCGGTATTGGCTGCCAGATCCTCTGGAGCCATTTCGCGGGTTAGCCCTCGCGCTGCCAGACGCGCAGGCAAAAATCGGTTTCACAGCCAAACGCCGTTTGTTCTTTTAGCGCCGCCCACACTTCGGGGCGCGCGCGCCAGGCGAACGGCGTCATCTGTAAAAGCGTCGTCGCCTCATCGCCATTCAGGCTCATCTCATAGCGTAACGCCTGTTCTTCCGCGAGCGTAAAGCCAGGCAGCGACTCTTCATTCAGCGCATGCAGCCGTACTTCGTCATAGATAAGCCCTTTGAGCTGAACAAGATGACGCGGCCCAGGCGTAACGGTTACCACCACGCCGCCGGGTTTCACTACGCGCGCCAGCTCTTCAGCTTTGCAGGGCGCGTAAATGCGCACCACAGCATCGAAAAAGGCGTCCGAAAAAGGCAACCGGTGGCTGGATGCCACGCAAAACGAAATATCGGTATAACGCTTCGCGGCAAAACGAATGGCGCTTCGCGACACATCAAGCCCAAAGCTCTGCCCACCGCGGGTGGTGGTGAGCGCGGCAAACGCGCTAGTGTAATACCCTTCCCCACAGCCAATATCCAGCAGTGTGGCATCGCTTTGCGGCAGGCGCTCATTCAGCAATTGTGCGGTGCGCTCGCGAAGCCGCGCGTAATGCCCGGCATCGAGAAATGCGCGGCGCGCCTGCATCATTTCGGTACTGTCGCCCGGATCCCGTGAGCGCTTATGCTGCACCGGGAGAAGATTCACGTACCCTTCCTTTGCGATATCAAACTGGTGGTGACTTGCGCAGCGGAAACTTTTCGCTTGCGGCTGTAAGGGCAAATGACAAAGGGGGCAAATAAAAGACATGGAGACTCCGAAACAGCGCAAAACGCGAAGTGTAACGTGATTCGGCAGACGGGGAAACGCTGATACGCGTCAGACATGAAAAAGCCCCGCCAGTGGGCGGGGCTTTAAAATAGCTGGCCGGTGAAACAAGGCACCGGGTCAGTTTAAGTGCGATTAGATAGCAACTACGTTAACAGCTGCCGGACCTTTCTGACCGTCCTGAATCTCGAACTCAACGTTCTGGCCTTCAGCCAGAGTTTTGAAGCCATTACCCTGGATTGCAGAGAAGTGTACGAACACGTCTTTGCTGCCGTCAGCAGGAGTAATGAAACCAAAACCTTTAGATTCGTTGAACCACTTAACTTGACCTTTAATCTTTGCCATTTCGCAAATTCCTTCAATTGTTTTGTTCGCCCGCAGGCGCTGACTTAGATAAAACTGAGACATTACTGCTTGAGGCACTAAAATAAGGTTCGGCAGAGAAGCGGTATTCAACGACAACGTGTTTACTCAGGACTTCTTTACTGAAAATGCCACACATAAACAGAACTGTACCTCGTTTAACCCAAAACTTGTTATCACATACAACGTAAACAATGGCAAGCCATTTTTATACGCTGCACGATCTGTCGCACAGATTCCTCAACAGATCGCTATGTGCCTGACAATAAAGCACAGAACGGGCGTACGAAGCCCCATATCAGTGACCTCGCCACCCGGTTCTGGCGATAAGCCAGAATGCACTTTTTTAAAAGTAGCTCAATAACTTCGGTTCGTCCAGGCGACACGTGAGAGTACACAGAGTATTTTTCACGCTGTTATTATTTCTGCAAAAGCTTATTCATAAATGTGGTTAAACTTCATTTTAACGAGGCTTTATTACAGCCTGACGGCAGTAAATAATGTACAAATCAGAAAAAATTGTACAAGACAATTTTTCTCTGCACCAAAATAATGACATTTTAATGAAAGTTGCCTCAAAAAGAGGCACAGGGAATAAGGCGAAGTGATTAATAAATCATCCTGCCAGAAGTAAATTTAACCAGCCTGATATATTCTTACCCGGTCTTATTCGCCGTCAGCGATAAATATTGCCCGATACGGCGCGGCACAAACATTTCCTCTTTTTCACCGCGTTCGGCAAGTACACTTAGCAATTCGGCAGGCGGCGCATCCAGCGATTCATCCGCCAGCTCAAACACGCCCCAGTGAATGGGAATGGCAAGCGGGCGGCCTGTATCCTGCCAGAGTCCGACCGCCTGTTGCGGATCCATATGATGCGGTGCCATAAACCAGCGTGGCGCGTAAGCGCCGATGGGAATAGCCGCGCCGGTGAGGGGCCCGAGGCGGCGCGGGATCTCAAGCAGCTCAGGCGTATAACCGCTGTCGCCGCTAAACCAGAAACGCTGCGAGGCGCTCTCAATCACCCAGCCGCACCACAGGGAGCGATTGCGATCCCACGGCGTGCGCATACTCCAGTGCTGCGCCGGGACAGCCGTCATCTGAAGCCCTTCCCGGGAATGGCTTTCCCACCAGTCGAGTTCGGTAACGTTGCGAATACCGCGCTTCACAAACCACGCTTTCAGCCCGAGCGGTACAAAAAACGCCGCGTCAGGAAAGCGTTTCGCCAGACGGCGTACTGTGCTGTTGTCCAGATGATCGTAATGATTGTGGGAAATCAGCACCGCGTCGATACGCGGCAGGCGGGCAAACTCAAGGGAGAGCGGCGTTTTACGAACGGGGCCGTAAAAATTCACGGGCGAAGCGCGGCGGGAGAAAAGCGGATCGGTAAGTAAATAGCGACCGTTAAGACGCAGCAAAAGCGTGGCGTGGCCGAGCCACCAGACGCCATCTTCGTCGCCTTCAATTACCGCAGGCTGCCACCACTGGCGGATAAACGTCCCGTACCCTTCAGCAGGCGGGTGCGGCAGCCCCAGCGCTTTACGTTCATCCTGCCAGCGGCGCAAATCGCCAGGCTGATGCCCGACCTCATGTGTGTTGCAAAACCCGTCCGGGCGGTGATGGGCTTTTGTGGGATCGTACCACGGGTTTTTCCAGACCATGCCCATCACCTCCCGGGCGTTGGCAATTAACGTTCAGCCACCAGGCGGACGAAACCATCGTCGTCATCCTGCGTTGCCACGGGCGCGTCGGAAGGCGCCGGCGCCTCCGGCTCATTCGCGTCGCACAGACGACGCAGCAGTGCTGTCTGACGTTTTTCCTGTTCAAGCAGCGCTTCCAGCAGTTCTATCTGTTGGTTGGCACGCACACTTGCACGGTTAATAAAGAACCAGGCCACCAGCGCCACGATAGCGCCAAAGAGAGAAATCGCCAGGGAGGCGAAATTTAAAGCACCAGAATTGATAATGTCGTTCATGCTAACCACCTCAGGGAAACGCGCTATCTTACCACCGCTGCGGCATAAGGGCATGCCTGACGCGCGTTACCAGGGAATGAACTTATTGATGGTACAAATGCCGCTGAAAAACTGAACGTCCTGATCGCACATTACATTGATCGTCTGCGTCCATAACAGTAAACAGGCCACCAGCACGGCCAGCAAAATAGCCCATCTTAATTTTTTCACTACCTTCTCCGTTACGGCATCTACAGGGCCAAATTATCACGGAAACCTTAAACCAAATATCACTGTAACGTTAACTCGCACAATACGGAATCCTCCTCTTGTGACGCAGCGGCAGCCACGGCACGCTGTACGCATGAACGTTAACAAACGGAGCCGTAATGCGCTATTTGATTCGTATTGCCGCGCTGGTGGTTGTGGCCTGGGCTGCGCTGCTTTTCAGCGGTTATGGAGTATTGATTGGTAGTCATGAGAACGCCGCAGGCCTGGGATTGCAGTGTCGTTATCTGACGGCAAGACAGGTAGTGAACACGCAGTTCATTCACTCAGACAGCGGGCTTATCGGCATCACCGCCTGTCCGGTGCTGCGTAAAAGCGAAACTGTCGTGGATAACGGTTAATCATACGCAATAAAAAAGCCGCGGAGTCGCGCGGCTTTTTTATCAGAAGGCTTATCGTCAGAACGGATAGCTGTTATATCCCATCTGTTCGGAGATTTTCCGCGCGGCGTTATGCAGGATCTCAACATATTCGTGCAGACGTTCTTCAGAGAAACGCAGCGTCGGGAAGGAGATACTCAGCCCCGCGATCACCACGCCAAAGCGGTCAAATACCGGCACCGCGATGCAGCGCAGCCCTTCTTCCTGCTCTTCGTTATCTTCGCCGTAACCCTGCTCACGAACCTGATCCAGCACCGGCAGCAGCGCGTCGGTAGAGACAATAGTACGATCGGTACTGCGCTTATACTCAACGCCTTCGAGGATCTGTCGAACTTCGTCGCGATCGCGCCAGGCCAGCAGCACTTTACCGATAGCGGTACTGTAGAGCGGGTTGCGGCGACCAATGCGCGAATACATGCGCAGGTTATACATCGAGTCGATTTTATGGATGTAGACAATGCTGTCTTCGTCCAGCGCGCCCAGGTGAATGGTCTCTTTCGTCAGGCGCGACAGCTCGCGCATCTGGATATCCGCGCTGCGGATAAGATCGACATTCTGCAATGCGCGCGCACCAAGCTCAAAGAGCTTGAGCGTCAGAGAGTACTTTTCCGACTCCCCTTCCTGCGCGACATAACCCAGCGACTTCATCGTCTGCAAAAAGCGGTAAACAGTGCTTTTTGACATCATCACGCGCTGCGACAATTCGGTGATACCAATTTCCCGCTCTTCACCCAACGCCTGCAAGATACCAAAGACCTTGAGCACCGAAGAGACGGAGTCAGGCTGTTTATCTAATTCTGCGATTGCCATTGATCACCTCGATCGCATTTGTTTTATAAAAATCAGAACCGGTTTTTATTATAAATTCCGGGCGACGGTGTCGCAATGAATCTATGCGCGCACATCATAAATCTGCGACATCCAACCGCATTGAGTGGCAGGATATATCTTTCGCACCAGATCAATCGCTTAAGATGAACGTATCACTCGCAAGCTCCTGCCGCACTGACCAAAAAAAGCGCGCCATCAGGCGCGCTTTCGTCTTTATCGCTTACGCGGTTATTTCAGGTATTCGCCGCTACGCAGCGCTTCGATACGTTTATCGAGCGGCGGGTGCGTCATGAACAGTTCGCTCAGCGATTTCGATTTACCGTTGATGCAGAACGCCATCATGCTGCTCGCTTCCTGCGGCTCATAGCTTGTTTTCAGGCGCTGGAGTGCAGCGATCATTTTCTCGCGGCCCACCAGTTTTGCGGAGCCGGCGTCAGCGTGGAATTCACGATAGCGCGAGAACCACATGGTGATAATGCTCGCGAGGATACCGAATACCAGTTCCAGCACAGTCGCGACCGCGAAGTAAATCAGCGGGTTGCCGTTGCTCTCTTCGCCTTCGTCACGGTTGCCACCGAGGAAACCAGCCGCCACTTGCGCGATAATACGCGAAATAAAAATAACGAAGGTGTTCACCACGCCCTGAATCAGCGTCATGGTAACCATGTCGCCATTGGCGATGTGGCTGATCTCGTGCGCGATAACCGCTTCCGCTTCATCGCGGCTCATGTTCTGCAACAGGCCAGTACTTACCGCTACCAGAGAGGCGTCACGGCGCGCGCCTGTCGCGAAGGCGTTGATATCCGGCGCGTGGTAGATAGCCACCTGCGGCATCGCGATGCCCGCCTGGCGCGACTGCTGCGCCACGGTATCCATCAGCCAGCGTTCTGTTTCATTACGCGGCGCTTCAATAACTTCACCACCCACCGATTTCAGCGCCATCCATTTGGACATCAGCAGCGAAACGATCGAGCCGCCGAAGCCAAACAGCAGCGCCATGATCAGAAGGCCCGTCACGCTGCTTGACTGGATCCCTGTCAGGCTGAGCACCAGACCGAACACCACCATAACGGCCAGGTTAGTCAACAGGAAAAGCGCAATTCGCATCATAATTTTCTTTTTACCTCGGTTTAACAATACGCATTATGCGATTACACACATCGTAGGGGCGCGCGCGCCGTTTTCAAGCATCAGAAGCGGGCAAGTCCCTAAAAATACGAAACTTTACATTTTGTAGCATTTCACTGACGGGGGGCTTAACACGACATAAAAAACCGGCGCCTCTGAGTGCGCCGGTTGGGGATTTTATTTCTGAGAGTCAGCAGGCTGCGCCGTTTTCTCTTTGGTCATTTTCGCCAGGTCAAGGGCGATATGCACCGTTTCATCGAGATACGGATCGGGCTCCTGATAATCCTTCGGCAGATCCTCAAGCTTCGCCAGCGGCGGTTTGCCGGCACGCTTCAGACGGTCGTTGATACGCGCCAGTCGGGTTGCGTCATCTTCATGGTTCTCTTTTTCACGCTGGGCAAGGTTAAGCGACACAATGTTGCGCTTCTCTTTCATCGCGTTATAACGAGCAATATCCTTGATGATGTACTGGAATTCCGGATCTTTCGCGATACGGTCGTTGTGATCTTTCAAAAGCTCAGGGCCGAACGACTTCAGGTCGCCAGATTTTTCATACGTGGCGGCATTGATGCTATCCCACGGCAGCGCGTTATCCTCGAATTTCTCGCCGGTTTCCGTCTCTTCATTGCCGGTTGGCATGATGATATCCGGCGTGACCCCTTTACGCTGGGTACTGCCGCCGTTAACGCGGTAGAATTTCTGGATGGTGTACTGCACGGAACCCAGCGCCGGCCATTCCGGGCGCAGCATCTGATCGTAAATACGGTTCAGTGAACGGTACTGCTGCACGGTGCCTTTCCCGAAGGTTGGCTCGCCGACAATCAGCGCACGGCCGTAATCCTGCATGGCGGCGGCGAAAATCTCCGACGCCGAGGCGCTGAAACGGTCGACCATCACCACCAGCGGGCCTTTGTAATAGACCACGCCGTCGGTATCGCGATCTTCACGTACCTTGCCGTTGTTATCACGCACCTGCACGACCGGGCCGGACGGAATAAACAGACCGGAGAGCGATACCGCTTCCGTCAGCGCACCGCCGCCGTTGGAGCGCAGATCGATAATCACGCCCGCGACGTTCTGCTTCTCAAGTTTCTGAAGCTGCACTTTCACGTCATCGGTCAGACCAACGTAGAAGCCAGGAATATCCAGCACGCCGATTTTTTCTTTACCGACATTTTTCACCGACATCTTCACGGCGCGATCTTCAAGACGAATGCGCTCACGCGTCAGCGTCACAATGCGGGTTTTGGTGCCTTTACCGGCAGGCAGAACTTCAAGGCGCACTTTGCTGCCCTTCGGCCCTTTGATGAGCGCGACGACATCATCAAGACGCCAGCCGATTACATCCTGCATCTGCTGGCCTACCTGGCCTACGCCGACAATGCGATCGCCAACGCTAATCGCCTTGCTTTTCGCCGCCGGGCCGCCCGCGACCATGGAGTTAATGACGGTATAGTCATCATCCATTTGCAGAACGGCACCGATGCCCTCAAGCGAAAGGCTCATTTCGGTGTTGAACTGCTCGGTGCTGCGCGGCGAGAGATAGTTGGTATGCGGGTCGATTTCATGCGCGAACGCGGTCATCGCCAGCGAGAATACATCTTCGCTGTTAGTCTGCGCCAGGCGACGAATCGCGAATTTGTAACGCTTGGTCAGCGTTTCGCGGATTTCCGCATCGGTTTTACCGGTCAGCTTCAGGCTCAGCTCGTCATATTTGACTTTGCCGTCCCAGAGTTTATTCAACTCCGCTTCGCTGGAAGGCCAGGGCGCCTTGCTGCGATCGATATCGAACGTATCGTTACCGGTGAAATCCATCGGTCTTTCCAGCACCTTCAGCGCGTACTGATAACGTTCAAAACGACGCTGCTGTGCCAGATTGTAGAGATCGTAAAACACATCGAGCTTGCCGCTGCGCAGTTCATCGCCAATCTGCCCTTTTTTCTTCGCGAATTGCTCGACGTCGCTCGCCAGCAGCACGTTGTGGCTGTAGTCGAGCAGGTTGAGGTAGCGATCGAAGATTTTGGCGGAGAAGGCTTCGTTAAGATCGAACTGGCGGTAGTGAGAGCGGGTGAACCGTGAGGTCACGCGCTCGCTTACGGTGGCATGCTGCGGTTCTTCTTTAAGAACCGGGATCTGGTCAGGACGGGTAATGTCATCCACGGCCAACGCCTGACCCGCCATCAGCAGCAGGCCGGCGACGGCGGTAAGCTTAAAAAAAGTGTTCATGCCCTGGTTGACCTCCGTTTCAGAACACTAAATGTTCTGCGCGTACAATCATCGACATACCAGAAGTCAGCTGTACACGGACGCCATCTTTGGTAATTTCCTGCACGGTGGCGTCCATCGCGTTATTGCCTGCTTTGACCTTGATGGCCTGGCCGACGCTGAGCGCCGTAATGTCAGACACCGGAGTATGGCGCTCTTCGCGCGCAGGGCGCGATGGTTTGGCGGCGGCGGCGGGTTTCGCAGCGCGCGGTTTACGCTCGGCGTTGTCCTTGCGGCGCGGGGCCTGACGCGGCTTACGTTCACGACGCTCTGCGCCGTTCTCTTCGCCTTCAGCGCCTGCTGCTTCGCGTTTTTTCGCCTGCTGTTCAGCGCGCTGCGCCTGGACGCGGGCTTTCGCTTCTTCAAGCTGCTTGCGGGCGTGTTCTACGTGCTGTTCTTCCAGAACGCCGCACGGGTTGCCGTCGAGATCGACACGCGTGGCACCGGGTTTGATGCCGTAAAGATAGCGCCAGCTCGACGTATAAAGACGTAATGCGGAACGAAGTTGCGTTTTGCTGAGGTTCATTTCGCCCTCAACACGCTCTACCAGATCCTGAAAAATGCCGATCTTCAGAGGACGCGCTTCGCCTTCAGCACTGAAACACTGCGGAAAACGTTCGGCCAGAAAGGCGATAACTTCTTTACTGCTATTCAACTTAGGTTGATTTTCCATGAAATTTCCTGATTACAACGGATGTTGCCAACAAGCCGCAGGCATGAACAGGCGTCATTATAATGACGCCATCGGTAAATGCCACGTTATCCGTTGCTTATCATGCGACTGGCGCAAAGAATTTTTTAAAGTCGGTGGCGGCGATAACGGCTTCAAGCTGTTCCACGAGGGTACGCAGCCCCTGCTCGTCGTCGGCGTCGAAGCGGTTAAAGACGGTGCTGTCGATATCCAGCACGCCGATAATTTGCCCGTCCGCGCGCAGCGGCAGTACGATTTCGGCGTTGCTGGACGCATCGCAGGCGATGTGGCCGTCGAACGCATGCACGTCATCCACGCGCTGCACTTCACCGGTCGCAACCGCCGTACCGCACACGCCGCGGCCGTAAGGAATACGCACGCAGGCGATTTTGCCCTGGAACGGGCCCAGCACCAGCGTCTTGTCTTCCAGCAGGTAGAAACCTGCCCAGTTCACGCCGTCAAGGCGTTCAAACAGTAGCGCGCTGGTATTCGCGAGCGTCGCGAGAAAACTGGTTTCCCCTGCCATAAGGGAGTGAAAATCGCGATTGAGTTCCGCGTAAAATTGTGTTTTGTTCATTAATCCGATCGCTTTGTTGTCTTACTTACTCTGCCAGCCTACTAAAATAAGCATTAAATGCGCTCATGCTCAAGATTAATCATTTCATGAGTTACGATAACAGAATCATATAAAAACATGCTTCGCACATGGCACTCAAAACTCAACAGATTTCTCCTGGCAAAAAACTGAGCATTCACGCCATCGGCGAGCCGTTGCCGATGGCACATTATCAGCGTTGCCCGCAATGCGATATCCTTTTTATGCTGCCTGTGGTGAAGTCTAACCAGACGGCGCACTGCCCGCGCTGCGACGCGAAAATTCGTGACGGTCGCGACTGGTCGCTTACCCGGCTGGCGGCGATGGCCATCACCATGCTGTTGCTGATGCCGTTCGCCTATAGCGAACCGCTGCTGCGCCTGTACCTGCTCGGCACGCGCATTGACGCCAACCTTTTCCAGGGCATCTGGCAGATGACGCGCCAGGGCGACACGATCACCGCCGCCATGGTGCTGTTTTGCTCGGTGGGCGCGCCCGCGACGCTGGTGGCCGCTATCGCCTATCTCTGGTTCGGTAATATTCTGGGTATGAACCTGCGTCCGGTGCTGCTGATGCTGGAGCGGCTGCGCGAATGGGTGATGCTGGATATCTATCTTGTGGGCATCGGCGTCGCGTCTATCAAAGTACGCGAATACGCCTGGCTGGAGCCGGGCATCGGACTGCTGGCGTTTGTGGCGCTGGTGGTGTTAAGCGTGCTGACGCTGATTCATCTCAATGTTGAAGAGCTGTGGGAGCGCTTTTATCCCCAGCGCCCCGCCACACGCTATCATGAGGATCTGCGCGTCTGTCTAGGCTGCCACTACACCGGCGTGCCGGATAAACGCGGGCGTTGCTCGCGCTGCCATATTCCGCTGCGCCGCCGTCGCCGTCAGAGTTTGCAGAAATGCTGGGCGGCGTTGATTGCCTCGATGGTGTTTCTCCTGCCCGCCAACCTGCTGCCTATTTCGATTATCTATATTAACGGCTCGCGCCAGGAAGATACGATCATGTCAGGGATAATCTCCCTGGCGCAGAGCAATATCCTGGTGGCGGGCGTGGTGTTTGTTGCGAGTATTCTGGTGCCGTTCACCAAAGTGCTGGTGCTGCTGACGCTGCTGGTCAGTATTCATTTTAAATGTCAGCAGGGGCTGCGCGCGCGCATCCTGATGTTACGTCTGGTGGCCTGGATTGGCCGCTGGTCAATGCTCGATCTGTTTGTGATTTCTCTTACGATGTCGTTGGTCAATCGTGACCAGCTGTTGTCGTTTGTCATGGGGCCGGCTGCGTTTTATTTCGGCGCGTCGGTGATTTTGACTATTCTTGCTGTTGAATGGCTGGACAGCCGCTTACTTTGGGACGCACATGAGTCAGGAAACGCCCGCTTCACAGACTGAAGCGCGAATTAAAACAAAACGTCGCATCTCTCCGTTCTGGATCCTGCCGGTTATCGCATTGCTGATCGCGGGCTGGCTTATCTGGACCACGTATGAAGAGCGAGGCACCACCGTTACTATCGACTTTATGTCCGCCGACGGGATCGTCGCCGGGCGCACGCCGGTGCGCTATCAGGGCGTCGAAGTCGGCACCGTACAGGATATTCGCCTGAGCGACGACCTGAATAAAATCGAGGTAACGGTCAGTATCAAGAATGACATGAAAGACGCGCTGCGCG
The DNA here is from genome assembly GCF_001277215.2 of Cronobacter malonaticus LMG 23826. NCBI lineage: Bacteria > Pseudomonadati > Pseudomonadota > Gammaproteobacteria > Enterobacterales > Enterobacteriaceae > Cronobacter > Cronobacter malonaticus. The sequence continues at coordinate 1,621,957 of NZ_CP013940.1, read as the reverse complement.
ATCAGACGCAGTTCTGGCTGGTCACGCCGAAAGCCTCGCTGGCGGGCGTTTCCGGGCTGGATGCGCTGGTGGGGGGTAACTATATCGGCATGATGCCGGGTGAAGGCGAGCCGCGCGACCACTTCCGGGCGCTTGATACGCAGCCGAAATACCGTCTGAATACCGGCGAATTGATGATCCACCTGCACGCCCCGGATCTCGGTTCGCTGAACAGCGGCTCGCTGGTTTACTACCGTAAAATTCCTGTTGGCCGTGTGTATGACTACTCCATCAACACTGATAAACAGGGCGTCACCATCGACGTTATTATCGAGCGGCGTTTCACCAATCTGGTGAAAAAAGGCAGCCGCTTCTGGAACGTCTCCGGCGTGAAAACCAACATCGGGCTGAGCGGTGCTAAAGTCGAGCTGGAGAGCCTGGCGGCGCTGGTCAATGGGGCTATCGCCTTTGACTCGCCGGCGGATTCCGCGCACGCCGACCAGAACGACACCTTCGGGCTGTATGAAGATCTCGCCCACAGCCAACGCGGCGTGCTGGTGAAGCTCGATCTCCCGGGCGGTCAGGGGCTGAAAGAAAACTCCACACCGCTGATGTATCAGGGGCTTGAAGTGGGCACGCTCACCAAACTCAATCTCAACCCTGGCGGCGCGGTCACCGGCGAGCTGACGGTCGATCCGAGCGTGGTAAACCTGCTGCGTGACGGTACGCGCATTGAGATGCACAGCCCGAAACTTTCGCTCAATAACCCCGAAATCAGCACGCTGCTGACCGGCAGTACGCTGGAGCTGGTGCCGGGCGAAGGCCAGCCGCGCAACCATTTCGTCGTCCTGCCGGATGACAAAACGCCGCTGCAAAAACCAGGCGTGCTGACGCTGACGCTGAACGCGCCGGAGAGCTACGGCATTGACGCAGGCCAGCCGGTTATCCTCCACGGCATTCAGATAGGCCAGGTGCTGGAGCGCTCGCTGAACGCCAAAGGCGTCAGCTTCGCCGTGGCGATTGATCCGCAATATCGCGAGCTGCTCAAAGGCGACAGCAAATTCGTCGTCAACAGCCGCGTGGATGTGAAAGTCGGTCTCGATGGCGTTGAGTTTCTCGGTGCCAGCGCCAGCGAATGGCTGAGCGGCGGCATCCGCGTGCTGCCGGGCGATAAAGGCGAGATGAAAAACGAATACCCGCTCTACGCCAACCTGGAAAAAGCGGTGGAAAACAGCTTAAGCGACATGCCGACCACGACGCTGACGCTCACCGCCGAAAGCCTGCCGGACGTTCAGGCCGGTTCGGTGGTGCTGTATCGTAAATTTGAAGTGGGTGAAGTCATCACCGTGCGCCCGCGCGCCAACGCGTTTGATATTGAAGTGCATATCAAACCTGAATATCGCAAGCTGCTCACGCCAAACAGCGTCTTTTGGGCCGAAGGCGGCGCGAAAGTACAGCTCAACGGCAGCGGGCTGACGGTGCAGGCCTCACCGCTCTCCCGCGCGCTCAAAGGCGCTATCAGCTTCGATAACCTCAACGGTGCCAGCGCGGGTCTTGGCGAAAAAGACAAGCGCACGCTCTATCCGTCAGAAACCGCCGCCCGCGCGGTGGGCAGCCAGATAACGCTGCACGCGTTTGATGCCGGCAAGCTCGCGCCGGACATGCCGATTCGCTATCTCGGCATTAACATCGGCCAGATCGAATCGCTGAAGCTCATCACCGATCGCAACGAAGTGCAGGCGACGGCGGTGCTCTACCCGGAATATGTGAATACTTTCGCGCGCGCTGGCACGCGGTTCTCGGTGGTGACGCCGCAGATCTCGGCGGCAGGCGTCGAGAATCTCGACACCATCCTGCAACCCTATATCAACGTGGAGCCGGGGCGTGGGCCGGGGCGTCGCAGCTTTGAGCTTCAGGAAGCGACCATTACCGATTCCCGCTATCTCGACGGCCTGAGCATTATTGTGGAAGCGCCGGAGGCCGGGTCGCTGAATATTGGCACGCCAGTGCTGTTCCGCGGCATCGAAGTGGGCACGGTAACCGGGATGTCGCTTGGCAGCATGTCTGATCGCGTGATGGTCGCGATGCGTATCAGCAAGCGCTATCAGCATCTGGTGCGCGAGAACTCGGTCTTCTGGCTCGCCTCGGGCTACAGCCTGAACTTCGGTCTGGTGGGCGGCGTGGTGAAAACCGGCACGTTTAACCAGTTCATTCGCGGCGGCATTGCCTTCGCCACGCCACCGGAAACGCCGCTCGCGCCGAAAGCGCAGCCCGGTAAGCACTTCCTGTTGCAGGACAGTGAGCCGAAAGAGTGGCGTCAGTGGGGCACCGCCCTTCCTCGTTAACGCCTGCGCCCCGGTGTCACGCCGGGGCGTTTGTGTTACACTTCGCGCCCTCTTTTTCTGCCCGCTGAGGTGTCGCCGTGGCGCAATTCGGTTCTGTCTGCCTTCCTGAAGCTTTTCTTGATGTTATGCGTGAAGCGATGCCCGCCGGGCTTGCGATGGACGATTTCATCGCCGCCTGCCAACGCCCGCTGCGTCGCAGCATTCGCGTCAACACGCTGAAAATCAGCGTGTTGACGTTCCTTGAACAGGTGGCGCCCTACGGCTGGCAGTTAACGCCCGTGCCGTGGTGCCCGGAAGGCTTCTGGATCGAGCGGGATGACGAAGAGGCGCTGCCGCTTGGCAGCACCGCCGAGCACTTAAGCGGTCAGTTTTATATTCAGGAAGCGAGCTCCATGCTGCCGGTGGCGGCGCTGTTCGCCGACGGCAACACGCCTGCGCGCGTGATGGATGTTGCGGCAGCGCCCGGCTCGAAAACGACCCAGATAGCCGCGCTGATGCAAAACCAGGGCTTCATTCTCGCCAACGAATATTCCGCCAGCCGCGTCAAAGTGTTACACGCGAATATCAGCCGCTGCGGCATTCGCAACGTCGGCCTGACCCATTTTGACGGCCGCGTTTTTGGTGCCGCGCTGCCGGAACAGTTTGACGCCATTCTGCTGGACGCGCCCTGCTCCGGCGAAGGCGTAGTGAGAAAAGATCCGGACGCACTGCGCAACTGGTCGCCGCAAAGCAACCAGGAGATCGCCGCCACCCAGCGCGAGCTTATCGACAGCGCTTTTCATGCGCTCGCCCCTGGCGGCACGCTGGTGTACTCCACGTGCACGCTGAACCGCGAAGAGAACCAGGAGACGGTGCGCTGGCTGCTGGCGCGCTACCCGCAGGCGGTGGAAGTGCTCTCGCTTGAAGCCCTGTTCCCCGGTGCCGACGCGGCGCTGACCGAAGAAGGCTTTCTGCATGTCTTTCCGCAAATCTACGACTGCGAAGGCTTTTTTGTTGCGCGTCTGCGTAAAACCGCGAGTGTCGAGCCGCTGCCCGCGCCGACCTACAAAGTAGGCGCATTCCCCTTCGCGCCGATGAAAACTCGCGAAGCGCAGGCCGTTATCGCCGCCGCCAGAAAAGTCGGCCTCGAATGGGACGAGACGCTTGAACTGTGGCAGCGCGATAAAGAGATCTGGCTTTTCCCGCAGGCTTTTACGCCGTTCATCGGCAAGGTGCGGTTCTCACGCACTGGCATTCGTCTGGCTGAAGTCCATAATAAAGGATACCGCTGGCAGCATGAAGCCGTGGTGGCGCTGGCCGGAAGCGATAATCCTCTGGCGTTTGAGCTGACCGCCGAAGAAGCCCAGGAGTGGTATCGCGGGCGCGATGTCTGGCCGCAGACGGTACCGGGCGCCGATGATGTGATTGTCACTTTTCAGCATCAGCCGCTGGGCCTGGCGAAAAAAGTGGGCAGCCGACTGAAGAATAGTTATCCCCGCGAGCTGGTGCGCGACGGTGTTCTGTTCAGCGCGCCGGTTTAAGGTGCGCAAAAGTTCACCAACGCATTTTTTGGCATTTCTTGCGCTTTTGACTACGCTTAACGATGGGGCCTGACTGGTCATACCACCTGTGTACTGTCTGAGGGAGAACGTTATGTCAAAAACCAGCGTAAAAATCGGCACTTTCGAGATAGATGATGCAGAGCTGCACGGCGACTCGCCCGGCGAGCGCAAGCTGAGCATTCCCTGTAAATCGGATCCGGATCTCTGCATGCAGCTTGATGCCTGGGACGCCGAAACCAGTATTCCTGCCGTGCTCAACGGCGAACACTCTGTGCTATACCGCGAACATTACGACCAGCAAGCTGATGCCTGGATCATGCGCCTTGCCTGATTCAAAAAGAACCCGTCGCTGAAGGCGGGTTATTTATTTACACGTCCCGATTCAGAACCTTCGGTTTTCCCTTCCCCCTCGCTTCTCCTACACTTATGACAAACGTTGTCACACAGAGGACGCCATGTTCGCTCTGGTTTTATTTGTTTGTTATCTGGATGGCGGTTGCGATGACATCGTCGTGGATGTGTTTAATACGGAACAGCAATGTCTGAAAGTGATGGATGAACAGCGGATGCGCCACGGGGGCTGCTACCCCGTTGAAGACTTTATCGATGGCTTCTGGCGCCCGGCGCGGGAGTACAGCGATTTCTAATCACTGCACACGTACCAGCGTCAGCGTATTACCAAAGACCGCGCCGGTATCGATGTAATGCAGGTTCCCGCACGTGAGCGGCTCGCGCAGCGGCGTGTGACCAAAATAGAACGCGTCCGCGCCCTCAATGTGCTCCGCTTTACCTGCCGATACCCGGTTTATTCTCGCCCGGCTCCACACCACCGCCTGTTCATCAAGCGGCTCTTCCCAAACGTAGCGCGACGCCGGATAGTCGGCGTGCGCCACCACTATCCGCCTGTCGTGGCTTTGTACCTCAATGACCAGCGGCAGCTCGCGTGCTCTGACAAATTGCGCCTGCGCCTCCTGCTGCACGGTTTGAGACAGCCCGAAATACCAGTTGCCGCCGTTCATTGCCCATAGCGCGTTGTCGCCGGAATCCAGCGCCTCGACTGCCATCGCCTCATGATTGCCGCGCACCGCGAAAAACCAGCGTTTTCCGATGAGCCGCAGACAGCCCAGGCTGTCGGGGCCGCGATCGATTAAATCACCCACCGAAATCAACGCGTCGACGCGCGGGTCGAAACGCTCGCGCTTCAGGGCGCTGACCAGCGCCTCCAGACAACCGTGCAGATCGCCCACAATAAAGATATGCCGCCACGCCGCGCCGTCGATTCGCTGATACATCGCCTGTTCCTCTGGTTATCAGGCAAGTATAGCGCGGCGAGTCATGGCAATTTGGGTCTGGCGCTTTACCAGGCGTCGCGCTCGCCTGCGTGTCGGCAGAAACTCTCGTCATCGCTTTAAGTATGTTGTAACTAAATTTGTGGTCTACGGTAGCGTTTATCCCATTAATTCACGTAAAGACGCTTACCCGGCTAAGGATGTTCTATGCTTAAAGCAAGCAACGTCGGGAGGTGTCCTGTGACCATTTTTACTCACGAAGCTATCGTCAGCTTTATCGGCTGTGTTGTGGCGGCGATCTTTATGCTCTGGTTGTTTGGCCGCAAACACGATAAATAGCCACGTTTGCGCAGGCCGGCTTACCACAGCCCAATAACGGAAGAGGCGCCGGCCAGTTCACGCAGCGCGTCGAGCGTCAGCAGGAGACCAAAAACATAGATAAACGGATTCATCGGGATTAACTCCTTGTTTTCCTGCTTTTACTATACTTCATCCCTTAGCCTGCTACCGGTTCGCCTTCACAAATCCACCAGATTTAGTGGGAGGAATTTCTGTTCACATAAGGAAGGGATGGTCGGTTCGTTCGCGAAAGAACGGTATGACCTTAATCATCATGAATTCATGATCCAGAGATAATCCTGACTGGTATTGAGAAGGGAGCAGAAAGTAACAAGCATAACCAGAGCGTGAATAAACGTTATGCTGAAGGCTTGACGCGAAGTCATTAACTGGCGGCACCCGGTTATAGGATGTCGCCTCAGAAACCCAGTCGAATAATACTATGCGAGTACGCTCATTCAGAGATCGTACTCAGCAATTTTTTGTTCTACCTGATGATTTCCCTTATATTTTTTCTTTAGTTGCTCTTGTTGCTGACGCGCCGCTGTACAATATTTATCTACGCCTGCCTCAATTTCCTTTTGGCGGCTTTTAGGTAACGTGCTGTCCCACTCACCAGCAAAGTGCTGGCATTCATCAGCGTTATCCTGAAAAGCTTTCACATCAGGCTGTACGGGTTCAGCCTGGACTGTGGTACATCCTTCTATCAGCAAAAAAGCGACGACCATCATCATTATTTTTTTCATGTTATCTCCCATCAGATGACCAGTGAGGCTTGTCCCGAGCACCGCCATGATATTTTATCACGTTATAATTTCTGCCTACCTGATGAAGTTCTGTATTCATTCCATCTCGCGGCGGTGTCCTGATAATGACAGCGTTATTATCTTTATCGATGATATGCAGATCGCCTGACCACGAAATGTTCATATCAATCGCATTCCCCTCCGTATGACGGCTTTGTAACGCCGGAGCCACATGCAACCCACTCATACCATAGGCCGCGACCATCGCATTCGCTTCACGCAAACTCTTAGCGTCATTGCCATGATCCCATTCAATATCAACGCCAGCCATTGGGGGTACATCGGAAGCTTTGACCAGTCCCCGGCTAATTTTCCAGCACCAGTGCATCAGATAAGCTCTTTCTGGTGGGCGAAGCGTAGCGGCTATAGTTACTACTGCTCCAGCTTGCCGCAAGGCGGCCAAAAATTGTTCAACATTGGTTCTGAATGGATAGCTTAACGTTTCAGTGGAAGCACTACCCTGAAATTTATTAACCCAAGCTGCCCCGCTTAACTCCTTCATTTTATTCTCCTTTTTTGGCATCCCTCTGATAAAAGAAGGCAGTATATGCTAATTAAATCCCCCAGAAATGAACAGCGTCTCACCCCCCCCTAAAAATAGTACAACCTATTGGATCAAAAAGACTTGAAAACCACTTTCGATCCCTTCAGACCTGTCTGAATCAATAATATTTAAATAAAAGGGTATTTATTAAGGATGATTTAGTTTATTACTTATAAACGAAGGATAAAAAAAGACCGAATACGATTCCTGTATTCGGTCCAGGGAAATGGCTCTTGGGAGAGAGCCGTGCGCTAAAAGTTGGCATTAATGCAGGCTCAGTCGCCTTGCCTTTTAAGAATAGATGACGACACCAGCTTTTCCAGTTTGCGGCTAAAGTCGCAGCAAAAAGCGGTCACAACGTCATAAAAAAGAAAAACCGCAACGCCCCTCACCGGCTGTTGCGGTTTTTTTATGCGTGGCAGGAAATTAGCAGAGTTTCTGTGCGCGCTCGATAAACGGTGCCAGGCTCATCTTCTGCCCCGGATGCGCCGGATCGTCAATCTGGATGACAGAGATCGGCTGGCCGGTGACTTTGCCCTGCGCCAGCTGTTTTTCAGCGACGTCATTCAGCGGATACTGCATCAGCGTGCTGGGGTTAATCGCAAACAGCGCATCGCCCGGACGGCACGCGAGCATCACTTCTTCACGGTTGAACGCCCATTTGTCTTTGCCGATTTCATAGCGGCTGACCGTAATAATCTGCGGCGCGGCGAGAGCCATGCCGGAACAGGAGAGCATCAGCAGCGCAAGCAGCGATTTCTTCATTATTTTCTCACCAGTTAAAAAGGTTCCCAGGTGGCGAACAGGCTGACGCTTAACAGCACCAGCGCACCGAGCGCCACTTCCAGTTTTGTCATCAGGATAAACCGGCGCAGCGCCGTCGCCTGACGTGAAAATGTTGGCACCAGAACATAGCGGTTAATCAGCGCGATGACCACCATCACCGCCACCAGCGCGATTTTAAATGCCAGCATCCGGACATAACCGCTCTCAATGGGCCAGACCACGCCGAGAATCAGTACGCTGTTAACGATACCTGTCGCGATAACCCCGGCAACCGCTACATGTCCGTAGCGTGAAAAGCGCATCATGGCGGTAATCGCGTCGGCATGCCAGCACGCCTCTTTCGCCATGCGCATCAGCATTAAGAGCGGCACGAGACCACCAAACCACCAGGCCGCGCACAGCACATGTAGCGCATAACAGAGCCGCTGGAGCGCGCCGGCCAGCCCCTCGTGCATCGCGCCATGCCCGACACCCGCGAGCAACACGAGCTGCGCACAAAATAAAATAAGCAGCAGTCCACTGCGCTGCGCCGCACGCCAGACGCACGGCAGCGTCACCAGCGCCAGCAGGATTTGCCACAGCCACACCGCGCCAAAGCGCGTCGATAACATCGCCTGCCAGATAGCCGGGCGCAGGCTGTCCGCCGCGCCATCGCCCATCAGCCCCGCCTGCACCGCGAAAATCGCTACGGCGCTGAGAGCCGTCGCCAGCGCAGCGCAGCGCCAGAGCGTACGCAGACGCTGTGCCAGCGGTTCGGCGAGCGCGGAAGGTGCCAGCCACGCGCAGAACAGCGCCCCGCCCGCGCCGAGCATCAGCGCGGCGACGTGGACAAAACGCAGCGCGACATAAACGCTTTCCAGCACGACGTTACTTCACGCTAAACCGGTAGCTGCCTTTGGTTTTATGACCGTCCACCGACACCACGTGCCACTGCACCTGGTACTCACCGCTCGCCAGCGGCGCGGCAAGCGGAGCGACCAGCTGTTTATCATCATTCGGCGCGCGTTTGACCGCGCCGGTGTCCGTTTTTTTGCCATCCGGGCCGGTCAGCGTTACGCCGCTGAACGCAGGCTCGATGCCTTCGGAAAAGGTTAAAATCAGCGCCTCAGGCGATGCGTCTACCGTCGCATTCGCGGCGGGCTGTTGGGCTTTCAGATGCGCATGCGCCCATACGGCGGGCGTGGTCATGACGGCGGCGACCAGCGCCAGCGCACGGCAAAAACGTGCGGTAAACAGTGCCATATCAGTCATTCCTTTTTATTATAAATCAGGCGCAAGAATACCTTCGCGCTGATGGCAAGTCGAGCCGGGAAGGCACATCCCGCCACATAAGGCTTGTCATCCGGCGCGCGGCGCAGTACCTTCACGGCGATTAACAGGAGCACACCATGAACCAGAACCTTGCCCTTCTTCCGCAGGAAGAGATGGATAAAGTGAACGTCGATCTGGCGGCGTCCGGCGTGGCGTTTAAAGAGCGCTACAATATGCCGGTTATCGCCGAAGCCGTAGAGCGCGAACAGCCTGAGCATCTGCGCGACTGGTTTCGCGAGCGTCTTATCGCGCATCGCCTGGCGTCGGTTAACCTCTCCCGCCTGCCCTACGAGCCTAAAATGAAATAATGGCTTTCTGCCTCGCCTGCCGGTCATCACTAATGACGGCGGGCGTCTGTTTTCCCTTCCGGCGGAGCGCATATGCTACGGATTATTGATACCGAAACCTGCGGCCTGCAGGGCGGCGTTGTCGAAGTGGCGTCGGTGGACATCATCGACGGCGCGATAGTCAACCCGATGAGCGATCTGGTGCGCCCGGACCGCCCTATCAGCCATCAGGCGATGGCGATACATAAAATTACCGAGGCGATGGTCGCGGATAAGCCGTATATCGAAGAGGTGATCCCGCGCTACCACGGCAGCCAGTGGTATGTGGCGCATAACGCCAGCTTTGACCGTAAAGTCCTTCCTGAAATGCCGGGCGAGTGGATCTGCACCGTTAAGCTGGCGCGCCGCCTGTGGCCGGGCATTCGCTACAGCAATATGGGGCTGTATAAATCCCTGAAGCTACAGGTTGAGACGCCTGAGGGGCTGCATCATCACCGCGCGTTGTTCGATTGCTACATTACGGCGGCGCTGCTGCTGGAGATAATGAAAGTCTCCGGCTGGACGCCGGAAGAGATGGTTAATATCACCGGCCGTCCGCAGCTTATCGCCACGCTGCCGTTTGGCAAATACCGCGGCGAGCCGGTGGCCGATATCGCCGGGCGCGATCCGGGATATCTGCGCTGGATGCTGAATAACGTCAAACAGCTCAACCCGGATTTACGTCTGACGTTAAAGCACTACCTCGATAACGATTAATCCGCGAGCTGGTCCGGCGGCAGCGTGCCCTGGGCCAGCCCAATCAAAAACGCGTACTCCATCGCCACGCCCTCATACGATTTAAAGCGCCCCGATTTTCCGCCGTGACCGGAATCCATATCGGTACAAAGCAGCAGCAGATTGTCATCGGTTTTCAGCTCGCGCAGCTTCGCCACCCATTTCGCCGGCTCCCAGTACTGCACCTGCGAATCGTGCAGACCGGTGGTCACCAGCAGGTGCGGATAGCGCTGCGCGCTCACGCAGTCATAAGGGCTGTAGCTTTTCATGTAGAAATAGTATTCCTGGTCAGCCGGGTTGCCCCACTCCTCAAATTCACCGGTGGTGAGCGGAATGGATTCGTCGAGCATCGTAGTGACGACATCGACAAACGGCACCTGCGCAATCACGCCGCGGAAGAGTTTCGGACGCTCGTTAATCGCCGTGCCCATCAGCATACCGCCCGCGCTGCCGCCCATGCCGAACAGGTATGTCGGATCGCCATAGCCCTGCGCCAGCAGCGCGTCGCACACGTCGAGATAATCGTTGAAGGTATTTTTCTTCTTCAGGAATTTGCCTTCTTCATACCACTGCTGGCCGAGCTCGCCGCCGCCGCGCACATGGGCGATGGCGTAGACGAAGCCGCGATCCAGCAGGCTCAACCGGCTGGCGCTGAAATCGGCGTCGATACAGGTGCCGTAAGAGCCGTAGCCGTACACCAGCAACGGGTTTTTGCCTTCGCGGAAATGGTCTTTGTGATAAACGAGCGACACCGGCACTTCAACGCCGTCGCGCGCGGTGATCCAGAGGTGTTCGCTCCGGTAGTTGGCCGCGTCAAACCCCGCCACTTCCGTTTGCTTAAGCACACGACGCTCGCCGGTTTCCATGTTCAGTTCGAAAAGCGTGTCCGGCATCGTCATTGACGAGTAGCCGTAACGCAGCTTGCAGGTTTCCGGCTCCGGGTTATAAGCAACCCAGGTGACATACGCCGGATCGTCAAAAGCGATGCCTATTGATTCATGCGTTTTGCGGTTGATTTGCCGCAGGCTGGTGAGGCCGCGCTGGCGCTCTTCCACCACCAGCCAGTCGGCAAAGAGCGTAAAACCCTCCAGCATCACATGCTCGCGCGCCGGGATTATCTCTTCCCAGCGCGCTTCATCGCGCACGCGGCTGCGGTACAGCCCGAAGTTTTTCCCGGCGCGGTTGGAGCGGATGTAAAACATATGCTGGAAGTGATCGACGCTGTATTCATGATCTTTACGGCGCGGCAGGAAGCTTAGCGGCGGCGCGTCCGGGAGATCGGCGTTCACCAGCAGCACTTCCGTGGTGGTGGCGCTGCCGAGGAAAATCAGAATGAAATTCTGCGAGGTGGTTTTGTAGAGGCTGACGTAAAACGTCTCGTCTTTTTCTTCATAGACCAGCTCATCCTGATCGGCGGCGGTGTCGAGCGTGTGCCGCCAGATCTGGTACGGCAGCAGCGTCACCGGGTGTTTACGCACGTAATAGAGCGTGCGGGAATCGTTGGCCCAGACGAAACTCGCCGAGACATTTTCCAGTACTTCCGGGTACCACTGCCCGGTTTCCAGATTGCGAAAGCGCAGCCCGTACTGGCGGCGTGACAGAAAATCTTCCGCCACCGCCATCACGGTGTTATCCGGCGCGATATCCATCCCGCCGAGCGTGTAGAATTCGCTACGGGCGGCGCGTTTATTGCCATCCAGCAGGACTTCCCACTCTTCCCACTCGCTCAGGACAACCGACTGGCGCTGATAAATCGCGTATTCGCAGCCGGTCTCGTAAATTTGCCGGTAACGATAGCCGTTCTTCACGTAGGGTGCCGAGACGTCGCGCGGCGGAATACGGCTGACCATTTCAGAGAGCAGCCGCTCTTCCAGCGCGCTTTGCGTGGACATCACGCGCCGCCCGTAGTCGTTCTCCTGGCGTAAGTAATCCAGTACGTCCGACTGCGATCGCGTGTCGTCCCGCAGCCAGTAATAGTTGTCGATGCGGGTGTCGCCATGCTGTGTGATGGCGTAGGGGATCTGTTTCGCTTTCGGTGGCATGTCGCTGTTCTTTTTGTTTAACACCCTGTAAGGGTGGCAAAACCCGCGCGCGTTGCAAGCGAAACATGCGTGTTTATGACATTATCTGCTTATCCCGGCAGCGCTTTTTTCTCCTGCTGGATGTCGCGCTCAATCTCGTCACGCACCTCCTGCGGGATTTTCAGGGCGTCGCCAAGCGCCTGCAGATAGCTGCGCTCCATAAAGTGATCGATATCAATCGCGGCACAGCTCAGGAAGTAAAGCTCCAGCGCTTCCTCTTCGTTTTTCACGTCGGCGGCAAGACGCATCGGGTCGAGCGGCTGAGTGATCGCCTGCTCCACCAGTATCCGCCCCTGCTCTTCAATGCCCGCTTCGCGCAGCTGGCGCTCAATGGCCGCGCGCTCGCTGTCATCAATATGCCCGTCGCTTTTGGCGGCGAAGACCAGCGCCAGCACGAGACGCTCGGCGCGGCGATCAAGCGGCGTCTGCTGCTGGCCGTACTGCGGCTCGTCCTGGTGCGCCGCGCGGATTTTATCTTTGTACTTGTTCCACAGTACCGTACCCGCCACGGCCCCGCCGCCCACCAGCAATGCGCCGCCGCCATATTTCGCCAGCAGCTTGCGCGACGATTTGCTGGCCACCAGTAAGCCAGCGAGACCGCCGAGCGCGCCTGGCGTAATCAGGCTGCTTAACCCTTTGGAGCGCAACGCGTCCTGAATGCCGGACTTACCGGACGACGCACCGCCGCTTTGTCCCAGCATCGACTGAAGCTGTGTTAACCAGTTGCTCATTATTGTCCTCTGCGCTGATGAGTGATAACCCAAGCGTAAGCGAGCGGACGTCAAGATGTGTCGGGGAACCGCAAGGAAGGGAAAAGACGCGGCCCCAAACAGGGCCGCAGAGGATCAGCGCTGGTAATGCGCTTCGCCTGCCGCACAGTCAACCATCACTTTATAGTGAATGTCCGTGTTTTTACCGCGCACGGTCAGCGGCACTGTCCATTTATCGTCTTTGCCGACGATCTCTTTGCTGTTGATCCAGGCAACCGGATCGGCCTGCCCTAACGTTTTCTGGTCGTCGGCCCACTTCACAATGCGGTTTTGCAGATAGTCGCGCTTCACGCTCGCGGCGATCCCCTCCGCCGTCATCCCTTCGCATTTTGGGAAATGCACCTTACGCGGATCGTCAGCGTGCGCGGCGCTTGCCGCGGTGAGTAACAGAAAAGAAATCAGGGCTCCTGCTGTTTTTTTCATCGTACTTCTCCGAAGACGGGTGATGAAAAAAGCCTGGTACAAAAACAGCGAAGCGCAAGCGAACCATACAAAAGGAAGGGATTAGGCGAAGGAGGGTCAGAGGCGGGGTGAAAAGCGTTAAGTCATGGGCAGCAGTCAGCGATAACAGCCCGCTGTACGCACGCAACGCCCGGTTCTGCGTTTAGTGAATACAGAGCATCCCATCAGGCGCACAAGCGCGCCGTAACTGAAAACCGCGCCGCTGGAGAGGTAAACCCGCCAGCGGCACAGGGAGAAGGCTATCAGGCGGCTTTGGTGCGTTTACGCGCGCTGTGCAGCGCGACAGCGCCCTCTTCGCTTTCAGCTGATTCTTCAGTGGAAGACTCTGCCGCACTCCCGGTGTGCTCGCTGGTTTCCTGCGGCAGACGACCGGTACGCACGATAGTGCTGAGGTTGTCTTTCTGCTCCGCCATCCACAGCGCCAGCTGCTCGACCTGACCTTCCGCGAAACCGACAGGCGCCTGGCCCAGCCAGCCTTCCAGGGCTTCGGCTAAATCCAGCATTTTGTCCCAGGCGTCGGCTTCCTTCTTACTGGCAAATGACATTTTTTCCACACCCTCACGGATTACGACGTATTTGATTTCTACCGCCATGTTGCAACTCCCGTTACTGTATTTATATACAGTATAAACCTGTAAGAACCGAAATGCAACCCGCGCGCAATGCGCAAGGCAAACGTTTTCGTATATACTGCCGCCAGAATTTCACACAGCAGGAATACCGCTATGGCTATGTTAGGAACCGCACTACGCCCGTCAGCAACCCGCGTGATGCTGCTTGGCTCAGGAGAACTCGGAAAAGAAGTGGCGATCGAATGCCAGCGCCTGGGCATTGAGGTGATCGCCGTCGATCGCTACGCCGATGCGCCCGCCATGCAGGTGGCGCACCGCAGCCACGTTATCACTATGCTCGACGGCGCGGCGCTGAAAAAACTGGTGGCGCAGGAGATGCCGGATTTCATCGTACCGGAGATTGAAGCCATCGCGACCGACGCGCTGGTAGAGCTTGAACAACAGGGTCAGCGCGTGGTGCCCACCGCCCGCGCCGCGCGTCTTACCATGAACCGTGAAGGCATTCGCCGCCTCGCCGCTGAAGAGCTTGGACTGCCGACCTCCGCCTATCGCTTCGCCGAAAACGAGGCGGAATTTCGCGAGGCGGTGGCGGAAATCGGCTTGCCATGCATCGTCAAACCGGTCATGAGTTCCTCCGGCAAGGGCCAGAGCTTTATTCGCAGCGAAGAGATGCTGGACGATGCCTGGCAGTACGCGCAGCAGGGCGGACGCGCCGGCGCGGGCAAAGTCATCGTTGAAGGCGTGGTGCAGTTCGATTTTGAGATTACCTTACTGACCATCAGCGCCGTGGACGGCGTGCATTTCTGCGCGCCCATCGGTCATCGCCAGGAAGATGGCGATTACCGCGAATCCTGGCAGCCGCAGCAGATGAGTGATGTGGCGCTCGCCCGCGCGCAGGAGATTGCGCAGAAGGTCGTAGAGGCGCTCGGCGGTTACGGTCTGTTCGGCGTAGAGCTGTTTGTCTGCGGCGACGAGGTGATATTCAGTGAAGTGTCGCCGCGCCCGCACGATACCGGGATGGTGACGCTTATCTCTCAGGATCTCTCAGAGTTCGCGCTGCACGTACGCGCGTTTCTCGGCCTGCCGGTCGGCGGTATTCGTCAGTACGGGCCGGCCGCCTCGGCGGTGATCCTGCCATCGCTGAAAAGCGATGACGTAAAATTTGGCGAACTTTCCGGGGCGCTGGGCGCTGGGCTGCAACTGCGGCTGTTCGGCAAGCCGGAAATCGACGGTTCGCGCCGCCTCGGCGTGGCGCTCGCCACCGGCGAAACGGTCGATGACGCCATCGCGCGCGCGAAAGCGTCCGCCGCGGCCGTAAACGTTAAGGGCTAAAAAAACGCGCCGCCCGTGAAGGCGGCGCGCTACGTTTTATCTCGCGCGAAAGTTACTGCGCGCCTTCCACCGCTTCGCGGGCAAGTTCGGTAATGCGATCCCAGTCGCCCGCTTCCATCGCATCTGCCGGCACCAGCCAGGAGCCGCCGATGCACAGCACGCTTTTCAGCGCCAGGTAGTCACGGTAGTTGGCAGGAGAGATGCCGCCGGTCGGGCAGAAACGCACCTGAGAGAACGGGCCTGCGATAGCCTGCAACGCTTTGGTGCCGCCGTTGGCTTCCGCCGGGAAGAATTTGAACTCTTTCAGGCCGTAATCCATACCCAGCATCAGTTCAGAAACGGTGCTGATGCCCGGGATCAGCGGGATAGTGCCTTCGGTCGCGGCCTTGAGCAGCGGCTCGGTGAGGCCCGGGCTGATGGCGAACTGCGCGCCAGCCTCGGTGACGTCTTTAAGCTGCTGCGCGTTCAGCACGGTGCCCGCACCGATGATGGCGTCCGGCACTTCTTTGGCGATAGCGCGGATAGCGTCCAGCGCGCACGGGGTGCGCAGGGTCACTTCCAGCACGCGCACGCCGCCTGCCAGCAGCGCTTTCGCCATCGGAACCGCGTGCTCCAGCTTGTTAATCACAATCACCGGCACAACCGGACCGCTTTTCAGGATCTGTTCGGCACTCGTTTTCCAGTTTTTCATCTGTGGATCTCTCCCGCCATTTTTAAAAAGGTGTGGTACGCGCCTGCGCACCTGACAGTTAAAATTCGATGCAGGTCGCGCCCTGCTCCGCCCCGGACAGTTTTTCACGCAGCGCGCCGAACAGCTCGCGCCCCGTTCCCACGCGCTGCGCGCTGAGATCCGGGTGGTACGGCTCGCGCCGCGCCAGCTCGGCGTCATCCACCAGCAGCGTCAGTTCGCCGGTCTGGCCGTTAACGCGGATGATATCGCCGTCGCGCACTTTCGCGAGCAGCCCGCCGTCGTATGCTTCGGGCGTCACGTGGATGGCCGAAGGCACTTTCCCCGACGCGCCGGAAAGGCGACCGTCCGTGACCAATGCAATTTTGAAACAGCGGTCCAATAATACACCAAGCGGCGGCATAAGTTTATGTAATTCTGGCATACCGTTCGCTTTTGGCCCCTGATGGCGCACGACTATCACACAGTCGCGATCCAGCAGACCGGCTTCAAAGGCAGGCAGCACATCGTGCTGGCTTTCGAAGACCACGGCGGGCGCTTCCACCACCTGGTTTTCCACCGGCACCGCAGAAGTTTTCATCACCGCGCGGCCCAGATTGCCGCTCAGCACTTTGGTGCCGCCATGCTTTGAGAACGGTTTATCGATAGTGGCGATGATAGCGTCATCCAGCGAAGCCTGCGCCCCGTCGCGCCAGGCGAGTTCGCCGTTATCAAGCCACGGCTCCTGGGTGTAGCGCGTAAGGCCAAAGCCCGCCACGGTGTTGACATCTTCATGCAGCAGACCACCTTTCAGTAGCTCCCGCATCAGCACCGGTACGCCGCCTGCGGCCTGGAAATGGTTGATATCCGCCGGACCGTTCGGATAGAGACGCGCCAGCAGCGGCACGACGTCTGAGATCTCGGAGAAGTCGTCCCAGTTAATGATGATGCCCGCCGCGCGCGCCATCGCCACCAGATGCATGGTGTGGTTAGTGGAACCGCCGGTGGCAAGCAGCGCCACGATGCCGTTGACCACCACTTTTTCATCCACCAGTTTGCCAAGCGGCATCCAGTCGTTACCGTTGCCGGTGAGGCGCGTCACCTGGCGCGCGGCCGCGGCGGTCAGCGCGTGGCGCAGCGGCGCGTCCGGGTGAACAAAGGAGGAGCCTGGCAGCTGCATCCCCATAAATTCAATGACCATCTGATTGGTGTTAGCGGTGCCGTAGAACGTGCAGGTGCCGGGCTCATGATAGGATGCGGCTTCGGATTCCAGCAGCGCCGCGCGATCCACTTTGCCTTCGGCGTAAAGCTGGCGAATGCGCACTTTCTCTTTGTTCGGCAGGCCGCTCGACATCGGCCCCGACGGGATAAACACGGCGGGCAGATGCCCGAAAGAGAGCGCCGCCATCACCAGCCCCGGCACGATTTTATCGCACACGCCCAGATAGAGCGCGCCGTCGAACATGTTGTGCGACAGCCCCACCGCCGCCGACATGGCGATCACTTCGCGGCTCAGCAGCGACAGCTCCATACCGTCCTGCCCCTGCGTCACGCCGTCGCACATGGCGGGCACGCCGCCTGCGACCTGCGCCACCGCGCCGACGCTGTGCAGCGCCTCGCGGATCTGCTGTGGGTAGGTTTCGTAAGGCTGATGCGCGGAGAGCATGTCGTTATAGGAGGTAATGATGCCGATATTGTTACGCAGCATGCTTTTCAGCGCCGCTTTGTCATCCGGCTGGCAGGCGGCGAAGCCGTGCGCCAGGTTACCGCAGGCGAGGCTGGCGCGATGAACGGTCTGGCTTTTCGCCTCTTCGATGCGCGCAAGGTAAGCTTCGCGCGTGGCGCGGGAGCGTTCGGTAATACGTTTTGTTACCCGTAACAATTCAGGATGCATAAAAAGTCCTCTCTGTTATTTCTGCCTGAGGCCGCCTTTTCAGGCGTTGCGCAATGCCGCGGGGTTATCACGTATACGCGCCAGCCGCGCCTCACAAGAGCAAAATCGCTTCAGCCAGTGTAATAAAAAAAGCCCCGCTGGTGAATCCAGACGGGGCTTTAAAAAAGAATTTTTTACACAACACCTGTTTGGGATCATGTTACCGGTAAAGTAACACTCCTCCGTACCGAGTGATTACTCGAACTCGTTCCAGGAACGACCGTCACGGGTAATCATCGCGACCGAGGCGACAGGCCCCCAGGTGCCCGCCTGATACGGTTTCGGCGCGTCGTTGTCCGCCGCCCAGGCTTCGGTAATGGAGTCGACCCACTTCCAGGCTTCTTCCACTTCATCGCGACGCACGAACAGCGCCTGAATACCGCGCATGGTTTCGAGCAGCAGGCGCTCGTAGGCGTCCGCGAGATGGCTTTCGTTAAAGGTTTCGGAGTAGCTCAGATCCAGCTTGGTGGTTTGCAGGTTGTGCTTGTGATCCAGCCCCGGCACTTTGTTCAGCACCTGGATATCCACGCCTTCGTCCGGCTGCAGACGGATAGTGAGCTTGTTCTGCGGCAGATCCTGCCAGGAGTCTTTAAACAGGTTCAGCTCCGGCGTTTTGAAATAGACCACCACTTCAGAGCATTTGGTTGGCAGACGTTTACCGGTACGCAGATAGAACGGCACGCCGGCCCAGCGCCAGTTGTCGATATCCACGCGGATAGCCACAAACGTTTCCGTATGGCTGGTTTTGTTGGCGCCCTCTTCTTCCAGATAACCCGGCACTTTTTTGCCCTGCGCGAAACCGGCGGTGTACTGGCCGCGCACAGTTTTCTCACGCACGTTGGAGCGGTCGATACGGCGCAGCGAGCGCAGCACTTTCACTTTTTCATCGCGAATGCTGTCGGCAGTCAGATCAGACGGCGGCGACATCGCAATCATGCAGAGGATTTGCAGCAGGTGGTTCTGGATCATGTCGCGCATCTGGCCCGCCTGATCGAAGTATCCCCAGCGGCCTTCGATGCCCACTTCTTCGGCCACGGTGATTTCTACGTGATCGATTGTGCGGTTGTCCCAGTTGTTAACGAACAGCGAGTTTGCGAAGCGCAGCGCCAGCAGATTCAGCACCGTCTCTTTACCGAGGTAGTGGTCGATACGGTAGACCTGGCACTCTTCGAAGAATTTACCGACCTGGTCGTTAATCTCACGAGAGGTTTCAAGCGAGGTGCCGAGCGGTTTTTCCATCACCACACGCGCGGGTTTGGCGTTAAGCTTCGCCGCCCCCAGGCCTTCGCAAATTGCGCCAAAAGTGCTTGGCGGCATGGCGAAATAGTTGATGGTGACGCGGTTTTTCTGATCCAGCATTTTGCCAAGACGAGTAAACGCGGCGGTGTCGTTGACATCCAGATTACAGAAATCGAGACGGCCGCTTAAGGTGTCCCACAGGGCTTCGTCGATTTTCTCTTTCATGAAGGTTTCAAGCGCTTCACGGACGACTTTGGTATAGGCTTCTTTATCCCAGTCCGCGCGGCCTACCCCCAGAATGCGGGTATCCGGATGGATTTGGCCCGCTTTTTCCAGCTGATAAAGGGAAGGCAACAGTTTTCGGCGCGCCAGATCGCCTTTGGCGCCGAAAATCACTAAGTCGCACGCCTGCGCTGTTTGCGTTACCGCCATGTCTTTCTCCTCGTTTCGGAATCCCTGTCGGGACAGGTCATCATTGTAATTTTCTTACACTGCACTCTACTGCTTTTAGGTCTTTCAGGATACTCCTAAGCGACCGGCGTTGATGACTAAAACGCCACACGCAGCGGCGATCGCTCTGAAAGTGGCCCGCCGCGCCCGGCTGGCGCTTTTTACGCCACCCTCGTCATAACAAAATCAGACCGCGATCATGTTATGAAAAAAAACAACAACATTGTCTTTTTCAGCCAGCCCGCACCTGTACTATCAGGAGTATATTCTCGATAAAACTCATCGTCGTTTCCCAATCGTGTGAAATGACGCTCTCTGCGGGTCTCATGTTAGCAATGAACATGCTGGAAAAGATCCAGTCGCAACTGGAACATCTGAGTAAATCTGAACGCAAAGTCGCCGAAGTGATCCTGGAATCGCCTTCGCAGGCCATTCATTCGAGCATCGCGACCCTTGCAAGCGAGGCGGGCGTCAGCGAGCCGACAGTCAACCGCTTCTGCCGGAGCCTTGAGACGAAAGGCTTTCCCGATTTTAAACTGCATCTGGCTCAGAGCCTTGCCAACGGCACGCCGTATGTGAATCGCAATGTCGATGAAGATGACAGCGTTGAAGCCTATACCACGAAAATTTTTGAATCCGCGATGGCGAGCCTCGATCACGTGCGCCAGTCGCTTGATATGGCGACGGTGAACCGGGCGGTCGATATGCTCACCCAGGCGAAGAAAATCGCTTTTTTTGGCCTGGGATCGTCGGCGGCCGTGGCGCATGACGCCATGAATAAATTTTTCCGTTTTAACGTCCCTGTCGTCTATTCAGAAGATATTGTGGTGCAGCGCATGAGCTGCATGAACGGCGGAGCCGATGACGTGGTAGTGCTGATTTCGCACACCGGGCGCACCAAAAGCCTGGTGGAACTGGCGCGTCTCGCCCGCGACAACGACGCGCTGGTGCTGGCTATCACCTCGCGTGGGTCACCGCTCGCCCGCGAAGCGAGCCTCGCCCTGCTGCTGGACGTGCCGGAAGATACCGACATCTATATGCCGATGGTCTCGCGGCTTGCCCAGCTTACCGTCATTGATGTGCTGGCGACGGGCTTTACGCTGCGGCGCGGGGCAAAATTCCGGGATAACTTGAAGCGAGTCAAAGAAGCGCTTAAGGAATCGCGTTTTGATAAGAGCTTACTGGTTTCTGACGACCAGTAAGCATTTTTATAACAAAGTTGTAACTTACAAAGCCATTCGGTTATGGTTTGTGTCTCTATTCGAAACAGGCCATCGTGCCGAATTTATGTTCACGCAACACCAAAGTTGTTTCAGTCAACGGAGTAATACATGTCCAGACGGCTTCGCAGAACCAAAATCGTTACCACGTTAGGCCCGGCTACCGACCGCGATAATAACCTGGAAAAAATTATCGCCGCCGGCGCGAACGTAGTACGTATGAACTTCTCGCACGGGACGCCGGAAGATCATCAGCTTCGCGCTGATAAAGTCCGCGAGATAGCGGCCAAACTGGGACGTCACGTCGCTATCCTTGGCGACCTTCAGGGGCCGAAAATTCGCGTCTCTACTTTTAAAGAAGGCAAAGTTTTCCTCAACATTGGCGATAAATTCCTGCTCGACGCTAACCTCGGCAAAGGCGAAGGCGATAAAGAAAAAGTTGGTATTGACTATAAAGGCCTGCCGGCGGACGTGGTGCCGGGCGATATCCTGCTGCTGGACGACGGCCGCGTACAGTTGAAAGTCCTTGAAGTTCAGGGCATGAAAGTCTTCACCGAAGTCACCGTCGGCGGCCCGCTGTCGAATAACAAAGGTATCAACAAGCTGGGTGGCGGGCTTTCCGCTGAAGCGCTGACCGAAAAAGATAAAGCGGACATCATCACCGCGGCGAAAATCGGCGTGGATTATCTGGCCGTCTCCTTCCCGCGCTGCGGCGAAGATCTTAACTACGCTCGCCGTCTTGCGCGCGACGCCGGTTGTGACGCGAAAATTTGCGCCAAAGTCGAGCGCGCTGAAGCGGTATGCAGCAACGAAGCGATGGACGACATCATTCTGGCGTCTGACGTCGTGATGGTCGCGCGTGGCGATCTGGGCGTTGAAATTGGCGACCCGGAGCTGGTCGGCATCCAGAAAACCCTCATTCGTCGTGCCCGTAAGCTGAATCGTGCCGTCATTACTGCGACCCAGATGATGGAGTCGATGATCACTAACCCGATGCCGACCCGTGCGGAAGTCATGGACGTGGCGAACGCCGTGCTGGACGGTACCGACGCCGTGATGCTGTCGGCGGAAACTGCCGCGGGCCAATACCCGGCAGAAACCGTTTCCGCGATGGCGCGCGTCTGCCTCGGTGCGGAGAAAATCCCGAGCATTAACGTCTCTAAACACCGTCTGGACGTTGAATTTGATAACGTCGAAGAGGCAATTGCGATGTCGGCCATGTACGCCGCCAACCACCTAAAAGGCGTGAGCGCGATTATCACCATGACCGAATCGGGGCGCACGGCGCTGATGACCTCGCGTATAAGCTCCGGCCTGCCGATTTTCGCGATGTCCCGCCATGAGCGCACCCTGAACCTCACCGCGCTTTATCGTGGCGTGACGCCGGTTTATTTCGACAGCGCCAACGACGGCGTGGCGGCGGCGCAGGATGCCGTTAACCTGCTGCGTGATAAAGGCTATCTGGTGACCGGCGATCTTGTTATCGTCACCCAGGGCGATATGATGGGCACCACAGGCAGCACCAACACCACGCGCGTGCTGACCGTCGACTAAACGCCGTAAAAAAGGGGCCCGTGCCCCTTTTCTCTCTATTTAAGCCGCTCGCCCTGAGCGGCTTTTTTATTTCGGGTAGAGATCCTTGCGGCGGTAAGGCTCGGTCTCGCCATCTTTACGCGTTTTCAGAAGCTTGAGGATCCAGGCGTACTGCTCCGGATGCGGGCCGACGAAATGTTCCACCTCTTCGTTCATGCGACGCGCCAGCGTCACATCATCGG
The DNA here is from genome assembly GCF_001277215.2 of Cronobacter malonaticus LMG 23826. NCBI lineage: Bacteria > Pseudomonadati > Pseudomonadota > Gammaproteobacteria > Enterobacterales > Enterobacteriaceae > Cronobacter > Cronobacter malonaticus. Next base: position 1,599,455 of record NZ_CP013940.1, on the reverse strand, counting down.
CGTCCATCAAATCATCCATTGGCGGGCGCACCAGCACGTCCAGACGATGCGTATCGCCGTTATAGACCGGGAAAAGCGGGATCACGCGCGCGCGGCAAACTTTCATCAGGCGCCCCACCGCAGGCAGCGTCGCTTTATAGGTCGCGAAGAAATCGACAAATTCGCTCTGCTCCGGGCCGTGATCTTCATCCGGCAGGTAGTAGCCCCAGTATCCGTCGCGTACCGATTTGATAAACGGCTTGATACCATCCTGGCGGGCATGCAGGCGACCGCCAAAGCTAAGGCGCACTTTGTTCCAGACATAATCCAGCAGGCGGTTGCCCTGATGATGGAACATCGCCGCAACGTGTACGCCGCGCGAAGCCAGCAGCATCGCCGGGATATCAACGCCCCAACCGTGCGGTACGAGCAGGATCACGCTCTCTTTGCTTTCCAGCATCTCGTTGAGAATGGCTTCGCCGTGCCAGTCCACGCGGCTGAGCACCTTTTCCGGGCCACGTAGCGCCAGTTCGGCCATAAAGACCATCGACTGAGGCGCCGTGGCGAACATATTGTCGATAATCGCTTCGCGCTGCGCCTCGGTAAGCTCCGGGAAGCAGTAGAACAGGTTGATACGCGCGCGACGGCGGGCGCTTTTACCAAACTTCCCTGCCAGCCGCCCGATTTTACCCAGCAGCGGATCGCGAAAAGATGGCGGCGTCAGGGCCAGCGCCGCACAGGCACCAATCCCAAGCCAGGAGCCCCAGTAACGCGGATGCAGGAACGCGCGCTCGAATTCAGGAATGTATTCACTTTTTGTTTTTTTTGTGTCCATGACGGTTCTCAGGCCAGAGCCAGGTGATCAAAAGAGAAAATAATGAAGGAGTTTAGCGGCGCAATGACCGCCAGACAAAATAAAAAGCCGGCGCGCGAAGGCACCGGCTGTTAATTGCCGCGCTTTTAATCAAGCGTCAGTTGCGGCACCACTTCTTTGACCTGCGCCAGGTAGTCGCTGCGATCCGAGCCGGTAAGACCTTCGGAGCGCGGCAGCTTGGCGGTTAACGGGTTCACAGCCTGCTGGTTGATCCAGATTTCATAGTGCAGGTGCGGGCCGGTGGAACGCCCGGTGTTGCCGGAAAGCGCAATGCGATCGCCGCGTTTCACTTTCTGGCCCGGTTTCACCAGCAGCTTTTTCAGGTGCATATAGCGGGTGGTATAGGTGCGACCGTGACGGATAGCGACATAATACCCCGCCGCCCCGCTACGTTTCGCCATAACGACTTCGCCATCGCCCACCGCCAGTACCGGCGTGCCCTGCGGCATCGCGAAATCGACGCCTTTATGCGGCGCCACGCGCCCCGTTACCGGGTTCAGACGACGCGGGTTGAAGTTAGAGGAGACACGGAACTGACGCGACGTCGGGAAGCGCAGGAAGCCTTTGGCAAGCCCGGAGCCGTTGCGGTCGTAGAATTTGCCGTCTTCCGCGCGGATCGCATAGTAATCTTTACCGGAAGAGCGCAGACGAACGCCGAGCAACTGGCTCTGCTCGCGCTTGCCGTCGAGCATTTCGCGCGACATCAATACAGAGAACTCATCGCCTTTTTTCAGCTTACGGAAGTCCATCTGCCACTGCATCGCTTTGATGACCGCGCTGATTTCCGCGCTGGTAAGCCCTGCCTCTTTCGCGCTGGAAACAAAGCTGCCGCCAACGGTGCCTTTAATGACGTTATTGACCCAGTCGCCCTGCTGTACTTCGCTGCTCATTTTAAAGCCGCCGGCAGGCGTGCGGTCATAGGTGCGGGTTTCGCGGCGCGACATCTCCCAGGTCAGGCGCTGTAACTCGCCGCTGTCGGTAAGCGTCCAGGAGATCTGCTGGCCGATTTTCAGATTACGCAGGTCTTTATCGACCGACGCGAGCTGGCTGATATCCCCCATGTCGATACCGTACTGGTTAAGCACGCTGCTTAAGGTGTCGCCTGTGGAGACCACATATTCATGCACGCCAGCTTCGCCGGCAGTTTTATCGTCAAGCTCATCCTGCGGGATAGCTTCATCATCTTCTGGTGCGGCCTGATCGATAGGCTCACTCGCCTCGGGCAGCAGAGAGCGGATTTCGCTCTTACGCAGCTCGATGGTTTTAACGACGGGCGCTGATTCCGATTCGGGGTGGTAAATGTACGGCCGCCAGACGGCGACCGCGAGTGTGAGAACTGTAAGAGACCCCAGCATAACGCGATGGGGTCGTGGCAGGTTGTTAAATGCCAGGGCGACAGAGCGGGCTATCTGTTGCACGTATCCACTTCCTCGTTAATCTCCTTTCAGGCAGCTGGCATATTGGTTAGATAACTGAGTCAGAAACTGCATGTAGCTGTCCTTACCCAGGCTGACAGACGTTCCCAGCGGGTCGAGCGTTCCCATTCGAACTTTCGTGCCCCTGGCAACGGCTTCAATCACCGCCGGCCTGAACTGTGGCTCAGCAAAAACGCACTCGGCTTTTTGCTCAACCAACTCTGTTCTTATTTCATGTAAACGCTGCGCACCAGGCTGGATTTCGGGATTGACGGTAAAATGGCCGAGCGATGTCAGGCCGTAATGTTTTTCGTAATAGCCGTAAGCGTCATGAAAAACGAAATATCCTTTCCCTTTCAGCGGTGCCAGCTCGTTCGCCACCTGTTTGTCTGTCCGGGCCAGTTCGGCCTCGAAGCGCTGGAGGTTGGCGTCCAGTTTGGCTTTGCTTTGCGGCATAAGTTCCACTAATTTTTCGTGGATTGCAACCGCCGACGCCCGGGCGATTTCCGGCGACAGCCAGATGTGCATGTTATAATCGCCATGATGGTGATGTTCGTCACTTTCTGCGCCCTGATGCGCATGTTCGTCATGCTCATCATCGTCATCATCAGCGCCTTTCATCAGCAGCGGTTTCACGGAAGCAAGCTCGCTGAGCGCCAGATTTTTTTGCGCCGGCAACGCCTTCACGGATTTATCCATAAAGGCTTCCATATCGGGCCCGATCCAGACCACTAAATCCGCTTTCTGTAAGCGTTTTACATCGGAAGGACGCAGCGCATAATCATGCTCTGACGCGCCGTCTGGCAGCAGGACTTCGGTAGGCGTGACGCCATCTGCGATAGCAGAAGCGATAAAGCCCACCGGCTTAAGCGAAGCGACTACCGCGGCCTGAGCGCTGCTGGCAGCGCCACCTAGGATTGCTGCACTGAGCGCAGCGCAAAGAAGCGTATTTTTATGTAACATAATGCGACTTATCATCGTTATGAATGTTGGAAGTGTGATATTATAACATTCGAAAACTTCTGCAATCACTAAATTGCCATGACTAATCTTGTATCGCTTCAGAATGTTAGCGTCTCCTTCGGGCAACGCCGCGTTTTATCTGACATTTCTTTAACCCTGACGGGCGGGCGCATCCTGACGCTGTTGGGTCCAAACGGGGCCGGAAAATCGACGCTGGTCCGGGTGGTTCTTGGCCTGGTAGCACCCGATGAAGGCGTTATCAAGCGTGAGCGTCAGCTGCGCATCGGTTATGTGCCACAAAAGTTGCACCTCGACGCCACCCTGCCGCTGACGGTAAGTCGCTTTTTGCGCCTGCGCCCCGGTACACGTAAAGCGGATATTCTGCCTGCGCTCAGGCGCGTCCAGGCCGGGCACCTTATCGACGCGCCGATGCAAAAGCTCTCCGGCGGCGAAACCCAGCGTGTGCTGCTGGCGCGCGCGCTGCTCAATGAACCGCAACTGCTGGTGCTTGATGAACCCACCCAGGGCGTTGACGTCAACGGCCAGGTGGCGCTCTATGATTTAATTAACCAGTTGCGTAATGAACTCAATTGCGGCGTGCTGATGGTGTCGCACGATCTGCATCTGGTGATGGCCAAGACCGACGAAGTGCTGTGTCTGAATCATCACATCTGCTGCTCCGGCACGCCGGAAGTGGTCTCTATGCACCCCGAATTTATCTCGATGTTTGGCCCGCGCGGCGCAGAACAGCTTGGGATTTACCGTCATCACCATAACCACCGTCACGATTTGCAGGGACGGATTATTCTGCGCAAGGGAAATGGCTCGTTATGATTGAACTTCTGCTTCCCGGCTGGATGGCCGGAATGCTGCTGGCATGCGCGGCAGGCCCGCTGGGCTCGTTCGTGGTCTGGCGCCGGATGTCTTACTTTGGCGATACGCTGGCGCACGCCTCGTTGCTTGGCGTGGCGTTCGGGCTTCTGCTGGATGTAAACCCGTTTTACGCGGTCATTGTGGTCACGCTGCTGCTGGCGGGCGGCCTGGTATGGCTTGAGAAACGCCCGCATCTGGCGATAGACACGCTGCTTGGCATTATGGCGCACAGCGCGCTGTCGCTGGGCCTGGTGGTGGTGAGCCTGATGGGTAATATCCGCGTCGATTTAATGGCGTATCTGTTCGGCGATCTGCTGGCGGTGACGCCTGCCGATCTGGTCTCCGTCGGGCTGGGTGTCGCCGTCGTGCTCGGCGTGCTGTGCTGGCAGTGGCGCAATTTGCTCTCGATGACCATCAGCCCCGATCTCGCGTTTGTGGACGGCGTGCCGTTACAGCGCGTCAAAATCCTGCTGATGATGGTAACGGCGCTGACAATTGGCGTGGCGATGAAGTTTGTCGGCGCGCTGATTATTACGTCGCTGCTGATTATCCCGGCGGCAACCGCCCGCCGTTTTGCCCGCACGCCTGAGCAGATGGCGGGCATTGCCGTCGTGCTTGGCATGGTGGCGGTCACGGGCGGCCTGACGTTCTCCGCGTTTTACGATACCCCTGCCGGGCCGTCGGTGGTGCTGTGCGCGGCGCTTCTGTTTATTTTCAGCATGACGAAGCGGCCGCCAGCCTGATCTGGTCTACCCGGAGAAACGGTTAACAAAAAAGCGCCCTGAGGGCGCTTTTTTTATGCATGTCGTTCACTCACATCAGCGATGTCACGGCATTTGCGGCGGCGTAATACCGAAATGGTTCCAGGCGCGGGTCGTCGCCATTCTTCCGCGCGGCGTGCGCTGCAAAAAGCCCTGCTGGATGAGGAACGGCTCCAGCACATCTTCGATAGTTTCGCGCTCTTCGCCGATGGCTGCCGCCAGGTTGTCGAGCCCCACCGGGCCGCCAAAGAATTTGTCGATCACCGCCAGCAGCAGCTTGCGGTCCATATAGTCAAAACCTTCCGCATCGACGTTAAGCATATCCAGCGCCTGAGACGCCACGTGCTGATTGATAACGCCGTCGTGGCGCACCTCGGCGAAATCCCGCACGCGACGCAGCAGGCGGTTGGCGATACGCGGCGTGCCGCGCGAACGCTTCGCCACCTCAAAGGACGCTTCGTCATTCATCTCAAGCCCCATATGGCGCGCGCTGCGGCTCACAATATGCTGCAAATCGGCGACCTGATAGAACTCCAGGCGCTGCACGATGCCGAAGCGGTCGCGCAGTGGCGAAGTAAGCGAGCCGGCGCGTGTCGTGGCCCCAATCAGCGTAAACGGCGGCAAATCGATTTTGATCGAGCGCGCCGCCGGGCCTTCACCAATCATGATATCGAGCTGGTAATCTTCCATCGCCGGGTAGAGCACCTCTTCCACTACGGGCGAGAGACGATGAATTTCATCGATAAACAGGACGTCGTGCGGCTCAAGATTGGTGAGCATCGCCGCCAGATCGCCCGCCTTTTCCAGCACCGGTCCGGAGGTAGTGCGCAGATTCACGCCCATTTCGTTAGCGACGATATTGGCGAGCGTGGTTTTCCCAAGCCCTGGCGGGCCAAAAATGAGCAGATGATCGAGCGCATCGCCGCGCAGCTTCGCCGCCTGGATAAAAATCTCCATCTGGGAACGCACCTGCGGCTGGCCGATGTACTCTTCGAGTAATTTGGGGCGAATGGCGCGATCGGCCACCTCTTCCGCCACGATGCTGCCCGGCGCCACCAGGCGGTCTGCTTCAATCATCCTCTACCTCACAATGCCGCGCGCAGCGCTTCGCGAATCAGCGTTTCGCTGCTCGCATCCGCCTGTGCGACTTTACTGACCATACGGCTGGCTTCCTGAGGTTTATAACCCAGCGACACCAGCGCGGCAACGGCTTCCGCCTCGGCATCATCCACTGCAGGGCTTGCAAGCGACGTCAGCACCAGATCCGCCGCTGGCGTGAAGAGATCGCCATGCAGGCCTTTGAAGCGGTCTTTCATCTCCACCACCAGACGTTCGGCGGTTTTCTTGCCGATGCCCGGCAGCTTCACCAGCGCGGCAGGCTCTTCGCGCTCGACCGCGTTCACGAACTGCTGGGCGGACATACCGGAGAGGATAGCCAGCGCCAGTTTCGGGCCGACGCCGTTGACCTTGATAAGCTCGCGAAACAGCGTGCGCTCTTGTTTGTTATTAAAGCCGAACAGTAACTGCGCATCTTCACGCACCACAAAATGGGTGAAGACCACCGCTTCTTTGCCGGTTTCCGGCAATTCATAAAAGCAGGTCATCGGCATATGGACTTCATAACCGACGCCGCCCGCCTCCAGTAACACCAGCGGGGGCTGTTTTTCCAGTACGATGCCTCTGAGTCTGCCTATCACGTTGCGCTCCTGCGTGGGGCTAAGAAAGTTGCTGGCTATAATATAAAAAAAGCTGGACAGATATCCAGTCGAGAAATCGCTGCGACGAAGAGAGAACTGACAGTTGCGAGGCGTCTCGCAAAGGAACGGTAACTGACGTTACCGTTAACGAAGCCGCCCGCGCGCCAGGTTCAGGCGCGCTTCGCTGACCTGCGTCGCGTTCTGGCTGACGTGGCAATGGGTAATAGCGATAGCGAGCGCATCCGCCGCATCCGCCTGAGGGTTGGCGGAGAGTTTTAACAGCTTGCGCACCATATGCTGCACCTGGCTTTTTTCGGCGCTGCCGATGCCCACCACCGTTTGCTTCACCTGACGCGCCGCGTACTCAAACACCGGCAGATCCTGGTTCACCGCCGCGACAATCGCCGCGCCGCGCGCCTGCCCGAGCTTCAGCGCCGAATCGGCGTTTTTCGCCATAAAAACCTGTTCGATGGCGAAATAGTCAGGGCGAAACTGCGTAATGATTTCGCTGACGCCCGCGTAGATAAGCTTCAGACGTGACGGCAAATCCGTGACGCTGGTGCGGATACAGCCGCTGCCAAGATAGGTCAGCTGACGTCCGGTCTGGCGAATTACGCCGTAACCGGTGACGCGCGACCCCGGGTCGATGCCCAGAATAATACTCATGGCGCGTCTCCTGAGAAAAAGCCTGCGGGAATACAAGAAGATATCAGACTGCGGACGAGGCCGCCCACAGTCTGAAACATGGCGGGTATCACAGGGTCGCCGCAACCTCGTCGGAGATCTCACCGTTGTGGTAAACCTCCTGTACGTCGTCGCAGTCTTCCAGCATATCGATAAGACGCAGCAGCTTCGGCGCGGTTTCCGCATCCATATCCGCTTTGGTGGACGGGATCATGGAGACTTCCGCGTTGTCGGCCTTCAGGCCCGCCGCTTCCAGCGCGTCACGTACCGCGCCCATCTCTTCCCAGGCGGTGTAGACGTCGATAGCGCCGTCGTCATAGGTCACCACATCTTCAGCGCCCGCTTCCAGCGCGGCTTCCATGATGGTGTCTTCGTCGCCCGCTTCGAAGGAGATAACGCCCTTCTTGCTGAACAGGTACGCCACGGAGCCGTCGGTGCCGAGGTTGCCGCCGCACTTGCTGAAGGCGTGACGCACTTCGGCGACGGTACGGTTACGGTTGTCGGAGAGACACTCCACCATGACCGCGGTGCCGCCAGGGCCGTAACCTTCATAAATGATGGTTTCCATGTTCGCGTCTTCGTCACCGCCGACGCCGCGCGCGATGGCGCGGTTCAGGGTGTCACGCGTCATGTTGTTGGACAGCGCTTTATCGATGGCCGCGCGCAGACGCGGGTTAGAGCCCGGATCGCCGCCGCCCAGACGCGCTGCTGTCACCAGCTCGCGAATAATTTTAGTGAAGATTTTACCGCGCTTGGCATCCTGTGCCGCTTTGCGGTGTTTGGTGTTGGCCCATTTACTATGACCTGCCATAAAAATATCTCCAGAAAGCGCGCCTTTTCAGGCGGCGTTAATAACAAATTCTTCAATCGCCTGCCGGTTGCTCCAGGACTTGGTCAGCATAGCCGCCTCGGCGGCGTCAACCCAGCGGTACGTCAGGTGCTCGGTAAACACAATCTCCCGCTCCGTCGGCAGCGCCAGACAGAACCAGGACTCCGTATTACGCGTGACCCCCGGCGCATAGCGATGACGTAAATGACTGAAAATTTCAAACTCCACCGTGCGCTGACAGTCCATCAAGGTCAGTTGCTCAGAAACAACGTCAATGGAGACCTCTTCCTTTACTTCGCGCGCGGCGGCCTGCGGCGCGGTTTCCCCCTCTTCCAGACTGCCGGTGACCGACTGCCAGAAATCAGGATCGTCGCGCCGCTGCAACATGAGCACCCGTTTCGTGTCCAGGGCGTAGATAACCACCAGCACAGAGACAGGGTGCTTATAGTGCATATTACTTATTCTCCGGCGTCGCTTTTTTCACGACCTCGATACCCAGCTCAGCCAGCGCCGTCGGGTTCGCGAAGCTCGGCGCTTCGGTCATCAGGCAGGCGGCCGCCGTGGTTTTCGGGAAGGCGATAACATCGCGAATGTTATCCGTGCCGGTCAGCAGCATGGTCAGACGGTCAAGGCCGAACGCCAGGCCCGCGTGCGGCGGCGTACCGAATTTCAGCGCGTCCAGCAGGAAGCCGAACTTCTCGCGCTGCTCGTGCTCGTTGATGCCCAGAATGCCAAACACGGTCTGCTGCATTTCGCCACGGTGGATACGCACCGAGCCGCCGCCCACTTCATAACCGTTGATAACCATATCGTAGGCGTTCGCCACCGCGTCTTCAGGCGCTGCTTTCAGTTCTTCCGCGGTCATGTCTTTCGGCGCGGTAAACGGATGGTGCATCGCGCTCAGGCCGCCTTCGCCGTCGTCTTCAAACATCGGGAAGTCGATAACCCACAGCGGCGCCCATTTGGCTTCATCGGTCAGGCTCAGGTCTTTACCAAGCTTCAGGCGCAGCGCGCCCAGCGCGTCGGCCACCACTTTTTTGTTGTCGGCGCCGAAGAAAATCATGTCGCCGTCCTGCGCGCCGGTGCGCTCAAGAATGGCTTCTACGATTTCCGCGTTCAGGAATTTAGCGACCGGGCTGTTAATGCCCTCGAGGCCTTTCGCGCGCTCGTTAACCTTGATATACGCAAGCCCTTTAGCACCGTAAATTTTGACGAAGTTGCCGTAGTCGTCAATCTGCTTGCGGCTGAGCTGGGCACCGCCCGGCACGCGCAGCGCGGCGACGCGGCCTTTCGGATCGTTAGCCGGGCCTGCGAAGACCGCGAATTCTACGGTTTTCAGCAGATCGGCCACGTCCACCAGCTCCATCGGGTTACGCAGATCCGGTTTATCGGAGCCGTAGCGGCGCTCGGCTTCGGCGAAGGTCATGACCGGGAACTCGCCCAGATCCACGCCTTTCACGTCCAGCCACAGCTGACGAATCAGTTTTTCCATCACTTCACGCACCTGCGGCGCGGTCATGAAGGAGGTTTCGACGTCGATTTGGGTGAATTCAGGCTGACGGTCAGCGCGCAGATCTTCATCGCGGAAGCATTTAACGATCTGATAGTAGCGATCGAAGCCGGACATCATCAGCAGCTGTTTGAAAAGCTGCGGAGACTGCGGCAGCGCGTAGAATTTGCCTTTATGCACGCGAGACGGCACGAGATAGTCGCGCGCGCCTTCCGGCGTGGCTTTGGTCAGCATCGGGGTTTCGATGTCGAGGAAGCCGTGGTCATCCATAAAGCGGCGCACGAAGCTGGTGATTTTCGCGCGGGTTTTCAGGCGCTGGGCCATTTCCGGGCGACGCAGGTCGAGATAGCGGTATTTCAGACGCGCTTCTTCGCTGTTGACCTGGTTGGAATCGAGCGGCAGCGGCTCGGCGCGGTTGATGATGGTCAGTTCGGTGGCGAACACTTCCACTTCACCGGTCGCCATATCGCGGTTGACGTTTTTCTCGTCGCGCGCACGCACGGTGCCGGTGATTTGAATGCAGAACTCATTACGCAGTTCAGAGGCGAGGCTGAAGGCGTCGGCGCGATCCGGGTCGAAAAACACCTGAACGATGCCTTCACGATCGCGCATGTCGATAAAAATCAGACTGCCGAGATCGCGACGACGGTTGACCCAACCACACAGAGTCACTTGCTGTCCGACGTGGGACAGATTGAGCTGCCCGCAATATTCTGTACGCATGAGATATCCCTTAATTTAGCCGCAGGCCGTTTGTCGCCTGCCCTGCAGGCACCACTGTCGCAGCTTTGGCTGAATGTCACTACTGGATGAAAAAAGGGGGCTATTATACTGGAAATTCCGCGCCACGATAAGCCCGAAGCCGCGCGCCCGCGCGATTGCTGCGCGTAAACTGGCGCTTCTCACAAAATTTAACAAAAATAGACACCCGTCCGGCCCGCGACGCCAGTAAGGTACTCATCCAGAACCAACTTTCAAGGGGAGTCTCTATGTTAACGCTTAATCCCGCGACCACCGCGCTGGTGGTGATTGATTTACAGGAAGGCATCCTTCCCTTTGCCGGCGGTCCGCACAGCGCCGACGACGTTGTGGCCCGCGCCGCAAGGCTTGCGGAGAAGTGCCGCGCGGCGGGCGCGCCGGTGGTGATGGTGCGTGTCGGCTGGTCGAAAGATTTCAGCGAAGCGCTGAAGCAGCCGGTGGATGCGCCGATTGCCGGGCATACGCTGCCGGACGAGTGGTGGCACTATCCGGTGGCGCTCGGCAAACGCGACACCGACATCGAAGTGACCAAACGCCAGTGGGGCGCCTTCTACGGCACCGATCTGGAGCTACAATTACGTCGTCGCGGCATCACGACGATTATTCTGTGCGGCATCTCCACCAACATTGGCGTGGAATCCACCGCGCGCAACGCCTGGGAGATGGGCTTTGAACTGATCGTCGCCGAAGACGCCTGCTCGGCCGCCGACGCCGACCAGCACAACGGCAGCATGACGCATATTTTCCCGCGCATCGGGCGGGTTCGTTCTACAGAGGAGATCCTCGCAGCCCTATGATTTATCTTGGTCTGCCGCAATGGTCGCACCCGAAATGGGTGCGGCTTGGCATTACATCGCTTGAAGATTACGCCCGCCACTTTAACTGTGTCGAAGGCAATACCACGCTGTACGCGCTGCCGAAGGCGGAGATCGTCGAGCGGTGGTACGCGCAGACCCACGACGATTTCCGCTTCTGTTTTAAATTCCCGGCCACCATTTCACATAACGCCGCGCTGCGCCACTGCGATGATTTAACCGCCGAGTTTTTCGCGCGCATGGCGCCGCTGGAAGGCCGTATCGGCCAGTACTGGCTGCAACTGCCCGCAGCGTTCGGCCCGCGCGATCTGCCTGCGTTGTGGGCGTTTCTTGACGCCCTGCCCGGCAGTTTTACGTATGGTGTTGAAGTGCGCCACCCCGATTTCTTCGCCAAAGGCGAGGCGGAGCTTTCACTCAACCGCGGGCTTATCGCGCGCGGCGTCAACCGCGTGATGCTCGACAGCCGCCCGGTGCATGCCGCCCTTCCCCACAGTCCGGCGGTCATCGACGCGCAGAGGAAAAAGCCCAAAGTGCCGGTGCACGCGCTCGTCACGGCGCAGCATCCGATGGTGCGGTTTATCGGCAGCGACGATATGGCGCAAAACACAGAATTTTTCGCGGTGTGGCTTGCCAAACTCGCGCAGTGGCAGCAGACCACGACGCCCTATCTCTTTCTTCATACGCCGGATATCGAACATGCGCCGGAGCTGGTGCATACGCTCTGGCCCGCGCTTCGCGAGGCGCTGCCGACGCTTGGCGACGAACCCGCCATCCCGCACCAGGACACCCTCTTTTAGGGCAGCGACAATAGCGCCGCGCCACGCTATCATAAAGGCGCCATTAACAGCGTTAAACGGAGTTTCTATGGTAAGCGCGCTTTATGCGGTTCTGGGTGCGTTGTTGTTGATGAAGTTCTCTTTCGATGTGGTTCGTCTGCGGATGCAGTACCGCGTCGCCTATGGCGATGGCGGTTTCAGCGAGCTGCAAAGCGCTATCCGCATTCACGGCAACGCGGTGGAGTATCTGCCCATCGGCCTGTTACTGCTGCTGTTTATGGAGATGAACGGCGCGCAGAACTGGATGCTGCACGTCTGCGGGCTGCTGCTGCTGGTCGGGCGACTAATGCATTACTACGGCTATCATCATCGCCTGCTGCGCTGGCGGCGTAGCGGCATGAGCGCCACCTATATCGCCCTGCTGATGATGGTGCTGGCCAACATCTGGTATATGCCCTGGGAGTTGGTTTTCTCGTTTCATTAGCGCAAAATACGCCCCTTTCGTTTTCCCCAGGATTTACGCTATGTCAAATCGCGACACGCTGTTCTCCGCGCCCATCGCCCGTCTGGGCGACTGGACTTTCGATGAGCGGGTGGCTGAAGTCTTCCCCGATATGATCCAGCGTTCCGTGCCGGGCTACTCCAATATCATCTCTATGATTGGCATGCTGGCGGAGCGCTTTGTCCAGCCCGCAAGCCAGGTTTACGACCTCGGCTGTTCGCTCGGTGCCGCCACGCTCTCGGTGCGCCGCAACGTGCATCATGACGGCTGTAAAATCATCGCGGTGGATAACTCGCCCGCCATGGTGGAGCGCTGCCGTCGCCATATTGACGCGTTCAAGGCGCAGACGCCGGTCGAGGTGATTGAGGACGATATCCGCAATGTCACCATCGAGAACGCTTCCATGGTGGTGCTGAACTTCACGCTCCAGTTCCTGAACCCGGACGACCGCCAGCTGCTGCTCAATAAAATCTATCAGGGCCTGAACCCTGGCGGCGCGCTGGTGCTGTCGGAAAAATTCAGCTTTGAAGACAGCGTGGTGGGCGAACTGCTGTTCAATATGCATCACGATTTCAAACGCGCGAACGGCTACAGCGAGCTGGAGATCAGCCAGAAGCGCAGTATGCTGGAAAACGTGATGCTTACCGATTCCGTGGAAACCCACAAAGCGCGCCTGCGTAAAGCCGGGTTTGAACACAGCGAACTCTGGTTCCAGTGCTTTAACTTCGGCTCGCTGGTGGCGGTGAAAGGCGGGAGCGCGGCATGATAGATTTCGGCAAATTTTATCAGCAGATCGCCTGCGGGCCGCTTGCCCACTGGCTGGAAACCCTGCCCGCCCAGGTTGCCGCCTGGCAGCGCGACACCCTGCACGGCCAGTTTAAGCAGTGGAAAAATTCTCTCGATAATCTGCCTGCGCTGGTGCCGGATCAGCTTGATCTGCTGCACAGCGTCAGCGCGCAGAGCGCCGAGCCGCTGAGTGACGGCCAGCGCAAGCGCATCGAACAGCTGCTGCGCACGCTGATGCCGTGGCGTAAAGGGCCGTTCTCGCTCTACGGTATCGACATCGACACCGAGTGGCGCTCCGATCTCAAATGGGACCGCGTGCTGCCGCATATCACGCCGCTTGCCGGGCGCACCATTCTGGATGTCGGCTGCGGCAGCGGTTATCACCTGTGGCGTATGGTCGGCGCGGGCGCGCAGCTCGCGGTCGGCATCGACCCGACGCAGCTTTTCCTGTGTCAGTTTGAGGCGGTGCGCAAGCTTTTAGGCGGCGACAACCGCGCCCACGTGCTGCCGCTCGGCATCGAGCAGATGCCCGCGCTGAACGCGTTCGACACCGTCTTTTCGATGGGCGTGCTCTACCACCGCCGCTCGCCGCTGGATCACCTTTGGCAGCTTAAAGATCAGCTGGTGAAAGAAGGCGAACTGGTGCTGGAAACGCTGGTGGTGGAAGGCGATGAAAATACGGTGCTGGTGCCGGGCGAGCGCTACGCGCAGATGCGTAACGTCTACTTTATTCCGTCCGCGCCCGCGCTGAAAAACTGGCTGGAGAAGTGCGGTTTTGTGGATGTGAAAATCGCTGATTTCTCGGTCACTACCGTAGAAGAGCAGCGCCGCACCGCCTGGATGGAAACGGAGTCGCTGGCGGATTTCCTCGATCCCCATGACGCCACCAAAACCCGCGAAGGCTACCCCGCCCCGCTGCGCGCCGTACTTATCGCTCGCAAACCCTGATGTTTTCTCCCGCACCTGACGTGCGGGAGACGTTTTTTACTTCGGAATACGCAGCACCTGGCCCGGATAGATTTTTTCCGGGCTGGTCAGCATCGGTTTATTGGCTTCAAAGATTTTAGGATATTGGTTCGCGTCGCCATACACCTCTTTCGAAATGGCGCTGAGAGTGTCGCCTTTTTTCACCGTGTAGAACTGGCTTTCCGGTGCCGGGGTCGCCACTGCGACGTTGTCATCGACATGCCCGATGCCCGCGATGTTGCCGACGGCTACCAGGATTTTCTCTTTCGCTTCCTGGCTTAAGCCTTGCCCGGTGACGGTCGCTTTACCGTCATCCACCTGCACCTGCACTTTATCGGCATCCGGGATACCGGTTTTCTTGAGGTGTTCCTGCACTTTGGCGTTCTGTGCCGCCGCATCGTTATGCCCGGAAACGCTGTCCCAGATTTTCTCGCCCGCTTCTTTCACAAAATTCAGTAAGCCCATAGTTCCTCCTCAAAAAAAGTCACCTGAGAAGTCTGGCAAACAAATCAAGAAATAAGCCAGGCGGCAGCGCGCCGGTTGCCTGAAAAGCGAACAGCCCGGCGAGGCCGGGCGGGCTGGATTTATCGCAGCGCGGAGCGTTTTGATTGTCACGCTTGCAACAGCACGCGCGCGCCGGTGACGATGGCGAAAAATAGCAGCGCCAGCAGGACAAACTTCAGGCGTCCGCCGCCCAGAGGCGCACGTTTCTGGCGAAACCGCCGCAGCGCGCCGGGATAACGCCAGAGATCGGTCCAGGCCAGCAGCAGCGTTACGACCACGAAAATCCACATCGCCAGCCTGCCGCAGACCAGCGCGATAACAACGCTCACGACGCAAAACGGGATCACATGCGCGAACAGCCGCCAGCGTTTACGCCGCGGGGAGTAGATAAACCGCGGCAGCAGCCGCTCGCTCAGCGCTGCGTCTCTGTCCGAGAAGGGCCGGGCCAGTCCCCGCCATAAAACCAGCGGGAAGATACCCACCACCATCGCCACCACGGGCGCCACCAGCACACGGAGCACCACGTCCCACGGGGTGATGGTGCCGTCATACACTGCGGGCAACATCCAGCCAAACGTCGCCATCATCATGCCGACCAGCCAGAGGCTGCGCATCATCGGTCCGTTCGCTTCATTAAGCTTCTGATACGTCTGCTGCCATGCGTGGATATCCGCGCCCGCAAAGCGCGGGATGAGCGCCGGATGGCCAATTTCCAGCAGGTCGGTGAGCCTGCCACAGGCCTGCCAGTCTTCATCGGTGTAGTCGAGCCCGGCCAGCATACGGGCGTCTTCATCCTGCACGCGCAATACCATGTGCGCCGCCCGGAGCGCAGAATCGTCGCCTGGCGCGTCGCGCTGCGCAGTAAGCTGCGCAAAAAGCGCTTCGTCTTCGTCGCGGGCGATAACCTGCGCCCACAGCTCCGGCAGATCCGGCCGCTCGCCGCGCGTCTCATCCCAGTGAAACAGTTTACAGAGCGCGGCAAAGCGCTGCGCAGACCACTCAGGCTGCGCATCCAGCAGCGTCAGCGCCAGCTGTTGCAACTGGCGCTGACCGTCGTAGCTTTGCAGCCAGGGGGAATTCGCCAGCGCGCGCAGGCAGGCCAGAAAACGGGCATCGTTCCCCTCTTGCAGCGCCGCCTGCATCTCTTCGGCGTAAGGGGTGAGCAGCACATGGCGTAACCGGTTCTGCTGCGACTCATCGATAGTCACCCTCTGGCCCGGCGTAAGCCACTCAAAGCGCGCCTGCGCCTGTGCGGCGAAAGTGTGCTCGTCAGGCGCGAGATGCCACAAACAGCGCGTCAGTACCGCCTCTTCAAATTCGCGCCGTTCCCCCCTCGCGCGCGCCTCCAGCCAGCGCGCGTTGAGGTTTTCCTCGTTTAACCCGTCGAGCAAGGCCGCGGTACGCGGCGGCTCATACAGCGGTGCGGGACGAACGGGCTCGTTTTCCGGCGAGGCGGGTTCAGGATCGCCGAAGTGATGCTTAAGCGGCGGCTCCTCAGCCTGGCGCTGCACTGCTGGCGGCGTCTGCGCACCGCTGACATCAAATTCCTGATAGTCGCCATCACCGTCTTCATCATCTTCGTTGTCCGCCGCGCCGCGACGCGCCTGCTCCAGCGCCGCTTCATAGGCATCACGCAATTCCTGAAAGCCTTGCGGATCGTCATCCGGCCGGCACCCTTTCAGAAGCCTGGCGTAGGCACGTTTGATGGCGCGCTCGTCCGCGCCGGGCTCAAGCCCGAGGATCTCCAGCGCGCGCATCAGAAAAGCCACATCCCGGCTTCGATAGCGTCCGCCTGCTGCGTTATCTCGTGACGGGCTTTATCGATGCGCGCGTCATCCTGGCTTTCCAGCGCCTGCTGGAAGCGCGCCCCGAGATAGCTAATCTCCTCGCGCATCTCGCCGGTGTTCTCCTGATACAGACGATCGAGACGGGCCATCAGATGGGTGTTGGGCTGGCGTTCGCGCGGGTGAATTTTCAGCGCGCTCAGCTGTGCGAGACGTTCGGCAATCTCTTGCGGCGTTAGCATGCCAGGGTTGTTTTCAATAATGAGCTGATGGCGCTCGCCGGTCAGCGGTACCGTGACTTCCACTTCCAGAATGCCGTTAATGTCATAGGTGAACCGCACGTCCAGCGACACTTCGCCCGCCGGTCTCGGCGGCACCGGCACGCGCATTTTGCCAAGCTCTATATTGTCTTTGACCAGACGGCTCTCGCCCTGGTAGAGAGTAAATTCCACCATCGTCTGGTTATCGGCCAGCGTACAGACCGTTTTCACCCGGCTCACCGGCACCACCACGTTGCGCTCAATCACCGGCAGATAGTGGCCCTCGTCGAGATGACGGCCAAAGGCTTTAACGGTTTCAATGCCAAGCGTATAAGGGCAGACATCGGTCAGCACCACTTCTTCCAGCGCCGCATCGCGTTTTTTCAGCGCCGCCTGCACGGCGGCACCGAGCGCGACCGCTTCGTCAGGGTTTACCGATACCGACGGGAAACGGCCAAACAGCCCGGCGGCCAGGCGGCGTACCAGTGGCATGCGGGTCGCGCCGCCCACCAGCAGGATCTCGTCGAGATCCGCGACGCGAATGCGGGCGTCGCGCAGCGCGCGCTCAATGGGCAGGCGCAGGCGGGCAAGCAGTGGTGCGAAAATATCGTTCAGCTCGCCCTGATGAAATTCCTGGCTCCAGTTCTGGTCTTCGGCACGCAGCGTGAAGGTGGCGACAGGGCGATCGCCAAGCGCCTGTCGCACCCGCTCGGCCTCGCGGCGCAGGGCGTGGGTGTGCGCCGCCGGGTCCGGCAGGCCGCCCGCCGCCATCTGGCGCGCCACGAAGGCGTCAATCAGCGCCTGGTCGAAATCCTCGCCGCCGAGAAAGTTATCGCCAGCGCTGGCTCGCACTTCCATCACGCCTTCGAACAGCTCCAGTACCGAAACGTCAAACGTGCCGCCGCCGAGATCGAACACCAGAAAGGTGCCCTCTTCTGTGCCACGATGCAGGCCGTAAGCCAGCGCCGCCGCGGTCGGTTCGTTAATCAGTTTTTCAACGTGAAGCCCGGCCAGCTCGCCCGCGACGCGCGTGGCTTTACGCTGGGCATCGCTGAAGTACGCCGGCACGCTTATCACCGCTTCGGTGACCGTCTCGCCGCAGGCGCGCTCGATATCTTCTTTCAGGCTTTTTAAAACCAGCGCAGAAAGCTCTTCGGCGCGGAACAGTTTGCCCCCAAGCCGGACGCTCCAGGCGGTGCCCATATGGCGTTTGAAAAGTGCGGTGGTGAGATGCGGATGCGTATGCAGACGCTCGCGGGCGGCTTTGCCGACCAGCACGCGCCCTTCGTCATCCAGGCCGACGACGCTCGGCGTGAGACACTCGCCCAGCGCGTTAGCGATAAGCCGCGGATGGCCCTCCTGCCAGACGGCGGCGAGGCTGTTGGTGGTGCCGAGATCGATGCCGACGATCATCCTGTTCTCCCTTTGCCGGTCTGCGACAGACGCAGATAATGCGTGGCATCTTCTCCGAGCCTGTATGGAAAGACAAGACGATGACCAGATTTGGTAGGACGCGCGGGGCATAAAAAAAGCCCCGGCAAAAGACCGGGGCCTGGTACGAGCAAGCATCATATTGGGCGACATGATGTGCGGTAAAAACTGAGGGCAAAAATCTTCGCTTACGAAAGCGCCGCCTTCATGGCGGCTACCACGTCGCCATCCACCTGGTAACGGGAGTATTCGTCGGCGCTTGCGTCCGATGACATCGAGACGCCGGTATTGCGATAACGCATGGGAGAGGCTACATGGATGCCCGCCGAGCTGTGAAGCTCGTCTATCCCCTGCGCCAGAAACAGGTTAAGGTTGCTAAGCCGTACCCCTGCACCGGCCATAATGATTGGAGCACGGGATTTCTGTTTTAGTTCCGTAATTAAATAAATTCCTTTTTCCGCGCTCGCCTGCTGGCCGGAAGTCAGAATGCGCGCCACGCCGAGATCGGTTAATTCTTCCAGTGCTTTCAACGGGCTGGCGCACATGTCGAAGGCCCGGTGAAACGTCACCGCCATGCCGTCGGCGGCGCGCATTATTTTACGCATTCGGGCGAGATCCACCCCGCCGTCCTCCTTCAGTACGCCGGTGACAAGCCCCGGAAAGCCCAGCTCACGGATAAACGCGATATCGTCCAGCATTGCCGCAAACTCACTCTCGCTGTAGCAAAAATCGCCGCCGCGCGGGCGCACGATAGGATGAACGGGGATCGTTATCTGCGCACGCACGCCTTTAAGCACGCCCGCTGACGGCGTCAGGCCGCCCTCGTTAACCGCCGAACACAGTTCTATGCGGTCAGCGCCCGCCGCCTGTGCGGTCATTGCGCACGCCTGGCTGTAACAGCAAATTTCCAGTAACGCCATGGTTAACTCCCTGTAAATGAAAGTAGTGGTCAGCTGTGGGCAAACGTCTTAGTCTGAAAACCCCTTAGCCGCAGGACAACGTATCATGGCATTCAATTTCGACGAAGAGATCAACCGCCGTCACAGCGACAGCATTAAGTGGAACGCCCATGACGAGTCAGTATTGCCGATGTGGGTGGCCGATACCGACTTCCGCTCGCCCGCCTGCATTACCGATGCGCTGACAGCGCGCGTGCAGCATGGCGTGTTTGGCTACGGCGCGCACCCGCAAGGGCTGGCTGAGGCCTTTATTGAATGGTGCCAGCGTCGCTACCAGTGGCGCGTCGAACCGGAGTGGCTGGTCTTTTTGCCAGGGATTGTGGCAGGGCTGAATCTCTCGGTGCGCGCCTTCACCACCCCTGAGGAAGCCACGGTTGCGCCCACGCCGATTTACCCGCCGTTTCGCAAATCCGCCGCCCTTGCCGGTAGCGCGCAGCGTAACGCGCCGTTGCAGCAACGCGGCGAACGGCCGGTGCTGGATCTTGAAAGCCTGCGCGCGCAGCTCACCGGGCGCGAAAAACTGCTGATGCTCTGTAATCCGCAAAACCCCGGCGGCACCGCGTACCGCCGTGACGAACTTGAAGCGCAGCTCGCGTTTGCGCAGGAGCATGATCTCATCGTCTGTTCTGATGAGATCCACTGCGATCTGATTCTCACGCCCGGCGTGCAGCATATCCCGTTCGCCTCGCTCAGCGAGGACGCCGCGCGGCGCTCCATTACGCTGATGTCGCCGTCGAAAACGTTTAATATCGCCGGGCTTGGCGCCTCGGTGGCGGTGATCCCGGATGCCGCGCTGCGCCAGCGCTTTAGTGAAACGCGCGCCGGGATCGTGCCGAACGTAGACGTACTGGCGCTGACGGCCGCCGAAGCGGCCTGGCGCGGCGGCGAGCCGTGGCTTGCTGAACAGATTGCGTATCTGCGCCGCAACCGCGACCGCTTATACGCCGCCATTGGCGCGCTGCCGGGGCTTGAAATGGTGCGCCCGGAGGCGACCTATCTGGCGTGGGTGGATGCGTCCGGGCTTGGGGTGGAGAACCCGACGCGCTTCTTTAAGCGCCAGGGGCTCGGATTCTCCCCCGGCGCGGATTTCGGCGCGCCTCAGCACGTGCGGATTAACTTCGGCTGTACCGCCGCCACGCTGGAGACGGCGATTGCGCGTCTGACACAGGCGGTCAGTGTGGCGAACGTCAGGGCTTAAACACCGCCCGCACGCAGCCGTCCTCTTTGTTTTTAAACATTTCATAGCCACGCGGCGCGTCTTCCAGCGAGAAGCGGTGCGTGGCGAGAAAATCGGTGCGCAGTTCGCCCCGCGCTGCGTGATCCAGCAGGCGTTTCATATAGGCCTGGCCGTGCTGCTGGGCGGTGCGGATGGTTAAGCCTTTATTCATCGCCACGCCGAGCGGAAATTTATCCATCATCCCGTAGACGCCGAGAATGGCCAGCGTGCCGCCTTTACGGCAGGCGCGGATCGCCTGGCGCAGCGCGGCGCCGATATCGGTGTGCATTTTGAGCGCCTGTTTGGTGCGGTCATAGGCGTATTCCAGCCCTTCGCCGTGCGCCTCCATGCCAACCGCATCAATGCAGCTATCCGGGCCGCGACCGCCGGTTATCTCCAGCAACGCTTCGTAAATATCCACTTTGGTGTAATCCAGCGGGATGGCGCCGACGATATCCCGCGCCATCGCCAGCCGCTCGGGGAAACGGTCAATGGCGATCACTTTTTCAGCGCCCAGCAGATACGCACTCTGGGCCGCCATCAGCCCGACGCCGCCGCAGCCCCACACCGCGACCGTATCGCCAGGGTGGATATTGCAGAAATCCGCGCCCATGTAACCCGTCGGCGCGGCATCAGAGAGAAACAGCGCCTGCTCGTCAGAGACATTTTCCGGCACGATAAAGCAGTCGTTATCGGCGAACGGCACGCGCACATATTCGGCGTGCGACCCGGCGTAGCCGCCGAACGCATGGCTGTAGGCGTAAATACCTGCCGTCGGGTAACCGAGGATTTTTTCCTGCATGTGCGCGTTCGGGTTGGTGTTATCGCAACACGAGGTCAGTCCATGATTGCAATACCAGCAGGAGCCGCACGAGATAAACGACGGCACCACGACACGATCGCCGCGGCGGATGTTTTTCACCTCCGGCCCCACCTCCACTACTTCGCCCATAAATTCATGGCCGAGGATATCGCCCTCTTCCATGCTCGGGATAAGCCCGTCGATGACGTGTAAATCGGAGCCGCAGGTCGTGGTCAGCCCTACTTTGAGGATCACATCATGCGGATTGACGAGAGTCGGGTCGCTCACGGTCTCGACGCGCAGATCGTTGACGCCGTTCCAGCAGAGTGCTCGCATCGGTTATTCCTCCACCTTGTCCATACCGTCGTGACGGCCCGCCGGTTGCGGTTTGTTGGTCGCAATTTCGCCCGTCTCGGCGAGGCTTTTAAAGCGCCGCAGCGCCTGGCTCAGCATCGCCTCCGGCACCAGATCGATTTTTTTCGACAGCCACTCGCCTAAAAAGCCGCCCGGCGGATCGAAGTGCAGCGCCAGCGTTACTTCGGTGCCGCGCTCGTCCGAAATATGACGAAACGTCAGCCTGCCGGCGTTCGGCACGGTGGCTTTTTTCTCAGACGCCCAACTGATGTAGTGGCCGCGCTCTTCATCGGTGATATAGGCATCCCACTCGACCGTTTTGCCAAGCGGCATCCGCACGGCCCAGTGGGACGCGGTGTTACTGAGAATGGTGATGTGGGCGAAATGTCCCATGATGCGTGGCAGGGTGGACGGCGCGCGCCATAAATCAAACAGCTCCTCGGCGGAGCGATGGATAAGCAGGGAGCGGCGCAGCCCAGGCTCATCGCGGTTAATCCAGAGATCAGTACGTTTTACGGTTTGTTGCATGAGTCTCTCCCATCGGGTCGAAAACAGGCGTCGGGTCTCTCCTTACTCTTTTCATGCGGGGGCGTGCGGGAAATGGTCCCCTGAATACTATAGACAAAAAACGGGGCCAGACTTTGCGCCAGTCTGGCCCCGTGCGTGACAGCGAAACGTTACGGCTGCTCGCTTGCGACAATCTCTTCGATGGAATACGGATGGAATTTGATGGTGACGATGCGGTCGGTGACGGCGAGCGTCGGGTTCGGCAGCCGCTCATGCTCGCCCGCAGGCGAACTGGTTTTTACTGAGATATCCGGTGCCATCAACCCTTCGTCGCCCAGCAGCGCCAGCGCGCGCTGGTTAAGCGTTTCGGGCGCGCCGGGCAGCACGATTTCAATATGTTCCCAGCCTTCATGCGGGTAGCGTTTCTCGCCAGGCCACGGCAGTTCAACAACCGTAAAGCGCCACGGCCCGACGCAGACCGGCTCATCAAGGCGAAAAAGACAGATGGGGCGGCCATTAATAACGTTTTCGCTAAGCAGCGTGCCGCACTGCTCAAACCCTTTCCGCCAGCGCTCGGCGGTCGCGTTCTGGTGGCAGCGCAGCGAAATATGATCGGCATACAGGTCGTTAATATCGAGCGCGAGACGCCCGGCGAGCGTCTGTAACGCCGCTTCAAAGCGCGGCAGATCCACGCGGATATCCTGGAGTTCTTCTGATGTGTGCCAGTGGATCATTGGCTTTTCCCGTACGGTGACAAAGGCGCTAATCTACCCTGTTTAACGCCCGCGCTCCAGCGCGCGCCGCCCTGCCCGCCGGTGCTGACGTCGCCGCCTAAATGCAGTATACTTTTGCCCTCTTTTTTCTTAAGACCGCACGCTGCCGCCTTCGACAGGCAGCGTTATTAACGTAAGGTATCCCGGTGAATATTCAGGCTCTTCTCTCAGAAAAAGTCAGTCAGGCGCTGATTACCGCAGGTGCGCCTGCGGATTGCGAACCGCAGGTTCGTCAGTCAGCCAGAGCGCAGTTCGGCGACTATCAGGCTAACGGCGTGATGGCTATCGCGAAAAAACTGGGCATGCCGCCGCGACAATTCGCCGAGCAGGCTCTGGCCCATCTGGATCTCACCGGGATCGCCGCGAAAACGGAAATCGCAGGCCCTGGCTTTATCAATATCTTCCTCGACCCGGCGTTCCTTGCGAAAAACATCGAAGCCGCTGTCGCCTCCGATCGAGCGGGCGTGGAAAAAGTCAGCGCGCCGCAGACCATCGTGGTGGATTACTCCGCCCCGAACGTCGCCAAAGAGATGCACGTGGGCCACGTTCGCTCCACCATCATCGGCGATGCCTCCGTACGTACGCTGGAGTTCCTGGGGCATAAGGTCATTCGCGCCAACCACGTCGGCGACTGGGGCACCCAGTTCGGTATGCTGATTGCTTATCTTGAGAAACAGCAGCAGGAAAACGCCGGCGAGATGGCGCTCTCGGATCTCGAAGGGTTCTACCGCGAAGCCAAAAAGCATTACGACGAAGATGAAGCCTTCGCCGAGCGCGCGCGTAGCTACGTCGTGAAACTGCAGGGCGGCGATGAATATTGCCGTGAGATGTGGCGCAAGCTGGTTGACATCACCATGACGCAGAACCAGATAACGTATCAGCGTCTTAACGTGACCCTGACGCGCGACGACGTCATGGGCGAGAGCCTCTATAACCCGATGCTGCCCGGTATCGTCGCCGATCTGAAAGCCAAAGGGCTGGCGGTGGAGAGCGAAGGCGCCACCGTGGTGTTCCTGGATGAGTTCAAAAACAAAGAAGGCGAGCCGATGGGCGTCATCATCCAGAAAAAGGATGGCGGCTACCTCTACACCACGACCGATATCGCCTGCGCGAAGTACCGCTATGAAACCCTTCACGCCGACCGCGTGCTTTACTACATCGACTCCCGCCAGCACCAGCATCTGATGCAGGCGTGGACCATCGTGCGTAAAGCGGGCTACGTGCCGGAATCCGTCCCGCTGGAGCACCACATGTTCGGCATGATGCTCGGCAAAGACGGCAAACCGTTTAAAACCCGCGCGGGCGGCACGATTAAACTTTCCGAACTGCTGGACGAAGCGCTGGATCGTGCGCGCCGTCTGGTCGCGGAGAAGAACCCGGATATGCCTGCCGACGAGCTGGAAAAACTGGCGAATGCGGTCGGCATCGGCGCGGTGAAATATGCGGATCTCTCGAAGAGCCGCACCACCGACTACATTTTCGACTGGGATAACATGCTGGCCTTCGAGGGCAACACCGCGCCGTATATGCAGTATGCCTATACCCGCGTGCTGTCGGTGTTCCGCAAGGCAGGCGTGTCAGAAAGTGAACTGACGGCCCCGGTAGTGATTCAGGACGATCGTGAAGCGCAGCTCGCCGCGCGCCTGCTGCAGTTTGAAGAGACGCTGGGCGTGGTCGCCCGTGACGGTACGCCGCACGTGATGTGTGCTTATCTTTACGATCTGGCGGGTCTGTTCTCCGGCTTCTACGAGCACTGCCCTATTCTTACCGCTGAAACTGACGCGCTGCGCCAGAGCCGCCTGAAACTGGCGCTCCTGACCGCGAAAACGCTGAAACTCGGTCTGGATACGCTCGGCATCGAAACCGTCGAACGCATGTAAACCCTGTTCTCACGCGTAAAAAAAGGCCCGTCACCGACGGGCCTTTTTATTAGCGCTGGCGGGGGATTAATATTTTTGTGGCAACTTACCGATGGAGATCAGACGGCCGCGCTGGATGTCGATATACCCGCCTTTGCGTAACTCCTGAATCACCTTCATCACGTAGCTTTTCGATAAATTAGTGGTGCTCGTTATATACTGGCTGGCGTTTATATTCATCCGGTGATCGAGCGGAATTGCGCTAAGAGTAATTAGCGATTTTCTCACCAGCATATACGAATCCGCGGCAAAAAAATGATAACTCTTCCAGAGCAAAACATGATAATAAAAAGAGACAGCGTGGCTGAGTTCCTTCCACAAACTTTGAGATTCGATAACGTTGAAAAAATCCGCACGGCTAATCCTTTTCACAAGGCTATCTTCTTTTATTATTAGTCGAAAATGCTCAAACCGTGCATTATTGGGTTGCAAAGAAATACCCAAAATATTTGGCCGATTCGTTTCAAAGAAAATGAGGTTATCCCAATCCCTGGTCATTGCAAGACTGCCTGTCAGCAAAATATTTATCGACTCTTCATTGTGCGCCAGACAAGAGCCGCGCGGGTATTCTTTGATCGTACCGTGACAATGAAAGGCGTTAATCAGCGCATTTATCTGGGCGTCCGGCCTTGGAGGTAAAGGATAGTGGTTCATTTCTATGATCCATCAGGATTAACGGCTTCGCAGATCGGTACTGCCCTGCCGGCAGCACTCCAGAATTCAGAAAGATATGCGAATGCATTATCAGTTAAGCAATTGTGTGGCCAGACGCAAGCCATGTCCTTCTGTCTGGCTAATACCTGTGTAGGTAATAGCGTGACATAAAGACACTGGGCGAAATGCATTTATAAACCGCACATGAAGAAATACTTTCGTGTGCAGTAAAGAATCACGGCGTCATAGCGGTGAAATTGCGGGAATTACCTGGTTATTGTTTCTTTTAAATTAAATCAACAATAATGGCAGTGCGGCTGGCATTTTAAAGAATGACAACAAAGAAACAAGTAACAACAAATTACTTTTTTGGAGTAATTTAATATTGAAAATTTAATAATGGCCGCATAAGCACATTGTAAATATCATCAGAGTCATAAGAAGAGGTGGGCTGTATAAATAAGCTAATGCTGATGACTTAAATGTCTTACGGGTTAAGTGGAGAACAGAGCGTGGAACGTGACGTGGAATTAAACATGAAAAGCGGTGTAAGTATAATCAAATGTCCGCCGCGCGGTGGGGGTCAGCGCACGGCGGAGAGCGTTACAGATAAGTGCGCAGGTATTCCGTCAGGCACAGAATAGCCATCGCCTGGCCGTAGGGCATCGACGTGAGCGGGATCTGGCGGTAGAAATCGAGATCGCTTCCCATACCGGTGCCGAACGACACCTGTAAAAGCTCGCCCTGCGGCGAAATATTCGCCACGACGCCTTTGATAGCTTTCTCCGCCACCAGGCCGTATTCCTTGCCGATATAGCGCTTGCGCACCGCCTTCAGCAGGCCGCAGGCGAAACCGGCAGTGGCGGATGCCTCCAGGTAGGAATTCGGATCGTCCAGAAGCGTATGCCACAGGCCGCTTTCATCCTGACACTCTGCCAGCGCCGCCGCCTGGCGCGCCAGCACCTGCGTCAGATAACGGCGCACCGGATGACGCTCCGGCCAGTCCATCAGCTCAAGAAAATCGGGGATAACAATAGTCACCCAGCTATTGCCACGCGCCCAGCGGGCGTTAGCGAAGTTATGGCAACCCTCGTAATTCCAGCCGTGGAACCACAGCCCCGTCTCCCTGTCCATCAGGTTCTCGACATGCAGCAGGAACTGATAGACCGCCTCATCGACATACTCTTGCCGCCCGAGCAGCTTGCCGATTTTCGCGAGCGGCAGCACGGTCATCATCAGCGTGTCGTCCCACATCTGCTGATGATTCTCTTCGGCGAGCGTAATGTGCTGCATCCCGCCCTGGTCGGTGCGCGGCATATCATACATCGCCCACTCCGCCCAGCTCTCAAGCCAGGGTAATAGCGTGGGGTCGCGCGTCTCTTCATAGCGGTACGCCAGCGTCAGGAACGGAGCCATCGTGTTGACGTTCTTGGTGGTGGCGCCTTCGGCAAAGCGCGCCGCGAACCAGTCGTCAATCACCGCGCGTATCCGGTCATCGCCGGTCTGGCGGTAATATTGATAGATGCCGTACAGCCCGACCCCATGCGTCCACTCCCAGCCAGCCCAGCCTTTGGTGTCAATCACGCGGCCGTCATCGAGGCGCAGGAGGAACTGTCCGGTTTCATCCTTAATGTTGATCAGGTTGTCGGTAATTTTATGGATCATTGCCTTGAGTTCATCACGGGCAATGAAGCGCTCCGGCTGACGCAGCAGCGGGCTGTGTTTTACAGGCCAGACAATCATTAACTTAACCTCTGTGTCGTATCGAATTCGGGAGTGGGGGTTTTCAGCGGTTGCGCCGCCGGTTTGTTGCGATTCAGGAAGCCAATATTGTTGTTCCCCCACAGATTTTCATAAGGCATACCCGCCAGCATCTCCACCGTCGCGCGGTTCGCGGGGCTGATGCTCTCCGGCATCACGCGGCCGCTGGCGCGCATCTTCGCGGTCTCTTCACGCAGGATGCTGTGGGTTTTCAGGTTGAGCTTAAAGCGCAGAGAGATCAGGAAACCGCAGGCCAGCACGGCTATGGTGCCGACGCTTAAAATGGTCAGAATGGTATGGCTCACCGCCGGCGCCTGGGTGCTCTGGCCGGAGACAAAGCCGGACATCTGCATCACAATCCCCACCAGCATCACCGCGCCCGCCTGCGAGGCTTTACGGGTAAGCGTCATAATGCCCGCGAAAATCCCTTCGCGGCGCTGCCCGGTGACCACTTCATCGACATCAGCGATATAGGTGTAGGTGTTCCACGGTACATAGTTAATGCCGCCGCGCCCGAGGCCCGCCAGCGCGGAAACCAGCAACAGCAGCGAGTAAATATCGCTCATGCCGGTGTAATAGAGCAGCGCGTAAGAGAGCGAGCTTAAACCAAAGAGCACGACCACCATGCGGTAAGACGGTGCCGGCCCGAAACGAATACAGAGCGGGATCATCGCGATAACGGCGATAAACTGGAAAATCGCCATGGTGCCGAGCAGATTAGAGGCGACAGACGCCTCCTGCATCAGCACAAATACCACGTAGTAAGTAAACACGGCGTTGAACACATCCTGGGCGATGTAGCCGCCGAGATACATGCCAAGATGCTGGCG
This sequence comes from Cronobacter malonaticus LMG 23826, assembly GCF_001277215.2. Taxonomy (NCBI): domain Bacteria; kingdom Pseudomonadati; phylum Pseudomonadota; class Gammaproteobacteria; order Enterobacterales; family Enterobacteriaceae; genus Cronobacter; species Cronobacter malonaticus. The sequence continues at coordinate 1,571,512 of NZ_CP013940.1, read as the reverse complement.
GAAAATACGGATGCGCAACGTGGAGGAGAGTTCAACCACCAGACGGCGCAGGCTCTGGCCGAGCGTCAGGTGTTTCTTCTCTTCTTCAGCGCGCAGTGCGGCGTCCGACCATTCTTCGCGCGGGCGCTCCCAGGTGAAGATCCACACCAGCGTCAGCATAATCGCGCAGAGCACCGAAAAGACCAGGCTCGCATAAAAGAACGACACCGCGTTATCTTTCCCGAAGTGCGTCAGCAGCACGCCCGGCAGGAACGACGCCAGAATGGCGGACATCTGCGCCATAGAGATGCGCGCGCCGGAGAATTTGGTTTTCTGTTTGAAATCGTCGGTCATTTCCGGCACCAGCGTTTCGTAAGGCACCAGAATCATGGTGTAGACGATGTCAAACAGCAGATACGTCAGCAGGTAGTACCAGAACCCCATATCCCCCACCCACATCAGCGAGTAGCTAAAAACGCAGGGAATGCCGAGCAGGATAAAGAATTTCCGGCGGCCAAAGCGGCGGCCAAGCCAGGTGGTGCCAAAGTTATCCGTAAGAAAGCCCATCAGCGGGCTGACCACGGCATCAGCGACCCTCGCCGCCGCGAAAATGAAGGTCGCCTCAATCGGTGTTAAGCCGCAGAAGGTGGTATAGAAATAGAGAAGCCACGCTGCCGTGAGGGCGGTCGTTCCTGCGCCGAGGAAGTCTCCTGACCCGTAGGCAAGGTAATTTGCCAGTCCTGGTTTACGCGTTTTCATCGCCGTCACCCTGTGTATTTTTATGTGGAGCTCTGCGGCAAACCGCAGAGCTATCAGGGCTAAAGTAAAAGTATGGCGGGTGGGAAACCTTTCCTTTTCTGCCACCTGAAACGGAAAACTGGCAAAAATACAAAGAGCGCTGCCACCGGCTTCACTGATTTATAAAACAGCGTTTCGAAGTGTTCAAAGCGGGAGTTCAGAACTGCGAGCCAGCCGCCAAAAATCGGGCGGCCGGAAAAAGAAAACGCGCGGCGGCGCGTTTTACAGAAGAGTGTTAACGGTAATTGACGATGACCTGGCTGCTGCGCACTTCCAGCGCAGGCCAGAGCCTGCCGCCGCCCGGCACTTCAAAGATAAAGCGCAGCGGCTCGGCGGCGGAAACATTGCTAAACGCGCGCGTGGTGCCGGTCTGGTCGTCCACGTCCACGCAGCGGGTCTGCGAGCAGAGCCGCGCCACCATGCCCGCAGGGGTCGGGCCAGCCAGCTCATAACGCCACACCACGACCGTCATCACGCCCTGCGGCGGCGGGGAATCGGGCGCCAGCAGCGGTGACGAGGCCGCCATGCCGCGCTGGCTTAATACCGGCCCCATCGCGCTCGCCTGCCAGGCACCCTCTCCTGCGGCGTTCGCCAGAACTGGCAGCGTCAGTAATGCCATTAACAAGCGCGCGCGCATTATTTACCTCCGATGCTCGACGTCATGCGAATGTTGCGGTTATCGGACAGCTCAAGGTTCGAGAGCACCACCAGCTGCGGCAGATTGCGGCGCAGGAAACGCGCCAGCAACGGACGCAGCGCGTGGTTCACCAGCAGTACCGGCGGCGCGCCGAGCATCTCCTGGCGCGACAGCGCCTCTTGCGCCTGCTCAAGCAGGCGATCCGCAAGGCCCGGCTCCAGACCGCCGCCGCCCTGCAACGCCTGCAGCAGCAGACGCTCAAGCGACGTATCAAGCCCAATGACCTGCACTTCGTCGTTACCAGGGAACCACTGTTGAGTAATCGCGCGGCCCAGCGCCACGCGCACCACGGCGGTCAGCTCGTTCGGATCGTTCTGGACCGGCGCGTGCTCGGCGAGCGTTTCCAGAATGGTGCGCATATCGCGGATAGGCACTTTCTCAGCAAGCAGGTTTTGCAGCACTTTATGCAGCGTGGTGAGCGTCACCACGCCCGGCACCAGATCTTCGGTCAGTTTCGGCAGCTCTTTGCTCACGCGATCGAGAAGCTGCTGCGCCTCCTGGCGGCCAAACAGTTCGGCGGAGTATTGCGCGATCAGATGGTTCAGGTGCGTCGCCACCACGGTGCTTGCCTCAACCACCGTAAAGCCCTGGATTTGCGCCTGCTCTTTCAGCGCGCTTTCAATCCAGATAGCGGCCAGGCCAAACGCCGGATCGACCGTCGGCTCGCCCGGCAGAGAGCCTGCGGCGGTGCCGGGGTTAATCGCCAGCCAGCGGCCCGGATAGGCTTCGCCGCTGCCAATTTCGACGCCTTTCATCAGAATGCGATAGCGGGCCGGCGGCAGATCCATGTTGTCGCGGATATGCACTACCGGCGGCAGGAAGCCGAGATCCTGCGCGAATTTCTTACGAATACTGCGGATACGGCCCAGCAGTTCGCCGTCCTGCTGCATATCCACCATCGGGATCAGGCGGTAGCCCACTTCCATCCCGAGGGAATCTTCCAGCTGCACGTCGTTCCAGGTCGCTTCCACGGCCTGCGGATTATCCTGCTGGATAACCGGCGCGGGCGCGGCAGGCGCCTGCTGTTCGCGGCCGCGCATCCACCAGGCGAGGCCCAGCAGCGCTGCGGTAAACAGCAGGAACACAAAGTTAGGCATCCCCGGCACCATACCGAGCAGACCGAGTACGGCGGCGCTCAGCACCATAACGCGCGGGTTATTGAACAGCTGGCCGACCATCTGCTCGCCAACGTCCTGATCGGTGGCGACGCGGGTCACGATAACGCCCGCCGCGGTCGAAATCACCAGCGCCGGGATCTGTGCCACCAGGCCGTCACCGATGGTCAAAAGCGTATAGCTTTCCGCCGCCTGTCCTATCGGCATACCGTGCTGCACCACACCCACCAGCAGGCCGCCGATAATGTTAATCGCCATAATCAGCAGGCCCGCGACGGCGTCGCCGCGCACGAACTTACTCGCACCGTCCATCGAGCCGTAAAAGTCGGCTTCCTGTGTCACTTCAGTACGGCGTTTTTTCGCTTCCTCTTCGCCGATAAGCCCGGCGTTAAGGTCGGCGTCGATAGCCATCTGTTTGCCTGGCATCCCGTCAAGGACGAAGCGCGCGCCCACTTCCGCGATACGCCCCGCACCCTTGGTGATAACCATGAAGTTGATGATGACGAGAATGATGAACACCACGATGCCGATAGCGAAGTTGCCGCCGACCAGGAAGTGGCCGAACGCCTCCACCACTTTACCCGCAGCCGCCGCCCCCGTATGGCCGTCCATCAGAATGATACGCGTGGACGCAATGTTCAGCGCCAGACGTAGCAAGGTGGTAAACAGCAGAATGGTCGGGAACGCCGCGAACTCCAGCGTGCGCTGGGTGAACATCGCCACCAGCAGCACCATGATGGAAAGCGCGATGTTAAAGGTGAACAGCAAATCCAGGATGAAGGCCGGTAATGGCAGCACCATCATCGACAGGATCATCAGGATGATAACCGGCCCGGCGAGGATCTGCCATTGGGTCGATTTCAAATTGCCAGGCAGGCGCAGCATTGCCACCAGATTAGCCATCAGTGTCCTTCTCGTTCAAAAAATCCAGCGCCTCAGGCACCGGAAGGTTTTCAGGTTTCTTCGGAATCAAGCCGCCCGCCAGACGCCAGCGCTTGAGTTGCCATACCCATGCCAGCACTTCCGCCACGGCAGCGTAGAGCTGCCCTGGGATCTGCTGACCGATTTCCGCGTGCCGGTATAACGCGCGCGCCAGCGGCGGCGCTTCCAGCATCGGAATTCGATGTTCATTACCAATTTCGCGAATACGCAGCGCCACCAGCCCTGCGCCTTTGGCCACCACTTTCGGGGCGCTCATCTTGTTCTCGTCATACTGCAACGCCACCGAGTAGTGCGTCGGGTTGTTGACGATAACGTCGGCTTTCGGTATGTCCGCCATCATGCGACGACGGGCCGCTTCGCGCTGCTGCTGGCGAATGCGCCCTTTGACATGCGGGTCACCTTCCTGGTTCTTGAATTCATCGCGGATATCCTGGCGCGACATGCGTAATTTTTTGGTGTGGCTGACTATCTGCCAGAACACGTCGAAGCCCACCATCGGCACCAGGCCCATCACAATCAGGATGCAGCAGAGCGCAACCAGATTCATCGAATTACGCATGGCGGCGACAGGCGATTCGCTGATGAGACGCATCATGTCCGGCCAGTTGTACCAGAGGAAAACCCCGGTCACGATGCCCACCAGTACCGACTTCAGGATCGCCTTGAGCAGCTCGGCCAGCGACTGCGATGAAAAAATACGTTTAATGCCCGGCAGCGGGTTGAGCTTCTCAGGCTTAAACGCCACGGCTTTCGTGTTAAACAGCAGGCCGCCCAGCAGCATCGGGGCAAACAGCGCCACAATCACCACGCCCATAATCAGCGGAACCAGCGCCACCAGCGCCTGCTTTATCAAAAAGCTAATCTGTCCGACCACCAGTTTCGGGTCGTTAATAATGCTGTGATCGAAATGGAGGCCGTGAGAGAGCATCGCCGCCAGCTGACGCGCCAGCAGCGAACCGCCTACCCAAATCACCGCGACGCCAACCAGCAGCATCAGCATGGAGGTCAGTTCACGGGAACGGGGGATCTGCCCTTCTTCTCGCGCCTTTTCTCGTCGGTGGGGTGTGGGGGCTTCTGTTTTGTCGTCGCTATCGTCTGACACGATTCGATTCTCGCAGCTACTATCACGCAGCTAGCATGCCAGAGGCGGGAAAAGCTAATGGGAAGAGAAAAGCGCAAAACCGGTGGTTGTTTCGCGCTTTACTGCCCTCCCCGAAGGGAGGGTTAAGGGGATCAGAACCCCAGGCTGTCGAGCAGGTCGTCGACCTGATCCTGGCTTGCCACGACGCCTGCGGCGGTGGCGTCCAGCTGCGGGCCGTTGAGCAGGCTGTCGTTCGGGCGCTTGGCGCGCGCGTTCGGCTCCGGCATGTTCTCCAGCAGCACCATCAGAAGCTGGCGCTCAATCTCCTGGATAACATCCATCATGCGCTTGATCACCTGACCGGTCAGATCCTGGAAATCCTGTGCCATCATGATTTCCAGAAGCTGGGCGTTGGTGAAGCTCGTATGATCCGGCACCTCTGCCAGATACTGGCGGGTGTCGGTCACGAGTTCGCGCGCGTCACTCAGTTCGATCGGGTTCTCAAACCACTCGTCCCAGCGGCCGCTCAGCGCTTTCGCGTCGCTTTCCAGTTTGTTCTGGTGAGGCTGCGAAGCCTCGACGCAGTTCAGGGCGCGTTCGGCGGCCTGCGCTGTCATCTGTACTACGTAATCCAGACGGTCGCGCGCGTCCGGGATAGCTTCCGCCGCTTCCGCAATCGCCTGATCAAGCCCCAGCTCGCGCAGACTGTCACGCAGCATGCGGGTAAGACTGCCGATACGGACAATAATGTCGCCAGTCGAATGCTCGTCAGTCGGTTTTATCGATGCCGTCATCTGCCTGTCCTCACATGCCGAGTTTTTCGAAAATCTTGCTCAGTTTTTCTTCGAGCGTCGCCGCGGTGAACGGTTTTACCACGTAGCCGCTGGCGCCTGCCTGCGCTGCCGCGATGATGTTCTCTTTCTTGGCTTCCGCCGTCACCATCAGTACCGGCATGGATGCCATAGCGCCATCGGCGCGAATGGTTTTGAGCAGCTCAAGACCATCCATGTTGGGCATGTTCCAGTCGGAAATCACGAAACCGAAACCACCGGTCTGCAGTTTGTTGAGGGCATCCACACCATCTTCCGCTTCTTCTACGTTGTTGAAACCCAGCTCTTTGAGCAGGTTACGTACAATGCGGCGCATGGTGGAGAAGTCATCCACAACCAGAAACTTGAGATCTTTATCCGCCATAAAAACTGTACTCCTCGTTAAATACGTATTGCCTGTCCGGCACTGATTTTCGCCAGCATCTGCTGGCTGACCTGGCTTAGATCGACGACTTCGCTGACGCCACCCATATTGATGGCCTCACGCGGCATGCCGAACACCACACAACTCGCTTCGTTTTGAGCGATGGTCCAGGCGCCCGCCTGGTGCATCGCCAGCATTCCCGCCGCGCCATCGTTGCCCATCCCGGTGAGGATCACGCCCACCGCGTTGCGCCCCGCATGTTTGGCTACGGAGTGAAACAACACATCCACGGCCGGACGGTGCCGGTTAACCGGCGGCCCGTCGTGGATCTTTATCTGGTAGTTAGCGCCGCTGCGCGCGAGCTCCATATGCTTATCGCCCGGGGCGATATAGGCATGGCCCGGCAGCACGCGCTCGCCGTCTTCGGCTTCTTTCACGCTAATCTGGCACAGCTTGTTCAGTCGCTCGGCGAAAGAACGGGTAAATCCAGGCGGCATGTGCTGGGTAATCAGTACCGCCGGGCTTGAGAGCGGCAGCGGCTGGAGCACATGGCGAATCGCTTCGGTGCCGCCCGTGGAAGCACCAATGGCAATCAGTTTTTCCGAACTCAACAGCGGGCCTGCTTTCAGCGTTTTCGGCACCGCGTCCGGCAGGCGGGCGGAGATCCGCGCACGCGAGGCGGTACGCACTTTATCGGCAATCAGTTCGCTGTAAGCCAGCATCCCTTCGCGAATGCCAAGCTGCGGCTTGGTCACGAAATCCACCGCGCCCAGCTCCAGCGCGCGCAGCGTCACTTCAGAGCCTTTGCCCGTCAGCGAGGAAACCATCACCACCGGCATCGGGCGCAGGCGCATCAGTTTTTCCAGGAAATCGAGTCCATCCATGCGCGGCATTTCAACATCCAGCGTTAAGACATCCGGGTTGAACTGCTTAATCAGATCGCGCGCCACCAGCGGGTCCGGCGCCGTCGCCACCATCTCCATATCGCTGTGGCTGTTGATAATTTCGGTCATGATTTGACGCATCAGCGCCGAATCATCTACTGACAACACTCTGATTTTACTCATTCTTTTTCCTTACTCAGGGCATACACCGTCTGACCGCGCAGCGAGAACTCCCGACTGAGGTTACTGAAGTTTTCTGAGTGGCCCGCAAACAGCAGACCGCCCGGCTTCAGCAGCGGAACAAAGCGTTTGAGGATCTCCTGCTGTGTTTCTTTATCGAAATAAATCATCACGTTGCGGCAGAAAATCGCGTCAAATGGCCCTGGTACGTTGTACTGCTTATCAAGCAGGTTCAGCGAGGCGAACTCAATCTGGTTCGCCAGTTCGTTACGCACGCGCACCAGCCCCTGGTGAGGCCCGGTGCCGCGCATAAAATAGCGTTGCATCTGCTGCGGCGAGAGGGTTTTCAGCTCCTCCTGCCGGTAAATTCCGCTCTGCGCCTTTTGCAGCACTTCGGTATCGATATCCGTGCCGTAGACTTTCCAGCGGCCCGGCGCGGTGCCTAGCGTATCGGCGAGCGTAATGGCGATGGAGTAAGGCTCCTCGCCGGTCGATGCCGCGGCGCTCCAGACGCGGTATTCGCCCGAACGCTTACGCGCGTGCTCCGCCAGCACCGGAAAGTGGTGCGCTTCACGGAAAAACGCCGTCAGGTTCGTGGTCAGCGAGTTGATAAACGCCTGCCACTCGGCGCTGTTGGCGTTGGCCTCCAGCATGCTGAGATAGCGTCCAAAATCATCCAGCCCAAGCGTGCGCAGACGTCGAACCAGACGGTTGTAGACCATGTCCCGCTTATGTTCAGCCAGCACGATCCCGGCGCGCTGGTATATCAATTGACATATCCGACGGAAGTGGGTGTCGGACAGCGCGAGGCGCTGTGTCATCTGTACTAATAATGACGTTTGCCCAGCAGGCATGGATGATGTCATGTTGCCTTCTTCTTCACAGTCAGAGTGTTACTGGCACCACTCAGGGTGGTGCGGCCATCTTGTTACGCTTACAAAAGCCGTGTTCAAGGTTTAAGACTGAAACTTTTTTCTTCTCAGACGCGCCGTGGAGCACGCATCCGATTCTGTTCGTTTGCATGGACGAGCTGTGCAGTACGTCCCATGCTTTCGCGCCGCGCGCTTTTCCCAAAAAACCTTCCGACAGCGTTCCCCTTTGGTACAACATGCCTGCTTCCTTAGCCGGTCATACGCCGGAATCTGTTCAGAATGTTTCCCAGTTATCCTGGCCTGCGACAGCAGGTTTGCTTGCCACCGCGAGCGCGGGGCTTGCGCTCACTGGCGCGGCCACGGGTTCTCTACGCGGTGCGCTGGCTCGCGCACTGGCAAGGCGGAAGGCGGCGACGGCCTGCGACAGACGGCTTGCCTGATCTTCCAGCGCGCTCGCGGCGGCCGCGGATTGCTGTACCAGCGAGGCGTTCTGCTGCGTAACGCGATCCATCTCGGAGACCGCCAGCGCCACCTGATCGATGCCACGGCTCTGTTCGTCGGACGCAGAGGCAATCTCGCCCATGATGTCGGTCACGCGCGTTACCGCCCCGACAATCTCCTGCATCGTTTCGCCCGCGCTTTCTACCAGCACCGAGCCGGAATCGACGCGCGAAACGGAATCTTCAATCAACGCCTTAATCTCTTTGGCCGCCTGGGCGCTGCGGCTGGCGAGGTTGCGCACTTCGCCCGCCACTACCGCAAATCCGCGGCCCTGCTCCCCTGCCCGCGCCGCTTCCACCGCGGCGTTCAGCGCGAGGATGTTGGTCTGGAAGGCGATGCCATCAATGACGCTGGTAATGTCTGAAATCTTTTTCGAGCTGGCGGCGATGTCATGCATGGTGTTGACCACGCCATCCACCACTTTGCCGCCGCGCTGCGCGGTTTCCGACGCGCTCAGTGCCAGCTGCGATGCCTGACGGGCGTTCTCGGCGTTCTGCTTCACGGTCGCGGTCAGTTCTTCCATGCTGGCAGCCGTCTGCTCCAGCGCGGAGGCCTGCTCTTCAGTACGTGAAGAGAGATCGGTATTACCCGCGGCGATTTCGCTGGTGCCGCTGTAGATGGCATCGGTGCCTTCACGCACGCTGCTTACCGTCTGGATCAGCGCCTGCTGCATGTGCTGAACGCTCGCGGAAAGCTCCGTTATCTCGTTACGCCCGGTGACCGTAATGGTTTCAGTCAGGTTGCCGGCCGCAATTTCACGAATGTGGTGGATAACGCCCGCGAGCGGCGTCAGCAGCACGTGGCGGATGCCGTACCACACCAGGGCGATGACCAGCACCACCAGGACCGCCAGAATGCCTGTCTGCCACTGGGCCACACGGAAATCGCTGCGGCTCTCGTCCCAGGCCTGCTGCGCCAGACGCACGTTGACGTCGTCATAGCGCATCACAGCTTTTTCCAGCGCGTTCTGTTTGCCCTGGGTCGCCTGTGCGAAGTAGGCATCCATGTTGCCGGTTTCCAGGTACTGCACCAGTTCGCTCAGCGCCTGGAAGTAATCGCGATAGCTCTGCTCGACATCGCCCGCGGCGGCGTTAATTTCCGGTACATCCACCGTCACGCCTTTAAAGGCGTTGAAGTGGGTATCCGCTTCAGCCAGCACTTTTTTCGCCGTGTTGAGCAGATCGGTTTTGGCGCTGCTCTGCTGGTTGTTCGCATTCATCATCATCCGCGCCGCAGAACGGCTTAAGTTGATGCGGGTTTGCAGCAGCAGATTCCACGACTGGTTGAGCTGCGCCTGTTGCAGTCGCAGCTGGTGCGACGCGGCGAAGCTCTGCTGGTTTTCATTCAGTGACGAGAAAAACATCCCACCGGAAATGAATTGCAGCAGTGCGAAGACCACCAGCACCATCATCAGCAGTGAGACAACGCGGATACGATTCAACATGCGACACCTTCCTTCTGGTTCCTGAAGGGGTTATCGGCATGGCCTGGGGGAACTTTATCGTTGTGTAAAGGAAATTTGCGTTAGTCGGCGGCGAGGTCAGAAGGCGACGTCCACCACCAGCGTATCGGTGTAATTCCCGGCGGGCGGCGTGTTCTGGGTGGTGAGGATACGCGCCGTGTATTGATAGGATTTCAGCAGGCCGTCGGTGCTGACCTGCGTGGGCGTATCGCTGGCCCAGCGTTCGGTGCCGCTGACGCCCCAGCGGTTCGCGGTGCTGCCTTTGTAAATCTCATAGCTGAGCCGGTTGGTCCCGCTCGCCATGTTGCGCACGCTGCCGACGGCGTAGTTGCCGTTGTTGATCCCCACGGTGTAGGTGCTGCCTTTGGTACAGGTAATAGCGATGGTTTGCGAGACCGGCGCGAAGTCTTTCACCAGCGGCGCGCTGGCGAAGTTCAGGTTCGGCGCGGTGATGGTGCTGCAATCGTTAGTGACGGTGAGCGTCACGAGGCTTGTGAAGGTTGACGTGCCGTTCTGCGGCGTCAGGCAGACCGCCACGCCCACCGCGCATATGCTGTAGTTGACGCTGAAACTCAGTGTTACCTGATACGCGCCCGCGGCGACGTTCTGCCCCTGCAAAGTGCGGATGTAAATCGGAAAGGTGTAACGTTTACTGGTTAACAGATTCAGCAGCGACTGCCCGGTCCAGCGATAGCTGCCGTTGATGGCCAGTTCGCTGCCGGACGGACAGCCGCTCTGCGCGCACACCTGAAGCGGTATACGATCGGTGGTGTCGCCGCTACGCCCAAGCGTGGCGCGGGTGCCGGCGGTTGTGGTGGCACCGGTCAGCGTCAGGGTCACGAAGTCATTATTGAGCACGTTCAACACCGAGTCGCAGTCCAGCGTCAGCGTCGCCGTCGTGGTCTGGACGGTGCTGTTAATCACAAATGACGTCTGGCTGCCGTAGGCCGCGCCGGTGCCGCTGACGCGGCAGTCCGCGAGCGCAGGCAGGCTTGCCACAGAAAGGATAATGACCAGCAGCAGACGGATCATGGCGTAACCTCGCGACAAATGAGCGGACCATAGGTTTCCAGGCGGTGCGAACGGGCGGCGCCGACCGTCAGCGTAACGTGGCATGTAGTGCCATCGGGCTTCGTGACGCGCAGCGGGTTGACCTGACCGATATCTTCAAGCCATGCGATCCCGTCGTAGCCCACGACGGCCGTGGGACGGTCATCGCGCAACACCTGGCTTGATACCGGCAGCGGCTGGCCATTTTCATCATGCAGGATGACGCTTGCGACCCGCTCCTGCTCCATGGGGAACGTCACCAGATAACCGCTGTTGCGCCGTAGCGCCAGACGCCGTTCGGTTTCACGGATACGGGTATCAGCGGGCAGATTCAGCGCATCGATGCTATAGGTGGCCGGGTAATAAGAGGTCACGCCGCTGACCAGCAGATAGCCCTCTTCGTCAGTCTCCCCTATCGGCTGGTTCTCAAAGTTCACCGTCACGCCCGGCTGCCCCTGCGTGCTCACCACGGCGAAGGCGTCGTTAATCTGATTAGCCGCGAACAGCTCGCCATCCATCGTCACCAGCGAGCCGGTAGCCTCGCCCCAGCGCGTCAGGTTTTTCGTCTGGCCGTAAATGCCGCCCTGCGTCTCAATATGGTTATTGCGCCAGCCGAGCGTCGCCTGCTGATAGTTGTCATCACGCGACTGATTCGCGTAGGCCAGGTTCCAGCTAAAGCCGCCATCGCTCGGCATCGCGCGGTTAAAGTTGACGCGCTGCGTCGAGCCGCTTTCCGGCGTGGTCTCGGCGCTGAGCGCGACTGAGCTTTGCTCGCCGAGCGGAATTTGCAATGAGAGCGCGAACGTCCAGTCGCGCGCGTCGTAATCGTGGCTCGCGGCAAGATAGAGACTGCTGTTCCAGAGCGTTTTATTCCAGGAGAGGTTGAGCAGACGCGTCTGATCGCGGTTGAAAGACTGCACATCTATCCAGGCCGCGCCAATACTGCCCGCCGCACCCATATTGAGCGTCAGCGCATACTGCGCGCTGGAGCGGCTTAACGTGATGATGGGCTGCTGATACTGATCGTAGCGCACGGGCTGATCGTAGAGCGCCAGATTGCCGAACCCGCGGGTGCGGCGGGTCTGCTGCGCCGAAATGCTAAATCCCGCGGTGTTGTACTGATAACCCCAGTTCCACTGCTGCCCGCTGTTATCGCGCATTTTGCTCCAGCTTCCCGCGCCGTTGACCACGCCGAAGCGCCCGAGCTTCACCAGCGAGCCGACGCCGCCAAGCTTGAGTTTTTCCGCCGCTTCGCCGTGGGTTTCCAGCGTCCAGAAATCCGTCACCCCGTAGCGCCAGGAGCCGCTTGCCGCCGCCGGGCCGTAATCAAAATTTTTCACGCCGTAGTTGCGGCGCAGCGCGCCCGCGCTGAACGAGCCGTCGCTTAAGCCCGGTTTCAGCAGTTCGCTTGCCACGTAAAAGGGAAGCGTGGTGGAAACCTGGCGGCCCAGGGCGTCGGTGGTGACCAGCACCGCGTCGCCGGAGCCGTTAATGTAGGGCAGATTGGTGAGCGTAAACGGGCCGGGGGCGAGGTCTGTCGAGCCGGAGCGGTAGCCGTTGATAAACACATCGACGGTGGTCGGCACCGCCGCCTCGCCGGAGAACGCCGGCAGCGGATAGGTGATGAGATCGGGACGCAGCGAGAAGTCGCGACCCACGGAAACGCCGCCCATGCGCACGCTGTTGCTCCAGCTCAGGCTGTCGCTGATAACATCGCCCAGCGACCAGCTCCAGGCGCTGTCGTCGTTGGTGCTGTTAAACATGGTGTCGTAGCGCATATAGCCTTCATTCTGGCCAGGATAACCGCGAAACACTTCCCGTAATGCCCCGGTTGACGAAAACGAACCCGCGTCGCCAAACAGCCGCATCTCGTGCCAGAGCGACGCCTGGCGCAGGCCGTGATTGGTGTCGCTGGCGTAAAAATCGTAGTTAAGCACCGCGCCGTTGCTGGCGCGCGGGCGCACCCGCCGCTCCTGCTCGCCGAGCGCCACGGTACGCGCGGGCACCCAGTCGGTGGGCACCGTCAGCAACAGCCGCTGCCCGGTGCTGTCGTAGCGGCTTTTCACCTGCGGGAGCGTATCGACATTCACCTCCCCCTGCGGGAGTTTATCCCCCGGCAGCCCGGCGCGCTGGAGATCCGCCGATGAAACCCACATCGCGCCGCCGCGCCGCGTCACCGGCACGACCAGCCCGGTATCGTAATAGTTCACCACCAGCGACAGATGAAACACCGCCTGGCGGTCGATAGCCTGCGCGTCCGGCGGCGGCGGAAGCGCGTCGTCCCCGTCGAGCGCGTTAACGGCGGGAGAGACGACACACAGCAGGCTGATGATCACCCCCCGACGACTCACCGGGCGGCGGCCTGCCATGTCCCCTCGCGGGCGTTGACGGAGGCGCTAAGCTGTGTGGGCTGCGGCATACCGGCGGGCAGCGGGAAGACGCGAGTCTGGCCCGGCAACACATAGCCCAGTAATCCTTCCGCCAGCACGTGCGACTTGCCGCCCTGCTGTATCGTCACTTTACTGATGCGTGCGTGGATCTGATCCCGGTTGGCGATTTCAATCGCGGGTTTGCCGTTATCCCGGACCACGCGCCAGGAGAGGTTCTCCGGCTGTAAATACGCGTGATGCGCGCCCGCGCGCTCGGTGGCGACGCCCTGGCCGTACGCGAAAAGCGGAATCGAATAGCGCATTTGCAGTTTCAGGCCGAGCTGCGGTTTGCCAGGCTCGGTGGGCTGTGGGATTTCATCAACCACAATGCGGTAAGCCTGCTCGACGCCAGTGGGCACCTGGGCCTGACTTATCAGGCGAATAAGCTGCTTTTTACCGCCATCAATGCGCACAATCGGCGGGCTTGCCACCACATCCTGCTGCTGCTGATAGCGCTCGTTGCCGCCCTCCTGCCGCCAGCGCACAATGCGCACCTGCATGGTCATCGGCGTGGCGCCCTGATTCTGTATCCATAATTCCGCCGCGTTGTCGCCGGGCGCGAGGTAAGGATCGATGGGCCAGATAAGCATATTACCGGCGGACCAGGCGTTGCCTGCGGCCAGCCAAAACGCGGCGGCCAGTCCGAGCCGCCTGAGAGACGTTGCGCACTGCATCATGTCTGCTCTCCCTGTATCACCATGATAATGTCACCGTCAGCGTGTCGGTATAGCTGCCGGCGGGGCTAAAGCCCGTGAGCTGCGCTGCGCCAAAGAGAGGCAGCGAAATGTTGTTACTGTTGCTGTACGTGATGGAAACCGCCTGGTTGACGCCAATTTCACTCGCCGCATTGAGCGAGCTGGACGTATAGAGACGATACGGCACCCGTTCAGTACCGCCGCCGCGCACCATATTGCGCACAGACGAGCCGTAGTTCTGGCCGCCGTTGATGCTCATGCTGAGCGCCACGCCCGGCGTGCAGGCGAGCAATAATGAGGAAGATGGCACGAAGCTGGTGCTGACGCGCGAACTTTCCACGCCGGTATGGGTGCCGAAGTTGAGCGATCCCATGACGCCGCCTGTGCCGGTCGTGACGGAACAGCCGGCAGCGATAGTGGCGCTCACCTGAAACGACTGCGTGGTCACGGCCTGCACGTTGTTGCAGCACACCGTTAACATGCCAGCCGTTCCCCACAGAATGCGCCGCACAGCGCTCCCCTGGGGCAACCGTGGCCGGTTGCCCTTCATCCTCATCGCGGCCCTGCTGGCGCTTAGTAGGTGACGCTGACGTTAATGGTGTCGGTGTAGGTGCCTGGTACGACGGTCACGCTGTTACCGCCGCCCTGAATACGGCCATAGATGGTGTAGTTGCTCACCCCGCCGGTGGTCGAGGCCGCGGGAATAGAGGCGTTATTGGCAATAACGTTCTGGAAGGCGCTGTCGCTGTAGAGGCTGTACGCCACGCCCTGCGCGGTGTTGGTGGTATTTACCAGATAACGCCCCGGCGTGCCTGGCGTGCCGACGACGGTGCCCGGCGCCTGGTTGGTGCTGCCCGTAATCTGCACGGTGTATTCCGGCGTGGTGCACTGAATAGAGAAGGTATTGCCGCCGCCTGCGCCGGTTAACTGGGTGGTCAGCGTGGAGAACGTAGCCGGGCTGGTGCCGAAGTTCAGGGTACCGAAGTTGATCCCGTTCTGGCTCGGCGAGCCGTTAATCAGGCAACCATTAGTCAGTGTTAAGGTTGCGCCAATGGTCCCGCTACTGGTGACCGCGTAGCTTGTCGGCGCGCCCAGCATCATACCGGCACCGAAGATAACCGCTAACAGACGTGTTTTCATCGTGTTTATCCTCAAACTCTTAACGGAAGTAACGCTCTGCCGGGCCGGGATAGCGACCTGAACCATAAAGCGCAGCGCGTCAGGCGAGACGCTAAACTGAAATTTAGTTTATGTTTCAAAACATCACAAAAGTTGTGAAAAGTATCAGCGAGGCGTTACGAGAATGGATAAAAAGCTTTATTTACAGTAAGTTAAATATCAAGAGACATTTCTAAATGTAAACAGCAAACGATATATTAATTGATATGTGATTTGCGTCACATTATAAGCGGTGTTTCACGGTAAAAAGCGCGCCCTTTCTCCAGCGGTGGCGGGCGGCGCATGCAAACAACAGGCGAAAAAAAGGGGCGCTTTCGCGCCCCGTGCCACTGCTTTTCTTGTTGTCACGCCACGCGGGCGGTTGCGCTGTCAATCAGCTCCATCTCTTCGCTGTTGAGCAGCTTCTCAATGTGTACCAGAATCAGCATGCGTTCGCCAATAGCGCCGAGGCCAGTCAGGTATTCTGTGGAGAGCGTCACAGCGAATTCCGGTGCCGGGCGGATCTGCTCGGCAGTCAGCGACAGCACGTCAGAGACGCCGTCCACCACGATGCCGACCACGCGCTGACCGAAATTCAGAACGATAACCACGGTGTTTTCATTATATTCCACATCGCCCTGCTCAAACTTCACGCGCAGGTCAACGATAGGCACGATAACACCGCGCAGGTTGGTGACGCCTTTAATGAAAGACGGCGTGTTGGCGATACGGGTTACCTGATCGTAACCGCGGATCTCCTGCACTTTCAGAATATCGATACCATATTCTTCGTCGCCCAGGGTGAATACCAGGAACTCCTGGCCAGACGGCTCGCCGGCCAGTTTAGTGACGTTGCTCATACCGGTCATATTACTTACCTTTTCTACGATAGTGGCTTCAGGCGGCGGTCGGCGCCAGACGTTGCTCACGGTTTAAACTTTGCAGCGCGGATACATCAACAATCAGCGCCACGCTACCATCGCCCAGGATCGTGGCGGCCGAAATACCCGGCACCTTGCGATAGTTACTCTCAAGGTTTTTCACGACGACCTGGTGTTGGCCAATCAGCTGATCGACCAGCAGTGCATAACGGCGACCGGCGCTTTGCAGGATAACGACAATGCCCTGCGTCGCTTCGGTTTTCGCCCCTTGCACATCAAAGACTTTCCACAACTCAACCAGCGGCAGATATTCGCCACGCACTTCCAGTACGCGCTCGCCGCCTGCCAGCGGGTGCAGATCTTCTTTACGCGGTTGCAGCGATTCCATGACCGCGTTCAGCGGCAGAATAAAGACTTCTTCGTTTACCTTAACCGACATGCCGTCGAGAATGGCCAGCGTCAGCGGCAGCAGGATGCGAATGGTCGTGCCCTGGCCCTGACGGGAGGCGATTTCAACATGGCCGCCCATCTCCTGAATGTTACGTTTCACCACGTCCATGCCGACGCCGCGACCGGAAACATCGGTCACCTGTTCAGCCGTGGAGAAGCCCGGCGCGAAGATGAGCATGCCCACTTCGTCGTCGGTCATGCTTTCGCTGACGGCCATACCCTGAGACATCGCTTTCGCCAGAATACGTTCGCGGTTCAGGCCTGCGCCGTCATCGGTCACTTCGATGCAAATGTTGCCGCCCTGATGCTCTGCGGAGAGGATCAGGTTGCCCACCTGGGATTTACCCGCGGCGGCGCGTTTTTCCGGCGCTTCGATACCGTGGTCGAGGCTGTTACGCACCAGGTGCGTTAACGGGTCGATGATGCGTTCGATCAGGCTCTTGTCGAGTTCGGTGGAGCTGCCCTGTAAGGTCAGTTCAACCTGTTTACCAAGTTTGCTCGCCAGATCGCGCACCAGACGCGGGAAGCGGCTGAAAACGTATTCCATCGGCATCATACGGATGGACATCACCGATTCCTGGAGATCGCGCGCGTTACGTTGTAACTGACTCATGCTGGTGATCAGATCGCCATGCGTGACCGGGTCCAGTTCGTTGGAGCGCTGCTGGAGCATCGACTGGGTGATCACCAGTTCGCCCACCAGGTTAATGAGCTGGTCAACTTTCTCAACCGCCACGCGGATGCTGGTGTTTTCTTTCTCGCGAGCCGGTTTGCTCTGCTCGGCGCGCGGGGCGCTGGCGGCAGGCGCTTTCGCGACCGGCGCGGCCACAGGAGCAGGCGCGGCTTCAACGACCGGCGCGGCCGCAACAGCAGGCGCTTCATCAGCGGCAGGCAGCGGCAGGAACTCAATCTGATCGCCTTCGATGACGAAGCAGAGCACCGCGGTGATGTCATCCGCGCTGGCGCTGGTTTCAAGGGTGGCGATGAGGTGATCGGCACCCTTTTCAATCTGGCTTAAGGCGCCGAGATTACCGAGCTCTTCCTGCAGGAGTTCGATTTCATTGCCTTTGAGCTTGCCAAGCTTTATGCGCAGCTTGCCGCCATCCGTGGGTGCACTGGCCGCAGGTGCCGCGGTTTCTGTTTCAACAACAGAGAGTTTCGCCGCCGCCGCAGGCGCTTCGCCTTTGGCTTCGAGCGCCAGCTGGCGCAGCGCCTGACAGATGTATTCAAAGCTGGCTGCGTCCGGCTCCTGAGAGCTTTTATAAGCGTCAAGCTGTTCCTGCATAATATCTTTGGTTTCCAAAAACAGGTTGATAATGTCGGTGTTGAGTTGCATTTCACCCCGACGTGCCTCATCCAGCAGGTTTTCCATCAGATGGGTGGTTTCCTGCAGGATGGTGAAGCCAAAGGTCCCCGCGCCACCCTTGATGGAGTGCGCGGCGCGGAATATGGCATTTAGCTGTTCGGCATCGGGCGCTTCGGGCACCAGATCGAGCAAATGCTGCTCCATGTCAGCCAACAGTTCGTCAGCCTCATCGAAAAATGTCTGATAAAAATCGCTAATATCCATACTCACGCTATCACCTCGTAACCGGTTGGGACGGTGTTGGGTTTGAGGCCGGGGGGACGGCGCCCGGTTGTTGTAATACGCTCAGTGACTCATTCTCGCTTTCGGCGTTTTCATGCACGATGGCATCTTCCGACTGCTTGTTAAGTACCAGCAAACTTATGCGGCGGTTGAGGGCTTCATTCGCCCCTTTCTCCGCCAGGCGCATCGTGGCGGCCATGCCGACCACGCGCAGAACTTTGCCATCATCAAGCCCGCCGATAACCAGCTCGCGGCGCGACGCGTTGGCGCGGTCTGCCGAGAGTTCCCAGTTGCTGTAGCCGCGTTCGCCGTTGGCGTACGGGAAGTCGTCGGTATGGCCTGACAGGCTCACTTTATTCGGTATGCCGTTCAGCACCGGCGCGATGGCGCGCAGGATGTCGCGCATATACGGCTCCACTTCGGCGCTGCCGGTTTTAAACATCGGGCGGTTCTGGCTGTCGATAATCTGAATACGCAGCCCTTCCTGCACAAGATCGATGCGCAGATGCGGGCGCAGCGCGCGCAGTTTCGGGTCGGCTTCGATAAGCTGATCCAGATCGCCACGCAGTTTTTGCAGGCGGTTACGCTCCATGCGTTTTTTCAGCTCGTCGATATTCGGCTCTTGTTTTTTCACTTCGCCCTGCGACTGCGTGACATCATCCCCACCCCCCGGAATCGGGCTTTCGCTATCGGCGATGCGATGCCCGCCGGTGATGGCGGCCGACAGCGGCGTGCGGAAATATTCCGCAATCTGCGTCAGCTCCTTCGGGCTGGAGATGGAGATAAGCCACATCACCAGGAAGAAGGCCATCATGGCTGTCATAAAGTCGGCGTAAGCGATTTTCCACGAGCCGTGCGAACCGCCGCCGTGCCCTTTATGCTTGCGCTTTTTTACGATAACGACGGGGTGGTTGCTGTTTTTCATGCGTCTTCTGTCACCTGCTGCTGGTTAGGCGATTTCACCGCGCGAACGTGTTCATCCAGCTCGGTGAAGGACGGACGCTCGCTGGAGTAGAGCGTCTTACGACCAAACTCTACGGCGATAGGCGGCGCGTAACCGTTAAGGCTCGACAGCAGCGTCACTTTCACGCACTGCATCATTTTGGTGGTTTCGGCGCTCTTCTGGCGCAGCACGGTCGCAAGCGGCGACACGAAGCCGTAAGCCAGCAGGATGCCGAGGAACGTCCCCACCATCGCGTGCGCGATAAGCGCGCCGAGTTCCGCCGCCGGACGGTCAGCCGACGCCAGCGCGTGCACCACGCCCATCACCGCCGCCACGATCCCGAACGCCGGGAGCGAGTCGCCCATCAGCGCCAGGCTGTTGGCCGGGACTTCCGCCTCGCTTTCGTGCGTTTCGATCTCTTCGTCCATCAGCGCTTCAATCTCAAAGGTGTTCATGTTGCCGCTGATGATGAGACGCAGATAATCGGTGATGAATTCCAGCATGGTGTTGTCCGCCAGAATGCGCGGGTAGCTGGTGAAGATCTCGCTCTCTTTCGGGTTCTCGATATCGCGTTCCAGCGAGAACATGCCCTGCTGGCGCGATTTGGTCATCAGGCGATACAGCAGCGCCATCAGATCCATGTACATACTTTTGGTGTATTTCGAGCGGCGAAACAGCAGCGGCAGCGCTTTCAGCGTGCCCTTAATCGCTTTCCCGTTGTTACCGACGATAAACGCACCCACACCCGCCCCGCCGATAATAATTAATTCAGCAGGTTGATAGAGTGCACCAAGCTCTCCTCCGGTAATCATGTAACCACCGAAGACCGTTCCCAGAATGACCAGGTAACCTATTAAAATCAGCACGACATCATCCTTCCGCTGTTGGCTATGGCGAGGATGTTCAGGTGAGCAGAAAACGTTGCCGGTTTCAGTTAGGAAAAAAAAAGCAGCGGCCTTTTGGGCCGCTGCTGGAGTGGTTTTCCACACCTATCCGGTTAAACGGCCTGTTCGACCTGTTCATCCAGCAGTTGTGGAATAATATCGGCAGCATCTCGCGAAAGTTTACGTCTTTTTACGGCGCGAGACGGTGGCTGGCACAGGCTGCATGCGAAGCTGCCAACCGGCTGGTGTGCATGGGTAACAAAATTACCGCCGCAGCTATTGCAGCGAGATAATTCAAGCATTCCGCTGTCCACGAAACGGACCAGCGTCCAGGCGCGGGTCAGCGCCAGCAGCGGGCCTTCTTCGTTTTCTTGCGGGCATTGCTCCAGGTACAGACGGTACGCTTTGATAACCGCGTCAACGCCTGAACACAACCCGGTGCGCAGCAGATACTGCCAGGCGTTACAGAACATCGAAGCGTGGATGTTCTGCTCCCAGGTCATGAACCAGTCCGTGGAAAAGGGCAACATACCTTTTGGCGGCGGGCTGCCCCGCAGCTCTTTATAAAGTTTGATGAGTCTACCGCGGCTAAGTTGCGTTTCACTTTCCAGCATCTGTAAACGTGCGCCAAGGGTAATCAGTTCCATGGCGAGCTGGATATCACGGGCTTCCTGAACAATGCTCTTGTCGGTCATAAGTTATGCCCTTTTCTTCCTGGCGACGTCTTCGGTGCCGTTGGCCTCGTTGAGCAGACGCGTGGAGAGCAGAATACCGGTGTGGATCTGTTGCAGATCGTCAACGCGTGATTCTTGTGTTAAACGCGTGATCGACTGATGATCCTGAAAACGGAACTGACAAACAAGCTGGTTCGTTTCAGCCAGTTTCACCATTTGCGGAAGTGTCAGGTCGCCCAGTGTGGACGCCATCTCTTCGCTAATACCCAGGCGAAACATCGCAGACGCTTTATCCTGACTAATCAAACGCTGTGCAAGTAACAGATATGACAGGTTGATGTCGTAGATATGTTTCAGCAACTCGGATGTATGCATTTTTCCCATCCAATAACAAACTATTATTTTAACGCGGCGAAGCCGCACCCCGTGATGTCGCCGGGCAAATCCCGGTAAAAAAATAAATCGTTACGGCCAAAATGCATCGGTGAAACCAGACTTGTCGGTGAACAGTGTTCCCGTCAAATTCGATTGTCCCTGGCAGGCTCCGTGCACGCCTTTCATCATTTCCTTACACTTGCTTAAGATTTTTCCTAAATCGAGCAAATCGTACTCGGCGGACACCGTTCACACAACGTGCTTGTGAAAAGATTTTGGAAAAAGTGTGACGAGTATCACACATTTTCGGAAAAAGTCACTAAAAAACCATCAGGATTGCTTTTCTTTTGTATAAAAAGTAACCAAACAGACGCCTGGCAATGCGTAAAATTCCGAATATTCATTCACCCT
This sequence comes from Cronobacter malonaticus LMG 23826, assembly GCF_001277215.2. Lineage (NCBI taxonomy): Bacteria > Pseudomonadati > Pseudomonadota > Gammaproteobacteria > Enterobacterales > Enterobacteriaceae > Cronobacter > Cronobacter malonaticus. The sequence continues at coordinate 1,550,269 of NZ_CP013940.1, read as the reverse complement.
TAACTAGGGTGTAGCAGTCGGTCATACTTTACATTTGCAACTATTTAACATCACGTGATCACGGGTGGTCACTATAAAAGAAACAGTACTACCAGGGGAGTACTTAAACCAACTTAACCAATTAAAACAGTGATTTATGTCAAATAATAAGAAGCATGCTAATGATGCATTTTTGAACGAAAAGGGGATAAAACGATGTCAGGATGCATCCTGCGCTAATGTTACAAGATATTACAGAACGGAAATAATGGTTAAATTATTCCTTCGATAAGAATAGCTAATGTATTCAAAAGTCGTGTTTCACCGTTATTAAAGCGGCTTCACATTCTTTCGGGGCGTGTACGTCGTACTATTTCATTATGGCTGCTTCCTGCAGTTCTCTCTGGCGAAAGGACATCACTATGAGCTATTCACATGTACTCGTTGCCGTGGCGGTGACACCAGAAAGCTACCGGCTTATCACCCGCGCGGTTTCTATTGTTAAACCCGTCAACGGCAAAATCACTCTTATTACTATCGCCACAGATCCGGAACTCTTTAATCAAATGTCAGCACCAATGCTCGAAAATTTGCGAGACATCATGTTTGAAGAGACGAAAACGTTTCTGGAAGACCTGCAAAGCCGAGCCGGATACCCGATTAATAAAACCATAATCGCTACCGGAGAGCCTGGAGAATATATTCGCGATATATGTGAAAAAGATGACATTGATCTCGTGATTTGCGGCAACCACAATCACAACCTGTTCAGTAAAGCGATCTGCTTATCGAAAAAAATCGTCGCGACCAGCAGAACCGATCTTCTGCTGGTCGCGCTCGATTAGAATGACGTTCCCGGGCGGGTGCCCGGGAAGGGGTGACGGTGCGTCAGGCCAGTTTCGGGAAAGTCGCCACCTTGTTCTGCAGCTCACGTTCAGGGCTGCGTGGCGTTACCTGCTTTAGATCCTTAATAAAGGCCTCCTGCCAGTGATTGATGTCGTTCTTACGGACAATCTCCAGCATCTCGCTGTGGCGCGCGATACGCTCCGCAAGCGGCATTTTCAGCGCGCGATCTAACGCTGCCGCCACATCGTCGCGATCGTAAGGGTTGACCAGCAGCGCGGCGGTGAGCTCATTGGCTGCGCCCGCAAACTGTGACAGCACCAGCACGCCCGGGTTTTTCGGGTCCTGCGCGGCCACATACTCTTTCGCCACCAGATTCATACCGTCGCGCAGCGGCGTCACCAGCCCCACATCTGAGTAGCGGAACACTTTCATCAGCAGCTTACGGTCGAAGTGCTGGTTGAGGTAATAGAGCGGCGTCCAGCCGAGCTGACCATATTTGCCGTTAATACGCCCCGCCTCGGTTTCCAGCTGATGACGAATATCCTGATAGGCCTGTACATCGCCACGCGACGTAGGCGCAATCTGGGTATACCGAATTTTACCGTGGTGCTCCGGGTATTTTTCCAGCAGCGTCTCAAACGCCTGGAAACGCTCCGGCAGTCCTTTGGAGTAGTCGAGGCGCTCCACAGAGAAGATATTCTTCACGCTGGCAAGCTCGGCTTTAAGCTGCGCCAGTTTTGGCGGCAGCGGGCCTGCGGAGGCCTGCGCAATCTCTTCAGGCTCAATACCAATCGGGTAGACTTCCGTGCGGAAGGTTTTACCGTAGGCGGTATGCTCGCCGTCGCTACTGGTAGAGAGATGCGTCTGCATCGCCAGGCAGTCCAGGAACGCGGTGCGGTCGTTTTCCGTCTGGAAGCCCAGCAGATCGTAATCGCACAGCTGCTCCAGCAGCTCGGTATTGGTCGGCAGCGCGTTGAAAATTTCCGGCGTCGGGAACGGAATATGCAGGAAGAAACCGATGCGGTTATTCACGCCGCGCTTACGCAGTTCGCTGGCAAACGGCAGCAGGTGGTAATCGTGGATCCACAGATTATCGTCTGGCTCAATGAGCGGTTTGAGTTTATCCGCCAGCAGGCTGTTAACGCGCAGATAGCCTTCCCACGCTTCGCGCTGGAAGTTCACCAGATCCAGACGGTAGTGGAACGCAGGCCACAATACGCCGTTGGAGAACTGGTTGTAATACTGGTCGTGATCCTGCTCGCTTAAGTTGAATGACGCCCAGGTAATGTTGTCACGGGTGACTTTTTTTAGCGGGGCATCCTCATTGCCAATTTCACCGCTCCAGCCAAACCACAGGCCGCCTGCTGCTTTCAGCGCTCCCAGTATCCCTACCGCGAGGCCCCCTGCGCTGCTCTTTTTGTCATCCGGCGGGGCGATACGATTAGATACTACGACTAAGCGACTCATAGCCTTCTCTCCTTTTATTTGACGTTTTTTTTTCTTGTTCTTGAACTAATTGCTCCAGCCACGCGTGTACGGACGGGACATCGGCGAGATGCCACTTCGCCTGGGTATCCCCCTGCCCGACCTTCACGCTAATGCCATTAAGCTGGTTTACAGCGTAAAACCCGGCTTCGTCGGTGAGATCGTCACCTACAAAAACCGGCACGCGGCCTGCGAACGGCGCTTCATTCATGAATGCCTCGATAGCCGCGCCTTTATTAATGCCCAGCGGTTTTAACTCCACTACGCATTTGCCCGGTTGCAGCCCCAGCTGCTTATGCTCGCTGGCGATAGCTTCCGCCAGCGCCAAAATCTGGTCTTCATACTCCGGCGCGCCGCGATAGTGCAGCGCGAACGCCATGCCTTTCGCCTCAAGCTCGGTACCCGGCATCTGCGCGAGCGCGGCTTCCAGCTGCTGGTGCAGATGTTCTACCAGCGTTTCCGGCAGCGACACGACATGGTTCTGACCACGGATATCACGACGCTCGGCCCCGTGGACCCCGGCCAGCGGAAAGCGGTGCGGCGCGGCAAGCTGGTCCAGCTCCGTCATGGAACGTCCTGAAATCAATGCCAGTGCTCCGTCATTCATGTCAGCGAGTTTTTGCAGCAGGCGACGAACATCGGAGGGGATGAACACTTGATCGGGGTGCGGCTTGATGTCGGCAAGCGTGCCGTCAAGGTCGAAAAAAAAGGCCAGATTTTCGCGGGTTACGGGCGGTACTGCTAACACTTCGGCCACCAGTGTTTCCTCCTTCCTTACGGGTTAAACAGCTAACCCTGAGGTTATCTGATAGTTTTAATGACCGTGTAAGTATAGACAGTGTGACGAGTGTCGCCATTCGGCAACGCCTTCCGCCTGTCTGAAAAACAGGTCGGAAGGCGTTTTTAGAGGGAATTACGCGGAAAAAAATGCGTTACGCAACACGTTTCGCTTTCTGTTTGTAGCGGTCGAAGATCACCGCCGCAAGCAGGATCAGGCCGCGTACCACGTACTGCGCGAACGGAGAGATATTCAATAAATTCATCGCGTTTTCAACGGTGCCGAGGATAAGAATGCCCGCCACCACATACGAGATTTTTCCTATGCCGCCTTTCAGAGAAACGCCACCCAGCACGCACGCGGAAATCACAATCAGCTCATAACCGATGGAGGTCATCGGCTGACCGCTGGTCATGCGCGAGGCGAGGATGATACCCGCCGCAGCGGACACCAGGCCCGAGAGCACAAAGATAATAATCTTGGTGCGCACCACCGGCACGCCCGCCAGACGCGCGGCCTCTTCATTGCCGCCAATCGCGAGCGTATTACGCCCGAAGGTGGTTTTATTGAGCAGGAAGCCGAACACGATAAGACAGGCGACCGTCAGCCAGATAGGCGCGGGCAGCCCGAGCCAGTTGGCGTAGCCGAGGGTGAAGAAGCTTTCATCTTCGATGCCCACCGCTTTACCGTCGGAGATGATGTACGCGAGGCCGCGGACAATCTGCATGGTGGCAAGCGTGGTGATCAGCGCGTTAATTTTCAGCTTCGCGATAACAAAGCCATTAACCAGCCCGCTCACGATGCCGAGCAGCAGGCCCGCCGCGACGCCGAGCCACAGGCTTTCGGTCATGTTAATGACCACCGCCGTGGTGACGCCCGCGCAGGCGATAACCGAGGCTACCGAGAGGTCGAAATCCCCCGACGCGAGGCAGAATAACATGCCGCAGGCCACCATCCCGGACATCGAGATAGCCAGCCCCAGGCCTTTCATATTGATAAAGGTGGCGAAGTTCGGCACAAAAATAGCGCAGGCGAGGAACAGCACGGCGAACACCACCAGCATGCCGTACTGATCCCAGATGCGACCCACGGAGAATGAGGACTTCGGCGCACCGGATGTGGTTAGTGATGACATAATTTCTCCTTACTTAAGCGACAGCCTGGCTGGTTTTGGGCATAGCGAGGCTGAGCGCCGTTGATTCGCTGGCCTCCTCGTGCAGTAATTCACCGGCGATTTCGCCTTCACGCATCACAACAATGCGGTCGGCCACGCCGAGGACTTCCGGCAGATCGCTGGAGGCGAAAAGCACCGCCACCCCCTGCGCCGCCAGCGCGTAGATCACGTTGTAGATTTCATGTTTCGCCCCGACGTCGATTCCGCGGGTCGGCTCATCAAGCAGAATCACTTTCATCTCTTCCGACAGCCAGCGGCCGAGAATCGCCTTCTGCTGGTTGCCACCGGAGAGATTCATAATTAACTGCTCAGCGCCTGGGGTTTTGATATTCAGCGAGCGGATATGATGGCGGGCGTTTTCCTGCTCCCAGCCGTTGTTGATAAGGCAGCCCGCGCTGATGTGCTTGCGCCGCGCGCTGATATTGATGTTGTCCTGCACGGAATGTACCGGAATGATGCCGTCAGCTTTGCGGTCTTCCGGGCAGAGCATCATGCCCGCGCGAATGGCGTCGCCCGGCGCGCGGATAGCGACCGGCTCGCCATCAATCAGCACCTGACCGCTGGTAATACGCGTGCCGCCGAACAGGCCTTTCATTAATTCGCTGCGCCCGGCGCCCACCAGCCCAAACAGACCGACGATTTCGCCGCTCCTGACGCTTAAGCTCACCGGCGCACGCACGCCCGGCGCTTTTACGGCGTCAAGACGCAGCCGTTCGGGGCCATAGCTGCGCGGCTGCCAGCCGTAGATGTCACCGAGATCGCGCCCGACCATCGCCTGCACCAGGCTGTCATGGTTCACCTGCTGCATATCGCTGAAGGTGCGCACGTAGCGGCCATCTTTAAACACCGTGATGGCGTCGCTTAACGCGAAGATCTCTTCCATACGGTGCGAGACATAGAGAATGACGCGCCCTTCTTTGCGCAGCTCGCGGATAACGCGGAACAGGTGTTCAATCTCACGCGCCGAGAGCGAGCTGGTCGGCTCGTCGAAGGCGATGATTTTGGCGTTGCGCGCCAGCGCTTTAGCTATCTCCACCATCTGCCACTGGCCGATGGAGAGATATTTCAGCGGGGTCTGCGGGTCGATATCCAGCCCCAGATGCTCCAGTTGCAGCTTCGCCTCATAGTTGAGCAGCGAGCGGTTGACTATCCCGGCCTTGTGGGGGATCTGGCCCAGATAGATGTTTTCCGCCACGCTCATCTCCGGCACCAGATGCAGCTCCTGGTAGATGATGGCGACGCCCGCGTTGAGCGCCGCCGTGGTGTCGTTAAAGGTGACGTCTTCGCCTTTGATGGCGATTGTGCCGGTGGTCGGCGCGTAGTTGCCGCTGAGAATTTTTAAAAGCGTCGATTTACCGGCGCCGTTTTCGCCCATCAGCGCATGAACCTGGCCTGCGTGGCAGTCAAAGCTGATGTCCGAAAGCGCCTTCACACCGGGAAAGGTTTTCCCGATGCCGCGAAACGAAAGATAAGGTGACGATGTCTGCATGATACCTCCGGGCCACTCAAAAAGCGGGCGCGCAGGCGCGCCCGAACCGCGATAAATCGCCCTTATTTGCCGCCAAGACCTTTCTTCGCCAGTTCTTCTTTGAAGTTGTCGCGGGTGATCAGCACCACGTCGGTCACCTCGGTGAATTTCGGCGGCTCTGCCCCTTTGGTCACCCAGTTGTAGAGCATTTCGCTGGATTTATAGCCGTGTACGTCCGGACTTGGCAGCAGCGAACCGTAGAAGCCGGTGGCCTGCGCTTTGGAAAGCTCGCTCACCGCATCCACGCCGTTGATGCCGATGCCGATAACGTCAGCCGCTTTAAAGCCCTGCCCTTCGGTGGCGCGCACGCCGCCCAGCACGGTGTTGTCGTTCATGCCGACCACCAGCCAGTGTTTCACTTCCGGATGCTGAACCAGCATGGAGTTGGCGGCGTCAAACGCGCCGGGGATATCGTTGGATTTGGTCGGGACTTTATAGATCTGTTTTTCCGGGAAGCCTGCGGCTTTCAGCGCGTCCATGGAGCCGGTGGTGCGGCGGCGCGCGGTGTCGAGCTCGTCAGCGGTAATCGCCATCACCGCCGTTTCTTTTACATCCCAGCCGCGTTTCTGCATCTCTTTATAGAGTTCCTGGCCCTGACGCTCACCGATTTTGGTCGCGGCCATCATGACCAGCGGCACGGTTTCCATCGGTTTGCCTTTAGCGGTCACGAACTGGTCATCCACGGCGATGACTTTCATGTCGTAGCCACGCGCTTTCGCGACAATCGCCGAGCCGAGTTTCGGGTCTGGGGTACAGATAACAAAGCCTTTCGCGCCGCTCGCCGCGAGGCTGTCGATGGCGTTCAGGGTTTTCTCGCCGTCCGGCACCGCAATTTTGATGACCTCAAAACCGAGGTCTTTGCCCGCTTTGTCGGCAAATTTCCATTCGGTCTGGAACCACGGCTCCTCAGGCTGTTTCACCAGAAAACCGAGCTTCATGGTCTCTGCGATAGCGGATTGTGACATAACGGCGGCAAGCCCGATGGCTGCCAGCGCTTTAGTAAATTTGTGCATGGTTATCTCCAGCTTTAGCTCTCTTTTATGCAGGGTAAAAACCTGAAAGGTTCTTTTAATCGGACAGAAAACAACGTATTAGCCGTCCCCTCCCGGAAGCGGCGAACGCTGGAGATAGTTTTAGCGGGAAATTAATTCTCCATAGGAGAGCAAAATCACATCATGGAATTACAGTGATTGCGTACATAAATACAGCAATATCGGGCATAAATCTGGCCCGATATGTATGATGATTAAACGAGGGGTTAGCAGAAATCTCCATAAGCCCAGCCGGAGAATCCCTGACCGTTACCAGAGGGTGACAAGTCCGCCTTCTTTGCCACAGAGCGGGTCGCGTGCAGGCTTTGCGACCTGCGCCACATTTTTACGCGTTTGTGCCAGTTGCGCAGGTTCATCCAGAAATTTATCGGGCGACAGCCCTTCAGGGTACGCGCCCACCGCCATGAAATCGGCGCTGGCGTCGATTTGCTTATGCCCGACGCCCGCCGGGATCAGCACCGCGTCGCCGGTGTGCAGGGTGACTATCGGCCCTTCTTCACCGCCTAACTGGATCTGCGCTTCGCCCGCATAGATACCGAGCACTTCATGCGTGTTGGTATGAAAATGGGTGTAGGTGAAAACCGGGTAGCGCCAGCGCGCCGGCCACTGATGCTGCCCGAAGCGCTGCTCAAACCAGACCGCCGCGTCGTTAGCGTCGTCGGGCAACACATGGCGATAAAGCAGCACTGGCAGCGCGTTATTCGGCACGCCGCCGCAAGGCTCGCGCAGATACAGCGTTTCACACGCGTTAGTCATACTCTCCTCCTTGTCGCGAACAAAGCGTAAGTATAGCCCGCCGTATACCTGTGCTTTACCACGGGTAGTAGATGTGATCCGCGTGTTCGCGCGCGGCGGGTTTATCGCCGGTAAGACGTGACGCCACCGTCAGCGCAAAATCAAATACCCGCCCCAGCCCTTTGCCGCTGATAAGATTGCCGTCTTCCACTACCGGCGCGTCCACATACTCGCCATCGCGCACGTCCTGCCACAGCTCGCCCGAGCAGACATAGCGGCGGCCTTTCAATAAGCCATGCGCGCCGAGCACGCGCGCGGCGGCGGAGCAAATTGGGCAGATGAGCTTTCCGGCGGCGTCGTGGCGCGCCACAAACGCGATGACCTGCGCGTCTGCCGCCAGCCTGACACTACCCTGCGGGCCGCCCGGCAGAATAATCGCGTCATAGGTTTCCTCAGCGCGTTCTGTCAGGCGCGCATCGGCCACCAGTGGAATCGAGTGATAGCTTACGACCGCCCGCGAGTCAGCGCAGGCGAGCGTTTCGACGGCAATGTTTAGCCGTCGTAATATATCGATAGTGACAATGGCCTCGCCTTCTTCAAATCCTGGTGCCAGCAGTACCGCTGCTTTTTTCATTTCTTGCTCCTTATCTGTGGATAATCAGTGCCCGGCGCACCGGGAACGCCAATAATGAAACAATGTTTTAAAAACATTCCGGCGCTGCGTCACGTTTTAAGAAAGAAAGGGTTGGACTGGCAAATAGCCACAGTTATACCAGGCTTAATACATCAGGGAACGATAATGCACGCTTCGTAATAACGGCTGACGAGCGGCCACCCGCCGGGAGATGACGGGCATCGGCGCGCTTGTCGCGGTCAATGACCGTTCCCCTTACACCCTGTCAATAAGGATATTTCTATGGCTCCCCTCGGCGTGGTGCAGAAACTCAATGCACAAATGAATCAGGAATTTTACGCATCTAACCTGTGCCTTTATTACAGCGACTGGTGCGCGCAGCAAAGCCTGAACGGCAGCGCGACCGTACTGCGCCAGCAGGCGCAGCACAACGTAACCCAGATGATGCGGCTGTTCGATTACCTTAAACAGACCGGCGCTAACCCGGTGGTCGGCGCGCTGAAATCGGTGAAACCCGACTGCTCAAGTCTGGAGGCGATTTTCCGCCAGATGCAGGATGAACTGAATGGCCGCCATGCGGCACTGGCACGCCTGATGATGGAAGCGCAGGCGGCACGTGACGACGAGATGCTCGCTATGCTTGGCGACTTTGAACAGGAGCTGCGCCAGGACGACGCGCTGCTCGCGACCATTCTTCAGGAACTGGCCCAGGCGCGTCAGGCTGGCTTATGTGCTGAAGAAGCGGATCAACGCCTGCTGGACATCGTGGAACAGGCCAGCTGACATTTTAATTTAGCCGCGCCCTCGCCCGGGGGCGCTTACGATTCTCCCCTCGCCCATTCGCTCCTCCTTCGCCGCCACAACGTTAACCACAAGTTAACAATGTATTGTTTTTGTTAGGTTTTTATAAATCCGATCTGGCTCCCGTTGATTAACCTCACGATTTGTAATGCTTAAGCGATTCATCCAACGTTGTGTGGCAGGAGCCTTATGATAACCCTCGAATTTATCGTCATTATTTTGTGTTTGCTGGCGGGCACCCGTTTCGGCGGGATGGGGCTTGGCCTCATCAGCGGCATCGGGCTGTTTCTTTTAACCTTTATCTTTGGGCTGGAGCCGGGCAAGCCGCCGGTGGACGTGATGCTGACCATCCTCGCGGTGATTGGCTGCGCCGCCACGCTGCAAACCGCGGGCGGCCTGAACGTCATGATGCAGTTCGCCGAGCGCCTGCTGCGCCGTCACCCGCAGCACATCACGCTGCTGGCGCCGCTCACCACCTGGACGCTGACGTTTTTGTGCGGCACCGGGCATGTGGTCTACACTATGTTCCCGATTATTGCCGACATTGCGCTGAAGAAAAATATTCGCCCGGAACGCCCGATGGCCGTGGCGTCCGTCGCCTCTCAGATGGCGATCACCGCCTCGCCGGTCTCGGTCGCCGTGGTGTCGCTGGTGTCGATTCTGGGCGCGCAGCACGGCGTCGGCGAGGCGTGGAGCATTCTGGAGATCCTCGCCGTTTCCGTACCGGCGTCGCTCTTTGGCGTACTGGTCGCCGCGCTCTGGAGCCTGCGGCGCGGTAAAGATTTAAAAGACGACGAGGCGTTCCAGGCGCGTCTGCGCGACCCGAAACAGCGTGAATACATCTATGGTGGCAGTGAAACGCTGATGAATCAGCGCTTTGATAAACACGCCTGGTGGTCAACCTGGATTTTCTTCGCCGCGATAGCGCTGGTGGTGCTACTCGGCGCGCTGCCCGCGCTGCGCCCGGCGTTTGAGGTGAAAGGCAAAATCGCCCCGCTCTCCATGAACCTGGTTATCCAGATGATGATGCTGATTGCGGGCGCCGTGATGCTGGTGGTCTGCAAAGTGAACGCGGCGTCCATTTCCAGCGGTGCGGTGTTTAAGGCCGGGATGGTGGCGATTTTCTCAGTATTTGGCGTGGCGTGGATGAGCGACACCTTTTTCCAGGCGCACTTAAATGAACTGAAACTGGCACTGGAAGGCGTGGTGAAAAGCCATCCCTGGACCTACGCGATCGTGCTGTTTCTGGTCTCGAAACTGGTGAACAGCCAGGCGGCGGCGCTGACCGCCGTCGCGCCGATGGGGCTGATGCTGGGCGTCGAGCCGAAAATGCTGGTGGCGTTTTTCCCGGCCTCTTATGGCTATTTCGTGCTGCCAACCTACCCAAGCGACCTCGCGTGCATCGGTTTTGACCGCTCCGGCACCACGCGCATCGGCAAATTCATCTTAAACCACAGCTTTATCCTGCCGGGGCTGATTGGCGTAAGCTGCGCCTGCGCTGCCAGCTATCTGCTGGTGCAACTCTTCTTCTGACGGCTCTTCGGAAACAAGGCGGCCTGCGGGCCGCCTGCACAAATCTTCCAGACTTTTGTTAAAGACTCGTTATGCTAAAGTTTCCTTTCACAGGAGACGCTATGGCTAAAGACTGGATTGAATTACGTCAGCACGCTGACACCGGCATCGAAACCATCCGCGCCCATTTTGAAGGCCACGCTTACGATCCGCACTGGCACGACAGCTATCTGGTGGGCATGACGCTCGCCGGCACCCAGCAGTTTCACTGCCGCCGTGAGCGTCACCAGAGCACGCCGGGCGCGGCATTTCTGCTGGAGCCTGGCGAAACCCACGACGGCGACGCGCCGCTTGCAGGCGGCTTTACCTATCTCACGTTTTATCTCGATGAAGGCTGGCTGCGGGAAACGCTCGGCGGGCTGTACGCCGCTGTGCCGGACAGCTACGAGCTGCATTTCGCCAGCACCATCGCCCGCGATCCCGCGCTGGTCCAGGCGATTGCCTCGACGTTCACCGCGCTGCATCACGACGAAATGCGCATTGTGCAGCAGGGCGTGATGGATAACCTGTTAAGCCAGCTCACGCACCAGTGCCAGTGGCGCAAACGGCTGCCAGGTGAAATTCGCGACGCGCAGATGGCGCAGCGCGCCCGTGATTATCTTTATGCGCATCTCGGTGAGAATATCGGGCTGGCGGAACTGGCACAGGCGCTCGGCACCGATCGCTTTACGCTGTCGCGCACGTTTAAACACGCCTTTGGTATGGCGCCCCACGCCTGGCTGGTGCAACTGCGCCTCGCCCGCGCCAGAGCGATGCTCGCGCGCGGCATGACGCCTGTAGACGTGGCGGCGGCGCTCGGTTTCGCCGATCAGAGCCATCTGGGGCGCTGGTTTCAGCGCGCCTACCGGCTCTCGCCCGCCCACTACCGCAAACTCTGCACGAATCTTCCAGACGCCGGAGCCTGATCGCCGGAAGATAAAGGCTCAGACAACGGGAGATGCCATGAGCCTGCTTACACAACAACTGCCCTTTTTATTCTTCGCTTTTGTGGCCTCGATTACGCCGGGGCCGACCAATATTCTCATCCTCACCAACAGCCAGCGTTACGGCACCCGCGCGACGCTGCCCGCGGTCGTCGGCGCGTGCCTGGCCTCCAGCGCTATTGTGCTGATGTGCGGCGTAGGGCCTGGCGAAGCGCTGCGCCACGCCCCCTGGCTTGCGCGTCTGATGGCGCTCGCTGGCGCGCTGTGGCTGACGTGGATGAGCTGGCAACTGTTCCGTGCACCTGCGGTATCGCTCTCGGGCGAGGCGAGTAAGCCCTTTAGCGCTGGCGCGGCGGCGGCATTACAGCTGATTAACCCGAAAACCTGGATGATGGCGATGGCGGTTGTGACGGTCTTCGCGCCGCATAACGGCCGCGTACTGACCACGCTTTCGTTTCAGGCGCTGGGCTTTCTCGTGATTTCACTGGCGTGCCTCGCCGCGTGGGCCTGGCTTGGCAGCGGCGTGCATCGGGTGTTTCGCAGCCCGGCATCGCTGGTGCGCTTTCAGCGGCTGATGGCGCTCTGGCTGCTGGCCTGCGCCTGGATGGCATTTTTTAACTGAAAACGGCCCCGCGGGGCCGTTTTGCTTAGTGCGCTTCGCTCTGCGGGGTAAAGCGCAGCTCAATCAGCGCCACCGCTTTCTGAATAGCGCGCAGCGTCACCGGATCGGCGGAGGGATGACCGGAGAAATCGATGCTTTTCAGCTGGCTCGCCATTTTGTCGCGCACTTCTACCGGCGCGATGACGTCGATAACGTCCAGGATCTGTTTAATCACCAACTGGCAGGCGACTACGTCGGAAACCAGTTCATCTTCGGCAGTGAGGGATTGGGACATTGCGTTCTCCTTAGCGTCAAGGCGCACATAGTAGCGGCAAAGCCCGGCGATTGCGAACCTGGCACACTGGAGGGTTGAAAATGAACCATCATTTCAGAAAACAGCAGTAAGGGTTTCAGAACGAGGCAATGGCGGGTATAAGAAGAAATGCGGACATAAAAAAACCTGCCAGCGGCAGGTTTTTTATCAGAACATCCCGGCTGGCGGAACATCTTTGAAGGTTTTGCAGTAATTTTCAAACATGCTTTTAAGGATTTTACGCAGTTTCATGGCGTGCTCCGGTTTTATTCATTCTGGTTAGCGTGTTGCTACCGGTCAATAATATGACTTGCATCACAAAAATCAACCAATTTGTGATTAAAATCACACCTCATAGTTAATGAAAATGAGCTTAATGTTAATAAAATGCTGTAAATTCCGGCGGTTAAGCGTTGTATCTTTTGGTGAATTTTTATAAGAAATTTTTAGGGGCTGGCATGGGACAGAAAACGGCGAAAGCAGGTGCAGGCGGCGTCTCTCCCGCCGCGCTGCTGGTGGCGGGCGCGTTTTTTATGGAGTTCCTCGACGGTACGGTGATCGCCACTGCCCTGCCGACGATGGCGCACACCTTCGGCGTCGAAGCCGTCGCGCTCAATATCGGTATCAGCGCTTATCTGCTGACGCTCGCGGTCTTGATCCCGGCAAGTGGCTGGATTGCCGACCGCTTCGGCGCGCGCAAGGTGTTTACGCTGGCGCTGGGGATTTTTACCGGCGCGTCGGTGCTGTGCGGGCTGGCGAACTCGCTTGAGATGTTTGTGCTGATGCGCGTATTACAGGGCGCGGGCGGCGCGCTGATGGTGCCGGTTGGCCGTCTCGCGGTGCTGCGCGTCACGCCGAAACATCAGTTGATTACGGCTATCGCCACACTGACCTGGCCCGCACTGGTGGCGCCCATTATCGGGCCGCCGCTTGGCGGGTTTATCACCAGCTACGCGAACTGGCGCTGGATCTTCTTTATTAACCTGCCTGCGGGGCTTATCGCGATGGCGCTCGCCTGGCGTCTTATTCCCGATCGCCACGACAGCGATCGCCGCCCGTTCGATACGCCCGGTTTTCTCGCCACCGCGCTGGCGATGGTGGCGCTGGTGTGCGCGATGGAGATGCTGGCAGCGCGCGACGCGAACGGTCTGCTCGCAGGCGCGCTGCTGCTGGCGGGATGCGGGGCGCTTCTCTTCGCGCTGCGCCATTTTCGCCGCGCGCCGTTCCCGATGATCCGCCTTGATGCGATGGCGGTGCCGACCTTTCGCGTCACGATGTATGGCGGCTCGCTGTTTCGCGCCTCGATCAGCGCCGTGCCGTTTTTGCTGCCGCTGCTGTTTCAGGTGGGCTTCGGCATGGACGCATTTCATTCCGGGCTGCTGGTGCTGGCGGTTTTCGCAGGCAACCTGACAATCAAGCCCGCCACCACGCCGCTCATTCGCTGGCTGGGATTCAAAAAACTGCTGCTGATTAACGGCCTGCTGAATGTGCTGGCGCTGCTTGCCTGCGCGCTGCTGACGCCGCAGACCCCGGTGTGGCTTATTCTGCTGATACTTTTCCTGGGCGGCGTGTTTCGCTCGATTCAGTTTACCGGCATCAGCACGCTGGCCTTTGCGGATGTACCTTCGGGCGAAATGAGTTACGCCAATACGCTGTTCAGCACCGCCACGCAGCTCGCTGTGGGGCTTGGCGTGACGCTGGGCGCTATCGGCATCCGGCTTGGCGAGGTAATAAGTACCTCTTTTTTAAGCGCCGATATTCCGGGCGCGAGTTTCCGGCTGGCGTTCGTGATGATTGCCCTGATAAGCCTGGCGGGGATGTTTGATACGCTGCGCCTCGCCGCGCACGCGGGCCATAGCGTCTCTGGCAAAGAGGCGTAAAAAAGCCAGCCCGCGGGCTGGCTTTTTCATCAGACGTTATCAGCCGAGGATTTCACGCACGAAACCTTCGATCGATTTATCCTGGCAGTTATCAAAGAAACACTGCTGGAAACGCTCGCCGGAAACAGCGGTTTTCACCAGTTCGGGGTCGATGGCGCGCAGGGTATCGAGATAGTTCTCTTTCACCACCGCCGCTTTGACCTGGTTCAGAATGCCCGCGTTGCGCACCTGCGGCTCTTTACGCTCCGGCGGATAGCCCTCGCCTTTACGTCCGGTAAACGCTTTTTCGAAAATAAACCGCACGTTCAGTTCCGCACCCCAGCCAAAACCTTTCGCGAACGGCAGCGCCAGCGCGTTACCGTTGTTGATTTGCGCGAACAGGAACGCGTCCGCCGGATCGATGCAATAGCCACACACCACGCCCGGATGAATATTCAGGACATCAGCGCGCCCTGCCCGGTGCCGCAGCCCGTGACCACGAAATCCACTGCTCTGGAATTCAGCAGGATGCTCGCCATAATCCCGAGGTGAATATAGGTAAGATGATGATCGTTCTCATCACTCATGCCGACGTTGTACACCGGGAACGCTTTTTCATCCGCCACCGCTTTCAGCTCTTTAAGGATGATCGCGGTTTTGGCCGCCTGACTGTTTTCCATCATCAGTGCAATTTTCATTGGGTTCTCTCCTGAAAAGGCTATGAATAGCAAACTGTGAGTAAACCATACTATTCACCAAACAAACTTTCAAATTAAATGAAATATTGTTTTAAAAAATAGAGTGATGCTCACAGTTTTCTCTCATGCCCGTTCGTCAGAAGGTTTCCCAGTTGGTTTCTGTGGCAGTTGCCTCTGGCCCAGCGCTGCTGGCCAGCGCAGGGCGCAAAAGCGGCGCTGCAGCGGCGGGCGTTGCACGATCCGTCTGTCCGCGCAGGCGGAACAAACCCACCACTTCGGTCAGATGCGTCGCCTGACGCTCCAGATCGTTTGACGCCAGTACGGACTGCTGCACCAGCTGTACGTTTTGCTGGGTCACGGCATCCATCTCTTTCACCGCGATACCCACCTGGCTGATGCCGTCGCTCTGTTCGCCGGACGCGCTCGCGATTTCGCCCATAATGTCGTTGACCTGGCGCACGGCGGCCAGGATTTCATCCATCGCCTCGCCCGCTTTCTTCACCTGCCCGGAGCCGGTCTGAATATTACTGACCGATTCGTTAAGCAGCGTTTCTATCTCTTTCGCCGCCTGTGCGCTGCGGCTGGCGAGATTGCGCACTTCGCCCGCCACCACCGCAAAACCGCGCCCCTGCTCGCCCGCGCGCGCCGCTTCCACAGCGGCGTTGAGCGCCAGAATATTGGTCTGGAACGCGATACTGTTGATCACCGTCGTGATATCGACGATTTTGCTGGAGCTGCTGGAGATACGCGACATGGTTTCCATGACCTGCTTCACGGAGTCTCCGCCGGCTTGCGCCGTGCGCGTGGCGTTACCGGAAAGCTTGCTGGCATGGCTCGCGTTTTCGGCGTTGAGTTTTACCGTGCTGCTAAGCTGCTGCATGCTGGAGCTGGTTTGCTCAAGCGCTGCCGCCTGCTCTTCCGATCGAGTGGAAAGCTCGGTGTTGACGCCCGACACCTCGCCCGAATGGCTGCGAATGGTCTCCGCACTGGTGCGAATGGCGCTGACCGTTTTCTCCCAGTTATCCTGCATCCGCTGGATATAGGGCACCATCAGCCCGACACAGTTGCGGCCGAGATCCTGAAGTTTTACCTCCAGATTCCCGTCTGCCAGTATGTGCAGATGCCCGCGAATAATCTCGACAGGGCGCACCAGACAGAAATAGAGGTAGCGCTCCATCAGGATAGTGAGGGCAATACTGCCCACGACGGAGAGACTCAACAGCCATTGCGCGGTGTTAACCCAGCCCGCCTGTTCAGCATTCAATGTAAGACTATTTTCCAGGTGATGAAGAAACCAGAGCGTTGCTCCGGAGACCCCCACCCAGGCGATTGTGGATAACAGCAAAACCCATACAACCATCGCACGGATTTTTACATTGCGAATAAAGTTCATATGTCGATTCCCGGTGTGAAGAAACCATCCCTGCGCAATCATGACGGTACTCATCCTTGCCTTTTCTGCATTTCTTTACGTCACAGATAAAGACTGCCCGTATCGTAGTTGTCGGCCTGGGCATGCAAAACTTAAGCAACGAAACAATTAAGTTAAGTGATTATTTAAAGTAACGCAGCGTCAGCGTTCTGCTAAAAGCGCGGGATACGGGGTGATCCGGGGGCTTTTCAGGCGATTGCGAGAGGCTATGGCGTGGCATGATGTTATGAAGGCAAACTTTGTGAGAACACCGATGCGCAAGGTCATTTTCATTACCGCGCTGCTCGCGCTGGGCGGATGCACCATTACCAAAACGCCGGAAGTGGTCGGCGGCAGTAAAGTTACCGGCACCGTCAGGCTCGGTATCAGCGAACAACCGCTGCAACATGCGAAAGTGGATAACTACGTCGCGCAGTCTATTGCGAACCGCCAGTGCCAGGACTGGGGCTATGCCGTTGCGGAAGCCTACGGCGCGCCGGTCAAAACGTGTTCGGTTATCACCGGCACGCAGTGCATGACGGAATCTATCGTGCTGGAGTATCAGTGCCGTGGCTTTACCATCAATAACCGCGCGGTCAGCGGCTGGTAAAGTGGCTTTACAGCTACCGTCGCCAGGCGGTGGCTGCGTTCCTGGGTTTATTTCCGCCATTATTTTTCTTTTACGTTCATTCTTATCACCCTATTTATTCTCGTTTATCCGCAATAATAATTCTCATTTAATTAATAAATGAATTTAATTCCCATTTGCATTATTAACGCCATGATTTTTTAATTTTATCTTTTGCAAACAGTTTAATAACAAATTATAGTGCGGCGATAATTACCCCTGTTATCGCGGAGAAAAATATGCTGAAGCCAGATATGATTGAAAAACTCAATGAGCAGATGAATCTTGAACTCTATTCTTCTCTGCTTTACCAACAGATGAGCGCCTGGTGCAGCTATCACAGCTTTGAAGGGGCGGCGGCGTTTTTAAGCCGTCACGCGCAGGAAGAGATGACACATATGCAGCGTCTCTTTAACTATCTGACAGATACAGGAAGTTTCCCGCGCATTAACGCTGTGCCGTCGCCCTTTGCCGAATATGCGTCTCTCGATGCGCTCTTCCAGGCGACTTACGAGCATGAGCAACTGATCACCCGCCAGATTAATGCACTGGCGCACGTGGCGATGACGACGCAGGATTATCCCACTTTTAATTTCCTGCAATGGTATGTGGCCGAACAGCATGAAGAAGAGAAACTGTTTAAATCAGTGCTGGATAAACTGAGCCTGGCCGGTAAAAGCGGTGAAGGGCTTTATTTCATCGATAAAGAGCTGGCGACGCTCGACGCTCAACCGTGATATTTTTCCGGTAATGGCGTCCGCCGTTACCGGTTTTTATTTTCCCTCTGTTTTCTGGTTATTTCCTTTTTTATTGAACCGCTCTGCATCAGTGATGCCGGACAACGTCTCTTTTCTGGCTTTTCGTAAATAAAAGATTACACCCTACGTAACGTCAGTTTGACGACGTGAGCAGAATTCTTTACCCTGCGCAGCATAAATTCTTGGTTGATGATTGCAGGACAGTACACCGCGTGAAGAACCGCACTCTTGGCAGTATTTTTATCGTCGCCGGTACGACTATCGGCGCAGGGATGCTGGCGATGCCGCTGGCTGCGGCGGGCGTTGGCTTTAGCATTACCGCGCTGCTGCTTTTCTTACTCTGGGGGCTGATGTGCTACACCGCACTGCTGCTGGTGGAGGTCTATCAGCATCAGCCCGCATCAACAGGGCTTGGCACGCTGGCGTTGAACTATCTTGGTAAACCCGGCCAGTGGCTGGCGGGCTTTAGCATGCTGTTTTTGATGTATGCGCTGACAGCGGCTTATATCAGCGGCGCGGGCGAACTGCTGGCATCGAGCCTGAGCCAGTGGACGGGCATCGACATCAAGCCTGCCACTGGCGTACTGGCGTTTACGCTCGTGGGCGGGCTGATTGTCAGCATCGGCACGCACAGCGTGGATCTGGTGAATCGCCTGTTGTTTACGGCCAAAACGGTGTTTCTGGTGGTGATGCTGGCAATGATGATGCCGCATATTCATCAGGTGAATCTGCTAACGCTGCCGGTGGAAAAAGGCCTCGCGCTCTCCGCGCTGCCGGTCATTTTTACCTCGTTTGGTTTTCACGGCAGCGTGCCGAGTATCGTCAGCTATATGAAGGGCGATGTGCGCAAGCTTAAGCTTATTTTTATCACCGGCAGCGCGATCCCGCTGGTGGCGTATCTCTTCTGGCAGCTCGCCACGCTGGGTGCGATCCCGTCAGACACCTTTATGGGCCTGCTCGCCACCCATGCCGGCCTGAATGGTTTGTTGCAGGCGGTTCGCGATGTTGTCGCCTCGCCGCATGTGGAGCTGGCAGTGCATCTGTTCGCCGATCTGGCGCTCGCCACCTCGTTTCTTGGCGTGTCGCTCGGGCTGTTTGATTATCTGGCGGATATGTTTAAACGCCGCCGTACCGTGGCGGGCCGCGCCCAGAGTGGGCTGATGACCTTTGTGCCACCGCTCGCTTTCTCGCTTTTCTACCCGCAGGGGTTTGTCATGGCGCTCGGCTATGCGGGCGTGGCGCTGGCGGTGCTGGCGCTGCTGCTCCCTTCCCTGCTCGCCTGGCAGAGCCGTAAACGCCACACGGCAGGCTGGCAGGTCACGGGCGGCAGCCTTATGCTGGCCGTGGTGTTCGCCTGTGGCATCGCTATTGTGGCTATCCAGTTTTTAATTAGCGCCGGTGTGTTGCGCGAGGTCGGCTGAGCAGGTTAAAGCCCCATTTTCGGGGCTTTTTACTTTTCCGTGAGGGCTTTACTGAGATAAAAACGGGAGTGGTCATCGCGGTAATCGGGCGCCACACCGTAGATGTCATACCCCTGTTTGCGGTAAAAATCCGGTGCCTGAAAGCTAAAGGTATCCACAAATACCCGTTTACAACCGCGCTTACGCCCTTCTGCTTCGGCCATCGCCATCAGCGACGCGCCCGTACCCTGTCCACGAAGGCTTTCATCGACCCACAGAAACTCGATATGCAGGCAGCCCCAGTAGCTACGCCCGGTCAGACCGGCTGTCAGATTGCCCTGCGCGTCGGTGACGCTGATGATAAGCTCTTGCGGATCAGACGTCATATGCTTTGCGTTATAAAGCCCGACCTGTTTCTTTATGCGTGCTTTGAGTTCTTCATCCGGGGTGCGCGTTAACTGGTATTCCATCGTCTTCTCCTCGTTATCTTTTGTAACCTTAAGGGTTACAGGGAGATGGCGTAACCCCCGAAATCCGGCAGGCGCTTTTTCTGGAAAGGGCCTGGTGCGCGGGCCCGGAGGAAAAAAGAAGCCAGTCCTCATGGACTGGCTTAGTCTGTGAAGGTTTGCGCCGTCCTGGCCCTTATTCTGCAAGGTACGATTTTCCCCCGTGTGAGTCAGCGTCAGAATGGCTCAACCCTGGGGCTGAACGCTGACCTGGAAAACTCATTGCAGCGAGTAGAGAGCACCATGATGGGGTGCCATTAAAACGTAGCAGCAGAACGGGAAAAGTAATACATGATATATCGACAATCGAAGATTTATTAGCCAGATGTGACGGCATTCAAGCTGCGCGCTTAAGGCAAATCTGTTGAGGATTAAACAGATGAGCCCGAGCAAGTCAGAAAGAAGCGTGAAATGAGGTCAGGACAGGTGTCAGGAAAGAAGCAGGAAGCGGCGCGACAAAATAAAAAACCACCCGAAGGTGGTTTGCACGACACTGCTTATTGCTTTGATTATTCTTGTCTTTCCCATGGTGCCCGGGGCGGGACTTGAACCCGCACAGCGCGAACGCCGAGGGATTTTAAATCCCTTGTGTCTACCGATTTCACCACCCGGGCTCGGGAAGAAAGTGGAGGCGCGTTCCGGAGTCGAACCGGACTAGGCGGATTTGCAATCCGCTACATAACCGCTTTGTTAACGCGCCAGAATTGCGTTGCCTTTTCAGGCAGATACCAGCAAAGAGGCTGATATCAAAATTTGGAGCGGGAAACGAGACTCGAACTCGCGACCCCGACCTTGGCAAGGTCGTGCTCTACCAACTGAGCTATTCCCGCTTATCGAAGTAACTGAAAGCGAATCGCTTAATCTAATTACTTGATTTACTTACCGTCCGGCGAACCGTGCCGCCGTTCGATGCGTTGCATTCTACTTACCTGACGCAACGAGTCAACGAAATTTTCAGGCAACGCGATTCGTTTGCTGAATTTTGCGCCGTATAGATCAACGTTCGAGCAAATCGCCGCGCGCGGCGTTCAAATACTGGAACATTGACCAGAACGTCAGCACTGCAGCGACGAAAAAGAGCGCAATCGCAGCGTACTCAACCCACTGATTCGGACGCCACAGCAAACCGACCAGCGCCATCATCTGCGCGGTGGTTTTCACTTTCCCGATCCAGGAGACGGCCACGCTGCTGCGTTTACCGAGCTCCGCCATCCATTCACGCAGCGCGGAGATGATAATTTCACGCGCGATCATGGTGGCCGCCGGCAGGGTTATCCACCAGCTGTGGTAGTGCTCGGCAACCAGCACCATCGCGATAGCCACCATCACTTTATCCGCGACCGGATCAAGAAACGCACCAAATCGCGTGCTTTGATTCCAGCGGCGGGCGAGAAAACCGTCAAACCAGTCGGTCACCGCCGCAAAACAGAAGATTAACGCGCAGACGAAAGGCGCCCAGTGAAAAGGCAGATAGAACGCGAGCACAAAAAACGGGATCAGAATGACTCGAAACAGCGTCAGCAATGTAGGGATGTTAAATCGCATAGTGCAGGTAACTATCTGTCATAATTTGAGATTACCGCTATGTTGCTACATAGCCCTTAATGTTTCAACGAGTAGTAGATCTTTTCTGCAAGGGCCTGAGAGATGCCCGGCACTTTCGCAATTTCTTCAACCGACGCGTTCAAAAGCGGCTGCAATCCACCCATGTATTTGAGCAACATCTGACGGCGCTTTGGCCCGATGCCTTCAATCGTCTCAAGCGTACTGGTGTTCTTCACTTTGGCGCGTTTTTTACGATGCCCGGTAATCGCATGGTTGTGCGATTCATCGCGAATATGCTGGATCACATGCAGCGCCGGAGAGTCCGGCGGCAAGGCGAAGCCCTCCCCTTCCGGCTCCAGAAACAGCGTTTCCAGCCCCGCCTTGCGATCGCTCCCTTTCGCCACACCGAGCAGCAGCGGATGGTGTTTGTCCCAGGGCACATCCAGCTCGGCAAAAACGGATTTCGCCTGGCCAAGCTGCCCTTTACCGCCGTCAATGAGAATGATATCCGGCACTTTGCTCTCTTCAATGGCTTTGCCGTAGCGACGGCGCAGCACCTGATTCATCGCCGCATAATCATCGCCCGGCGTGATGTCGGTAATATTATAGCGGCGATATTCCGCGCGCAGCGGCCCGTTGGCGTCAAACACCACGCAGGACGCCACGGTCTGCTCGCCCATCGTATGGCTGATGTCGAAACACTCCATGCGCTTTATTTCCGGCAGATGCAGTGCCTGCGCCAGCGCCGTCAGACGCTGGCTAATGGTCGATTGCTGAGAAAGCCGCGTGGTCAGCGCCGTCGCCGCGTTGGTGCGCGCAAGCTTAAGGTAGCGCGCGCGATCGCCGCGCGGGCGCGTCTGCACATTCACCCGGCGTCCGGCGATTTCCGTTAACGTCTCGGCCAGCAGCTCTGGCGTAGTGAGCGGGAAATCGAGCAGGATCTCGCCCGGTAGCGTGCGCATCTGGCTGCCCTGCAGATAAAACTGCCCGACAAAGGTTTCCACCACTTCCGCAAGTTCGGTGCCGCTCGGCACTTTCGGGTAGTAGCTGCGGCTGCCGAGCACTTTCCCCTGGCGGATAAACAGCACATGCACACACGCCATGCCGGATTCAAAGGCCACGCCGATCACATCCAGATCGTCGCCGTTATTGGAGACAAACTGTTTTTCCGTTACGCGGCGCACCGCCTGAATCTGGTCACGCAGGCGCGCAGCCTCTTCAAACGCCAGATTCTGGCTCGCCTTTTCCATCCGGGATACCAGCTGATTAATCACCTGGTCATCTTTACCGGCGAGGAACAGCCGCACATATTCCACCTGCTGCGCGTAATCTTCTTCGCTCACCAGCCCTTCGACGCACGGCCCAAGGCAGCGGCCAATCTGGTATTGCAGACACGGGCGCGAGCGGTTGCGATAGACGCTATTCTCGCACTGGCGAATCGGGAATATTTTTTGCAGCAGCGCGAGCGTTTCACGCACCGCGTAGCCGTTCGGGAACGGGCCGAAATATTCGCCTTTGGCGTGTTTGGCGCCGCGATGAATGGCCAGGCGCGGATGCGTATCGCCGCTCAGGAAGATGTATGGATAGGATTTATCATCGCGCAGTAATACGTTATAGCGCGGCTGGTAGAGCTTGATGTAGTTGTGCTCCAGCAGCAGCGCTTCGGTTTCGGTGTGGGTCACCGTCACGTCGATATTCTGGATTTGCGCCACCAGCGCTTCGGTTTTACGGCTGGCGAGGTTGCTTCGGAAATAGCTGGAAAGGCGCTTTTTGAGATCTTTGGCCTTGCCGACGTAGATAACCGTCCCGCTGGCGTCATACATACGGTAGACGCCAGGCTGGCTGGTGACGGTTTTCAGGAACGATTTGGAATCAAAAACTTCACTCACTGACTTGATAAGGTCTCCGCGTTACACAGGCCATGGCGGATGGCCAGATGCGTCAACTCAACGTCGCCATGAATGTTTAGCTTACTAAACATACGATAGCGGTAGCTGTTGACGGTTTTAGGGCTGAGATTAAGCTGCTCAGAGATTTCATTGACCTTCTGGCCTTTGGTAATCATCAGCATAATCTGCAATTCCCTTTCCGACAAACTCGCGAAGGGGGATTCGCTGCGGTCGGGCTCTATCTGGCTGAGCGCCATTTGCTGTGCGATGTCGGAAGCGATATAGCGCCGACCGGCGTGAACCGAACGGATAGCGCTCACCACTTCGGCGGGAGCCGCACCTTTACTCAGATACCCCGCGGCACCGGCCTGCATCACTTTAGCCGGCAGCGGATTTTCCGTATGTACGGTAAGCATGATCACTTTAATGTCTGAAGAATAACGGGCGATTTTGCGAGTCGCCTCCAGGCCGCCAATGCCCGGCATGTTCATGTCCATCAGCACCACATCCACCGGGTGAATGCGGCACCATTTGATGGCATCCTCGCCGCAGCAGGCTTCGCCTACTACTTTAATGCCCTTCATATCTTCAAGTATGCGTCGTATCCCTGCGCGCACCAGTTCGTGGTCATCAACAAGAAGAACGTTGATCAAAGGAAAACACTCCTCAAAAAGGGATAACGCTGCTGGTAACTTATTCGCCCCATATTAGCGTTTTTTAACTCAACTTTGAAACGCAAAAAATGCACTTCTGTAAGAGATGGGCGGGTTAAATCCTATTAAAACGCGTTTTGGGCCCTGTGATAACGGCGCAGGCACTTGAAAACCGCATTAAAATCAAGGCACAGCATTTTTGGATATAACTTATTACTTACTGACAATTTAAAAGCGCTAATAAGCAAATTTTAAATTTACAACGAAGAAACTTATTGGAAACATATATTTTCACCGCTGCGTCAGCGAACCTTGTGAAATCCGGCTTATCAGTGAAAGCTTTTTAAAATAAGTCAGACGCGCCGCCAAACGCTCAAAAAAACGGCGCTGATTACTTTTTCAGACCTTGTGGTATACTCCGCCGCCTTAAAACATCAACAGGCGTGCCCGGCGCATGCCGTTACACTGACAGAGGACAAAACATGAGCGCTTCCGATATTTCAACCGCAGAGAACAACCAGGAACTGGCCACCGAGGTGTCCTGCCTGAAATCCCTGCTGACCCTGATGCTGCAGGCGATGGGCCAGGCAGACGCGGGCCGGGTGATCATTAAAATGGAAAAACAGATCGCCGAAATGGAAGACGCAACGCAGGCGGCGGTTTACACCAACACCGTTAAGCAAATTAAACAGGCTTACCGCCGCTAATAAAAAAACCGGCTGGAGAACGGTTATTCTACCAGCCGGTTCGAATGTCTGACACGCAGAACAAATTACCCGCTCAAATCAGCCCTATTGCAGCAGCATAACAGGCGATTTGCGTTTTGTTTGGAGCATTAAACTTCTTCTGCATATTTTTCTGGTGAAAATTAACTGTATTTTCCGAGATAGATAATATTATCGCTATTTCCGCAGACGTTTTACCTTCCGCCGTCCACTGCAATATCTCTTTTTCTCGCTTACTCAGTTTCATTTCCAGCACGGTCGCCGCTGGGTCTTCCAGTCGCATCATGGTGACCAGACTTTGTTCCACTAAATGCTGAAGTCGCAACGCCAGTTCGTCATCCGCCATGGAGTGTCCACGCGGGCTGGTTCCAGAAACAGATAAAAATCCCTGGGCGCGGTTAGGCGCAATGATGCACTGCGTTACGCCCTTGACCAGACCGTGGTCGCGCGCGGCATTCCAAAGCTCTTCTGCGGCGCCGGCGAACAGCGCGTCGTTCCAGGAGAGCGGTCCTGTCAGATAATTGGCAGGCTTCAGCACCGGATCTATCACGTAGTAATTTTCCGCCTGATAATGCTCAAACCAGGCTTCAGGATAGGTGGTGTGCAGCGTCAGTTTTGGGCGCGTGAAAGGCACAGGATGACGAACGCAAAGTGCGAAATAATCATATTCCATGTTCTGCGTTTCAGTTTTCAGGAGCGAATAAATGTCGCCGGAATCCTGAATTTCCTGAAAGCGGGTCGTCATTTCCCGACGCCAGTTAAAAAAGTCACTTTCCTTCATGCTGTGGGGCGGAACTCCTGTCGTGCTGTAAGCATTATTTTTTGTGATATGACAAAATAACACATTCTTCATAATTATTAATATCAATAATCCGCATTCCGCATGCGACATTGCGCCAGACACAGGCTTTAAGGCAAATTAAATCGCTAAGGGACTGTTGATGCTGATTAATTAGTCAGGCGTTTTTAAGGCTTATTTTTTGCATGGTTTCGGTGAGGTGCCCGGCGCGGTAAACACGCCGGGTAAGCGATCAGTTATTAAGAAATTTCTCTAAAAACTGGCGCGTGCGGGGCTGCGTTGGGTTAGTGAACAGCGCTTTCGCCTCGCCCTGCTCCACGATTTTCCCCTGATCCATAAAGATGGCGCGATCGGCTACGTCACGCGCAAAACTCATCTCATGGGTGACGATGACCATCGTGCGCTTCTCCTGCGCAAGCTGGCGGATCGTATTCAGCACTTCGCCCACCAGTTCCGGGTCGAGCGCAGAGGTTGGTTCATCGAACAGAATCACCTCCGGGCGCATCGCCAGCGCGCGGGCAATCGCCACGCGCTGCTGCTGTCCGCCGGAAAGCCGCTTCGGATAGCTGTTTTCCTTACCGGAAAGCCCCACTTTCGCCAGCAGTTCGCGGGCGCGTGCTGTTGCCTCCGCTTTCGGCTCGCCTTTCACGATAACCGGCCCTTCGATGATGTTTTCCAGCACGGTACGGTGCGGGAACAGGTTAAAGCTCTGGAACACAAAGCCGACCTGCTGTCGCAACTCGCGCACCAGTCCACGCTGTTCGCGCACCGATTTGGCGGTATCAATGGTGATATCGCCCACGCGCACGGTGCCGCTTTCAGGCTGTTCCAGCAGGTTAATGCTGCGCAGAAGCGTGGTTTTACCGGAGCCGCTCGGGCCGATAATCGCCACCACTTCCCCGGTCTGCACTTGCAGGTCAATGCCGTGCAGCACCGTCTGCCCGTGGAACTTCTTCACCAGGTTTTTGACCTCAATGGCACTCATTTCGGATCGCGCTCCTGTCGGTTTAGCTGGTTTTCAAAATGGTTTTGCAGGGCGGAAAGCACCGTCGCCATCACCCAGTAGATGAGCGATGCGGCCAGATACATCGTAAACACTTCCAGCGTGCGCGAGGTGATAAGCTGCGCCTGGCGGAAGAGTTCCGGCACCTGAATGGTGGCCGCAAGCGACGTATCTTTCACGAGGCTGATGAAGCTGTTGCCGAGCGGCGGAAGCGCCACGCGGGCGGCCTGCGGCAGAATGGCGCGGCGTAGCGTCTGCCACGGCGTCATGCCGATACTCGCCGCGGCTTCCCACTGCCCTTTATCAATCGACGAAATCGCCGCGCGCAGCGTCTCGGAGGTATACGCCGCGGTATTAAGCGAAAGGCCAATCATCGCCGCCGGGATCGGGTCCAGCTCAATGCCAAACTGCGGCAGACCGTAGTAGATCATAAAGAGCTGTGCGATAAGCGGCGTGCCGCGAAAAATAGAGATATAAAAGCGCGCCAGCCACGACACCGGCCAGAAAGGCGAAAGGCGCATCATCGCCAGCAGAAACCCTAATACCAGGCCGAAAAACATGCCGCCGATGCTGAGCTGTAGCGTAAATACGGCCCCTTTCAGAAGAAAGGGCGCCGAATCAATTACCAGTTGGATACTTTCCTGCATTATGTTGGTTTCACCCTGCGTTTTCAGACATGCGGATGGTACGCGAACAGCGCCGGAGCGCCGCCGGTGTGAATAAAGAGAATCGGGCCGGTATCTTTAAAACGGTTCTGCGCGATGCCGTCAATCAGCCCGGCCATCGCTTTGCCGGTATAAACCGGGTCAAGCAAAATGCCTTCGAGACGCGCCAGCAGCTTCACCGCTTCCATGCCTTCGTCATTCGGCACGCCGTAACCCGGCGCGAAATAGTCATCCCACAGCACAATGTCAGCGCGCGCTTCCAGTTCCAGCGCCTTTGCAACGCCCTGCTGCAACGCGACGACTTTCGGCTTCTGCGCGGCGACGCTTCGCGAGACCGTCACGCCGATAAGCTCGGCCTCCGGCATCCCCTGCTCCAGCCCGACGGCGAGCCCGGCGTGCGTTCCGGCGCTGCCGGAGGCGACCACCACGGATGACGGGCGCACAATGCCTTCGCACTGCTGCACAATCTCCAGCGTGCTTTCGACATAGCCGAGCGCGCCCAGCACGTTCGAGCCGCCAACCGGAATGACATAAGGCCGGAAGCCCTGCGCTTCAAGGCGCACCGCCATTTCGTCAAGCTGCTGGTCAGGCGCGTCCAGCGCATCGCACATCTCAACCTGCACATTAAAAAGATCGAGCAGCAGCCGGTTGCCGTTAGTGAGGTAATTCTCTTCGCGCGTGGCGATTGGGTTTTCCAGCAGCGCCACGCAGTGCAGGCCGAGGCGCGCGGCCACCGCCGCCGTCTGGCGCACATGGTTAGACTGTATCGCGCCCGCCGTCACCAGCGTGTCGGCCCCTTCGCGCAGCGCCTGGGCTACGAGAAACTCCAGCTTGCGCAGCTTATTGCCGCCCATCGCCACCGGCATCGCGTCATCGCGCTTGATGAAAATTTCGCGGCCCAGGTAGTCAGACAGGCGCGGCAGAAACTCCAGCGGCGTGGGCGCGCCGATAAGCTCAAGGCGCGCATAGCGGGTAAGATTTTGCATGGTAAACCTCATGCCAGTTCAGCGGTTAAACCGTCATTATGCAGCAATTTTTCGCAGGCATAAAAAAAGGCGCTGATATCAGCACCTTTTTTGCGCAGCGAAACCGTTATTTGGTGACGTCCGCGCCAAACCACTTCTCAGAGATTTTCTTGAGCGTGCCGTCTTTCTGCATTTCGGCGATGGCGTTATCAACGGCCTTGACGAAATCGTCATTGCCTTTACGCACCGCAACACCCGCTTCCTGACGAGAGAACGGCTCACCGGCTACCGCCAGCGTATTGTTGGTTTTCTTCACCAGGTCCAGCGCCGCCAGACGGTCTACCAGAATGGCGTCGATACGGCCTACACGCAGATCCTGATATTTGGTCGGGTCGTCGTCATAGGTGCGGATATCCACACCCTGCACGTTCTGGCGCAGCCACTCTTCGTAGTTGGTGCCAAGACCGACGCCCACTTTTTTGCCTTTGAGATCGGCGGCGGTTTTAATGCTGCCCGCGTTCTCTTTCTTCACCAGCGCCTGAATACCGGAAACGGTATACGGCGTTGAGAAATCATATTTTTTCTTGCGTTCGTCGGAGATAGTGACCTGGTTAATCACCACGTCGATACGCTTTGAATCCAGCGACGCCAGCATCCCGTCCCATTTGGTCGGTTTAAGAGAGGCTTTAACCCCCAGATGCTTCGCCAGCTCCTCGGCGAACTCCACTTCAAAGCCCGTCAGCTTGCCGTCATCGCCCTGGAAGCTAAACGGTGGATAGGTGCCTTCAAGCCCCACCAGCAGCGTGCCGCGTTCTTTAACTTTGTTCAGCAAATTTTCCGCGGCATAGGTTTTTACGCTCATGCCTGCGACCAGTGCGACCGCCATGACGCCCATCACTGCCTGACGACCCAAACGTGCAAGTTTCATAAGTACCCCGAATTAACGAAATTGAGTGCTAGTGTAAGTAGTTACGCAAAGAAATCAAAACCACTGTGCTACAACTTATGCTTTTTTAATATATATCAGAAGTTGCCGTTGAGTCGGTTTTCTCCGTCGGCAGTGACGAGAGCTGCTGATACTGGGCATACTTACGAAGCGCAATTCGGTAATTGTTGGTACTGGTGAGCGGCAGCCACGCCTCAAGATGCTCGTCGAGATTATCCTGACGGGCAAGCGAGAGCGGCACCTGGCGTTGGGTGAGATGCGCGCCGAGACGGCGCAGGCGCACCACATATTCGCGGATCGTGCCGTGGCTCATATCGGTTTGCTCGAAGAGATATTGCTTAAAGCCGATGATATCGAAGTAGTTACTCTGCTCTTTGCAGTGCAAATCGCCGCAGAAGCGGCAGAGCGCCACCCAGTCCTGCTTTTCCTGCTCCCAGGTGGCCTCGTCAAGCAGTGTGTCGAGCGCAGCGATCGCTATCTTGTTCACAATCTCGCCGCGATGGACCAGCGTAATGCGGTCCAGCAGCTTGTGACAATGCGCACAATGCGTCTGTGAGTGCTTAAAATCTTTCAGATAGCGGCTCAGGGGCCGCCTTTTAGGTTGCTGCGCCGTCATGATAACTCCTGGTTGTCGTTCCTGTATGCGGCATTACCAGGATGATGACGAATCAACAACCTATAGCTTACCCAGCTTGGTACGCAGACGTTTGATGGCCTGGCTATGCAACTGGCTCACCCTCGACTCGCCCACTTCCAGTACCGCGCCAATCTCTTTGAGATTCAGCTCTTCCTGGTAGTACAGCGTCAGCACCATCTGCTCGCGCTCCGGCAGCGATTCAATCGCTTCCATAACACGCTCGCGCAAATTGCTTTCCAGCAGTTGATGCAGCGGGTTTTCGTTCTGGTTATCTTCCGTCACCAGTTCGATGCTATCGCCATGCTCTTCACGCCATTCGTCATACGAGAACAGCTGACTGTTGTTCGTGTCGAGCAACATCTGACGATATTCTTCAAGCGGGATACTCAGTCGCTCTGCGACCTCCAGTTCCGTCGCGTTACGTCCCAGTTCCTGCTCCAGTTGGCCTATTGCCTGCGCCACCTCGCGCGCGTTGCGTCGGACACTGCGCGGCACCCAGTCACGGCTGCGTAGCTCGTCCAGCATCGCGCCACGTATACGCTGCACTGCGTAAGTGGTAAATGCCGTTCCTTGCAGGGCGTCGTAGCGTTCTACAGCATTCAGCAAGCCGATGCCGCCCGCCTGTAACAAATCGTCCAGTTCGACGCTCGCCGGCAAACGCACCTGCAGGCGCAACGCTTCGTGACGCACCAGCGGGACATAACGCTGCCAGAGCGAGTGTTTATCCATTACACCATCAGCGGTATAGAGAGAATTCACGATAAACAGCCCTGCGTTAGTTGAGTTATCGGCGTGATTATCTAATTCTACAGCGCTTTTTAATCGGGAGAATAATGGTCTAAATAAGGGGTTATTTTCAGGTTATGCGCTAAATCACTGAAAATAATTTGATTAATAAGAAATTAAAGTTAAACGGCGGGTCAGCATTTCGGCCAGCGGATACCCGTCCCATAGCAAAGAAAACTGCATACTTTGCCCCAGCGGCACCACGCGATCGACCCCGCGCGGTTTCGCGCTTGCCAGAAAGCACTGAAATTCCTCAGGATCGACGCCAAACGTGACGATCGTCTGGCACTTCTCCCCGCACAGCGGCGCGATGTCCAGCAGATCCTGCGCGACATATTCAATAAACATTCCGCTCTGGTGATGATCCGCCAGCAACGCGCCATCCGGCGCGTCAGTTTGCGCCAGGAAAAGACGATTATCCGGCTGCGCGATGCGCCTGAGCGTCGGGTCGTTAACCGTCTGGGCGCAAAACCACGCCAGATTGCTCACGGCCGTCGCAGGCAGCGGCGCGTAGCGTTCGCCGCACCAGTCGCGAAACGCGGGCCAGAACTGCGCGCGCGCTTCATCGGTACGCTCGCCGGTCCACACCACCATTTTTGCGGCCGTACACGCCTGTTGCGCGGTCAGCAAGGTATCGTTATAAAACGCTTCCAGCAGGCGCGCTTTATCAGGCGCGGCAAGCCACGCGTCGGCGTCGATCACCGCAAAGGAGTAACGATCCGCAAAGGCGATATCCACCGCGCGAGGCCGCAGCGCCGAGCGGCGCACCTCGCTGATGGTGCGATCGCCACCCCAGATAAGCCGCGCGTCGCAAAGCGCGGAGAAATAATCGGTCAGCGCCGCGTCGTGCGGGTACTGTACCAGACAAAGGCTCGCCGCCATTGACGGCACATGCGCCAGCGCCCCTTTCAGCGCGTCGCAAATCAGCGCGGTCTGGGGGAACGGTTTTGAAGAAAGCCTGACGATATTGGCGTTGCCGGTGAGCAGCCCCGCCGCCAGCGAAAACGCGAAATTCACCGCCACGTTGGACGGCGCGATATGAAACGCCACGCCGCGGCCCTGGGTGATGCCCTGGGGCATAAACTCCTGGCGCAGTTTTTCCAGCGACGCCGGACGACACCAGAACGCGAGGCTCACCACGTCGCTGTAGGCGCGCACGCGCGGGTCGGCCAGCAGCTGGCGGGAAAATTCGCTTAAAAACGTCAGCGTCTCGTCATCAAACGGCGCGCGCGGGCGAAAACGCTCAAGGGCGGCGAGCTGTGCGGCGTCGCCCAGCAGAAAAGTGAGGTTGTCAAAACTGGGCTGCATAAGTGTCGCTACATCCTCTGATTTCGGCCTGTTGCAGGCGTCCGTTGATGCGGAAATATTTACCGTGCCGCCCGCAGGGGCAGTCATCCTCGCCAAGCAAAACGCCCTCATCTTCCGTGAGCAGCGAATGCCCCGGATAGGATTCCGGGATCAGCGACAGCACCTGTACGATCCCGGCGCGTCCCGGCGGGCACACCGAGAAATCGTGCGGATCACGGATAATCACATCGGAAAAAATACTGGCGTGCAGGTGGCCCTGTTCGCACTGCATGTAAATACAGCCGGTCTGTTCCACCATGCCGTAATAGTCATAAATGCGCGTCAGCCCGCACACGTCGTGCAGACGGCGCGCGAACTCCTGCGGCGACACCGCTTCGCTGGCGAGTTTTTTCCAGCCTCCGCCGTGGATCAAAATGCCCTGGCTGAGATCGATCCGCTGGCCGCGTTGCGAAAGCGCGCGCCAGAAATGCTGCCAGATCATAAAAGTGAACCCGAACAGCAGCACCGGTTTGCCCGCGTGTTTTGCAAGAAACGCGGTAATACCGTCAATATCGAGATTCATCTCGTCATCAAGCGCGAAGGCGCGATCGGCCCCGAAGATAGAAAAGCCCAGAATGCCCGCGCCGCGCGCGGAAAACATGGTGCGATCCTTCAATACCGACGGTGCGTCGATGATAAGCATCGGCAAACGCCCCGCGCCGGTAAAGGCGCTGACGATCTTCACCAGCGTTTTCTGCTGGTTGGCCGCCGTTTGCTTATCAAGATAGATCCGCGACACCGCCTGGCCCGTGGTGCCGGATGAGGTCATCACCTTCACGGCCTCGTCGGGCGGCATGCTCGCAAGCGTCAGGGTTTTAAACAGCGACACCGGCAGAAAGGGCACGTCCTCCGGCGCGTTCAGCGCGGCGACATCCACGCCAAGGCCGTCAAGCATGGCGCGGTACGGCGCGCAGTTCGCGCGGTGATGTTCCGTCAGCCACTGCAGGCGCTGCATCATCAGCGCGCGCTTTTCATCGCGCGCCAGCGAATAAGGGGGTTGCTGTAACCACTGCGCGTAATCAAGCACTGAGCGCCTCCAGTTGTGCGTAAAGCGTTTTTCCGGCGGCGTTTTTCGGGATGGCATCGAGGATCACCACGCGAAACGCGCTGTGGTGTAGCTGACAGGTCTGCGCCAGCCAGCTCTTAACCGTTTCGGCCTGGGTGTCATCGGTGAGAAACAGCGTGATGCGGTCATCAACGCCGCCAGTCGCGCACTCCAGCCCCACAAAATGGTTTTTCACCAGCTGTTCCAGCTCATCCAGCCCGACGCGGTTGCCGAACACTTTCAGGAACCGTTTTTTACGCCCGACGATGGTGTAAATGCCGTTGTCATCACGGCGGGCCAGATCGCCTGTCGCGAGCCGCCCTTTGAAATCATCGCCGCGCGCGAGACACGCCCGTTCCAGCGCATAACCATGACAGACGTTCGGGCCGTAATAGATAAGCTCGCCAGCCACACCCGCCGCGGTAATTTCCGCGCCGTTTTCATCTTCAAGCGTAAAGCGCCCGCCCGGAATGGCCACGCCCATCGCGCCCGGCATCGCCGCCGCGTGCTCAACAGGCAGATAGCCCATTCGCGAGGTGGCTTCCGACGCGCCATACATCACCACAAAACGCTTGCCCTGCTCTTTCGCCCAGGCGGCGAACGCCTCATGAAGTGTTGCCGGGAGCTTGCCGCCCGCCTGCGTCAACGTGCGCAGCGACGGCAGCGTCATGCGCATAAAGCGCAGCTTATTGAGCATTTCGAAGGTATATGGCACGCCCGCGAGCGACGTGGCCTGCTGGCTTTTCACGAACGCCCAGAAACCCGGCTGCACAGGGCCGCTGCGGGTCATCAGCAGCCTCGCGCCCTGCGCCAGGTGGGAATGAATCACCGACAAACCATACACATAGTTCATCGGCAGATAGACGAGTGGACGCTCGTTTGCGTCAATCGCCAGATAGTCGCAGATGCTCGCGCAGTTGCTGAGAAGATTGTCATAGCTCTGGCGCACCAGTTTCGGGCTGCCGGTCGAGCCGGAGGTCGTTATCAGCAGCGCCAGCGCGTCGTCCATCGCGGGAGCCGGCTCATTGGTCGCGATAAGCTGATACCCGTCCTGGCACAGCAGCACCTCGCCCGGCCACGCGCGGGCTTCCGGCAGCCAGAGAAAACCCGGCCGCCAGCGCGCGAACAGCGCATTAGCCAGCGTCTCATCAAGCTGGCTGTCGAGCATCACCGGCACCGTGCGGGCATTGAGCGCCGCCAGATAACCGGTGAGCGACGCCGCGCTGTTTTCGCAAAAGCAAAACATCAGCGCGCGGGCGGGCAGATGCGCGCGCACCTGCGCCACGCGCTCGGCCAGCTCGCCATACGAAAGGGTCGCGCCGCCGTCTTCAGTCAGCGCCACGGCGTCGCGCGGCGCGTGTCTCAGTTGCCAGAAAGGCGTATCCGTCATAACAACGCGTCCAGAATCTGTTGTGTAACCTGTGGCGCGGTCAGGCCGCACTGCTCCAGCATCCAGGCGTATTCGCCCGCCGGGCCGTAGCCCTGCGGAATGATGAAATCGATCTGAACATTTTTAGCAGCACAGCCCTTCATCGCATACCACCGTCAACACGTATCGTCTGGCCGGTTACATACGATGAAAGATCCGATACCAGCCAGACGGCGGCGGCGGCTATCTCCTGCGGCGCGCCGAGACGGCGCAGATCGGTGCCGTTACGGGTCTCTTCGATGACGTAATCCGGCATGGCTGAAAGCATGTCAGTTTCGGTCATCCCCGGCGCGATGCAGTTGGCGCGAATGCCCTGCTCGCCGAGCTCTGTGGCGATGGTGCGGGTCAGCGCGACAACCGCCGCTTTGGCCGCGCCATAGGCCGCTTTACCTGAATTACCATCCTCGGCGGCGGTCGAAGCGATATTCACAATGCTGCCAAAACGCTGGCGGGTCATCAGTTTTGACACCATCTGGGTCAGGCTGAACAGCGAGAAAAAATTCACCTCAAACTGTTCCCGCAACGTCTGCATCGTGGTCATCTGGAACAGCGCGTTCCAGATAACACCCGCGTTGTTAACCAGCGCGTGCAGCGGACGTTTGTCGCTCATCAGCCGTTTTACCGCACCTTTCATCGCGTCGTTATCGGTCAGATCAAAGCACAGCGGCCAGATCTCCACCTGGTAACGATCGGCAAGCGCTGCCATGTCGGCCAGAAATTCCGGCGTTTCGCTGCGCGCATGCGCGTAAATGCACGCGCCTTCGGCGGCGAAAGCCTCCACCATCGCGCGCCCGATACCGCGCGCGCAACCAGTGATAATGACGTTTTTGTCTTTCAACAACATGGGCTTCTCCTTTTAGTAACCGATCCCGCCATCGACGCGCAGCACCTGGCCTGTCACGTAGCTCGCCGCGTCAGAGCCGAGCCATACCAGCGTGTCGGCCACTTCGTCGGCGCGACCGGTACGGCGCAGGGCGCTCTGCGCGAGCTTGCTTTCCACCACGCTGTTTGCAAGGTTTTCGGTCATCGCCGTGGCGATAACGCCCGGCGCCACCGCGTTCACGCGAATGCCCTGCGGTGCCAGCTCAATGGAGAGCGTTTTGGTCGCCGCCACCATCGCGGCTTTCGAGGCCGCGTAGGCGAGCTGCCCACTATTGCCGTCGAGCCCGGAAATGCTCGCGATGTTAATGATGCTGCCGCGTTTATTGCGCAGCATCAGGCGCGTCAGGTATTGGGTGAACACCATCTGTGAAAAGAAGTTGATGGCGAAGGTCTTGTGTAACTGCTCCATGGTGACCATTGGGAACAGCGCGTCGAGCGTCACGCCCGCCACATTCACCAGGATATCCACCGGCACTTTCGCTTTCTGGATAGCCATCGCCGCCTGCTTAATGGACGCGTCGTCCAGCAGATCAAAGCAGACTGGCGTGATAGTCACGCCATATTGCGAAGAGAGTTCAGCGATTTGCGCGCTGAACGCCGCGTCTTCCTGCTGAACGC
This sequence comes from Cronobacter malonaticus LMG 23826, assembly GCF_001277215.2. Classification (NCBI taxonomy): domain Bacteria; kingdom Pseudomonadati; phylum Pseudomonadota; class Gammaproteobacteria; order Enterobacterales; family Enterobacteriaceae; genus Cronobacter; species Cronobacter malonaticus. The sequence continues at coordinate 1,514,654 of NZ_CP013940.1, read as the reverse complement.
AGGCGAAGATATTCGCCCCGTGGCGCGCGTAGGCGACCATCGTGGCGTTGCCGATCCCCTGCAAACAGCCGGTGATCACCGCGTTTTTTCCCGCGAGCAGCATGCTGACCTCCGTCATATCAGGCGATTTCTACGTCGTATTTTTGCAGGATCTCTTTGCCTTTCTGCCAGGAGGTAAAGTCAATGATGTCTTCGGTATCCATCATGATGTCGAAGGTTTCTTCCAGTGCGGCGATCATGGTCATGTGGCCCACGGAATCCCAGGACGGGGTGTCCTGATATTTGTAATCCACCAGCGCCTCTTCCGGCACTTCAAAGGTTTCCATAAAAATGGTGTTGTATTTCACTAAGTTAGTCATGGTCATACTCCAGATAAAAAATGTTCTGTCGCGGCGCTTATTTAAACACCTTGCCTTCGGTATTCTGGCGCATCGCCCTGGCCGGGTTGCCCAGTACGATCGTGGCGTCCGCCACGTCGCTGAAGACCGCAGACCCCATCCCGACGATGGCGTCATCGCCGATGCGGGTCTGCTCTTTTACGCAACTGTTCATACCGATGAATACGCGCTCGCCTACCACGCAGTGGCCCGCCAGCGCCACCATTCCTGATACGACGCTATTTTCCCCTATTACGCAGTCGTGACCGACGCAGGCGCGCGGCAGGATCAGTGCGTTTTTGCCAATCGTCACACCGCAAGAAATGAAAGCGCCATCGCAGAGGATTGCACCTGTGCGGATCTCGCTTTGCGACGGAACATCGACATTGGGGTGAATAAGCGTCGCAAGCGGCGCGTTGCCTGCGAGCTTTTGCGCCAGACGCTGGCGCAGCGCCGGTTCGCCAATGGCGATAGCCACTTCGCACTCAGCAGGACGCGCGTCGAAACGCACCACCGCCGCGCCGTAGACCTCCTGCGCGTCGGTCACGTCGTCAATAAAGAAAATCTCGTTCCAGCGCGACGTACACTGGTTAATGGCGCGCGCCAGCATCAGCACCTCGCGCCCTAACCCGCCTGCGCCGTAAATGCCAAGCTTCATGCCACTTTCTCCGCAAGGCCGAGCGCGGCCTGCGCGCGAATGGCGTCTACCACGCGGCGCTGATCGTCTTCGGTCAGATCCGGGAAAATCGGCAGACACAAAATGCGCCCGGCGATACCGGTCGCTATCGGCAGGTGTTGCGGCTGCGCCGACGGCAGATGGCGGTACATCGAGAACGCGCTGATAAGCGGGTAGAAATAACGGCGCGAGTAGATGTTTTCGGCTTTCAGCGCTTCATAGAGCGCGTCGCGGCTGACCGGAAAGTCGTCGTTTACGCGGATCGGGAAGTAAGAGTGGTTCCACTCCACATCATCCGGCGCGCTGAAGGTTTCGATGCCAGGGATATCGGCGAGCCACTCGCAGTAGCGGTCGTGGATAGCCGCGCGGTTCGCCAGCGCTTGATCGATATGCCCAAGCTGGACCAGGCCGAACGCCGCCTGCACTTCATTCATTTTGGCGTTGATACCGGGCGCGACCACGGTCGTTTCCCCGGCAAAGCCGAAGTTTTTCAGGTAGTCGATGCGCTGTTTCATGCGCGCGTCCGGGCAAATAATTGCCCCGCCTTCAAAGGTGTTGAAAACTTTGGTGGCGTGGAAGCTCAGGATCGACAGATCGCCGCAGTTCAGGATGCTCTGGTGGTTTTTCTTCACGCCGAACGCATGCGCGGCGTCGTAAATCACCTTCAGGCCCCAGGCGTCAGCGATGGACTGAATTTTGTCGACATCGCACGGCAGGCCGTAGCAGTGGACAGGCAGAATAGCCGAGGTGGCTGGCGTGATCAGCTGTTCGATTTTGTTCGGATCGATGTTGCAGGTGACCGGGTCGATATCGGCGAAAACCGGCGTCAGGCCGTTCCACAGCAGCGAATGCGAGGTGGCGACGAACGAATACGGGGTGGTAATCACTTCACCCGTAATGCGCAGCGCCTGCAGCGCGGTCAGGAGCGCCAGCGTGCCGTTGGAAAACAGGCAGAGGTGTTCCACGCCGAGATACTCCGCGAGCCGGGTCTCCAGCTCCTGATGAAACGGGCCGCCGTTGGTCAGGTATTTATTTTCCCAGATCTGCTCAAGATACGGGATAAACTCTTCCAGCGGCGGCAGCAGCGGGCTGGTGACAAAAAGATTTTGCATGATACACCTCGGTGTTTTACACCAAACGTTGCCGGCCCCGGCCGGTATGGGTAATGCCGTCGCGACGCGTTATTCCTCGACGAAGAACGAACGCGGCGCCTCTCCGGTACAGTAAATTTTCCACGCGTCGCGCAGCCCTTTTTCAAAGGTCTCAGCCACCCGGAACCCGTCAGCGTTATCCGTCGGGATGCGGCTGCGCATGGAGAGACGAATCGCGTTCAGTTCTTCAAAGCGGCCCTGCCAGGAGAGTGCTTTGTCGACGTAGTCCGCTTTATCGCTCGCCACGAATTCGGGCAGTCCGTAGCCATTCATTGTTTCAACGCCCTGACGCCCCGCCATCGTCTCGCCGCAGAGCGTGAGCGTCGGCACGCCCATCCACGCGCCGTGGTTGGTGGTGGTGCCGCCGGTATACGGGAAGGCGTCGAGCAAAATATCGATGTGATGGTGGTATTCGAGATACTCGATAAGCCCGGTGCGCGTTCTGAAAATGAGCTGTTCCGGGCGCGCGCCGAAATGCGTCAGGCGGCGCGTCATCATGGCAATCATCTCGTCATCGGCCATAAAGCCCATCAGCAGTCTTGCGCCTGGTTCGCGCACCAGAATTTGCGCCCAGAGTTCGAGCACCTCATCGTTAATTTTTTTCGGGCGGTTGAAGCTCGCAAACGTCAGATGGCCGTTACGCAGCGCCGGCAGCGGATTCACATCCGGGCTTTGCGGGTGCGGCTCGAAAATTTTGCGCATCGGCACCCAGAGGATCTGCTCGGTAAACTGCTCAGCGAGCCCAGGAGGGCTTGCAAGCGTAGACGACAGCAGGCGGTAATCCATCGCCGGCACGCCCGTCGTGCCAGGGTAGCCAATCCAGGTCATTTGCAGCGGCGCCGGGCGCAGCGCAAACATCGGCAACCGCGTCCAGGTGGTGTGCCCGGAGAGATCGATAAGAATGTCCACGCCATCGTCGTTGACCAGGCGCGCCAGCTCGCGATCGCTTAACTGATAAACGTCACGCCACAGCACCGCGCCCGCGCGCAGGTGATCGGTCACCTCGTCGTGCATCGGCGCGGCGTTATAGCCCACCAGTTCAAACTGAGTACGGTCAAACGACTCCCAGAACGGCAGCAGGAAGTTGCTGACCGGGTGCGTGCGAAGGTCGCCCGAGACAAACCCGACGCGCAGCTTACGGTGCGGATCTTTCACATTATTGAGCGGCAGATTGAGCGCTAAGCGTTCGGCGTACGACGTGACGCGCTCGCCATAGTCGCGGTGCTTCGCGAGCAGTTCCTGCGCGCTGACACGGTTGTCGTGCGTCAACACAAACAGCAGGCTGGTGAAGCAGTCAAAATCTTCAGGCGACAGTTCCAGGGATTTCTCCAGGAAATAACGCGCTTCGTCGAGCTTCTGGTTATCGCTCAGCACCACGCCCATCATCGCCAGATAGCGCGGGTTGCGCGGCTGGAAGCGGAACGCCTCGCGGGCGCATTTTTCAGCAAGCGTCATATCGCCACGCGCGTGGTAGAGCGTGCCAAGCGAATTCCAGAAGCCCGCGTTTTTCTCATCGAGGCGCAGCAGCCCTTGCACCACTTTTTTGGCGTTGAAGTGGTCGAGCGTTTTTTGCAGCGCCGTCGCCAGATCGTAATAGATGTCGAGGCTTGAGAAGTAATGGCCCATCAGGCGGCAGAGCGCGTCCAGCGCCTCGTCCCACGCGCCGGTCAGCACGCAGGTGCGCGAATAGCAGCGCAGGATGTGCATATTCTGCGGGTCCTGCGCCAGCAGTTCGCGGGTATACTCGCGCGCTTCTTTTGCCATACCTTTGACAATCAGCCGGTTGGCCTCTTCATAGACGGCATCCATCTCGCTGCTGTCGGTCTGGCTGTCGGCGTCCATATTGGCTTCGCTTTGCAGCAGGCCGCCGCGCCGCTCGCTGACGCTTAAGAGCAGCAGCGTATTCAGGCACTGTTTCAGCCACGCCACGTTGCCGGTGCGCAGAAATGGCTGAATGGCGTTTTTCCAGGCAAGTGGCGAGCCGTTCAGTACGCCGCGAATACGCAGCGCGGTAAAACTCGCCCACGCGTCATCATCCGTCGTACGCATGCCGTCGCGCAGCCAGCGCCAGTGCGCGGGCGCAACGGTAACCGCCTCGCCCCACAGATTCAGCACGCGGCTCTCTTCATCGGTCACCGGCAGCGGCACGACCGGTGCCAGCACATCGTTTTCCGCCAGGTTATACGGCCCCGGCATGGCGCTCCAGAACAGACCGTCGAGATTATTGAGAAAGAGATCGCGCAGCGACTCCAGCACCTGCTTGCGGGTGTCGTCGCCCGGACGCTCCGGCAGGCGGCAGTTAAAAATCAGCTGTTCGACGCTGAGGCTCATCGGCCAGGCACCCGCCAGCACGTCGAGAATTTGCAGCGTCACCGGGTTTTCCGTACGCACCGGTACGCCGGACTGTGAAATATGGCCGCTGACGACGTTTCCGTTAATCGTGAACACGCGGGTGAAGTTGCCCGCCCAGTGCAGTGACTCAAGGATTGCCAGATCCGGCACGAAGGACGGCTCTGCCGCGTCTCTGGCGCAGAGCATCGTGAAGCGCTCGCGTCGGTTGACCGCGAAATCGAGATACTGGCGCGCGCTGTGGCGATCGCTCTGCCCGGCGATCATCGCATGGAGCTGCTGCTGGCGTTCGCCCCAGGACGCGGCAAGTTCCGTCTGCGGGAGCGCATCGCCGATACACGCCAGATCCAGCGCCTGCATCTCACGGGCGAAATCGGTGTAGTTGAGGGCAGCCGTATCGTCTGCCAGATAGCGCTGCATCAGCGATGCATCGTCCAGCGCTTCCGCCGCCAGCACCTGCGTTTTGAGCGCGCCATCGGGCAGCGTCATCGCCAGATAGCCGAGCATGGCGCGCGCGCAATTGAGCTGTTCTGCCTCGTTTGCGGCGCGCTGGCTGTGAAACGCGAGCGCGTCGCGAAGCGTGGCGTCATCGTCATACTCTGCAAGCGTCGTGTAATACGCGATCATGCCCTGTGCCGAGAGATGCTGACGGCACCAGCGCAGCAGCGCGTCGCGCGTGTCGTCGTCGGTGTGAGAAAAACGCCCGTGAATAATGATGTAGTCAAACTCGCCCGGCGACACCGCCAGCAGATCGCCGAGGCCCGCGGCGAACAGCTCAATATTGGTCAGTCCACTGGCCTGAATCTGCTGTTGCCCTTCACCGATACGCGCTTCATCAAGATCGATCCCGAGCGCGATGCTGTTCGGCCAGGCGCGGGCGTGGGCGATGAGCGCCTCGCCTGCCCCGCAGCCAATCTCCAGCACGCGTGCGAACGCAGGCGACGCCGCCGCCACGTGGTTAAGCGCAGCGCTGGCGTGCAGCGCGAGAGGGCTAATGCGGTGTTCCGGGTAGAGCGTCTTCACATCATTCATCCGTTTTAAATAGTCCAGAGCTTACGCGGCGAGGTATTTCGCCATCAGGCTGGTTTTGTAGTCGCTGTATGCGCCGCCGCCGTTTTTAGAGGTGGTCACTACCCAGCTAAACGCCTGCGCCGTGTGGTTAATACTGATAAGGCGCGCGGCCTCTTCGCGCCGGATCTGCATCTGTTCCACCGCCGGTAAGGTGTCGAGCGCAAAGGAGAGCGCCACCTGATCGAGGAACCACTCGTTGTTTTCCGCCGCCAGGTTGCGGTCGATAAAACGGGCCACGATATCCAGATAACGGAAGTTCGCCTCTGTCGGACGGGCATAGATAAAGCCGCCAAGCACGCGCTCCCAGAGCGGCGCGCCGTCGCTGCAGGTGAGGATCAGGTCAGCATCGTCAAGGCGCGAATGCACATCTGCCCAGGGTTTGCGCACCAGGCAGTCGGCATCGAGCAGCATCACCGGCGCGTCGAACTGCTCCAGCGCGTAACGCAGGAAAACAAAACGGCGCGAGGCGTAATGCACGTTAATGCCACGCACCGGCGCGATAACTTCACTGCTGAGAGAAAAGTTCAGGCCAGGGAACGCCGCCTGCATCTCGCGCACGCGAGCTTCGCAGCGCGCATCGCAGTTATAGATGTGCAGATGCACATCCAGCGCGGTGCCGTTGGTGTCATAGACCGACGCCACCAGCGCCTGGGCATGATCGAAGAAATATTTTGGATCGCAGGAGACCAGTACCGTGGTGTTACCGGTGGCGGCTTTCGGGATATGCCAGGTGTAACGGCTGTAATCCGGCAGCGGCAGCGGTTCGTTGAGCGGGCGGAAATCGATAAAGGAATCCGGGCAGCCGCCAAGCTTATAAATCCCGCAGACGATCATCAGCAGCACCAGCGACTCTTCCTCTATTAAGGAAGAATCGCTGGTCAGCGCCTGAATCACCACGTGCGCCTGGTTGTAATCTTCTTCCATCAGGCAGATAAGCAGCAGGATTTTCAGGACCGGCGCGCTGTTGCTGAGACGGGAGAGATGATTCGAGATTAAAAAGACCGCGCCATCAATTTCGCCCACACGAAACAGCAGCTGAATGGCGGCGACCACGAGATTAACCGAGTCGTCGCGCTTAAGCGCTTCCACCACGTGCGCGGTCACTCGATCGCCGAAACCTTCCACGGCGGCAATCTGATGCCCCTGCTTTTTACTGTCGAACGCCTGGTTGGCAAGCGTTGCGGCGCACAGCAGATGTTTAATCGCCAGCGCTTTTTCAGCGTCCAGCTCGGGCGGCATTGGTGCCGCCATAATGGCAGGCTCCATCGCGGCATAATCGGTGCTCCAGAAGTGCAGCACTTCCGCCACCAGATGCGACGGGATCACATCCGCTTCCGGGAGATAGATGGCGCGGGTGAAGATGTCACGGTAGTACTGATGCATTGCACGACACTGGGCAAACTGATTCATCGGTTTTAACTCATCATTAATTGCAACGCGCGACGGCGTTTTGCCAGTCAACCCGGCCATATCTGTCGCAACATGGAGGTGATCGCCCTTCGCGACACGCAAAGAGGAAGCTTTCCTGAAAGGGTAACATCGGGGTCGCGGGCATAATGGAGTGAAAAACCCCGCGAATAGCGGCTTATTTTGGAGATTGCATTTAAGGTAAATGCCGATAACTGACAGGCAAAAAAAAAGGTTGCTGTTTCCAGCAACCTTTTTGAAAGCTTGAGCGTCTATTAACGCAGCAGGGACAGCATGGACTGCGGAACCTGGTTTGCCTGAGACAGTACAGAAGTACCAGCCTGTTGCAGGATCTGAGCGCGAGACATGTTAGAAACTTCGGTCGCGTAGTCAGCGTCCTGGATACGGGACTGTGCCGCAGACAGGTTGTTGATAGAGTTGTTCAGGTTGTTGATGGTAGATTCAAAACGGTTCTGAATCGCACCCATGTTAGAACGCGCGGTATCGATCTTAGCGATAGCAGCGTCAGCAGCAGAAATCACAGCCTGTGCAGAGGAGTTGTCTGCGATAGAGGTGCTCAGGGCAGAGTCCAGAGTACCGGAAGTGGCGTTGATCAGTGCGTTGCTGTCGATGGAGATGGTATCGTTAGAAGAAGTACCAGCGCCAACCTGAATTTTCAGAGCGGTGCTTACAGAACCGTCCAGCAGTTTTTTGCCGTTGAAGTTAGCACCACCAGCGATACGGTCGATTTCAGACAGACGCTGAGTGATTTCCGTGTTGATGGAAGTCAGGTCGGTAGAACCGTTGGTGTCGTTTGCAGCCTGAACAGCCAGCTCACGGATACGCTGTAAGTTGGTGTTGATTTCGTTCAGGTTACCTTCAGCGGTCTGAACCAGGGAGATGCCGTCGTTTGCGTTACGAGCAGCCTGGGTCATACCTTTAACCTGAGAGGTCATACGGTTAGCAATCGCCTGGCCAGCAGCGTCGTCTTTCGCGCTGTTGATACGCAGACCAGAGGACAGACGCTCGATAGCAGTGCCCAGAGCAGACTGAGATTTGTTCAGGTTGGTCTGAGTGGTCAGGGACAAAAGGTTAGTATTGATAACTGACATAATTTAATTCCTTCAAAAATTGGGTTTAGGTTCGGTGCCTAACACTCACGGCGTCTCTCACCGTCAACAAGGTTATCGACGCTTCTTAAAAAGACTTTAGAAACAAACTCAAAAAATTTACATGTTATTGTTTTTTAAAGAATTGTTTTATTTAATGTCTTTTTATAAGTCTCAGAACTAAGATTTTTCTTATGTATTGCATAAATAAATTCTGGCTGCTATTTCCCTTTTATTAATGCGGAGTAGTCATTTTTTTCTGACTTTTTTGCAGACATATAAAGAAGGGAAATATTTCACTTAAGGCAGGCCATCGGATCAATAGCCCCTCTCTGCATCATCTATTCCTGGGATTATTTTTTAGCGCCAGGAGTAAACTTTTGCTTTGCGTCGCCGATAAGAGACTGAAACGACCATCGACTTCAAGGAAATCACGCATGGCTACAATCAGTAATCTCGGGGTAGGCTCGAATCTTGGGCTTGCCGATCTGTATGACAAGCTGGAAGCGGCAGAACAAACCAAACTGACGGTTATTACCAAACAGCAGACAACTTATAACACGCAGTTGAGCGCCTACAGCAAGCTGCAAAGTTCCCTGCAGAGCCTGCAGACCGCGACGGCTGCGCTCGGTAAAACCGCAACATGGAACTCAACCTCGGTCAGCAGTACTAACACCGCGTTTGCGGCAACCACCACCAGCGATGCGATGACCGGTGATTACACCGTCAACGTAAAACAGATGGCGAAAGCACAGGTGCTGACCTCTGGCTCTATCGCCAGCAACACCACGCAGCTGGGTGCCACCACTGGCACGACCCGAACCGTCACCATCAGCCAGCCGGGCACGTCCAAACCGCTGACCGTTTCTCTGGCTGATGGCGATACCTCGCTGAACGGCATCGCAAAAGCGATTAACAAAGCGGGCGGCAATGTTTCCGCAAGCGTGATTAAAGCGTCTGATGGCGACTACCGCCTGATGCTGACCTCCAAAACGACAGGCACCAGCAATGACATGACCGTCACGGTCACCGGCGACGATACCCTGCAGGGGATTATCGGCTTCGATTCCAGCACCAAAACCGGCGCGCTCTCCATCCAGACGGCCTCTCAGAACGCCAAAGTGGTGGTGAACGATATCGAAATCGAACGTTCCACCAACGTGATTTCTGACGCGCTGCCTGGCACCACGCTGACGCTGAAAGCGCAGAGCACCGCTAACGAAACGCTCTCTGTGACCCGCGCGACCGACGCCAACAAAAAGGCCGTGACCGACTGGGTGACCGCGTATAACGCGCTGCAGTCAACCATCGCGTCTGTGACCAAGTACGTCAAAGTGGATGCAGGCGATACGCAATCCTCCAACAACGGCGCGCTGATTGGCGACAGTAACGTGCGTTCCATTCAGTCTCAGCTGCGCAGCACGCTGACGCAGGTGCAGAGCGGCAGTATCGCTATCATGGCGCAGCTCGGTATCACGCAGGACCCGGTTCTGGCTGCCGACGGCGCCGCTGGCGTGCTGAAAGTTGATGATGCGAAACTGACCAAAGCGCTGACCGAAAACCCGGACGCCGTTCAGGCGTACTTTGTGGGCGATGGTAAAGCGACCGGTATGGCCACGCAGATGAATAACACCCTCACCTCTATGCTGAGCACCACCACCGGCAAAGAAGGGGTGATTCAGAATGCGAAAGACAGTATTAACGACACGCTGAAATCGCTGGATAAGCGCTATACCGCGATGGAAGCTTCTATTGAAGCCACCATGGCGCGTTATAAGTCGCAGTTTAGCAACCTGGATTCCCTGGTGAATAAACTGAACAGTACCTCAACGTACCTGACTAAACAGTTCTCCTCTTCAAGCAGTTAAGGAACGGATATGTACAATAGCTCTGGTGTTCAGGCCTACCAGCAGGTGGGCCTGGAAAGTGCGGTAATGAGCGCAAGCCCACACCAGCTGGTCGTAATGTTATTTGACGGGGCACTCAGTGCCCTTGTTCGCGCGCGCCTGTTTATCGAACAGGGCGACATCGTGGCGAAAGGTCAGGCGCTGACCAAGGCCATTAACATTATCGATAACGGACTCAAAGCTGGCCTGAATATGGATATCGGCGGCGACCTGCCGCGTAATCTGGCCTCGCTTTACGAATACATGGTGCGACGTTTACTGCATGCGAACCTGCGTAACGATGTTGATGCCATCAATGAAGTTGAAACCCTGATGACCAATATTGCTGACGCCTGGAAGCAGATTGGTCCCGGCACCACTCTCGCGCAGGAAACGTTCTGATGAATGATTTCATCTCATCCCTAAATAACTGGCAGGCGCTGTATGCGCTTAGTAATACCATGCTCAGCCTGGCGAACTCAGGACAGTGGGATGAGCTGATTGAACAGGAAGTAAAGTACGTTACCCTGGTGGAAGCGATTGCCCGCAATCCGATCGAGCCGGACAACAGCGTGTTTCATGAGAAAGCGCGTGAGCTGCTGACAAAGGTGCTGGCCAACGAGGCAGCGCTGAAAATCAAACTGCAGGCGAGAATGGAAGAGTTACGCGTGCTGATTGAGCAGAACGGCAATCAGAAATCGCTGGTGTCCACCTATGGTAAGCTTTCCGGCAACGTTTTGATGCCAAACGATTTTAATCAATAATTTCCTGTCATTCAGGGCCGTGGTTTAACGCCGCGGCCCTGCGCTTTTCTCCCGTCCGGGAATGTGAATATTTCAGTGTGATGTGTGAAGCAGGTGTCTGGCCCGATGGTGGGGTTTTGCCTGATGGTGGGAGCGCTTCGCTTACCCACCCTACAAAAGAGACTCCGGCCTTTAGGGCGGGTAAGCGTATGCGCACCCGCCATTCATAAACCCAGACCCAATCCTGCCGTAGGGCGGGTAAGCGCAGCGCACCCGCCATTCATAAACCCAGACCCAATCCTGCCGTAGGGCGGGTAAGCGCAGCGCACCCGCCATTCATAAACCCAGACCCAATCCTGTCGTAGGGCGGGTAAGCGTATGCGCACCCGCCGCCAGATTTTCACTCTCACCTTTATACAGAGCGCCGGATAAAAGGATATACAGGGCTGAAGAATATGCTCCGTTCGCCTGAACGTCACTTTTATATGGACGCTTTTCTCACGCGAACGTGCAAAGGGGGCTCGCCGCCGCCCCCTTTGCAATCCCGGCTCCCGGCGGAAATCGGCCCTCAGGGGCCGATTTTTTTAGCCGGAGCAAAACCATCCACTCTGGCGTCCGCTTTATGGGCGGGCGAAAAAAACGGTGGGTGCGCTTACGCTTACCCACCCTACAAAAGACACTCCGGTCCCCAGGGCGGGTAAGCGCAGCGCACCCGCCATTCATAAACCCAGGCCCAACCCTGACGTAGGGCGGGTAAGCGAAGCGCACCCGCCATCACAAATCCATACCCAACCCCACCGCCAGACGCCCATAAAAAAGCCCGGCACGCAGACACGCGCCAGGCTCACTTTCACTGCCAACGCACGGTTACGGCAGCGGCGTCTCCAGCGGATTTTTGGCGAGGAAATCCGCGCATTCTGTCGTCGGACGGTCCACGCGCTCAAGCGTCATTCCGGCGTATTCCAGTGTGTTACCCTCGCGAGAAAGCTTATAAACTTCAAGCTTATTGGTCACGTTATACAGGGTATCGTCGCGACGCATCAGCTTCCCTGGCAGCGCAATCACCCGCTGCCATTGACGGCAGTCGAGGGTATCACCAGCGGGCGTCACCACCAGGCTTGCGATCGCCTCCGGGCTTACCAGCTCACTTTGCGGCCCTTTCGACTGCCAGTACCCCGCTATCCCCGCCGGCGGCGGCGTTTTCACCACCTCGTTATAGTTCTCCACCTGAACGCATCCGCTCAGCCCCAGCATCATCAATCCCAGTGCGATTTTTTTCATCGTTTGTCCTGCCCGTGAAGAAAAAAAGATTGTGGCATTAAAGCATTAACGCTTCCACCCCAACGCGGCGGCGCGGGAATTGATCCAGATTCGCTTTTGCCGAATTTTTGCTGTGCGAAAACCGCCAGCGGCGTAAGATGCGGGCTTCTTTTGGCGCGCTCACAGCGCCTTTTAGTTCCGTCTGAGTTCAGAGGCTAAAATTCATGTCATGGCACGACTTTAAACAGCAATACCTCGTTCGTTTCTGGGCACCGCTGCCCGCCGTAATCGCCGCAGGCATCCTCTCCACTTACTATTTCGGCATCACCGGCACCTTCTGGGCCGTCACCGGCGAATTCACCCGCTGGGGCGGACAGCTCTTACAGCTCTTCGGCGTGCACGCCGAAAACTGGGGTTACTACAAGCTGATTCATCTGGAAGGCACCCCGCTGACCCGCATCGACGGGATGATGATTATCGGCATGTTCGGCGGCTGCTTCGCGGCGGCGCTGTGGGCCAACAATGTGAAACTGCGTATGCCGCAGCACCGCATCCGCATTATTCAGGCGGTGGCGGGCGGCATCATTGCGGGCTTCGGCGCGCGTCTGGCGATGGGCTGCAACCTGGCGGCATTTTTTACCGGCATTCCGCAGTTCTCGCTGCACGCCTGGTTTTTTGCGCTGGCGACGGCCATCGGCTCGTGGTTCGGCGCGCGTTTTACCCTGCTGCCGATGTTTCGCATTCCGGTGAAAATGCAAAAAGTGAGCGCCGCCGCGCCGCTGACGCAAAAGCCTGACCAGGCGAAGCGCCGCTTTCGCATCGGGATGCTGGTGTTTGCGGGCATGATTGGCTGGGCGCTGCTCACCGCCATGAACGCGCCGAAACTGGGTCTCGCGATGCTGTTCGGCGTCGGATTCGGCCTGCTTATCGAGCGCGCGCAGATCTGCTTTACCTCGGCATTTCGCGATATGTGGATAACCGGACGCACCCATATGGCCAAAGCGATTATTTTCGGCATGGCGGCGAGCGCCATCGGCATCTTCAGCTATGTGCAAATGGGCGCTACGCCAAAAATTATGTGGGCTGGCCCGAATGCGGTGCTCGGCGGCCTCTTATTCGGCTTCGGTATTGTGCTGGCGGGCGGCTGTGAAACCGGCTGGATGTATCGCGCCGTGGAAGGCCAGGTGCATTACTGGTGGGTGGGGCTTGGCAATGTAATTGGCTCCACCGTGCTGGCGTATTTCTGGGACGACCTTGCGCCGTCGCTTGCGACAAGCTGGGACAAAATCAACCTGCTGAATACATTCGGGCCGCTCGGCGGTCTGCTGGTGACATATCTGCTGCTGTTCGTCGCGCTGATGCTGGTCATTGCCCAGGAGAAACGCTTTTTCCGCCGTCAGAAACCCGCCGCCACCGTTGCGGCTATTAAGGAGGGCGCATGAGCGCCATTACCCCTGATTATCGCCTGGATATGTCCGGCGAGCCTTGCCCTTACCCGGCGGTCGCCACGCTCGAAGCGCTGCCGCAGCTGAAAAAGGGCGAGATTCTGGAAGTGATCAGCGACTGCCCGCAGTCGATTAATAACATTCCACTGGACGCCCGCAACCACGGCTATACGGTGCTGGATATCCAGCAGGATGGCCCCACCATCCGTTATCTCATCCAGAAATAACCCTCAGCGCCCTCCCCGCCGGGAGGGCGCGCGGTTCCTGCCCTGCAAAATAAAAAACCGCCGTGAAGGCGGTCGTGTTATCAGCGGTATTTCACCTGGCGGCGATTACTGACTGATCTCGCTTTCATTCAGCGTCAATGGTTGAACCTTGTCATCCGTCAGTTCAAACCCCACCACAACATGCCGTGACGCGCCATTTTTATTTTCCCGCGTGGGAATCAGCGCATATTCGACAATATAAGGCGTCTGCTTTTTGAAAGCGTAAAAAGACGGTGGCAGACACAATTGCTCATCTTCAACGTTAAGCGCAGGCTTTTCGCGATACCATCTTTCTTTGGGCGGTGTATTGCGCGGCGCGATGATAATAACAGAGGGCTGATAATGCTCTGCATCCGGAGCACTAAAGCAGACATTCTGCGCAATCCGTTTTACGGTAGTCGTTTCGCTGGGAGTTAATCTGTCCCCCTGCCCTGGACAACCCGCCAGCATAAATACCGTCAGAAGCCATAATTTCGGCGCTTTAAACATAAGGAAATCCTTTCAGGGTGTAAGCGTATCGCGCGCTGACTGTGGCTTCATCAAGTTCGCCATCGTAAGAAAGGTTGGTAACTGTCATGATGGATCCAGACTTTATGGTACTCAATAGAATTATCAAATACAGATTTTGCTAATTTGATTTCACCAAGGGTTAATAGCCTGAGACTTCCTTCCTGTTGAGCTTGCTGTGTCATAAAAACCTCCTTTTAAAATCATGCAGCCCCTGTAACTTATTATTATAAAGTAATTTATTCATATACACAGTCACAAATTTTAACAGGCAATAGCCTCTCGTATATAGAAATAGATTTATAAAGAGATGAAACAAACGTGGTGAGTATTGAATGCTGATTCATAATATCCAGCAGGATGGCCCCACCAGCCGTTATCTCATCCAGAAATAACCCTCAGCGCCCTCCCCGCCGGGAGGGCGCGCGGTTCCTGCCCTATACTTCGGTAAAGCCTGTTAACCGGAGCCCGCTATGTGCGGCAGATTTGCCCAGACCTTAAGCCGTGAAGAATACCTGGCGGCGCTTGATGAAACGACGGAGCGCGACATCGCTTTCGACCCGGAGCCGCTGGCGCGCTATAACGTCGCGCCCGGCACCCGTGTATTGCTCCTTAACCAGCGCGACGATCTGTTGCATCTCGATCCTGTGCACTGGGGCTATGCGCCGCCGTGGTGGCACAAAGCGCCGCTGATTAACGCGCGCGTGGAGACGGCCGCCACCAGCCGTATGTTTAAGCCGCTGTGGCAGCACGGACGCGCGATTGTCTTTGCCGACGGCTGGTATGAGTGGAAACGCCGGGGCGACAAAAAGCAGCCTTATTTTATTCACCGCGCCGATGGTCAGCCGCTGTTTTTCGCCGCGATCGGCAAAGCGCCATTTGAAAGCGGCAGCGATAGCGAAGGTTTTGTGATTGTCACCGCGGCGGCGGACATAGGGCTTATCGACATCCATGACCGCCGCCCGGTGGCGCTGACGGCAGAGGCCGCGCTTGCCTGGCTCAGCCCGGAGACCTCGGACGCGCGCGCCAAAACGCTCACCAGTGACGGCGCGCTCGGACCGGAGGCGTTTATCTGGCACCCGGTGGATCGCGCGGTCGGGAATATCAGAAACCAAAGCCCTGATCTGCTCGCCCCCATTGATAATCCGATCGTGTGACGCTGTTATGAGAGAAGCCGCACTATTACGGGTATGATGTTAAGGAAGAACTTAATCAGAGAAGAAATACGATGCGCAAAACAACGATTATTTTACTGCTGGTGGCGGCCGTGGTCTGGAGCGCCGATTATATGGGCTGGCTGTAACGCCGAATAATATGGCCCGTCGAGACGGGCCGCGGCGTCAATAAGCTCAGCGCGCCACCGCCAGCCAGACGGTGCGCCCACCGCTCGCCGCGTCGTTTGGGCGAAAGGTGAGAACGTCAAACCCGTGCGCGTTCAGCAATTGCGTATACTCCTCCGGCGACAGGCTCGCGTGATATAAAGGCTCCCCCAGAAATTCTCCTACCGCTTCGCCATTTTCCGGCCCGCTGTTAAAGAGTAGTTTCGCGCCCGGCTTTGCGTGCTGCTGAAAAATGGCAAACATGGCGCGCTGATCCTCACGGGTAAGATGAAAAAAGCTGTCCCAGGCAATCAGCGCGTCAAAACGCGCGTTAAGTGACAGCGTTCGCATATCACCGGTTAACCAGCGGTGGCGCGGCAGTCGCTCCCGGCAAAGCGCAATCAGCGCAGGCGTAATATCAACGCCGGTAATATCAAACCCTTTGCTGTCGATATACATACCAACCGGGCTTGCGGAACCGCAGCCGATATCCAGCACGGTGCCGCCCTCTTCCAGCCCCTCCAGTACGGCATCGAGCCACGGCTGCTCAACAAATCGCGCCTGTCTTATCTCGTCCCATTGCAGGCCATGCTGACGGTAAAAATGGGCGACGGTCTTTGAGGAAGGATGGTTCATAAGGCGTATCCTGGATGAAATGGAAAAACAGAGTATACGCACAAGGGCGAGCGCCTGAAGCCACGGATTCCAGGTGGGTTACAGTAAGCGCATCACAGGTTACGCGACCATGAATGGCGTCCAGTCTTGTTACCTTATCGTGTATAACAAGCTGCTCGCGCTGACGATTTTTAGCAGATTGACAACCCGTGTACGCATCGGTGAGGATTAATATAAACAATGCAAGGAAAAGCAAATGCAGCAAATAGTGAATGTTTTATTAGGATTATTACCCCTGGTTGTGATGTGTCTGCTGCTCAGGCTTTTTCTTCGCAAGCTGCGCAACCCAAAACCTGCCTTTTCAGCCAGCAATGAAATGAAACAGATATCTTATCATCCTTCGCTGTTTGGCTGGGGCCTGACGAAAGAACGCTTCTGTTTTGACAAGCACTATTTATACAGAATAAAGGGTGATACCACGGAAGAAATTAACCTTTCTGAAATCATCAGCGTTAAACCAGGCTATACCGAGGTCAATAACCGCCGTAACTGGGTGGTGGTCTATAGTAAAAATGGACTGCAAAAAGAAGCGCGTTTTTTTCATAATACCACGCTGTTTAACCACAATTTCGCGCAGTTTCTTGTTGCGGTAAAACAAGCCAACCCTGAAGCTGACGTTAAAGAGATATCGTTTTTTAACGTCTGAAGCCAGAATCATGGGCGCTTCTCTGATGCGGTGCGTCCCTCGCTCTTCATATTGACTCCATACGCCAGATAATCAGAATCAATCCTTCACCCGCACAATATCGCATCTACCCCGGAGAGGACGCGAGGAGCAGACTAAATTATCATTTAAAATGTGCTGAGTTTGCCTCAGGAAATACAGAACCGTTTTTACTTCGGATTTAACATGCTACACCAATACGTTTCTGAAATTCACCGGGTCAGTATAAAAACATAGGCTTTATATATTTTAAAAACCTGCATTGATACCAATATATGCCCAACAAAGTGACTTCAACAAACTTGCATTAAACGGATTCGCCCACACCGCCAACCCGCCTGCAGTCCCTGGCCCATAAAACAAAAAAGCAGGCAGCCATGAACAGACAGAGATTCTCTGCCAGCTCATCGCCACCTGCTCGTAAAAGCGTGCCTGATAGATTTCTATCAACGCGTTTTGCGGGTCACTACACCTGCATATTCATAATATGCAACACTACTTTTTATAAACGTTAAAGTTCGTCCAAGAGCGCATTACATAACAGGTTCTTAGGTGCCCCGCTTTCGCGAGGCGCTGTAGTTCGTCGTAGTTCGTGCACCTTTTTGTGTCCCATATGTGCCCCAAAACTTTCCCGCGCAAATTCAGTTAAAACATGAACCTCATACGTAATGCAAAAGCATAACGGGATATGGTTCCAACCTTACACTAACCCTGTCTGTGGACAGGATGCTGATCAAGAATATGTTTTGCTCTTCATGGTCGTCGATCCTTGAAGCGTTAGCTCCGCTCTTTTTTATCCGTATGCTGTACGTACACTATGTACGGACATTGTACGGTTCTTGCTTGACATTTTTTAATCCTCTGTGCATTATTCATCCTGTAACTGTTCGTATATGTAACATTTAATAGAAATGTGGCGCTTAAGATTAAACTCGTAGACCCGTAGAATCCGTAGACCCGTAGACCCGTAGACCCGTAGACCCGTAGAATCCGTAGACCCGTAGAATCCGTAGACCCGTAGACCCGTAGACCCGTAGACCCGTAGACCCTGAAAAAGTAAGGAACCCGTATGAATGTGAAAAATGTCAACACATCTTTTAAGCGTTACAGATGAATTAACAAAGGAGGCAATATATTGATTTTATAAGATTTATTACATTGTGAGGTTTAAGTTATGAGAAACACCTATTCAAATGGTGGTTCCGCAAGCTTGGCTTTGGCCGGAGCCAAAGATACACGTGTCGAGCTGAGAACCAGCGTCGATATAAAAGAGAAACTGCGTGAAGCAGCCTCTCTGGTTGGGGTGGATATGAGTGCGTTTATTTTGATGGCTGCTACACGCGCAGCTCAGCAGGCGCTAGACGAACAGCGAATGCGAAAGCTCAGCGAAGAAGAGTGGAATCATTTAAATGACCTTATCAATTCACCTCGTCAGCCAAGAGAGAAGTTGCGCACGCTAATGACGAGGAAACCGAGATATGTCCGAGAATATTGATAATATTTTTCGTGTTGTAAAAGCTGATTCCGATGTAAAAATCACCGGGGTTAAAAAGTTTGATTGTGGCGATAAGGTGCTTAATGACTATTTACAGCAGCTAAAGCGCCAGTATAGCCGTGACAACATCAATGGCTTATTGCTTCTTGAAGGCGATAAAGTGGTGGGATTTGTGACGGCTTCTTTGTATCAGTTGGGCCGGGATGAAATTCCCAAAGAAATATTTCCTCATTCGGTCCCACCTGTATTTGCAGTAATGAAAATCCCTATGATCGCTATCGATAAGCAATACCAAAGGCAGGGCTGGGGTGATGAGTTGTTTCGCGCTATTCTTGATTACTGTATTGATAGTGCGAATTTAGTGCGTGGCATTAAAGGGGTTTATCTGGATGCTAAAGTTGGTGCCCGCGCTTTTTACGAAAGTTTTGATTTTGAGGCTACCAGTGAAGAGATTAGCATCAACGATACAATCCCAATGTTCATATCGATGGAAATGTTGCGGTACTCGAAGGAATTGGAAAAAAGCGCCTGATGTTTTTTCACCTGTCACAGCGATGAAGCCACAGGACTATGGCTTCATCGCAGCTTAATTAAAATGACAATCGTATTAGAGTCAAAAATTAATTGTTACATTTTCATTGTCAGTTTGTTCTTCACTTACAATAACCTTTTATTGAAATATCCCGCCTGTTCTTCTAAGGTGCGCGCAATAGGCACATCAGACAGTCATGTTGTGTAGCAAGCGACAGCATTTCCAGCCACGACTGCTGGATACCCTGCCCCGCAAAATACAGTATTCCCTTCCCCTGCTGGTTGAGTTTGTCCATTAGTGATATCAGCGCCTCGCTGTTCGCGCGCGGCGCGTTCTCGTCAAAAGGGTTCAGCTGCGCACGCGTTAGACTGCCTAAAAGGCCACCCAGCATATAGCTCACCTTTTACAGGTCGCTGTCACACAATACGTAAGCCAAGCTTCGCGAGGTTCCTGAAAGTACCGAAACCAGAGAGAATTGTAGAATGTCAATACTTTCTACTATGTGCCAAAAGCGAAACTAGCTTATAACCATTTGTGTTCAATGAGGAACAGGCCACTTCATTTTTCTGACTTCATAAAACGAAAAAAGCGCGCCGGATCAAATCTGCTTCACGCAAGTGCGTTAATCCCGTAGCCGGGAATTTTTAACCCTATTAAGATGGCGAATACACTTTCTGTATGAAGGATCCGCCAGTGATAGGCTCACAATGGAATAAATGGGATTTACATATCCACAGTCCACTGACGTGGCTGGCCAATAGTTATGATAATGTTAATATCGAGGATTATGTTAGGACGCTGGGGGCGCATCAGCTATCCCTTATCGCCGTGACGAACTACTTTTATTTGCGGCAGAACGAATTGGAAATCATCCGGGATGAAATTGCCCGGCAGCGTCTGTCGATCACAGTACTTGCCAACGTGGAATTTCGTCTCGATCAGCAGAACCGGGATGACCAGTTCATTAACATCCATATTCTCTTTTCAGAGAAGCTTTCAACGGAGCGCATCAATGAAGCCCTTTCCCACCTGCCGCTCAGGCTGACGGATGGTGGGGGGAAGAATGTCTACTGTTGCGAGAAAAGCGTTGGCGACAGCGGTCACGGTGTTGATACTATTACGGTTGCACTGTTAGATATGACTTCCCATCTCAATTCCGTGCTGCGTCCATTCCAAGACTTTCTAATTGCAGTGTGCCCCAACGGCTATGGCGGATATCGTCCGGGAGCCACAGGCCGATCGGCTGCTGCCGCGACCGAAATTGACCGCCAGGGACAGATTATTTTCGGTGGTGCGGCCGATCGTGAATTTTACCTGCAGACCGACCGTTATCCTGGTGCCACAATCAAACCTGTATTTCTGTGTTCGGACGCGCACAGCGTGGCACAGATTGGCGGCCGTTATACGTGGGTTAAGGCGCTGCCGACATTTGAGGGACTCCGGCAGGCTCTGCTTGAACCCGAATCGCGACTGAGGATCGGTGATGACTGGCTGACCAACCGCACACCCAAGGCTCACTTCAGTAAGATCGAGGTGGAAGGCACCATTTTTGATGGTCAGAAGATCCGCTTCCGGCAACTGGTAATCCCCCTGAGCCAGGACATGGTTGCCATTATCGGAGGCCGAGGAACTGGAAAAAGTCTGCTCCTGGATGCGCTTCGCTCTCGGTTTGCCGGAGCCGCAACTAGGGGAAGTGAGCAACGTGCGGTGAATGTGCAAAATCTATGCGTTGAACTGGACAAGGCCAACGGGGAAAAGGTGCGCTTTGATGCATATTCAGAAGGATATGAATACCTTCATGTATCCCAAGGCGAGATCAAAAAACTTTGCCAAGAGCCCGGTCTTATCAGCGATGAGATTAAAAAAATGCTGCGACTGTCTTCTCACCATGAGGCTGACAGTACGGGGGAACTACTCACCGAAAACCTCAGTGCCTGGCGTGCATGGCGCGAGTTTCTTACATTTAAAAATGAGCGTAGCGAGCCGATCAATACGCGTGCATTTCAGGAAGCGCTTGCCAGAACGGCCCGGGAAAAAATTGATGTCCTGACCAGCACTCGTAACAAGGAACTGATCGAGCAATTTCGTGACAACAGCGGGCAGCAGGCCACCCTAACACAGGTCAAAAAACATGCATCCGGGCTGCAAACAGCGATTGATACATCCGCCCGGGATCTGATTACAAAGATTGACACCGTCAACGCTGCTATTGATGACGGCACAGTTATCCCGTACCCCGATCTGTCATTGCTTGCCGCCGCTGTCGGGACTAAGCTGGCCAGCATTGACGAGAAGGCTACACGGCTTGCTGAGGATAATTGCCGTATCATGGCGTCGTTTCAGGAGCAGGGGCTGGGGCAGGATATCCCGGGATTACTGGAAAAGGTGCAGGAATATCAACTGCAGGCGGATCGGGCTGAGGAACATTTGGGCACTATCGACGCCCGGGAGACACAGTATCAGCAGGAGTTACTCCAGCGAGGCGAACTGGCTACCACGTTTATTGACTCGCTGCTGGCAAAGCAGGCGGTCATCGATACTTCATATGCCTCTCTGGCTAACAAACCGCACCTGACTGACGATCAACAGGCGCTAATCCGGAATATTCTGACCGACATTCGTATTTATGGCCAGCCGCATTTTGATGTGGAGGCGTTTTATAATGGTATCCTAGATCATATTAACCGCGGCCGATTTAGGGCTTCCGCTGAACAGACGTCTGTTGAACGGCTGCGCGATGTGTTCCGGGTGCAAACCATTTCTGATTTACATGCACTGCTCTCCAACGCTCCCGTAATGGCACTGCCGGAATGCCCTGATAGGAAACTTTCCATTGAAGAATTTCTGTGGCGCAGTGAGTATTTTAACAGTCAGGGGCCGTATGCTCTCCTGAACTTCCTCTTTAATCCGGAACATATCCAGCAGTACTTAAGCGTCAGGGCAGAATTTGAATACAAAGGAAAAACCGTCGAGAAACTGTCTGCCGGTCAGCGCGGAACCTTTTACGTCTGCCTCAAACTGGCTACGGATGCTTTTGGCTCACCTTTTGTCTTTGATCAGCCGGAAGATGATCTGGATAACGATTTTATCATGCACAATCTCGTGCCGCTATTCAGAAAAATTAAACAGTACCGTCAGGTCATCATAGTGACTCATAATGCTAACCTGGTGGTGAACTGTGATGCGGAACAGGTGATCATTGCCACAAATGATGATGAAGTGATCAGTTACCGGGCCGGGGCATTGGAGTACGGCGATCATGACGCACCAAACAGCATGCGCAGAGCAATCTGCGATGTGCTTGAAGGGGGGCGTCACGCATTTGAGGCTAGGGAGCAGAAATACGGCATGCTCTGGCTCAATCCCTTATAGAGAAGGACATTACCCCGGATCTCTGAGTGGCATTTTATAGTGGCCAGCAGAGATCCGACTTCGTTTAGAGCAGGCGGAGCTGCGCAACTACCTTATCGTGGTGTTAGTCATTACCAACGAGAACTGAGTTTCGGTGCCACCGGCCCGAATCCTCACAGCTGCAGAATGTAATATTCGCTTTTCACTCAAAGCGAACGTTATCATGCATTATAAAGGTGTGAACACTACCACTTTTATCATGCCCGCACGGTCGGTACATCAGCAAGCCGCGTCGTGTAACACGGCGACAGCATCTCGCGCTTCATCTGCCACGCCTGCTGGATACCCTGCCCCGCAAAATACAGGGTTCCCCGCCCCTGCCGGTTGAGTTTGTCCATCAGTGACATCAGCGCCTCGCTGTTCGCGCGCGGCGCGTTCTCGTCAAACAGATTCAGCTGCGCCACGCCCTGGCTGAAAAAGTCACCCAGCATAACCCCCGCCTTCTGGTACCGGTGTCCATCACGCCACACTGCATCGAGGCAGCGCGTCGCCGCGGCAATTATGTCGCGCGTGTCCTGTGTAGGCGTCAGCAGCTTAGTCCCGGCGTGGTTGCCGTAATACGGTTCAGCAGAGAACGGCGACGTTTTCACGAACACCGAAATGTACCGGCAGAACTGATGTTCGCCGCGGAGTTTTTCCGCCGCGCGCGCTGCATAGCTGCAGATAGCCTGGCGCATCGCCTCATAGTCGGTGATTCGCTCCCCGAAGGACCGGCTGCAGACGATTTCCTGTTTCGCCGGGGCGAACTCATCTATCTCCAGACAGGGCTCACCGCGCAGCTCGCGCACGGTGCGT
This sequence comes from Cronobacter malonaticus LMG 23826, assembly GCF_001277215.2. Taxonomy (NCBI): domain Bacteria; kingdom Pseudomonadati; phylum Pseudomonadota; class Gammaproteobacteria; order Enterobacterales; family Enterobacteriaceae; genus Cronobacter; species Cronobacter malonaticus. The sequence goes on along the minus strand of NZ_CP013940.1, from coordinate 1,491,516 downwards.
TCCAGTACGACATTGAAGTGTTTGCGGATAAAGCGGATATCACTATCACAGAGCTGTAAAGCGTTTTTAACGCCCATCGCCTCCAGCTTTCTGGCAATACGCCGACCGACGCCCCAGACTTCCTCCACCGGCATCAGCGCCATCAGCCGCCGCTGGCGCGCCTGGTTTGACAGGTCCACCACCCCGCCCGTCTGCGGCCACTCCTTCGCCGCGCGATTGGCGAGTTTCGCCAGCGTCTTCGTCTGGGCGATACCGACACCACAATGAATCCGGGTGTTACGCCGCACCGTCTCGCGTATCTCCCGGCCAAAATCAGCCAGGTCGCGACAGTTCCGCACACCCGTCAGGTCACAGAATGCTTCATCGATACTGTATACCTCAACGCGCGGGCACATTTCCTCAAGCGTGGTCATCACCCGCTGGCTCATGTCGCCATAGAGTTCATAGTTGCTTGAGAAGGCTATAATCCGCTGTGGAAACTGCATCTCGCGAAGCTGGAACCAGGGCATGCCCATTTTTATGCCAAGCGCTTTGGCTTCGCGGCTGCGCGCTATCACGCAGCCATCATTATTCGAAAGCGCCACAATGGGCTTACCGGCCAGATCAGGACGGAATGCCGTCTCGCAACTCGTGTAAAACGAGTTCATATCAACCAGCGCGAACATTGCGGTGCAGGGTATTTATCACGCAAATGACAACGCCGACGATTTCGAGGTCGTCGGCGTCATAAACAGCTATAGGCGGGTAAGCCGGGTTCTCGGCGCGCAGCTGCGCCACCGGGTACGTCACCAGCCTTTTCACGGTGAACTCCCCGCCAATATTGGCGACCACGATGTCGTTATGCTTCGCGTGCAGACTGAAGTCCACCAGCAAAAGCGAGCCGTCAAGGATGCCAGCGTCGCGCATCGAGTCGCCAGCAACCCGCAGGACATAGGTGGATGAAGGATGTGCAATAAGGTGGGAAACGAGGTCAATGCCGCTGTCGATATAATCGGCAGCAGGACTCGGAAAGCCAGCTGAAATCAGGTCTGCATAGAATGGAATGTTGACTGGCGTAACCGGCCAGACGAGGGGGTGTATTTTCATTATGTACCTCCCGGTAAAATTACTGTGTATTTATACAGTAGTTTCAGGAGGTAACGAAATCAAGACGAAGCGGCCTATTAATCGTAAACGATAGCAGGCCATTCGATGTCGGGAGCTTCCGACATATCCAGTGAGTTGAGTTCGTCGATGTAGTCCAGCACCGCATTCACCTTAGCCGTTTCAGCTTCGGTAAGTTTGCGCCCCATCAACAGTTTGGTCCGCATCAGGCTGATTGACTGTTCAGCGGCAGCTGCCAACCCCAGGCGTTGATTTTCAGCAAGGGCCACATGTTCTTCATGGGTTTTCTGCGGAGGCGGTGGCGGGCTGAACTCTTTTCCGTCATAGGCCCATCCAATACCGCCATTGCTTCCCATCAGGACAATATCGCCTTCCATGTCCAGTTGCCCTTCCCCATCCCACATAATGCTGTTAACAACAACACCATCCACAATAACACCGTAAATATCTACCATTACGCATACTCCCAAATTATTGCCACTCCAGCAGATCCTGAAGCGCCAGTTCTGGTTGCTGTCTGGTTCGCATTATTATTCCCACCACCTCCACCGCAACCAGGTTCTGTCGGGGCGATCCTAGGGTTGTTCGAGGCACGTCTTGCGCCGCCACCGAAAGGAAACTTAGCATTACCACCACCGGAACCGGCAAATGATGATGCAGAGTATGAAACGCCTCCTTCGCCAGGCTGACCGGACTTGTTAATATCCCCACCTGAACCAAGCGCACCACCGCCCCCACCTCCACCGCCGGTATTATTGCTGGTTGTGGTCCCTCCTGGCTGTCCACCACCGCCCCCAGGCGCTGTCATTCCTGCAAAAGTTGTAGGACCACCTGGATCCCCCGAAGCTGATCCTCCAGTAGCGCCGAGCCCGCCCGCGCCAATATTTATTTGCAGGCCAGAAAATCCGGATCGGATTAATTTTGCCGTGTAACCACCTCCACCACCTCCGCCTGCAGGAGAATACTGCCCGGATGTGGTAGTTGTTGCACCGCCCCCACCTCCACCACCGCCTACCAGCTCAGCATATATAAATGACGTTCCTGGTGTGGGGGAGTAAATTCCAGAAGCCGTAATGACTTTCAGTCCAATCAATCGTCCCTTTCCGTCCCCTAAACCAAGATTGATCAGCGCTGCAGATTTGTCTGGCAGGTCTGATAGGTTTTTGTCCTTTGCTAGCCCATTATTTAGCATGCTCACCAACTTAAGCCATGCCGGACCTGTGAATGTAGATCCATCAGGAAGAGTGACAGTTATATTGTCATTCGAACTGAATACCTGCTGCCAGTTCATCTTGTCATAATTAAGCCCGCGCAACGCTTCTGCTGACTGAGTGGCAAGCGCCGAGGAAATCAGGCTCTGCGCTTCCTGCGGCACAGAAAACCATGCAACACCACTTTGTGTTGGGCCTGTATAATTACTGATAAGAATTAACTGCGTGTTGCTGGTAATTGATTTAACTGGAATTGTGTATGGCGCCCCACCCACATTAAAAACAATAAAATCACCAACTTTTAATTCAGTCGTGAATGTTGTACCAGTTCCAGTAACCACTGCTGATTTATTTGTGAGCGTAAGATTGCCTGCCGACATGGTATTCTCCTGACAGTATAAATGGCCGACGCGGTGATGCTTAATACATGCTTTCAAGCAGTAAAATATTGGTAGAGCTGACAATATCGAACGTAACCGGATAGTCACTGGTCCAGAAAGTTGCCACGTAACCGCGGCCAATTCGCACCGAATTTCCGCTTCTGACAATCCCGCAATATTTCGCGTAACACCAGCCGCCCTGAATATCAGACGTAGCGCCATAACGTCCAAGCATAATGAACCGGTTGCCGATATCCGTTGAGGTTTTAGACGCCCGGCAATACGCATTGCTGTATAAAAAAGGGCGGCGCGTTGTAGAGAATGTGCACTGACCCGCCGCATTAAAGAAATTAAGGCCGGGACCTGCAACTGGGGCCACACCCGTCGCAAATATCACGATGTCCATGGTGACTGTAGCGTTCACATTTGCGCCGTTACGCTCCTGTGTGGCGATCACTCTGGTGCCATCATATTCAACCGTCACACCATCGGCGCTCCATTTACCAAACACCAGATATGTTCCACGAGTAAAGCCGGTATACGCAACTCGCTCGCCGTCATTGTCTGCTTCAGTTCGTGAAGCGTACGGCCCAGACGCAGCGCCAGCGTCATCAGGAAGAAGGTGCCGGGCTGGCTTACGGCTTTTCCACTTCGGAGGCCGAGGTGGTCAGATCGAGCGCCTGCTTAAGAAGACGGGCGTGCACCGGGCCATAAAACAGCTCCACCTGCGGCTTGTCTTCTTCAGAAAAGACCTGCGTGCCATCTTCTTCAAGAAGTACATCAATAAACAACACGACGTCAGCGCTCTTGTTACGCAGCGCGCGCTCTGCAGCCGTCAATTCATCCGTTTCGCCATCTGTCTGCTTAGGGTTAAGCACCTGCTGCCATTCCAGCCAGGCCTGAGCGGAAGGCTCACGCAGTTTTACCGTGGCGTTTTCCCATTCAGGTACCGTCACGACTTTTGTACGGAAGCCCGCCATCGGTGCCAGCGCAAGCGCGCGAAGTGAACTCTGTGAAACCTGCTTTTCCATTTCATAACTCTCGTTTTAGCATTAAAAAAGCGGCTATCGCCGCTGTGATTAACCTGCTGCCGGGGCCGGTACGATCGGGACGGGTTTTCCTTTGATGCGCAGCGTAAACGACGCCGTCACCACCCCGGCCGTGCCCAAGCTCCAGCTGTTCTGGCGTACTTCTGCCAGGAACGCATAACCATTACCGGAGGGGAAAATCACCTGAAACGCATGCAGTGCATCGGTATCGTAGGCGGCGCGAAGCGTGTTCTGACCTTCTTCATCTGCTGACCAGTTACCGGAAACCGTCATCTCCCCGGGCGCAGCCAGGCCGTTCGTCATCTCCTGCTCGGTGGAGCAAAGGGTGGTGGTGTCGATATCCGATTTTTGCCCGCCGGTATAGCTGAGTTCTTTGGTCGAACAGTTAATGGACTGCCAGGTCGCACCGGTGGGATTAGGCACCGTTGCCGGATCGGCGGAAACGTTAATTTTCGTTCCCTGCGTTTTTTCGTATTTTGAGGACATAGAGAGCTCCGGATATAAAAAAGCCGCCCGGAGGCGGCAGAGTGGATTATTGCCAGATCTGAACTTCCAGCGTGGCGCGGTACAGCGCAGTATCAGGCTCGTATGCGTTAATCTCGTTCAGACCAACAGGATGCAGATCAGAGAGAGCTGATTTAACCTGCTCGCGCAGCGCGCGGGCGTCGTCAATCGAGCTGGCCCAGGCATCTACCTGAACCGTGCAGGCGATTTCTGCCGGTCCGCATAAAACATCCTCGCTGGCAGACGAGGGCAGAAGAAAAACCACCCACGGGGCTGCTGTGCCCTGGGGAGCGACGTACGGGAAAACATTGCCGCCTGCCAGTGTACTGAGTCGCGCGTAGATATCAGCCTCCGTCACTTCGCCAGCACCTCATCGATCGCCTGATTCATCCGCTGCAAAGCCACTTGCGTGGCCTCTTCATGGCGGGTGCCCGGACGATAGCCGCCCGGTAGCTGGTTTTTGCAGGCTTACCCTGTGCCGTAGTCTTCCTGCTTTCATACGCCATACACCCGGTAAGGTTGAAGAAGTGCTTTGGTGGAGAGGGCCAGCGCAGAGGTGACGTTACCCACGTTGACCGCTTCACGGTTCGCGTACCAGTGCCCGATAAGCATCAGCATCGCCATTTCAATATCATCGCTGTAAAGCAGGTGGTCAGGGTCGGAAAGGTAGCCCGGATCTTCAGATGAATCATAAAGCCGGCGGCGGGTCCACGTTTCCACATACCGCGAAGCCGCCTTTATGCTGTTTTCGATCCAGTTGTCGTCCTCCGTAAAATCCGGCTCGATATTGCAGTGATGCTTAACCTGCTCTTTGGTCAGCATTTGCGCCCCTTATTTGGCCTTGCCCTTTCCTTTCGGATCGGGGTCTTTTTCGGAATCAGCCTTTTTCTGGCCGGGCTCTTCCGCGTAAGCGTATAGATGGTGACGATGACTGCGCCAGAACAACCTAATACGGTAACTAAACCAATGATGGATACATGTAAACCAGCCCAAAACCCTTCCTTATCAACTCTAAATTTTCTGCATTCATCCATGACATTTTTAATCCAATATGCAAGAAGAGCTATTGCACATAGCCCGTAAATAATGGCCATGGGCACTCCCACTCCGGGATAGCCTTTCTTATCGGCCATAATGACAATAAATGTCATGGCAGCAATTAATGTTACATAACTGGCCGTATTGTTAACCATACGAGTCATAAAGGCTGAGGCTTCGCCTTTTTGGAAAGACATACTTTTCTCCTGTTTTAACAAATGAACGAGAATCGTTGTTCAATTGCTAACAAAAGAAAACTATCAATTTTTGGTATTTTCTCTGCCGGTTTTACGTTTATGGCATGGCCAGCACAGCGCCTGAAGGTTGCTGTCGTTGTCCGTGCCGCCATGAGCTTTCGGGATGATATGGTCGACGGTTTCAGCCGGGCGCGGCCTGCCATTGCGCAGACATTCCTGACAGATGTGCCTGTCACGTTTAAGGATGCGGGCGCGGATGATATCCCATTTGCTGCCGTAACCACGCTGGTGGCGGCTCATTCCTCGCTGATGCTGCTGCCAGCCTTCATTACGATGCGCCTCGCAGTAGCCCGAACGGTCAATGGTGGTGTCAGGACATCCGCATTTGCGGCAGGCACGAGGGATAGCGTATGGCATGCATAACACCTATAATTTACAAGCGAATAAATAACAACTGGTTTGCGATTAAAAAACGCCCAATTGGATTGGCAAAGATTTAACTATACTCATTTGGTTAAATTTTATAGAATTTCTGACAGTAAATTTTACTAACAGAAATGAAAATATAGAGAGATAAAAGTGAATAAATATTTAAAGACATTGAGCGAAACCATAAAAAAAATCAATTTCATTAAAGTGACCGAGGAAAGAGAGCTTGATGAGGGTGCTTTAATGTTTCGCTTTGAACATGATGAAGAACTTTTCTTTATGATGCTTAAACCTCTCAGCGATGAATATATTGTAATAAATGTTTCTAATCCAATTGCATTGCCCGACTATAAATTCAACACGCCAATATTTGACCTCATTAATAAATTCAACATCTATGCAGTTGGAACAAAATGTATAGTTTCTAATGAAGAAAAAAATCAGTTCATATTCACTCGTGAGGAAGTAATCACTATTAGTGATGTCTCAAATAATGACATAGTTGAACTCAGAGTTAATATTGCCCTCGACTTAGTCAAGTCAGCTGTAGATATATTACCAGCCGTCGATAAAGAGAAAGACTGATGAAAACACAAAAAAAGAAAAGTGATCTTTACATCTTTATTGTAGGCTGGGCAGCATCCACACTTGCAGTCGGAGTGCCTACTGGAGCGCTAATATTTATTAAACATCTTTACCCTGAAGCAGTAACAAGTTATGGCGACCGTATAACTGTAATCACCTATCTTGTAGGAGCGTTTTTTAGCGGCTGGTTTACTACTTATCGAGTCGTCTGCAAGTCGAATGAAAAAGATATTGAAATTGAGAGTTATAAAGAAAAAGCTTCTGAGCTTCAAAAAGATATAGATGATGCCAAGAAGGCTTATCGGTCACTCTCCCCTAAAAGCAAAATAATAAGTATTCTTACCGACATTCATGACGAGGCCAAAAAACTCACCACTGAAGAGCTTAGCGACTTATTAATAAAGAAAATTAAAGAGATAAATAATGATTCAACATTTGAACCTCGTTACGATGGTATGATCATACATGTTTCGGATAATGATTATAAACTAGACTCATCCTCTGTCACATCACCTAAAGCCAACTTAAGAAAATATGTTGGAACGCGATTTGACAAAGGGATTATATACAAAAGCAGATTTAATTTTTAATAAAAAAGGCCCTAACTTCTTCCCGAAGCGGGCCCTGATTTTTTAAATCTTAAATTTAGTTTTAAATTAGATAAAACATATTATTATTTAGAAAAGAAATGAGTAACGGTAGCATTATAAGAGCTGCTTATTTTACAGCATTGAAACTAAGGATGCCTGTTTATCTAGCCCTTCCTTGTTTAAGGGCATACTGCATTGATTATTTTAGACACTGCTCGCGAACATATTCCTGGAGACCAACCAATTGGCGAGTAACGCTATTTATTCTACGTCTGAGTATGAAATAATCCCGTTCAGCGGCGTAATTAAGTCGGGGGCCGGTGCCATCATCCATGCGGGTGGTGCCGGACGCTCCGTTCGCGGGGCAGGTGGCGTTAAGCTGCAACCGCTTACGGCCAGCAGCCACATCGCGCTCAAGCTGAGCAATATTTTTCTGAGCATCCGCTAAGTCCTTCGTATATTTCGCATCAAGAGCCGCTACGTCGCGCTGACGGCGCTGCATATCCTCAATGTCATCTTTAGCCAGTTTTAATTCACGATTAACTTTGGTTAAAGATGCCTCTGCTTTTGTGAGCGAGGCCCGGTAATAAAGCGCGAATCCAACAGCTGCTAGGAAGAGTAGCGGCTTCCACCATGTCCGAACAAAGCCCCATAGCGCAGCCATCAGAGCACCCGGCGCGCTGCCGCATAGCGGGCCTGTCTGTCTTCCAGCCCGTTCTGCCCGCCGTTAATAATCTGCGTGACGCGCAGCACATCGCCCGGATATTTGAGGCAGCCTTTGCTGGTATAGAACCATGCTGCAGAGCGCGCTGCGGTGGCGTCTTCGGAAAGCAGTTCCGGCGAGCTCACAAGGTCGAGTTTCAGCGCGGCGCCGCAGTTGTGGTAATTTTCGAGCCCGGTGATCTGGATGAGCCCGCGTCCGCGATATTTCCAGCCATCACCCGGGGCGTTATTACCGAGGCGCTTGCTGTAAACCAGATTGGCAATCGCGCGCTGACGCTCAAGGGGGAGCACCTTTTCATACGTGCGGCGGCCCAACATGTTGGCCTGATCCTGAGTTAGCCGGCCAGCCCGGACAAAACCGTTCAACCCTGCGATGCTGTAGTTGAAGCTCTCCACCAGCCTGGTAAAGCCAGTGCTTTCATGGCCGACCTGCGCAATGAACATTGCCTGAGCGACCGGCGCAGTGATGCCGTACTCGCACATCGCCGCGTCAATGTGCGGAAACCAGCGCACAGTTAAGCTGGCGCTTAAACCAGCCGCCTGCTGAAATTGTTGTTGGTTCATTCGGGCCTCAGTACCTGAACAGACGCGCTACGTTGCCCCGGGCACGGAACACGGCGGCGCAGATGATTAAGTTGATGATGACCGACGCCCAGTGTGTGTGGACGTAAAAGTCGAAGGCGTAGCGAAACGGCACCGAGGCATACGCCAGAATAATCAGGTATGCCAGCCACGACGCCCACCAGCGATGGCGGGCACCGGGCTTACGGAACAGCATCAGCCTCAGCACAATGGCCGAGCACGTCGCCACGTTGGTCAGCACCAGAGGATCACTTATTACCATTGGCTCCCCCTCTCCATCGCTGGAACCACTGCGCGGGGTCTTGCTGGCTGGCGAACGTCAGGATTTTAATCGTCAGCGCAGAGAGGATAACGGCCCCCAGTGCATCAAGCGGCTTGTCGCTGTATTCCGTCCAGCTGGCAAGTTTGGAGCCCACCAGTCCGGCACCGTAAACGCCAGCGATATACGAAACAACGAAATAGGCCGCGCGTCTGATCAGCGTTAGGTCTGCCGCGGTGGCAACATAAAAGACCGCACCGGCAAACGCGCCAAAAATTACACCGTAATCTGTGCCGGTCAGCAGTCCGTAGATGCTTGCACCAGTAAGCGCAGCCCCTGTCGCGACAGTTCCCGAAACCGGATCGGACATTTAGCCCCCTCTATATGCTGTGCATCCTCTCTGAGCGAGGGGAAATGTGAACGGTAATTAATATAAGGTTACGCGGATATATTTGATGATGATTTTTATATTGGATACATTGAATAACAAAAAGGCCACCTCTCGGCGGCCTATTTAAAAATTAGTTACTTTAATTAGATAGTCTGGACCTAATCTTTTCAACCACGGTTTCTTTAACAGCCTTACACGCTTCGAAATAGCTATTATCACCGCTATTAAAAGGAATTTCCACGCAGCGATTACCTGGATGTATTTCAATAATGATGCTGCGCCCTTGCTGATACATTCGAATATCAATACTTTCCCAAGAGCCACCGTTAGTATTAATGTCAACTACGGTTTCAAGTACAAAGGATACAGAATTCCTTGCATCAAGAACTAACTCATTTACAGGCTGAAGTCGAGAAAGGCCCTGTTCATTACAGTTAGTTATTCTTGCAAATGGATAAGTCCTATTACCATCAGACCAAACCTCTCTGCCTGTAGATAAGGAATTCCTGTATTGCGTGAGAAACTCACCCGCTTCTTTACGCATAATTTGTGTCAGGTTATTAAGTTTATCCTCAACATCTTGTCTTGCCTGAACAATATCGTCAAATGTGATATGCATCATTCTTCACTCTGTTGCTTGGGGAGATAGTAGCATCTCATTACCCTCGAAAAGTTTGAATGTTATAGAGCTGAATTTTTGATCGAAGCTAAGTTTACGCTACAAAATTTAAAACCCGCTCAATGGCGGGTTCTGAACGGTAGATATACAACGCCCATCGTTAGAAAAATCCTACCCAATTTTTTTGAATTTAGCAAGCATCGTGTCGCTAAAATGTTTAATCAGGCTTCTAACGTGTGACTTCTCGCAGCATTTTTTCCGCGAATGCTTCTTCCTGCCAGCATTTCGTCACCAGCAGATTAATGACGTCAGCAAACCCGCTGTACCACTGGTAATCGGTCATATCAGGCACCAGCACCTGCACCTGACGGCGCGCCAGAGTGGTGGGAAGACGTGCAAACCCTTTACCGCCACATCGTTCACACAGCTTTTGCACCGGCACGCCGTGTAACTCGGTACGCTTACGGTCAAGCGCCGTTCCCCGTCCCGAGCAGTCCCGGCAGGCCGTACTGATAACCCCTTTACCACCGCAGTGATTACAGAGTTCTTCCACTTCCTCTACCCATCAATGACGCTCTTCTTTATTAACCGCTCAATGGCGGTGCATACGTCGGTATGACGTGAACCTACAAGCGAGGCTATTTCCCGGCTGGACATAAAAAGCTCCTGACCTGCCAGCGCCGCATGATGCTTAGGGCAAAATGAAATCGGGTGTGTCTGGTTCATAGGTTTCTCCATCTGTCAGGCGGCTGCACCCGCCACAAAGTTACTGATCGTTATTTCCACCTTCCCTTTGCTGGTTACCGGGCCCCATTCCACCAGCATCTTTTTCACCTGGCTGTCGTCCTCCCAGACATGGGCCAGCGTCAGCGCATCGAAAAGTGCCTTCAGATAGTTATCCAGATCGCGGCGTTTCCGGTCAGGCGGATAAAGCACCACCTCCACCGCCAGCAGGCTGGTGACAGGCCTGGGTATGCGCCGCAGTTGCTCAACAACTGCCGCTGCGGCATTGCTCTGATATTTGCGCCCGTCGGCGCTGACAAGGTGACGGCCTTTTAGCGGCCCCTTAGTCGGGGCGCGCCAGTAGCTGTTAACACTGGGAGGGAATGGCAGGATGAGTTTCATATTCATAACCCTCCCTAAACCGCTAATTGCAGCTGCATTACAAGCTTATCCCTCTGCTCGCAATAGCTGAGTGAGCCGGGACTGTTAAAGGATTCGATACGTTCAACAAGCACAGCGGCTCTGGTTTCTTTGGAAGCTGGCGCGTAGGCTCCTGACCAGGCTTTATCAATCCCAATATTCCTTGCAACGTTTGTGCTGTCGGCACTGGCAAGTGGTAGCTTTGTAAAAATGAGCGGGTTCAGCATGCGCAAGCCGTGCAGTTTCGTTACTGGTTGTCCGAAATCATCCGTTATATGACGTATGAGGTCTTTTATGCGTGCCACAGCCAGATTCGGACTTTTAACGTCATATTCTCCGCAACTACCAATTGCCACCCGCGGATAGTGTTTGCAGAGGCGAATAAAGCGATCATCGCTCTCGTTCATGTGCCAAACAGGAACCCCGAAAAAGGCACCATGTGGCCATTCATTGAGTAAAGCCTCATTCTCAGCTTCACCACCATCGATCACGTCCGGGATGATTGCAAAATCGAAACCGGGATGATTTTTCCAGCGTGCTACAAATTCGTAATAATCTCGCCAGTCGATTTTGTTACGTCCTGCAGCCTTCCATGCAGTGAATGCACCATTGTCCAGCGCGAATGACTGGCAATATTCAGATACAAGGTTTATTTGGCCCGGATGTGCAAACGAGACAAAGGCATGCCTTCCTTTCCATGCGCGAATGGCGCAGGTATCAGGAGTGATTGGTCCACCGTGATAATGGATCAAGATATCCTCCTCAGCCTTTCAAGAAACAATACAGCCTTAGCTTTCGCGTTCTCATCACCAGCAACCATCGCGCGCAGCAAAGTAACTGCCTCATCTTCTTTGGCCCTGCCGTTGATGGTGATGCCGCGGGCGACGCCTTTTGATAACGATATGGCGCCTTTCTTCTCCAGCTTACGCAGCATATCGGTCGCAGCGTTGGGTGAAGCGGCCCCCATAAGCTGGGCCACTTCTTTCTGCGTCGGCGGGTAACCGTTTCGTCTCTGGAAATCCGCGAGCATATTCAGCACCTCCTGCTGGCGGGCGGTCAAAGCAGAGGTGGAATTCATGCCGCTTTCTCCCGCGCGCCAGCCATTTCGCGAATGGAGGCTCTAAGCTGCCGAATGTTCCGCCAGTGCGTGGTGTCAATTGCCCCGACAACCAGCAGAAACTCATCCATCGCCAGGCCATGCTGCTCTTCAGCTTCGCGAGCGACCGTCGCAAGCCGTTCGTGCATGTCTTTCCGCTCCGCATCGTCCTGAAAAACAAAATCATTGAGGGCCATAAAAGCACGCAGCTTGACGCCGTTGTGATGCTCTTTAATCAGCGACTGCGCGCGCGAAATGACGTCTGCGGTCACCGTCACCAGCATCGGGCTTTCTACGGAGTCCGCGGCCCAGCTGTGAGCAAAGCGGGATTCATGGAACGCATACGCCTCTTTGCTGCCGAACGCCGCGCAAGCACAGGCCCATACCTCAACGCCGCTTCGTTCCAGGATGTCGGCTGCTGTCAGTGGCAACTCTGTTTCAGCAGCCTGCAGTTGCGGCTCAGTTTCTGAATGCGGATCTGTTTCATCCTCATCAGGTTCCAGGCGGTTACTCATCAGAAGGCGTTCAGCCTGACGGCGTATCTGTGCAATAAACGCGTCGCCGTGCGCTTCCAGCTCGTCGCGGCTGATGTAACTCATTGCCGGGCCGCGCCAGGTCCTATCGAATACCGCAATGGCACCCGCAAAAAACGCGCCGGACGGGATCTGCTTTTCGTCTTTAGGTACAAACCAGGACGGAAGATCGAAACCGATGCGGCCACGGATAAAGGCGATGTGATCCGCGTCTTCCGGCCACCAGACCTCGCTGGTGGCCGCTTTAATCAAAAAGACGTACCGCCCGCCTTTTTCCCGCATCTCGCTGGCGTGCTGCATGATGTAGCGCATGCCGGTGATGTACTGACCGTCGTGCCTGGACGCGCGACTGTACGGCGGGTTGCCGAACGCGGCGCCGTTGAGCTCGGCCAGACGCGCGGACCAGTCCTGCGTCAGCGCGTTATCTTCCGCTGTGTAATAAGCCTCACATTTGGCGTTCTCGCCATCAGAGAACAGGTCCAGTACGAGCGGGCCGAACATGGCGTTGATGCCCCAGAAAATATTGTCCGGCGTGCGCCACTGATCGCCGACTTCCTTAAGTTCGTGAGCCGGTTTGCTGCGCAGCGCCGCCAGCGCCTGGTTATAAGTATTCAACGCGTGCATCACAGTTCCCCCACATAGTTACCGGCCAGATAGCAACGGCCTTCCACGTAACCAACGCGGTTACTCATCTTCAGGCACTGGGTTCGCTTCTTCGCCAGCCGTTCGCGGTCCCGGTTACTCTTCGAAGCATCGAACGCAGCCAGGTAAACATGCGCGGCGCGGCGCCACAGATGCTGTCTTTCCAGCTGGCAGGCCAGCTCTTCAAAAACCTCGTGTTTCAGCTTCTCGTTTTTCATGATCTGAACCCCTCCGGAACCTGGCTGTAATCAACACCGGCATAGCTGGCTTTAAATGCGCTGTTGTCACGCTGCACACTGCGCTGCTTCCACTGCTGGCGGGACGGGCGTCCGCGCTCTTTCCAGCGGGTGGCGCTCAGCAGGTAGCCTTCAAGCTTGCCCGGGACGAACAGCGTCTGCGGGCGCATGTAGTCGTACATTTCCGTGTCGTGCCAGTGCTCGTGTTTGTAGTCGACCACGAGCTGCAGGTCTTCCACGGAATGCCCTTCGCGCAGCCGGGCCCGGATGTTCTCCAGTGAGGATTTCGAGTTCTGGTAACGCGCGCCGGTGACCAGATTCAGGTGCTTCAGCACAGCAATCGCTTTATCGGTGATCAGCTGCTCAGCGTCGGGTTGCCCGGCAACCTGACAAGAAGGTTTTTTATCTGATGGTTCTTGTTTTGAAGTTACTGACGGATCGTGTCCAGATTCTGGACCCTGAGAAGCGCTGTTTTTGCGGTTTTCCGGACGTTCAGATTCTGGACGTCCAGCTTCTGAACCTTCAGATTCTGAACGTCCAGATTCTGAATGTTCAGAAACCGGACCCTGAGAATAAGCACCGGCAGCCGCCTGGCGCAGGCGCGGCACGTTCAGCGTGTAGATGTTGGTACCACTGCGCTGGCCCTGACGGCGTTCTTTACGGGTCAGCCATCCGTCACGCTCAAGCTCACCAACTGCGGTAATTACGGTGCTGCGACCGGCGCCAATCTGGCGCGCGATGGTGTCGACGCTGGGCCAGCTGATACCTTCATCGCTGGAGAAATCAGCCAGGCGCGCCAGGATCAGCAGCTTCGTGCCTTTGATTCCGGCACTCGCGCAGCCATCCCACACGTACGCTGATAACTTAACGCTCATGCATCCACCCTTTTGAACTTCTCGCGGAACCGCTCAACAGGCTGCATGCAGTCGTGCGGGTAACCCGCGCGCCGGAAGATAACCTGTCGTTTTTCTGGGTCGTAACCGGTGACGTGGACTTCAGTTCCCCGCCAGTCGCGGTATCGTCTGTTGAGTTCCTGCACGCGAAAGCCTCCGCCTGGCGGTTAAACTCCCCTACCATCTGCTGAACGAGCTGGTAGCTGACGGGCACGCAGTGGCCTGATACTCTCACTGCATACCGGTACTGCACCGGACCGGCTCCGCCCGGTACCGGCAGCGCAATAAGTTGCGACCTGCGGTAACGCCAAACAAATGGATCACCGAAGATAAGCTCGTCGCCGTTACCGGGCTCCGCCCCGGCACGATCGCCAAAGCGCGCAAAACATCCTGGATGCAGGGCCGGGAATACCTTCATATCGCTCCAGATGGTGAACCGAAGCCAAACAGCGAATGCGTTTATAACTGCGAAGCGATAAATGCGTGGATTGAACGACAGGCTGCAAAACAGCCTGGTGCTGTTTTGTCTGGAAAGGCTTAAGCTATGGTGCGCTCTTGGACGTTGGGAGGCTTCAATGAGTAATACGTCTTACCCAACGGGTGTAGAAAACCATGGCGGCAAGCTGCGCATATGGTTTCTGTATAAAGGAAAGCGTGTCAGGGAAAACCTCGGTGTCCCTGACACCGCTAAAAACCGCAAAGTGGCCGGGGTTCTGCGGGCCTCTGTTTGTTTTGCTATCAAAACGGGCTGCTTTGATTATGCGAATCAGTTTCCTGACTCGCCAAATCTGGAGAAATTTGGGGTAAACAAAAGAGAAATTACCATCGGGGCGCTGGCTGAAAGATGGCTTGGCCTCAAACGTATGGAGATAACAACCAATGCCATGCGACGTTAC
Source organism: Cronobacter malonaticus LMG 23826 (assembly GCF_001277215.2). Taxonomy (NCBI): domain Bacteria; kingdom Pseudomonadati; phylum Pseudomonadota; class Gammaproteobacteria; order Enterobacterales; family Enterobacteriaceae; genus Cronobacter; species Cronobacter malonaticus. The sequence continues at coordinate 1,476,416 of NZ_CP013940.1, read as the reverse complement.
GACTCAATCGTAAAAAATGTGATCCCGATGATTGGTGAAAAAAAATTGGTTTCGGCGATTAACACTGAAGCTCTGCTTTACCTGCGAAAAGAGTTGCTGACAGGCTACCAGATCCTTTCAGCCGGAAAAACAAAGCCGGTTAAAGGCAGATCAGTACCAACTGTTAACGCGTACATGTCAGTTCTGCATGGCATTTTCAGATTTGCCGTTAGCGGTGGTTACATTGAGAAAAGCCCGTTTGAGGGAATATCCCCCCTTAAAAAGGCAAAGCCTGAACCAGATCCGCTAACGCGGGAGGAGTTTTCAAGGGTGATCGAAGCCTGCGGCAATCTGCAGATAAAAAACTTCTGGTCGCTCGCTGTATATACCGGATTAAGACATGGGGAGCTTTGCGGACTGGCCTGGGAAGATATCGATTTAAAGGCTGGAACGCTGATGGTTAGAAGAAACCACACGATGATGAAAGAGTTCACGCTACCGAAAACTCAGGCTGGCACAGACAGGATCGTTTACCTGATCAAGCCTGCACTGGATGTACTGAAACGCCAGGCAGAAATGACACGTCTTGGTAAGCAATATCAGATCGAAGTTAAGCTGCGGGAATTCGGACGCTCTACCATCCACCCTTGCACTTTTGTCTTCAATCCATCCCTGAGCGCCACCAACGGAAAAGCGGGCCATCACTATGCTGTGGCTTCAGTAAACCAGAGCTGGGAAGCGGCACTGCGACGCGCTGGCGTCCGGTATCGGAAAGCCTACCAGTCGCGCCATACATACGCATGCTGGTCATTAACAGCAGGAGCAAACCCCAATTTTATCGCAAACCAGATGGGGCATGCTAACTCGCAAATGGTGTATCAGGTGTACGGTTCCTGGATGTCCGATAACAACCGTGAACAGATCACCATGCTAAACCAGAAATTATCTGACTTTGCCCCACCCATGCCCCAGGTGATGGGCTCAGATTAGTTAATTTCAAACTTATCAGCGAGTTAAACCTATCAAACCTGCATATTCATAATGTCCTGGTACGCCGCAACCAGCTTATTGCGCACCTGGATGCCCATCTGCAGCGAGATAGACGATTTTTGCAGGTCGACCATCACATCGTTCAGCGCCACGCCCGGCGTGCCGATTGCGAATTTTTCCGCCTGAGTGCGGGCGGCGTTTTGCGTATCGCTGATACGTCCAAGCGCGGCCTGTAACTCTCCGGCGAAACTCACGGAGGGCGGCGTCTCAACAGCATTATTGCGCGCCACCTGCATGGTGGCCTGCATCTGCTGGAGTACCCCTTCAATACCCTGAATAGCCATCTTTTACCCCTGGATGATTTTTCAACGGGGTGCAGAGTAACACTTTGTCAATGGGATAAAGGCTCTAAATAACGATAAAAAACCAACCTATTTGACCCATAGAAAAACGCGCGACAGCCAATAATGACCCTCGCCATCCAAGTGGAACTTTAGTCGTGCTTGCCGACCCGGGAGTCCGTTTTGCTTCATAACACGCATTATTCTGTCAACGCTGAGTCAAGAGGGGCGCAATGACTGCCGCAGCTTCAACTCAAACGCCACAAAATAAAACCGTAGAGTGGCTCAACCGCTTACGCGCAAACCCGAAGATCCCCTTAATGGTGGCCGGGGCCGCCGCGGTGGCTATTATTGTGGCTCTGGTGCTCTGGGCAAAACAGCCGGAGTACCGCGTGCTTTACAGCAATCTGAGCGATCAGGACGGCGGCGCTATCGTCACCCAGCTGACTCAGATGAACATTCCTTACAACTTCGCGGATAATGGCGCTTCTATCATGGTGCCTGCCGAGAAGGTATACGATCTGCGTCTGCGTCTCGCCCAGCAGGGGCTGCCGAAAGGCGGCGCCGTGGGCTTTGAGCTGATGGATCAGGAAAAATTCGGCATCAGCCAGTTCAGCGAGCAGGTTAACTACCAGCGCGCGCTGGAAGGCGAGCTGGCGCGTACCATCGAGACGTTAGGTCCGGTGAAGAATGCGCGTGTACACCTCGCCATGCCGAAGCCCTCTTTATTTGTTCGCGAGCAGAAATCCCCTTCCGCGTCGGTCACGCTTAACCTGCAGCCGGGCCGCGCGCTCGATGATGGCCAGGTCGCCGCCATCGTGCACATGGTGTCCAGCGCCGTCGCGGGCCTGCCGCCGGGTAACGTGACGCTGGTCGATCAAACCGGTCGCCTGCTGACGCAGTCCGGCACCGGCGCTCGTGACCTTAACGACGCGCAGCTCAAATACGCCTCCGATGTTGAAGGCCGTATCCAGCGCCGTATCGAATCTATCCTTGCGCCTATCGTCGGCACCGGCAACGTCCATGCCCAGGTTACCGCGCAGATCGATTTCTCTAATAAAGAACAGACCGAAGAGCAGTACCGCCCGAACAGCGACCCGTCGCAGATGGCCGTCCGTTCTCGTCAGTTGAACACCAACGACCAGGTGGGTGGCGCTTATCCGGGCGGCGTACCGGGCGCGCTCTCTAACCAGCCTGCACCGGCGAATAGCGCACCGATTGACGCGCCTGCCGGCCAGAACAATGCTCAGAACGCCAACGGTCAGAATGCGAATGGTCAGAACGCGCAGCGTACCCAGAGCACCAGCACGGCAGGTGCGAGCAGCGGCCCGCACAGCAGCCAGCGTGATGAAACCACGAACTACGAAGTGGATCGCACCATTCGCCATACCAAAATGAACGTGGGCGACGTGCAGCGTCTCTCCGTCGCGGTAGTCGTGAACTACCGTCAGCTTGGCAACGGTAAGCCGCTCGCGCTGACCGCCGAGCAGCTGAAACAGATTGAAGACCTGACCCGCGAAGCGATGGGCTACTCCGACAAGCGCGGCGATACCCTGAACGTGGTCAACTCGCAGTTTACCGCGAGCGATGAATCCGGTGGCGAACTGCCGTTCTGGAAGCAACAAGCGTTCATCGATCAGCTTCTGTCCGCAGGCCGCTGGCTGGTGGTGCTGATTGTCGCCTGGCTGCTGTGGCGTAAAGCGGTTCGTCCGCAGTTCCAGCGCCGCGCTGAAGAAGTGAAGCGCGTTCAGGAAATGCAGCAGCAGCGTAAAGAAGTGGAAGAGTCCGTGGAAGTTCGCCTGAGCAAAGACGAACAGACGCAGCAGCGCCGCGCGAACCAGCGCCTGAGCGCCGAAGTAATGAGCCAGCGTATCCGCGAAATGTCAGACAACGATCCGCGCGTGGTCGCGCTGGTCATCCGCCAGTGGATGAGTAACGAGCTATGAGTAACGCTAATTCCAACGCTAATGCCAATGGTCTGTCGGGTACCGATAAAAGCGCCATTCTGCTGATGACCATCGGCGAAGACCGCGCGGCGGAGGTGTTCAAACACCTCTCGCCTCGCGAGGTGCAGCACCTCAGTGCCGCGATGGCGAGCGTGCGTCAGATCTCTAACAAACAGCTGACTGACGTGCTGGCGGAGTTTGAACAGGAAGCGGAACAGTTCGCAGCGCTGAGCATCAACACCAACGACTACCTGCGTTCGGTGCTGGTCAAAGCGCTGGGCGAAGAGCGCGCCTCCAGCCTGCTCGAAGATATTCTCGATTCCAAAGAGACCACTTCGGGTATGGAAACGCTCAACTTTATGGAGCCGCAGAGCGCCGCCGACCTTATTCGCGACGAACACCCGCAGATTATCGCCACCATTCTGGTGCACCTCAAACGTGCTCAGGCGGCGGATATCCTGGCGCTGTTCGACGAGCGTCTTCGTCACGATGTGATGCTGCGTATCGCCACCTTCGGCGGCGTCCAGCCGGCGGCGCTGGCGGAGCTGACAGAAGTGCTGAACAACCTGCTCGACGGCCAGAACCTCAAGCGCAGCAAAATGGGCGGCGTGAGAACGGCGGCAGAAATTATCAACCTGATGAAAACGCAGCAGGAAGAAGCCGTTATTACGGCAGTGCGCGAATTCGACGGCGATCTGGCGCAGAAAATCATCGACGAAATGTTCCTGTTCGAAAACCTGGTGGAAGTCGACGACCGCTCCATCCAGCGCCTGCTGCAGGAAGTGGAGTCCGAATCTCTGCTTATCGCCCTCAAAGGCGCCGAGCAGCCGCTGCGCGAGAAATTCCTGCGCAACATGTCGCAGCGTGCGGCCGATATCCTGCGCGACGATCTGGCCAACCGCGGGCCGGTGCGTCTGTCTCAGGTGGAAAACGAACAGAAAGCTATCCTGCTCATTGTCCGTCGTCTGGCGGAAACCGGCGAGATGGTAATTGGCAGCGGCGAGGATACCTATGTCTAATAAGCTTCCCTGGCAGCGCTGGATGCCGGATGACCTCTCCCCGCCTGTAATGCCGGAATTTATGGCATTCGACGAGACGGTCAGCGGCGAAAGCGAAGAAGTCGACGAAGAGCAGTTACGCCTGCAGCAACAGCAGCAGGCGCTGGTGATGATGCAAACCCAGGCGCATGAGCAAGGCTTTAACGCCGGGCTCGCCGAAGGGCGTCAGCAGGGCTTCGAGCAGGGCCGCCAGGAAGGCCATTCCAAAGGATTTGAACAAGGGCTCGCCGAAGCGCGCGCCCAGCAGGGGCCAATACACGCGCGTATGCAGCAGCTGGTGAGCGAGTTCCAGTACACCCTGGACGCGCTCGACAGCGTCATCGCCTCGCGCCTGATGCAGATGGCGCTGGAAGCCGCGCGCCAGGTGATTGGCCACGTTCAGGTGGATAACAATCATCTGATTAAGCAGATCCAGACGCTGTTGCAGCAGGAGCCGCTGTTCAGCGGCAAACCGCAGCTGCGCGTGCATCCGGACGATTTACAGCGCGTCGAAGAGATGCTGGGCGCGACCTTAAGCCTGCACGGCTGGCGTCTGCGCGGCGACCCGACGCTCCACCCGGGCGGCTGCAAAGTCTCCGCGGATGAAGGCGATCTCGATGCGAGCGTGGCGACGCGCTGGCAGGAACTGTGCCGCCTGGCCGCACCAGGAGTGGTGTAATGACCGCCCGTCTGACCCGCTGGCTCAATACGCTCGATAACTTCGAGACCAAAATGGCGCAACTGCCGTCGGTGCGCCGCTACGGCCGCCTGACCCGCGCCACCGGCCTGGTGCTGGAGGCGACCGGGCTGCAACTGCCGCTCGGCGCGACCTGCATTATCGAACGTCAGGAAGGCACGCAGCTCCAGGAAGTGGAAAGCGAAGTGGTCGGCTTTAACGGCCAGAAACTGTTTTTAATGCCGCTCGAAGAAGTCGAAGGCATTCTGCCGGGCGCGCGCGTCTATGCCCGTTCGGGGGGTGGCGAAGGGTTACAGAGCAGCAAACAGCTGCCGCTCGGCCCGCAACTGCTTGGCCGCGTGCTGGACGGCGCGGGCAAGCCGCTCGACGGTCTGCCCTCCCCTGACACCGAAACCACCGGCGCGCTTATCACCCCGCCGTTTAACCCGCTGCAACGTACCGCCATTGAAGATGTGCTGGATGTGGGCGTGCGCCCGATTAACGCCCTGCTGACCGTCGGTCGCGGCCAGCGTATGGGCCTGTTCGCGGGCTCCGGCGTCGGTAAGTCGGTACTGCTCGGCATGATGGCGCGCTACACCCAGGCGGATGTCATCGTGGTGGGGCTTATCGGCGAGCGTGGCCGTGAAGTTAAAGACTTTATCGAGAACATCCTCGGCGCCGAAGGGCGCGCCCGCTCGGTGGTCATTGCCGCCCCGGCGGATGTCTCTCCTTTATTACGTATGCAGGGTGCCGCCTACGCCACCCGCATCGCAGAAGATTTCCGCGACCGCGGTCAGCACGTCCTGCTGATCATGGATTCGCTGACCCGTTACGCGATGGCGCAGCGTGAAATCGCGCTGGCCATCGGCGAGCCGCCCGCGACCAAAGGCTACCCGCCTTCGGTGTTCGCCAAACTGCCCGCGCTGGTCGAGCGCGCCGGTAACGGCATCAGCGGCGGCGGCTCGATTACCGCGTTTTATACCGTACTGACCGAAGGCGATGACCAGCAGGACCCGATCGCCGACTCCGCGCGCGCCATTCTTGACGGCCACATCGTGCTGTCGCGTCGCCTCGCGGAGGCCGGTCACTATCCGGCGATTGATATCGAAGCGTCCATCAGCCGCGTGATGACAGCCATCATCAGCGAAGAGCATTACGCGCGCGTGCGGACCTTCAAACAGCTGCTTTCAAGTTTCCAGCGCAACCGCGATCTGGTGAGCGTTGGGGCTTATGCCAAAGGCAGCGATCCGATGCTGGATCGCGCCATTACGCTGTGGCCGCAACTGGAAGCGTTTCTGCAGCAGGGTATTTACGAACGTTCCGGTGTAGAGGATGCGTTGCAGGCACTGGAGCTTATCTTCCCGTCAGTATGATGAGGTATGAGGGAGGTAGCCATGAAACAAAATGGCGCGCTGAACACGCTTAAAGATATGGCTGAGAAAGAAGTCGACGATGCCGCGTTGCGGCTTGGCGAAATGCGTCGCGGCTGTCAGCAGGCGGAAGAGCAGTTGTCGATGCTGATGAATTATCAGCAGGAATATCGCAATAACCTGAATCAGACCATGACCCAGGGGATTGCCAGTAACCGCTGGGTCAATTACCAGCAGTTTATTCAGACGCTGGAGAAAGCGATTGAACAGCATCGCCTCCAGCTTACGCAGTGGAATACCAAAGTCGATCAGGCGCTCTCGTTCTGGAAAGAGAAAAAGCAGCGTCTTCAGGCCTGGCAAACGCTCCAGGACCGGCACGCCAGCGCGGCGCTGCTGGCGGAAAACCGGCTCGATCAAAAAAGAATGGATGAATTTGCCCAGCGGGCATCAATGAGGAAAGGCGAATGATTACGTTGCCCAATGTTGTGCTTACCAGTGACGTCGATGCGACAGGCACCGGTGCCGGGCTGAAAGGCGCCGATGCGAAAGGCGGCGGCTCGGCGCAGGATTTCCTGGCGCTGTTAGGCCAGCATTTCTCAGGCAAGCTGCCGTTTGACGACGGTAAAACGCTGTCGCTCGCGCAGTTGCAGGGTGCCGGTAAAGAGACGCTGGCGGGTAAAACGCTGGCTGATGCCACGGCGGGCCAGCAAGGCGTGCAGAACGATCTCGCGCGTCTGCTGGATCAACTGACCAACGGCGAAATCACCCCGGCCGACCTGACGCTTGCCGCCGGCGACGCGCAGACGGTAATGCCGGGTGCTGAGAAGCCCGCGCTGAAAACCGCTGGTCTTGACGATGATAAAAAACTCAGCGATGAAGATATGGCCGCGTTAAGCGCCCTCTTCGCGATGCTGCCGCAGACACAGCAGCCGAACGCGGCGGCGGGTGCAACAATGCAGACCCAGGCCCAGGGCGTAGCCGCACTGAGTGCCAGCGGCTTTAGCCCGGCGGCGAGCCTGACCCAGACGCTCGGCAACGCCAAAAGCGATGCCAAAACCAGCGCGAAAACTGATGACGCCGCCACCCCGCTGATGGCCGCCGCTGCGACTGCGCCGGTCACCGGCCAGACGCCTGCGGATGTTGTCGCGCCCGTCTCGACGCTCGATAAAACCGCCGCGGATGTGAGCAGCACGCAGGTGCCGCATAACCTGAACCTGCACGCGCTGGCCTCCACGACCACGCAAGGTGCCCAGAACACCACGCCGGCAATGACGATGCCGACCCCGCAGGTCACCGCACCGCTCGGCACCCCGGACTGGCAGAACTCGGTGAGCCAGCACATCACGCTGTTTACCCGCAACGGCCAGCAGAGCGCCGAGCTGCGCCTGCATCCGGAAGAGCTGGGCGCGGTACAGATTAGCCTGAAGATTGATGACAACATGGCGCAGGTGCAGATGGTGTCGCCGCACAGTCACGTGCGTGCAGCGCTGGAGGCGGCCCTCCCGACGCTGCGTGCGCAGCTCGCGGAGAACGGCATTCAGCTCGGTCAGAGCAGCATCAGCAGCGAAAACTTTAGCGGTCAGCAGCAGCAAAACAACCCGCAACAGTCTGCCGCATCCCGTTCCGGCGGCGCTTTTAGCCTGAATGGTGAAGAAGAAGCGATTGCCGCTCCGGCAAGCCTTCAGGCAGCCGCTCGCGGTAACGGCGCGGTCGATATCTTTGCCTAACGCCAGAGGTAACGTGATTATTCCCGTTTTTTCCAGGCTTTGACTGCGCGCAGAGACGGGATAATCACTCTATCGCAGTACTGATACAGGAAACCCGAGTCTGATGACTGACAGCGCAATCACCAAAGGTAAAGGCCGTAAACGCTCCATCTGGATCCCGTTACTGGTCATTATAACTCTCGCTGCCTGTGCGACGGCAGGTTACAGCTACTGGCGTATGCAGCAGCACGGCACCACCGCGGCTAAAGCGGCGCCAGAACCGCCGCCAGCGCCGGTCTTTTTCGCACTGGATACCTTCACCGTGAACCTGGGTGATGCCGACCGTGTGCTGTACGTCGGTATTACGCTGCGTCTGAAGGACGAGGCGACCCGCCAGCGTCTGAGCGACTACCTGCCGGAAGTACGCAGCCGTCTGCTGCTGCTCTTCTCGCGTCAGGATGCCTCGCAGCTCGCAACCGACGAAGGCAAACAGAAGCTGGTGGAAGCGATTAAACAGACGCTCTCCGCGCCGCTGGTGGCAGGACAACCGAAGCAGGTAGTGACTGACGTCCTCTACACTGCCTTTATTCTGCGGTAAAGCCATGGGCGACAGCATTCTTTCTCAGGCCGAAATCGATGCGCTGTTAAACGGCGACAGCGAGCAGAGCGCGGAACAGCAAGCGACAGGTGGCGATGGCGACATTCGCCCCTACGATCCCAATACCCAGCGTCGCGTGGTGCGCGAGCGCCTCCAGGCGCTGGAGATTATCAACGAACGCTTCGCGCGCCAGTTCCGTATGGGGTTGTTTAACCTGCTGCGCCGCAGCCCGGACATTACCGTGGGGGCGATTCGTATTCAGCCCTACCACGAGTTTGCCCGCAACCTGCCGGTGCCGACCAACCTTAACCTGATTCATTTAAAACCGCTGCGCGGCACCGGGCTTTTTGTGTTCTCGCCAAGCCTGGTGTTTATCGCGGTGGACAACCTGTTCGGCGGTGATGGCCGCTTCCCGACCAAAGTGGAAGGCCGCGAATTTACCCACACCGAACAGCGCGTCATCAACCGTATGCTCAAGCTGGCGCTTGAAGCCTACAGCGACGCGTGGAAAGCGATTAACCCGCTGGACGTGGAGTATGTGCGTTCAGAGATGCAGGTGAAATTCACCAATATCACCACCTCGCCGAACGATATCGTGGTTAACACCCCGTTTCACGTCGAGATTGGTAACCTGACCGGCGAGTTTAATATCTGCCTGCCGTTCAGCATGATTGAGCCGCTGCGCGAATTGCTGGTTAACCCGCCGCTGGAAAACTCCCGTCAGGAAGATCAGAACTGGCGCGATACTCTGGTACGGCAGGTGCAGCACTCGGAGCTGGAGTTAATTGCTAACTTCGCCGAGATCCCGCTGCGACTCTCGAAGATTTTGAAGCTGAAGCCAGGCGACGTGCTGCCCATTGATAAGCCGGATCGCATTCTGGTGCATGTGGATGGCGTACCGGTTCTCACCAGCCAGTACGGCACCGTAAACGGGCAATATGCCCTGCGCGTTGAACATTTGATCAACCCAATTTTGAATTCGCTGAATGAGGAACAGCCCAATGAGTGACATTAACAAACCGTCCGATGAAAATGCTGGTGAAATGGACGATCTGTGGGCTGATGCACTGAAAGAACAAAAAAGCACCGGCGACTCCGCAGACGATCTGTGGGCCGATGCGCTGAGCGAGCAGAAAACCGCAGGCAAAAGCTCGGCGGACAGCGTGTTCCGCGCGCTGGAAGGTGGCGACATGGTCGGCGCGCTCCAGGATATCAACCTGATTATGGATATCCCGGTCAAACTCACCGTGGAACTGGGCCGCACCCGCATGACCATTAAAGAGCTGCTGCGTCTGACGCAGGGTTCCGTGGTCGCGCTGGACGGTCTCGCCGGCGAGCCGCTGGATATCCTGATTAACGGTTATCTGATTGCTCAGGGTGAAGTCGTGGTCGTCGCCGATAAATATGGCGTGCGCATCACCGACATCATCACCCCGTCAGAACGTATGCGTCGCCTGAGTCGTTAAATGAAAAACCAGACCACTGTTGCACAGCCGGCAATGCCCGACGCCGGCTCATCCTTAATCCAGGTAAGCGGCGCGCTGACGCTGATTATCCTCTTTATTCTGCTGTTTGCCTGGATGGCAAAGCGTTTTGGCTTCGCGGCTAAAACCACCGGGATACGTGGTCTGAAGCTCAACAGCAGCCTGAGCCTTGGTGCTCGTGAAAAGATTGTGATTGTCGAAGTGGAAGACGCCCGCCTGGTGCTGGGCGTGACCGCCACCTCTATCACGCCGCTGCACACCCTGCCGCCTGCGCCACCCGCGCAGGAGCCGGAAACCGTGCCGGGCGCTGAATTCCAGAACCTGATGAAAAATCTGCTTAAGCGTAGCGGGAGAAAGTAATGCGTCGTTGGTTAAATCTTTCTTTCCTCGCGCTCGGCCTGCTGGCCGCGCCGGCGATGGCACAACTGCCAGGTCTGGTCAGCCAGCCGATGTCGGGCGGCGGTCAGAGCTGGTCGCTGCCGGTACAGACGCTGGTGTTTATCACCTCGCTGACGTTCCTGCCCGCCATTCTGTTAATGATGACCAGCTTTACGCGCATCATTATCGTTTTCGGCCTGCTGCGAAACGCGCTCGGCACCCCGTCCGCGCCGCCAAACCAGGTGCTGCTGGGTCTCGCGCTGTTCCTGACCTTTTTTATCATGTCGCCGGTTATCGATAAGATCTATACCGACGCCTATCAGCCGTTTAGCGAGAATAAAATCTCCATGGAAGTGGCGCTCGATCGCGGCGCACAACCGCTGCGTGAATTTATGCTGCGTCAGACCCGCGAGGCCGATCTGGCGCTGTTCGCGAAGCTTGCCAATACGCAGCCGATTCAGGGGCCGGAAGCGGTGCCGATGCGCATCCTGCTGCCCGCGTATGTCACCAGCGAGCTGAAAACCGCGTTCCAGATTGGCTTTACCGTGTTTATCCCCTTCCTGATCATCGATCTGGTGGTGGCGAGCGTGCTGATGGCGCTCGGGATGATGATGGTGCCGCCTGCGTCTATCGCCCTGCCCTTCAAGCTGATGCTGTTTGTGCTGGTTGATGGCTGGCAGCTCCTTGTCGGTTCGCTTGCCCAAAGCTTTTACAGTTAACGAGGTGCATGATGACGCCAGAATCGGTCATGATGATGGGCACGGAAGCCATGAAAGTCGCGCTCGCGCTCGCCGCACCGCTGCTGCTGGTGGCGCTGGTGACCGGCCTGTTTATCAGTATTTTGCAGGCCGCCACCCAGATTAACGAAATGACGCTGTCGTTCATTCCGAAAATTCTGGCGGTGTTTGTGGTTATCGTGGCGGCAGGCCCGTGGATGCTTAACCTGCTGCTCGACTATATGCGCACCCTGTTTTCTAACCTGCCGTATATCATCGGCTGACGGCCGCACCCATGCTGCAATTCACCAGCGACCAGTATCTTCACTGGCTGACTCTGTACTTCTGGCCGCTGCTGCGGGTGCTGGCGCTTATCAGCACCGCGCCTATCTTAAGTGAGCGCTCCATCAGCATCCGCGTCAAGATTGGTCTGGCGCTGCTGATTACCATCGCGCTCGCGCCAAATATTCCCGGCAGTAATGTGCCGATTTTCTCGCTCGAAGGGCTGTGGCTGGGATTGCAGCAGATTCTCATCGGCGTCGCCATTGGCTTTACGATGCAGTTTGCGTTCGCAGCGGTGCGTACCGCGGGCGAGCTTATTGGCCTGCAAATGGGGCTATCATTCGCCACGTTTTTCGATCCGGGCAGCCGACTGAATATGCCGGTGCTGGCGCGCTTTATCGATATGCTGGCGATGCTGCTGTTTCTCACGGTGAACGGCCATCTGTGGCTTATCTCCATTCTTGCCGATACGTTTCATACGCTGCCGATTGGCGGCGAAGCGATTAACAGTAACGCGTTTATGGCGCTCACCCGCGCCGGCAGTTTAATTTTCGTTAACGGCGTGATGCTGGCGCTGCCGCTGATTACGCTTCTGCTCGCATTAAACCTGGCGCTTGGCCTGTTAAACCGTATGGCACCACAGTTGACGGTATTCGCGATTGGCTTTCCGCTGACCCTGAGCATCGGAATGATCGTGATGGCCGCGTTAATGCCCTTAATAGCACCGTTCTGTGAACATTTATTCGCAGAAATATTTCACTTGTTGACTGATATCGTTAGTGAAATTCCTGCTAAAGGTTAACCTTTCTTTTTAAATGGTCATCCTAAGGATATTCCTAATATGGAAAATATATTCTCTGGCTGACCATACATCCCAGGCGGAATTAATGATTTTACGCCTCTCACAGAACCGGATCGCCTCTTTACTTTAAGAACTTTCCTGGCAAATTATACGTAACTTTACGGGATAGTTGGGGTCGCCTGAATGACTTCGATACCCGGCTGATACGATTCACGCTATCGGTCTGCGGTACGCCGTTTGACGCTTTATTATCCCGTAAATGCTGGTCTTGGCAGAACGGCGGTCGTTCTCAGGCTGGTGGAGCAATCGTTGTGCTTTAACGGATAACGCGTTTAGTGAGGGTAGGCTATGTCAACGATTATTATGGATCTCTGCAGCTATACCAGGCTCGGGCTAACCGGTTATTTATCGACAAGAGGAGTGAGAAAACGCCAGATATTTCATGCTGATAGCGTAGAAACTCTGGAAGAAGCCTGTCAGCTACGTAAGCCCCATGTGGTGTTTATTAATGAAGACTGTTTTATTCACGATCCCGAAAGCAGTCAGCATATAAAGCACATCATTAATCAGCATCCCGGTACGTTATTTATCGTTTTTATGGCGATTGCCAATATTCACTTCGATGAATATTTACGGGTGCGTAAGAATCTTTTAATTAGCTCTAAATCGATTAAACCAGAGTCGCTGGACGCCATTCTGGGAGATTATTTAACCAAAGATATGCAGTGCATTGGTAAAATCAGTTTGCCTACACTTTCTTTAAGCCGTACTGAATCCAGTATGCTGAGAATGTGGATGTCGGGCCAGGATACGATTCAGATTTCCGATCAGATGAATATTAAGGCCAAGACAGTATCGTCTCATAAAGGGAATATAAAACGTAAAATCAAGACCCATAATAAGCAAGTGATCTATCATGTTGTGCGGTTGACCGATAACGTCACCAACGGCATTTTTGTGAATATGCGCTAACGCAGCGCGTTAATTTTACCCTGTATCCTACACGCTTTGCTTCTGGCGCTCGCCGGAAGGATAAATCAATTCTTCATCGTATCGCTCAGGCGAGGATGAACCCTGCCGTAAAATAACGCCGCCCCGTATTAACGGAGCGGCGTAACAATAAGCAGAAAGTATGATGTGTTATTCCACCTTTTCGACAAATATCCCGTCGGGATGATCTTTCTCATTAAAGAACCATATTCCCAGCGGATACTCTTCAAGCGAAACCAGATACATCGTACCTTCATTGAAAGGCTCCACGGCCAGCACAACGCCTGGGCGGCGCGGCCCGCCATCCGTCTTAACGGTAACCCGATCGTTAACGTTCATAACTGCTCCTCTTCTCACTATTGTGCCAGTGTAGAACAAAACCGCTTTGCTGGCACCGGGCGCAGAGTGGCGACGGCCTGCGGGCAGCTATAATTAGCGTGATGGGGCCGCCTGAGGTGAATACCATGAAACCGGAAGACCTGACGCCAGCAACGCCACAGGCCGATATCGACGCTCTGCTGGGCGCGATTGAGGTGATTAGCGAAGACGAGCGGCATACGCCAGAACGCGTCTCCCCGACGCTGGCGGATGCGCGCAGGCAGGATGCGTGTCGGGAGCTTGGCGAGGAGTTTGAACTGGATATCCGCGATGCGGGGCCGAGCGAGGTGAACCGCTAGACATAAAAATATCCCGGCCTGGGGAGCCGGGATAAGCTTGCGAAAGCAAGAAGCACTTAAAATTCGTTACACCAGGGAAACTGATGTCGATGAACAACATACCGCAAAATTTTTCTCGCACAAGGATATATTTTCCTGGTGAATAATACGTTGCTAATATTATGGAACCATATATTCACTGCAAGCCAACAACCGCGCGCCTTTCGTGGAAACGATCCCGAAATAACCCTGCAAAAAAGGCCGATTAATTGAGATTATTCCTGGCTAACCGGGCAGGCGGCAGCGCGCAAAAAGGAGCCAACATGGCGCATCTGAATGACGATTTGCTGGTGATTACCGACCTGGACGGCACGCTGCTTGATCCCAACACGCACGAGTGGGAACCCGCGCAAAGCTGGCTTGCGCGCCTGACTGACCATCAGGTGCCGGTGATTCTTTCCAGCACCAAAACGGCGGCGGAAATCATCGCCATCCAGGACGCTCTGGGCCTCTCCGGACAGCCCTTTATCGCCGAGAACGGTGCAATTATCCAGCTCGACGCCGCCTGGGAAGATAGCCCCGACTTCCCTCGCCTGCTGAACGGCGTTCCCCATGATGACATCCTTGCCGTGATTAACCGCCTGCGCAATGAACACGGCTATAAGCTCTTCTGCTTCAGCGACGTGGATGAGAAAACCATTGCCGAATGGACCGGGTTCAGCCCGAAACTTGCCGCGATGGCGAAGCTGCTGGAAGCCTCCGAGACCGTTATCTGGCGCGACAGCGACGAAAATCTGGCGCGCTTTACCGCAAGCCTTGAGGCGCTTGGCCTGATGATGATTGAAGGCGGCCGCTTCTGGCACGTGCTGGACGCGCGCGGTGGTAAAGGCCAGGCGGTGAACTGGCTCAAGGAGCAGTACCGCAAGCGTGAAGGCAAACTGCGCACCACGCTGGGGCTTGGCGACGGGCCAGACGACGCCTCGCTGCTGGATAATGTCGACCTGGCGGTGGTGGTGAAAGGTCTCAGCCGCCAGGGCGTGATGCTTAAGCATGACGACCCGGATCGTGTCTACCGCACCACAGAGAGCGGCCCGGCGGGGTTTCGCGAAGGGTTGGATCACTTTCTGGATAAGGCATAAGCCTTACCCTTCGTCACACACCTGGTTGCGCCCGCGCTGTTTGGCCAGATAGAGGCGGTGATCGGCTATCGACTGCAGATGCTCGAAATCGTAATCGCCGTCGCGTCGCGCTTCGCTCACCCCCACCGACACGCTGATACGAATAGTGGTGTCCGGGCGCACCAGGATCTCCTGGCTGTTAATGCGCTGGCGTATCCGCTCGGCGACCTGTCGCGCCCCTTCGGCGGGCGTACCCGGCAGGATAACGCAGAACTCTTCCCCACCGACGCGCCCCGCCACATCCTGTACGCGCAGCGAACGGCTTAACATACCCGCCGCCCACGTCAGCACTTTATCGCCCGCCTGATGTCCATAGCGGTCGTTGATGCTTTTAAAGTGATCGAGATCGAGCTGGATAACAGAAAAGGGTTCACTTTGCGCAAAGCACGTTTTCGCGGCCATACGCGCGCGTTCAAAGAATGCGCCGCGGTTGTACAGGCGCGTCAGCGTGTCATACCAGGCGCGCCATTTGAGCGAGCGCTGCATGGTCAGCATATTGCGCACCATACCCACGATCACCCGCCAGGAGAGAAACAGCATAGCGGTAAAAAGCAGCCACAGCAGGCCGAGCACCATCGCCACCTTACCGAATCTGCCTTCCGCGCTCTGGGAGACCGTGGTGACTTTCACCAGCACGCCGTCGAAGTAGTCGAGCTTCGCCCAGGTGATAAACCGGGTATCTATCCGCGCGTCGCCCTCATTATCAAGCTCCATCTGGCGCGCCAGCATCGCTTTATCCTGCGCCGTAAAGTGCAGCGCGGCATCATTACCGGAAGCGGTCGTGGCGATCGGGCTTAACTGGCTGTCAAACAGCAGGATTTCACCGCCGCTGTCGTCATCATTCAGCGCGTTTTTCAGGAAATCGCGCATCGCGCTGACGGGGAAATCCATCGCCAGCACGCCAAACCAGCGGCCGTTGTCATCAACGGGAATACTGGCGGTAACGCGCTGCCCGGACGGCATGCTGAGATCGCGCCCATGCAGCCAGCGCACGCCGCGCCCCGGATTGCGACGCTGCGACTGATCGATGAACCAGCGGCTGCTGACCTGCTGGTAATACAGCTCCGGTATGCTGCCGTGGTCGAAAAAAGGCAAATTGGTGAGGTAAAACCCGGCGCGTGACACATAAAAGGTGCGCACTTCCGGGCGCTCGCTGCGGGCATCGGCAATGCTCAGCATATGGCCGAGCGCCAGCGTTGCGTTCAGCTCGCTGTATAACAGCGCGTCGTTGCGCTCAAGCAGCGTACTTTGACCGATAAATGCGTCAGAGACGCCCTGGATCTCCGGTGCCAGCTCGCGCCCGGTCGGCAGCGTCCATTCGGGTTTATCGCGCTCAGCCTTAAAGCCGTCGATGAGGGCGTCGGTCTGCGGCCCTTCTAGCAGATTATGCATGGCATAACGCATACCGGCGCGATAAAACAGCAGCTTATCGACACTGTATTGTAGGTTGCGGTCCATCGCCGTGGCGGTGCTGTCAAGCTGGTTGCGCTGCGCGGAGATAAAAGCATCCTGCAGGATCACTCCTTCACGCCATGTCAGTAGCGTGGAGAAGATGAAAACGGCGCAGAAGCAGAAGTTGACGACCCGGATAGGGTTTTTGGTCCGCCAGCGGCTGATGAGTAACTTGTCAGGCACGTCAGACTCCCTGTACTGATAATGGCTCGACTGGATGAGGCAGAGTGAAGGTCAGGCGGCTCAGATAATACCAGGCGGCGCGGATATTAAAAGTGTGGCCGTTTTTTTACGTATTGTCGCCTGGAAAGTGAAAGGATGTCGTTGATCTGTTGCAGGATGGAGGGGAAAGAAAACGCCCGGCACACTGGCCGGGCGTTATTTCAACGACGTTCTTCGCGAGATTTCCTTTCGCCGGGAAGCAGTTCGTCTTCACGAAACGCTTCCCGCTGCACGCCGTAACCGTCATACCAGCGGCATTCCACCATGCCGCTTGAATAACCGGTCACCACCATGCGTTGACCGCTGTTTTTGCGCCGGACTTCATCGCTGACTAAAAAGACCATGCCTGCCTCCTTTATCAGTGTGAAAACATCCAGAAGATAGTCAACGCGCGCGATTTTCGCCTGTCATGCGTACAGTTTCAGGAATATTCTCAGTGCGCGGGTTTACCGCGCAGCCGGCCGATAAGCGTAACGACCGCGAGCACGATAGCGCCGAGAATAAAACCAAGCACCAGATTCAGCACTGTCGGCATGATGGCCGCGCCTGCTCCGCCCAGGCCCTGCGCCCAGTGTTCAATCGCGTGGTGCAGCGGCGTGATACCGTGTACCACAATACCGCCGCCTACCAGGAACATCGCAACCGTACCGAGGACAGACAGCGCTTTCATCAACCACGGCGCCGTAACCAGCAGCCCTTTCCCTACGCCTCGCGCCAGCGCCGAGCGCTTGTCCGCCAGCCAGTACCCCATGTCGTCAAGCTTTACGATAACCCCGACGATGCCATACACGCCGAGCGTGACGAGAATCGCGATGCCGCTCAACACCAGCACCTGGTTTAGGAGCGGGGCTTCGGCCACGATACCCAGCGTAATGGCAACGATTTCCGCCGAGAGAATAAAGTCGGTGCGCACCGCGCCTTTGACTTTATCGCGCTCGTAAAGCTTCGGGTCCTGCTTTGCGATGTCGTTAAGACGCTGCTGCTTCTGCTCCGGCGTCTCTTTGTGTTTGCGCGCGTGGATGCTGTGCATCACCTTTTCCACGCCTTCGAAGCACAGAAACGCGCCGCCCACCATCAGAAGCGGGGTAATAGCCCACGGCGCGAAGGCGCTGATGATAAGCGCGAGCGGCACCAGAATCAGTTTATTGAGCAGCGACCCTTTCGCCACCGCCCAGACCACCGGCAGTTCGCGGTTAGCGCGCACGCCTGTCACCTGCTGCGCGTTAAGCGAGAGATCGTCGCCCAGCACTCCCGCGGTCTTTTTTGCCGCAAGTTTTCCCATCATTGAGATATCGTCCAGCAACGTGGCGATATCATCCAGCAGCGTTAATAAACTACTTCCGGCCAAAATTTCATTCCTTCGTGTTGTGATTCTGGAGTGTTAAGTATGGAGCAAAAGCCGTGGCCCCGAAACTACCACCTTCTGTCAACGCAAAATTAACCTAAGCGAAACAATTAAAAACCTCGCCTCGGCAATAATTTTAGCGTTCACTATAAGCGTTCTTTATTTCACGTCGTGAGGGAGTATGCGTTTCGGTCGAGTATTACCGCTGCTTGGCGCGCTGTTCGCGCTATATATCATTTGGGGGTCTACCTATTTTGCGATTGCCGTCGGCGTGAAAAGCTGGCCGCCGTTTATGATGGCAGGCGTGCGCTTTCTCTGCGCGGGCGTTCTGCTGCTGACATATCTGCTGGCGACCGGCCATAAACTCCCGGCGCGTCGCCAGATGCTGAACGCGGCGCTGATTGGCGTGCTGCTGCTGGCCGTCGGCAACGGTTTTGTGACGGTGGCGGAGCATCAGCATGTGCCGTCGGGCATCGCCGCCGTGATGGTCGCCACCGTCCCGCTCTTCGCGCTGATTTTTAGCCGTTTCTTTGGCATTCAGACCCGCAAGCTGGAGTGGCTGGGCGTGGCCATCGGCCTTGCGGGCATCGTGCTGTTAAACAGCGGCGGCAACCTGAACGGTAATCCATGGGGCGCGCTGTTGATTCTGATTGGCTCGCTAAGTTGGGCGTTCGGCTCGGTCTACGGCTCACGCATTGAACTGCCGACAGGGATGATGGCGGGCGCGATTGAGATGCTGGCGGCGGGTCTGGTGCTGATGGCGGCGTCGCTGTTGACCGGCGAGCGGATGACCGCGATGCCCGATCTCTCCGGCTTCCTCGCGGTCGGCTATCTGGCGCTGTTCGGCTCGGTTATCGCCATCAACGCTTATATGTATCTTATCCGCAACGTCTCGCCTGCGGTCGCCACCAGCTACGCCTATGTCAACCCGGTGGTGGCGGTGCTGCTCGGCACCGGCTTTGGCGGCGAAAGCCTGTCACAGATTGAGTGGATTGCGCTTGGCGTGATCATTGTGGCGGTGTTGCTGGTGACGCTCGGCAAATATCTGCTGCCGGCCAAACCGGTGGTGACGCCCTGTAATATTGAGAAGTAACGCTTAACCGGCGGGCGGCGCGGGCCGCTCGCCCTCAAGGGCGTGAATGCCCTGAATGTCTATTTCGGCATGCGCCACGCCGCTGCAAATCCACTCTTCCAGCCGTTCGCCAAGCGCTGCGTCAGAGAGCTTTTCACGACCGCGTAACGCGCACTCCCACACTAACAGCACGCGCCAGCCTTGGCCGAGCAGCGTCGCCACATCGCGCTTATCGCGCACCACATTCTTACCGATTTTATCGAGCCAGAACTCAGTGCGTGTGGCGGGGACTTTAAAGAGATAACAGTTGTGGTGATGCCAGAAGCAGCCGTGGGTGAAGATGACGCAGCGATAGTCGTCGAGCACGAAATCGGGGCGTCCGGCGAGCGCGGCATCCTGCACGCGAAAGGTAAATCCCTGCTCTGTGAGCAGCGCGCCGAGCCGCTTTTCAATGGCGGTATCGCGGGTGCCGATGGCGCGCATATTTTTGCTGCGAACGGCCTTGCTATGAACGTCTGCCATCGCGGTTCTCCAGACGCAGCCGCACCGCCTGCGCGATACGCGGGCGCAGTAGCTGCGCAACGGCGGCAAAAGCGGGCACTACCACCGAGTTACCAAACTGGCGATAGGCCTGGGTATCGGAAACCGGAATACGGAACGCGTGGCCCTGCGGCGATTCAAAGCCCATCAGACGCGCGCATTCACGCGGCGTCAGGCGGCGCGGGCGGCGCTGCTGGTTGGCGGCATCGTCGAAATCCCGCTCGCCCAGCGCTTTATCCCAGCCGCGGTCGATTAAAATTTCCGCGCCGTCTTTGTAGTAGCGCGCCGAGAGCGTGCGCGCCACGCTTGCCGGGTTTTGCGGGTCCACCAGGCCGAAGCCGAAGCCGTTGCCCTTCGCCTGGTGCTTCTGGGCGTAGCGGTAGAGATATTTCCACAGCGTCGGCGTCAGCACGTAGCGCGCGTCAACGGTCGGGTCGAGCAGTTCGCCAAACGCCGGGCGCCGCGCCGGGTAAAACTCAGGCAGCGCGCGCAGCGTAAAGCCCTCGTGCAGATTCAGATCCCGGCGAAAGCCCACCAGCACAATGCGCTCGCGGTGCTGCGGCAGAAAATGTTTGCCGTCGATGATTTTCGGATCGTCCTTGCCCATTTCGGCGGCATCTGCCACTTCGTAGCCCAGTTCATCCAGCGTCTGCATGATGATGCGAAAGGTGTTGCCTTTATCATGGCTTTTAAGATTCTTAACGTTTTCCAGCACGAAAATCGCCGGCTGGCGCGCGGCGATAATACGCACCACGTCGAAAAACAGCGTGCCCTGAGTTTCGCAGGCAAAGCCATGCGCGCGACCCAGCGCGTTTTTCTTCGACACGCCCGCCAGTGAAAATGGCTGGCATGGAAAGCCCGCCAGCAGAACATCATGCTGCGGTATGCACGCGCGGATATGTTCGGCGGCGGCCTCGTCGCTGACTTCTGGCTTATGGCTTAGCGTGACATCACGGATATCTTCATTGAACTGATGCAGTTGCGGATCGCAATACCAGTTGGCTTTATAGGTGCGCACCGCGTGTTTATTCCACTCACTGGTAAACACGCACTGGCCGCCCGCAGCTTCAAACCCGCTGCGGATGCCGCCGATACCGGCGAAGAGATCGATAAAGCGAAAGGCGTAGTTCGGATGATGGCGCGGCGGCGTGGGAAGCAGCGCGAGAAGACGGCGATACTCTTCGTCGCCAAGACGCGCGCCGCCCGGGATGAGCATCTGGCGTTTTAGCCTGGCGCGGCTCCAGCGCCTCTCGCCCGCCTCATTTAATATCGCCACCAGCGTTTTGGTGTCGTAAATCTCCAGCACTTTTTGCAGCAGCGCGTGCGCGCTCAGCCCAGGGGCGGCGTTGAAATCCGCGCCTGCCAGTACGTCCTCAGTAACAGAGTGATTTTCGAGCATTACTTTCGCCATACAAAACCGATATACGACAGAGTAACACACTTTCGCGCGGGGCTACGGTTAAGGCGTGACCTGAATAAAGCGGCGCAGCACCTCTTCATCAAGCTGGCAATAATCGCCTTTCAGCTCGGCGCAAAGCTTGGCCATGTAGTGCACGAGAAAGTCGGCGTTATGGCGCGCCAGCGCCCTGCCCGCTTCGGTTTGCATCGTGGAAGGCAGCGTCAGCAGCTTTTTCTGGAAGTGATCGAGCGCCCAGGCGGTGTCGTCAAGCTCACGCGCTGACGCGAGCGGATCGTCGCTGTCGAACAGCGCGCGGCCAAGCGCGCCGGAGACATAAAAGACGCGCGCAAGACCAATAGCGCCCAGCGACTCCAGCCGGTCGGCATCCTGCACAATTTTCGCCTCCAGCGTCGTGGGCGTAATCCCGGCGCTGAAACTGTGCGCTCTCACCGCGTGGGCCACATCGTCATACCTGTCGTACGGGAAATCGGGAAAGTGGGTTTCCAGAATGCGCAGCGTCTCCTGGGCGGCGAGCGTCGAGGCCAGATGCCGCTGTGGATGGTTTTTCGGCAGGTTGACGATATCGTGAAAATAACAGGCGGTCAGCACGACCAGCCGGTTAGCTTCGCTGCCAGCCATAATCTGCTGGGCCGTTTTCCAGACGCGGCGAAAGTGCGCGACATCATGAGCTTTATCATCCTGATTCCAGCTTTGGTGCAGCCAGTCTTCAAAACGCTGCTGCCAGTGGGTGAGCGACATAACGTCTCCTTTGCGCGGGTCAACCCGGTTCATTTCTGTAAGGCAGATCACAAAATTAGCATGCTTTACGCGCTTTTGCGCGAGCGGCTTTCTGCATCCGTAACATACAGATAAGTAAAAAGAGCATACCGGGCAACGTGGATAATGATTAATGCACCGTAGAAATGGCACACGAAAAAGATGAAGCATTCAGCATCTAATCTGGTTTTAATTTTCACACGCCGAAACCGGACTTGTTGACCAAAAAAAATTATTTTCACACCGTTCTTTTTTCTGAAAATTAATTATCCGAATAATAATTCAACTGGCAACCATCTATTATTATTGATACCTTTAATGGGTAGTTATTTGATGATAAGTATCTTCATAAAAACCAGTTGTCATGCGCCCCGGGCATCAACCCCACCCAGAGTTATTCTTTGTAAAGAATTTCAACCTTCTGCGTAAAAGATAGATAAAAATAATAAAAACAAATATCAAATAACCCCCGCAAATTATTAATCACAGTCACATTCCCACCCCCGAAATAATTTTGGTGGCGTTTTTTCATTCTTGCTAATATGCGTGCCGCGGACGACTCTCCGTCACGTCATTCAATTAAACCATTCATTGATATTATTTATGACGATAAGGAAATTAATAATGAAAAGAAAAGTACTGGCTCTTGTGGTGCCCGCTTTATTAGTGGCAGGCGCTGCGAATGCGGCAGAGATTTATAATAAAGACGGCAATAAACTCGATCTGTTTGGTAAAGTCGACGCGCGCCATACGTTCTCCGATAACCCGGGCGACGATGGCGACGGCACCTATATGGAGTTCGGCTTTAAAGGCGAAACCCAAATCAGCACGGAGCTGACCGGCTATGGCATGTGGAACTACAAAATCATGGCCAACAGCACCGAGGACAGCAACACCTCTTACAACAAACTCGCGTTTGCGGGCCTGAAATATGGCGACTACGGTTCTTTTGATTATGGCCGTAACTACGGCGTGATTTATGACGTTGAAGCCTGGACCGATATGCTGCCAGTGTTCGGCGGTGACTCTTACACCTACAGCGACAACTACATGGTAGGCCGCGGTAACGGCATGGCGACGTACCGCAACACCGATTTCTTCGGTATGGTAGACGGGCTTAATTTTGCGCTGCAATACCAGGGCAATAACGAAGACGACGGCAACGGTAACGAAGGCACCACCAACGGTCACGGCATTCAGACGCAAAACGGCGACGGCTTCGGTCTCTCCACAACGTACGATTTCGGTATGGGCTTTAGCGCCTCTGCCGCTTACTCCACCGCTGACCGTACGTCAAAACAGGTCAATTATGGCCGTGGTGACTCCATCGTCGCAGGCGGCGATCGCGCTGATGCGTGGGCGACCGGTCTGAAATATGACGCCAACAATATCTATCTCGCCGCGACTTATGCCGAAACCCGCAACATGACGCCGTATGGCGACGGCGACGGTATTGCCAACAAAACGCAGAACATCGAAATCGTGGCGCAATATCAGTTCGATTTCGGCCTGCGTCCGTCTCTGGCGTACCTGCAATCCCGCGGTAAAGATCTCTGGTATGCCGGTAAGTACCAGGACAACGATCTGGTTAAATACGCGGATGTCGGTGCCAGCTGGTACCTCAACAAAAACTTCCTGACCTATGTTGATTACAAAATCAACCTGCTGGATGAAGACGACGACTTCTACAAAGACAACGGCATCGCAACGGACGACATCGTCGGCATCGGTATGGTGTATCAGTTCTAAGTGTTTTACTCTTCCCCTTTCAGGCTCGCCGCGTGCGGGCCTTTTTTATTTTCCACACTTCTTCGCGCGCCCCTTCACTCTCTACTTTACCGGATGCCTGGCGGGCGCTATAGTGTGCCAGGACTGTATATATATCCATACTGTGGAGTTTTCCATGTTTGTTGAACTGGTTTATGACAAACGCAATGTCGCAGGCTTGCCCGGCGCGCGTGAGATTATCCTGGCCGAGCTGACCCGCCGCGTACACCGCATTTTTCCGGATGCTGACGTGCGCGTTAAGCCAATGCAGACAAACGGTCTCAATTCCGACGCTAACAAAAACGATCGTGAAAAGCTGAACCGGATGCTGGAAGAGATGTTCGACGAAGCCGATATGTGGCTGGTCAACGAATAAGCGACAATAAAAAACCCGCCACAGCGGGTTTTTTATTACTAAGGCTCACCCGGCGCAACGCCCGGCCAGCGTTTTTCTCCTGCTACATTTCTGATTACAGAATCGAGCGGTACGTACCGCCTTCCACGCGCACGGCCGCGCCGTTTGACGCCGCTCCCAGCGGGCTTGCCAGCAGCGCCACCATTGCGGCTATCTCATCTGCTTCAATCATGCGCGCAAGCAGCGAACTCGGGCGATAGGTCGCAAAGAAATTCGCTTCCACCTGGGCGTCGGTCATGCCCGGTTGCGGCGCGGTCTGTCGCAGATAGTCCATAATGCCTTCCGACCGCGTGGCCGAAGGCAACACGCTGTTCACCGTCACGCCGGTGCCTTTAGTTAATTCGGCCATCCCGCGCGAGACGGCAAGCTGCGCCGATTTGCTCATCCCGTAGTGCACCATATCCGGCGGCGTAAACGCGCCGACTTCGCTGGAGATGAAAATGACGCGGCCCCAGTTGTTTGTCAGCATTTGCGGGAAATAGTGCCTGGAAAGCCGCACCCCGGACATCACGTTAACGTCAAACATCCGCAGCCATGCGTCGTCGGTAATTTCCGCAAACGGCGTCGCCTCATAAAAGCCGAGGTTGTTAATCAGAATATCGGTTTCCGGCTGTTGCGCCGTCAGCGCCGCGACGCCTTCTGCGGTACTGACGTCTGCCAGCACGCCAGTCACGGAGGCACCTTTCGCCTCCGCGTCGATAGCCGCGACCGCAGCCGCCAGCTTTTCACGGTCACGGCCGGTAATCGTCACCGCCACGCCTTCCCGCGCCAGCGTCCGGGCGATCGCAAGCCCAATGCCTGCCGTCGCCGCCGTCACTATCGCCGTTTTAGTGTTCAGTTGCAGATCCATGGTGGTTCCTCAGTGCATAAAATTAATGGAGACGTTCCAGCAGCGCCTGCGCCACTGCCGTTGCTGAGGCCGGGTTCTGCCCGGTGATCAATTCTCTGTCCGTCACAATATGCGACGTGAACGGTTCGGTATTGCTGCTGTATTTGCCGCCCGCCTGCTCGAGCGCGGTTTGCGGATAGAATTTCATCGCACCGCCTTTCGGCAGCAGACCTTTGGCAATCTCCTCTTCAGCATTGCTGATAACCGTCATCCGGTAACCTGCGTAGATCCAACCGGACTGCGCCGCGGCATGGCCGGTTTCCGCCAGCTGGCGGGTAAACGCCGGCGCGTCCGGCAGCGTGGAGAGCAGCGCGATAGGGCCGTGGCAGACCAGCACCGTCGGCTTACCGGCTGCATGAAACGCGGCCAGCGCCTTGCCAAGCGCCGGGCTGGTCAGCAGATCCTGCATCGGCGCATGGCCACCCGGAATGTAAATCGCGTCAAACTCGCCGTAACCCCGCTGCGCGGCGCGCGCCAGGCTGATAACCGGTGAGGACGCGGCCGACGTCAGTTTCAGCTTGTCGAGCAACGCGCGGTGCGTGCGCCACGCGTTTACGTCATTGTTGAAGTACATTTTGTCGTCAGAGGATTTATCGAGCGTCGGCGCCAGCCCGCTCGGCGTGGCAAACGTGACCTGATGCCCGGCGTCCAGCAGGCGTTTTACCGGCTGCATCAGTTCATTGAGGTAAAACCCTGTCGGGAATACCTTGCCGTCTTTCAGATCCAGATGATCAGAATCCGACAGCACCACCAGAACGCTGGCGGCGTGCGCATTGAGTGCAGAAAGGCCAAGCGCTGCGGCGAGCGCGAGATGACGAACAATTTTCACAATATGCTCCTGTTGCTATTCGGATGGTTCGCAAGCCTCGCCTGCGAGATGCGCACACTGTAGTGTTTCCTTAAAAGTCGATAAACTATCGCAAAAGACATTCATTTGTTCTTCAGGAGACATAATGAGCCGACGCTTCGCCCATCTCAGCGATGTGGAAATCTTCGTAACGATTATTGAGAAAGGCTCGATCACCGCGGCGGCGGTGACGCTCGGCACCACCGCTTCGGTACTGAGCCGGGCGCTGACAAGGCTTGAGACGCGGCTTGGCGTACAGCTGATGAGACGCACCACGCGCCAGCTCAGCCTGACGCAGGCCGGAAGACACTATTACGAGCAGGCGTGTAGCGCTTTTAGTGTGTTCGAACGCGCCGAGCGGGATATCCAGGGACGCGGCGCACAGACGGTCGGACATATCCGGCTAAGCGCGCCGACTACCTACGGGCACTACCGGCTTCCGGCGCTGTTGCAGCGTTTCGCCGCGCACTATCCGGGGATTACCGTAGAGCTGAACATCACTAACCGAAACGTGGATCTGGTGGCCGAAGGGTACGATCTGGCTATCCGTCTGGGCACGCTGCCGGACAGCCGGCTGGTGGCGCGCAAGCTGGAAGAGGCACCGCTGTGTCTGGTCGCCGCCCCGTCCTACCTGCGCCAGCATGGCGAGCCGCACCAGTTAGCCGCGCTTGAAAACCACCGCTGCCTGCCGTTTATCATGCCGAGCAGCGGGCGTATCGCGCAGTGGAGCCTGTGCGAGGAGGGAGCACCCATTGAGTGGACGCCAAAGGGGCAGATTCAGGTCTCGGATGACATTCTGGGCGTTATCTCACTTGCCGTCAGCGGCGCGGGTATCTGTCAGACCTACGATTTTATCGCGCGCCCGCTCATGGAAAACGGCCTACTGGCGGAGATCCTGCCACAGACCCGCGGACGCACGCGCCCCTTTTCGCTTATCTACGCGCCGCACAAAGGGTTGTCCTCCGCCTGTGAAGCATTTATTCGCTTTATGCAGCAGGCGACGAGCTAACGCCTGTTATGCCAGACGTACCGCGCGGTTACGGCCGGTGCTTTTGGCCTGATACAGCGCCTCATCCGCGCCTTTGATAAGCTCGGTCAGGCACGCCATTCTGCCGTCTGAGGTCAGGCTGTAACAGCCCGCGCTGATGGTGACCACACCTTCAGGCAGATCGGTATTCGGGTGCGGCAGCGCCTGTTCCCTGACCATGCTGACCACCTGTTCAGCCACGCGCAGCGCGTCATCGGAGGAAGCCCCGGAAAGAATAATGGCGAACTCTTCCCCGCCATAGCGCGCCACCAGATCCCTGTGGTTAAAAGACGCCTGTTGCAGCACACCGCCGATACGGCGCAGGCAGGCGTCCCCGGCCACATGCCCGCGGTTATCGTTATAGCGCTTGAAAAAATCGACATCGATAAGAATGAGAGAAACCGGGTGGCCGGTAACGGCGGAGTCGGCCAGCGCCTGCTCAAGAAAGGCATCAAAACGCCGCCGGTTGGCAAGCCCCGTCAGGCCGTCGATCATTGCCATAGAATGCAGGGTCTGGTTGATTTTCACCAGCTCATCTCGCAGCGTCGCCAGCTCGTTGCGGTCGCGGATATTCACCCTCACCTGTCTGAACAGCACCATGCCCATCAGGATAATGGCGGTCAGCAGCGCGCCGTTAATAAGCAAATCGGGGATACTGTTTTTAAGCCAGGTCGCGCGCAGGTTGTCTTTGTCATACCCGGCCACCACGACAATCGGGTAACGCGTCGAGCGCGCAAACCCATAAATTCGTACCACCTGATCGAGCGCTGACAGCCAGGTGGCGCTGCCCTGCCGCGATCGCAGCAACACCTGCGTAAAAAGCGGGCTGTCAGAGAGATCTTTATTCAGCACGCTTTCGTCAAACGGGCGAATATACAGCGGTTTACCGTCCACCAGCAGCAGCGCCAGAATGTCGTTATTCGTCAGTTCAAAGTAGCTGTAAAACTGGCGGAAATAGTCCATTTTCACGGTGGCCATCACCACGCCCGCAAAGCCGCCGGTGATGTCATTGAGGCGTAGCGAAACGGGTATCACCAGCTGGCCGCTGATTTTACTGCGCACCACATGACCAATATGCACGCCCATCCAGCCATGATCTTTGTGGTAGAGAAAATCATCGCGGTCCGCAATGTTGTCCTCAGCAGGTTCCTGCCCGAAAGAACTGTTGCGCCATGCGCCATGCGCATCGTAAATAAACAGCCCGTCAAGCTGCGGCAGCCGCTGTTCCAGCTCGGCAAGCGACGCGTTGAGTTCCTTATCGGGAAGATAACCATAGGCGAGGTTGCGGCGGATCTCCTGTAAGGTCAGCTCCGTCTGGAGAAAGGTATCGTCCGCCTGCCGCACCTGCGAAAGCGACAGGTTAATCGCCTTGCTCTCGGCATCTTCAACCGTGCGCTCCCAGGAGAGATACAGCGTTACCGCATTGGCCGCAATGCTGCCCGCCAGCAGAATAAACAGAAAGAACGCCAGACTGCGCCCGAGCGGCGTATCCAGCGCCAGAATGCGGATAAACTGTTTTTTCTCAGGCACGACGGCCACCTCCTGCGTATCCTGCCCGCGTTGCATTAATTTTACTGAAGTTTATCGGAAGCCGCGTCAGCCCCATTTTTAGCCCGCTTTGAAAGCCGCCGGACGACACCCCTGTGAATTCCGCGAGTTAACATCAGCATGCATCAGATAAGAATAGACCCGATCGCATCACAGGCCGCACTTTTATGGCGCAAATCAGTGGTAATCGTTAAGAGTTGTTTTGGGCTACTGACGTGCCTTTTAGCGTTTAAAAGACAGACCATCAGTAAAGTGAAAGAGAGTGAAAACTGCAAAGAAAGGTAAAAAGAACGCAGACAAGAAGCGAACCCGGGCACAATTCACGACGTGAATAGTCTCAATCTTTTCTCAACGGGATTTTTATCACTGAAAAACGAGGCGGTAAGTGCTTGAATAGTGGCGGAGAGAGGGGGATTTGAACCCCCGGTAGAGTTGCCCCTACTCCGGTTTTCGAGACCGGTCCGTTCAGCCGCTCCGGCATCTCTCCGTACTTGAGGTTGCCATGATGCCAGGATCTTTGGCATTTTAACAGTCCCTGCCTCTTCGATTTTGTTCAAGTGACGAGTTTGCGAGCAATAAGATGATTAAGTGGCCCTGGAAAGCAAATCACACCGCCGAGCTGGCACCTCTTCCCTGGGAAGCGGCGCTCGCCATTCCGTTACTGGCGGGCCTGAGCGACGAACAGCAGCAGAAGCTGGTGCGCTTAGGCGAGCGTTTTTTACAGCAGAAGCGGCTGGTTCCCTTACAGGGTTTTGAGCTGGATGAGCTGAAAAGCGCCCGCATCGCCCTGCTCTTCTGCCTGCCGGTGCTGGAGCTCGGTTTCGAGTGGCTCGACGGCTTTCACGAAGTGCTGATTTACCCCGCGCCGTTCGTGGTGGATGACGAATGGGAAGACGACATCGGTCTGGTGCATAACCAGCGCGTGGTACAGTCTGGCCAGAGCTGGCAGCAGGGGCCGATTATCCTTAACTGGCTCGATATTCAGGACTCGTTCGACGCCTCCGGTTTTAACCTTATCATTCACGAAGTGGCGCATAAGCTCGATATGCGTAACGGCGATCGCGCAAGCGGCATCCCGCTTATCGCGCTGCGTGAAGTCGCAGGCTGGGAGCATGATCTGCACGCGGCGATGGAAAATATTCAGGATGAGATAGATCTGGTGGGCGAAAGCGCTGCCAGCATTGACGCCTACGCCGCCACCGATCCGGCGGAGTGCTTCGCGGTGCTCTCCGAATATTTCTTCAGCGCGCCGGAGCTTTTCGCGCCGCGCTTCCCGTCGCTGTGGCAGCGCTTTTGTCACTTTTACGGTCAGGATCCGCTGCTGCGCCTGCGCCAGCGTGAAACATCTGCCCTTTCCGAAGGCGGTCAGGTACATTAAAAGCACAAACTGACGCAGAATTAAGCGTTTGAATATATAGTGTAATTTTTTGCGTTGACACCGATACGGGGCATGATTATTATGCGCCCCGTTCACACGATTCCTCTGTAGTTCAGTCGGTAGAACGGCGGACTGTTAATCCGTATGTCACTGGTTCGAGTCCAGTCAGAGGAGCCAGATTTAAAAAAGCCCGCTTTTTAGCGGGCTTTTTGCTTTTCTGCCTGCGCGTCTTGTCGCCATTATCACCGCATAATCCTCTGCCCACCCGGCTTCTCTGAGTCAAATGGTCCTTTCACGCCCGTCACGGCGCAAAACGGTTTTCACCCGGCGGTTAGCGCTGTAGTCTCAGTAACGGCTTTTTTTGGCTGCGTACGATGTGAGTAACCTTCAATCTGCTTTGATAACAATAAAAATACAGAATGTTGACGAATGGACAGGACAACGATGGATTCCACAATCACGACTCCCCGCCCTGATGAGGCGCTCCCTGCCTGCAACCGCGCGCGCCGTGCTGCCTGGGGCAGCTTTGCCGGCGCGGTAGTAGACTGGTTTGATTTCTTACTCTATGGCATTACCGCGGCGCTGGTGTTTAACACCGAGTTTTTCCCGCAGATCTCACCGGCGATGGGCACGCTTGCCGCCTTCGCCACCTTTGGCGTCGGCTTTTTATTCCGCCCGCTCGGCGGGATTGTCTTCGGGCACTTTGGCGATCGCCTCGGCCGCAAGCGGATGCTGATGATGACCGTCTGGATGATGGGCATCGCCACCGCCTGCATCGGTATTTTGCCGTCGTTCGCCACCATTGGCTGGTGGGCACCGGTATTGCTGGTGACGCTGCGCGCCATTCAGGGGTTCGCCGTGGGCGGCGAATGGGGCGGCGCGGCGCTGCTTGCGGTGGAAAGCGCACCCAGCGGTAAAAAAGCGTTTTACAGTAGCGGCGTTCAGGTGGGGTATGGCGTTGGCCTGCTGCTCGCCACCGGGCTGGTGTCGCTTATCAGCTATCTGACGACCGATGCGCAGTTCCTGAGCTGGGGCTGGCGCTTACCGTTCCTGTTCAGCATTGTGCTGGTGCTGGCGGCGCTGTGGGTGCGTAACGGCATGGAAGAATCCGCGGAATTTGAGCGCGCGCAGGCAGCAAATCCTGCTGACGCGAAAAAACGGCCGCCGGTCTTCGAGGCGCTGGTGCGTCACCCCGGCGCGTTTGTGAAAATCATCGCCCTGCGCCTGTGCGAACTGCTGACCATGTATATCGTCACCGCGTTTGCGCTTAGCTACTCCACACAGAATCTGGGCCTGCCGCGCGAGCTGTTTCTCAATATCGGTCTGCTGGTGGGCGGCGTGAGCTGCCTGACCATTCCGCTGTTCGCCTGGATGGCGGATCGTTACGGACGGCGTCGCATATACATCACCGGCGCACTGCTCGGCGCGCTGAGCGCTTTCCCATTCTTTATGGCGCTGGAAGCCCGTTCGATTGTCGGCGTGGTGATTTTCTCGCTGATGCTTGCGAACATCGCGCACGATATGGTGGTCTGCGTGCAGCAGCCGATGTTTACTGAGATGTTCGGCGCGGGGTATCGCTACAGCGGCGCGGGCGTCGGGTATCAGGTGGCAAGCGTGGTGGGTGGCGGCTTTACGCCGTTTATCGCCGCTGCCCTGCTGACTTTTTCCGGCGGCGCGTGGCATACGGTGGCGATTTACCTGATGGTGGGCTGTCTGCTTTCTGCGCTGACCGCGATCTTTATCAAAACGCCGCAGCAGCATTAAACATTTATCCCCGCCAGCCGACCGCTGGCGGGGCATTTACCGCTAAATCTGATAATCGATCACCACTTCACCGGCAGGCTCCAGCGCCTGCTGTTTGATCTCGTCAACCGACAGCCCGGCGTTGCACAACTCAATAAAGCGCCAGACGTAATTGCGCTGAAGCTGCCCGCGTTTCAGGCCCAGCCAGACGGTGTTAGCATCGAACAGATGCCGCGTGTCGAGCCGCGTAAGCAGGCTCTCTTCATGGGGTTCGCTCGCCTGCTCCGCCACCAGCCCAATGCCAAGCCCCAGTTCAACATACGTTTTGATAACGTCGGAATCCTGCGCGCTCAGCACGATATCCGGCGTCAGCCCTTTACGGCTGAAGGCTTCATCGATACGCGAGCGTCCCGTGATGCCCTGCCGGTAGGTAATAAGCGGCCAGCGGCTAATTTCCTCAAGCGTCAGCGGGCTGGCCTGTGTGAGCGGATGATCCTTCGGCACCAGCAGGCTGTGATGCCAGCGAAACCACGGATAGGCCACCAGCCCCGGATCGGCGCTTAAGCGTTCGCTGGCGATACCGATATCTGCCGTGCCGCTTTGCAGCAGCGATTCTATCTCCTGTGGCGTGCCCTGAATCAGTTCGAGACGTACCTCGGGAAAGAGCGAGCGAAAGGTTTTAATCACCGACGGCAGGCTGTAGCGGGCCTGGGTGTGCGTCGTGGCGATAGTCAGCACGCCGCTGGCGTCGTTGGTAAAGAGATCGGCTAAGCGGCGGACATTACTGGCCTCGTTAAGAATGCGCTCGGCAATCACCAGCAGCGCTTTGCCGGGCTCCGTCATGCCCAGCAGCCGTTTGCCGCGGCGAATGAAAATTTCAATGCCGAGTTCTTCTTCGAGTTCGCGAATATGGCGGCTGACGCCAGATTGCGAGGTATAAAGCATGTTGGCCACTTCGGTGAGATTAAAATCCCGCCTTGCCGCCTCACGAATAATTTTCAGTTGCTGGAAATTCACAGCGCCCCCGGGAGCGATTCAACATGACGCTATTGTTAAAGTCCCCCGGCGGGCATCACAAATAATAAAAAACTGTCTGTTATTCCTTTGGGGAATATCTGTCAGCCCACCAGCATCAGCTCGCGGTTCTCCAGCGCCGGACGCGCCACCAGCGACAGCAGAATATCTTTCACGGCCTGCGCCTGCGGCGTTAACGGCACGCGGGAGGAGACATTCAGCGAGAGCGGCAGCGTCATCGAGGGGCTGGTGATACGCGCGAGCCAGCCGTTAGTTGAACCGGCAAGCGAGCGCGCGGCGGATTCCGGCAGCACCGTCACGCCCATGCCGCTGGCGATGGCGGCACTCAGCGTGGACACCGACTCGATCTCGCCGATGATTTTCGCCGTCAGGCGACGCAGCGAGAAAGCTTCATCGACGCGCTTGCGTACGGCGCTATAGTCGCGCGGCAGGAAGAGATTCATCTGCGCGACACTCGCCAGATCCACGCTCTGCCCAGGGCAATCACGCGTACCAACGAGGAACAGATCTTCTTTAATCAGCGGCTGGCTGGTGAGCCCGGCCACCGGCGCGCGGTCATACAGCACGGCCATATCGAGCTGACCGCTCAGTAGTTTGTCGTTGAGCGTCGCACCGCTGTCTTCATGCAGATACACCAGCACGTCCGGGAGTTCAGCGCGCACGGCCTGCAGCAGCGGCATGGTCACCGAGGAAGCGGCCGTACCAGGCGCGAGGCCGATAGAGACCTGGCCCTGCAGCGTCTGGCCGACATTGTTGACGGCGAGCTGCGCCTGTTCGCACTGGCGCAAAATGGTGCGGGCATGCGCATAAAGAATTTTCCCGGCTTCCGTTGGCGTGACGCCCCGTTTGGTGCGAATCAACAGCTGCTGATCCATCTCCCCTTCGAGCGTCGCAACCTGCTGGCTTAACGCGGGCTGTGCGATGTGCAGCACTTCCGCCGCCTGCGTCAGGCTACCGATATCGACGATTTTCACGAAGTATTTCAGTCGTCTTAAGTTCATTTTGCCTCCTGTACGGAATGCCAGAGCCAATGCCGGCAATGATGTCGTAACAGGTTTTGCAAGATGCTTGCCAGTTTTTTTAAAAGCGTGAGCGGCTAATATAAATGCTTAAATTATAAGAGAAAGCGATAACTTATCGGTTTACAGCGTTGAAACACTGTTTTGCTTATGCCCCATAAGAGGTACGTTTGCACCAGAACGGTGCAGAGGCGAGAGGAATGCGCTGATTGACGAATTTCTCAGCAAACAAATTTTCTGGCGCGTTCAGGGCTTTACAACGCCGGGCGACCCCGGTACTATGCGCCCCGTTCACACGATTCCTCTGTAGTTCAGTCGGTAGAACGGCGGACTGTTAATCCGTATGTCACTGGTTCGAGTCCAGTCAGAGGAGCCAAATTCAAAAAAGCCCGCTTTTAAGCGGGCTTTTTGCTTTTCTGCGGTGCGTTAATCGCGCCATCCCATGGCCGGGGCGATGTGACGCAGCACCGACTCAATCACATGCACGTTGTATTCCACGCCCAGCTGATTCGGCACCGTCAGCAGCAGGGTATCCGCTTCGGCAATCGCTTCGTCCTGCTTAAGCTGTTCGATGAGCTTCTCCGGTTCAGCCGCGTAGCTGCGCCCGAAAATGGCGCGCGTTTTCTCATCCAGAAAACCGACCTTATCGCTGTCGTCACGGCTGTTGCCAAACCAGGCGCGATCCCGGCTGTCCATGAGCGGAAAAATGCTGCGGCTCACCGACACACGGGGCGTGCGCGTATGCCCGGCCTCTGCCCAGGCGGCGCGGTAGGCGCGGATCTGCTGCGCCTGCTGAATGTGGAATGGCTCGCCGGTTTCATCGTCTTTCAGGGTAGAGCTTTGCAGATTCATTCCGAGTTTCGCCGCCCAGACCGCAGTGGCGTTGGAGCCTGCGCCCCACCAGATGCGCTCGCGAAGTCCTTCAGACCAGGGTTCGAGCCTTAACAGGCCAGGCGGATTGGCGAACATCGGCTGCGGATTGGGTTTGGCGAAGCCTTCCCCGCGCAGCACTTCCAGCAGCGTCTCGGTATGACGGCGCGCCATATCGGATTCGTTTTCACCGGCGGCAGGCTCATAGCCAAAATAGCGCCAGCCATCGATCACCTGTTCCGGCGATCCGCGGCTGATACCCAGTTGCAGGCGACCACCAGCGATAAGATCCGCAGCGCCGGCGCTTTCCGCCATATAGAGCGGGTTCTCATAGCGCATATCGATAACGCCGGTGCCTATCTCAATGTTGCGTGTTCTGGCCCCGATGGCGGCCAGCAGCGGAAATGGCGAAGCGAGCTGACGGGCGAAGTGGTGCACGCGGAAATAGGCACCATCCGCGCCCAGCTCTTCGGCCGCGACGGCCAGATCGATGGATTGCAGCAGCGCATCCGCGGCGGTTCGCGTGGCGGACTGCGGCGACGGCGTCCAGTGGCCAAATGACAAAAAGCCTATCTTTTTCATGTTAATCCCGTTTTCAGAGCGAGCATGAATGGCGCAACCGATATCAATCGTGCCATGCCCGCCGCGTTGTCTGGTTCAGATGCCCTACTCTGTGCCGATAACGGGAAAGAATAAATGCCCTTTGTTTAACATAAAGGTTCAAATTTCCTGAAGGACCGCCTGGCGCGGCAGTTAAGAGGATATAACGGGTCGGCAGATTAAGGCTGGCGACAGTTCCCTGAACCAGCCTCCGTGACATATTCTTATCTTGCCGTCGGCCAGCTTACCGTCGGCGCACAATTCACCAGCGGCCTGGCGAACAGATAGCCCTGGAAGTATTTAATACCTGCCGCGTCCAGCCAGCACCACTCTTCCACTTTTTCGACACCTTCAGCGACCACGGTTATCTCAAGCTCGGCGCAGCAGCGGATAATGCCGTGCACGATGGCCTGTTTCGGGCCGTGAAGATGGATATCTGCGACGATGCAGCGGTCGATTTTGATGCGCCCTGGCTGAAAGCGGGTCAGCAATGACAGACCGGCAAACCCGGCGCCAAAGTCGTCTATCGCCAGGTTAATGCCCGCGGCACGCAGCTGGCGGATGACGCACTCAAACTCATTAAAGCGCGAGATAACCTCGCTCTCGGTAACCTCAACAATCACCTGCTGCGGCAACAAGCCCTGGCGCGCAATCTGCGCCAGCAGGATCTCCACCGCATTCGGGCACTGCACCAGCGATCCGGGCAGCAGGTTAACCGAGATCATCTGGCTGCCGATATTGACCGCTTTCGCCAGCGCGAACGCGATTTCTTTGGAATGGAGATCAAGGTCATACAGTGCTTTGCTGGATAATGATGCAAACAACGCGGCGGGCGAGCCACCTTCGGGGGAGCGGATCAGCGCCTCATACGCTTTAATTTTGCAGGTCGTCGGCTCCACAATCGGCTGCAGGGCAAACTGGCAGGCGATATCCGCTACGGCAGGTACTACGGTAGGTGTCGGGGGCGGCGGCGCAGCATCGACCCGCCAGGCATCCGGATTAAACTGGCGTGAGATCGGCAGGTTGTCCTGGCGACGCAAAAAAGAGCGAATAAACTGATACACCCGCGCTTCGCGGGCGAGATTAAACGGCACCACGCTTGATTTGACCACCGCCTTCAGCACCGTGTGTGCTTTGACATAGCGCAGGTCAAACAGCGCCATACCGACATTTTCAAAATGTCGGCGGGGGGCGTAGTCGCGCATCAGTTCAACAACGAAATCGTGCCGCGCGTCCAGGCTGATACGTTCAAAAAGCGCTTCCACCGAATGCAGCGGCCCTTCCAGCACCTGTAAAAACTGATGGCCATCAAAAACCAGAATGCCGCTCACCTGCATCTGCGCATTACGCGTCTGTGCCTGTCTCACAATCGCTTCCAGGCCTGCCTGGTCGATATCGCCTTTCAGCCGGCTGCGGTAAATCAGGGTAGATAGCATCGTTTTCCTGCATGTTAAGGTCACATAAAGAAGCAGTATACCCTGTCGCCTTTCATCGCAAGCCGCGAAAATGACCACAAAAAATTGTTCACCAGGAGCAATCGCGCCTTTAATGAGTAAAAACAGATGTATAACCAGTGAAAATATTTATTTAAAGCGCGAATGCATCAGAAAGGAGGAATGGCAGCCAGAGGGGGCATAGTGCGCATAATCTCAACGAATAAACATTTTACAGATTAATGCCATTGTGCCATTCCCATAAGTTTCATAAATCTGTGCCATATTATCAGTCACATAGTACAGCTTCCCGCTGTGCCACGTGGGATCAGGAGACCAGATGACGACCACTGCAACACCTCTGACGCCCGATGAGGCGCTCGACAAACTGGAAGCGTTATACGATGACGCGGTTAACGCGCTGCGCGAGGCGATCGCCGCCTATATTAACGAAGGTCGCCTGCCGGATGAGACGCAGCGCGCGCAAGGATTATTTGTCTATCCGCAGTTGCGGGTATGCTGGGACGGCGACGGCAGCAAAGCGCAGAAGACGCGCGCCTACGGGCGCTTCACACATCCGGGTTGCTACACCACGACCATCACGCGCCCGGGGCTGTTTGGCAGCTATCTGCGCGAACAGCTGATTCTGTTGTATGAAGACTACGG
Source organism: Cronobacter malonaticus LMG 23826 (assembly GCF_001277215.2). Lineage (NCBI taxonomy): Bacteria > Pseudomonadati > Pseudomonadota > Gammaproteobacteria > Enterobacterales > Enterobacteriaceae > Cronobacter > Cronobacter malonaticus. The sequence goes on along the minus strand of NZ_CP013940.1, from coordinate 1,439,243 downwards.
CGCGACGATTGAAGTCAGCCCGTCGCAGCATGAGATCCCCTACCCGTATGTGATTGACGGCTCGGCGCTGACGCTGGACCGCTCGATGAGCGCTGGCCTGACCCGCCACTTCCCGACCACCGAACTGGCGCAGATTGGCGATGAGACCGCCGACGGGATTTTCCACCCGACCGAATTCTACCCGCTGTCGCACTTCGACGCTCGCCGCGTTGACTTCTCGCTGGCGCGCCTGCGCCACTATACCGGCACGCCGGTCGAGCATTTCCAGCCCTTCGTGCTCTTTACTAATTACACGCGTTACGTCGATGAGTTTGTGCGCTGGGGATGCAGCCAGATCCTCGATCCGGACAGCCCGTACGTGGCGCTCTCGTGCGCGGGTGGTAGCTGGATAACTGCGGATACCGAAGCGCCGGAAGCGGCGATTTCCGATCTCGCGTGGAAAAAACACCAGATGCCCGCCTGGCATTTAATTACCGCTGACGGTCAGGGCATTACGCTGGTGAATATCGGCGTCGGGCCGTCGAATGCCAAAACGATTTGCGATCATCTCGCGGTGCTGCGCCCGGATGTCTGGCTGATGATTGGCCACTGCGGCGGCCTGCGTGAAAGCCAGTCGATTGGCGACTACGTGCTGGCGCACGCGTATCTGCGCGACGATCACGTGCTGGACGCCGTGCTACCACCGGATATTCCTGTGCCGAGCATCGCCGAAGTGCAGCGCGCGCTCTATGACGCCACGAAGCTTGTCAGCAATATGCCGGGCGAGGAAGTGAAACAGCGTCTGCGTACCGGCACCGTGGTAACGACCGATGACCGCAACTGGGAGCTGCGCTACTCCGCCTCGGCGCTGCGTTTTAACCTGAGCCGCGCGGTGGCTATCGATATGGAAAGCGCGACTATCGCCGCCCAGGGTTATCGCTTCCGCGTGCCTTACGGTACGCTGCTGTGCGTTTCCGATAAACCGCTGCACGGTGAAATCAAGCTGCCGGGCCAGGCGAACCGCTTCTATGAGGGCGCGATTTCCGAACACCTGCAGATCGGCATTCGCGCCATCGATTTGCTACGCGCCGAAGGCGAACGCCTGCATTCGCGTAAACTGCGTACCTTTAACGAGCCGCCCTTCCGCTGATTAACGCAACCCCGGCGTAGCGCTGTCCGCGCCGGGGTTTGCGGAATTATTCAGCAAACGGTTCAGCATTTCACATTCAGGCTTTGACAACCCGAAACGCTGCCGTTACTATGCGCCCCGTTCTCGCAATTCCTCTGTAGTTCAGTCGGTAGAACGGCGGACTGTTAATCCGTATGTCACTGGTTCGAGTCCAGTCAGAGGAGCCAGATTTTAATCCTGTGATGTGTTAGTCAATCCCGGGATGCTAAAAACAAATTAACCCGGCGCTTCTGCTCAAGATCGCCGGGTTTTTTGTATCTTAAATTTACTTACTCGCCTCACGGCTCGCGGGATGTCTCTGCTTCGGCTTTATCCAGTTGAGCGCTGGCGTCGTCAAAGCGGGCAAACCAGGCCATGGTAGAGTCTTTGTCGAACTGAAGCCCTTCATACTCGGAATAGAAATGAAGGGAACGCGATTCATTAAACCGCACTGGCTTAATAAGCTGATTAACTTTCACCAGCAATGACAGCAACCCTTCCGTTTTCATGTCACCCAACGGCGGAGGAAGCTCTCCGGCCTTAAGGATCACACCATTGCTGTAGGGCAGCAGCCTGATTTCCGGCGTTTCAACCAGGCGATGCGTTAACTGTTCTGCACCCCCCAGCTTTTCCAGCCACGGGGTGCCGAGAATGGTGTACCAGCAAGCGCCTTTTAAACTATTCACTGCAACTCTGCCTTCAAGCGTACCAATAGAATCCACCATCACACCGGAGAAACGCTGCGCCAGGGCGTACTCATAGGGGAACATCCGTTCGAATGCGTAAGGAAGAACAAAGGACAGCCCCGCATAGCCGCTTTCCACGGCAAAGGTGTTACACAGCCACAGCAGCCAGCCTTCATATCCCGCTTTACCGTCAGGCTCTTTCAGCAGCGAGAGCGGAAATGTCAGTTTAATAACGGAGCGATCAGTATCTTTATGGAAGATACGTTTGCCCATAATTAGAATGTCGTAATCGGGCGCTAAAAAGTCTTTCTCTGCGCTGCCCATATACCAGGAAAAGATCTCTTCAGGTGTTGAATCGATAATCTCCTGCCGCTTTCTGGCGTAATTTTTCTCCGTAATTCCAACCCAGTTTTGGGTGAGATGCTTTTTCAGATACGGCTTAAATTCCGTATAAAAACGATCGACACACTCCACCATCCTGCGGCGCACGTCAGGCGTATGCCCGCCCTTAAAAAATACCGTGATAATCAGACCAAGATTAACTGCCGGGCTGCCGTTTTTATATTTCACTGACGCTTCCGGCAGCCACTTCTCAAGGTAGTTCAGCTCAACATCCCGTAATACCATACCTGCTCCTTTTAACCGGCACCCAGCGCCGCTGCGCCTGCGCCACCGCCGAGAATTGTTACAAGGGTTTCCCAGGCGGTTATAGCCAGACGAATAATCAGAAGAAATGCGCTAATAATGGCCTCCGGGATACCCAGCGTCACTACCAGCGCGCCGACGCCAACAGCCACCAGGATAACGCCCACCGTTTTCGCTACATTCGTTAAAATTTGTACCCAGTCCACCTGCTTTAGCAGGTCCAGCGTCATATCCGTGGCGTATTGGATTTCCGCCCATGCAGCTTTTATCCGGGTGTTGCTCCAGGATTTCACCGCCTTACCGGTTTTACTGGCCCATATCCAGACTTCACTTCCCTGCCGGTAGATCCACTCCCCGCTGTCGTTAAGCCAGCCTGCCGTCGAGTTCAGGAGCTGTTGTGTCTCTTTTGATAGCGAGCTCCAGCCTTCAGCGACGCCACGAATCACGCCATCGCTAAGACTGGCCACGGCTTGCCCGGCGTATGTCCACGGCTCAATTCGTGCGGCTACTGGCGTGGAAGGCGGGCGAGGCATAAATATCGGCGGGTAGAGAAACAGCGGCCAGTATTTTGCCCCGCTGGTTTGCCAGGCTTTCATCGTCACATTCACGACCTGATCCACCCACTGCTGCTTTTGCGGGCGGCAGTCGTGGATCTCCAGAATGGTCATGCGTGTGGGATCGTCACCAACAATCTGCATATATTCGTCGTACTGCCCACGTTTTAGCTCATCCCCCGGAAACTTGACCTCTACCAGACGGGCCAGATTGTCGCCATGCATACCCGGAGGATCATCATGATCCGGCCCCGCCAGCCCAGGCCAGCGATCCTGTTTGTCTTTCACGATAATGACGTCAGGACGACGATAAATTCCTTTACCGGGTACCGGGAAGAGATTGGTGGTGTGGCGTCTGCGAGCGCCGTCGTCTCGCTTCAATGTATGACTAAGAAACGGACGTGGCGGCGTGGTGCGCATATCAAACGGCACTTCTGCTTTGTAATACCAGTAGTAATTACGGGCGATTTCATCCGCGCGGATAAGTCCGCTCATCATGAGCTGTTTAAGGCTTATCGGGTACAATTTTCCGCCAGCTTTGATAATACCCTTTATGCAATTTGCACAAGGGCCAGCGCTCAGGTTCCCCATTAAAATGCCAGCCATATACTCTGGAAAATAAAATCATTTTCTATAAGGGTGAGTTAATCGCTGCCATTAATGAGGCTCCATCCATCTGATGCAAAAGAATTCGTTGGTAATACTATCGCCATTCCGTAGCGTCTGAACGTCATGCACAAACCATGAGTAAATTTCAGAAGGTGCGCGATCCCATTTCGGCGGAGCAGGTTCCCCTCGATAACCAAAGCCACCACAGTCGATAAAATATTGCGCTCTGATACAAGCGGGTTCGTAAACATTCTCGTAATAAACTGGCGGAAGATCCTGGTCATCCCTTAATTGCTGGTATGCCGCATCACGAACCTCATCAAGCCAACCCCAGTGCTTTTTAAGGATGGCAATATCCTCAACAATATCATCCGCTGCGCTTTTCGCCTGAGATGAAATGCCCAGCAGCCCGTTGGCGGCTTCATACGATCTGTAAATAGCGCTATGTTGCGCCTCAAGCAGTCGTAATCTTTTTCTGTATAGATAATACTGCGCACCCAGCCATTCAAAATAGCTATCAAGATGTCGATTCAATGCCTGATATGTCACACGTTTTGGCGACACGGCACGCTGGTAACGCGCAGTCCATTCAGAGGCTGTTAACCCGTTAACGGTATCGCTCATCGCAAAATATGACCACACCATTGCGTCCGTCTGGTACAGAGAACTTAAATCGGGGAAAGGCACACCTGCTTTCATCGCTTCACGATACATCCGGTTAAGAGCTACACGGCTCAGTTCCGCGCTGGGTTTCTGCTCATCGGGTTTCAGCCCACCTCCGATATCTTCACTACATCCCGGCATCAGCTCTTCGCAATGACGATCATTTTGTCCTGTTCGGTAAAGACAGCGCCACGGTCTGCGTTCATGGGCTGCAACCAAATGCAGAGACTTTTTAACCTGCTCTGGTAGAGGGGACATATGATCAATATATTTACGTCCCAACATAGAACATATCGTAGCCGCTACTTTCGCAATACCTCCAGGAATAAACGCAGCGGCGGTACCGGCATATTCCATACCATTATTGCTACTTGCAGGCGTATCTCTTGAGCAATCAAATAGTCCGGTAAAGACAATATCAACAGGCACCGACTCATAGATATACTGCTCGCCATTTTTCTTACATATTTCGGTCAATAACATGTCTATAAACTGACGCGCTAACGTTGCGCCAAGATCATATCCGAAGAACGAAACAGAAATGAGCTTAACAGGAATTTCTCCCGTGCTGACGGCCTCCTTAAAGGAAGAGGCAAAGCGTGACTTCGCGCTTTCCAGACGGCTATCAACACCTGTCGCAAAATTATAAGCCATGATGCGAGAGTCGCGTAGCCAGGGAGTCGCTTCCGTAACAATTTTCTTAAGGTTTCCCATATAAGATTGTTTAAGTGAATCAAGGCGCCCGACAGGAGACAGAAGTTTATTTCTCATTTCAGTCAACGTCTCTTTCGGGCTTTTACCCGATAGCGCGTCTTTGGCAAAATCCTCTGCCGCGTCTTTCGGGTCCGTGGGCAAACCGCCCTGATAATCATCGCGCGCCTTATCCATTTGAGACTGCAAAAACTCTGCGGGGTCGTCGTTAAAGGGCGTGCCTAAGCCGGAGATATAGTGTGCTTTATATACCTCACTATCGGTACTTTTCTCTGGTAATGGAAACGCTCTATATAACCGGGAAATATTACTCAACCGTTGATTGGGTACATCCTGCTCAACATTGCGCCCCACCCCATCAAAGAAAAACCCAATATGCAAAATCCGGGAGCAGCTCCCTAAATTATACTGAATTGACTGGTTTGCACGGCTTGCCGCTGCAATTATTGCATCTATATCCATATAAGTTACTCCTTATCATCAGCGGATAAATCAAACTCAGGATTATTTTTATCATAAGGCGACCAGGCATTATCGCTCCAGCCCAGCAACACTTTATCTCCCGGTAAAAAGTGCACATGAAGATCGTTTTCACCGCGCTTTCTCTCGGGCAGCGGAATCACCACCCGGTGTTTTTCTGGCCGCATACCCGCTTCATATTGCGGGCCGGTAACACTCAGCGTCCAGATAACCTCAGCCATTTTCCCTTTAATTGATGCACAACAAGTGGTTTTCCCACCTTCTAAAGCATAAGCGTTGTGAGGATCATATGCAGCCGAATTTCCGCCAGCAGCTCCATTCACGCTAAAACCTATAATAGGTCTATCCAGCCTGCTGTGAATTATTAGCGTCACCCCGCCCGCTGGCTCTCCCGAGTTTGCCATCCAAAACGTCCAGGCAAACATCAGGATAAAAGGGGTAAGTAAAAACCCCCATAGCCAGCGCTTACGCCGTGCATAAAACTGGTTGAGAGCATCGTCAATTCGCTTAAATATTTTATTTGATTTCATTGCATATCCTTATGTTTTGCAGGAATAACACCGCATTATTAATCCCTAGCGTATATTCAATTATTACTGTGAAGGTGAGATATAATTCGGATTATGTTCATCATAAGGCGACCAGGCATTATCGCTCCAGCCCAGTAACACTTTATCCCCCGGTAAAAAGTGCACATGAAGATCGTTTTCACCACGCTTTCTCTCGGGCAGCGGAATCACTACCCGGTGTTTTTCTGGTCGCATACCCGCTTCATATTGCGGGCCAGTAACACTTAGCGTCCAGATAACCTCCGCCATTTTCCCTTCGATTACTCCACAGCAAGTTGATGCGCCATTTTCACCAGCATATTTATTCTTAGGATTAAAAGCACCTGCATTACCTCCGGCGACACCATTTACACTGAACCCGAGAACAGGTCTATCCAGCCTGCTGTGGATTATTAGCGTCACCCCGCCCGCTGTCTCCCCCCCGTTTGCCACCCAAAACGTCCAGGCAAACAACAGGATAAAAGGGGTAAGTAAAAACCCCCATAGCCAGCGCTTACGCCGGGCGTAGAGTTGCGTTAGCTCGCTATCAGCACGTTTCACAAGGTTATATAACTCCATATGTTTTCCTTGAATTCATTAGCGCCAAAATCCCTTTTATCGAATCATCAGCATTCAGACGCCCGGGATAACACGTTTGCCAGAGATTCCTTCCCGGTCACAACTCCGGGCAATAACGCGCGAACCGTCTTTGACTCCAGTATCTTCTTCCCGCCATTGAGATAACAAAGCGCATACAGTTGCCGGTCGGCGGGCGCATCCAGCCCGAAGCTTTTCGCCTTGTCCAGTGCCCTGATAACCATTCGTCGCTGCGTACATGCCGGGAAAGCGTGACTGGACGCCATTTTCCGCCATTCGCTCAGCACACTCTTCACCAGTGGATTATCCGCAATCTGCTGCCAGGTGGTTTCATCAAGCCGAATAATCGGGTTGTCGGCCGTTTCTGCTTGTGATGGTGGAATGTGAAGAGGTTGCCACTGCGTGCCTTCGGGTAACCACCACTGCGTGATGCCATCAAATAAACACGCATGCCAGCCATAATCTGCGCAGGCGGCGAGTACGGTAATGACATGATTTGCATAGAAGCGCACCAGCGCAGTGGCTCCTTCTGGCTGGACGATAGTGCAGGCGCGGGACAACTGAATCGCCAGAAAGGGGCGGTTGAGTGTGGAGACAATGACGGCCACACTGCCCGGCAGCGTGTTCATGTCGCTCTGTAGTTGCTCCGTATCATCAACGTCAAGCAACCATGGTCCGTAATTCTGGAGTGCCGTAAGTTGCGGGTGAATATAGAGCGAGTGCAGCCTGTTCTCGTTTTTCGCCCTGAATGCCAGGAAATCGGCTTCCGGTTGCGCCCCCGCTTCAAAAAGCAGGCTTATGTTCTCTTCCCTGGCGACACTCAGTGCCGTGAATAGCGCGGTATTGTCCATCGTTATAATCCCTCAATAATGGCATCATTCGCCTGAATCGCTTTGAGCAGACATGGAATGCAAATAGTGCTCTGTATCACCGGATGAATTTCGGGGAACGTCAGAGGCTGAGAGGCAGAACCAGCAACAAACGTCCGCTCCACCTTGCGTAAATAGGTGGCCGTCGTTCCGTACTCTATTTTCCCTTGCTCTATTTTCAGGTAGCTGCCGCCGCCAATCAGCGTCACCTTCTTCTTGCCGGCAAACAGCATATCGCCTGTCGAAACCAGACTGATTTTTTGCTGCGCGCTCAAAGACATCGCACCGTTCTGTGCCTGAAACTGCACCGGGCCTTCGCCTGAAATAACATTCAGTTTGCCCGTTCGGGCAAACAGGCCGATTTTTTCACCGGCGTTCAGGGTCATGTTGCCCATTGCGCCCATACTCAGAGAGCCGCCGGCATTCATTACCACATTCTTGCTGGCCGTCATTTGTAGATGTTCGCCGCTGGTGAACGCCGTTCCCTGCGGGCCGTGGAAATGCACCATCTGGTTTAACGGCTTTAGCCGCTCATTAAACATCGCAATCTGGCTGGCAATATCTGCTTCCAGCGCCTGTGCCTGCGCTGCGGCGTCAGCTAACTGTTGGATCTGGTTAAGGCAAATTTCTATTTCTCTCTGCGCCGCCTCCCTCTCCAGCACCTCGCCTGCGGCTTTCGTCTGGCCGTCTGCAGTGACAAACAGCCCTTTCGCCACGCGGATAACGCCATATTCATCCGTTCTGAGTTCAAAACCCGCGCCACGCTGTTGACTCTGTTCATCCGTGATGTGGCCCTGATTCAGAGAAGATGCACCGAATGGAGTGGAGAGCGCCACGTGCTCCTGCCCGCGCAGATCCTCCAGCCGCAGTTCATTGTGCGCCGCGGTGCGCAGGATGTTCTGGCTACGGTTGTCGCGCGAGACGATGTCGGCATGTTCAGCGTCGTGAAACGCATGGGCGATATAAGGGCGGTCGATATTGCCGTCGTCATACGCAATGCTGACTTCGGTGCCGTCCAGAAGCGGCGTGTGCCAGCCGAACGTTTCACCCGCAGCCGCGAAGAAAGCGTCACCGCGTAGTGCGTCTGGTCTGCTGACGTTCCCAGCCATTCAAAACGGGTTATGACGCCATATACCACGCGACCAGAAAGCATACTCAGACTGGCGTATTTCAAAAGAACGTCATCAGGTGCCAGGTCGCTCTGCGGTGCGGTGAATTCAATGCGCCATCTATATGGCTCGCTAAGGGCTTCGCGCCCGTGAAAACTAAGTACGTCGGGTCGTACACGGCTGTGGGCAATTTCAAGCGTATAACGTGAAGGCTCACTAAACCCTATATCGGAAATATCCATCCTTCATTCCTTTGAAAAAGATTGCCGCCTCCGGCAATCGGTTGATCATTTTTTAATAACGAAAAAACAGGATAAGCCGCAAAAAAATCGGGTCAATCGGGGAAAAGGTAATAAATCATTTTTAGCCTGGCTTATTTCCATGCGAAGCCTGCCATAGCGATAACGCCAGAAAAGCCATGCGCTGAATTTTATTTTCTCGCCTGTCAGCATATAAACCGAATTATATTTACCACACAAATCAATCAACTTATTAAATAAATAATAAAAATGAATAGATTTATAAACGAATATTTTGCAGGGAGTAAGAAATACCGTTTTGCTGATAAGTAGCCTTCAGATGACGCATAATGGGTATAAAAAAACCCGCTTTTAGCGGGCTTTTTGCTTTTTGGCTTCAGGCTTACATCGCCTTCGGTTGCCCCGGCGGTGCGGGGGTGTCCAGCACCACGGGCCGCTTCGGCGGGCGCGGATATTTTTGCAGCCATTTGCCGCTCACCATGCGCCAGTAGAAGAAGACGCCGCGCACGGCCCAGTCGAGGAACATACCGAGCCACACGCCCACAACGCCCATGCCGAGCACAATCCCGAGCATATAGCCTGCCACGACGCGACAGCCCCACATGCCGAGCATCGATACCCACATCGCAAAGCGTGCGTCGCGCGCGCCTTTAAGCCCCGCCGGGAGCACCCATGAGGCCGCCCAGATCGGCATAAACGCCGCGTTAAGCCACAGCAGGATTTTTACGACCTCTTTCACATCGTCTTCATGAGTATAAAACGAGGCGAACAGCCCGGCGAACGGCGCACTCACCCAGGCGATAGCGGTCAGCATAATCGTTGAAAGCCAGAAAACGTGGCGCAGTTCGCGTTCCGCCTGGCCAATCTGCCCTTTGCCGAGACGTTTACCGGTGATGATAGTGGAAGCAGAGCCGAGCGCGTTCCCCGGAAGGTTAATAAGCGCGGCGACCGAGAAGGCGATAAAGTTACCGGCAATCACGTTGGTGCCCATGCCCGCTACAAACATCTGCGTCAGCAGTTTTCCACCGTTAAACAGCACCGATTCAATGCTCGCAGGCAGCCCGATGCCGAGCACTTCCCAAAGAATATTGAGCTTAAGCGGCGAGAAATAGCTTTTAAGCGAGATGCGTAGCGCCGGGTTAAAGCCGATCATCAGCACATAAAGAATAGCGATAGCGCCGATATAGCGCGAAATAGTCAGCCCCAGCCCGGCACCGACAAAACCGAGGCCGTGCCAGGAAAACAGCCCGTAAATCAGAAAGCCGCTGATCACGATATTCAGGATATTCATCCCGCCGTTAATCAGCAGCGGGATTTTGGTATTGCCCGCCCCGCGCAGCGCGCCGCTGCCGATAAGCGCGATGGCCGCCGCCGGATAACTCCAGGCGGTCAGTTGCAGGTAAATGAGCGCCAGTTCTTTCACCTGTGGCGTCGCCTCGCCCGCCACTACGTCGATGATGTATTCGCCGGTCACATGCACCAGCGCCGCCAGCAGAATCGAGACGATAGTCATCAGCACCAGCGACTGCCTGGCCGCCGCCCTCGCCCGCTTGCGATCGCGCTTGCCGAGGCTGAACGCCACCAAAACGGTCGTCCCTAAATCGACCGCGGCGAAAAAGGAGAGCACCACCATATTGAAACTGTCGGCGAGGCCCACGCCCGCCATCGCTTCTTTACCGAGCCAGCTTACGAGGAATGTGCTCAGCACGCCCATCAGCAGTACGCAGGTGTTTTCCAGCAGAATAGGCACCGCCAGCGGCGTGATTTCCCGCCATAACAGAACCCGATAGCTTTTTCTTTTCTTGTACCAGGGCGTGCGAGCGATAGCCTGGCGAACGGTGGTGGTTACACTCAAAATGAACCTGCGCGTGAAAGTTGAAACCTCATTTCAAATAATGGGTTAGAACCCGCATTCCTGCAAAGGCTTTCCACGGATATTGTCGGAAAATAGCGCGTAATGTTCAGAGAATGTCCGAACACGCAGGCCGAAGGCAAATGGCATTTGACAATTGGCGCGGGGCCGCTATGATTAGCCTCCACACGATTCCTCTGTAGTTCAGTCGGTAGAACGGCGGACTGTTAATCCGTATGTCACTGGTTCGAGTCCAGTCAGAGGAGCCAGATTCAAAAAAGCCCGCTTTTTAGCGGGCTTTTTGCTTTTTCTTTAGCGTACTGTCGTCAAACCTCCTCCCTCTATATTGTGACCTCACTGCTCCATAGATTCCGCGTATGATGCATTTTTTATGACGTAAACCCACATGTCATAAAAAACACTTAAAAATAAATCTCTGCGATGTCAGTAACTATCTGCGTTGCATCGGGTACAACTCGCGGTTTGATAACGCCAGCATCACTCCGACACCGCAGAGATGTGCCCAAGCCAATGACATCGGCCGTAAGATTCAACGGCACACACCGGAGCATTGTCTGATCAATATTCCATTATTTTTTAAAGTTTAATATCCCCAAACGAAAGCCAGGCAGGCAGGGAATAAAAATGGGGTTTTATCGTCGGCTCGAAAAAATAGATGCGGCAGTTAACCGGGGATATGCCCGCTGGGGCAAATGGATCTGGTTTGGGTTATCACTCCCGGTAATGATTTACGCCGCCTGGCTGGTGTGGGCAAGTATCTGGGGACCGCCAACCGGGGCGGTAACGCTGATAATTCATAGCGAACTGGATCGTCCGGTTCTGGGCTTTAGTGTTAATGGTGTGGCGGGTTCCAATGCATCAGCCCATGGCGGTGGTGGTGCTACATGTTGCGGCAGCATTGAAGGTAAGACAGCAGAGGTTATCTGGACGTTAGATATAACACACGAGCAATATTTGAACGGCATGCGTTTAGAAACTCGCCGTGTCGTTATACCACTCCCAAAGCGTGAATGGGGAGAAAACTATTTGCATGTTTATTTCCTTGCAAAGGATAATATTTATTTATGGTGGGGATCCGGATTTGCACATCCCAATATAGTTTCTATTTATAAAAACAAAAAACAGATTAATAGTCAGGAATTGCAATAATGGATATTGAAACTTTAATTGCAGCGGCAAGCCGCGCCCAACAAGACAGTGAGCATAAGCTTGGAACTTGTTCATGTATCTGGCATATTCATGTATCTGGCATATCGGTTTCTTTTTTGATGGCATGGGTCGCAATATTGAGCGGGAAGCGGCGGCTGATTAATATTTAATAATTATGTAAACCGCCTTAAAAATAAACGTCACACTGACAAGGAATAAAAATGGGATTTTATAGTCGGCTCGAAAAAATAGATGCGGCAGTTAATCGGGGATATGCCCGCTGGGGCAAATGGATTTGGTTTGGGTTATCAACGCCGGTGATGGTCTACGCCATCTGGCTGGTGTGGGCAAGCATCTGGGGACCGCCAACCGGGGCGGTAGCACTGATCATACATAGTGATCTGGATCGCCCTATTCTGGAATTTAGTGTTAATGGTGTGGCGGGAGGAAATGCTTTTGTTCGGGACAAGAATAATGTTTATGCCTCCGATGGTGGAAAGTTGACTTGTTGTGGGATTATAAAAGGCGATACGGCGGAGGTTATCTGGACACTCAGTACCACCCGTACACAATATGACTCCGGAATGCGTAAAGAAACTCGCCGTGTCGTTATGTCACTTCCGAAGCGAGAATGGGGAGAAGACAACTTACATGTCCACTTCTTACCGGGCGATAAAGTGCTGTTGGGCTGGAGTATGGATGCCTGGTCACCCTATGAGAAGCGCCCGGATAATATCAAACAACCGAAGAGTTAAAGGAAAAAATGGATATGGATATAGAAAGTCTGATAGCGGCGGCAAGCCGCGCCCAACAAGACAGTGAGCATAAGCCTGGAACTTGTTCACGTATCTGGCATATCGGTTTCTTTTTTGATGGCATGGGTCGCAATATTGAGCGGGAAGCGGCGGCTGATTAATATTTAATAATTATGTAAACCGCCTTAAAAATAAACGTCACACTGACAAGGAATAAAAATGGGATTTTATCGTCGGCTCGAAAAAATAGATGCGGCAGTTAACCGGGGATATACCCGCTGGGGCAAATGGATCTGGTTTGGGTTATCACTCCCGGTGATGATTTACGCCGCCTGGCTGGTGTGGGCAAGTATCTGGGGACCGCCAACCGGGGCGGTAACGCTGATAATTCATAGCGAACTGGATCGTCCGGTTCTGGGCTTTAGTGTTAATGGTGTGGCGGGTTCCAATGCATCAGCCCATGGCGGTGGTGGTGCTACATGTTGCGGCAGCATTGAAGGTAAGACAGCAGAGGTTATCTGGACGTTGAGTACCACTCGCGCTCAGTATGATGCCGGAATGCGTAAAGAAACTCGCCGTGTCGTTATGCCACTCCCAAAGCGTGAATGGGGAGAAGACAACTTACATGTTCATTTCTTACCGGGCGATAAAGTATTGCTGGGCTGGAGTAAGAATGCCTGGTCACCCTATGAGAAGCGCCCGGATAACATTAAACAACCGAAAAGTTAAAGGGAAAATAATGAATATGGATATAGAAAGTCTGATAGCTGCTGCAAGCCGCGCCCAGCAGGACAGTGAGTATAACCTAGGAACTTGTTCACGTATCTGGCATATCGATTTCTTTTTTGATGGCGTAGGCCGTAATCTCGAGCAGGATGCGCAGAATCGTCGTTTGAGTAATATTGCAAGTTTATTTCGGGCATACCCTGATGAGAAACAGAACTCTTCTTTTAGTACCTATTCCAAGTTGTATTTTTCAGGTCTCGGCACCCCCTTCCATGAAGATCTAACCACAAAACTTCACACCCTTATGGATAGCGCGCAAGACACTGCGCTGGATGATTTAAAAGATCAACCCAAAGAGATGGCAAAAGACGCCGGCAAAGAGATACTGAAGGGCAATAACTGGTATGAGGTTTTAAAAGAGAGCGGTAAGAAACTGCTTAACCCTACCGAATGGCGCAATCTGGTGACGGGTATTGTTACTGATATCGTAAAAAAAGTCGGTATTGAGGCGACGCCCTGTATACGTGATAACCCGCTGGTTGCTGATATTCTGGTTACGGGAGTAGATACACGGATAACATCTGCCAAAGTGCGTTTTAAAGAATATTTTGAAAGAGCCAAAGCCAGTAGCGAAGTTCCCATCAAACTTATCTCCGTCTCCCTGTTTGGTTTCGATCTTGGCGCCACACTGGTGCGGAAATTTATTGATGAATTTCTGAGCGAGATGTGCCAGAAGCAAGGCGACAGCTACACCTGGCAGGGTATTCCGGTAGATATTATCTTTACCGGGCTGTTTGACTGTTCGCGGGATACTGCCGCCAGCAGCAATAATGGTCTGGACTACGTTATCAGCGCCGCTGGTGGGCCATTACGCTCGCTCAGCGTGATGTTTGGCAGAAAATATATCGACCACTTTTCGGTGTTGCCGCAGGCGGTGAATAACGCTCTGCACCTGGTAGCGGCGCATGAGCGGCGGGTATGGCGGTGCCTGTACCGGCTTGGCAGTAACCATCCTAAACATCGGGAAGAGCTAATGCCGGGCTGTAGCGAAGATATCGGCGGTGGGCTGAAACCCGGCGAACAAAAACCCAGTGCAGAGTTATGCCGGGTCGCGCTGCAGCGTATGTACCGGGAAGCGACCATGGCTGGCGTGCCGTTTCCTGATTTCCGTACTCTTGATAAAACAGATACTGATGTCGCCAGCTATTTCATCATGCAGGATAACGTTAAAAACGCGTCCGTAGAGCAGTGGGTGCAGCGTTATCAAAAAGCTGTGCGGTCCAAAGCCGTCACTCCCTCCTCGCAAAACCTGCATCTCGACAGCTATTTTGAGTGGCTGGGGCTGCAATATTATCAGTATCGCTGTGAGCGCCAGCAGCTGGAGAAGCATCAGGCAGAAATCACGCTGGCGGCGGGCAACAGCGCCGGGCTGCTGGGAATAACTCCGCAGGGCAAGGAGCAGGCGATGAATATCCAGGATAAAATAGAAGTCCTGGACTGCCACTGGGCTGGTTAAATGAAATAAATGATGTCGCCTTCGCATTGATTAATACTATTGAACACCCCGGCCCGCATGATACACAGATGCGGCTTTTCCCGGATGTTTACGAGCCTGCCTATCAGCGGGCGAAGTGGTTTCACAAGTGCAGGATTAACGCTTATCTCGGAGATGCGCCACCGCAGCCCTGGTTTACTGCCACGCCGGAAATATTCGCTTATTTTGTCCATGACCTCATCACGGTTGACAGAGGGGCGCGCATTTCGCGGGATTTTCTGGTGGTACGCGCATCGGAAATTCCCCAGGCTGAATAAGCGGAAAAGGCAATACGGCGTTTAGCTTATCAGGCTGTTCATAGCGAAAGTGTGCCTGTTAATAACAGATATTAAAAAGCCCGCTTTTTAGCGGGCTTTTTGCTTTTGGATGTTCGCGCGCCAGGAAAGACGTGCGCCACACCGCAGATATAAAAAAACCGCCGAAGCGGTTTTTTTTACTTATTCTTCGCCTTTCGGCTCGTGCACTTTCAGTTCGCCCATCGCTTTGAGCTTTTTGGAAATCTCGCGGCGCTCTTTGGAGATCTCGGCGTTTTTGATGATGTAGTCATCCACGCGGTCTTCGTAGTCGCTCTTCATGCTGGCGATAATGCCCTGAATGGCTTCCACGCTCATGCCTGGCTTGATGTAATCGCTCAGGTTGTCGAGCAGCAGCACGCGCTTCTGGTTGTCACGAATTTTCTTCTCGACGTCCTGAATTTCACGCTGCAGCTTGTTCTTACGGCGGAACAGACGCACGAACTCTAGAACGTCCTGGAATGAAGGTTTGCTGTTTTCCATTTTTACACCCCTGCTGAATTTAAGACTCGGATTCGTTTAAACAACCGCATGGCGTAAACCTTACTGTCAGCGGCGGTTGATGACAATGGTTTTATCCCGTTCAGGATGCCTGTGGTTATCATAGCCTGAAACGATGCTGAATCGAAACAAGCGCCGGTCGTCTGCGGATTATTTGCGCAGCGCCCGGCAAATAAGCTGAGAAAGGCGCTCCAGCTGCTGCGCCAGCTCCATGCTCAACCATACATAGCCGTGAATCGGCGTTTCCACCAGCGCCCCCTGCTGCCCTTCGCTCATCAGCGCGCGCAGCTCCTGGGCGATTTCTGCAAGCTTCTCGCGGTTGGCCATCACCGGCGACGGGTTCCCTTCGCGCAGCGCCTGTGCAATCGCCGCCAGCGTGTTCTCCGTCATCTGCTGCGAATCGCGCAGGGTTCGGGCGTTAATCATCAGGAAGTGGCTTTCGCGCGAAGCCCACCAGGCATTGATCTGCATCTCAAGCGTACAGACCATATTGCGGCTGGTGGTCTGGATAGCCTCGAAAATCGCCCGCTGAATGTGCGTCTCCTTGCTGGCGGGCGTGATATACGCGCGCAGCTTCACCACGCTGCCGAGGATATTCTGTAACGGCTTATCGAGCCGCGGGCGCTCCACCAGGTTTGGCGACAGCCCGGCGTGATAAATCTTCGCGAAATCGCCGACGAAATTTGCCATCTGGATACGCCAGTGGATAAACGCCCGCTGCGGCCAGAGGCTTGTAAAGAGCATCGCCAACAGCGAGCCGAAAATCACATCACCGCCGCGCCAGAGCGCGACCAGCATGTCGCCCTGCGGCGAGCCGACCACCACCGACAGCGTAATGCCAATCAGCAGCGCCTGATAAGGCCGCTTGCCGAGCGCCAGAAAGCCGCACAGAAACATCGCCAGCGCGCACCACAACAGCATCAATGGCAGCGACCAGCCTTCGAGCTGCAACGCCACGAGCCCCAGCGCCGCGCCGAGAATAGTGCCGCCAATGCGCTCAAACGCGCGCGGAACCACGTTCCCCCAGAATGAGATTGGCCCCATCACCACCACCAGCGTGATGAGCGGCCAGGTGCCTTCCGGCACGTTCAGCATCCGCACCAGTAAAAATGTCAGGATAAACGCCAGCGCAATGCGCACGCCGTGCACGATGCGGTAATGCTGGTAGAGACGGATTTCAAAAGAGGAGAGCGATTTATCGGCACGCACGCTTACTTTCCCGTTAACAGCCTTGATGAAACGTCGCTTCAGGCGAAACGCCTGAAAATGAGGGGCGCTATTTTCTGACAAAAATAGGGGAAAAGCTGTAACTTTTCGGAGAAGGTGTACGAATTATCGAGGAATTAACGTTATTTTGCCATTTGCTTAACAAAAAGCGCGCCCGCCGCCATCGCGGGGGCGCAGGGGTATTATTCGCCGGAGGTCTGAACCGGGATATACATGTCGATTTCCCAGTAGCCCTCGCGCTTGCCATCGTTGAGGTAAATTTCAAAACACGGGCGCGCAGCCATCTGGTAACGCACGTCCTGATGCAGACGCGTAAAGAACGCGAGCCACGGCGTGCCGAAATCGTTGTCCTCAACGCGAGCGCGCGCCACCGCGTACTGGCCGCCCGGCAGGTCAGTCAGGATCACGCCGACGCTGTTCTCCGGCAGAGTGAAATCCGCCGGCACTTCAACGACGGTATCGGCGCGCAGCTTCTCCGGGGCGACCTGCTGCGGATTATCGTAATAAACCGCAAGCCAGGCCTGCGGCTGGATATGGAAGTTATCCACCCACAAAGAGAGCTGTTCAAACCCCTGCGGCACCGTTTTCTCCCACGGGCCGACCAGATGAAAACCGGCGATTTTACGCGTTAAGACATGCTCGATGGTGTAATCCATGTTCACTCCTCGCTGTTCAAAATAGCGAGTATAGTGTGCGGCGCTCATCCGGGCGTCTGTGAGCGCCTTCGCGTTCGCAAAAAACGCTTACAGGGTCAGATGCAGCCAGTCGCCAAAGCGCGAGAAGACACCGCCCTTTTTCACCTTCTCAAGCGTCACCAGCGGCATACGCGCAATAATCGTATCGCCGTTATAGAGCTCTATCTCGCCCACTCTTTCATTGGCGTCCAGCGGCGCGTCAAGGCGCTCGCGATCGAGCAGATATTTCGCCTTCACGTTCGCAAGCTGCGCCTTCGGCAGCGTCAGCCAGAAATCGCGATCGGTGCCGACCGCCACCTGTTCGTTTTTACCGTACCAGACGCGCTCGGTGCCCACTTTCTTGCCTTTTTGCAGGATCTCCACGGTATCGAAAGTCTGCTGGCCCCAGTGCAGCAGTTTACGCGCCTGGTCTTCGCGCCCTTTCGGGCTGTCAGCGCCCATAATCACCGCGATCAGGCGGCGCTTGCCGTCGACGCTTGACGCTATTAGGTTAAAGCCCGCGCCGGAGGTATGGCCGGTTTTCAGCCCGTCGACATTGAGCGTCTTATCCCACAGCAGGCCGTTGCGGTTCTGCTGGGTGATGCCGTTCCAGGTCAGGCTCTTTTCGCTGTACATATGGTAAAACGCCGGCTCGCCGTGGATGATGGCGCGTGACAGTACCGCCAGATCGTAAGCAGAGCTGTGCTGCCCCGGCGCGTCCAGGCCGTGTACGGTTTCAAAATGGGTGTCTTTCAGGCCGAGCTTTTGCACGTAGTCATTCATCATCGCGACGAACTGCGGCTGGCCGCCCGCTACGTAATCGGCCAGCGCCACGCAGGCGTCATTGCCGGAATCGACAATCAGGCCGCGGCTGAGGTCGCGCACCGTGACGCGATCGCCCGCCTTCAGGAACATCAGCGACGAGCCTTCAAACACCGGGTTATCTTTCGCCCAGGCGTCCTTCCCGACCGTCACCACGTCATCCGGCGTGATGCGATGGCTGTCGATGGCGCGGTCCACCACATAGCCGGTCATTAATTTGGTCAGGCTCGCCGGGTTACGCTGTTGATGCTCGTTATTCGCCGCCAGTATTTGTCCGGTCGTGTAATCCATCAACACATAGCTGCCCGCCATAATGGCCGGCGGTTGCGGCATGGAAAGCGCGGCAGCGTTCGCCTGCGCGGTAATACCGGCCAGCATGATGCAGGAAACGGCAATCATTGGTCTAAATTTCAACAGCATATCCTCTGTAACTTCTCGATGGGGCGCCTTTTTTACGGCAGTTTTTATTTCCTTGCTCCGGTAAATTGCAAGGAAATATGAATAAGATGCGTCTTAACTAAAATTGTCACCGTTTCGTTTACCTGCTGATAACATGCTGCGGAAAATCTGATAATAAACATTTCACGTACTGTTCCGATTGTTATAAAGGCCGACTCTTTTTAGCCTGGTGACTTTTAAAAGGCTGAGGAGAAGGGTATGGCGCAGGGTAAAAGCTGGTCGCCGGAGCTGGAGGGGTTACGCGGTCTCGCGTCGCTGTGGGTGCTGCTGGGGCATATTTGTCTGCTGGTGCAGTGCCGCATTCCCCTGTTATACGATCCGGGCATGGGCGTCGATCTGTTTATTTTGCTGTCGGGTTTTCTGATGGCGAAGAATTATATGGAGCGTCGGGATATTGAGCCGTGGACCAGTGGCCATACTATGCGTAATTTCTGGCTGCGCCGCTTTTTCCGGATCGCGCCGCTCTATTATTTCCTGCTGCTGTTAGCGCTTATTTTCGGCGCGGCGTTCGGCGAATGGCGCGATGTGATAGCCCAGGCCTGGCCGTCAACGCAGACCGAAAGCCAGCGCTATGCCGATACGTCCGCCGGCAATATTCTCGCGCATATTTCGTTTGTCTTCGGCGCTATTCCTTATTATTCGTTCCGTACGGTATTGCCGGACTGGAGCATCGGGCTGGAAATGCAGTTCTACGTGCTGTTCCCGTTCATTATGCTGCTGGTGATGCGCTGGGGCTTTTTCGCCGCCGCTTTCGCGGTTATGGTGGCCTACTTTGCAGCGCGCTGGGCGTTGCCGGGCTATTTCGAGGCGTTCCCGATGCCCTCGATGATCCTGATTAAGCTGCCGCTGTTTGTCGCGGGTATGCTGATTGCCGCCGCCGTGCGCGAGAGCCGCCGCCTGTTGCTGCTGCTGGCGTTCCTGGCACCGGTGCTCGCCTGGCAGATGCATATCGCGGTGACGCCGGTTCGCCTCATCGCCCAGTGCGTGATGATTGCCGGCCTCGGCGCGCTGCTGTGGCAGGCGCAGGCAGGCTCGCTGCTGCATCAGGCGATGCGTCTGCCGCGCTGGCTGTTGACGCGCCGTATCAGCCAATTCCTTGGCGATGTCTCCTATTCGGTCTATCTGCTGCATCTGATGATTGTGATTCCGGTCATCGGCCTGCTGGTAGAGCACAGCGCGTTTGAGCAACACGCCTCGCCGGTGCGCCTGCTCATCGCCGCGGCCATCAGCCTGCCGGTGACGTACACGCTGGCGACAGTTCTCTTCCATCGTGTGGAGAAACCGGGCATTGCGCTCGGCAAACGGCTGATTACCCGTAAACCGGTGCAGCCGGAACAGGTCATGCCTTAAGACCGCTGCCACTTCTTCCGGAGAGGGCTATGGTTTACCATAGCCCTGTTTTTTTACTTACTCTGGATGGTGACCTGGTGTCTGATTCTGCCGCGCAACCGACTTTTCTGTTCCACGATTACGAAACCTTCGGCAAAAGCCCCTCGCTGGACCGCCCGGCGCAGTTCGCCGCCCTGCGCACCGATGAGAATTTCACGGTTATCGGCGAGCCGGACGTCTTTTACTGCAAGCCCGCCGACGATTATCTTCCTCAACCAGAAGCGGTGCTGATAACCGGCATTACGCCGCAGGTGGCGCGTGCGCGCGGCGAAAACGAAGCCGACTTCGCAAGACGCATTCACGCGCTGTTCACCGTGCCGAAAACCTGCGTCGTCGGTTATAACAACGTGCGCTTCGATGACGAAGTGACGCGCAATATTTTCTATCGCAACTTCTACGATCCCTACGCCTGGAGCTGGCAGAACGATAACTCGCGCTGGGATCTGCTGGATGTGATGCGTGCCTGTTACGCGCTGCGCCCGGAAGGTATCGTCTGGCCGGAGAACAGCGACGGGCTGCCAAGCTTTCGCCTTGAGCATTTAACCGTCGCCAACGGGATTGAACACGCCAACGCGCACGACGCGATGGCGGATGTGTACGCCACCATCGCCATGGCGCAGCTGGTGAAAACCCGCCAGCCGCGGATGTTCGATTATCTCTACACCTACCGCAGTAAGCAGAAACTGGCGACGCTGATTGATACCGTTCAGATGAAGCCGCTGGTGCACGTTTCCGGCATGTTTGGCGCATGGCGCGGCAATACGAGCTGGATAGCGCCCATCGCCTGGCACCCGGAAAACCGTAACGCGGTAATTGTGGTGGATCTGGCAGGCGATATCAGCCCGCTGCTGGAGCTGAACGCTGACGACCTGCGCGAGCGGCTCTATACGCCGAAAGCGGCACTCGGCGAGGCGAGCGCGGTGCCGGTGAAGCTGGTGCATCTCAATAAGTGCCCGGTACTGGCGCAGGCCAATACGTTGCGCCCGGAAGATGCCGAGCGTCTTGGCATCGACCGCCAGCACTGTCTGAATAATCTCAAGGTGCTTCGCGATTCGCCGCAGGTGCGCGAAAAACTGGTGGCGCTGTTTGCCGACGCCCCGCCCTTCCCGCCTACCGATAACGTGGATGCGCAGCTCTACGACGGCTTTTTCAGCGACGCCGATCGCGCCGCGATGCGTATCGTGCTGGAGACGCCGCCGCAGAACCTGCCGGCGCTCGATATTACGTTCGTGGATAAGCGTATTGAGAAGCTGCTGTTTAACTACCGGGCGCGTAATTTCCCCGGCACGCTCAGCGAGCAGGAACAGGAGCGCTGGCTGACGCATCGCCGCGACGTGTTTACGCCGGAATTCCTGCAGGCC
This sequence comes from Cronobacter malonaticus LMG 23826, assembly GCF_001277215.2. Lineage (NCBI taxonomy): Bacteria > Pseudomonadati > Pseudomonadota > Gammaproteobacteria > Enterobacterales > Enterobacteriaceae > Cronobacter > Cronobacter malonaticus. The sequence continues at coordinate 1,417,581 of NZ_CP013940.1, read as the reverse complement.
TATGCCCAGGAGTTAGAGATGCTTTATAACCAGTACGAGAGCGACAAAGAGAAGACGGCGCTGCTGAAAGCGTTGTATCAGTATGCGCAGGAGATTGTCGGATAAGCGCGGGTGATACCGGTGTGATGGGATGTGGCGGGTGCGCTGCACTTACCCGCCCTACCTTCGGGAAATGGTATTGGTTTTAACAATGGCGGGTGCGCTGCGCTTACCCGCCCTACATATTGCCAACCGAAAAGCTCAATCGTAGGGCGGGTAAGCCACGCGCACCCGCCGCCCCATCGACATCCCAATCCACTGCCCCGACCCATCGACATCCCAACCCGCCGCCCCAAAACCACCGCCAACAAAAAAGGCTCCCGACGGGAGCCTTTTTTCTGTGCGTATCGCGGTAATTACGCGATATCTTCACGGTACTGCGGTACCGGGTTACGGAAGCTGCGGGTCACGCAAGCCAGGTAAACCACACCGATACCGGCCCAGATCAGGCCCAGCACCATGGAGCTTTCTTCCAGGTTCAGCCACAGGGCACCTACGGTCAGCGCGCCGCACACCGGCAGCAGCAGGTAGGTGAAGTGGTCTTTCAGCGTCTTGTTGCGGCCTTCGCGGATCCAGAACTGCGAAATCACAGACAGGTTCACGAAGGTAAACGCCACCAGCGCACCAAAGTTAATCAGCGCGGTCGCCATTACCAGGTCGAAGTTAATCGCCATCAGCGCAATCGCGCCCACCAGCACCACGTTCAGCGCCGGGGTACGCCATTTCGGATGCACGTAACCGAAAAAGCGGTTCGGGAACACGCCGTCACGGCCCATCACGTACATCAGACGCGCAACGCCTGCGTGCGCCGCCATACCGGACGCCAGTACGGTCACGGTGGAGAAAATCAGCGCGCCGACCTGGAAGGCTTTGCCTGCCACGTAGAGCATGATTTCCGGCTGGGACGCGTCCGGATCTTTAAAGCGCGAGATATCCGGGAAGTAAAGCTGGATAAAGTAGGTCGCGAAGATAAAGATCAGGCCGCCAATCAGCGCGGTCAGGAAGATAGCGCGAGGGATCACACGCCCCGCGTCTTTGGTCTCTTCCGACAGGTTACTGATGCCGTCAAAGCCGGTGAACGAGAAGCACAGAATGGTCGCCCCGGTAATCATCGGGATGACGTGCGCATTCTCAGACCAGAACGGACGTGAACTTACCAGCGTACCCGCGCCTTCGCCGTGGGACACGCCGTAAATCACCATGCCCAGAATCACGGCGATCAGCACCACCTGCAGCACCACGATAATGGTGTTGAAGTTCGCCACGCCTTTCAGGGTACGCATGTTGAAAACGGTCATGAACGCGACCAGCAGCACCACGAAAATCCATGACGGGATTTCCGGCACCAGCGCTTCAAAGTAAATTTTCGCGAGCAGAATGTTGATCATCGGCGCGAAGAGGTAATCGAGCAGCGACGACCAGCCCACCATGAAGCCCACGGTCGGGTTAATCGCTTTCTGCGCGTAGGTATACGCCGAGCCCGCAGACGGGAAGCGTTTCACCAGTTTACCGTAGCTCAGCGCGGTAAAGAGGATCGCGACCAGCGCGAAGGCGTACGCGGTCGGTACGTGACCGTCCGTCAGGCCAGATACAATACCGAACGTATCGAACAGCGTCATAGGTTGCATATAGGCGAGGCCCATCATCACAACCGGAATCAACGTAAGTGTTTTACGTAACTCCACGCGAGAGGTTTTTGGAGTTGCATTAAGCGACATAATTATTCTCCTTTACGGTGAACATCGCCGCATAAGCGAAAAATTGCCCCATTTTCTGTATTCCTCAGCGACAACAACTGTCGGATTTTAAGTAAGTATCTATCCGGTACGAAGCCCGGCCTCTTGAATTTAATTACGATGCTCTTGACTGCAAAAAAATAACCGACGCGTTGACGTCGGTTAATATCTTATTTTGCAGGGCGCGTATTTTGCACCACTTTAAGGCAGGATGACAAGATGTTGAGACCTTCTGTCACAATTTCTTTCTCAGCGGTGAGCGGGATAAGGAAACGGATGACGTTCGCACGCACGCCGCAGGTCAGTAAAATCAGCCCCTGACGCCCTGCCTCCTGCACCAGTTGCTGGGTCAATTCTTTGTCCGGGCGATGGCTGTCGCGCTCATGCACCAGCTCCATCGCCACCATCGCGCCGACGCCGCGCACATCGCCGATAAAGTCATACTCCTGCGCCAGTTCGCGCAGGCGGCTCATCAGCAGCTCGCCCTGCGCGATGGCGCGTGCGTTTAATTGCTCCTCTTCGATGAGATCGGTCACCGCCAGCGCCGCGGCGATACTCACCGGCGACCCGGCATACGTGCCGCCAAGCCCGCCCGGCAGGGCTTTATCAAACAGCGCCTTTTTACCCACCAGCCCCGAGAGTGGGAACCCGCCCGCCAGGCTTTTGGCCATGGTAATGAGATCCGGCTCAACACCTGAATGTTCGATGGCGAAGGTTTTTCCGGTACGGCAGAAGCCGCTCTGGATCTCATCGACAATCAGCACGATGCCATGTTTATCGCACAGTGCACGCAACTGCTGCATAAACTCGGCAGAGGCGGCGTAAAACCCGCCCTCGCCCTGCACCGGCTCGATAATGATCGCCGCCACCTCTTCGGGTGCCACATCTGCGGCGAAAATCCCCGCCAGCGACGCCAGCGCCTGCGTGTCGCTCACGCCCAGATACGCCGCCGGGTAAGGCGCGTGGTAAATCCCCGCCGGGAACGGGCCATAGCCTTTTTTATACGGCTGCACTTTGCCGGTGAGCGCCATGCCAAGCAGCGTACGGCCATGAAACGCGCCGCGAAACGCAATCACCGCCGAGCGCCCCGTGGCGATACGCGCCACTTTAATGGCGTTTTCCACGGCCTCGGCGCCGGTTGAGAGAAACAGCGTCTGGCAGGGTTCGCTGATGGGAGCCAGCCGGTTCAGGCGTTCCGCGAGCTCAATGTAATTGCCGTAAGGCGTGACCTGAAAACAGGGATGCGTAAAATTATCGAGCTGCGCCTTCACCGCCGCGATAACCGCCGGGTGATTGTGCCCGGTATTGAGCACCGCAATGCCGGAGGCGAAATCGATATAGCGCCGCCCCTCCACATCCCAGATTTCCGCGTTCTTAGCCCGCGCCACAAATACCGGCAGCGCGTTACCCACGCCCTGCGGCACCGCCTGCTCGCGTCTCTCCTGCCACTGCTGATTGCTTTGCATCATTGACTCCTGTACGCAAAAAGCCTCCGCCCAAACAGACGGAGGCAACATTATTCTCATTGGTATACCGGGGGGGCGTTAACGTTCGGAAAGAAGCGGTACGGCAGTTTTACATCGCGAAAAAGGGTGGCGAAACCGCTCAAATAGCGCCCGTGATCAAAACATAGCTCAAGGCGAAAGTTCCGCCAGAGCGGGCGCGTGGAAAGTTGACCCGCTGCGAATGCTCAACTACAGGATCTGTATCCCAGCGAAACAGGCGAGCCAGCATGACCGTAAACACACCGCCGCTCATCGGCGTATTGATGTGTCAGAGTAATCAGGACGAACAGTTAATCTTAACGGTGGAAAATCTTTATCTGGCGCCGCTTTATCACTTCGGCGCGGTGGCCATTCCCCTGCCCCACCATCTGGCGGACGATCCGCTCTACCTGGCGGCAGCGCTGAAATCGCTGAGCGGGATTTTTCTCCCCGGCAGCCCGTGCAACATTGAGCCGCACCACTACGGCGAAGAGGCGCAGGAGGCCAGTAACGATCCGGGGCGCGACAAACTGGCGCTGATGCTGGTGCGCCACGCGCTCAATACCGGCCTGCCGCTGCTTGGTTCATGCCGCGGCGTGCATGAGATGGTGGTCGCCACCGGCGGCAAGCTCTGGCGGCAACTGCATAATGTTGAAGGGCTGCGCGAGCATGAAGTTAACCCGAACGGCAGCCCGGAGGCGAAATTCGCGCCGGTACACGGGCTTGAGATTACGCCCGGCGGCTGGCTCGACAGCTGGGTCGCGCCCGGCGAAACGGTGCGGGTGAATACGCTGCATCAGCAAGGAATACGTGAAGTGGGGCCCGGCGTGTTTATTGAAGCGCGCGCCGATGACGGGCTGATTGAAGCTATCAGTATCCCGGATCATCCGTTCGCCTTCGGGGTACAGTGGCACCCGGAATGGGGCGCGCTGCACGACGAGCCGCTATCAAAACAGATCTTCGATGCCTTTGTGGCCGCCTGCCGCGTCTGGCAGGCTGACCATCAGGCGCTTACTCCATTGGCATAACCAGCGGGTTCGGGTAGAGATACTCAAACCCCAGTTCATGGCAGATCCGGTTGCCGTCAATCAGCTTGCCTTTACTGCCCGCCGGGCTTTCGCTAAAGCGCGGCGGCTCCAGGCCAAGCTGGCGCGCCATCACCGGGTAAAACTCCGCACGCGTCGGGTGCTGTGGGGCGCACAGGTTATAAATATGCCCGCCTCTTGGCGACTGCAACAGGAGGGTAATGGCACCGATCACGTCCTCAAGATGCACCAGATTGACGCCATGTCCGCCGTTCGGCGCGCTTTTCCCGGCAAAAAAGCGGCCCGGATGACGCCCTGGCCCTACCAGCCCCGCGAGGCGCAGAATATCAACAGACGTGCCTGGCAAATTGTGCAGCCACTGCTCAAGCTCTCTTAACACACGCCCGCTTTCAGTGACCGGATTTGCGGGCGTCGTTTCTTTACAGATGCCTTCCGTCTCGCCATAGACCGAGGTGGAGCTGGTAAAGATAATCCGCGGGATCTGGTGCGCCAGCGCGCTGTCCACCACCTGCTGCACCGCCTGTAAGTAATAGTCGCCGTTGCCGCCGGTACGCCGCGCAGGCAGCGTTACCACCAGCGCGTCGGCGTTAAACAGCGCCTCAAGGTCTTCGCTGTCACACACCATTTCCGGCAGCAGCTCCAGCTGATAGCTTTCGATACCGCACATGCGCGCGGCTTCCACGCCGTCGGCCGTGGTTTTGCTGCCAGCGACCTGCCAGCCACGGGCATTAAGCGCGAGCGCCAGCGGCATGCCCAACCACCCTAATCCGACAATCGCGACCTTTTTCATTGCTTTCTCCTGCTCCGTCTTTGCGCCTGCGTCTTTTCAGGCTACGCCAGCCGCCGCGGGCTGACAATTGGTGTAGTGAATATGAAAGGTTTTAATGATGAAAAAAAGCCCTTGCCTTCTCTGCCCGGTATGGTTTACGGTTAAGACAGGTTTTGAATAAGCATTCAACAAGAGAATTTTATGACACGCGTTCAGTTTAACAACCACCACCATCACCATCATCCTGACTAGTCTTTCAGGCGATGTGTGCTGGAAGACGATCGGATCTTCCAGTGGTGCATGAACGCTAAGAGAGCCCCCGGAAGATCATCTTCCGGGGGCTTTTTTATTGGGCGTTGGCAGACGAATTTAACGAGATCAACAAGGATAAGGCGAGATGACAGACAACAACCGTTTACGCATAGCTATTCAGAAATCCGGCCGTTTAAGCGATGATTCGCGCGAACTGCTGGCCCGCTGCGGCATAAAAATTAATCTGCACACCCAGCGTCTGATCGCGCTGGCGGAGAATATGCCGATCGACATCCTGCGCGTGCGCGATGACGATATTCCGGGCCTGGTGATGGATGGCGTGGTCGATCTCGGCATCATCGGCGAAAACGTGCTGGAAGAAGAGTTGCTGACCCGCCGCGCCCAGGGCGACGACCCGCGCTACTACACGCTGCGTCGCCTTGATTTCGGCGGCTGCCGCCTCTCGCTCGCCACGCCCGTTGACGACGTCTGGGAAGGCCCGGAAAGCCTGAATAACAAACGTATCGCCACCTCTTACCCGCACCTGCTTAAACGTTATCTCGATCAAAAAGGCGTGCAGTTTAAATCCTGCCTGCTGAACGGCTCGGTGGAAGTCGCGCCACGCGCCGGGCTTGCCGACGCCATCTGCGATTTAGTTTCCACCGGCGCGACCCTTGAGGCCAACGGCCTGCGCGAAGTGGAAGTGATTTACCGCTCCAAAGCCTGTCTTATCCAGCGCGACGGCGAGATGCCTGCCGTGAAGCAGCAGCTTATCGACAAACTGTTGACCCGCATTCAGGGCGTTATCCAGGCGCGCGAATCGAAATACATCATGCTGCACGCGCCGACCGAGCGCCTCGATGAAGTGATTGCCCTGCTGCCGGGCGCCGAGCGTCCGACCATTCTGCCGCTGGCAGGCGATCAGCAGCGCGTGGCGATGCACATGGTGAGTAGCGAAACCCTGTTCTGGGAAACCATGGAAAAACTGAAAGCGCTGGGCGCCAGCTCCATTCTGGTGCTGCCGATTGAGAAGATGATGGAGTGACCGCCATGACCTTTACGACGATCGTTGACTGGAATGCCTGTAGCGCGCAGCAGCAGCGTGAACTGCTGATGCGCCCGGCTATCTCAGCCTCGGAAAGCATTACCCGCACCGTGGCGGAAATTCTTGATACCGTCAAAGCCCGCGGCGACGCGGCGCTGCGCGAGTACAGCGCGAAGTTTGATAAAACCGAGGTCGCGGCGCTGAGCGTCACCCCGGAAGAAATTGACGCCGCCGCCGCGCGCCTTGACGATAACGTCAAACAGGCGATGGCGGTCGCGGTCGCGAATATTGAGAAATTTCACCGCGCGCAACAGCTCGCGCCTGTGGATATCGAAACTCTGCCCGGCGTGCGCTGTCAGCAGGTGACGCGCCCGGTGGCGTCGGTCGGGCTCTATATTCCGGGCGGCTCCGCGCCGCTCTTCTCGACGGTGCTGATGCTCGCGACGCCCGCGCGCATCGCGGGCTGCAAACGGGTGGTGCTCTGCTCTCCGCCGCCCATCGCCGATGAAATTCTCTATGCCGCGAAGCTCTGCGGCGTGCAGGAAGTCTTTCAGGCAGGCGGCGCGCAGGCGATTGCCGCGCTCGCCTTCGGTACGGAAAGCGTGCCGAAAGTGGATAAAATTTTCGGGCCGGGTAACGCCTTTGTGACCGAAGCCAAACGCCAGGTCAGCCAGCGTCTCGACGGCGCAGCAATCGATATGCCTGCCGGGCCGTCTGAAGTGCTGGTGATTGCCGACAGCGGCGCGACGCCGGATTTCGTCGCCTCCGATTTACTCTCGCAGGCCGAGCACGGCCCGGACTCGCAGGTCATTCTGCTCACGCCGGATGCGGCAATGGCGCAGGCCGTGGCCGACGCCACCGCCCGCCAGCTTGAGGCGCTGCCGCGCGCGGAAACCGCCCGCCAGGCGCTCACGGCAAGCCGCATCATCGTGGCGCGCGATCTCGCGCAGTGCGTGGCTATCTCTAACCAGTACGGCCCGGAGCACTTAATCATCCAGACCCGCAACGCACGCGATCTGGTCGATGATATCACCAGCGCAGGCTCGGTCTTTTTAGGCGACTGGTCACCGGAATCGGCAGGCGATTACGCTTCCGGCACCAACCATGTGCTGCCGACATACGGCTACACCGCCACCAGCTCAAGCCTTGGCCTGGCGGATTTCCAGAAGCGCATGACGGTGCAGGAGTTAACGCCCGCGGGCTTTTCCGCGCTCGCTGAAACCATCGAAACCCTGGCGGCGGCCGAACAGCTCACCGCCCACAAAAACGCCGTGACGCTGCGTGTGGCAGCCCTGAAGGAGCAAGCATGAGCATTGAAGAACTCGCGCGCGAGAACGTGCGCACTCTGACGCCCTATCAGTCTGCGCGCCGTCTCGGCGGCAATGGCGATGTCTGGCTGAACGCTAATGAATACCCGCAAGCCGTGGAATTTCAGTTGACCGCGCAGACGCTCAACCGCTACCCGGAGTGCCAGCCGAAACTCGTCATTGAGCGTTACGCGCAGTACGCGGGCGTGAAACCTGAGCAGGTGCTGGTCAGCCGCGGCGCGGATGAAGGCATTGAGCTGCTGCTCCGCGCCTTCTGCGAGCCGGGCCGCGACGCCGTACTCTACTGCCCGCCGACCTACGGCATGTACAGCGTCAGCGCCGAAACCATTGGCGTGGAGTGTCGCACCGTGCAGGCAACGGACGGCTGGCAGCTTGATCTGCCGGCGATTGCCGAACAGCTTGACGGCGTTAAGGTCATTTTCGTCTGCAGCCCCAATAACCCGACCGGCCAGCTGATTAACCCGCAGGATCTGCGCACGTTGCTTGAGATGGCGCGCGGCAAAGCCATTGTGGTGGCGGATGAAGCCTATATTGAGTTCTGTCCGCAGGCGACGCTCGCGGGCTGGCTTGGCGAGTATCCGCACCTCGTCGTGCTGCGCACGCTCTCTAAAGCCTTTGCGCTCGCCGGGCTGCGCTGCGGCTTTACGCTCGCGAACGAAGAGGTCATTAACCTGCTGCTGAAGGTTATTGCGCCCTACCCGCTTTCAACGCCGGTGGCGGATATCGCTGCGCAAGCGTTAAGCCCGCAAGGCATCACCGCGATGCGCGAGCGCGTGGCGCAGGTGCTGGCTAACCGCGATGTTCTGGTAGCGGGCCTGCGCGAGACGCCGTGCGTCGAGGCGGTTTTCGACAGTGAAACCAACTATGTGCTGGCGCGTATCACGGCCTCCAGCGCGGTATTTAAATCGCTGTGGGATCAGGGCATTATCTTAAGAGACCAGAACAGACAACCGACACTCAGCGGCTGCCTGCGCATTACCGTCGGCACCCGCGAAGAGTGCCAGCGCGTGATTGACGCCCTGCGTGACCAACCCGGCCTTGCGGCCACGGAGCGAGTATGAGCCAGAAGTATCTCTTTATTGACCGCGACGGCACCCTGATTGCCGAGCCGCCGGAAGATTTCCAGGTCGATCGTTTTGACAAGCTGGCTTTCGAGCCGGACGCAATCCCGGTACTGCTGCAACTGCAAAAAGCGGGCTTTAAGCTGGTGATGATCACCAATCAGGACGGGCTTGGCACCGACAGCCTGCCGCAGGCGGATTTCGACGGCCCGCATAACCTGATGATGCAGATTTTTACCTCTCAGGGCGTGCTGTTTGAAGATGTGCTGATCTGTCCGCACTTCCCGACGGACAACTGCGACTGCCGCAAGCCTAAAACGAAACTGGTCGGGCGTTATCTCGAACCGGGCGTGATGGACGCGGCGAACAGCTATGTGATTGGCGATCGCGCGACCGACGTGGAGCTTGCCGAAAACATGGGGATTACGGGCCTGCGCTACAACCGCGCCGACCTGAACTGGGCCGCCATTGGCGAGCACCTGACAAAGCGCGATCGCTACGCGCACGTTGAGCGCAGCACCCGCGAAACCCAGATTGACGTCAAAGTGTGGCTGGACCGCGAAGGCGGCAGCAAAATCAACACCGGCGTCGGCTTCTTCGACCACATGCTGGACCAGATCGCCACCCACGGCGGCTTTCGCATGGAGATCGGCGTCAAAGGCGATCTCTATATCGACGATCACCACACCGTGGAAGATACCGGTCTGGCGCTGGGCGAAGCCCTGAAGCTGGCGCTTGGCGACAAGCGCGGCATTAGCCGCTTCGGCTTTGTGCTGCCGATGGATGAGTGCCTCGCGCGCTGCGCGCTCGATATCTCCGGGCGTCCGCACCTCGAATATAAAGCCGAGTTCAATTATCAGCGCGTGGGCGATCTCAGCACCGAAATGGTGGAACACTTCTTCCGCTCGCTCTCTTACACCATGGGCGTCACGCTGCACCTGAAAACTAAAGGCAAAAACGATCACCACCGTGTTGAAAGCCTGTTTAAAGCGTTTGGCCGCACGCTGCGTCAGGCGATCCGTGTCGAAGGCGAAATCCTGCCCTCTTCAAAAGGAGTGCTGTGATGAACGTGGTGATTCTGGATACCGGCTGCGCCAACCTGCACTCGGTACAGTCGGCGGTACGCCGCCACGGCTATGAGCCGGTCGTGAGCCGCGACCCGGATGTGGTGCTGCGCGCCGATAAACTCTTTCTGCCCGGCGTCGGCACCGCCGAGGCGGCGATGCAGCAGATCATTGAGCGCGATCTGGTCGATTTAATCAAAGCCTGTACCCAGCCGGTGCTGGGGATCTGTCTCGGTATGCAGCTGCTCGGCAGCCGCAGCGAAGAGAATAATGGTGTGGATCTGCTGGGCATTATCGATCAGCCGGTGCCGAAAATGACCGACCACGGCCTGCCGCTGCCGCACATGGGCTGGAACCGTGTTTATGCCAAAGCGGGCGACCGGCTGTTTCGCGGTATCGAAGATGGTGCCTGGTTTTACTTCGTGCACAGCTACGCGATGCCGGTGAACGCGAACACGATCGCACAGTGCACCTATGGCGAGGCGTTCACCGCCGCGGTGCAGAAAGATAACTTCTGGGGGGTGCAGTTCCACCCGGAACGCTCAGGGGCCGCGGGCGCGCAGCTGCTGAAAAACTTCCTGGAGATGTAAATGATTATTCCGGCTCTGGATTTAATTGACGGCACGGTGGTGCGCCTGCATCAGGGCGATTATGGCCAGCAGCGCGATTATGGCCGTGACCCGCTGCCGCGCCTGCAGGATTACGAAGCGCAGGGCGCGCAGCTGCTGCATCTGGTGGATTTAACCGGCGCGAAAGATCCGGCGAAGCGTCAGATTTCGCTGATTCAAAAACTGGTGGCGGGCGTCAACGTGCCGGTGCAGGTCGGCGGCGGCGTGCGCAGCGAAGATGACGTGGCGGCACTGCTGGACGCAGGCGTGGCGCGCGTGGTGGTCGGCTCGACGGCGGTAAAAGCGCCGCAGGACGTGCAGCGCTGGTTTAAGCGCTTCGGTGCCGACGCGCTGGTGCTGGCGCTCGACGTGCGTATCGACGACGCGGGTAATAAGCAGGTCGCCGTGAGCGGCTGGCAGGAAAATTCCGGCGTGACGCTGGAAACGCTGGTGGAAAGCTACCTGCCCGCAGGGCTTAAACATGTGCTGTGCACGGATATCTCGCGCGACGGGACGCTGTCTGGCTCGAACGTGGCGCTGTATGAAGAAATCTGCGTGCGCTATCCGCAGGTGGCGTTCCAGTCCTCCGGCGGCATCGGCGAACTTTCGGATATTCGCGCGCTGCGCGGCAGCGGTGTGGGCGGCGTGATCGTCGGCCGCGCGCTGCTGGAAGGCAAATTTAACGTAACGGAGGCGATCCAATGCTGGCAAAACGGATAATCCCCTGCCTTGACGTACGCGACGGGCAAGTCGTCAAAGGTGTGCAGTTTCGCAACCATGAAATCATCGGCGACATCGTGCCGCTCGCGAAACGCTACGCCGAAGAAGGCGCCGATGAGCTGGTCTTTTACGATATCACCGCCTCAAGCGATGGCCGCGTGGTAGATAAGAGCTGGGTCACACGCGTGGCGGAAGTCATCGATATCCCTTTCTGCGTGGCGGGCGGGATCAAAACCCTGGAAGACGCGGCGCAAATTCTCTCTTTCGGCGCGGACAAAATTTCCGTGAACTCCCCGGCGCTGGCGGACCCGACGCTGATCACCCGCCTTGCGGATCGCTTCGGCGTACAGTGCATCGTGGTGGGCATCGATACCTGGTTTGATGAGCAAACCGGCAAATATCATGTTAACCAGTACACCGGCGACGAAAGCCGCACCCGCGTGACGCAGTGGGAAACGCTGGACTGGGTGCGGGAAGTGCAGCAGCGCGGCGCGGGTGAAATTGTGCTGAATATGATGAACCAGGACGGCGTGCGTAACGGCTATGATCTGGTGCAGCTGAAAAAAGTACGTGAGGCGTGCCGCGTGCCGCTTATCGCCTCCGGCGGCGCCGGGACGATGGATCACTTTCTGGACGCCTTTCGCGAGGCGAACGTTGACGGCGCGCTGGCCGCGTCAGCGTTCCACAAACAGATTATTAATATTGGCGAGCTGAAAGCGTTTCTGGCTCAGCAAGGCGTGGAGATACGGGTGTGTTAACAGAACAACAGCGGGCCCAACTGGACTGGGCAAAAACCGACGGGCTGCTGCCGGTCGTGGTGCAGCATGCGGTTTCCGGCGAGGTGCTGATGCTGGGTTACATGAATCAGGAGGCGCTGCGCGAAACCGAGCAGAGCGGCAAGGTCACGTTTTTCTCGCGCACCAAAGGGCGACTGTGGACCAAAGGCGAGACGTCGGGTCACTTTCTGAATGTGGTGAGCATTACGCCGGACTGCGATAACGACACGCTGCTGGTGCTGGCTAACCCCATTGGCCCAACCTGTCACCTCGGCACCTCCAGCTGCTTTGGCGAAGCGCATCACCAGTGGCATTTCCTCTACCAGCTCGAAGAGCTGCTGGCCGCGCGTAAAACCGCATCGCCGGATAGCTCTTACACCGCGAAGCTTTACGCCAGCGGCACCAAGCGTATCGCGCAAAAAGTGGGTGAAGAAGGCGTGGAGACGGCGCTGGCCGCCACGGTTCACGACCGCGACGAGCTGGTGAACGAAGCCTCCGACCTGATGTATCACCTGCTGGTGCTGTTGCAGGATCAGGAACTGGATCTCAGCGCGGTGATTGAAAACCTGCGCGGTCGGCATAAATAATCCACTGAAAATAAAAGTAAAAAAGGCCGCACAATGCGGCCTTTTCTTTATGACAGATTAACGTAACTGGCGCGAGGCGTGCTCGCGGATCGCGTTGCGACACAGCACAATCGCAGAGCCAATCAGGCCGCCCAGTAATACGGCGAGAACCAACACCAGCGCGCGTTTCGGGCTGTCGCGGCGCAGTGGCTCGGTTGGCTTCATCACATAGCGATAGGCATGCAGGGAAGATTCGTCGACTTTAAGTTTCGAAATATCCAGCAGGTTCTGTTTGGTCTGATAATACGCATCGCTAAAGACCAGCGGACGCGTCGATTCGTTTTTGATCATCGACGAGAGCGCCTCGCTGCCTAACAAAAACAGTGTGTCCTGCGTGACCTCCTGCGCCTGCGGCATCTGAGGGGAGGTAACGTTCGATTCCTGCGCGAATTTTAGCGCTTCGGCGATTTGTTTGATGCGCAAATCTTTCTGCTCTTGCGCCACTTTCTCCTGCGTCGCAAGCGACTCCTGAAGCTCTTTCTGACGGGCCGTCGCATTATCGGTGAGGTCTTTGTTCAGCTCTTTGGCGATCTCCTCATCCACCTGCTGGATGTATTCCGCCAGCTTTTTCTGCGCTGATTGTGCGGTTTCTCCCTGATAAGTGACTTTCAGCGGCAGCGGCTGGCCTTTAACCGCCATATCGATGGTCAGTTGTTCCGGCTCTTGCTGGTTTTGCAGCGTTTCAGAGAGCGCGGAAAACGCAGAGCTAAAGCGCCCTACCACGCGCTGCTGCACGTCTGTAACGTTCGGCGCTGCGTTGCCATACAGGATATTCATGGCGTTGTTATAACTGGCAATCTGACCGGCGTCCGGCATCGTCACGATAGCCGTTGACGTCCATTTTTCTTTCGCGACGAAGAGGTAAAGTACAGCCAGCAAAATCATCACGATAATCGTCGCAATGATAGTGATTTTTCCCTTCCAGAGTTGCACCAGAAGGTCAATAAGATCGATTTGTTCCGGGCTGCCATTGCTGTGCGGTAAAGCGCCGCCCTGAAATTCTTTGCTCATACAATCCTTATTTCTCAACTAATTATTATGATCAAGCCACACCAGCCATGAGTGTAGATGCAAGCCGGAATGATTGCATACCCAGCCGCAAATGAAAGCTGGGAAAATACTGAAAATAGCGCGCTTACTGGCTACGTTTAAGGCTGTTGGCGGCTTCGGGCGCTGGCATCAGATGTAAAAAAAGCCCGGAGAACCGGGCTTGTCATCAGCAAAAAAGCAGTTAATCCATCCACTCGGTGTGGAATACGCCTTCTTTATCGGTGCGCTTGTAGGTGTGCGCGCCGAAGTAGTCACGCTGTGCCTGAATTAGGTTCGCTGGCAGTACCGCAGAACGGTAGCTGTCGTAGTAAGCGATGGCAGCGGAGAAAGTCGGAGTCGGGATACCGTTCTGTACGGCATACGCCACAACATCACGCAGCGCCTGCTGGTAATCATCTGCCGCTTTCTTGAAGTATGGCGCCAGGAGCAGGTTCGCGATGGACGGATTTTCAGCGTACGCGTCAGTGATTTTCTGCAGGAACTGTGCACGAATGATGCAGCCCGCGCGGAAAATTTTCGCGATTTCGCCGTAGTTCAGATCCCAGTTGTACTCTTCAGACGCGGCACGCAGCTGAGAGAAGCCCTGCGCGTAAGAGACGATTTTACCGAGGTACAGCGCGCGGCGGACTTTCTCAATGAATTCGCCTTTATCGCCTGCGAACGGTTTAGCCTGCGGGCCGCTCAGCACTTTAGATGCCGCAACACGCTGCTCTTTCAGGGAAGAGATATAACGTGCGAATACGGATTCAGTGATGAGAGACAGCGGTTCGCCAAGATCCAGCGAGCTTTGGCTGGTCCATTTACCGGTACCTTTGTTCGCCGCTTCGTCCAGAATAACGTCAACCAGGTAGTTACCGTCTTCATCTTTTTTGGTGAAGATGTCTTTGGTGATATCGATCAGGTAGCTGCTGAGCTCGCCTTCGTTCCACTCGGCGAAGGTTTTCGCCAGATCTTCGTTAGACAGGTTCAGACCGTGCTTCAGCAATGAGTACGCTTCAGCAATCAGCTGCATATCGCCGTATTCGATGCCGTTATGCACCATTTTCACGTAGTGACCAGCGCCATCCGCACCGATATAGGTGACGCACGGTTCGCCTTCCGCAACGGCCGCAATCTCTTTAAGGATCGGCGCAACCAGTTCGTAAGCTTCTTTCTGGCCGCCAGGCATGATGGACGGGCCTTTCAGAGCGCCCTCTTCGCCGCCGGAAACGCCGGTGCCGATAAAGTTGAAGCCTTCTTCGGAAAGCTCGCGGTTGCGACGGATAGTGTCCTGGAAGAACGTGTTGCCGCCATCAATGATGATGTCGCCTTTTTCCAGATACGGTTTCAGGGAGTCAATGGCCGCATCAGTACCCGCGCCTGCTTTAACCATCAGCAGGATACGACGCGGGGTTTCCAGCGACTCGACAAACTCCTGAACGGTATAATAAGGAACCAGTTTTTTGCCCGGATTTTCGGCAATCACTTCTTCAGTTTTGTCACGAGAGCGGTTGAATACGGAGACGGTATAACCACGGCTTTCAATGTTGAGCGCCAGGTTGCGCCCCATGACTGCCATACCGACGACGCCGATCTGTTGCTTGGACATTACATACTCCTGTCAGGTGTGGTCACCGCGATTTGTGCGCGGCTTGAAATGTATCTTAGATGTTAACCGATTATACTTTAAGAATAGAAGTTTTAATGACAAAAACAGATAAAGGTTGCTTAACTAACTCTGCCGTGAAGCCATCTTTTTCTTAAAAAATCGAGCTATCGGCCTTTCAACAAAATGATATACTAAACATCCAAATATAATGGCGGCAAGAAAAAGGCTTAAACCGGCTATCCAACTTATTTTTATTGCATACCAACTTAATGAGTTGAAAACAATATGTGTCAAATAAATACTGTATGAAGCATTTCCAAGATAACAGAGAATCCTTCCCAATGAATTATCCGTATATGTTAGGGAGAGAACCAAATAAAAAACCAAAATAGCAAATACCATCAATGTTATTTTTGAGTGATAAAACTCGGGTAATAACATTAACACTAGAAGCATTACCGTAATGAGAATACCGGGAACCCATTTTTTATTTGGAATCCACTTGGGAGCAAAGTATAATAACCCCCCCAATAGCAAAGCATAAATTTATTAAATCAGAGATAACATATGGCCAGTGGACCCATCGACCACGAACAGGCTCAAAAGCAAGATTAATAATCAAAAATAAAGAAATGAAAATAATTAATAATACATGCGGTAAATATTTTATTTTGAAAAAAAATAATAAAAATGCAAATAATATATAGAAAAACATTTCATATACCAGACTCCATGCTGAGGCCAAAGGCATTGCAAAACGTTCTGAGTTAGTTAAAGGTGGGAATAAAGTTAACGAGCTAATTATTTCGCCTATATCCTTGGGGTAATAATTTAAATTTATCAACCAAGACCAATCACCTCTAGTGTAGCGAAATGTTATCAAAGAAATTAATGTAAAAGTTATGTATAATGGATAAATTCTGATAATTCTATCAAAAATGAAATCTTTTGCTGATTTTGGACGTTCTGTACAGGAGAGGATCATCACAAAGCCACTTATACAGAAGAAAAAATAAACAGCAAAATCCCCCATATAGTTAAAATGCAGTACTTGAAACAAAATACTATGTGGAAAGACCATTTGTAACTGTGGCAATAATAGGTGATGAAATGCCACCACTAACGCTGCGACACCTCGGCCAATCTGGATATTTTCATATTTCATCTGATGTATATAGCACCTGAAATTTTATTTTCTTGTTCTTAAAGCAGAATACATTGCCTTGAGTATTTTCGCTGGCATATATCTTGTTAAGGCTCTTATAAAAAAAACAGAAAATGTTGTAAATGTATTCCCGATGCCGAGTTTATTTTTAAGCTTCATCAGGGTATACTCACTTTTTATATATAGCAGTCCTCGTCTGCGACTTATCATTTCATTACCAGCTCTAACCTTAACTAGTACATCTGGTAAATTTGCAACTTCATATCCAGAAGCAATAAGACGTAGCCATAAATTATAATCTTCCATAAACAAGTGATGCTGATATCCACCACATTTTATCACAGCACTCTTTTTAAACATTACTGACATATGGTTAAAAGGATTGCGACTCACAGCCATTTTGACTATGTCTTCTTTTTTTAAAGGAACTTTTCGCAATCCAGTTTCCTTCGACCAATCATTAGTGTATTCAACAATAGTTCCCCCTAATAACGCAGAGTTCGGATGACTTATCATAAATGACCATTGCTTTTCAAAACGCTTATGATCACATATATCATCTGTATCCATTCTAGCAATAATCTCATAAGTGCATGCTTCAATACCTTTATTAAGTGCTACACCGAGTCCACGGTTACTATCAAGCTTAACGGTAATCAACCCATGTGTACTTTTGTAATAATCAATAACTTCGTAAAGGGAGTCCGTTAAAGGACCATCCTCAACCAAAACAACTTCTGCAGGCTTGAGAGAGTTTGAATAAACGCTTGATAAGCTTTCTTTTAAAAATACAGGGTTTTCTTTACAATATACAGACATCAGTACTGAAAATTCAGCAACAGGTGAACTAAAATTAATCATTTTTTAAATTCTTTGAGTTTATTTAACATCTGAGTTTCATAAAACTTTCTACTGAACCAATTTTTCTGCTCCAGTGTATCATTCATTTTCATAATGTCGTCGAGGTCCAGATAGTATGGATTTGCTGCTCCCGAGGGAAAATCAATATATCGCTTGTTATTATCTGCTGCTATACAATCAGTTTGAGTCCTGATAAAAGAAGCAAAAACATGTTCATCCGCACAGGTTATTCTTTTATATTTTTTAAAATATGAACCATTTTCATTTTCTTTTACAATTCTTTCAGCAAATTTCTTGTTAATTGAAAACCATAATGATCCATAATAAGCGATATCTTTTATTCCAGATGTATTAACAAAACCCGAGATAAATCTGAGTATTCTCTTTAGTACCTTTCCAGGGATGGTGCGCATGTGTTTCGTATTTGCATGAGGCATCCATGTTCTTACCCGCCATTCATTATCGGCTCTGTAGTGACTTTCTATATAATTTATATGTGGAACTTTTTCCCATTCACGTTCCATTTCTGAAAAAGGTATAAGTGGAAAACATTCTGCGCTCATCAAGTGAATATAATTAATATGCTCGAACTTTATAATATAGGTAAAAAGTTTTATCGCTGCTTCAACCTGACTATAACCAGCCCAATATACAGAAATCCTTTTTTCGATAAAATGTAAATTGTGAGGCATGCCCTTTTTTTTGCTTTCATCAAATTTAGCTTTGAGGTCAAAATGGACGACAAATAGTGTATCAGGATATATTCGAGCTAATTCGATTATATAATCGATGTTCTTATGAGCTAAAATAGCAACTGCCGTTTTTGAATAAGCCATTTTAAAACCTAAACTTTGAAACAAAGAAACTTATAATATTTGCATCATAATATGCAGGATTGTAAGACAATGAAGAATAGAGGTTATAAATCAGAAATCCACCTGCGCCATAAATCAGAAATATGGTTGCGACAATGTTTGATTCAGTAGTAAGTACTTTCTTGAAGTGATTATATTGTAGACTTATAATAATGTAAAAAATAAGAACCACAAAATAATATAGCCTTTCAACCACTTTCGATATATTTGATACTAATGCAACCATAATAGTTAGCGAGATTAGAGTAAAGACCATAAACTTATAAAGCTCACTACGCATAACAGCACATCTAAATATTAAAAAATCCAGAAGATATACCATAAATGAGATCATCAGAACTCTTATGATAGCAACTTTGCCAAAATCTGATCCATCCCATGATGCATAAAAATTCAATTTAGAAGAAATATATCCAGGCAATAATGAATCTAGCAAAGATGACACAGGTACAAAAAAAGTTATACTTAGAAACACGATCGAAACCGCGGCAATTTTTTGTAAATTAACTTTATGAACCAATCTATATAACGGGATTATTATTAATAATATTATCCCCGTGCTATGAGACATAGCAACCACCATAGAAAAAGCGAGAGCTGGTATCTTTCTCTTTTCAATAAGTAATATGACTACACCGATAAAGTATGTAATTACCCAAGCCTGACGAATATAATTCCCATATAAATTCCAGAACGAAAAAGATGATAAGAGTAAAATAAAAAAAATACTTGCAATTTTAGATGAGTCGACAATGCCATATACTTTGCATAGATAATTATAGTAAATCATGTAAGGGAAGAATGATATAAAATTGACAATCCAAAAAAAAACAAAAGGGTCTTTTTGTGGCGTTAATTTCATTATTGCCGATATACATTCCCAAAAAAAGAAATCTGTTTTACTTTCAGCCCATGTTGGATAACTTCCTTCCAGCACATTATAATAATAGGTGACATAGTCGTTCCCTTCACCATGCAATGCCTTTGTGGCCAATATGCCTGAAAACAGCGTAATTACAAATAATATATAAGCATTAAGATTAATTTTTATTTTTATACCGGTTATGAGA
Source organism: Cronobacter malonaticus LMG 23826 (assembly GCF_001277215.2). Lineage (NCBI taxonomy): Bacteria > Pseudomonadati > Pseudomonadota > Gammaproteobacteria > Enterobacterales > Enterobacteriaceae > Cronobacter > Cronobacter malonaticus. The sequence goes on along the minus strand of NZ_CP013940.1, from coordinate 1,398,418 downwards.
ACAAGTAAGATTAAAATAACCCCCCCTGTATTTGGATATACCACAAATACAGAAAGTGCTATTAAATATAAAACCGGCATGATTTTATTTTCATAAATGTTATTGAATTCACTTGGCATCTTTTATTATTCTCGTAATAAATAATACTGATGCCAACATAGCCACTACGACCACAATTTCTGTAGAAACTAATGCAAATGCTGCGTCTAAAATTGAATTGCGTGTTACGTAAAATTTAAGCATGATAATATTCCATAATGCACCTATACATAAACAGATTGTGAATGACCGGTTATGATCCTGTGCTAATAAGAAATTAACTCCAATCATTCCACTTAATGCCATTGGTATCAAAGCGGTAAACATAAGAATAACTATCATAAAACTGGATTTTAACTCTGGGAAAAAGTGAATTAAAATATTTTCAGAAAAATAAAGTACAACAACTCCTAATAATGCCATTATAACCAAGGCAATAGTTAGTCCTATAAAGTTTTTTCTCGGTGCATTACTGCAGAAATAAGGATAGGTGGCTTGCTGAAAAGCGTAAAATATTGAATTAGCTGCCCTGACTAATTTGTCAGCAAGACTATAGACTCCTAATAATGTTGGATTGAGCAAACCAGAAAGTAAAATAATAGATAGCTGAGAAAGCCCCATACTCATTATCCGTGAAAAGAATATCCACATGCCGTCCTTCATCTGTAAATAAACATCTTTAAAACCAACTTTAACCAATTTTATATCTAACTTCTTGTGAATTATGTATATCATTAGAAATGAAGATATAAGATTAATTATGGAGTACACGGTATAAAGATACATACTTGTTGCGTTTCCATGTATAAAAACCAAGAAGAACAAGAAAAAACAGAAAGCGAAGTTACAAAAAAGAGTATTGTAGACCAAGTATCCCATTCGTCTTAGACCCTGAAAAAGATATACAGGCATCACGACCTGGCTCACACAAAATATAATTATCCCGATAGAATGTTTTATTTGACCTTTGTAAAAGAATATTAATGCTATGACTATTGAAACTCCAATAAAGAGAAACGTCTTGCTAACAAGGGCCACACTATAATAGTGTGAAACCATTTTTATATTATCATATACCCGTGATATATTTCGACTCACTGTGTAGTCAAAGCCAAAATTTAAAAAAACAGATGCAATAGAACCATAAGCTAATAAGACATTATAATAACCATATTGATCGATCCCTAATAACTTTATTTGTAGGGGAATTAATAACAAGGGAAAAAATAGTGTTAAGCCACGTACTAGCACCATTGATAAAATAGATTTAAGCATGATGTTTGTTTTTTGCTATATTAATAATTTTGCGAAACTCCGTATCTGTTATGACGCTTGGTTCAAATATATCAATATCAACAAGCCATTCATTTATATAATAACTTAGAACGTCATCATTAACGAAATATTTGTAAAAACTATCGCCTAAGAAAATTACCTCTTTATTGCAAAAGATAGCTTCCAACCCTACGGTTGAATTTATCACTATTACTTTTTTTGATTTTTTTATGAGTGAAAATGTATTATCAGTGGAAATGAAAAACTTATTGCTTTTTTTCATTTCTAAAATTTTTTTCAGTACACTGGCATCCGGCTCTGCAGGGTGCGGTTTTACTACTAAGGGCAGTTTCAATTTTAGGGCTTCTTTACAGGCTATATAAAGTGCTTTTTCATTATCAATTTTAGAGTGTAGTTTTATTTGTGAGTCGCCAAATACTTGTAATGGAAATAGAATAAACTCTCCAATCCCATCAATATTATCTTTATACGGATTCCACTCATCCATATATAGCTTTTTCATGACCTTTTTTTTAGTATATAACGCTTCATCGATTTTAAAACGCTGATACGATGGTAGTCTTGTTATGAACTCAATAATTCCAGATAGCCTATGTACGAAATTTTTAAGTGACCTTTTCTGTGTTGCTTGCTTAACGTTATGATTATTTAGTTTACTCTTGCAATAATTATTTTTCCATTCATTAATGTTAGCGCCATTACATTTTTTGAAATTAATTTCATTGTTCTTGAGTAGGCTATAAAAGAATGAACTAGCATTTGAACCCAAGCTATCAAAAAATAATTTACCATCAATGTTTGATAACTCTGTAAACACCGAATAAACATGTTTGTTTTCATTTTTAAACTTTAATATTGCTTTATCAAAAGAATGTAATCCGTTACCACCAAATATGTATATATTATCACTCTCCGTCTCATATTTATTAAGCGATTTATAAGTTGAATGATAAATCTTAGAGGCGCTTTTAATATTAATGAATCCCGCTGCAACATCAATTGTGCTTTCCAAATCATCAATAATGTCATCAGAATCGCTATACTGAATCAATGATATCGTTTTACTGTCAAAACCTTTGGTAAGAAACCAAAAATATTCGCGTATACTAAAGCAAATTATATAGCTTTTGATACCATTAGCTTGAGCTTTTTCATAGAGACTCTTGAACATTTCTCTACGGAGTCCATCATGAATTATAAACAAAAAAATCATCTCATCCTCTTATTTTCTTATATATATAGCTAGATATGCTTCTCAAAATCATATAAGTTGAGAATACAAAATTTTCAATTTTTATAGGTTTACTGAAAGAATATCTTAATAGAAAATAGAATAATTTAATTCGATTTTTAAATGAAAGATAACTCCCTCTACCATCTCCTGTGATAATATAGCAACTTACAGGCAATTTCCATTTAATCCCATCTCCCTTATTAACCAGATATAGATAAGTTGCAATATCTTCGCCCCAAGGAAGAGAGTTAAAAGGAACATTATCAAGGAAAAATTTCTTGCGGATTGCTAAGCTACTGAAATTTGGCATCCCATATCTAATATAATCGGTCGCCTTCTTTATTATACGCTCTTTTTTCCCAGGCTGTTGTCTTGCTTTGTCTATATCAATTTCATTATCAGACGTAAATGATGGCGCATAAAAAAAATCAAATTCTGCACATTTTTTTTCATTAATAAATCGCAAGAATAATTGGAAATTTTTTTTCAATAGAATGTCATCGGCATCTAGAAAATAAACCAAATCAGTTTTAGCAAGTTCTACACCTTTATGTCTCGCAATTGATGGCCCAGAGTTTTCTTCAAGCTTATGATAAATAATAAACTGGTTATCGAAACTCTTAACGGTATGTTCTGTATTGTCTGAACTAGCATCGTCAACGATAACCCACTGAATATCCTTAGAGAGGAACTCACGAAATCTATCATATTGTCTTTTTATATGGTGCTCAGAGTTAAAAGTAGGAGTTACTATAGATATCATATAACCTCAACAATGCTACCGCCCCTGGCTCAACAGCTACCAGTGTACTGAGAATGCAGCAATTTTTGGAACAGGCGATGAGCTTATCTAACAGGGTATTGGAACAAGGGCACAGTTGCACCTTTACTTACCTTTTACTGCTTTACTGCTTTACTGCTTTACTGCTTTACTGCTTTACTGCTTTACTGCTTTACTGCTTTACTGCACCAAAAAAACAAAACGGCAGCGAGTCCGTCGAGTATAAATGCTTATCAACCCGAATGCTCAACTGCCGTTTTATCAAAGGCTATCCTGCCTGTATAGCGTTCTGCGCAACGCGGCTGGCTTACGCCAGCAGCTTCTTGATGCTTTCGCGGAACTTCTGCCCTTCTTTCAGGTTACGCAGGCCGTAGTTGACGAACGCCTTCATGTAACCCATTTTTTTGCCGCAATCGTAGCTATCGCCGGTCATCAGCATCGCTTCAACGGGCTGATTCTCGTTAAGGCGCGCGATGGCGTCAGTCAGCTGAATACGTCCCCAGGCGCCCGGCTCGGTTTTCACGAGCTCTTCCCAGACATCGGCAGAGAGCACATAGCGCCCGACTGCCATCAGATCGGAATTCAGCGTCTGCGGCTGATCCGGCTTCTCGATGAAATCAACGATACGGCTGATTTTACCTTCGGTGTCCAGCGGATCCTGGGTGGTTATCACGGAGTATTCAGAGAGATCGCCCGCCATACGCTTCGCCAGTACCTGACTGCGGCCATTTTCCTGGAAGCGCGCAATCATAGCGGCCAGGTTATAACGCAGTGGGTCAGCAGAAGCGGCATCAATAATAACATCCGGCAGCACGACCACAAATGGGTTATCGCCGATAATCGGACGCGCGCACAGAATAGAATGGCCGAGGCCCAGCGGTTGCGCCTGGCGCACGTTCATAATGGTCACGCCCGGCGGGCAGATAGACTGCACTTCCGCCAGAAGCTGGCGCTTCACACGCTGTTCGAGCAGCGCTTCGAGTTCGTAAGAGGTGTCGAAGTGGTTCTCAACCGCGTTCTTGGAGGAGTGGGTAACCAGCACAATTTCCTTGATTCCCGCCGCTACGATTTCGTCGACAATATACTGAATCATTGGCTTATCGACGATCGGCAGCATCTCCTTTGGAATCGCTTTGGTGGCAGGCAGCATGTGCATGCCTAGCCCTGCGACGGGAATAACTGCTTTCAAATTAACCATCTCTATCCACCTCTAAATGTTTGTTATCTTGAATTTGGTCAATCACAGCCAGGTTAAGCTATTTGAGTCTCTCAACGGCTGTCATTCTGCGATTTTCAGATACCTGATAACATAAGAACTGACTTAACTCTTGATTGGGCTCAGAGAATTCGGAAAACAGCCAAATACGATTTCCAGAGCATCCTTTCCGCGCAGAAAAGAACCTGCGCGTTTTCCTTTAATGTCAGAGCGCTTACTCAGAAACGAAAGTAATGTCGTCGTGTTTTACGGCGACAAATTCATATTGAAGCGTGCGATCGAGCCCTTCTGAAAGCGAGTACGGCGCGACAAAGCCAGACTGATGGACTTTGGTGGCATCAAACTGCGTCGTTGCGCAGAATTTTTTCACACGCACGGCGCTGACAGCATACTTCTTACCCGTCACTTTGCTCAGCACATCGAAACAGTAGCCACCGAGCATACCGACTGGATAAGGCAAATGGACCGAAGGGATCTTTTTGTCGAGACTCTTCTCTACTTCCGCGACAAGCTGGTTCATGTTCAGATCCGGCTTATCCACGTAATTGTAGACCTGATATCCAGGTGTAACGTTTTTCAGCTTCCAGGTAATAAACTCAACGATATTGCCTACATAAGCCATTGATTTGTAGTTATTACCTTTCCCCACCATAGCAAAACGGCCGCTGGCGATTTGCTTGAGTAAATTATAGACGTTTCCGCGGTTGCGCTCTCCGAAAATGACAGTCGGGCGCACAATGGTTAACGAACGACTCTCAGGCGCGCGGTTAAACCATTCACGCAACACTTCTTCAGCCTGCCATTTGCTTTTGCCATAATGATTGAAAGGGTCGACCGGGTGGTTTTCATCTGGGTTCTTTTTATTGAGGCCATACACCGCTACAGAACTGGTGAAAATGATATTCTTGATGTTGTGCTTATCCATTGCTTCAAGCACGTTACGGGTGCCCTGAACGTTAACGTCATAGTAAAGCGAGGTAGGGCTAACATCATCACGATGCTCTGCGGCCAGTAACACAACGGTCGAACATTCGCTAAGCTGTTTCTCAAGCGAGGCTTTATCACGCACATCGCCCGCTACCGTGATATCGGGATAGAAATGGCTGTTTTGCTTGTCAAAATTCGTGATATCGAAGTCAGACAGTGCCCTCTCAATGAGTCTGGTGCCGACAAACCCAGACGCGCCGATAAAAATCACCTTCTCTTTCATATCCTGCCCGATGTGTTAGTGACTGCTTCAATAAAAAACTGAAAGCGCCATCCTATTATCAGGAAGCGTCTTTCAGTTAATGAGTTCCCTTATTAATTTGAGGAAGTATAAGCTTTTACAGCCGGATCGCCAGTATCAAATCGCGTGACTTTGCACAGAAAACACGCATCTGGTATCGTACGATCAGCACTTTATTAAATCCGGCATGTTGTTTAGCGTGTCCTTTGCGGCAGCGCAAAATTCAGCATTTCCGTGTTCACGTGCTGATGATCCACGCGGTCAATGTCGACCGAACTCTGCCCTTTCTCGTTCACCGCCTGAATGTTGGCAAGCGACAGCAGCGTATCGTCTTTGGCCATAAAGCGGCCGCGCACATCTTTGCGCAGATCAAAGCGCATCTTCAGCGCCGGGCCGACGGACGACTCCTGCATCACTTTCACGTTACGCACAAACAGATGCTGCGGCTTGTTATGCAGCTCCAGCGTCGCGCGCTTCATATCGACGTTCGTGATAGCGACAAACGACGTCGCGTTGCCGGATGAGATCTGAATGCCGCGCAGCTTATAAGGCAGGTTACGGTTATCCATATGGATGTTGTTGAGCTTAAAGTTCTGCGGAATCGACAGGTAATTCCCTTTAATAACGCCGTAACCAATCAGCATCCCGGCGCTGTTCACCATATTGATGTCATCAATAAGGAAGTTATCGCAACCGTAAATCGCGACCGTCGCGTTATCGATGCCTGCGGTTTTACTGAAGTCCGGCGTGATGTTTTTCGCTTTCACATTACGGATAACGAAATGCTTGCCGTTCTCCACATGCACCAGCTGGCGGCAGTTACTGCCGGTGATATTCGCCACCACGAAGTTCTTCACCGCCTGGCTTTCCGGGTAGGCGTTATCGTAGGTGCTGCCCGCAAGACCAATGCCGATGCCCCAGTTGATTTTGCCGTTGGTGCAGTTGATCTGGTCGAGGACGTGGTCGGAGATGAGAAGCTCTGAATCATTAATCGCCACGTTCCATTCGATGGCGTCGCCCTGCAGGCGCTCAAATCGCCCGTTAGTGATCCGCACATTGCGCAGTTCGTTATGAAAACCCTGGCGAAGAATGCCGTAGTTGGCGTCGTGAATATAGATATCGTCGATCACGAGATCCTGCATCTTTTGCGGCTTTTTGCCGCCGATGTAAATCTGCATGACCGGGCCGAAACCGCTCATCTCGATGCCTTTAATCGCTACCTGCGAGCCGCGCACGTCGAGGATGATGTTATGCAAACGCCCTTTTTTCTCACCCACAATCTGGCAGCCGTCCTGCAAAATAAAACGCCCTTTGCCGTTGCCCTTAAGCGCACCGAGCACCCGCAGGGTTTTTCCGGCCGGCATAAACACCGGGCTGTTAATGTTGTCGCAGGTGAGGCTTTCGGGCACTTCCACAGTCTGCGCTTCATTAAAAGCCAGCTTAAACGCCTGCGGCCAGTTGTCCTTGTAGAAATCAGCAACATTGACGGTTTTGCCGCCCGTGACGGCCTGGGCGGCGCGGCTGTGCAGCAGCGGCATCAGCGCCGCAGCGGCGCTGGCCTGCACGAAAGTCCGGCGAGAAAGACGCCCGGACGTCATGATTTTACGCATAAAACCTCGGGTTACAGGGTTTGCAGCAGGCCCGCGAGTTCGCGGTAGATGCGCTGCTGGTTAAACTCGGTTTCCACTTTTTCACGGGCGCGGGATAGCATCGGGCGCAGCGTCTGCTCGTCGATTTGCGCAAAGGCCTGAAGCTTGTCCGCCAGCGCGTGCGCGTCGTTTTCCGGCACCAGCCAGCCCGATTTTTCGGCATCGATAAGCTCCGGAATGCCGCTGTGCAGCGTGGAGATAACCGGAATGCCCACGGCCATCGCCTCCATCAGCGCGACCGGAATACCTTCCATATCGCCATCCACGCCGGTGACGGAAGGCAGCAGGAACAGATCGGCCTCGTCGAGCATCGCTTTCACTTCGTGGCTCGGCTTGAAGCCTGGCATAAAGACGCAGTCTTCAAGGCCATACTGCTCAATCAGCGTATGCAGGCGGCGCTCCCACGGCCCGGTGCCCAGGATGTTGTAACGAAAGTCCACGCCACGGCCTTTCAGAAGACGGCAGGCCTCGATCGCTACATGCAGCCCCTTTTTCTCGGTCAGACGCGCAACGGAGATAATCTCCAGCGGCGTGCCTGGCTGCTTGAGCGGACGCAGCGAGAATTTCTCCATGTCCACGCCCATGCGCGAGACGGCGATTTTCTCCTGCGGGCAGCCCATCGCCTTCAGGCGTTCGGCCCACAGTTCGCTAATCGGCAGCATCAAATCGCCGCGGCGGAAAAGCTGCTGATACTCTGGCGTATAGCGCGTCAGCACTTCACGGTGCGACACATCGATGCCGTGGAACACGGTCGCGATTTTGCCGTCCAGCACGCCCAGCTCGCGAAGCTTGGCGGCGGTCACGCCCGCCGGGCCAAAGTGCGCGATAAACACATCGGCCTTCAGCGTGCCGGGCACGCGTCCGCAAATGGCAGAGAGGATCAGGTTGCGCGCCTCGTCGCCGTAGCGCGCCATGTTGAGCGCACGCCAGGTGCGGGCGTTAAACAGCCCGCGGGCGGTATGGCTGGCGCGATATTTAAGCTTCGCGGCTTTGCCTTCCGGCTCTTCCAGCAGAAAACGGGTTTTCTGTGCCAGGTTGTATTCGGTGTATGCGGCATGGGTATTTTTCAGATCGCCCTTCTGCAGCGAGACGATCTCCACCTCATACCCCATGTTGATAAAGCCGACGATCTGGTTCAGGACGAACGTTTCGGAAGCGACCGGGAATTTCAGCAGAAAGAAGCTGACTTTCATCGGGCTCCTCCCGCGCGCATCAGCACCGATTTCACCATCTGATGGCCTTTCTCGCGCTCGGCGGCGACTGCCGTGGCGAGGCGTTCGTTAATCGCCGGCAGCTGGCCGAGCGTGTCGCCCACCATCGCCTGCAACGAGCCGTCCAGCAGGTGGCGGATCTCAATCGCCATCTCTGGCATACCGAGCTGCTGCATGATGCCTGCAGATTTGTGTTCGTAGTTAATGGCAATCGCCGGCGTCCCGAAGTTCATTGAGATAATCGCCGAGTGCAGACGGGTGCCGACGGTCAGTTCGCACGCGCCGAGGATTTTGCCCATTTCAAGATCGTTCAGTTCATCCATCACCACATGGAAGCGCGACGGATCTTTCACCAGCTTGCTGAGATTCAGCGCCACCATGCGGTCATCTTTGTTGTAGCTGTCGATGCCGGTACAGGTGGAGAGCGCCAGCACCTGATAGCCTTCGTCGATAATGCGGTTCACCACATTTGCAAAAGCCTGTTCATAGGCCTGCTGGGTGGTGCCGAGACGTTTGTCGAACGGCGCCAGTTCGCGCAGCGTAATCGCCACGGTCTTATCACGCGCCGCCACGTCCAGCCAGTGCTGCACCGCGTAGCTCGCGACGAAATCGTCATTGTGATGCTCAACCAGCCAGGCGGTATCGACGCCCAGTTCCACTTTCGAGGTGTCAATCTGGCCTTTTTTCATGAGATCCAGACTCACGGTTTCGCGCAGGATCAGCGCGTCGCAATGGCCGAACACATAGTTGGCGAGCTGATTAAACTGCGGCTCCTGGAACGGGCCGACGCTGTGGCCCACCATAAACAGCGGTTTTTTCGCCATAAAGGCGCACAGCGCGTGTTCGAACTGCGGGGTGCCGTAGAGATCGACGAAGAACGAGCCGCCGACCTGGATAATCGCGTCATAGTTGCCAAGCAGGCCGACAAAATCGGTAAAGCCCTGCGGCAGGGAGATATTGCGCAGTTTGCCGTTGCCGGTCACTTTGGCGAGTAGCACCTGGTGCAGGTAGCGGCGGCGCAGCACTTTCTTCACGCGGCCCATCACGCCCGCCGCGTTGTTAAACTGCTTCATCTGTTTGTAGAGCGGGTCAGGCATGACCTCTCTGTCCAGCAGCCAGGCGGAGCTCACCGGGTAGCGGCTCATCACGTCCACTTCCGCTGAAGGATCCTGAAGCGCTATCGCATCGATAAGACCGCGCAGGATGGCGCTGTCGCCACGGTTTCCGCAGGTGTGGTTGCCAAGAATGAGTAACTTCATGTTGACCTCTGAAATATACGCTCGCCCTTTTCGCCGCACGCTGACAGCGGGGCTCGCGCATCAATAATTTTTAACGGGATCAGCCTGCACGGAGCAGCATTTTCATTTTATCGTTGCGGCAAAACTGGCGTTTCAGCTCCACCACCAGCGCATTGCGCGACAGCACAATCGTCACGGCGAAAGCCAGTACGCCCGCGGCAATCTGCACCGCCAGTAGCGGCGCGAGCGCCAGATGCGCTTTCAGCGCCACGCCGAGCGCGTAGCTGACCACAAGCGTAGGCAGCGAGAGCCAGAATGGCAGCAGAATGCTCTGGATATACTCGCGGTAGCTGGAGCCAAGCACCGGTTTAATCATGATGAAATAGCTCAGCACGGTATTGATTATCTGCACCAGCAGGAAGCCGAGCGTCACGCCGAGCGCGCCGCCAAGATGCCCGCCCGCGACAATCGCCGGAATAAACAGGAAGGTTTTAAACACGTTGAATTTAAAGCTGATATCCACACGCGCTTTCGCCATCAGCAGCGAGCCGATCGGGTTGCCGATAGAGCGCAGGAGACCGACGATGCACAGCAGTTGCAGAATCGGCACAATGCTCACCCACTTCTCGCCAAAGACCAGCGGCACGAAGTTATTCGATACCACCATCAGGCCGAGCAGCGCCGGGAAGTTAATGATCCCGACCACCGAGAGCAGCTTGTAGAAATTCACGCGCAGCTTGTCGATGTCATCCTGGATTTTGGCGAACGCCGGGAACAGCACGCGAGTGATGATCGGGTTGAGCTTCATCGGCGGCACCACCGCCACGTTGTACGCGAGGTTATAGCCGCCCGCGACCGCTGCGCCGAGGATACGCGCCAGCACCAGCGTCGAGAGATTGGTGTTGACGTAGTTCACCAGGCTGTCGGCCGTTAGCCACGCGCCAAACTTCAGGTTCGAGGAGACCGACGAGAGCGAGAAATGCAGGCCAGGACGATAAATCTTGCGCCCGAAGAACCCGAACAGCGCGGTGCGCACCGCCGTGTTAACCAGATAACCGAGGATCGCAGTCATCGCCACCGGCCAGTACTGGGCGGACACCACCGTAAAGGTGAAGCCCGCCAGCACCGAGAAGGTTTCGATGGCGCCAATCTTGTTAAACTCAAGCTCCTTTTGCATCAGCGCGCGGAACTGCTGGCCGTGCGGGATAACGACGAAGGCGAACGCCAGCGTTCTGATAAGCGGTGCCAGATCCGGGTTATGCAGCACGCCCGCGATCAGATCGCTTAACAGAAACACCACGGCGCAGACCACAATCCCCAGCCCCACGTTCAGCCAGTAGAGCGTGGTGAGCTCCAGATTGCTGATGGATTTGCGCTGAATAATCGAGTTCGCAATTCCGAAGTCGGAAAGCGTATCGGCCAGCGCGATAATCACCAGGCTAATGGTCAGCAGGCCGAACTGATGGCCATCCATCAGCCGCGCCAGGATGGTCATCTGCACCAGCCCAAGGCTGATGATAATCACCGTCGAAATGGCGGACCACTTGGCACCGCTAATGGTTTTGTCGCGAAGGCTCATGACCCACTACCCTTAATAAGCCGCTTTGTTAACAAAGCCTTTGAACACGGTCAGGAAGACGATTTTGATATCGAGCCATACGCTCCATTCGCGGATGTACTCCAGATCGAACTCGATGCGTTTTTCCATCTTCTCCAGAGTATCGGTCTCGCCGCGCCAGCCGTTGATCTGCGCCCAGCCGGTAATGCCCGGTTTCACTTTATGGCGCAGCATGTAGCCCTGAATCAGCGCGCGATACTGCTCGTTATGCGCCACCGCGTGCGGACGCGGGCCCACAATCGACATCTCGCCGGTCAGCACGTTGATAAACTGCGGCAGTTCATCAAGCGAAGTGCGGCGCAGGAAGTTGCCCACTTTGGTGACGCGCGGATCGTTCTGGGTCGCCTGCTTCACCACCTTGTCGTTTTCCATCACGCGCATGGAGCGGAATTTCCACACCATAATCGGCTTGCCGTCCATGCCGTAGCGGGTCTGGCGGAAGATAATCGGGCCTGGCGAGCTGAGCTTCACGGCAACCGCGATACAGCACAGCACGGGCGAAATCAGCAGCAGGATCATGGACGCCAGCACGATATCTTCCAGGCGTTTCAGCACGCGGTTGATGCCGGAGAGCGGCGTATCGTACAGCGGCACCACCGGCACGCCGTTCACGTCGTCGAGGCGCGAATGGAGGATGTTGAACGTGAACACGTCCGGGATCAGCATCACAGAGCAGGTGGTATCAGAAAGCTGGCGCACCAGTTTCTTCATCTGCGCCTCTTCGCTCATGGACATGGCGATATAGACGTTATGGATTTTGCCCATGCGGGCGTCTTCCACCAGCTGCTCAAGGTTGCCTGCCCAGCCGGTCGGCACGCCGCCCGGTTCCGGATCGTGGTAAATGCCGACGACCTCAAACCCAAGCCAGGGTTCGTTACGAAAGCTCTCGGCAAGCTGCTGGCCTACCGGCTGCGCGCCTGCAATCGCCACGCGACGGGTGTTGTAACCACGGTTACGCAGCCAGCCCGCGCCGAAGCGAATCGCCGAACGGCAAATCACCATGCCTGCGCCCGTCAGCAGATACCAGGCGAAGAAGACGCGGAACGGACTTTCAAAATCGGGGTTAAAGGCCATCAGACCGGCGCTGAACACCAGGCTCATGGTCCAGTTCTGCAACAGCAGCAGCAGTTCGGTGGAGATTTTTACGCCGCGCCAGGAGCGGTAAAAATCGGTGATCCCGCCAATCATCTGGAACACAACGAGGGTGGTCAGGGCCATCAGCAGATGCATGTAGAAAAACGGCAGCTCATTGATCCTGCACACCACCCACAGTCCGACGAACATAATGGTTATGTCGGAGAATCGTTGCACCAGAGAGATTAACGATGCATTCGTTTTGGCTCGTTCGCGCTTTTTTAGATTTGTCATCGTCGTACCTTCAGGCGCCGTAAGGCGCAGTTAAGCGGCTGCCCTGCCCGGCAGGCCGAAGCCTGCGGGGCGTAAGCGTCGCGGTGTGCGGCGACGCCGGGCGGCCGCGCCGTTTTACTGATTCAGCAGCGCAAGGATTTCCTGGGTTTTCGCCTGCATCAGTTCCGTATCCGCCCGCGACTCCACATTCAGGCGCACCACCGGCTCGGTGTTGGACGAGCGCAGGTTAAAGCGCCACTCGCCGAAATCCATGCTGATACCGTCGGTGCGGTCGATCCCTTTCGCCTGCGGCGCGAAATGGTCTTCCACACGCTTAATGGCGACAGCCGGCTGCGCCAGTTTGCTGTTGATTTCGCCGCTCGCCGGGAACGCCGCCATGCGGTCGCGCACCAGCTCGCCAAGCGACTGGCCTTTCAGGCACAGCAGCTCAGTCACCAGCAGCCACGGGATCATGCCGCTGTCGCAGTAGGCGAAATCGCGGAAGTAGTGATGCGCGCTCATCTCGCCGCCGTAAATGGCGTCTTCCTGGCGCATACGCTCTTTAATAAACGCATGACCGGTTTTCGACATGACCGGCGTGCCGCCCGCACCCTCGACCACGTCAACGGTGTTCCAGGACAGACGCGGATCGTGAATGATCTTCGCGCCGGGGTGTTTTTCGAGGAACGCTTCGGCCAGGAGACCGACAATGTAGTAGCCCTCGATAAACTGCCCGGTTTCGTCGAACAGGAAGCAGCGGTCGAAATCGCCGTCAAACGCGATACCCATATCCGCGCCATGTTCGATAACCGCGTTGCGGGTGTCGTCGCGGCACTCCGGCAGCAGCGGGTTAGGAATACCGTTCGGGAAATTGCCGTCCGGGTTGTTGTGAACCTTGATGAACTGCACCGGCACGTTCAGCGCTTTGAAGCGCGCTTCGATGGCGTCCACCACCGGGCCAGCTGCGCCGTTGCCGGAGTTAATCACCAGCTTCAGCGGCGTGAGGTTTTTCACATCGATGTAACCGAGCAGGTGATCGATATAGGCATCACGCAGGTCGATTTTTTTGTAGCTGCCACGGGCGGCTTCATTCACCGGCGGGAAGTCGTTCGCTTCAGCAAGACGCTGCACGTCACGCAGACCGGTATCGCCGCTAATCGGGCGCGCGCCTTCGCGAACCAGCTTCATGCCGTTGTAGTCCATCGGGTTGTGGCTCGCGGTCACTTCGATGCCGCCGTCCACGCCCAGGTGGAACGTCGCGAAGTAAATCTCTTCGGTGCCGGAAAGCCCGATATCCAGCACATCAACGCCCGCGTCCTGCAGGCCTTTCGCCAGCGCCAGCTTCAGCGCTTCGCTGGTCAGGCGCACATCGCCGCCGAGCACGATGGTTTTCGGTTTCAGGAACTCGCCATACGCGCGGCCGATGCGCCACGCGATATCTTCATTTAACTCTTCGCCCAGACGCCCACGAATGTCGTAAGCTTTAAAACAGGTTAACTTTTCCATTTGTTATCTCTTGGGTTCTCTTTTTTTGTCGGAAAATGCGCAGGATGCCTGCGCCTCACACCCGGCCGTAACGGTCGGCGAAGCGGATCACATCGTCCTCTTCCAGATAGGTGCCGGAGCGCACTTCAATCAGGTCGAGCGGGATCTTGCCGGGGTTCTCCAGGCAGTGTGTGGCGCCGAGCGGGATGTAAACCGATTCGTTCTCGCCCACCAGTTTCACCTCGTCGTTAATGGTCACCTTCGCGGTGCCCGCCACCACAATCCAGTGCTCGGCGCGGTGGTGATGCATCTGCAACGACAGCCCTTCGCCCGGCTTCACGGTGATGCGCTTCACCTGGTAGCGTTCGCCCTGATCGATGGAGTCATATTTGCCCCACGGACGGTACACTTCGCGGTGAATGTGATGCTCATGGCGGCCGTCGGCTTTGATTTTCTCGACCACTTTTTTCACGTCCTGGACGTGGTTACGGTCGGCAATCAGCACGGCGTCTTTGGTCTGCACTACCACGAGATCTTTCACGCCGACGGTAGTCACAAGGCCAGACTCGGCATAGACGTAGCTGTTTTCGGTGTTGTGCGAAATCACGTCGCCGTGATGCACGTTGCCTTCCGGCGAATGGTTGGAGATCTCCCAGAGCGAAGACCAGGAGCCGACATCGCTCCAGCCTGCGTCCATCGGCACCACCACCGCGTCGGCGGTTTTTTCCATCACCGCGTAGTCGATAGACTCTTCCGGGCAGGCCAGGAAGGCTTCTTCATCAACGCGGATAAAATCGAGATCCGGGTCAACGGTGCTCATGGCTTTTTCGCAGGCGTCCAGGATATCCGGGCGGAATTTCGCGAGTTCTTCCAGATAGCGACCGGCGCGGAACAGGAACATGCCGCTGTTCCAGTAGTATTCGCCGCTGTTGACGTAGGACTGCGCGGTCTCCAGATCCGGCTTTTCGACGAACTGGGCGACGCTGAAAGCAACGGCGTCCACCGCCACGTCCGGGTTAGAGACTTCGCCACGGCGAATGTAGCCGTAGCCGGTTTCCGGCAGGTTCGGCACGATGCCGAAAGTAACCAGCTTGCCGCTTTCGGCAAACGGCATCGCGGCGCGCACGGCGTTGCGAAACGCGTCTTCGTCCTGAATCACATGGTCAGCCGCCAGCACCAGCATCAGCGGATCGGTCTCCGGGCTGTTGCGTTTCGCCGCCAGCGCCGCCAGCGCGATAGCCGGCGCGGTGTTGCGACCGGCAGGCTCCAGAATAATGTTTTCGGTCAGCTTGTTGAGCTGGCGCAGCTGCTCGGCGACGATAAAGCGATGCTGTTCGTTACAGATAACCACCGGGCTTTCGCACTGCACGCCGTTTAAGCGGCAGACGGTGGTCTGGAGCATTGTCAGATCCCCTTTCAGGCAGAGGAACTGTTTTGGGTAAAGCACGCGGGAAAGCGGCCACAGACGGCTGCCGGAGCCGCCTGCCATAATTACCGGAAAGAGTTTTGACTGACTCATGGCTTAACCCCGAATATCAGCGATAAATTGGCTTAACACGTTCTCTTTTTCGAGCGTGCGTTCGGCATATTCACGTGCCACCGTGTTGTCTTTGGGCAGCGCCAGCGCGCTGACGATGCCTTCTGCCAGCGCATCCACCGACTCTGGCTCTACGCAGACGGCGATGCCCGGCTCTTCAAGGCAGAGCTGGCCAAGCTCGGTGTCGGCCTCGGCGGTGATCACCGCATTGCCGCCCACCGCCAGGATATTGGTGAGCTTCGACGGCAGGACCGCGTCGGCCGCGCCGCGCTTCTGGATCACCAGATGGCAATCCGCCATCTTCAGCAGCGCCGGGAGCGCTTCATAAGGTTGCAGCGGGAAGAACTTCACGTTCGTCAGCCCCCGCTCTGCGACCATCTTCTCAAGGCGCGCTTTGCCACCGCCCTGACCGACAATCGCGAAAATCCACGGCTCGTTGGTGAACCGCGCCGCCACGTCGATGGCGTTCTCCAGCCCCTGTTTCTCCCCGATGTTGCCGGAGTAGAGGATGATTTTTTTATCCGCCGGCAGGCCAAGCTGGCTGCGTAGCGCCTCAACCTCTTCGGCTTTCACCTCCCGGAACCGCGCCACTTCGGACCAGTTCGGGAAAAAGATCACGCGCTCAGGGGGAACCCCTTTTTCTTTGGCTTTGTTCATCATCGAGCGCGAAATGGTCGAGACGTTATCGACGTTATGCAGACCGCTGCGTTCAAAGCGGCTGGCGAGACGGGCAATTTTGCCCCCCTTGCCGCGGCCCGCCATGCCAAGACCGAGCATGGCGTCCACTTCGTAATCCTGTATGTGCAACACGGTTTTGGCGCCGGAGAGCTTCGCCAGCAGGCGCATGCCCGGCGTGCAAAACAGGGTTGGCACAACACCGATGATGCGATCCGGCTTCCAGCGACGCTGGGCCAGCAACGGGAAAAGCGAACTCGCTGCAAAGCTGCCGAGATGGATCAGGCGTTTTAACGTAGAAGGCTGTTTCGGGACATAAAGCGGGCAGCGCCACACCGTGGCGGCGCCCTGCTCTTTGCGCCAGCGCCAGGAGGAGTAGTTCTCCCCCACTTTCCAGGCCGGGTAGTAAGGCGGTGCGGTAATCACCCGCACCTCATGACCCTGACGGGCCATCCATTCCACCATCTCGCCGGTGTACTTACCAATACCGGTCAGCTCCGGCGAGTAGTTAATGCCGTAAACCAGGATTTTCATAAGCCCGGCACTCCGGCAAAACGTTCAGCCATGAAATAGGCGCGGCTGTTATCGTGCACATCTTCACTGGCCACAATCGAGGCGGGCGACTGCCAGCGGTAAGCTTCGTGCTGCTCTTTGGGCAGGTTGAGCTCATCCGCGTTTACGCGCAGGCGGAACCCCAGCACGATGTAGTGGGTGGTGAAGTCGGTCCCGGAGAAGTTGTCGTCATAGAAGTGCTGCCAGACGCCGTAAAACTCTCCCTCCGGCATCGAAAAGCGTTTGCCAAGCTCCGCCTGCGTCAGGCGTTCAAACGCCTGCGCCAGCGGCTCATCTTTCTGAACCCGACCGCCTGGCACGAACCAGAAGCCCTGCGCCGGACGGTTGGTGCGATGACCGAGCAGGAACTCCCCCTGCTCGTTCTCGACAATCAGATCGATGGAGATAAGCGGCGTGGAGCGCACCACGGTGGCAAAATCTTCCTGACTTAAAAACATCCTTACCCCCGGAAACGATGCTGGTTTTCAAGGAACCACTGGTAAGTGCTGGCAAGGCCCGCCTCCAGTGAAATCTCGTGATACCAGCCCAGTGAGTGCAGACGGGTGACGTCGAGCAGCTTGCGCGGCGTACCGTCCGGTTTAGAGGCGTCAAACACCACGCGGCCTTTGTAGCCCACCACTTTGGCGATGGTCTGCGCCAGCTCGCGGATGGTGCAATCCACGCCGGTGCCGACGTTGATGTGCGACAGCATCGGCTCGGTGTTCTCCTGCCACACCTCGCGATCCAGCTCCATCACGTGAATGCTGGCAGCGGCCATGTCATCCACATGCAGGAATTCACGCATCGGCGTACCGCTGCCCCATACCACCACGTCCGCGGCGTTTTCCTGGGTCGCTTCGTGGAAGCGACGCAGCAGCGCCGGGATCACGTGCGAGTTGCTCGGGTGGAAGTTGTCGTTCGGCCCGTACAGGTTGGTCGGCATCACCGAGCGGTAGTCGCGGTTATGCTGGCGGTTGTAAGACTCGCACAGCTTGATGCCCGCGATTTTGGCGATGGCGTACGGCTCGTTGGTGGGCTCCAGCGTGCCCTGTAACAGCTCGCTTTCCGCAATCGGCTGGTTCGCCAGCTTCGGATAGATGCACGACGATCCGAGGAACAACAGCTTGTTCACGTTGTTCAAATGAGCCGCGTGAATGATGTTGCTCTCAATCATCATATTTTCGTAGATGAAGTCCGCCGGGTAGGTGTTGTTGGCGACAATACCGCCCACCTTCGCCGCCGCCAGGTAAACCTGATCCAGCGCGGCGTCCGCGAAGAACGCGTTCACCGCCGCGCTGTCCAGCAGGTTCAGCTCGTCACGCCCTTTGAGCACCAGCTCGACGTCGTCGCGCTGCTCAAGCTGGCGAACGATGGCCGACCCCACCATCCCGCGGTGGCCGGCCACAAAAATACGTTGCTTTTTCATGCTCAGGACTCCAGCGCGATGGCAACCTCGTAGCCGTGAGATTTCAGCAGCGAGTGTTTCTTCGCAGCTTCGAGATCTTTCGCGACCATTTCAGAGACCATTTCCTGCAGGGTGATTTCCGGTTTCCAGCCCAGTTTTTCGTGTGCTTTGGTCGGGTCGCCCAGCAGGGTTTCCACTTCAGCAGGACGGAAGTAACGCGGGTCAACCTGAACGATCACGTCGCCCGGTTTCACGCCCGGTGCGTCATGGCCGGTCACGGAAACCACGATGCCTTTCTCTTCCACGCCTTTGCCTTCAAAGCGCAGTTTGATACCCAGCTGTGCGGCCGCCATTTCGACGAACTGACGCACGGAGTACTGCACACCGGTTGCGATAACGAAATCTTCCGGCTGTTCCTGCTGCAGCATCATCCACTGCATTTTCACGTAGTCTTTGGCATGGCCCCAGTCACGCAGGGAGTCCATGTTGCCCAGATGCAGGCAGGATTCCAGGCCCTGTGCGATGTTGGCGATAGCGCGGGTGATTTTGCGGGTCACGAAGGTTTCGCCGCGGCGCGGGGATTCGTGGTTGAACAGAATGCCGTTGCACGCGTACATGCCGTAGGATTCACGATAGTTTACGGTGATCCAGTAAGCGTACAGTTTCGCGACTGCATACGGAGAGCGCGGGTAGAACGGGGTGGTTTCTTTCTGCGGGATTTCCTGCACCAGACCATACAGCTCAGAGGTGGATGCCTGATAGAAACGGGTTTTCTTCTCCAGACCCAGGAAGCGGATGGCTTCCAGCAGGCGCAGGGTGCCCATGGCGTCCACGTCTGCGGTGTATTCCGGGGATTCGAAGGAGACCGCTACGTGGCTCATCGCGCCCAGGTTGTACACTTCGTCCGGCTGCACTTCCTGCAGGATACGGGTCAGGTTGGAGGTATCGGTCAGGTCGCCATAGTGCAGGTGGAATTTCGGGTTGCTGCTGTGCGGATCCTGGTAGATATGGTCAACACGCTCGGTATTGAAAGAAGACGCGCGGCGTTTGATACCGTGGACTTCATAACCTTTCTCAAGCAGAAACTCAGCCAGATAGGAGCCATCTTGTCCGGTTACGCCGGTAATGAGAGCAACTTTACTCATAATTTGTTTTTCCTCTGTTTAAATCGGACTTTGCCTGGCTCACCAGGCCGTTTGTTAATTCAGGGATCAGTGTCCTGCTCCCCTTTCCCAAACCCTCTCGGCTTGAGAGGGGAAATCGGTGTGGCGTGAAGGGTTACTCCCCTTCCACCCGGTCGCGAACGATCTGCGCCGGATTGCCACGACAAATCTTGTTGGCTGGCAGCGTCTTAAATACGCTGCTTCGCGCGCCGACCACCGTACCTGCGCCGATGGTGACGCCCGGTGCGACAAACACATCCGTCGCAAGCCAGGCCTTCTCGCCAATCACAATCGGCTCGGCGGTAATATCAAAATGCTTGCTCATGTAGTCGTGGCTGCCGGTGCACAGGTAGCATTTCTGCGACACCACGGCGTTGGCACCGATGGTGATATCCCCGAGCGTGTACAGCACCGCGTCATCCCCGACCCAGGCGTAATCGCCAATGGTTAATTTCCACGGGTAGGTAATTTGCACCGAAGGGCGAATTACCACGCCTTTGCCAATTCGCGCGCCAAATAACCGTAATAAAAAAGCGCGCCAGCGATATAATATTTGCGGAGACCAGGCAAACAGCGTCGCCTGAACCGCCCACCACAGTTGAACCTTAATAGGGTGCCCACCCCGGAAGCCTTTCGGCACCGAGAATCCGCTTAAATCCTGCATATGCTTTCCTTATGGCAAGGCTTTATGCTTTGTTATACAGCGCCTTAGCTTTTCCGGTCGTACGCATGCGTAATAAATAAGAAAGTTCTGTTAATATTCCAGGAACCCGTAATATGTTGCGCTGAACTTTTTTAGCGTCCTGACATAATTCCAGATTATTCGAGGTTGACACGCCGCCCATTGAGAATTCTGACACCAGCCCTTTCAGCTTTTTAAAGCCGTAGCCGGATTTATACATTTTGGCGGTTAACGCGTAATCGGATGAGACTTTATATTGCAGATCGTAGGGGTACTTTTTAAGCCCGGAAACCGGGAAGAAAATGGCCTGATGGCTGGCCGGCAGGCTGTGGTAAATATACCAGCCGCTTTTCGCGCTGCGGCGAATTTTATTGCCGTCGCCAAAATCAAGCAGCGCGTCGCCAATATACATCGCATTGTCATTTGCCGGTGCGGCAGCCAGCTGGCGCGCCACGTCAGCGACGGACGGGTGAAATACGTCGCCGGAATTCAGAAAAATCGCAAAGCGACCGTTGGCCATTTCAATGCCTTTATTCATTGCATCATAAATGCCGTTGTCTTTTTCGCTGACGAAGCGCAGGTTGTACTGACCGTTGAGATCTTCCAGGAACTGCGCGGTGCCGTCGTTGGAGCCGCCGTCCACCACAATCCATTCGAACTCGATCTCAGGAGCCTGCGCCAGGTGGGCCAGGGACTGCCAGGTCTTCACCACCCCTTCGTAATTGCGCCAGGCGACAGTAATTACACTTAAAAGCATCCGGGCCTACCTCATCAGGAATCTGTAATGTTTAACGCTTTACGCAGAATAAACGGACAAACAATTAAGAACGCATATTCCGGGCTAAAAATCGAACCGGTAAAAAACAGGGATACAGGTGTAAATAACCACAGCTGCACACGAAAATTCTGATTATTACCAAATGCGTTAATCATCATTTTCCCGACCCTGAACATATACCAGCCGGTGAGTAACACTGCGAACCATGAAAAATAAATGATTAGCAGGTAGAGCCCATTGTCTATTGTTTTTCCGACGTCCGCACCGTTAAAAATTCCGAATGATGCGACATATTCGTAAAGCGAACCAAAACGCACTACACCATCGATATTCGTCAGCGAATATCCCACCATCACCAGCGGGCCGATGATGCGATAATAGGATGACGAACCCTCTGTGCCTAAATCACCGATACGCTCCGCGATATACGGGAAGGCGAACACCACGCCCACGATAAAGACAGCCAGGGAAACAATTGCCAGCGGCAACTTTTTACGAATCGCGTTTTTATTAAGATACTGAAACGCCCACTCAAGCAAATAAAACAGGATAAATGTCATCACGCCCGAAAACGAACCCGATAAGACTATCCCTAAAAGAATCATACCATCGGTTTTTGGGGTTTTGATACCAAACTGTTTGATGCTGAGCCAAATTGAGATTAATGCCAGAGCGAAGAACGCCGGCTCGAAATACATCGCCGTGGTGCGTTTGCCGCCAAACTTAATGAAATTGAGTACATAGCTGTTGCTGTAGATGAGGAACTTCGAGATGTTCTCCATCAGACTGCTGCCGCCGGTCAGGATAATCTGCGCCATCTCCAGCGCCGCCAGCGTGACGATAAAGCCCACCACCAGGTAGAACAGCCGCAGAATTTTGCGGTAGTTACGCGGCGAGATGGTCTTAAAGCGAATGCTCCATGTCATCCCGATGATGATAACGATGTAGAGAAACAGCATTGTCGAGGTGACATATTTACTGGCGTCGAGCGACTTACCAAACACGTAGTTAAAGAGTGTCAGGCCAGCGCCGATCCCGAGCGCGATCATCAGCTTCTTCAGGTTGATTTTGTCGACGAACAGCAGCAGCAACACCGGCAAAAACGTCACAATCGTAATCGGGAAACTCTCGCCGAGCTGCGCCAGTTTGACGTTCACTACAAGGTAGATGAACGGCAGCAGCAGATAGCTACAGATTCTGATAGAACGAGACATACTCCTCCAGCATCTGTTGGCCACTGTACGCTTCCCGGCTGCGCGCCCGGAAGGCCTCAAGCGTCGTGCCGAAAACCGCTTCGGCGATCTGCGCCTTGCCGCGCTGCGCCAGCAGCAACGCTTCACTCTCATCGACCGTTTTACCGCCCGACTTATTGAGCACTTCCTGCGCCGCCTCGCTGTGCGTGGCGATGACCGGCACGCCGATGGAGAGCGCTTCACACAAAATCAGCGGGTAGTTATCGACGCGAGAGGTAAAGAGCAGCGCGTCCATCTGATTCAGCTCGTTCATCAGCTTGCGTTTGTCGGTCAGAAAGCCGTGGTTAACCACGTTGGCACCTTCAAACGGCGAGAACTTGCCGAAGGTATGCACTTCCACTTTATCGCCAAGCGCCACCAGATCGCGCACCAGGCGCTGATTGGTTTTGCCGTCGTAACGCAAATCGTGCGCCACCACCGCGATTTTCGGCGCGCCGGTGCCGGGCGGCATCAGCGGCAGTTCGGCGAGAATCGCTTCCGTCGCCACATCAATGCCGTTGTTGATAATTTTGCAGCGCCCTGCCCCGTAGAGGCTGTTAAAGGCATCCGCCACGTGCTGGCTTGGCGAAATAAAGTGGCAGCCGAGCGCCAGCATGTCGCGAAAACGCTGGCGTTTGTTATCGACCAGGCTGTGTGCGCGGTCGATTTTCACCGGCGGATAGTTATCAAGCGTCGGGCACTTCTGGCAGCCGGTTTTCCAGCCTTCGCAGCCGTCGAGAAACGCGCAGCGCCCGGTAACGCTCCAGTGATCGTGCAGCGTCCAGACGAAAGTGACATCACGCTTATGCGCTTTCAGCTTCTGGCAGAACGCCACCACTTTATCGAGATTCAGCCAGTAGCTGTGTAATACGTGAAAGTGCAGCACCACCGGCCCGTCGGTGCGGGTGATGCGGCGATAAAGGCTGTCGAGCGAGCCAAAGAGATCCTGGTTTACGAAACGGAACAGCGCGATATTGGCAATGGACGTCAGGCGCGGCGTATGTTTTTCCACTTCCGGGAAGTTGTCGTGACTGACGCTCTTTTTGCCGCCCTTGCCGTAGCCGTAAATAAAACGGGAGCGCATCCCTTTTTGCAGGGCGCGCTGGTGAAGATCCAGCGCCACGCCTGCCGCGCCGCCTTCTGCGAGGCGGACATTAAATTGTAATATGTTCATTTAATTACCTTCACCCGCGCTTTTTCGCCCACCACCAGCGCATTGTCCGGCACGCTGTCCAGCACCACGCTGCCTGCGCCTACCGTAACGTTATTGCCGATGGTGATATCGCCAATGATCACCACGTTCGCCCCAAGCTCCACGCCGTTACCAATTACCGGGCAGGCGAGATTGTCCGCGCCGCGGTTGCCGATGGTGACGCCATGGCGAATGGTGAAATCATCGCCCGCCACCACGTTTTTATTGATAACGACGGCGTAGCCGTGGTGAATGGTGAAGCGGCGGCCAATGGTGGCGGCGGCCTGAATTTCATACCCAAAGAGACATTCGGTAAAAAAGCGGTAAAGCAGCAGCACCGGTGCTGCCCACAGGTTGTTAAGCACGTTTTTTTTGCGCCACACCGAGCAGAAGTGCGCGATGCGATAGGCGACCACCATGCAGCAGGGGCGCAGGTTCCATGAATTTGCGCGCAGATCCTCAAGCAGCATTATTTCCCCCGCAGGCTGTCAGCCAGACGTTTGGTATTACGCACCGACAAAAGCGTCAGCAGCGTGCGCCAGTTCATGCGCTTATTACGGATCTGATAGAGCGTAAAGAGCTGATACTTTTTGCTGGCGCGGTCGAATTTATCTTTATGTTTGCGGTAGAAGTGGAAATACCCGGCAAACTTTTTCGCCGATTTGGTTATCTGCATTTCGCCGTGGTTGATATGCAGAATTTGCGTCGCCTCTTCCACTTTCCACGGCTCGCCGTAGGTCACGACCATACGCAGGAACATGTCGTAGTCCTGCGCGGCGGCGAGTTCGTTATCAAACAGCGACTCTTTGAAACGCCACGCCCAGGTAAACACCTGGTTGCCGACGATGTTGCGCTTAAAGAACAGCTTCAGCGACCACGGCGATTTCGGGTAGAGCGGCAGGCTGGTCGGCTGCGAGTAGACCTGGCCTTCGCACAGATAGTCGTTGGCGTAGAGAAACGCATGCTGATTGAGCTTTTCTTTATGCGCCAGGAAAACCGACAGACGGTTCGGCATCCACTCGTCATCGTCGTCGATGCCGGTGATGAATTCGCCCTTCGCCTGCAGAATGGCCTGGTTGCGCACCGCGCACGCGCCGGAGTTAAAGTCGTTACGCGTGTAGCTGACGCGCGGATCGTTAAGCGCCAGAACGAAGTTTTGCAGCTGTTCCCAGTTGCTGGAGCAGTCATCGACAATGATAAGTTCCCAGTTGTCGTAGTCCTGGCGCAGCACGGAATTGATCGCCCGGATAGCCAGTTGCTGGCGATTCCACGTCGGCATGTAAACAGAGACTAAGGGGCGCGCGGTGCTGGTCATTGTGGTTTCTCCGAATGCTTAATGGATGTTATGCACGTTGCCGCAAGGGCGTAGCCGCATCAGGCTGCGCCGTGTTCGTTGCCCTCACCCCCGCCCTCCTCCGCTTTAAAGAGGAAGAAAATAAGCCTGCCGTTTGGGGTTGCTTACCCTCCCGCAGGAAGCGGGAGGGTGGGGTGAGGAGGGACGCAGCTACTTGTGGTCCGATTTGTACTCGTACTCGTAGTAGCCGTAGTCCTGATAGCCGGAAGCGCGACGGAAGATGGAGTTGAGGATAACGCCCTTCACCTGGATGCCGTTCTGCTCGAAGCGGCTCAGGCTGGTCTGCACTTCTTTCAGGGTGTTGACCGCATAACGCGCGACCATCAGCGTCGTACCGGCGTGGCGGCCAACAACGGCGGCATCGGTCACGGCCAGAATCGGCGGCGTATCGATAAGCACCATGTCGTAGTTAGCGCTCGCCCATTTCACCAGCTCCCCGAAACGTTCGCTCATCAGCAGTTCCGACGGGTTCGGCGGTACCTGGCCGCGCGGCACGAGGTCGAAGCCCGGCACAGAGGTTTTCTGCGCGCAGCGGCTGATATCGCCCTGGCCTGCCAGCACATCGGAAAGCCCGTTGACGTTGGTGGTGCCGAGCAGTTCATGGGTGTAGCCCTTACGCATATCGCAGTCGATAAGCAGCACGCGTTTGTGCGTCTGGCTGATAACCGCCGCCAGGTTGGCGCAGACAAACGTTTTACCGATAGACGGGCTTACGCCGGTCAGCATCAGAACGTTGTTCGGTGCCTGCATCATGGCGAAGTGCAGGCTGGTGCGCAGGCTGCGGATAGCCTCGATAGCGAGATCCGTCGGGTTGCCCACCGCCAGCAGCTGGCTCTGTTTAAAGCGCTTAACGCCTTTGACGGTTTTCACGTTGTCGCGCGATTTCTGCCACTCAGAGAGCGGGATGCTCGCGTAAACGTTGATACCGGCCTCTTCCAGCGCCAGCGGGCTTTCGATACCGCGGTTAAACAGCGAGCGCAGCAGCACAATCACGATAGAGAGCAGCAGACCGAGAATAATGCTGCCAAGCACGATCAGCGCTTTTTTCGGCTTCACGACGCCCGGTTGCGTAATCGCCGGGTCGACGATACGCACATCGCCCACGGTGCTCGCCTCGGTGATTTTCAGCTCCTGCTGTTTGTTCAGCAGTTGCATATACACCTGCTGGCCCGATTCCACATCGCGGGTCAGACGAACGATTTCCTGCTGGGTTTTCGGCATCGCGGTGACGCGGTTATTCAGCTTCGCCTTTTCGTCTTCCAGCGCTTTACGTTTTTCAAGCAGCGTGCGGTACGCCGGGTGCGCTTTGGTGTAGAGCTTGGAGATTTCCGCCTCTTTGAACGTCAGCTCGTTAAGCTGGGCGTCAATGTTCACCATGGAATCCAGCACCGCTTTGGCCTCCAGCGGCAGGTCTACTGAATCCTGCTGCTGGCGATACGCGTTGAGTTTGTTCTCAGCGACGTCCAGATGCGCGCGGACTTCCGGAAGCTGTTTGGCGAGGAACGCCAGGCTTTTGGCCGCTTCTTCCGATTTACGCTCGATGTTCTGTTCAAGGTAATTGCGGGTAATGCTGTTGAGAATATCGCGGATCTGATCGCGATCTTCACCCATATAGGTGAGGCTCAGCACGCCAGTATCTTTCCCCGTTTCGGTGACCGTCAGGTTGTTCTGCAACTGATTGATCATGCCGAGCGTAGAGTATTTGGTGACGGTAAACTCGCTGCCTTCCTGCGCGTGGATCTCGCTCACCACCATTTTCACGCCGTCTTTGCTCAGCGGTTTGCCCACTTCGCCGCGAGCGCTAAAGCCGCCGCTGCTGGTGAGCTGATACTGGTTGGGGCCTGTCACCGCGACCGTGAACTCATCCTCCGCCATGCCTTTCGGCAGCTCGAACGTGGTCACTTTAATGGTCTCGTTGGCGCGCCCCATCAGACGTTCCCAGCCGGAACCAAACAGCGGGAAGGTCTTTTTCTGAACGGCGATGTCGAGATCGAGATCGTCAACGGTTTTGCCGAGCACCAGACGGGACTGGATCAGCTGAATTTCCGCATCCGATGCGGGCGGCTTGTTCTGAAGCGCCGTGCTGATGTCCTGCACCAGCGAGTTGCCCTGATTCTGCTCTATCTGTACCAGCGCGTCGGCGCTGTAGATGGGAGTGGCGAACATGACATAAATCAGCGCGCCCAGCGCGAACAGCGCCGTAATGCCAAGCACCCACCAGCGCGCTTCCACTACGGTGCCGACCAGGCGTCCGATATCTATTTCGTCACCGCCCTCCACCGGGGCGGCAGAATGTCTCACTTTTTCAGTCATCGTTATCCCTGCTGCGTTTTCAGTGCCTGCGCCCACTGGCGGGCAGAGTGATCCAGAAGTCCGTAAACCGCTTCAAAAGCGTCCCGGCTCTTACGATACGGGTCGGGAATATCGCGCTGGTCGTCCCAGTGACCGAACAGCATCACTTTGCCGCGCATCTCCGGCGCCATTTCGCAAATCGAGGCGACATGGCGCTTTTCCATCGCGAGGATTAAGTCGTAGTCGCGGCACATGGCGCTGGTTATCTGGCGGGCCTCATGGCCCTCCAGAGAGAGGTCATGCGCAGCCGCCACGCTGACTGCGCTGGCGTCCGCGCCCTTCCCGACCAGCGCGCCAAGCCCTGCGGACGCGACCGTCACATCCGGCAGGTAGCGCTTAAGCAGCCGCTCCGCCGTGGGGGAACGACAGATGTTCCCCACGCAAACCACAAGAATTTTGTTAAACATAGGCATTACCAGTTGTGTACGTCGCTTGCCGTATCCGTCATATAACGGACGCCACTGATGGTCGGCAGCAACTGGTTGATAAGACGGTTCCAGCGCGCCACCGGTGCGGTGGTGACATAGACCACGTCATACGGTTGCAGACGGAATTCCGTCGCCATAATGAGCGACGTCGCATCAGACATATCAAGCTGGTAAATGTTGGCAATCTTGCCGCCGCGCTGGTTGTCGCCGCGCAGAGGACGGATAACGAAGATGCCGCTCGCGTTGGACGTCGTCAGATCGATGCCTTCGGCCTGGCCGAGCGCTTCGGTCAGCGTCATGCCGCTGAAGTCCATTTTGAGCGTACTTTGTTTCTTCACTTCGCCCATCACGAAGACTTTCAGATCGTCGTTACGTGGAACGAATAAGATGTCGCCCGGATAGAGCAGATGGTTCTGGCTCAAATCGCCGTTCTGCATCAGCGCCTGCAGTGAGATGCGGCGCTCCTGGCCGTTATGGGTCAGCACGACGTTGCGCCAGTCGGCGGCGTCGGTCAGGCCACCCGCGGCGTTAATGGCGTCCAGTACGGTCAGCGGCACGTTGGTAATCGCCTGCTGGCCCGATTTCGCCACCTGGCCTGAGATATACGCTTTCTGCGAGCGGAATGCGGCGATATTAACGTCCACCTGCGGGTCAGCGATGTACTGCGCTAAACGGCCGGTAATATCGCTGCGGATTTCGGCGAGCGTTTTGCCTGCCACGTGGACTTTACCAATGTAGGGATAGAACATGGTGCCGTCCGGCTGGACCCAGTTACCGGTGTCGCTGGAGCTACGGTACTGGCCCGCAGGCGTGGTGAGTTCCGGGTGATCCCAGACGGTGACGTTCAGTACGTCGCCCGGCCCTACGCGATACTGGTAGTTGGCAATCTCCTGGTCGAGAGACATATTCGGCTGAGCCACATTCGGACGGGGACGTAATTGTTCTACCAGTCGCGGCGTCAGCGGATATACGTTCACCATCCGGTCAAGATCAAAGTCTGCATCCTGTTGCTTGATCACGTCCTTTCCCATCGTAGACATATTGCTGCCGGGAAAAACAGTGCAACCGCTCATCAAGGTTACAGACACCAATAAAGGCATCAATTTCAGTCTGGATTTCATCATTGAATTTTTATCACTTTGGCAGAGTAATTATTCTGACCCTTTAAATAAGCCACCGTACCGCTTGTTCCTGCATCAAGAATGCGGCGTCAGGCGCCAGAATATAACTGGAATCATTCCTAAAAGTCGCTTATTTACCCATATACTATTGACAGAATAATTGAGGCTAATTGACAGACTTCAGGCACGCTACCGCCCTTGGCTTTCAGTTACCAATCTACTGCAAAAACAGACGGTTATATTGACACACCCCTGTGAATCCTCTTCCAATTGGATTTATCTTATTGAAAGAGACGGTTCATTACGCTGGCGCACTGCTCATCCAGAACGCACAAAGAAAACTCCTTGTGTGCCGGTGGGAATAAGAAATGCTGAGTGGATTGTTGCAGCTAAAGTTTTAGCAGGCAAGTTAACGCACCGTTACAGTGCTGTTTTTAAGAATAATATGAACGCCCCATTTTATTACTTTTAGGATTTTCTTCATGTTGACAGGCAGGGGCGATTAAACTACGCAGATAATTTAATTAAGAAATATCCGGGTAATAATATTATTTCATTCTTTTTCATTATGACCAGAATATGGCATCTGGCTATTAATTAGCATTTATTTGCCATTTTTGGTTAATTTCCAGCCACACTTCATCATTAAGATAATTCTGTCTCGCGTTGCAATTTAAGCGCGACTTATCCAGGATCATCAGACTGCTATTTATCTTAAAAGGTAACTGACCTCATATGGAATGGATTGCCGACCCCTCTATCTGGGCAGGTCTGGCCACGCTGATTGTGCTGGAGCTGGTGCTCGGAATCGACAACCTGGTGTTTATCGCCATCCTTGCTGAAAAACTCCCTCCCGCCCAGCGCGACCGCGCGCGCGTCACCGGCCTGATACTGGCGATGATTATGCGGCTCGGCCTGCTGGCCTCCGTCTCGTGGCTGGTGACGCTCACCACGCCCCTGCTGACGATAAAAAGCTTCAGCTTCAGCGCCCGCGATTTAATTATGCTGCTGGGCGGCCTGTTCCTGCTGTTTAAGGCGACCGTCGAACTCAACGAGCGGCTTGAAGGCAAAGATACCGAAAACCCGACGCAGCGGCGCGGCGCACGCTTCTGGGCGGTGGTGGCGCAAATTGTCATTCTCGATGCCGTGTTCTCGCTCGATTCGGTGATTACCGCAGTGGGCATGGTGGATCACCTGGCGGTGATGATGGCGGCGGTGATTATCGCGGTCTCCCTGATGCTGCTGGCGAGCAAGGCGCTGACGCGCTTTGTGAATAATCACCCGACGATCGTGATTCTCTGCCTCAGCTTCCTGCTGATGATTGGCTTTAGCCTGATAGCCGACGGCTTCGGCTTCCATATCCCGAAAGGCTATCTTTACGCGGCGATTGGCTTTTCCATTATTATCGAGGCGCTCAACCAGCTGGCGATTTTCAACCGCCGCCGTTTTCTCTCCACTGCCAACCAGACGCTGCGCCAGCGCACCACGGAAGCGGTGATGCGCCTTATCAGCGGCAAGAAAGAAGACGCCGACCTCGACCCGCAGACGGCGTCACTGATTGCCGATTACGACAATCATCCGCTGTTTAACCGTCAGGAGCAGTTGATGATTGAGCGCGTGCTGAATCTTAACCAGCGCACTGTCAGCAGCATCATGACGTCCCGCCATGACGTCGAGCATATCGATATCAACGCTCCCGAAGCGCAGGTGCGCGCGCTGCTGGAGCGCAATCAGCACACCCGCGTGGTGATCCGCAGCGACGAAGATGAAGACGATCTGCTTGGCGTGGTGCACATCATCGACCTGCTGCAACAGTCGCTGCGCGGCGAGCCGCTCGATCTGCGCGTGCTGGTGCGACAACCGCTGGTCTTCCCGGAAGGGCTGCCGCTCCTGAAAGCACTGGAGCAGTTCCGTAACGCACGTACCCACTTCGCGTTTGTGGTCGATGAGTTTGGCTCGGTGGAAGGCGTGGTGACGTTAAGCGACGTCATGGAAACCATCGCCGGTAATCTGCCGAACGAAGTGGAAGAGATTGACGCGCGCCACGATATCCAGAAAAACGCCGACGGCAGCTGGACCGCCAACGGCCATATGCCGCTGGAGGATCTGGTTCAGTATGTGCCGCTGCCGCTGGATGAGAAGCGCGAATACCACACGCTCGCCGGGCTGATGATGGAATATCTGCAACACATTCCGGGTGTGGGCGAAACGCTCCAGGTGGGTCATTACCAGCTTAAAACGCTGGAGGTGGAACACCATCGCATCCAGAAGGTGCAGATAACCTCCCAGGCCGTGACTCAGGAAACGCCGACCGACGCGGCGTAGCGCCATAAAAAAAGCGGCCGCCAGGGCCGCTTTTTTTGTGAGAAATGCCTTACAGCTTATCGAGCAGTTTTTTCACGTCCTTTCCGTTACTGCTCTCTTTGTGGCGCTCGCTCCAGTCGCTCAGACGACGCTTCGCTTCATCCTGCAGATGTTTACGCAGTAACTGATCAACCTGCAGATTATAGTTAAGCGCGTTCCACGGGCCGTAAACCCGCAGCGGTACCGGCGTGGTTTTCAGCCACTGCACCAGCTTATCGTCGCCTTTCCAGCCGTCCGTCACCTGCACCTTAAAGCGGGTGTCGCACTGTTCGCGCACCAGATCGAGCGTGCCCTCGCCGCTTAAGGCCAGCAGTGAGGATTGCCCCTGCATCTCATCAAGCGTGAGCTCGCCGTGGTCGAGCGTCGCGTGCGTGGTGAAACTGTCGAGCGTGGTGGCGTTGTCGAAATCTTCACGCGCGCTCACGCCGCCGCCGCTGCGCTCCACCGCCTGCTGGATCAGCTGCTGGAAGTTCAGCCCTTCCATGCGGCTGCCCTTGAGTGCAAGCGTCGCCTCGCCTTCCCAGTTTTCACGGAACGCCTGCGCGTCGATACGGTCACCCGCAAACGTACCGTTGACGCTCATTTTACCGGTGAGCGCGATGGGGTAATTAAAGGCGCGCAGGATATCGCCCACTTCAATCTCTTTCGCGTTAACCGTAAAGCGCGCCTCGGGCACATCGTCGCGCGCGTCCAGCGTTCCCGGCAGCGACAGCTCGCCCGCGCCAAGCTTACCGCTGAGCGCAGAGAGCGTCAGCAGCCCCGCCTGATTGCGCATCTGCGCGTTCACATCGCTGAACGTCAGCCCGCGCCAGCGTATGCTGTCGGCCTTAATACGGGCGCTGGCGTTAAAACCGCGCAGCCCCGTGTAGGGCGCCTCTTCCACTTCGGAGGCGATCACCGGGCGCGGCAGCGCATTCTGCTGGCCCTGCTGGGCGACGGCAGTCGTGGTGGCCGGATCGGGCGCGAGCAGCTTTTCAAGATCCAGCGCGCCGAAATGCAAATCGAGATCCCAGACCGGCGTGTCGCCAAGCGTCACGCTCCCCTGTCCGGCAAGCTGGCTGTCGTTGGCTTTAAGATTAAGCGCGCTGAACTCCAGCCGTTTATCACGCTCAAGCCAGCGGGCCTGGAACGTGCCCTCGCCTGCGATGCCGTCGCGCGGCAGATCCGCGCCGCGCAGTTGCCAGGAGAGTTGCGAAACCGTGGCGTTCAGGGTTTGCGGGTAGTCGGCCGCATTCAGCGCGGCGGTGAGAGAAAGCGTCAAATCGCGCTGGTCGCGGCTCACTTTGCCGCTCAGCTCAAGCTGCGCGTCGTGATGCTCGTTCTGCTCCATTTGCAGATTGATGTTGCGAACGGTGATTTGCTCATCATCTTTATGCTGGAACACCAGTACGCTGTCGGCCACTTTAAGCCGGGCGATATCGAACGACCAGCCGCGGGTATCTTCCACCGGCGGCGCGCTGTTTTTCGGCCCGGCCGGCGCACCGGGTTCGTGGCGCGCTTCGCTCTGAGGCGTAAGCTGCACGACCGCGCCTTTCAGCATCACCTGACGCACCGAGAGCTGGTGCGACAGCAGCGGAAACAGCGCCACGTCGAGGCGCATGTTATCGGCGCTCACCAGCGGCTGGCTGGCGCCCGGCGCGGTGAGGCTCATCCGGCCCGAGAGAATGCTAAGTTGCGGCCAGACGTGCCAGCGCAGCGGACCGTCCAGCCTGAGCTGATACCCGCTGCGCCGTTCAACCTGGCTTATCATGTAACTGCGAAAATCGTTGGGATTTACCAGCATCACCAGCGCGGAGAGACCGGCGAAAAACACCACCAGTAAGATCATCAGCGTGGTCAGAACTCGTCTCATGGCATCCTCTGCAGACCGGCCCGCGGGCGCTTAGTCTTTGTCTATACGGCTGGCGACAGCACCCTGCTGATCGCGGTATTTCGCATCCTGACGACGGTTGTAAGGACGCTCTGCCGGGCCGGAAAGCGGCTCGAAGCTCAGCGCGCCAATCAACATGCCAGGGCGCAACGCCAGGGGCAACTTACCTGAATTATAGAACTCCAGCACAATACAGCCCTGCCAGCCTGGATCGATACGGTGCGCGGTAACGTGCACCATCAGCCCGAGCCGCGCCAGCGACGAACGACCGTCGAGCCAGCCCACCAGATCCGCCGGCAGCGTGACGGACTCATAGGTCACTGCCAGCGCCAGCTCGCCCGGATGAAGATAAAACGCTTCGCCGTCGTTCAGCACGATTTCATCGCTCATCACGCGATCGAGCGCCGCGCTCACCTCATCTTTCGGACCGCTTAAATCGATAAACGCGGCGGTATGGCCGCGGAAGGTGCGGAATTTATTGCCAAGACGCACATCCACCGTGGCGCCGTTAATGCGCTCCACCGGCGGACGCGGGGTAATCGCCAGTCGGCCTTCATCCAGCCAGGCTTCAATATCTCGGTCACAAAGACGCATTACACTCTCCTGATGTGTTCAGGCTTCCGGCATCTGCCGAAAGCCTGAGGGTAACTTCTGGAACGGTACACGCAAAACGCAGCTTATTCAAAGAACTGGCTGATTTTCGCCTTGAGAATATCGATAGCGATGCGGTTTTTGCCTCCGCGCGGCACGATGATGTCGGCGTACTGCTTCGACGGATCGATAAATTGCAGGAACATCGGGCGCACCGTTTTCTGGTACTGCGTCATCACAGAATCCATAGAACGGCCGCGCTCGTTGACGTCA
Source organism: Cronobacter malonaticus LMG 23826 (assembly GCF_001277215.2). Lineage (NCBI taxonomy): Bacteria > Pseudomonadati > Pseudomonadota > Gammaproteobacteria > Enterobacterales > Enterobacteriaceae > Cronobacter > Cronobacter malonaticus. Next base: position 1,364,507 of record NZ_CP013940.1, on the reverse strand, counting down.
CGCTTAATGCGGCGCATCAGGCAGATATCCAGCGGGGTATCGACGAAAATCGAGAAATTCATCTCTTCGCGCAGACGCGCGTCGGTGAGCAGCAGGATCCCTTCCAGAATAATCACCTTTTTCGGTTCGATATGTACCGTCTGCGCGGTACGGGTGTGCTCCACGTAGCTGTAAACCGGCAGCTCGATGGGTTTACCTGCTTTCAGCATTTGCAGGTGTTGAAACAGCAGGTTGTGATCCATCGCGTTCGGATGGTCATAGTTGGTTTTAACCCGCTCCTCCATGGACAGATGGCTTTGATCCTTGTAATAGCTGTCTTCCGGAATAACACCAATGTGTTCATCACCGACCTGCTCACGCAGCTCCCGATAGAGGGTACTTGCGATAAGGCTTTTACCTGAAGCCGATGCGCCGGCGATGCCGATGATGACGCATTGATGGGACTTGTCAGTCATAAATTAGCGACCTGGTTTACATAATAAAGAGAAAAGGAAGGGTGACGCCGTCGCGCCAGACGCGGCAATTATAGGGATTTCACGAAATTGATACCAGTCGATGCTGCAATCGTGAGAATAAGTGCGCAAATTCTGTCGCGCATGGCAGGCGAAAAGCGCGGTTTTTCGCCGTGTAAACAGGCATTAAGCGAGATGTCAGCGCGTCGGTGCGCTTTTATTCATTCACCGCAGTTAATTTATGAGCAGACGCCATAGGAATTGTAAATTGTTTGTACTAGCATAACCGAAACATTTTTCCTGATGCGTCCGGGTATTGCACCTGACGGCAATGCCTATGCGGATTATGTGGTAATGATTAAAAAAAAGAACAAGCAGGAGCTGGCGGCCACGCCGCATCCACTGCTGCGCTTAGCAAGTCTCGGCTTGCTGACTTATATTTTCACGCTCTTCTCGCTTGAGCTGACGCTTTTCGACACGCTGCTGGCCCCGCTGTGGTTCCCGACCTCCATTATGATGGTGGCGTTCTTTCGCCACGCCCTGCGCCTGTGGGTGCCGATTGCGCTTGTTTGCGGCGCGGGCACGGTGCTCGCGACGCTGACGCTCTTCCCGCCTGCACATCTTGAGCTATCGTATACCGCGATAAACATTGTCGAAGCGCTGGTAGGCGCGGTGCTGCTGCGCAAGTTACTGCCCTGGTATAACCCGCTTAAAAACCTCAATAACTGGCTGCGGCTGGCGTTCGCCAGCGCCGTGGTACCGCCGCTGGTGGGCTGTTTTTTGCTGACGGCCCTCAGTGACGGTCACGTGACGCTGCGCCTGGCGCTGGTGTGGATTTTATCGGAAACCATCGGCGCGCTGGCGCTGGTGCCGCTCGGGCTGCTGTTTAAAGCGCGCTACCTGCTGCGCCACCGCAGCCCGCGCCTGCTGGCCGAAAGCCTGGCGACGCTCTGTATCACGCTTATCTGTAGCTGGCTCGCGCTGCACTATATGCCGTGGCCGTTTACTTTCGTCATTGTGCTGCTGATGTGGAGCGCGATTCGCCTGCCGCGCCTTGAGGCGTTTACCGTCTTTCTCGCCACCGTCATGATGGTCTCTTTTGTTATCGCCACAAACCCCGCGCTGCTGGATTTGCCGCACGAAGGCGTGATGATCAACGCGCCGTGGCTGCCCTTTTTGATGATTCTGTTGCCCGCGAACGTCATGACGATGGTGATGTACGCCTCGCGGGAAGAGCGCAAGCTGATTACCGAGAGCGAAACACGCTTTCGCAACGCGATGGAATACTCCGCCATCGGCATGGCGCTGGTTTCCACCGAAGGCGGCTTTTTACAGGTCAACAAAGCGCTCTGCACGTTTCTCGGTTACACCCCGGAGCAGCTCGCGAACATGAGCTTCCAGCAGCTCACCTATCCGGAAGATCTGCATGCCGATATGGAACAGGTGGAGAAGCTGCTGAACGGCGAAACAAACAATTACTCCCTCGAAAAACGCTACTACACCCGCGCGGGGGATGTGGTGTGGGCGCTACTGGCAGTCTCTATCGTGCGCCAGCGCGACGGCTCGCCGCTCTATTTTATCGCGCAGGTGGAAGATATTACCGAACTCAAGCGCACCGAATGGGTAAACAAGCGCCTGATGGAGCGCATCACGCTTGCCAACGAAGCGGGCGGCATCGGCATCTGGGAGTGGGAGCTTGGCACCGACGTGCTCGCGTGGGACCAGCGCATGTTTGAGCTTTACGAAGTGCCACCGCATACGCGCCCGACGTACCAGCTCTGGAAATCGCGGCTGCTGAAAGAAGATGTCGCCCACGCGGAAGCCACGATTCAGGAGGCGCTGCGCGCGCGCATGCCGTTTAAACTTGAGTTTCGCATTCAGGTGAAAAACGGCGTGCGCCACATTCGTGCGCTCGCCAACCGCGTGCTCAATAAGCAGGGCGAAGTGGAGCGTCTGCTCGGCGTGAATATGGACATGACCGAAGTGAAACAGCTCAATGAAGCGCTGTTCCAGGAGAAAGAGCGCCTGCATATCACGCTCGATTCCATCGGCGAAGCGGTGATTTGTACCGATGTCGATATGAACGTCACCTTTATGAACCCGGTCGCTGAGAAGATGAGCGGCTGGCGTCAGGAAGAGGCGATTGGTCAGTCAATCCTTGCGATTTTGCGCATCACTTTTGGCGATAACGGCCCGCTGCTGGACGATGTTCACAGTGGTGAAGCCACGCATGCCGGGGCCGGCATTGAACAGGACGTGGTGCTGCACTGCCGCAGCGGCGGCAATTATGATATTCACTACACCATCACGCCGCTGAGCACGCTCGAAGGGGAAAATATCGGCTCCGTGCTGGTTATCCATGACGTTACCGAATCACGCAAAATGCTGCGCCAGCTGAGCTACAGCGCCTCACATGACGGCCTGACCCATCTCGCTAACCGCGTCAGTTTTGAGACGCACCTCAAGCGGCTGCTGCAAAGCGTCAGCGACACCCATCAGCGCCACGCGCTGGTCTATATCGATCTCGACCGTTTTAAAGCGGTGAACGATACCGCCGGGCATGCGGCGGGCGACGCGCTGCTGCGCGAACTCGCCTCGCTGATGCTGGGAATGCTGCGCACCACCGACGTGCTGGCGCGCCTGGGCGGCGATGAATTCGGCCTGCTGCTGCCGGATTGCAGCCTGGAGAACGCCCGCACCATCTGCGAGCGCATTGTGGCGGCCATCAACGAATACCCGTTTGTCTGGGAAAGCCGCCTGCACCGTATCGGCGCCAGCGCGGGGATCACTATTATCGATGCCTCGAATAATCAGGCGCAGGACGTGATGTCGCAGGCGGATATCGCCTGTTACACCTCGAAGAACGCCGGGCGTGGCGTGGTGACGGTCTACGAGCCGCACCAGCAGCAATTGCATAATGGCCGCGGCACGCTGACCGCCCAGGAGCAGCAGCGTATGATCAATGAGCATCATCATGTCCTGATGGTACGCCCGGTCGCCTCGCCGCGCGTGCCGGAAAGCGCCAGCTTCTGGCTGCTGTCGCTGCGCCTGTGGACCAGCGAAGGCGAAATGATAGAAGAACACAGCTTCCGCGCGGGGCTTAACGATCCTGAGCTGATGCAGGCGCTGGATACCCGCATGCTCACCGATTTCTTCCGGGATCACGCCGCCAGCGTGGCGCAAAAAGGCGTCGGCGTGGCGCTCACGCTTTCCGGCGCGACGCTGTTAAACGCGCAGCGTCTTGATGCCCTGCTGGCGCAGCTCGCCGCGAGCCCGCTGCCGCCGCGTCTGCTGCATCTGGTTATCAATAGCGAAGTACTGATGCAGGACGCCGCTACGGCACGCCGCCATCTGGCGCGCCTGCGGGAAGCGGGCTGCCGGGTCGTGCTGAGCCATATCGGTCGCGAACTGGAAGTCTTTGAACACATCTCCGCCGCCTGCGCCGATTACATTATGGTGGCAAGCGATCTGGTGGCCGACGCCCATGCGAGCCTGATGGATGAAATGCTGCTGACCATTGTGTTGGGCAACGCGCGACGCCTCGGCCTGCAAACCATCGCCGGGCCTGCCGATCAGCAGTCATTGCTGGAAACGCTCGCAAATATCGGCATCGATCTGGTTTATGGCGAAACCGTCGCCCAGACGCAGCCGCTGACCGCGCGTCTCGCCACCAGCTATTTCTCTATTCACTGACTGGCGTCTGCCACGCCGTGGCGTACCAGACGTGCAACAGCGCGTAGGTGCGCCACGGCTGCCAGCGTGCGGCATAGCGCCGGATCTGCGCGGGCGTCATCGGTGCGAAACGCTGCTTAATCAGATAATCGTCCGGCAGAAAAATATCCGGTGCCTGCCAGCCGCGCATCGCGAAATAGTTCGCCGTCCAGGGGCCGATGCCCGGCAGTTGCGTCAGCGCTTTCACGCCCGCCGCCACATCTTCCGGGCAGGTGAGCGGAAACCGCCCGGCCAGATGTTCATGGGCGAGCTGGATAAGCGCCCCGGCGCGCATCAGCGGCATCCCGAGCGCTTTCAGCGTCGCAGGATCGGCGCGCGCTATCTCCTCGGGCGTCGGAAACCGCCAGCCAGTGCCGTCCTCAAGCTCCATCCCCACCGCCTGCACCACTTTGCCGGTTAGCTTCGCCGCCATCGCCACGCTCACCAGCTGTCCGAGAATCGCGCGCACGCCCTGCTCAAACACATCCACCGAACCCGGCAGCCGCAATCCTGGTCTGTCGGCGGCAAGCGGCCCGAGCGTCTCCAGCATCGGCGTCGGATCGAAACGCAGATCGAACAGCCGCATCACGCGCGACTGTACTTCTTCCGCCACCGGCAGCAGGCCGTCGCTCATCTCAAGCGTCACCGTTGCGTGCGCCGGGTGCGGCGTGACGCTAAACCAGCCCTGATGCCCGCCGATAGCCAGCGTGCGCCGGTAGCGGCTTTCGCTCACCTCTTCAATGCCCGCCACGGCACGATCGCCCAGAAAGCGTAACATCCACGGCCAGTCGTAAGGCGGCTGATAGCGAAGCGTAAACATAGCGTCTCCTTTGTTTTTGATTTCTAAAGCTTAATCGCTACGGCCTTTTTTTGCCTTGCGTAGTTATTCCATTTGCCGCCGACGCGACATTTCGCTAAAGTCGCCCCCCTTCTTCACGGCATGGGGAATATGTGAATGTTTATCGGTTTTGACTACGGCACCGCCAACTGTTCTGTCGCGATAATGCGTGACGGCGTGCCACAAATGCTGCCGCTTGAGCAGGGCTCGACGCTGCTACCGTCCATGATTGGCGCGCCGGTGCGCGAGGCGGTAAGCGAATGGCTGTATCGTCATCAGAATGTCGAGGCGAGCGGCGCGGAAACGCAGGCGCTGCTGCGCCGCGCGGTGAGCTATAACCGCGAAGAGAGCATCGACGTCACGCCGGGCAGCGTACAGTTCGGCCTGAGCGCACTGCGCCAGTATATGGACGACCCGGAAGAGGTCTGGTTCGTGAAGTCGCCCAAGTCGTTTCTCGGCGCCAGTGGGCTGAAGCCGCAGCAGGTCGCGCTGTTTGAAGATCTGGTCTGCGCGATGATGGTCCACATTCGCCAGGCGGCGCAGCAACAGGCAAACGCGGAGATAGACCAGGCGGTCATTGGCCGTCCGATCAACTTCCAGGGACTCGGCGGCGATGACGCCAACCGTCAGGCGCAGGGGATCCTCGAGCGCGCGGCGCACCGCGCCGGTTTTCGCGACGTGGTGTTTCAGTATGAGCCGGTCGCAGCCGGTCTGGATTTTGAAGCCACATTGAGCGAAGAGCAGCGCGTACTGGTGGTGGATATCGGCGGCGGCACTACCGACTGTTCGCTGCTGCTGATGGGCCCGCAGTGGCGCGCGCGCCGCGACCGCGATCAAAGCCTTCTTGGCCACAGCGGCTGCCGCGTGGGTGGTAACGATCTGGATATCGCGCTGGCGTTTAAACAGCTGATGCCGCTGCTCGGCATGGGCGGCGAAACCGAAAAAGGCACCGCGCTGCCGGTGCTGCCGTGGTGGAACGCCTGCGCGATTAACGACGTGCCGGCGCAGAGCGATTTTTACAGCGCCGCCTGCGGACGCCTGCTGGCGGATTTAGCCCGCGACGCCCGCGAGCCGCAAAAAGTGGCGCTGCTGCAAAAAGTGTGGCGGCAACGCCTGAGCTACCGTCTGGTGCGCGCGGCGGAAGAGAGCAAAATCGTGCTCTCGCAGGCCCCGCTCTGCCAGACCGCGCTGCCGTTTATTGAGCCACAACTGAGCCAGGAAATTACTCAGCAGGCGCTCGCGCTGGCGCTCAACCCGCCGCTACAGCGTATTCTTGAGCAGGTGACGCTGGCGCTTGAGGCAAGCAACGCGCGCCCCGATGTCATTTACCTCACCGGCGGCAGCGCGCGTTCACCGCTCATCCGCGAGGCGCTGCAAACGCAACTGCCGGGCATTCCGGTGCAGGGCGGCGACGATTTCGGCTCCGTCACCGCCGGTCTTGCGCGCTGGGCGCAGGTGGTGTTTCAGTAACCGGCGCAGTCAGACCGGGATCACTTTGCTGCCTTCGGGCAGCTCTATCAGCAAAGAGAGCTTGCCGCCCAGCGCTTCGACATAGCGCTTGAGCGTCAGCAGTTTGATCTCCTTGCCGCGCTGCTCAATGGCGGCGATAGCGGGCTGCGTCACGCCCATTATCTCCGCCAGCTGCTGCTGCGAAAACGCCCGCGCTTCGCGAATGCGCGGCAGGCCGTGTTCCAGCGCGATTTCGTCAGCCATGCGCAGGATTTCAGCCTGCCGTTCCGGGGAAAAGCCCGCCATTACGTCATCAATAGTTTTCATTTCGTCTCTCCATTGCTTGCACATGCAGGAAGAATTCTTCTTCAGCCTGCCTGATTAGGGCGTCATAAAAATGTTTCTGGCTGCGCTTATTGCCTGCACAGAGCACAACGGCCTGACGTTCAGCGTCAAACGCAAAAAAGACGCGCCAGGGTTCGCCGCCATACTGCACACGCAGCTCTTTCAGGTTGGGATAACGCGAACCTTTGACCGTATCGACCAGCGGGCGTCCGACAAGCGGGCCGGAATAACGCAAGTTCCATAAGAGCGCAGCGATACGATCCTGTAATCCTTCGGGCTGCTGTTGATACCAGTCGTTAAAACGATCGGTAAAAATCACCGTCCATGTCATACGCATCCCTCATAAACTATAGTTTATATCTGCCGATAAAACCATACTTTACGAGTGGATTTTTTTCTCTCCATCAACGAATTGCGCCTCTGCGAGAGGTCTCGTAAAACCTGCGTGATTAAGACAGTTCTAAACGGTGTTTCATATTTCCTCCATCTTTCTGCGGTCAGGGCTTACTAAACTTGTATCATTACGCCTAATCGTTTCAGGAAAAGAAGACGTACTGCTTATGAAAAGCACGGTTAAAAAGCGCGGGTGGGTTATCGCTGGCATCGTTGTCGTGGTGGTTGCCGCACTCCTCTACTGGCGTAACGCCGCAACGAATGCTCCTTCAGGTAAAGCGCCGCATGCAGGCGGGCGCGCCGCGATGCGCATGGGCGGTGCCCCTGCCCCGGTGCAGGCCGCCACGGCACGCAGCGAGGCGGTGCCGCGCTATCTCACAGGGCTTGGGACTATTACCGCCGCCAACACCGTCACGGTGCGCAGCCGGGTGGATGGTCAGCTAATGGCGATTCACTTTAAAGAAGGCCAGCAGGTAAAAGCGGGCGATCTGCTCGCGGAAATCGATCCGAGCCAGTTTAAAGTGGCGCTCGCGCAGGCGCAGGGGCAGCTTGCTAAAGATCGCGCGACGCTTGCCAACGCCCGTCGCGATCTGGCGCGCTATCAGCAGCTTGGTAAAACGAACCTGGTTTCACGCCAGGAGCTGGACGCCCAGCAGGCTCTGGTCAGCGAAACCGAAGGCACGCTGAAAGCCGATGAAGCCGCCGTCGCCAGCGCGCAGTTGCAGCTCGACTGGAGCCGCATCACCGCGCCGATTGACGGGCGCGTCGGCTTAAAACAGGTCGATATCGGCAACCAGATCTCCAGCGGCGACACCACCGGCATCGTGGTGCTGACCCAGACACACCCGATCGATCTGGTCTTTACCCTGCCGGAGAACGACATCGCCGCCGTGATGCAGGCGCAAAAGGCGGGGAAAACCCTGACGGTGGAAGCCTGGGATCGCACCAACAGCACGAAGCTCAGCACCGGCGAACTGCTAAGCCTTGATAATCAGATAGACGCCACCACCGGCACCATTAAGCTTAAGGCGCGCTTCGCCAATGAAGATGACGCGCTGTTCCCGAACCAGTTCGTTAACGCCCGCATGCTCATCGATACCCAGCAGAACGCGGTCGTTATCCCGACCGCCGCGTTGCAGATGGGCAACGAAGGCCACTTTGTCTGGGTGCTGAACGACGACAACAAAGTGAGTAAGCACACCGTCACGACCGGCATTCAGAACAGCGAAACCGTGGTGATCACCGCAGGCCTTTCCGCAGGCGATCGCGTGGTGACGGACGGCATCGACCGCCTGACCGAAGGCGCGAAGGTGGATGTCGTGGAAGCGCAAACGGCGACGGATAACGCGAAGCCTGAACGCGGCGAGCGCAGCCCGACCGACAGCGCCCGCGCGGGCAAAGGAGCGCGTTCCTGATGCAGGTGTTACCTCCGAGCGCCACCGGCGGCCCGTCCCGCCTGTTTATTCTGCGCCCCGTCGCCACCACGCTGCTAATGGTGGCTATCCTGCTTGCAGGCATCATCGGCTATCGCTTTTTGCCGGTATCCGCCCTGCCGGAAGTGGACTACCCGACAATTCAGGTGGTGACGCTCTACCCTGGCGCCAGCCCGGATGTCGTGACGTCTGCTATCACCGCGCCGCTTGAGCGCCAGTTCGGCCAGATGTCGGGCTTAAAGCAGATGGCCTCGCAAAGCGCGGGCGGCGCGTCGGTGGTGACGTTACAGTTCCAGCTCACGCTGCCGCTGGATGTCGCCGAGCAGGAGGTGCAGGCCGCCATTAACGCCGCCACTAACCTGCTGCCGGACGATCTCCCTAACCCGCCCGTCTACAGCAAAGTGAACCCGGCGGACCCGCCAATCATGACGCTTGCGGTCACCTCATCGGCGCTGCCGATGACCCAGGTGGAAGATATGGTGGAAACCCGCGTCGCGCAGCGTATCTCGCAGGTAACCGGCGTGGGGCTGGTGACGCTCTCCGGCGGCCAGCGTCCGGCGGTGCGGGTGAAACTGAATGCGCAGGCGCTGGCGTCGCTGGGCATAGACAGCGAAACCGTGCGTACCGCCATCACCAGCGCGAACGTCAACTCGGCGAAAGGCAGTTTCGACGGCCCGGAGCGCGCGGTGACGCTCTCCGCCAACGATCAGATGAAATCCGCCGACGAGTACCGCAACCTGATCATCGCCTATAAAAACGGCGCGCCGGTGCGCCTTGGCGACGTGGCGACGGTCGAACAAGGCGCGGAGAACGCCTGGCTTGGCGCGTGGGCTAATAAACAGCCCGCGATTGTGATGAACGTCCAGCGCCAGCCGGGTGCCAATATCATCACCACCGCCGAAACTATCCAGAAACTGCTGCCGCAGCTTACGGAAAGCCTGCCGAAATCGGTGCAGGTGAAAGTGCTGACCGACCGGACCACCAATATCAGCGCGTCGGTCAACGACACACAGTTTGAACTGATGCTGGCGATAGCGCTGGTGGTGATGATCATCTACCTGTTCCTGCGCAACATTCCGGCGACCATTATCCCGGCGGTGGCGGTGCCGCTGTCGCTGGTCGGCACCTTTGCGGTGATGGTGTTTCTCGATTTCTCCATCAACAACCTGACGCTGATGGCGCTGACTATCGCCACCGGGTTTGTGGTGGATGACGCCATTGTGGTGATTGAAAACATCTCGCGCTATATCGAAAAAGGCGAAAAGCCGCTGGCCGCCGCGCTCAAGGGCGCAGGCGAAATCGGCTTTACCATTATCTCGCTGACGTTCTCGCTGATAGCCGTGCTGATCCCGCTGCTGTTTATGGGCGACATCGTGGGCCGTCTGTTCCGCGAATTCGCAGTGACGCTGGCGGTGGCGATTTTAATCTCCGCTGTCGTCTCGCTGACGCTGACGCCGATGATGTGCGCGCGCATGTTAAGCCATGAATCGCTGCGCAAGCAGAACCGCTTCTCGCGCGCCTCGGAGCGCGTGATCAACCGGGTGATTGACCGCTATGGCCAGTTGCTTAAGCGCGTGCTGAACCACCCGTGGCTGACGCTCGGCGTCGCGCTTGGCACGCTGGCGCTGACGGTGCTGCTGTGGATTGTCATCCCGAAAGGCTTTTTCCCGGTGCAGGACAACGGCATTATCCAGGGCACGTTGCAGGCGCCGCAGTCGGTGTCGTTCGCCAGCATGGCCGAACGCCAGCGCGCGGTGGCGGATGTTATTTTGAAAGATCCGGCGGTAGAGAGCCTCACCTCGTTTGTCGGCGTCGATGGCACTAACCCGTCACTGAACAGCGCGCGGCTGCAAATCAACTTAAAGCCGCTCGATGACCGTGATGACCGCGTGCAGACGGTGATTGCGCGCCTCCAGGAGGCCGCCAGCCGCGTGCCGGGTGCCACACTCTACCTGCAACCGATTCAGGATCTCACCATCGACACCCAGGTGAGCCGCACGCAGTACCAGTTCACGCTCCAGGCCAATTCGCTGGAAGCGCTCAGCACCTGGGTGCCGAAGCTTATCGCCCGGCTGCAAACGCTGCCGCAGCTGGCGGATGTCAGCAGCGACTGGCAGGACAACGGTCTTGTGGCTTACGTGAATGTGGATCGCGCGAGCGCCAGCCGTCTTGGCATCAGCATGAGCGATGTCGATAACGCGCTCTATAACGCCTTTGGCCAGCGCCTTATCTCAACCATTTATACCCAGGCGAACCAGTACCGCGTGGTGCTGGAGCATAACACCACCGCCACGCCGGGCCTGTCGGCGCTTGACGGTATTCGTCTTGCCAGCAGCGATGGCGGCATGGTGCCGCTCAGCGCCATTGCGAAGGTCGAGCAGCGCTTCGGGCCGCTTACGATTAACCATCTCGATCAGTTCCCGTCGACGACTATCTCGTTTAACGTGCCGGACGGCTATTCGCTGGGCGACGCGGTAGACGCCATCACCCAGGCAGAGGCCGATCTGGCGTTCCCGACCGAGATAACGACCCAGTTCCAGGGCAGCACCCTCGCCTTCCAGGCGGCGCTTGGCAGCACGCTCTGGCTGATTCTGGCGTCGGTGGTGGCGATGTATATCGTGCTCGGCGTGCTGTATGAGAGCTTTATCCACCCGATTACCATTCTCTCGACGCTGCCCACCGCGGGCGTCGGCGCACTGCTGGCGCTGCTTATCGCCGGTGCCGAGCTGGACGTTATCGCCATCATAGGCATTATTCTGCTGATAGGCATCGTCAAGAAAAACGCCATCATGATGATCGACTTTGCGCTGGCCGCCGAGCGTGAACAGGGCATGACGCCGCGAGAGGCCATTTACCAGGCGTGTCTGCTGCGTTTCCGGCCTATCCTGATGACCACGCTCGCCGCGCTCCTCGGCGCGCTGCCGCTGATGCTCAGCACCGGCGTTGGCGCGGAGCTGCGCCGTCCGCTCGGCATCGGCATGGTCGGCGGCCTGCTGGTAAGCCAGGTGCTGACGCTCTTTACCACGCCGGTAATTTATCTGCTGTTCGACCGCCTCGGCCACGCCGTGCGCCGCCGTCTGCCCGCGCGTGAAGAGGAGGCGTAAGTGAAGTTTTACGCGCTCTTTATCTACCGCCCGGTAGCGACGATTTTGCTCTCCATCGCCGTGACGCTCTGCGGCGTGCTTGGCTTCCGGCTGCTGCCGGTGGCCCCGCTGCCGCAGGTCGATTTCCCGGTCATTATGGTCAGCGCGTCGCTGCCGGGCGCGTCGCCGGAGACGATGGCGTCGTCGGTCGCGACACCGCTTGAACGCTCGCTCGGGCGCATCGCGGGCGTCAACGAGATGACCTCCACCAGCTCGCTTGGCAGCACGCGCATTATTCTGGAGTTTAATTTCGATCGCGATATCAACGGCGCGGCGCGTGACGTGCAGGCAGCGATCAACGCCGCGCAAAGCCTGTTGCCGAGCGGAATGCCTTCGCGCCCGACGTACCGCAAAGCGAACCCGTCCGATGCGCCGATCATGATCCTCACGCTCACCTCGGACACCTTCTCCCAGGGCGAGCTTTATGACTACGCCTCGACGCAGCTCGCCCAGACCATCGCCCAGATTGACGGCGTGGGGGATGTCGATGTCGGCGGCAGCTCGCTGCCCGCGGTCAGGGTGGCGCTCAACCCGCAGGCACTCTTTAACCAGGGCGTCTCGCTGGATACGGTGCGCAGCGCCATCAGCAACGCCAACGTGCGCCGTCCGCAGGGCGCGATAGAAGACGCGCAGCGCCGCTGGCAGTTGCAGACCAACGATGAACTCAAAACCGCCGCGGAATATGAGCCGCTGATCGTTCACTATAACAACGGCGCGGCGGTGCATCTGCGTGATGTGGCGACGGTGACCGATTCGGTGCAGGATGTGCGCAACGCGGGCATGACTAACGCCAAACCGGCCATTTTGCTGATGATCCGCAAACTCCCGGAAGCCAATATCATCGAGACGGTGGACCGCATCCGCGCCGCGCTGCCGGAGCTGCGTGACACCATCCCCGCCGCCATCGATATGCAAATCGCACAGGATCGCTCGCCGACCATTCGCGCGTCGCTGGCGGAAGTGGAGCAGTCGCTGGCGATATCGGTCGGCCTGGTGATTCTGGTGGTGTTCCTGTTTCTGCGCTCCGGGCGCGCGACGCTGATCCCTGCCGTCGCGGTGCCGGTATCGCTAATCGGCACCTTCGCCGCCATGTATCTGTGCGGTTTCAGCCTCAATAACCTCTCGTTAATGGCGCTGACTATCGCTACTGGCTTTGTGGTGGATGACGCCATCGTGGTGCTGGAGAATATCTCGCGCCACCTTGAGGCGGGCGTCAAACCGCTCCAGGCGGCGCTTCAGGGCGTGCGCGAAGTGGGCTTTACGGTGCTCTCCATGAGCCTGTCGCTGGTGGCGGTCTTTCTGCCGCTGCTGCTGATGGGCGGGCTGCCAGGGCGGCTGTTCCGGGAGTTTGCCATCACGCTCTCGGTCGCCATCGGGATTTCGCTGGTGGTGTCGCTGACGCTCACGCCGATGATGTGCGGCTGGCTGTTAAAAGCCAAACCGCGTGAAGAGACCCGCAGTCGCGTCGGCATCAATCGCCTGTTGCTGGCGCTGCAGGGCGGATACGCCCGCTCGCTCAGCTGGGTGCTGAACCACGCCCGGCTGGTCGGGCTGGTGCTTCTGGCCACCATCGCGCTGAACGTCTGGCTCTATATTTCCATTCCGAAAACCTTTTTCCCGGAGCAGGACACCGGGAGGCTGATGGGCGGCATTCAGGCCGACCAGAGCATCTCGTTCCAGGCGATGCGCGGCAAACTGCAGGATTTCATGAAAATCATTCGTGAAGATCCGGCGGTGGATAACGTTACCGGCTTTACCGGCGGCTCGCGGGTGAACAGCGGCATGATGTTTATCTCGCTTAAACCGCTCGGCGAGCGTACCGAAAGCGCTCAGCAGGTGATTGACCGGCTGCGCAAAAAACTCGCGCGCGAGCCTGGGGCCAGCCTGTTTCTGATGGCGGTGCAGGATATCCGCGTCGGCGGACGGCAGTCGAACGCCAGCTACCAGTACACTTTACTGTCTGACGATCTGGCGGCGCTGCGCGAATGGGAGCCGAAAATCCGCCAGGCGCTCGCTAAACTGCCGCAGCTTGCCGACGTGAACTCCGATCAGCAGGACAACGGCGCGGAGATGAGCCTGGTGTATGACCGCGAATCGATGGCGCGGCTTGGCATCAGCGTGCAGGACGCCAATAGCCTGCTGAATAACGCCTTTGGCCAGCGCCAGATTTCGACCATCTACCAGCCGCTTAACCAGTACAAAGTGGTGATGGAGGTCGACCCGCGTTACACCCAGGATATCAGCGCGCTCGATCAGATGTTCGTGATGAACAGCGAAGGCAAGCCGATTCCGCTCTCGTGGTTCGCGAAATGGCTGCCCGCCAACGCGCCGCTGTCGGTTAACCATCAGGGGCTGTCAGCGGCGTCGACCATCGCGTTTAACCTGCCGACCGGCGTGTCGCTCTCGCAGGCCAGCGACGCCATCACTCGTACGATGACCTCGCTTGGCGTGCCGTCGTCGGTGCGCGGCAGCTTCGCCGGTACGGCGCAGGTTTTCCAGGAGACGATGAACTCGCAGGTGATCTTAATTCTCGCGGCCATCGCCACGGTCTATATCGTGCTGGGGATGTTGTATGAGAGTTATGTGCATCCGCTGACCATTCTCTCCACGCTGCCGTCGGCGGGCGTCGGCGCGCTGCTGGCGCTGGAGGCGTTCGATGCCCCGTTTAGCCTCATCGCGCTTATCGGTATTATGCTATTGATTGGTATCGTGAAGAAGAACGCGATAATGATGGTGGACTTCGCGCTGGAGGCCCAGCGCAACGGCCAGCTCAGCGCCCGCGACGCCATTTTCCAGGCCTGCCTGCTGCGTTTTCGCCCGATCATGATGACGACGCTGGCGGCACTGTTCGGCGCGCTGCCGCTGATGATCGCAAGCGGCGACGGCGCGGAGCTGCGCCAGCCGCTCGGCATTACGATCGTCGGCGGGCTGGTCATGAGCCAGTTGCTGACGCTCTATACCACGCCGGTGGTCTATCTCTTCTTCGACCGACTGCGCCTGCGTTTTACGCGCCGGGCGAAACCTGAGGACACCCTGACCGCGAGCGAATAATTTATGACCGACCTGCCCCAGAACGTACGCTGGCAATTGTGGATCGTCGCCTTCGGCTTTTTTATGCAGGCGCTGGATACCACTATCGTCAATACCGCCCTCCCCTCAATGGCTGCAAGCCTCGGGGAGAGCCCGCTGCGGATGCACATGGTCATCGTCTCATATGTGCTGACGGTGGCGGTGATGCTGCCCGCGAGCGGCTGGCTGGCGGACCGCGTCGGGGTGCGCAACATCTTCTTCACCGCGATTGTGCTATTCACGCTCGGCTCGCTGTTTTGCGCGCAGTCTTCGACGCTCAATGAGCTGGTGGCGGCGCGCGTGTTGCAGGGCATCGGCGGCGCGATGATGGTGCCGGTCGGCAGGCTGACGGTGATGAAAATCGTCCCGCGCGATCAGTATATGGCGGCGATGACGTTTGTGACGCTCCCCGGCCAGGTAGGGCCGCTGCTTGGCCCGGCGCTCGGTGGGCTGCTGGTAGAATACGCCTCCTGGCACTGGATCTTTTTAATCAACCTGCCCGTAGGCATTGCCGGTGCCGCCGCGACGCTCTGGCTGATGCCGAACTACACCATGCAGACGCGACGCTTCGATTTCTCCGGTTTTCTGCTGCTCGCCTTCGGCATGGCGGCGCTGACGATTGCGCTTGACGGCTATCGCAGCACTGGTCTCTCCCCTGCCGGGCTTGGCGCGCTGGTGGCGGGAGGCAGCGCGGCCACGCTGTTCTACCTCTTGCATGCGCGCGGCAACGAGCGGGCGCTGTTCAGCCTGCGGCTTTTCCATACCCGTACCTTTTCACTGGGGCTGTTTGGCAGCTTATGCGGGCGCATCGGCAGCGGGATGCTGCCGTTTATGACGCCGGTCTTTTTACAGATTGGCCTCGGCTTCTCCCCGTTCCACGCCGGGCTGATGATGATGCCGATGGTGCTTGGCAGCATGGGGATCAAACGCATTGTGGTACAGGTGGTGAACCGCTTTGGCTACCGCCGTGTGCTGGTGGCCTCCACGCTTGCGCTCGCGCTCGTGACCCTGCTGTTTATGGGCGTGGCGCTGGTGGGCTGGTACTGGCTGCTGCCGGTAGTCATGCTTTTTCAGGGGATGGTGAACTCGGTGCGTTTCTCGACGATGAACACGCTGACGCTGCGCGATCTGCCCGATGAGATGGCGAGCAGCGGCAACAGCCTGCTGTCGATGGTGATGCAGCTCTCTATGAGCCTTGGGGTGAGCATCGCGGGCCTGCTGCTCGGTGCGTTTGGGCATAACCAGCTCGCCGCCGACAGCAGCGACGCCCACGGCATCTTTTTCTGGACCTATTTATGCATGGCGCTAATTATCGCCCTGCCGGCGCTGGTGTTCGCCCGCGTCCCTGACGACATCAGTAAAAACGCCGTCATCGCGCGGCGCAAAAGGAGTGCTTCATGAGGTTCTGGCGGCCCGGCATTACGGGCAAGCTGTTTCTGGCCATTTTCGCCACCTGTATTCTGCTGTTGATTACGATGCACTGGGCGGTGCGCTTTAGCTTCGAGCGCGGTTTCATCGACTACATCAAACACGGCAACGAACAACGTCTGGCGCTGTTAAGCGACGCGTTAAGCGAGCAGTACCAGCAACACGGCGACTGGGGATTCCTGCGCCATAACGATCGCATGATATTCCAGATTTTACGCTCCTTTGACCGGGAGAACGCCCACGACGGCCCGCCGCCGCCGGACA
Organism: Cronobacter malonaticus LMG 23826; assembly: GCF_001277215.2. Classification (NCBI taxonomy): domain Bacteria; kingdom Pseudomonadati; phylum Pseudomonadota; class Gammaproteobacteria; order Enterobacterales; family Enterobacteriaceae; genus Cronobacter; species Cronobacter malonaticus. The sequence goes on along the minus strand of NZ_CP013940.1, from coordinate 1,347,982 downwards.
GAGGGCCGCCGCCCCACATGCCGCCCCACGGCTGGCGCACGCAGTTCTGGGTGGTGGACGCCGAACAGAATGTGCTGGTCGGCCCCCATTCACCGGTGCCGCAGGATGGCGCGCGCCGCGCGATTGTCGTTGACGGCAAACGTGTCGGCTGGGTGATCGCCTCGCCGGTGGAGCGGCTGACGCGCAGCACCGATATCAACTTTGATAAACAGCAGCGGCGCACCAGCTGGCTTATCGTCGCGCTCTCGACGCTACTGGCGGCAGCGGCCACGTTGCTGCTCGCGCGCGGGCTACTGGCCCCGGTGAAACGGCTGGTGGAAGGCACCCATCGTCTGGCGGCGGGCGATTTCACCACCCGCGTCGTCGCCACCGGGCAGGATGAGCTGGGCCGACTGGCGCAGGATTTCAACCAGCTCGCCAGCACGCTTGAGAAAAACCAGCAGATGCGCCAGGCATTTATGGCGGATATCTCCCATGAGCTGCGCACGCCGCTGGCGGTGCTGCGCGGCGAGCTGGAGGCGATTCAGGACGGCGTGCGCCAGTTTACGCCGGAATCGGTCGCCTCGTTGCAGGCGGAAGTGGGCACGCTCACCAAACTGGTGGATGACCTGCACCAGCTGTCGCTCTCTGACGAAGGCGCGCTCGCCTACCAGAAAAAACCGCTGGAGATTGTGACGTTGATTGAAGTGGCTGCGGGCGCGTTTCGCGAGCGCTTTGCCGCGCGCGGGCTGACGCTGAATCTGTCGATGCCGGAAAACGTGACGCTTTTTGGCGACCGCGATCGGCTGATGCAGCTGTTTAATAATCTGCTGGAAAACAGCCTGCGCTACACCGACGCGGGTGGCGGGCTGCTGATTCAGGGCGAGCGTCAGGCGCAGCGTTTCGTGCTGCGGTTTAGCGACAGCGCGCCGGGCGTAAGCGATGAACAGCTCGCGAAATTGTTTGAGCGCTTCTACCGCGCGGAAGGCTCGCGCAACCGCGCCAGCGGCGGCTCGGGCCTCGGCCTTGCCATCTGCGCCAATATCGTGGCGGCGCATGGCGGGACGATTACTGCCGATCATTCACCCTCAGGCGGTGTTAGCATTACCGTATCCTTACCGCTTGATGCCGTACTTCCGGGAGACGTATGACAGAGTTACCGATTAACGACAAAACCCCGCGCATTCTGGTTGTCGAGGATGAGCCAAAACTCGGCGCGCTGCTGGTGGATTACCTGCGGGCAGCCAGCTACGCACCCACGCTGATTAACCATGGCGATCAGGTGTTACCCTATGTGCGCCAGACGCCGCCGGATTTAATCCTGTTGGATCTGATGTTGCCGGGCACCGACGGCCTGACGCTGTGCCGTGAAATTCGCCGCTTCTCGGAAGTGCCGATTGTGATGGTGACTGCCAGAATCGAAGAGATAGACCGCCTGCTGGGGCTTGAGATCGGTGCCGATGATTATATCTGCAAGCCGTTTAGCCCGCGCGAGGTGGTGGCGCGCGTGAAAACCATTTTGCGCCGCTGCAAGCCGCAGCGCGATCTGCAGGCGCAGGATGCCCAAAGCCCGCTGGTTATCGACGAAGGACGTTTCCAGGCGAGCTGGCGGCAGAAACCGCTCGATCTGACGCCAGCCGAGTTCCGGCTGCTGAAGACGCTCTCGGGCGAGCCGGGCAAGGTGTTTTCACGTGAGCAGTTGCTGAATCATCTTTATGACGATTACCGCGTGGTGACTGACCGCACGATCGACAGCCATATCAAAAACCTGCGCCGCAAGCTGGAAGCGCTGGACGACGAACAGCCGTTTATCCGCGCCGTGTATGGCGTGGGCTACCGCTGGGAAGCCGACGCCGGCCGGGTGGTGTAGAGATAACCGCTGGCGGGTGCGGGTTGCATGGCGGGTGCGCTGCACGTAACCGGTTTTTCGTAGGGTGGGTAAGCGAAGCGTACCCGCCGTCAGCGCCGCTGCCCGATGAAAGCATTACCTGTTCAACACGGGTGAACCGTGGAACCCGGGAATATGCACGCCCGGCTATCTGTTCCGTTCGCCACAACGTGGATTCTCTCTGTCACGTTTATTTACGCGAATGTGTTAAGGGGGCTCGCCGCCGCCCCCTTAATAATCCCGGCTCGCGGCCAAAGGGCAGCCGCAAGGGAAAACACACAGCATCGGCGGTGGAATTGGGTTTTATGGTTTCGTAGGGCGGGTAAGCGAAGCGCACCCGCCGTCAGCGCCGCTGCCAGATGAAAGCATTACCTGTTCAACACGGGTGAACCGTGGAACCCGGGAATATGCACGCCCGGCTATCTGTTCCGTTCGCCACAACGTGGATTCTCTCTGTCACGTTTATTTACGCGAACGTGTTAAGGGGGCTCGCCGCCGCCCCCTTAACAATCCCGGCTCGCGGCCAAAGGGCAGCCGCAAGGGAAAACACACGGCATCGGCGGTGGAATTGGGTTTTATGGTTTCGTAGGGCGGGTAAGCGAAGCGCACCGGCCGTTAACGCCGCTGCCCGATGAAAGCATTACCTGTTCAATACGGGTGAACCGTGGAACCCAGGAATATGCGCGACCGGTGAACGGCTCCGTTCGCCACAACGCAGATTCTCTCTGTCACGTTTACTCACGCGAACGTGTTAAGGGGCTCGCCGCCGCCCCCTTAACCATCCCGGCTCGCGGCCAGAGGGCAGCCACAAGGGAACCCCGGCATTAGCGATGGCTTTTAATTTTCCTCAGGTGGGTGCGCTGCGCTTACCCACCCTACGCAGAACGTGAATCAGGTTTTCGTTGGGCGGGTAAGCACAGCGCACCCGCCTTGCTTCCACAAGCCTCCCCATAACGGTTTGCACGCCCGGGCCGCGGGCGCTACAATTCCCGCCCTTAACGTGGGGGTAAACGTGCCCCCAACCGCTTCACCGTTGAAGCGGCTCTGACCTGTCATCAGAACGAGTTCATCATGTTTAAACCAGAATTACTGTCGCCTGCGGGAACGCTGAAAAATATGCGTTACGCCTTCGCCTATGGTGCCGACGCCGTATACGCCGGCCAGCCGCGCTACTCGCTGCGTGTGCGCAATAACGAATTCAACCACGAGAATTTGCAGCTCGGCATTAATGAAGCCCATGCGCTTGGCAAAAAATTCTACGTCGTGGTTAACATCGCGCCGCACAACGCCAAGCTGAAAACCTTTATCCGCGATCTCAAACCCGTGGTGGAGATGGGCCCGGATGCGCTGATTATGTCCGATCCGGGGCTTATCATGCTGGTACGCGAACACTTCCCGCAGATGGATATTCATCTTTCGGTGCAGGCCAACGCGGTGAACTGGGCGACGGTAAAATTCTGGCAGCAGATGGGCCTGACGCGCGTCATTCTCTCCCGCGAGCTGTCGCTGGAAGAGATTGCAGAAATTCGCGAGCAGGTGCCTGAGATGGAGCTTGAAATCTTCGTCCACGGCGCGCTCTGCATGGCCTATTCCGGCCGCTGCCTGCTTTCCGGCTACATCAACAAGCGCGACCCGAACCAGGGCACCTGCACCAACGCCTGCCGCTGGGAATATAAAGTGCAGGAAGGCAAAGAAGACAGCATCGGCAATATCGTACATATCCATGAGCCTATCCCGGTGCAGACCGTCGAGCCGACGCTCGGCATCGGCGCGCCGACCGATAAAGTCTTTATGATTGAAGAGGCGCAGCGCCCTGGCGAATACATGACCGCGTTTGAAGATGAACACGGCACCTACATCATGAACTCCAAAGATCTGCGCGCCATTCAGCACGTCGAACGGCTCACGAAAATGGGCGTTCATTCGCTGAAAATCGAAGGCCGTACCAAATCATTCTACTACTGCGCGCGTACCGCTCAGGTTTACCGTCGCGCCATTGACGACGCCGCTGCCGGTAAACCGTTCGACCCGAGCCTTCTTGAGACGCTCGAAGGGCTGGCGCATCGCGGCTATACCGAAGGTTTCCTGCGCCGTCACACCCACGATGATTATCAAAACTACGACTATGGCTACTCGGTCTCAGACCGCCAGCAGTTTGTCGGCGAATTTACCGGCGAGCGCAACGGCGCGCTGGCTGCGGTGGCGGTGAAAAACAAATTTTCCCTCGGCGACAGCCTGGAGCTGATGACCCCGCAGGGCAACGTCAGCTTTACGCTTGAGCATATGGAAAACGCGAAAGGCGAGAAGATGGACGTGGCGCCGGGAGACGGATATACCATCTGGATGCCTGTTCCTGAGGATTTAGCACTGGAGTATGCGCTGTTAATGCGTAATTTCTCTGGCCAGACCACCAGAAATCCACACGGTAAATAATTTAAAGGGGTTATTTTTACCGCGCGAATGTTTCTTCGAATGGGATCACAAACCGTTATGTTTAAAGCGGTTATCATCCCCGGCGCTGAAAAACATAATCCATAAATGCCCGTTGTACCAGGAACCACCTCCTTCAGCCTGCGTAATCTCCCTTACGCAGGCTTATTTTTTTGTCCTTTCAGCCAGTTCTTAAGCGACTCCCCAGACTCTGCGATAAACTCTCTGAATCCGTATTCAAAGGAGTGTATTCATGTCCCGTTCCGCTGGTTCTTTTCTGATATTAAATGGTAAAAGCGCTGATAATGAGATCCTGCGCGGCAGCGTGAAGCTGCTGCGTGACCAGGGCCACCCGATAGAGGTGCGCGTAACCTGGGAGAAAGGCGATGCGGCGCGCTATGTCAGTGAGGCGGCGGATCAGGGCGCGGAAACGGTGATCGCCGCAGGCGGCGACGGCACCATTAATGAAGTGGCGGCGGCGCTGGCTTGTGTCACGCAGGAAAAACGTCCGGCGCTCGGCCTGCTGCCGCTCGGCACCGCGAACGATTTCGCGACCAGCGCGGCCGTGCCGGACGATATTGAACTGGCGCTGAAGCTGGCCATTGAAGGCCGCGCGGTGCCGATTGATATTGCGCACGTGAACGATAAAACCTGGTTTATCAATATGGCGACGGGCGGTTTCGGTACGCGCATTACCACCGAAACCCCCGAGCGGCTAAAAGCGGCGCTCGGCGGCGTCTCCTATCTGATCCACGGGCTGATGCGTATGGACGCCCTGAAAGCAGATCGCTGCGAAATTCGCGGTGAGAATTTTCACTGGCAGGGCGACGCGCTGGTTATCGGCATCGGTAACGGACGTCAGGCGGGCGGCGGTCAGGAGCTGTGTCCGGGGGCGCTGATTAACGACGGTCTGCTTCATTTGCGTATTTTTACTGGCGAAGAGTTGCTGCCCGCGCTGTTCACCACGCTGACGCAGCCGGAAGAGAGCCCGAATATTATCGACGGCGCGTCGGCCTGGTTTGAGATAACTGCGCCGCATGAGATTACCTTTAACCTCGACGGCGAGCCGCTGAGCGGACAGCATTTCCGCATTGTGGTAGAGCCTGGTGCGCTGCATTGCCGTCTGCCGCCGGATTGTCCGTTGCTTAAATAAATGAATATATGGCATTGCGGGACGGCGGGTGCGCTACGCTTACCCGCCCTACCAGTGATGCAAAGGTATGAAACGTTCCAGGGTGAGTAAGCGTAGCGCACCAACCATCAGCACCCGCCGTCAAATGCAAGGCATTACCTGTTCAATACAGGTGAACCGTGGAACCCGGGAATATGTACGTCTGGTAACCTGTTCCGTTCGCCACAACGCAGATTCTCTCTGTCACGTTCGCGGCCAGAGGGCAGCCGCAAGGGAAAACATACGGCACCAGTGGTGGCTTTTGTGGTTTCGTAGGGTGGGTAAGCGCAGCGCACCCACCGTTTACCTCGCCACACCATATACCCCACCCACAAAAAACGCGCCCGCGGGCGCGTTTTTAATACGTAACTGCCACCGCCGTCAGGCGATCGTCACTTTCTTGTCCAGATACACATCCTGCACTGCGTTAATCAGCTTCACGCCGTCGGCCATGGTTTTCTTAAACGCCTTGCGTCCCAAAATCAGCCCCATACCGCCTGCGCGCTTGTTGATCACCGCCGTGCGCACCGCATCGGTGAGATCCGCCTCGCCGCCGGACGCGCCGCCGGAGTTAATCAGCCCCGCGCGGCCCATATAGCAGTTGGCGAGCTGGTAGCGCACCAGATCAATCGGGTTATCGCTCGTCAGCTTGCTGTACACGCGCTCATCGGTATAGCCGAACTTCAGCGCGGTATAGCCGCCGTTATTCTCGGCCATCTTCTGCTTCACGATATCCGCGCCGATGGTGGCGGCAAGATGGTTGGCCTGACCGGTTAAATCGGCGCTGGAGTGGTAATCCACGCCATCTTTTTTGAAATTACTGTTACGCAGATACGCCCACAGCACCGTCACCATGCCAAGCTCGTGCGCGCGCTCAAACGCGGCGGAGATCTCTTCAATCTGGCGGCGCGACTCTTCAGAGCCGAAATAGATAGTCGCCCCGACCGCCACCGCGCCCATATTGAACGCCTGCTCGACACTCGCGTACAGCGTCTGGTCATATTGCGTAGGGTAGCTGAGCGTTTCGTTGTGATTGAGTTTCACCAGAAACGGAATGCGGTGCGCGTAGCGGCGCGAGACTGACGCCAGCACGCCGTAGGTCGACGCCACGCAGTTACAGCCCGCCTCAATCGCCAGCTCGACGATATTTTTCGGGTCGAAATACATCGGATTAGCGGCGAAGGACGCGCCCGCCGAATGCTCGACGCCCTGGTCCACCGGCAGAATGGACAGATAGCCGGTGCCTGCAAGGCGTCCGGTGTTGTAGAGAGTCTGCATATTTCGCAGCACCGCGGGCGGACGGTTATTATCGATCATCACGCGATCGACATAATCCGGCCCTGGCAGATAGAGCTGGTCGGAGGAAATGGTCGTACAGCGGTGCTGTAACAGGCTATCGGCATCGTTGCCGAGCAACTGCGCAATATCAGTCATCATACGCTCCCGTTATGGTCGGCAGGCAGTAACCTGCCGGACGATAAGATTCCTTACCCACGCCTTAGCTGGGCCCTCTTAGCCTGGACTTGATTAGCACAGATTGCCAGACCTGAGCGCATTTTCAGCTAATTCTGCTGGCACGGTTCACCACCATGCATGAAAATGATGGACGGGCCCGATGCCCTCCCCTACTTCCAGACTATCCGCCTGTTGCAGCGCTTTCGTGAGCCACGCCTTCGCCGCCGTCACTGTTTCAACCCAGTCAGGATACTGCGGGCGCAGCGCCGCGAGCGCGCTGGAGAGCGTGCAGCCGGTGCCGTGGGTATTTTTCGTCATGACACGCGGAGCGGTAAAGCGCGTCGCCCCTTCGCGAGTAAAGAGCCAGTCGGGGCTTTCGGCGTCATCCAGATGCCCGCCTTTCATCAGCACCGCGCCGCAGCCGAGCGCCAGCAGCGCCTCACCCTGCTGGCGCATCTCCGTTTCGCTGCGGGCATGCGTGGTTTCCAGCAGCGCCGCCGCCTCCGGCAAATTCGGCGTGATGATCGCCACCTGCGGCAATAATCTTTCGCGCAGCGTGCGCACCGCTGACGGGCTAAGAAGCGGATCGCCGCTTTTCGCGAGCATGACCGTATCCAGCACGATATTACGCACCCGGTAGTGCGAGAGCCGCTCGGCTACGGCCTCGACGATATCCGTTTCCGCCAGCATGCCGATTTTGGTGGTGTCGATGCGCACATCGCTTAACACTGAATCAAGCTGGGCGGCGACGAACGACGGCTCGATGCGGTAGACCGACTGCACGCCGCGGGTGTTCTGCGCCACCAGCGCCGTAATCACTGATGTGCCGTAAGCACCGAGCGCCGAGAACGTTTTGAGATCGGCCTGAATCCCCGCGCCGCCGCTCGGATCGGTGCCGGCGATGGTGAGCGCGTTAATGCGTTTCATGAGCACCTCCGAACGCCTGCGCATGCAGATTATCCAGCAACGCGCTGGCGAAACTGCCGGGGCCACGGGAGACGGTCAGCGCCTGTTCGCCCGCCCGCTTCATCAGCCAGCAGGCCGTTGCGACATTCTCCAGACGGTCGCCCGGCAGCGCGCAGCAGGCAGCGACGACCGCCGAGAGCGCACAGCCGGTGCCCACCACGCGCGTCAACATCCCGGTGCCGCCCTCGACCGCGACCGTGCGTTCGCCATCGGTGATGTAATCGACCTCGCCGGTCACAGCGACGACTGCGCCGGTGCGGCGCGCCAGTAAGCGGGCCGCCTCACGCGCCTGATGCGCGCTTTCGGTCGCGTCAACGCCGCGCCCGCCGCCGCTCTCGCCTGCCAGCGCGCGAATTTCCGAGGCGTTGCCGCGAATGGCGGCTGGGCGACGCGCCAGGATCTCCCGCGCAAATTCCGTGCGCAGCGTGAGCGCGCCGACGGCGACCGGGTCGAGCGTCCACGGCTTGCCCGCCGCGCAGGCGCCGTCGATGGCCGCACGCATCGCCTGCTGCTGCGGGTGTGTGAGCGTACCGAGGTTGATGAGTAAGGCATCGGCGATGGCCGCGAACTGCGCGGCTTCTTCAGTATCCACCACCATCGCGGGCGAGGCGCCAAGCGCGAGCAGGACATTGGCAGTGAAATTTTGCACCACATCGTTAGTAATGCAGTGCACCAGCGGAGCGTGACGGCGAAGTTGGGTGACAACAGGCGCGGCGTTTGAGCCGCAAAGCAGGTCAGAAGACATGGTTCTCTCCTGCCAGGCGCGAAGACGGGATACCGGACAGGCATCTGACTTCCCTACGCTGGCATTATCCAGATCAGGTGGTACGGGTATTTCTCAGCCCATCAGTGATGGGGCACCCCGAGTCATGAAGATTGAATCTCTATACTTTTTGCCAGCTTAGGGTAAGTTGCTTGCTGTTGCAAGCCCGCCCTTCCGGTTATCGCTTCTTCGCGCTGTACCCCACCTTATACCTCAGTTTGTACCCCATATCTGTATGACAAAACCCCTTGATTATCAAAATTAGCTAATTTATATTATTTATCTAAATTTGATAAGTGAGATATGCAAATGACAGAAACCCAGATCTACGAGAACATTAAGCAAGCCATCAACAGCGCACCGCGAAATGGTCAAACGGTTGAAATGCACCTCCAGATGATCAAATACGCCGACCACCTGAAAAACGTCACTGCTAAAGAGTTTTGCGAGGGTGTGGGACTTAAAGCCAGTTTTGGTACTGAATTCAGCAAAATGAGGAATCTCACCGAGCGGCTTAAAGCCGCTGGGCTTGATACCTCGAAGCTGTGATTAACAAGATCATCGGTATCTACGTTTAGTTAACGAGGTTAGATGGGTGCACGTGAAGCATATCGGCAGTATCGAGAAGCGGTGGCTGCTTGCAAAGGCATTTTTTGCCCGAGGTGGTAATGTCACTGGTGATTATGGTGAACATCTCGTAAAGCAACTTTATGGGGGTGAATTATTGCCAAACTCCCATAAAAGCGCCGATGTAAGATTAAGCGATGGGACGCTGTTGCAGGTCAAAACCAGAGTCAATAAAACCCAGTTAGGCGGAATTCGCTCCTGGGATTTCGATTACCTGATCGGCATTCAGCTTAATGAAGATGCCGAAGTAGTGATGGCAGTTCGTGTCCCTGTGGGTATTTGTCGCCAAATTGCCGGATATGCCAGCCACGATAACAAATTTGTGATTCATCTCAATGGCGTGCTTCTTAAAACGCCTGGCGTAGAAAACGTCACTGAAGAGTTTCGTCAATGTAATCCTTAAGTGTTCGTTTTTTTTCTTTTCTGGATGCGGGCGGCAATATACCAAACAGCACGGAAGAATAAGAAGATGTAGAGCTGGGTAATCATAATCCTCCTGTTTATTGGGTATTCATAGTTTGCTGTGACGTGTGTTTATCAAGATAGGCCAAGGCGTATTCGTTCGTTAGTTTCCCGTCACATTTAAAGCGCTCCAAATCTGGTAACTGATACTCAGAAAATTGATACCAATGTCCAGCACTCTCGAATTGATGCAATTTGGTAGAATATTCCTTATCGTCGCTTGGTGCGGTTGACGGTGTTACAGGTTTCTTTATCTTTGGCTTCGGTGTTGGCTTCACCTTTTCCGGCGTTTGCGCTTCTTCTTTCGGTGCTTCGTCAAGCTCGCACATCGGATCGGCGTTGGCCTCTTCGCCCTGTTCCTCCTGCTGTACGGCTGGCATGTCTTCTTTGGCGTTACCGAATACTGGATGTTTCAGGCAGTCCACCCAGACAGGCTTTTTTGTCGTCCCGGTGTTACGTTCGAGAAGGAATAATTCTGGGGAGAGATCGATAACAGTCCATTCGTAAGTTTTTCCAAATTTCTTTTTGGTTAGCAGTCCGGCTGCTTCCATTCTGCCAATTGCACTGCTCACTGTACCAACGTCAGAAACACCGATTGCCTCAGCGATGCTTTCAATGGTGTCGTAGTGCTTACCAGTTGTATAATACTTATTGTCTGTTGATTGGTCGGTGAATAAATGGAACCTCTTCCGGAGGATCATATATGCTAATTTGGCGTTACCGATTAGCTTTACTGACTCACCAGTTTTGAGGTTTGTAATTCGGGTTGATGATAATAATGCTTCTTCGATTGAAGCGTATTTGTATACATCCCCATTGATAATTTTTCTCTCTGCCAATGTTGTTTGCTCCTATGTATGCTCAGTAAATTACGAATGCTCTTCATTTGGTTTTCTCCGCTTCTCATTCGTGAGGTGGGCGTTAATGCTGGTGCGTGGTTATTACGCGTCAGCTTTCGAGTATTTGACCGCCAGACTTTGGCATTCTTCAAGAAGGAGTGCGCTTACGCTCATTTTTCGGCGCTTCGCTTCTTTGAACAAAATCTGAAATGTGGCATCCGGTATCATTAACGATGTGGACGGCGGTAGTTCGGTTTTCTTCTCGATCATTCTGGTTTCCTCCTGGGTTAGCTGGTCAAGGGAGTGAAGTTTGGCGTTGCTCGCCATTCGTCAAAGCGTCGGATCGCTTCTTCAAACATCTCCACCCTGTCGAGCTGTTCACTCTTACGCGCTCGAACAAGGGAACTGTAAACAAGTCCTCGTGTTGTTCGGCCTGTTATCAAATCTGCGTAGATTTGGTCAACGTTGAAGTAACGCATTGTATTTGCTCCTGTTTGGTTTTCTCCAGACGCAAAAAAGCCCCCACACCGATTACCCGGTGGAGGCTGCAATTCATGCGTGATGGAATGTTGTTGGATGAAAGTTATGTGATAATGATTATCGCTATACTTCTAATAATACACTAAAACGACACCTAATGTCAAGCATCTTTTCAATTAGTTAGTAAAAGTCAAGTGCATTGCGTGCTTTATATCAAAAAAGAATTCTACCTGTCAAGCTAAGTTTATGATATGATCCACACCCGAGCAGTTCACCGATACATAATTTGTAAAAACCTCCTGTAACGCCCTGTACGGTGTTCTAACACATTCAGGCTACCATTGCACCACCTACCCTCTTATAATCGCTCACAGCGCGTCTGATGCGTTCTGCTTGTATCTGGCTCTTATCCCCCAACCCCAAGAGCCTTAGCACGAGAATAACGATAGTTATTAACGGGTGGTGATTGGTTAGGTTGCTGGATGAACCGTAGCACGGTGAACCATTGACTTGCTGAAACCTGGCATGAGTGAACGATGGTTCATGAATGGATGGTTGAAGGTAGTCAGCTTATCAGATGGTCAACGGTAGTTGGTCAGATGATAATTACGCGCACAGCGCAAAGGTGATTTACGCCACGGCGTAATATGCTTGTGCCTGACTCACGTCAAGGCCAAAGCCTGGCACAATCCCAACTTGTAAAGAGGTAACGCTTTGCTGCGTCGTGAGCGGCTGACCGAGGAGCCCCCCAACGGCGAAACAGGTCACTTGCCAGGCGATACACGCCAGCAAAGATCTTTGCGACAAGCGCAAAACGCAGATCTTTTAGAAATCTCTTTCTTTAGAATCGATTTCTAAAATCTCTTTCTATTGCACGGGTTTTTCCCTGGCATCATTGCCGAATACTCGGGTTATTCCCGTGTCTCCGTTCTGAACAGTCGGGTTTTTCCCGTGTATGCTTCATCCCGCTAATTTTGATAGACGGGTTTTTTCCGTATATTACGAGAGTAACAAACGGTACTTTCAGCCCTTCACCCAACGGTAGACCGTCGCCCTGCTCACTCCGAACCGTCTATGCAGCAAAGCCTAAGATTAATCTGAGATTATCCCTATCAAACAGGCATCAAATCCGGTGGTAATTGGCAGGTAAAGAAGCTTTATTGAGCGGGGTAAAGTTGCCAAACCAACAATGATAGTGGCAATTGACACTATCACGCACATTGCGTAAAGCCTTGCGTCGTGCAGTATTCGAAGAAGTGATAATATAAATAATTATGATGCTGGTGTTAAGCAACCTGCCTTGATTCGAATTTAAAATACCAGGCGCGTTTAATCCCAGCGTCTACTGAGAATCATCAGTGTCAAATGTCTTTGCATACGGACACTGCCCTTTAGTGACGTAGGTGAAAACATAGTGACGGTTCTCGTACGTGCAAAGTGTCTTTCCGCTCTCCGTCTTTTCCTGCTGGGGATCGGTCATCGTGATCTGTCCTGCTGCTGCCAACTGTAAAAACAGTAGCCCACATATCACCAACATTGCTCTTCTAATATCATCCTCCCGTTGATTTTGTAGCCAAAACCCTCGCTCCATGGCAACTGTGCACGCGGATTATAGTTCCGATATTGATCAATTTTATCGATCGATACAATAGAAATTGATCGTTTTTATCAATTAACAATTTATAATGGTCCCCGATGAATTCTTAATTAACAACCAAAAGGAAGACCATGAAAAAATTGATTCTCGCAACGCTGATCGTTCTCCCCTTCGCCTCAAGTGCAACCACATTCACCTGTAAAGCCATTCAGGAAGGGCAGATCGATTCTGGTAGCCAGAAATCTTCAGTCGAAACTCGCCTTGATGTGCAGGACAAAAGCATGAAGGTGAGCATGGGTGGTAAAACCTGGCGGCTGGGTTTCATTGGAGAGAAAAGTATTGCGAAGATGTACGCCACCCCAGACGGTGGGATTGCCGTCACGTACATTGACAACGGCAGTGAGCCTGTTTTCGTTATGCGCCCAACTAACAACGATGGTCAAACGGCACTCTACACGCTGAGCCTGTGTTCTGAGAAGTAAACGAAGGCGTGAGCAATCACGCCCTACTCCGTTTTTTAAGATGCAACCATCTAAGCTCAACAAGCCTCCGTTCTAAACCAAAATTCTTAAACCTCGATTATCCAGTCTCATAATCATCTCCTTTTAAGACCACACTGACACAACGAAAGAATGCGGCTTCTCCTTGTCTCAAAAGGTTGATATTTTATTTTGAGACAGATATCATTTTGATACTACCTTTTGATACTTAGAGGATATCATGACTACTGTGATCGGATACGTGCGAGTTTCCACCAGCGACCAGAACATTGAAAACCAGAAGCAGCAGATTGCCGATGCTGGTTATAACGTTACTCGCTGGTTCAGCGATGAAGCAGTGAGTGGTGCAGTCAAGGCAGGAGAACGTCCAGGGTTTGGTGAACTACTAAGTTATGTGCGAGAAGGCGATACGCTGATCGTGATTGCTATAGACCGCCTGGGACGTAACACGATTGATGTTCTTTCCACCGTGGAAATGTTGCAGACGAAAGGCGTAAAGGTTATCAGCTTGCGAGAGGGGTTTGATCTTTCAACACCAGTGGGTAGAGCGATGCTTACTATGATGGCAGGACTTGCCAGCCTGGAAAAAGACCTAATCGCAGAGCGTAGAGCCGCAGGAATCAAACGAGCTCAGTTTGAAGGTAAGCATTGCGGTAGACCGATCAAAGCGACCGTAGAACAAGTACGAGAGTTATTAGCGCAGGGTTTACCACCAACAACAGTTCAAGAAATGTTAGCGATCAGCAAAGCCACCTTCTATCGGCTTAAAGGAAGCTGAACAACCTCGTTGATATTTGAGATTTCTGAATATTGTACTTCAGAGTGCCAAATATAACGGCACTTAGTACTCCAAGCAATCGTTAATAACATGCGCCTTCGTACTTTACTGTGATTCTTCTTCAGTAAGATCTTTAACTCAGTCAGCATCCAATTTTTATTATGAATATGCAGCACCTGTCTTAAACCATCGAAATCCCACACTTTTTTTCATAAAGATTAAAATCATAACAACACTTGTCTTATATTAAAAAATGAAACAAAACTAAGAGCTTTTTAAATAAATGGTCATAGTGTATACTGTCCAAGTAACATATTAGGATTATTTGAATGAACAGTACAGAAAAAATGCTTGAGTCAGCTATAAAAGCATTAGTTATTAAAGATATTTTTCTAAAAGAAAATAGCGCAACAGCTATTTCTAATAATTTTGTAATCGATGAATTCAGTGTCGCTAATTTCAGCAGACGAGTAGATTTAATTCATTCAAGAAACGATAAAATTTTCGCATACGAAATAAAAAGTGAATTCGACTCACTCAGTCGACTAAAGGGACAAGTTGATGAATATCTTACACATTTTGATAAGGTAACGGTTGTCGCTGCTCCACGTCACATCGATAAAGTCCTTTTATTAACACCGAAACACGTTGCTGTTTGGGAAGTTGCTGGTAGTAAGCTAAAAATAGTTAGGAGAGGGAAAATATTACCAATAACCGATAAAATGAAATTCATCCGAATGATGACACTCATTGAATTATTGAGCTTAGCAAAAAAATCAAATATTGAAATTAAAGATAAAAAAAGAAAAATAGTAGAATTATCCCTGCTTTCCATTCCGACTAAATACTTAAGAGAAGAAGCAATTAACAATTTAAAAAAAAGGTACAGTAAAAGAGAAATAAATTATTACGATGCATATAATTATAATAATTATGGTCAAAGCGGTAAGGCAGAACCTCGAAAAAAAATATTACACGCAAGAAATATAGACTCGCTTATACACGCAATAGAAAAATTATAAACTCAATTCAAAAGCGATATCACTTTGACGAAGTAATATCGCTATAAATTAATCAACCCAATCTTCTTCTGTATCCAATGATTTTAACACGTCAAAATAATGTAACTGTTGGTAAAGATGTAAATTTATACGGACGGCAGTAGCCCTATTAGCAGAAGTGATTCCGTATTGATCACCCAAACTTGTCTTTTCGATCATCTGAGTACCCCATAATCTCAGCTCTGCGTCCCAGTATTCTGAGTTCATTACTTCGATAGCCGCCTCTTGATAAAGAACCTCTTTTTCAATGGTATCATCCAATTCTTTACGAATGAATCGCCATTCATTTTTTAATGGGTAATCAATGCGTGGTGGTGGTGTCCCGCTTCCACCATCATTGCCTGAAGCTCGGGTACTACCACGGTCTGAGTAAATAAACTTTACACCCTGACAATCTGCAACAACTTTATTATAAATTTGGCGCTCAAAAATTGGAATTTCTCCACGATAGGAACCTGCAAAAGAATAAGGAAAAGACGTTCCAGATACGCAGAAATAGGCCTCTGGCATCAAATTATTTAACTGCTTCACTAAATTTGAGTTTTTATAATACTCAATCAAATTGAATCTATTAACATCACCATAATCTAACACGATCAATATTCCTTGCGGAAACTTTCTTTCAGATAGTTTCTTAACAACGAAAGAAAAGTCTCTAAGCTCAATGGAATGAGAGCCTGACAACTCGAATCTTACAACTATTGTTTTATTAATGTTTGAAAAATTAGACAATTGCAAATCTAATGCAGATAAGTCACTGAGCTGGAGAGTTGGGATTATGTTCTCATTAGTTGAAATAAAATTAACCCAATTCTCATATCCATTATTCGACTCCGCGAGGCTGACAATCTCCGCAGAAACGCCATCATCCCCATCTGCGAGTCTTTGCTTGGCCATTAAAAGATGCTCTTTATCGATATCGGCTATCCAATAATTTTTTCCTATCGCTTTTTCAATACGTTCTGTAGATTTTATGAATGACTTTGAATTCGCCCATTTTTTCAACGAAATTAAAGGAAGCATCAAATGTTTGTCTTTAGCAGGCAATTCTTCCAACGCAGCCATTTCCGCTGGTTTCAACGAGAGAATCGGTATATAAGAGTAGTTACTTATCAACATGTTAGTCCCTTATCCATTCACACCCAGTCTATATTTCAGCGCTATTGTTGATACGTCGAGATCTTTAGCAATTGCTTCATATAATACTGCATCTTTCTTACCCTTGAAATGACGTGCGTAGCATTCATCCACGTGATGCATAGGCATGATTATATCTGCGGCAAGACGATTGGCCTCTGCCTCAATCTGATTTGACTGCGATGAGCGGTACAACACATCATCTGTAATACCATCACGGAGAAGATGCCTATGCAGCAGAAAATGCGCTATTTCATGGGCTAAAGTATAACGCCGTCTTGCCTGCATATCATGCTTATTCACTCGAATGGTGACTACTCCATCACAGTCCTTAATTTCTCCAGAAATATTAGCAGGCAATGTGGCTAACCTAACAACCAGACCAAGCTCCTTTGCAAGTGCACCTAATTTAACTGGATACTGAGAGTGATACTTAATTATCACGTTCTTCTTTTCAATTGGCAACCGTTCCCATTCTTGTGAATGATTCATTATTCACCTTCCTCTTTATCCAACTCAGGATATTTATCAAATCCAATGTCTTTTAATTCGGGTTTTCTTCGAAGGAAAATCATATCAACTGCACTTTCAAGATGCTTCGCTAAAGCACCCTCATCGATTAGACGAACCAATTCTTTTTTCGCAACTGCATCTATCTGAATAACGGTTTCTTGTTTAGCAACTTCAGTTGATGTTTTTTTCACACTTAGCTCTATGCTTTTCCTGAAGTTTCTATAACCAATAATAGATATCAATGCCAATATAACGCTCATAACTGTAATAATTATACCGACACAAGCAAGTAAAACACTCGTCCACCCTGAATAGTCAACTTTCGCATCTCCTTTAACTCCATTAACCTCATTGATTAGTTTTTCTTGGTTTGCTACAAGGAGTTCGATTGCCTGGCTATTTTTATTGATCAGTGAGTAGAGTTCCTGTTTTTCGCTCTCAGCCAAACTCAGTTGTTGGTTTTCTATCCGGTTTACGTCTTGATAGCCTTTCGCTGGCAGCTCTTTACTTGTATCTCCAGGCGTTTTCATAGCTTGTGTAATCGATTCCCCGTAAGCAAACGTGGAAAAAAGCACAACAACTAAAGTAAATATTTTTAACATAGAATCATCCTTAAAATCCCCTTGCCAAACATAGCATTATCCATAAGAACAATCTAATTTTTGAACGCTGAATAGCATCCATTAAAAACATAATGGAATAAAAAAATTATTTTATATAAAAAAGATGCATATACAACATCCATATCAAGAATAAGAAAAGCAAAAAATAATAATTAAAATCAATGCATTCAATAAAAAAGGAGCGCTGAAGATTTTATTCCCAATCTATACCATCAACAACATAACTGACTGTGGATAACGGAAATGTATGCAAATAACGCTTAGTAATTCCACCGCTCTTCTCATGTCCGACCGTCTGTTGCAGATGTAGAATGTTCGATACCCAACCAGCCATTGCCGCAGAACAGACCGAGTGACGAATGGAATGCAATAATCGCCGTTGCCCATAATCATCAAGATAAGGGATACCAAGCTGATCACGCAGATCTGCAAACACTTTACCGATCTTTGTCATGTTCGTACCTGCCACTTCCGAGAAAATCCGCTCTTTCCACTGGCGATCAACGTACTCCATGAACCCCCATTCGATTAACTTAGGGTGAATGACTACCTGTCTTGTAGCATTTTCGGTTTTACCCTGCCCTCCCTCTGCAATCAGGAAATAGTAACGCTGGCTATCTTCGTCGAATTTAATCTGTGACTTCTCCAGCCTTCCTATCTCGCCTCTTCTCGCTCCCGTGTATGCTAATAACAAGGTGATCCATTTTTGCCAGTTGTCGGGCTGCTTAAGCGCCCACCCTACAAACTTTTTCATCTCCGCTGTGCTGTATGCACCAAATCTCGCTTTCGATGGTGCAGCCACTACGCCATCAGTTGGCGACTTAGATAAAATGTCTTTGCTTTCTGTGAGGAAGGTTTTGAAGAGTGATTTATACAGCTTGAGGTGCTTATGGATGGCCTCAACGCCTACCAGTTGCTCAGGTGGAACATCATCGCACTCAATCAGTTGCTGAATGGTCATTGAGCGGTAGGGCTGAACAACGCGCTTAGGGAGATTTTCAACCACTTCCATCACCTGCTTAATGTCCTGCTTGGTGATCGTCGCTACATCAGTTTCCCCTCCCAAGACTGTTAGCAGCACTTTCATGTAGCGCTCATTTGCCATTGAGATCGATTTCGTCCAGTTTCGCCCCTTTTCCTCTTTATACGTCGCCCACGCATCCGAGAGGGTTAGTACTTTTTCCGGTTCGGCTGGCGGTTGAGATTCCACGATTTCAACAGGAGGAGCAATCTGCTGGTGGGGCAAAAGTGGATTTCTCGCAGCCTTACGTTCTGACGCAAT
Source organism: Cronobacter malonaticus LMG 23826 (assembly GCF_001277215.2). Lineage (NCBI taxonomy): Bacteria > Pseudomonadati > Pseudomonadota > Gammaproteobacteria > Enterobacterales > Enterobacteriaceae > Cronobacter > Cronobacter malonaticus. The sequence goes on along the minus strand of NZ_CP013940.1, from coordinate 1,329,431 downwards.
CAGATTAGACAAAAATGATTCGAACACGAGGATCGGCGTAGCTAATGATTTAACAAAAGGAATATGCGGAGTCACGCCAATCATCAAAGCAGATGCTTCACGATAGCTGTCAGTGAGGAGGGATTTCTTATATATCCTGCCATTGGAAAGCCGGATTTGCAGGTAGTAGTTACCATTTCTCTGAAACGTGTATGGAAGATTTCTGTACCCCATAAATACACCCTTTTTGTACCTCAAGTGCATTGCGCACCGACAAAAAGAGAGACAACCTCATGATGAGTAGGCCGAATTTCGGCCCCCTACGCTGGCATTATCCAGATCAGGTAATACGGGTATTTCTCAGCCTTCACGTAGAAGGGCACCCCGAGTCATTTGGTACAAAATAGCTTACTTTTTGCCAGCTTAGGGGAAGTTGCTTGGGGATGCAAGCTTGGCACTTATGGTTATCCTTTCTTCACGCTGTGCCTCAGTTTGTACCCCACTAAATTCATTGTCACGCTCAAATAACAGTCAAAAAAACCAGTATGATCATCTGATTTATTACATCTCTATACTGGTTATCCAGCATTAAATTTCGCACGCTTTATTAACTGTGAATTTATCCAGTAAAGTGATTGTGCATGATTGCAAAGCGAAGCGGGGATCATTATCCTTAATACTACATGTTGTGTTTATTCAAAAAACAAATACAACATGTATATAAATTCACTTCATGAATAGGTGTTGAGAATGGCTAATAATTCAAAGCAAACATCAAGCAAAGTCGCATCAGTCGCAGCACAAACCTTGAACAACCCTAACGCATCTGGAATCCAAAAGAGCCTTGCTGGTTCAGCACTGTCTCAAAAGGGTTCTTCGAATCAAACAAGCGGTGCAATGGAACATAAAGCATCTGCTGCCCTCAACAACCCCCGCTCAAGTGAATTGACCAAAGAACTTGCCGCTTCTGTTCTGGCTCAGTCCAACAAAGGGCGTAAATGAAAAAAGGGGCGCAAGCCCCTTTTTTCATCTTCTTGTTTGTCGAGAAGATGTATTGTTTTCCAGCATAAAAAAATTGTGGCAATACCTGCCCCCTCGCCAATAATTTTTTCTACATGCGACAGAAAATGCTTTATTGTCTATGTCTGCCCAATCTAATTTAAAAACATTCAATTCTTCAAGAGTGACGTTATAATCATGTTTGTGCGCATAATTATTTCTAACTTTGTCAATCGCTTTGAATGCAGAGTAGTATTTACTATTAAGCAAGCCTATTGCAAAAGCCAAATCCACTTTTAAATAATAGGAACGAATAGGCCTAAAAAATGTCTTTGGCTTGTAAATCGACGTAATCCGCAAGCCTGCTCGAATCGCTGGTGATAGTGAGAGGTGCGGATGTCTGAATCACTACGATCTAACAGAACCCGCAGAGACACTTAAAATGACTTCCGATAATGCCATTGCAACCTCAGGTGTTCAATGCGTTAATCATCAATCCAGCACCCCGCCTTTGCTGAGGCAATCAGCATTTGCACCGTCAGCGGCGAAGGTTGATGTTTATCGCTTTTTAAATAGTCGGGAAGCATCGCATTGGGCAGGAAAAATATCCCTTCTTGCGGAAAATATTTACGGAAGTCGAAAGAGGAATAATTCAGATTGAACACAGCAAAGTATTCCTCGAAGAAGGCGAGCGCATCTTCTGGCAGGACGCAATATTGTCCGGTGCTTAACGAATCTTCATCTGCCATCTCCCAGAAATGCTTTTTTATTAGCGCACGAACGCCGTCTTCTGTACTCATCATAAATAATCCAATGGATGACAATCTCATTATCCCTGCAATCATGACATAAGTATAACCCACCACTTCTGACAGCCCATAAGCACACCCCACCAAATCAGCCCCGCGCCGATTGCTATCCGCTTCATTTTTTTATACATAATTAGCCTTGCCCGGCCGGGAATGGCGCAGGAAGATAGCGGCCTGACGGTAACAAAATCAACGGGGCGCAGCGCCCTGACATGTGGAGAAGGTATGTTGAAAACCAGAATGATCGTAGCGGGAGTGCTGTTGATGTCGGTGGCCTCTGCATTCGCCGCAGATGCGGTAAAACCCAAATCCATTGATAGCTATGAAGTGAAAGAGTTTCACTCCGATTCCAAAAAATACACCATCGGCGACATCGTGCCGGATCTCTACCGCACCGAGCAGTACAACATCAAACAGTGGCAGATCCGCAACCTTCCCGCCCCGGAAGCTGGCACACACTGGACTTACATGGGCGGCTATTACGTGCTTATCACCGACGCCGATGGCAAAGTCGTGCGCGCCATGAACGGCGACATTTTCTACCACCGTTAATCCTTCTGCGCCTGAAACGCCGCCCGGCGATCAGGCGCGTCTTATATCTCCACTTTCCAAAACGTTTTTTCGCTCACACCCCTTAATACGCGTAGTGGTGCAAAAACGCGCCACTCGCTACACTCGCCCTACCCATCAACCTGATGAAGATAAAAGGAGGACTCTTATGCTGTGCTGTGAATTGTTTGACTATTCACATCATTTTGGCGATCGCCAGAGCTCAGGCATTACCGGTATCGTGCTGCGATAACTGGACCCTGAGCGAAGATCCCATCACATAACCCTTCTCCAGGGCTTACCAGATTATCGTCAGCGATTTTTGACGAGGCATAGCTATGCCTGAAAATTCTGAGTAAGCGATGAGCACATTACTGACGGCGCACTCTCTGCGCATTGATTCCCCGTTTGGCCCGGTGCTGAACGCCCTTTCCTTTACCCTGAAAAAAGGCGACCGCATTGGCCTCATCGGTCATAACGGCTGCGGCAAAAGCACGCTTCTGAAAGCGCTGGACGGCACGCTTGCGCCTGCCGAAGGCGTTGTGACGCGCGCGGCGCGCTGTCTGCTGGCGCGCGTGGAGCAGCATCTGCCGGACGAACTGCATCAGCAGACGCTACTTGAAGCGCTGCTGGCCAGGCTGCCTGAGGCCGAGCGTGAAAGCAGCGCCTGGCGGGCGCAGGCGTTGCTGGCGAATATAGGCTTTGCCGAGGCGGCCTGGTCACTCACGGCCGGCTCGCTCAGCGGCGGCCAGCACACCCGCCTGCTGCTGGCGCGGGCGTTGATAACCTCGCCTGACCTCTTGTTGCTCGACGAGCCGGGCAACCATCTCGATCTCCCCACCCTGCTGTGGCTGGAGCAGTTTCTGGCCCGCTGGAACGGCAGCTTTATTCTGGTCTCCCACGACAGCGCGCTGCTGGACAGCGTAACCAACCGCACCTGGATATTGCGCGACGGTCAGCTTCAGGCGTTCGATCTCCCCTGTACGCAGGCACGCGCGGCGCTGGCGGCGCGGGATGAGAGCGATGCCCTGCGCCATAAAGCGGAGCAAAAAGAGATAGACCGCGTGACGGCGAGCGCGAAACGGCTTGCCACGTGGGGACAGGTTTATGACAACGAAGATCTCGCGCGCAAAGCCAAACAGATGGAAAAACAGGTGGCGCGGCTCAAAGAAGAGCAAACCGAACTGGCGCAGGGCAGCCGCTGGCGACTGACGCTCTCCGGCGACGCGCTGGCGGCGGATCGCCTGCTTGAGCTGGAAAATCTGGCCGTCAGCGCGGCACCTGATGCGCCGACGCTCTTTACCCTGCCGCTGGCGCGGCTTAAAAGCGGGGATCGCGTGGCGCTGCTTGGGCATAACGGCTGCGGGAAGTCGTCGCTGCTGCGCCTGCTGTGGCGACAGTGGCAAACAGGGGAAACGGTTCCCGGCGTCACCTTCCATCCGCGCGTGTCGCTCGGGTATTACGATCAGTCGCTGCATCAGTTACCGGATAACGCCACGCTGCTGGAGGCGCTGGAGCCGTTCGCGCCTGAGTTGCAACAGCGTAAGCTTGCGCTTATCAGCGCCGGTTTCCCGTGGGCGCGGCACGGGCAGCGGGTTGACACGCTGAGCGGCGGCGAGCGCTCGCGCCTGCTGTTTGTCGGCCTGTCGCTTGCGCGCTATTCGCTGCTGATGCTCGATGAGCCGACCAACCATCTCGATATGGAAGGCAAAGAGGCGCTCGCGCAAACCCTGCAAACGTTCGAAGGCGGGCTGCTGCTGGTGACGCACGACAGAACGCTGATGGAGGCGAGCTGTAACCGCTTCTGGCTCGTGGAAGATGGCGGTTTGAGCGAGTGGCACAATATGGAAGCGCTGATGGCACGCCTGCGCGCAGCGCCGATGCAGGAGGCGATGGATGTGGCCGATGCAGTCACCGCGCCGTCTGAGACGAACAGCGACGCACATCTGCTGGAACGGCTGATTGAGCTGGAGGCGCGGCTCAACGCCGATCTCGAACGCAAACCGCGCCACCAGAAACCTGCCCTGCAGGCCGAGTGGCGTAAGGAGATAGCGCACCTCAGCGCCGCGCTGGGGCTGGAATAAAACAGCAAGAAAGACTCTCCATAAAGGAGAGTCTTTCTTATTAATATAAAAGTAAAAGGATACGCAGATGGATGTTTATCGTTTCATTACGCCTGGCTGGTAAGCCTGATATTTAGCCTGTTCACGCAGAATACGGTTATAAAAGCCAAGCGCGACGGTTTCCATAAATAACTTGCTATTGATACAACGCACGCTGAATACCGAAAAAACTATACCCAGCAGAGCGCCAATAATATCCCAGCGCACAACTCCTTCGGAGGAAAGTAAAGACACAAGCACGCTCATAAAAAATAGGGCGCTAACGAATACCGCTATCGCCACCAATGCCAACCATAACTGCAAGGCGCGGAGATACCCTCTTGCAACCCCTATCATTGCAGGGATGATCAGCACACAAAAAAGAAAATTGCTGAAGAGCATGCCAATGAAGAATGCACTTTCCGCTAACCCTAAGCTCTGCGAAATAGCCACCCAAAAAGAAACCTGAGGAATGGCGAAGCTAAGTACAGCCATAACCATTGCCAATACCAGTGGCATCCCAAGGCTCCGCCACCCCGTGGGCAGACGAACTTGTTCTTTGAGCTGTGTTTTAAGCCGCTCCAGCGCCTCGGGCCGCTGGTTTTGAAGACCATGCTCTACAAGGCGACCCAGTTGCAGGCTTCTTTTTAAATAATTAATCATCCCTGTTCTAACGGCTCCCGGCGAGTGAGATAGGCTGGATAATACCCACAATTAATATCGTCATGTCAGCTAAAATGGTTCCCTGAAATCATTATTAGCTTAATCTGAAACTAACAAGCAAAAACGTTTTTCAGTGAATAAACCAAAAAGCCGCCCTCACAGGCGGCTTTTTTAATACAGCGACTGAGAATATCAGGCCGAGAGGCGGAACTTCTGCACGGTGCTTTGCAGCTCTTCGGTCTGGCGCTCCAGCGCGGCGGCGGCGGCGGACACCTGCTCCACCAACGAGGCGTTCTGCTGGGTAACGGTATCCATCTGAGTGATGGCGACGCCCACCTGCGAGATGCCCTTGCTTTGTTCTTCAGACGCTGAGGCTATCTGCTTGATGATCGTGCTGACGTTGGAGACGCCGCGGTAGATTTCCGCCATCGAATCGCCCGCCGCGTTAACCAGCTCAGAGCCTTTATCGATACGCTCGACCGATTCGGTGATGAGCGCCTCGATTTCACGGGCGGCTTCGGCGCTGCGGCTCGCGAGGTTGCGCACTTCGCCTGCGACCACCGCGAATCCGCGGCCCTGTTCGCCTGCGCGCGCCGCTTCTACGGCGGCGTTGAGCGCCAGAATATTGGTCTGGAACGCAATGCTGTTAATTACGCTGGTAATATCGGCGATTTTCTTCGAGCTGCCGGAAATACCCTGCATGGTCTCGATAACATTTTGCGCCAGCTGGCCGCCTTTACCGGCGTTTTCTGACGCGGCATGCGCCAGCTCGCTCGCCTGACGGGCGTTTTCGGCGTTAAGGCGCACGGTGGAGGTCAGCTCTTCCATGCTGGCGGCGGTCTGCTCCAGCGCCGCGGCCTGCTCTTCGGTACGGGACGAAAGGTCATTATTGCCCGCCGAAATTTCCGACGCGCCGCGCCAGATGTTTTCGCTACCGTGGCGAATCGCGCTCACCGCTTCACGCAGCTGATCCTGCATCGCGGTCAGCAGCGGCACCAGTTTACCGACGCAGTTGCGGCCAAACGGCTCCACCGGCTGGCTGAGATCGCCACCGGCGATAAGCGTAAAGTGGTTGCGGATTTTCTCCAGCGGCTTCACCAGCATCGCCACCAGATAGCGGTCGGTCAGCAGCAGAAGCAGCAGGCCGATAATCACCGCGATAATAATCACGGTTTTGGTGGTGCTGGTCATGCTGTCGACGCGCTCGCGGGTGGCATCAAGCTTGGCACCCGCCGCGGCGTTGAATTTCTCGGCGCTCGCGCCAAACGCGCGGCTGAATACCGGCGTCACTTTGCCGGCATGGGCGCGGTACGCGTCCGACGTGCCTTCACGCGCCAGTTTCATCTGCGGGATCACGCCGTCATCCAGCAGCTTCTGCCAATCGGCGATCACCTGTTGTGATACGGCCGGATCGAGCGGGCCGGGAGAAAGCTGTTTAAACGTGTCGAGCTGGCGCGACATATTGTCGAGCGCCTGCTGCGCGGATTCGAGCGATTTGGCGTCCGGCGTGCCGTTTTCCATGGCGCGGGTCAGACGGGTGACGAAGCGGAAATACTGATCGTTGCCTTTGCTGAGCACGGTCATCTGTGAAACAAGCTGGCGGTCGACGCGGTTACCATCGGCCATCGCCGAGAGCGAATAGACGCTGTAGACGCCCACGGCCGCCCATAACACACAGAGTACGCCGAGCACCGTCAGCATCACTGCGCGGATGGAAAAGTCTTTAAGCAGGCCCATCAATAAGTCCTCATTTTTTGCCTGATACGGATATATCCTCCCGTTATCGGCAAGCGAGGAAAAAGATGTACGGGGCGGTAACATTTATTTTACCGCTGTGATAATTGCAAACTTATCCGCGCAGCCCGAGCGCCTCTTTCAGGGTTTTGAGATAGCGGCGACTAACCGGCACCGTCTGGCCGTGGCGCAGCAGCAGTTCCGCCTGGCCATTCTCCTCCAGCCGAATTTCATTGATGTGCGCCATATTGACCAGATACTGCCGGTGACAGCGCGTCAGCGGCGTGCGGCTCTCCAGCGTGCGCAGCGTCAGCTCCGTGAAGCCCTCCTGCCCCTGGCTGCTGGTGACATAAACGCCGCTCAGGCGGCTTGCGACAAACGCCACGTCCTCCATTTGCAGCAGCCAGATACGGCTATGGCCGGTGCAGGGAATAAACTTCAATGCCTCCTGACGCTCGGTGATGGGCGTCATATCCTGCTCGCGGCGTTCATTACGCATCCGCGCGAGCGTCTTTTGCAGACGCGCGGTCTCAATAGGCTTGAGCAGATAATCAAAGGCGTGCTCTTCAAACGCCTTCACGGCGTATTCGTCAAACGCGGTCAGAAAAACAATCCACGGGCGGGTGTCGGGGTCGAGCATGCCGACCATTTCAAGGCCGGAGATGCGCGGCATCTGGATATCGAGAAAGACTACATCCGGGCGCAAGCGGTGTACCGCGCCGATGGCTTCGACGGCGTTGGCGCATTCGCCCACTACCTCGATGTCGGCCTCCTCTTTCAGCAGCAGGCGCAGATTCTCCCGCGCCAGCGGCTCATCATCGACAATCAGCACGCTAATCATGTCGTTCCCTCCAGCGGTAAACGTAAGGTAATCCGGGTAAAGCGGTCCTGCTCACAGGCGACCGAAATGCCGCACTCGTCGCCGAAGCGCGCGCGCAGTCGTTTATCCACCAGGCTCATGCCAAGGCCGTTGCTGACGGCGTTAGGCTGATAAAGCCCGGCGTTATCTTCAATTTCCAGCACCAGATGATCATCGTCGCGGCTGGCGCGCAGGGCGATTTCGCCGGGGCCCAAGAGCTGCGACGTGCCGTGCTTGATAGCGTTCTCGACAATCGGCTGCAACGTAAACGCGGGCAGCCGGATATGGCGCAACTCATCGGGCAGGTTCATGCTCACTTGCAAATGGGACTGAAACCGCGCCTGTTCAATTTGCAGATAGGCGTTCACATGGTCGATTTCATCGGCGAGCGACACCACATCCGTCGGGCGCTTAAGGTTTTTGCGGAAAAACGTCGAGAGGTACTGCACTAACTGGCAGGCCTGCTCGCTGTCGCGGCGGATCACCGCCATCAGCGTGTTCAGCGCGTTAAACAGAAAGTGCGGATTCACCTGGGCGTGCAGCAGTTTGATTTCCGACTGGGTGAGCAACTGCTTCTGACGTTCATACTGGCCCGCCAGGATCTGCGCGGAAAGCAGCTGCGCAATGCCTTCTCCCAGCGTGCGGTTGATCGAGCTGAACAGGCGATGCTTTGGTTCATACAGCTTGATGGTGCCCACCACCTTGCGGTTCTCGCCGCGCAGCGGAATAACGAGCGTCGAGCCGAGCTTACAGTTCGGGTGCAGCGAACAGCGGTACGGCACTTCGTTGCCATCGGCGTAGACCACTTCGCCGGACTCAATCGCCCGCAGCGTCCAGGGCGACGAAATGGGGCTGCCGGGCAGATGGTGATCCATACCGATGCCGGTAAACGCCAGCAGCTGTTCGCGATCGGTAATGGCGACCGCGCCTATCTCCAGCTCCTGGCGAATTACCTGCGCCACCTTCATGCTGTTTTCGACGTTAAACCCCTGGCGCAGAATGCCTTCCGTCGCGGAGGCAACCTTGAGCGCGGTGGCCGAAAACGCCGTAGTGTATTTCTCAAACATGGCGCGCTTGTCGAGCAGAATACGCATGAACATCGCGGCCCCGATGGTATTGGTAACGACCATGGGCGCGGCGATGTTTTGCACCAGATGCAGCGCGTCGCTGAACGGGCGGGCGATCAGCAGAATAATGCCCATCTGCACTAATTCCGCCACCAGCGTGATCGCGCCTGCGGTAAAAGGGTTGAAGATTTTATCGGTGCGCCCGCGGCGAATCAGCCAGCTATGAACGATGCCCCCGAGCAGCCCTTCGACAATCGTTGACACCATGCAGCTCAGCGCGGTCATGCCGCCAAGCGAATAGCGATGCAGACCGCCGGTAAGCCCCACCAGCCCGCCTACCAGCGGCCCGCCGAGCAGCCCGCCCATGACGGCGCCAATGGCGCGGGTATTGGCGATGGAATCCTGAATATGCAGCCCGAAATAGGTGCCCATAATGCAAAAACCGGAGAACGTGACGTAGCACAACAGCTTATGCGGCAGGCGAATCGAGACCTGAATCAGCGGGATAAACAACCGCGTTTTACTCATCACCCAGGCGATCACCAGAAATACGCACATCTGCTGGAGCAGTAACAACACCAGATTGAACTCGTACATGCCCATGCTCCGCGCTGACAATTAAGAGCGCGTAAAATACGCTGCTGTGCCATAACTTTCTATGAAGAAACCCAAAAAACGGTAAGTGAGTGTCGTTAATGAAGAAAAACGCAGTGGAGATCAGGCCCTGGGAAGAGAGCGATCGTCCGTTTTTACGCACGATCTATTTACACGCCCGGCGCGAAGGCTGGCCGTGGCTTGATGGTAGCGAATGGCAACTGGAGGATTTTGACGCCGACACACTCGGCGAAACGATTCTGGTGGCGCAGGCGGACGGCCACCGGCTCGGGTTTGCGTCCATCGCCGAAAACGACAATTTTCTGCATCACCTGTTTGTCGCCCCGGACGCTCAGGGGCGCGGCGTCGGCGCGGCGCTGCTTGAGGCCGTGCAGGCGCGGTTTACCGGCACCGGCGCGCTTAAGTGTCTTGAAAAAAACGAACGCGCGCTGCGCTTTTACGCCCGCCACGGCTGGGTGCAGGAGGGGCACGGCGATGCCCCGGAAGGCGCTTACCTGCTCCTGCATTTTCGTAAATCCTGACCATAAAAAACGCCTCCCGGAGGAGGCGTCTGTCATGGCGCGAAACGCACCCGGCATTATACCGCGCGAAACGCGATATCGCCCGGGATCACTTCGCCCTGCCAGTAGAGCTGCGCCGCCACACGTCCCGCCAGCTGGCGGTAAAGCGTGGTGAATTCGCTCTCCGGGCGGGAGACGACGGTCGGCTGGCCGCGGTCGAGGTCTTCACGCAGCGAGATATGCAGCGGCATCTGGCCCAGCAGCTGAGTATGATAAGTTTCCGCGAGCTTCTGCGCGCCGCCGGTGCCGAAAATCGGCTCGTGATGACCGCAATTACTGCAAATGTGCATACTCATGTTCTCGACAATGCCGAGTACCGGCACTTCCACTTTCTCGAACATCACGATGCCTTTTTTGGCGTCGATAAGCGCGATGTCCTGCGGTGTGGTCACCACCACCGCGCCGGTCACCGGAATGTTCTGGGCGAGCGTCAGCTGGATGTCGCCGGTGCCCGGCGGCATATCCAGCACCAGATAGTCGAGATCCGGCCACATGGTTTCCTGCAGCAGTTGCAGCAGCGCTTTGCTCGCCATCGGGCCGCGCCACACCATGGCGTTATCGTCGGTCACCAGATAACCAATGGAGTTAGTGGCAAGACCGTGAGAGATAATCGGTGCCATATGGGTGCCGTCTGGCGAGGTCGGGCGTTCGCCTTCCGCGCCGAGCATCGTCGGCACCGACGGGCCGTAAATATCAGCATCGAGAATGCCCACTTTCGCACCTTCCGCCGCCAGCGCCAGCGCCAGGTTGACGGCGGTAGAGGATTTCCCTACCCCGCCCTTACCGGAACTAATCGCGATAATGTTTTTCACGCCATTCACGCCCGGCTGATTTTTCACGCGTTTTAAGGTGGCGATACTGTGCGACAGTTTCCAGTCGATGGCGCTGGCACCGGTTAAACGCAGCAGCTCGGCGCTCACCTGCTCTTTCAGCTCCTCGAAACCGCTGCGCCAGGCAAACGGCATCTGTAACTCGACGTGAATGGTGTCATCAAGCCAGGCGACATGATGCAGCGCTTTCAGCGCCGTGAGGTTGTGCTTCAGGGTGGGGTGCTGGAAATTGGCTAACGTCCCGGCGACCAGCGCACGCAGCGCCTCGGGGGATTTGGCCTGGGATTGCGAATTCATCCCGACTCCTTTGTTGTTCTGATGTTAATAAATTGCAGTCATAGAATCATAACAGAGTCGCGGGGAGTAAGACGACATTAAACGCCCGCAGGGGTTAGCCTGATGTGCGCTAAAGCAGGCATGTGGGCGTCTGGCTTCAGGGCGCGAATGTAACGCATACCCTTGAGCCGACCTTTACGGTGTCGTTACTGAACTGATAACCGGTGCCTTTTGCTAAAAGGCACCTGGTTTTTTAGGTTAATTTGTCGCGTCAACCTTTTGCGAGCGACTCTTCAGTTTTTGCGCGTAAAGCGCCTTATCAGCTTTGTATAACGCTGTGTGCAGATCGTCAGTAAATTCAGCCACGCCAAAAGAGATCGATAGCGGCAGAGTAAGATCGCCAAAAACTAAAGGGTTAACTTTAAGTTTTGAACATATCCTTTCCGCCATTTTCCGCGCATGTATTTTTTCATTGGTGCACAGCACGATAAATTCATCGCCGCCGTAGCGAACGACAACATCCTCATTTCTGACGTTATCTGAAATTATACTGGCGATATGTGTTAAGGCCGCATCGCCAACCAGATGTCCGTGAGTGTCATTAATCACCTTGAATTCATCACAATCAAAAATAACGAGGCTATTATAATCCTTGCCAGAAAGATGAGAGATAATCTGGCGGTTATAGACCTGCGTCAGTGAATCAATCACAGCATGTTTCTGCGTCTTCAGGAAAAGATTAATTGCTTTTATAGCCGCGGTAACAATAACGATAAAAGCCATCAAAACCGCCAGAAAGATTTTTATATTTTCTTTAATAAAAGCGTAGAGGTCTACATTGGCTTCCAGAATGAAAATTTCCGCCAGCGGCTGGCTAAGAATATTGAAGGATAATGCATGCGTCTCACAATGTTGTGTGGCGCACAGGCTGCCAGGCCGATCGTATGAGATATTATTGGCAGTAACGCTAACCCACTTCGGGGCTGGGCTTCTGCTAAACACATGCTGCTGCAGTTCATCTTCACTAATATCCGTGTACATGACGCCAATGACCTCCCGGGTATAGGAGTTAGTGACCGGCGTTGCAATAGTCATCACCAGATTTTTACTGACTGAGTCACGATAAATCTCGTTGAATTCAAGGTGATTATCCCAAAAATCTAAAATGTCTCTTTTCCTTTTTTCATAGGAAAGGAATCTTGCAAAATTACCAGTAAGGCTGATAACCTGACTATACATTCCGGGTTGTAATTTTTTATATTTTTTACCATTGAAAAAATAAACAAAGCCATATTCCGGCGAAGAATAATATCTGTTTTGCAGCGTTTTTTTAGACAGATAATTTTCAACGAAAGTCACAGCATTGATTTTACTGCAAGATTGCGTATCAAAGTTACGGTTAGTATAAAGCGCACCTAAAAGCTCTTTCGATTCACATTTCGTATTCATATGTGACATCGTTGATGTTGAAATCATCGACGCAATGCTGTCATTGACCGCCTGCTCACGTAATAAAATTTCCGTGACGGATTCAATGGCGTTGTTACACACTTCGCACATATAGCTGAACGTGAGCGCTACAATAATCATCAATGAAACACAGGCAAAAACGAGAGTACCGATAATATATCGTTTATTCTTTCTTTTATTAACAAGCATTGAAATTTTCATACAACCAATTTTTATTTAGCGATTTCGTAGCACTCTTTAGCATTTTCTTCGAAAACACTAAAGGTACGCGAGCATATTTTTCCATTTGCGCATTCTGTCCGTATAATTGATAAAACTTTATCGAGAGGAAGCGCTTCCCGATAAGTTCTTTTCTGGCATAGCGCCTGAAATATATCTGCTATCGCCATGATTCTGCTGGGCAATGAGAGTTGCTCCCCTCTCTTTTTCATGGGATACCCTGAGCCGTCAATACGCTCATGATGTTCAGCAGCCCAGTCAACTACATTTTCATCAATGATGATGCTGCGAAGGATGCCACGGGTGTCCGTAACGTGGCGCTGAATCGTTCGGTATTCGCCTGGCGTGAGTTTCCCTCGTTTATTCAATATGCCATCGGCAGTATTGATTTTACCGAGATCGTGCAGTAAGCCAGCAAGATATAACCGGTTGCAGGTTCTTTCATCAAGGTACATCTTCTTACCAATAAAACTCGCTAACTCGCCTACTTTGAGTGAGTGATGATAGGTAAGAGGATTTTTCATATCCACAATGGTGGAGAGCAGACGCGCTAAACTTAGCGTATGTTCATCATTCATTACCGGCAATGATTTATCAAAATTAATTGTTCTGATCATGCCTTCGATATAATCCGCACGCAGATAAAACCAAAAATCATCCAGTTCAGTTAATTTCCTTAGTTCATCCATTAAGCCCGGATAGAATTTTTCTGCGCGCGTGGTTATGGCGAATTCATCGAATGACGAACTTGCCTGCAATGCAGAGCCTCGCTCGCTCTCTAATCTTTCATACAAGCGTGCTCTATGCAAAAACAGGTCAAAATCATTACTTATCTTCAAAACAGAAGAAATTAAAACATCCTCCTGCGAAATATCTAACGCTTTCAGATTTCCATAATCATAAAATCGATAACGTGTCGGGGTTGAAAAACTCTCGAAAACGGAGCAATCGCTCAGCTCCACGCGTTGCGCAATATTGAGCGGCGTAATTTCCGCTTCGCCGTGAGCTTTTTTATTGTCCTTTGCCGGCGTGGTATAACCTTGTAATAAACCACAGATCAAAGCCCGCAGGCAGAAAGCATTGCTTTGCATCATCATCAGCGACAGACGATAAGCAATATATGACGCGTAGACTCCATTAAAAATTAAATTATTTCTAAACCTCTCCTTAGTTCTACATAGAAATATCAATGTATTACCAATGTTAAAAACCATTTCCTCTCCTCAATACAGGTCAATCGTAAATAATACCTCCTGTTCAAACCCCAAAAACCGAACCAAATCAAAAAAATCCGAATGTATAAAAAGATAAACGTTATCAATGATGCATAATTATTTAGATATATGAGTGACGTGTAATACAGCTGTGTAAAAATAGACTCAATATGAGTCTGGTGTTGACAGGTTTATAAATAAATGTGGCACAAGATCATCGCACCCTATTTAACATTATAAATAATTTCCGGTGCTTATTATTTCATTTTTTCTTCGTCGTGGAAATAGGCCAGCACGTTTTCGGTTCGGCCATAAGAATATTCGCACGGTGATAAACAGCGCCAGGCGGGGCAGCGCATTTTCTGCTTGTGCTGAGCGACGCCCATTCATTCAACGGCCTGAAGATCGTCTCCGGCGCGCTGAACACGCCCATCGCCCGCTGCAAGCCCTGAATTCATGACCATACCCGGCCTCGCCGCAGGCCACTCTTTCCTCTGCTTTTTTGCGCGCTTTTACCGCCGCGCGGTACTCAACGCGGGTGGATTCGGGTACTATGACTGCCCCATTTGCCACAGAAGACGTAATACTCACTATGACTCAAGTCGCGAAGAAAATTCTGGTAACGTGCGCGCTGCCGTACGCCAACGGCTCCATCCACCTCGGCCATATGCTGGAGCACATCCAGGCTGATGTCTGGGTCCGTTACCAGCGAATGCGCGGCCACGAGGTTAATTTCATCTGCGCCGACGACGCCCACGGCACGCCCATCATGCTCAAGGCCCAGCAGCTTGGCATTACGCCGGAGCAGATGATTGCCGAGATGAGCAAAGAGCATCAGACCGATTTTGCGGGCTTTAACATCAGCTACGATAACTATCACTCTACCCACAGCGACGAAAACCGCGTGCTGTCGGAGCTGATTTACACGCGCCTTAAAGAAAACGGCTTTATTAAAAACCGTACCATTTCGCAGCTCTACGACCCGGAAAAAGGCATGTTCCTGCCGGACCGTTTTGTAAAAGGCACCTGCCCGAAATGTAAATCCCCGGATCAGTACGGCGATAACTGCGAAGTCTGCGGCGCGACCTACAGCCCGACCGAGCTTATCGAGCCGAAATCGGTGGTCTCCGGCGCCACGCCGGTGATGCGTGATTCTGAACACTTCTTCTTTGATTTGCCGTCTTTCAGCGAAATGCTGCAGGCGTGGACCCGCTCCGGCGCGCTCCAGGAGCAGGTGGCGAACAAAATGCAGGAGTGGTTTGAATCCGGCCTGCAGCAGTGGGATATCTCCCGCGACGCGCCTTACTTCGGCTTTGAAATCCCGAACGCGCCGGGCAAATATTTTTACGTCTGGCTGGATGCGCCTATCGGCTACATGGGCTCGTTCAAAAACCTGTGCGACAAGCGCGGCGATACCGTGAGCTTTGACGAGTACTGGAAAAAAGATTCTGACGCCGAGCTGTATCACTTCATCGGTAAAGATATCGTCTACTTCCACAGCCTGTTCTGGCCGGCGATGCTCGAAGGCAGCGGTTTTCGTAAACCGACCAACCTGTTTGTGCACGGCTATGTGACGGTGAACGGCGCGAAGATGTCCAAATCGCGCGGCACGTTCATCAAGGCCAGCACCTGGCTGAACCATTTCGACGCCGACAGCCTGCGCTACTACTACGCGGCGAAGCTCTCCTCACGCATCGACGATATCGACCTGAACCTGGAAGATTTCGTGCAGCGCGTGAACGCCGACATCGTCAACAAAGTGGTCAACCTGGCGTCGCGCAACGCGGGCTTTATCGCCAAACGTTTTGACGGCCAGTTAGCCGCTGAACTGGCTGACCCGGCGCTCTACAAGACCTTCACCGACGCCGCTGCCGTCATTGGTGAGGCGTGGGAGAGCCGTGAGTTTGGTAAGGCTATTCGCGAAATCATGGCGCTTGCCGATCTGGCGAACCGCTACGTTGACGAGCAGGCACCGTGGGTGGTTGCCAAACAGGAAGGCCGCGACGCCGATCTGCAGGCGATTTGCTCTATGGGCATCAACCTGTTCCGCGTGCTGATGACGTACCTGAAGCCGGTACTGCCGGAGCTGTGCGCTCGCGCCGAAGCGTTCCTGAATGTTGAGCTGACCTGGGATGGCGTAAACGCCCCGCTGCTCGGCCATAAAGTGAACAGCTTTAAAGCGCTCTATAACCGTATTGAGATGAAACAGGTGGAGGCGTTAGTGGAAGCGTCCAAAGAAGAAGTAAAAGCGGCGGCAGCGCCGGTGACCGGCGAGCTGGCGGAAAACCCAATTCAGGAAACCATCACGTTTGACGATTTCGCGAAAATCGACCTGCGCGTGGCGTTGATTGAAAACGCGGAGTTTGTGGAAGGCTCTGACAAACTGCTGCGCCTGACGCTGGATCTGGACGGCGAAAAACGTAACGTCTTCTCCGGCATCCGCTCCGCCTACCCGGACCCGCAGGCGCTGATTGGCCGCCTGACCGTCATGGTGGCGAACCTCGCGCCGCGTAAAATGCGTTTCGGTATCTCAGAAGGCATGGTGATGGCCGCAGGCCCTGGCGGGAAAGATATCTTCCTGTTAAGCCCGGACAGCGGCGCGAAGCCGGGCCAGCAGGTGAAATAACCTGACGCCCAACGCGCCAGAAGCGCCATAAACCAAAGGGGAGATGCTTATCTCCCCTTTTTTCGTCCAGCGTCGTGGTTTTCGCCTTGTTGCCTGCGGGATACAGGATACAAACTCTTTTTCCCGGTTCGTGCATCACCTACTACATTTAATGGGTACCATTCCCCGAAGAGAACCAGTATGGCGTTATATACGATTGGCGAAGTGGCCGATCTCTGTGAAGTTAACCCCGTGACGCTGCGCGCGTGGCAGCGCCGTTACGGACTGCTTAAACCCGTGCGCACCGACGGCGGCCACCGTTTGTTCAGCGAGGCGGATATCGACCGTATCCGCGAAATCAAACACTGGATTGAGCAAGGCGTTCAGGTCAGTAAAGTCAAAACCCTGTTAAGCCAGGACAGCGCCGATGAGCCGGAAGGCTGGCGCGAGCGCCAGGAGATGCTGCTTGCGAAACTGCGCAGCGGCAACCCGGGCCAGGTGCGGCACTGGGTAAGCGAATTAGGACGCGACTACCCGGCCCAGATGCTGGTGCGTCATCTCTATACCCCGCTGCGCCGCCGGATGCAGTTACAGCACGCCACGCTGCATGCGCTGTTAAGCCTGCTGGACGGCATTCTGATTAACTACATCGCGCTTTGTCTTCAATCCGCATGGAAAAAGCCGGGCAACGACGCGCTGGTGGTCGGCTGGAATCATCAGGATGCGACGCAAATCTGGCTCGCGGCCTGGGTGTCGGTCCAGAAAGGCTGGCGGGTGGATGTGCTGGCGCAACCGCTGGTGCAGCTGCGCCCGGAGCTGTTCCCTGGTAAAACGCTGCTGGTATGGTGCGGCGAGCCGCCCGCGGCGCGCCAGCTTGAGCAGATCGCCGCCTGGCATGCGCAGGGCCACCCCATTTTTTCGCTCCATGAACCGGAAACCATTTAAAGGTTCATTAACAGACGCGCTTCACCGTATAATTACGCGGTTAACATAAGGAGCAACGCATGAAATTTGTCAGAATCGGGCTTATCACCGGCATGGTCCTGATGGCCATCGGCGGTATCGGCGGCGTTATGCTGGCCGGCTACACCGTTATCCTGCATTCCGGTTCATAACCCGCGCCAGGCGCTCAAAGAGCCGGTCCACCAGGACCGCCGCCAGCGCCACCAGCACCGCACCCTGAATCACATACGCCGTGTTAAACCCACTCAGGCCGATGATAATCGGGGTGCCGAGCGTGCTGGCTCCTACGGTGGAGGCAATGGTGGCGGTGCCGATATTAATAATCACCGACGTGCGTATCCCTGCCAGTATTACTCCCGACGCCAGCGGCAACTCGACTTTGCGTAGGATCTGAGCGCGGCTCATGCCGACGCCTCGCGCCACCTCTTTCACGTCCTCCGGCACTGCGCTTAAGCCCGCGAGCGTGCCCTGCAACACCGGCAACAGGCCATAAAGAATAAGCGCGACAATTGCAGGCTCGCGCCCGAAGCCCATCACCGGCACCGCAATCGCCAAAACCGCCACCGGTGGGAACGTCTGCCCGGCGGCGGCGAGCGTTTCGGCAAGCGCGCGAAACTCGCGCCCCCACGGACGCGTCACCGCAATCCCCACCGCGACGCCGCAGGCGACCGACACCGCGCCTGCCGCCGCCACCAGCCCGAGATGCGAAAGCGTCAGCGCGACAAAGCTCTCCTGAAGATAGACCGGGCGCGCCAGCCCCGGAAACAGCCAGTGGAACAGTCCTTCGCTGTGCGGCATCGCCAGCAGCAGCGCGACAAACAGCAGCGCCAGCCAGAGCAGCGGATCGCGCAGTCTACTCACCCCGCGCCTCCCGCTGATTCACCAGATGGCGAAAGCGCAGTACGCCGCGGTGCGCGCCGTTTGTATCCACCACTGACAGCGCCTCGCACTGGCGTTCAACAAACACCGACATCGCCTCACGCAGCGTTATGGTTTCCGCCACTGGTGCGCCGTCGGCCATGCCCG
Organism: Cronobacter malonaticus LMG 23826; assembly: GCF_001277215.2. Taxonomy (NCBI): domain Bacteria; kingdom Pseudomonadati; phylum Pseudomonadota; class Gammaproteobacteria; order Enterobacterales; family Enterobacteriaceae; genus Cronobacter; species Cronobacter malonaticus. The sequence continues at coordinate 1,310,892 of NZ_CP013940.1, read as the reverse complement.
GCTCGATAAACTCCCCTACCTGTTTAAGCGACAACAGCCGCACGCCAAGCTCGCTGCGCCCGAAAAAGTCACGCACGAAGTCATTGCGCGGCGCGGTGAGCAGCGCCAGCGGCGTGCCCTGCTGCACCACTTCGCCGTTATCCATCAGCACCAGATGCTCAGCCAGCCCCAGCGCCTCGTCGATATCGTGCGTCACCAGCACAATGGTGCGCCCGAGCAGTTGATGAATGCGGCGCATCTCCTGTTGCAGCGCGCTGCGAGTGACCGGGTCGAGCGCGCCGAACGGCTCGTCCATCAGCAACACTTCCGGGTCGGCCGCCAGCGCGCGCGCCACGCCGACGCGCTGCTGCTGCCCGCCGGAGAGCTGATGCGGGTAGCGGTCGCGAAATGCGTCAGGCGCGAGCCCAAGCAGCGCGAGCAGTTCATCCACCCGCGCCTGTATGCGCGCCTTCGGCCACTTCAGCAGCTGCGGCACCGTGGCGACGTTTTGCGCCACCGTCCAGTGCGGAAACAGCCCGACCGACTGGATCGCATAGCCCATGCGCCGGCGCAGCGCTTCGGGCGAAAACTGGCGGATCTCCTCGCCCGCGAAGCGAATTTCGCCCTCGTCGTGCTCCACCAGCCGGTTAATCATTTTGAGCGTGGTGGATTTGCCGGAGCCGGAGGTGCCGATAAGCACCGAGAATGCGCCTTCGGCAAATCTCAGGTTTAACGCTTTTACCGCCGCGCCGCCGTTGTAAAACTTGCTGACCTGCTTAAATTCAATCATTTCTTTTTGCCTCCAGCGCGCCGATGGCGAGCGTAAACAGCGCGTCCAGCACCACCGCCAGCGCCACGACCGGGATAACGCCGAGCAGCACCAGATCGAGCGCGCTGCTAAGCAACCCCTGAAAAACCAGCGCCCCGAAACCGCCTGCGCCAATCAGCGCGGCCACCACCGCCATACCGACTGTCTGCACTGCCACCACCCGCAGGCTGCGCAGCCAGACGGGCAGCGCCAGCGGTACGTCGACATGCCAGAAGCGCTGCCAGGCGGACATCCCCACTCCGCGGGCGCTTTCACGCACCGCGTCGGGCACCTGCCCGAGCCCCGCCACCACGCCGCGCACCAGCGGCAGCAGCGCGTAAAGCGTGAGCGCGATCAGCGCAGGCGCAAGCCCGGTGCCGGAAATGCCCAACGCGCCGAGCGCCGGAAACGCCTGCGCGAGCCCGGCAAGCGGGGCCATCAGCAGACCAAAGAGCGCCACAGACGGCACAGTCTGAATAATATTGAGCGCAGCGAACAGTCCCGGCTGCCAGCGCGGGCGTCGGTGACACAAAATGCCGAGCGGCAAACCAATGACGACCGCAGGTGCCAGCGTGCCGAAAAGCAGCGTCAGGTGGCGCGCGGTGGCGTCATCAAATACCGTCTGTCGGTTGGCGTACTCTTTAAGCAGCGACAGCGCATCAAAATGACCGCTCAGCAAAAGCCAGAGCGGCGCAATCCAGATCTGCGCCTGTAGAAGCCAGCGCCAGAGCGGCTGGCGCGTCAGCCTGCCGATGGCGTCGCTGGCGGCAAGTAAGGAGACCGCGAGCATCAGCCACAGCCCGCTGCCGGGCGAGGTGCGCGCCAGACGACTGCCGGTTTCGGCAAGCCGCGCCGCCTCTGCGCCCGTCACAAAAAGCAGCATGATAAAGAGCGCCTGCGCCGCCATCAGAATCAGCAGCGCGCCCGGTTTTCCGGGGACAAAAGCGAGTAAACAGAGCAAGACCGGCAGCGCCCATAACGCGGGCGCGGCGGCAGGGAAAAGCCCGGAGAGACCGAGCGGCGCGCCGGAGACCAGCCGGTTCGGCGCGTAATTTAAAAAGGGCAACAGGGCGGCGGCGGCCAGCAGGATCGCCAGCAGCACCAGCACCCGGTTATGGCATCTGATTGACAAAACGTGTCCCGAGGCAAACGCCGGAGGCGTTATTTCACCAGTCCTTTTTCTTTAAGCCACTGTGACGCCACTTTACCGGCATCCAGCCCTTCTACTGCGATCTGCGCGTTCAGCTCCTGAAGCGTTTTCTCATCCAGCGTCTTAAAGACCGGCTCAAACCACTGCGGCATCTCCGGGTAGGCTTTCAGCACGGCTTCGCGCACGACCGGCGCGGGCGCGTAAACCGGCTGCACGCCTTTCGGATCGGTGAGCGTTTGCAGGCCGAGCGCCGCCACCGGGCCATCGGTGCCATAGGCCATCGCGGCGTTAACGCCGGAGGTCTGCTGGGCCGCCGCTTTGATAGTCACCGCGGTGTCACCACCCGCGAGCGACAGCATCTGGTCCTGGTTAAGTTTAAACTGGTAGGCTTTTTCAAAGGCCGGCAGCGCGTCCGGGCGCTCGATAAACTCCGCCGAGGCGGCGAGTTTGAACGTCCCGCCCTCTTTCAGATAGCGGCTGAGGTCGGCAAGCGAGGTCAGCTTGTTCTTCTGCGCCAGGTCCTGACGCACCGCGATAGTCCAGGTGTTGTTCGCCGCCGCAGGCGTCAGCCAGATAAGCTTGTTCTGTTCGGCGTCGAGCTTTTTGACTTTCTCATAGCCCTGCTGCGCGTTCTTCCACGCAGGATCGTTCTCCTGCTTAAAGAAAAACGCCCCGTTGCCGGTGTATTCCGGGTAGATATCCAGCTCGCCAGAGGTGATCGCCCCGCGCACGACTGGCGTGGTGCCCAGCTGGATTTTGTTGACCGTTTTCACGCCGTGGCTTTCCAGCACCTGCAGAATCACGTTGCCAAGCAGCGCGCCTTCGGTGTCGATTTTCGAGCCCACTTTCACCGGCTCGGCCGCCTGCGCGCCTGCCGCCAGCAGTACCAGGCCTGCCGCGCTCCAGAGTTTTAGCCTCATGATTTTCCTCTTTTATCCGCTTCGCTAAGGGCTTAAGAGAAAAGCGTAGTTGATAAATCTCAGGGGGAAAGGGAAAAGACGGGAAATGGCATTTTTTAACGGGCGATGAGCATAAAAAAGGGCCGGTTTCCCGGCCCTCTGACAATCGACAACCGCTTACAGCAGTTCGAATTCGCCCTGCTTCACGCGGGCGGAATCCAGCCCGATGAAGACGTTGAATTTGCCAGGCTCCGCGTCATATTTCATGCGCTGGTTCCAGAATTTCAGCGCGTCGATATCGATCGGGAAGCTGACAGTCTGGCTTTCGCCCGGTTTCAGCGTGATTTTCTCAAAGCCGCGCAGCTGTTTCACCGGACGGCTCATAGAGGCCGTGACGTCCTGGAGATACATCTGCACTGCGGTAGCACCTTCGCGCTTGCCGGTGTTGGTCACCGTTACGCTGGCGGTCACTTTGCCGTCACGCTTCATGGTCGGTGATGAGAGCTTCACGTCGGAAACGCTGAACGTGGTGTAGCTCAGGCCGTAACCGAACGGATAGAGCGGGCCGTTGGCTTCGTCAAAGTAGCGCGAGGTGTATTTGTTTGGTTTTTCCGGGTTGTACGGACGGCCCGTGTTGAGGTGGCTGTAGTACACCGGGATCTGCCCGACCGAGCGCGGGAAGGAGATTGGCAGCTTGCCTGACGGGTTGTAGTCGCCAAACAGCACGTCGGCGATGGCGTTACCGCCTTCGGTCCCGGCAAACCAGGTCTCCAGAATCGCATCGGCCTGCTGGTCTTCTTTCACCAGCGCCAGCGGACGACCGTTCATCAGCACCAGCACCAGCGGTTTACCGGTCGCTTTCAGCGCGCTGATAAGGTCGCGCTGACTCTGCGGAATGGTGAGATCGGTACGGCTGGACGCCTCATGCGCCATGCCCTGCGCTTCACCCACGACCGCCACGACCACGTCAGACTGCTTCGCGACGTTTACCGCCTCGTCGATCATCTCTTTCGGCGTGCGTTTATCCACCACCACCGCCGGCTCGTAGAGATTCAGGAAGTCTACGATGCCCTTATCGTCGGTGACGTTAGCGCCTTTGGCGTAGAGGATTTTGGCCTTATCGCCCGCGACATTTTTCATACCCTGCAGCAGCGTGACGGACTGATCGGCCACACCTGCGGCAGACCAGCTGCCCATCATGTCGCGCTTGCTGTCAGCGAGCGGCCCCACCACTGCGATGGTGCCGGATTTTTTCAGCGGCAGCGTCTCCAGACGGTTTTTCAGCAGCACCAGGCTTTCGCGCGCCACTTTACGCGCGTCGTCGCGGTGCAGACGGCTTTCGGCGTTGGTGTCTTGCGGGTCGGAGTCTTTCGGTCCCAGATGGCTGTACGGATCGTTAAACAGCCCCATGTCATATTTGACGTTCAGCACGTGACGCGTGGCGTCATCAAGCTCTGCCATGGTGACTTTGCCGCTCTTGATAAGATTCGGCAGGTATTTGCTGTAGTACTCATCCGCCATACTCATATCGACGCCGGATTTGATCGCCACGCGAACCGCGTCTTCCGGGTCGGACGCCGTACCGTGTTTAATCAGCTCTTTAATCGCGCCGTGGTCAGAAATGGTGATGCCTTTAAAGCCCCAGTCGCCGCGCAGCAAGTCTTTCAGCAGCCAGCCATCGGACGCCGCCGGCGTACCGTTTAGGGAGTTGAGCGCAATCATCACGCCGCCGCTGCCCGCATCGAGCGCCTCTTTGTATGGCGGCATGTAGTCGTTGAAAAGACGCTGAGAGCTCATATCAACAGTGTTGTACTCTTTGCCACCCTCCACCGCGCCGTAAGCGGCGAAGTGTTTCACGCTGGTCATCACCGAGTAGCGATCCGCCGGGCTTTTGCCCTGCATCGACTCAACCATCGTTTTGCCCATCATGCTGGTGAGATAAGTATCTTCACCGAACCCTTCCGAACCACGGCCCCAGCGCGGGTCGCGCGTGACGTCCACCATCGGCGCCCAGGTCATGTTCAGACCGTCGTCGGCGGCTTCATATGCCGACACGCGGCCCACGGTTTTTACCGCGTCGAGGTTAAACGAGGAGGCGAGCCCGAGGCTGTTCGGGAAAATGGTGCGCTGGCCGTGCAGCACGTCGTAGGCGAAAAACAGCGGAATTTTCAGGCGGCTTAACTGCATCACCTGATCCTGCATCGCGCGGATATCCGGGCGGGTCACGGTGTTGAAAATCGCGCCGACCTGACCTTCTTTGATCATGTCCCGAATCGCTTCTTTCGGGTTATCCGGCCCGACGCTAATCAGACGCAGCTGGCCGATTTTCTCATCGACCGTCATTTTTTTGAGTAAATCGGTGACAAACGCATCCCGCGCTTCGGGCGTCAGCGGATGCTCGCCAAACGGTTCAGACGCCAGGGCCGGTTGCAGCGCAAGGCTCACGGCCATACCCACAGAACAAAGCCATTTCATAGGATTAACTCTCTTTTAGACGCAGCCGCAACGTTGCCGCCACAAAGAATAAGGTGTGCAGTGTGCCATAAGCCTTAGCAGGGAAGAAGCCAAACGCAAGTTTATACGCTGATTTTTCAACCTTTTCGGACTCGTCGCGAAATTCGCGGCTATGCTTAGAGACGTGCGTTTTCTCTGCCACAAGGAGTGGAACATGATCCTGACACCAACCTCCGGTAACCATGAGGTTATCGCGGAGCTGACCCGCATTACCGGCGCCAGCCATCTTCTCACCGACCCGGCCAAAACCGCCCGTTACCGCAAAGGCTTTCGCTCAGGCCAGGGCGAGGCGCTGGCCGTCGTTTTTCCCGGCACGCTGCTGGAATTATGGCGCGTGCTGGAAATTTGCGTCGCCGCCGACAAAATCATTCTGATGCAGGCGGCTAACACCGGCCTGACGGAAGGCTCGACGCCGAACGGCAACGACTACGATCGCGACATTATCATCATCAGCACGCTGCGCCTCGATAAGCTGCACCTGCTGGATAACGGCGAACAGATCCTCGCTTATCCCGGCACCACGCTCTGGCAGCTGGAGCGCGCGCTCAAGCCGCTTGGCCGCGAGCCGCACTCGGTGATTGGCTCCTCCTGCATCGGCGCGTCGGTGATGGGCGGTATCTGTAATAACTCCGGCGGCGCGCTGGTGCACCGCGGCCCCGCTTATACCGAAATGGCGCTGTTCGCGCAGATAGACGACACCGGGCGGCTGCGTCTGGTGAACCATCTGGGCATCGATCTCGGCCAGACGCCGGAGCAGATCCTGGGCCGCCTTGATGATGACCGCATTGATCCGACCGCCGTGCGCCACGACGAACGCCAGGCCTCCGACCGTCATTACATCGAGCGCGTGCGCGATATCGACGCCGACAGCCCGGCGCGCTACAACGCCAACCCGGAGCGGCTCTTTGAAGCCTCCGGCTGCGCCGGTAAGCTCGCGGTGTTCGCGGTGCGTCTTGATACTTTCGAAGCCGAAAAACGCCAGGAGGTGTTTTATATCGGCACCAACCAGCCGGACGTACTGACCCGAATCCGCCGCCATATTCTCGCCAATTTTGAAAGCCTGCCGGTCGCAGGTGAGTATATGCACCGCGATATCTACGACATCGCCGAGCGCTACGGGAAAGATACGTTCCTGATGATCAATAAGCTCGGCACCGACAAAATGCCGTTCTTCTTTACCACCAAAGGCCGCACCGACGCCTGGCTTGAGAAAGTGCCGTTTGTTAAACCGCACTTTACCGACCGCATGATGCAAAAACTGAGTGGGCTTTTCCCCGGTCATTTGCCGCCGCGCATGAAAAGCTGGCGCGATAAATATGAGCATCACCTGCTGCTGAAAATGGCGGGCGACGGCATTGAAGAAGCGCGCAGCTGGCTGACGAGCTTCTTTAAAGAGGCCGAAGGCGATTTCTTCGCCTGTACGGCGGAAGAAGGCAGCAAAGCGTTTCTACACCGCTTTGCTGCGGCGGGCGCGGCGGTGCGTTATCACGCGGTTCACGCTGACGAGGTGGAAGATATTCTGGCGCTCGATATCGCGCTGCGGCGCAACGACACCGAGTGGTTCGAGCATCTGCCGCCGGAAATTGACAGCAAACTGGTGCACAAGCTCTATTACGGCCACTTCTTCTGCCATGTGTTCCACCAGGATTACATCGTTAAAAAAGGCGTGGATGTCCATGCGCTAAAAGAAGAGATGCTGGCGCTGCTGCGCGAGCGCGGCGCGCAATACCCGGCGGAGCATAACGTCGGCCATCTCTACGAAGCGCCTGAGAGCTTAAAACAGTTTTATAAGGCCAATGACCCGACTAACAGCATGAACCCCGGCATCGGCAAAACCTCAAAGCAGAAATACTGGGGTGAACCGGACGGGATCGCACAAACGCCAGGGGAGCAGACCGCCCGCTGATTCTGGCAGGCTGTTTTCTTTTTAAGCACAGGCATAATATATCCTCCATGCCGCCGGAGCCCTCCGGCGGCATGTCTTTTGAGGATACAGGTATGGCTGTTGTGGAAAATCTCACGGCGACAAAAGCCGCGATTCGTGACGTTACGCCGGGGGATATCGACGCCATTCGCGCCATTTATGGCTGGCATGTCGAACACGGCCGCGCCTCCTTTGAAGAAACGCCCCCGACGCTTGATGAGATGACCGCGCGCGTCAGTGCCGTCACATCGCAGGGCTTGCCCTGGCTTGTGGCGGAGATGGACGGCATTGTGGTCGGCTACTGTTACGCCTCGCCCTGGCGTGCGCGCCCTACGTATCGCTATACCCTCGAAGAATCGATTTATATCGATGCCAGCATGGTCGGGCGCGGTATAGGTAGCCGTCTGTTACACGCTCTTATTGAGCGCTGCGAGCAAGGCCCGTGGCGTCAGCTAATGGCGGTGATTGGCGATGGCGAGAATAATCGCGGCTCGACGCGTCTGCACCGGCTGCTGGGGTTTGAAGTGGTGGGCAGTTTGCGCAGCGTCGGGTTTAAATTCGGCGGCTGGCGCGACACGCTGATTATGCAGCGTCCGCTCAACCAGGGAGACTGGACGCTGCCGGAATAGCTTATTCGACGCTGTTATTCGCCATTTGCGCCGCTTTCTGGCGCTTATAGCTCAGCGCCGCTTCAGGCACCGGTTGCACCTTGCCGGTTTCAAGCCAGGTGCGCAGGCGGCTGGCGTCGGCAAAGTGGGTATATTTGCCGAAGGCGTCCATCACCACCAGCGTCACCGGACGGTTTTTAATCAGCGTGCGCATCATCAGGCAGTGCCCCGCCGCGTTGGTAAAGCCGGTTTTGGTCAGCTGGATATTCCAGTTATCGCGGTAAACCAGATGGTTGGTGTTACGGAACGGCAGCGTGTACGTCGGATTCGAAAACGTCGCCATCTCTTCACGCGTGGTGCTGAGCTGGCCAATCAGCGGATACTGTTTGGTCGCGATTAACAGCTTCGTGAGATCGCGTGCGGTCGAGACGTTGTGGATGGAAAGCCCTGTCGGCTCCACAAAATGCGTATTGCGCATGCCGAGCGCTTTCGCTTTGGCGTTCATGGCGCGGATAAACGCGTCATAGCCGCCCGGATAATGGTGCGCGAGGCTTGCCGCCGCGCGGTTTTCCGACGACATCAGCGCCAGCAGCAGCATATTTTTACGGCTGATCTGGCTGTTTAAACGCACCCGCGAATAGATCCCTTTCATCTCCGGCGTATGGCTGATATCCACCGTCAGCATCTCATCCAGCGGCAGGCTGGCGTCGAGCACCACCATCGCGGTCATCACTTTGGTAATTGACGCTATCGGACGCACCAGATCCGGGTGGCTTGAGAACAGCACTTCGTTGGTGCGCAGATCGACAATCATGGCGCTGCCGGAGGCAATTTGCGGCTCAGCGGCGGCAAGCGGCGACGCGGCGGCTTTCGCGGCGGCCAGCGCCGGAGCGGAAAGCGGCGCGGCCAGCAGCAGCGCGAGACTTAACAGGGAAAGACGAATTTTTGTCGGCATGGCGAAAGTTCGGAAAAGAATTCACGCGCGTAATTAAACGCACCGCCACCAACGGTGAAAGCTATTGATGGCTGGCGCGGGCATGATACTCCGGCCTTCGCATTTCTCGCTACAGAAGATTCTGCGCCGGGCGCAGCGCCGCCGGTTTTTACACCGGCGGCACACGTCAGAAGAGACGATAACCGTAGCCCCACAGCAGGACCGTCAGCGCCAGCAGCACCTCCAGCAACAGCACGCCGATGGCGAGCGTCGAGCCGGAAAAGCGCAGCCCTTCTTCCTGATTAATATTGAGAAACGCCGGAATGCCGACATACAGCAGATAACCGGTGTAGAGCAGTGCCAGCGTTCCCACCAGCGCGCAGAGCCACACCAGCGGATAGAGCGCCACCACGCCGCTTAAAAAGAGCGGCGTCGCCACATAGCCCGCGAACACCATACAGCCCGCGAGCGACGGCCGACGCGGATAATCACGCGCCATCCACCAGATAACCCGCCCCATCACCGCGACGCCTGCCAGCATCAGCGCATAAAACAGTACCGCCAGATAGAAACCGGTAAAGAGCGACAGCTTCACGACGTTGCCGTCGCCGAAATCCCAGCCAATCTGGGTGGTGCCGATAAACGCGCACAGCACGGGAATGGCCGCCATGATGAGTACGTGGTGGGTATAGTGATGCGTCACGGTTTCGTTTTCGTGGCGAATCACCTGCATTTCACGGAAAGGATGGGACAAAAGCCCCCAGACATGGTTCATAACGCCCCCTGACTCAGACCGCCCGGAACGGGTACTGTAAGTATAATTCAGCCCTGTAGATTAAAAAGTAAACAGCACAAAAACAGGTCGCCTGTTGCGCGCGCAGGGCGTGGCGAGCGCGTTATACTTTCGGTTTCGCGCGTAGCGCGAAGAAAGCCTGACAAACGGGAGTAAGTGGAATTTATGGATATCAATAACCTGATTGAGCGGTACGGTTATGTGACGTTGTTACTGGGCAGCCTTGCCGAAGGGGAAACCGTCACGCTGCTGGGCGGCGTGGCCGCGCATGAAGGGCTGCTGCGCTTTCCGCTGGTGGTGCTGGTGGTGGCGCTCGGCGGCATGATAGGCGACCAGGCGCTGTATCTGGTGGGCCGCCGGTTCGGCACCCGGGCGCTGGCGAGGTTTTCCGGCAAGCAGAAGCAGATAGGCCGCGCGCAGGCGCTTATCCAGCGCCACCCGGCGTGGTTTGTCATCGGCACCCGCTTTATGTATGGTTTTCGTATTATCGGCCCGCTGTTAATTGGCGCGAGCCGCGTCCCGCCGAAGCTCTTTGTGCCGCTGAATATCCTCGGGGCGCTGGTCTGGGCGACGCTCTTTACCACGATCGGTTACGTGGGCGGCCAGGTGATAGAGCCGTGGCTGCATCGCCTCGATCATCATCTGAAACAGCTGGTGTGGGTCGTACTGGCGGTGGGCATTGTGCTGCTGCTGCGCTGGCTGTGGCGTAAACGCAGCAGCAGAGAGGATTAAGCCTTCGGCTTAAACTGCGGGTTGGCAAGCGTAAAGCCGCCGTCGATGATAAACGACTGGCCGGTGGTGTACGTGGCCCCCTCTGAGCAGAGCCACGCGACGATGCTGGCTATCTCATCGGTTTCGCCGGGGCGCGCTATCGGGATATTCGGCATCGAGCCGGGTTTCGCGTCGCCCTCGTCCATGTCGTTCATCGGCGTGGCGATAGCGCCAGGCGCGACGGCGTTCACCAGAATGTTATGCTCCACCAGCTCCAGCGCCATCGATTTGGTCAGCCCGCCGAGCGCGTGTTTGGCGGCGGTGTAGGCGCTCGCCTCCGGCAGCGGCGTGTGTTCATGCACCGAGGTGATATTCACAATGCGCCCGCCCTGCCCCTGTTTCACCATCGCTTTGGCCGCGATTTGCGAGCAGAGAAACGCGCCGTCCACATCCACCGTCTGAATGCTGCGCCACTCGTCGAAGGTCATCTCCAGAAACGGCTTTTTGATCATCGCGCCCGCGTTATTCACCAGCGCGTCGATACGCCCGAAGCGGTCGATAAGCTGCTGAATGGCGTTCGCGCCCTCCGGCAGATGGCTGAGGTTGAGCTGGATAAGTTCAGCGCGCCGACCCAGGCTTTCCACTTCCTGCGCAGTCTCCTTCGCGCCTTTATCGTCACTGTGCCAGGTAATGCCGATATCGAACCCTTGCCTTGCGAGAAAAACCGCACACTTCTTGCCGATGCCTGAATCTGACGCGGTGACGATCGCCACTTTGTTTGCAGAACTCATGGTGCCTCCGGGAGTTGCGTTAAAGCGTTAAGTATAGCGAGGCCTGAAAAATCAGCGCCCGGTGGGCGAAAACGCTTCCCTCACTTTTTTCTGCCGCCTTCGCAGGAGCTTCTATACTGATAATTACCTTCATGGATCAACGAGATCCCGCAAAGACAATAAGGAGTAAGTGATGAAAATCATTCTGTGGGCGGTACTGATTATTTTTCTGATTGGGCTGTTAGTGGTGACGGGCGTATTTAAAATGATCTTTTGATGTACCGGGCGCCGCCTGTCCGCGGCGCCCTTTACGCTATTTCGCGCCGTGGCTGCTGTAGTTGACCGGCACCCAGCGATACCCCTCTCCCTGCGCTTTTATCTTGCCGATACCCGGAAACGCGATATGCGCCGATGCCACCCAGGCGTTGCTCTGCGCCGCCATTTTCAGCGTTTTCTCCCGCATGGCCACCGCCTCGTCCTGATTGACATCAAAATGAATCGCCACTTTCGGCTGCGGCATCTGCACCGCTTTCACATGGATGATATCGCCCCACAGTAATAGCGTTTCACCGCTTCGGGTCACTTTGTAGATAACGCTGCCGGGCGTGTGGCCGGGCGCGGGCAGCGCTTCAATGCCGGGCATCATTTGCGCGGGCGCGCGGAACGCGTTCAGCTTTCCGGCGCTGATGACCGGGCGCAGCGACCGTTCCGATTCCGCAAACGTATGGCGCTGGCTGGCTTCGACTTCATTTTCATGCGCCGGGTTGAGCCAGAAATCGAGGTCGCGCTGGTCCACCCGCACGGTGGCGTTCGGGAACACCGGTTTACCGTCGCGCTGCACGCCGCCGGAGTGGTCGGCGTGAACGTGCGTCAGCAAAACCATGTCGATTTGCGACGGGTCGATACCGGCGGCGCGCAGGTTTTCCGGCAGATGGCCGCCGTTATTCCCAAGTAACGCGCCCGCGCCGCTGTCCACCAGGATGAGTTTATCGCCAGTGTTAATAACGTAGGCGTTAATGGAGGTTTCGACCTGCGGCGTCAGCGCGTCATCGGCAAGGCGCGTTTTGAGATTGTCAGGCGTGATGCGGGTCAGGAGTTTGTCGGCGGGAATGGTCACGGTGCCGTCAGAGACGGCCGTTATCTGCCAGTCGCCAAGCATCATGCGGTAATAACCCGGTGCCTGGGCGCTGTTGACGGCCATCGGAGCCGCGCCGAGCGGCGCGGCCAGCGCGACAGTGAAAAGCGTCATTAAAGTCGCAGCAGTTTTCATGGTGTTTCTCCAGGTGATTTATCTTGCTGAAGTATCCACGCCGCACTAGTATCACTCCAATTGATTGGAGCCATAATGACTATCAAAGAAAACGATTTCCGCAAAATCGACCTTAATCTGCTCATCGCTTTCGCCGTGCTGTTTCGTGAGCAGAGCGTGTCGCTCGCGGCCGATAAACTGCATCTCGGGCAGCCGGCGGTCAGCGGCGCGCTCGCGCGCCTGCGCGATATGTTCGACGATCCGCTGTTTATTCGCAGCGGCCACCGGATGCAGCCGACCGCGCGCGCCGTCGCCCTGCATGGCGAGCTGATGCCGCTGCTGGAGCAGCTTCAGTCGGCGCTGTTCCAGCAGGCCGAATTTCATCCGCAGCAGGCGAGCGCCACCATCACGCTTGGCATGACCGACTGGGTGGAGATGTGGCTGATGCCGCAGCTGATCCCGGCACTGCGCGAGGCCGCGCCCGGCGTGCGGCTCAATGTGGTGGCAAGCTCACCGTTTAGCGATCCGCGCCGTCTGGAGGAAGGCGAGCTGGATATGGCGATAAGTGTGGCGCAGGCCGGGCCACGCTGGCAGGAGCGCGACGTGTTAGTGAGCATGCCGTTTGTGACGCTCTGGCACCCTTCGCAGCTCAGCCTCACCGCCCCGCTGACGCTTGAGGATTACGTGCGCGAACCGCACCTGATGGTGACTTACCGCGAAGCGACCAGCAGCCTCATTGATACGTTGCTGGCTCGCCAGGGAGCGCGCCGCAGCATTTGCTACACCACGCCGCATTTCGCGGGCCTGCCGGGCCTTCTGATGCAGATGCCCGCGCTCGCGACCGTGCCCACCGGGCTGTGTGATATGTGGCAAACGGCCTGGGGGCTTTCGGCAAGCCCGGTGCCGCTCGACGTGCCGCCGTTTGAGGTGGCGCTGCTCTGGCATCAGCGCCATAACAGCGATCCGGCGTTGATGTGGTTACGCGGATTTATTCAGCGGCTGGTAGCGAACGGCGAATAGCGTCAGTGGCGGTTGATGGCTTCAGCGATGGCCGCCGAGGTGGTTAACGCGCGGATCTCGCTGAAGAGTTCGGACGCCTCGGCGTACTCTTTGCGCAGATAACCGAGCCACTGCTTGATGCGCGCCACATGGTACATGCCCGTATCGCCCTGTTTCTCAAGCCGGGTGTACTGTTGCAGCAGTTGCACCACGTCCGGCCAGGGCATACGCGGCTCGTTATATTTAATCACGCGGCTTAAGTTCGGCACGTTAAGCGCGCCGCGGCCTATCATGACGGCGTCACAGCCCGTCTCTGCCATGCACGCCTGCGCGCTGGCGTAATCCCAGATTTCACCGTTGGCGATAACCGGGATCGTCAGGCGCTCGCGGATTTCGCCAATCGCCGCCCAGTTAATCCGCTCGGCTTTATAGCCATCTTCTTTGGTGCGCCCGTGTACCACCAGCTCCGTCGCGCCCGCCTGCTGGACGGCATCCGCGATTTCAAAACGCCGCGCGCCGCTGTCCCAGCCGAGACGAATTTTCACCGTGACCGGCAGATGCGCGGGTACAGCTTCGCGCATCGCTTTCGCACCGCGATAGATAAGATCCGGGTCTTTCAGCAACGTCGCGCCGCCGCCGCTGCCGTTCACAAGCTTCGACGGGCAGCCGCAGTTAAGATCAACGCCCCAAGAGCCAAGCTCCACCGCGCGGGCGGCGTTTTCGGCAAGCCACTGCGGATGCTGGCCGAGCAGTTGCACACGCACCTGCGTACCGGACGGCGTGCGGCTCTCGTTATGGAGTTCCGGGCAGAGTTTATAAAACGATTTCACCGGCAGGAGGCTGTCCACCACGCGCAGAAACTCGGTGATGCAGAGATCGTAATCATTCACCCCGGTGAGCAGTTCACGCACCAGAGAATCAAGCACGCCTTCCATCGGCGCCAGTAAAACACGCATAACGCTACCCGCTAAAAAAAGAGGCGCTATGGTAGCGCCTCGCCGCCGTGAAAGGAATGCGCGAGCGCGCTCAGAGCGTAAAACCGAAACGCTGGCCGTCCGGCAGCTCGACATCCAGCCGCACCGTGCCGCCCAGAGCTTCGACATAGCGCTTCAGCGTCGAGATTTTCATCTCGTTGCCGCGCTGTTCAATAGCCGCGACCGACGGTTGTGCGATACCCATCTGGCGCGCCATCTCGGTTTGCGACACGCTGAGCGCCTCGCGCAGCGCATAAAGGTGGGTTTCCAGCAGCAGCTGCGCCGTTTTCTCTTCAATACGCGCGCGGGCCTCCGGCGTCTGCGCCGCCAGCACCTCATCAAACGTCTTCATCTATACCTCCCGGTGGTTCAGATAATGGCTAAACAGTTTGTTAGCGACGCGCAGCATGACCCGGTAAAAGCGCTTTTCATCGCCCTTTTTCTCTGCCGCGCACAGCACAATGGCGTAACGGTGCGGATCAAAAGCGTAAAAGGCACGTATGGGCCCCCCGGCGTGCTGAACCCGTAATTCCTTCATGCCTGCGTGACGCGAGCCTTTGAGCGTATCGGCATACGGATGCCCGAGGTGCGGGCCTTTGATTTTCAAAAGCCCCAGCGCCGCCAGCACATCTTCCTGCAACGGCTGCGGCTGCCTCGCGAGCCAGCACTCAAACTCGTGTGTGAGGTAAATAGTCCACATGGCGCTCCTCCCTGTTCGTTAGCGACTACCGTGAACGGCAAGGAGCGTTTTATAGATTGTAATCTATAGCTTCAACAGGATCATTACTGGTTTGCGTAACGCTGCGCCAAAAATTTTTGCGGCCCGGAAAGGCTTACTGCGAACCTGAGCGGCGGCTCGAAAGTTTAGGTATGCTGAACTGGCTCCTGTGATCGGTAGCACAGTTTTCATTTTAATTGTATGATGAATGCGTTCGGTTTAAAGGTGACCTCCTATGAGCACAATGCTGACTTCTCTCTGGCAACTGGTACGCGCTTTTATTTTGATTTACGCCTGCCTCTACGCAGGCATCGCGATCGCCGCGCTGCTGCCGATTACGATCCCCGGCAGCATCATCGGCATGCTGATTCTTTTTGTGCTGCTGGCGTTTCAGATCCTGCCTGCGAAATGGGTACAGCCCGCCTGTAATCTGCTGATCCGCTATATGGCGCTGCTGTTCGTGCCGGTGGGCATTGGCGTGATGCAATATTTCGACGTGTTGCAGGCGCAGTTTGGCCCGGTGGTGGTCTCCTGCTTTATCAGCACGCTGGTAGTGTTTATGGTGGTGAGCTGGAGTGCGCATCTCGCGCACGGCGAGCGCAAAGTGGTGGGCCAGGAAAGGAGCAGTGAAAAATGATGCAGAATATCTGGTGGTCGCTGCCGCTGACGCTGCTGGTGTTTTTCGCGGCCCGCAAGCTTGCCGCGCGGCTCAAAAGCCCGCTGCTTAATCCGCTGCTGGTCTGCATGGTGGTGCTGATCCCGTTTCTGATGCTGGCTCATATTCCTTATGAGCGCTATTTCCAGGGCAGCCGCATTCTGAATGATTTGCTGCAACCCGCCGTGGTGGCGCTGGCGTTCCCGCTGTATGAACAACTGCACCAAATCCGCGCGCGCTGGAAGTCAATTATCACGATTTGTTTCGCTGGCAGCGTGGTGGCGATGGTCACCGGCACTTCCGTTGCGCTGCTGATGGGTGCCAGCCCGGAAATCGCGGCGTCAGTCCTGCCGAAATCCGTTACCACGCCGATCGCGATGGCCGTAGGTGGAAGCCTCGGCGGCATCCCTGCTATCAGCGCCGTGTGTGTGATTTTCGTCGGGATTCTCGGTGCGGTGTTTGGCCATACGCTGCTGAATATAATGCGGATAAAAACCAAATCCGCGCGCGGGCTGGCGATGGGCACTGCTTCGCACGCCCTCGGAACGGCGCGCTGTGCGGAGCTGGACTATCAGGAAGGCGCGTTCAGTTCGCTGGCGCTGGTGATTTGCGGGATTATTACGTCGCTGGTCGCCCCGTTCCTGTTCCCGATTATCCTGGCGATATGGCGCTAAAACTTGCGATATGTCGCGCATTTTCATTCTAAATTTCATTTGTTGCATAGCCAGCGAGATCTAAATCACATATAAAGCCTCAGGAGCGCCGTAAACTATTTTTCCTGTTACTTCTTTTGAGGCTTTGCCATGCACCCACGTTTTGAAACTGCCTTCGCACAGCTGCCGGCGGCACTACAGGCCGCTCTGGCTCCACTGATTGCTGATACTCATTTTCCGGCGATGCTGAGCGCCGAACAGGTCGCTGACATTCGCCGCCAGAGCGGGCTGGATGACGACGCGCTGGCGTTTGCGTTGCTGCCTTTAGCCGCTGCCTGCGCGCAGACGGAGATTTCGCACTTTAATGTAGGCGCGGTGGCCCGTGGTCTTAGCGGCAATCTCTATTTCGGCGGTAATATGGAGTTTCGCGGCGCGGCGATGCAGCAGACGATTCACGCCGAGCAGAGCGCCATCACCCACGCCTGGATGCGAGGCGAAACCGGCCTTGCGGCGATTACCGTTAACTACACGCCGTGCGGCCACTGCCGTCAGTTTATGAACGAGCTTAACAGCGGGCTGACGCTTCGCATTAACCTGCCTGGACGCGCGCCTTCACAGCTTGGCGATTACCTGCCGGACGCGTTCGGCCCGCGCGATCTTGATATCAAAACGCTGATTTTCGATACAGAAAATCATGGCTATGCGCTGAAAGGCGACGCGCTGACGCAGGCTGCAATTGCGGCAGCCAACCGCAGCCATGCGCCCTACAGCCAGTCCCCTTCCGGGTTGGCCATTGAAACCCGCGACGGCACAGTCTTTACCGGCAGCTATGCCGAGAACGCGGCGTTCAACCCTTCCCTGCCGCCGCTGCAGGCCGCGCTGAACCTGCTGAGCCTTAACGGTTACGCGTGGGCGGATATCAAGCGCGTCGCGCTTGCCGAACGTGACGATGCAACGATTGTTCAGCGGGACGCTACTGCCGCGACGCTGAAGGCGCTGGGCTTCACCGGCCTTGAACTCGTTACGCTTGCCTGAAATAACGCTGCGGGCGCCCTGCCCGCAGCGGCGAAAAATGCTTCAACCGGTCGTTCGATTCTTGCTCTTGCCCGGCGGGTAAAGTAGCCTTGAGTCTCTTTCCTTATTGCTTCGAGCTGCCTGAATGTTAAAGCGTTTGTTATACAGCCTGCTGGCCCTGATTGGCGTATTGCTGTTAACGGCGCTGCTGCTCGACCGCTGGATCAGCTGGAAAACCGCGCCTTACGTCTATGACGAGCTACAGGACTTACCGTGGCGTCAGGTAGGTGTCGTGCTCGGCACCGCCAAATATTATCGCACCGGCGTGATTAATCAGTATTACCGCTACCGCATTCAGGGCGCGCTGAACGCCTATAACAGCGGCAAGGTGAATTACCTGCTGTTGAGTGGCGTAATGCCCAGCAGAGCTATAACGAGCCGATGACGATGCGCAAGGATTTGATTGCCGCAGGCGTTGATCCGGCGGATATCGTGCTGGATTACGCGGGCTTTCGCACGCTCGATTCTATCGTCCGCACCCGTCGGGTGTTTGATACCAACGATTTCATCATTATTACCCAGCGTTTCCATTGCGAGCGCGCGCTGTTTATCGCGCTGCATATGGGCATTCAGGCGCAGTGTTACGCCGTGCCGTCGCCGAAAAACATGCTGTCGGTGCGCGTGCGTGAGTTTGGCGCGCGTTTAGGGGCGCTGGCGGATCTCTATATCTTTAAGCGCGAACCGCGTTTTCTCGGCCCGCTGGTGCCGATCCCCGCCCTTAACGAAGTGCCTGACGACGCGCAGGGTTACCCTGCCGTGACGCCCGAGCAGATGCTGGAATTGCAGAAGAAGAAGTAAGCGTCGTGGTGGCAGGTGCGGTGGGTGTGCTGCGCTTACCCACCCTGTAAATTCCTTTTCATCTTTATACGTGGTGGGTGCGCTGGCGCTTACCCACCCTACAAATTCCTTTCTTCACCGTAGGGCGGGTAAGCGTAGCGCACCCGCCATTCCCCCCTTTCCCCGCCCCATAAAAAAAGCCCCCGCAGGCGGAGGCTTTTCTGGTGTAACCGCGCTTATTTCTTACGCGCGTATTTCAGGGAATCCAGGGCAACCGCGAAGATAATAATCGCGCCCTTGATGATGTACTGCCAGTACGGGTTAATGCCGATATAGGTCAGGCCGTAGTTGATAACGGTGAAGATAATCACACCGGTCACCACGCCAAGCACCGTACCCACACCGCCGCTGAAGGAGACGCCGCCCACCACACACGCCGCGATGGCGTCGAGCTCATACATAAAGCCCAGGTTGTTGGTGGCAGAACCGATACGGCCCGCTTCCAGCATCCCGCCGAAGGCGTAGAACACGCCGGAGAGCGCATAAATCATCAGCAGGTTCAGCGCCACGTTCACGCCGGAGACTTTCGCCGCTTCCGGGTTGCCGCCGATAGCGAAAATGTTTTTACCAAAGCGGGTTTTATTCCACAGGATCCAGACGAACGCCACGGCAATCAGCGCGTAGAACGTAATGTAGGAAAGCCTGAAGCCGCCGAGCGCCACAAACCCCTGCGTAAACGTCGAGAAGCCGGAATCGAAGCCGGAAATCGGCGACGCGCCCACGAAGTCGTAATACAGGGAGTTGATACCGTAAACGATAATCATCGTGCCAAGCGTGGTAATAAACGGCGTCACGTTCAGGTACGCGATGATAATGCCGTTCACCAGACCAATCACGGCACCGATGGCGCAAACAATCAGGATCACCAGCGCAATCGGCATGGTCGCCATTTCCGGAAACACCTTGTTGGCGTTTTCCATCGATTGCAGCAGCGTTGCGGCCACCACCGCCGCAAGGCCCACCTGACGCCCTGCGGAAAGGTCGGTCCCCTGGGTGACAATCAGCCCCGCCACGCCGAGCGCGATAATAATACGCACCGATGACTGGGTCAGAATATTACTTAAGTTCAGCAGGCTTAAAAACGTCGGGTCCTGGAAAATAATAATGGCCAGCAGCACTAAAAGAACGACGTAAATACCGCCCTCTTTCAGATAAGTGAGAAAACTCTTCTTATTTAACGCACTCATGAGGAGCCCCTGATATTAAAGGTGCAAAGACGCAAGACGCAGAATTTCATTTTGCGTCGTCGTTTTGGTGTCAACAATTCCGGAGACGAGGCCATTGCTCATAACCAGAATACGGTCAGTTATCCCTAACAGCTCAGGCATTTCGGAGGAGATAATAATGATCCCCTTACCCTTTTTCGCCAGTTCGGCAATAAGCTGGTAGATTTCGAATTTAGCGCCTACGTCGATACCGCGCGTCGGCTCATCAAGCATTAATATTTCCGGCTGGGTGAGCAGCCAGCGCCCGATAATCACTTTCTGCTGGTTACCGCCGGAAAGCGAACCAATTTGTGTGCGATGACCCGGCGTTTTAACACGCATAGAGTCAATCACCCACTGGGTATCGCTTTTCATGCGGGAATTATCCAGCAAGCCGATTTTGCTTTTGTAGTTGCGAATATTGGAAATCAGGGAGTTAAAACCGATATCCAGATAAGCGTAGATCCCCGTTGAGCGGCGCTCCTCGGTCACCAGCGCAAAGCCGTTATTAATGGCTTCATTAGCGCTATGGTTATTGATCTTTTTACCGTGCAGACTAATGGTACCGCCAGATTTCTCGCGGATACCAAATAACGTTTCCACAATATCCGTGCGCTTCGCGCCCACCAGACCGGCAATGCCCAGGATCTCGCCTTTATGCAAATCAAAGGAGACATCGCGAATAGAAGGCTGGCGTAGCGAGGTCAGGTTGCGCACTTCCAGGATCACTTCACCGGGTTTGTTTTCACGATCCGGGAAGCGCTGGTTCAGCGAACGGCCCACCATCATGGCGATGATCTTATCCATATCCAGCCCTTCCAGCGACTGGGTGGCGATCCACTGCCCGTCGCGCAGGATAGTGATTTCATCGCACAGCTGGAAGATCTCTTCCATTTTGTGGGAAATATAAACAATACCGCAGCCGCGCTCTTTCAGCTTGCGGATAATCTTAAAGAGGTGATTGACTTCTTTCTCGGTCAGAGAAGATGTCGGTTCATCCATGATGACGATTTTCGCGTCGTAGGAGAACGCTTTGGCGATTTCAATCATCTGCATCTGCGATACGGAAAGCGTACCCACGCGAGCTTTAGGGTCGATATCAATATCGAGCTCGTCGAAAATCGCTTTGGTATCAAGATACATTTTTTCCTGGTCAACAAACACGCCTTTGGTCGGATAACGGCCAAGCCACATGTTATCCATCACGGAACGTTGTAATACCAGGTTTAATTCCTGATGCACCATCGATATTCCATTCTCCAGCGCCTCTTTGGCCGAATGGAAATCAATTTCTTTCCCCTGGAAAAGAATACTGCCGGAATCTTTTTGATAGATCCCGAAAAGACATTTTAATAACGTTGATTTGCCCGCGCCATTCTCACCCATCAGAGCATGAATAGAATGAGGACGAACTTTTAAATTAACGTTATCGAGTGCCTTAACGCCCGGAAAACTCTTGTTGATATTCGTCATTTCCAACAAGTATTCGCCTGACGACTGCGTATTATTGCTGACCATATTTATACCTGGCTGCGAGTGTGTTGGCTGAGCATGGCACGCTAAAGGGGGCGCAAAATGCGCCCCGTAAATACATTGCAATTATTTTTTGCTGGTGATTTCCGCCAGGTTGTCTTTATCAACACCTACGTAAGGAATACGCACCACTTTGTTTTCAATTTTCCAGTCAGTGCCGTCTGCCGCGCCTTTACCGGCTGCCAGATTTTTAGCAAGGTCAAAGGTCGCTTTCGCCTGGTTGTTGGCATCGTTCAGCACGGTACCGGCCAGCGCGCCAGATTTCACCAGCGCCAGCGCTTCAGGGAGCGCATCCACGCCGAAGACCGGAATGGAGGATTTGTTGTGCGCTTTCAGCGCTTCTACCGCGCCCATCGCCATGGCGTCGTTGTTCGCGATAACCACTTCGATTTTGTTAGCGTTCGGGCCGGAGAGCCAGGCGTCCATTTTATCTTTCGCCTGAGCGGTATCCCACATCGCGGTATCCAGCTGTAACTGCTGGGTTTTGATGCCTTTGTCGTTCAGCTCTTTGATAACGTAAGTGGTACGCGCTTCAGCATCCGGGTGGCCCGGTTCGCCTTTCAGCAGCACATACTGGATCTGACCATCTTTGTTCAGATCCCAGCCCGCGTTGGCTTTCCAGTGTTTGGCAATCAGATCGCCCTGGATAATGCCGGATTCTTTGGAGTCGGTGCCTACGTAATAGGCTTTGTCATAGCTGTCCAGCGCTTTACGGGACGGCTCTTTGTTGAAGAACACGATGGGGATGTTCTGACCGCGCGCTTTTTCAATAACGGTGCCTGCGGCGGCCGGGTCAACCAGGTTGATCGCCAGAGATTTGACGCCTTTCGCCAGCAGCACGTCAATCTGATCGTTCTGCTTGGACTGGTCGTTCTGGGAGTCGTTCATCAGCAGCTGAACGTCAGGCGAAGCAGAAGCGTCTTTTTCAATTGCCTTGCGCACGACGGACATAAAGTTGTCGTCATATTTATAAATGGTTACGCCAATACGGTCGGCTGCCTGAGCCGCGGTGCCAAAAAGCATGCAGGACATAACGGCAGAGAGGGTCAACACCTTCTTATTCATGGTATCTCCGGTTTTTATGCAGGGTAGCAATCGTGAAAAACGGGCGGCAGGACGGTAAGGAGAAAAACCTTACTGAATGCCGAAGTTCACTAATAAAAAACTCTTCCTTGCTCGGTAATGCTTCCAGTAAAGCTTTTTTATCGTTCAGGGGCGGCAGATAACGTCAGTGTTAAATCGCCGTTACATTATGTTTCAGGCCCATGAGACGCCGTCATCATAGTCAGCGCAATGTTAATATACTGTGAATTTACTCACAGATTGAAAGCGGTTACATCACGCTCGTTTATAAACTAGTGATCGGGGCCACATTTTGCCGCGCCGCCACGGAATGGCGTCGCACCAGCGTTGGCATAAAACAGTGGGTGGCCGTTGGATCCAGCTCTCCTGCGGCTCCCTGCAATGCCAGCTCTGTGGCGAGCCGCGCCATGGAGACCACCGGATAACGCACGGTCGTCAGTTGAGGATCGGTGTAACGGGCGATCGGAATATCATCGAAACCAATAACTGAAAGATGCTGCGGCACCAGAATGCCGTTATCTTTCAGCGCCGTCAGCGCGCCTGCCGCCATGCTGTCGTTGTAAGCAAACACGGCGGTGAGATGCAGATTGCGGCCTAAGAGTTCCACCATCGCCGCCTCCCCGCCCTGCATATCCGGGCTGCCGGTGCCAACCCAGGCCTCCGGGGGCTGAACGCCTTCATCGGCCAGCGCCCGTTGCCACCCTTCGCGGCGCTTGTCGTTATCATCAATCTGGTGGCTGGAGGCGAGATAGCCGATGCGCTGATGGCCGCTGCTTTGCAGCATCCGCGTCGCCATCATCGCGCCGGTGACGTTATCAAGACCAACGCAGCGATGCGCGTAACCCGGCACGATGCGGTTAATCAGCACCATGCCAGGCACCTGTTCAAGAAAGGCGGCAAGTTCTTCATCGCAAAGGGATTTGGCATGCACGATAAGCGCGCTGCAACGCTGGCGGATCAACACTTCAATGGCGTGACGCTCTTTTTCCGCCTCGTGATAGCTGTTGCCGATAAGCACATATTTCCCGTGCTGCTGCGCCACGACATCGACGGCTTTTACCAGCGCGCCGAAGAAGGGATCGGAGACATCCATCACCACGACGCCTATCGTGTCGCTGACCTGGGTGGCCAGCGCCTGGGCGTTCGCGTTCGGGCGGTAGCCAAGCTGCGTAACCGCCTGCATGACGGTTTCACGCGTTTCCGGGCTGACCAGCGCGCTGTTATTGAGAACGCGGGAGACCGTCGCGACAGAAACCCCTGCCAGACGGGCAACGTCACGAATGGTGATCATGGCGACCACCCTGAAGAGCTGAAATGCGTCTCACAGAAACCCCCTGTGTTAAGTCAGGTGGCTATTCTGGCAGTGCGCCTGAATGTGCTGCGTGAAGCACATCACAGCGCTGGAAACGGTTACATCCAATTTGTTAACGATTGTGATCCAGATCGTTATCTGGATGATACGGATTGCGGTGCGCCTGCGGCGAGGCGCGTCAGACGACGCCATAGCCACTCCAGCGGCCCCTGGCGGAAATAACGCAGCCAGAGCACGGAGAACGCGAGGTTTACGGCCCAGACCGCCGGAACAAACGCCAGCAGCGAGAGCCGGTCAAACTGCATAAACAGGCCGAAGCGGTTGAAGAGCATCGTGCAGATCAGGCTTTGCAGCAGATAGTTGGTGAGCGCCATGCGCCCGACGCAGGCTACGGCGGTCATCAGTTTCAGGCGCGCCAGACACGGCCAGTAGCCGAAAACCAGCGCCGTATAGCCGAGCGCCTGCAACGGCGCGCCCAGTTCGCGCGGCGCCTGAAGCAGAAACGCGCACCAGCGGTAATCCCAGCCGAGTTGCCACTGAACGACTATCGCGGGCAGGTTAATCAGCACGCCCAGCGCCACCAGCCCGAAACCGGTGCGCCGGTAGTGGCGCAGGCTGAATTCGCCGCGCAGCCAGCCGCTGCGCATCAGCGCCGCGCCGGTCAGCATCATGCCCGCCAGCTGCCAGCCATATTGCGCGCCGAGCGCCAGCAGCATGGAAGAGAGCAGATCGAGCCGGCTGCGCACGGCCTCCATTCCCCCTTCCAGACGCCAGAATTTTTCATAGAAGAGATCGGCCGCCTGCGGCGTCCAGGAGCGGCTCATGTGCTCGCCGGACATCATGCCGAGCAGCAGCAGCACCGCAATCCCGATGAGATAAAGCACCACGCCGGTTTTAAACAGCGATTTCACACTCGGGGCGTCGCGCACCATGCGCCAGCAGACAAGTCCCACCAGCCCATAAGCCAGCAGGATATCGCCATCCCAGATGAAAATCGCATGCAGAAAACCGAGCAGCGCCAGTAGTGTGAGCCTTGCCTGGATCCAGCGTTTGCCGCGCGGCAGCAGCATTTGCAGACCAGCCCCGAACAGCAGCGCGAACAGCGTGAGGAATTTGACCTGGGCGAAGAGATCGAGCAGCGCCCATGTCCAGGCGTCGCGGGAGGTGATATCGCCATACCAGGCGGGGTTCAGATAAGCCGCCTTCGGAAGCCCAAAGGCGGTAATGTTGAGCAGAAGGATGCCGAGTATTGCCAGGCCGCGTACCGCGTCGAGGGTGATATTTCTCGTCATCCTGGGTCTTAGCCGTTGTGGTGGCGCACGGCGCGCAGAAACTCCTGGCGCGTGTTCTGGCTGGATTTAAACAGCCCGCCGAGCGACGTCGTGGTGGTCGCGCTGGTGGCGTCGCGGATGCCGCGCGCTTTCACGCAGTAATGCACCGCGTCGATGGAGACCGCCACGTTGTTCGTGCCAAGCAGCGTTTGCAGTGCCACCAGTACCTGCTGCGTCAGTCGCTCCTGCACCTGCGGGCGCTGGGCGAAGAACTGTACGATGCGGTTGATTTTTGAAAGGCCAATCACCGCATCTTTCGGGATATACGCGACGGTCGCTTTACCGTCGATGGTCACGAAGTGATGTTCGCAGGTGCTGGTCAGGGTGATGTCGCGCACCGTGACCATTTCATCCACCTTCATTTTGTTCTCAATGACGGTGATCTTCGGGAAATTCGCGTAATCGAGGCCGGAGAAAATCTCATCCACATACATCTTGGCGATGCGATGCGGCGTTTCCATCAGGCTGTCATCGCTCAGATCCAGGTTAAGCAGCTGCATGATTTCAGTCATATGACCGGCGATGAGGCGCTTGCGGGTTTCGTTATCCAGCTCGTTGACCGGCGGACGCAGCGGCGTCTCCAGACCGCGCGCGACCAGCGCTTCATGAACCAGGGCCGCTTCTTTACTGAGTGATGGCATCGTTATTTTCTCCTGCAGGTGTAACCAGACTCTGCCCAGCCGGGGCTGAGCGTGGCTCATTGTGCGTGAGCTAACGCACATAATCCAGTGGCCGGGGCGAAATTGTTGAAATCGTCGCTGCCTTTCAGGCGCGCCGGAAGACCAGCGCGCCGCCGATAAACAGCGCCACGCCCGCGAGCCACAACGCGGGCTCAAGCTGGCCGGTGAAGTGGCTTGAGAGCGCTGAAGTGACTGGCCCGACAAGCTGGCCTACCGCATAGCCGGTAGTCAGCAGGCCCGCAAGATAGCGGGTGTGCGAAGGCGCCAGCTCGCGCCCGCACTGCAAAGAAAGCTGCACCGCGCACAGGAACCCGCCGCCCACCAGCAGTGAGCCGATCACAAGCCCCGATAATCCTGGCAGCAGCGCCGCCGCCAGTACGCCGAGCCCCTGGAGCCAGAGGACAATCGCCAGCCGCTGCGATGCCGTACCGCGTGTGCGCCAGAGAATGCTGAGCGCAATGCCCACAACCGACGCCGCGCCGAACACCGGCCAGACAAACTGCGCGAACAGGCTGCCGGGAAAGCGTGCCGCCGCCATCTGCGATAAAAACGTAGCGGGCAGAATATAGCCATAGCCCGCCAGACTGTAGCTCCAGACCAGTCTTTTCAGCGCGGGCGTCAGTTCCAGCAGCGCAGGCGGTGTATCCGCCCGGTGCAGCTCGCCTTTGCGGGGTAAATAACGGGCGATAAGCGCAATCAGCGCAAACGCCAGCGTGCCGTAAATCACCCATCCCTGTGCTGCGCTGAGCGCAGCGCCGTGGATCCAGACCGCCAGCAGGCCGCTGAGTGTAATGCCGACGCCGGGGCCTGCGAAGACCGCTGCGCTTAAGCCCGGCCTGCCGTGGTGCGCGAGCTGTTCGTTCGTCCAGCCTGCGGCCATCACCAGCGCCCAGCCGCTCATGCAGCCAATCACGAAGCGCACCACGCCGTGCGACCACGGGCCTTCCGCCAGCGCGGAAACCAGCGTCAGCAGCACCGCGCCCCAGACGCCCATATGCAGCCGGTATTCCACATGGCGATGCGCGCGCATAGCATCCCAGGCACCTACCAGATAGCCAAGATAGTTAGCGGCGGCCACAAGCCCCGCGCTGGTCAGCGTCAGCTCGCCCTCGCCCACCATAAGCGGCACCTGGGGCGTGAACGCGAACCGCCCTATTCCCATTGCCACCACCAGAGCCAGAAAGCCGGTTAATGCGATACGCAGCGCCACGCCGCCTCCATTTGTTAAAATAAAGTTATCAATATGATGCGCTATGATTCCGGCCCGGTGAAGTGAAACTTGCTCACCTGACGGTTAGACTGCACTATCCGGGTTTGAACAAAAGGAGCCACTATGGAACTGCTCGAAGAACACCGCTGTTTTGGCGGTTTACAACAGCGCTGGCGTCACGACTCCCGCGTGCTTAACTGCCCGATGACGTTCAGCATCTATCTCCCGCCCGACGCGCAGACGCCGCCGCCGGTGGTGTGGTGGCTGTCCGGGCTGACCTGTAGCGATGAGAATTTCACCACCAAAGCGGGCGCGCAGCGGGTCGCCGCTGAGCTGGGGCTGGCGCTGGTAATGCCGGATACCAGCCCGCGCGGCGACGCGGTGGCGGATGATGACGGTTACGATCTCGGCAAAGGCGCAGGCTTTTACCTGAACGCCACCGAAGCGCCGTGGGCCGCGCATTACCGGATGTTTGATTACCTCAGCGAGGAATTACCGCAGGTGCTGGCGGAGAACTTTACGCTGGCGCCGAAGGCGGCGATTAGCGGACATTCGATGGGGGGCCACGGCGCGCTTATCATGGCGCTGAAAAATCCGGGGCGTTTTAGCTCAGTGTCGGCGTTTGCGCCGATTGTGAACCCGGCCGGGGTGCCGTGGGGCAAAAAAGCGTTTACCGCGTATCTGGGTGATGACGAAAATCTGTGGCGCGCGTGGGACAGCTGCGCGCTGATGGAACAGGCTTCAGCGGAAAACGCGATCCCGACGCTTATCGATCAGGGCGACAGCGATCCGTTTTTCGGCGAGCAGCTTCAGCCTGAGCGGCTTGATGAAACGGCGCGGGAGGCGGGCTGGCCGTTAACGTTGCGTATGCAGCCGGGTTACGACCACAGCTATTATTTTATCGCCACGTTTATTGAAGAGCATTTGCGTTTCCACGCGCAGCATTTGCGTTAACGGGGCGTGGTGGGTGTGATTCAACGGTCGTAATACGGTACGCGGTGGGTGCGCTACGCTTACCCACCCTACGATAAAGGTGCGACAGGTGTGTAGGGCGGGTAAGCGTAAGCGCACCCGCCGTCCCACAGAAAAACCCCATAAAAAAGGCCGCATCGCGCGGCCTTTTTTTTATTTCTTCAGATGTTCAGGGAATTCCATATCGCGGTAACGCACGAAACGGGAGCCTTTCACCAGCTTGTAGCCAAACCAGATAATCAGGAACAGCGGAATACCGATGTAGGTCGCCGCAACGGCTGCCCAGTCGATGGTGTCCGCAAGGAACGCCTGGTAGTTCTGGCCGAGCGTAATGATCAGGCACAGCACAAAGGCGAAAATCGGGCCGAGCGGGAAGAAACCGGAACGATATGGCAGGTCATTAATATCGTTGCCCTGCAACACATAGCCGCGGCGGAAACGGTAATGACTGATGGCGATACCCAGCCAGGCGATAAAGCCCGTCATGCCGGAGGTGTTCAGCAGCCACAGATAGACCGTCTGGTTACCAAACATCGACGTCAGGAAGCACAGACCGGCGATAACCGTCGTCGCGTACAGCGCGTTGCGCGGCACGCCGCCTTTCGACAGCTTCGCGAAAATGCGCGGCGCTTTGCCGTCACAGGCGAGCGTATAGAGCATACGCGTGGAGGCATACATCCCGGAGTTACCCGCAGACAGCACCGCCGTCAAAATCACCGCGTTCATAATCGCCGCTGCGCCCAGCAGACCGGCATGCTGGAACACCAGCGTAAACGGGCTGACGCTGATATCTTTCACGTCGTTACGCAAAAGGCTCGGATCGGTGTACGGAATAATCAGGCTGATAATCAGAATCGCGAACACATAGAACAGCAGGATACGCCAGAATACCTGACGCACCGCGCGCGGAATGTTTTTCTCCGGCTCCTCGGATTCACCCGCCGCGATGCCGATAAGCTCGGTGCCCTGGAAGGAGAAGCCGACAATCATCGCCACGCCTATCATCGCCGAGAAACCGCCCGCGAACGGCGCATCGCCGATAGCCCAGTTGCTCCAGCCGGCCGGCGCTGCCCCTTTGAAAATCCCGACGATCATCGCGACGCCCACCAGGATAAAGATAATCACGGTGGCGACTTTGATTAACGAGAACCAGTATTCCGCTTCGCCAAAGCCTTTCACGGAGATGACGTTCAGCAGGAACATAATGCCGAGGAACAGCGCGCTCCAGATCCAGCCGGGCGTGTCCGGGAACCAGTAGCTCATCACCAGCTGTGACGCCACGAGGTCAACCGCGATGGTCACCGCCCAGTTGTACCAGTAGTTCCAGCCGAGCGCGAAGCCGAAGCCTTCTTCGACATATTTCTGGCCGTAGGTGGAAAACGAGCCGGAGACCGGCATATAGGCTGCCAGCTCGCCGAGGCTCGTCATCAGGAAATAGACCATCAGACCGATGAGAATATAGGACAACAGCGCGCCACCCGGGCCCGCCTGAGAAATGGTCGCACCGGAAGCGACAAAAAGTCCTGTGCCGATGGAGCCGCCAATGGCGATCATGGTCAGGTGGCGCGCCTTCAGTTCGCGACGCAGCGCAGGCGCTTGTGTGGTTTTAGATTCGGAAACCATATAAAAATAATGCCCATCCATCAAAAGAGGCGCGATTGTAGCAGAGTTGCCGCTAAGCGCCTGGTGGAAATACGCGGTTATAAGAGAGCTTCATGATCGCTCGAGGATTATAAGTAAAGCAGCGAATCGGAGCGTTGAGAGGAAAAAAACTGATGATGAGCG
Source organism: Cronobacter malonaticus LMG 23826 (assembly GCF_001277215.2). NCBI lineage: Bacteria > Pseudomonadati > Pseudomonadota > Gammaproteobacteria > Enterobacterales > Enterobacteriaceae > Cronobacter > Cronobacter malonaticus. Next base: position 1,281,532 of record NZ_CP013940.1, on the reverse strand, counting down.
CGCCGTGTGACGCGCTCCGCGAAATCAGAGTTCGCAATAGCGCAAAAAACGCGCCAGCGCGCTGGAGAGATGTTTTTGACGGTGATGGATGCGATAAAGCGTGCGCACCAGCGGCGGCAGCGGCACTTTCACCTCCACCAGCGAGCCGGTTTCCAGCTGCTCTGCGATCACCCGCCGCGACAGGCAGCTCACGCCAAGCCCGTGGCGTACCGCGTGTTTAATGGCCTCCGAGTTGCCAAGCTCCATGCTGAGGCGAAACTGCGGCAAATGTGACAGCAGCAGATAATCGACAATTTCGCGCGTACCGGAGCCTTTCTCGCGCAAAATCCACGGCATCGCCGAAAGCCGCTCCAGCGTGACTTCGCCTTCCAGCAAAGGGCTGGCAGGCGAGGCGAACACCACCAGCTCATCCTCAAGCCACGGCTGCGCCACAATCTCCGCCATATGGCACGGCCCTTCGATAAGCCCGATGTCTACGCGGAAATCGCAGACCGCCTGCACCGCGTCGAGGCTGTTGCCGACGCTCATCTCCAGCGGCAGATCCGGGAAGTCGCGGCGATAGCGGGCGATTATCTCCGGCAGAATATAGTTGCCGATAGTGCTGCTGGCATAAACGCGGATAGCGCCATTGTCATTGCGAAACAGCCGTTCGATTTCGCCCGCCTGTTCCAGCAGCGCCACGGTACGCGGATATAACAGCCGCCCGTGTTCATTGACAACCAGCCGCTTGCCGACGCGGTCAAAAAGCTGCACGCCGAGCTGGCCTTCCAGATCGGTGAGCGCCGCGCTGACGGCGGACTGGGAGAGGGACAACATCTGAGAGGCCTGGGTCGTCGAGCCGCTTTTCAGGACTTCGGCGAACACTTCCAGCTGGCGTAAGGTGATGTGCATGATGACCTCGTGCGAACGCAACCGTGCTTACCACTTATTAAGATTAATTATAAATATATAATCAATTTTAATTTTATACCAGAACGGCATAAGCTTATTCCATAACAGGAGGACGCTATGACCACACTGACTTATTCCGAACGCCATCATGGGCTTATGCATTTCTTGCCGGGTCTGGCGCTGACCGGCCTGCTGACGGCCGCCGCTATCTGGGTCGGCGCGATCCCGGCAGTCGGTAACGCGGGTTTCAGCGCGCTGACCGTAGCTATTCTCGGCGGGATGATTATCGGCAACACGCTGTACCCGAAAATCCATACCCACTGCGACGGCGGCGTGCTGTTCGCCAAACAGCATCTGCTGCGCCTGGGCATTATTCTGTACGGGTTTCGTCTCACCTTCTGGCAGATAGCCGATGTGGGTGCCAGCGGCATTCTGGTGGACATCCTGACGCTCGCCAGCACCTTTACCCTCGCCTGCTGGCTCGGGCAGAAAGTGTTCAAGCTTGACCGTGAAACCAGCTGGCTGATTGGCGCGGGCAGCAGCATCTGCGGTGCCGCCGCAGTGCTGGCGACCGAGCCGGTGGTGAAAGCGCAGGCGAGCAAAGTCACCGTGGCGGTCGCGACGGTCGTGATTTTCGGTACGCTCGCGATTTTTGTCTACCCGCTGCTGTGGCCATGGCTTTCGCCGTGGTTTAGCGAACAGACCTTTGGCGTGTATATCGGCTCAACGGTGCATGAAGTGGCGCAGGTGGTCGCGGCAGGCCATGCGGTCAGCGCGGACACCGAAAACGCGGCGGTGATTGCCAAAATGCTCCGCGTGATGATGCTGGCTCCGTTCCTTCTGCTGCTGGCAGGCCGGGTAAAACAGCTCTCTCCACGCAATGGCGAGAAAGCGGGCAAGATTACCATTCCGTGGTTCGCCCTGCTGTTTATTGTGGTCGCGGCGTTTAACTCCCTGCATCTGCTGCCGCAGGCGGTCGTGCAGACGCTGGTGACGCTCGACACCATTCTGCTGGCGATGGCGATGGCGGCGCTCGGCCTGACGACCCACGTCAGCGCGCTGAAAAATGCTGGTGTGCGTCCGCTACTGATGGCGCTGGTGCTCTTCGTCTGGCTGATTGTGGGCGGTGGCGCGATTAATCTCGCGGTCACGCATCTGCTGGCATAAAGCGGCACGCCTTTCCCTGCTCTGTCCGCTATGATAAAACGTTCCCCCTTTTGCGGGTATGACAGGAGAAAACGATGAAGTTTATAGGCGCGCACGTCAGCGCATCGGGCGGGGTGGCGAACGCCCCGGCCCGCGCGGCGGAAATTGGCGCGACAGCCTTTGCGCTGTTTACCAAAAACCAGCGCCAGTGGCGCGCGGCGGCGCTGACGCCTGCCGTCATCGACGAGTTCAAAGCCGCCTGCCGCCAGCATGGTTACGGCCCCGGTCAGATCCTGCCGCACGACAGTTTTCTGATTAACTTAGGCCACCCGGAGCCGGAAGCGCTGGAGAAATCCCGCGCGGCGTTTATCGACGAGCTGGAGCGCTGCGCGCAACTCGGCCTGACGCTGCTGAACTTCCACCCCGGCAGCCACCTCCAGCAGTTAAGCGAAGAGGCGTGTTTGTCGCGCATCGCCGAGTCGGTAAATATCGCGCTCGATAAAACCGAAGGCGTCACAGCGGTGATTGAAAACACCGCAGGTCAGGGCAGTAACCTCGGCTTCCGCTTCGAGCATCTGGCGGCGATTATCGACCAGGTGGAAGATAAATCCCGCGTCGGCGTCTGCATTGATACCTGCCACGCCTTCGCCGCGGGTTACGATCTGCGCACCGAAGAAGATTGCGAGAATACCTTCGCCGAATTCGACCGCATCGTCGGTTTTCAGTATCTGCGCGGCATGCACCTCAATGACGCTAAAAGTACCTTCGCGAGCCGGGTCGACCGTCACCACAGCTTAGGCGAAGGCAACATCGGCTTTACGCCGTTTCGCTGGATCATGCAGCAGTCGCATTTCGACAACATTCCGCTGATTCTGGAAACCATTAATCCGGATATCTGGAATGAGGAAATCGCCTGGCTGAAGGCTCAGCAAACGGGTGGCGCAGAGGCATAATTACGCATACCCCTCGCCGCGCGGCGCGTTAAGCTGCGCCGCAAGCCAGTCTAGCGAGGCCAACCCGGCGCGGGCGCTCTCTTCAGCAGGTGCCCGCTGCCAGGCATCGCTGAACACCTCCAGCGACCACGGGCCCTGATATCCGCTCTCCATGAGTGTGCCCGCGAAATCCACCACCGGCAGGCTGCCTTCGCCCGGATACGCGCGAAAGTGGCGGCTCCACGCCTCCAGCGGTAAATCCTTATGCGGCGCATCGGCGAACTGTGTAAAGAAGATTTTCTCAGGCGCAATGCCCTCAAGCGCCAGCGTATCTCCGCGCGCCAGCACGTGAAAGCTGTCTAACACCAGGCCGAACGCCGGATGATCCACGGATTTTACCCGCTCCCAGGCCTGCGTATAGCGGTTCACATGGCGGCCCCAGGCGAGCGCCTCATACCCCACCCGCGCGTCAAACTCCGCGGCGATCTCCGCAAGACGCGCTAAATCTTCCGTTTGCCGCGCCGGATCGGCGCTGCTGTTCGCCTCCAGATTGCTGCACGCCAGCAGACTGTGGCAGCCCATTTCGCGCATCGTCTCAAACGTGCGGTACGCGCGCTCACGCGTTTGCGGCCACGCCTCAGGCGGCACGCCGTCGACGTTACGCAGCGGCTGATAAAGAAAAATGGTTAAGCCCAGCTCCCGGCACAGCGTAGCCAACCGCGCCGGGCTTTGGCCCCACTCCGTGAAATCGGGTTCAAATATCTCGACGCCGTCGAAACCGGCCTGCGCGATGGCGCGCAGCTTTTCCGGCAGGGTTCCGGCGACACACAGCGTGGCGATTGAGCGCAGCACAGCGTCCTCCTTTAAGCGATACAAAGACTTAAGTGTTGACGCAAATGGCGCAGAGGGCAAAAAAGGCGTGTAACGGGGAGTAACAGAAAGGATAAAAAAACTCCCTGCCGGGGCAGGGAGTTATCAGCATCAGGCCGCTTTCGCCGCCAGTTCGCTTTCCGGACGCTTCAGGAAGGCATACACCAGACCCGCCAGCAGCGAACCGGCCACGATGGCGAGCAGGTAGCCCAGCACCGGGCTGATAGCGCCAGGGATCAGCAGGACGAACAGCCCGCCGTGCGGTGCCATCAGTTTCGCGCCAATCGCCATGGAGATAGCGCCGGTCAGCGCGCCGCCCACGATACAGCAGGGGATCACACGCATCGGGTCACGCGCCGCGAACGGGATTGCGCCTTCGGAGATAAAGCACAGGCCCAGCACCAGCGCCGCTTTACCGCCTTCCTGCTGGCCTTTGTCGAATTTACGACGCGCCACCAGGGTAGCGATACCCATCGCCAGCGGCGGAACCATACCGGCCGCCATAATTGCCGCCATCGGCGCATAGACCTGAGAACTCAGCAGCCCCACGCCAAACGCATACGCCGCTTTGTTCACCGGGCCGCCCATATCGGTACACATCATGGCACCGAGGATAGCGCCCAGCAGGACGGCGTTCGCCGTACCCATGCCCTGCAGCCATGCGGTCAGGCCCGCCAGGATTTTGGCAACCGGCGTACCGATTACGTAAATCATCGCCAGACCGACAATCAGGCTGGAGAACAGCGGAATGATAAGGATTGGCTTCAGCGCTTCCATGCTCTGCGGCAGCTTCACTTTACCGCTGATGGCTTTCGCCACGTAACCGGCCAGGAAACCGGCGATGATGCCGCCGATAAAGCCGGAGCCGGTGCTGACCGCCAGCATACCGCCGATAAGACCCGGCGTGAGGCCCGGACGGTCGGCGATGGAGAACGCGATATAACCGGCCAGTACCGGCACCATCAGGGCGAACGCGGAGCCGCCGCCGATTTTCATCAGCGCTGCCGCCAGCGTCCCTTCCTGTTTAAAGGCTTCAATACCGAACACAAACGAGAGCGCAATCAGCAGACCCCCTGCCACCACCATCGGCAGCATATAGGAGACGCCGGTCAACAGATGACGGTACGGACCTGCACCGCCCTGTTCTTTCTTATCGGTCGCCACAGTGCCAGCGCCTGCGGGCTGATACGGTTTGGCTTCCGCCACCGCTTTGTCGAACTCCTGCGCGGTTTTCTTCAGCGCGAGGCCGGTCGAGGTGCGATACATCGGCTTCCCGGCGAATTTCGCCAGATCCACTTCAATATCCGCCGCCACAATGACCAGATCCGCCTGCGCCACTTCTTCCGGCGTAATCGCATTACCCGCGCCGACAGAGCCGCGCGTTTCCACTTTCACCCACCAGCCGCGTTTTTTGGCTTCGGTTTCAATCGCTTCCGCCGCCATAAAGGTGTGCGCCACGCCGGTCGGGCAGGCCGTGACCGCCACGATGCGTTTCGGACCACTGGCGTTTGCAGTTGCCGCAGGTGCGGCGGCGGCAGGCGCGGTATACGCCTTTGCATTCGATTTCGCTTCGCTTAAAAACAGCTCCGGGTGCGCCACGGCGCGATTAATATCGCCGAGGTAAACTTTTTTGCCGTTCAGGGATGCGTCTGCCGGTACGGCACTGCCGATAACAATCGCCAGTTCCGCATCGTTCGGGTTATCGGTTAATTCCAGCTGTGCTTTTTGCGCAGCGGCACCAAGCAGCGTTTTCGCCATATAAGCGCGGGCCTGTCCACACCCGGGCTCGATAATCAGCAGCGTTTTCATTATGCCTCTCCTGCTGTTAGTGGAAGGGTTTTAAGTCGACACGCGCCATCATTGCGGCCAACTGTGTCCTGTCGGTGATGCCGACGTTGCTCTGGCTGACTGCCAGCGCCGCCACCGCCGTTGCAAGACGTAGGGTATGTTCACTGGATTCACGCATCAGCAAGCCATAAATGAGGCCGCCGACCATGGAATCCCCTGCCCCGACCGTACTGACGACGTCACAGGACGGTGGTTTGGCGATCCATTCACCCGACGCGTTTACCCACAGCGCCCCTTCCGCGCCCAGAGAGATCACCACATGGGCGATACCCTGTTCGCGAAGCGCGTGAGCCGCCTCGATAACATCTTTCAGTTCCGGCAGTTTGCGGCCGGCCCAGATCTCCAGCTCGCGGCGGTTCGGCTTCACCAGCCACGGTGCGGCTTTCAGCCCCGCGACCAGCGCCTCACGGCTGCTGTCGAAAATAATGCACGGACACTGGCTGCGCAGACGGGTCATCCAGTCGGTGAACGCTTCCGGGGAAACGCCCGATGGCAGGCTACCGCTGACGCAGACCATGTCGAACTGGCCAAGCCAGGTTAAGGAGTCATTAACGAAACGCTCCCAGTCGGCAGGCGTCACTTCAAAACCGGAGAAATTAAGGTCGGTCACTTCGCCGTCTTTTTCCGTCAGTTTGACGTTAATGCGGGTACGGCCCTGCACCACCTGGAAACGGTTGGCGATGCCAAGTTCGCTGAACAGCTGCTGAAAGCCGTCCTGGTTATCTTTACCGAGAAAACCGCCCACGGTGACGTCGATACCTAAATCTTTGAGCACTTTGGCGACGTTAATGCCTTTACCCGCAGCGTGCAGGCCAGTGGTCCGCACGAGGTTAACTTCGCCGCGCTCAATCTCTGCGCAGTAACCTACCAGGTCATATGCCGGGTTGAGAGTAATAGTGGCGACACGTCTGCTCATGCTGCGCCCTCCCCAAGACCCGCGTTGATGGCTTCGCCGATGGCGTCCAGGGCCGCCTGCGCATCGTCGCCCTGCGCGGTAAAGCGCAGGCGATGGCCTTTCTTAACGCCCAGCGCCACGACTTTCATCAGGCTGCGGCCGTTCGCCGGTTTACCGGTGCCGTCGAGGTTGGTGACGGTCACATCGCTGTTGAACTGTTTGATGGTGTTCACCAGCACGGTGCCAGGACGCGCGTGCAGGCCGTGCTCGTTACGAACGGTGAATTCCGCGCTCAGCACGTCTTCGCCCGGCGCGTCGTCGCTGGTCAGCAGCGTCAGCAGCGTGGCGGCGTCGGCGTTCAGCAGACGGTCAGCTTTGTTCGCCATCAGCAATTCGCTGACGCGGCCCAGCACCTGCAGTGGCTGATCGTCAGCAACCGCAACCGTCAGCAACAGACCGACGTTTTCGCCATCCTGCGTGAACGGCTGCGCCGGACGGCTCACCGCGACTGCGCTGGCGAGATTGCCCTGCACGCTGTCAGCAAGCCAGACGCCCTGGCCGAGATTCAGCGGTTTAGCGTTAATGACGTGGCTCACGAACTCCGCATCCACCGCGCCCGCTTCGCTGAGACGACCAGCGTTCAGCGCCTGCAACGTCACGAGGCTCGTGGCCGCAACATCAAGCGTGAGGGTGTCGTTGTCCAGCTTCATCCCCGCGCTTTGTTTCTCGCCCATCAGCAGCGCACGCAGCTCTTCGGCGGTGGTCGCGGTTTTCAGCTGTTCAGCAATCGCATCGTCGCTCAGCACATGGGTGAGCTGACGCAGCAGGCCTAAGTGTTCATCGGAGCTGGCCGCGATGCCGATGGCAACGTACGCCACCTGATCGTCGCCCCAGGCGACGCCCTGCGGGAACTGAAACACCTGCACGCCGGTTTTCAGCACCTGATCGCGCGTGTCGGTGGTGCCGTGGGGAATGGCGATGCCGTTGCCTAAGAAGGTGGAGGTTTGCTGCTCGCGAGCCAGCATGCCGTCAACATAACCGGCGCTGACGTTGCCCGCTTTCACCAGCGCGTCAGCAACCTGACGAATCGCAGCTTCTTTATCTCCGGCATGAGCGCCGGGATGGATATCCTGAACAGATAACTGGAACATAGTCTCCTCGCTTGCTGAACCCGAATCGTTTCAGCCGTTGTGAGAAAAAGAGCGTTGCCACGCCAAATGAGCAAAACGCGACAACGCTGAAACGTTTCAAGAAAGTCTGCATTCTCCGCGCTCTGCGCGCAAGAAAAGCCGTTATTGACGTGTTGAATATTAGAGATCCCGCACATTTCACCCCTTAGTGAAACGCAGCGGGGAGCAGATTCAGCAAATTTCAACTGGCCTTCAGCTCGCTTCAGCAAAGCGGCAGAGACATTCTGAAATGCTATTTTGATTTTTTGTGGCGTCGCCGCACCGGGTTGCTGTTCAAATAATGACAAGAGGCGTAAACTCCGCCCCTTCTTTACCGACACTGCTCTGCTTATGCAAAACGACTCCCTCGCGGCGCCGCGGCGACCGCTCGATTTCACGTCAGCCTCGTTTCTGATCGTTGCTTTTCTCACCGGTATCGCGGGCGCGCTGCAAACCCCGACGCTCAGCCTGTTTCTGACGGAAGAGGTACACGCACGTCCGGCGATGGTCGGCTTCTTTTTTACCGGCAGCGCGATCATCGGCATTCTCGTCAGCCAGTTTCTGGCCGGGCGTTCGGATCGCAAGGGCGACCGTAAATCCCTGATTTTCGCCTGCTGCCTGCTGGGTGCGCTGGCGTGCCTGTTATTTGCCTGGAATCGCAACTATTTCATTTTGCTGTTTGTCGGCGTTTTCCTGAGCAGTTTTGGCTCGACCGCCAACCCGCAGATGTTCGCGCTGGCGCGCGAGCATGCCGATCGCACCGGGCGCGAGGCGGTAATGTTCAGCTCGGTGCTGCGCGCGCAGGTATCGCTCGCCTGGGTGGTGGGCCCGCCGCTGGCGTACGCGCTGGCGATGGGGTTCGGCTTTCAGGTGATGTATATCAGCGCGGCTGCGGCGTTTGTGCTGTGCGCGCTGATGGTCTGGTGCTTTTTGCCCTCCATGCGCAAAGAGCCGCTCGCCACCGCCGCTCCGCTGGAAGCCCCGCGCCGCAACCGGCGCGACGCGCTGTTACTCTTTTCGGTGTGTACGCTAATGTGGGGCACCAACAGCCTCTACATTATTAATATGCCGCTGTATCTGATTAACGAGCTGCGCCTGCCGGAAAAACTGGCGGGTGTGATGATGGGCGCGGCCGCCGGGCTTGAGATCCCGGTGATGCTGATTGCAGGCTTCTACGCCCGTAAATTTGGCAAACGCTTTCTGATGCGGGTCGCGGTGGCGGCAGGCGTGCTGTTTTATCTCGGCATGCTGACGCTGCACAGCCCGGCGCTGCTGCTGGCTTTACAGCTGCTGAACGCCATTTATATCGGCATTCTGGCCGGTATCGGCATGCTCTATTTCCAGGATCTGATGCCAGGCCAGGCGGGTGCGGCGACCACGCTGTATACCAACACCACGCGCGTGGGCTGGATCATCGCCGGGTCGCTTGCGGGCGTGATTGCGGAGCTACTCAACTACCACGCGGTGTTTTACGTGGCGCTGGCGATGACCGCAGGCGCGGTCTGGTGTTTGTGGCGCATTAAGGACGTTTAAGGCGCGGTCAGCGCCTCAAGGTGAATCAAAAAGGTCATCGCGTCGTGGCGGCTTTCGCCGCACATCTCTTTCGAAGGCTGCAGGCCGCCGCAAACGTTCGGGCGCAGCGGCGAGCCAAAGAGCTTACAGCGCAGGCGTTCGTCAAGCTGGACGCAGGGCGTATTGGCCGGTTTGCCGTCGGGCATGCCCGGGATGGGGCTTGAGATCGACGGTGCGGTGCAGCAGGCACCGCAGTCGGGGCGACATTCCATACATTCTCCGTGACGACGCTCAGGCGTCGGTCAGTGATTTTTCAAGCAGCAGCCGGTAGTCTGCCGCCTCGCCCTTCTTTTCCAGCCTGATGACCTGGTAACCGTTGCGGACAAGCAGCATCAGCATGGCGCGAAACTGATTACGCGTTTTCACGTAAAGGCGCTGGTAGCCGTTTTCCCTGGCCCAGCACTCCTGCGTTTCCAGCAGTTGCTGCGCCACGCCGTCGCGTCGGTATGCAGGCACGACGCCGTTGAGCCAGCTGTAAAACTCGCCTGGCGCCGATTCATAGCCGAGCTTAAAGCCCACCGGCTCTGCACCGTCATACGCCACCAGCGCGCAGGCGACGCGCTCGCCAATACGCTGGCGGATAGCCTGCGCATCATGCAGTCCGGCGAACTCCGGGATCAGACGATAAACGGTAGCCGTTTCTTCAGGCAGGACGTGACGGATGGAAATCGGCATGGCGGCTCCTCGCATGAAAGCCGGGCATTGTAGCGTTTTGCCTCGCCAGGTACAGCACTGATGGCGAAAAGACACCGCGCGCGACTTTTTCGGTACGTCTCGCAATGTGCGTAATTCCGCTTGCCTGGTGCGTGCCTGGCGAGTAACTTGTCGCGATATTTTGCATATTCCAGCTTAACAGGACACGTCGATGCCAAGAGCGAATGAAATTAAAAAAGGTATGGTGCTGAATTACAACGGTAAACTGCTGATTGTGAAAGATATCGATATTCAGTCGCCGAGCGCGCGCGGCGCGGCTACGCTGTACAAAATGCGTTTTTCCGATGTCCGCACCGGGCAAAAAGTGGAAGAGCGTTTCAAAGGCGACGATATCCTGGACACCATCACGCTGACCCGTCGCTTTGTCGATTTCTCTTATGTCGACGGCAACGAGTACGTCTTTATGGATAAAGAAGACTATACGCCATATACCTTTACCAAAGACCAGATTGAAGAAGAGCTGCTGTTTATGCCGGAAGGCGGTATGCCAGATATGCAGGTGCTGACCTGGGACGGCCAGCTGCTGGCGCTCGAACTGCCGCAGACGGTAGATCTGGAAATCGTCGAAACCGCGCCGGGCATCAAAGGTGCCTCTGCCAGCGCCCGCTCCAAGCCTGCCACGCTCTCCACGGGCGTGGTAATTCAGGTGCCGGAATACCTGAGCGCCGGTGAGAAAATCCGCGTGCATATCGCCGAGCGCCGCTATATGGGCCGCGCTGAGTAATCCCCGTTCGGTAAAAAGAAAAAGCCCCGCCAGTGCGGGGCTTTTTTTATAGGGTGCTGACGGTTACAGCAAATCCGGGAACAGCACTTTTTTCAGCGCCAGCTCCACGCCGCGCACTTCCGCAAGCCCTTTCAGACGGCCAATTGCCGAATAGCCGGGGTTGGTTTTCTTACGCAGATCGTCAAGCATCTGGTGGCCATGATCCGGGCGGAACGGGATCGGGCGCAGATCGCCTGCTTTTTTACGGCGCTGCTCTTCGGTCAGGATCGCTTTCACCACCGCGACCATATCGACGTCGCCATACAGATGCGCGGCTTCGTGGAAGGTTTTCGGGTTCGCCTCGCGACAGGTGGAGCGCAGATGCGTGAAATGAATGCGATCGGCGAACGTTTCTACCATCCGCACCAGATCGTTATCCGCACGCACGCCGTAAGAGCCGGTACACATGGTGAAACCGTTATAGATGCTGTCAACGGTTTCTTTCAGCCACTGCATATCTTCAATGGTGGAGACAATGCGCGGCAGGCCGAGGATCGGGCGCGGCGGGTCGTCCGGGTGAACCGCCAGGCGCACGCCCGCTTCTTCGGCCACCGGGACAATCGCTTTCAGGAAATACGCCATGTTGTCGCGCAGCGCGGCTTTATCGATATGGTCATATTCGCTCAGGCGGGCGCGGAACTGATCCAGCGTATAGCCCTCTTCTGCGCCCGGCAGACCGGCGATGATATTGCGCGTCAGCGTCTCAATCTGCGCCTCGCTCATGGCGCTAAAATAATCCTGCGCCTGGCGTTGTTCATCGTCGGTGTAATCATGACGCGCGCCGTCGCGCTTTAAGATATGCAGTTCAAAGGCCGCGAAGGCGATGTGATCGAAACGCAGCGCTTTTGAGCCGTCCGGCAGCGTGTATTCCAGATCGGTACGCGTCCAGTCAAGAATGGGCATGAAGTTATAGCAGACGGTGTCGATACCGCAGACCGCCAGATTGCGGATGCTCTGCTGGTAGCTTGCGATATAGCGATCGTACTGGCCGGTATGAGTTTTAATATCTTCATGCACCGGAATACTTTCGACCACCGACCAGGTCAGGCCTTTTTGCGCCAGCTCCGCCTGACGTTTTTTGATCTCCTCCACCGGCCAGACCTCGCCGTTAGGAATATGGTGCAGCGCAGTGACGATGCCGGTCGCTCCGGCCTGCCTGATGTCATCCAGCGAAACCGGATCGTTCGGCCCATACCAACGCCAGGTTTGTTCCATCGCCCTCTCCTTAAAAAGTTGTTATACCAATATCGCTAACCTCTATGATGACTACCATACATGTTTACCTGAGGCCGTCAAACCACATGCTGCCTGCTATTGATCCAGCTCACAAACCCCGGATATTTACGGCACACCAATTCAATTTGCTGTCATATAACTTTACACTGGTTTTGTTAAATAATGGTTATCAGGATATGTGAGAAATGAATAATATCGCTTCCGCCACGCTGCCTGCTTCGGTTCAACGCCCCACTTATGACCGCCGTGCCCTGCAAACCCGCATCGTGCATTTCGGTTTCGGCGCGTTTCACCGCGCACATCAGGCGCTGCTGACTGATCGGGTGCTTAACCTGAACGGCGGCGACTGGGGCATCTGCGAGATAAGCCTTTTCAGCGGCGATGAGCTGATGAGCGCGCTGCGCGCTCAGGATCATCTCTATACCGTGCTGGAAAAAGGCGCTGACGGTAATCAGGCCATTATTATTGGCGCTGTCAATGAATGCCTCAACGCGAAGCTCGACGGGATGGACGCGATTATCGAGAAATTCTGCGAGCCGCAGGTCGCTATCGTCTCATTAACCATTACCGAAAAAGGCTACTGCATCGATCCCGCGACCGGCCAGCTTGATACGCAAAACAGCCGTATCGCGCACGATCTGGAAACCCCACATCAGCCGCAGTCCGCGCCGGGGCTGCTGGTTGAGGCGCTGCATCGCCGCCGCGAACGCGGGCACGCGCCGTTTACCGTGCTCTCCTGCGATAATATTCCTGATAATGGCCATGTGGTGCGCGAAGCGGTGCTCGGCATGGCGCATCAGCGCGACCCCGCTCTTGCGCAGTGGATAGCCGACCACGTGACGTTTCCCGGTACGATGGTGGACCGTATCGTGCCCGCCGCGACGCCGGAATCGCTGGAGGAAATCGCCGACGCCATAGGCGTTGCCGATCCGTGTGCCATCAGCTGTGAGCCATTCATTCAGTGGGTGATTGAAGATAATTTCGTCGCGGGCCGCCCGGCCTGGGAGGACGCGGGCGTGCAGATGGTGGGCGACGTGCTGCCCTGGGAGCAGATGAAGTTAAGAATGCTGAACGGCAGCCACTCTTTTCTCGCCTATCTCGGCTATCTGGCGGGCTATGCGCACATCAGCGATTGCATGAACGACACACACTTTCGCGACGCGGCGCGCCAGCTGATGCTGCGCGAGCAGGCGCCGACGCTGCGCATTACCGGCGTCGATCTCACCGGCTATGCCGACAGCCTGGTTACGCGTTTCGCCAACCCGGCGCTGAAGCACCGCACCTGGCAAATTGCTATGGACGGCAGCCAGAAACTGCCCCAGCGTATGCTGGATTCGGTGCGCTGGCATTTGCAGCACGGAGGCGAGTGGTCGCTGCTGGCGCTCGGCGTAGCGGGCTGGATGCGCTACGTCAGCGGTGTGGATGACAGCGGAGCGCCCATCGACGTGCGCGATCCGCTTGCTGAAAAAATCGCGGCGCTGGTGCGCTCGAGCAGCGAAGAAGAGCGCGTCGGCGCTCTTCTGGCGCTGAAAGAGGTTTTCGGCGAAGATCTGCCGCAGCATCCGCTGTTTATCCATACGCTGAACGCCGCCTGGCAGTCGCTGTGCCGTCTGGGCGCGAAAGAGGCGGTCGCCCGGCTCGCGCGTCGCTGATTTTTAACCCTGAATGCTGTTAACGCGGACGCGCGCCCTGCCCGTCCGCGTTTTCTCTTCTCATGCCCATTATTTTTATCCAGAATGTCGCCTGATGATTTATTCCCGTCAGATATTTATCAGGAGCGCATGTGACCCGTACCAGTCTTATTACCGGTTTTCTTGGCAGCGGTAAAACCACCACGATCCGTCATCTGCTGGCCCATAAAGATCCGGCGGAAAAGTGGGCCGTTCTGGTCAACGAATTTGGCGAAGTCGGCATCGACGGCGCGCTGATGGCCGACAGCGGCGCGTTGCTAAAAGAGATCCCTGGCGGCTGCATGTGCTGCGTTAACGGCCTGCCGATGCAGGTTGGACTGAATACCCTGCTGCGCCAGGGAAAACCCGATCGCCTGCTGATTGAACCGACCGGGCTTGGCCACCCGAAGCAAATCCTGGATATGCTGACCTCAGAGGTGTATGAACCGTATATCGACCTGCGCGCCACGCTCTGCCTGCTCGACCCGCGTCAGTTGCTGGATGAGAAATATGTCACCAATGAGAATTTCCGCGACCAGCTGGCGGCGGCAGATATTATTGTCGCCAATAAACAGGATCGCAGCGATGCAGCAAGCCTTGCGGCACTAAACGCCTGGCGCGACGAATACGCCGCCGACCGGGAACTGGTGTTCGCGACACAGGGTGAAATCGACCCGGCGTTGCTTGATAAGCCGCGCCTTAACCTGCGTGAGCTGCCCGCCAGCGCGCATCATAACCATTCACATGCCGCACGCAGCGGGCTTGCGGCGCTGAACCTACCGGGCAATCAGCGCTGGCGTCGTAGTCTGAACAGCGGCCAGGGGCATCACGCCTGCGGCTGGATTTTCGATGCCGATACGGTGTTCGATACAATCGGCATACTGGAGTGGGCGCGGCTCGCGCCAGCTGAGCGCGTAAAAGGCGTGCTGCGCATTCCTGAAGGGCTGGTGCGCATTAACCGCCAGGGACAGGATTTTCATATCGAAACCCAGAGCGCACCGCCGCCGGACAGCCGTATCGAACTGATTACCGCCGCGGAAACCGACTGGAATGCGCTTCAGTCCGCCTTGTTGAAGCTTCGTTTAGACACGTCGCTTTAACGTTACCCTTTTATGAAAATTCAGACGCCCATGATCAAGTCCCGTTTACCCGCGATCCTGCTGCTTAACCTTGCAGGCGCCGTACTTTTTCTTTCCTGGTATCCGCCAGCGAAGACCGGCTTCTGGTTCACTCTCGATGCCGGGATTTTCTACTTTTTTAATCATCTGGCCGCCGCCAGCCACAGTTTTTTATGGTTCCTTGCGATCACCAATAATCGCGCCTTTGACGGCTGCTCGCTGCTGGCGATGGGCCTGTTGCTGCTCTGGTACTGGCGTAAAGCCACACCGGCGGGCCGCCGCCACATTTTTATTATGGGCGTGGTGATGCTGCTCTCCGCCGTAGTGCTCAATCAGCTTGGGCACCTGCTGCCGGTGTCGCGCCCAAGCCCTACCCTGACCTTTGAAGACAGTCTGCGCGTAGGTAAAATCACAGGGATTTCCACCAAAGACGCCTCGACCGACAGTTTTCCAGGCGACCACGGCATGATGCTGCTTATATTTGCCGGATTTATGTGGCGCTATTTTGGTGGGAAAGCTTTCGCGCTTGGCCTGTTGATATTCTGCGTTTTCGCGCTGCCGCGTATGATGATTGGCGCGCACTGGTTTACGGATATTGCCGTTGGCTCTTTGTCAATCATTTTTGTTGGTCTTCCGTGGATTTTATTGACACCGCTTAGCGATAAAATAATTACCTGGCTTAATAATCATCTGCCCGGTAAAAAAAAAACAAGCTCATAACAATTAATTAATAGAATAAAAGTATCACCAACAGGGATCGTTAAGGGTCCCTGTTTATTTTATAGACACACTCTTCTCCACGCTTTTCCCGCGACTTTCATATATTCGTCATAAAAATGAATAAGTTGACTATTTTTGCGTCAACTCTCCGATCCTTCTCCCTTATCTGCAAATGCTATACCGGGCATTACAATTTCTTATAAAAAAATAAATAAAACCACTCGCCATATGGGGTTTGTTAGGGTAATCTCGGGAGCGTTTTGCGGTTTAAGGGCATTTATTGGTAATGCAAATAAAAAGTGTGGCCTGACACACAATTTAGCTCACCAGGAATTGTCTTACCCCCCAGAGCTCATTAGTCTCGGCACGTTTAGCATTTTTTATAACGATTTTTATCGTTAAGGACTTCAAGGGAAAACAAACATAATGGTCAAATCTCAACCAATCCTGAGATATATCATGCGGGCTATCCCCGCTGTCGCTGTGGCAGTTTTGCTTTCAGCATGTAGCTCCACCAATACCGCAAAAAACATGCATTCTGAGACGCATGCAGTAGGTGAAAACGACGGGCTGTTACTGCAAGCCTCTCAGGATGAATTCGAACAGATGGTTCGTACGCTGGATGTAAAATCCCGCATTATGGACCAATATGCTGACTGGAAAGGCGTGCGCTATCGCCTCGGCGGCAGCACCAAAACCGGCATCGATTGTTCCGGCTTTGTGCAGCGTACTTTCCGTGAACAGTTTGGTTTAGAACTCCCGCGCTCTACGTATGAGCAGCAGGAAATGGGCAAACCGGTCGATCGTACCCGGTTGCGCTCCGGCGATCTGGTGCTGTTCCGCGCTGGCTCCACCGGCCGTCATGTAGGCATTTACATCGGTAATAATCAGTTTGTGCATGCGTCAACACGCAGCGGCGTGATGATTTCCAATATGGACGAACCATACTGGAAGAAGCGCTACAACGAAGCGCGTCGCGTACTGAGCCGTAGTTAATTCCGGTATGACGATTTCCCTTGATCGTCTTTGCTGAACGTTAAAAAACGCTGCTGGTGCAGCGTTTTTTTCGTCTGTCTCTCTGCCTCTGACATTTTCCTGACCCCTCACCTTATGCGGGATTTCTGTTAAGCTGGTTTCACGCCAGTTGCTCGCACAGGAACTAAAAAGGATGTTATCCAGTCCGCCTTTTGCATCAACGCTGTCCACGCCCCGTAAAATTATTCTTGCCGGTATTGCGGCAGGCCTGGCTCTGACGTTGATTATCACGCTCGCTGCCCGCGGCTGGCTGCATGAGCAGCGTGAAAACCAGTACGACATGCTGGCGCGGGATATTCATCATTATCTGAACACCTATTTTGCGCAGCTGAAATCGTCCGCCGACGCGCTGCAACCGCTTACACTCGCTGAATGCGGCACCGTGTCATCTGAGCTGACCTCACGCGCGGCGTTTAACCTCAACGTGCGCGCCTTTTTGCTGATAAGAGACAACGCCGCTTACTGCTCATCTGCCACCGGCAAGCTTCACCTGCCGCTTCGCGAACTCGCCCCGGATATCGACACCCGTAAAACGGTGGATATCAGTATTATTCCCGGCACGCCGATGATGCCGGATAAACCGTCCATGGTGATGTGGTTCGGCAACCCGCTGATGGAAGGCCGCGGCATCGTCACAACCCTTAACGTTAATCTCACGCCGTATCTGGTCTATACCGCGCGCCAGAACGATCTCAACGGCCTGGCGCTGGTGGCGAAAGACCGGGCGCTGACGACATTTTCCGGCAAGGTCTTGACGCCGGACGAACTGCCCGCGGAACCGCTACGCAGCGAAAGCGTGCAGGGCTATCCGCTGAAGCTTTATCTGTATGGCGATACTATGCCCGCCGAAGACCGCCATCTGGCGCTGCTGCTGGGTTTATTAATTGGCGTACTGGGCGGCGTGCTGACGGTCATTTTGCTGGCGCTGCGCGCGCGATCCGGGCGAGAGATCGTCAGCGCCATTAAGCGCAACCAGTTCTTTGTGGTCTATCAGCCCGTGGTGGACGCGGCCACGCGCCAGATCCGCGGCGTCGAAGCGCTTATGCGGTGGAAGCACCCGAATGCCGGGATGATTCCGCCGGACGCCTTTATCAATTTTGCCGAAGCGCAGGGGCTTATCGTTCCCTTAACCCGTCACCTGTTTAAACTCATCGCCCAGGATGTGCCGCGTCTCCAGCAGTCGCTGCCGCCCGGCGCCAAGCTGGGGATTAATATTGCGCCCGGTCATCTCCATTCCGAACACTTCAAAGCCGATATTCAGAAGCTACGTGCCTCGCTGCCGCCGGATTATTTCCAGCTCGTCTTTGAAATTACCGAGCGCGACATGATCCGCGAAGAAGAAGCGCTGGATCTTTTTCAGTGGCTGCATGAGCAGGGTCATGAGATCGCAGTGGATGACTTCGGCACCGGCCACAGCGCGCTTATCTATCTTGAGCGTTTCACCCTGGATTATCTGAAGATCGATCGCGGCTTTGTGAGTGCGATCGGCACTGAAACGATCACATCGCCGGTGCTGGATGCCGTCATTACCCTTGCGAAACGCCTGAATATGGTAACGGTAGCCGAGGGGGTAGAGACACAGGAGCAGGCGAAATGGCTAACCGTGCGCGGCGTCAATTTTTTACAGGGCTACTATTTCAGCCGTCCGGTACGTGCCGCTGACCTGCCTGCCAGCATGAAAGAAGCTGACGCATAACGCGGGGCTATTTCACAATCCCGCGCGGCTCCCTTATTATGCTGCCATGCGGTTATCGCGCCCGTTCAGGCCCCGGAGAAGGACACACCACCTCAATGATTGCACGCGCGTTCGTTTTGCTCGCTCTTATGTTCAGCGCTGTTTGCCAGGCGCAGACCATTCATGAAAGCTACTCCCTGGCGGTACTTGGGGAGCCGAAATATGTCGTTAACTTTAATCATTTCGATTACGTCAACCCGGCAGCCCCGAAAGGCGGCAGTATCACGCTTGCCGCCATCGGCACATTTGATAACTTCAACCGTTACGCACTGCGCGGTAACCCTGGCGTGCGCACCGAAGCGCTCTACGACTCGCTCTTTACCAGCTCCGACGACGAGCCGGGCAGCTACTACCCGCTGATTGCCGAAATGATCCGCTACCCGGACGACTTTTCATGGGCAGAGGTGACGATAAACCCGCAGGCGCGTAACCACGACGGCTCCCCCATTACCGCGAAAGATGTGGCGTTTACCTTCCATAAATTTATGACCGAAGGCGTGCCGCAGTTCCGGCTCTACTATAAAGGCGCGACGATGAAGGCCATCGCGCCGCTGACGGTACGCATTGAGCTGGCGCAGCCTGGCAAAGAAAATATGCTGGGGCTGCTGACGCTGCCGGTAATGCCGGAGAAATTCTGGCGCGACCATAAGCTTAGCGATCCGCTCTCCACACCGCCGCTCGCGAACGGCCCTTATCGCGCTACCCAGTGGCGAATGGGGCAGTATATCGTCTACTCCCGCGTAAAGGATTACTGGGCCGCTAACCTGCCCGTGAACCGCGGCCGCTGGAATTTCGACACTATTCGCTACGACTACTATCTGGATGACAACGTCGCTTTTGAGGCGTTTAAAGCGGGCGCGTATGACTTCCGCCCGGAAAGCAGCCCGAAAAACTGGGCGACACGCTATACCGGCAGTAATTTTAATCGCGGCTATATCGTCAAAGACGAGTTTGAAAAAACCACTGCTCAGGACGCGCGCTGGCTGGCGTTCAACATTCAGCGGCCTTTCTTTGCCGACCGACGCGTGCGCGAGGCGATTTCGCTCGCCTTCGATTTCGAGTGGATGAATAAAGTGTTGTTCTATAAAGCCTGGCGGCGGCCGAACAGCTATTTTCTGAATACCGAATACGCGGCGCGCCACTATCCTGACGCCGACGAGCTCACCTTGCTCGCGCCGCTCAAAAAAGAGGTGCCGCCTGAAGTCTTTACCCGCATCTACGAGCCGCCAGTGTCGCGCGGCGACGGCTTTGACAGAGAAAATCTCATCAAAGCGCTGGCGCTGCTCAAAGAAGCCGGCTGGGAGCTTAAAAATAACAAGCTGGTGAACCGCGAAACTGGCAGGCCGTTTACGTTTGAACTGCTGCTCGGTTCAGAAGGGAATAACCAGTGGGTATTACCCTTCCAGCACAGCCTGGCGCGTCTGGGCATCACGATGAACATCCGTCAGGTGGATAACTCACAGCTCACCAACCGGCTGCGCAAACGCGATTTCGACATGATGCCGACGCTCTATCGCGCCGCGCCCTGGCCCGATACCGGATTGCAGATAAGCTGGGCGTCAGACTATATCGATTCTTCCTGGAACACTCCCGGCGTGCAGAACCCGGCGGTGGATAAACTGATAGCGCAGATCATCGCAAACCAGGGCAATCAGCAGAAGCTGCTGCCGCTAGGCCGTGCGCTCGACCGCGTGCTAACCTGGAACTACTACATGATCCCGATGTGGTACGCCGCGGCGGATCGCGTGGCGATGTGGAACAAATTCTCGCGCCCCGCCACCAGCCCGCTGTACACGATTGGCTTTGATACGTGGTGGTATGACGTCAATAAAGCCGCCACGCTGCCAGAAGCGCGGCGCTGAGGAAAATTATGGGCGCTTACCTGCTTCGCCGCTTACTGCTGCTGATCCCGACACTCTGGGCCATCATCACGCTTAACTTTTTCATCGTACAGATAGCGCCCGGCGGCCCGGTGGATCAGGCGCTCGCCGCTATCCAGTTTGGCAGCGCCAGCGGCATCCCTGGCGTTCAGAACGGCGGGATGCAGAGCAGCCGCCCGCAAAACGGCGTGCTGAACGTAAACGAGAGCCACTACCGCGGCGCTCGCGGGCTCGATCCGGAAGTGGTCGCCGAAATCACCCACCGTTACGGGTTCGACAAACCGCTGCATGAGCGGTACCTGAAAATGCTGTGGGATTATGCGCGTTTCGATTTTGGCAACAGCCTGTTTCGCAGCGCGTCGGTCATCGATTTGATTAAAAACAGCCTGCCGGTCTCGGTCACGCTTGGCCTCTGGAGCACGCTGATAATTTATCTGGTGTCGATTCCGCTCGGCATTCGCAAGGCGGTGAACAGCGGCAGCCGCTTCGACGTCTGGAGCAGCGTGGCGATTATCACCGGCTACGCCGTGCCTGCCTTTTTGTTCGCCATATTACTGATTGTCGTTTTCGCCGGCGGCACCTGGTTCGATCTCTTCCCGCTGCGCGGGCTGGTCTCAGCCAATTTCGACACGCTGCCGTGGTATCAGAAAATCACTGACTATCTCTGGCATATCACACTGCCGGTGCTGGCGACAGTGATTGGCGGTTTCGCGACGCTCACCATTCTTACCCGCAACGCGTTTCTCGATGAGATCCGCAAGCAGTATGTGGTAACGGCCCGCGCTAAAGGGCTTGGCGAGCAGCAGATCCTCTGGCGTCACGTGTTTCGCAACGCCATGCTGCTGGTGATTGCCGGATTCCCGGCGACGTTTATCAGCATGTTTTTCACCGGTTCAGTGTTGATTGAGGTGATTTTCTCGCTCAACGGCCTCGGGCTGCTGGGCTATGAAGCCACCGTATCGCGCGATTATCCGGTGATGTTTGGCACGCTCTATATTTTCACCCTGGTCGGCCTGCTGCTGAATATCCTGAGCGATATCACTTATACGCTTGTCGACCCACGCATTGATTTCGAGAGGCGCGGATGAGAAGACTCAATCCGGTCAATCAGGCGCGCTGGGCGCGGTTTCGCCATAACCGGCGCGGCTACTGGTCGCTGTGGATTTTCGCGATAATTTTTGCCTTAAGCCTCGGTGCCGAGCTTATCGCCAACGATAAACCGCTGGCGGTGCACTATCAGGACCGCTGGTATTTCCCGCTTATCCATAACTACAGCGAAAGCGATTTCGGCGGCCCGCTCGCCACGCCTGCTGATTATCAGGACCCGTGGCTGCAACAGCGGCTTAAGGAAAACGGCTGGGTGCTCTGGGCGCCGGTGCGTTTTAGCGGCACTGCGATTAATTTCGCGTCGGATCACCCCTTCCCTGCCCCGCCGTCGGCGCAAAACTGGTTGGGCACCGATGCCAACGGCGGCGATGTGCTGGCGCGCATTCTGTATGGCACGCGCATCTCCTTGCTGTTCGGGATAATGCTGACGCTCTGCGCCAGCGCCATCGGCATTACCGTTGGCGCAATCCAGGGCTACTACGGCGGCAGAATCGATCTGTTCGGCCAGCGCTTTATTGAGATCTGGTCCGGCATGCCGACGCTGTTTCTGATCATTATCCTCTCAAGCGTGGTGCAGCCAGGCTTCTGGTGGCTGCTTTTGATAACCGTGCTGTTCGGCTGGATGACGCTGGTGGGCGTGGTGCGCGCCGAGTTTCTGCGTACCCGCAATTTTGACTATATCCGCGCCGCCCAGGCGCTTGGCGTCAGCGACCGCGCGATTATCTGGCGCCACATGCTGCCGAACGCGATGGTGGCGACGCTGACATTTCTGCCGTTTATTCTCTGCGGCTCGATTACCGTGCTGACGGAGCTGGATTTCCTGGGCTTCGGGCTGCCGCTCGGCTCGCCTTCGCTCGGCGAGCTGCTTTTGCAGGGCAAGAATAACCTCGAAGCGCCCTGGCTTGGCCTCACCGCCTTTTTCTCGCTGGCGATTTTACTGTCGTTACTCATTTTTATCGGCGAAGCGGTTCGCGACGCCTTCGATCCCGGTAAGGCGGTCTGATATGGCGCACCCCCTGCTTTCCATCGACAATCTTTCTATCGCGTTTCGCCAGCAGGGCGTTGAACGTCAGGTGGTGGATTCGCTGTCGCTGGCTATTGAGCCGGGCGAAACGCTGGCGCTGGTGGGTGAATCCGGATCCGGCAAAAGCGTCACAGCGCTTTCCGTGCTGCGCCTGCTGCCATCGCCGCCGGTCGTCTACCCGCAGGGCGATATCCGCTTTCAGGGCCAGTCGCTGCTGAACGCCAGCGAACGCGAACTGCGCGCGGTGCGCGGCAACCAGATAGCGATGATTTTTCAGGAGCCAATGGTCTCCTTAAACCCGCTGCATAGCGTAGAAAAACAGCTCTATGAAGTGCTGTCGCTGCACCGTGGCATGCGTCGCGAGCCCGCGCGCGCCGAGATCATTACTTGTCTTGAGCGCGTCGGCATCCGCAACGCCTCTCAGCGGCTGAACGATTTTCCGCACCAGCTTTCCGGCGGCGAACGGCAGCGCGTGATGATCGCCATGGCGCTGCTGACCCGCCCGGCGCTGCTCATCGCCGATGAACCGACCACCGCGCTGGACGTCACGGTGCAGGCGCAAATCCTGCAACTGCTGGCGGAGCTGAAGCGCGAACTCAATATGGGGCTGCTGTTCATCACCCATAACCTGAATATCGTCAAACGGCTCGCGGATAACGTGGCGGTGATGCAGAACGGGCGCTGCGTGGAGCAAAACCGCGCCCCGGTGCTGTTCGCCGCGCCCGCGCATGACTACACCCGTCGCCTGATTAACGCCGAGCCGGACGGCTCTCCGGTGCCGCTTCCTGAGCCTGCCGCACCTTTACTGACCGTGCGAGGATTGAGCGTAGCGTTTGAGAAGCGCCGCGGGCTGTTGCGGCGCGTCGCGGGCTATCATCATGCGCTTAAAGACTTAAGCTTTACGCTGCATGCGGGCGAAAGCCTGGGGCTGGTAGGCGAGTCAGGGTCTGGCAAGAGTACATCAGGGCTGGCACTGCTGCGCCTTATCGCCTCACAAGGCGAGATTGTTTTCGACGGGCATCCGTTGCACGCACTCAACCGCCGCGCGCTGCTGCCGCTGCGCCGCCGCATCCAGGTGGTATTTCAGGATCCGAACTCGTCGCTCAACCCGCGTCTTGACGTACAAAGCATTATCGCCGAAGGGCTGCGCGTCCATCAGCCAGCGCTGACCCCGGCGGAGCGTGAGGCGCAGGTGATTGACGCCATGCGCGAGGTGGGACTGGATCCCGAAACGCGCCACCGCTACCCGAGCGAATTTTCCGGCGGCCAGCGTCAGCGTATCGCCATTGCGCGCGCGCTGATCCTCAAACCTGAGCTGCTTATCCTCGATGAACCGACGTCGTCGCTCGATCGCACCGTACAGGCGCAAATCCTTTCACTGTTGAAAAGGCTACAGCAAGAGCATCAGCTCGCTTACCTGTTTATCAGCCACGATCTCCAGGTGGTGCGCTCGCTGTGTCATCAGGTGGTGGTGTTGCGTCAGGGAGAAGTGATTGAGCAGGGCGACTGTCAGACAGTCTTCGCCGCCCCGCGTGAGGCTTATACGCGCGAGCTGTTAACGCTGCGCTGAGGCTCAGAAAGGATTCTGGCCGGAAAACGGCTCGGCAATCGCCACGCCGAAATTCTTCAGCCGACAGGTGGCCGCGAACTCATCCTGATGGCTCACGAACAGACACGGCTCACCTTCGCACTCCAGAACAGAACAATCCACCGAGATGTCGCTCAGCGCCTGGCTGAGCTTCTGCATTACCGGCCAGGCTTTTTCGCCGTCCGGGCTTAACAGGCGCAGGCCAACGAGACAGTTGTCGCAGTCCCGGCCCTGATGCGGAATCGGTTCAACTTTTGAACCGGCGAAACCCGCCCGCCACCGATAGCTCTGCGGCAAGCGATGAACGATAGAGAGTTGTAGCGTATTCAAGATAGCGTCCCCGGAAACATAAATTTTACAAGTCATTCACATAAAGATTAACACATGTTGACAAAAAGTGATCGTACCAACAAAGAAAACGGTTTCATTGCAAGCGGCCACAGGTTATTTCCTCATCAGCGAGGCGGTTATTTTGTGCGTTGGCTCGCATTTTGGCGCTATATGTACCCCGTTACGCGTCGTGACACAACCTTTTTTAATACATTACCGTGACTTTTTACACGATATATTTTTACATTCAGGAAACGAAAATGACTCAGGAAAGCGCGCCAGAGGGACGTAATGCGTGAGTAAAAGGCGGGAGTGATCCTCCCGCGAGAGATCAGACAGCGCGCCGGCGAGGGCGGCTGGCGTAGAGATAGAAGAGAATGGAGCAGGTAGCGCAGAAAAAGATGGAAAGCAGCATCGGCCAGGCGGAATTGAACGTCGCCGTTGACAGCAGCGCGCCCATAATCGCCCCGATCCCGAAGCGGAACGTGCCCGCGAGCGACGACGCCGTCCCCGCCATATGCGGAAACTCATCCAGGATCACCGCCATCGCATTGGATGCCACCAGCGACACGCAGCCGACAAACGCCGCCACACCCAGCACCAGCGACCAGAAGCCGATATCAAACTGCGCGCTAATCACCAGCCACACGGCCATCGCGAACTGAATAAACAACCCGGCGCGGAACATTTTCAGCGCGCCCACGCGGCGCACAAAGCGGCTGTTGATAATGGTCATCACGAACAGAAACACGATATTCAGCGCGAAGTAATAGCCAAAATGCTGCGGCGAAACATGGTTCAGCTCGATATAGACAAACGGCCCGGCGCTTAAAAACGAGAACATGCCCGCAAAGCTGAAGCCGCTCGCCAGCATATAGCTCAGGACGCGCTTATGGCGAAACAGCGTGGCGAAGTTGCCAAGCGTGGTGCGAAAGTGAAACTTCTGGCGGCGCTCCACCGGCAGCGTTTCGCGGATAAGAAAGAAAATCATGGCGCAGGCGAGCAGCGCCAGCACCGCGAGGATCCAGAAGATCACGTGCCAGTTAAACCAGACCAGCACCGCCCCGCCCGCCATCGGCGCCAGCAGCGGCGCGATGGTGGTCACCAGCATCACGAACGACATCATGCGCGAGAACTCTTCCTTCGGGTAGATATCACGCATCAGGGCATTGATCACCACGCTTGCCGCCGCGGCGGAAAGCCCGTGCAGAAAACGCATATAAATAAGCTGATCGATCGTCTGGGCCAGCGCGCAGGCGATGGCGGCCGCCGCGAAAATTAGCGTGCCGCCGAGAATAACCGGCTTGCGCCCCAGACTGTCGGCCATCGGCCCATAAAAAAGCTGGCCGATAGCAAAACCCAGAATATAAGTGCTGAGCGTCATCTGGGCGCTGCCCGCCTCGACGCCAAACTCGCTGGCGATAACCGGCAGCGCCGGGAGATACATATCGATTGAGAGCGGCATCAGCATGGCCAGCAGGCCAAGAATAAACACAATACCCAGAGACGAATTCTGCCTGGTGGTCACAGTTGACTCCTGAAATTAGCGTGACGGCATGCCAACGCTGGCAATTTCGTCTTCGGTTAACGGGCGGTATTCGCCAGGCGCCAGCTCAGGATCGAGTTCAATGGCCCCGATGCGTTCGCGATGCAGACCGACAACGTGGTTACCCACCGCCGCGAACATACGCTTCACCTGGTGGTAGCGCCCTTCGCTGATGGTGAGACGCACTTCGGTCGGGGTGATCACTTCAAGCTGCGCCGGTTTGGTGAGATCTTTTTCATTGTTGAGCTGTACGCCTTTGGCAAACAGCGCCGCGGTGTCATCAGCCACCGGCGATTCCAGCGTCACCAGATAGGTTTTCTCGCAGTGGTGGCGCGGCGAGGTGATGCGGTGCGACCACTGGCCGTCGTCAGTCATCAGCACAAGGCCGGTGGTGTCGATATCCAGCCGTCCTGCGGCGTGCAGCTTATGCGCGACCGGCTCGTCCAGAAAGTAGAGCACCGTCGGATGATCCGGATCGTCGGTGGAGCAGACGTAGCCCTGCGGTTTATTCAGCATAAAATAGCGCGGGCCATTCTGCTGAGTCAGCGGATTGCCGTCATATTCGACGTCGTGATTTGGCAGCAGTTTAAAAGCGCTGTCTTTTACAATGTCGCCATCCACCGTGACCCGGCTGGCGCGAATTTCGCGGCCAGCAATAGCGCGGCTGACGCCAAGCTGCTGGGCGATAAATTTATCAAGTCGCATTACGTTTATTAGCCTGTTGTTGATGCAGTTCCGACGCGGGGGCGGGCAAAGCGCCCGTCAATGTTCTTGAAGCGGAATCAGAGCCGTCAGTATAACGGGCAATGGCCCGCTCACAAGATGAAAATGATTCGTGGCATAATATTAGCGTGATCCCTATTTCTGCAGGCCCCATGTCCTTTACTTTACGTCCCTACCAGCGCGAAGCGGTGGATGCCACCCTTAACCATTTTCGCCGCCACGACGCGCCAGCGGCGATCGTTCTGCCGACCGGCGCAGGCAAAAGCCTGGTTATCGCCGAACTGGCGCGGCTCGCGCGCGGCCGCGTGCTGGTGCTCGCCCACGTAAAAGAGCTGGTGGCGCAAAACCATGCCAAATATCTGGCGCTCGGGCTTGAGGCGGATATTTACGCGGCCGGTCTCGCGCGCAAAGAGAGCCATGGCAAGGTCGTGTTCGGCAGCGTGCAGTCGGTGGCGCGGAACCTCGACCATTTTCAGGGAGAATTCTCGCTGGTGATTGTCGATGAGTGCCATCGCATCAGCGATGACGACGACAGCCAGTATCAGCAAATTCTTACGCACCTGCGTAAGCAGAACCCGCGCCTGCGCTTACTGGGGCTGACCGCGACACCGTTTCGCCTCGGCAAAGGCTGGATTTACCAGTTCCATTATCACGGCATGGTGCGCGGCGATGAAAAAGCGCTGTTTCGCGACTGCATTTACGAGCTGCCGCTGCGCTACATGATTAAACACGGTTACCTGACGCCGCCGGAGCGTCTTGATATGCCTGTCGTGCAATATGATTTCAGCCGTTTGCAGGCCCAGAGCAACGGGCTGTTCAGCGAGGCTGACCTTAACCGCGAGCTGAAACAACAGCAGCGCATCACGCCGCATATCGTAAGCCAGATAGTCGAATTCGCCGCTGACCGCCGCGGCGCGATGATTTTCGCCGCGACCGTCGAGCACGCGCGTGAAATCACCGGCCTGCTGCCTGCGGGCGAAGCGGCGCTTATCACCGGCGAAACGCCAGGACGCGAACGCGACGCGATCATTGAGGCGTTTAAAGCTCAGCAACTGCGTTTTCTCGTCAACGTGGCGGTACTCACCACCGGCTTTGACGCGCCACATGTGGATCTCATCGCTATTCTGCGCCCGACTGAATCGGTCAGCCTCTATCAGCAGATTGTCGGGCGCGGGCTGCGATTGTCACCGGGCAAAAAAGATTGCCTGATCCTTGATTACGCGGGCAACCCGCACGATCTCTACGCGCCTGAAGTGGGCGCGCCGAAGGGCAAAAGCGACAACGTACCGGTGCAGGTCTTCTGCCCCGCCTGCGGTTTCGCTAATACCTTCTGGGGCAAAACCACGGCGGACGGCACGCTGATCGAACATTTCGGCCGCCGCTGTCAGGGCTGGTTCGAAGATGACGAGGGCCACCGCGAACAGTGCGACTACCGCTTTCGTTTTAAAAACTGCCCGCACTGCAACGCGGAAAACGATATCGCCGCGCGGCGCTGCCGCGAATGCGACAACGTGCTGGTGGACCCGGACGACATGCTGAAAGCGGCGCTGAAGCTTAAAGACGCGCTGGTGCTGCGCTGCGGCGGGATGCAACTTCAGCCGGGCGCCGATGAGAAAGGCGAATGGCTGAAAGTGACCTATTACGATGAAGACGGCGCGGACGTCAGCGAACGCTTTCGCCTGCACACGCCCGCGCAGCGCACCGCCTTCGAACAGCTTTTTATTCGCCCGCACACCCGCACGCCGGGCGTGCCGCTGCGCTGGATTACCGTTAACGATATCATCGCCCAGCAGGCGCTGCTGCGTCACCCCGATTTCGTGGTGGCCAGGCTCAAAGGCCAGTACTGGCAGGTGCGTGAAAAGGTGTTCGATTATAACGGGCGGTTCCGCCGCGCCAATGAATTACGCGGTTAGCGGCGGTTTTCGTTGCCCCTGCGCGCTCGAATAGCTATAATGCCGCCCGCTTTTGCATCCGCAAAGCCAGTCATTTGCCTGTTGCTGGGTCGCCTGTAACAGGTTTCTTTATTAAGAGAGATGTCAATGTTTACTATCAACGCTGAAGTACGTAAAGAGCAGGGTAAGGGTGCGAGCCGCCGCCTGCGTCACGCCAACAAGTTCCCGGCTATCGTTTACGGTGGCACCGAGGCTCCGGTTGCAATCGAACTGGACCACGACAAAGTGATGAACATGCAGGCTAAACCGGAGTTCTACAGCGAAGTGCTGACTCTGGCTATCGATGGCAAAGAAGTTAAAGTAAAAGTTCAGGCTGTACAGCGTCACCCGTACAAACCGAAACTGCACCACATCGACTTCGTTCGCGCGTAAGTGCAATGAAGAAAAAACGCCGCGCTATGCGGCGTTTTTTTTGCCTCTCATTCAGGCACAAAAATTAAGGGCGGAGATTCCGCCCTTTTTCATTTCACATTTATTTGCCTGACGTGCGGCGCTGCAGCTGATCGCGCAGGTTCGGCGGCGTGCCTTTAATGGTCAGCGTGTCGGTCGCCGGATCCCAGAAAATACGCTCGCCAAGCAGCATGGCGTCGAAGTTAATCGTAAGCCCGCCGCCGCTGCCGGCGTATTTGGTCAGCTGACGCAGCGTGCTGCGATCCGCCGGGAACGTCTCTTCCAGCTCGTAGCCCTGCTCCGCCGTAAACTCCTGGAAGCTTTTCTCGCCAAAATTCGGCAGCTCTTTGGAAAGCTCAGACAGCGCAATCTCTTCGCCCGCCTGCAACTGCTCATTGCAGTAGCTGTAGACCTGCGCGCGCACGTTCTGGCGCTCGGCTTTATCGAGCTGCGCCTCGGCGGTGAAATCATCCAGCGCCTGCAACAGCCCGCGGTTCTGCGCTTTCGTATCGAGCCCCACGCTCGCGCCCAGAAAATCCATAAAGAAATCGGCGACCTTGCGCCCTACCCGGCCTTTCAGAAAGGTTAAGTAGCGGGTCGATTCCGGGTTGGTTTCCCATTCGGTCAGATCGATGCGCGCAACGATATCAGCGTGGTTGATATCCAGATAGTGCGTGGTGCTGATGTCCAGCTGCTCGTTAACGCGCATGCTGCTTAAGTTGTTCAGCACCGCCACCAGCAGGTATTCGACCGCGAGATAACGATAGTGACAAAACAGCACGATGCCGCCATCCGCGAACGGGTATTTCGCAAGCTCGTCACGCAGACGGCCGGTGGCCGCGCGGCTGAACGCCAGGAAATCCTCATCGCCGCGGCGGCACTGGCGCAGCGCCTCGGCAAGCTCGCTTTCTTCGTTAAAAAGGCCGTAGGCTTTGCTTTTCGCGCTGTAGACGCGATGCAGCTCGGCCATCATTTCCGTGACCGTATTGCCAGGTTCAAGCAGCGAGTCGCGCAGGATAAGCTCCAGATTCTGCTCATCGCGCTTAATTAACTGATGTAAGGCAATCTGGTTGATATCCAGACTCATGATAAACTCTCCTGTTGGGCAGGGGCGTATTCAACCACTGCCTGCCGTCCTGCGCAACCGCTGATAAAAAAGCGGAAATAAAGCCACTGCTACGGTAAGATATTGGACTTTCCTGAACAAACTGATGTTGATTTATGCCACAACTATCCCGCTATAGTGACGAACGCGTTGAAGAATTACTGACTGAACTGGCGAGCGTGCTGTCAAAGCACAAGGCGCCAACCGACCTTTCCCTGATGGTACTTGGGAATATGGTCACCAATGTTATCAATAACAGCGTGGCTCCCGCGCAGCGCAAGACGCTGGCGCGCTCCTTCGCGGAGGCGTTGCAGTCCTCCATTCGCGACGATAACGCGCATTAAGGAAGAACGTTAAAAAGCTATGGTGACTAACCGTCAGCGCTACCGCGAAAAAGTCTCCCAGATGATCAGCTGGGGGCACTGGTTCGCCCTGTTCAATATTCTCTTCTCCATTGTCCTCGGTAGCCGCTATCTGTTTATCGCCGACTGGCCCACGACCCTGACGGGCCGGATTTACTCTTACGTGAGTCTGGTGGGCCACTTTAGCTTTCTGGTGTTTGCCGCGTATCTGCTGATCCTGTTCCCGCTCACGTTTATCGTGATGTCGCAGCGGCTGATGCGATTCCTGTCGGCGATTCTCGCGACCGTCGGCATGACGCTGCTGCTGGTCGACAGTGAAGTCTTTACCCGCTTCCACCTGCACATTAACCCGGTGGTCTGGCAGGTGGTGATTAACCCCGATCAAAGCGAAATGGCCCGCGACTGGCAGCTGATGTTTATCGCGGTGCCGGTGATTTTGCTTATCGAGATGCTGTTCGCCACCTGGAGCTGGCAGAAGCTGCGCAGCCTGACGCGCCGCCGCCGCTACGCGCGCCCCGTGGCGGCACTCTTTTTCGCCTCATTTGTGACCACACATGTGATGTATATCTGGGCCGACGCGAATTTCTATCGTCCGGTCACGATGCAGCGCGCGAACCTGCCGCTCTCTTACCCGATGACGGCGCGCCGCTTCCTGGAAAAACATGGTCTGCTGGATGCGCAGGAGTATCAGCGCCGGCTGGTGGAGCAGGGCGATCCGGAGGCGGTGAGCGTGCAATATCCGCTGAGCGATCTGCGTTACAGCGATATGGGCTCCGGCCATAATGTGCTGCTAATTACGGTCGATGGGCTTAACTACTCGCGCTTTGAAAAACAGATGCCGTCGCTGGCGCAGTTCGCGCGCGACAACGTGAATTTCACGCAGCATTTCAGCTCCGGGAATCTGTCGGATAACGGCATTTTCGGCCTGTTCTACGGGATTTCGCCGGGCTATATGGATGGGGTGCTGGCCGCCCGTATTCCGGCGGCGCTGATCACCGCGCTGAATCAGCAGGGTTATCAGTTAGGCCTGTTCGCGTCAGATGGTTTCAGCAGTTCGCTGTATCGTCAGGCGCTGCTGTCCGACTTCTCGCTTCCTTCGGCGCAGCCGCAGAGCGATGACCAGACCGCCTCGCAGTGGATTAGCTGGCTGAATAAGTACTCCTCGGAAGATAACCGCTGGTTCTCATGGGTCTCCTTCAATGGCACCAGTATTGATGAAGACACCCAGCAGGCGGCCTTTACGCGCCGCTACGCCCGCGCAGCCGGGAATGTAGACGCGCAGATTGACCGCGTGCTGGCGGCACTGAAAGCGAGTGGCAAGCTGGACAATACCGTTGTGATTATCACCGCAGGCCGCGGCATTCCGTTAGGCCAGCAGCAGGAGAGCTTCGGCTGGGATCGCTCACGCATTCAGGTGCCGCTGGTTATTCACTGGCCTGGCACGCCTGCGCAGCGCGTGACGAAACTGACCGATCATCAGGACGTGATGACGACCCTGATGCAGCGTCTGTTGCACGTGCGCACGCCAGCCTATGAATATTCGCAGGGCGAAGATCTCTTCTCCCCTACCCGCCGTAACAACTGGGTGGTGAGCGCTGATAACAACACGCTGGCAGTGACAACGCCGCAGATGACGCTGGTGCTGGACAACAACGGCAATTACCGGATGTACGACCTGCGCGGCGATCGAATGAAGGACGATAAACCGCAGCTCAGCCTGCTGCTGCAGGTGCTGACGGATGAAAAACGCTTCATTGCTAACTGATTGATTATTTATAAATCACTCGGCCTGGCGTGGCTTGCAATCAGCGTGAAAACGGGTAGTATAAGCCTCCACGTCGGCACGTAGCGCAGCCTGGTAGCGCACTGTCATGGGGTGTCAGGGGTCGGAGGTTCAAATCCTCTCGTGCCGACCAAAAAATCCCAAAAAAACCAACCCGTTGCGGTTGGTTTTTTTATGCCTGCAATTGGGTGAAGATAACGTCCCAGTTATTCATCACTACGATAACGCCACGGTGTTCGTGGCGTTTTTTACTATTCAGAATACAGGCATCCCACGTTGCAGAGCCCTGTGCTTATTCAGTGACTCGTTTACTTAGCTGAATGCTTCGACCATTGTTCGGCGGATTTCAGGTGCTCCTCAACAACCGGCGTATGCGCATCGGCCAGCGCTTTCACATCGGGATCTTTGATGTTTTTAGCGTCGCTTTGCAGTTTCGAGAGCACCATTTTGTGATCTTTAGTACCAGCATCCTTCATATACATTTTGTCAAAGGCGTCGCCACTTTCCTTTTCAAGCTTAGCGGCAATGGCTTTGTGTTTGGCGTCCGGCTCCGTCGGCAGCGTCACGCCTTTTTGCTGGGCAACCGTCTGGACTTTTGTCAGGGCAGCGCTATGGTCGTCGACCATCTTCTGCGCAAA
The DNA here is from genome assembly GCF_001277215.2 of Cronobacter malonaticus LMG 23826. NCBI lineage: Bacteria > Pseudomonadati > Pseudomonadota > Gammaproteobacteria > Enterobacterales > Enterobacteriaceae > Cronobacter > Cronobacter malonaticus. The sequence goes on along the minus strand of NZ_CP013940.1, from coordinate 1,248,790 downwards.
GGCTTTGACGTCGCTGTTCTGCGCTTTCTCCAGCGCAATCTTCGCGGCGGCAACTTCATTGATATTGGCCTGCGCCATGTCTTTTAACGCCTTTTCATCGCCCGCGCCGAGTTTCGCACCCGATGTGGTCTGGCCTGCGGCTTCATTTTGCGTGGTGGTCTTCGGCGTCTCGGCCTGCACGCCTGCGGTGCTGAACATCGCTGCGACTGCCGATGCAACCAGCAGCCCTTTCAGGGTTTTACTCTTCTGCATTGTGTTCTCCATATGGCCATGATTAAAGCTGATACAAGGTCATAACCCGTGCCCAGCCTCAGAGGTAAATGACAACTACAACGTTCAGTATAGGATAACAATTTGAGATAGCCGTTTACGCCAGGGTCTTTCGCGCTCAAACGAAGCGAAGACAGCATAAACGAAGCGGAAGAGTTCGTGGCAGCGGTGTAAATTGTAATGGCATATTCTGGTTTACGCGTTAAACAGGCCTTCCCTTTACGGCGATTGGCAGAAATCTATTATTCTGACGTGATGCATCACTTCTTTTTTAACGTATCAGGAGGAAGGGTTTAGCTGGATTATCCCGGGAAATAACGCGCTTTACTCGACCATCTCTCATCGTATTATGTTAAGAGATATTGTATTCCTTATTTTATAATCCACCTTGTTTACTTTTCAGGCATACATTATTTCATGAAGGTATCACTATCAAGGTGCCGGAGAATATAGATTTGTCTGGAGCAGCGCATCGTCATACCGTTTTTTACGCGCTTTTTCATAAAATATATCCTTTTTTATGTGACATTCATCACAAATAGGAGGCCGGAAATAACCACACAATAAACGCGCCTAAAACAAGGAAACTGCCATGTTTAACCTTCAAAGAATTGAACCCGCATTTACGGAAGATAGTTATGGTTTTACTCAGAGCTTGCTCGCCTATATCAATGGCGACAGCGATAATTCTCCCGCGCTTCACACGCCTGGTGAAATCGTCCGGCGCGCCAGGCAGGAGCACTCGGCGGCCGATGAAAAAATAGCTCAACATACATTATTTATAATTTATCAGAGCGTATTGTCTCATCCTTTATCAACACCCGCCGCCAGACAATACGATTCTGCCGTGCTGGAAATAAAAAACATCATCGAACAGCAGTGGATGGCGCATGAATTTGTCGGGCTGGTTATTCCTGATGAAGTGAATACCTCGAAGAATTACGGCGATTATTTAAAGACAGTCTGGCAGACGCATAATGCATCACATCACCCTCTTTTCGAGTTTCTTGAAAAGGACGCTTCCACCCAACAGCTTTATTATTTTTTTAAAAGCGACAGCGCCCTTAACTTAATTTTCTTTGATCTGGTGGCGTACACCCTGATTGGCTCGCAGCCGGAAACACGCGGCACCATCAGCGAAAATCTGTGGGATGAAACAGGCCACGGCGACAACGTCTTCACGCACGTCAATCTCTATAAAGATGTGCTGGCGCGCCAGGATATCACCCTGCCCACCAACCACTATATTGATATGTACGGCACGGAAGCGCTCGCCGGCCATAATGCGTTTATGCTGGGCTGCGTCAACCGCAAACACTACTACAAACTGTTAGGCGTGATGGCGATGACGGAGGTGTTAGACCCACCGCAATATACCAAGCTGGTTAATGGTTGCCTGCGTCTCGGGCTTATCGATCGCGATGTGAAGTACTATACCGAGCATATTACTATTGATATCAAACACGGTGACGACTGGCTTTATAACGTCATCGATGTGATAGCTAATCGCGACCCGGCCACCCGCAGAGAGTTTTATCTGGGCAGCTTATTACGCTTGCGAACCGCCGAGCGGTATTACGATCAACTCATGCAAAAATTACTCGCGCTCTGATAAAGACGTCAGCCCGGACAGGTTCTCCGGGTTTTTATTTATGCTGAAGAAGAGGTAATCTGTGGCGTATTTACTGCTCGCGCTTGCCGCGATTTTCTGGGGTGGAAATTATGTTGTTGGGCATATCCTGGTTCAGTATGTGGATCCTTACGGGTTAAGCCTTATTCGCTGGGGAGCTACCTCCGCGCTGATGCTCGCGCTTTACTGGCGTCGGTGTTCTGTCGATTTCTCCGCGCTCAGGAAAAACCTCGGCATTAATACGCTGCTGTCTTTTCTGGGTCAGGTTAGTTTTCCATTAAGCTTATACATCGGGCTGCAATATACCACCTCACTCAACGCCGCCATTTATATCTCCAGCACGCCGTGTCTGGTGCTGCTGATTAACCATTTTATTTTTCACGAGCGCATTTCGGCACGCAACATTATCGGCGTGATATCCAGTACGGGCGGGGTATTATATCTGGCATTTTCCAGCTCAGGCGGAAATATTAAGACTTTTGGTTTAGGTGATGTATTAACGATTATTTCCGCGCTGAGCAGGGCGTTTTACTGCGCGTTTTTACGCCTGAAAGATAAAACGGTGAAAAACACGTCTTTCGTCGCGTTCAGTTCGCTCATCGGTACGATAATTCTGCTGCCGATGTTTCTGCTGCATGCGGTATTCGCGCCAGATTATCGCGGCGTGATTTATACATTTTCACCCACCGTTATCGCTGGCATCCTGTACCTCATTATTTTTCCTTCCTGGCTGTCGTATGTGTTCTGGAATAAGGGCGTTTCGCTGATAGGCACCACGCGCAGTGAAATTTATACCCACCTCATTCCTGTTTCAGGGGGCATTATGGGTATTGTGTTTTTAGGCAACGAACTCAGAAGCTATCACATCATTACGATGATACTGATCGTGTTTGGCATCATCTGTTGTTCGTACCGCAATGAACCGAAAGTCAGCCCCGGCGTGATGGAGCGGTAAACGGGCAGCGTCGATAAGGCTGGGTGAGCGTCGCAGAGCGCTATACTTAACGCAACTTCACCTTTGCCGCGAGGATGTATGCAACGAGAAGATGTCGTCTCCAGAAGCCTGGCGTCGGTCGGCTATGACCTGGACCGTCGGGTGCTGGAGATCGCCTTTCACAGCGGCGCGGTCTATCACTACCAGAACGTGCCGGAACAGGTGTGGCTCGCGCTGGCGCGCGCGCCATCAAAGGGCCGCTACTTCCGTAAAGCCATTCAGGACCGCTTTCCTTACCAGCGCGTGGAGTGATGGCTGCGGCCACAAGGCTGGCGTTTTGCCGCCTTGCTCTGTACCATCGGCCGTCCCTGCTGCCCGCAAAAGGCAGCGCTCATTATAAAACACCTGCAAATACTCATGTCTGATACTCAAACTGCGGCTCGGGCGGTGCCTGAGCTTTCTGTCGCGCATGTACTGCGCACGCCGCGCCTGCTGATGCGCGAAACGCTGGCGGGCATTCTGACTGCGCTGGCGCTGATCCCGGAAGTGATTTCGTTCTCTGTCATTGCGGGCGTTGACCCGAAAGTAAGCCTGGTGGCGTCCATTGTGCTGTGCTTCAGCATGTCCCTGCTTGGCGGGCGTCCGGCGATGGTCACAGCGGCGGCGGGTTCGGTGGCGCTGGTTATTGGCCCGATGGTGCATCAGCACGGCGTTGGCTACATTCTGCCTGCCCTGGTGCTGGGCGGCATTATCCAGATCCTCTTCGGGCTGCTGGGGCTGGCACGCATGATGCGTTACATCCCGCGCTCGGTAATGACCGGCTTCGTGAATGCGCTCGGCATTCTGATTTTTATGGCGCAGGTGCCGCACGTCTGGGGGCAGAGTCAGATGGTCTGGCTGCTGTTTGCCGCCACGCTCGCCATCGTGCTTCTTCTGCCGCGCGTTACTAAAAGCGTGCCGTCGCCGCTGGTAGCGATTGTCGCGGTGACCGTCATCGCCTGGGCGTGCGGCCTGACGCCGCCGACGGTCGGCGATGAAGGCCCGATGACGCCGGGCCTGCCGGGCTTCACGCAATTGCTGGTGCCGCTTAACCTGGACACTCTGCGTATCGTCTGGCCCTGCGCGCTGAGCATCGCGTTTGTCGGGCTGATGGAGTCGCTCTTAACGGCGCGTCTGGTGGATGACATCACCGACACGCCGTCCAGCAAGCGCCGCGAATGCTGGGGGTTGGGTGTCGCCAATATCCTGAGCGGGTTTTATGGCGGCATCGGCGGCTGCGCGATGATCGGCCAGACTGTGGTGAATGTGGAGCTGGGCCGCGCCCGCTCGCGCTTTTCCACTATCGCCGCCGCGCTGGTGCTGTTGCTGATGGTGACCGGGCTGAGCGCCGTGATGGCGCAGATCCCGATGGTCGTGCTGGCGGGCATTATGATGGTGGTGGCGGCGAAAACGTTGAACTGGCACAGCATCGCGCCTGCCACGCTCAAACGCATGCCGGTCTCTGAAACGCTGGTGATGGTCGTTACCGTCATCGCCACCGTCTGGACCGGCAACCTCGCCATTGGCGTCGCGGGCGGCGTACTGTTTGCGATGATGCTTTTCGCGCGTCGTGTCGCCCACGTGGTGCGCGCCGAGCGCGAGGTTATCGATAACGGTAACGCGGTGCGCTACCGGGTGCGCGGCCCGCTGTTTTTCGCAAGCAGCAACGATCTCTACGAGCATTTCCGCTACGCCGACGATCCGGCGCGGGTGATTATCGATTTAACCCACGCGCAGATCTGGGACGCTTCGACCGTCGCGGCGCTGGACGCCATCGAAACGCACTATCAGCGCTATAACGCAAAAGTGGAAATTGAAGGGCTGGATATGCGCAGCCACGAATTCCACCAGCGGCTGAGCGGCAAGCTCTGAAAAAAACCACCGTCAGCGCGGTGGTTTCAGGCTCTGCAAGGCGGAAGAACGTTTCCGCCTTTTTGATGTGCGCGGCTTAACTGCCGGTGCGCGCCAGCACGTCGCGGCTCGCGAGCTGGCGCTCTTCGCCGGTGAGCTCAGACAACACGCCCTGGCGCATCTCCAGCAGCCGGTCGGCATGGATGAAGTAGTGATCGTCATGGCTGATGGCGAACACGGTTTTGCCCATCTCTTTCATCAGCGGCAGCAGCACCTGATAAAACTCGCGGCGGAAATGCGGGTCCTGATCGGCGGCCCATTCATCAAGCAGGATGATATCGCGCCCTTCCGCCAGCGCCAGCAGCAGCGCCACGCGCTTTTTCTGCCCTTTCGAGAGTTTCAGGTTGAGGATTTTGCCGTTCTCAAGCGTCAGTTTATTGACCATTTTCAGGCGATGCAGCCAGATTTCCACCAGCGCCGGGTCCGCCTCTTCACCGCCAGGGCCGAGCAGTTTGTCAAACAGCCAGACATCGGTGAATACCGCCGAGAAATGCTGGCGATATGCGGCCATGTCGCCTGCGGCGAGCGGTTTGCCGTCGATCAGGATTTCGCCGGATGCGGGTTCATACAGCCCGGTTAAGAGCATGGCGAGCGTCGATTTGCCGCTGCCGTTGCCGCCAATCAGGAACAGCAGTTCGCCGCGATTGATAGCGAGATTAATCGGCCCGACGCTGAAACTGCCGTCGTGATAGATAAAGGTGACGCTGCGTAATTCCAACTGCTGCCAGCCGTCATTGCGCGCCGGGCGTTCAAACGCAGCCTCATAGGGCGCGAGCTGAAACTGTTTGAGCTTGTTAAACGCCACCTGAGCGGAGAGCAGCGTCGGCAGCGCGCCCATCGCCGCAAGCAGCGGCGTGCGCAAAAAGAGCAGCGCCAGTGAATAGGTAGCCGCGACGGTGGTATCCGCCCAGCCAAGCCCGTTCGCCATCCAGAATACCAGGCCAATCACGCCAAGCATCATGATATTCGACCAGTTAACGGCGCTCAGATGGAAAGTGTCGGCGCGGATAATCTGTTCGCGGTAGCGCTGCGCGTCCGGCGTGTAGATCTTATCGAAGATGTACTCCGCGCGCTCGCGGTTGAGCGCCAGCTCTTTGCGCCCTTCCAGCACGGTCTGGAAATCTTCATACAGGCTGTCTTCTACCTCACGAAGCGTGGCGAGGTGCTTATAAACCCGCTGCACCAGCAGGTAGCCAGTCCACATTGTCACCGCTATCCACAGCGCGGTGACCACAAGCATTTTGCCGGACAGCCAGCCAAGGTAGACGGCGCTGCCAAGCGTCAGAATAACGCCCTGCACCAGCTCCGGCAGGCGCACAAACGCGACGGTAATATTGCGAACATCACTTGCCAGCCCCGCCAGCAGCGTGGCGCTGCCGAGCTTTTCAATCTGTCCGACCGGCGTATCCATAATGCGTTTGATAAACTCACCGCGCAGCCGGTAGACGAAGTGGTGGCCGAGCATGGTCAGCGCCAGCTGGGAGCCGAGCGTCACCGCCATCAGAAGCACCAGCAGGCCGAGAAATTCCGGCAGCACCGAGGCATTCAGATCGACAGTAGCAATCAGGCGCTGATTGATAAAGGCGATAAGCCCGATGCCGAGCGCCGCGCTGGCGAGGCTCAGCGCGAGCACCAGAGAAAACGGCCAGCGATACTGGCGCCAGACGAGACGCAGAAGTTCCATAACTAAACATGACTCAGGCTGTGAAAACAGCGAGCAGTTTAAACGGCTGCGCGGTCACATCAAGAATAATTCTTATTTTTATCCGCGCGCCTGGCGGAAGGTAAGATTGTAGCGATATTCTCCGGTCGCCGGGTGCTGACCGGGCTTAAGCGGCTGTATACCGTGGTAAAAAAGCCGCGACGGCCCGCCCCACACCACCACATCGCCATGCTCAAGCAACAGACGCTTCAGCGGATCGTTACGTTTCAGGCCGCCGAACTGAAACACGGCGGGCAGCCCAAGCGAAACGGATACAATCGGCGCGCGCAGATCCGGCTCGTCTTTATCCTGATGCAGCGACAGTTTCGCGCCGGGCGCGTAGCGGTTGATAAGACAGGCGTCCGGCCTGAAATCGGGGTAGCCCGCCGCGCTCGCGGCCGCGTCGCACAGCGTGCGAAAGGCATCCGGCATCGCGGGCCACGGCGCGCCGGTTTGCGGGTCGACCTGGGCGTAAAGATAGCCCTTCAGGTTGGTGCTCCAGCCCACCTCGCCGCAGTTGGTCATCGCGACCGACATGGTATAACCGCCGGGCGTCACCATATGGCGAAACGGCGAGCGGGCCGCGACGGCCTCGATGCCCGCCATCAGCGCCGGTGCAGAAGCGAGCGCGAAACGGCGCAGCACCACGGCACCGTCGGCGAGCGGCTCCTGCCAGGGTTCGGCATCGGCAAAAAGATCGAGCATTATTTCTCCTGTTCACGTTCGCGGGCAAGCAGCCGCGCCTTGCGGTCAGCGCCCCAGCGATAGCCGGAGAGCGCCCCGTCGCGGCGCACTACCCGGTGACACGGTACGACAATTGCGAGCTTGTTTGCCGCGCAGGCGCTGGCGACAGCGCGCACCGCCTGCGGATTGCCGGTGCGCTCCGCGAGTGCCTGATAGCTGATCGTGCTGCCGGGCGGCACCGACTGTAGCGCCTGCCAGACGCGCAGCTGAAACGCGGTGCCGCGTAAATCGAGCGGCAGCGCCAGTTCGCCCTGCGGCGCATCGAGCCACGCGATGACCTGCGCCACCTGCGCGCGAAAGGTTTCATCCGGCGCGAGACGCTCCGCATGAGGGAAAATGGTCGCAAGCTCCGCTTCAAGCGCCGCGGCGTCATCTGCCAGCAGCACCGCGCAGAGTCCGCGATCGCTGGTCGCCACCAGACACAACCCGGCCTCGCAGGGCGTGATGGCGTAGCGAATTGCTATTTTTTCGCCGCCACGCCGGTACTGGCGCGGTCGCATGCCGAGCGCGCGGTCGGCGTCGCGGTAGAGCGCGCTGTCGGAGGAAAACCCGGCTTCCCAGAGCGAATCCGTAACGCTCATGCCGCCACGCAGCGCCGCCTGGAGCTTTTGCGCGCGCAGGGCATGTTGCCAGGCTTTCGGCGTCAGGCCGGTGACCGCTTTAAATTCACGGTGAAAATGGTACGGGCTCATGGTGGCGCTTTCAGCAAGTGCTGCCAGCGTCAGCGGCGTGTCGCTCTGCTCCATGAGCCGACAGGCCGCCGCGATGCGCTGCGCTTTTTGCGCCTGCGGCGGCAGCCCTGCCGGCTGGCAGCGTTTGCAGGGGCGAAAGCCTGCCGCGCTGGCGGCGCTGGCATCCGGGTAAAAACGCACGTTTTCGCGAAGCGGCCTGCGCGCCCGGCACGACGGGCGACAGAAAATCCCGGTGGTCACTACCGCAAACACAAAAGCGTTATCGGCACGCGCGTCGCGGTTTTCCACCGCCTGCCAGCGGGCGTGTTCGCTGGTAAAATCTGCTACGTTCATGGCGCTCTCCTTCTTACAGGTTAGCGTGAGTTTGCCCGACCAGCCGCCTGCGAAAACGCATCTTCTTGCTTTTTAATTTTCGGTTTTCTCAATGAAGCTTGCGAACTGCGGCGACATCCAGGTCGCGAAGCCGTCGCCCTCGCGGGTGATCAAATAGACCGCGAGCTTCTCACGCAGCGCCACGGCTTTCGCTTTTTCCGGGCCGAGCACCATCAGGCCGGTGTCCCAGGCGTCTGCTTCCAGCGCCGTCGGCGAAATGACCGTCACTGAGACCAGCTTATGCGTGATGGGCCGTCCGGTCGCCGGGTCGATCACGTGCGACAGGCGTTTGCCGTCAAGCTCATAATAGTTGCGGTAGCTGCCGGAGGTGCTGATGCCGTGGCCGTTAATATCCACCACCGCCTGGACGGCGTTTTCCTGATCGGTTGGCTTCTGGATAGCCACGCGCCACGGCTGCCCGCCGGGGTTCATGCCGCGGCTTGCGAGCGCGCCGCCCACCGATACCAGATAGCGGCTGATGCCCTCTTCTTCCATCAGGCGCGCCAGATGATCGGCGGCGTAACCTTCGCCGACGGTGGAGAGATCGACATAGAGGTCGGGCAGATCTTTTTGCAGCCACTGCTGCCCGGAACCGTTGATGACTTTCAGGTGCGACAGGCCGGTACGCGCGCGGGCCGCGTCAATCTGCGCCTGATCCGGCGTTTTCACCGGCTGTTTATCCGGCCCGAAGCCCCACAGGTTAACCAGCGGCCCGATGGTGATATCCATCGCGTTATCGGTTTTCGCGCCGACGCGCAGCGATTCGGTGACGATATCCGCCATCGCCTCGTCCACCGGCCAGGGCGCCGTGGTGCGGGCGTGGTTAAAGCGCATCAGCGCGGAGTCGTCTTTCCAGGTGGAAAGGAGCCGGTCGTCGGCGTCGAGGCGCGCCTGGATTTTTTCACGCAGTTCGCTTGCGCGCGCCGCATCAACGTCCGCCAGACTGACGCGCCACGACGTCCCCATCGTTTTGCCTTCCAGCACCAGCGCCTGCGGAGCGGTGTCACAACCTGCAACCATCAAGACAGCAGTCAGCAGCAGGGTTCGTAAAGCCAGTAATTTCACGCGTTTCTCCTCTGTAACGGCGGCGACAGGTTACCCTATTTTCTTCAGACATAAAAAAAGGAGCCCGCAGGCTCCTTTTGCACATCAGGTCGGGGATTAGAACTGGTAAACCAGGCCTACCGCTACGACGTCATCCGTGCCGATACCAGCCTGACGGGTGAATTTGTTGTCATCCAGCAGGTTGATTTTGTAATCCACGAAGGTGGACATGTTTTTGTTGAAGTAGTAAGTCGCGCCAACATCAACATATTTCAGCAGATCCTGGTCGCCGAAAGATTCGCCAGTGGTTTTGTTGGCGATGTCTTTACCGCGGGACTGCAGGTAAGCCACGGACGGACGCAGGCCGAAGTCGAACTGGTACTGTGCAACCACTTCGAAGTTCTGCGCTTTGTCAGCGAAGCCGTAAGCATTTGAGTCGGAATCAGAACCGAAACGGGTCGCGTTGTAGGTCTGGGAGTACTGCGCCGCCAGGTAGATGTTGTTCGCGTCGTATTTCAGGCCGCCGGAGTAAACTTCCGCGTGGTCGCCTTCGCCATAAATACCCGCCAGGTTGTTCTGATCATAGGTACGTTTGGAAGTCGCCATCGCACCACCCACGCTGAAGCCTTCGCCCAGATCGTAGGTCAGAGACATACCATAGCCGTCGCCGTTCTGATTAAGAACACCGCGACCGTTGTCATCTTCACCTTTGGTGCTGCCGTTTTTACCCTGGTACTGCAGGGCAAAGTTCAGGCCGTCAACCAGACCGAAGAAGTCAGTGTTGCGATAGGTAGCTACGCCAGTTGCACGAGACTGCAGGAAGTTGTCCGCGCCGTAGGTGTCGCCGCCGAATTCCGGCAGCACGTCGGTCCAGGAGGTCACGTCGTAGATAACGCCGTAGTTACGACCGTAATCGAAAGAACCTGCGTCACCGAATTTCAGACCAGCGAACGCCACACGGGTCCAGGATTTATTATCACTTTCAGCAGTATTGCCCTGAATCTGATATTCCCACTGGCCGTAACCGGTGATCTGATCGTTTACCTGCGTTTCGCCTTTGAAGCCGATACGCATGTAGGTCTTATCACCATCGTCGCTGTTGTTATCAGAGAAGTAGTGCTCGGCGTCAACTTTACCGAACAGGTCTAATTTGTTGCCATTTTTATTATAAATTTCTGCCGCATGTACACTGCCTGCGACCAGCAGAGCCGGGACCAGCAGGGAGAGAACTTTAACTTTCATTATATTAACCCTCTGTTATATGCCTTTATATTATTATTGCCACTGCTCACTAATTCAGGGAACCAGTGGGCGAATCCATTGTCCGAAACCGGAGCCGAATAATCCAACAGGATTATGATACGAAAACTTTTTAGGTGTTTCATAATGCCTACAAAATGTAAGAAATCATTAATGAAAGGGAACTTTTTTCCGCACTAATCGCTAAATATATTCGCACTAATTATCAAGAAAACTTATTTTAATCATTTAAATCAAACACTTAACCATTCAGATTATTTACCGCACTGAATGCCAAAACCAAATAAGAAGAGTCCACTAGAATTAATCCCGCTATCATCATTAACTTTATTTATTACCGTCATTCAGATCTGAATGTTCGTTTTACCCCTATTACCGCCGGATGCTCGCATCCGGCATTTTTTTACCTGAAATTTCAGTTTCAACTATTTCAGGGTAAATTAGCGTAAAGTTAACGACTATTAATTAATCACATTGTCGTTATTTTGTTCGCCTGCGAATTATCATTCCTCATTAAAAGGCTATAAAATCCCTCCGCCTCAGCCTGACCAGCCGCCGCTTATGGCGCAGTTTCAGACCGTTCTCACCATCTGGTAAATCATACGTTTCGCTTTATACTTCATTGTTTGCGATACTGTTAAAACGACAGTTGTCGCCCCCGACAAGCCCTGTGCTACGGGCGTCGCGCGCTGGCTTCACCGCGACGTTGCAGGACAAGAAGGCAAAAAAATGGATAGCTGCCGCCGGCGCAGCACGGTTCTTTATTCTTTACACGGCGCAGGCCGGTGGATTACGCACAATAATGAGTCAGCCAGACGCAATGATCCCCAATAAATTTTCCCTTATGCCGGGCAGTATTACCCGTTTCTTCCTTTTACTGATTGTGGTGTTGCTGGTGACGATGGGCGTGATGGTCCAGAGCGCCGTCAACGCCTGGCTGAAAGACAAGAGCTACCAGATAGTCGATATCTCCCACGCGCTGCATAAACGGGTCGACACCTACCGTTACGCCACCTGGCAGATTTATGACAACATCGGCGCCAGCGCCGCAGGCCAGAACGGCGAAGGGTTACAGGAAACGCGTCTGCGCCAGGACGTCTATTATCTGGAAAAACCGCACCGTAAAACCGAAGCGCTGATTTTCGGCTCGCACGACAGCTCGACGCTCGATATGACACAGCGCATTTCGAGTTATCTCGACACGCTGTGGGGCGCGGAAGGCGCACCGTGGTCGATGTATTATCTGAATGGCCAGGACAACAGTATGATCCTGGTCTCCACGCTACCGTTAAAAGATCTCTCCTCCGGTTTTAAAGAGAATTCCATTAACGCGATTGCCGATTCGCGCCGCGCCGAGATGCTCCAGCAGGCGAATGCGCTGGACGAGCGCGAAAGTTTCTCCCCGCTACGTAAACTCGCCTGGCAGAACGGTTATTACTTCACGCTGCGCACCACCTTTAATCAGCCGGGCCATCTGGCGACGGTGGTTGCGTTCGACGTGCCGATTAACGATCTGATCCCGCCAGGCATGCCGCTTGAGAGCTTCCGCCTGGAGCCGGACAGCAGCCAGAACGCGCTTACAGGCCAGAATAAAGACGATCCGGACAGCGTCACCATTAATTTCAACAGCAACCGCATTGAGATCTCCTCCGCGCTGACCAGCACGCAGCTGCGCATCATCTGGGAAGTGCCGTTCGGCTCTCTGCTGATGGAAACCCTGCAAAATATCTTGCTGCCGCTGCTGCTCAATATCGGCCTGCTGGCGCTGGCGCTGTTTGGCTATACCACGTTCCGCCACCAGCCGAGCCGCCCGGTGGAAACCGTCACCAGCAGCGCGAACAATGCTGAACTGCAAATGCTGCGCGCGCTGAATGAAGAGATTTTAAGCGTGCTGCCGCTGGGGCTGCTGGTTCACGACCAGGAATCCAGCCGCACTATCATGAGCAACAAAATCGCCGACCACCTGCTGCCGCATCTGAATCTGCAAAACATCACGTCAATGGCGGATCAGCATCAGGGCATTATTCAGGCGACGGTCAATAACGAGCTGTACGAGATCCGGTTGTTCCGAAGCCAGGTCGTGCCGCGCACCCAGATTTTCATTATTCGCGATCAGGATCGTGAAATCCTGGTGAATAAGAAACTCAAGCAGGCGCAGCGTTTGTATGAGAAAAACCAGCAAGGCCGCTCCGCGTTTATGCAGAATATCGGCGCGGCGCTGAAAGAGCCGACGCAACAGCTGGCGCAGCAGGCGGCGCTGATTGAGGCACCGGAAAGCCAGGTGCTGGCTGAACAGGCCGAACGCATCGCGCGCCTGGTGGATGAAATTCAGCTGGTGAACCAGCTGGAAGCGGATTTCTGGCGCCCGACGCCGACCGATTTCACCATTCAGGAGTTGATCGACGAAGTGGTGCCGGAAGTGCTGCCGGTTATTAAACGCAAGGGTCTGCAACTGCTGATTAATAACCAGCTCGCCGCTAATGAAGAGCGCCACGGCGATCGCGAGGCGCTGCGCAAAGTGCTGCTGATGCTGCTGCACTACTCCGTCACCACCACGCAGATTGGCAAAATCACGCTGGAGATTATGGCGGAAGAAGGCGCGCGCGAGCGTCTGCTGTTCCGCGTGCTCGATACCGGCGAAGGCATCAGCAACAGCGAAATCGACAACCTGCACTTCCCGTTCCTGAACGGCACGTCCACCGATCAGTTCGGCAAAGCCAACGGCCTCACCTTCTATCTGTGCAACCAACTGGCGCGCCGCCTCGGCGGGCATCTGAATATCAAAGCCCGCAAAGAGCTGGGCACGCGCTATTCCCTGCATGTGACGATGCCGGTAGAGCCGCTGGAGACTGAAGAGAGCGACGAGCGCCTGCTGGATGACGTTATCGCGATGATCGATATTACGTCGAACGAAGTCCGTAATGTGGTGGTGCGCCAGCTCGAACAGTGGGGCGCGTCCTGCATCACGCCGGACGAAAGATTATCAAGTCAAGAGTACGATATATTTTTGACTGATAATCCGTCTAATCTTACTGCCAACGGCCTGCTTTTAAGCGATGATGAGGCCGGCGTACGACGCATCGGACCAGGACAGCTGCGCGTCAACTTTAATATTAGTCACGCGATGCAGGAAGCAGTGCTACAACTAATTGAAGAGCAACTGGCGCAGGAAGATATTCCTGAATCACCAATGGGCGGCGATGAAAATGCGCAGCTTCATGCCAGCGGCTATTATGCGCTGTTCGTCGATACGGTACCGGATGATGTTCAGAGATTGTATACTGAATCGTCCGCCGGCGATTTTGCTGCGCTGGCGCAGACGGCGCACCGCCTGAAGGGGGTGTTCGCCATGCTGAATCTGGTTCCCGGCAAACAGTTATGTGAAACACTGGAGCATCTTATTCGCGAGAAGGATGCCACAGCCATAGAAAAATATATCAGCGACATTGACGTTTACGTCAAGAGCCTGCTGTAGCAAGGTAGCCTAATACATGAACAATATGAACGTAATTATTGCCGATGACCATCCGATTGTTCTGTTCGGCATTCGCAAATCTCTTGAACAAATCGAGTGGGTGAATGTTGTCGGTGAGTTCGAAGATTCCACAGCATTAATTAACAATTTGCCGAAGTTAGACGCACACGTTCTTATCACCGACCTCTCCATGCCGGGCGATAAATACGGCGATGGCATTACGCTTATTAAATACATTAAGCGTCATTTCCCGACCTTGTCTATTATCGTGCTGACGATGAACAATAACCCGGCGATTCTGAGCGCCGTGTTAGATCTCGATATCGAAGGGATTGTTCTCAAGCAAGGCGCGCCGACCGATCTGCCGAAAGCGCTGGCTGCGCTGCAAAAAGGTAAGAAATTTACCCCGGAAAGCGTCTCCCGTCTGCTTGAGAAGATTAGCGCAGGCGGCTATGGCGATAAACGCCTGTCGCCGAAAGAGAGCGAAGTACTGCGTCTGTTCGCCGAAGGTTTCCTGGTGACTGAAATTGCCAAGAAGCTGAACCGCAGTATTAAAACCATAAGTAGCCAGAAGAAATCGGCGATGATGAAACTCGGCGTGGATAACGATATCGCGCTGCTGAACTACCTCTCTTCCGTAAGCCTGACGCCTGCGGATAAAGAGTAATTCTCGCTGTCCCTGCCCGCCGGGCAGGGACACACCGTTGTTCCCGCCCTGCTTTCCTGCCATTTTTTACGTAATCAATTAATGCCGCTAATGATGACACGCCATGTGTTTTTATCCTCACACGCGTAAACCATCGCGCGCCGCTCATGCATGACGACGCGCGTCACGATTAGCCGCGCGTCTTACGAACCCGGTCGGCATACACCGCCAGCGTCTGCTTCAGCACATCCAGCGTCACCGGTTTCGACAGACAGCTGTCCATCCCGGATTCCAGACAGCGCTGCTTCTCTTCCGCCAGCGCGTTGGCAGTCACGCCCACGACCGGCAGCGTCATGCCAAGCTCGCGAATGCGCTGCGTCAGGCGATAACCGTCCATATTTGGCATGTTGACGTCGCTTAACACGATATCGATATGATTTTTGCTGAGCACGTTGAGCGCGTCCACGCCGTCATTCGCGGTGCGGCACTGGTAACCCAGCGTACCGAGCTGATCGGCAAGCAACCTGCGGTTAATCGGGTGGTCATCCACCACCAGGATCATCATATCTTCGTTCTGTTCGGCGCTGGTAGCGGCGGCCGGCAGCACAGGCTCGCTGCCCGGCACATCGACATTAATGCTGTAAATGCGGCCCAGCAACGTCAGAAGCTCATGCGGCGCGGCAACGCTGTGCATCCAGACGCCCGGACTGCGCTCCACTGGCATCCCGATATGGCGGCGGCAGAAGAAGATGACCCCTCTGCCCTGCCACTCGACGCAGTTTTCATCGTCGGTAATCAGGATATCGTCTTTATCCGGCGTTTCGCCGTGATGATTTTGTACGCGAATATTGTTGCGCGAGAGCAAGCCCTGCAAATATTCGCACAGCGACGCGTTGCGTACCGCCAGCCAGCAGCGCTTATTGGAAAGCCCGTCGACGTTGGGCTTCGGCGGCAGCTGCGCCTGCCAGAGCGGAATACGAATCGTAAACTGGCTGCCCATGCCCGGCTCGGTATCGACTGAGATATCGCCGTCCATCATGTTGATGAGTTTTTCGCAGATAGCAAGCCCAAGCCCTGTACCCTGGAAGTTGCGCTGCACGCCAGTGCCGACCTGGAAGAACGGATCGAAGAGCCGCACCACCTCTTTCGCCGGAATACCGACGCCGGTGTCGCGTACGCGGAAGCAGAGATAATCACCCTGGGTGCCCACATGCAGAATAATGCAGCCGATATCGGTGAACTTAATGGCGTTGCTCAGCAGGTTGGAGATGACCTGTTGCAGACGCATCGGGTCGCCCAGCAGCGTCATCGGCACGTCCGGCTCGATAAAGCAGTAGAGGCCGAGCTGTTTACGCACCACTAGTGGCTGATAGTTGGCGGTGATATGGCTCATCACTTCGCGTGGTGAAAACTCGCGCGGCTCGATCTTGAGCTGTTCCGATTCGATTTTCGAGAAGTCGAGAATATCGCTGATGATTTTCAGCAGCAGGCTTGAGGAGTTGTGCATCGCCGTCACCAGACGATCGACGCCTTTCGGCAGCTCCTGCGTTTGCAGGAGATCAAGGTTACCGATAATCCCGTACAGCGGCGTGCGCAGCTCATGGCTGACAGTCGCGAGGAACATTGATTTCGACTGGCTCGCCTGTTCGGCCGCCTGAGCCATCTCCTGCAGCGACTCTTCCATTTTGACGCGCGCCGAGACATCGACCAGCACGCAGATCGCCACGTTTTCATTGCGATAGCGCGAATGCACGAAGCTGATTTGCAGGTTGGTGTTGTTGCTGGTGAGCACATCGACGAAATTCACCTGCTGTCCGCAGATAATCTGCGTAAGCCGCTGGCGGTCTTCATGCGTCAGCATGTTCAGATAGTTATGCGCCAGCTCGTTGGAGATAATATTGGTCCCGTCCTGGGTGCGCAGAATACAGATCCCGACCGGCGCCGAGGCGACGATTTTACGGTTAAACTGCTCATGCTCTTCCAGACGCTGGGCGTCGTTTTCCGCCGGAATAAAGATGCGCCGCTCATACATGCGCGCCAGCGTAAACAATACAATCCCCACCAGCACATTGAGCAGTACGGCGTTGAGGATAAGCATCCGGATACGCTCCAGCACCAGATCGACCGGCACGGAATAGACAATGCTGAGCGACGACGGCGGCAGGCTTTTTTTCAGGATCAGCTGCTTAAAGCCAGACGTATAGCCAAACCACGCGCGCTCCTGCTCCCACTCACCGTTACGCTCAAGACGCGTTTCCGAACCGGTGAGCGAAAAGAGTGGTCGATCGTTTTCATCCAGGATCGTCACACCCATCGGCATGCTGCCAGGGGTAAAGAAGTTTTCAATGCGGATGGTCTGCTCAATACCCAGCAGCCCCTGCAGGCGGTTCGCCAGGTAGACCGGCGTCAGGGAGTAGAAATTACCGATGCCCGGACGCGGGCCAGGCGATACCCAGAACAGGCTGTTGCCGCGCTCGTCCTGCGGCGCGTTGCGATACTTAATAATGCGCTCATGCAGCGCCTGGAGAGTTTTGTCGCGCTCAAGCGGGATCTCCCGCAGGCCGAAATCCGCCATACAGAGGTTATCGGAGCCTATCAGAAACACGCGGTTTAAGTCGTAGGCGGCGGAGAAGTTGTCGTGCCAGTAGCGTAAAAACCAGGAGAGCGATTGTAACGAGCCGCGCCAGCTGGTGCCGAGCGTATTACAGTCGGAGTCGGCAAACAGCGGTACAAACGACGGCGCGGTGAGCGCTTCGTTTTGCGCGCGTCCGCTTTTCATCAGCGCGTCGATATTCTCCAGCCGGTTTTCAGCCACATACTTCAGCTCTTTCATCACATCAGAGGTGCGCTGAATATAGCGCTGAGCCTGATCGTAGCTCAGGTTAAATTCCTGACGAATTTCCGACTCTTTCACATGCAGCGCGCTTACGATGTAAAACACCGAAAACAGGGCGATAAGCAGCCAGAGCAGCAGCGCCAGCGCCCGGAAAAGATAGCGAGACACTTTAAGCGTCGAGCGGAAAGAGACGAAGTATTTCAAAGGGGCACCAGCCAGCCGTGAGGTATGAAAAAGGAATGCCGTTAAGGTAGCCGCAAAACCCTTGTGCCGCAACGGCAACGCGATTATCCGGCGATATTCAGAGCAGCCTGCGCCGCAAAAAGAAAGGGCCGGTCAGACCGGCCCTTTTACAGGAGAAAACACGGTGTGCGAAAGCCGCGTGACGATTACTCGTCTGCGTCGTCCGCCGCATCGTCGTCGGCGTCGGTTTCCGGCGCGATGTCGTCATCGCCTTCCGCCACGCTGCCGTCGATAGAGTCGAGCTCTTCGTCATCCACCGGTTCAGCGACACGCTGCAGACCCACCACGTTTTCATCTTCCGCAGTACGGATGAGGATAACGCCCTGGGTGTTACGGCCTACCACGCTAATTTCCGACACGCGCGTACGCACAAGCGTACCGGCGTCGGTGATCATCATGATCTGGTCAGCGTCATCGACCTGCACCGCGCCGACCACCGGCCCGTTGCGATCGGTCACTTTGATGGAGATAACCCCTTTCGTCGCACGCGACTTGGTCGGGTACTCTTCCACCGCGGTACGCTTACCGTAACCGTTCTGGGTGGCCGTCAGGATAGCGCCTTCGCCGCGCGGAACGATAAGCGACACCACGCTGTCGCCTTCGCCGAGGCGAATACCGCGCACGCCGGTGGCGGTACGGCCCATCGGACGCACCGCGTCTTCTTTAAAGCGCACCACTTTGCCCTGCGCGGAGAACAGCATCACTTCGTCTTTCCCTGCGGTCAGGTCGACGCCGATAAGCTCATCGCCTTCGTTCAGGTTCACCGCGATGATACCGGCGGTACGCGGACGGCTGAATTCGGTCAGCGCCGTTTTCTTCACGGTGCCGCTCGCGGTCGCCATAAAGACGTTAACGCCTTCTTCATACTCGCGTACCGGCAGGATCGCGGTGATACGCTCGTTCGCTTCCAGCGGCAGCAGGTTGACGATAGGACGTCCACGCGCGCCACGGCTCGCTTCCGGCAACTGGTAGACTTTCATCCAGTAGAGACGACCACGGCTGGAGAAGCAGAGGATCGTATCGTGGGTGTTGGCCACCAGCAGGCGGTCGATAAAGTCTTCTTCTTTAATACGTGCGGCGGATTTGCCTTTACCACCGCGGCGCTGCGCTTCGTAATCCGTCAGCGGCTGATATTTCACATAGCCCTGGTGAGACAGGGTGACCACCACATCTTCCTGGTTGATCAGATCTTCGATGTTGATATCGGCGCTGTTAGCGGTAATTTCGGTGCGGCGCTCGTCGCCGAACTGATCGCGGATAAGCTCCAGCTCTTCGCGGATCACTTCCATCAGACGGTCGGCGCTGCCGAGGATATGCAGCAGCTCTGCGATTTGCTCCAGCAGCTCTTTATACTCGTCGAGCAGTTTTTCATGCTCAAGGCCGGTGAGCTTTTGCAGACGCAGATCGAGGATCGCCTGCGCCTGTTGCTCGGTCAGCCAGTATTTGCCATCGCGAATACCGAACTCCGGCTCCAGCCACTCCGGACGCGCGGCGTCATCACCGGCGCGCTCCAGCATCGCAGAAACGGTGCCAAGCTCCCACGCCTGCGCGATGAGGCCCGCTTTTGCTTCCGACGGGGTCGGCGCGCGGCGAATCAGCTCGATAATCGGATCGATGTTGGCCAGCGCAATCGCCAGACCTTCTAAGATATGCGCGCGCTCGCGGGCTTTGCGCAGTTCGAAGATGGTGCGGCGGGTCACGACTTCACGACGGTGGCGAACAAACGCCGCCAGAATCTCTTTCAGCGTCATGATCTTCGGCTGACCGTGGTGCAGCGCGACCATGTTGATACCGAAAGACACCTGCAGCTGCGTCTGGGAATAGAGGTTATTGAGCACCACTTCGCCCACGGCGTCGCGTTTGATCTCAATAACAATGCGCATACCGTCTTTATCAGACTCGTCGCGCAGCGCGCTGATGCCTTCGACGCGTTTCTCTTTCACCAGCTCGGCGATTTTCTCGATCAGGCGCGCTTTGTTCACCTGATACGGAATTTCGTGCACGATGATGGTTTCGCGGCCGTTTTTCGGATCGACTTCCACTTCCGCGCGCGCGCGAATGTAGATTTTGCCGCGCCCGGTGCGGTACGCCTCTTCAATGCCGCGACGGCCATTAATGATAGCGGCAGTCGGGAAATCCGGGCCGGGGATATGCTCCATCAGCCCTTCGATGCTGATATCTTCATCATCGATATAGGCGAGGCAGCCGTTGATGACTTCCGTCAGGTTATGCGGCGGAATGTTGGTTGCCATCCCGACCGCGATACCGGAAGCCCCGTTTACCAGCAGGTTCGGGATTTTAGTCGGCATGACGTCCGGGATCTTTTCCGTGCCGTCATAGTTATCGACAAAATCAACGGTTTCTTTGTCGAGGTCGGCCATCAGTTCATGGGCGATTTTCGCCAGACGGATTTCCGTATAACGCATCGCCGCAGCGGAGTCGCCGTCGATAGAACCGAAGTTGCCCTGACCATCCACCAGCGTATAGCGCAGCGAGAACGGCTGAGCCATACGTACAATGGTATCGTAGACGGCGGAATCACCGTGGGGATGGTATTTACCGATTACGTCACCAACGACACGGGCGGATTTTTTGTAGGCTTTATTCCAGTCATTGCCCAATACGTTCATGGCGTAAAGTACGCGACGGTGTACCGGCTTGAGGCCATCTCGGACATCCGGAAGCGCGCGGCCGACAATAACCGACATCGCGTAATCCAGATAGGAGTTCTTTAACTCTTCCTCAATGTTGACCGGTGTAATTTCTCTGGCAAGGTCGCTCATCTGACCGTTATCCCTCTACTGTGTCCCGGATTCAAAGGTCGCAAATTATAACACAGCCGCGGCCTGTTCGGTAAACCGAATAGCCCCGTCAGGCCGCTTTATTCCCCACTAACGCCTGTTATACTCGACGCTCTTGCGAAGAAAGGAGTAGAGGCGTCCATGAATGCTGAAAAACCGCCCGTTGCGCACAACGTAGACTTAGAAGAAATCGCCAAATTTGAAGCTGTCGCTTCGCGCTGGTGGGACACTGAAGGGGAATTTAAACCGCTGCATCGCATTAACCCGCTGCGTCTTGGCTATATTGCCGAGCGCGCCGGCGGTCTGTTCGGGAAAAAGGTGCTGGATGTCGGCTGCGGCGGCGGCATTCTCTCTGAGAGCATGGCGCGCGAAGGGGCGAACGTCACGGGGCTCGATATGGGCGCGGAGCCGCTGGCAGTGGCGCGTCTGCACGCGCTGGAAAGCGGCGTTGAGCTTACCTACGTTCAGCAGACCGTGGAAGAGCACGCCGCGCAGAATGCCGGTGCCTATGACGTTGTGACCTGCATGGAGATGCTCGAACACGTGCCGGACCCGCGCTCGGTAGTACAGGCCTGTGCACAACTCGTGAAGCCCGGCGGTCACGTCTTTTTCTCCACGCTTAACCGCAACGCCAAATCCTGGCTGATGGCGGTGGTGGGCGCGGAGTATGTGCTGCGCATGGTGCCGAAAGGCACGCACGACGCCAAAAAGTTCATCCGCCCTTCCGAACTGCTGGGCTGGGTGGACGAAACGCCGCTGGAAGAGCGTCATATCATCGGCCTGCATTACAATCCGCTGACCAACCGTTTCAAGCTCGCGCCAGGCGTTGATGTTAACTATATGTTGCATACACAGGCTAAGAAACCTGTCTGAAAACCGTCCTGTCAGAAGCTTTTCGTATTAAAAATTGCGCAACGTTCTGTTGCGCCATTTTTTTCCTGACCAGGAAATCAGCGTTCGATCAAATTTTCATTTTTTTTCCTGCCGCCTTGACAAGCCCTCAAGCCCTTATGCGATGAGGACTTACTTAATTTTGAGATTTTGCAACCGCAAATTAACATCGAAATCAAGCCTTGTTCTCAAAAGAATCCGGACTAGAATACTCACCATATAGCGTTTCACTTATCTCAAACCCCCTATATATAGTATTTATCCACAGAGTTAGTCACTTGTGGATAAGCGGGGGATATTTCTATTTTCACGGATTTCACGGACAGGTATTACCCATGAATCAGAGTCTGCTGGTAACAAAACGAGATGGCAGCCAGGAACGCATTAACCTGGATAAAATTCATCGTGTTCTGGACTGGGCTGCGGAAGGTCTGCATAACGTCTCCATCTCCCAGGTAGAGCTGCGTTCTCACATTCAGTTCTACGACGGCATCAAAACCTCCGATATTCATGAAACCATCATCAAGGCGGCGGCGGATCTTATCTCCCGCGACGCGCCGGATTACCAGTACCTGGCCGCGCGCCTGGCGATTTTCCACCTGCGCAAAAAAGCCTACGGTCAGTTCGAGCCGCCGAAACTGTACGACCACGTCGTGAAGATGGTGGAGCTGGGTAAATATGACCACCACCTGCTGCAGGATTACAGCGAAGAAGAGTTTGCGCAGATGGACGGCTTCATCGACCACTGGCGCGATATGAACTTCTCCTACGCCGCCGTGAAGCAGCTCGAAGGGAAATACCTCGTTCAGAACCGCGTTACCGGCGAGATCTACGAAAGCGCGCAGTTCCTCTACATTCTGGTCGCAGCGTGCCTGTTCTCTAACTACCCGCGCGAAACCCGTCTGGATTACGTGAAGCGTTTCTATGATGCGGTCTCTACGTTTAAAATTTCACTGCCGACGCCGATCATGTCCGGCGTGCGCACCCCGACCCGTCAGTTCAGCTCCTGCGTACTGATCGAGTGCGGCGACAGCCTGGATTCCATCAACGCCACCTCCAGCGCCATCGTGAAATACGTTTCCCAGCGCGCCGGTATCGGCATTAACGCGGGCCGCATCCGTGCACTCGGCAGCCCGATTCGTGGCGGCGAAGCGTTCCACACCGGTTGCATTCCATTCTACAAGCATTTCCAGACCGCGGTGAAATCCTGCTCGCAGGGCGGCGTTCGCGGCGGCGCGGCCACCCTCTTCTACCCGATGTGGCATCTGGAAGTCGAAAGCCTGCTGGTGCTGAAAAACAACCGCGGTACCGAAGCGAACCGCGTGCGTCACATGGACTACGGCGTACAGATCAACAAGCTCATGTACCAGCGCCTGCTGAAAGGCGAAGACATCACGCTGTTCAGCCCGTCCGACGTGCCGGGCCTGTATGACGCATTCTTCGCTGATCAGGACGAGTTCGAGCGTCTGTACACCAAATATGAGCAGGACGAGAACATCCGCAAACAGCGCATTAAAGCCTCTGAGCTGTTCTCGCTGATGATGCAGGAGCGCGCCTCTACCGGCCGTATCTACATCCAGAACGTGGATCACTGCAACACCCACAGCCCGTTCGATCCGGTTGTCGCGCCGGTGCGCCAGTCTAACCTGTGCCTGGAAATCGCGCTGCCGACCAAACCGCTGGATGATGTAAACGACGAAAACGGCGAAATCGCGCTTTGCACCCTGTCTGCTTTCAACCTGGGCGCTATCGAGAGCCTGGACGAGCTGGAAGAGCTTTCCACGCTGGCCGTTCGCGCGCTGGACGCCCTGCTGGACTACCAGGATTACCCGATCCCGGCGGCGAAACGCGGCGCGATGGGTCGTCGCACCCTCGGCATCGGCGTGATTAACTTCGCTTACTATCTCGCGAAGCACGGCGTGCGTTACTCCGACGGCAGCGCCAACAACCTGACGCACAAAACGTTCGAAGCGATTCAGTACTATCTGCTGAAAGCCTCTAACGAGCTGGCGAAAGAGCAAGGCGCATGCCCGTGGTTCAATGAAACCACCTACAGTAAAGGCATCCTGCCGATCGACACCTATAAGAAAGA
The DNA here is from genome assembly GCF_001277215.2 of Cronobacter malonaticus LMG 23826. NCBI lineage: Bacteria > Pseudomonadati > Pseudomonadota > Gammaproteobacteria > Enterobacterales > Enterobacteriaceae > Cronobacter > Cronobacter malonaticus. The sequence goes on along the minus strand of NZ_CP013940.1, from coordinate 1,225,208 downwards.
CCTGGATGCGATCGCCAGCGAGCCGCTGCACTACGACTGGGAAAGCCTGCGCGAATCCATCAAGACGCACGGCCTGCGTAACTCCACGCTGTCTGCGTTGATGCCGTCCGAGACCTCTTCGCAGATCTCTAACGCCACCAACGGCATTGAGCCGCCGCGCGGCCACATCAGCATCAAAGCCTCGAAAGACGGTATCCTGCGTCAGGTGGTGCCGGACTACGAACAGCTCAAAGATCAGTACGAGCTGCTGTGGGAAATGCCGGGCAACGACGGCTATCTGCAGCTGGTGGGCATCATGCAGAAATTTATCGACCAGTCGATTTCTGCCAACACCAACTACGATCCGACGCGCTTCCCGTCAGGCAAAGTGCCGATGCAGCAGCTCCTGAAAGACCTGCTCACCGCCTATAAGCTCGGTGTGAAGACGCTGTATTATCAGAACACCCGCGACGGCGCGGAAGATGCCCAGGATGACCTGGCGCCATCCATTCAGGATGACGGCTGCGAAAGCGGCGCATGTAAAATCTAACACGCAGGGCGGGGAAACCCGCCCTCTTGTTGTTAAGGCCGTAGGGTGGGTAAGCGAAGCACACCCACCATTTACAGCCGAACCCTTAACAGCCGAACCGTTGGCCGTAAGGTGGGTAAGCAAAGCGCCCCACCCTTAACAGCCGAACCGTTGGCCGTAGGGTGGGTAAGCAAAGCGCACCCACCGTTAACAGCCGAACCGTTGGCCGTAGGGTGGGTAAGCGAAGCGCACCCACCGTTAACAGCCGATATTGTTTGCAGACAGGATTTACGTCATGGCCTACACCACATTTTCACAGACGAAAAACGACCAGCTCCTTGAACCCATGTTTTTTGGCCAACCGGTCAACGTGGCGCGTTACGATCAGCAAAAATATGAAATTTTCGAAAAGCTTATCGAAAAGCAGCTGTCATTCTTCTGGCGTCCTGAAGAAGTGGACGTTTCCCGCGACCGCATCGATTTCCAGGCGCTGCCGGAGCATGAAAAACATATTTTCATCAGCAACCTGAAATACCAGACGCTGCTCGACTCAATCCAGGGCCGCAGCCCGAACGTCGCGCTGCTGCCGCTGATCTCCATCCCGGAGCTGGAAACGTGGGTCGAAACCTGGGCGTTTTCCGAGACCATCCACTCGCGCTCTTACACCCACATCATCCGCAATATCGTCAACGATCCGGCGGTGGTGTTTGACGATATCGTCACCAACGAGCAGATCTTAAAGCGCGCCGAAGGCATCTCGCACTACTACGACGATCTGATCGAGATGACCAGCTACTGGCACCTGCTGGGCGAAGGCACCCACAGCGTTAACGGCAAAACCGTGACCGTGAACCTGCACGAGCTTAAGAAAAAACTCTACCTGTGCCTGATGAGCGTCAACGCGCTGGAAGCGATTCGCTTCTACGTCAGCTTCGCCTGCTCCTTCGCGTTCGCCGAGCGCGAACTGATGGAAGGCAACGCCAAAATCATCCGCCTTATCGCGCGTGACGAAGCGCTGCACCTGACCGGCACCCAGCACATGCTGAACCTGATGCGCAGCGGCGAAGACGATCCGGAAATGGCCGCGATTGCCGAAGAGTGCAAACAGGAGTGCTACGACCTGTTCGTGCTGGCGGCGCAGCAGGAGAAAGAGTGGGCGGAATATCTGTTCCAGGGCGGTTCCATGATCGGTCTGAACAAAGATATTCTCTGCCAGTACGTTGAGTACATCACCAACATCCGTATGCAGGCTGTCGGTCTGGATCTGCCGTTCAAAACCCGCTCCAACCCGATTCCCTGGATCAACACCTGGCTGGTGTCTGATAACGTACAGGTAGCGCCGCAGGAAGTGGAAGTGAGCTCTTATCTGGTCGGCCAGATCGATTCGGAAATCGACCATGACGATCTGAGCAGCTTCCAGCTCTGATATGGGTCGTATTACGCTTCGCGTGACGGGCACCGAGCTGTCGTGCCCGGATGAGCACCCTTCCCTGCTGGCGGCGCTGGAGTCACACGCGGTGACGGTGGAGTACCAATGCCGTGAAGGCTATTGCGGCTCGTGCCGCTGCAAACTGGTCGCAGGCCAGGTGCAGTGGCTGACGAAACCGCTGGCGTTTATTCAGGAGGGCGAGATTTTGCCCTGCTGCTGTAAACCGCAGGGCGATATCGAAATAGAGATGTAACAACGCCGTATTGTCGGGTGGCGCGACGCATACCCGGCCTGGCAACCCCTGGTACCAGGCCGGATCAGGCGAAACCGCCAACCGGCAATATCAGCGATTATCTTTCAAAAAACTCACCGCTTTATCCGGGAAATCGGTAAACAGCCCGTCCACTTCCGCCTTGTTATACAGCACGTCATAAAGCTGATTCACATCCGTGGCGTATACCGGCAACTGGTCGGCGCGCACCGTATACGGGTGCACCTGCAAATGGCTGGCGTGCGCCTCTTTCGCCATATCGGTCAGCGTCACGTGGTCCTTGGTCGAGCCTTCCGCCACCAGCATATGGTAATCCGGCCCGATGCCGTCGGCGTACTGCGCAATCTGCTTCATGGCGCCCGGTTTAAACATCCAGTCATAGCGATAGTTTACCCATTTGCCATCGGCCTGCTTCTCCTGGGTTTCGTTCCAGTCGGTGTAAGCGATAAGCTGCACCAGCTTCAGATCCATCCCCATTTTCGGCTCCAGCTCATTTTTAATGCGCTTAAGCTCGTTGGCGTCGAAACATTGCAGATAGACCTTATCCTGCTTCGTGGTATAGCCATATTTTTTCAGGGTTTCCAGCGTCTTCGCGGCGATATCCTTGCCTTCCTGATGATGGAACCACGGCGCTTTGATCTCCGGGTAAATACCGATGTTTTTACCGGTGGAGTGGTTCAGTCCCTGCACAAACTCGATCTCTTCTTCAAAGGTATGCACCCGGAAATCGGATTTACCCATCGGGAAGCGACCAGGGAAGGTCTGCACCTTTTTGCCGTTTTCCAGTTCAAAGCCTTCGCTGAATTTCAGCGATTTGATCTCCGCGAGCGTGAAATCGATCGCGTAGTAACGGCCATCTTTACGCGCGCGGTCGGGGAAGCGCTCCGCCACGTCGGTGACGCGATCCAGGTAGTGGTCATGCAGCACCACCAGCTGGTCATCTTTGGTCATCACCAGATCCTGCTCCAGGTAATCCGCGCCCTGCGCATAGGCCATCGCTTTGGCAGGCAGCGTATGCTCTGGCAGATATCCGCTGGCACCGCGATGCGCGATCACCAGTTTATCCGCCGCCAGCGCGCTTGCCGACATCACGCCAATCGCCAGCGCCGCCAGCGTCATTTTCAGTTTCATGGGTGCTCCTTATCCGCGTTTCGCAAGCGTTGCATGGTGGTGTTTATGCTCACCGACCATCACGATAATCAGCAGTAATACCGCCAGAATGCTGCCGCCAATCATCACCATAAAGCCGCCATCCCAGCCAAAGAAATCGACGGTGTAGCCCACGATAGCGCTCGCCGCCACCGAGCCGCCGAGGTAGCCGAACAGGCCGGTAAAGCCCGCCGCGGTGCCCGCCGCCTTTTTCGGTGCCAGTTCCAGCGCATGCAGACCAATCAGCATCACCGGGCCGTAAATCAGAAAGCCGATGACAATCATGCACACCATATCAATGTGTGGGTTGCCCGGCGGGTTGAGCCAGTAAACGATAGTGGCGATGGTCACCAGCGTCATAAAGAACACGCCGGTCGCGCCGCGGTTGCCACGGAAAACCTTGTCCGACATCCAGCCGCAAATCAGCGTGCCGGGGATGCCCGCGTATTCATAGAAGAAATACGCCCAGGACGATTTATCCAGCGCGAAATGCTTCACCTCTTTTAAATAGGTCGGCGACCAGTCGAGGATGCCGTAGCGCAGCAGGTAAACGAACACGTTCGCGATAGCGATGTACCACAGCAGCTTATTCGGCAGCACGTATTGCATGAAGATCTGCTTCGCGGTCAGCTCTTCTTCGTGCTTCTCGTTATAGTCGTCCGGGTAATCATTTTTATACGCTTCGATGGGTGGCAGGCCGCAGGACTGCGGCGTATCGCGCATCAGGGCGAAGGCGATAATCGCTACCAGAATTGCTGCGAACGCGGGCATATAGAGCGCGGCGTGCCAGTCGTTGAACCATGCCATGCCGAGCAAAAACAGCAGCGGCGGGATCCCGCCGCCCACGTTATGGGCGCAGTTCCACACGGAGACAATCCGGCCGCGCTCTTTCTGCGACCACCAGTGCACCATCGTGCGCCCGCACGGCGGCCACCCCATGCCCTGGAACCAACCGCACAGGAACAGCAGCACAAACATCACCATAATGCTCGATGTCGCCCAGGGAACGAAGCCCATAAACAGCATCACCGCCGCCGCGAGGATCAAACCCGCGGGCAGGAAGACCCGCGGATTCGAGCGGTCAGACACTGAACCCATGATGAACTTTGAGAATCCATAAGCGATGGAAATGCCCGAAAGCGCAAAACCGAGATCGCCGCGCGAGAAGCCCTGCTCCACCAGATACGGCATCGCGAGGGCAAAGTTTTTACGCACCAGATAGTAAGCGGCATAGCCGAAGAAAATCCCCATAAAAATCTGCCAGCGCAGGCGACGATAGAGCGGATCTATCTCGCCGTCAGGCAGCCTTGCGCGATGCGGGGCGGGTTTAAAAATACTTAACATCTCTGTCTCCTGCTGATGAGGTTTATATCTATTCGTTTTACTTATGTTTCCTTTGCGAGCGTGATAGTAGGCAAAATGGATTATTTATGCTGTGAAACGTCGCACAAAATGTTACAGAAATATGACATTCGAAAACAAAAGCGCAAATTTTTGCCATTTATTTTCGAATGGTGCGCGTTTACTTTCGATTAAGCGCATAAAAGAGAAGGAAAATGCGCGGTGTGAGCGCCAGTACGCTAAATGGAAAACAGAGAGGGGAATAGAGCGCAGAGCAGCGCGTCTGGATGTTCAGCAGATAACGGACGCCCGGCTCTGCACAGGCGCCCCGTTGCAGTGTCAGACCGTGTGTGTTTCGACTACCTGCACCCAGCCCTGGCTTGCCGTCACGTCCTGGCCGTTAAGCCAGCGGCGCACCAGCGTCAGCGCCATCATGGCGCAAATTTCCTGGCGGATATGCAGCGCATAGCGGCTGGCGTTAAAGCGCAGGCGCACGGCGTGCGTGCCCTGCGGCGTGGTGAGCGCGATGTTAATCTCGTCGTCTTCCACGCTCGCGATGCTCAGCGCCAGGTCGGCTAGATGACGGCTGCGACGATCCACGTTCCAGTGGGCGGTCTGCGCCAGCGTCTCCACCTGGGCGGGCAGCACTTCGCTTGCCAGCAGCGGCGCGTCGGCACCCGACAGTTGCAGCGCCAGCAGGCCCGCGGTGAACTGCTCGCTTAACGTAATGCTGAGCTGCTGCTCGCGCAGGCAGCGGGCAATCTGGGCAGGCAGCGTTTCGGTGCCTTCAAAAATCAGGCTGTCGCCCGCCACTTCACGCACTTTCGGCCAGACGGCTTCCATCTCCGCGCGCCGCGACGCAGGCCCGGTCAGTTTGAGTTCGATAATCGGCGTGGAGGAACGATAGCCCATCACGACGTCCGGCGGTAGCGTCAGCGAATCGAGTGCGGCGGCGAGATCGCTTTCAGAGCGGCCAAACGTGGTCAGACGCAGGCAGAGCGGCGGCTCAGGGAGCGTAAAGCGCTCGCGCAGGCGCGGCAGGATCTCATGCTCCACCATGCGCTTAAATTCAGACGGCACGCCCGGCGTGAAGAAAATCAGACAGCGGTTGAGCTTGATGGCAAACCCGCAGGCGGTGCCGACCGGGTTGTCGATCATTTCACTGCCCGCTGGCAGCAGCGCCTGTTTACGGTTACTCGCGGCCATCACGCGCCCGCGCGCTTCGAAAAAACGCTCCATCTGCGCGAGCCAGCCTTCATGCAGCACCAGCTCCACGCCCGCCGCGCGGGCCGCCGCTTCGGCACTGAGATCGTCGCTGGTCGGCCCGAGGCCGCCGTTGACGATTAAAATATCGGCGTGCTGGCTGCGTTCGGTCAGCGCGGACACCAGCGATTCGAGGCTATCACCCACGGTGTTACGGCGGGTCAGCGGCAATCCCTGATTAAAAAACAGATCGGCAAGCCAGGCGGCGTTGGTATCGACAATCTGACCGTGCAACACCTCATCGCCGGTCGAGAGCATTTCTGTCTGTAGCATTATTTTCTCCGCAAGAAGGGAACGCTTTACTATAGCGCGCAGAGAAAAGAAGAAGGAGAAAAACAGGCGCAGCGGAACACTGCGCCCGGAAAATCAGAACCCTGCGCTGACGCCCAGGTATGGGCCATCGGCCACTTTGCTGTCGCGATCGCCATCTTTACCGGTCAGGTTGATGTAGCGATAACCGGCTTCGACGCTAATCGGGCGGAACAGAGAGAAACGCGCGCCTGCGCTGGCTTCCTGATAATCATTCACGCCGCTGGAGAGCGAATCCGGCGAGTAGTAGTAGTCGCCAAACAGCGAAAGATGCTGGCCGAGATCCCAGCGCACGCCGCCGCCGACCGCCGCCGCGTAGCCTTCACTGCCCTCTTTCGGGTTCAGGTAAACCGCCTTCACGCCAGGCGTGACCATAAACGGCCCGAGCGGCATATTGAAGCCCAGTCCCGCGCCCACGATATCACCGTGATCGTCATTGTGCGCCCAGTTGCCGGTGAGCTGCAGACCGCTGCTTTCGGTGCCGAGACCCACGCCCATATTGGTGTAATGCTCGCCCACGGAGCCGTTGACGCTGATAGCGCTCGCCTGGGTGGCAGCCAGCAGCAGGCCGGCCATTGCTAAACGAAGTGTGTTTTTCATTCCATGTATCTCAAAAAAAGAAAAAGTGCCCTGCAAAGGGCAACGCGGCATTGTACCTGTATCGGGGCGGCAATCAACGTGATGCGGCCGCGCAACACCGGCGAGGCGCGAAAAAGGAGAAAACATCTATGCACAACAGCATTAAACGCCGCTTTGACCCGGCGGAGGATGAAGCGGCAGACGCACGCGCACCAGCAATCCGCCGAGCTGCTCGCCTTTCAGCAGTTCGGCGCGGGTGCGGTGCCAGCGGGCGATATCATTAACCAGCGCCAGCCCCAGCCCGGCGCCGGGGTGCGCGCTGGCGTTATCGAGACGGCGAAACGGCGTCAGCGCCTGGTCGCGCTGCGCGGCGTCAATCCCCGGGCCGCTATCTTCCACCTCAAGACGCGCTCCGTCCGCCTCAACGCAGACGCGCACCGTCACCACGCCGCCTGCGGGCGTATATTTCAGCGCGTTATCCAGCAAATTGGCGCACAGCTCCGCCAGCAGCAGCGGTTCAGCAGCGACCCATACCGGCCCCTCTTCGCCTTCATAACCAAGATCGACCGGCTTGCTGCGCGCCTGCGGCAGCCGGGAGAAACAGCTTTCCCGCGCCGCCGCCACCAGATCCACCACATCGAGCGTGCGCGTATCGCCCGGCTCCGCCCGCCGCAGCGTCGCCAGCTGCAACAACCGCTCGGTCAGATCGATAGTCTGATCGAGCGTCGCGCTCATTGCCTGAAGGCTTTCGCGCCACTGCGCCGGATCGGGGCTTGCCAGCGCCACGGCCGCCTGGGTTTTCAGCACGGCCAGCGGCGTTTTTAACTGATGAGAGGCGTCGGCGCTGAAGCGCTCCTGGCGGGCGATGAGCGCACGCAGGCGGCTCATATAGCGGTTGAAAGCGATAATCAGCAGGCGCGTTTCCGACCACGGCAGCAGATCGGGCAGCGGCGTCAGTTCGCCGGGCGAGCGCCTGACCATCAGGCGCGACAGCTTGCGCATCGGCTTGAGTACGCGACGCAGCAGCAGCCCGGCGAGCACCAGCGTTAACAGCACCAGTCCGCCCTGCGAAAGCGCCGATGAGATAAGCAACTGCCGCGCCAGCAGATGACGCGACTGCAACGTCTCGGCGACATAAATCTCCGCCATACCGACCACGCCGCCTTCGTTAACCGGCTGCAACAGCCGCGCCACCCGCAGCCGCTGGCCCTGATAAGTCGCGTGATAAAACCACGCCAGCGCCGGGTAAAGGTCGGTACGCGCCACCCCGCGCGGCATCGCGGGCAGATCGTCATAGCCGGAGATAACCCGCCCGCGCGTATCTTTCACTTTGTAGTAGAGCCGGTCATTCATGTTGCGCTCGACGCTATCGAGCACCACCCAGGGCACGTCCGCCTGTAATTCGCCGTGATGCACGTTGAGGCGCTCGGCGACAATACGCGCCGAGGCCAGCAGCGTGCGATCGTAGGCCTGGGTTGCGGCGTTCAGCGCGCTGACATAGCTGTTTAACGCCGAAAACGCCCACAGCAGCGAGAGCGGCAGGCCGAGAAACAGCAGCAGTTTTCCGAGCAGGGATTCAGGGCGCCACCAGCTCATCGCTGCACTCCAGCACATAGCCCAGGCCGCGCAGCGTGGTGATTTGAACATTGCTCGCCAGCAGTTTTTTACGCAGCCGGTGAATATAGATCTCAATGCTTTCCGGGCTGACGTCGTCACTTAAGCTGAACACCTGTTCGAAGAGTTGCTGACGCGTGACCGGGCGGCGACGGCGGTACATCAGCACCGTTAAGAGCGCATGTTCGCGCGGCGTGAGCGCAAGCGGCCTGCCCTGTAGCTCAAAATAGCCTTCATCGTGAAAAGTCAGTTCGCCGAGCCGCTGGGCCTCCTGCAGCTGCCCTTCGCTGCGGCGTACCAGCGCGCGCAGCCGCGCCTCCAGCTCGCTCAGCTCAAACGGCTTTGGCAGATAATCATCAGCGCCCTCGTTAAGTCCTTTCACCCGGTCGGCCACCGCGCCATGCGCGGTGAGCAGCAGCACCGGCACCGCCTGCCCGCGACGACGCAGACGGCTTAGCACCTCCAGCCCGCTCATGCGCGGCATTTCAATATCCAGCACCGCCACGGCGTAGCGCTCGTTTTGCAGCAGGTGATCCGCCGCCAGGCCATCGCCGACGCAGTCCACCGCAAAGCCGGTGTTCGCCAGCGCTTTCTCCAGCCAGTGAGCCAGCTCACGGTTATCTTCCGCCAGTAAGAGACGCATATCACATCCAGTAAAGTTTCTGTCGCGATGAAAGGAAACTGAAAGGCTTTAGTTTTAACAATCATGCAACTGATACGCTACAAAGCAGTTCACATAATCAGAAACATCACGGCAGTCATGCATGAGGATGAAAATGAAAACATCACTTCTCTCTACCCTGTTAGCAACGTCTCTGGCTTTCTCTTTTACCGCAGCCCAGGCGGCTGAAGCGCCGTCGCGCCCCGAGTGCATCGCGCCTGCCAAGCCCGGCGGCGGCTTCGATTTAACCTGCAAACTCATCCAGGTGAGCCTCCAGGAAACCGGCGCGCTGGAAAAACCGATGCGCGTGACGTACATGCCAGGCGGCGTCGGCGCGGTGGCCTATAACGCGATTGTGGCCCAGCGCCCCGGCGAGCCGGGCACCGTGGTGGCGTTTTCCGGCGGCTCGCTGCTCAATCTCTCGCAGGGCAAATTTGGCCGCTATAACGTCGATGACGTGCGCTGGCTCGCGAGCGTCGGCACCGATTACGGCATGATCGCGGTGCGCGCCGATTCGCCGTGGAAAACGCTCGGCGATCTGATGAAAGCGCTGGAAAAAGATCCGAACAGCGTGGTGTTTGGCGCGGGCGCGTCCATCGGCAGCCAGGACTGGATGAAAACCGCGCTGCTGGCCCAGAAAGCGGGCGTCGACCCGCACAAGATGCGCTACGTAGCCTTTGAAGGCGGCGGCGAGCCGGTGACCGCGCTGATGGGCAATCACGTGCAGGCGGTATCCGGCGATCTCAGCGAGATGGTGCCCTACCTTACCGGCAATAAACTGCGGGTGCTGGCGGTCTTCGCGAGCGAACGCCTGCCCGGCCAGCTCGCCCAGGTACCCACCGCTAAAGAGCAGGGCTATGACCTGGTGTGGCCTATTATTCGCGGCTTCTATGTCGGCCCTAAAGTCAGCGACGCCGATTACCAGTGGTGGGTCCAGACTTTCGAAAAACTCCAGCAAACCGATGAATTCAAAAAGCAGCGCGATCTGCGCGGCCTGTTTGAATTCAACCTGACCGGCAAAGCGCTGGATGAATATGTGAAAAATCAGGTCAACGACTACCGCGAAAAAGCCAAAGCCTTTGGGCTTGCGAAATAGCGCAGGAGGATGTGATGAGCGATCGCATTTTTGCGGGGATCTGGATCCTGCTCTGTATCGGCGGGCTGTTTGTGGGCTGGCAGATCCACAGCGAGTATGCCTACGAACCGGTCGGGCCGCGCCCTTTCCCGATGGGCATTATCGCGCTGATGCTGCTGTGCGCGGTGCTGTTACTGCTGCGCCGCCCGGATGTCGTGGACTGGCCGCATCACGCCGTGCTGCAACGGCTGGTAGTGATGGTGATTGTGCTGTTGCTCTACGCCGGGGGCTTTGAATGGCTCGGCTTTCCGCTCGCCACCGCGCTGCTGACGGCGGTCATCGGCATGCTTTTCGGCGCGCAGCTACCGGCGGCGCTGGTATCCGGCGTGGTGATGGGCGGCGTGCTCTGGTACGCCTTTGACCGCCTGCTTGACGTGACGCTGCCTCTCGGGGCCTGGCTTAATTAACGGGAGCTTTTATGGATACCTGGCTTTATCTCTCACAGGGCTTCGCCGTCGCGCTGACGCCCACCAATCTGCTGATTGCGCTGATTGGCTGTTTCGTCGGTACCATCGTCGGGCTGCTGCCAGGCCTCGGACCGATTAACGGCGTCGCCATTCTGCTGCCGCTGGCGTTCGCAATTCATCTGCCGGCGGAATCGGCGCTGATCCTGCTTGCCACGGTCTATATCGGCTGTGAGTATGGCGGGCGCATTTCATCGATACTGCTTAATGTGCCGGGCGATGCGGCAGCGATCATGACGGCGCTGGACGGCTACCCGATGGCGCAGCAGGGGCGCGGCGGCGTGGCGCTCTCTATCTCCGCCGTCAGCTCGTTCGTTGGCTCGTTTATCGCAATTTTCGGCATTATCCTTTTTGCACCCGTGCTGGCGGAGTGGTCTCTGGCGTTCGGCCCGGCGGAATATTTCGCGCTGATGGTGTTTGCCATCGCCTGTCTCGGCAGCATGATGGCGCAAAACCCGCTGAAGTCGTTCCTGGCCGCGCTGATTGGCCTCGGGCTTGCGACGGTCGGCGTGGACGCCAACACCGGCGTGTATCGCTTTACGTTTGACAGCGTGCACCTTTCTGACGGCGTGCAGTTTATCGTGGTGGTGATTGGTCTGTTCTCGGTCTCTGAAATCCTGCTGATGCTGGAGAGCACCAGTAGCGGCCAGACGCTGGTGCGCAAAACCGGGCGCATGCTGTTTAACGCCAAAGAAGCGGCTGCCTGTACCGGCGCGACGCTGCGCTCGTCAGTAATTGGCTTTTTTGTTGGCATTCTGCCGGGCGCGGGGGCGACTATCGCCAGCGCCATTACCTATATGACCGAGAAAAAGCTCGGCGATAAAGACGGCTCGTTCGGTAAAGGCGATATTCGCGGCGTGGCGGCGCCGGAGGCGGCGAACAACGCCTCGGCCTGCGGCTCGTTTATCCCGATGCTGACCTTAGGCGTGCCCGGCTCCGGCACCACGGCGGTGATGATGGGCGCGCTGACGCTCTATAACATCACGCCGGGGCCTGCAATGTTCACCGAACAGCCGGACATCGTCTGGGGGCTTATCGCGGCGCTGCTGATTGCCAACGTGATGCTGCTTATCATGAACATTCCGCTGATCGGACTGTTCACCCGCATGCTGACCATTCCGCTGTGGTTCCTGGTGCCAGCGATTGCGGCTGTCTCGGCGGTGGGCGTTTACGCGGTGCACAGCACCACGTTTGATCTGCTGCTGATGGTGGGCCTTGGCGTGCTGGGTTATATCCTGCGTAAAATGCACTTCCCGATGTCGCCACTGATTCTGGGCTTTGTGCTGGGCGAAATGCTGGAGCAGAACCTGCGCCGCGCGCTCTCTATCAGCAACGGCGAGCTCGGTATTCTCTGGCAGAGCGGCGTCACCAAAACCCTGCTCATCATGGCAACGCTGGTGATTGTCGTACCGCCGCTGGTGAAGCGACTGCGTAAGCGCCAGCAAAAGCGGAAAGCGGCCGTTGATGCCGGCTAACCCCCACGGCCCTTCACGTGAAGGGCCGCGTTATGTTTGCGGGCGGAGCGTATTTGTCGCCCATTGCGTAACGTCACGGCGGGAAATTTTAATCCCGCCGTTTTTAAGCGCTTCAGGCAACCGAAGCCAGGCGACCGGCTGCTCAAATCGCGCCAGCTTGTCGTTTGCCCACAGGCGCAGCGCCTGCGGCTCAAACGACGCCTCACACTCGATGACTGCCACCGGCCGCGCGCCGAACTCGTCATCCTCCAGCGGGACGACAAACGCCTGTCGCACCTGCGGATGCTGGCTCAGCACGCGCTCGACCGCCTCCGGCTGAACGCCTTCCCCACCGCAGAAAAAAAGATTATCCAGCCGTCCGGGCACCAGTAATTTACCGTCGCGCCACGCGCCGCGGTCGCGGGTGGCGAACCAGCCCTGCGCATTGGTGAGCGGCATCAGTTCGCCGTCGCGCCAGTAGCCTGCGGCCATGCTGCTGCCGCGCAACCAGATCTCATCGCCCGCGAGCATCACCTCGCGCCCCGGCAGCGCCGTACCTACATCAGCCTCGCCGTCGGCGCGCTTCGCGCACACCGTGGAGGCAAACTCCGTCAGTCCGTAACCGCACCAGCAGGCGATATCACGCTGCGCCGCCGCTTGCGTCAGCGCAACCGGGATCGCAGCACCGCCGAGCAACACGGCTTTGAGGCTCAGGCGACGCTCCGGCATCGCTAACAGCCGCCAGAGCTGGGTCGGCACCAGCGAGGCGTGCGTGCAGCCTTCCAGCGCCTCGTAAAGCGGCAGGGAATCACGCACCGCAAGCTGCGCACCTGCCCACAGCCAGCGCCAGAAAATCCCCTGCCCGGAGACGTGAAACAGCGGCAGCGAGAGCAGCCAGCAGTCGCTGGCATGAAACGGGATCAGGCTCAGCACGCCCCTCGCGTTCTCCAGATGCGCGAACGCCGTATGAACGGCGGCTTTCGGCAGTCCGCTGGAGCCGGACGTCAGCGTCATGGACACCAGACGATCGGCCTGCCACGCCGCGGCATGAGCCACCGCAGGCTCGCGCCAGTCGAGCAACGTAAGGCCCGGCAGCGCGGGCGCATCACCGATACGAACCACATAACGCAACGTGAGCGACGGCAGCAGCGCGTTGATTAACGGCGCCGGAAGTTGCGGATTAAGCGGCAAAATACGCGCGCCGCACTGCAACAGCGCAAGCCAGGCGAGCAGCGTTCGCTCGCTGTTTTTCGCGCACAGCGCCACACCGTCGCCGTCGCGCACGCCCTGCTGGTGAAAACCCGCAGCGAGAGCATCAATCCGCCTGCAGAGCGCGCGCCAGGTAATATCGCCATTGTCGGCGCGCAGCGCGATGTCATCCGGCCGCACGCTCGCCCAATGACGCCACGGCCAGTCGAAGAAACTCACAGCAGCGGCTCCAGCGCATCCACAGGCCAGCACGGCAGCGGGCTGTCAGGCCACGGGCGCACCAGCTGAGCCTGCATCAGCGCGAGCGTATCGAGCCCCGGCGTGATGCCCGGTGTCAGCCAGGCGGCAAGCCGCGCAAGCTGGGTCAGGCCGAGGCTTGACTCAATGGAGGAACTGATGACCGCCGTCAGACCCAGCGCGTGAGCCTGCGCCACCTGTTGCTGTACCGTTTGCAGGCTGCCGGTGAGCATTGGTTTTATCACCACCGCCCGCAGGCCAGGCTCCGCTGTAATGGAAAAATCGCGCTCGCGCAGGCTTTCATCCCAGGCGATGGCGATGCCGGTTTCGGCGGCGAAGGCGCGGGAATCATCGGGGGTTTTGCAGGGTTCTTCGATAAACGCAATGCGCGGGCGGTACGCCGGGTTGACGTATTTCGCGAACAGCTGCGCTTTCAGCGGCGTCCAGGCGCGATTCGCGTCGAGCCGCAGCGTGAGATCGGGAATCGCCTCCAGCAGCAGGTTGACCACCATGCCGTCGCGCACCGCCTCATACAGCCCCACTTTAACTTTGGCGACTTTCTCACCGTGCAGCCCCACTTTAACTTTGGCGACTTTCTCACCGTGCAGCCCGCCGAGGCGTGCGAAGAGTTCATCCGGATCGCCCGTACATAGCGGCGCAGCGTGGTAATTCCCGGCCTCGGGCAGCGTGCCGTGAAGCTCCGCCAGCGCCATGCTTAAACCAAACGCGACGCTCGCCACCTCCGGCAGCGGCAGCGAATCACCCCGCTGCCATGCCAGAAGCCAGTCGCGCGCGGCGGCAAGCGCAGTGTCCAGCGTCTCGTCGCTAAACCCAGGCAGCGGCGCAACTTCGCCCCACCCTTCGCCCCCGTTGTCAGAGAGGCGCACCAGCAGGCCGTCGCGGGTTTTCAGGCGCCGCTCCCGCAGCACCACGCCAGCGTCCATCGGCACCTGATAACGATAAAGCTGAGCCGCGCGCATTATGGGTTACGCTTGAATTTGCTGAAATCTGGCTGGCGCTTCTGGTTGAACGCGTTGCGCCCTTCCTGACCCTCTTCGGTCATATAAAAGAGCATGGTGGCATTGCCCGCCAACTCCTGAAGCCCCGCCTGGCCGTCGCAGTCGGCGTTGAGCGCCGCCTTCAGGCAGCGCAGCGCCATTGGGCTGTTTTGCAGCATCTCGCGGCACCAGCGCACCGTTTCTCTCTCAAGCTCCGCCAGCGGGACGACGGTGTTCACCAGCCCCATATCCAGCGCCTGCTGCGCGTCGTACTGACGGCACAGGAACCAGATTTCACGCGCCTTTTTCTGGCCGACGATGCGCGCCATATAAGACGCCCCCCAGCCGCCGTCAAACGAACCGACTTTCGGGCCGGTCTGGCCGAAGACGGCGTTTTCCGCCGCAATCGTGAGATCGCACATCATATGCAGCACGTGGCCGCCGCCAATCGCAAAGCCCGCCACCATCGCCACCACCGGTTTCGGGCAGGTACGGATCTGACGCTGGAAATCGAGCACGTTGAGATGATGCACGCCGGAGTCGTCCTGATAGCCGCCGTAGTCGCCGCGCACTTTCTGGTCACCGCCCGCGCAGAAGGCTTTATCGCCTTCGCCGGTGAGGATAATGACGCCGATATTGTCGTCATAGCGTGCATTCGCCAGCGCCTGGATCATCTCTTTAACGGTGAGCGGGCGAAACGCGTTGCGCACCTGCGGGCGGTTGATGGTGATTTTAGCGATGCCGTCAGTGGATTTCTGATAGCGGATATCGGTGTAACCTTCCGAACAGTCGAGCCATTCGACAGGCGCATAAAGCATCGCTTCATCAGGATAAATCATGGGAGTTCTCCATTAGGGGCGCAAAATCGCGTTAAGACAGCGGGCTACCGCAGCCGGATTTTCCCGGTGCGCGTTATGGCCCGCGCCAGTAATGACATGCAAAGGCACATTGAGCGTGGCGGCGAGCGCGCGGAATTTTGCATCGCGCTCCCCGCACAGGTAATGAAACGGTACAGAGAGCCGCGCTAAAGACTCATACAGCGGCGGCTGGCGGCCGAGCGACGTGGCTTCCAGCATCGTGGCCAGAGCGGCGGGTTGATTGCGGGCGCGCAGCGTGATTAATTCCCGGCGCTGTTCATCTGTCAGCGTGGCGAAAACGGGCTGGCGATACCAGTCGTCCAGCACCGTTTCTATCGGTTCATCACGAAACCGCTGCGCCCATTTTTTGTCCGCAACGAAACGCGCGTCGCGTTCATCGGCATTCAAAAGCCCCGGATGGCCGCCTTCCACCACCAGACCGCGCAGGCCGGGCGTATTCCCCTGCGAGGCGTGAAACATCGCTATCCGCCCGCCGAGCGAGTATCCCACCAGCCAGTAGTCAAGTATGTTGTAACTATTCAGCGTTGCGATAAGCTGTTCGTTGACGTGCGCAAAATCCAGAGCGCTAAGGGGCGCCGAGCCGCCGTGACCCGGCAGATCGATAAACAGATGGTCATGCTCAACGCAGGCCGAGGCGACCGTCTGCCATTCGCGATGGTCGCCGAGAAAGCCGTGCAGCCAGACGACAGTACCCCGCGCGGCGACGCGGGCTGGCTGAAAATGCGCGGCCAGCGGCATCAGGCGCACACCGCTTTGAGTAAGCGCTGAAACACCTGCGCGCCCGCGGTTTCCGGGACACGCAGCTCAATGACGGTCGCGACCGAGGAGCGCCACGCGCGCGTCATCGTTTCTTTAAGCGCTGCCAGGCTCTCGGGCGCGTCGTAGTTCAGCGAAAACATCGCCGCCGCGGGCGCAAAGCTGACGTTTTGCGGCATACAGTAAAATTTTTCGCGCTCGCGGGCGGGGGTCGGGAGCATGGAGAAGATCTGTCCGCCGTTGTTGTTCACGACGATCAGCACGAAAGGCGCGGGCACGTCGCGCAGCAGCGCCAGCGCGTTGAGATCGTAAAGCGTGGAGAGATCGCCCAGCACCGCCAGCGTGGGCTTGCCGGTGGCCCGCTGCACGCCCGCGGCGGTAGAAACCAGCCCGTCGATGCCGCTCGCGCCGCGGTTGCCGTACACCGGGTATCCGGCAGGCAACTGCGCCAGCGCATCCACCAGCCGCACCGTCAGGCTGTTGCCGAGAAAAAGCTGACCGTCTGCTGGCAGCAGCTCCGGCAGCCGGTGCGCCACCTGCGCCTCGCCCCACTCAGTGAGTTCGCGCGCCACGATGTGCTGCGTCTGCGCCGCCAGTCCTTCCAGTGGCTCTGCCCACGGCATCGCCGGGCGCGCCGGATGCTGTTCAAGCCAGGCGGAGATATCCGCCACAATCCGACGTCCGCGGTGGTGCGCCGGATCGAGCCGCCCTGGCAGCGGGTCAACAACCCAGTACTCCTGCGGGCGACATTCACTTTGCCACTGCAATACGCGTTTACCCGTCAGGCTGCCGCCAAACTGCGCGACAATCTGCGCCTGCGCGAGCAGCGCGGCGGCGCGCGGGTGCGCGAGCCAGAGATCGGCACACGGCAGCGGCTGGCCGGTTTGCGAGAGCACATCACCAATGAGCGGCCAGCCAAGATGCGCCGCCCACTGCGCAACGGCTTCGCCCTCCTGCGCCGTCAGCCTGCCTGCCAGCACCACGCCGCGCTGTTCGCGCCAGAAAGGCCAGTCCGCCTGCGCGCTGACGGCCTGCGTATTCTCATAATGTAGCCAGGGCGTTTTCGTCTGCCACCATTCGCCCGGCGCCTGCTGCCACGCAAGATCGGTTTCGTCCAGCTCCCCATAGAGTGGTTCGGCGAACGGTACGTTGATATGCAGCGCGCCTGCTTTTAGCACTCCCATCTTTTCATCGATGGCGCTGATAAGCCAGGCGGCGGGAATGGACGGTGTGGGGCGCGGGAGATCGAGCGTGGCGGCAGGGTGTGAGCCAAAAATGGCGTGCTGACGAATCGCCTGGTTCGCGCCGCAGTCAATCAGCTCCGGCGGGCGGTCGGCGGTGATCGCCACCAGTTTTTCACCCGTCAGTCCGGCTTCTATCACCGCCGGATAAAGGTTCGCGACCGCCGTACCGGATGTCACAATCACCGCCACCGGCTCGCCGCTTGCTTTGGCAAGCCCGAGCGCCAGATGGCCAAGACCGCGCTCGTCGAAATGCGTATGCAGCATAAACGCCGGGTTTTGCGCGGCAGCGACCGTGAGCGGCGTGGAGCGCGAGCCCGGCGCGATGCAAAGATGGCGCACGCCGTGGCGGCTCAGCGCTTCGAGAATGACGCCTGCCCAGCGGCGGTTAAACGTGCTTGTCGACATAAGCTTGTCCGGTATCAATTTAGCCGGTTTATTATAAAGCCTCGTCGAAACCGAATTTTGATATGGGTCGGGTTGTGGCGATGCTCAGTCCGTTAGAAGCGTAAGCAGCGCCTCCGCTTTGTTCTCGATTTCCTGCCACTCCAGCGCGGCCTGCGAACCTGCCACTAGCCCTGCACCCGCGTAAATGCGGATAGTCTTATCCTTCAGGCGCGCCGAGCGCAGGCTGACGCAAAACTCTGCGCTTTCCAGCGACAGAAAACCGGCAGAGCCGGCGTACCATTCGCGATCGAACGGCTCGTGGTCAGCGATAAAACGACGCGCCGCCTCGCGCGGCAGCCCGGCCACCGCGGCAGTCGGCTGTAACTGATGCAGGCATGCCCCGTCGTCCGGCGCGAAAAGCCGCGCGGAGATGGCGCACCTGAGATGCTGCACCCGCCGCAACCGCACCACTTCCGGCAGACGCGCCGTGATGCTGTGCGCAATCGCCTGTAGCCGCTCGCGAATATCTTCGACCACTAACGCGTTTTCACGGCGGTTTTTATCATCATTGAGCAGCCAGATAGCGCGCGCCTGCGCCAGACCGTCGTCAGAGAGATTCTCCACCGTCCCCGCCAGCGCCTCGGTATCCAGCGCCAGGCCATTGCGCCGCCACAAGCGTTCCGGCGTCGAGCCAAGAAACACCTCGCGCGCGCTGAAGGCCAGATAAAAGTGGTAGCAGTGGTGATTGGCCTCACGGCTGGCGGCCATTAGCGCAGTCGCATCAGGCGGTGCGACAAAGCGCAAATCGGTGGCACGCGCCAGCACAACTTTAGCGAAATCGCCGCGCTCGATGGCGTGTGTCGCCGCGCCAACCAGTTGCGCCCACTGCTGCGCCTGAGGAGTATCGCAGCGGCTGACGCGACGCGGTGCAGGTTGTAGCAGCGTTTGCCGCGCCGGTTGCAGATTGTGGATAAGCGGTTTTAACGCCTGGGCCGCCTTGCGTTGCGAGCAGGCGCTGTAAAGGTTCACCATCAGCCAGGCGCGATCGCCTTCCCGACGCAGCTCCAGACGCGGAATGAAGAAAAGCCCGGTTTGCGGATCGAACGCGTTCAGTCCCCAGGCGCGCAGGCCTGGCGTATCGGCATACTGGCGTAAAAACGCCTGCGCCTCGTTAAGGCTTAAGAATGTGCACGCCGCGCCAAGGGTGGCGGCTTCTTCATGCCCCTCGCGCGAGCGCCAGTAAAACTGCGGATAACCCGGCTGTGCGCCAAGCCAGGCGAGAAAATCGTTACTTTCAGGGGAGAATTCAAAGGCACAGCGCCAGAGACCGGGGATATCCGGCACGTCGGCAAGTGCCTTTTCAGCCAACGCCTGCGCGGCGGCGAGGGTATTCACAGATTTCCTTTCCTCTGCTTAAAACCCTGCATTCTACAAGGTCTTGCAGGTAAAAAAAATGGCGCACCCTAAACGGATGCGCCGGTGCGCGATGTGCGGAGAATTAACGGCGGGCTAACAGCAGGCCCAGCACCAGACCTGCGGCGGCACCGATACCAACGCCCTGCCACGGTTTTTCATGCACATAGTCATCGGCACGATAGACCGCCTGTTTGGCGCGGAAGTAATAATTGTCGGACGCGGTGCTGACGCGGTTTTTCACGTCATGCAGCGCCTGCTCGGCACGCGCTTTCAGCTCAACATATTTCTGATCCGCCGGATCGCCGGACGAACGCAGGATCTCTTCCAGAGTATCGCTCAGCAGAGTCAGGTCATCGTCGACACGCGTTTCATAAGGTTGTGAAGATAAAGGCATAACTGGTCTCCGTGTTATCAAGTTACCGGTTTGCTAACTATAGACACACTCACGCTTTTTTGCCTGGACGCGGTTCGCGCCGCATCCCGATGTGCGGGATGCCGTCTTCATCATAGATTTCTGTGGCCGGGACAAAACCAAACTGCGCGTAAAACGCCTGCAGATGCGCCTGCGCGCTCAGGTATAACGGGCTTTGCGGCCAGTTGCGCTCGCAGCTCTCAACCGCGCGTTTCATGAGTTCAACACCCAGCTTTTCGCCCCGTGCGGCACCTGAAACAATGACCCGCCCTATCGCGACGGGCGCGTGTGGATCGTCACTTTTCAGAATCCTCGCATAAGCAATCAGCTGATTATCGCGCCAGGCGAGCAGATGCCGGTTCTCGCCCACCAGATCTTCGCCGTCCACATCCAGATAAGGACACGTTTGTTCCACCACAAACACTTCACAGCGCAGCTTCAGCAGTGCGTACAGCGTCGGGACATCCAGCTCGGCGTGATGTTTATCCTGCCAGTCGATCATATTGGCCTCCAGAATGTGCGGCGATCCTCGTTATACTAAAAGCTTTCGCGCAATCGTACAGAGTAAATTCCTCATGGAACTGACATTTTTAGGCACCAGCGCCGGGCTGCCGTCCACCACCCGCAACGTGACGGCCATTGTCCTGAACCCGCAGAATAATCGCTCCGGATTGTGGCTTTTTGACTGCGGCGAAGGCACCCAGCACCAGATGCTGCGCGCTACGGCTAACCCCGGCAAAATAGAGAAAATCTTTATCACGCACCTGCACGGCGATCATATCTTCGGGCTACCAGGCCTGCTGTGCAGCCGCTCTATGGCAGGCTGTGAGACGCCGCTTGAGATTTACGGCCCAAAGGGCATAGCGGAATTTGTCGAAACTACGTTGCGCCTGAGCGGCTCCTGGACCAGCTATCCGTTACACGTGCATGAAATTACCGAAGGACAGCTATCAGACGACGGCGAAATTATCGTGACCGCGTACCCGCTGACACACCCGGTGGAATGTTACGGCTACCGGATTGAAGAGCATGACAAACCAGGCGCGCTGGACGCCGCGCGTCTTAAAGCGGCAGGCGTCACACCAGGGCCGCTGTTTCAGCAGCTCAAGCGCGGCGAGACGGTGACGCTCCCTGACGGGCGCACGGTGTGCGGCGCCGATTACCTGAGCGCGCCCCGCCCCGGCAAAAAAATAGCCATTTTCGGTGATACCGGCCCGACGCCGCAGGCGGTTAATCTCGCCCGTGATGTGGATGTGATGGTCCATGAAACCACGCTTGAAGCGGCGATGGCGGAGAAAGCCAACGGGCGCGGGCATTCGACCACGCAGCAGGCGGCCGCGGTTGCCAGAGACGCGGGCGCGAAGCGCCTGTTGATGACGCACTTTAGTTCACGCTATAGCGCGGAAGACTGTCAGAGGCTGCTCGCCGAGTGCCAGACCATTTTTCCGGCAAGCGAGCTGGCGGAAGATTTCCTGACTATCACGGTATAGCGCCCATAAAAAAACCGCCGGTAAACGGCGGTTTTTAGCTAAAGCACAAAGCTTACATCAGCGGTTTCGCCAGCTGCACCAGCGTAATCAGCGGCTGCGGCCAGACACCCAGCACCAGCACCAGCAGTGCGGAAATCAGCACCACGACGCCGCCCGCGCTGTATGCCCAGTTAGACGGCGCATCGCGGTTGAGCTGCTGCGGCGCGTTCAGATACAGACTCACCGCCACGCGCAGGTAGTAGTAGAGACCAATCGCCGAACCCACGACTACCGCACCGGTCAGCCACCACAGGTTGGACTGTACACCGACGGCCAGCACGTAGAATTTACCGATAAAGCCGAGCGTCATCGGGATACCCGCCAGCGACAGCATCATCACGGTCATTACGGCCGAGAGAATCGGACGGTGCCAGAACAGGCCGCGGTAGGAGTAGAGCGAATCCGCGTCCGGGCCGCGATACGGGCTGGACATCAGACTCACCACGCCAAACGCGCCGAGGCTGCTGAAGAGATAACCTGCCAGGTAAACGCCCACGGTTTCCATCGACATATCGCCGCTTTTCAGCGCAATCAGCGCGACCAGCAGGTAGCCCAGATGGGAGATGGATGAATAACCGAGCAGACGCTTAATGTTGGTCTGGGTCAGCGCCATCAGGTTACCGAAGATGATGGAGGCGAAGGCGAGCACGCCTAACACCACGCGCACCGCCTCGCTGTCACCTACCGGCGCATAGAGGAACAGACGCATCACCACACCGAAGATAGCGATTTTGCTCGCGGTCGCCAGGAAGGTGGAAACCGGCGCAGGCGCGCCCTGGTAGACATCCGGCGTCCAGAGATGGAACGGCACCAGAGAGAGTTTAAAGCCCAGGCCGACAATCATCAGGCCCAGACCCGCCAGCAGCAGCGGCTCGCTCAGCATGTTGTCCGCGAGGCTCTTACCGAGCGTGACGAACGACAGGCTGCCGGACTGCGCGTACACCAGCGCCATACCAAACAGCAGAAAGGACGACGCTGCGGCAGACAGAATGGTGTATTTGATGGCCGCTTCCAGCGAGCGTTTCTGACGAAATGCGTAACCGACCAGACCAAACAGCGGCAGAGAGATAAGCTCGATACCCAGGAACAGCGACGCCAGATGATTGGCGTTCGCCAGAAGAATACCGCCCAGCGCTGCGATCAGCACCAGCAGATAAAACTCTTCCTTGTTATCGTTGTAGCCCTGCAGCCACGGATAGGCGAAGGTACAGGTGGCGAGGCTCGCCAGCAGCACCAGGCCGGTATACAGCATGGCGTAACCGTCCACGCGCATCAGCGGCGTGACGTCCATCGCTCCCGCCTGACCCACGAACCACAGCGACAGCAGCGCGGCGTTCAGGCCAACAACAGACAGCGTGGCATTGAGGAAGTGATTACGTCGCCACGCAATGGAGAGCATCACAACTACCACCGTCAATCCGACGATCAGCAGCGGTAGCAGCGCGATCAATTGTTGAGTAGTTATTGTCATGGCGAATTACGGCCTTGTAGTTGAAACAGAATCGGTAAACCACTGCTGAATATTGCTCATCGCCGAATGGGATGTATCCAGAATTGGCTGGGGATAGAAGCCCAGCAGTACCAGAAGCACCACCAGCAGCAGGATCATAAACAGCTCGCGCGGCGACAGACCGCGAATCTCCTGACGCGCCGCTTCGCTCTTCGGCTGACCGAAGTACGCGCGATGCAGCATCGCCAGCGAGTAAACAGACGCGAACACCAGACCGAAGGTCGAGATGACGGTAATCACCGGCACCACCTGGAAGCTGCCGAACAGGATCATGAACTCGCCGACGAAGTTACCGGTGCCCGGCATACCGAGCGTCGCCACGGCGAAGAACATCGACAGCGCCGGCAGCCATCTGATTTTGCTCCACAGACCGCCCATCTGGCGCATATCGCGGGTATGCAGGCGCTCATAAAGCTGGCCGCACAGAATAAACAGACCCGCCGCGGAAAGACCGTGAGCGATCATCTGGATCACCGCGCCCTGATAAGCGAGCTGGCTGCCAGTGTAGATGGCGATTAGCACAAAGCCCATGTGGGAAACGGAGGTGTATGCGATAAGACGTTTGATGTCGTACTGGGTAAAGGCCATCCACGCGCCGTAGAAGATGCCGATCACGCCAAGCCACATGGCGATCGGGGCGAACTCTGCGGAAGCGTTCGGGAACAGCGGCAGCGAGAAGCGCAGCAGACCGTAGGCCGCGGTTTTCAGAAGAATACCCGCAAGGTCAACGGAGCCCGCGGTCGGCGCCTGAGAGTGCGCGTCCGGCAGCCAGCCATGCAGCGGCACCACCGGCATTTTCACCGCAAACGCGATGAAGAAGCCGAGCATCAGCAGGTATTCGACACCGTGAGACATCGGCGTTTTCAGCAGGCGTTCGTAGTTGAACGTCCACTCGCCAGTGGCGTTGTAGTGCACAAATACCAGCGCCAGGATGGCAATCAACATCACCAGACCGCTCGCCTGGGTATAGATGAAGAATTTGGTCGCCGCGGTGATACGCGTTTTACCGTCCGATGCCTTATGACCCCATAGGGCAATCAGGAAGTACATCGGCACCAGCATCATTTCCCAGAAGAAGAAGAACAGGAACATGTCGATGGCGAGGAACACGCCGATCACGCCGCCCAGGATCCACATCAGGTTGAGATGGAAGAAGCCCTGATATTTTTCAATTTCATTCCAGGAGCAGAGCACCGCCAGCACGCCGAGCAGGCCCGTCAGTACCACCATCAGCAGCGACAGCCCGTCGATGGCTAAATGGATGGTGATCCCAAAACGCGGGATCCAGTCGAGAATGAACTGGTCCTGCCACTTCGGAAACTCACTGGATTGCGTCAGGGAGTAGCCGCCCTGCAACCAGAGTTGCAGGCCGAGCGCCAGCGTCAGTCCCATCGTGATCAGCGCAATCCAGCGCGGCACCTTGACGCCGAAGCGTTCGGTCTGCCAGCACAGGAAGCCGCCGATAAAGGGAATCAGTATTAGCCAGGGTAGTAACATGGCGATTTTTGTTCCTTGTTTAAGTCCAGCTCAGGCTATCTTACTCGCCACCGTGAATCCCGCTGCGCGCAGAGAGTTTCCACGGTGGCTTCGCTGATAAGGCCTGTCCTTTCGGACTTGATTTTCAACGAATTCTTTTAAAATTCACTTATGAATCAACGCAACACCATCAGCAACACCAGTACGACTACCGCACCGACGCTCATGGACGCCACATACCAGCGCAGGTAGCCGTTCTCGCTCAGCAGCAGACCGCGGCCTGCGTAGCGGGACAGGATGGCCGGAATGTTCATCAGCGCATTCAGCGGATCGCGTTGCAGCAGCCAGGCGATACCCAGGAAAGGCTTAACGAAGACTTTGTCATACAGCCAGTCGAAGCCCCAGGCGTGATACCACCAGGTGCCGAAGAAACGACCCGGCGCGCTTTTGGCGACGGCGGTGACCAGCGTACGCTTGCCAAGCCACAGCCAGGCGGCGATCAGGATACCGACAATCGCCACTACGCCAGAGGTGATTTCCAGCGCCATTTTGCCGTCGTGACCGAAGTGGTTTTCCGGCAATACGCCCGCCAGCGGCGGCGTAATCAGCGCGCCGACAAAGGTCGAAAGCACCAGCAGCACGATAAGCGGCAGATGATGGGTAATCCCCTTCCCTGCGTGTGCGTGAATTTTTTCTTCGCCGTGGAACACGATGAAAATCATGCGGAAGGTATAGATGGACGTCAGGAACGCGCCAACCAGACCCGCCAGCATTAAGTAGTTATGGCCGTTGGCAGCAGCGCCCCACAGAATTTCATCTTTACTGTAGAAGCCTGCGGTCACGACCGGCAGTGCCGCAAGCGCCGCGCCGCCCACCAGGAAGCAGGCGTAAACCAGCGGAATGGATTTACGCAGGCCGCCCATTTTGAAGATGTTCTGCTCGTGGTGGCACGCCAGAATGACGGAACCGGACGAGAGGAACAGCAGCGCTTTAAAGAACGCGTGCGTCATCAGGTGGAAAATCGCCGCATCCCACGCCTGAACGCCAAGCGCCAGGAACATGTAGCCAATCTGGCTCATGGTGGAATACGCGAGAACACGTTTGATGTCGGTCTGCACCAGCGCGGCGAAACCCGCCAGCACCAGCGTAATGGCACCTACGATACCAACCAGATGCAACACGTCCGGCGTCAGCAGGAACAGGCCGTGGGTACGGGCGATCAGGTAAACGCCCGCGGTCACCATGGTCGCCGCGTGGATCAGCGCGGAAACCGGCGTCGGGCCTGCCATCGCGTCCGCAAGCCAGGTCTGGAGCGGAAGCTGTGCGGATTTACCGACCGCGCCGCCAAGCAGCATCAGCGTTGCCCAACGCAGCATTTCATTGCCGTTGGCAAAATGCTGCGGTGCCAGTTCAACCATTTCACGGAAGTTCAGCGTGCCCAGTTCGTTGTAGAGGATGAACAGCGCGAACGCGAGGAAGACGTCACCTACACGGGTCACGACAAACGCTTTCATCGCGGCGGCTCCGTTCTTCGGATCGGTATAGTAGAAACCGATCAGCAGATAGGAGCACAGGCCCACGCCTTCCCAGCCGAGGTACATCAGCAGCAGGTTATCGGAGAGCACCAGCACAACCATGCTCGCGATAAACAGGTTGGTGTACGCGAAAAAGCGGGAATAGCCCTCTTCGCCGCGCATATACCAGGACGCGAACATGTGGATCAGGAAGCCTACGCCGGTGACCACGGAGAGCATGGTCAGCGAAAGGCCATCCAGCACCAGGTTGACGCCGATGTTGAAATCGCCAACTGACATCCAGGTCCACAGCGGCAGAGAAAACGCCTGCTTGCCGTTATTAAAGAAATCAATGCCAGCGTAAGCGGTGACCAGCGCCGCCAGTCCCACAGAGCCGACTCCAACCGTCGCGGAGAGGTTTTCCGACCAGCGACCACGGGAGAAGGCAAGCAGAATATAGCCAATCAATGGCAAAATAATGGTTAATGCGAGCAGGTTCATCCACGCATCTCACTTACTGAATCGATATTCAGGTTCTGGCGACGACGATGGAGTTGCAGCAGCAGCGCAAGGCCGATACTGGCTTCTGCCGCGGCTAAGCTAATCGCCAGGATATACATTATCTGACCGTCGGTCTGACCCCAGTAGCTGCCAGCGACCACAAAGGCCAGCGCGGCGGCGTTAATCATGATTTCCAGCCCAATCAGCATAAACAGCAGATTGCGGCGGATAACCAGACCGGTCAGACCCAGGACGAACAGAATAGCCGCCAGGATCAGTCCATGTTGTAACGGGATCATGCGCGCTCCTCCGTTTTTCTTTTCGATGCGTCCGACGGAGCCCCGCCGCGCACGCTTACCACATCGCCCGCTTTCTCTTCGCGGCCAAGATGGAAGGCCACGACCAGGCCCGCCAGCAACAGCATGGAAGCCAGTTCGACCGCCAGTACGTAAGTCTGGAACAGGTCTTTACCGACGGCTTTCGCGCTAATCGGGTTGCCTTCAATGCCCTGATCGTTGACGCCCAGAATGGCGTAGACAATCACCACCAGCAGAACCGCCGAGAGAATGCCAGGGCCAATCCAGATTTGCGGTTTGAGCCACTCGCGCTCCTGACGCACCACGGAATCGCCGAGGTTCAGCATCATGACCACGAACACGAAGAGCACCATGATGGCGCCTGCGTAGACGATGATCTCCAGCGCACCGGCGAAGTAAGCGCCGAGTGAGAAAAAGACGCCTGCGATCGCCAGCAGCGAGATAATCAGGTACAGCAGCGCGTGTACCGGATTGCTGTGGGTGATCACCCGGGCGGTGGTCAGGACCGCCACAAGGGCGCAGATATAAAAAGCGAATTCCATTCCTGACTCCTTAAGGTAACAGGCCTTTGACGTCGATAGGTTTGGCTTCGTTTTCCGCGTCGCCTTTATCTTTGCCGTCGATTGCCATACCCGCCATCCGGTAGAAGTTATATTCCGGGTATTTGCCCGGACCGGAGATCAGCAGGTCCTCTTTTTCATACACCAGATCCTGGCGCTTAAACTCGCCCAGCTCGAAATCCGGCGTCAGCTGGATAGCGGTGGTCGGGCAAGCCTCTTCGCACATGCCGCAGAAAATGCAGCGTGAGAAGTTGATGCGGAAAAACTCCGGATACCAGCGACCGTCTACGGTCTCCGCTTTTTGCAGAGAGATACAGCCCACCGGGCAGGCGACCGCACAGAGGTTACAGGCCACACAACGCTCCTGACCGTCCGGATCGCGCGTCAGCACGATACGGCCGCGGTAGCGCGGCGGCAGATAAACCGGCTCTTCCGGATACATGCGCGTTTCGCGTTTGGAAAACGCGTGCAGGCCAATCATCCAGATACTGCGTAGTTGGGTGCCGAAACCAACCACTATGTCTTTCAATGTCATGGTTTTCTCACCCCTTATGCCGCTGTCTGCCAGAGAATGACAGCCGCGGTTACCAGCAGATTGATAAGCGTCAGCGGCAGGCACACTTTCCAGCCGAAGGACATTACCTGGTCATAACGAGGACGCGGTAATGCGGCGCGAATCAAAATAAACATCATCATAAAGAACGCGGTTTTCAGCGCGAACCAGATGAAAGGCGGTAACCAGGGGCCCTGCCAGCCGCCAAAGAACAGCGTCACGATCAGCGCAGAAACGGTCACAATCCCGATATATTCGCCCACGAAGAACAGACCGAACTTCATGCCGGAATATTCGATGTGGTAACCGTCAGCCAGTTCCTGCTCTGCTTCCGGCTGGTCAAACGGGTGACGGTGACACACCGCAACGCCCGCGATAGCGAAAGTGATAAAGCCGAAGAACTGCGGAACAACGTTCCAGAGGTGCGCCTGGTTGTTGACGATGTCGGTCATATTGAACGACCCGGCCTGCGCAACAACACCCATCAGGGAGAGGCCGAGGAACACTTCGTAGCTCAGCGTCTGCGCGGAGGCGCGCATTGCGCCCAGCAGCGAGTATTTGTTGTTGCTCGACCAGCCTGCGAACAGCACCGCGTAAACGCCAAGGCCCGCCATCATCAGGAAGAAGAGGATCCCGATATTGAGATCCGCCACGACCCAGGTCGGGCTGACAGGCACAATCGCGAACGCCAGCAGCAGCGAGGTGAACGCAATCATCGGTGCCAGCGTAAAGATAACGCGGTCGGAGAAGCGCGGGATCCAGTCCTCTTTAAAGAACATCTTGATCATGTCCGCGACCAGCTGGAGCGAACCGCCCCAGCCTACACGGTTCGGCCCGTAACGGTTCTGGAAGAGGCCGAGCAGGCGGCGCTCGCCAAAACTCATGAACGCGCCGCAGCTCACGACCACCAGCAGAATGACCACCGCTTTCAGGATGCTGAGCAGGATCTCGATAACATCCGGTGTCAACCAACTCATTGCGCAGCCTCCTGCAGATTTTCAAGACGAGCGCCAGCCATGACAGGCGCGATGCCCGGCATGCCCATCGGCAGACCGACCTGCCCTTCCGTCAGCCCTTCAGAGAGCTGCAACGGCAGCGTGATGGTCTGGCCTTCGTAATTGAAGGAGACCTTCGCGCCCGCGTTGACGCCGAGCTTCGCGGCATCGGCCGGATTCAGGCGGATGTACGGCTGCGGCATGCGGCTCTGGAAGACCGGTGAGCGCTGCGACAGCTCGTCGCTGCCAAACAGATGGTAGTAAGGCGCGATACGCCACTGACCATCCTGCGGCGCGAAACGCTGCGGTACGGTCGTGAAGTAGTCGATAGCGCCCTCGCCCGCCTCAATGAGACGCACGCCCGGATCGCCATGACGTAGGTGGCCACCCACTTCGTCCTGGAATTTGTTCCAGGCCTGCGGGGAGTTCCAGCCTGGCGCCCAGGCAAACGGCACCTGAGAACGCGGCGCGTCCGGATGGTTGTTCCCTTCCATGGAGAAGGCGAACATGGTGTCTTTATCCTGCGGCTGGCGCGGCTCGTGAACGCTGATGTTCGCGCGCATCGCAGTGCGACCGCTGTAACGATGCGGTTCGCGCGCCAGTTTCTGGCCGCGGATGCGGAACGTCGCGTCCGGCGCGGCGTTTTTAATGCCCGCCAGGTGCGGCAGTTTTTCGATGCAGGCGTCGATTACGTGATCGAGCTGCGTCCAGTCCGGATGACGGTTTTCCAGCGTGCTGTGCAGCGAATGCAGCCAGCGCCAGCTTTCCAGCATGGTCACGGTGTTGTCGTAGTAAGACGGGTCATACACCTGGAAGAAGCGCTGCGCGCGGCCTTCGTTGTTGATGACCGTACCGTCGCTTTCGGCGAAGCTCGCGGTGGAGAGCACAAGATGCGCGTGATCCATAATCGCGGTGCGCTGATGGTCAATCACCATCACCAGCGGCGCTTTCGCCAGCGCTGCGTCCACACGTGCCGCCGAGGCGTGACGGTGCAGATCGTTTTCCAGCACGATAACGGCGTCAGCGCTGCCGGTTTCCAGCTCGTTCAGCGCGTCGTCAAGCGAACCGCCGCCAATCATGCCGAGACCGACGCTGTTAACCGCGCGGGCGATCATGGTGATACCGACATCCGCGCCGCGGCCTTTCAGAGCCTTCGCCACGTTTGCGGCCGCCTCAATCACTTCCACGCTGCCGGCGTTGGTGCCGGAGATAATCAGCGGCTTCTTCGCCCCTGCCAGCGCCTGCACAATCACGTCCACTTTGTTTTGCAGGTCGCGATCCAGCCCTTCCACCGCAGGCGATGCGGCGTCCAGCGCGTTAGCGATGGCAAACCCGAGGCGCGCCTGATCTTCCACCGGCGCACGATAAGTCCACGCGGCGATGTCGTCCAGGCGGGTGCTGTCAACATTGGTCACAAACAGCGGATGTTTGGCGCGCTGGCCGATGTTCAGGATGGCCGCGATCTGCCAGTCAGCCACTTTCTGGGCCGCCGCCATTTCACGCGCTTTGCCTTTCACCGCCTGACGTACCGCCAGCGCCACACGCGCACCGGTCTGGGTGATGTCTTCGCCCAGCACCAGCACGGCATCGTAAGATTCAATCTCACGCAGCGCCGGTGTGCGGATGCCGCTTTCACGCAGCACTTTCAGCATCAGTTGCAGACGTTCCTGCTCACCCGCCGCAATGCCGGTATAGAAGTTTTCCACACCGACCAGTTCACGCAGCGCGAAGTTGCTTTCGACGCTCGCGCGCGGGGAGCCGATACCGATGACTTTCTTCGACTGGCGCAGAATATCCGCCGCGCCCTGCATCGCCTGTTCGGCGTTCAGGGTGATCAGGTCATCGCCACGGCGCTGAACCGGACGACGCGGACGGTCTTTCAGGTTGACGTAGCCGTAGCCAAAACGGCCGCGGTCGCACAGGAAGTAGTGGTTAACGGTACCGTTGTAGCGGTTTTCGATACGACGCAGTTCGCCATAACGTTCGCCAGGGCTGGTGTTACAGCCCAGCGAGCACTGCTGGCAGATGCTCGGCGCAAACTGCATGTCCCATTTACGGTTGTAGCGCTCGGAGTGCGTTTTATCGGTGAAAACGCCGGTCGGGCAAATTTCGACCAGGTTACCGGAGAATTCGCTCTCAAGCGTACCGTCTTCCGGGCGACCGAAATAGACGTTGTCATGCGCGCCGTACACACCAAGATCGGTGCCGTCAGCGTAATCTTTGTAGTAACGCACGCAGCGATAGCAGGCGATGCAGCGGTTCATCTCATGATTGATGAACGGCCCCAGATCCTGATTGCGGTGAGTACGTTTGGTGAAGCGGTAGCGACGGAAGCTATGGCCGGTCATCACGGTCATATCCTGCAGGTGGCAGTTGCCGCCCTCTTCACAGACCGGACAGTCGTGCGGGTGGTTGGTCATCAGCCACTCCACAACGCTTTCGCGGAACTGTTTCGCTTCGTTGTCGTCAATAGAAATAAAGGTGCCATCGGATGCCGGCGTCATGCAGGACATCACCAGGCGACCACGGGTATCTTCCGCGTTCTGATATTGCTTCACCGCGCACTGGCGGCAGGCACCAACGCTACCCAGCGCCGGATGCCAGCAAAAATAAGGAATATCGAGGCCGAGCGACAGACACGCCTGCAGCAGGTTGTCCGCGCCGTCTACCTCATATTCTTTGCCGTCTACATGAATCGTAGCCATAGTCAGCATGCTTCCAGTTGGCCTGGCGCGAGCCAGGCGTTAATCAAAATGCTTTTACCAGCGCGTCTTGAGCAGGTTCGGCTGAATACCATTAATGGCACGGGTGTTGCCGGGGCTCTGCTTAATGCCCGCTTCGAATTCGTCACGGAAATATTTAATGGCGCTCTGAAGTGGCTCTACGGCACCTGGCGCATGGGCGCAGAACGTTTTACCCGGGCCCAGGAAGCGGCAGAGCTGCTCCAGGGTTTCGATATCCCCCGGTTGCCCTTCGCCGCGCTCCAGCGCGCGCAGGATTTTAACGCTCCACGGCAGCCCGTCACGGCATGGCGTACACCACCCGCAGGACTCGCGCGCGAAGAACTCTTCCAGGTTACGTACCAGCGACACCATATTGATTTCGTGGTCGACGGCCATCGCCAGCGCGGTGCCGAGACGGCTGCCCGCTTTACCGATACTGGCGAATTCCATCGGCAGATCGAGGTGCGCGTCGGTCAGGAAGTCTGTCCCCGCGCCGCCCGGCTGCCAGGCTTTGAATTTCAGGCCGTCGCGCATGCCGCCCGCGTACTCTTCGAGGATTTCACGCGCGGTGGTGCCGAACGGCAGCTCCCAGACGCCCGGGTTTTTCACGCGCCCGGAGAAGCCCATCAGCTTGGTGCCTTTGTCTTCGCTGGTTGACAGGCCCTGATACCACTCCACGCCGTTGGCGAGAATGGCCGGCACGTTGCACAGGGTTTCTACGTTGTTAACGCAGGTCGGTTTACCCCACACACCGCTGGATGCCGGGAACGGCGGCTTGGAACGCGGGTTGGCGCGGCGGCCTTCCAGCGAGTTGATAAGCGCCGTCTCTTCACCACAGATGTAGCGGCCCGCGCCGGTATGCACGAAGAGTTCAAAATCGAACCCTGAACCGAGAATGTTTTTACCCAGCAGCCCGGCTTCGGTCGCTTCCGCGATAGCGCGGCGCAGACGCTCGGCGGCTTCGATA
The DNA here is from genome assembly GCF_001277215.2 of Cronobacter malonaticus LMG 23826. Taxonomy (NCBI): domain Bacteria; kingdom Pseudomonadati; phylum Pseudomonadota; class Gammaproteobacteria; order Enterobacterales; family Enterobacteriaceae; genus Cronobacter; species Cronobacter malonaticus. The sequence goes on along the minus strand of NZ_CP013940.1, from coordinate 1,192,852 downwards.
TACTCGCCGCGCAGGAAGATGTAACCGCGGTACGCTTTCAGCGCGAACGCGGAGATCAGCATGCCTTCCACCAGCAGGTGCGGCAGCTGTTCCATCAGCATGCGGTCTTTATAGGTGCCTGGCTCCATTTCATCGGCGTTACACAGCAGGTAACGGATGTTCATGGATTCGTCTTTCGGCATCAGGCTCCATTTCAGACCGGTGGAGAAGCCCGCGCCGCCGCGCCCTTTCAGGCCAGCGTCTTTCACGGCATTGACGATTTCATCCGGCGCCATGCCGGTGAGCGCTTTACGCGCGCCTTCGTAGCCGTTTTTGCTGCGGTATTCTTCAAGCCAGACCGGCTGCTTGTCGTCGCGCATACGCCAGGTTAGCGGATGCGTTTCGGCAGTACGAATAATCTGTTTCATTTGTACTGCTCCAGAAGTTCAGGGATCCCTTCCGGCGTCAGATAACTGTGAGTGTCCTCATCAATCATCATGGTCGGCCCTTTGTCGCAGTTGCCAAGGCAGCAGGTCGGCAGCAGGGTGAAGCGTCCGTCAAACGTGGTCTGGCCCGGTTTGATGCTCAGGTGTTTTTCAATCGCGGACTGAATCCCCTGATAGCCGGTAATATGGCACACCACGCTGTCGCAGTAGCGAATGACGTGACGGCCAACCGGCTGGCGGAAGATCTGGCTGTAGAAGGTCGCGACCCCTTCGACGTCGCTCGCCGGAATGCCCAGGACTTCCGCTATCGCATAGATAGCGCCGTCCGGCACCCAGCCACGCTGCTTCTGAACGATTTTCAGCGCTTCAATGGACGCCGCACGCGGGTCTTCGTAGTGGTGCTTCTCGTGCTCAATCGCCTCACGCTCTGCCGCACTCAGCTCAAAAGCCTCGTTCTGTGGTTGTTGATTCTCGTGCATAGTTAGCGATCCACATCAGACATTACAAAATCGATACTACCCAGATAGACAATCAGGTCGGACACCAGGCTGCCGCGGATCACCGACGGGATCTGCTGAAGATGCGGGAAGCTCGGTGTACGGACGCGGGTACGGTAGCTCATAGTGCTGCCGTCGCTGGTCAGGTAGTAACTGTTAATCCCCTTGGTTGCCTCAATCATCTGGAAGGATTCGTTGGCCGGCATGACCGGGCCCCAGGAAACCTGCAGGAAGTGAGTAATCAGGGTTTCGATATGTTGCAGCGTGCGCTCTTTCGGCGGCGGCGTGGTCAGCGGGTGATCCGCCTTGAACGGGCCTTCCGGCATGTTTTTCAGGCACTGCTCAAGGATACGCAGCGACTGGCGCACTTCTTCGACTTTCAGCATCACGCGGGTGTAGCAGTCGCTGATGCCGCCGCCGACCGGCACTTCGAACTCAAAGTTCTGATAGCCAGAGTACGGGCGCGCTTTACGCACGTCGAAATCGATACCGGTGGCACGAAGGCCAGCGCCGGTGGTGCCCCATGCCAGCGCTTCTTTGGCGTCATACGCCGCCACGCCCTGGGAACGGCCTTTCAGGATGGTGTTTTTCAGCGCCGCTTTGACATAGGAGTCGAGGCGTTTCGGCATCCACTCGAGGAACTCTTTCAGCAGGCGATCCCAGCCGCGCGGCAGGTCGTGCGCGACGCCGCCGATGCGGAACCAGGCCGGGTGCATACGGAAACCGGTAATCGCTTCAACCAGATCGTAGATTTTCTGACGATCGGTGAACGCGAAGAAGACCGGCGTCATGGCGCCGACGTCCTGAATAAACGTCGAGATGTACAGCAGGTGGCTGTTGATGCGGAACAGTTCAGAGAGCATCACGCGGATAACTTCCACGCGCTCCGGCACCTGAATCCCCGCCAGTTTTTCCACGGCCAGCACGTACGGCATTTCGTTTACGCAGCCGCCGAGATATTCGATGCGGTCAGTGTAAGGAATGTAGCTGTGCCAGGACTGACGCTCGCCCATTTTCTCCGCGCCGCGGTGGTGGTAACCGATATCCGGCACGCAGTCGACGATCTCTTCGCCGTCCAGTTGCAGGATGATACGGAACGCACCGTGAGCCGACGGATGGTTCGGGCCGAGGTTCAGGAACATGAAATCTTCAGTGTCGTTGCCGCGCTTCATGCCCCACTCTTCGGGCTTGAAGGTCAGCGCTTCCATTTCCAGCTCTTCTTTTTGCTTAGTGAGCGTAAATGGATCGAATTCCGTCGCGCGCGCCGGGTAGTCTTTACGCAGCGGGTGCCCTTCCCAGGTCGGCGGCATCATGATGCGGCGCAGGTTCGGGTGGCCGGTAAAGGTAATACCGAACATCTCCCAGGTTTCACGCTCATACCAGTTGGCGTTCGGGAAGAGACGGGTAAAGGTCGGCACGTTGAGATCGTTTTCCGACAGCGCCACTTTCAGCATGATGTCGCGGTTGCGATCGATGGAAAGCAGGTGGTAGAAAACGGAAAAATCCGCAGCCGGTAAACCGTTGCGGTGGGTGCGAAGGCGCTCGTCCATGCCATGCAGGTCATACAGCATGACGTAGGGTTTCGGCAGCTTTCTTAAAAATTCGCCAACTTCCAGTAATTGTTCACGCTTGACCCAGACAACCGGAACACCGGTGCGGGTGGCCTGAACAGTAAAGGCATCCGGCCCAAAACGGTTACGCAGTTCGCCAATCACCGGGTCGTCGAGGTGATCCCTGGTCTGCCACACAGGCAAAACGGCGTCTTGCGCAGTTAAATCGGTCATATTGTTCACCATTGCCAATGGTCTGTGATGACTGTCGGGCGGCGGCTTCTCGCTGTCGTTTATTGGTATACGTGAGAAGCGACCTCCCGCAGGCGCAAATTAAATTTCGTCCGGCGTACGCAGGTTAGTGACTGCGATACGTTCGCCGCGTTTACGCTCACGCTCTGACTGCATGTTGGCGCGATAAACGCCCTGATCGCCAACCACCCACGAAAGCGGACGGCGCTCTTTGCCAATCGATTCCTGCAGCAGCATCAGCGCCTGCATATACGCTTCCGGGCGCGGCGGACAGCCTGGGATATACACATCCACGGGCAGGAATTTATCCACGCCCTGTACGACGGAATAAATATCGTACATGCCGCCGGAGTTCGCACAGGCGCCCATGGAAATAACCCATTTCGGCTCCAGCATCTGGTCATACAGACGCTGAATCACCGGAGCCATTTTGGTAAAGGGCGTACCGGCAACCACCATGAAATCCGCCTGACGCGGGGAAGCACGCAGTACTTCCGCGCCGAAACGCGCAACGTCATGAACCGCGGTGAACGAGGTCACCATCTCCACGTAGCAGCAGGAAAGGCCAAAGTTGTAAGGCCACAGGGAGTTTTTACGCCCCCAGTTCACCATGTCATGCAGGGCATGCTCGAGCTTGCCCATGTAGACGCTGCGGTGTACATGCTGTTCCAGAGGATCAGTCACAATCTCCTGTTTTTGCAGGGGGTAACGGTCATTCTCACCGTCGGGATCTATGCGGGTGAGCGTATAGTCCATCTTATTGCCTCGCTGTTACTGCGTATGACGATTAGTGAGACTGCCAGCTTCTTCGGTGTTAAGACGTTCGCGACGTGAGCGCGAAGGCGTCCACTCCAGCGCGCCGATGCGCACCAGATAAACCAGACCAGCCAGTAGCACTAAAATGAAAATTGCGGCCTCGATAAAGCCGAGCCAGCCGACTTCACGAACTGACGTTGACCAGGCGAAGAGATAGAGCGCTTCCACGTCGAAGATGACGAAAAACATCGCTACCAGGTAGAACTTCGCAGAAAGTCGTAAGCGGGCGGTGCCGACCGAGTCGATCCCCGATTCGAACGGGGTGTTTTTGTACCTGGCGCGGGCGCGTCCGCCGAGGAACCAGGCGCCGACCAGCATCAGACAACACAGGCCAATGGCAACAATAAGAAAGATACCGAACGCCCAGTGATGAGCGATAACTTCAGTGGATGTTGACATACTCATTGCTTACTCATCAAAAGTGGCGCTAAAGCCTCTGCTCTTGCTGGCAGATGAACGCCACATCGATTCAAGGGGAGGAACAATCAACCGTACAATAACTGCCGGAATTATAACTTAGGCAGCAAATTGATGGGGTTTTTTACTCCTTTCTATAACCTTTTGTCAACTTTAACAAAAGAAACCTAACATTAGTTTACATCTCCCCAAGACCCTTAACATTTGATGCTTTAAGCGTCCTGTGAGCCGCGTGCGAGACTACGGAGCCCGGCGGGTGAATCGTGTCCGTTAAAAGTGAGGAGACATAAACACCCCTTATTTTGGCAGGAATTTCTGACTATTCCTCCCCCTCCTCGGGAGTATTTTCTTGATCTGAGACACGCTTTTGTTAATTGACCGGCAAAAAAGACAACAAAATCGCTCACTTTTTAACAACAAAAGTAAAATTTTCTGCTGACTGTGAGGGCGTACTGGCGGGCTATTTGAAGGAAAGAGCAGATGAAATGGTGTTTTGATTAGTGGTAATTACAAGCACTTAAGTTTTAAAAGTGTATAAAAAAAGCCTCTGAGGATCGAACGACCGCCAGAGGCTTTATTAACAACGTTTTAACAAAACAGGAAAACTTATTCCAGATCGCCCTGTACCAGCAGCGTATCGTCGCCGCCTTCAAGCGCTGCGGTGTAACGCCACGGTTGATAGTGGCTTTCCATCGCCTGGAAGATGACTTCCGCCATTTCGTTCTTGCTATTTGTGTTGCGACAGAGCATGTACTGCGTCTCCGGCAATACGGGCAAGCCGTCTGAAGCGCCAAGCACGCGCAGCTCCGGACTCATCATCTCAACCGGGCGCGCGGTAATCCCAAGGCCCGCTTTAACGGCTGCACGGACAGCAGGCAGCGTGGAAGCAACATAAGAGATACGCCACGGTACGTTCGCTGCGTTGAGTTGCTCAATAATCACTTCACGGTGCGGGCTTGGCTCATCGAGCATCACCAGCGGCACTGCTTCATTTTTATGCAGCGTGTAATCCGCCGCGCAATACCAGAGCGTGGGCGACGTACGCAACACCAGCGAATCCAGATTCTCCGGCTGGTGCGTGGTGACAACCAGGTCTATCTCCTGCTGGTTGAGCATCTCAATAATGTACGGGTTACGCTGAACGCGCACGTCAATCGCCAGTTTCGGATAAACCGAGCTGATACGATTGAGAAGATACGGCAGGATGGTATCTGCCGATTCGTCAGAAGCGCCAATGGTCAGGACGCCCTGCAGATTGCTATACATTAACGAAGTGCATGCTTCGTCGTTGAAGCGCAAAATTTTACGTGCATAACCCAGCAACTGAATGCCGTGTTCGGTTAAAAGCTTATTACGCCCGTGGCGGGCAAACAGCTCTTTACCGACCAGTTGCTCCAGGCGCTGCATCTGCTGGCTGACGGCCGACTGCGTACGGCATACCGCTGCCGCGGCGGCGGCAAAGGTGTTCAGATCGGCGACTGCGACAAACGTTCTCAGCAGATCGAGGTCGAGGTTTAAGATCGGACGATTTGCGTTAATCATATTGTTATCACTTTCAGGTAACCGCACACAGCGGGCACCGTCTGTTGCTATGTGTAAAGGAAAGAAAGCAATTCCTTTTGAAGCATGCTTCCGGGCTAACACAACCCGCGTCGGAAGACCGCCATGCGCTTTTCTAATTCAAACCCCTGGTTATTAAAACAGTAAAAGGGTATTTTTTCTGCTATCGTTGTGCCTTTATGTCAAATATTCTGCACAGCGGACCCGTGATTTGAATTAAAAATCTGGCTACGTTGGCTAAGGCGAAAAGCAACGACTTTGCGACCTTAACATACTCTGACAAAAGAAAAAGAAGAGTATATAACTATGCCTGACTTGTGTCCTGAATGACTCTGGAAACAACCAGTTGCCCGAAAGATGCCTTTCGGCCTGGCTGCGCTGGCGAAACGTCTCGCGCCAGGGGGTTTATAATATCGCAAAATTGTTCTTTTTTTAAGACTCCATGCGATTTTACTTATACAAGCCAGCAAATTTCTAAATTTTCGTAACTCTATTACAGACATTGCCAAAACCAATAATTAATATTATTTAATAATTCATTATTTCTCCGTCTTTTCATATAACAAGATCGTTACAAAGCGCGTTATACCGCACCCTTTTCGCATCAATAAGCGTAGTGATAAACCCTCGCTATTTTCTGTGGGGTACATTTCATATCGCGTGAATTAATTAACGCGCTAATGTTGTACGTTTTCGCTTATGGTGGCATCAACCATAGTTAAAACTTATACCAGCACAAAAAGCACAACTCACTTAGTTTTACACTATTTTATAAAATAAAAAGCAATCTATATGGAACATAACGCCAGGCCGGTAGAGCTTTACTACCAGATGACGTCTTCAGGCAAGGCTTTAAAAGCATGAACGGGAGGAGTAAATTGTCGGCCATCGGCTTCCATGGCAGGAAGCGCAAAACAAGTAAGGTTCTGACGTTATGTCGCCCATCGAAAAATCCAGTAAGCTCGACAATGTCTGTTATGACATCCGCGGCCCGGTGCTTAAAGAGGCCAAACGCCTTGAAGAAGAAGGTCAAAAAGTTCTTAAGCTGAATATCGGCAACCCGGCGCCTTTCGGCTTTGACGCGCCCGACGAAATTCTTGTCGATGTCATCCGCAACCTGCCGACCGCGCAGGGCTATTGCGATTCCAAAGGGCTATATTCCGCACGCAAAGCCATCATGCAGCACTACCAGGCGCGCGACATGCGCGATGTAACGGTAGAAGATATTTATATCGGCAATGGCGTGTCAGAACTGATAGTCCAGGCAATGCAGGCGCTACTGAACACTGGCGATGAAATGCTGGTTCCCGCGCCCGATTATCCGCTGTGGACGGCGGCGGTGTCGCTCTCCGGCGGCAAAGCGGTGCACTACCTTTGCGATGAATCCTCAGACTGGTTCCCGGATCTCGATGACATCCGCGCCAAAATCACGCCGCGCACTCGTGGGATTGTCATCATTAACCCGAACAACCCGACCGGCGCGGTCTATTCGAAAGAACTGCTGCTGGATATCGTTGAGATTGCCCGCCAGCACAATCTCATCATTTTCGCCGACGAAATTTACGACAAGATCCTCTACGATGACGCCCAGCACCACTCGATCGCCGCGCTGGCGCCGGATCTGCTCACCGTCACCTTTAACGGCCTTTCTAAAACCTACCGCGTGGCGGGTTTCCGTCAGGGCTGGATGGTACTGAACGGGCCGAAAAAACACGCCAAAGGGTATATCGAAGGGCTGGAAATGCTCGCCTCGATGCGCCTGTGCGCCAATGTCCCGGCGCAGCATGCCATTCAGACGGCGCTTGGCGGCTACCAGAGCATCAGCGAATTTATCGTACCCGGCGGGCGGCTCTATGAGCAGCGCAACCGCGCCTGGGAACTAATCAATGAGATTCCGGGCGTTAGCTGCGTCAAACCGCGCGGCGCGCTCTATATGTTCCCGAAAATCGACGCAAAGCGTTTTAATATTCACGACGATCAGAAAATGGTGCTTGATTTCCTGCTTCAGGAAAAAGTGCTGCTCGTTCAGGGCACCGCATTCAACTGGCCGTGGCCGGATCACGTGCGCATCGTAACGCTGCCGCGCATCGACGAACTCGATCTCGCCATTAACAAGCTGGGCCGCTTCCTTTCCGGCTACCATCAGTAACCGATTCGGGGGGAGATTTGCATCTTCCCCCCGCTCCCCTCACAATGGTTTTTTGTCGCAGTTACAGACAAGGGATCTTTATGAGTCAGAGTCATTTTTTCGCCTACCTCTCTCGCCTGAAGTTAATCAATCGCTGGCCGCTCATGCGCAATGTGCGCACTGAAAATGTCTCTGAACACAGTCTGCAGGTGGCGATGGTCGCCCATGCGCTCGCAGTGATTAAAAACCGCAAATTTCAGGGCAATGTGAACCCCGAGCGTATCGCGCTGCTGGCGATGTACCATGATGCGAGTGAAGTGCTGACGGGCGATCTGCCCACGCCGGTGAAATATTTCAATTCCCAGATAGCCCATGAATATAAGGCCATCGAGAAAATCGCCCAGCAGAAACTGATTGCGATGGTGCCGGAAGAGTTACAGGACATCTTCGCCCCGCTGCTTGATGAGCACCACTACACCGAAGATGAGAAATCGCTGGTGAAACAGGCCGATGCGCTGTGCGCCTATCTGAAATGTCTGGAAGAGCTTTCGGCGGGCAACAATGAATTTCTGCTCGCCAAAAGCCGTCTGGAAAAAACGCTGGCACAGCGGCACAGCGCCGAAATGGACTACTTCATGCAGGTTTTCGTGCCGAGCTTCCATCTTTCTTTAGATGAAATCAGCTAGGATTCCCCGCTCTGAGCGGTTCAGAACGGGAAAAGCACAGGAATTAACAGCACGCAGACCACCATCACGATAAGCGTGAACGGCACGCCGGTTTTCACGAAATCGCTGAAGCGGTAGTTCCCCGGCCCCAGTACCAGCGTGTTGACCGGCGAGGACACCGGCGTCATAAAGGCCGCTGACGCCGCCATCGCGATGCCCATAGCGAACGGATACGGCGACACGCCCATGGTTTTCGCCGCCGCCAGCGCGATCGGTGCCATCAACACCGCCGTCGCGGTATTGGAAATAAACAGCCCAATAACCGCGCACATCATAAACAGGCAGCCCAGCATCATGTGAGGGCCATAGCCGCCGCCGACGCGCATCAGGCCGTCAACGATAAGCGCCACCCCGCCGGTTTTTTGTAGCGCCTGCGCGAATGGCATCATACCGACAATAAGAATAATGCTTGGCCAGTGAATGGCTTTCCACGCGCTTTCGGGGTTTATGCAGCGAAACTTGCCCATCAGCAGGCACGCTATAATCGCGGCGACGGGGTTCGGGATTTCATCCGTCAGCATCATCGCCACCATCAGCGCCAGGCAGAAGATGGCGTGCGGTGCCTGACTGTGAGCGGGCGAAGCGTCGCTCTCTTCCACCGGCAGATTGAGCACCACGACATCGCGGCTTTTCTGCCCGAGCTGGCTGATAAGCTTCCAGGTACCGACCACTAAGAGTAAATCGCCAAGCTCCAGCGGCTCGTCCACTATCGCGCCCGGCAGGGCTTTTCCTTCACGTTTAATGCCGACCACATTCAACCCGTAGCGGCTGCGGAAATTCAGTTCGCGTACCGTTTTCCCGACCATGGTTCCTTCCGGCGTCAGCGACAACTCGGCCATACCGACATCCAGCGCCTGATCGGAAAAATAGTCGCCGCGCAGGATCATCGGCTCCAGCTGCTGCTCGCTGCAAAACTGGCGCAAATCGATATCAGATGCGGAAATATCTATAAGCAATACGTCCCGCGCGCGAAACTCCGTCACACCGTTAACGTCCACAATGACACGGCGAAAACGACGCCAGCGCTCAACGCCTATCACATTCGCGCCGTAGCGCTCACGGAGCTTTAAATCGTCAAGCCGGTGGCCGATAAGCGGCGAGCCGGGGCGAATGGCGAGGCGGCGCGCCCGCCCGGTGAGATGATAATCGCGGATAAAATCGCGGAAGGTGCGGCGGTTCCACGCCTGCGGCTTTTCGCGGCTGTCACCGGAGCCGAGCATAAAACGCATCAGGAGCATATAGAGGATGCCAAGCGCGAGGATTGCCAGGCCTAGAGGCGTCACGCTAAAGAAGCTAAATCCCGGATGCCCTTCACGCAGCAGCTCGCTGTTCACCACCAGGTTTGGCGGCGTCGCCACCAGCGTCATCATGCCGCTGATAAGCCCGGCGAAGCTCAACGGCATCATCAACCGCGACGGGGCGATTTTCATTCGCGCGCAGACGCTTATCACCACCGGAATAAAAATCGCCACCACGCCGGTGGAACTCATAAACGCGCCGAGTCCGGCAACGGTGAGCATCAGAAGGATTAACATACGGGTTTCGCTACTGCCCGCCATCTGCACCAGCCAGGCGCCCATTTTCGTCGCGACACCGGTACGCACCAGCCCGTCACCAATCACAAACAGCGCGGCGATAAGAATGACGTTGGGATCGCTAAAGCCCGCAAACGCTTCGTTAACGGTCAGCGTCCCGCTGAGGATGAACGCCACAATCACCAGCAGCGCCACGGCGTCCATACGGATTTTCCCGGTGGCGAACAGTAAAACCGCCACCCCTAACAGCGTCAGAACCCAGATTAATTCACCATTCACAACGTATCCTTTTGTTGTCATCACGGCCTGAGGAAACGAAAACGGCGGGATGCAACCCGCCGTAAAAGAGAGGTGGCGCGAGAGCGCCTGAGGGCGGAGAGCCGTTACGGCTGCTTTTTAACGCTTACCCAGCCATCCGCTCCTTTTTCCAGTACCAGTTCGGTAAGGGATTTTATGACCAGCGCCGCCTCATCAAGACGCGGCGTATCGGCAGGCGGGTTAGCGGCAATCACCGAGCAACCCGCCGCAAGGCCAGAGAGAATGCCCGCCGGCGCGTCTTCCACGACAGCACACTCATGAGGCGCAAGGCCCAGCAGCTCAGCACCGAGCAGATAGGCATCCGGCTCTGGTTTGCCACGCTTCACACGCTCGGCGGTGACGAAGACTTCCGGCTCCGGCAGCCCCGTAGCACCACGACGCGCGGAGGCAACGGGCATAGAGCCAGAGGTGACAATAGCCCAGGGAATGCGGGCCTCGTTCAGATGGTTCAGCAGCTCCAGCGCGCCCGGCAGCGCGACGATGCCTTCGGTATCGCTCGCTTCTATTTGTTCCAGACGATGAAACTCAGCCATAATCTCGTCTTCGCTGTGCCCCGCCATAAAATGACGCAGCGACGTGATCGCTTGCTTACCGTGAATAAAGCCCAGCACCTCGTCATGCGCGATGCCAAAGCGATCTGCCCAGTGACACCAGGCGCGTTCAACGGCGGGCAGAGAATCCACCAGCGTACCGTCAAGATCGAACAAAAACCCTTTACATTCCACAGCCTTCTCCCGTCAGGCGTTAATAATTTGCATAATTTCGTTGGCGCATAAATGGTACTGCCGCGGGCACGCCTGCCACACTTTCAGCATCCGCTGGTATTTTTCCCACATCGGCGTTTGCGCGTTAAAGCCGTGCGTACCGGCGTCGAAATGGGTGTAACGCCCTTCGGTATTGACGAGGAACCGCACGTAACCCAGAAAGCGGGCTTCAGTCGCCGCGTCGAAGCCCAGGAAAGTCACGCGACGCTCATCAATGGTATGGCCGTCTTTCATGTTTGATCTGGAGACCTGGAGGGCGTGATACATCTCCATGATGTCGATGACGGTGCGGCAGGTTTCTTCGCTGAGCTCGCCAAAATCGCGGTCGAGTTCGCGCATCTGTAACCCGTAACCGCGCTCAATAATGGTTTGCAGGCGGCGATAGCGCTCGCCATTTTCCGGATCGAGCAGGGTCATCATTTTGTACTGGTTGGAGAGAATAAGACGCTGGGCATGGGTCATTTCCATGGTGTGCTCCTGTTTCAGGCGAAGCCCGATCAAAGTGGGATACTGCCCTTACTTTGCCTTTTTTTGCCCAAACGTCTTTTGATCAATTACAAGTCATCAAGAAAAGTTTTATCAAGTTGCTTAAACGCACGTTTTAAGGTGTCGGCCAGCGCCTGATAATCGGGCTTGCCTTCCACCGGCGCGAGCGCCTGCCCCGCCTCCTGCAATTTCGTGCGCACTTCATAAAACCAGCTCAGCGTGCCGGGCGGCAGCGGCGTGACGGAGCGCTTGCCAAGCCACCACAGACCCTGCATCGGCATACTCAGCGCGAAAAGCGCCGTGGCAACGGCAGGCCCGAGCTGACCGCCGAGCGCAATCTGCCAGCAGAGCGTAAACACGGCGACGGGCGGCATGATGCGTATCGCAAAGCGCGTGGCGCGGATCACGCGGTTTTCAATAAAGACCGGCGCAAGGCGCTTATCAATCGGCCAGGTCTTCGAATAGTGTTGCCCACGACGAAACAGGCCAAAAAAGCTTACGGGGCGATTTTCAGGTGTCGACATGGCCTTACCTCAACTTCATTAATAAAAAATAAAATTTTCCTGCAAGATAACAACTCTCCATGACAACGTTCAAAATATTTTGTCAATACAAGTCGCAATCAGTTATCCTGTGCGCGCCTGCGATGGCGTAGAAGGCAAAGCTCGCGCTGTCAAATCTTTAAGGCCGCCTTTCGCGCCGGAAATTTGCGCAAAATGGCGTAAACTCTGTTTATTTCTTCGTCACAGCAGAATCTCTCTTCGCTATGACGTTAATCATAAATGTCGGCGTCATCTTACGCTACGCTGAGAGACTCACTGACGTTTTTTTAGCCACGTATCATTAATAGGTACTTCCATGTCGAGTAAGTTAGTACTGGTTCTCAACTGCGGTAGCTCCTCACTGAAATTTGCCATCATCGATGCACTGAACGGTGAAGAGTACCTGTCCGGTCTGGCCGAATGTTTCCATCTTCCAGAAGCACGTATCAAATGGAAAATGGACGGCGGCAAACACGAAGCGGCGCTTGGCGCCGGTGCGGCTCACAGCGAAGCGCTGAACTTCATCGTTAATACTATTCTGGCACAAAAACCAGAGCTGTCTGCACAGCTGACCGCGATTGGTCATCGTATCGTGCATGGTGGCGAAAAGTATACCAGTTCCGTTGTTATTGATGAGACTGTTATTCAGGGCATCAAAGATTCCGCCTCCTTTGCGCCGCTGCACAACCCGGCTCACCTGATCGGTATCGCCGAAGCGCTGAAATCCTTCCCGCACCTGGCGGATAAAAACGTGGCCGTGTTCGATACCGCGTTCCACCAGACCATGCCGGAAGAGTCTTACCTCTATGCCCTGCCGTACAAACTGTACAAAGAACACGGCATCCGTCGCTATGGCGCTCACGGCACCAGCCACTTCTACGTGACCCAGGAAGCCGCGAAAATGCTGAACAAGCCGGTGGAAGAAGTGAACATCATCACTTGCCACCTGGGCAACGGTGGTTCTGTTTCCGCTATCCGTAACGGCAAATGCGTTGACACCTCCATGGGTCTGACCCCGCTGGAAGGTCTGGTCATGGGCACCCGCTCCGGCGACATCGACCCGGCTATCGTCTTCCATCTGCACGACGCGCTGGGTATGAGCGTTGATGACATCAACAAACTGCTGACTAAAGAGTCCGGTCTGCTGGGCCTGACCGAAGTCACCAGCGACTGCCGTTATGTTGAAGACAACTACGCGACCAAAGAAGACGCGAAGCGCGCGATGGACGTTTACTGCCATCGCCTGGCGAAATACATCGGCTCCTACACCGCGCTGATGGAAGGTCGTCTGGACGCAGTCGTCTTCACCGGCGGCATCGGCGAGAACGCGGCGATGGTTCGCGAACTCTCCCTGGGTAAACTGGGCGTGCTGGGCTTCGAGGTTGACCACGAGCGCAACCTGGCCGCGCGTTTCGGCAAATCCGGCTTCATCAATAAAGAAGGCACCACCCTCGCGATGGTCATTCCGACCAACGAAGAACTGGTTATCGCGCAGGACGCCTGCCGCCTGACCGCCTGATCCCTCACCGCCAGCCTCGCTGGCGGTGTTGTTTTATGTGGTGCCAGCCGCGCGGCTGGCTGCAACAAAAAGAGGATAAACCGTGTCCCGTATCATTATGCTTATTCCTACCGGAACCAGCGTCGGCCTGACCAGCGTCAGCCTCGGCGTAATCCGCGCTATGGAACGTAAAGGCGTTCGTTTGAGCGTCTTCAAACCTATCGCCCAGCCACGTACTGGCGGCGATACCCCGGACCAGACCACGACGATTGTGCGTGCTAACACCAATCTGCCAGCCGCTGAGCCGCTGCGCATGAGCCACGTCGAGTCGCTGCTCTCCAGCAACCAGAAAGACGTGCTGATGGAAGAGATCATTGCTCGCTTCCATGAGAACACTAAAGATGCCGAAGTGGTGTTGGTGGAAGGCCTGGTGCCGACCCGTAAGCATCAGTTCGCCCAGTCGCTGAACTATGAAATCGCGAAGACTCTGAACGCGGAAATCGTGTTTGTAATGTCTCAGGGCACCGATACCCCGGAACAGTTGAAAGAGCGTATCGAACTGACCCGCAGCAGCTTTGGCGGCAGCAAAAACGCCAACATCACCGGCGTTATCGTCAACAAACTGAACGCGCCCGTGGACGAGCAGGGCCGCACGCGCCCGGATCTCTCCGAGATTTTCGATGACTCCACCAAAGCGAAAGTCATCAACATCGACGCGCAGCATCTGCAGGCTATCAGCCCGCTGCCGGTTCTCGGCGCGGTGCCGTGGAGCTTTGATCTTATCGCTACCCGCGCTATCGATATGGCCCGTCACCTGAACGCGACCATCGTTAACGAAGGCGATATCAAAACCCGCCGCGTGAAGTCTGTGACGTTCTGCGCACGCAGCATTCCGCACATGCTGGAACATTTCCGTCCGGGCTCCCTGCTGGTGACCTCTGCGGATCGTCCTGATGTGTTAGTAGCCGCCTGCCTCGCCGCAATGAACGGCGTGGAAATTGGCGCCATCCTGCTGACCGGCGGCTATGAAATGGACGAGCGCATCAGCAAGCTGTGCGAACGTGCTTTCGCTACCGGCCTGCCGGTATTTATGGTCAACACTAACACCTGGCAGACCTCGCTCAGCCTGCAGAGCTTCAACCTTGAAGTACCGGCAGACGACCACGAGCGTATCGAAAAAGTACAGGAATATGTGGCAAGCCACGTTAGCGCCGAGTGGATCGACTCTCTGACTGCCGCCTCCGAGCGCAGCCGTCGTCTCTCTCCTCCAGCGTTCCGCTACCAGCTGACCGAGCTTGCGCGTAAAGCGGGCAAACGCGTCGTGCTGCCGGAAGGCGACGAGCCGCGTACCGTGAAAGCCGCGGCCATCTGTGCCGAGCGCGGCATCGCGACCTGCGTACTGCTGGGCAACCCGGATGAAATCGCGCGCGTTGCCGCCGCACAGGGCGTTGAACTTGGCGCAGGCATCGAAATCGTCGATCCGGAAGTCGTGCGTGAAAGCTACGTGGCGCGTCTGGTTGAACTGCGTAAAAACAAAGGCATGACCGAAGCGGTCGCCCGCGAGCAGTTGGAAGATAACGTGGTACTCGGCACGCTGATGCTGGAGCAGGACGAAGTCGACGGTCTGGTATCTGGCGCGGTTCACACCACCGCGAATACCATCCGTCCGCCGCTGCAGCTCATCAAAACGGCACCGGGCAGCTCGCTGGTGTCTTCTGTGTTCTTCATGCTGCTGCCGGAACAGGTTTATGTTTACGGCGACTGCGCGATCAACCCGGACCCGACTGCAGAACAGCTGGCCG
Source organism: Cronobacter malonaticus LMG 23826 (assembly GCF_001277215.2). Lineage (NCBI taxonomy): Bacteria > Pseudomonadati > Pseudomonadota > Gammaproteobacteria > Enterobacterales > Enterobacteriaceae > Cronobacter > Cronobacter malonaticus. The sequence goes on along the minus strand of NZ_CP013940.1, from coordinate 1,177,537 downwards.
AAATCGCCATCCAGTCCGCCGATTCCGCTGCCGCTTTCGGCATCGAACCGCGCGTGGCGATGCTCTCCTACTCCACCGGCACCTCCGGTGCGGGCAGCGATGTTGAAAAAGTGCGTGAAGCGACCAAACTGGCGCAGGAAAAACGCCCGGATCTCGTTATCGACGGCCCGCTGCAGTATGACGCTGCCGTTATGGCTGACGTGGCGAAATCCAAAGCGCCGAACTCACCGGTTGCCGGCCGCGCTACCGTGTTCATCTTCCCGGATCTGAACACCGGTAACACCACGTACAAAGCGGTACAGCGCTCTGCCGATCTGATCTCCATCGGGCCGATGCTGCAGGGTATGCGTAAACCGGTTAACGACCTGTCCCGCGGCGCGCTGGTAGACGATATCGTCTACACCATCGCTCTGACGGCGATTCAGGCAACCCAGCAGTAAGCGCCGCCTGAAAGAAAGCAAAAAGGCCGCGCGATGCGGCCTTTTTTATACCCTGCCCGTTACGCGCTTATGCGCGCTCCAGCGAAAACCACCGCCGCCATACAAAGCGAATCACGTAATACTCCACCGCGCCGAGCAGTAAAAACCAGATGCAGAAAATAATGGTATAGAGCTGGTTAAGATCGACCAGATGGAACATCGTCATCAGGTGCTGCGCCAGCGTCAGCGTGAGTCTCGGTGCCGGCAGCAGCAGGCAGGAGAGAAACGCCAGCAGCAGAATGCCACCAGCGGTGATCAGCGTTTCAAGAGGATGCTTCATGAGAGGCTTTCGGTCTGTTCAAAAGCGCATTGTCAGGGAATTTGACGCGCTATGCAAACCGGGCACCTTCAGTGATTCGTTGGCGCGTCGCCCTGCTTGCGCCAGGTGCCTGGCGACATCTGAAACTTACGCGTGAAAAGCCGGGTGAAGGTTTGCTGGGAGTCAAAGCCATATTTCATGGAGATATCCAGCACGCGATCGTTGGTGGCACGCAGATCCTGCGCCGCCAGCCGCAGCTTTTTCTCGCGAATATAACGCCCGATGCTCTCCCCTTTGTGGTGGTGAAAAAGCCGCTGCAAATGCCATTTTGAATAACCCGCGTGGCGCGCGATATCGTCAATGCGCAGCGGCTTGTGAAGGTTGTCGTCAATCCAGTCGGTCAGCGTTTCAATAACCTGAGCGGGAAGTTCCATAGAATCCCTCCAGTAGTGGTAATCGCGGTGATGTTTCAGGCGTTCGCCTGCCCTGAATTCAGGCTCGCATGAGCGCTCTGCTCATTTTCCGGGCGCAATAGTCCCGCCCGCAGCACCATGAAAAATGGTAGCCAGTGAAACTTGATAATGAGTGAGTAAACACTCATTATAGGAATGTCAGCCGATTCGTCAACTCTGTTTTTTCCTGTGATCGCAAGCCTTGCAGCGGATCGGCGAGTCGTGATTCAATCAGCCCTTTTTACAGGAGAGCAAAGTCCGTGGCGCGTCCCCGCAGTGAAGATAAAAGAATGGCGATTCTCGAAGCCGCCACCGAAGCGATAGCCGAGGCGGGCCTTGGAGCGTCAACCGCGCTTATCGCGCGTAAAGCGGGCGTGGCTGAAGGGACGGTGTTTCGCTATTTCGCCACCAAGGACGATCTGTATAACGCGCTCTATGTCCATCTGAAGCAGGACTTCTGCCATTCAATGATAGGCAAGCTCGATATTAACAGCGATCACAAAGAAAACATCCGGCACGTCTGGAACAGTTTTATTGACTGGGGACTGACCAAACCGGAGGCGAATCAGGCCGTGCGTAAGCTTGAAGTCAGCAGCCGCATTACCGATGAAAGCGAAAAGCTTGTCACCGATATCTATCCGGAGCTGCACGAGCTGTGCGAAAAGTGTATTTCGCCGCTGTTTCGCTCACGTGAGTTTCGCGCGTTTGGCGATGAGATCTTTTTCGCGCTGGCGCAGACAACCATGGATTTCGCCACGCGCGAACCGGCACGTTCTGACGAATTTAAAGCGGTGGGATTTGACACGTTGTGGCGCGCGATGTGCGACAACCAGCAGGTTTAAGCGTATCGCGTAAAAGCCGCCCCGCGCGTCGCTGACGTTGGCGGGGCCGCGACGCTTAGCTGAGCGTAGGGTTTTTCTCTTCCTGCTCTTTTTCTTTACTGTCTTTACTGTGACTGCCACTCTCCTGACCCGCGTTACGGCTCAGCCAGAGCGAAAGCGCTTTTAACGTGTCTGGCGTGAACTCATCGCAACGCGCCGTTATCTCTTCCGGCTCCATCCAGCACACTTCGCTGATTTCGCTCTCCTGGAGCGCGAACGGGCCGTGGGAGACGCAGCTGAACAGCCCGCCCCAGACGCGGCAATGCTCATCTTCAAAGTAGAACTGGCCATGCTCGGCGAAAGGAACGCCTGCAATGCCCAGCTCTTCTTCCGCCTCACGACGTGCGCTCTCAAGCAGCGCTTCGCCCGCCTGCACTACGCCGCCTGCGGTGGCGTCGAGCATGCCCGGCATAAAGTCTTTGATATCGGTGCGGCGCTGCACCAGGATTTTGCCCATGCCATCATGCACCACGATATAGGTCGCGCGGTGACGCAGGCGCTCGGCGCGCATCTGCGCCCGGCTGGACTGCGCTATCACCTCATTGTCCTCACTGACAATGTCCACCCATTCCATGTCTGCCAAATGATTCTGCTCCACCATCAGGAAACCTTCTTCAATAAGCGCTCTTACGGCGCGTTCTGGTTGTTCGGTAAATTAAGGGGAAATCGCGATCTGTGCAATAACCTGCGAGGTTTCCAGGGTGATAACGCTCAGCGTATCGTCATTCAGGAACCCGTAGCTTGCCGGATACCCGCCTTTCGGCATGCTAATGGAACCCGGATTAAAATGGATCTGCTCGCCGTGGCGCGCCGCCACCGGAATATGCGTGTGGCCGTAGACCAGGACATCGCCTGCGGCGAGCGGCGGCAGGTTATCGGGGCTGTAGAGATGACCGTGGGTCAAAAAGAGCCGCTGTCTGGCGAGCAACACCTGCTGCCAGGGCGCGGTGACGGGAAATTCCAGCAGCATCTGGTCAACTTCGCTGTCGCAGTTGCCGCGCACCGCGATAATGCGGTCAGCCACGGTATTAAGCCGTTTCGCCACCTCACCTGGCGCATAGCCCTCAGGGAGCGGGTTTCGCGGCCCGTGGTTTAAGAAATCCCCCAGCAATACCAGCCAGCGGGCGTCGCTGTCGGCAAAGCGCGCCAGCAGAAGTTCTGTGGCAGGCAGCGAGCCGTGAATATCCGAAGCAAACATCAGCTTCATTACTCACCTTCCGAATGAAAATTGTGGTGCACGCATGATAACGGATCGCGCCAGGCTTATCAGCCAGAACGCCTGGCAGAAAGTGCGATATAACGCTGTACCGACGCGCGCTGCCACTGGAATGTGGCGTAATCGGCAAGCGCTTCCGGCACCGGATCGCCATGCATGACAAGCCGGTTAATCATCAGCGCCAGATCGGTATCTGCGAGCGACCATTCCCCGAACAGATTTTGTTGTCCGTGCGGGAGTATCGCCTGCGCGCAGGCGATAAGCTTATCTGCCGCGGCCTGACCCTCGGTGCTCAGTGGCGCGTAGCAGGCCGCGCCGAAGATAACGTCAGTCGGACGTTCGGCACGTAACGCGCCCAGATCGCTGCGCAGCCACGCCTGCACCTGACGGGCGCGGGCGCGTTTTTCGATATCATGCGGATAAAGCCTCTCCCACACCGGCGGCGCGAAGCGTTCTTCAAGGTATTCCGTAATAGCGGAGGATTCGCTCAGCGCGAAATCGTCAATCACCAGCAGCGGCACACGGCGCGTCAGGGCGAAGCCCTGCCAGTCGGCCTGTAAATGTTCGCCGCGCGATAAATCGCGGGTTTGCAGCTGAAACTGCAAGCCTTTTTCCTGAAGCGCCACCCATACGGACATCACGTAAGGGCTAAAGAAACTGGCATCGGACCAAAGCGTAATGGCGGGTTGCGACATAGCAATTCTCATCTCTACGGGCGAATAGCTAAAACTATACCGTAAACCGTTTTCTGTCATGCCGCCGAATCCAGGAGCCGCCGCATTATTCAGCAAACCGCCTATACTTTGAGCACGCCACATCCCCATCTGAAGGACGCTGTCATGCTGGATCTCTACTACGCCCCGACGCCCAACGGCCACAAAATTACGCTGTTTCTTGAAGAGGCCGGGCTTGAGTATCGCCTCCACCGCGTTGACATCAGCAAGGGCGAGCAGTTTAAGCCAGAGTTTCTCGCCATTGCCCCGAACAATAAAATTCCCGCCATTATCGACCATGCGCCCTCCGACGGCGGCGCGCCGCTGAGTTTGTTTGAATCGGGCGCGATTTTGCTCTATCTCGCCGAGAAAAGCGGCAAGCTGTTGAGCGGCGAACTGCGCGAGCGTCAGGTGACGTTACAGTGGCTGTTCTGGCAGGTTGCCGGATTCGGGCCGATGCTTGGCCAGAACCACCACTTTAACCATTTCGCGCCCCAGGCGGTGCCTTACGCCATTGAACGCTATCAGGTGGAGACACAGCGTCTCTACGGCGTGCTGAATAAGCGTCTGGAGAAATGCCCGTGGCTTGGCGGCGAGCGATACAGCATCGCTGATATCGCCACCTATCCGTGGGTGGTGTCGCACGAACGCCAGCGAATCGATCTGGATAATTTCCCGGCGGTCAGCAACTGGTTTGAGCGCATCAAAAATCGCCCTGCAACCGAACGTGCGTACCAGCTCGCCAGCAGTAAATCTGCATAAACGCGCCGATAACCGCTTCTCTTTACTGGAAAAATAATGCCCGGCGTGCGCCATATCGCAGGCAATCGCCGCCGGGTCGCCTATGCTGAAGAAAAGACAACACTACGTCATGCGCGGGCGGCGCAACACGCACGCAGGAGGCAATTATGGAGATTCTGGTAACTGGCGGTACTGGCCTGATTGGCCGCACGCTGACATCACGCCTGCTGGCGTTAGGTCATCACGTCACGGTCGTGACCCGCAACCCTGAGCGCGCCCGCGCGCGGCTCGACGCTGGCGTTACGCTGGCGCCGGGGCTGGATCTGTTTAGCGATCTCGACGCGTTCGACGCGGTGATTAACCTCGCGGGCGAACCTATTGCCGATAAGCGCTGGACGGCCACGCAGAAAGAACGTCTGTGCCAGAGCCGCTGGCAGATAACCCAGCAACTGGTGGCGCTGATGCAGGCAGGCAGCAATCCGCCCGCGGTTTTTCTCTCCGGCTCTGCGGTCGGTTATTACGGCGATCTCGGCGAGGTGGTGGTAACGGAAGACGAACCGCCGCACAGCGAATTTACCCATAAGCTTTGCGCCCGCTGGGAGCAGATAGCCGAAGGCGCGCAAAGCGATAAAACCCGCGTCTGCCTGCTGCGCACCGGCGCGGTGCTCGCGCCGGATGGCGGCATGATGAGCAAACTGCTGCCGCTGTTTCGTCTGGGGCTTGGCGGGCCGATTGGCAGCGGACGTCAGTATCTCTCCTGGATCCATATCGACGACATGGTGAACGCAATTATCTGGCTGCTGGATATCGATCTGCGTGGGCCGTTTAATATGGTGGCCCCTTACCCGGTGCGCAACGAGCGCTTCGCCCACGCGCTAGGCCATGCGCTGCGCCGCCCCGCGTTTATACGCACCCCGGCGACCGCCGTACGCCTGCTGATGGGCGAATCCGCCGTTCTCGTTCTGGGCGGCCAGCGCGCGCTGCCTAAACGCCTTGAGGAATCGGGCTTCGGCTTCCGCTGGTTTGAGCTGGAAGAGGCGCTGGCGGATATCGTCGCCCGGGCGCGTTAATGTGTTTTTGGCTAAGCGGGCAGCAACGTTGCCCGCGTGACGCTATTTTTTAAACGTTTCACCCACCGCTGGCATTCCCTCACTTGATTACGTTATAATCAATATCACGAATATCATTTATATCACGAAGAGGGGCGCTATGACTTCTCGTTCACGCCACGTAAAACTGAAAGAGTATCCGCTGGATGTCAGCGTCGAGTTTGTCGACGTTGAGCATCTGGTGACGTCCCTTCACGAGACGCCTGCGCCCTGGGGGCGTATTCAGCTTTCCGATATACCAGGTGAAGACGCCGGGCGTTATCTGATGCTTAAAATGCCGGATGATGTAAACGAAGAGACGCTGGATAACGATCTGCGGCTTGCGATTGTCAGCGCCGTCACGGCCGTGTCGCAAATGAAGCGCGCCGGGCATAACAGCGAGCCCGCGCACGCCGCGCCGTTGCAGGCCCGTAACCGTGAGCGGCTTGACGCGCTGCGCCAGACCGTGCTTGATGAAGGCCAGTGGCTGTCCGCAGGCGAAGTGAGCCTTGCCGCCGGTGCCGCGCTGAAAAATCCGAGCGCGACCGCGAACCGCTGGAAACAGGCGGGTAAAGTCTTCGCGCTGCCGGTCAATGGCAAAGATCGCTACCCTGCCTGGGCGTTTGACGAAGGCGGTCAGCCGCTGCCATCGCTCAAACCCATTCTTGCTCTGTTTCGCGAGAAAACACCCTGGACTATCGCCCTGTGGTTCCATTCACCCAATGCCTGGCTTGGCGGCGCAAAACCCAAAGACCGGCTGAAAGCCGATCCGCAGGCGGTGCTGGACGCCGCAAAAGCGGAAGCCGAAGGGCCGATGCATGGTTGATTTCAGGGATGAACGCCTGCCTGCGCCGCCTGCGGATATGCAGGTGCCGCGCGTCACGGTATGGCCCGCAGGGAAGCGGATAGTTCGCGTTCACAGCCGCCAGTTCGCGGGCGACGCGTTCAACCCCGGTTATGGTAACGCGCGTTTCAGCCCGCTACAGCGCGCCGATGGCCGTCTTATTCCCACGCTTTATGGCGGTATCGACGCCGAAGTGGCGATTATGGAATCGCTGTTTCACGATGTTCCGCCAGATGCCTCAGGCGCCAGCTTCGATCTGCGCAAGGCTCGCGAACTCTGTATCAGCACGTTAACGCCGGACGTGGCGCTTGAGCTGGCGAACCTGACGCCGGTGCTGCTGCGCCGCTGGGGCGTCACGCAGGCGGCGCTGACCGGCAGCTCTCCGCAGTGTTATCCGCAAACGCGCCTGTGGGCGGCGGCCATTCACGCCGCGAATCCGCGCCTTCACGGTATTAGCTGGGCGTCGCGCCAGCACGGCGGCAAAGCGCTGATGCTCTTCGGGGATCGCATTAACCGCCTTACGCTGCATGAGAGCCTGCCGCTGATGCAGGGAGCGCTGACCGAAATTTACCGGCTGGCCGATGAGATGGGGTTAATACTGATAGACGATTAAGCGTGACCGGCGTCCCTGCCGGTCTGTTGTGCATTACTTCAGCGATCCCTTCAAAAACTGCTGCAGACGCGGGCTTTGCGGGTTGTTAAAGAGCGCGTCCGGCGGCCCTTCTTCTTCGATTTTGCCCTGATGCAGGAAAATCACATGCGAGGAAACGTGGCGGGCAAACTCCATTTCGTGCGTCACCACCACCATCGTTTTGCCCTCTTCGGCGAGCTTCTGCATAATGCGCAGCACTTCGCCCACCAGTTCCGGGTCCAGCGCGGAGGTCGGTTCGTCGAACAGCAAGACATCCGGCTCCATCGCCAGCGCGCGGGCAATCGATACGCGCTGCTGCTGACCGCCGGAGAGATGCACCGGGTATTTGCCCTGCGCGCGCTCATCGATGCCCACTTTGGCGAGGTATTTCACCGCCCGCTCGCGCGCATCCTGTTTGCTTAAGCCCAGCACCTGAATCGGCGCTTCCATCACGTTCTCCAGCACCGTCATGTGGCTCCACAGGTTAAAGTGCTGGAACACCATCGTCAGGCGCGTGCGCAGAAGGCGCAGCTGTTTTTTATCAGCCACCTTGAGCTGGCCGTCTTTATCGCGCACCAGCGTGATGTTCTGGTTGTTCACCACAATAGTGCCTTCGCTGGGCTTTTCGAGAAAATTAATGCAGCGCAGGAAGGTGCTCTTGCCGGAGCCGGAAGAGCCGATAATGCTGATGACATCGCCGGCGTTCGCCTTCAGCGATACCCCTTTAAGCACTTCATGTTCGCCGTAGCGCTTGTGCAGATCGGTAACGTTTAATTTATTTTCAGACATGCATAGCCACTCAGTGCGTTGAAGCCGGTTTCAGGTGCCGCAGCCAGCGCTTTTCCGCCTTGCGGAACAGGCTTATCAGCACATAAGAGATAATCAGGTACAGCACCGCCGCGATGCCAAATGCCGTAAACGGCTGGTAAGTGGCGGCGTTAATGTCGCGGGCGATCTTCAGCAGATCCGGCACGGTCGCGGTAAACGCCAGCGCCGTGGAGTGCAGCATCAGGATCACCTCATTGCTGTAGGCAGGCAGCGCGATGCGAAGCGCCGACGGCAGAATAATGCAGCGGTACATTTTAAAGCGTGAAAAGCCATAAGCGCGCGCCGCCTCGATTTCGCCATGCGGCACGGCACGAATGGCGCCCGCGAAGATCTCGGTGGTGTACGCGCAGGTGTTGAGCGTCAGCGCCAGCACGGTACAGTTGAGGCCGCTGCGGAAAAACTCATTGAGTAACTGGGTGCCTTTCACCACGTCCAGCGTGTACATGCCGGAGTAAAACACCAGCAGTTGCACATAGAGCGGCGTGCCGCGAAAGATATAAGTAAACAGCCAGATAGGGAACCAGACCAGCTTGTTTTCCGAAACGCGGCCAATGGCGAGAAAAACCGCCAGCACGCCGCCCATCACCACCGAGGCGATAAGCAGCCAGAGCGTAATCGCCACACCCGTAAAGCGATAGCCGTCGGTCCACAGCAGGGATTTCCAGTACTCCTGAATAATCTCGATCACAGGTCGGCCCTCTTCACGCCCACGGTATAGCGGCGCTCAAGCAGCAGCAGAACGCCGTTGGAGAGCGTGGTAAACACCAGATAAATCAGCCCGCAGACAATCGCGAAGTAAAACGGCTGCCAGGTGCTTTTCCCGGCAAGCTGCGTCGCTTTCACGACATCTTCCAGCCCCAGTAACGACACCAGCGCGGTGGCTTTTAAAATCACCTGCCAGTTGTTGCCGATGCCCGGCAGCGCATAGCGCATCATGGAAGGAAACAGAATCCGGCGGAAGGTTTGCGAGCCGGTAAAACCAAACGCGGTCGCCGCCTCGATATGGCCTTTCGGCACGGCGAGATACGCGCCGCGGAAGGTTTCGGTGAAATAAGCGCCGTAGATAAACCCAAGCGTAATGATACCCGCGATCATCGGGTCGATATCAAACTGGCTGAATCCCAGCGCGTCGGTAATGGCGTTCAGCGCGATCTGCAAACCGTAAAAAATCAGCAGCATCAGAACGAGATCGGGCACGCCGCGAATCAGCGTCGTGTACGCTTCAAAAATCAGCGCCAGCGGGCGGTTGCGTGAGAGCTTCGCCCCCGCGCCGACCAGACCAATCGCCACCGAGAGGACAACGGCGCTGAGCGCCAGCTCCAGGGTGACGAGCGCGCCCTGGAGTATTACCTGTGAAAACCCATACAGCATGGTGACTTATCCTGTACTCAGCGTGCGCACGGCCCATCGGCGCCCCGCAGGGCGCCGTGCAAACGCGTGCGGATTAATCGCCGTAGACGTTAAAATCGAAATACTTTTTGGCAAGCTTCTCGTAGGTGCCGTCGGCGCGCATGTCGGCAAACGCCTTGTTCAGCGCCTCGCGCAGTTCGTTATCCTCTTTGCGAATACCCATGCCGGTGCCGACGCCAAAGAGTTTTTCATCCTTAATCGACGGGCCGCCGAACTGATAGCCCTTGCCCACTGGCTGCTTCAGAAAGCCTTCGCTGGCGGCCACTTCATCCTGAAACGCGGCGTCGATACGGCCCGCGGTCAGGTCGGAATAGATATTGTCCTGGCCCTGATAAGAGACAATTTCCACGCCTTTCGGCGCCCAGTGCTCGTTACCGTAGGTTTCCTGAGTGGTGCCCTGCAACACGCCCACGCGTTTGCCCTTCAGCGACTCCAGCGTCGGCTGAATGGGCGAGCCTTTCGCTACCACGAGGCGCGAATCCGCGGCGTAGAGCTTGTCGGTAAAGGCGATTTCCTGCTGGCGTTTTTCGGTGATCGACAGCGACGACATAATCGCGTCGATTTTCTTCGCTTTCAGCGACGGGATCAGTGCATCCAGCGGCTGTTCAGTGAACGAACATTGCGTCTGAATGCGTTTGCACAGCTCTTTGGCCAGATCGATGTCGAAACCGACCAGTTCGCCCTGCGCGTTTTTCGATTCAAACGGCGCATAGGTAGGGTCAGTGCCGATACGTAAGTGCTGCGGAATTGCTGCGAAAGCCCCAGAAATGCTGGACAGCGCCAGCCCCAGAGAAAGTGCTAACAGCCTTTTTTTCATAACTATCCTCATCAGACGCGCATATTTAAATGTCAGGCGGAAAAACTGCACTTATCGTGCCATCACTGCCGCCTCGTAATCAAAACTTTATGCGCGCTGAGATAGATTTATTTTCATTTTCGGTGCGTAGAAATGCGCTTACGCCCTTTTCTGGTGCATAAGATGCACCAGATTGCGTCACGCCAGCCAGCCACGCACTATCATGGTGACCGGCTGGCGAATGCCTTACGGGCAATCAGTCGCCGTAGACGTTAAAGTCGAAATATTTCTTCGCCATTTTGTCGTAGGTGCCGTCTTTGCGGATTTCGCCGAGCGCTTTGTCGAACGCGGCTTTCAGCTCGGCGTCTTCTTTACGCAGGCCAACGCCGGTACCGTCGCCAAAGTAGTTTTTGTCTTTCACCGACGGGCCGGCAAACGCGTAATCCTTCCCGGCAGGCTGTTTGAGGAAGCCTTCGCTGGCGGCCACTTCATCCTGCAGCGCTGCATCGAGACGGCCCGCCGAGAGATCCGAGTAGATCAGATCCTGGTTCTGGTACGCCACGACATCAACGCCCTTCCCGTGCCATTTTTCATTGGCGTAGGCTTCCTGCGTGGAGCCCTGGAGCACGCCCACATGTTTGCCTTTCAGCGATTCAATGGTCGGCTGAATGGTCGCGCCTTTGGCGGCGATCAGGCGGGAGTCTGCAGCGTAAAGCTTGTCAGAGAAGGCGATCTCTTTCTGGCGCTTTTCGGTAATAGAGAGCGAAGAGATAATCGCGTCGATTTTTTTCGCCTTAAGCGACGGGATCAGGGAATCGAAATCGCTGCCAACCCAGGTGCATTTCACCTGCATGCGTTTACACATCTCGTTGCCGAGATCGATATCAAACCCGACAAAATCGCCTTTGGCGTCTTTTGAAGAGAACGGCGCGTAGGTGGCATCCGTACCGATGCGTACCGTCTGGGGGAGCGCGGCGAAAACGCTGGCGCTGGTGGAAAGGCCAAGCAGTAAGGAGAACGCGAGCACCTTCTTCTTCATACATTACCCTCAAGTTTTCTGTTTTATTATCTGTTGCGTTGTGTGTTGCAACCAGACGTTGCACTTCCCATGCCAGCTTTGCGTCGCCGCATACGCCGCCATGATTTGTTAAAAAATGGTTGCAATGAAGTTGTGTGAATGAAGATAGCATTCCGCGCAGCAGACGCTGAGCGTGAAATCGCAAAAGGCGGGATTAAATGTCGAGGATATGATCGCGCTTGCAGAATTGCCCCATAATGAGGCACCGCGCTGCGCTTTGCCCCAGGGTGGCGTGCATTACGCGCCTGGCCAGCGGGTGAAAAGGTCGGCGGGAAGCGTGATATCAAGCTGATCGAGCGCGCGGTTTACCGTCTGGTTAATCACATCATCCAGCGTCTGCGGGCGATGATAAAACGCGGGCATCGGCGGCATGATAATCGCGCCGAGTTCCGCAGCCTGCGTCATCAGACGTAAATGGCCGAGATGCAGCGGCGTTTCCCGTACGCACAACACCAGCCTGCGACGCTCTTTTAACACCACATCCGCCGCGCGGGTCAGCAGCCCGTCGGTATAGCTGTTCACGATGCCGGAGAGCGTTTTAATCGAACACGGCAGGATAATCATCCCGTCGGTTTTAAACGAGCCGGAAGAAACGCTGGCGGCGATATCGCGCGCGTCGTGGTTTACATCAGCCAGCGCCTGAACGTCGCGCACGCTCATGTCGGTTTCAAGCGACAGCGTCTGGCGCGCCGCCTGGCTCATGATGAGATGCGTTTCCACATCCGGCACCGCGTGTAGCGTCTGCAACAGGCGAATGCCGTAAATCGCGCCGCTGGCGCCAGAGATGCCGACAATGATTTTTTTCATGGAGTTATCAGGAAAAGGAGCACTGAGCGAGACTTTGCCGCAAGACGCGACGAGATGCAAACGGGGATTTCGCCCCTCGCATTGCGCAAGGGGCGACGGCAGGCAGGAAGATTAACCTTCGTTATGCATCTCTAAGTTTTCGACTTCGTTCTGGCGCATGACCGCTTTGGCGTCATCGTTACGCAGGGATTCGAGGTATTCCAGGTACTGGTGATCGACATCTTTGGTGACGTAAACGCCATTAAAGACCGAGCATTCGAACTGCTGAATATCCGGGTTCTCGGCACGCACGGCTTCGATAAGATCGTCGAGATCCTGGAAAATCAGGCCGTCTGCGCCGATTATCTGGCGGATTTCGTCCACTTCGCGACCGTGAGCGATGAGCTCGTTGGCGCTCGGCATGTCGATACCGTAGACGTTCGGGAAGCGAATTTCCGGCGCGGCAGAGGCCAGATAGACCTTCTTCGCGCCCGCCTCGCGGGCCATCTCGATAATCTGCTCAGAGGTGGTGCCGCGCACGATGGAGTCATCCACCAGCAGCACGTTTTTATCGCGGAACTCGGCGCGGTTAGCGTTCAGTTTGCGGCGCACCGACTTACGGCGCAGGTGTTGCCCCGGCATGATAAAGGTACGTCCGACGTAGCGGTTTTTCACAAAGCCCTGACGATAGGGTTTGTTAAGAATGCGTGCGATTTCAAGGGCGATATCGCAGGAGGTTTCCGGAATCGGGATCACCACGTCGATATCCAGATCTTCCCATTCGCGGGCGATTTTCTCGCCGAGCTTTTTGCCCATTTCCACGCGAGCGCTGTAGACGGAAATCTTGTCGATAAAGGAGTCCGGGCGCGCGAAGTAAACATACTCAAACAGGCACGGGTTGCTGACCGGATTGTCGGCGCACTGGCGCGTAAAGAGCTGGCCTTTCTCGCTGATGTACACCGCTTCGCCAGGCGCTACGTCGCGCAGGAACTCAAAGCCCAGCGTATCGAGCGCCACGCTCTCGGACGCCACCATGTACTCGGCGCGGCCGTTACCGGCGTCGCGTTTGCCAAGCACCAGCGGGCGAATACCGTTAGGGTCGCGGAACGCCACCATGCCGTGGCCGATGATCATCGCTACGCACGCGTAAGCGCCGCGGATCAGGCGGTTCATCGCCGCGATGGCCGCGAAAATGTTGTCCGCTTCCAGCGGGTAGTGACGGAAGTTATCCAGCTCGCTGGCGAAAATATTGAGCAGGATTTCAGAATCTGAGGTGGTGTTGATATGACGGCGCTTCTCTTCAAAGAGCATTTTGCGCAGTTCATGGGCGTTCGTCAGGTTGCCGTTGTGGGCAAGCGTAATACCGTAGGGCGAGTTCACATAGAACGGCTGGGCTTCGGAGGCGCTGGAGCTGCCTGCCGTCGGGTAGCGCACATGACCGATACCCATATTGCCCTGCAGACGCTGCATGTGGCGGGCTTCGAATACATCATTCACCAGGCCGTTCGCTTTACGCAGACGGAAGCAATTATTCGCATCGATGGTGATGATGCCTGCGGCATCCTGCCCGCGGTGCTGAAGCACCGTTAACGCGTCATAAATCGACTGGTTGACCGGCATAACACCGGCGATCCCGACAATACCGCACATGTTGTCTTTTCCTCAATTCAAAGACCGCCCCCGGCACGATTACCGGGGCAGGAAACTTGACGAGCTTTGCAGATAGTCAAAGAACCATCTGATGATGAAACTGAACTGCGGGATGAGCTGCGACTTTTGCCAGTCCTCGCTTTTGGACAGGCCCGTGAAGGTATCAAGAAAGAACAGAATGGCGGCGACAATCAGCACGCCCCGCAAGGCGCCGAAACAGATCCCCAACACCCTGTCTGTACCCGACAGGCCGGTTTTCTCCACCAGCGCGCCAATCACATAGTTGACTATCGCACCGACGATAAGCGTCGCGATAAACAGCACCGCGATAGCTATCCCATTACGTACCAGTTCGTCTTCAAAGCCGGTGAACCAGACTGCCAGGTAAGTGTAGTAATGACTGGCGACAAAGAAAGCACAGCCCCAGGTGACCAGCGACAGCGCCTCTCTCACGAACCCGCGGATGAGGCTGACCAGGCACGAGAAACCCACTACTGCAATGATGGCGTAATCTATCCAGACCATGAATGTGTCCCACGATAAAACGCCCTGACATCCGGTTCGGGGCGCATTCTAACAGAAAAAGAAAACGTTTGCGTAGGGATTTCCTTTCCACGCGTTAATAAAAAATGGCGTTGAAAAAATCTTCAACGCCATCCGTCCGTTACGCCCGCAGGCAGCAAAAAAGCGCCGTATGCGGGCCGTCTGTGGCGCGATGCGGTTTCTCGGTGCGCCTTTAAAAAGACGCCAGACCGCTTAATTCACGCTGTAATTCATTATCACGCCGTTCAGCCCCGACAGGCTGTTCAGCTCGCCCAGCGACGATTTTAACTTATCCTTCGACGCCTCCGGCCCTACCAGAATGCGGGTGATTTTCCCCTGCACCGGCGTGGATGGCGACGTATACGCCCGGTAACCCGCCGAGCGTAGTTTGCCGACGATTTCGTTGACTTTATCGGCATTTTTCAGCGCGCCGAGCTGCACGACATACGCTTTGCCCGCAGGCGGCGTTTGCGGTTTCTCCGGCGGCGTGTTTTTCACAGGCGCGGGCGCTTCGGCCTCGCTCACCATCGCCAGCTGCTCATCGGTTTTATCGCGCTGCGGCTTGCTCTGGGGCTTATCGGCAGTCCGTGTTTTCGCAGGCTCTGTCGCTTTCGGCTTCGCAGGCGTCACCGGCACTTCATCCAGATCCGCGCCGGTATCGGCAGGCAGCCGCGTGGTGTCTATCGACGTCGCCGCCGCGTTACCCGCCCGAACCTCTTCCGCCGCGCCTTCCGGCGGCTGAGACGGCAGCGCCTGCGTCGCGGCCGGCAGCATATCCGGCTCGTCGCGATCGCCAGGCTTCGGCACCAGCGGGATCGCCGCGAACTCATCCTGATAATGTTTTTTCTGGCCGTCCAGCAGCCCTGGCAGCACGATAACCCCCAGCGCCACCAGCACAATTGTGCCGACTAATCGGTTCTGAAACTTACTCGCCACCTCGTCTCCCCGCGTCCATCTCTTCCATTACCGCTGCGACGGTATGAAACGACCCGCATACCAGCACCGTATCAGCAGGCTGCGCATCGGCCAGCGCCGCGTGCCAGGCCTGCGCCACGCTATCAAAGACAGCGCTGGCCTGCAGATGTTCCGCAAGCTCTTCGGCGCGGGCGCCGCGCGGCCCGTCCAGAGGGGCACAATACCAGCTATCCACGACCCTCTCCAGACAGGCGAGCGTTCCGGCGATATCTTTATCATGCAGCATACCGATAACCGCCAGCACGCGCCCGGCGGATGGCGACTGCGCGAGCCGCTGCGCCAGATAGCCCGCCGCGTGCGGATTATGGGCCACATCCAGAATGATGCGCGGGGCCTCGCTCACAATCTGGAAACGCCCCGGCAGCGTGGCGCGCGCGATGCCGTCGCGGTAAGCCTGCTCGCTGATCGCAAGGCCGCTTACGCGAAGCGCGGCGAGCGCCGTCGCCGCGTTAGGCTGCGGCACCTGCGGCAGCGGAAGATGAGTCAGTTCGCCATCGCCGTCACTAAAGCGCCAGCCGTCGCGTTCCGCCTCATAGCGCCAGGCGTCGTTCACACAAAGCAGCCGCGCGCCCTTCTCCTGCGCCACCTGCGCGATGGTGTGCGGCATATCGGGCTCGCCCACCACCGCCGGTTTGCCCGCACGGAAAATACCGGCTTTCTCGCGCCCGATGCTTTCACGATCCGGCCCCAGCCAGTCGGTGTGATCGAGCGCGATACTGGTGATGACCGCCACATCGCAATCCACCAGGTTGGTGGCGTCCAGTCGCCCGCCGAGCCCGACTTCGAGAATAACGACATCCAGCTGCGCCTGCTTAAAGAGCCACAATGCGGACAGCGTGCCGTATTCAAAGTACGTGAGGGACGTTTCACCACGCACGGCTTCAATCTCCGCAAACGCGGCGGTGTGTTGGCTTTCCGCAAGCTCTTCGCCCTGCACGCGCACGCGCTCGGTGTAGCGCACCAGGTGCGGCGAACTGTAGACGCCCACGCGATAGCCTGCCGCCATCAGCACCGCTTCGAGCGTGCGGCAGGTGGTGCCTTTGCCGTTAGTGCCCGCGACGGTGAAGACAAACGGCGCGGGTTTTACTACATCAAGCAATGCCGCCACGCGCGAGACGCGCTCAAGGCCCATGTCGATGGTCTTACCGTGCAGGTTTTCCAGATAAGAAAGCCACGTGGCCAGAGGCGACGTGGCTTGGGGAAGGTGTTGCTTTTCCATGATGCCCGTATCCTGGTTACGGTTCATAAACAAGAAGGGCAGCGCCTTATGGCCCTGCCCTTCATGACTATCAGGCCTCGTGATCCTGGTCCGGTACCGGCGGCACCACCACCGCTTCACGCGGCGCGTCCGGGCTTGGCGCCGGGAGGTTCATCAGCTTCGCCAGAATGCTGGCAAGTTTGAGGCGCAGCTCCGGGCGACGCACGATCATATCGATAGCGCCTTTTTCGATGAGGAACTCACTGCGCTGGAAGCCAGCCGGGAGTTTTTCACGTACGGTCTGCTCGATAACGCGCGGGCCGGCGAAGCCGATCAGCGCTTTCGGCTCGGCGATGTTGAGATCGCCAAGCATCGCGAAGCTCGCGGAAACGCCGCCCATGGTCGGGTCGGTCAGCACGGAGATATACGGCAGTCCACGCTCCTGCATTTTTGCAAGTGCCGCGGAGGTTTTCGCCATCTGCATCAGCGACATCAGCGCTTCCTGCATACGCGCGCCGCCGGAGGCGGAGAAGCAGATAAGCGGGCAGTTGTCTTCCAGCGCCTGCTCAACCGCACGTACGAAACGCGCGCCCACGACGGAACCCATGGAGCCGCCCATAAAGGCGAACTCGAACGCCGCCGCAACAACCGGCATACCGTGCAGGGTGCCTTTCATCACCACCAGCGCGTCTTTCTCGCCGGTTTCCTTCTGGGCGGTAGCCAGACGATCCTTGTATTTTTTGGAATCACGGAACTTCAGCACATCTTTCGGCTCAAGCTCACTGCCCAGTTCCACCAGCGACCCTTCGTCTAACAGGCTGTGCAGACGGTCGCGCGCCGCCATGCGCATGTGGTGATCGCATTTCGGGCAAACCTCAAGGTTACGCTCCAGTTCGGCGCGGTAGAGTACCTGGCCGCAGCTGTCGCACTTGGTCCACACCCCTTCCGGGATGTTTGCCCTGCGAGTGGGAGTAATATTGCTTTTATTGAGAATTCGTTCAATCCAGCTCATTGATAACCTTTCTGCCTGAACCTGGTCGATGCCAGTTTTTCTGTGGGGGCGCATAATGCCATTATTGCCTTCCACAGACCATAAATGGTGCTCATTAAACCATAACGGCCCGCAACTTTGGATAAAAAAGTGGTCGAACCGCCAGAGGGCTTATTTTGTCTGGCGCGCCGCGGCGCGTTTGTGACGCACCACTTCATATACGCCCGGCAATACCGAGAGGACGATAATAGCGACGATCAGCAACTTCAGATTGTCCTGAATAAACGGCATCGCGCCAAAGAAGTAGCCCGTATAGGTAAACAGCAGAACCCACAACAGCGCGCCCACCACGTTATACAGGGCAAAATGACGATAGGACATATGCCCCATCCCGGCGACGAACGGCGCGAAGGTGCGCACGATCGGCACGAAACGGGCGAGGATAATCGTTTTACCGCCGTGACGCTCATAAAACGCATGCGTTTTATCAAGATAGCTCTGGCGGAAGATTTTCGAATCCGGGTTGCTGAAAAGCCGCGCGCCAAAGAGTCGGCCTATAGTGTAGTTCACCGCGTCGCCGAGTATCGCCGCAATAACCATTAAAAGGGCCATCAGGTGCACATTGAGATCGTTGGACGGCAGCGAGGAGAGCGCGCCCGCCACGAACAGCAGCGAATCGCCCGGCAAAAACGGCGTCACGACAAGCCCCGTTTCGCAGAACAGGATCAGGAACAGGATCGCGTAAACCCAGATTCCGTACTGCGCCACCAGCTCCGCCAGGTGCACGTCGATATGTAAAATAAAATCAATCAGAAAGCGAATAATGTCCATACTGGTTCTTCTTCCCCGACTGCTGTCAGTCAGCTAAAAAAAGTGGGCCCATCGGCGGCTTCGGAAGCTCAAACTGCGCCGGGTAATCCACCGACACCAGATACAGCCCTTCCGCCTTCGCCGTCGCTGCCGCAAGCGTTCTGTCCTTAGCCGCCAGCAGTTCTGCCATCCAGCTCTCCGGCTGGTTACCGCAGCCTATTTCCATCAGGCTGCCAACGATATTGCGCACCATATGATGCACAAAGGCGTTTGCCTTGATATCCACCACAATGTACGCCCCGAAGCGCTCAACGTTGATATGCATCAGGTTGCGCCAGGGCGTGCGGGACTGGCACTGCACCGCGCGAAACGAAGTGAAGTCGTTTTCGCCGATAAGACACTGCGCCGCCCGGTGCATACGCTCTGCGTCCAGCGGCAGGTGGTAATGTGTCACTCCCTGCGAGAGCACCGCCGGTCGCAAACGGTGATTATAGATAACGTAGCGGTAACGGCGAGCCGTCGCGCTGAACCGGGCGTGAAACTCCGCGGGCACATCTTTCACCCAGCGTACCGCGATGTCACCAGGTAAATTCGCATTTACGCCGAGCGTCCAGGCGGCATCCTTGCGGATGGCGGTGGTTTCAAAATGCACCACCTGTCCGGTGGCATGCACGCCCGCGTCGGTACGGCCCGCGCAGAAGACGTTAATTGGTTCGTTCGCCACCTGCGATAGCGCCTTTTCAAGCTTTTCCTGGACGCTGCGCACTTCCTGCTGACGCTGCCAGCCGTAATATTTACTGCCGTCGTACTCAATGCCAAGCGCGATTTTAACGACCGGCTTTTCCAGACTCTCCGACATCAGTACAGGTACTCCTGCAGCAGTTTTTCCGCCGTTTTGATGGCCATCAGCGCGCCGCCGAAGCGCACGTTATCGGCGACCGACCAGAACTGGATCTGCTCCGGCATGCCGTAATCGTTACGCACGCAGCCGATGGAAAGATGCACGCTGCCGGAGGCGTCGCCCACCTGCGTCGGATAGTCGTTCTCCTCAGAGAGCGCGATGTCCTGATCGCGCTCCAGCGCGTCGCGGGCTTCTTCTGCCGCGAGCGGGCGCAGCGCTTCGAAATTCACCATCTGAGCATGGCCGTAAAACACCGGTGCCTGTACGCTGGTGACGGAAATCATCAAGCCTTCGTCCTGCAATATCTTGCGCACTTCATCCACCAGACGGCGATCCTGACGCACGCTGCCTTCGCGGTCCGGCAGCAGCGGCAGCATGTTGAACGCCAGCTGGCGGCCAAAGTGATCGTCTTCATCGACCGGCATCCCGTTCAGCAGGCGCGCGCTCTGGCCCGCCAGCGCGTCCACCGCCGTTTTACCCTGCGCGGAAACAGATAACAGGTTCGTCACCTGAATGCGCGACAGCCCGCCTGCTTCCATCAGCGGACGCAGTGCCGTCAGAAGCTGGCTGGTCAGGCTGTCGGCCACCGCGACGACGTTACGATTGCGGTAATCTGCCAGCACATACGGGTTGACGTCCGGCACCACCAGCGGCACGTCCGGCTCCAGCGCGAACAGGCCGCTTGAGTCGATAACCAGACAACCGGCGTTGGTCGCGTCATCCACGTAGCGGGCGCTCGCTTCCTGGCCTGCGACGAAAAAGGCGAGCTGCGCCTGAGTCCAGTCGAACGCGTCGGCGTCCTGTACCTGCACGCTTTTACCGTTGAAGCGCAGCGTTTCACCCGCGCTTTCATTGCGCGCCAGCGCATAAAGTTCACCCACCGGGAACTGACGCTCGGCGAGTTGCTCAAGCAGGGCCTCTCCCACGGCGCCCGTCGCGCCCAGTATGGCGATATTCCAGCCTTCAGACATGGTGGTTTTACTCCAGAAAATAAAATGCCTTCCCCGCCCGTTTGCGGGGAATAAGAGAATCAGTGATTAACGGATCGGATGATGGGTCGCGTTAAAACCCAGCTTTTGCAGCAGCGCGGCGGCGGCTTCGTCATCGCACTGCACATAGAGCGACGACCATTCGCGGCGCTCCTGATAATTTTTGCGAAGCTTATCAAACTCGCCCGGCATGCCCGCCACGCGGCGAAGCGGCGCGTCGTCGCGGCGCACATCATACACCAGATGCACCAGCCGTTTCAGCGTCGCCTGATCGAGCGGCCCCTGAAGCGTGATGCGGCCAAACTCCGGCGGCGGCAGCAACGTGGCAAGCGCCACCTGCTGCGGCGTGCCGAGGAACTGGCTGTACGCCTCAAAGACCTGCGTGGTGCCGCGCGCTTTGCCTTCCAGCGTATAGCCCGCGATATGCGCGGTACCGATATCAACACGCTTTAAAAGCTCGACATTCAGCGCTGGCTCCGGCTCCCAGACGTCCAGCACAACGCTGAGCGGCTGCCCCGCCTCAAGGCGCGCCAGCAGCGCGTCGTTATCGACCACCGGACCGCGGCAGGCGTTAATCAGAATAGCGCCTGGCTTCAGGCGCGCGATGAGCGCCTCGTCAGCCAGATGCAGCGTTTTGTACGGCCCGTTTTTAAAGAGCGGCGTGTGGAACGTGAGAATGTCTGCCTCGCGCACCAGCTCGTCGAGCGAGCGGAAATCGCCGCTGTCGCCGCGATCGGCACGCGGCGGATCGCACAGCAGCGTGCGCACGCCGAGCGCCTCCAGCCGCGCCTGCAAACGAGAGCCGACGTTACCCACGCCGACGATGCCGACAGTGCGGTCGGTAAGCGCGAAGCCGTCGCGCTCGGCAAGCATCAGCAGCGCGGAGAACACATATTCAACGACCGCGATAGCGTTGCAGCCGGGCGCGCCGGAAAACCCGATGCCCGCCTCGCGTAAGTAATCTTCATCAACGTGATCGGTGCCCGCCGTGGCGGTACCGACAAACCGGATGTTTTTGCCTGCCAGCAAATCGCAATTCACCTGGGTGACAGAGCGCACCATCAGTGCGTTGGCGTCGTTCAGTTCCGCCTTTGGAATCGGGCGGCCAGGCACGGCCTGCACCTCGCCAAGACGGCTGAACAGCTCGCGTGCGTAAGGCATATTTTCATCAACGAGGATTTTCACGTTTCTCTACCTGTTTATGTGCGGGAGATAGCCGTTAAGTGTGCCATAATCTCGCCGCCAGGCATACTTAACAGCGTGGTTAGTTTCGCGGCACCGTCCGGTCAGGTTAAGGATTATTGATGATGCAACCCATTCATGGCGCCACGCCCCGCCCGGCGGGGGAGCCTCCCACATCGCCCCACTCCGCAGGCGAACAGCCGCTTTCCACTCAGCAGCGCACGGTGCTTGAGCGGCTTATCACCCGGCTTGTGGCGCTAACCCAACAGCAAAGCGCCGAAGTCTGGGCCGGCATGAAGCACGATCTGGGCTTAAAGAGCGATGCGCCGCTGCTTTCGCGCCACTTCCCCGCCGCCGAGCAGAACCTTAACCAGCGGTTAGGCCAGGCGCAGCAGACCCATACCCAGCGCCAGGTATTGTCGCAACTGACCGAGCTTCTGAACGTCGGCAACAACCGCCAGGCGGTGAGCGATTATATCCGCCAGCAGTTCGGGCACACCGCGCTGAACCAGCTCTCCGGCGAGCAGCTCAAAAGCGTGCTGACGCTGCTGCAAAACGCGCAGCTGAGTATTCCGCAACCGCAGCAGCGCCCGGCGACCGACCGCCCGATGCAGCCCGCGGAGCATAATACGCTCAACCAGCAGGTGACGAAGCTTGCGGCGGCCACCGGCGAATCGCCGAAGCTTATCTGGCAGTCGATGCTGGAGCTTTCTGGCGTGAAAAGCGGTGAGCTGATTCCGGCGAAGCATTTCGCGGCGCTCTCGACCTGGCTTGTCGCGCGCCAGACCCTCGCCGACCAGCCCGCGCCAACGCTACACAGCATTCAGGCCGCGCTACGCCAGCCGCTGGAGTCGCGCGAATGGCAGGAGATTAGCGACTACGCGCAGCAGCGCTTCCAGGCGACGCCGCAAACGGTGTTAACCACCGCGCAGGTACAGGATATTCTCAATCAGGTGTTTATTCGTCGCTCGGAAGGGTCGCCGGAGACGCTTGAAGTGCGCCATATTCAGCCGATCTACAGCCCGCTTATCGCGTTTTTCACCCAGCCGGTGAAGCAGATTTCCGCGAAGCCCGGCCTTGCGATGTTCCTGCTGGTGCTGGTTCTCCTTCTGCTCTGGCTGGTTATCTGACAGGCAGCAAAAAGGCGTCTTGCGACGCCTTTTCTTTTTCTTAAATCCCTGTATCAGAAACTTAACGACACGCCGGCCATCACGCTGCGGTTGCTGTTGCGCCCGTCGCTGGTCTCCTGCTCGCCCGTCAGATTCAGATTCAGCGCCGGATTCACCTGCCAGCCGAGCGACACTGCGCTGGTCAGCGTTTTCTCAGGTGCCGTCACGCCGTGCAGCGGCACTGGCTGATCCACGCCGGTAAAGCTTGCCTGATAGCGTCCTTCATCCTGGCTTAACGCGCGTTGCAGGTGGGTCTGGAAGCTCAGATCCAGCCGCCCGTGGGTTTGCAGATCGAACGTGTACGCCGCACGCAGCCCCGCGCCAGCCTGCCAGCGCGTGGTGGTCTGGTTGTCGGCGCGCAGGCCAAAGCCAGAGCCGCTCTTCTCGCTAAACGCATCCTGCTTCAGCGTGATGTATTGCGTATCGATAAATGGCGTTACGGCGAAACCGTCCAGGTTAAAGCGATAGCCGGTCTCGCTGCCAAGCGACATCCAGCTGCCGCTCTGACGGCTGCTGACGCGCTCGGAACGACTGCCGAGCCACAGCATACGGTGCTGCTGGCCGTCATAATACCCGGACGCCAGGCGACCAGTCAGGTAGTAGCCGCCGTAGATCTTGCCGCCGTACAGCGCCGCTTCGCTCAGCGTGCCGGTGTTGCGCTCGCCGCCGCTGCTCAGCGCGCTGAACGTGTCGGTGCGCGACAGCGACGTGCCGATAAACGTGTGCTCATCAATAAACCGGTCCTGACCTGTCACCCACCCTTTCATGGAGTAGCTCACCGGCGAATACCCGCTGCGTCCGAGGCTGCCGTTCCAGGAGAGCGTATCGCTCCAGCTGCGGCTTTGCGGCGCGTCCAGCAGCGCGTTGATGTGAGTCGCGCTGCTGCGCTGATTCACATTAATCGCCTGCCAGGTGAGCGCCGCCGTCGCTGCCGGAAGCTGGCCGGAGAGGCTCTCCAGCGCCGCGCGGGCAGACGTGTTATTCGAGATGTGCTGCAACTCGCCCGCCGCGGACGCAAACGAACTGGCGCGCACCGCCACGCCGGTCGCCACTTGCTTATCAAGCTGCGTAAACGCCTGTTCCAGACGCACAGCGGCGGATTGCGTGGCCGCAGACGTGCTGGCGACTTTGGTCTGCGTCACCTGCAAACGTTTGATGTTCAGCCATACCTGCTTCGTGCTATAGCCCAGTGAACCTGTCAGGAACACGCCCGCCGACTGCGTAAAGCGGCTGAATTTGCCGGACACCGCGCCCGCGTTGACGACAGGCTGACGCGCCTGGGTGATGTAGCCTGCCGGTACGCCAAGCAGATGCAAATTACCGGCGATCGTCGCGCGCCCTGCCACATCCAGCGTCGAGCCGAGCATAAACGCCAGACTGCCGGTGGTGCGCTGCGTATAGTTGGTCATAAAGCGCGTTTTGCCGTCGCGCAGCAGCACAAAACCGCTGTTATCGACATTACCTTTTACCGTGCGCACATCCAGCGTACCCGCGCGGCCAATGTTCACCGCGGAGGCCAGACTTTTCGCCGATGACAGGCTGCCGCCCAGCACCTGCGTAGTGCCGGTATAGCTGGCGTCCTGCGTCAGCACTAGCTTGCCGGTACCGCTTTTAATCAACCCGCCGCTGCCGCTGATGGCGTTGCTCCAGGTCGAGGTATAGCTGTTAAACGCGACGCTCACGGTGCCCCAGTTAAACTTCGCCGGGCCGTTAATCGCCTTCGCGGCGTTCAGCAGGCCGTAACCAAATACCGCGTCCACACCCGGTGCGCCGATATCGGTCGCGGTGCCGAGCACCGTCTGGCGAACCAGATCGTTCGTGAAATAAGGGTATTTCTGCCAGACCATCGCCGCCACGCCGGAAACCTGCGGCGCGGCAAATGAAGTGCCGCTCACCAGGCGCAGCACCGCTTTACCGGTACTGTCTGTCGACTGCACGTAAACGCTGCCGGGTGCCGCGAGGCAGCTGTTTTTCATCACACCGCAGCGGTTGGCGTAGCTCGCGATATAGCTCGGGTTAAAAGTATCGACCGCCGTGGCCACCAGCCAGCCCTTATCCAGCCCGGAGGCGGGGGCCAGCGACGGCAGTTTCGCAACGCCTACCGGATTCGCCGCGCCATCGTTGCCGCTCGCAAACACAATCAGTCCGTTATAGGACGAGATAAAGGGCTTCCAGGCGTTTACAAAATAGGTAGTCGTGGCGGTGCTGGTCGGGTTCCAGTCAGGAATACCCCAGGAGTTATTGATAATTTTCGCGCCAGCACGCGCGAGATCGTAGTTGATCTGCCCGAAATTCAGGCTCTGGCGGGTATTAGCGACATCAGGAATGATACGCGCGCTGATAAGCGTCGCGCCCGGCGCAGTACCGCCGGTGAACAGTCCTGTGGCGCGGCCCGCGAGCGTCTGGGCGACCATCGTGCCGTGGCCGCGGACATCGCCGACGCTCAGATTATTGGCGCTCGCGTCGACATAGTTTAGCGTGCCTTTCACCACCCCCAACAGCGCCGGATGCGTTGTCAGAATACCGGTATCCGCTACGCCGACTTTAACCCCGGCACCGTTAATGCCTGCCGCTCGCGCTGTCGCGGCGCTGGTGACAAACAACGGGCGATTATAGTTGGTGCGCGTGACAACATCCGTTGCCGCCACAAAAGGCACATACATGAAGGTATCATCCACATCCTTGTTTCCACTGGCAGAGGCAGCCCCTGAGCAGGACAGAATAATAAGTGGAATCACGTTTCCTGTGGTTAATAAAATCCCTTTACCCAGAGATGCGTCTTTGGGCATGGTTGGTTTCCCCGGCTGGCAACGCCTCGTAAGAGGCAAACAACTTTTCCCTGAATTCCGCAAACTGATTTCGGATTTCTTTTATGCTGCGTCCTTCATCCCTATCTTTCTGAAAAGATTAAGAATGGCATTATTTGATATGCGTTTCCGCTAAGAGGTACCGTCATGATGAACAAAACGGCCGCTCCGATATATACGGATATATCGTCAAAAAATGCGATAACTTTAAAGAAGAAGACGATAAAAGCATTTTTATTGGAATAATCATTATTTATCAGCATCTTAATTTTAAGCTAAATTAAATTTCACTGACTTAAGTGAAATTTAATAAAAATAGCAAGATGTAAGCACTGGTAAAATAAAGGTTTTTTGCGATAGCAGGCCTGACCGGAATATAAAGATAATAACTATTAAAACAACAGGTTATTACTATCAAAGCGAGAATGGATTAAAACAGAAAGGGAATAGCGTGACCGGGTGTGTTTCGGATAAAGAAACAAAAAAAGCGTGAGTGGAAAATAAATATAAAAAAAAGGAGCCTTTCGGCTCCATTTCTTTTAAAGAGACGTTACGCCTGGTATTTACGCATGACCAGCGTCGCGTTGGTGCCGCCAAAGCCAAAGCTGTTGGACATCACGGTGGTCAGCTCACGCTCAACCGGCGCGGTGATGATGTTCATGCCTTTCGCCTGCTCGTCCAGCTCTTCAATGTTGATGCTCGGCGCGATAAAGCCGTGCTCCAGCATCAGCAGCGAGTAGATAGCTTCCTGAACGCCTGCGGCACCCAGCGAGTGGCCGGTCATCGCTTTGGTCGCGGAGATAGCCGGCGTGTTGTCGCCGAAGACTTCACGAATAGCGCCCAGCTCTTTCACGTCGCCAACCGGCGTAGACGTACCGTGGGAGTTCAGATAGTCAATCGGGGTATCTACACCGTGCATCGCCATCTTCATGCAGCGCACCGCGCCTTCGCCAGACGGGGCGACCATGTCAGCACCATCGGAGGTCGCGCCGTAGCCAACGATTTCCGCATAGATGTGCGCGCCGCGCGCCAGCGCGTGCTCCAGCTCTTCCACCACGACCATACCGCCGCCGCCTGCGATAACGAAGCCGTCACGGCTCGCGTCGTAAGTACGGGACGCTTTTTCCGGAGTCTCATTGTATTTAGTGGAGAGCGCGCCCATCGCGTCGAACTCACACGCCATTTCCCAGCCCAGCTCTTCACCGCCGCCTGCAAACACGATGTCCTGTTTGCCAAGCTGGATCTGCTCAACCGCGTTGCCGATGCAGTGCGCGGAAGTCGCACACGCGGAGCTGATGGAGTAGTTAACGCCGTGGATTTTAAACGGGGTGGCGAGGCAGGCAGAAACCGCAGAAGCCATCGCTTTAGTGACCACGTAAGGGCCGACCGCTTTCAGGCCGCGCGGACTACGCATCGCGTCAGCGCCGAACACCTGTGCTTTGGACGAGCCGCCGGAGCCGGCAACGATACCGACGCGCGGGTTGTTCTGATACACCTCGTCGCTCAGGCCGGCATCTTTAACCGCTTCCTGCATGGAGAGGTAAGCATAAATTGAGGCGTCATTCATGAAGCGAACCACTTTACGGTCGATAAGACCGGTGGTGTCGAGCTTCACGTTGCCCCAGACGTGGCTACGCATACCAGCGTCGAGAAATTCTTGAGAGAAAGTGATCCCCGAGCGTCCTTCACGCAGGGATGCCAGGACTTCCTGCTGGTTATTACCGATGCTGGAAACGATGCCCAGGCCAGTAATTACTGCACGTTTCATTCAATACCTCTTCGAGTACGCTAAGTAAGTGTCGTGTCGCAAGATAGCGTACAGTTGTACGCCGAACAAGTCCGATCAGCCAGATTGGCAAGAAATTTGCGCTGTCTGACCTGGCTCGCTAAGATCGTGCGACTGCCTGTCATTCGAGCAATTTACGTGAAACCTATCGCCATACAGCCCGCCTCCCTGACGTTTAATAATGAGGGTACACCTGTTTCCCGAGATTTTGATGACGTTTATTTTTCCAATGATGACGGTCTGGAAGAGACCCGCTACGTTTTTCTGGACGGTAATCAGCTCCCCGAGCGCTTTATGACACACCCGCGTGACAGCTTTATTGTCGCCGAAAGCGGATTTGGCACCGGGCTGAATTTCCTGACGCTCTGGCAGGCGTTCGCGGCGTTTCGCGACGCGCACCCGGACGCCACGCTGCAACGCCTGCACTTCATCAGTTTTGAGAAATTCCCGCTGACGGATGCGGATCTTAAAAGCGCGCACGCCCACTGGCCGGAACTCGCGCCGTGGGCGCAACAGCTCCAGGCGCAGTGGCCGAGGCGCTGCCTGGCTGTCAGCGGCTGGTACTGGATGGCGGACGCGTGACGCTCGATCTCTGGCTTGGCGATATCAACGAACTGGTCGATACGCTGGATGACACGCATAACCGCCAGGTGGATGCCTGGTTTCTGGATGGCTTCGCGCCGTCGAAAAACCCGGAGATGTGGACGCGCGGCCTGTTTGCTGCGATGGCGCGCCTCGCCCGCCCCGGCGGTACGCTCGCAACATTCACCTCCGCAGGCTTTGTGCGCCGTGGGCTGATTGAAGCTGGTTTTAACGTGGTGAAGCGCAAAGGCTTCGGGCGCAAGCGCGAAATGCTGACGGGCGCGCTCAGCCATGATGCTCCGCCGTCTGCCCGCGCCCCCTGGTATGCGCGTCGTCCGGCAAGCGGTGATAAAGACGTGGCGATTATCGGCGGCGGCATCGCCAGCGCGCTGCTCGCACTCGGCTTATTAAGACGCGGCTGGCGGGTGACGCTCTACTGCGCGGATGGCGCGCCGGCGCAGGGGGCTTCAGGCAACCGCCAGGGCGCGCTCTATCCTCTGTTAAGCCACCACGACGCCGCGCTGGCCGCCTTCTTCCCGGCCGCTTTTACCTTCGCGCGCAGACTCTATGACGCGCTGCCGGTCAGTTTCGATAAAGACTGGTGCGGCGTGACGCAGCTTGGCTGGGATGAAAAGAGCCAGACGAAAATCAACCAGATGCTGGAGCCCGGCCTGCCAGAATCTCTTGCGCGCGGCGTTGACGCGCGAGAAGTGCGCGAACGCTGCGGCGTGGAGACCGGCTGTGGCGGCATTGAATATCCGCAGGGCGGCTGGCTCTGCCCGGCGCAACTGACTGCGGGCGTGCTGAAGCTTGCGCAGGCGCACGGTCTGCGGGTGCATTACGGGCACAGGGTGAGCGCGCTGCATCGGGAAGACCAGGACTGGCAACTCGATTTCGCGAGCGGCGCGCAGGCGCGTCACGCCGCCGTGGTACTGGCGAACGGGCATCAACTCAGCGGCTTCCCGCAAACCGAAAAGCTGCCGGTCTACCCGGTCGGCGGCCAGGTAAGCCATATTCCCACCACGCCGGGCCTCGGCGCGCTGCGCCAGGTGCTCTGTTATGACGGCTATCTGACGCCGCAAAACCCGGCGAACGGCATGCACTGCATCGGTGCCAGCTATCACCGTGGCGTGAGCGAGATGCGCTATCAGGAAGAAGACCAGCAGCACAACCGCCAGCGGCTTCTCGACTGCCTGCCCGCGGCAGAATGGGCGCAGGAGGTGGACGTGAGCGCGGGCGACGCGCGCT
The DNA here is from genome assembly GCF_001277215.2 of Cronobacter malonaticus LMG 23826. Lineage (NCBI taxonomy): Bacteria > Pseudomonadati > Pseudomonadota > Gammaproteobacteria > Enterobacterales > Enterobacteriaceae > Cronobacter > Cronobacter malonaticus. Next base: position 1,148,504 of record NZ_CP013940.1, on the reverse strand, counting down.
GCGGCGTGCGTTGCGCCACGCGCGATCACCTGCCGATGGTCGGCAACGCGCCGGATCACGCCGCAACGCTTCGCGATTACGCGACGCTCTCTCAGGATGCTGAAGTGCCCGAAGCGGTCATGCCCGCGCCGGTGCTGGAGAATCTCTTTGTGCTGGGCGCGCTCGGCTCGCGCGGGCTGTGCAGCGCGCCGCTGGCCGCTGAAGTTTTAGCTTCGCAAATGAGTGGTGAACCGCTGCCGCTTGATGGCGCGACGCTCGCGGCGCTGAATCCCAACCGGCTGTGGGTGCGTAAGCTCCTCAAAGGCCGGGCGGCGGGTTAACGCTGTGGCGGCAGGGAATGAGATAACGCTGCTGAAAGCAGGAATACGTAAAGGCAGGTTCGGCGGGAAGCGCAAGGCGCTAAAAAGAAAAACCTGCGCACCCGGCGGCGCGCAGGCTGTGAGGCCTTAGTTGAGCTTCGCCTGCTGGAACAGGTTATCCCACATGCCCAGCACCAGCGCCTGGTCACGCGGCGAGAGTTCGCCCGCGTGGATCGCCGTTTCGAGGCTGTTCGTCACTTTGGTGTATACCGCCTGCGGCGAGTGGTCGTCGCCCTGCTCCAGCGCCGCGACGGCAAGCGTCAGGTGCCCGCGCAGGTAGCCGCTGGCGAACAGTTCGTCGTCGCTCGCGTGCTCCACCATCTCATCTATCAGCGCCAGAATACGTGCTTCAAATTCGGCAATCATTCGTTTTCCTCGGTTAATAACATGGCGATTAGCACAAGTCTTCCGGCCATGGGAACTGTTGCGCCGCCAGCGGCGGCGTCTGGTAAAAATCCTGTAAGGCCGCGATAAAGCGCGCCGGACGTTCGGGAATGCCGTTGGTCAGATATTGCATAACCTGCGCGTGCACCCGGCGCTGAAACGCGATGCGATCCGGATCGAAATCGCCGTTAAGGTTGTCGCAGCTGACGTTAAACGGAAAGCCCGCCGCCACGCAGAACAGCCACTCCAGCGCCTGCGGTTTCACTTCCACATCTTCAAACTGGCTCTGTGTCTGCGCATCGCGTCCGTCCGGACAGTACCAGTAGCCAAAATCCACCAGCTCGCGCCGCGCTTTGCCCGCGATACACCAGTGCGAAATCTCATGCAGGGCGCTGGCGTAAAAGCCGTGTGCAAACACCACGCGGTGATAAGGCGCATCGGCATCTGCCGGAAGATAGATCGGTTCGTCGTCGCCTTTAATCAGACGGGTATTAAAATCACCGGCAAAACAGCCGTCGAAAATAGTAATTAAATCCTGATAGTGGTGTTCACGCATTACGCTATCCCCAGCCAGTGGAGGATCTCCTGTCCGTGGCTGTCATATAACAATTTGGCGCTCATCACCGCCGACACGATAACGATCATCGGGCGGATCAGGCGCTGTCCTTTACTTAATACCAGACGCGAGCCTAAGCGCGCGCCGAGAAATTGTCCGGCGAGCATGACAAAGCCGGTGCCCCAGATAACTTTGCCGCCAATGATAAAGAGCAGCAAACCGCCGACGTTAGATGTGGCGTTAAGCACTTTGGCGTGCGCGGTGGATTTGGCGAGACCAAAACCGGCGAGCGTCACAAACGCCAGCGCGTAAAACGAACCTGCGCCGGGGCCGAAAAAGCCGTCATAAAAGCCGACGCAGCCGCCCGCCACCAGCGCGAACGGCAGGCCATAAAGCCTGCGCTGGCGATCGTCTTCGCCCAGGCGCGGCATCAGCAAAAAATAGAGGCCGATGGCAATCACCAGCACCGGCAGGATCTGGCGCAGAATATCGGACTGCACATGCTGCACCAGCAGCGCGCCGCTGGTGGAGCCGATAAACGTCATCAGGATATTGAGCTTCTGGTCGCGCAGGCTAACCACGCCGCGACGGATAAAATAGAGCGAGGCCGACAGCGAGCCGCCGCAGGCCTGCAGTTTATTGGTCGCCAGCGCCTGGGCAGGCGACATGCCCGCCGCCAGCAGCGCAGGCACAGTCAGCAACCCGCCGCCGCCTGCGAGGGCATCGATAAATCCTGCCAGCATCGCGACAAAAAAGAGCGCTGTCAGCAACAGCGGCGAAACCATAAACCAGTCCATCACGGCCATCCTTAGTCGGTGTTAAAGAACGTGTTTGTCGAGCAGCGCCTGACACGACGGCGGCAGCGGCGGCGGCGTGGTTTTCTCAGGCTTGCTGCTGCCAGGCGCAGCAGGCTTAAACCAGCTTTGCAACTCTTCGCCACAGCCATCCCCCGGCGGCGGCGGATCCTGCTCCACGCACTCCAGGCTGTCCGGCGGGCAGCGCAGACGCACGTGCATATGGGCGCGATGCTGGAACCACGGGCGCACTTTACGCAGCCAGTCGCGATCCGGCCCGGCATCCAGGCAGAGCTGCTGTTTAATCGCCGGGTTTACGAAAATACGCGTAACTTCATCATCAAGCGCCGCAAGCTTAATCAGCCCGCCGATCTCCGGCTTCCAGAGTGACTGCACCACCGATTTCCCGTCGCTTGAGACTAAATCCAGCGCCTGCGGACGACGCAGCTGCGCCGCGCTCCAGCGCGTTTTCGGCAGTTGCAGGAAAATATCGACATCGAGGCCCGTCTGGTGGCTGGCGTGACCGCCGTTAAAGCGCCCGCCCGCAGGCATTCCCATATCGCCCACCAGCACGGTGCCGAGCTGCAACTCGCTCACCTGGTTGCTCAGGCGCTCGATAAAGCGCACCAGCTCCGGATGACCAAAATAGCGGCGCTGGTCGGTGCGCATGATTTGATAGTGCTCTGACTCGATCGGCAGCGGCTGCGCGCCGACGATACAGCCATTGGAAAAAGTGCCGATCGACTGGGCCGCGCCCGGGATCGGCTGGGTGATTTTCTGCCACGGCGTGGCAGCGCTTGCCGCGCTGCAGGCAAGCAGCGCCAGCAAGGCTAAGCAGAGTTTTTTCATGACGTTACCAGCGAGGAAGCGTGGTGGTGACATCCGCGTTCTGGGCGCGGTGACGCAGCAGGTGATCCATCAGCACGATAGCCATCATCGCCTCGGCGATCGGCACGGCGCGAATACCCACGCACGGATCGTGACGCCCGCGGGTGATCATCTCGACTTCCTCGCCAAAGCGGTTAACGGTACGGCCCGGTACGGTGATGCTGGAGGTCGGCTTCAGCGCGATATTCGCGACAATCTGCTGGCCGCTGCTGATGCCGCCGAGAATGCCGCCCGCATGGTTGCTCTGAAAACCCTCTTTGGTGATTTCGTCGCGGTTTTCGCTGCCTTTCAGCGCCACGACGCCAAAGCCTTCGCCAATCTCAACACCCTTAACGGCGTTGATGCTCATCAGCGCGTGGGCGATGTCGGCATCGAGACGGTCAAATACCGGCTCACCGAGGCCCGGCGGCACGTTATCCGCCACCACCGTCACTTTCGCGCCGATAGAGTCGCCCTCTTTTTTCAGCGCGCGCATCAGTTCGTCCAGCGCTTCCAGCTTATCCGCATCCGGGGAGAAGAACGGGTTCTGCTCCACCTGCGTCCAGTCTTTGATCTCCAGCGGAATATCGCCCATCTGGGTCAGGCAGGCGCGGATGACGATACCGAATTTTTGCGCCAGATACTTTTTAGCAATGGCGCCTGCCGCCACGCGCATGGCGGTTTCACGCGCCGACGAGCGCCCGCCGCCGCGATAATCACGCAGGCCATATTTCTGTTCGTAGGTGTAATCGGCATGTCCTGGACGGAACACATCTTTGATCGCGCTGTAATCCTGGGAGCGCTGATCGGTATTTTCAATCAGCAGGCCGATGCTGGTGCCGGTGGTCACGCCCTCAAACACGCCGGAGAGAATTTTCACCTGATCCGGCTCGCGGCGCTGCGTGGTGTAACGGGAGGTGCCAGGACGGCGGCGGTCGAGATCGTGTTGCAGGTCGGCTTCGCTCAGCGCAATGCCCGGCGGCACGCCGTCAATGATGCAGCCGAGCGCCAGACCATGCGACTCGCCGAAAGTGGTTACGCGAAAGAGTTGTCCAAGAGTGTTGCCTGCCATCACGGCTCCGTTGTCGTGTCGTTGTGGTGTTTTTATGATTCAGCGGGCCTGCGCCCGCCTGTTGTTAATCTTTGTAGATGCTGAAATGTTCGCGGGCGCTGATGAGCTGCGCTTTGGTCAGCATAAAGACGCCGTCGCCGCCGTTGTCGAACTCAAGCCAGGTAAACGGCACGTCCGGGTACTGCTCCATCAGATGTACCATGCTGTTACCGACTTCACAAATCAGAATACCGTTGTCGGTCAGGTAGTCCGGCGAGCAGGCGAGAATGCGGCGCGCAAGCTTCAGCCCGTCGCTGCCCGCTGCCAGGCCGAGTTCCGGCTCGTGGCGGTATTCGTTCGGCAGATCGGACATATCTTCTTCATCCACGTACGGCGGATTAGTAACGATAATGTCGTACTGCACTTTCGGCAGGTCGCGGAACAAGTCTGAGCGGATAGGCGTGACGTGATGGATAAGCCCGTGCTCTTCAATGTTGTGCTCGGTTACAGCCAGCGCGTCGGCAGAGATATCCACCGCGTCGACTTCCGCGTTCGGGAAGGCATACGCGCAGGCGATAGCGATACAGCCGCTGCCGGTGCACATATCGAGAATGTGCTGCGGCTCGTGGTCGATAAGCCCGGCGAAGCGGTTATTGATTAACTCGCCAATCGGCGAACGCGGCACCAGCACGCGCTCATCGACATAAAATTCGTGGCCGCAGAACCAGGCTTTGTTGGTGAGATACGCTACGGGAATACGCTCGTTAACGCGGCGGATCACCCGCTCGACGATACGGTGACGCTCGCTGGAGGTCAGGCGCGCGGTGCGCATATCTTCCGGGATATCGAGCGGCAGGTAGAGCGACGGCAGCACCAGCTGCACAGCCTCATCCCAGGGGTTATCCGTGCCGTGACCATACCAGATGCCGGCCGCGCTGAAACGGCTCACCGCCCAACGCAACATATCCTGAATGGTATGCAGTTCACTGACTGCCTCATCGACGAAAATTTTATCCACACTGCCCTCCGCATGACGCTCCGCGTTAAATTCGGCGGCTAGTTTGCCATGAAGACGGCGATAAATCAGCAACCGGCGCGTCATCCCGGAAAAATGGCTTTTGTTTGGCGACGCGCCAAACTCGGGTACACTGCCTGCGCAAAGAGAAAGAAGAGAAGAAGATGAAAAAGAAGCCATCGCTAAGCGAAGAAGAAAAGTCGCTGTTTCGCGCGCTGATGAGCGGAACGCGCGAGCTGAAACAGGACACCATCGTGCATCCGCCCGCGCGTAAAAAGCTGCGCGAAGTGCCGCCAAAACGCCTGTTACAGGAGCAGGTGGACGCGAGCCACTATTTTTCTGATGAATTCCAGCCGCTTCTGAACAGCGACGGGCCGATGCGCTATGTGCGCCCCGGCGTGGATCACTTCGAGCTGAAAAAACTGCGCCGCGGCGACTATTCGCCCGAGCTGTTTCTCGATCTCCACGGCCTGACGCAGATGCAGGCCAAACAGGAGCTGGGCGCACTTATCGCCGCCTGCCGTCGCGAACATGTGTTCTGCGCCTGCGTGATGCATGGCCACGGTAAACATATTCTTAAACAGCAGACGCCGCTGTGGCTGGCCCAGCACCCGCACGTGATGGCGTTCCATCAGGCACCGAAAGAGTATGGCGGCGACGCCGCGCTGCTGGTGTTAATAGAAGTGGAAGAGTGGCAGCCGCCGCAGTTGCCTTAAGCGCATCGAACCGGATAGCAGAAACAGAAAGAGCCGCATCAGCGGCTCTTTTCTTTTATGGGTCAGGCTTACGTTAAATCGCTTTCGCCATTTTGAGATTGCAGGGGCTCATCTGCCAGTTAAAGACGCCCTTATCGTTATCGCCCTCAACCGTCACGCAGGCGATAGCGGAGGTGGAGAACATCGGCGGCGTTTCGCCAGGGCAGAGTTCCGCCACCAGATAACCGACCAGCGGCAGGTGGGAGATAACCATGACCGCGCTGACGCCATCACGGGCCAGAACGTGGAGGTAATCGCTCACCAGACCGACATCGCCGCACGGCGTGAGTTCCGGCAGGACTTCGGTTTTGACAGGCAGGCTCATGGCCTCTTTCACGACGTCCAGTGTCTGTTCGGCTCGCAGGAAAGGGCTCACCAGAACACGTTCGATATCCACCTTTTGACCTTTTAACCAGGTCGCCATTTGACGGGATTCATCACAACCGCACGCGGTCAGAGGACGAACCGAATCACTGGCGGCATCGAGTGCTGCGTCGCCGTGACGCATGATAAAAACTTGCATATTGCACCGCTTTTGTTGACCAGAAGCGCCAGCGAGAGCTTAAAAAGCAGCGCGCTTTTTAAGGGTATCGTCTGGCGGTCGGGCATTGTGCCTGATCCGTACTTCGAATGAAACGCTGTTTTTTACCTTATTGACGTAAGTATAGTCAATCACTGTTTACAAATTAGCCAGCGCTGCGTTTTCGAAGCCAGGAACTACGCTATATCAGACCGTCGTTTTAGCCTGCGGGTTCCCCGCGTGCCAAAATGTTTGTCCGGTCTGCGCCATGCGCAACAGCCTGTCGCACGGGGTAAAACGATCTCCGTAACGGGTGGCAAGACGCGTGAGCGTCGCCACTACGGCTGCCGCGCCGAGCGTATCCATATAGCGGAACGGTCCGCCAAGAAACGGCGGAAAACCGATGCCAAACACCGCGCCGATATCGCCGTCGCGCGCGGAACGCACCACGCCTTCATCCAGACACCGCGCCGCCTCGTTAAGCATCATCATGACGCAGCGCTCGGCAATCTCTTCGCCGCTCAGTTTACCGCCCGGTTTAACGCCAATAAGCCCGTAAACCGCAGGGTCAACCTGCTTTTTGCTTTTACGCCCTTTCGCCGGATAAAGATAGAAACCGCGGCCATTTTTTCTGCCTTTGCGATCGTCATTCAAAATTGCTGCAACGGCGTCTCCCGGCGCGCTGAATCGCGGCCCGTAAGCGCGCTCCAGCACAGGCATAATTTTGGTGCCGACATCAATGCCCACTTCATCCAGCAACTGAATCGGCCCCACAGGAAAGCCTCTTTTGACCAGCGCCTCGTCGATTTTCTCAATGCTCTCCCCTTCCATCAGGCAACGCATCGCCTCATTGATGTAGGGTGCCAGAATACGGTTAACATAAAACCCGGCGCAGTCGGCCACCACGATCGGCGTTTTGCCCTGCTTTTTGGCAAGCTGAACGGTGGTGGCAATGGTTTCCGCGCTGGTGCCCGCGTGCGGGATAACTTCTACCAGCGGCATTTTATCCACCGGGCTGAAGTAGTGCAGGCCGATGACCTGCTCCGGGCGCGTAGCGCCTGCGGCGATATCGCCAATAGGCAGCGACGAGGTGTTAGACGCGAAAATCGTATGCGGCGCGGTATGCGCTTCGATCTCCGCCACCATGTTTTGTTTGAGCGTTAAATCTTCGAAAACCGCTTCCACCACGATATCGCGCTGGTGAAACCCACGGTAATCGGTGCTGGCGGAGATGAGCGCCATCTGCGCGTCGCGCTCGCTGGCGCGCAGGTGACGGCGGCGCACTTTTTTCTCAAGCAGATCCCAGCTGTATTTCAGCGCGTGGTTAATGCCCTTCTCGTTGATGTCTTTAATGCGTACCGGTAGCCGGGCTTTGGTGGCGGTGACATAGGCGATCCCGCCGCCCATCAACCCGCCGCCCAGCACGCCGACAGAATGCAGCGCGCGCGGGGCTGCCTCGCTGCCGGTCTCTTTTTTAAGCTCGGTGGTGGCGAAAAAGAGCCCTCGCAGCGCGGCGGATTCCGGCGTCATCGCCAGCTCGCCAAAGGCGCGGGCCTCGGCCTGATAACCGCTGGCGCTGCCCTGCTCAAGGCCGGTGCGCACCACGTCAATAATGCGCTGCGCCGCCGGATAGTTACTGTGGGTTTTTTGGTGCGTTTTCTGCGTGACCATGCGAAACAGCAGCGCACGACCAAGCGGGCCTGCGAGCAGACGCTCGCGCACCGGCAGACGGCGCGGCGCGGGACGGCGCTTTTTCGCCAGTTCGGCAGCGGCTTCCAGCAAAATAGATTGTGGCACCACATCATCCACCAGCCCGGCTTTCAGTGCCTGACGCGGTCTCAGCTGTTTGCCCGCAAGGATCATCTCAAGCGCGGTGCTGACGCCAATGAGGCGTGGCAGCCGCTGCGTGCCGCCGGAGCCCGGCAGCAGCCCCAGCTGGACTTCCGGCAGCCCGAGCAGCGTTTTCGCATCGTCGGTACAGATGCGGCTGTGGCAGGCGAGCGCCAGCTCCAGCCCACCGCCGAGGCACGCGCCGTGAATAGCTGCGACCACATGCACCGGCAGCGCGCGGATCTCCGCCATGATCTGCTGCCCCTGGCTTGCCAGCGCTTCAGCCTCCTGCGCGCTCTGGCAATGGGCGATCATGTTAATATCCGCGCCGGCGATAAAGTTATCCGGCTTGGCGGAGATAAACACCACGCCCGCGAGATCGCGGTTTTCCCGCAGCGTTTTCACGATGGCGCGAACGTCGCGGGCAAACTCCGCCTTCAGCGTGTTCATTTTCTCGCCCGGTACGTCGATAGTGACCACCGCCACATTGTCCGGGCGCATCTGTAAATTAAATGCGGATGTCGATTCCATTATTCGGCCTCCAGTACCATTGCCGCACCGAGCCCGCCCGCCGCGCAGGCGGTAACCAGCCCGAAACCGCCGCCGCGGCGGCGCAGTTCATTGAGCGTCTGGGTGATCATTCGCGCGCCGGTGGCCGCGAACGGGTGTCCGTAAGCGATAGAGCCACCGAGCACGTTAAATTTGCTCTCATCCACCTCGCCGGTGGCCTGGCTGCGGCCCAGCACCTCAAGGGCGAAACGGTCGCTCGCCATCAGCTTCAGGTTGGTGAGCGTTTGCGAGGCGAACGCCTCATGCATATCAATAAGCGTGAGATCGGCCATCGTCAGTCCGGCACGCTCAAGCGCCAGCGGCGTCGACCAGGCGGGGCCGAGCAGCATGTCCTGCCAGACATCGATCGCGGTAAAAGCGTAGCTGCGCAGGTAGCCAAGCGGCGTCAGGCCGAGTTCGCGGGCGCGGGATTCCGTCATCAGAATGACCGCCGCCGCGCCGTCGGTAAGCGGCGTACTGTTGGCGGCGGTCACGGTGCCATGTTTACGGTCGAACGCCGGGCGCAGTTTCGCGTAATCGGCCAGCGACGAGGTTTTGCGGATATTGTTGTCTTCGCTGAGCGGCTCGCGGTATGGCGGCGTGTAAGCGGTCATGACTTCTTCGCGCAATTTGCCCTCCGCCCACGCCTGCGCCGCCAGCTGATGTGAACGATGCGCCAGCGCGTCCTGCTGTTCGCGGGTGATGCCGTGCGTTTTCGCCATCTGTTCGGCGGTGTCGCCCATGCGAAGCCCGGTGGAATATTCCGCCACGGCGGGCGGCACCGGCAGCAGGTCACGCAGACGCAGGCGCGAGAAGAGCTTCAGGCGCTGCCCGGCGGTGCGGGCTTTATTCGCGTCCACCAGGGTGCGCGCCAGTTTTTTACTGACGCCAATTGGCAGCACAGAAGAGGAATCGGCCCCGCCGGCGATCCCGGCGCGGATAGTGCCCGCCATCAGGCTTTCGGCGACGTTCGCCACCGCCTGAAAACTGGTGGCGCAGGCGCGGCTGACGCTGTAGGCGTCGGTATGGACGCTCATGCCGGTGCCGAGCACGATTTCGCGCGCGATATTCGGCGCTTCCGGCATCTGCACCACCTGGCCGAAGACGAGCTGTTCAATAACTTCAGGCGGGATTTCGCTGCGGGCCAGCAGTTCGCCGACCACCATTTTACCGAGATCGACCGCCGGAACGCCGTGGTACGCCGTCGCCTGACGAGCGAAAGGCGTGCGTAACCCACTGACTATGGCAATACGATCCCCCTGCCGGGTGACCAGCGGTAGTGCCTGACTCATAACGTTCCCCTGTGAAAAGGCTAAAGATGAATTAAGTGGTCTGACCTGATAACAGTTTTAACCAGAATTTTACATTCAGCCAATCACATAAAGGAAAAATTGCGAGGCAAAACACGAATTACGTAACAAGAAATGCGCCCCGGCCAGGCCGGGGCGTAAGCGGCAGGATTAACGCAGACCTAACTGGAAAATAACGGTTTCTGCCTGGCAGGCGAAAACAAAATCGATATCCAGGCGCACGCCATCGGCTTCTTCAGTGAAGCGCGGGGTGATCTGGCACGGCTCGGATTCCACTTCACGCGCTTTGGCGGTGAGCGCCGCGAGCGTGGCTTCGGCGTCGGCGCGGTTTTCAAACACGCGGCTGTAAGAGGCGACGCAGTCGGTGTTATCAATAATGGTGCCTACATCAATACAGCAGCAAACCGGGGTTTCATCAGCACTGCATTTGGTCATGGTGATTTCCTCTGTATTTCCTGAAAAGAGATAAGGCTATTTTACGCCCCGCGCCGCCACCGCTCTACCTGTTCTTCCCGTTTACGCTTATAAGTGACCGAAATCACACTTAAAAATGATCTAAAACAATAATCACCAGATTGATGAATTTCTGAACCCCGGAATTTTGCTAAACGGATCGCGTTTCTTAGATCACAATTGAAAAAACTTATAAACATACTTGCAACATCTCTGCTGGTCGGACCTATACTCTCGCCACTGGTCTGATTTCCATGCCGTACCTCAGACCCTACACTCCGCGCTCCTGTTACGTCACGTAACATTATTTGAATAAAAATAAATGGATGAGGTTATGGTCATGCGCCAGAAAACCCTGTTTACCAAATCTGCTTTAGCAGTCGCAGTGGCAATCGTGTCTTCTCAGGCCTGGTCCGCAGGTTTCCAGTTAAACGAATTCTCTGCCTCCGGTCTGGGCCGTGCCTATTCCGGTGAAGGCGCTATGGCGGATGACGCAGGCAACGTCAGCCGTAACCCGGCGCTGATTACCATGTTCGATCGCCCGACATTCTCCGGCGGCGCGATTTTCGTTGACCCGGATGTGAATGTGTCCGGGCAATCCCGTACGGGCCGCAGCCTTGACGCTGATAACATCGCGCCGACCGCCTGGGTGCCGAACCTGCACTTTGTTGCGCCGATTAACGAACAGTTTGGCTGGGGGGCGTCCGTTACCTCCAACTATGGCCTCGCCACAGAATATAACAACGGCTATACCGCGGGTTCCGTCGGCGGTAAAACCGACCTGGAAACGCTGAACCTGAACCTCAGCGGCGCGTATCGTCTCGATAACCACTGGAGCTTCGGTGTAGGCTTCGACGCCGTATATGCGCGCGCGAAAATCGAGCGTTATGCGGGCGATCTGGGCCCAATCCTTGCTGGCTCTGGCCGGGTCCCGCCTGCGTTAGTTCCGACCGTCGCAGGTATTCCGGCTGATACGCAAATCTCCTATCTGAAAGGCGACGAGTGGGGCTTTGGCTGGAACGCCGGTATTCTTTATGAGCTGGATAAGAACAACCGCTACGGCTTTACTTACCGCTCTGAAGTGAAAATTGACTTTGACGGCGACTATAAAAGTAGCCTCCCGGGCGCCTTTAACCCGCTGTTAGGCCAATTTGGTCTGTTCGGTACGGGTGGAGAAACCATTCCGGGCTCGCTGACCCTGAACCTGCCTGAAATGTGGGAGATCTCTGGTTATAACCGTATCGCGCCGCAGTGGGCCGTTCACTATAGCCTGACCTATACCAGCTGGAGCCAGTTCCAGGAGCTGAAAGCGACCAACAACAACGGCGATACGCTGTTTAAGAAAGAAGAAAAATACCGGGACGCGTACCGTATCGCCCTCGGCACCACCTATTATATGGACGACAACTGGACCTTCCGTACCGGTATCGCCTTTGATGACAGCCCGGTGCCAGAGCAGCAGCGTTCTATCTCGATTCCTGACCAGGACCGTCTCTGGCTGAGCGCCGGTACCACTTACGCCTTTAATGAAGACGCCTCCGTGGATGCCGGTGTGTCTTACATGCACGGCCAGCACGTGGAGTTCACCGAAGGCCCATACACCTTCAAATCTGAAGGTAAAGCCTGGCTGTATGGCGTGAACTTTAACTACCGTTTCTGATAGAAATATCACGACAAAGGCGAGCTGCGGCTCGCCTTTTTTATTGCGCCTTGTCGTTCAGAAATAAAAAAGCGAGCCCCGGCCCGCTTTTTTTATTTACCTTAAGAATGATCGCATCCGGCGTTTTATTCCGAATCGATATCCTTCAGATCCCCTTCGATCGCCTGCGCGTTCGGGTTTTCATTCGGCTTGAGCTTACCGCCATTGGCGATAAAGTCGTGACGCTGGAAGTAGGCCTCACGCACCAGAATGTAAGGATCGGAAGACTGGCGCAGCAGGCCGTCGGAATCCAGCAGTTGCGCGCGGGTCTCCACGCCTTCCACCGCCCATTTGCCGAGCGACAGCGGCCAGGTCAGCCAGGAGAGCACCGGATAAGTGGTGTCCGCCATATCGCCGACATCTTCACGCAGCGTAAAGCTGCCGTAGAACGGCAACTGCACATACGGCCCGTAACCGACGCCATAGGTGCCGAGCGTGCTGCCGAAACGGTGCGGCTCTTCGCGCTGCAGTTTCGGGTTCGCCATACCGGCCACGTCGATGAAACCGCCCATCCCCAGCAGGGTGTTCAGGAAGAAACGGGTAAAGTGCACCATCCCCTGGTAGGGGTCGCCCTGCAGAAATTTATTAAGCATCGAAGCGGGTTCTTCCAGGTTGCTGGTGAAGTTGCCCAGCCCGTTGCGCGCCGGTTGCGGCACGTAGTCGCGCCAGGCGACAGCCACCGGGCGCAGCACATAAGGGTCCACCACGTCATAGTTAAAGGCAAACATAGTGCGGTTGAACCCTTCAAAGGGGTCGGAACGCCCTTGCTGCGGCTCTGACGAACTGGCGCAGCCCACTAAAAGCGTGGCCGCCAGCGCAAGCCCGGTAAGGCGAAAGTTCATAGCAGTCTCCCTGTAAATGGTAACTAACCCGCTCCTGATGGCGAAGGCGCGACCAGGACGTCCACCGGCAAGGCCGGGTTGAGCGTGGTGAAGCGGCGCTCGCCTGTCCAGTCTCCGGGCTGTACGGTCGCATTGCCGTCCCGGGAAATATGCACCTTCACGATGCCCTGCGTGACATGTTCAAGCCCCCGTTCGGGGAGCATCGCGTCGGCGTCATCAAGCGTAATTGTCAGCGGAAAATGCCCCAGCGGCAATTTTTTCACCAACACCGGCACCTTTGATGCGCCATCCGTCACGCTGATAAAGAGTATCCCTTTATCCGGCAAGGCTTTTTTCGAAACGGGTGAGAGCGTGATTTTAACAGCCAGTCTCGCGTTGTCCATGCCGCTGTCTACCCGCGCCTGCGCAATGCCACGCATTACCACCGCCCGGCGCGCATCGCCCTGCGGCAGGCGCGTCAGCATCGACTGCCAGACGGCAATCGCCTCTGTATAGCGCTGCTGGCGAAACGCGCTGAAGGCAAGCAGCCCCTGCGCGCGCAGATTATCAGGCTCCAGCGCCGCGACGTCTTTGAGCATTTGCTCGCCGAGGCGGTTATCGTCCGGCTGCGGCGCTCGCGCCAGCACTTCAGCATAGTCGAGCCGCGCTTCGGTGCTTTGCGAATTGAGCTGCCAGGCGCGTTTAAACGCTTCTGTGGCGGTATCGGCGTTATTGAGCACCATACCGATGCGCCCCAGCATCGCCCAGCCCGCGCCGTTGCCGGGCTCTTCCTGCAAACGCGTGCGCAGCCCAAGCCCGAGGCGCGTCAGCTCCTCCACCGTGAGCGGCGCCGCGTGCGGGTCCATCACGCGCGCCACAAGCGCCGGCGTCTCGCGCGCCGCCGCCTGCCAGTCATTCACCTGTTTAAGGCTATGCGTCGCCATGAACAGCCCGCCGCTCACCGCCACGACCAGCAGCACGCCCGCCAGCAACGCACCATTACCCGTATGACTCGTTTTCTGCCCGCGCGGCTCGGGAATATCCGCCAGCAGGCTGTGCTGCAACTCCACCTCCAGCGCCTGACGGGCCTCGGGCGGCTCCTCGTCAAGCTCCCGCAGGCGCGAATAATAGAGCGTGCGGTTCAGCGCATCGCGGCTAACCGCGCCCCGTTCGCGCCACGGCCAGAAAACCAGCGCCGCCACGCCCGCCAGCAGCATGACGATAACAATAACCAACGCGCTCACGGGCGTTTTCCTTCTTCATTAAGTAGCGCGCGCAGCCGCTGCTGTTCGTCTTCATTGAGCGCGGGCGGCTCGCGGCGGGTGCGACGCGCGCGCGCCACCAGTACGGCAACGCCGCCAGCCGCAAAGAGCGCGGGCAGCAGCCAGAGCAGGATCGTGCCGGGCGTAACGGGCGGATCGTAGGTCACGAAATTCCCGTAGCGCGCCACCATATACGCCACAATCTGCTCGCGGCTCTGCCCCTGCTGCATCAGTTCATAGACCTTCTGGCGCATATCGGCCGCGATCATCGAGCCGGAATCAGCAATGCTGTTGTTCTGGCATTTCGGGCAGCGCAGCGCGCTGGTCAGCTCGCGGAACTGCTGCTCCTGCGCCTCGCTCTGGAAAGGGTACGCCTCGATGGCGGCAGAAACATGACACGCCAGCAGCAGACCGGTCAGCAGGCTTAACAGACGTTTCACGGCTCGACCTCCTGATTCAGCGCATCCCACAGCGGTTTGACGTCCTGACGCCACACCTGGCCATTCAGCTCGCCCGCGTGGCGATATCGAATTACGCCGCGCCCGTCGATAACAAACGTCTCCGGCGCGCCATACACGCCCAGATCCAGCCCCAGCATTCCGCTGCCGTCAAACAGGCTCAGCGCGTAAGGGTTGCCGAGCGTATTGAGCCACGCCACGGCTTTAGCGCGATCGTCTTTATAGTTAAGCCCGACGATCCGCACGCCGTTCGCGGCCAGCCCGTCGAGAAACTGATGCTCGGCGCGGCACGTCGGGCACCAGGTCGCCCAGACGTTAAGCAGCAGCGGTTTGCCGTTCAGAAGGGCGGCGCGCTCGTAAGTTACGTTCGGGTCATCAAGCGCGGCGAGCCGGAACGCGGGCAGCGGTTTGCCCACCAGCGTGGATTCGAGCTGAGACGGATCGTCACCCGCCGCGTTGCGCGTGAGTTGCCAGAACAGCACGGCGGCGAGCAGCAGAAACAGCGCCAGCGGGAGAAGTAATATGCGGCGTTTCATGCGGCCTCCTGGATTTTTTTCAGCCGGTAACGCGGGTCGAGCAGACAAAGCAGCCCGCCAAGCGCCATCAGTAGCCCGCCGAACCAGATCCAGCGGACAAACGGTTTGTAATAAAGCCGCACCGCCCAGCTGCCGTCATCCAGCTCTTCACCAAGCGCCGCGTAGAGATCGCGCGTCAGCCCGCCGTCGATGGCGGCTTCGGTCATTACCACGCGGTTGCTGTTATAGGCGCGTTTTTCGGCGCGCAGCGTCGCCTCGGGTTTACCGTCGCGCAGCACATCGATAATCCCGACCGCGCCGCGCCAGTTCGGCCCCTGCGCGTCGCGCACTTCGCGGAACACAAAACGGTAATGATGAATATCAACGCTGTCGCCCGCCGTCATGCGCACGTCGCGCTCCACGCTGTAGTTCTGGCTAAACGCGATGCCGATAACCGTTACCGCAAGCCCCACATGCCCGAGCGTCATTCCCCACTGGCTGCGGCTTAATTTCACTAACCCGCGCCACAGGCTGTGGCGGTGCGTGGCGCGCTCGAGCAGTTCCATCAGCGTTAACACCAGTACCCAGACCGCCATCATCAGCCCGGCGACCGTCATTGCGTTAATGCTGTCCTGCAAAAGCCAGGGCAGCATCAGCGAGGCCGCGAGCGTAACGACCAGCGCCACCAGCAGGCGACGGCGCAGCTTTTGCGGCTCATCGCGCCGCCAGCGCACCAATGGCCCGACGCCGAGCAACAGCGCGAACGGCACCATCAGCGCGCTGAACAGCACATTGAAAAACGGCGCGCCGACGGAAATCGACCCCAGCCCCAGTGCCTTATGCACCAGCGGCAGCAGCGTGCCGAGCAGCACCACCAGCATGGCGGTGATAAGCAAAATATTATTGCCGAGCAGAAAACTTTCGCGCGACCAGAGCGCATTGCCCACCCGCGCCCTGACGCTGCCGCCTTTTACGGCATAGAGCAGCAGCGAGCCGCCGATAACAATCACCAGCAGCGCCAGAATAAACATACCGCGCGCCGGATCGGAGGCGAACGCGTGCACGGAGACCAGCACGCCGGAACGCACCAGGAACGTGCCGAGCAGGCAGAGCGAAAACGCGGTAATGGCGAGCAGCACCGTCCAGGCGCGGAAGCTGCCGCGCTTTTCCGTGATCGCCAGCGAGTGCATCAGCGCGGTGCCTGCGAGCCACGGCATCAGCGAGGCGTTTTCTACCGGGTCCCAGAACCACCAGCCGCCCCAGCCGAGTTCGTAATAGGCCCAGGCGGAGCCAAGCACAATGCCGATGGTCAGAAACACCCACGCCGCCTGCGTCCAGGGGCGCGACCTGCGCGCCCAGGCGGTGTCGAGCCGCCCGGTTAAGAGCGACGCCACGGCAAAGGCGAACGCGACCGAAAACCCGACATAGCCCATATACAGCAGCGGCGGATGGAAAATCAGCCCGATATCCTGCAGCAGCGGGTTGAGATCGCGCCCTTCAATCGGGTATTCCGGCAGCGTGCGCGTAAAAGGGTTTGAGGTCAGCAGAATAAAGAGCAGGAAGCAGAAATTGATCCCGCCCATCACCGACAGCACGCGGGCGATCGCCTCCTGCGGCATGGCGCGGCTGAACATCGCGACCGCCAGCGTCCACGCGCCCATCAGCAGCACCCACAGCAGCAGTGAGCCTTCGTGCGCGCCCCAGGTCGCGGCCACGCGATACCAGACCGGTAACTCGGTGTTGGAGTTGCTCGCCACATAGAGCACCGTGAAATCGTTCACCACAAAGGCGTGCACGAGGATAAGAAACGCGCCCAGCAGGCAGGCGAAAAGCGCGCAGGCGAGCGGGCGCGCCAGCGCCATCAGTCGCGGTGCCTGACGCATCGCGCCCCACTGCGGCCACAGCGTGAGCAGCAGCGCGAGGCCTGCGGCGAGGCACAGCAAGAAATTCCCGATTTCCGGCATCATGGGCGGTTGTCCTTATATGCCTGCGGCGGGCGCGAGTGGTTGGCGTCCATCGCCGCTTTCACCTCCGGCGGCGTGTAGTTTTCGTCATGTTTTGCCAGCACTTCGTGGGCGTGAATGAGGCGATCGTCGCCCAGCACGCCCTGCGCCACTACGCCCTGCCCTTCACGAAAGAGATCGGGCAAAATGCCGTCGTAATCGACATCCACCACGCCGCGCGCGTCGTAGAGCCGGAAGCTCACTTTCAGGCTCTGGCTGTCGCGCTTAACGCTGCCTGGCATCACCATGCCGCCGACGCGCAGCCGCTGGCCCGGCTCCGGTTTCTCCCGCGAGGCGCCTTTGCCGTAGAGAATTTCACCCGGCGTATAGAAGAGATCGATATTGGCGCGCAGCGCGTAGAGCACCAGCGCCATCGTCAGCCCAAGGCCTGCCAGCACCGCGAGCGCGACCCACAGGCGCGTTTTACGACGCGGGTTCATCGCGACACCTCCGCGCCCTGGCGTCGGCGCTCGCGCGCCTGACGTTTCGCGATATCCCGACGCAGCGCGCGGCGCGCCAGACGCGTATGCGCTATCAGCAGCGCCAGCGGAATCACCGTCATCGCCACCGCCAGCCAGACGTAAAAGGCGTAGCCGCCCATCAGGAAAAACGTGGTCAGCGCGGCGGTCATGATTTTTTCTCCAGTACTGCCGCCACCCACGGGCGATGGCGCTCCTGAAGCAACAACAGGTTGCCGAGGCGCATCAGCGTGAGCGTGACAAACAGGCACAGAAAACCGGCGAGATTCCAGCGCAGCGGCGCGCGCATGCTCGGGTCGATGCTCTGCTGCATATTGGTGGAGCCCTGATGCAGTGTATTCCACCACTCTACCGAGTAGTGAATGATGGGCAGATTCACCACGCCCACCAGCACCAGTATGCTCGCAGCGCGGCCCGCGAGGCGGCGGTCATCAAAGGCGTGCCAGAGCGCGATGACGCCCGCGTATAAAAACAGCAGCACCAGCTCGGAGGTAAGCCGCGCATCCCAGATCCACCAGGTGCCCCACATCGGTTTCCCCCAGGCGGAACCGGTTGTCAGTGCAATAAAGGTATAGACCGCGCCCACCGGGGCCATCGCCATCACGGCGAGATTGGCCGCCCGGTTCTGCCACACCAGCCCGATAAACGCCGCGACCGCCATTGAGGCGTAAATGCCCATCGAGCCCATCGCCGCCGGAATGTGCAGATACATGATGCGGTAGCTGTCGCCCTGCTGGTAATCGGGCGGCGCAAAAACAAAACCCCAGATACAGCCCGTCGCGAGCATCACGGCGCCCGGCCACGCGAACCACGGCGTGAGCCGCTGGCAGAGGCCGTAAAGCCGTTCAGGCCGCGCCCAGGGGTGTAAGAATTTCCACATGCTATTGCTCACATAAAATTATCGCCCGCGAAACCGGGCCTACTGAATAGTGATACGCAGCGCCGCCGCCGTCGCGAACGGCATTAGCGTGACGCTTGCTGTTAAAAACGCGCCGGAGAGCGCGAAAAATCCGCCGACCGGCAACTGCATTACGGCGGCGTCCACCGCGGCGGTGGAGAAAATGAGCAGCGGGATCGCGAGCGGCAAAATAATCAGGCTCAACAGGATACCGCCGCGACGCAGCCCGGCCGTTAGCGCCGCGCCCAGCGCGCCGAAAAAGCTCAGCGTCGGCGTGCCGAGCAACAGCGTCAACAGCAGCGTCAGCGCCGCATGGCCGTTCAGTCCCATCAGCAGCGCCGCCAGCGGCGAGAGCACGACCAGCGGCAGCCCGGTCGCCACCCAGTGAGCGGTCACTTTCGCGATAACCACGACTGGCAGCGGCGTTGGCAAAAGCATGAGCTGTTCCAGCGCGCCGTCGCGCGCGTCGTCGCGAAACAGCCGGTCCATCGCCAGCAGCGAGGCGAGCAGCGCCGCGACCCACACCACGCCTGGCGCGATGCGCGCGAGCAGTTGCGGCTCCGGGCCTGCGCCGAGCGCGAACAATACAATCACCACCAGAAAGAACCACAGCGGGTTGAGGAGTTCAGCCTGGTGGCGCGCGGCGAGACGCAGCTCGCGGCGGATAATGCGGCCCATCATGCGCCAGGCTCCGGCGTCAGGGTTAATGTGCGGTGCGCAACGTTAAGCGCCAGCGGCTGGTGAGTGGTGACTATCGCTGCGCCGCCACGTGCCGCGTGCGCCTCAAGACGCGCCATTAGCGTCGCCACGCCTGCGGCATCAAGCGCCGTCAGCGGCTCATCCAGCACCCACAGTGATGCGTCGCTGAGCCACAGACGCGCCAGCGCCACGCGGCGCTGCTGGCCTGCTGAGAGCTGTTCAACCGGGAGATCCTCATACCCGCCAAGCCCGATGGCGGCGAGCGCCTGCCAGCGCGCCTCGCGCCGGGTCTCGGGGTGATAAAACGCGAGATTTTCATCAGCGGTGAGCGCCGCTTTAATGCCCGGCAGATGGCCGAGCCACAGGAGTTCCTGATGAAAGGCAGAGCGCTGATGCGCAAGCGGTTCGCCGCGCCAGTACACCTCGCCCTCTTCCGGGCGCGCCAGCCCGATCAGCAGGCGCAACAGTGAGGTTTTCCCGGCCCCGTTCGCGCCGGTCAGGTGCACAATCTCGCCCGGCGACACGCGAAACGAGAGCGCGCGAAACAGCAGCCGCTCGTCGCGCAGGCAGGTAAGATTCCGGGCTTCTAACATGGGGCGGCTCCTTTCAGGCGAGTCGGGAATAGTACCACAGGGCAATGACGCAACCACCCCACGCACCGCGCAGACGGCGAAACCCTGCGCGATGGCGCGCAAAATATTCATCACGCAGGGGAATTATCTGTTTTTCCTGATAACGTCCGTCGACGCGCTACGCTTAATGCATTCTCTTATTTGACTGGAGCGCGAGATGGGTAAACCTGGCGAGGAAAAAATCGGCGAGGCGGATGAGCTGGAAGTCGAAAGCGAAGAAAAAAAGAGCGGTGAAGAGATAGAAGTGGATGAAGAGGAACTGCCGTCGCGCGCGATGGCCATCCACGAACATATTCGCCAGGACGGCGAGAAAGAGATGGAGCGCGACGCGATGGCGCTGTTCTGGTCGGCCATCGCCGCCGGGCTGTCGATGGGCGCGTCGCTGCTGGCCAAAGGCATTTTCCACGTCCACCTGGAAGGCATTCCCGGCGGATTTTTGCTGGAAAACCTCGGCTACACCTTTGGTTTTATCATCGTCATCATGGCGCGCCAGCAGCTCTTTACCGAGAACACCGTCACGGCGGTGCTGCCGGTGATGCAAAACCCGACTGGCACCAATATGCGGCTGTTGCTGCGGCTCTGGGGCGTGGTGCTGCTCGGGAATATCATCGGTACCGGCCTTGCGGCGCTGGCGTTTGAATTTATGCCGATTTTTGACGAGGCGACGCGCGACGCGTTTGTGACCATCGGCATGGAAGTGATGCACAACACGCCGGGCGAAATGTTCGCGAATGCGATTATCTCCGGCTGGATCATCGCGACGATGGTGTGGATGTTCCCGTCTGCAGGGTCGGCGAAGATCGTGGTAATCATCCTGATGACCTGGCTCATCGCGCTCGGTAACACAACGCATATCGTGGTCGGCACCGTCGAGATCCTCTATCTCGTGTTTAACGGCACCATTCACTGGAGCGAATTCTTCTGGCCGTTCGCCCTGCCGACGCTTGCAGGCAACATCATCGGCGGTACGTTTATCTTCGCGCTGTTAAGCCATGCGCAGATCCGTAACGACATGAGCAATAAGAAGAAATCGGAAGAGAAAGCGCGCCTGAAAAAGGAAAAGGCCGCGCGTGAAAACGAAACCGGGCGCGGCTCACAAAAAGGCTGACGATGGCGATTGTTTAACCGAACAGGCGGCTAAGCCCTTAACGGCGGTGTAAAAATCGGTATACTGACGCCGCCTCGTCCCCTTAGTTAAATGGATATAACGAGCCCCTCCTAAGGGCTAGTTGCAGGTTCGATTCCTGCAGGGGACGCCATTTCATAGTTCGCCCTCCTCCGTTAAAGTTCGCAAATACCCCTTACCCCCAAGCCTCGCGCTAAATCATCGTTCGCACGTGTTCGCCCTAGTTCGTTGACAGCCAGACTTTTAACTGGGTAAATTCCGGGTAAACCAACTTTACCCATTTGGATTTTACCCAATGCTCACCGTTAAACAGATTGATGCCGCAAAGCCCAAGGATAAGCCTTACAGGATTTCAGACGGTAACGGGCTATATGTTTACATCCCTGCCTCAGGGAAGAAGGTTTGGCAGTTGCGGTATCAGTTTGAAGGGAAGGAAAAGATTCACACGGTAGGCAAGTATCCTGAAATTGGCCCGGCTGAGGCGCGAAACATCGCCTTTGAAGTAAAGCGCGATCTCGCTATTGGCCTGAATCCCGCAGCAAAGAAAAAGCAGCAGGAAAAGGTTCCAGATACATTCGGGTCAATCTATGAAGAGTGGTATAAGCACAAAAGGCAGGTATGGTCTGAGGGGTATGCTGTAGAGCTACAGCGCATGTTCGAGGCAGACATCCTTCCATATATAGGCAAGATGACTATGGATGACATTGAGCCAATGACGCTGCTGAAGGTACTTCGCAGGTTTGAAGAGCGCGGCGCAATGGAGAGAGCAAATAAAGCACGACGACGCTGTGGTGAAGTATTTCGATATGCCGTAGTGACGGGGCGAGCTAAATATAATCCCGCCCCTGACCTGGCCGATGCAATGAAGGGATACCGTAAGAAGAACTTCCCTTTCCTGCCAGCAGAACAGATACCTGCTTTCAACCGGGCGCTTGCCGGTTACTCTGGAAGTATCGTGTCCAAAATAGCGACTCAGGTTTTGCAGTACACTGCAATGCGAACAAAAGAGCTTCGGTCCATGCAATGGGCGAACGTCGATTTTGAAAACAGGGTTATCACAATTGATGCTGAGGTAATGAAGAACCGCAAGCAGCATCTGGTGCCAATGTCCCGACAGGTTTATGACCTACTTAGACAACTTCAGCCGATCACGTCTATCTCCGATTTTGTTTTCGCCGGACGTAACGACAAAAAGAAATCAATTAGCGAAAACGCCGTCCTGCTAGTAATCCGACAGATAGGATATGAAGGTCTGGCAAGCGGTCATGGCTTCCGGCATCAGTTCAGCACAATTCTAAACGAACATGGATGGCCTCACGATGCCATCGAACGCCAACTGGCACACGTGGACCGAAATAACATTCGAGGAATCTATAACCATGCGCAATATCTGGAAAAGCGGAAAGAGATGATGCAGTGGTGGGCAGATTATATCGACGGCACAGCCTCTTAATTAATAGGAGGCACGCAAACCGGTGCAAAGCCTTGCGTGTCTCACTTCTGTCCCACTCACCGTCGATCGATGCCGCGGCCAATGATAGACTCTTCCCCTTCAAATCTAACGGACTTAGATATGCTCAAGCTCTTCACGAAGTACGCATCTGTTGGCGTGCTCAATACGCTAATTCATTGGGTGGTATTTGCCGCGTGCTTCTATGCACTAGGTACAAGCCAGGCACTGGCGAACTTCAGCGGATTCGTTGTTGCCGTAAGCTTTAGCTTTTTTGCAAACGCTCGCTTTACGTTCAACAGTTCTACAACAACGACGCGCTATGTGCTTTATGTTGGGTTTATGGGGTCTCTGAGCGCGGCTGTGGGATGGGCGGCAGATGAATGCTCTCTTCCACCGTTAGTGACTCTGGTCGTATTCTCCGCAATCAGCCTGGTGTGCGGGTTTATCTATTCGAAATACATCGTCTTCAGGGAAGCAAAATGAAGATTTCACTTGTGGTTCCTGTCTTCAATGAAGAAGACACAATACCTATTTTCTATAAAACCGTCAGAGAATATGAGCCACTTAAATCGCTTGAGGTGGAAATCATATTCATTAATGACGGTAGTAAAGACGCCACAGAGTCGATTATCAACGCGCTGGCCGTGTCAGATCCGCTTGTCGTGCCTTTATCTTTCACTCGCAATTTTGGCAAAGAGCCAGCGCTGTTTGCAGGCCTTGACCATGCTACCGGCGACGCGGTGATTCCTATCGACGTCGATTTGCAGGACCCGATTGAAGTTATCCCGCAACTGATAGAACGCTGGCAGGCTGGCGCAGATGTCGTGCTGGCTAAGCGCACAGACCGCTCCACAGACGGTAGGCTGAAGCGCAAGAGCGCTGAAATGTTCTATAAACTTCACAACAAAATCAGCAATCCGCAGATTGAAGAGAATGTCGGCGACTTTCGCCTGATGTCTCGGGAGGTTGTAGAGAATATCAAGCTGCTTCCTGAGCGAAACCTGTTCATGAAAGGAGTGCTGTCATGGGTAGGTGGGCGCACTGATGTGGTTGAGTATTCTCGCGCAGAACGCGTGGCAGGAAGTACCAAATTCAATGGGTGGAAGCTCTGGAACCTTGCTCTGGAAGGGATTACCAGCTTCTCAACTTTCCCGCTGCGCATGTGGACGTATATCGGCCTTATCGTGGCCGGGCTTTCGTTCCTCTATGGCGCATGGATGATTGTGGATAAAGTCATCTGGGGAAACCCTGTGCGCGGCTACCCGTCAATCATGGTTTCTATCCTGTTCCTTGGCGGCGTGCAGCTTATCGGGATTGGCGTACTGGGTGAGTACATCGGCAGGATTTACATTGAGACCAAACGCAGGCCTAAATACCTTCTGAAGAAAGGA
Organism: Cronobacter malonaticus LMG 23826; assembly: GCF_001277215.2. Lineage (NCBI taxonomy): Bacteria > Pseudomonadati > Pseudomonadota > Gammaproteobacteria > Enterobacterales > Enterobacteriaceae > Cronobacter > Cronobacter malonaticus. Next base: position 1,124,625 of record NZ_CP013940.1, on the reverse strand, counting down.
AACAATTAAAATGCAAGCTATAAGAGATCACAAAAAAGGAATTATATTCTGCTTAGCATTCTCTTTGCTTTACATCCTACCAATACTACTATCCAACGCCTACTTCATTGATGATATGGCCAGATCTTTGTATGGATACGCATGGCAAAGAGATGGTAGGACGTTTGCCACATTAATTATGCAAATGCTCACATTTGGAAGTCTAATTTCAAATATATCTCCATACTCAAACATCATAGCAAGCGCAACGCTTGCTATCACTGGATACATAGCTTGCGTAGTTTTCGGCATAGAAAAAGACTCTAAGATAAAATTATCAGCGCTGATGGTTTTGATAAGCCCTTACATGTTGGAGAACCTGACATATAAATACGATTGTGTACCTATGGCAATATCAGTCATGTCAGTTGTTGCGCCATTTATGATTCGCCAAAATAGATGGTTTCCTTTGCTTGCTGGAGCAGGCTTTTGCATAACAATGCAAACTTATCAAGCATCTATTGTAGTCTACCTCATCATGTCGTCATCACTATTCGGCATATTGTTAATTCATAAAGGATATAAGGATTCATTATCATTTGCCATAAAATGTTTAGTGGGCATCATCTTGGGGTTGGTTCTGACAAAGATAGTGAACTTATTTTACCCCCCCAATTACTCAGGTAGAGACTCATTAGTATTTTCATCTAATGATGTGGCAGGTGCGTTATCAAAAAACGTAGAAAATGCAATAAATTATTTTGAGCTAGTCTACCATGGACCATTTAAGATTGCCTACACTGCAATAATACTCATCTCTTTAATTTCCATCATCTACCTCACTTACAAGAGCAGTAGTTACATCAAAACATCCCTTGGATTCATTTTCATAATTGCATCACTTGCACTGACTCCATTAATAAACATTCTTTTACTTTCTCCATGGTGGACAGCAAGAACCTTTATAGGGTTCCCTTTTGCTATATTGTCTTTCTTGTTATGCATAGAAATGCTAAATAAAAAGACAGCTAAGGTGATATGTTTCTTTCTTATATTTACCTCAATGCCATTGATGGCTATATATGCGAACGCGCTTAAATCACAGAATGATTACGAAGGGTACATAGCTAACTCTGCCTTTAGTGGTGTCAATATAAAAGAGCGGAATATAGCAGTAGATGGAGTAAGCCCAAAATCAGAAGAGCTTAAAATAGCAGAACATAAACTCCCCATAATAGGAGCAATAGCAACCCCTTACATGAAAAATGGATGGAGCTGGGGAGGTCATTTTTTAGCCAGACATGCATTCATCAACCGTGAACAGTACCTTCTTTTTGGCAAAAGAGAAAAGGTTATAAATTCAAAGTGTTCAATGGAAGTCTTGAAGGAAACAAATCACTTCAAATTGCTTGGAAATGACCAAAACTTGGTAATTGACTTTAAAAAAAGCCCATGCAAAAAGCCCCTGTAAGGGGCTTTTTAATTAGTTTAACTTAGCGCCAATGGTAACCTGCATCGGGCTATTGCTGTTTTTTAGTTTGACGACAAAGGCTAATTCCTTTGTAGATGAGCCTGCCGGGGTGTACATAATATAGTCCAATTGAGGATATATTGAGCTACCGTTGGTCGCATCAATAATAAGATGTGGGTTAACCTCTGAACTATGCGGCACGTATGGAAGATTCAAGCCAGTAATGGTGACTGTTTGCTCGGAAGTAGATGAGGTGTTTACCGCCCCCGACGCCCCCCGCACAACTTGGTGATTACTACCCAGTGCTGAAACAAGCTCCAGCCCGCTCTTTATGTAAGTTGATAAATTACCAGCATTCAAAAATGGTATAGTGATAGCCGAGTCTGCGGCAATCCTTCCTGATGTGACAGAATCTGCAGAGCCATCGAACCTAACACCAACATTGCCAAGAGTTATTTGCAGATTCACATGATTTCTTGCGCCGCGAATGACGTGCAGCCCCGTGCTGCCAAGCCCATCTATATTTAAAGCTGCATAGCCTGAGACGGTGCCCCCAAGTATCTTGTTATCTGTACCAGTTAGGGCTATCGCTGTCCCGCCCCTATTGTCACTAAGGAATCCCCTGTAGCAATCGATACTGCCAAAGGTATTCCTAGAGCCTGAGATAAGTATGTGCGTACCATTATAATTGCTAGTAGTCTGCCATAACTGCACGCTACTGAAAGTAGACGGTTGTTCACTAGCGAAAATAGCAACAGGTGACTTATTAGGAAATGTTGCAGTGTCATATATTCCGTTGCCGTTCATGCCTGAGCATTCATGAATATCAACGATAGCAGCCTGAACATACGTCTTGGCTTTAAAATATACGCCAACCTGGCAACTTTCAGCCACCAAATGCTGAATTTTTACACGATGTAGCTTTAATACATTGTTGCCGCCCGCCACAAATCCAAATCCACGCCAGTTTCCGTACACGTGCATGAAGCCTATCTCAATATTTTCCCATACTCTGAAACAGGAAACCAATTCTGACGGGTCATAAAATGACTTGACCATATCACTTGACGCGAATCCGTAGCCCGCTTCGGCTATTTCAACGTCGTCTATATAGCAATCAGCCATTTCGCAATGCCAGCAATCATTGCCGCAGAACTGAATTCGAATATTCTGTAAGACGCCAATTATACCCCACCCCTTGCCTGGTTCGACTGCCGCGTATAATTCGCGCTTCGTTCCCCGGTTAATAGTTACTAAGCCCACTGAGGGTGCGTAGATTATCTTCACACTCTTGATGGTGATGTTTTCACCTGCAATCAATATCCCGCAACCAAAATCTTTGGCTGGAGTGCCTGAGAACTTGTCTTTATTTGCATGTACCAGTAGGTCAGTAACTCCGGCATTGAAACATGCTGGAACATTACCACCGGCTGCTGTTGAGTCTTGGGTGTAGGTCAGGTAGCCCTCCCCCATAATCACTGCATTACCAGTCCAGTTATCCGGCGCCTTTATAACTGTTGCTACAATGCCAGAGCCAGAAAGAAAAACGCGCGGTTTCAGTGTTAAGTTCGCTGCCCGGTAAACCTTTGGCCCCAAGCGAACAACCCCGCCACCGTTGTTGAATGACCAGTCGATAGCAGCCTGAATGGCAGCGGTGTCATTTGTTGTTCCATCACCTTTAGCACCAAACTGATCGACCGAAACCGAAGTAATAGCCTGTTTCAAGTTACCCTGAGGATAAACTCCGACAAGGGAGCCATCTCCTCCGGCAAGTTGCTGAGGAAACTGATCTGGGTCGTATTTGAGCACATCGGCAATATAATCAACCTGAGCGCCATATGCGTCATAGATGGCCATTGAATGGCCTTTGCCTGTTACAACTTTTACCAGTTGTCCATTGTAAACCAGCTTGCCAGCGCCATTGATAATAACTGGCTGGGGAATTTGAACGTGACTTCCGTCTTCATTCTCAATATAGACAGGAATTTGATTGGCAGGGATGGTTGGGTCTGTATCTACCAAGCCAATATAGACGCGGCCATTAGCAACGGCCTTGAAAGTTCGCGAGTCGGTAAATACCGGGCGCGGGTTTGTTACGACTACATTCGCTGTAATGTCAGCCATTGATAAGCTCCGGGCGTGGCAAAGCCGCACAAACTAAACTTGCGCAGCGTTGCGATGGCGTTAGTTATAATTGGGTAAAAAGTGAGGTATTAATGGACCGTGATTTAATGAATCTGGCGCTAATGATATTCGCGTATTGTGTTGGTAAATATTTACTGAGCTAACGCGTCTGATTTTGCGCCTTGAGATACTGCATTAATTGCCGCAGCAACATCGGAAGCTGCCTTTTCAAATGCAGAGCTCCCACGCGGCGTATTCGCCAGGCGAAGCATCGCATTGCGCACAGCCTTACTTTCGTACATGCGGGCTAAGAGACCGTAGCCAGCACCTATGGCCGCTGCTTTTGGGTTTATTGCTGTACCAAAGCCAATAATAAGAGGAACCGCTTGCTGTCCCGTCGGCGTGCTTACTCCGGCGCGTGCTGCCTGCTTCGTTGACTCCAGATAGTTCTTGAGACCGCGGATATAGGCCGCATCCTCGCCTTTGAACGCGATACCGGTCTGATTAGACATGATATTCAACTGGCGGAGGAACTGGTCTGGAGAGCCTCCAGATTTTTCCATTGCCTTGCCGATGATTCCGTTACGCATTTGCACGCGCCCTGCCTGACCGACAGAGTTATACAGGCTCTGAATCTCCGACTTGTTCTTGCTGAACAGCATGTTGTTCACGACTTCCGGTGTCAGGTCACCTTTCATCAGTACATTCTTCAGGCGTGTGTTCTGGAGTTTGGCGGCTTCGTCAGCGTATACCGCGTTAGCCTGCCGATAACGACGAAGAACGTCGTTACCAAGGCTCTGGCCTATGGCGCTATCGATATCTCCTGTCATGGCTCGATAGACGCGCTGTACTGCGGCATCTGAGCGCGTAGGCATTACCGGACGCTCACCCTTCACATCCATCCTGAACTGACTACGCAGATTGCTTAGCTGTTCAAGGTCTACATTTCCTTTCGCCAACTCATCACGGTAAGCCTGTAGCTTGCCGATGGTGTCAGTGTCGGCAACCCCGCCAAGCTTTTGCAGCCTGGATACCTCATCATCAATCTGTTGAATCGCACGAGACGGCTGGATATTTACGCCAGACATTGCGCTCTGCACCTGTTCAAGACGGCGGCCGGCAGCCTGCTTAATGCCAGATGTTTTTGACTTAAGGCTATTTACCACTTCCGCTGGATTGTACTCGCCAAACTTATTGGCAAAGTTTTGCACCAGTTGGCTGCGTGACTCCTGCTGCGCGGCCCGCATTCCTGATGTGCCAACGAAAGGGATGTTCTCTGCTGTCGTCTGTGCAGCCCGACCAACACGCGATGCTGGAGGGATTACGTCCGTGGTGGTTAGCGGAACGTTATTCTGCTCAGCAAAGCGGATAGCTTGCACGGCTTCGGGTGCCATTGAACCAGAAAGGGCTCGATAACCCGCTCCGGCAGCTTTAACTACGCCATTTGCGGCAGCGCCTAAACCAACGCCCAGCCCTAAGTCAGTAGCGAGCGCGCCAGCGTCGTTCTTATCGCTGTTGGCGGCAAGTGAACCAACAGCATTCTCCGCCAACAGGCGCGAACCACCTTCAGCAATTCGGCCAGCAAGAGTGGGGGCCGCTGTCGCTGCGCGCTCAATCCCTACAGGCGTCAGATAAGGCAGGGCTTCAGCAAAAATACGCCCCTCGGTTGTTTGAGGGGTTAGTGTACCGGGCTGAAGTCCGAAGTCCTGTTCAAGCCCTTGAGTGGTTACACGCGGCGCTGGCTGATATGTTCCGTCACCTATTCCGAGCTTATTACCAGCCCACGCTGCTGCGCTCGTTACCGCATCAGTGAGTTCAGCAGGTATATTCGCTACGTTAATTCCAGCCTGTAGCAAGCCACGCCCGGTTTCAGCAAGTCCATTACCTATATCAGACATAATTCCGCCTTGCTGCTGCGGCTGAACAGCTTCCTGAGAAGCTGGTTGAGACGGCTGCTGATTCGATACCAAAGGCGCAGGGTATGCAGCATAGAAAGCTTGTCTGGCTTGCTCAGCCTGATCGCCAGCTTGCGGTGCAACTACTTCATTGAAATACTGCTCTTGAGCCTGAGCTTTCTGATCTGGTGCCAGCGCCTGGTACTGTTCGGAGGCGATAACATCTTTCCATGCCTTAGCCATTAATCACCCCACAATGATGAATAACCGGAGCTTGTTTGCTTTGGTGTAGCCTGAACCGCGGCTTGCGGTCGCGTTTTGCCACCAACGCTTACGTTGTATTGCTGGTTATAGTTATCGGTGTACTCACGAATAGCACGCACAGACTGCTGCGCGGCATCAGGAGATGAGAAGTCAAGCTGTGGCATTCCCTGAAAATACATCTTTGCTTCTGCAACTGTGTTAATACCACTGGCTCCCATATCCCTTGCCGCTGCAATGCCTTGGTTCTGCATGCGCCCCTGGATGCGTTGAGTGGCGTTATAAAGCTGCCGCTGCTCCTTACCACCAATTCTGCTCCTGACATCAGCTCCAAATGCAGGCGCACCATTCCCACCGGTAACACCAGTCATGAATTCAAGCTGATCTGCGCTTGCAGCCTCGATGGCGTCTAGGTCTTTTTTCATGGCGTAGTTTTGCGCTGAAGTAGCAGAACTTGGTGGAGCAGATATAGCACTGGTAGGAACGCGGACCATGTTCCCGTTGTCATCAACGCCCTCATAAAATGCATTGGCTCCAGCACCATGCACCTTGCCGCTGACTTTCACTGTCCGACCATCAGAAAGCTGAACCAGGCGGTTAGACCCTTCGGGGCCGGTGTTTATGCCTGCTGCCTGCGCAAAAATAGCGGCCGCCGCAGGGTCTGTTTTGAGCATCTGGGCATATTGTGCATAGTTTTGCATTGCAGATGTCGGCGCATATGCAGATGTTAACGCGTTTTGACGGCTAACTGCGATCTGTTGAGCCTGCAATCCTTCACCGGCTTTGTTGCTGCGAATTTGTTCCGCAAGCTTGCCCTTGTCAATTTCACGCCCTGCCATCTTATCTACGGCATCAAAATACTTTTCTGGTCCAAGGCTGGTAAGACCGAGGTGATCGACAAACTCGCCGAACTGCTGCGGGTTCTGTTGGTACATCTGAGCAACATCCTGTGGATTAACGCCAACGCGAGCTAACTCACCGGCGTTAGATTGCAGCCAGTTAGCCATCGCATCAGGCGATGAAGACGCAAGACGCGCGCCTGCCGCAAGATTCCCCACGGTGTTTCGCTGGTCTTCATCAATGAAACCCATGCCATTCCGCACTGCGTCAAACTGTTCAGGGTATTGCACAGCCAGTTTACGCATAGCGTTGCGATCACCTGTTGCGTATGCGGTTGAGTATGCCTGTTGGAACGCCTTCTGGCGCTGCTGCTGTTGCGCCTGTTTCTGAACCTGCATTACGTTACCGATGCCCTGCAATGCCTGAAGGCCGATATTGTTTGCGCCTGAGCGCTGAATCTCGTTGTTATCACGAATCAGTCCAAGCGCGGTGTTTGAGTCCGTCACTGATGGCGCGTTGGAGTTAATTCCGCCAAGGCCTGCAAGGAGACTCCCACCATTACCCATATCCCATGTAGCCATGAATCCCCCTTAAAACAGCGAGCCAAGAACGCCGATACCCGCACCAATTGCTGTACCAATGCCCGGGCCACCAAAAGCAGAGCCTATGGCAGCGCCAGCTTCCGCCCCACCAAGTCCGCCACTTAATGCTGACTGGAATCCTGACGGGCGGTTAGCATTTGCCGCCGCCAGATTGGCCCGCTGCTGGTATAGCGACCCCATGTTGTTGGCGTATGTCTGTCCAGCGTTGGCCTGACCTTGCAGCGCCCCGAGGCCGATGTTTGCAAGGTTGTTGTAGTTCTGCATCTGCCCGCTAAGCCATGATTGACCAAGCGTCGGAGCGATTGTTGCCAGTTGATTGCTTGTAGCCGTTGAACCAAGCCCCCCGGTAGCCTCCGCCGCCTGCAAGGCTTGATACCTGGCTTGTCCTGACAGATCTTGATATTGTTGAGAATTGTAATACTGGTTAAGAGCCTGCCCCTGCCCTTGTAGTGATGAAAGATTCTGAAGCTGACTAACGTATTGCTTTGCAAGAGGGGTAAATGGAGCGAGATTATTCATGACCGTCTGCCACTGCTGTCGCTGAAGGTCAGTCTGCTTGTTAATAGCATCAGCTTGCGCGGCTGCGCCATTATCTCCGCCTCCGCCCTTCCCGCCTTTCAGGTACAGGCGATTCTCGAGATGCTTACTCGCTAATTGAAAAATGAGCATGTTTTTACCTATTTCTGACGGGAGAGGAATTCCTGAAGTTCTTCGCGGGTCGCGGAGTAAAAAGTTACGTCATCAACCCCTTTGAAATACTTCTTGATAGTGCCAACGCGATTTAGCCCAATCATGGCGCAATACATCTGGCCGTGGCGGAATTTACGAGCCGCGAACGAGACGACGCACTGAACGTTGGTTTCTGTAAGCAGATAACGCCAGAATGCGAGACCTATTTCCTTACTGAAGCCGCGAGCTTCTGGCAGATACATCGCGTGGCAGTCAAAGGACATGGGCTGGATTTCGCTGTAATAAACGATGCCACCAAAATTACCGTGTACACTGACTTCGAAGTATCGACACTCAGGCCGGTAATCGTAACCGTCACCGTTGTTACTGCCAGCAATGATGGCCGGGTGGTTTCCTACCGCCTCTATGAGGTCGATGTTTCGTGTTGGGATAAAGGTGATCATCAGTTAATCAGCCCGTGCGCTCGAAGCGCATCCTCAAGAGCCTTAATTCTTTGTCTTGCCTGAACAAGACCTGTTGCAAGAGCGCTAACTTCAGACTGCGTATATGTGGCGCTGACTGAATAGGTCTGACTGGCATTGAAGGCACCTAGCAGTGTCGAACCGGTTGATGCAGTCCATCCTGTTTGCCGCGCACCGACAACTTTAGTGCCGTTGACGGAGTAAGATGTCGACACACTTAATGGAGATGAAAGGGTTTGTGATGCTGCGGCAGACTTAGAAACATAATCACCCTGCAAGTTAGTGATATTGCCCTCTGCGGTGCTCATGCGTCCCGCAAGGTTTGTAATCGAACCCTCAGCGGAAGTTACCCTTCCGTCCAGCGCTGTTATTGCGTTGGTATTGCCTGTAATCCTCGTCTCGTGGTTGTCAACTTCACTACGTAACGTCGTTATGCGCGACTCATGATTACTAAGGGTTGCATCTTGAGCCTGATTGGTGACTGTCGCCTGGTACGCGAGTTCATTCGCACCATTTGAAGCGTCAGCAATTTTGTTCAGGTCACTTCCCTGCTGTATCACATAAAGACGATATGCCTGAGAGAATCCTGGTGGCAGAATTGATGCATCAACCCTGTTTGACTGGACTGTTACTTTTTGCGGTCCTGCCATTACTCTAACCTCACCTGGCACCCGCTAAGCGTGACGGGTGATGATGTGACGATGCGTATTTTGAAACCGATATTTCTGCGTATGCGCCCTATACGTTGCAGAATTGCGCGCTGGTCGTAACGGAATGGAGAGTTCCATGGAATGAGCTGCTCTTTACCGTAGTTGATTCCGTCAGTGGTAGCAGAGATGAACATCTGCTCAGCGAATTGCGACACCCCCGTAGCCGATTCCAGTTCGAAATCGAATGCACGTGCGTTATCAGCTTTAAACAGCGGCGTGTATAGCAAATGCTCCTGCTGTTGCCCGTACTGGCTGGTTAGTGATTTATCAAGCACGCCAACTACCGGGGAAAATTTGTCTGCGCATGTGATTTGGTTGCCTTCATACACGTAATCGATAGCTGAATGAACGTCATCACCCAGCCCGGTTTTGAGAACCGTCCACTGCATGCCACCCTGATTAACTGATCCGTCATATACAAGCACGTGGCGGGGGAGGTGAATTATCAGTAGCTCATGTGCTTCAAACCTGGTTGACTCCATAACCCCCGTTGAAAGCTCTTCTTCCGTATAATCCTGAAGTATTCTTTCAATTGACGCCGTGGCTATCTGTTGAACCGAGCCTGAATTAATCAGATACACGGACGGGGCCCCGGTGGCTGGATGGCTGATGATTGCGTGGGTATCTGCATATTTGGTTTTGCAGTAGGTGCCGGCGATACCTTTCTGAACCATCATTGATGGCTGAGCCTGGTAAATTGCTACCCCAACTGCGCTGGCATTACCGGTAAGAGAAAAATACTCGGTCGTTTTGGTGCCAAAACACACAACGAAGTCGCGCCAGTCATCGATACCTATAATGCCGTCTGGCTGACTCTCAGCCCGGTACTCGGCCGCGTATCGGTCCGGCTTGGATTCATCCTCAAGGTCACTGATGAAGAATGAGTCGCTTCCGTCCTTGCTCCATATATATCGCGAGCGGTTACGGCACAGGTCCCGCAGTGTTCCAAGCTCGTACTGCGTATATCCTGAGCTTGTTGGCCAGTTGGCCATGTACTTAATGTCGCCGTCGTACCTGAAAAGCATTAACAACCCGTTAGCGCCTATGGCCTGGCTGTTATAGCTGCATGCCATGCTGACTCGCTTGCTGCCAAGCACCTCGCCAATCTCCACTCCAGATCGATAAAGTTTCGTGCCAAGCACTCGGTATACTGCGCTTTCATGCGAGTTATACATCGCTCCACGTGAAGCTCCAGCAACATCGTTTACTTTTACGATGCCAGGGAATGAGCGCAGATAGCCGTTAGCACCAAGCACCTCTTTCGGCGTAGCCAGCATATTAACAGGAAGAAGGTCGACATAATCGACGTTGCGGTAGTCTTTACCCGTTCCCTTCATCAGTGGGAGTTGTTGGATCGGCAATTTTCTCTCTCCCGGGGTAATAGTTGATGTTGTTCAGATTGGCCCATCGATTACCTGAGCCTACAGGCATACGCGATGGATAAATGCCGTAACCGTCTTTGGCGCGCTTGATAGCAGACGAGCGATAGAGTTGCTCTTTACCGTACCTTGCGCCGGTAATGAGTTTCGCCGTAGGCTCGACGGCGTAATCTGGAGCAATTCGGCAGGCAAGATTAAGGATGACGGCATTTAGTGCGTTTCGCGCCAGCCCGTGGGCGTCGCCTGGGATAACAGGCTCATCGTCGGCTGCAAAGGTGTAACCAACATCGATAACCTTCCCTGCCTCATTGCCTGACCACTCCGCCATCATCATCTCAAGGTCGTTAACCGCGTCCTCCAGTGATTGCGGCTCAACGTCTGTGAGTGTGGCACTTGAGGCGACGCCCAACTTGCGTAATGCGGCGAGAGCCAAATCACCTTTAGTCGTCAGATTCATCGCTGCCCGCCTTAGGTTTGCGGCCGCGCTGGTTGGTTGTGCTGGTCTTTACGTCGTCAGGGTGCTCGCTCCAGCCTTCTTTGAGGTACTTGCTTACCTCTTCGTCGGCGACGATTTTAGTCTCGTACTCTTTGCCCCATACGCGGGTGCCACGACCTTCTCGATATAACATAGTGCTCATGTCGTACCTCCATTAAGAAAGGGGCCGAAGCCCCTTATGGTTATGCAGACGGAGTGGTGGCTACGTTCTGGCTTGCCAGACCGACGCCGATAGCTTCCGGGCGGACCGCTGACGCTGCGTACCACAGCGCGATACGGCACTTACCGCCGAGCTGATCGATATCACCCTGGAAGGCGATCACACCGTTCAGGCCGGTGCCAGGCACGCTGAAGCTCTGAGACTTCATGCCGGAGAACAGGTCATGGTTCAGCGGGATTGGCTGGGATACCAGACGGATAGAATCATCTGCCCAGAACACGTTTGCGGACACAGTGTCGGTGTTCCACACAGTCACAGCAGCGTTGTTAGCCAGCGAGGTGTTCACGTTGGCGTAAGCGCGCTGTTCAGCTGTCAGGCTGGTATCGTCGAGCGCAATCGGCTTCGGTGTGATGGTCAGGTTGTTGCCGTTCACCGCAACTACGGAGAAGGTAGCGTCCTGTGTCAGCACGTTTTTCGCCATCTGCGACAGGAATTTCACGCCAGCGAAAGAAATCTTATCGCCGCGCTTGAAGCCGGTGCCGGAGCTGACAGCGACTACTGCGGTGCGGTTGTCGACGTTCTCGCGATGCCCGGTTACGTCAACCTGCCACGCTTCCGGCTTGAACTTCTGCGCACCGGAAACGGTGACGCCAGTTGCGGTAGATGCGGCCAGCGAAGGGAGCTTCGGAGAGCGCAGAACATCGTTGAAGCCTGCAACCTGTTTCTGGATTACGCCTTTGCTGTAAGCGTCGTCCTGAATGCGGCCGTAGAAGTCTTTGCCTGCCAGATCTCGGCCAGCGCCACGGTAATCGTTCGGGTTGAAGAAGAACGACAGACCTGCGTCGCGGTTCAGCTCGCGGGCAAACATCAGAGATTCAGCTTCAGAGATGAAGTCCCAGCCAGATGTTGCACTGCCGATGGGTGCGGTGCTGGTTACAACCAGAGAACCCATCTCAACAGCCTGGCGGGCGATTTCCGCTTCGACGTTGTTCGCCAGCTTCTTGGCTGATGCCTGAATGCGGCGGCGGTAGGAGGTTTCGTCACGCACGTCATCGGCACGAAGCGCGAAGAAGTCGTTATCAGGATCGTTCAGGTTGACCTTAACAGAGAGCTCCAGAATATCGGTCTCTTTGCCGGTCAAATCCCAGCCGCGCTGAGTCGGCGCTTCCTGCTCCAGCGGCATCCACACGGTATTACCAGAGCGCTGCATAGACGCTGCCGGAGGGGTGTATTTGCTGACACGCTCAGCCATCGGAGTGAGGTTCTGAACGGTTTCGATCACTTCGTCGATAGCGTAGGTGACCAGTTGGCCTTCGGATAATGCCATTATCTAATTCCTTTAAGTTGAGCCTTGAGCTTGCGATAGGTTTCCGTGTCACCTTTTGCGGCCGCCTTTTCCATCTGCTTTTGAATTGCAGACACATTGGCCGCCGCAACGGATGCCGTGACTGGCTCATCTGCCGGTGGTGCGCTGGATACCTGGTTAGCACGAGGCTTGAGAGTTAAGCGTTCGGATAGTCGAGTGAGTTCAATCAGCGCCTGCTGCCCGTTCATCGACAGTAGCTGCCGGGTTTTCTCTGGATTGGCACCCAGGTGATAGATGAGCGCTGCAGATTTCTCCGGGAAGAGCATCATGATGTCCGCGCCTACCTGGGGCGGAACGAGTTGCATGAATGCATCCTCTTTATCCTGGTAATCAGGGATATTGAGCTTCTCTGCGGCGTCATAGTGTTTACGAGCAGCCTCGACGTATTGCGCTGACTGCTGAGTAAACTCCTGCGTCTTGCGTCCCTGTTCGGCTACGGCATTGCTGCGCGCGTCCTGTGCTTTCATTAGCCATTCAGTATTAGCGGCATTGAAAGCGGCAAGCGCGCGGCTCTGGTCGTAATCGTACTTAGCCAGACCTTCGTCTGAGAGAAAGGCGTTTATATCCGGCTGGGGCGGGAGTTCAGGGCTTACCCGTAAGTCCTCCGGCAGCTCGCCGCGCTTTACTGCTTCCATCCTTTGCTCAAGCTCACGCTGGCGCTTGCGCTCCAGGCGCTTTGCTGCAAAGCGCGCGTTAGTTGCCGGGTCTTGTTTTGGTTTGGTCTCATCGTCGTTCAGGACAATCTCGAAGCCTTCTTCCTGACCTGCGTTGTCGTTGGCATTATCAACAACTAAGCCATCAGCAGATGCCGCTGCATGATTGCCGGACAGGTTTGATTCTTCAGAAGCCTGAATTTCGGTGGTATCGGTCATGATTAACTCTCTCTTATTGAGGAATCTCGGCTACACCGCCGGTGGGGGTATTTTGTCTCTGCGATTGCAGGTGGTTTGCTACGTCCATGCCTTGTTTGTGGCGCTGGTCGTTGCTTTTGAGAAGTAACTCAGCATTGGCGCGAGCGTCTTCGCTGCGCTGCTGCTGGAATTGACCAACGGTCTTGAGAACTTCGCGAAGCTCTTTCTGCTTATCGAGGTCCATACCGTTGAAGATTTCTGCGATTTTGGCTGCTGTGAGCTGGTTCTGAGCTTCAACCTTGCCTGCCTCAACAGCGATTTGCTGCTGTTGGTTCTGCGCTTTAAGAAGCTCAGCCTGACCGGCAAGATACTGACCCTGAGCTACCAGCATTTCCGGATTCGGCTGCTGTTGCTGCTGTTGAGCTTCCGCGACAGCCTGCTGCTCTTCCGGCGTTTCCGGTGGTTTGATGCCCATCAACACAAGCTGCTTGTTGGCGTACTCGCGAATCGTCTCGATTCCCTTGCCGTCAAGAAGCGTTAAGTAGTACAGGAGGAACAGTTGATACTCGGTCGTGCCGGCGGGGGTCTTAGATAACAACTCCTGAATCTCTGCCCGGTTTTGCTCCTTCATGCTCTGGAAGCTCGGGCCGACATCCGTGTAGCACTCATAGCGCCCGCGGATATCGTTCAGGGTAATTGTATTGCCGGTCTGGAGGTCGACGACCTGCGTATAGAGCTGAACCTCTTTCTCGCCGCCATCTTCCAGCGTTACCGTGACGCGCCGGGGAATATCGTAGATGTCATTGACCATTGAGGCATAAATCTCGCCATCACGACGCATTGCGGTAGCGAGGTTGTCCTGGAAAACATACGTCTCAAGGTCAGCGCGCATGTTCAGCTGATTGACTGTGTCAAAAGCCACCTGCCCATTCGCTGATTCCGCATCGACGCCCATGGTTGCCACCTGATTAACTGCGGTGGTGGCCGCCTCAAGCATGTATGCGTTAGCCTGCGGGACTTCGGGGTTCTCCATGTAGGCCAATGGCTGAACTGGCAGATCATTGCCGTTCTCGTCCTTGCTGTTCAGCAGGTAGTACTGGTAGTCGTCGTTGCCGTTGTACATGAACTCGTAACCGGCGATCTGCTCAGGCGTGAAGAAAGGTTTCTTCTTCGGCGTTCTGGCTACCGTATCGGCGTTGAAGCTCATAATCATGTTGCGCAGGCGCTGGCCGTCTTTAGTCAGGCGCACAACACCTTCGTAGACCTCCTTGTCACCGGCAAATGACCATTCACCGAACACCGGAACAATAGGGATATGTTCACCGGCGATGCGTTCGCGGTCTTTGAGGATTTGCGTCTGAGTAAGGAGCGTCTTGTAGACACGGCGGCGTTTAACCTTGCGCTCACCGATTTTAACCATGCCCCTGTCGGCCAGCTCATCAATCACATCAGCGATGTCTTTCTTGAAGTAGCTGACAGGCTCGCCGGTAAGAGGATCTTGATAGATGAAAGCAACCTCTTTCTTCTCCTCGACCTCGTAGTATTCCGCTATGTAGTAGACCTCGTTGGTCGTCCACGGGAATATCCAGTTAGAGGCGGGCGACTGGAAGTCTGGCAAATCATCTTCATCGAGGCCCTGCTCTTTAGCGAATTCCTCCCATCCATCTTTACTCATCGCCGAGATGACTGTGCAATGCTTCGCGTCACTCTTGTCCATCTGCTTGGCGTTGGCATCCCAAACAACATGTGAGCACGCCTCATGAATGGGAAGTCGGCGGATAATCTGGTTATTGCTGGTTGGGTTCTGGTCTTCGTATTCCGTCACCAGTCGCCAGGCGCCGACACCGGCTTCAATCTGCTCACGGACTGCGACGTTAACCGATATCTTCGCAGTGTTATGCCTCATGTCTGTCCGGTACATACCCATGAGGATATCGGCAGCATCTGGTGACGCGCCATCTTTCGGCTTAAACAGAACGTCTACCGGGTTCTTGCGCATCTCTGCTACGAGCTTACGAACAACCGGGCGGACTACATCGAACTGTCCGCGATATTGCAGTGTGGTGTATTGTGAAAGCCAGTCATCCCACTGACTAATTCGGCTAAAGAAGAGGTCGTTAATCGCCTCATTTCTGGCCTCATCGCTTGCTGCCCAATCCCTGTCAAACCGAAGGAGAATGGTTCGCAATTTGTCGTCTTGGTCGGCCATTATCTACCTCGGGAAATTGGACGAATTGGAGCCGGTAATGGCTTAGTTGGTTTGTTTTTGACTACCGGGAATGCAAACGTCAGGGCTAACGCATCAGCGCGGTTTGGTGAAGGAACCCCGCGGCGCTTCATGTCCTCTTTGGCCTCCAGGACGATGCGCCCATCGAGCTTAACCCTGTACTCAGGAGCAACGATTTCGTCAGCTGTTTGCTGGTCATCGATACTGCCCCCTTCTTTGAGCCATGACTTCATTGAGTTCCACATCTCACCGCGCTTGTTCAGCATGCCTGGGTCTTTGGATTCACCGCCAAAGTTAACCAGTTGCCACTTCCTGCCCCACGATCTACCTATTGAGTGAATGCCGGTGCCATAGCCGAAGTCTATAAACACCGCATCGGCCTTATGCTCATCCTCAAATCCTGCGACGATTTGCGCGAACTTAACGTCGTCATCTGTTTTCGGGTAGGTGCCCAGCAGGCGCGCATGAAGACCCTGGCGAAGGTAAATTGACGCCTCGTCAGTTCCAGTGTAAGCAGGGTCAACGCCGATTATTTTGGATGCGAATGTGTAAGACCCGGGCTCAAGCGTGCGAGACATTGCCTCATCCACATATGCCTGAGGTATGAACTGGACTTCTGATGTCGATGGGAATAGGCCGCGAACACGCACCTTGAAGAAGTCGCTGTCTTCACCGTAATCCTTTCGCCACTCTTCGATGAGTTCCTTGTTGGTCATCTTTGCCAGGCGGCTGTCAATTTGACGTCGACGCCAGCGGTGTTTGAACTTGCGGAAGCACTCTCTGAAGCGCCCGGTGTTACGCGTCGGGTTACCAAATGCGAACCAGAAAGGCTCGCCATCTGTAAGGCCGCCCTCTGCTACTTCCCAAATTTTGTCAGGAACCGCTGAGGCTTCATCGAAGATGTAGAACGGGCTTGAGTTCGCAGCATGCAGACCAGCGAATGACTCGCTGTTTTCTTCGCGGCATGTCTGACCGTCACAGCGCCATGACTCCATGTGATCCACATGGTAGATGTTCATGTTGCCTTTGCCGTTGTTGTACTCGAACCAGTGGCCGGTAATGCACCGCTTCTTCCACTTCCCAAGCTCACCCCATGTTTTGGTACGAAGCTGCTCAGAGGTGTTAGCTGTTACGACCCCTTTGCAGAATGGCCGAGTGCTGAGGATGTACAAAATGACCCACGCAGTCAGCGCGCTCTTACCGATACCGTGACCAGAGCTGGTAGCGCAGCGATAGGCTTCAACAGGTTTAACGCCGTCGAAGTTGTTAGTCCTGATTGCCTCACCCCAATCGGTAAGAAACTCTTTCTGCCAGTCATCAGGGCCATCGAAGCCTTCAAGCTCACCGGCTCCCCAATCGAACGCATACATGACGAAGCCAAGCGGATCGTAAAAGAATCGACCCATATCATCGGCAAGCATTGCCTCAAATTCTGATGACATTACTCACCTCTCGCGCGTTTTCTGGCCTCCTGAATACGCTGAATCAGGTTAACCTCTCCAGTGTGTTCAATTTCTTGCTTATCTCGCCACTTGTCTTTCTGTCTGTTCTTTAGCCAGAAGATGGCTGCGGTCGTATCGGCGGGAGCATGCTTTTCAACTTCCACGACCTCTATCTCTTCTTCATGCTGGTCTACCTTGATTTTGAAAGCCTGCTGCTCCTTGAAGTTGTAACCGGTGGCTTTCTGATAAAGACTCCTTTCAACCCTTGCGTCAGCTACATCCTTCGCCGTTTTTATGGAGTTGCAAAACTCTTCATGCTCAAGCTTCCACCTGTAGATGGTTGAGCGATGGACTCCGAAGAAATCAGCCATTTCATCGTCTGTAGCACCCAGCAAACAAAGCTTCTCAGCCTGTGCTGCATACTCAGGCTTATACTGAGATGGCTTGCCACTATTCCCTTCGGCAAACTTATTGTCTTTGGGTGCTGCCATAACATTTCCTCTTTGTTGCATTATTCAGCCCACTCAGTGAATGAGCTGTGTATTGCATTAAGCAGTAATGCCTGCTGCTTTCACCGCTGCCAGAAGCGCGTTGTATTTGGCTGACAGAGTTGCGAAGTCGTTCTTAATCGCAGTGAGAGCTGAGTTAGTCGACGTCAGGGATGCGGCTGATGTGTCAGTGGTTGCTGCTGTGGCTGCTGGTACTGCTGCTACCGTGTTACCGCCTGATGTGCCACCGGATGAGTCGGTGATAGCTGTAATCGCTGCCTGCTGAAGAACGCCGCCGCGATCTGTGCTGGTCGGCACTTTGTTACCGGCCATTGCGGTAGTGGCTGTGGTGCCGATAGTTGGAGCAAATGTTGACGGCTTGCCAGTTACTGATGCCCAGGTTACTGCTGCACCGGCCGCACTGTACTGAGCTTCGAATGCAGTCTTGCTCATGTAGAGCAGCTCGCCGGATGCACTGGTAAACAGATACCCTCCAACCACCGGTCGGAAGATGCTCATGAAGTGGCTTGATAGGTTCTGGTCTTTGTAATTGCCGTCGAAGCTGGCAATCGCATAACCCTCAATGGTCTGCTTGAGAGACTTGATGGGCAGTGCGGACACATAAACGCCGTTAGCGTCGGCATACTGAGGCCATGATTGCTTCATTACTGGGCTCCTTCAAACAGCGCGAGCGCTTCGGTTGCGGTCTGGATTGCTTTATCGGTGCGGCCAACTACGCCAGACTCAGCGGTTGCCAGCGTATAGGCGTCTTTGAATAGTTCAGCCTTGAGCTGATTGCCGCCAACGAACGCGATAGCCTTTTTAGCTGCGGCGGTGTCTTTCATTACCAGTCGATACAGATCGAGATTGAGCAGCTGCGTATCGGTCATTTGTGTTACTTCTGCCATTTTTTTTATTCCTGCTTAATGTGCGGTAGGAAGTGGCTGAACATTCTGTCCAGGAGGTAGCAATAGGTTTCGTTTGCCTTGTGGGTTTCGATAACTACGCCAACATCGTGGCAACAGTAGAACGTCGCGTGAGCACACTCATGGACAAGAGTTGCGATGTCACCGTTAAAGACGCCGATGAGGTACAGATTTTCGTTTGTGTTTTCGTTCTGGTAGTGACGGCATGTTCCGGCCAGACTGTTTATCGGTCCGACATCAACATTCAGATGCTCACAGGCTTGCGCGTATTCTTCTCTACTTCTGGCAAGGTAAACATTTGCCGAGTGGAACAGTGGAACGAAATATCGCGGGAGCTTAGGCCATTTGGACTTTGCCATGATTTGCTCGCATTGGTTATTTAAGGCACTGCTGCCGGATGTAGTCCTGCATGTAGGGTTTCATTTAACTGCGTTATACCAGGCCTGCCAGCGGTACTTATCCAGCCGCAACTGACGCAGGCATTTAGTTGTCTCGACGTCTGCCTGCAAATCAGCGTCACTGTTGGCTCCCGCATCACTTGCCTTGCATGGGGGCTGCATCAAATCCGCTGATGGTGTTGGCAGCGTCGATTGCACGCTGCCGCAACCTGACAGACTCATCATCAAAATCACAGCGGGTACGATTCGGATCTTGAACATATCTCACCACGTCTCGCGTTATGGTTCGGTAGATAACTCTTCCCTCACTGGCAGCCTGCGCGCCTTTCTGCTCTCCAGCCTGAACAGCTTTAGCTGCCCTGTCTTTCTTCTTCGCAGCCAGTGAGTTGATGTGGTCAGCGTGTGCGTACCATCCGTTGCGGTATCTGATTTCGCCGTAACCAACAGCCAGCAGAGTCAGAGATAAGATGACAATCAGGATTGTTCGCAGGCTAAAGGTCATTTTCGCTTTCCGCCAGGCACATAGAGCGCTCCATCTCTCGCCGGTTCTGCAATCCCTTCCACTTCATTCCACCGGCGTAGACCCAGCGGCGCATTTCTTCACACGCCCCTTCCTTGTCGCCCTTGTTGAGCTTGCGAAGAAGAGTCGACTTAGCGAATGCATCACTGCCTACGTTGAACACGAAGCTGTAGAGGGAGGCGCGCTGGTATTCGTTCAGAGGAACCTTAACCAGCTTGTCGACGGTCGCTTTAGCGGGCTGCAGGTCTTTCCACAAAAGCCGATCACATTCTTTGTCGGTGTAGGTCTTGCCGCGAATGATGTCGTTGCCAGTGTGGCCATCGCAGACAGTCCAGACGCCAGCGACATCTTTGTAGGCCTGATACTTGCGACCCTCTACGCCATCCTTGCCACCGATGAAAATCGTGGCGATGACCATAGAGCCCGCGCCCGCTGCGGCAATCAGTTTATTTCTCAGTGAGGACGGGATAGCCATCGTTAGTCCTCCTTTGATAACTGCCCGGCTGCGGAAGGCCATCGCTCGTACGCCTGAATCTGCGCCAGCGTGGTTTTGCGTTTGTAATACCAGTTGATACCGAACGTCAGTAGCGCCACAACAATACCGGCGATAACGCCTACTGCGCTCCACTCGTCAGGACTTAGCCGGGTCAACAACCCATTAGCCACCGTCCCGGCAGATGCGCCATAAGCTGCGCCAGAAGCTAATTTGCTCATATGTGACATCTCACACCTCCGATAGGAAGTGCTGTGGTGTAGTTAGGAAAGGCCAGCGAGGCATCGGATGCGAGGGTTCATCTGTGATTGATTGCCTGTGGCCTAATACGAAAAAGGCCCGCCGAAGCGAGCCTTAAATATTTGGAGTTATTTGATTGTGGTGGCCGGTGCTGATCTCCGGTCATAGCGTTTCCTGTATATCGCGATTTATTACCGAGGTCGCAACTCCTCAGTGGTTTCCGTGACCCGCTTACGATGACCCCACATAGAGATATACAGCTATAGCGCATCAGCCTGCGCATTCACCATAACGGTCAGAGCATTCAGCCTGAGACGGCTTATCGTCTCTCTTTTCCCTTTCGGGTGGCGCTTGGTGTTTATCACCCAGCTAAATGCTCTCACCTGTTGTGGAAATATAAAAGCCCCGAGCTATTACTCAGGGCTTCCATCAAAACCACCGTAACATTCAGGCGGATTTGTAGTGTTAGGCTTATGATATTCTAGCTTTCGTCATTTTGCAAGATACAATCGTTACCGGAATCAAACTTTGCTGGTAACTTTCGACAAAATAGCATCTGCTGCTGATTCCTCCTTTTCGAGTTCCAGAATTAATGACTCATAGAATGGCTTTACTGCCTTATCCCACACGCCAGCAGAGATAGCGTCGGTAAACTGACAAATTGCTCTGTAACATGCGGATGCTGGCAATCTTTCATACCCGCGCCCTGAGCATTGCTTGCAGGAACTCATAACCGGCACGCCCTGCTCTTCAGTCTTCTTTCTGTCCATGGCGACGCCACGCCCGCGGCATTTAACGCAGGAAGTGGAAATGACTCCTGCGCCCTTGCATTTAGTGCAGAGCGTTTCCACTACCTCCTTAGCCATCTTTGGAGGCGTATTCTTTCCACAGCCAGGGTGTTTAACGACCATCTCATTTTTTCTAAGCACGCCATGGCCTTTGCAGCAAGGGCACGTTACATGGCTCGCTGCTGAGCGGCAGTAATCCTGGTAAGCGAAAATTGCGAGCGTTTGCACAACCTTACCTTTAACATTGGTCTCAAGTTTGCGCAGGGCTGCCACCCTGTCGCAGTGCTTCATTCCATGCTGTGTCAATAACTGGATTGCTTTCCTTTTGTCGTTGTCGCTCAGGTTCATCTTGCCGCTGAAAGCACTGAACCCGAGCGATGCACGACTCTGAACCATGCCGAATGCCGCCATCACATCCGTACCCGTTAACGCCTCTGAAGCTGTTGCTCTGGGTGAGTCTGTCAACTGCGGTGACTTAGGTGAGTGAAACTTAATCGTGCTTTCAAGCCTCATGCTGCATCGCCTCCATCAGCCCATTCGCCATCCTGCCTGATTATGTATGGCCGAAAATCATCGCTTCCTGTTTCAACATGAGAAAGATTTCCCTGTCGATTTGTTTTGAACATACCAAGCGGCAAATACTGACGAGGGAACTGATTATGCCATCTGCCATATTCAGTTTCGGTTCCGTCGCTGTAATGCGTTGGCCCGCATGCGCTACAAAGTTTTTTACCTTTCGATTCTGGCGAATAAGACCAGTCAAAAAACATTTCAAATATCCCATTGAACCCTTGCGATGAAAGGGCAGTATTTTCAACGCACCCGCACTTTTCACACTGAAATAAACTCATGCTGCATCGCCTCCCTCTGGTTTGTTGATGCCAAGCCGGTTTACCAGTCCCCGACGCATTTCCATCAAACGCTTTTCCGTCTCGTGAATGTTGTTAAGCTGCCACTCGATAGCCTCAAGCATCTCCTTATCTTTCTGGCGCTGCTGAGCTAATGCGATGTTGGTTACTGTGGTCACGATGATGCCTCCTCATGTGAGCGGGCGATGGTCATCAGAACGCCATTAATCACTGCGTGACGCTGGGCGTTAGTGTCACCGATGTACTTCCTGACGGTATCACGATGGCATGAAAGCTTACGGGCTACCTCACTGAGGCATCCGTTGCACTCCTGAAGTAAGCGAGGAACTGTCTGAACGATAATCATGCTGCCTCCATTAACTCGGCTATATCGGGTAACTTTCCGCCCAGCTCTGTCACCACCAAAACGAGCATTCCGCCTTTAACCGCCTGACAGCGCTTGATGCGCATATCGTCTACCTGACCGTCATCCAGCCAGAAGCCCGCACTGGTGAGTGCGTCAAAAACGGCTTTGGGTAGATTGTCCAAATCGCGTTTGCGGTTATCGGGAGGCGCTGCGTGGATGGTGATTCTGATGCGGGGTTGGATTTTGATGTCTAACTTGTGCTGCTGAATAATTTCGATTACTTCTCGTCGGTATCGCTTACCCCAATCGCTGATGTAGTGGATTCCTCTTGAGTGACGCCAGTACCGATTATTGGAAGGCGGCCAGGGCAGGACTATTCGGTATTGATTCATCGGACCGTCACCCTCCCTTCTCGCGTTAGCTTTTGCAGCGTCAGGACAATGGCGCGGTCCATTTCAGATCGCCTTTCTTCCCGGCTGAGGTCTTTGCCGTTGTCGATTCGCTCATGACATGACGGACAAAGCGCCGCTGTTAAGCTGTCGTCGACCTTGAGGCCGATTCCCTTCCCTTCATTTCGGTGCGCAGCCTGAACTCCATACCTTCCACACAGAACGCAGCAATCTATTTCCCTGACTGCCTGAAGCCATTTATTGCTCCTGAATATCGTCATTTGCGATATCTCCGTTCGGGTCTCGATATACAAGCCATTCTTTGATGCAATCGCCGCATGCATAGGTTTCATCCGGCTCCAGTTGCTTGCTGCATCCTGCGCAGAGAGCTCTGGCTATGCTCTGCTGTTCGTAGGCTTGTGATTGGATGGGATTAAGCATGTTGGCCTTCCTGCATCATGAGGAAGACTATTGCCACTGCCCGTAAAGGGTTTCTGTGAGTTGCTGAAACTCCAGATTCGTGGCTGGCCTTCCAGACTGTCTTCCCGGCGGGGGAAATGCCTATTTTGTGTTTTTTGAGAACCGCAAATAAATCCTCTGCTCTGCGCAATGGGAAGTACCCTGTGGTCTGCACCGTGTTGAACCAATTCCATGATAGTTGAGCGCCTGTCTCGTCAATTGGGCTAATCACTGCGCTGTATTTTGGTTTGAGGAAATAGGCTAATCTCACGCTTATTTCCCCATCGCTAAGCTTGGAATAATCAGTCATGTTTTCTCCTGGCGCGACTACGCAACCAACGGATGTCGGTCAGGTCCGCGGTGTAGTGGAATGAAGGTATGTCGGACGGGGATACTTCTGGCTTTCGTTTCTTTCGGTGGGTAACGCGGTAGATGCAGTTTTCGCAGACTATGTCGGTGATGCTTCGTCGCTGTCGCCTCATGCTGCCACCCTTCTTCCTGTTCGCTTAGCCCACTCAATCGCCTCCTGAGCGTCCTCGCTCCACCGGACGTCTCTCTCTGCACCGAATGCGTAAATCAGCTCCAGAAGCCCGCTGAACTCGCTCACGCGCATCTTTGAGGTCGACTGCCCGAGTACGACAAGGCCGCCGTTGATGCCAGGCGCTGAGCGTTGGCCTTTAAGCGCCGCCGTGAAGATGTGTTTCCAGTCTTCGCTATCCAGCTTCATGCCATGCCAGACGACTTGCTCAGACACATCGCGCAGCGTGGCCCAAAGACGCTTGTTCTGCTCTACTGAGCGCGTCATTTCCTGAATGGTCACGATGAGAGGTCTTTCGGGGTCGGGGTAAAGCTGCTGGATAGCTCGGATGGCGTTTTGCTGGACTAGCGGGGTGCGGATTTCAAACGTTTGTTTCCTCATGGCGCGCCTCAATATGTGTATAGGCTATATCCTGTTCTGTATGCTGATGTGCAATTTGAATATCCAGACTGGCTTAGCTGTCGACGATATCCTTCCTCAGTTTTCCGCCACAACTCCATCAGGTCAGGGATTTGACGGCTTCTCATTTGATCGCACAGGTTCATAATGAACTTTGCTTGCTCTTCTTTAGTCATCACTCCCCCTTAACCTTGAGACCGGCGGCGCGGATGGAGTCGCATATATCCGCAATCAGTTGTCGATGGTTTAATACCTCTTGCCCTTGCGATCCGTTCCAATAACCGCTGGCATCAGGAACATCAATCTCCACCGCTGCGCGGGATGCCTGCCATGCAATCCATGCGAGGTCTGCATGAGGATGCAAGTAGTTTGTCCCGTAGCTATTTAGCTGAAGCATGTTGGTGCATTCATCTTCCGAACCAAACCGTCGAAACCACGCCTCAAACTGCTCTCTGCTCTTATCCACGGCGCTTCTCCTCTTTAGCCAATACGAATGCACTGCACAGCAGAATCAGTGCGTCTGTGAACATCAGACCATCCTGCTTAACGATGGCCGCGAACATGAAGCACATGCCTATAAAGACCAGCATTATAATGCTCATATCATGCTCCACTGATGGTTAATTGAGTGGGGTAAAGGTGTATTCGTCATCGTGCATGACGGGGTCATGGAGATAGATAAAGCCGCCATCTTCAGCCCTGTAAGGGACTCCGAAATCATTGCGAGCTGGGTCAATGTGTCGCTGGCAGAAAGGACAGTAGTGCGCATCTTTTGATGGCTCACTAGTTGAATCGCTCATATCAGGCTCCGATTCGTGAGGTAATGAGTTTTGCAAACGAACTTAACTGCGCCGTCTGGTTTATGGGCTTGCGCTCAGGTGCCGGGTAATACTCGTAGCAGCGTGTCTTGCGCCCATCTGATAGCTCTGTGTGGATGTACTTACGTGTCAGCTCGCCGTTCATCTCCAGTACCCGCATGGTGTTGATGCAGTACGCCGGAGACAGTCCGGTTATTTCGCTGGCCTGAATCGCAGTGAGCGCGCCGAAGGTTTTCACGCAGCGGATAAGCTCGGCTCTGTGATTAACGGAATCGACCAGGCGCCAGCGTCGGGGCTTCTGGCTTGTTCCGGTTAGCTCGCCGTCTTTCTGCATGCGGTTAAGTACGACGCGCACTGCTTCGAGTGTGTTCCCTGTTCGTCTGGATATTTCGTTCGTGGTTAAAACCATCCCGACATTCATGATGGCGAGAATTTTGGCTCGTATCGTTTTCATGGGATTGCTCCGCTCAATACCTAGCCTTACTGATTGCCTGAAGCATTATCAGCTGGCTGGTAAAGAGATATCGTTTGGTGAGTGTTTCGATGTCGATGAGGCGAGGAGTGCCGGTGTATCTGGCGATGGTGTCTATGTCGTCGAGGGTTATTTGCATGGCTCGGGTGCCGCAAAAAGGAGAGCTTCCTGCAGACGGTCAAGCTTCACGTATTCCCGCGCTGAATATCCTTCTTTAATCCAGTCAGCGGCGACTCTGGCCGAGGTTGTATAGTCGTAACATTCTCCGCACTTGGTCAGAAGCTCATACAGGTCAGCTACAGGCGTACACTCGAATCCATCATCGTTGCCCTCTGCTGTTGATGACTGTTTGCCGACCGGTGCGGGTGCTGCCGCGAGCATGTCATTCCATGACGCTGTAACATTGTCTTCGCAATCGGCTACCACCTGGCGGCCGCAGTCAAGACAGGTTGCCTCCGCGAAGGGATGAATCTTTCCGCGCATTTCTTTCGTTAGCTCAACCGGCACCAGTTTCCAACCTTCTGGCACAACCGCCTTACCTGCCCGCGATTCGAACTGCTGCGATGTGGTGTCGGCTTGAGCCTGCTCGGCTTCCATCATTTGCTCATACTCAGCAATCTGTGGGTCATACGGCAGAGAGTCGTCATCAGCACCAGGCGCGGGCGGTGCTGTGCAATCACATTCAATGAGAATTGGCTCTCCCCATGGCTGCACCCCGCCGCTATCTGCTAAACCAGTGTTTCCACATTTTGGACAAACTGCCGTCTCCGCAACTTTGTCTGTAGCGGGCGGTGCGGTGTAGGCGGGGATGACAACGCCGCCAAAGTCATCTTTAGATTTCATGGCGTCAAGTTCGCGAAAGTAAGCTCTTAGCTCGAAACTTTCCCCATCGCCATAATCAATCTGATTCAGGTAATATGCAGGCTCTGCCCGCTCCCGCTCTTTGCGCAGCGCCAGAAGCTCATCCATCGCCACAACGCCGAGGCCAAACATGTCGTACTGTTCTTTGTCTTCTACCGGGTCATAGTCCTGCTGCCAGCATTTAAATGCGTTACGCAGGTCTTTGGCCTGTTCTGTGCTAATAGTGCTCATGGTTAATCCTTGTGATGTCAGATTTGAGAAACATTTTCCTGCTGCCACACCTCGTCATATTCCGACTTAGGCATGTTAGCGACGTAGTTGTATGGGGATGCACCTTCGACCTGCAGAAACTGGTGAGACTGGTCGTCGAGAAACAGCGGTACGCCACCTTCCCAGCCTTCTCCGTTTCGCTGCTTTTCCAGCATCAGAACAGATGCCGGCGCGGCTAACAGTTGCTGGTCTTTATCGTTGAGTTGCTCACCTGCCTGGACGCGCTGTAGTGCCCTCTCCCGGCCTTTGTTGCGCCAGATGATAAACAGGTTGTCCGTGAGGTCGGTGATGGCACCAGAGCCTTTCACATCCATTTTGCCGGTGGGCTTTTCCTCACTGTCTCCTTTGCGGGAGTGAGTAACGAGGATGATGTGAGAGTTGGTCTTGTTCTTGAAGTCGCACAGCGCGTCGACAAACGCCTTCTGTCCGTTGTAATCGTCATCGCCGATGCCGCACTTCATGAGGCTGTCGATGATGAAAAGCCGGATTCCATATCGGCGGCGGGCATAGGTGAATATCTCAATCAGGCGTTCAGCTTTCGCCGTTCCAGTCAGACCGAATAACCATAACCGGTCATCGTAGAAGTTGAATGCCGACTCAATTTCCAGAACGGGAGGCATCTTGCAGCATGTGGCCTGGCGGGTAAGACGCTTAAGCAGTATGCCGGGCTTAAGCTCCAGCGAAGCAACGCATGTTTTTACGCCCTGCCTCATAGCTTCCAGAGCCATATGACCGACAACTTCCGTTTTTCCATGTCCGTTAACGCCGTTGACAAGCGTCAACTCTGCTTCTCGAAACTGGAAGTTATAGGCCAGAGATTCCCATGGCGGGTTAAACAGATATTGCTGCTTACCGTAGAACGCGTTGATGGTGTCCTGGTAAAACTCACGCGCGCTGTAGAGCTCTTCCGGGTCGAAGAATGCGGCACCGCCAAGACACTGCCAGATTTCATCTTCGGAGATGCCGTCCATCAGGCACTCGTTGATGTCCTTGCGTGGCAGCTTGACCATCCGGCAGCGATGCTCACCGAGACGGCTGGCTATCTCTCTGGCGGCTTCCTGTCCTACTTCGTCGTTGTCCATCGATATCCAGATTTCTTCGAAGCGATCAAGGTTGTGAAACTCAAACTCAATCCATTGCTGCTTAGCCCCCTTGCCGCCGCCGAACGGTACTGACAGTGCGTTGATGCCATACTGTGAGTAGCTCATGCAGTCGATTTCACCCTCGCACAGAACAACAGAGCGTACCTTGCTGTCCAGCGCCTGCCATCCAAACAGGCAAGGCTCGCAGTCTCCTTCGGCCATGATGACCTTCTTGCCATTCGGTCGCTCGGTACTAATGCGTTTTACCTGAATCAGCTCGCCATCGCGCTTGTACGGGAATACCAGAGCGTCCAGATCTCTCTCGCCGTTCCACACCTTGCCGCTGACGACTTCAAACGCTTTCGCCGTTTCTGGAGAGATGCCACGTGATTTGAGGTATTCGATGTGATGCTCGGTTTTGTTGCAGTATCGGGCGACTTTCTTTCGGTCAGGACGGGAGAATTTCTTTTCGCGCTTTGCGTCGAAATGGTGGTCGTCATCGCGGATGCCGAGAAACGCTTTGGCCTCCTGCATCGCCTGATGGAGGCTGATACCACGACACGCCATCCACAGGTCAAGCATGTCACCGCCATCGCCTTCAGCGAAGTCAGCCCATTTCTTTTTGCCGTTGAGGTTTACTTTCAGGCTGGAGCCTTTGTCGCCATGGACATTGCCCGCCACCCATTCATGCCCGTCTTTCTTGCCGTTCGGCAACAGGTGCGGCGCTACCCTGTCGACCTGCGACCACAGCAGGTCACTTAGTTCGCTAGGTGTCATTAGGTTGACCTCAGATCCAGACGGTTAAACCAGAATTCAACGAACGCAGGACTTAGCCGGCCATGGTTATAGCCAGCGATGAGTAACGCTTTGATTCTGGATTTCATGGCTCACCTGTCGAAGAATACATAACCGGTTTTCGACACGGTGATCGGGGAAGATGATTTGGCCTGCGGGGTTTCGGGAATCGGCTTTTCGTCGTTCCAGCGCTTCCCGTTAAGGTACGTCGCAGGATGCAGATTATCGAAGCCGAACTGCTTACCCTTCCGGCAGGCGATGTCTTCTGCCAGCATCTGAGCAAACTGCTCCGGCGTTCCGCGTGATTCTTTCCGCCACTCCTGAAACTGATATCTGAATGCAGAGATGGCTTTCTGCTTGCCCTTTTTTACCATGCCTGCACGCCAGAAAATATTCTCGAAAGCCTTGTCCGTTTCTTCGTGCCGGGAAGGTGCTTTTTCCTGCTTCGCCTGAACCTGTTCAGGCATAGTGTTTTTATATTGTCTTTCTTTCTTTTGAATAGTGTCTTTTGTGTCCCCCTGTTTTGAGGGATACGACTCCCTCAATTTGAGGGATGTTTTATCCCCTGTTTTGAGGGATATTCCCTCGTTTTGAGGGATGCACCATTCGTCGATGTTTTTGTTGGGGCCAAACATACCGCCCTGCTGCTTGATGAGACCCATTCTTACCAGTTCAAGTTTGGCTTCGTTGCAACGCTTAACGGGTAATTTGGCGATCTCCGATATCTGAGAATCACTGATTCTGTCCATGGGCTTATTCCACCCATAAGTTTTTCTCATAATAGCCAGGAGGACTTTGAATTGACGCTTGGTAAGGTCAGCTCCGGCGTAGGCTTCAAGAAGCATGTTGGACAGCTTGGCATAGCCATCTTCCAGCTCTGCCACTTTTCTCTCCACCGGGGCTTTTACCGCCCCGAAATCTGCGTATGCGACGTTGCTCATTCGGGTTTCTCCAGTCTACGTTTACTTACTTCAAGCGCCTGTTTCAGCTTCTCAGCAGCTTCCCGGCTAAACGTTCGGATAAACCTTTCACGAGCTACATTTTTGTGTACTTCGTCCTGGATAAATCGTTGCTTAACCATTAGAATGTCTCCTGTACTGTTGTTGGCGAAACACAGTGTGCTAAGCCTCGAATGAGTTACCGCTCATCGGGGCTTTATCTTTTGTGAGAAGCAGTGCTACCTGCTTTGCAAGACTCGATAATTCCTCGTCTTCCACTCCCCATTCCAGAATTGCCAACAGCATCGACATCTTCGGGATCATGCTGGATTTCCAACGGGTAATTTGCGACTCATCAACGCCCAGCTGCGATGCGATATTTCTCTGACCGCGAATAGCAATGCGGTTGAAAATGTTGCTGGTAATTGCGTTGGCTCTCTTGCGTGTGCTTGTAAGTTCCATTCGGTATTCTTCCTTTGTTGAATAGTTAAACGTGGCTATGCAAACCAATGCATTGCCATTTGTTTGAATTAATACTCGCTTTGCAGCGACGTAGGACGAATGTCCATTTTGAAAAGAGCGGGTACTGCTTAGGCGGCCTTTTCAGTTAGTTCAGGCCAGATGCTTACCCAATCACTAGGATGTAAGTCTTTGCGGGTTACTGCGCCGTTGCTGGCCTTCTCAATAAGCACGCATAGCGCGGCGCCTAAATCGTGATTCCGGCTTAATGCCTTACGCATGTAGCCAATAGTCGTCCCGCAGTCGGCAGCAAATTTGCGCTGCTCATCCAGTGAAAGGGAATTGAGATACTTTCGTAGCTCTTCCATATCCAATCTCCTTTCGAGGTATGTCTTGAGATTAAGTTTACCTATAGGTAACGATTTTAGCAATACCCATAGGTTATTTACCGGCAGGTAAATTGAGATAAAAATGTGAACATGGACAAATATGAAAAGAGAAGGCTGCGCCTCATTGAGATCAGAGACACTTTCTGTAATGGAAAGGCATCTGAGCTTGCGCGCCGAATTGAAAGAGAGCCATCCTACGTTTCACGCATGCTTTATCCAGAAGGAAAGAACGGGAAGAAGCGTATTGCTGATGACATGATGGAGGTTATAGAAACCGCTTTTGGATTGCCTCGCGGCTGGCTGGACTCTATCGCCACTGAAGACCCAATTACCAATGATGAAATAGAATTTGCAGGGAATGTCCGGGATGGTTATGTTCCGGTGGTAGGCGAAGCCATCTTAGGGGTTGATGGATCAGTGGATATGATTGAGTTTCGCGCAGGATGGTTGCGCATTTATAGCGGGGATAAGGACGCTTACGGACTGAAGGTAAAAGGCGATAGCATGTGGCCCCGCATACAGTCCGGTGAGTATGTTGTGATAGAGCCGAACACCTGTGTGCATATTGGCGATGAGGTGTTTGTAAGAACGAAAGATGGTCACAACATGATTAAAATCATGAACAAAACCCGTGATGGTGATTATCAGTTTACAAGCGTTAATAGTGATCATCGACCTATCACTCTTAGCCCTGATCTTGTCGAGAAGATGCATTACGTTTCAGCAATAGTGAAACATACCAGGTACGTGGATCAGGATGATGTTCCACGGATAGATGGCATGGGTATTTAATTGATTTTATTTATATAAGCAACGCAAGTGGTGAATTGAATGTACATACCAGGCACATTGATTCTTCTTGTAGTAGCGTATTTTTTCTACCAAATAATATCGAAGTCAAATAGTGCGCATTCGGCAGAGTTGAGCAGGAAGCAGATGCTTATTGCCGAAGCTTTATCGGTCAAAGAACGATACTCTGGAGTCTCATGGGAAGAGATGAAAGAGGATGATCAGGCGATGTACCAGTGCGCTATGCAGCGCCTTTCCTATCTCCAATCCATTCCCAAAAAACACACCCACTTAGACAGAAAGCTACCAGACTGGCCGTCAAATCCTCATCAAAAATAGCCTCCAGGCTTCTCCTATAAAAAATTAATTACCTGAAAATTCAATCAGGTAATCTTTTTTGCCAAAAATGTTTACCTATAGGTATAGACAAATCTTTTACCCACAGGTACATTTAAGCCATCAGCAGGACGCTGGTAGCCAAACGGAACAGATTGGCATCGCTCTTTCTACAACGTCGAATGAATCGACTACGAGGCTGAAAAGCCTAACGACCAAAGTGAACTTTGGGGTGAACGCAGAAGCTAACCTTCTCGGCGGAGGCGCTTGGCAGTGAGTACGCGACCGGAGTTAGTCGCCCGGCTGCGTTCACCACCAAAGATCACCAGGAGGTCACTATGTCACGCAGAACAGAGTTCAAAGGTTCATCAGCAGCTCGTCGTCGTGAGCGCAGAGCACATATGCAAAGCGCTGACAGCATCAGCAGCGAAGTAATGCATCGCCCAACACCTAGCAAGGTTGAACTGCAATGTAAGCGCAAGGTGTCTATGAGAGCTGAGGTGGTGGCGATCACAACTATTACACGCCAGTACCAGGGCTCTGTTTGCCTGCCTAATGTTGCGTTGTACTCTGCGGGATACCGTAACTCAAAAAATGTCACAGCGAGGTAAGTATGCCAGCGTATTTCTCTCCAGATGCCTGCTTTTGTCCTCTGTGCGGCAAAAAGTTTAATGCAAGGGCAGCATGGAAACATATTAATGATTACCATCCTAAAGCTTCAGAGAAAGAGCTTAAAATTATCCGTGACGCCAAAAGAGAGAAAGTACCGTTCGCTACGAAACCAGTGAGGGCAACAAAAAGCTCAATTCTTTGTCAGCCTTACTGGTCTTCAGGTCCTGATTACTCTGGAGGATTGCCATCACTAGGAAAGAAAAGATGAACCCGCTTAGGCGGGTTTTTTATTGCTGAAAATTAGCTCTCTGGTTGCGTCAGAGCATCGCGAGCCACTTCGCTCGTAGCTCTCCGCGATTACCAGGAGCCAGTTACAGAGAACAAACCGAATCGCGTTTTCTACAGCAAGCCGCGGACTGACATGGGTGTCACCTGTGTCGGCCGGCAGAAAATGAAACTTGGCAGCAAGCCACTTATTTGAGGGTTACAAATATGTCGTCAATCCGCTTAACAACGAATATCAGAGAGAAAATCGCTAGAAACGCCCTGATTAAGTCAGGAGTATTTGCCGAGCTTGAGGAGATTGCAAAGCTCAAGCATCAGCTTGCTCTCGACGCAAGGGTATATGCGCTGGGCGGGAAAAAGAAAGTAGACAAAGTTGACGGATTATCTTCGCAGATTAACGCTCTATGTGAAGAGCTTGAAAAGCTTGGCGTTTCGTTTTACTCGCGTGATGTTAACTCCACCTCCATTTACCTTACTGTATCGGGCCGCAGACTTGGATGGTACTCATATGGAAATGACAGCAATGGAAAGGAGATATCACTTCCTACTCCGGAAAAAGATAAATGTATGTTCGGCGCAGAACACGAAATAACAAAACGTTTTGATGATATTTGCGCACTTCAAACCAAGCTGGAAGCAAAGAAAAAGGATATCGAGTCAAACGTCTGGGCAGCGCTTAATTCAGTAACAACAGTTAAACGACTCATCGAAGTTTGGCCTGAAAGCAAAGAACTGCTACCGACAGAAGCAGATAAGCCAGGCTCTGCACTCCCAGCTCTGCGAGTAGATGACCTGAACAAGATGATTGGACTTCCTACTGAGGCCGCATAGTCGGCCTTTCTTTTTGGCAGCAAGCCACTTATCTGAGGTGAGATATGGAGTTAATTGTTGATATTGACCACGGCATCGCCGTAAATGAAAGCGCCATTGCGGCTTTGCTGAGGGATGAGAGAAACACCGGCAATACCATTGTTGTCCTTGTTTCAGGGAAGGAATTTGTCGCTAACGTACCACTAACAAAGATGGTGGAAATGCTCAAAAAAGGACTCCCACCAGAGGAAATGAAGGAATCACTTACCTGTGCTGGCAGTGATTCAGGCGTCGGAATACAAGTATGATGCCCAGTTGGTAAATTCGCAGACAAAAACTGCCGCGCTCTTACTTGATAATGGGTCTGATATTCTTCTGACTGCGTCTCTGATATCTGAAACTTCAGAAGGGCTAGCCCCAACATATGTTCCGGTTGGTAACTTTCTTACCGTAGAGCCAGGAGCCTGAATTGTCTTTCTGAAACCAATCGACTGCATGGCCTCATGCAGTTTTTCATAATCTTCACCATCGGCATCGAATAATTCGACCCTGACCAGATAATCCGCCATGAAATAAATCCTTTTTGACTGTGGAAAAGACAGTCTACCCCCTTCCTTGGCTGTGGAAAGTGAAGGAAATCACGCGCCGGGCGTGGCTAAACATCCCGGCAACCCTTGTTGTCTGTTCGCCCTCTCCGGAGGGCTTTTTTTCGCCTGGAGAATGCCATGTCAAAGAAAATTGAAGATTGCTATGCGCCGTATGTCCGCAACTTTCTGGAAGATAACTGGGACGATTTCGTAGATAAGCTCGCCGAAAATTATGGCGAAGACGACGCGGAAGAAATCGCCGAAGAAATCGTAAAAGGGCTGATCTGACAAAGGCCGCCTAAGCGCGGCTTTTTAAATCCCGCATATCAACAGCGCTTCATTCGAGGCGTTTTCGCTATGCCAATTAACCAAGGATAACACCATGCAACAGTTCGCTTTTGCAGGGTGGCCTGTTGTGGGCTGCTCTGAATCGCTACTCGACCTCATCACACGCAAGTTACGCACTGGCTGGAAAAAGCTGGCCGACATCCTCTCTCAACCCGGAGTGCCAAGTTATGAATATTTTGCCTGTTAACGGAACCATTCTGGTTCAGCAAGGTAATCGCGAGTTCAACAAGCTCTATGAAGCTGCATTCCCGGATACGGTTGACGGACGCCACTCAGCATATGAATGGGCGTGGGAAATCGCGATGGGATGGAATGATATTCAGGACGACGACTGGAACAAAAAACATGCTGCATGAATTAGAAGACGACGATTTCATCGCTCTCATCTCTCCTGAAATTGAAGAAGAGGTTGAGCAGCAAATTAACCTGGCGGCTGAGCGCATGAATCAGCCAATCACGTGGCAGGAATTCGCGGGGGATTTTTCATAATGGGTACTGCAACGTTAATTCTTGGCGAGTCTGGCACCGGTAAATCTACCAGCTTGCGCAACCTGAATCCTGAAGAGGTGATTCTGGTTAAACCTGTCGGAAAACCCCTGCCCTTTAAATCCCGCGAATGGAAGCCGTGGGATGCCAAATCTAAGCAGGGCGTGGTGGTAAGCAGTGACAGGTGGGATGTAATCGTTAAGGTCATTCAGAATGCCGTTAACTACGGTAAGCGCATAGTCGTTGTCGACGATTTTCAGTACGTCATGAGCAACGAGTTTATGCGCCGATCTGAAGAGAAGTCCTTCGACAAGTTCACTGAAATCGGCCGGCACGCATGGGAGGTCATCAAGGCAGCACAAGACGCGCCCGACGACCTTCGAGTCTACTTCCTTGCTCACACGGAAGAGACGGCAATGGGTCGCGTAAAGATGAAGACGATCGGGAAGATGCTCGACGAGAAAATCACCGTTGAAGGCATGTTTACCATCGTCCTCCGCACACTAACTCGTGACGACCAGTTCTTCTTCACCACCAAAAACAACGGCGCTGACACCGTTAAGTCGCCGATGGGCATGTTCGAAACCAACGAAATTGACAACGACCTGGCGATGGTTGACGCAACCATTTGTGACTACTGGGGGCTGTCTAACATCCATAACATTAAGGAAAACGCCGCATGAGCAACGTTATTTTCACCTACAACGAAGAAGCAGCATTAACCGCCGGTCAGGGCGGTTTTATTAACGAGTCTGGCGCATACGTCCTGACTATCACCGAAGCTGCGCTGAAGCAGTCGGAGAAAGGTGCGCGATTTATTGAGTTCTCTGGAGAGTCTGATGACGGCAAGAAGGTTCAGTATCTCAGCGTGTGCACCACCAAGAACGACGGCACTGAAAACAAATTCGGCGCTAACGTCATTCACGCAATGATGGGTTGCGCTGGAGTGCGCCAGTTAACTCAGCATATGCAGTCGGTGAACAGCTTTGTCGCTCCCGAGTTTCACGGAAAGAAAATCGGCCTGGTGCTTCAGAAGGTGCTTACAACCAAGCGCGATGGCTCTGACAGCTATCAGATGGAAATCAGGCTGCCTTTCATTGCGCAGACAGGCCAGACGCTGAAGGAAAAAGCCGAAGGCAAGCAGGCGGAAACCGTGCAGCACATGGTTTCAACGATGAAGGATAAGGACAACCGTAAGAAGCAATCTACAGCTTCACACTCCAGTGATGGATATCAGGATTTCGACGATGACATTCCCTTTTAACCATTCCATCACCTTCTGATTTAACCCAATAAGGCCAACCAAATGTCAACACCTCTTCCCGGGGCGGGATACGCACGCCCACCAAAACGCTCCGGCACCAAAGAAGAGGTGCTGGCGCGCATCAAAGCACACCTGCAAGAGACGCTGGGAAAGTCGTACGAAACTGAGAGCAAGGAAGCTCGCATGACCCGGCAGGCTGATGCGCTGGCCGACCGATTGCTGTGGGACAAAAACAGCTCCGCGTCATGCCGACCCGGATTCGTCACTACAGGCCCGCGCCGCCCTGAAGAAACAGATAACCGTATGCGCCGCTTCCTTGGTCGCTACGGGCACGTTCGTAACGATTAAGGAGTTAACCATGTCCAGAGACCAGGCAAATTATTTAACCGTAACCGTCGGCGGTAAGTCTGACCGCAAACACACTCCGATGCCGAGCCGCGAAGAGCTTATGAAACGCAACAGCTTCGGCTCTGTGAATAACAACAAATACCTCAACCGCTGGCTGGGAGCGAAGAAATGAACAACGACGAATTAATCGCAGCCGGCCATGAGCTGGCGAAGTGCCTCGACAGCAATACGCCGCTGCTGGATATCGCGAAGATGATTGTCCGACTGGCGGATAAGCTCGACGTTACCACTCTGGCGCTGCGCGAAAAGACGAAGCAGTGCGAAGAGTTGGCGGCGGAGAATGCGGGGCTGAAGGCTGCGTTTGACAAGCCTCAAGCCTATCTATCCTGGCACGCTATTCCACCAACATGGGAAGACCCTCTCCCATGTGGTGAATATCTTGATGTTCATAACGAGGCAGGATACAAAAATTCCGATGGAACTGATTGCTGGCCGGTATATGCCAAGCCAGAAATCGAAACCCCGGCCACTGACGCATTCCTGAGCGAAGTGCGGGCCAGCGCTGTTGATGCTGTTTGCCTGAAAATTAGCAATTCAATCGTAAGTTGCCGTCAAGACGAAATGATAGGACTTGATGAGGCAGTAAATATTGCCAGCGATTTCGCAGTCGAGCTGCGTCAAGGCGGTGCCGCATGAACACAGCAAAACTGAAAGCGGCGGCGGGCATCAATCTTGAGACAGGGGGTGAGGCGTGAGCGAAAAAAGCCAAGAGAGGCTGATTCAGATTGTGGCCGCGGCAGAAAAACTGGTTCGCTGCAAAGGCCGCTATCACAGCGAGCAAAACTACCGCGCGCTGGCCGCGTTGTTTGGAGTGACCACTCCCGACCTACCACCGCTGGAAAGTGATTTGATGCGGGAGCGGGCGGAGCCTGTTTATCAGGTGCAGGCCATGGACTGGCACGACGTTGAAAAATACCTCTACGATGAAGCGCTAGATCGCGGTATCAGATGCCGAGTGCTCTACACCGCACCGCCCGCGACGGTTGTGCCGAAAATCGACCGTAAAGCAATTTGCAACAAAGCCCACTGGCTGTGCGCGCGTTCGCCAGGCGCAACGTTCTACAACGCTGCCGAGTTCGCGTTAGACGAAGTGATGGAGCTGCTCGCGCCGCCTGCGCCGGTTGTGCCTGAGGGCCTGCGAATAGCTTTAAGTAATGCTGGCATCGCAGCGCCGGAGTCTGATGAGATGCTGTGGGCTTCACAGCAAGACTATATCCAGATGTTGGTTACATGGGTGAAAGACAGGAAGCCCTTCAAGCCCGCGTCGGTTGTTGCTGAACCTGTAAGCCAGCCTTACAAGTTGCCGGAGGGCTGGATAGCTTGCAGCGAGCAGATGCCGGAAAATGGAGGTCTTTACTTGTGCTATGTACAGGACGAATACGAGTTCGACATCAGCTATTTCTGCTTTGAGTATCTCGCTGCGCATAAGAAGTTTGATAGCGCTGGACTCAACATAACCCACTGGATGCCTCTACCGGCAGCTCCGGGCAAGAATTGACAGCCCGCCCACCTCAATTTACTGTATATAAATACAGTTATTTTGGGGTGCGTCATGAGCAAAGACTAGGACTATCTGATTATCTACAGAGGCGAGGTGCATCATCGCATCACGCCAGGTAGATGGGTGCTCATTCAGCGCGCAAAGGAATACGGCGGCGGTTGGTGGCTTGGGAAAGCGTACGATGATGTTTTTATGCTGGAGTTCGAGAAGCCATGCTCGATGACCGTAGCGTCGGAGTACATCATGTCGCACAGACGGATGAGCACATTCCCGCCGTGGGACGATGTATTTGAGTTAACACAGTGACCCGCCGAGCGCGGGTTTTTTATTGGAGAAATTTATGTCTGATTTGGCAATGAAGGTTCTGGAGTGGCAGGCAAAGGGTCGCGTTGGAATAAGCAGTGCGACGATGGCATCAATTGCACTTGGCCTGGAAAAGAACTTTTATCATGGTCGTTTCGATGCTCCATCCGACCCGGCAGACCTGCACAGATGCATGCTTCTGGTTGAGGATATCCCTGAGATTAAAGATAGCTTTTCCGCAATAGCGAAGAAGGTTAAGAGTTTTTCTCCAATTCTGCGCGAATGGGATCGGCTGACAGGGCTGCTAAAGGAGGAGTTAAAGCGACCAGACGGACGCGCGCCAGAAACTTATGCGCTCATGCAAGAACTACTCAAGGCCGCCTGATGGCGGCTTTTTTACGCCTGGAGATAATGATATGAGAGAACTGCGCGACGACACGCTCATTGACCTGAAATTCATCATGGCTGATACTGGTTTCGGCAAAACCTTCATCTATGACAGAATCAAAGACGGCACCCTGCCAAAACCTCAGAAAATTCACGGCCGGTCACGTTGGCTATATCGTGACCATCAGGCATTCAAAAACAAACTCATCTCCCGCCACAATGGGTAAAACCCTGGGTAAATTATTTACCAACATAAAAAATATCTATATGGCGCAACCCCTTAGACGGTATGTTAGACGTCTGCAGGGGACGCCATACAGGCATTACCTGACTTTTCCCGTCCTCTTCACTCCCCATAAAAAATGCGGCTCTCGCTAACTTAACGTTACTGAGCGTTATCTGACATCTATTAACTTCGCCAACTTTTGTGGGCATATTGTGGGCATAGTCAGAAAGAGATGTAATATTATGCCCATATAATCACCAGTCAGTAGTAAAAGGCCGAGAAAGCCACTGGAGAATCAGGATTTTTAATTTCTCAAAACATATTACACATTAAAACAACAATACACTCACAGATTATTAATTCGAAATCATTTTACTCACACAAATAATCAATTATGCACAGTTCATAATATTTAATTTCTGATTAATACTTTCGACCGATTCCGTTCTCAATTTTAAACGCTATGATATTCCGCCGCTAAATAAATACGTAGCGGTCATAGTGTAAATAAGGACAAATAATATGTTGAGAAAAAGTGCGGCTGAATTTTTCGGCACATTCTGGCTGGTATTTGGTGGTTGCGGGAGCGCGGTGCTTGCTGCGGCGTATCCTGAACTGGGCATTGGTTTTACAGGGGTTGCGCTGGCGTTTGGTCTGACCGTCCTGACCATGGCGTATGCCGTAGGGCATATTTCCGGCGGTCATTTTAATCCGGCCGTCACGCTGGGTTTATGGGCAGGTGGACGTATTACCTTTCAGGATGTGATTCCTTACATCATTTCCCAGGTCATCGGCGGTATTGCCGCGGCGGGCGTGCTGTATGCCATTGCCAGCGGTAAACCGGGCTTTGACGCTGTTGCAAGCGGTTTTGCCGCCAACGGCTATGGCGAACACTCGCCGGATGGTTACAGCCTTTCGGCAGCTATCCTGACTGAACTGGTGCTGACGGCGTTCTTCCTGCTGATTATCCACGGCGTCACGGATAAAAACGCACCGGCGAAATTTGCGCCGCTGGCGATTGGCCTCGCCCTGACGCTGATTCATCTCATCAGCATTCCTGTCACCAACACGTCGGTGAACCCAGCGCGAAGCACCGCTGTCGCTATTTTCCAGGGCAGCTGGGCTTTACAACAACTGTGGGTTTTCTGGCTCGTACCGATTGTGGGCGGCGTAGTGGGCGGTCTGATTTATCGCTTCCTGTTGCAGGGCAAAGACTGATTACTGTCATTTGCTGCGGGCAAATCGGTATTATTGAGCGCCCGGTATAAACGCTACGCGTCTTTATTTAAAAGCCCCGACAGGGGCTTTTTATTGTTCGGGAATCTTTGCTGTGGTGAATTTATGGCGTCGAAAAGGTTACTTCAATAATGCGTTCTCGTTCATCACGCGGATTATCCACGCTGTAATACGCCACATACGTATTGCCGCTTTCGAAATGATAACCAAGCGTCGGCAGACACTCGCCCTGCTGCGGATACAGCGCATCTTCACGCACGATTTTTTGAAAACTGTCACCCGCGCTGCTGTGATTAGCGATTTCAATGAATGAGAGACGATCGCCAGGCTTAACCACATAAGTGATGCAGGGCGTATTGCCGTTCATTTCTACATGACCCGGCTGGATATCCGGTAAACGATCCCCTGGCCCTGCGCAGCCTGCCAGCAGTACTAATGAAAATTTCAGGAGATGTTCTTTCATCTGTCAGCCTCGTCCGGTGGCAATTTTCTGGTAAAGACGGGGAATATCGGCAAGCCGGTCTTTACCTCTGTACCTGCCCTGTTTTCCTTCGACCTGGAAAGCCAACCAGGTTTGCATACCATAAACAAGAAGTAACCAGTAGTCAGCAATAATCGAAGCCTGCTGCTCAAGTGAATAATCGATAAGCGTACTTTTATCAAGCTGATAGTAATAATTGGCGGCCCAACTGAACAATCCCCGGGTTCGTACCGATTGTCCATGTTGATGTTGCCAGACATGGCCAAGTTCATGGATAAAGACATGCCTCGACTGAATTAACACATTGCTGGCAGAAAAATCAGGCTTATAGCCCTCCTTCCTGAACCACAACTCTCCATTGGGTGCCATTGCAACGCCTTTACTTTGTAAGCCAAACGGAAAATAGCTGTCACAATGTATCCAGACACGGCTATACACAATGCTATTACCAAACACGCGTCGGGCCATCGCTATTTCGCCCAGCGTCATCAGCCGGAGGGTTCCCTCCCTGATGTCGAAATTACTATTTCTCATTTTCATAAATCCTTTTA
Organism: Cronobacter malonaticus LMG 23826; assembly: GCF_001277215.2. Classification (NCBI taxonomy): domain Bacteria; kingdom Pseudomonadati; phylum Pseudomonadota; class Gammaproteobacteria; order Enterobacterales; family Enterobacteriaceae; genus Cronobacter; species Cronobacter malonaticus. The sequence goes on along the minus strand of NZ_CP013940.1, from coordinate 1,084,124 downwards.
CGTAAAGATGGAACATGCTTGCATAATCGAATAACTTCAACATCCATCTTAGAATCCAGAAGTCAATCACTGAAAACAAGCGCAACGGTATAAATATATTCCGATTTGAATACAGTTAGTGCCTGCACAGCATAACGAACATTAAAAACATACCGCATAATTAAAGTCCGGAAATAAAATAAATGTAACCACTATTACGCTGAAGGATCGTTGAAAAGAAATTAAAGGCAGTGATTATTATAAATCTCACAGTCATACTGGCTACCGTCTTGTATTCCATGCAGGGTAACGAGAAAGTTGACGTTGTGGACGTGCATCGCGACGATTTTGCGCCTGTGATAGTGGTTAAAAACTTCCCCTCATCGCCTGAAGAAAAATCACATGGTGGGTTAAGCAAAGGTCGAATCTTCTGGCTCGCTATTCGCTGAAAAATAAATCTGTTGCGATTTTCAGAAACTATTATACTTACGATTTCGGCAAAGGTTATCAGACGCTGGGTCAAGAAGATCGTCTCTGCTCACCAAAATCAAAGCCCTGATAATTGCCTCGATAAACACATCCTGATGATTGTCCGTGAACACAAAGATGGTCATACGCAGTTCGATATTAATAATGAAACCTGGCAAACAGACAGCCACGATACCATCGAAAAACACCACTAATAAACCTGCCTGTATCGCCATAAAAAAACCCACCGCAGTAACGGTGGGCTTTCGGCATGTCCGAAAAGATAGATGATAAGAATTAACTGAATACCATACCGCCGTCGATCAGCAGTGACTGACCGGTCATGTAGTCGGAATCCGGGCCTGCCAGGAACGAGACGCAGGCGGCGACATCTTCCGGCTCGGAGAGGCGGCCAAGCGTGATGCGTTTGGCGAACTCTTCAGTGCCGTAGCCGAGCGGTTTGCCGGCGGCTTCGGAGATCTGACGGTCGATTTCCGCCCACATCGGGGTTTTCACAATGCCAGGGCAAAAGCCGTTGACGGTGATGCCGAGCGGCGCTAAATCGCGCGCGGCGGTCTGGGTCAGGCCGCGCACCGCGAATTTACTGGAGCTGTAAACCGCCAGTTCCGGGTTGCCGACGTGTCCCGCCTGCGAACAGGCGTTGATGATTTTCCCGCCGTGGCCTTCGGCTTTGAACGCTTCAATCGCCGCCTGCATGCCCCAGATAACGCCTTTAACGTTAATGTTATAGACCCTGTCGATCACCTCTTCGGTGATGGTTTCAATCGGCGTTGACGGCGCGATGCCGGCGTTGTTGACGATAACATCGAAGCCGCCGAGCGCTTTACGGGTCTGCTCTACTGCGGCGAACACCTGGTCGCGTTTCGAGACATCCACGGTCACCGCCACGGCGCTGCCGCCCTGCTCGTTAATTTCCTGCGCCACGGCATTGGCCGTTTCAGCGTTGTAATCGGCAATCGCGACCGCAAAACCGTCTTTGACCAGTCGAAGGGCGATGGCTTTACCAATCCCCTGCCCTGCGCCGGTCACCAGTGCTACTTTTTTCATAATCCGTTCCTTTTGGTAAGTCAGAGAATCTGGCTGAGATGGAGCTGGCCCATCAGCAGCGGGTTATCGCTGTAGTCCACCGGAATGGCGACCACCGCCGGCCCGTCGACATCCATCGCGGCGCGCAGCGTCGGCTCCAGCGCCTCGGCGCTTTCCACTGCGAACCCGGCCGCGCCGAACGCTTCGGCGTAAACTTTGAAATCCACCGGCCCGAAGCTAACCCCTGAAAGCCGCTGGTATTTTTTCTCTTCCTGAATCGCTACCATGTTGTAAGCGTTATCCACCCAGATGATGTGCAATACGTTGGCTTTGAGGCGCACCGCGGTTTCCAGCTCCATGCTCGATTGCAGGAAACCGCCGTCGCCGGAAACAGAAACCACTTTGCGCGACGGATCCACCAGCCATGCGCCGATGGCCCACGGCAGCGCCACGCCCATGGTCTGCTGACCGTTGGAAATCATTACCTGGCGGGCGCGGAAGCTGTAGAGATAGCGGGCGATCCAGATATGGAAACTGCCCATATCTACGGTCAGCGTCACGTCGTTGTTAATGATGTCCTGCATGGCGCGCACGATACGCAGCGGATGCAGGGCGAACTGGTTTAACTGCGCGCCCCGGCGCGCCAGCAGCTCGCGCTGGTTCTGACGGTCAACGAGAATTTCAGACGCGCGATCGCTTAACACCAGCGGCTGTTCGATGCGCCCGGCCAGTTTCTCCAGCGTGCCCGCGATATCCCCCACCAGCTCGATTTCCGGCGCGTAGTGGCTCTCTTCATACGCCGGTAGCACGTCGATATGCACCAGCGTCGCGTTGCCGCGGTTCCACATGGCGGGTTCATATTCCACCGGGCTGTAGCCGATACAGATAATGAGATCCGCCAGATGCAGCAGCCGGTCGCCCGCCTGGTTGTTGAAAAGCCCGACGCGGCCCGCAAAGCGCGTGAAATGCTCCTGATTGACCGCGCCCGCCGCCTGGTAAGTGCTGGTGACGGGAATATGGCTTTTCTCCAGCAGACGGTGCAGCGCGCGGCTGTTCTCCGGCTGGCTCGCCATCAGGCCCAGCAGGATGACCGGGTTTTTGGCGTTGCGAATCAGCCCGGCGACGTGGTCGATACACGCATCCGGCGCTGGCCCCAGCTTCGGCGCGTTGCCCGCAGGCAGAATATTGCCCTGCGCCGGTTGATCGACGATATCCTGCGGCAGGCTGACAAAGGCGCTGCCCGGTCTGCCGTGTTCCGCCACGCGAAAGGCGTTGGAAACCACTTCCGCGATAGCGTCCGACGACGAGACTTCAACCGAATATTTAGTGACCGGGCTGAACATCGCCACGGTATCCATACTCTGGTGCACCAGGCGCGCTTTATCCGCGCGCTTCACCGCCCCGCCGAGCGCGACTACCGGGTCGCCTTCGCTGTTGGCAGTCGCCATGCCGGTGATGAGATTGCTGCACCCCGGCCCGGAGGTGACCAGCGCCACCCCGGCTTTGCCGGTGATACGCCCGACGGCAGCAGCCATAAACGCCGCGTTCGCCTCGTGGCGCACCGGAATAATCTGGATAGTGGAATCCAGCAGAGAGTCGAAAACTTTATCGATTTTCGCGCCGGGAATGCCGAAGACCTGTTTTACGCCCTGGGCCTCAAGCTGGCCGACCACCATGTCGGCGCCGTGCGCCCACTGGCGCATCCGGTTTTCGTTATCCATGATATTTCCCCTTTCTGACTGTTAGTTTTCAACCGAACGGATAGCCGCATCAAGATTGTCGGGATGCAGATTGGCGTTGAGGAACGCCGGGTCCGACGGCAGATCGATCATCAGCTTGTGGATCTCCCCGAAAGTGAGAACACCATGCTCTAACTGGTAGTCGAGCAGGTGTCCGCCGCCCTGACGATCGTCGGTAATGAAATGTTCGTGGTAGCCCGCGACGTTAATGCCCTGCATATGCTGCGGCGTGCGGAATCCGACTAACACGCCGTCGCGGCCGTCGAAGCGGAATACCGGCTGGTCGTCCAGCACGTCGGTCATCGCGCGGTACGGCGGCGTCTGGCGCGGTACGGTGCGGGTGTGGGCATGGCGGAAGTGGCCGTCGATGCGCAGCGCGCAGAAAACGTTATCGGACGGCACCTGGCGGTCGATCACATCATGGATCTGCTGGCGGCTCATCGGCCGGTCGAAGCGCTGGCGGTAGTGCGGTTTAAACCAGGTCATTACCGCGAACGGCGTTTTCTGGTCAGGCTGCGCTTCGCGGGCGCTGCCGTCGGCGCGCAGCTGGTGAACTTCATGGCTGAAGGCGATAAGTTCGCCGTCCAGCTCGTTAAAGGTGCCAAGGCCAAAATCGCCTTTGGTCAGGAGATCAGCAATGGTGGTATTTCCTTCGTAAACCCCACTGAGCAATGCGCTCATCATGGATGTTTGATATATCACACATTCTGTATCTTTATCCCGCAGCGCCCGCACGGTTTCCAGCAAGCTTTCCTCGCAAGAACAATCGGTTGCATGGCTCATCGCACTGATCCTCACTCATATTTCGTAAGAAAGATTAATCAAATGTTGACGCGATTCAGCGCAGGGTTCCAATATAGAAAGCATCCCGGTTTGAGTCGTATTTGATATGGAACTTCGATATTTGCGTTATTTCGTGGCGGTAGCCCAGACGCGACACTTCACCCGTGCCGCTGAATTGCTGGGTATTTCTCAGCCGCCGCTCAGCCAGCAGATCCAGCGCCTTGAGCGCGAAGTGGGCACGCCGCTGCTGCGTCGCCTGACGCGCGGCGTGGAGCTTACCGAGGCCGGCGAAGCCTTTTATCAGGACGCGTGCCAGATACTGGCGCTCAGCGACGCGGCGCTGGAGAAAACCCGCGGCATCGCGCGCGGCGTCAACGGCACGCTCTCGGTCGGTATCAGCAGTTCTAATGCTTTTCATCCCCGTATTTTCTCCCTGCTGCATGAATTTCAGCACCGCTATCCGGCGATTACGCTGCTGCAACAGGAGGCGAATATGGCCTCGCTGATGCACGACTTGCAGGAAGGATTGCTGGACGCCGCGTTTGTCCGCCTGCCGTGCGAGAGCAGCAAGGCGTTTAACCTGCGCCTGATTGACGTGGAGCCGATGGTGGCCGCGCTGCACCGCAGCCATCCTCTGAGCGAGCGTGATGAAGTGGCGCTGAGCGAACTGGTCGGCACGCCGCTGGTTCTCTTCCCGCACGAGGTGGCGCCTGGGCTGTATGAACTGGTGTTTAACGCCTGCCTGCGCGCGGGGCTTGCGCCTGCCGACAGCCAGCAGGCGTCGCAGCTCTCCTCCTCACTCAGCATGGTGGCGGCCGGGTTTGGTTTCGCGCTGGTGCCGGTGTCGATGCAGTGCATCGGGCACCCGGAGGTGACGTTTCACCGGTTAAGCGATCAGACGCTGAAAACCGATATCGCGCTGGCCTGGCGTAAGTTTGAGCGCTCGCCGTCGGTGCGCCGCCTGGTGGAGATGTTCTGAGCGCCAGAATCGCCTGAATTCACGCGAAAAAGAGGAAGACGGCACGCGCGGTGTTTATAGTTACCCGATAAGCGTACCGCCAGGGATGAGAAAATGATTGTTAACAGTATGGTGTACCGGCGCGACAAAAAGCCGGAAGTGATTAACCTCGAAGATATCAGCGAAGCGATTGAAGATCCTGACGCCTTTATCTGGCTGGGGTTGTGGCAGCCCGACGCGCCGTTTATGCATATCATTCAGCAGGAGTTCGGCCTGCACGAACTCGCCATCGAAGATGCGCTCACCGCCCATCAGCGCCCGAAAATCGAACAGTATGGCGAATCGCTGTTTATGGTGGTGAAAACCGCGTGGATGAATCGCCAGGAGCAGATTGAATTTGGCGAAACTCACCTGTTCATCGGCAAAAACTTTCTGATAACGCTGCGCCACGGTGCCTCTGAAAGCTATGCGCCCATTCGCGCGCGCGCCGAGGAAAAGCCTGACATGCTGGCCATCGGGCCGGGGTACGCGCTCTACTGCCTGCTCGATTTTATCGTCGATAACTATCTTGAAATCACCTCGTCGCTGACCAGCCGCATCGGCGAGATGGAAAACACGATGTTCCGCACCGAGTTCGACAAGCAAGCCGTGCAGCAGGTCTATACGCTGCGCCGTCAGCTGCTGGCTATCCGTAACGCCGCGCTGCCGGTGGATGAAATCTGCAACCAATTGATTCGCCTGCATGAAGATATCGTGCCGAAAACGCTACGCCCTTACCTGCGCGACGTTCAGGATCACGCGCATCACGTGGTGATGGATGCCGAAGATATGCGTGAAATGCTGACCAGCGCCATGCATGTGAACCTGGCGCTGGTGACCGTGCAGCAAAACGAGGTGGTGAAAAAGCTCGCAGGCTGGGGGGCGATTCTGGTAGTGCCGACGGTCATCTTCAGCATGTACGGCATGAACTTTGAAAACATGCCGGAGATACGCTCGGCGTTCGGCTATCCGGTGACCATCGGCGGCACCATTGCCGTCTGTTATTTGCTTTACTGGAAGCTTAAGCGTTCGGGCTGGTTGTAAGATCCACCCGGTCGCCCCGCGTGGTCGGCTGGGAGATAACCAGAAATTCCACCGCCTCCTGCCCGTCGTTACGCGCCTGGTGCGGCGCCAGCGGCGGAATTTCTATCGCCTCGCCAGCGGTGAGCGTCACGCGCTCGCCGTTCAGCGCCATCGTCAGTTGCCCACTTAGCACAAAAAAGCACTGGCGCGCCTGCTCGTGATAGTGGCGCTGTTCCGCCCGCCCGACGGGCATCCGCTCATGAATAACGCTAAGATTTTGGTTTTTGACCAGATGCCAGCCGTCGCAGTCACCGCCCCACAGATAATGTTCCGCATTTGCCTTGCTGATTTTCATACATGCTCCTGTTTTTACCCCTTCCAGAGTGGCCGTTAGCGAAGCCGCTGGCAAGCACCAGGAATCGGGAATTACGCACCGTAATTAATTTCTTTTTAATTGTTTTTTAAGGAAAAAGCAGGATGAAAAAATTTCTTTCAACGAGCCCGCGCGTCGCTTGTCACCTCTGAAATAAAGGATTACATTAGCGCTCGCTGACGTCATTTGACGCGCATGATTTTAGAGAGCGGCAGCCGGTTTGAGGAATAGTCCCAAAATGATTCGGCTGCAGCGTCAACTTTGTATACTGTGACCTTGCGTATTGATTCAGGCGTGTTTTAAGACATGCGGAGCGATGTAACGTGAAATATTTCTTTATGGGCGTCTCGGTGATTTTACTGTTGTGGGCCGGCACGTTTGCCCTGATGATTTAGTAAAATACCTGAGTAAAAAAAACAGGAGCCAGTGGCTCCTGTTTTTTTATTCGGCGTCCTGCGCCGCGGCGCTCTTCGCGCTTGCCGGCAACAGCCCGTCGGCGCGGAACATCGCTTTAATGCCGCGCACCGCCTGGCGAATGCGATCGCGGTTTTCAATCAGCGCGAAACGCACGTGGGTGTCGCCGTAGTCGCCAAAACCAATCCCCGGCGACACGCAGACTTTCGCGTCCTGCAGCAGCTTTTTGGCAAATTCCAGCGAACCCATCGCCGCGTAAGGCTCCGGGATTTTCGCCCAGACATACATCGACGCTTTCGGGCATTCCACCATCCAGCCCGCCTCGTGCAGCCCTTTTACCAGCACGTCGCGGCGGCGTTTATACTGCTCCGCGATATCGCGCACGCACTGCTGATCGCCTTCCAGCGCGGCGATGGCCGCCACCTGAAGCGGCGTAAAGGTGCCGTAGTCGTGATAGCTTTTGATGCGCGCCAGCGCGCTGACCAGCTCCTGGTTGCCCACCATAAAGCCGATGCGCCAGCCCGCCATGTTGTAGCTTTTGGAGAGCGTAAAGAACTCCACGGCGACATCGCGCGCGCCCGGCACCTGCATGATAGACGGCGCTTTCCAGCCGTCGTAGACGATATCCGCGTAAGCCAGATCGTGCACCACCAGCACGTCATAGCGCTTCGCCAGCGCCACGACTTTCTCGAAAAACTCCAGCTCCACGCACTGCGCCGTCGGGTTTGACGGGAAGCCTAAAATCATCATTTTCGGCTTCGGATAGCTTTCGCGGATAGCGCGCTCCAGCTCGTTGAAGAAATCCACGCCCTCCACCAGCGGCACCGAACGCACCTGCGCCCCGGCGATCACCGCGCCGTAGATGTGGATCGGGTAGCTTGGGTTCGGCACCAGCACCGTGTCGCCGTGATCGAGCGTAGCGAGCATCAGGTGCGCCAGCCCCTCTTTCGACCCGATAGTGACGATAGCTTCGGTTTCCGGGTCGATCTCCACCTCGTAACGTTCCTGATACCAGCGCGAAATGGCGCGGCGCAGGCGCGGAATGCCGCGCGAGGTGGAGTAGCCATGCGTATCCGGCCGCTGGGCCACGGTGCAGAGTTTTTCGACGATATGCGGCGGCGTGGGGCCGTCCGGGTTGCCCATGCTGAAATCGATAATATCTTCGCCGCGCCGACGCGCAGCCATTTTCAGCTCAGCAGTGATGTTAAAAACGTAAGGGGGAAGGCGTTCGATACGCGAAAAACGGCGTTTGGGACTGAAGTCAGCCATAGGTTCCTCGATGTGACGTAAGCGCCCGGACCGTCCGAGCGACGCTGCCGCTGATGCGGCTCTAAGAACATAGCCTGGAAAATTTTCTGCTGTCGAGAGGCAATCGCAAAAATAATTTACGGAACAAAAAACGGGAACTTTCATTTGAAAGTTAACCCTGTTTTATTTGACGCCGCGTGGCTATATTAACTTTGACGCAACAAAACAATAACCCTGTTCCCGATTGCCGGAGTACACGCTATGACCCTGCACATATCCGATCTTCCCAGCGCTATCCGTGAGATAAAACAGCAGCTGCGCCAGGCGCTGCCAAACTATCAGGCGGTGTTTGCCGAACTGGAAGCCGACATCGCGCGCCAGATAGAAACGATCAAAAGCGAAACCGCGCGCGGCGAAAGCCCGGTGCCGCAGATCCAGGCCGACGACATTATTAACGGCCGCATTAGCGACGCGCAGAAAGCCCGCATTCGCGAGCGCGGCTGCTGCGTGATTAAAGGCGTCTTCCCGGAAAGCCAGGCGCGCGCCTGGAACCAGGAGATTGGCGATTATCTTGAGCGCAACGATTTTGTCGAAAAGCTCAAGAACGCGGCGGAAGATAACTATTTCGGCACGCTTGCCGACAGCAAGCCGCAGATTTACGGCATTTACTGGTCGAAGCCGCAGGTGGAGGCGCGCCAGCATGAGCGCATGAAAGCCGCGCAGGTGTTTCTCAATAATCTCTGGCAGACCGAAAGCCACGGCAAACAGCATTTCGACCCGAATCGCGTGGTGACGTACGCCGACCGCACCCGCCGCCGACCGCCGCGCTCGTCGTCGCTTGGCCTGTCGCCGCATGTCGACGGCGGCTCGGTAGAGCGCTGGCTTGATGAGAACTTCCGTCACGTTTACCGTCACGTTTTCAGCGGCGAGTGGCAGCGCTACAACCCGTTTGAAGCCGAGGGCCGCGTCGAGGCGCGGGAAATCCCCTCGCCCGCCGTCTGCTCCATGTTCCGTACCTTCCAGGGCTGGACGGCGCTCTCCGAGCAGCGCAAGCACGGCGGTACGCTGACGCTGCTGCCGGTCGCCAACGCGATGGCGTATATCCTGCTGCGCGCATTACAGGACGACGTGCCGGAGGATTCGCTGTGCGACGCGAAGCCTGGCCGCGCGTTATCCATTAACGAACGCTGGCATCCCCTTTTACTGACCGGGATTTCCTCAATTCCCGATATGGAGCCGGGCGATACCGTGTTCTGGCACTGCGACGTTATTCACGCGGTAGAAAACGAGCATCAGGGCGAGTTTGACAGCAACGTGATGTATATCGCCGCCGCCCCGTGGTGTGAGAAAAACGACGCCTATCTGAAGCGCCAGTGGCCGGCGTTTGTGGAAGGCCGCTCGCCGCCGGACTTCGCGCCGGATGATTTCGAAGTCGATTTCAGCGGGCGCGCCACCGAAGCGGATCTCACCCCTGCCGGACGCGAACAGCTCAAAGGCGCATAACCGGCAACACCTGGCGGCTGGTCAAGGGCCGTCAGGTTTTCTATCATGTGCGCTTTCCTGCCAGACTTCGGGTTTTCCGTGCACGAGATTTTCGACATGCTGCTGGCGGTCTTCGACCGCGCGGCGCTAATGCTGATTTGCCTCTTTTTCCTGATTCGCATCCGCCTGTTCCGCGAGCTGCTGCATAAGAGCGCCCACACGCCAAAAGAGCTGCTGGCGGTGACTGCGATCTTTTCGATGTTCGCGCTGTTCAGTACGTGGTCCGGCGTGCCGGTGGAAGGCTCGCTGGTGAACGTGCGCATTATCGCCGTGATGTCCGGCGGTATTCTCTTTGGCCCGTGGGTCGGCATCATTACCGGCGTTATCGCCGGGCTGCACCGTTACCTGATTGATATTGGCGGCATTACCGCCATTCCCTGTTTTATCACCAGCATTGTCGCGGGCGTGATCTCCGGCTTTATCAGCCGCCGGGTGCCGAAGGCGCAGCACTGGCGCGCGGGTATTCTTGGCGGCATGCTGTGCGAAACGCTGACCATGATTCTGGTGGTGGTCTGGGCGCCGACCACGGCGCTCGGGCTGGATATCGTCTCGAAAATCGGCGTGCCGATGATTTTAGGCACCGTCTCAATCGGTTTAATTGTGCTACTGGTGCGAAGCGTTGAGGGCGAGAAAGAGGCCAGCGCCGCGCGTCAGGCCAAACTGGCCCTGGATATCGCCAACAAAACGCTGCCGCTGTTTCGCCATGTGAACAGCGAATCCCTGCGCCAGGTGTGCGATATTATCCGCCGCGATATCAACGCCGACGCGGTCGCCATCACCAATACTGAAAAGGTGCAGGCCTATGTCGGCGTGGGCGAGCATAACTATCAGGATAACAGCGACGCGCTAAGCCCCACCACGCAGCAGGCTCTCCGTTACGGTAAAATTATTATCAAAAATAACGACGAAGCCCATCGCACACCGGAGATCCACTCCATGCTGGTGATCCCGCTGTGGGAGAAAGGCGTCGTCACCGGAACGCTGAAAATCTACTACTGCCACGCGCATCAGATAACCTCGTCGCTACAGGAGATGGCCATCGGTCTGTCGCAGATTATCTCCACGCAGCTTGAAGTGTCGCGCGCCGAGCAGTTACGCGAGATGGCGAACAAAGCGGAGCTGCGCGCGTTACAGAGCAAAATTAACCCACATTTTCTGTTTAACGCGCTGAACGCCATTTCTTCGTCGATCCGCCTGAACCCGGATACCGCGCGCCAGCTGATTTTTAATCTCTCGCGCTACCTGCGCTATAACATCGAACTGAACGACGACGAGCAGATCGACATTAAAAAAGAGCTGTACCAGATTAAGGATTATATCGCGATCGAACAGGCGCGCTTTGGCGACAAACTGACCGTGATTTACGATATCGACGACGAGGTGAACTGCCGCGTCGCCAGCCTGCTTATTCAGCCGCTGGTGGAGAACGCCATTGTGCATGGCATCCAGCCATGTCGCGGCAAAGGCGTGGTGACGATTAGCATCGCGCAAAGCGGCAGCCGGGTGCGCATCGCGGTGCGCGATACCGGCCACGGCATCGATCCAAAGATTGTCGAACAGCTGGATACCAACGAGATGCCGGTCAATAAAATCGGGCTGGTTAATGTGCATCACCGCGTGAAGCTGTTATATGGCGAAGGGCTGCATATTCGCCGCCTGGAGCCAGGCACCGAGATTGCGTTTTACGTGCCCAATCAACCGCCGCGCCCTGGCGCTGCGATGCTGTTGTAGAGAGGGAATGCGATGAAAGTCATTATCGTTGAGGATGAAGTCCTCGCGCAGCAGGAGCTGAACTGGCTGATTAAAACGCACAGCCAGATGGACGTGGTCGCCACGTTCGAAGACGGGCTGGATGTGCTGAAATATCTGCAGCAGCACGATGTGGACGCCATTTTTCTCGATATTAATATTCCGTCTCTGGACGGCGTGCTGCTGGCGCAGAACATCAGTAAATTCGCCCGCAAACCGTTTATCGTGTTTATCACCGCCTGGAAAGAGCATGCGGTAGAGGCGTTCGAACTGGAAGCGTTCGACTACATTCTGAAACCGTATCAGGAGTCGCGCATTATCGGCATGCTGCAAAAGCTGGAAGCCGCTTTTGCGCAGCAGAGCGCGCCGCACGCCGCCGCTCCCGCCGGGCGCGAAAACGCGACCATTAATCTCATCAAGGATGAGCGGATTATCGTCACCGATATTAACGATATCTATTATGCCGAAGCGCACGAGAAGATGACGTTCGTCTATACGCGCAAAGAGGCGTATGTGATGCCGATGAATATCACCGAGTTTTGCAGCCGTCTGCCGGAGGCGCATTTCTTCCGCTGCCACCGCTCCTACTGCGTGAACCTCAATAAAATCCGCGAGATTGAGCCGTGGTTTAACAACACTTATGTGCTGCGCCTGCGCGATCTCGATTTTCAGGTGCCGGTGAGCCGCAGCCGGGTTAAAGCATTCCGCCAGCTGATGCGGCTGTGAAGGAAAAAGAAAAGGCACCGCGCGGCGCCTTTTTTCTCAGAGGATCTGTCCGAGCGTCTGGCGCAGATGCGCGCCCGCGCCGAGCAGCCCAGGCTGGTCGTGAACAATCAGATAGACCGGAATATCCTGCACGTAAGATTTAAAGCGGCCTTTATCTTCAAACCCGCCGCGGAAACCGCTGGAAGTGAAGAAATCCAGGAAGCGCGGCACGATACCGCCTGCGATATAGACGCCGCCGAAAGTGCCGAGCGTTAGCGCCAGGTTGCCGCCGAAACGGCCCATGATGACGCAGAAGAGCGACAGCGCGCGACGGCAGTCGGTGCAGCTGTCATCCAGCGCGCGTTCGGTGATGTCTTTCGGACGCAGGTTATCCGGCAGACGGCCATCGGCTTTGACAATGGCGCGGTAGAGATTCACAAGCCCCGGCCCTGACAGTACGCGCTCGGCGGAGACGTGGCCGACTTCGGCGCGCAGCTGTTCAAGAATAATGGCCTCTTCTTCGCTGTTCGGCGCGAAATCGACGTGACCGCCCTCGCCCGGCAGGCTCACCCAGCGCTTATCGACATGCACGAGGTGCGCGACTCCAAGCCCGGTGCCCGCGCCATAAACGGCGATCGGTTTATTGGGCTGCGGCTCGCCGCCGCCAAACTGGATCAGATGGTCGGTTTTGAGCATCGGGATCGCCATAGAAACGGCGGTGAAATCGTTAATAATTTCCAGATGATCGAAGCCGAGATTCTTTTTCATTTCGGCGACAGAAAACGCCCAGACGTGGTTGGTCATCGCCACCCAGTCGCCGGTAATCGGACACGCAATGGCGATACAGCCATCCGTCACCGTGACGTTATGCTCTTCCAGATACACCCGCACCACCGCTTCCAGGCTCGGATAATCAAGGCCGGAATAGGTTTTCGCCTTGAGTATCTCGCCGCTGTCTACGTCGCACAGCGCTAAGCGTGCGTTGGTGCCGCCTACGTCTCCCACCAAAGCATATTTGGTCATTCTGTTGCTGCTCCGCTAAATACAAAATAATCTTGGCACACTCTAAATTCACGGCGCCTGAACAACAATGACCATAGCATAAGTGCCCCGCGTTTAGAGACTTACATCACAGATTACCTTGAACGTTTCAGCATCTTCTGTATCGAAAGGCGCTTATTCGTCCTGCGCGCCGTTGCGGGCCTCCAGCGCACGGCTGACGGCATCGAGTAGCGGCGGCACATCGTCGCGCGGCAGCATTACCTCAATTAACGACAACCGCTCGGGCCGCGAGAGACGCTCCAGCACCTCTTTTAGCTGCGCCGCGTCGCTGACGCGCCAGCTTTGCGCCTGGCTGGCGGCATGCAGCGCGTGCGGCAGTTTCGTCCACTGCCACGGGGCGATGTCGTTATAACGCTGCGTCGCGCCGTGGATGGCGCGCTCCACCGTGTAGCCGTCGTTATTGAGCACAATCACCACCGGCGCCTGGCCGTCGCGCAGCATGGAACCCATTTCCTGAATGGAGAGCTGCGCCGCGCCATCGCCGGTGATCAGCACCACGCGGCGGTTCGGGCAGGCGGTCTGCGCGCCGAACGCGGCGGGCAAGGCGTAGCCTATCGAACCCCAGAGCGGCTGCACCAGAAAATCACAGCCAGCGGGCAGACGCAGCGCGGCGGCACCAAACGCGGCGGTACCCTGATCGACGGCGATGATATCGCCGGGCTGTAAAAATGCCTCAATCAGCGGCCAGAAGTTTTGCTGGTTAAGCGCGCCCGCGGCGGCGGTTTTGGTTGCAGGCGGCGTGATGTCTGGCGGCGCGAGCCGCGCGCTGTGGCGTCTGGCGATGTCATGCAGAATCGCCACCGCCTGATCCATCGCGATCCCGCTGAACCAGCGGTCGCCCACGCGCGTCGCCCAGGGCTGGACGTCAATGGTCTGATCGCGCGTCAGGCGCTGGGTAAACCCGGCGGTGATGGTATCGGCGAACTGCACGCCGACGCAGATGACCAGATCCGCCTCTTCTATCGCCCGGCAGACCGCCGGATCGCTCGCCGCGCCGCTGTAGGTGCCCGTAAAGCCAGGCGTTGTTTCATCCAGCACGCCTTTGCCCATCAGCAGCGAGCTGTGCGGCATTGGCGTGTCGTCCAGCCACTGATGCAGCGCGTTTTGCACGCCGAAGCGCTGCGCCAGGAAATCCGCCAGCAGCGCCACGCGCCCGCCTTTGGCGAAGCGCGCCTGCGCCGCCTCGCGAAACGCGGCCAGCTGCGCGTCGTCGCCCTGTGGCCGCGATACGGTGATAGCGTTTACAGGCGAAACCGCCGGCGCGCTTGCCACGTCGGTGGGCAGCACCAGATATCCGGGGCGGCGGGTACGCAGCATTTCAGCAATTACCCTGTCGATTTCGCTACAGGCATTCGCGGGCGTGAGCCAGCCCTGAGCGGCGGTCACTTCGCGGGCGATACGCATAAAGTGATGAAAATCGCCGTCGCCCAGCGTGTGATGCAGCACTTCGCCCTTACGCTGCGCCGACTGACACGGCGCGCCGACGATATGCAGCACCGGCACCGCCTCAGCGTAACTACCGGCAATAGCATTAAGCGCGCTGAGCTCGCCGACGCCATAGGTCGTCAGCAGCGCGCCAATGCCGTTGCAGCGGGCGTACCCATCGGCGGCGTAAGCGCCGTTTAGCTCATTCGCGCAGCCGACCCAGGTGATACGCGGGTGGGCGATGACATTATCAAGGAACAGCAGATTGTAATCCCCAGGCACGCCAAACAGGTGCTTAACACCACATCCCGCCAGACGGTCCAGCAGATAATCAGCAATACAATAGTAAGCTGGCATTTTTGCCATCCTTTTTGAGGGGCCTGTAGTGAGTATTAATGAAGTGTGATCGCTGTCCAGAATGCGGCAGCAAAAAGCGGTGGCAAGCAAGATTTACGCACGTCGGGCGTGTAGGCTGTCAGCTTTCGTACCCGGTGTAACCGTATACACTTGCGGTATCGCTTTGCGTCTTAACGCGATACTCCAACAGTGCAGCAACCACGTACAGAGGTGAATAAGCATGATTTATCAGGCAGATCCTGCGCGCTACGCCACGATGGAATACCGCCGCTGCGGACACAGCGGCCTGAAGCTTCCGGCCATTTCGCTCGGCCTGTGGCATAATTTCGGCGACGCCACACTGGTGGAGACCAGCCGCCAGCTTCTGCGCCGGTCGTTTGATCTCGGCATTACCCATTTTGATCTCGCTAATAATTACGGGCCGCCGCCGGGCTCCGCCGAAAGCCATTTTGGTCGCATTCTGAAAGAGGATTTTCTGCCGTACCGCGACGAGCTGATTATCTCCACCAAAGCGGGTTACACCATGTGGGACGGTCCTTACGGCGACTGGGGCTCGCGCAAATACCTGATTTCAAGCCTCGACCAGAGCCTGAAGCGCATGGGCCTGGAGTATGTCGATATTTTCTATCACCACCGCCCGGACCCGGAGACGCCGCTCGAAGAGACCATGCGCGCGCTGGATCATATTGTGCGTCAGGGTAAAGCGCTGTATGTCGGCATCTCTAACTACCCGGCGGATCGGGCGCGCGAGGCTATCGATCTGCTGGCGCAGCTTGGCACGCCGTGCGTTATCCACCAGCCCAAATATTCGATGTTTGAGCGCTGGGTGGAAGATGGCCTGTTGGATCTCTTGCAGGAAAAAGGCGTCGGCAGTATTGCGTTCTCGCCGCTGGCGGGCGGACAGCTGACGGACCGCTACCTGAACGGCATTCCGGCGGATTCGCGCGCCGCCAGCGGCAGCCGCTTCCTGAACCCGGACCAGATAACGCCCGAGAAACTCGAGAAAGTGCGCAAGCTAAACGATCTCGCGGTAAAGCGCGGGCAGAAGCTGTCACAGATGGCGCTCGCCTGGGTGCTGCGCGATGAGAAAGTGACGTCAGTGTTGATTGGTGCCAGCAAGACCAGCCAGATAGACGATGCGGTGGGAATGCTGGCGAAGCGCACCTTTACCGCAGAAGAGCGGCAGGCGATCGAGGCGATACTCTCATAGTGCATGGGACGACGCGGCTTTAGCAAAAAGTGCGGTCATACCTGTTTTCAGAGTCGGAGCGATGCTGCAGGGATTTACAGGTCCGTAATATTACTGCAACAGGCCACTACGGCCCCGATCGTGAAGGAGATAAGTATGTTCAGGTCACTGATTCTTGCAGCAGCGTTACTGGCGGGCACCGCGCCGCTTATCGCCAGCGCTGGTGAAATCACCCTGTTGCCATCCATCAAATTACAAATTGGCGATCGCGACAATTACGGTAACTACTGGGACGGCGGCCGCTGGCGCGACCGCGACTACTGGCGTAACCATTACGAGTGGCGCGGCGACCGCTGGTGGCGTCATGACAATGGCCGTCATCGCGGCTGGGATAAGCATCGCGGCTGGGATGACCGCCGGGCGTATGAGCGCGGCTATCGTGAAGGCTGGAACGATCGCGACGACCATCGCGGCTGGGGTAAACATGGCCGCGGGCATCACCACTGATTTCTCATGCTGAATAACGAAAAAGGCAGGCTCCGCGCCTGCCTTTTTTACGTCTTTTACGTCGCTATAATCCGAGCGCCGTGCCCACCAGCAGCCAGATATTGAGTGCCACCACCAGTACGACAATCGCCCAGCCTGTACGTTTTACCCATGGCGTGTTCACCAGTTCGCCCATCAACATTTTGTTGCTGGTAAAAAAGAGCAGCGGCACCAGCGCCAGCGCGATACCAAAGCTCAGCAGCACCTGGCTCATCACCAGAATACGCGTCGGATCAAGGCCCATCAGAATGACAATAAACGACGGTGCCATGGTGACCGCGCGACGCACCCAGAGCGGAATGCTGAAGCGCACAAACCCCTGCATGACTACCTGTCCGGCCAGCGTGCCCACAACCGTAGAGGAAAGCCCCGCCGCCACCAGGCTTAAACCAAAAATGGTCGCCGCCGCGTGGCTCAGCAGCGGTTCGAGCGTCAGGTACGCCTGATCGAGCTCCGCCACTTTGGTGTGTCCGCTGAAGTGGAACGCCGCCGCGGCGGTCGCCATCATCGCCAGATTCACAAAACCGGCGATGGTCATGGCGATCGCCACGTCCCATTTGGTCGCCGAGTAGCGTTCTTTGCGAGAACCGTCATGCAGGTTTTGCGTGAGCGACGAATGCAGATAGATAACGTGCGGCATGATGGTCGCACCCAGCACGCCTGCGGCCAGGAACACCGCTTCGGATGTCGGCAGGTTTGGGATCAGCATCCCTTTACCGAGTTCCGCCAATTTCGGCTGCGAGAAGAAAAGCTCGACAATATACGCCGCCGCCACAAACAGCAGCAGCCCGCCGATCACTTTCTCCAGCGGCTTTTGCCCGCGCTTTTGCAGCATCAGGATCAGAAACGTGGCGATACCCGTCAGCACCGCGCCCTGCAGGAGCGAGACGCCGAGGATCAGCTTAAAGCCTATCGCCGCGCCGATAAATTCCGCGAGATCGGTCGCCATCGCGATGATCTCCGCCTGTACCCAGTAAAACCAGACGACCGGGCGCGGGTAATGATCGCGGATCTGCTCCGCCAGGTTTTTACCGGTGGCGATGCCAAGCTTGGCCGAGAGCACCTGAATCAGCATCGCCATCAGGTTCGCCCAGACGACGACCCATAACAATTGATAGCCGAAGCTCGCGCCTGCCTGAATGTTGGTCGCAAAGTTACCCGGATCGATATAGCCAATGGCAGCAATGAAAGCTGGCCCCATCAGCGCCAGCCTTAACTTCCGCGCTGTACGGCCACGATTTTGCTCAACGCGACTGTGGTTCATTCTCTGCCTCTGAAATATAGCCTTTGCTATGTTTCATGCTATCAAAATGAGAATGATTATCAAGTTCATTAAACCGGACAATCTTTGATGGCTCTGATAGCTGAAATCAATGAAAGGTGGGTTAAGATCGAGGAACACGCGGAAAACACTATGCCGTGCGGCCACGTATGTTAAAAGTGTAGCAGGGAAAGATAACCTTTCACTGCTTTACGCAACATAACATTTTTGTATGTTTGATCACTCTTTTGGCATTTGGTCACATGACGTAACTATAGTGTGTTGCAGATCTCGTTTTCTAATTGGTTGTTGCATAGAATGTGCACCGAAATTAAACCTGCCTCATATTTGGAGCAAATATGTCCCGCGTCCTTCATTTCGTTTTAGCGCTCGCCGTTGTAGCGCTGCTTGCTTTGCTGGTCAGCCACGACCGCAAAAAAATTCGTCTGCCTTATATTGGCCTGCTGCTGGTTATCGAAGTGCTGCTGGCCTGGTTCTTCCTTAATTCAAATATTGGCCTTGGCTTTGTTAAAGGCTTTGCCGATATGTTTGAAAAACTGCTCGGCTTTGCTAACGAAGGGACAAACTTTGTCTTCGGCAAAATGAACGATGAAGGTCTGGCCTTCTTCTTCCTGAAAGTGCTATGCCCTATCGTCTTTATCTCTGCGTTAATCGGTATTCTGCAACACATTCGCGTACTGCCGATTGTTATCCGGGCTATCGGTACGGTTCTCTCTAAAGTGAACGGTATGGGTAAACTGGAATCCTTTAACGCGGTAAGCTCGCTGATTCTGGGACAATCAGAAAACTTTATCGCCTATAAGGATATTCTCGGCAAGATGTCGCGCAACCGTATGTACACCATGGCCGCAACTGCGATGTCCACGGTGTCCATGTCTATCGTCGGCGCGTACATGACCATGCTGAAACCGCAGTACGTGGTGGCGGCGCTGATCCTGAACATGTTCAGTACCTTTATCGTCCTCTCCATCATCAACCCGTACCGCGTTGAAAATGAAGAAGATCTGCAGATGTCTAACCTGCATGAAGGTCAGAGCTTCTTCGAGATGCTGGGCGAGTACATTCTGGCAGGTTTCAAAGTGGCGATTATCGTGGCCGCGATGCTGATTGGCTTTATCGCGCTGATCTCCGGCCTGAACGCGCTGTTCGCCGCAGTGCTGGGCATCTCCTTCCAGGGCATTCTGGGTTACATCTTCTACCCGGTTGCCTGGGTGATGGGTGTGCCGGCTAACGAAGCGCTGCAGGTGGGCAGTATTATGGCGACCAAACTGGTCTCCAACGAATTCGTCGCGATGATGGATCTGCAGAAACTGGCGGGCACCATTTCTCCGCGCGCGGAAGGCATTCTGTCGGTGTTCCTGGTTTCCTTCGCAAACTTCTCGTCTATCGGCATTATCGCGGGCGCTATCAAAGGCCTGAACGAAGAGCAAGGCAACGTGGTCTCTCGTTTTGGCCTGAAGCTGGTGTACGGCTCTACGCTTGTGAGTGTGCTCTCCGCCTCTATCGCCGCACTCGTGCTGTAATCAAACACGACGCGTTAAAAACCGGGGCCAGCCCCGGTTTTTTTATGCCTCGTGCTCAAGCCGTTCTGGCCGCCCCGGCAGATAGCCCTGAATGTATTCCACCCCAAGCGCGAAGAGCAGATCGCGCTGCGCCGTGGTTTCAACGAATTCCGCCACTACCGTCAGCGAACGCGCCTTCGCCAGATCGCAAATCGACTTCACCACCAGCGCGTCAAAGGTATTACTCACCACGTTACGTATAAAACAGCCGTCGATTTTAATAATATCGGCCTGTAAATTTTTAAGCCGCTCGAAGTTGGCGTAGCCAGTGCCAAAATCATCAATAGCGATGCAAAATCCTCGCGCTTGTAACAGCGCGATGTTTTGCACCGTGTTTTCCGACCCGGAGAGCGCCTGCTCTTCCGTCACCTCCAGAATCACCGCGCTGACCGGCACCCGATAACGCTCGAACAACGCAATAGCCTGCTGGGCGATGCCCTGCTGTTCCAGCGTTAAGGGCATCAGGTTGACGGAAAAACGCGCCCCCGGGCGCGTTTGCGGGTGGGCATGCAGATACTTCAGGAGTTTCTCAAGCACCGGCATATCGAAACGGGCGCTGAGGTTGAATCGGGCAATCAGCGGGATAAATTTCGCGGGCATAATAAGCTCGCCATCGCACTCAAGACGCGCCAGGATCTCTGCATAACCCTCGCCCTGCGCATTGCGTATCGGCTGCGCAAAAAGCGTAACGCCATCCTGTGAGAGCGCCTGTTTGACCTTTTGCAGCATCAGCACCGGCTCGCTGGTTTGCCCGGAAAGTCCTGGGCCACGGCTCTCCAGCGCCACGACCGGCTCGCCCGGCCCGGCAACTTCAGCCAGATAACTGAGTTGCCCGATGGTGCGGTATAGCTCATCGGGTGCCTGCGCCTGATGCACCAGCGCCCAGGCGGCGCCATAATCGAGATCGAGCTGCGCGCCGTTCCACTGGATACGTTTACTGTTCAGGAGATCCACCATATGCCGCAGCCTGTCCTGCGGCTCCGGGCCAGCCAGATAAATCAGCAGGTCGCTGTCGGGCAACTGAAAGACTTTCTCGCCTGCGTTAAGCCAGGGCAGCAGCAGCGTTGTCACCTCTTTTTTGCACTGGATTCGCATCATCAGGCCGTAGTGGCGGCTCAGAAACTCAAGGTTGGTCACGCGCAGACAGCAGAGCGCGCCGCCTGAAACATTTTGCAGGTGGCGCTCCAGGGCGCGCAGGTTGGGCAGACGGGTGAGCGGGTCGGTTAATGCGAGCATACGGTACTGCCGTTTCATCCATTCATTCTTGTTAAAAATGACCGTCATAAAACGCATTGAAACCGTAAATGCGATAAAGCCAGACAGCATAAACGCCAGTAAAAAACCGTTTTTTTCGGTGGGTAAAAAGCTATCGGTGTTGCCCAGCAATAATAATAAGGAAAACGACCAGAGCAGCGTAATAAGCACTGGCCCGATAAGAAAAATCCCGCTGGTGAATAAAACGAAAATGGCAGGCAGGGTATAAATTGAAATTAAAAAGAGTTTCACCGGCAGCAGAAAGAGCGTCAGCAGAATGAACATCGCAGCAAACCAGCCTGCGGCCAGCAGTTTCTTTTCGGGTGCCAGCAGCGGAATAATGCATCGACGCCATAACGCGCGGGTGAATACAGGGCTTAACGCCATACGGACGGGATAATAAAATATATCGACGAAAATCACCGAAGCCGCCATTAACCCCTGGACGGTGACAATGCTGTAAAATGAGGTGCTCTCACCGAAATAAGACGCGATAACTTCAGGATAATCAAACCAGTACCCAGAGATAATCATCAAAATCTTAATCAGACAGGGTACCAGCAAACCAAGCAGAAACAGCCGCAACCCTGTGCTGTGACGAGCTATGGCAAATCTCCAGCGCGGGCCTTTTACCGCCCGAAAAATAGCGCAGGCTGCAATCACGGGTAATAAAAAGCTGGCAATAAAAGCCAGCAGTTGTGAGCTATTTAACGGAAAAAACCAGCCATAGAAAAATAAAAAAGTAACAGCCAGGGGAAGTAGCGCATAGCGGCCGAAAAGATAAATCATCGCCAGCGTCAGGCTGAGCGGTAAAAATGTTAAATATATTCCTTCGCCATCGACAATAGCCTTTGGCGATAACAGGCGCGCTAGCGGCAACAACAGGACGCAAAGCAATAACGCGATGCCTGACTTACGCAAACCCTGACGATAATTCATAAGAAGCTTCTTACAGGCATGGCGGCGTTTCTACAGACTTTAATGATAAAAACCTTTCGCGAGGCTGGCAAGAAAATGGCGGAGGGTGAAGCACGAGCGGTTAACAGCATACGGCAACTGCAAAAGCAAAAACCCCCGCCATAAGGCGAGGGTTTCAATTTTGGTGGAGCTAAGCGGGATCGAACCGCTGACCTCTTGCATGCCATGCAAGCGCTCTCCCAGCTGAGCTATAGCCCCACGAGATTCTGGTGTTACTGACCAAACCTGATGGGATGTAGGTTTGGTGGAGCTAAGCGGGATCGAACCGCTGACCTCTTGCATGCCATGCAAGCGCTCTCCCAGCTGAGCTATAGCCCCGTCGGAACACCTTGTCGCGTTGACGGGCGGGATAATAAGAATTCCACCGGACAGTGTCAACGCCAAATTCATCTTTGCCTTTCAAGTGCCGAAAAAGGCAGCAAAAAGGTTCCAAAAACCCCGTCCTCCCGATACGCTAGTTATTCCCGTCACAGTTTCCTGTACTGTGTTCTTGTACGATTAGCCACTAACAGGTTTACATTTCGTAAGGATTAGTCATGGTCAAGGATCGAATGACCCCGGACGAGCTGGCGCACTACACCGGATACAGCCGCCAGACGATCAATAAGTGGGTGCGAAGAGAAGGCTGGCATACATCGCCCAAGCCTGGCGTGCAGGGTGGTAAAGCGCGCGTGATTCATGTTGATGAAGCAGTGCTGACATTTATCCGCAGCGCCCGCCGCGTCTCTGACAACGTGGCCCCTTATACGGCCTCTGTCGATGCGCCGCTGGAGAATCTGCTGCTGAACTCCCTGAAAGAGATGAGCCAATCAGAGCAAAAGCAGCTGACCTCATTACTGCTGCGCGAAGGCATTGCTGGCCTGTTGCAGCGTCTGGATATTCGCCATACGGATTAAGTCATGAACCGATTTACACGCTGGATGACAGCGGGAGAGCTGGGCGAGCTGTCGGGATACACCGCCCAGACCATCAGCGGCTGGGCGCGAAAATATGGCTGGAAGCGCATTCCGCTGAAAGGACGCAAAGGCGGCGCGCTGTTGATCCTTATCACGCAGCAGGTGTATGACTATTTTCTTTCCACCGATAAGCTGCGCTATTCCGCGCACCTTTACAGCCGTGTCGAAGAGAACGATGTGCCTTATGTGACCTGGGATAACGAAATGATGGCGCAGTTTATCCGCACGCTGGAAATGCTGGATCCGCAGGAGCAGGCACGTCTTAGTGAACTGATTAACGAAGAAGGTACGGCGGGTCTGGTGAAAAGGCTTGGTCTTCGCGAGGAAAAATAAAGCCGGCTTGCGCCGGCTTTTTTATTACTGCTGGTTTTCACGCTCGGCGATAAACGCCAGCGCTTTGTTGATACGCTCCACGCTTCGGGATTTACCAATCGCGTGAACGGTGACGTCCAGGCCTGGCGACTGCCCTGCCCCGGTCACCGCGACGCGCAGCGGCATACCCACTTTACCCATGCCCACTTCCAGCTCATCGGCGGTCGCCTGAATCGCGTGATGCACGTTTTCGGCAGTCCAGTCGGTCAGGGCGGCGAGTTTATCGCGCACCACTTCCAGCGGCTGGCGCGCCACCGGGCGCAGATGTTTTTTCGCCGCGTCGGCGTCAAACTCGCTGAAATCTTCGTAGAAATAGCGGCAGGTCTGCGCCATCTCTTTAAGGGTTTTGCAGCGCTCGCCCAGCAGTTTCACCAGCTCCGCCAGCTGCGGGCCGTTGCGGGTATCGATATTTTCCTGCTCGATATGCCACTGCAGGTGCGTCGCCACATACTCCGGTGCCAGCGTATTAATGTAGTGGTGGTTCAGCCACAGCAGTTTATCGGTGTTGAACGCGCTCGCCGATTTGCTGACCGCATCAAGCGCGAAGAATTTAATCATCTCTTCACGCGAGAAGATCTCCTGATCGCCGTGAGACCAGCCCAGACGCACCAGATAGTTCAGCAGCGCTTCCGGCAGATAGCCGTCGTCGCGATACTGCATGACGCTCACCGCGCCGTGACGTTTGGAGAGCTTTTTACCGTCATCGCCATTGATCATGGAGACGTGCGCGTACAGCGGCACCGGCGCGCCCAGCGCTTTCAGGATGTTGATCTGACGCGGCGTGTTGTTGATATGGTCTTCACCACGG
Source organism: Cronobacter malonaticus LMG 23826 (assembly GCF_001277215.2). Taxonomy (NCBI): domain Bacteria; kingdom Pseudomonadati; phylum Pseudomonadota; class Gammaproteobacteria; order Enterobacterales; family Enterobacteriaceae; genus Cronobacter; species Cronobacter malonaticus. The sequence continues at coordinate 1,060,266 of NZ_CP013940.1, read as the reverse complement.
ATCACGTGCGTGATTTCCATATCCCAGTCGTCCACCACCACACAGAAGTTATAGGTCGGGGAGCCATCAGTACGACGAATGATCAGGTCGTCAAGTTCCAGGTTGCTGAATTCAATCGGGCCGCGGATCTGATCGTCAAACACGACAGAACCATCCTGCGGGTTCGCAAAACGCACGACGCAAGGCTCATCGTCAGCATGATGCTCATGGCTGTGGCGGCAACGGCCGTCATAACGCGGCTTTTCGCCCTTCGCCATCTGCTCTTCGCGCAGCGCTTCCAGACGCTCTTTCGAGCAATAGCATTTATATGCCGTACCCGCCGCCAGCATTTCATCAATCACCGCGTTGTAGCGATCGAAGCGTTTGGTCTGGAAATACGGGCCTTCATCCCACTCCAGGCTCAGCCAGTTCATCCCATCCATAATGGCTTCGATGGCTTCCGGCGTGGAGCGCTCAAGATCGGTGTCTTCAATACGCAGCACAAATTCGCCACCCTGATTGCGGGCGAAAAGCCAGGAATAAAGAGCGGTACGGGCGCCACCGACGTGCAGATAGCCGGTCGGGCTTGGCGCGAAGCGGGTTTTGATTTTCATTGATTGGCCTTAGTGTTAAACAATGCCATTAAGCGGCACATGCCAGGGAGTGACAAAGTGGGCAATATTCTACCACCCTGCGCTGATTCCTCAATGTTGATACCTTTCGCCCGTTCTTTTCAGGCGTTATCTGTTGATAAATCATACCTTAACGACCAGAAAACCAGCGCACTGTCTAATTTTACGACGAACAAACAAAAACTTTGGAAAAGGCGTTGACTCATTTTCAACTCTCCCTATAATGCGACTCCACACAGCGGGGGTGATTAGCTCAGCTGGGAGAGCACCTCCCTTACAAGGAGGGGGTCGGCGGTTCGATCCCGTCATCACCCACCACTTAACGTGGTTCCCGCAGTGTAGATAAGAAATGAGAAGTGGGTGATTAGCTCAGCTGGGAGAGCACCTCCCTTACAAGGAGGGGGTCGGCGGTTCGATCCCGTCATCACCCACCACTTTCTCGCCAGCGAATTTCTTGTCATTAGTAACAGAAGTACTGAAGTGGGTGATTAGCTCAGCTGGGAGAGCACCTCCCTTACAAGGAGGGGGTCGGCGGTTCGATCCCGTCATCACCCACCACTTCGGGTCGTTAGCTCAGTTGGTAGAGCAGTTGACTTTTAATCAATTGGTCGCAGGTTCGAATCCTGCACGACCCACCAATGTAAAAAGGCACCCTAAAGGTGCCTTTTTGCTTATCTGAACGTAAGAAAGATTCGAACCTGCTGCAGGTTTGAGTCGAGCCATTTATGGCGAGACAACGGAGCCGCTTGCGGCGACGGCCCGAAGGGCGAGCGAAGCGAGTCATCCTGCACGACCCACCAATGTAAAAAGGCGCCCTAAAGGCGCCTTTTTGCTATGCGCGTTATCCTCATCGCTCACGTTCTTCCCGTATTCACCCGCCCCGCTTCGCTTTAATCCGCGATTTCTTCATTAAACACTCAGTTTTCCCGTTCCGGTGCCGATACCTTTTCCAGGCCTATAACAAAGGAGAACATGATGTCGACTACCATTACTGCTTCAACCCCGTCAGTACAGACGAGCAGCAGCAGCGCGCCCACCGGCAATGATATCGCGTCGCAGATCGCCCGCCTGACCCAGCAGATCACTAAGCTCACAACCAAGCTTAAAGATCTCGCGACCAGCGAAGGCAGCGCGGAAGAGAAGCAGAAACAGCAGCAGCTTATTCAGAACCAGATCAAAATGTTGCAGGCACAGCTGGCTCAGTTACAGCGTGAGCAGGCTGAACAGGCGCAGAAAAAACAGGAAAGCAAGCAGGTGGAAGCCGTGAAGCAGGCTTCCGGCGACCATCAGATTGATATCTACGTATAAGAAAAAACGTTCTCACCGGCCGGTAACAGGGCCATGGTGAAATGGCAGGAAAAATCACGGCGCGAGGTTCGCGCCGTTTTTTTCAGGGCTTTTTCAGCGGCTGAACCAGATGGCCCAACCCTTCGGATTTGATAAGCAGCGTCACCGCCATCAGCTCGCCAAGTTTCCCGGCGGGAAATTCATCCTTGCGGGCGAACCACAACAGATACTCTTCGGGTAAGTCGATAAGCCGACGACCTTTGTATTTACCAAACGGCATTTCCGTATTAGCGATAGCGATGAGTTGCTCTTTTTCCATATTACTCACCTAGCAAACGCAGCATTTCTGCCTCGTCGATGACCTCAATGCCCAGCTCCTGCGCTTTCGCAAGCTTGGAGCCTGCCGCTTCACCGGCAATAAGCAGATCGGTTTTCTTCGACACGCTGCCGCTGACCTTCGCGCCCAGCGCGGCAAGCCGGGCTTTAGCGTCATCGCGCGACATCTGGCTTAACGTACCGGTCAGCACCACCGTTTTCCCGGCGAACGGGCTGTCTATCTCTTCGGCTTTTACCACCTGCGGCGCAGGCCAGTGAATGCCTACTTCTTCGGTGAGATCGCGAATGACGGCGCGGTTGCTCTCTTCTTCAAAGAAATTGAACACATGCGTCGCGACCACGATACCGACATCCGGCACTTTCAGCAGGTCGTCGATCGAGGCGTTAATCAGCGCCTCCAGCGTGCCGAAATGCGCCGCAAGCCCGGCGGCGGTTGCCTCCCCCACTTCCCTGATGCCAAGGGCATACAGGAAACGCGCGAAAGTGGTTTCTTTGGCTTTCTCCAGCGCATTGACCAGATTCTGCGCCGATTTCGGCCCCATACGATCCAGACCGGTCAGCTTACCTGCGGTCAGACGGAACAGATCGGCAGGCGTATGCACATATTCTTTCTCAACCAGCTGATCGATGATTTTATCGCCCATGCCGTCCACATCCATCGCACGGCGGGAAACAAAATGCTTGAGCGCCTCTTTGCGCTGCGCGCCGCAAATAAGCCCGCCGGTGCAGCGCGTTACGGCCTCGCCTTCAACGCGCTCAACGTCCGAGCCGCAGACCGGGCAGTGCGCCGGGAATACAACCGGCCGCGTCTCTTGCGGGCGCTCAGAGAGCACCACGTTGACCACCTGCGGAATAACATCCCCCGCGCGGCGAATCACCACTTTATCGCCGATGCGCAGCCCGAGGCGGGCTATTTCATCGGCATTATGCAGCGTCGCGTTGCTCACCAGCACACCTGCCACCTGCACCGGCTCAAGGCGCGCGACAGGCGTGATAGCGCCGGTGCGCCCGACCTGGAACTCCACATCGCGAACGGTCGTCATCTGCTCCTGGGCCGGGAACTTAAACGCCACGGCCCAGCGTGGCGCGCGCGCCACGAAGCCAAGCTGTTCCTGAAGCTCAAGCGAATCGACTTTAATCACCACGCCATCAATATCAAACCCGAGCGTCGGCCTGTCGGCCTCGACCTGATGGTAAAACGCCAGTACCTCTTCCGGCGTTTTCACGAGACGAATACGCTCGCTCACCGGCAGTCCCCAGGCTTTAAACTGTTGCAGACGTTCCATATGGCTGCGCGGCAGCTCGCCGCCTTCCAGCAACCCAACGCCATAACAGAAAAATGTCAGCGGACGTTTGGCCGTGACGCGCGGATCGAGCTGACGCAGCGATCCCGCCGCCGCGTTGCGCGGGTTGGCGAAAACTTTCCCACCCGTGCGCCGGGCTTCTTCGTTAATTTTTTCAAAGCCCGCCTGCGGCAGAAACACTTCACCGCGCACTTCGAGGCGCGCCGGAATGTTGTCACCGCGAAGCTTCAGCGGAATGGCGCGAATGGTGCGCACGTTGAGCGTGATATCTTCGCCGGTGGTGCCGTCGCCGCGAGTGGCGGCGCGGACCAGCAGCCCATTTTCATACAGCAGGCTGACCGCCAGGCCATCGAGTTTCAGCTCGCAGCAGTACACCAGCGCATCGGTGCTTTTCAGGCGATCCTGTACGCGTTTGTTGAACGCCAGGAAACTCGCCTCGTCAAACACGTTATCCAGCGAGAGCATCGGCACTTCATGCCGCACCTGGCTGAACTCGGTCAGCGGCGCGGCGCCAACGCGTTGGGTAGGCGAATCGGGCGTCACCAGTTCCGGATGCGCCTCTTCCAGCGCGCGCAGCTCGCGCATCAGGCGATCGTATTCGGCATCCGGCACTTCCGGCGCGTCCATAACGTGGTAGAGAAATTCATGATGGCGAAGCGTGGTTCGCAGTTGAGTCAGTTTTTCTTCGATTGATTCCATAACGCACCATCAATGATAAAAAACCCCCGACAGGCGGGGGTTATGGGAGAAAACTTAACGGCGGGCGGTTAGCCATTCGCCTCTTTCACATCGCGAATTCTGTCCTGATATTCACGTAGCTTCTGCGGCGTCATCATACGGCGCTGATCGTCCAGCACCACGCCGCCGACTTCATCGGCGATATGCTGCGCCGACTGCAGCATCAGTTTGAAGTTTTGCAGTTCATCGCCAAAGCCCGGCACCTGCATGAAAATGGTGATGCCCGGCGTGGTGAAATCAGTCATGGTTTCTGGATCAAACGAACCAGGCTTAACCATATTGGCCAGGCTGAACAGCACAGGGCCGCTGCCGTCCGGGCTCAGGTGACGATGGAAAATATTCATGTCGCCAAATTTAAAACCGGCCTGCTGGATGCTATTAAACAGCACATCACCATTGAGCTGGCTGCCTGCGTGAGCCGCAACGTTCATGATAATCACGGTTTCTTTCGGCTGCGGTTTTTCCGGTGCGCTCGCGGGCGCGGGTTCGGAAACCGGCTCTGGCTGCGGTGCAGGCTCGGCCACTGGCTGCGGCGCGGGTTGATGCATGGCAGGCTGTGCCGGTGCGGGCTGCTGGGGTTGCGGCGCGGTCTGGCGAACAGGCTGCGGCTGTTGCGGCTGATGCGGCTGATGCAGGGGCGCTTGCGGAGCTTCTCTGTAAGCCACTTCTGGCTCCGGCTCTACCGGCTCGCGAACAGGCTGACGCGGCTGAGAAGGCGCGTAAGGCGGCTGATAGTTGTGCTGAGGCTGGCGAACAGGCGCGCTTTCCGGTACCGGCGCGCTGCGGCGCACGCGAACTTCGCCAACGCCGTCGTCATCCGGCTCGTCGACGTCATCTTCGTCGTCATCCTCATCGCGCTTCGATTTCATGCGCTTCATCGGACGATCGCGGAACATAGAAGAACGCTCCTTACGGCTGGTCCACAGACCGTGCACCAGTAAGGCGATTATGGCGATCGCGCCAACAATGATTAATATCAGACGCAAATCCTGCATCATTATATTCTCTGTTGTTCTAACACCTTGCCATGACGGCAAACATTTACTCACTAAGAGTATTTGCCCATTACGGCAAGTGCAAGTGCGCGCTCGGTTTTCCGGACAGAAAGATGAAAGAAATCGTGCTTTTTGCTGTTTTTTCGACCATTTCTCGGGTGGCGCAAATTTCCCTCTCGGTTAAGATAACCAGGCCCCGGTTCGGGGAGGCTAATAAGGAGCTTTGCGGAACTATGGTTTCAAACACAGGCGCGGGTTCGCGCAGCGGTCTGTTCTACCTTTCAGAGGGCTTCAGGCTTATAAGCCAGCCCGGCATTCGGCGCTTCGTTATCCTTCCTCTGCTGGTCAATTTCCTGCTGATGGGCGGCGCGTTCTGGTGGCTGTTTACCCGCCTTGATAACTGGATACCGCAACTGATGTCCCATGTACCAGACTGGCTGCAATGGCTCAACTATCTGCTCTGGCCCCTTGCGGTTATCTCCATCGTGCTTGTTTTCGGCTATTTCTTTTCGACGGTGGCCAACTGGATAGCCGCGCCGTTTAACGGCCTGCTGGCCGAACAACTCGAGGCACGCCTCACCGGCGCCACGCCGCCGGATACGGGTGTTTTCGGCATCATGAAAGATTTACCGCGCATTATGAAGCGCGAATGGCAAAAGCTCGCCTGGTATCTGCCCCGCGCGCTGGTGCTGTTGCTGCTCTATTTTATTCCGGGTATCGGCCAGACCGTCGCGCCCGTGCTGTGGTTTCTCTTCAGCGCCTGGATGCTCTCAATCCAGTACTGCGATTACCCCTTCGACAACCATAAAGTGCCGTTTAAAACCATGCGCGCGGCGCTGCGCGAACGTAAGAGCTTAAATATGCAGTTCGGCGCGCTGGTCAGCCTTTTTACGCTGGTGCCGGTACTGAATCTTGCGATCATGCCCGTCGCGGTCTGCGGCGCAACGGCGATGTGGGTGGATTGCTATCGCGGTAAACACGCCAGCTGGCGCTAGGTTCGCTGGCCATATAACCGGGCTTATTCCATACTCTTAAGCATTATTTCGCATGGGCATAACGATATACGAAATCCTTACTTCCTCAGGCGCGTTGAGCGGGTATGCTGGTGCGGTTCCCAAATTTCATACAGTTAAGGACGGGCTATGAGCAAGATTTTTGAAGACAACTCGTTGACTATTGGCCATACGCCGCTGGTTCGACTGAACCGCATCGGTAACGGACGCATTCTGGCGAAGGTGGAGTCACGTAACCCAAGCTTCAGCGTTAAGTGCCGTATCGGTGCCAATATGATTTGGGATGCTGAAAAGCGCGGCGTACTGAAGCCGGGCGTGGAGCTGGTCGAGCCGACCAGTGGTAACACCGGCATCGCGCTGGCTTATGTCGCCGCCGCGCGGGGTTATAAGCTGACGCTGACCATGCCTGAAACCATGAGCGTTGAGCGCCGCAAACTGCTGAAAGCGCTGGGCGCAAATCTGGTGCTGACCGAAGGCGCTAAAGGCATGAAAGGCGCTATCCAGAAAGCGGAAGAGATTGTCGCAAGCGATCCGTCGAAATATCTGCTGTTGCAGCAGTTCAGCAACCCGGCTAACCCGGAGATTCACGAAAAAACCACCGGCCCGGAAATCTGGGAAGATACCGACGGCCAGGTTGATGTGTTTATCGCGGGCGTCGGTACTGGCGGTACGTTGACCGGCGTGAGCCGCTATATCAAAAACACCAAAGGCAAAACCGAGCTGATTACCGTCGCGGTTGAGCCGACCGATTCCCCGGTGATTGCCCAGGCGATAGCAGGTCAGGAGCTGAAACCGGGCCCGCATAAAATTCAGGGCATCGGCGCAGGCTTTATTCCAGGCAACCTGGACTTGAAACTGGTTGATAAAGTTATCGGCATTACCAATGAAGAAGCCATTTCCACCGCGCGCCGCCTGATGGAAGAAGAAGGCATTCTGGCCGGTATCTCTTCCGGTGCCGCCGTTGCCGCCGCGCTCAAACTTCAGGAAGATGAAACCTTTACCAACAAGAATATTGTGGTTATCCTGCCGTCCTCGGGTGAGCGTTATTTAAGCACCGCGCTGTTCGCCGATCTCTTCACTGAGAAAGAACTGCAACAGTGATGCCAGATTGTTAAATATGCGCAAAAAAGCACCCAAAGGGGTGCTTTTTTGTGGCGTGCATCAAACTTTTGTCTTGTATGGCATTGCCTGCATCGGCCGGGTCTGGTATTTAACCAGCAATTATTTCGATGCGTGAAATTAATCCCGAGACGAATTGATACGTGCTGAATCGATTTAACGATTTGGTTATGCTACTTCGATCGCGTCATAATGATTAATGACGAGCGAAACGCGAGCCGCATGGAATTAAACGCCATGCGTTTTTCGTGGTTCTGGCATCCGTGCTGCGTTCCGTTACGCCGACGCTAACTATACAGGCTAAAGTCACGCCGCCAGGCTAGACTTTAGTTCCACAAACTAAACCTATAAGTTGGGGAAATACAATGTTCCAGCAAGAAGTGACTATTACCGCTCCGAACGGTCTGCATACCCGCCCTGCTGCTCAGTTTGTAAAAGAAGCGAAAGGCTTCACCTCCGAGATCACTGTGACTTCCAACGGCAAAAGCGCCAGCGCAAAAAGCCTGTTTAAACTGCAGACTCTGGGCCTGACTCAGGGCACCGTTGTGACCATCTCCGCAGAAGGCGAAGATGAGCAGAAAGCAGTAGAGCATCTGGTAAAACTGATGGCTGAACTCGAGTAAGTTCTGGGTTCTTATTAAAATCAGTCACAAGTAAGGTAGGGTTATGATTTCAGGCATTTTAGCGTCTCCGGGTATCGCTTTCGGCAAAGCATTGCTGCTGAAAGAAGATGAAATTGTCATCGACCGGAAAAAAATTTCTGCCGATAAGGTTGATCAGGAAGTAGAACGTTTCCTGAGTGGTCGCGCCAAAGCCTCCGCTCAGCTGGAAGCTATCAAGATCAAGGCCGGCGAAACTTTCGGTGAAGAAAAGGAAGCTATCTTCGAAGGCCACATCATGTTGCTGGAAGATGAAGAGCTGGAGCAGGAAATCATAGCCCTGATTAAAGATAAGCACATCACTGCCGACGCGGCAGCGCATGAGGTTATCGAAGGTCAGGCGACCGCCCTGGAAGAGCTGGACGATGAATACCTGAAAGAGCGCGCCGCTGACGTGCGCGATATCGGTAAGCGTCTGCTGCGCAACATTCTGGGCCTGGCCATCATTGATTTAAGCTCCATCCAGGACGAAGTGATTCTGGTGGCAGCCGATTTAACTCCGTCGGAAACCGCACAGCTGAACCTGAAAAAGGTGCTGGGCTTTATTACCGATCTGGGCGGCCGTACTTCCCACACCTCCATCATGGCGCGCTCTCTTGAGCTGCCAGCGATTGTGGGCACCGGCAACGTCACCACTCAGGTGAAAAACGACGACTACCTGATCCTCGATGCGGTTAACAATAAAGTTTACGTTAACCCGACGAACGAAGAGATTGAATCCCTGCGCGCGATTCAGACTCAGGTTGCTGAAGAAAAAGCAGAGCTTGCGAAGCTCAAAGATCTGCCGGCCATCACTCTTGACGGCCACCAGGTTGAAGTCTGCGCGAACATCGGTACTGTGCGCGATGTCGCTGGCGCTGAGCGTAACGGCGCAGAAGGCGTAGGCCTCTACCGTACCGAATTCCTGTTCATGGATCGCGATTCACTGCCAACTGAAGAAGAGCAGTTCCAGGCGTATAAAGCTGTCGCTGAAGCGTGCGGCTCGCAGGCGGTTATCGTGCGTACCATGGACATCGGCGGCGACAAAGAGCTGCCGTACATGAACTTCCCGAAAGAAGAAAACCCGTTCCTCGGCTGGCGTGCAATCCGCATCGCGATGGATCGTAAAGAGATCCTGCGCGATCAGCTGCGTGCCATCCTGCGCGCCTCCGCGTTCGGCAAACTGCGTATCATGTTCCCGATGATTATTTCGGTTGAAGAAGTGCGCGCGCTGAAAAAAGAGATCGAGATTTTCAAACAAGAACTGCGTAACGAAGGCAAAGCGTTCGACGAAACGATTGAAATCGGCGTCATGGTGGAAACCCCGGCGGCCGCGACTATCGCGCGCCACCTCGCCAAAGAAGTTGATTTCTTCAGTATTGGTACCAACGATCTGACGCAGTACACCCTGGCGGTTGACCGCGGTAATGATATGATATCGCATCTTTACCAGCCGATGTCGCCGTCTGTCCTGAACCTCATCAAGCAAGTTATTGATGCATCTCATGCTGAAGGTAAGTGGACCGGCATGTGTGGTGAGCTTGCTGGCGACGAACGTGCTACACTTCTGTTGCTGGGGATGGGTCTGGATGAATTCAGTATGAGTGCCATTTCTATCCCGCGCATTAAGAAGATTATCCGTAACACGAACTTCGAAGATGCGAAGGTTTTAGCAGAGCAGGCTCTTGCTCAACCGACAACGGACGAGTTAATGACGCTGGTTAACAAGTTCATTGAAGAAAAAACAATCTGCTAATCCACGAGATGCGGCCCAAATTACTGCTTAGGAGAGAAGGCTAATGGGGTTATTTAGTAAACTGTTCGGTGATAAAGGCAATAGCGACACCGGAACCATTGAGATCGTTGCTCCACTGTCTGGTGAAATCGTTAATATTGAAGACGTGCCGGATGTAGTGTTCGCAGAGAAAATCGTTGGTGATGGCATCGCTATCAAACCGACCGGTAACAAAATGGTTGCGCCGGTTGATGGCACCATCGGTAAAATTTTCGAAACTAACCACGCTTTCTCTATCGAATCGGACAGTGGCATTGAGCTGTTCGTCCACTTCGGTATTGATACCGTTGAGCTGAAAGGCGAAGGCTTCAAACGCATCGCTGAAGAAGGCCAGCGCGTGAAGAAAGGCGATCCGGTTATCGAATTCGATCTGCCGCTGCTGGAAGAGAAAGCAAAATCCACGCTGACGCCGGTTGTTATTTCCAATATGGACGAAATCAAAGAGCTGACCAAGCTTTCTGGTAGCGTGACCGTCGGTGAAACGCCGGTTATCCGTATCAAAAAATAAGACTGACTCGTGTACAAAAATGGCGCCGCAAGGCGCCATTTTTTTATCTGAACCTGACCACGGACTCCGGACCATGCGCCACTGGCGTTTCCTCTGCCTGTTCCTCGCCCTGCGGCTACCGGGCTGGATGCGTACCGGAAGACGCGGCGGCTTAAATCCCCATCTGGCGTATGCCCGCCGTTATCGCATTAAATGCCCGCGCCCTGACTGTAGCTATTCTCTTCGCTAAAAATGCCTGTAGAGAGATAACGGTCGCCCCGGTCGCAGATAATCGCCACCACGACAGCGCCGGGGTTAGCGTGCGCCACGCGCAGCGCGCCGCATACCGCGCCGCCGGAACTGACGCCGCAGAAAATACCTTCTTTGCGCGCCAGATCGCGCATCGTGTTTTCCGCATCACGGTGATGAATATCCAGCACCTCGTCCACCAGCGACGCGTCAAAAATTCCCGGCAGATACTCTGCAGGCCAGCGGCGGATGCCCGGAATACTGCTGCCCTCTTCCGGCTGTAGCCCGACCACGGTTACCGGTTTTGTCTGCTCGCGCAAAAAGCGGCTGACGCCGGTGATCGTGCCGGTCGTGCCCATGCTGGAGACGAAATGGGTAAGCCGCCCGTCAGTCTGGCGCCAGATCTCAGGTCCGGTGGTCGTGTAGTGCGCCCAGGGATTATCAGGGTTGTTGAACTGATCGAGAATAATGCCTTCGCCACGCTTCGCCATCTCTGCGGCCAGATCGCGCGCGCCTTCCATTCCCTGCTCGCGGCTCACCAGCACCAGCTTCGCGCCATACGCCTGCATGGCCGCCTTGCGCTCCATGCTCATATTATCGGGCATCAACAGCGTCATGCGATACCCTTTAACAGCGGCAATCATCGCCAGCGCAATGCCGGTATTGCCGCTGGTGGCTTCAATCAACGTGTCGCCAGGTTTGATGTCGCCACGCGCCTCGGCGCGGGCAATCATCGCCAGCGCCGCCCTGTCCTTGACGGAGCCCGCCGGGTTATTGCCTTCGAGTTTGACCCAGATTTCGCTGCCGTTGTCCGGCGCGAGGCGCTGGAGCTTCACCAGAGGCGTATTGCCGATCGTTTGTTCGAGTGTGTTCACAATGTTTACTCAATAAAAAAGCCGGGTATCGCTTCGCTTACCCGGCCTGAAAAATGCGGTGATGACTGTCGGCACGGCAAGCGTAGCGCCACCGGGCGATAAACCTGCGCAATAAGCTATCAGGCAGACTTCGCCAGAGCAATATTCTCGCGCGTCTCGATACGCTCGTTGCCGTGATAAATACGCGCGTGCTGCAGGCCGACAAACAGCCGTTCCCCGCGCTGCGGTACATAATCCTCACGCAGCACCACGGTGAGCGGTTCGTCATACCAGCCCTGCGGCTGCACCACCAGCTGCATGTAGTGGCCTTTCGGACTCACTTCCAGCACGTGCACCGGCAGCGGCGAATCAAGGCTCGTACGGCGGCTCACGTCTACTTCCCAGGGGCGTAAGAAGAGATCCACCGGCCCCTGGTACGCAGGCGTAAAACCGAGCGGCCAGCGATGCGCGCCGACGTGGAACTGCCCGCCGCGCACGGTGCCTTTCAGCCGATTCACTTCGCCTAAAAACTCCAGCACGAAGCGGGTCGCCGGTTCACGCCAGACCTGTTCCGGCGCATCGGCCTGTTCGATATCGCCCTGGCTCATCACCACCACGCGGTCGGCCACTTCCATCGCCTCTTCCTGATCATGCGTGACGAAGACGCTGGTGAATTTCAGCTCTTCATGCAACTGACGCAGCCAGCGTCTGAGCTCTTTACGCACCTGGGCGTCGAGCGCGCCGAAGGGTTCATCCAGCAGCAGGATTTGCGGCTCTACCGCGAGCGCGCGCGCCAGCGCCACGCGCTGTTTCTGCCCGCCTGAAAGCTGTGCCGGGTAGCGGTCGGCCAGATGCGCCAGTTGTACCATTTCCAGAAGCTGCGTCACTTTTTGTTTAATCGCGGCCGCGTTCGGACGCTCGCGGCGCGGCAGAACGCTCAGGCCGAACGCGATGTTGTCAAACACCGTCATATGGCGAAACAGCGCGTAATGCTGGAACACGAACCCGACTTTACGCTCGCGCGCATGCAGGCGGCTTACGTCGGTGCCGTGAAAGCGGATCTGCCCGCTGGTCTGGTGTTCAAGCCCGGCGATAATGCGCAGCAGCGTGGTTTTCCCGGAGCCGGACGGCCCCAGCAGCGCCACCATCTGGCCGGAAGGGATATCCAGAGAGATATCATTAAGCACCTGGGTGCGACCAAAAGATTTCTTAATATTGGCAATCTCAATGCTCATGATTTCCCTCCTGTTGCACGCGTTTCTCCTGATTATTCAGGCGCCATTGCAACGCACTCTTTAAAAACAGTGTCAGAATCGCCATCAGCGTCAGCAGCGCGGCGGCGGTAAACGCGCCGACGGTGTTGTAGTCCTGCTCCAGCAGCTCAATCTGTAACGGCAGCGAGAGCGTCTCGCCGCGGATAGAGCCAGACACCACCGACACCGCGCCGAATTCGCCGATGGCGCGGGCGTTAGTCAGCACCACGCCGTAGAGCAGCGCCCAGCGAATATTCGGCAGCGTCACGCGGCGGAACATCTGCCATCCCGAAGCGCCCAGCAAAATCGCCGCCTCGTCCTCATGGCTGCCCTGGCTTAACATCACCGGCACCAGTTCGCGCACGACGAACGGACAGGTCACAAATATCGTTACCAGCGCCATGCCAGGCCAGGCGAACATAATCTGCATATCGTGCGCGTCCAGCCAGCCGCCGAGCGGGCCGTTGGAGCCGTAAAACAGCAGGTAAACCAGCCCCGCTACTACAGGCGAGACGGCAAAAGGAATGTCCAGCAGCGTCAGCAGCAACTGACGGCCAGGGAAGTTAAAGCGCGTTACCAGCCAGGCCAGCAGCGTGCCGAAGACCAGGTTAACCGGCACGGTAATCAGCGCGATCAGCACCGTCAGCCAGATCGCGTGCAGCATATCCGGGTTAGCGATATTCTCCAGCACCGGCATCAGGCCGTCGGAAAAGGCTTTGGCGAAGATGTAAATCATCGGCACCACGAGAATAAATGCCGACAACAGCATGCCAGTGCCGATAAGCAGCCATTTACCCCAGTTTATGCGCGCCTCTGCGCGCGCCTGCGTCATCATTGTCATCAGTGTCCCACCACCCTGCGTCCAAACCGGCTTTGCAGCGTGTTAATCGCAAACAGCAGCAGCAGCGACGCGGCAAGAATAACGGAGGCGATGGCGCTCGCGGCCGGGTAGTCGAACTCCTGCAAACGCACAAAAATCATCAGCGAGGTCACTTCGGTTTTCCAGGCGATATTGCCCGCGATAAAAATCACCGCGCCGAACTCGCCGAGGCTGCGGGTAAAGGAGAGCGCCACGCCCGCCATCAGCGCTGGCGAAAGCTCCGGCAGCACCACTTTGCGAAAACTTTGCAGGCGCGTGGCACCTAAGGTTTCCGCCGCCTCTTCATACTCCGGGCCCAGCTCTTCGAGCACCGGCTGAACGGTACGCACCACAAAAGGAATACTGGTGAACGCCATCGCCACCGCGATGCCAAGCCAGGTGTAGGTCACTTTGATATCAAACTTCGCCAGCCATTCGCCGTAAAAACCATTGACCGAGAACAGCGAAGCGAGCGTCAGGCCAGCCACGGCGGTCGGCAGCGCGAACGGCAGATCCATCAGCGCGTCGAGCAGCGTGCGGCCCGGAAAACGGTAACGCGTTAAAATCCAGGCCATCAGCAGGCCAAACGCGCCGTTAAAGAGTGAGGCGACCGCCGCGGAGAGCAGCGTCACTTTGTACGCTGCCACCACCTGCGGATTAGAAATCACGTCCCAGTACTGCGCCCAGGTCATCTGGGAGAGCTGTATTACCAGCGCGCTCAGCGGCAGCAGCAGAACAAGGCAGACAAACAACAAACTGGTGCCGAGGCTTAAGGTAAACCCCGGCAGCACGCGTTTAGACACAGCAAACATCACTTACGCCCCGCCGCCACCAGCTTGTCGAACTCACCGCCGCTGGCGAAATGGGTTTTCATCACGTCCGGCCATTTGCCGAAGGCGTCTTCCACGCGAAACAGCTCGGTTTGCGGGAATTTATCTTTCAGCGATTCCATTACCTGCGGGTTATTCACACGGTAGTAATAGCTGGTGATAATCTGCTGCGCCTGTGGCGTATAGAGCCAGTTCAGGTAGGCTTTGGCCGCTTTTTCCGTGCCGTTGGCCTTCACGTTTTTATCGACCCACGCCACCGGGAACTCCGCCAGGATATTCACCTTCGGCACGACCACTTCGTAGCCTTCTTTGGCGTACTGGTTACGGATGTTATTCACTTCCGATTCAAAGCTAATCAACACGTCACCCAGGCCGCGCTCCACAAACGTGGTGGTCGCGCCGCGACCGCCGGTGTCGAACACCTCTACGTTTCTCAGGAACTGGGTCATAAACTGCTGGGTTTTGGCTTTATCACCACCGTCGGCTTTGTCCGCCGCGCCCCAGGCCGCCAGATAGGTATAGCGCGCGTTGCCGGAGGTTTTCGGGTTCGGGAAAATCAGCTTCACGTCCGGGCGCACCAGATCGCTCCAGTCGTGAATGTTTTTCGGGTTCCCTTTACGGACCAGGAACGCCATGGTGGAGTAAAACGGCGAGCTATTGTTCGGCAGACGCGCCTGCCAGTCGGCCGGGATCAGATTGCCTTTGTCGTGCAGGATCTGAACGTCAGTCACCTGGTTATAAGTTACAACGTCTGCTTTTAAGCCCTGTAAAATCGCGAGCGCCTGCTTTGAGGAGCCAGCATGAGACTGTTTGATCGTCAGCTTGTCGCCGTTGTTCTCCTTCGCCCACTGCTGTTCAAACGGTGGGTTCAGGGCAGCGAACAGCTCGCGCGAAACATCATAAGAGCTGTTAAGCAATTCAGTCGCCTGCGCGGAACCCGCCATCAGCAGAGAAATCGCCAGCGTGCCCCATGCTTTTTTCACTGATTTCACGGCCATTTTGCACCTTATAAATGTGATAACGATCGAGCCATCAGTGTATTTATACGGGTGAGAAAGCTATACCGCTTTTATATACCGTTTAGTGATTTGCAAGCGCAAAAGGATATAAGACGACTGGCGTGACGGCGCGGCCCGCAAGGCCGCGCGCGAAGGGGATCAGAGGTTAAGCAGGCGGGTCAGCGAAGGCGCGAAATAGTAGCCGCCAGTCACCGGACGGGTGAAGCGCAGCATAGCGTCGCGCTTGCCATCGGTGTCGCCAAACATGCTCAGCAGCTGCTGCTCAATGTTATAAAGACGCGCGCAGTAGGCGCAGAAGTAAAGGCCATGCACGCCGCTGACGGTGCCATAAGGCAGGCTCTGGCGCACAATCTTCAGCCCTTTGCCGTCTTCTTTTAGGTCAACGCGTGAAAGGTGCGACGTAACAGGACGCGCGTCGCCGTCGATCTCTTCGTTAGCGACTTTGGTGCGTCCTATCATCATCTCCTGATCCGGCACGCTCATACGGTTGAGCTGCTTCAGGTTATGCTCCCAGCGCTGTACGAATACGTAGCTGCCGCCCGCGTCGATGCCGTCCTGAATCACCGCCACCTCGCGGCGCGTCTCTTCGCCCGCCGGGTTTTCGGTGCCATCGACAAAGCCGCTCAGGTCGCGATCTTCCACCCAGCGAAAACCGTGGGTTTCCTCTTCGATTTTCAGCGCGTCACCGAACGCCTCCAGCGCCGCCTGCGCCACGGAGAAATTGACATCGTGGCGCAGAGAGAGAATGTGGATCAGCACGTCATGCTGCGTCGCGGGCGCAAGCCCTTTACCAAGCGGCGTGAAGCCTTTCAGCTCCGCCGCGCTGTCATCCTTCGTCAGCGCACGCCAAAGGGTGTGGCCGAACGCCACGACAACGCCGAGATTCGCCTCGGGAAACTGCGCCTGAAAGGTCGCGACTTTATCGGCGAAAACTTTACTCGCCGCGCGCAGCGCCTCACGCTGGCTTTCATCAACGCTCGCCTCAAGCCAGATAGCCGCACGACAATGCTCCGGCAAAATGCCGCTTTGAACCACAGACATCACTCCTCCTGATAAACCGCTGCCACAGAGTGGCAAAACCGGGCGTATTGTACCCGATTTCGCGGTTCAGGCGTTGCGTTTACGCAAGACTCAACGACGCCAGATAATCTTTTTCAGCGTCCAGCCTTTGAGCGTATCATCCGGCGGCATCAGCTCCTGCGGGCCGCGCCAGTTGCCGCCAAACACATAGCTGATGTGCTCGCTGCCGGGCGCTTTGCACTCCACGCCCTCATCATCCGGCGCGCTGGCTTTCTGGCAGACGCCCTGCGCTTTTTTATAGAGATCGCCAAACGGCGTGCCGATCTCCACACCGTTGTCTGCGGGAATCGCTTTATCCAGCACGTCGATGCGGCTCACCGTGCCGTTTTCGCCGTCAATGACCAGCGCCAGCTGATTCTCTTTCATCGCTTCGAAGTAGCGCACAATCGTGCCGCCATTAACGCGCATGCCACTACGCAGGCGATAATCGTCGCCCAGTGCCTCGCTTATCGCGGCTTCCTGAAGCGGCGTCTCAGCCGTGATATCGCCGACGCCCTTTTCGGTTACTTCCAGCGACGATCCCCACCCGTCAAACCAGTGCCACGGCGCAGCCGCCGACCAGTTGACGTTTGAAAGCGTTGAGCAGCCGCCCAGTAACAGCGACGTTCCGCAGAGCAGCAGAGGCAATTTCTTCATCCCGGTTCCTTTTATCAGTCGACAATGTCTCGTTGGAGCGTAAAGACGGCAAAAAGTGCCGTTCACGGTTGCGGCGTTGCAAAACAGGCGCGCAAACGGCGATGCGAGGCCAGCAGCCAGAGCGCCCAGGCGTCCAGCACGAGCAGGGTCAGCGCGATGCCGCCCGGCGTGTCGCGCCAGAGCAGCAGCGCCTGCGATATCAGCATCACGGCCTGCGTCAGCATGAGCACATAACGCGCGCCACGCCACAGGCGCGGGTAATCGTGCCGCCGCCCGCTTAATAAAAACGTCAGCATCGCAGGCAGCCCCGCGGCCAGGCCCAGCCAGAAGCTCTGACGGTCAGGGTAAAACAGGCCCAGTAATGCCTCGCCCTGCCCGCGCGACGCGCCCGCCAGCACAAACAGCGCCCAGGTGCGCGCCTGTAATAACAGCACCGCACAGAACAGCAACGGGGGTTTAAGCCAGCCGCGGCTATCGTAATCGGAAGGTAAATACACGTATAAACCCTGGACTCTTTCGGTATTAGATCCAAAATTATGTCTTGTCTTATCAGACGAAGAAAGGTCTTCGTCGTTCGTAACCCAAGGAGATGGAAATGAAAAAACAGCTTATTGCTCTGTGTATCGCCGCTTGCGCGCTGTCCGCCACGCCTGTCATGGCGCAGGAAGGCGGCTTCTCCGGCCCGGATAACAGCGCCAGCGCAACGGCCACCAAAGGCGGTTTCCAGGGGCCGGACGCCGCAAGCACAACCGTCAGCGAAGCGAAAAACCTGCGCGATGACGCATGGGTGGTGCTGGAAGGGAACATCGTGCGCAAGATGGGCAAAGAGCTTTATGAGTTCCGCGACGCCAGCGGCAGCATCAACGTAGACATCGACGACCACGTCTGGAATGGCGTCACCGCACGCCGAAAGACAAAGTGCGCATCGAAGGTGAAGTGGATAAAGACTGGAATTCCGTCGAAATCGACGTGAAGAAAATCACCAAAGGCTAAACGCCTGGTTCACCCGGCCGCGGCCGGGTGAAAAGGTAATCAATACTCCTGATCCTCAATGAGCCGTTTGCCAAGGCTAATCACATCCTGGTGTTCATAGCCCAGCCGCTCGTACATGCCGAGCACAACGTCGTTCTCTTCGCGGATCTGGATATTGATTTTCGGGCAGCCGCGCGCGATGAGCTTCTTCTCAAGACGGTTTAACAGCGCGTTAGCAATGCCGCGGCCGCGAAACTCCGGGTGCACGCCCAGGTAATACGCCGAACCGCGATGGCCGTCATAGCCGCCCATAATGGAGCCGACGATTTCGCCGCTTACTTCCGCCACCAGGAAAAGATCCGGGTCATGGTTAAGTTTACGTTCGATATCCATTTCAGGATCGTTCCACGAACGCAGCAGATCGCAGCGCTCCCACAGGGTAATGACTTCTTCAAAGTCGGCCTGGCGAAAAACGCGTATCTCCATGGTATTCCCCGTCTTTTATGGCGTAAAAACTCCGATTATGGCGCTACCGACGCCAATAGCCAATATCTCCGGCAAAAGTTCGCTGAAAATGGCATACTGATGAATCATCACGCCCTGAAATGAATAGTAAAACTTTTGTTGCAACAGGGTGTCGTTCCACCCCGTTACGCCAGGTTATAACACTCCAGGACAGTAAAATCAGAAGTCAGGACGCATGAGCACTTTCAAACCCTTAAAAAAACTCACCTCGCGACGTCAGCTGCTGCGTACCGGCCTTGCCGCGCTGGCGCTGACCGGTCTTAACCAGGCGCTGGCGAAAGAAGAAAGCCCGGCGCTCAGCACGCGTAACAGCCACAGCAAGCCTAAAGCGAAAAAAGCGGGCGCGCGCCGCCTCGTGATGCTCGATCCGGGCCACGGCGGCATCGATACCGGCGCTATCGGCCATAACGGCTCGAAAGAAAAACACGTCGTGCTCGCCATCGCGAAAAACGTGCGCGCCATTCTGCGCGCCCACGGCATCGACGCCAAACTGACGCGCAGCAACGACACTTTTATCCCGCTCTACGATCGCGTTGAAATCGCGCACAAGCACGGCGCGGATCTGTTTATGTCGATTCACGCCGACGGCTTTACCAGCCCCAGCGCCGCGGGCGCGTCAGTCTTTGCGCTCTCCAACCGCGGTGCCAGTAGCGCCATGGCGAAATATCTCTCCGAGCGCGAGAACGCCGCCGACGACGTGGCGGGCAGCAAGGTCAAAAATAAAGATCACTATTTGCAACAGGTGCTGTTCGATCTGGTGCAGACCGACACCATTAAAAATAGCCTGACGCTCGGCTCGCATATCCTGCGCCAGATAAAACCGGTTCACCGCCTGCACAGCCGCAACACGGAACAGGCGGCGTTCGTGGTGCTGAAATCGCCGTCGATCCCGTCCGTGCTGGTGGAAACCTCGTTTATCACCAACCCGCAGGAAGAAAAGCTGCTGGGCACGGCCGCCTTCCGCCAGAAAATAGCGACCGCCATCGCCAATGGGGTCATCAGCTATTTCAACTGGTTTGATAACCATAAAGCCCACTCGAAACGAGGCTAACGATGGCACCCGATATTCAGCGCGTAAAAGCTTTCCTGATCGATTTACAGGACCGTATCTGCCAGCAGTTGTCGGCGGTGGATGGCGATGAGTTCGTCGAAGACGCCTGGCAGCGCGAGGGCGGCGGCGGCGGTCGCAGCCGCGTACTGCGCGACGGCGTGGTGTTCGAGCAGGCGGGCGTCAACTTCTCCCACGTGCATGGCGACGCCATGCCCGCGTCCGCCACCGCGCACCGCCCGGAGCTGGCAGGCCGCAGCTTTGAAGCGATGGGCGTGTCGCTGGTTGTGCATCCGCGCAACCCGTATGTACCGACCAGCCACGCCAACGTGCGCTTTTTCATTGCCGAAAAACCGGGTGCCGATCCGGTCTGGTGGTTTGGCGGCGGCTTCGATTTAACGCCGTTTTACGGCTTTGAAGAGGACGCGGTGCACTGGCACCGCACCGCGCGGGATCTCTGCGCGCCTTTCGGCGATGACGTCTACCCGCGTTATAAAAAGTGGTGCGACGACTATTTCTATCTGAAGCATCGCCAGGAGGCGCGCGGCATCGGCGGGCTGTTCTTTGACGATCTGAACACGCCCGATTTCGACACCTGCTTTTCGTTTATGCAGGCGGTGGGCGACGGCTATCTCAACGCTTATTTGCCCATCATGGAACGTCGCAAAACGCTGCCCTGGGGCGAGCGCGAGCGCGAATTCCAGCTGTATCGTCGCGGCCGCTATGTGGAGTTCAACCTGGTATGGGACCGCGGCACGCTGTTTGGTCTGCAAACCGGCGGGCGCACCGAGTCGATACTGATGTCGATGCCGCCGCTGGTGCGCTGGGAATATGGCTATCAGCCGGAAGAAAACAGCCCGGAGGCAGCGCTGTACCGCGATTTCCTGCCGGTGCGCGACTGGGTGAAATAACGCAGCGTCCGCCTCGCGCGGACGCCCTTTTTACCCGGCGAAACGCCCGTTCGCCACATCCTCCGGCGTCACCACGCCGCTGTCCAGCACCCAGCCGCTAATCAGCGCGGCGGGGGTCACGTCAAACGCCGGGTTATAGACGCGCGCGTCTTCCGGCGCCCACTGTACCGCGCCGAAGCTGCCCGCCACGCCGGTCACTTCCGCCGCTGCGCGCTGCTCAATCGGGATCGCCGCACCGTTCGGGCATGCCGGATCGAGCGTGGTCTGCGGGGCCGCCACGTAAAACGGTACGTGGTGGAATTTCGCCAGTACGGCAAGCGAATAGGTGCCGATTTTATTCGCCACGTCGCCATTGGCCGCGATGCGATCCGCGCCCACCCAGACGGCGTCCACCTGCCCCTGCGCCATCAGGCTCGCCGCCATCGAATCGGTAATCAGCTGATACGGCACGCCAAGCTCGCCAAGCTCCCAGGCGGTTAAGCGCCCGCCCTGCAACAGCGGCCGGGTTTCATCGACCCAGACGTTCGCTACTTTGCCCGCTTCATGCGCGCGCGCAATCACGCCCAGCGCCGTCCCGACGCCCGCCGTCGCCAGCCCGCCGGTATTGCAGTGGGTAAGCAGGCGGCTGCCCGGCGTCACGAGTTCACTCCCGGCGCGCGCGATGCGCTCGCACAGCTCGCGATCTTCCTGCACCAGGCGTAAGGCTTCCGCGCCCAGCGCCGCCACGAAATCCGGCTGCGTGAGCGCCTGTTTCATGCGGTCGAGATTGTTCATCAGGTTCACCGCCGTCGGGCGTGCCGCACGCAGTACCTCCAGCGCCTGGCCAAGCGCGTCGCGCGTCATGCCATGTTCGGCCAGCAACGCCAGCAACAGGCTTGCCGAAAGCCCAATCAACGGCGCGCCGCGCACACGCAGCGCGTGAATGTGCCCCACCAGCGCCTCTGTGTTATCGGCGGGTAGCCAGTTTTTCTGCTGCGGTAGCGCCTGCTGGTCGAGGATCCAGAGCTTGTTATCCACCACCCGCAGGCTGGTCGTCTGAAGTGTCTGCATGCGTTAAATCCTTGTTGCGTTATTGTGTTCTATTGTGTCAGGATGAAATCCAGATGTATAGACGTCCGTACGTCTTTATAACCAGATTGAATGAGGATATCAGCAATGTCGCAATACCGAACCTTTACGGCCAGCGATGCGGTGGCTTATGCGCAACAATTTGGCGGACTCAGCGCGCCGGAAGAACTGGTGAGCGCGCAGGAGATCGGCGACGGCAATCTCAATCTGGTCTTTAAAATCTTTGATAAACAGGGCGTCAGCCGCATTATCGTGAAACAGGCGCTGCCCTATGTGCGCTGCGTGGGGGAATCCTGGCCGCTGACGCTCGATCGCGCGCGCCTCGAAGCCCAGACGCTGGTGGCGCACTATCAGCACTGCCCGGCGCACACGGTTAAAATTCATCATTACGATCCCACGCTTGCCGTCATGGTGATGGAAGATCTCTCCGATCACCGCATCTGGCGCGGTGAACTCATCAAAGGCGCGCACTATCCGCAGGCTGCGCGACAGCTTGGCGAATATCTGGCGCAGACGCTGTTTCATACCAGCGATTTTTATCTGCATCCCCATGCGAAAAAGGCCGAAGTGGCGCGCTTTATCAACCCGGAGATGTGTGAGATCACCGAAGATCTCTTCTTTAACGATCCGTATCAGGTTCATGAGCGCAATAACTACCCGGCTGAACTTGAAGCCGAGGTCGCCGCGCTGCGCGACGATGCCGCGCTGAAGTGCGCTGTGGCTGCGCTCAAGCACCGCTTTTTCTCCCATGCCGAAGCGCTGCTGCACGGCGATATTCACAGCGGCTCGATTTTTGTCGCCGACGGCAGCCTGAAGGCGATCGACGCCGAGTTCGGGTATTTCGGCCCGGTGGGCTTTGACGTTGGGACGGCCATCGGCAATCTGCTGCTGAACTACTGCGGCGCGCCGGGCCAGCTTGGCATCCGCGAAGCCGCCGACGCGCGCGAGCAGCGCCTGACCGATATCGCCACGCTGTGGCACACCTTCGCCGAGCGTTTCCAGACGCTGGCGCGCGAGAAAACCCGCGACGCGGCGCTGGCCGAGCCAGGTTACGCCAGCGAGTTTTTGAAAAAGGTGTGGGCGGACGCCATTGGTTTTGCCGGTACGGAACTTATCCGCCGAAGCGTCGGGCTGTCTCACGTAGCGGATATCGATACCATTCGGGATGAAGAGATGAAGCTTTCGTGCCTGCGCCACGCCATCGGGCTTGGCAAGGCGCTGATCCTCCTTGCCCCGCGTATCGAGAGCGCCGACGAGTTTATCGCCCGCGTGCGGCAGTACGGTTAATCGGCCCCGGTGGGTGCGCTGCGCTTACCCACCTTACAGGGAAGAAGGCCAACGTCGGGTTTGTAGGGCGGGTAAGCAAAGCGCACCCGCCATCATCCTGTCCCCACCCGCCGTCGCTTTACCCCTGATACTCAATCACCGACAACCCGCCGTTATAATCCGTGCTGTAAATAATCCCCTGCGCATCCACAAACACATCGCATGACTGAATCACCGGCGGGCGTCCGGGCCGCGTATCCATCATTCGCTCTGGCGCGGCGGGCACCAGCGCGCCAGTCTCTACTGGCCGGTACGGGTTCGAGATATCGTAAGCGCGCACACCCGCGTTCTGCCAGGTGGCAAAAATCAGCGTCGAACTCACAAAACTGCCGGGGCGGTTCTCGTGCAGATTATGCGGCCCGAAGTGCGCGCCTTTCGCCACGTAGTCGGTTTCATCCGGCTGCGGGAAGGTCGAAATACTCACCGGGTTCGACGGCTCGCGGATATCAAACAGCCAGATATGCTTTTCGCCATCCTGCTGGTTATCCAGCACGGCTTCATCCAGCACCACCAGCAGATTGCGATCCGGCAGCGGCAGCGCGGTATGCGTGCCGCCGCCAAACGGCGGGCTCCAGTTACGGTGCGCAATAAGTGTCGGCTGGCTGCGGTCTTTTACATCGAGAATCGTCAGCCCACCGTCGCGCCAGCTCCCGTAGGCGGTATCGCCCGCGATAATCGCATGGTGCAGCGCATAGCGTTTGCCTTCGGGCCAGCCGGGTGTCTCCCCCGCCGCCTGATGCATCCCCGGCAGCCACCAGCGCCCCGCCACTTCCGGTTTGCGCGGGTCGGCCAGGTCGATGGTGAGGAAAATGTAATCGGTAAAGCCATCAAGAAGCGCCGAGACATACGCCCAGCGCCCGCCGACATACCAGATGCGGTGAATGCCGATGCCGTTAAGCGGCAGAAAGCCGATTTCGCGCGGTTTATCGGGTGTGGCGATATCAAACACGCGAAGCCCCGCGCTCCAGCCTTTGTCGTGGACATCGCGCACCGTCTCGCCGACCGAACGGGTGTAATAGACTTTTTCGTCGGCGAAGCGCGCATCGGCAAAGAGATCGCGGGCGTTGATCACCAGCAGCAGGTCATCGTGCGCCTGTAAATGCACATTCCAGGTGCCGGGCGGCGCGGGCACATAGCCCGCCGCTTTCGGGTGCTTCGGGTCGCGCACGTCAACGATGGAAAACCCCTGCGACACCATATGGCCGATATACGCAAATCCCCGGTGCACCATCACCTGCACGCCGTCCGGGCGGCCGCCCTGGTCGGAGTGGCCAATCAGCCGCATATTGCGGCTGTAGTCCGGGCGCGGTAACTCGCCCGCCATTATTTGTGCTTCGCTTCAAGCGTCGCAAACCACGGCGCGATGAAATCCTCGGTCTGGCCCCAGCCCGGAATGATTTTACCGAGCGCCGCCACGTTCACCGGCCCGCTCTGGCTTGCCAGCAATGCCTGCGGGATGGCCGCGGCTTTAAAATCATAGGTGGCCGGCGTCGGCTCGCCGGCGATTTTATTGGCGATAAGCCGCACGTTGGTTGCGCCAATCAGCTTCGGATCCACCGCCACGCTCACTTTCCACGGGCTGCCCGCTTCGCGCATCAGTTGCAAATCCTGGTTGGAGATATCGATGCTGTAGAGCTTGATCTCGGTGCGGCCATTCTCTTTCAGCGCCTTGTAAGCGCCCTGGCTGAAGGCGTCCCAGGTGCCCCAGATGGCGTCAATCTGGCCTTTCGGGTATTTCGCCAGCACCGCGCCCACTTTGTTGGCGGTATCGCCCTGCACGTCCGAGGAGACCGCGCCTATCGATTCCAGCTCTTTAATGCCGGGGTTTTGCTTCAGGATCTCCTGGTACGCCGCCTGGCGACGCTCCATCGGCGGGAAGCCCGCCACCCACAGCTTGATAATGTTCGCCTTGCCGTTGAAATCTTTCACCAACTGGCCCGCGGAGAGCTGCGTGAGCGACGCGTCATCCTGCTGGGTGACGGTGACGCCCGGGATCTCGCCTTTCACGGCGGTATCAAACACTGAGACTTTAATGCCCGCGTCCACAATACGCTTCACCAGTTCGGTGGAGTACGGATCGCGCCCCTGAGAGAGAATAATGCCGTCATATTTCTGGCTGATGGCCTGATTGACGAAATCCTGGAATTTCGCGTCGTCGCCGTTGCTTAAAAAGGTGCTGACCTTAAAGCCGAGCTTTTTGCCTTCCTGGATTGCGCCCGCCACAAACTGCGTGGTGTTATCGTCTGAGCCCAGGTTGCGGATCACGGCGATGCGCACCGGCCCGTTGTGACTGGCGATGGCGTCCGGCACCGGCGCGGGCGTGGCGGCGAAACCGGGGAGCGATGAGAGCAGGCCCAGCGCCAGTAAAGAGAGCGTCAGTTTTTTCATTCTGTTTATTTCCCTGTCTGTGATTAACGTCGCTGGATGTAAGTGATGGCAAGCGCCCCAGCGAGCACCAGCCCTTTGATAATGTCCATCGCGTAATACGGCACCGAGAGCATCACCAGGCCGTTGGAAAGCACGCCCAGGATCACCGCGCCCACTAACGTGCCGAGCGCGTTCGGCTTGCCGGAGCCGGCCAGCGAAAAGCCAATCCACGCCGCCGCGACGGCGTCCATCAGATAACCGCTGCCCGCGTTTACCTGCGAGGAACCAATGCGCGAAGCAAGCAGAATGCCGCCAAGACCCGCCAGCAGCGAGGCGATGACATATGCCGCCACTTTGTAGCGCGTAATGCGAATGCCGGAGAGGTGCGCCGCCTCCGGGTTGCCGCCGATGGCGTACATGCGCCGCCCGTGGGTGGTCAGCGACAGCCCAAGCTGCGCCACGACCGTTACCACTAGCATCACAATCACAATCACCGGCACCTGGCCGAGCAGGCTGAAGGCATCAGGAATCACGCCCTCCGCCATCTCGCCGCTCGGCAGAACCATGTTCTGGGTGATCGAACCGCCGTAGCTGTAGGTCATCGCAACGCCCTGAATTACAAACAGGCTGGCAAGCGTGGCGAGCATGTCGGGGATTTTCAGCACCACAATCAGAAACGCGTTAAACAGCCCGACCAGCGTGCAGAGCGCAAGCGTGATGACGATCGCCTCCGTTGTGCCGAAGCCGTGCCAGACGAACAGCGAGATCACCAGCGCATTGGCCAGCGACGCCGTCGATCCCACCGAAAGATCGAACCCGCCGATGGTCAGCGAGATGGAGACGCCGATAGCGATCACCGTCACGATTGCGATGGAGCGCAGAATGTTGATGATGTTGAACGGATCGAGAAAGTTGTCCGAGGCGATGCCGAACAGCGCGACCAGCGCCACAACCGTCAGCAACATCCCCCACTTATAGAAAAACTCAAACAGCTGGTGGCGCGCCGACGGCGTGCTCTTCAGGATTGCGGCCTTGTTCACGCGGGGGTTCCTCCGGTGGAATAGAGTAATAAGGTTTCTTCGCTGGCGTCGCTACCATCCAGCTCCGCCACGATGCGCCCGTCCCACAACACACAGATGCGGTCGCACAGGCCCACCAGCTCGGCGAACTCGCCGGAGGCGTAAATAATGCCCTTGCCCTGACGGGCGAGCCCGTCAATCAGGTTGAAAAGATCGGTTTTGGCTTTGACGTCTACGCCTTTCGTCGGCTCATCGAAAATCAGCACGTCGCTATTGCCGCGCAGCCATTTGCCGATAGCCACTTTCTGCTGGTTACCGCCGGAAAGCCTGCGGAGCCGCTGCTCTGGCCCGCTGGCGCGAATACCGAGACGCGAAATCACCTCCTGCGCCCAGCGCCAGGCGTCGCGGTGACCAAACAGCCCCCAGCGGGTAAAGCTGCCATCAGCGCTGGCGGCGAGATTCATGGCGATCGGCTCGTCGATAAAAATGCCCTCTTTGCGCCGCTCTTCCGGCACCAGCGCCAGCCCGCGCGCCACCGAATCGGCCGGATCGGTGGGCCGCCACGGACGTCCCGCAAGCTCGCCCTCGCGCAGCGTGCTTTTGCTCGCGCCAAAAAGCGCCTTGCACAGCTCCGTTTTGCCGGCCCCCGCCAGCCCGGCGATACCCAGGATCTCCCCTTTGCGCAGGCGCAGCGAAATATCCTGTAGCAGCGTGTCGTCATGCAGCCCGTCCACCGCCAGCAATACGGCATCGCCAGGCGTGGGGCGGCGCGGCGGGTAGAGCGTGTCGAGCGCATGTCCCAGCATTTTCTCGACGATCTGCGGGCCAGAGAGTGACGCCATCGGCCCGCTCTCAATCAGCCTGCCGTCGCGCAGCACCGTCAGGGTGTCGCAGATGGCTTTCAGCTCATGAATACGGTGAGAGATAAACACTACGCCCATGCCCTGCGCCTGGAGGCGTCTGACCACTGCGAACAGGCGTTCGCTTTCATGCTGATCGAGCGGCGCGGTCGGTTCATCAAGGATCAGATAACGGCAGTGATGCGAGAGCGCACGCGCCAGCAGCACATGCTGTTTTTCGGCAAGCGAGCAGCTGTCGATGCGGCGGTTAACGTCCATTTCTACATCGAGCTGCGCCAGCGCCGCTCGGGCGCGGCGGCGGATTTCGCCCCAGCGGTAGCGCAGGCCGCCCTCGCGCAGGCTGTCGAGCATAATGTTTTCCGCGACGCTCAGCCCCGGCACCAGCGCGGCGTCCACCTCCTGCTGCACCAGATGAATGCCGAGCGCTTTGGCGTCGCGCGGCGAGCGGATGTGTACGGGTTCGCCATCCAGCAGGATCTGGCCCTGATAGTGATCCCAGGCACCGGAGAGCACCGCCATTAGCGTCGATTTTCCGGCACCGTTCGCGCCGGTGAGCGCGTGTACGGAACCTGCCCGCAGAGTGAAATCCACCTGCGTCAGCGCCGGAAAGCCGCTAAAGGCCAAAGATATTGCGCGCATCTCAAGGCGCAGGTTCAGGGACATGGCGGGCCGTCTCCACACGAATGATTAATCAGTTAAGTCAATCATTCATGCGGATATATCCGCTTGCAATGAATGAATCGGCATAAGATAAAGCAAAAAATTATTAGCCGTCCAGATGTCTGGACGTAGTATTAGAATTTTTCAGGTTGCCGCTGCGTTTCGCCGCCAACGTGAAAAAATTGCATGCGCGCGGGCGAGAATAATCAGACGTCCGGACGGCTTTCTGTGGCAGGATGGAAAAAAAGACAAGGACAACTCTCATGAGCGATACCGACATCCGCGTGGTTCCCGGCCCGGCAAATTACTACTCTCACCCAGGTGCGCTGGCGCGCCTGCACGATTTCTATACCCCGGCGCAACTCGCACGCGCCGTCTGGGTCTATGGCGAACGCGCTATTGCCGCCGCGCGCCCTTTTCTTACTGACGCCATTGATGCGCCCGGCGCTACGCGGATTTTGTTTCGCGGGCATTGCAGCGAAAGCGATGTCAACGCGCTTGCGGCAGAGGCGGGTGACGATCGGGCGGTGGTGATTGGCGTCGGCGGCGGCGCGCTGCTGGATACCGCCAAAGCGCTGGCGCGACGCCTTGGCCTGCCGGTGGTCGCCATTCCCACCATCGCCGCCACCTGCGCTGCCTGGACGCCGCTCTCCGTCTGGTACAACGACGCCGGTCAGGCGCTGCATTTTGAGATTTTCGACGACGCCAACCATCTGGTGCTGGTGGAGCCGGAGATTATCCTGCGCGCGCCAGCGGAATATCTGCTCGCGGGCATCGGCGACACGCTCGCCAAATGGTATGAAGCCGTGGTACTGGCACCTGCGCCCGCCACCCTGCCGCTTACCGTACGGCTTGGCCTCAACGCCGCGCTCGCTATTCGTGACGTGCTGCTGGAGCAGAGCGAAGCGGCGCTCGCCAGTCAACAACGCGGCGCGCTGACGCAGGATTTCCGCGATGTGGTGGATGCCATTATTGCGGGCGGCGGCATGGTCGGCGGACTTGGCGAGCGCTATACGCGCGTGGCGGCGGCGCATGCGGTACACAACGGCCTGACCGTACTGCCGCAGACGGAAAAATATCTGCACGGCACCAAAGTGGCTTACGGCATCCTGGTGCAGAGCGCTCTGCTCGGCCAGGACGAGGTGCTGGCGCAGCTCATTGACGCCTGGCGGCGCTTCAGGCTGCCTACCACGCTTGCAGAGCTGGATGTCGATATTCATAACGCGGCGGAGCTGGAGCGCGTTATCGCCCACACGCTGCGCCCGGTGGAATCCATTCACGCCCTTCCGGTGGCGCTGTCGCCCGCGACACTGCGCTCGGCCTTTGAAAAAGTGGAAACCTTCGCCCGCTAACTAAATCGCACAGGGTGCGATGCCACTTTTTGCGAAATCCCTGTAGGCTTAAACCTCGCTCACGCGGCGATAACTATTCTTTCACGCCGCGTTTTTATACGTTCGGGATGGTTTATGGCTTCTGTACACTCTGATGGTGGCGCGTCGCTGCTGGCGCACCGTTCGTTTGTCGCATTCTGGCTGGCGCGAACCTGCTCCGGCTTTGGTTTCCAGATGTTGTCTATCGTTGTGGGCTGGCAGATTTACGCCCTTACCCACAGCGCGTTTTATCTCGGCCTGATAGGCCTGGTGCAGTTTCTTCCATCCGTGACGCTGGCGCTCTGGGCGGGGCACATTGCCGATCAGCGCGATCGCCGCCGGGTGGTGTTAATTGGCCAACTGGTGGAGTGGCTCGCCATCGCCGCGCTGGCCGCCGCCACGGTGGCGCATCTCGCCGATGTGAAGATTATCCTCGGGCTGATTTTTATTATTTCCGTCGCCAAAGTGATGGAAGCGCCGTCGTTGCAGTCGATGCTGCCGGCGCTGGTTCCGCCTGCTCTGCTGGCGCGCGCCACGGCGGCGAGCGCGGTATCAAGCCAGGCGGCGATGATTATGGGGCCTGCGCTGGGCGGCCTGCTGTATGTCTTCGGCGCGCAGGTGGTTTATGCGCTGACCGCCGTGCTGTATCTCATTTCGGTCGTGATGGTGAGCCGCCTGCGCTATGAACAGGCACCGCCTGCGCGCCAGCCCGCGAGTCTCGCCACGCTCTTTGCAGGCGTGAAGTTTATCCGCGAGCGCCCGGACGTGCTGGGCGTGATTTCGCTCGATCTCTTTGCGGTGCTGCTGGGCGGCGCCACTGCGCTGCTGCCGATTTACGCGCACGATATTCTGCACATCGGCCCGTGGGGGCTGGGGCTGCTGCGCGCCGCGCCTGCCGTGGGCGCGCTGCTGGTGGGCTTCTGGCTAAGCCGACGGTCGCTTGAGAAACATGTCGGGATGATTATGTTTTTGTCGGTGGCGGGCTTTGGCGTGGCAACGCTGGTGTTTGCGCTCTCAAGCAACCTGTGGCTCTCGCTTATCGCGCTTTTCGCAACAGGCGGGTTTGATATGGTGAGCATGGTTATCCGCGGCGCGCTGGTGCAGCTCGATACGCCCAACGACATGCTCGGGCGCGTGAACGCCGTTAACTCAATATTTATTAATACCTCGAACCAGCTTGGCGAATTTGAATCCGGCATGCTGGCCGCGCTGCTGGGCACCGTGCCCGCTGCGGCCATCGGCGGTATCGGCACGCTGGTAGTAGTCGGGCTCTGGATGCGCCTGTTCCCGTCGCTGCGTAAACGCCAGCGTCTTGAAGAAACAGCCGCCTGATCCCACGCAACGCCTTCTCCGGAAGGCGTTTTTGCGAGAAGTCACGAAGAACCTTCCCCTGCCGCTTTCCTCCCGTTTTTACCCGGTTTAACGTTTCCGCATAAGAGAATGCTTTTCAGATAAAAGCTTATGTTCTTATATTTTACTTATATCACAGAAACAGATAAAGTGAGGGAACGCCATGGAGATGAGATGGACGAAGCGGGCGTACAAGCAACTCGGCGCCATACCGGAAAGCGACAGGCTCACTATCTATAAGAAGGTTGCCGCGCTCGCCACCGAAGACGCCAGCCTGGACATCGTAAAACTGGCGGGGCTCAAACCCCGTTACCGGCTGCGCGTGGGGAGCTATCGGGTTATTTACGAGCGCGTAGCGGGCGTTCCGGTTGTCTGCCTCATTCTGGAAGTTAAACGCAGGACCACGACCACTTACCTTAATTAACGGGGGGTTAGATATGCTCAATGCACAAATTATTCATGATAAACAGGGCAAACCCGAATATGCGGTCATCCCTTATGAACTCTATCTGTCCGTGCTGGCGCAGCTGGAAGATGACGAGACGCTGGCGTCATTGCCTTATGAGCCGGACAGCGATGATGACGTAACGCTGCCGCATGAAGTGGTGGCGATTTCCGTCGAGCAGAATGTGAGTTTACAGGCCGCCTGGCGCATCTGGCGCGGTCTCTCTCAACAGGAAGTGGCGGAAAAACTCGGTATCAGCCAGTCTGCCGTTTCACAGCTGGAATCGCCTGACTCGCGTCCGCAAAAACGCACCCGCGAAAAACTGGCGGCGCTCTATGGTTGCCAGCCTGAACAGCTGGTGCAGTACCGCTGACAGACGTTTAACAGCACTTCGCGCCGCCTTTTGCGCCGTAGCGGGCGTCCTGGCGTTCGCGGAAGAACTCTTCATAAGTCATCGGCGTCTGGTCCGGGTGGTTCACACGCATGTGCTCGACGTAGTTGTCGTAGTCGGGCACGCCGATCATCATTTTCGCGGCCTGACCGAGATATTTCCCGGCTTTGGCGAGGGAATCGAACATTTATTTATCCTTATGCGTTGGCTTTCTCCCGGCGGGAGAGAGAGCCGATGTGATTCATTGTGACCTGTGGCCGGGGTCTGGACGGCGGGTGCGCTTTGCTTACCCGCCCTACAACAACGAACAGGGCGCGATTGCCGCACGTAGGGTGGGTAAGCGCAGCGCACCCACCTTTCCGTCATCCACCCTGTCGGCATCCCTCTGTCCCAACAGCCTCAATCAATGCGCGTTTTTCGCCTGCGCCACTACTTGCTCCGCACTGGCAGGCATCGGCTCATACGGCGTCTCGTTGGCGGTCGGCTTATCCTGCTTCAGCGCCGCCAGCGCCGTTTTAATCGAGAACACCGCCAGCACCACGACCACCACCATAAAGAAAATGGTCAGGCCCGCGTCGAGGCGGTTATTGAACACCAGCTGGCTCAGTTGCGCCTCGGTGTACTGCGGCGGAATGGTGCCGCTTTCCAGAATCGCCTGGAACTTATTGGCGATAGCGAGGAACCCCACTTTATTATCCGGGCTGAACGCCTTCTGCCAGCCGGCGGTGAGCGTACAGACCAGCAGCCACGCGGTCGGCACCAGCGCCACCCACGCATAACGCTGGCGCTTCATCTTAAACAGCACCACCGCGCAGAGCATCAGCGCCATGCCCGCCAGCATCTGGTTGGCGATGCCAAACAGCGGCCAGAGGGTGTTAATACCGCCGAGCGGATCCACGACACCCTGATGCAGGAAATAACCCCATGCCAGCACGCACAGCGCCGTCGCCAGCAGGTTCGCGGGCAGTGAATCCGTGCGTTTGAGGCCGGGCGAAATCACGCCCAGCAGATCCTGCAGCATAAAGCGCGCGGCGCGGGTGCCTGCATCCACCGCCGTCAGGATAAACAGCGCCTCAAACAGAATGGCGAAGTGATACCAGAACGAGACATCCATCAGGCCGCCGAGCGCCCCGTGGAGAATATACGCCATGCCGACCGCAAGCGTCGGCGCGCCGCCCGCACGCGAGATAATCGTCTGCTCGCCGACTTCATTCGCAATCTGGTTCAGCGTATCCGGCGTTATCTGGAAGCCCCAGCCGCTCACCACCTGGGCGGCCGACGCGACCACATCCGCCGTACCAGCCGGCGCCAGCACCGCCATCGGGCTGTTCATCGCAAAATAAACGCCGGGGTCAATAACGCAGGCCGACACCAGCGCCATGATGGCAACGAATGATTCCATCAACATGCCGCCGTAGCCGATAAAGCAGGCCTGGTTTTCATTGGCGAGCATTTTCGGTGTGGTACCGGAGGCGATAAGCGCATGGAAGCCCGACACCGCGCCACAGGCGATAGTGATAAACAGGAACGGGAAGAGATTACCGGTCCAGACCGGCCCGGTGCCGTCGATAAATTTTGTCATCGCGGGCATCGTCAGCGTCGGGCGCATGATCAAAATGCCGATGGCGAGACCGACAATAGTGCCGATTTTCAGGAAGGTAGAGAGGTAATCGCGCGGTGCCAGCAGCAGCCAGACCGGGAGAACCGCCGCGACAAACCCGTAGCCGACCAGCATCCAGGTCAATTGCACGCCGGTGAAATCAAACCACGGTGCCCAGGTCGGGCTCTCCGCCACCCAGCCGCCGGAAACAATCGCAAACACCAGCATCACAAGGCCGATGACCGACACTTCGCCAATGCGCCCTGGCCGCAGATAACGAATATAGATGCCCATAAAGAGCGCGAGCGGAATGGTAAAGGCGACGGTATAAGTGCCCCACGGGCTGTGAGTCAGCGCTTTCACTACAATCATCGCCAGCACCGCCAGGATGATTATCATAATCATAAAGCAGGCGACGAGCGCGATGACGCCCGCCGTGTTGCCCATCTCCTCTTTCACCAGTTCGCCGAGCGAGCGCCCGTCACGGCGGGTGGAGACAAACAGCACCATGAAATCCTGCACCGCCCCTGCCAGCACGACGCCTGCGAGGATCCAGATCATGCCCGGCAGATACCCCATCTGCGCCGCCAGCACCGGCCCGACCAGCGGCCCGGCACCGGCAATCGCCGCAAAATGATGACCGAACAGCACTTTTTTATCGGTGGGAACATAATCAAGCCCGTCGTTGTGGCGCACTGCGGGCGTCATGCGCGTCGGGTCGACGGCCAGCACCTTTTTCGCGATGTACAAACCATAAAAACGGTAAGCGATGAGATAGATACAGACGGCGGCAACCACGATCCAGAGCGCGTTGATCTGCTCGCCGCGGTTAAGGGCGATATAGCCCAGCGCAAATGCGCCCACAACAGAGAGCGCTGCCCAGATAAGGTATTTCCCTGAGTTCGTCATAATAGTTATCCATTCAGTGAAACAGTGAGTGAAACAGAGGTGTTACATTTTGTTTCTATATCACCAAAATGAATTTAACAACTTGACCACCCGAGAAACGCGGGATGGCGTCAGGGATTTACGTGAGTCTGTTAACGAGATCACGGGATGATGGCGGGGCTGCGCGGTGTCGGTGGTTTAATGGGGTGAGCTTTGAAGGTTGTGTACATGGCGGGTGCGCTTCGCTTACCCGCCCTACATCCTTCAGGTGTCGGATTTTCCGTAGGGCGGGTAAGCGAAGCGCACCCGCCATTGCAAAAAAGCGTCGCCCGTATGGCGTTGAGGGGCGAATATGCACGCCCGGTGAATGGTTCCGTTCGCCAGCAAGTAGCCTTTCTTTGCAACCTTTCCTCACGCGAACGTGTTAAGGGGGCTCGCCGCCGCCCCCTAAACAATCCCGGCTCGCGGCAAAAGGGCAGCCGCAATAAAAACACCTCACATCATCGTTCGGCTTCAGAGAAGTTGTTTCCGTAGGGCGGGTAAGCGCAGCGCACCCGCCATTGCAAAAAAGCGTCGCCCTATGGCGTTGAGGGGCAAATATTTACGCACGGTGAACGGTTCCGTTCGCCAGCACGATGCCTTTCTTTGCAACCTACCCTCACGCGAACGTGTTAAGGGGGCTCGCCGTCGCCCCCTTAACAATCCCGGCTCGCGGCAAAATGGCAGCCGCAGGGAAAACATCCGACATCCGCGTATACATTCGGTTTCCGTAGGTCGGGTAAGCGCAGCGCACCTGCCATGTTAAAAATCGCCTACCCCAGAATCGCCGTACTTAACCGGCTGGTACAGCAGCGCCGCCCCTGTTCGTCATAAATCACGATTTCCCAGCACTGGCTTTGGCGCCCCAGATGCAGCGGCTGGCAGACGCCGCGCACCTGCCCCTGCGACACCGCGCGGTGATGAGACGCGCTGATCTCGGTGCCCACCACGCACTGCCCGTCGCGGGTGGTCAGATAACCGGCCATCGAGCCGAGCGTTTCGGCAAGCGCCGCGGAGGCGCCGCCGTGCAGGAGACCGAACGGCTGATGCGTGCGCGTATCAACCGGCATCGTCGCCTCCAGCAGATCGTCACCGAGACGGGTATAAACAATCCCAAGATGTTCCACCATCGTGCCGACGCTGGTCGCGTTCAGCGCCTCAAGCGTCATGTGTCGTTTCCAGATCATCTATGCTCCAAGCGTTGAGCCGCCGTCGATGACGATATCCTGCAGCGTAATGTGACTTGCGAGATCCGAAGCGAGAAACAGGATGGTGTTCGCTACCTCCTGCGGCTGCGCAATCTTCCCAAGCGGAATGCCGAGCTTAAATTGCTCCGCGAAACCGCGAATACGCTGCTGTTCGGCATCCTCGCTTTTCCAGAGCGTGCGCTGCATATCGGTGTCGGTCGAACCCGGTGACACCAGGTTTGCACGCACGCCAGAGGAGGCCAGCTCCAGCCCCACGGTCAGCGCCAGGCTTTTGAGCGCCGCTTTCGACGCGCCATACGCCGACATCCCGATGCGCGGCGTATGTGCGGCGTCGGAGGCGACGGTGACGATTGCCCCGCCCTTCTGCGCACGAAACTGCGCCATCGTCTGCTGAAAGAAGTTAAACGCGCCGCCCACGTTTACCGCGAACGTCTGCTGCCAGTCGTCGGGAGCGAGTTCATCCGTCGCGCCCATACGCAGAATGCCCGCCGCGTTCACCAGCACGTCAAGGCGCGGGTTATTGCCGAGCAACCGCTCGCAAACGCCTGCCACCGCCGCGGCGTCCGCCACATCCAGTGTTTCACATGCGAACGGATAATCAGCCTGCGAAAACGCGAGATCAAAACCAGTCACGTTCGCGCCCGCCCCGGCAAACGCCAGCGCGGTGGTGTAGCCAATCCCTTTGCCCGCGCCGGTCACCCAGACATTTTTTCCCTGGAAATCGAGCGTCATGCCTGCGGCTCCCGGCTTAGCAGCGCCCACCAGGCATCAATGGTCGGGTTCTTTGCGAGCATCACGAAGTCGATATCGCCATGCACTTTGCGCCAGCGCGCCGCCAGCGCCATCATGCGCACCGAGTCGAGACCGTAGTCGATCAGGTTTTCGTCATCTTCCGGCTCGTCGGACTCATCCAGCAGCGGCAGCACCAGCGCGCGCAGCGCCGCTTTGCTGCCCGGCGCGTCCGGCTCACTGGCAGGCAGCAGATCGGCGGTCATTACCACGCGCCCGGCGCGGCCCGCGACGTAATTAAGCGCCATCAGATGTTCATCCCGGCTGAAATCCGCCAGCGCGTCGGCCACCATAAACGGTTGAATATCACGCATGAACGCGTCGGTGGCGGTGATCATGCAGCCGATGTGCGCATACACCCCGCAGATAATGAGCTGATCGCGTCCCGTCTCTTTCAGCGCGTGCTCAAGCGGCGAGCGGTGAAACGCGCTGTAGCGCCATTTCACCAGCACGGTGTCGTCGGCATCCGGCGTCAGCGCCGCGACCACCTTTTGTTTATCAGGATGGTTATTCAGCCCCGGCCCCCACATGTCGTTCAGCAGCGCGCGGTCGGCGTCGCTCTGATTATTGGGCTGCGCGGTGTAATAAACCGGAATGCCCTGCGCCTTGCAGTACGCTCGCAGCGCGGCGATGTTCGCCACCACCGGCTCGATCATCGGGCAGTTTTCGCCCCAGAAATTAAGGAAATACTCCTGCATGTCATGAATGAGCAGCGCCGCGCGCGGCGGCTCCAGCGCCCAGCTCACTTTATTTTGCGGGAGATCCGCCGCCGTGGGCAGCGTATAGGCGTTCAGTTTTGGGATAGCCATTTTCTTTCCTTACTCAGAGACGGGCTGACGCGCGGCCAGCCACAAACGCAGTTGTTTTTTATCCACTTTGCCGACCGGCGTGAGCGGCAGCGCATCGACGCGCTCCACGCGATCCGGCAGTTTGAAATCGGCGACGCCCAGCTCGCGTAAAAAGCGGCGGATCTCCACCGCCTTGACCGGGCGGGTGGTGACGATATACGCGCAGCTTTTTTCGCCAAGCAGGCTGTCTTCCATCGAGACCAGCCCCGCGTGCACAATGGCCTCGTGGCCGAGCAGCAGGTTCTCGATCTCTTCCGCGGCGATCTTCTCGCCCCCGCGGTTGATCTGATCTTTCTCGCGCCCCTGAACGGTGATGTAGCCCTGTTCATCAATGGCTACGAGATCGCCGGAGCAGTAAAAACCGTTCTCATCAAAGGCGCTGGCGTTGTGTTCCGGGCTGTTGTAATAGCCGCGGAAGGTATACGGGCCGCGCGTCATTAGCCGTCCTGTTTCACCGCGCGGCAGCGGATTGCCGTTTTCATCGGCTACCCAGACTTCATCGTCCGGGCTCATCGGGCGGCCCTGGGTGGTGAAGATGCGCTCGTCCGGGTCGTCCAGACGGGTGTAGTTGACCAGCCCTTCGGCCATGCCGAACACCTGCTGAAGCTGGCAGCCGATCTCCGCAGGAATGCGCGCGGCGAGCGTGTCGGAAAGCCGCGCGCCACCGACCTGCAAGAGTTTCAGCGACGCCAGCTGGCGGTTATCGCCCCACTCCTGAATGGCCTGTAGCCAGAGGCTGACGGCGGGCGGCACCAGCGCGGTGACGTTAATCTGGTGCGCCTCAATCAGCGGGAAGCAGAGCGTCGCGCTCGGGTCGCGCGCCAGCACCACGCAGCCTTCGGCGAAGAAGACGCCGAGCGCGCCGGGGGAGCTTAACGGGTAGTTGTGCGCCGCGGGCAGCGCGCAGAGGTAGCGCGTTTCGCGGCTGAATTCGCAAATCTCCACGCTGCGGCGAATGCTGTAGTAGTAGTCGTTGTGCGTGCGCGGGATGAGCTTCGGCGTGCCGGTACTGCCGCCGGAGAGCTGGAAAAACGCCACTTCATCGGCGGCGGACGGCGTGGGAGTGAAATCCGCTTCAGTCTCTGAAATCAGCGCCTCCAGCCCATCGCCACGCAGAAGCGTCATGCGCAGCGACGAATGCTGCGCTTGCAGTGCCGTGATATACGCATCGTCGCTAAAGAGCGCGTGCTCGCGGTCGGCAATCAGCAGCGCGGGCGCAATCTGGCGCGCGTACGCGTCAAGCTCGGTGCGTTGATGACTAAACAGCGCGTTAACCGGCGCCACGCCAATTTTCAGCAGCGCGAAGAACACGATATAAAACTCCGCCACGTTGCCAAGCTGCACCAGCGCGGTATCGCCACGCTGAAGCCCGCGACGCGCCAGCGCGCCTGCAAGGCGTGTGGCCGCCGCGTCCAGCTCGCGGTAGCTGTAGCGGCGCTCGCCGTCGATAAGCGCCGTCGCGGCACTCTGCGCGTGGCGGCTTAAAATATCGGTGAGCGGCAGATCAAGCCAGTAGCCGCGGGCGCGGTAGCGTACGGCGAGATCGTCTGGCCAGCGGGTGTAAGGGATCGTCATGCGTAAAACCTCAGTGAAGACCTAAAACGTGGAGCATGGTGGAGAGCTTGACGCCGGTTTCGCGCCACTCCGAAGCCGGGTCGGACGCCGGAACAATCCCCGCGCCCGCAAACAGCCGTACCTGGTTTTCCCGCAGACGCGCGCAGCGGATAGTCACCGCCCATTCGCCGTTGCCGTCGGCATCGCACCAGCCGACGATCCCGCCGAACAGCTCGCGATCGAACGGCTCCAGCTCAGCGATATACGCTTTCGCCGCTTCATGCGGGTAACCGCTCAGCGCGGGCGTCGGGTGCAGCAGGCAGGCGAGCGACAGCGCGTTGTCATCCGCAAAGCGCGTTTCGCCTTCGACGGGCGTCGCGAGATGCCAGAGCGTCGGTGTGGTAATCAGCTCCGGCGCGCCCGGCATCGCGAGGCGCTGGCTGCGCGGCGCGAGTACGTCGCGCATCGCCTGCGTCACCAGCTCATGCTCGTGGCGATCTTTGGCCGAACAGAGCAGCGCCTGGCCTGCGCTTTTATCCTGCGCCGCGTCGGCATGGCGGCGCGCGGAGCCCGCCAGCGGCAGCGAACTGAACGTATTGCCATCTTTGCGCAGCAGCAGTTCCGGGCTTGCGCCGAGCAGCGCGCCGCCGTCCGGCAGCGGCACGTGAAAGTTAAAACTCGCGGGGTTTTGCGCCACCAGACGCGCCAGCAGCGCGAGGCTGTCCGGCTTCTGTTCGGTGGTGATGTCGATAAGGCGTGAGAGCACGATTTTACTGACCGCAGGCGTCGCGGTCAGCGCGGCGGCGCGCGCCACCATCGCCATAAACGTCTCTTCATCCGGGAGCGGCTTACGGCTCAGCACACGCGGCGCGGCGCTATTTTCAATAAGCGAATAACCGCCGCGGGCGGTCTCACTGTAGCTTTCGGGAATAAACAGCGCGGACGGCTTGCGCGTATCGAACGGAATAGCGCCGACGACTATCGGGCGCGCGATGCCCTGCCTGCGGGCGCGGTCGAACGCGTTACGCAGCGCCGTCTGAAATACGCTATAACGCTCTGCGCCGTCGGCGGCGGGCGTCTCCAGCCGCGTGAAACAGCCGCGGGTGGTAAAGCTGCGATAAGGCGACATGTAGAAAAAACTGTCAGATGAAAGGGTTGCGGCAGCGTCGCAGCGTTCCCCGGCCAGTGACGTATCCATGCGCTCCTCCTGTACCAAAAAAAGTGAACTGATAATTGTTATCATTTGTATTTGGAGGCGTAACCTAAGGCGAAATGACGGGGATGTCAACCACAGGGGCGAAACAGAGGCGACAGCGCCGCTTGCATCCTGTCGGCAAATGATGAAAATGAGAAGCATTATTAACTCATCTTACAGGAATCGTTGCCGTGACGTTTACATCTGCCCTGCGCGCCGCATTTGCCGCCAGCCTGCTGCTTTTAGGAATATCCTCAGTCTCACAGGCGGCGGCGTGGCCGCGTCAGGTGACCGACAGCCGCGGTGTGCATACGCTTGAAAAAGCGCCGCAGCGCATCGTCTCCACCAGCGTCACGCTGACCGGTTCGCTGCTGGCGATTGACGCGCCGGTGGTGGCCAGCGGAGCCACCTCTCCCGGCAACCGCGTCGCCGACGACCAGGGGTTTTTGCGCCAGTGGGGTGACATCGCCAAAGCGCGTCACGTCGAACGGCTTTACATCGGCGAACCGAACGCTGAAGCTGTCGCCGCGCAGATGCCGGATCTCATTCTGGTGAGCGCGACCGGCGGCGATTCGGCGCAGGCGCTGTATGAACAGTTTTCCGCTATCGCCCCGACATTAATCATCAATTACGACGATAAAAGCTGGCAGGCGTTGTTGACGCAGCTTGGTGAGATAACAGGCCATGAGAAGCAGGCCGCCGAACGCATCGCGCAGTTTGACCAGCAGCTCGCGCAGGCAAAAGCGCAGATGAAGCTGCCGCCGCAGCCCGTGAGCGCGCTGGTTTACAACCCCGCCGCGCACGGCGCGAATCTCTGGACCGCCGAATCGGCGCAGGGGAAACTGCTCGGCCAGCTTGGTTTTACGCTTGCGCCGCCGCCCGCCGCGCATGGCCTCACCAGTATGGGCAAACGCCACGATATTATTCAGCTTGGCGGGGAAAATCTGGCAGCGGGGCTGAACGGCGAGACGCTGTTTTTGTTCGCGGCTGATGATAAAGACGCGGCGGCGCTGATGCGCGATCCGCTGCTGGCCCACCTGCCGGCCGTGGAAAATAAACGGGTTTACGCGCTCGGCACCGAGACTTTCCGGCTCGATTACTACAGCGCCAGCCTGTTGCTGAAACGGCTTGAAGCGTTATTTAAACAGTAAAAGACGGGGCCGGATGGCCCCTTTTTTAATGCGGCGCGGGTTCCGGCGGCGGCTGGCGTAGACGGCGCAGTTCCGCCAGCAGCAGCGCCAGCGCAAGGGTAACGATCGCAAGCCCAATCCCGCCCACGCTCGCCGCACTTACCGGCGACAGCCACGCGCCCATCCCACCGAGCGCCGCCGCGCCGATGGCGTCGCCCGTCACGTTTTGCGCCGTCCACAGCCCGTTAATGCGCCCGAGCATGTGATCCGGCGTGCGGGTCTGGATAAGCTGGTACTGGATCAGCGAGCTTACACCGCTCAGGTAGCCGAACAGCGTCAGGCAGATAAACGCCAGCGGCCAGAACGGCATCAGGCTGAACACGCTAACCGCCGCCAGCGCCAGCACCGAAGAAGCCAGCAGCGTGCGGCCGGGGCGTGGCGCATGTGCCAGCCCGCCGCTGGTGAGCGCCCCGAGCGCCGCGCCAAGCGGCACCGCGGCGTACAATACGCCGATTTCGCCGCTCGTCATCTGCCAGTGGTTTGCAAGCGCGGGATAAAGCACGCGCACCGCGCTCGCCATCGTCAGCAGCGCGCCGATCAGCGCCACGCCGCCTACTACCGGGCTTGCCGCAAGAAAGCGCAGCCCGTCGGCCAGCGCGCGCAGTGGATGCTGGCGCTGCATCTGCGGCGCGGGCAATGCCGGAAGGGTCAGCAGCGGCAGGAGCGTGAGAAAGGTGCCGAGCGCCGCCAGCGCGTAGTTCCAGGCCACGCCGCCCCAGGCGAGCAGCACGCCGCCGAGCAGCGGCGAAATCACCGATCCCAGGCGCACCGTCAACATGGTGATCGCGCCCGCCTGCATCAGGTTTTCACGCCCGACAATAGCGGGCGTCGCCGCCAGCAGCGCCGTCACGCCGATCGCCCCGAAAAACCCGTCCCACAGCCCGAGCGCGTAAATCGCAATAACCGACGGCGCGGGCAGCATGGCGTTGATCCAAAGCCCGATAAACCCGAGTCCGCAAGTGGAACGCGCCAGCAGAATGAGCGTTTTGCGCTCGTAGCGGTCGGCCAGTACGCCGCCCGTCATCAGCCCGATAAACATCGCGGCACCCGTCAGCGTGACCGCCAGCCCCACCTGGAAGGGCGAGCCGGTGAGCGTCTGGATCTGTACCGGCACCGCCACGCCAAGCAGACCAAGGCCGAGAATGGAGATAAAGCGCGCCAGAAAGACGGCGCGATACGCGGGATGGGTTTTCAATAAGGAGAGGTTGAGCAACAGCGAATGTCGGTTCATTACAGGGCCTTAACGCGAATTTTCCTTGCCGGATAACGGGACGGCCATGCTAACATAGCCAGCCAAGAGTGATAATAACTATCATTATCGATTCCAGGATGTGCGTTATGTCGGCCTCGCGCCTTTCCTCCAGGGTGGTTGTCCTGGGGTCTCTCTCATTGTTGCTGCTGTTGATGGTCGCCCTCAGCCTGCTGGTGGGTGCCAAATCCCTGCCCTTCTCTCTTGTGATGGACGCTCTCACCGGCA
This sequence comes from Cronobacter malonaticus LMG 23826, assembly GCF_001277215.2. Classification (NCBI taxonomy): domain Bacteria; kingdom Pseudomonadati; phylum Pseudomonadota; class Gammaproteobacteria; order Enterobacterales; family Enterobacteriaceae; genus Cronobacter; species Cronobacter malonaticus. The sequence goes on along the minus strand of NZ_CP013940.1, from coordinate 1,018,063 downwards.
CCTGCCGCGACGCGGACTGCACTATCGTGCTTGACGCACGCCTGCCGCGTACCCTTGCGGGGATTGTCGCCGGGCTGTCGCTCGGGCTTGCCGGCGCGCTGATGCAAACGCTGACCCGCAACCCGCTCGCCGACCCCGGCCTGTTAGGCGTGAACTCTGGTGCCAGCTTCGCCATTGTGCTGGGCGCGGCGCTGTGGGGCGTGAGCGAGCCGCTGCATATTCTCGCGCTGGCGCTGTGCGGCGCGCTGGCCGCCACGCTCGTGGTGGCGTTTACCGGCAGCGCGGGCGGCGGGCAGCTTAGCCCGGTGCGCCTGACGCTCGCGGGCGTGGCGCTGGCCGCGGTGCTGGAAGGGCTTTCCGGCGGCATCGCGCTCTTAAACCCGGTGGTGTATGACCAACTGCGCTTCTGGCAGGCAGGCTCGCTTGATATCCGCACCCTGACGACGCTCAAAGCCATTGCGCCAGTCGTGCTCACGGGCGCAGTTATCGCGCTGCTGCTGGGGCGCGCGCTGAACAGTCTCAGTATGGGAGCCGACACGGCCACGGCGCTCGGCAGCCGCGTGGCGCGCACGCAGGTGTTCGGGCTTATCGCCATTACGCTCCTGTGCGCCAGCGCCACCGCCGTGGTCGGCCCCATCGCCTTTATCGGCCTGATGATGCCGCACCTGGCGCGCTGGCTGGTGGGCGCGGATCACCGCTGGTCGCTCCCGGTGACGCTGCTCGCCACGCCGTCGCTGCTGCTGCTGGCGGATATCATTGGCCGGCTGGTAGTGCCGGGCGAGCTGCGGGTCTCGGTGGTCAGCGCGTTTATCGGCGCGCCCGCGCTCATTTACCTGGTGCGCCAGCGGCGCGGCGGAGCGTCGCTATGAAATCCGTCTCCCCCCGTTTATGGCTTTTTTGCCTGCTCATGTTGAGCCTGTGTACAGGTCTCAGCCTCTGGGCGCTGACGCAGGGCGCGGTAACGCTTGAGGCCCGCAAGGTGCTGGACGCGCTGACCGGCCTCGCGCCGCGCAATGTCTCGCTTATCGTCACCGAATGGCGGCTGCCGCGCGTGGCGATGGCGCTGCTGTTGGGTGCCGCGCTCGGCGTGAGCGGCGCGATTTTTCAGTCGCTGATGCGCAACCCCCTGGGCAGCCCCGATGTCATGGGCTTTAACACCGGCGCGTGGAGCGGCGTGCTGGTGGCGATGGTGCTGGCAGGTCAGCACCAGTCCGCTATCGCGTTCGCCGCCATCGCGGGCGGTACGCTGACGGCGTTTGTCGTCTGGCTGCTCGCCTGGCGCAACGGCATCGACACCTTCCGGCTGATTATTATCGGCATTGGCGTGCGCGCGATGCTGGTGGCGTTCAATACGTGGCTGCTGTTGCAGGCGTCGCTTGAGACGGCGCTGTCGGCGGGCCTGTGGAACGCCGGTTCACTGAATGGCATGACCTGGGGAAAAACGCTGCCCGCCGCCCCGCTGCTTGTGCTGGCGCTGCTGGCGAGCGCGCTGCTGGTGCGCCGGATGCGGCTGCTGGAGATGGGCGACGACAGCGCCTGCGCGCTGGGGGTGGCGGTGGAACGCTCCCGCCTGCTGCTGATGCTGACCGGCGTGGTGCTGACCGCAGGCGCGACGGCGATGGCCGGGCCGATTTCCTTTGTGGCGCTGGTGGCCCCGCATATCGCGCGTCGCTTAAGCGGCACCGCGCGCTTTGGGCTGACCCAGGCGGCGCTCTGCGGCGCGCTGCTGCTGCTGGCCGCCGATCTGTGCGCGCAATATCTGTTTACGCCTTATCAGCTGCCGGTGGGCACCGTGACCGTCTGCCTCGGCGGCATTTATCTCATCGCCTTGTTGATACAGGAGTCACGCAGGAGATGACAATGACTTCACGCTTAACCGGCGAAGCGCTGACGCTGGGCTACGGCGATTTTCGCGTCGCCGACGGGCTTAACGTGGCGATCCCGGATGGCAAATTCACCGCGATTATCGGCCCGAACGGCTGCGGCAAATCGACGCTGCTGCGCACGCTGAGCCGTCTGATGAAGCCGCTCGGCGGGCAGGTGCGGCTCGACGGCCAGGCTATTCAGCACTTCGCCACCAAAGAGGTGGCGCGGCGCATTGGCCTGCTCGCGCAGAACGCCAGCGCGCCGGGGGATATCACCGTTGCGGAGTTGGTAGCGCGCGGGCGTTATCCGCATCAGCCGCTGTTTACCCGCTGGCGCGACGAGGACGAGCGCGCGGTGCAAAAGGCGATGGCGGCGACCGGCGTGACCGCGCTTGCCGACCAGAGCGTCGATACGCTCTCCGGCGGCCAGCGCCAGCGCGCCTGGATTGCGATGGTGTTAGCGCAGGAAACCTCTATTTTGCTGCTCGACGAGCCGACCACCTGGCTTGATATCAGCCATCAGATTGATCTGCTGGAACTGCTCTGTACGCTCAACCGCGAGCAGGGGTATACGCTTGCCGCGGTGCTGCACGATTTAAACCAGGCGTGCCGCTACGCGAACCATCTGATTGCGTTGCGGGACGGGAAGATTATCGCCGAGGGCGCGCCGTCAGAGATTGTGGACGCGGCGCTTATCGAGGCGATTTACGGATTGCGGTGCATGATTATTGAGGATCCGGTGGCGGGTACGCCGCTGGTGGTGCCGCTCGGGCGGCGGTAGTGGGCAATGAGGCGTCAGGGTAAATGGTGGGTGCGCTACGCTTACCCACCCTACAAAACCTACGAACAACCACTCCCTTGTAGGGCGGGTAAGCCTGCGCACCCGCCGTTAACGTCGGGTGGGTGCGCTGCGCTTACCCACCCTACAAAACCTACGAAAAAGCACTTCAATGCAGGGCGGGTAAGCCTGCGCACCCGCCGTTAACAACTTACAGCGGGTTGGTTTGTGCTTCGACCACCGCCAGCGCCACCATATTCACGATACGGCGAACCGAGGCGATCGGCGTCAACACGTGCACTGGTTTCGCAACGCCCATCAGCACCGGCCCCACGGTCACGCCCTCGGAGCTTGATACACGCAGCAGGTTATAACTGATACGCGCCGCTTCCACGTTCGGCATAATCAGGATGTTGGCCGAGCCTTTCAGCGGGCTGTCCGGCATACGATCGTTACGGATGCTCTCTACCAGCGCCGCGTCGCCGTGCATCTCACCGTCGATCATCAGATCCGGGGCGCGCTCACGCACCAGCTGTAGCGTCTCGCGCATTTTGCTGGCGGCGGGCGAATCGGAAGAACCAAAGTTGGAATGCGACAACAACGCCACTTTCGGCTCGATCCCAAAGCGACGCACCGTTTCCGCCGCCATGACGGTGATCTCCGCCAGCTGTTCCGGCGTCGGATCGTCGTTCACGTACATGTCGGCGATAAACGTGTTGCCGCTCGGCAGCAGCAGCGCGTTCATCGCGCCCGCGGCTTTTACGCCGTCGCGATAGCCGAAAATCTGCTGAACCACGCTGAAATGCTCATGATAGTCGCCAATTGTGCCGCAAATCATCGCGTCGGCTTCGCCGCGATGCACCATGATGGCGCCAATCACCGTACTGTTGCCAATAACGGCGCGCTGGGCCTGCTCCTGGGTGATGCCACGGCGCTTCATGATGCTGTAATACTCGTTCCAGTACTCCTTAAAGCGCGGGTCCGACTCGTTATTCACGATTTCGAAATCTTTGCCCGCCTCGATTTGCAGACCGAGTTTTTTCAGGCGCATCTCGATAACGCCAGGACGCCCCACCAGCACAGGCTTCGCCAGGCCAAGCGTAATCAGCTCCTGGGTCGCATGCAGCACGCGCGGCTCTTCGCCTTCGGTCAGCACCACGCGCTTCGGATCTTTGCGCGCCTGGTTGAAGACCGGCTTCATGAACAGGTTGGTTTTGTAGACAAATTCGGTGAGCTTGTCTCTGTACGCGTCGAAATCCTCAATCGGGCGGGTCGCCACGCCGGAATCCATCGCCGCTTTCGCCACCGCAGGCGCGATAGTCACGATAAGGCGCGGGTCGAACGGTTTCGGAATGATGTAATCCGGGCCGAACGACAGCTCCTGATCTTCATAGGCCGAGGCCACCACTTCGCTCTGCTCGGCGTGCGCCAGTTCAGCGATGGCATGCACCGCCGCGAGCTTCATCTCTTCGTTGATGGCGGTCGCGCCCACATCCAGCGCGCCACGGAAGATGAACGGGAAGCAGAGGACATTGTTCACCTGGTTCGGGAAATCTGAACGGCCGGTGCAGATGATCGCATCCGGGCGCACCGCTTTGGCGAGCGGCGGCATGATTTCCGGCTCCGGGTTGGCGAGCGCCAGGATGAGCGGCGAATCCGCCATCTTTTTGACCATCTCCTGGGTCATGACTTTCGGGCCGGAGCAGCCAAGGAAGATATCCGCGCCTTCGATCACTTCACCGAGCGTGCGCTTGCCGTTGTCGTCAATCGCGTAGGCGGCTTTGGTTTCCGCCATGTTCTCTTCACGGCCTTTGTAGATAACGCCTTTGGAGTCGCACACCACGATGTTGTGCTTCTGCATGCCAAGCGCCACCAGCAGGTTCATACAGGCGATAGCGGACGCGCCCGCACCGGAAACCACGAGGCGCACGTCGGAGATATTTTTCTGCACCACGCGCAGGCCGTTTAACACCGCGGCGGTACAGATGATGGCGGTGCCGTGCTGATCGTCATGGAACACCGGAATGTTCATGCGCTCGCGCAGTTTCTTTTCGATATAAAAACATTCCGGCGCTTTGATATCTTCCAGGTTGATACCGCCGAAGGTCGGCTCCAGCGCCGCCACCACATCAACCACTTTATCGGGATCGTGCTCGTCGATTTCGATATCAAACACATCAATACCGGCGAATTTCTTAAACAGGACGCCCTTGCCTTCCATCACCGGTTTACCGGCCAGCGCGCCGATATTGCCAAGCCCCAGCACCGCGGTGCCGTTGGAGATAACCGCCACGAGGTTGCCGCGCGCGGTGTATTTATAGGCGGCCAGCGGGTCGGCGGCGATTTCCAGACAGGGCGCGGCTACGCCTGGCGAATACGCCAGCGCCAGATCGCGCTGGGTCGCCAGCGGTTTGGTCGGAGAAACCTGAATTTTGCCTGGTACCGGGAATTCGTGAAAATCGAGGGCGCTCTGTTTTAATTGCTCATCCATTTTACTGATCCTTTTTCTTCTGCAGGGTATGAAGCGGCGTGTCGCACGCTCGTTTAACCAGGCCGTCAGTATCGCCCGTTAGCGGCGGCTAAACTTTGAAGACCGCCAAACTCTGAGTCATGCAACCCTTTGATGTTATCAATTTATAGCAGCGATGTTGCCGGTTCGGGAAAGCATTGCTATGCGCGTCTGCTATGCTTTTTTGTTATGTCCCTGATGAGATCCCGGCGGGCGACACTGACAGCGCCCCATAAAATCTTTGCTTTTCAAGGAGTAGCAAAATGAACCAACTCGATGGCATTAAACAATTCACAACAGTAGTCGCCGACAGCGGCGATATTGAATCCATTCGTAACTATCAGCCCCAGGACGCGACCACCAACCCCTCTCTGCTGCTGAAGGCCGCAAGCCTTGAGCATTACCAGCATCTGTTCACCGATGCGCTGGAATACGGCAAAAAACGCGGCAGCACGCAAAAAGAGCAGGTGGCGGAAGCGAGCGACAAACTGGCTGTCAATGTGGGTGCGGAAATTCTGAAAAGCATTCCGGGGCGCGTCTCAACCGAAGTGGACGCCCGCCTGTCGTTCGACAAAGAAAAAAGCATCGCCAAAGCGCGTCGCCTGGTGGAGCTGTATCAGGAACAGGGCATCGATAAATCGCGCATTCTGATTAAGCTCGCCTCTACCTGGGAAGGCATTCGCGCCGCAGAAGAACTGGAAAAAGAAGGCATTCACTGCAACCTGACGCTGCTGTTCTCCTTCGCCCAGGCGCGCGCCTGTGCCGAAGCGGGGGTGTATCTGATCTCCCCGTTCGTGGGCCGTATCTATGACTGGTACAACACCCGCAAACCGATGGACCCGTATGTGGTCGATGAAGATCCCGGCGTGAAGTCGGTGCGTAACATCTACGACTACTACAAGCAGCATAACTACCAGACCATCGTCATGGGCGCGAGCTTCCGCCGTACCGAGCAGATCCTGGCGCTGGCGGGCTGCGACCGTCTGACCATCTCCCCTAACCTGCTGAAAGAGTTGCAGGAGAGCGATGCGCCGGTGGCGCGTAAGCTGATTCCGGCGTCTCAGGGCTTTAACCGTCCGCAGCCGATGACCGAAGCCGAATTCCGCTGGGAGCATAACCAGGACGCGATGGCGGTCGAAAAACTGGCCGAAGGCATTCGCCAGTTCGCCGTCGACCAGCGCTCACTTGAAGATCTGCTTGCCGCCAAACTTTAACTTTTGCCATGGAGAGAAACATGTCTCGTCAGCTTTTAGCCAACGCCATCCGTGCGCTGAGCATGGATGCGGTTCAGAAAGCCAAATCCGGTCACCCCGGCGCGCCGATGGGGATGGCGGATATCGCCGAAGTGTTGTGGAATGATTTCCTCAAGCACAACCCGACAAACCCGACGTGGTATGACCGCGACCGCTTTATTCTTTCCAACGGCCACGCCTCGATGCTGCTCTATAGCCTGCTGCACCTCTCAGGCTACGACCTGCCGATGGAAGAGCTGAAAAACTTCCGCCAGCTGCACTCCAAAACGCCGGGCCACCCGGAAATCGGCTATACGCCGGGCGTGGAAACCACCACCGGGCCGCTCGGCCAGGGGCTGGCGAACGCTGTTGGTCTGGCGATTGCCGAGAAAACGCTCGCGGCGCAGTTCAACCGCCCGGGCCATGAGATTGTGGATCATAATACCTATGTGTTTATGGGCGACGGCTGCCTGATGGAAGGCATCTCCCATGAGGTCTGCTCGCTCGCGGGCACGTTGGGTCTTGGCAAGCTCATTGGCTTCTACGATCACAACGGCATCTCCATTGATGGCGAAACCGAAGGCTGGTTTACCGATGACACCGCCAAACGTTTCGAAGCCTACCACTGGCACGTAGTGCATGAGATTGACGGCCACGATCCAGAGGCTATCAAACGCGCTATCGAAGAGGCGAAACAGGTTACCGATAAACCGTCGCTGATTATCTGTCGCACCGTCATTGGCTTCGGCTCGCCGAACAAAGCGGGTAAAGAGGAATCCCACGGCGCGGCGCTTGGCGAAGAAGAAGTGGCGCTGACCCGCAAACAGCTCGGCTGGAACTATCCGCCGTTTGAAATTCCGGATGAAGTCTACAAAGGCTGGGATGCGAAAGAAAAAGGCCGCCAGGTTGAAGCGAGCTGGAACGAGAAATTCGCCGCGTATCAGGAAGCCTACCCGGAGCTGGCGGCAGAGTTTAACCGCCGTATGGGCGGTGAAATGCCGGAAAACTGGCAGCAGGTGACGCAGGAGTACATTGAAAAACTCCAGGCGGAACCGGCGAAAATCGCCTCCCGTAAGGCGTCCCAGAACGCGCTGAACGTCTATGGTCCGGTACTGCCGGAGTTGCTCGGCGGTTCGGCAGACCTCGCACCGAGCAACCTGACTATCTGGTCAGGCTCGACATCGCTGAAAGAAGATCCGGCGGGCAACTACATTCACTATGGCGTGCGCGAATTCGGCATGACGGCCATCGCCAACGGCATCGCCCACCACGGCGGCTTTGTGCCCTACACCGCCACCTTCCTGATGTTCGTCGAATATGCCCGCAACGCGGCGCGCATGGCGGCGCTGATGAAGGCGCGGCAGATTATGGTCTACACCCATGACTCTATCGGCTTAGGGGAAGATGGCCCGACGCACCAGGCGGTGGAGCAGCTCGCGAGCCTGCGCCTGACGCCGAACTTCAGCACCTGGCGTCCGTGTGACCAGGTGGAAACCGCGGTGGCGTGGAAAGCCGCTATCGAGCGTCACAACGGCCCGACGGCGCTGATCCTCTCCCGTCAGAACCTGGCGCAAATTGAGCGCTCGCCGCAGCAGCTAAAAGATGTGGCGCGCGGCGGTTATATCCTGAAAGACGCGGGCGGCAAACCGGATCTGATCCTGATTGCCACCGGTTCGGAAGTGGAAATCGCCGTTCAGGCGGCCGAAAAACTGCGTGGCGACGGCGTGGCGGTGCGTGTAGTGTCGCTGCCGTCGACCGATGTGTTTGACGCGCAGGATGAAGCCTACCGTGAATCGGTGCTGCCGTCTGACGTCAGCGCGCGCGTGGCGGTGGAAGCGGGCATCGCCGACTACTGGTACAAATATGTCGGCCTGAAAGGCGCTATCGTCGGCATGACCGGCTATGGCGAATCCGCGCCTGCGGAGAAACTCTTCCCGTACTTCGGCTTTACCGTCGAAAACGTGGTGGAAAAAGCCCGCAACGTGCTTGGCAAATAAGCCAGCCTTAACGGGCTAAGCCGGGCGTTTAAGCATACCTGAACGAGCCTGCCAGTAAGAAACCAGCCAGAGTCCGTTTCCTGATTCTGGCTTTTTTATGTCTGAACACGATATGGATTTCGTTAACCGTTCAGCTTTAAATCACATAAAGCTTAAGTGAGCGGCATTGCGGCAGATGCCAGGGGTTATTCTTTACAGGCCGCCTTCCGCAGCAGACTTCGCGCGAGTGATGGCGCCGGCGTTAAATATTGGATGCTCATAGTTATCGGTGACATCACGGACTCGGTATATCTTCCAGATGTCTGACTCTCGACGAACAAAAACTTCCAGCTCTAATTTTTTCCCGCCCTCCCTGCCAATCCATACCGGCATTACCTCGCCCCCCATGAACGGTCTGGCGGCACCGACAGTTAGCGCCGATATCCATGATGGATCATAGTCCTGTGCATAAGCGAAGTAATCCGATCCAATCAGGTCTTGTTCTGATATCGACTCGATATCCTCCAGTCTCTTGAGCGTGTCGGCAGAAACATATTCGCGCAAATCAGACGGCGAATATTGATTATCGCTACTCGTTAGAGACATCAAATAAGTGGAATAAAAAGAATGTACTCGCGTCGGCGCGCTCTGATCCGGCTTAACTGCGCAAGCGGAGAGCAAGAAAGCGCATAACACTATTGCAGTTCGCATCAATTCATCCTGTATATTTTGAAAGCCGGTTGAGCGGCGCGATACCCTGGGCCCGGGTACATGCTGCGCTGTCTGAAATCGGAGATCCACTGCGTGCCATCATACATCGTCATATGCCCGCTCGGGTTTCCTCCAGGATACGGCTGAATCACAGCAACATCACCGCTCAATAATGTTGAGCCCGGCGGGACTTCATGAAATCCAGCGCGCAGTAATGCAGGCCCGTAATCTTTTGCGTTTAGCGTTCTCTCCAGCCGTATGCCGCCAGCAGCTATAGCCTCCCTTGTAAAGGTCGCACATTCATTATGTGAATGGCCGAGCGCGCGGGACCGGAGATGCGAAATAGCAACGTCTTTATTCCAGTTCATTCTTAGTTCCTTTAAGCATGAAAAATGGAATTATTGCGTTAACCATAAATATTTTGTGGGATAAAAAATGCTGAAATTATCCCACGTAAAATGATTATTTCCGGATTCGGCTCGGCAAAATTCGCCTGCAAGCAAACAGGATCGAACGGGTGCCACTCGCCCCTCGGCGCAAGGGCTTTAAATTAGCCTTAACGGGCTGGCTTTTTTATTTCCGGCGCGGTGTTATTTCAGGACTTTCAGCGTCTCGGCGCTTTTGTTTATCACGATATCTTCCGTTTTCTCATCCCACTGCGCCTGCGCGACAATCACCTGCCCCGGATGCTGCGGATCGCGCGCTATCAGCGACATGCCGTCCACATCTTCCTGCACGTTCAGGTTCATGGAAAACGAGGGAATCGCTTTTACCCACTGCTGTTGCTGCACGTCATAAAGATAGGTCGCCCGCCAGGCGCTGCTCCACCATTCGGGATAAATCAGCGCGCGGTCGCGTCCGCTGTCGTCAAGGTGTGAGAGCGTCTCCACGCCGCCGCCGATGCAGGAGGGAATGGACGCAGGGTTGATCGCCGGATCGCTGTTCCAGAGCTGGCACTCGCAGTCACCGCTCTCATCGCAGACGCCGTTGGTTTTCGGGTCGTGCGCCGTAAGCCAGGCATAACTTTTTGCCGTGCCGTTAAACCGCCCTCCCGCCAGCCGGTAATCGCGCGTTTTCTGGCGGTTCGCCTCGGTTATCCAGTCGGTTTCTTCGCTGATGCGCCAGCCTGCGGCTTGTTTCGTTAAGGTGAGCTGCGCCGGGTAGTTGCGCGGCGTTTGCGGCTCAAGCCCCGCCTGTTTCACAAACGTGGCCTGTACGGCAAGCGGCTGCCCGTCCTGTTCGGTGAGCGTAATATTGCTGATGATAGTCTGCGCGTAGTGCGGATGTTTTTGCACGAAGGCGGCGTTTTCCTGGATAACCACATCGCGCGCGAGCGCTTTGCCGTACCAGCTTACCTGTTCGCCATAAAGCGCCGCGCCTGCCTGGGCGGAGGGATGATTTTTAAACTCGTTCCAGCGCGCGACCAGCGCGTTCGCGTCGCGCTCGTCCTGCGATGTCATCGCGGCGCTGACGCTGAGCGCAAGCCCTGCCAGCGCCAGCCCGAGAACCGCGCGCAGCCCCTGTGTGTAAGCCATACATTCCCTGCCATTGTTATTGGTTATATTAAGCCACAGGAATATACGCAAAAACGCGCGCCGCCAGAAGCGGGATTATTGAGTCACCCAGAGCGTCGGCCAGGCGTCCGGGCCGTGCCAGTTGTCGCAGCTTGGCTCTTCGGCGTAGCGCACCAGGCGAAACCGCTGCCCGTCGAAGCGCCAGCGCGTCGCGACGCCGCAGTCGCCAAGGCCCCGGCCTTTGGAAAGCGTGATCAGCTCTTTGGTTTTTTCATCAAAGCTCGCGTTCATCAGCTCCAGTTCCTGCTCTTTATCGGCAGGCACAAAAGGCAGGCGCAGGCGCACCATGCGCGAGGCAAACGGCTTCTGGCGCGATACCAGCCAGGCGAGATCCACCGTGTTGTAAGCGCCCGCTTCGCAGCTGATTATCATCAGCGCCGTGTCGTCGGAGAGTGCGGAAATACGCACTTCGCGGCGCATCGGGTCGAGCGAGCACTGGCTGTTAGTCATCCGCCAGGTGCCGTAATCGAGCAGCTCGTTCAGCTCGTCGTGAGAGAGCGGCGTCGGCGTCGGGTTGGTGATTTTAACGCCCCGGATAGCAGGCGCAGGCGGCACGCTGAGCGGCGGGTTGTTGCCCTTTTTAATCCAGGCGGTTTCGCTACCGACGCGCTTTTGCTGGGCGTCGATAAACAGCAGCGCGGCTTTTAGCCCGTCGAGCGACAAACGCCCCGGCCCGTCTTTCAGCGTAATGACCGACGACTCTTTAATCTGATCGAGAAAATCGATGATGGTGGCCGGATCGTCCGTCAGCAGGCGGCGCGGCGCGGCGCGCCATTTGCTGCCCGCCGGCACCAGCGTTTTGCCATCCAGCAGCAGGCGCGGCGCAAGCGGCGGCGCTTTGCTTACGGCAGCCTCCGGCTTGCCTGTCTCGATGCGCAGCGACGCGTCGGTTTTGGCACCGGCGCTGCGCGACAGCGTCATGACAAGCTCCTGATGATTGCCCACGTTACGGGCAGTGCAGAAATTCTGGTTATTGCAGGTCACCTGCCAGTCACTGAAGATCTTCTGCGCGGGCGCGGCATACAGCGGCGAGGCGAGCAGCAGAGAACAGCTAAGCAGTGACAGCAGACGAAAAAGCATGAACGGCGCGTATCCCGGGCGTAAACAGCGGTAAGAAGAAACGCGCCTATCTTCGTTGCCCTGCACGGGCGGCTCAATCGGATTTATCGGATAGCAATATCCGTAATACCGCCTCTCATTGTGAGGGAAATCAGTCCATTATTCCGCGTAGCTGAAGATGCTGAAGCAGCAGCACCGTTTTCGCATCGCGAATAACGCCCTGTTTTACCTTTTCCAGGGCTTCGCTAAAGGGCATTTCCAGCACTTCAATCTCTTCATCTTCCACGCCGCCGCCTTCGTTAGCGCGTGAGGCATCGTCATATTCCGCGATAAACAGATGGATAAGCTCGGTAACGCCGCCAGGCGAGGTATAAAGCTCAAAGACTTTTTCCGCCGCGTTCACGCGATAGCCGGTCTCTTCGATGGCCTCTTTGCGAATGCAGACTTCCGGCTCGTCATCGTCAAGAAGACCCGCGCAGGCCTCAATCAACATCCCGTCCGGGTTACCGTTCACCCAGGTGGCAACGCGAAACTGACGAATCAGCACCACGCTTTTCTTCTCGCGGTTATATAGCAGCACCGCAGCGCCATTGCCGCGATCGTAGACTTCACGCTTGTGGCGAACGACTTCGCCATCTTTTCGCGTCAGATCGTAGGTAATATTGCGCAAAACAAAGTAGTTTTCCGACAGAATTTTATCTTTTATCAGTTCGACATTTAACGACATAGCGACTCCATAAACGCCTGGTGTGGGTGAATAGTACGACCCGAAACGTCATTTGTCGCCCCCGGCGCGCCGCCGGAATTTCCGTTATTGCGTGCGGCCTCTGGCGGTTAAGCTTACGCACAGGCTATGGTTTATCCAGCCACAGCGAACAAATCGCAGCCCCGGGCGTGCGTAAACCTGGCGCGGACTATCCGCTGGTGCGGCGGGTACGGGCGTATACCGTGCCGGGGTGCGGGCGCGCGTGCCTGATGTGTTGCAGGAAGTGGCGCGAGATAATTTACATTATCTCCTTATTTTCTCCACGTTTGTTGTGCCCCCTGAGGCTACAGTGATTGCGGCTACCAATAATAACGATGCTAAGCATGTAAGAGGTTCTGACTCGCATGGCGAATTTTTTTATCGATCGCCCGATTTTTGCCTGGGTGCTGGCCATTCTCATCTGCCTGACCGGCACGCTGGCGATCTTTTCACTTCCCGTTGAGCAATATCCCGAACTGGCGCCGCCTAACGTACGCATCACGGCAAACTACCCTGGCGCCTCGGCCCAGACGCTGGAAAATACCGTCACTCAGGTTATCGAGCAGAACATGACCGGCCTCGATAACCTGATGTATATGTCGTCACAGAGCAGCGCCACCGGCCAGGCGACCGTCACGCTGAACTTCAAGGCGGGCACCGACCCGGATGAAGCGGTCCAGCAGGTGCAAAACCAGCTGCAATCGGCGCTGCGCAAGCTCCCCCAGGCCGTACAGACACAGGGCGTGACGGTGCGTAAAACCGGCGATACCAACATTCTGACCATCGCGTTTGTCTCCACCGACGGCAGCATGGATAAGCAGGATATCGCCGACTACGTGGCGAGTAATATTCAGGAGCCGCTGAGCCGTATCAACGGCGTCGGGGATATCGACGCTTACGGCTCGCAGTACGCCATGCGCATCTGGCTTGACCCGGACAAACTCACCAGCTTTCAGCTCACCACGGCGGATGTGGTGGCGGCGATTAAATCGCAGAACAGCCAGATAGCGGTCGGCCAGCTCGGCGGCACGCCGTCTGTGGATAATCAGGCGCTGAACGCCACCATTAACGCGCAGTCGTTGTTACAGACGCCGGAGCAGTTTCGCGCCATTACGCTGCGCGTGAATCAGGACGGCTCGACCGTGACGCTTGGCGACGTGGCGACCGTCGAAATGGGCGCCGAAAAATATGACTATCTGAGCCGCTATAACGGCAAAGCGGCGTCGGGGCTTGGCGTGAAGCTTGCCTCAGGCGCGAATGAAATGGAAACGGCACAGCTGGTGCTCAACCGGCTCGACGAGTTGTCGCACTATTTCCCGCACGGGCTGGAATATAAAGTCGCGTATGAGACAACCTCGTTCGTGAAAGCCTCGATTATCGACGTGGTAAAAACGCTGCTCGAAGCTATCGCGCTGGTATTTCTGGTGATGTATCTCTTTTTGCAGAATTTCCGCGCCACGCTGATCCCGACCATCGCGGTGCCAGTGGTGCTGCTCGGCACTTTCGCGGTGCTCTACAGCTTCGGCTACAGCATTAATACGCTGACGATGTTCGCAATGGTGCTGGCGATAGGTCTGCTGGTGGATGACGCTATCGTGGTTGTGGAAAACGTCGAGCGCATTATGAGCGAAGAGGGGCTGTCGCCGCGCGCCGCCACCCGTAAATCAATGGGCCAGATCCAGGGTGCGCTGGTGGGCATTGCGATGGTGCTCTCGGCGGTGTTTATCCCGATGGCGTTTTTCGGCGGCACCACTGGCGCGATTTACCGCCAGTTCTCCATCACGATTGTCTCATCGATGGTACTGTCGGTGCTCGTCGCGATGATCCTCACTCCTGCCCTGTGCGCCACGCTGCTTAAGCCGCTGAAAAAAGGCGAACATCACGGCTCGCGCGGCTTTTTCAGCTGGTTTAACCGCACCTTTGAGCGCAGCGCGCTGCGTTATGAATCCGCCGTCGGGAAGATTTTGCAGCGCAGCCTGCGCTGGATTTTGCTCTACGCCCTGCTGCTCGGCGGCATGGTGTTTCTCTTTTTGCGCCTGCCTACCTCGTTTCTGCCGCAGGAAGATCGCGGCATGTTTATTACGTCGGTTCAGTTGCCCTCTGGCTCCCCCCAGCAGCAGACGCTGAAAGTGGTACAGCATGTGGAGCGTTATTTCTTTGAGAAAGAAAAAGCCAACGTGACCTCGGTGTTCGCCACCGTCGGCTCCGGCCCCGGCGGCAACGGTCAGAACGTGGCGCGTATGTTTGTACGCCTGAAACCCTGGGAGGAACGCGACCCGGACACCGGCAGCGCGGATGCCATCATTGAGCGCGCCACGCAGGCTTTTCGCCATATTAAAGAGGCGCGCGTGTTCGCGAGCAGCCCGCCTGCCATCAGCGGCCTTGGCAGCTCCGCCGGGTTTGATATGGAGCTTCAGGATCACGCCGGGCTTGGGCATGACGCGCTGATGCAGGCGCGCGATCGCCTGCTCGACATGGCAAGCCAGGAGCCTGCGCTGACCCGCGTGCGCCACAACGGCCTAGATGACAGCCCGCAGTTGCAGATAGACATTGACCAGCGCAAAGCACAGGCGCTTGGCGTTTCCATCGACGATATTAACGACACGCTACAAACCGCGTGGGGCTCAAGCTATGTGAATGACTTTATGGATCGCGGGCGCGTGAAAAAGGTCTATGTGCAGTCCGCCGCGAAATACCGGATGCTGCCGGAAGATATTACGCGCTGGTATGTGCGCAACCAGGCGGGCACGATGGTGCCGTTCTCGGCCTTTGCAACGTCGCGCTGGGAAACCGGTTCGCCGCGCCTTGAACGCTACAACGGCTATTCGGCGCTGGAGATTGTCGGCGAGGCGGCGCCGGGCGTCAGTACCGGCACCGCGATGGACATCATGGAAAAACTGGTGAGCCAGTTGCCGACCGGCTTTGGCCTTGAGTGGACGGCGATGTCGTACCAGGAGCGGCTCTCCGGCTCGCAGGCACCGGCCCTTTACGCGCTCTCGCTGCTGGTGGTGTTCCTGTGCCTCGCCGCGCTGTATGAGAGCTGGACGGTGCCGTTCTCGGTCATGCTGGTGGTGCCGCTCGGCGTGATTGGCGCGCTGCTCGCCACCTGGCTGCGCGGGCTTGAGAACGACGTCTATTTCCAGGTGGGGCTGCTGACGGTCATCGGGCTTTCCGCCAAGAACGCGATACTGATCGTCGAATTCGCCAACGAGATGAACAGTAAAGGCCACGAGCTTATCGCCGCGACGCTCGACGCCTGCCGCCAGCGCCTGCGGCCGATTTTAATGACGTCGCTGGCGTTTATTTTCGGCGTTTTGCCGATGGCGACCAGCAGCGGCGCAGGCTCCGCCAGCCAGCACGCGGTCGGCACCGGCGTGATGGGCGGGATGATCTCCGCAACGCTGCTGGCAGTTTTCTTCGTGCCGCTGTTTTTTGTGCTGATCCGCAGACGTTTTCCGCTTAAGCCAGCACCGGAAGAATAATCGTGAAAGAAAAAAGGCGACCGTTAAGGTCGCCTTTTGGCATGTTCAGTGAGCAAAATCACTGCTGTGTGTCTATTAAAGCGATGTGCTCTTGCTTATTGCTGGACTTATTTACGAAGCATCGCTTCAATAAAATCTTTCCAGTTCCCCAGTTCATGTTCAATCATAATGACCTCTCTTATTATTGTTTGCATGGTACAAAAATAATGACGCGGAGTGAAGACAATTTAACCAATCGAATTGATAAGCCTCCCTCATGTATTTCTTATCGGCTTACAGTTCAATATGACGAGGATAAGTTTTCTGTTGTGTGACGGCTGGCAATATTCGGGAAATTTTTACTGAAAAAGAGGCAACCTGGCATGCGCATCATCACAAATCAAAACCATGAAACGCCCGACTGGCAGGCGCTGGCGACGCTAATTGAACGCGCAGGGCTGGGCGCGCGTGACCCGCAGGAGGTCGAACGCTGCTACCGCAATAGCACCTTCTGCTGGTACGGATTTCACGAGGGAAAGCTGGTCGCGACCGCGCATGCGATTAGCGATCTGACATGGTCCAGTTACGTCGCCGATATTGTTGTCGATCCCGATTACCAGGGCCGGGGATTCGGGAATCAATTAATGGACGAGATCCTCGCAACGCTTTTACCTTTTGGTAAAGTTTTTATCTATGCAGTTTTAGATAAGGTCGCTTTTTATAAAAAATATCAATTCCGCGAATTAACCAGCGGAATGGTGTGCGCCACCGATGAAAAATTATTCAAAATGCACGAACAGGGATATATACGCTAACCATAATTGTCAGTGATACGTTATATTAGCAGGCTATTATTTACCCTATTATCTGTTCGGATAATTTGTTTAACTGAACCGGTTTTGGACAAAAGGATTCAATTATGGTCGTGATGTACGGCATAAAAAACTGCGACACCATCAAAAAAGCCCGCCGCTGGCTTGAAAATAATCACGTAGATTATCAATTTCACGACTACCGCGCCGACGGCCTTGATGCACAATTAATGCATAAATTTATCGCAGAGCTGGGCTGGGAGGCGTTGCTGAATACCCGCGGCACCACCTGGCGCAAGCTCGACGAGGCGCAACGCGCGACGATTACCGACGCCGACAGCGCGGCCGCGCTGATGCTGGAAATGCCGGCAATCATCAAACGACCATTGCTCTGCGCGCCGGGTAAGCCTATGCTGCTTGGTTTTAGCGAATCCACTTACCAGCACTATTTTAACGAGGTCTAGTGTTATGTCTTGCCCGGTTATTGAGCTGACGCAGCAGCTTATTCGTCGCCCTTCTCTTAGCCCCGATGACGCGGGCTGCCAGGCGCTGCTGATCGAGCGGCTGCGTGCGGTAGGGTTTACGGTAGAGCCGATGAATATTGGCGACACGCAGAACTTCTGGGCATGGCGAGGAACCGGCGAAACGCTGGCCTTCGCGGGGCATACCGATGTGGTGCCGGCGGGCGATGTCGATCGTTGGATCAATCCGCCGTTTGAACCGACCATTCGTGACGGGATGCTGTTTGGCCGCGGCGCGGCGGACATGAAAGGCTCCCTGGCGGCGATGGTTGTCGCGGCGGAGCGTTTTGTGGCGCAGCATCCGCACCATCGCGGGCGTCTGGCATTTCTGATCACCTCTGATGAAGAAGCGAGCGCCACCAACGGCACCGTGAAAGTGGTCGAAGCGCTGATGGCGCGCGGCGAACGTCTCGATTACTGCCTGGTGGGCGAGCCTTCCAGCAGCGAAGTGGTCGGCGATGTGGTGAAAAACGGCCGTCGCGGCTCGCTCACCTGCAACCTGACCATTCACGGCGTGCAGGGCCACGTGGCGTACCCGCATCTGGCGGATAACCCGGTACACCGCGCCGCGCCGATGCTCAATGAGCTGGTCGGTATTGAGTGGGATCGCGGCAATGAATTTTTCCCGCCCACCAGCATGCAGATCGCCAATATTCAGGCGGGCACCGGCAGCAATAACGTGATTCCGGGCGATCTCCATGTGCAGTTTAACTTCCGCTTCAGCACCGAGCTGACCGACGAGATGATTAAACAGCGCGTGGTGGCGCTGCTTGAGAAATATCAGCTGCGCTATACGCTGGACTGGTGGCTCTCTGGCCAGCCGTTCTTAACCGCGCGCGGTAAACTGGTCGATGCGGTGGTGAACGCCGTTCACCACTATAATGAAATTAAACCGCAACTGCTGACCACCGGCGGCACGTCCGACGGACGCTTTATCGCCCGCATGGGCGCGCAGGTGGTTGAGCTTGGGCCGGTCAACGCGACGATTCACAAGATTAACGAATGCGTGAAAGCGTCCGACCTGCAGCTGCTGGCTCGTATGTATCAACGCATTATGGAGCAGCTCGTCGCCTGACGCGCGCTCTCAAGACGAGGATAACGTCATGGAATGGCTTGGAAAATATTGGTGGGTGCTGGTGCTGGTGTTTCTGCTCGGCGTCCTGCTGAACGTGATTAAAGATTTAAAACGGGTGGATCATAAGAAGTTTATGGACAACCGCCCGGAACTCCCGCCCCACCGCGATTTTAACGATAAGTGGGACGACGAAGACGACTGGCCGAAGAAGAAGTAAGCGCCTGCTTATTCTCTCCAGCCTCTCCGTCAGGCAGCCCGCCTGACGGAGCCCCCCGCGTTACATCATCTGAATCACATCGTCATCGCCAGGCTTACCGCCGCTTAACGCCTCATCAAAATAGTGCTTCGGCACGGTATAGCGCAGATGATCGAGCGCTAATTGCATGCTGCGGTTATCGATTGCATGCCCCAGATCCTCAACGATGTCGAGCGTGACGTCGCCACCGGCGCGCAGCAGCGCATCCGCCGCCGCCTGAGCGTAGCGGGAATCGATCACTTCATCCTCTTCGCCGTGGATCAGATGCACCGTGGTGGCGGTTGTCGCCGCCGTCGGCAGCTCAGCGAAGCGTCCGTTAAACGCGATGACGCGAGAAGCCAGGCCAGGCGCGGCTTTTACCCCTTCCAGCACCATAATCGCGCCCTGTGAAAAGCCGATCAGCGCTGTGGCGGCCGGGCCGACGCCGCTTTCACGCTGCCAGTGGCGCACGGTGTCGATGAATGTAGGCATTATCTCATCCACCCGCTGCTGGCGGTTGGATTCGGTGACGCCCTGCACGGAAAACCACTCTCTTCCCGGTGCCGGACCGCTCGGCGCAGGGCCGCCCACGCTCACCACCAGCGCATCCGGGAACAGCGGCGCGAAATAGCTGCCTATTTCGCCCATGGCCACCGGGTTATCCCCGACGCCGTGGAACAGCAGCAGCAGTTGTCTGGCAGGCAGTTCAGGGCTCTGAACCACAAAATGATCATGTCTCATGGCACTCTCCTTCATGGGTTACAGCCAGTTTACGCCGGCCTGAACAGATGACCATCGCAATTCATTGATGGACTTAGTGGAAAAATTGCCATTGCATAAGTTGCGCGTTTAAGGTCGCGGCACGCGGCGCATCAAGCGAATCCAGCGCCAGCGCGGTTTCCTGACGCAGCGCGGCGAGCAACGCTTTACGCCCGGAAAGCCCGAGCTTACGGCAGAGCGCGTCCACCGGCATTTGCAGCTCCAGCCGCCCGCGCAGCGCCTGCAACGTCTGCGGGCTCGCCTCAAGCAGCCGGTAGAGCGGACCGAAAGAGGTTTCCAGCGGACGATGCGCGAACGCGAATCCCGCGAGCGCTAACCAGTCATCATCATTAAGGGTAGCCTGGGGGACGGGCGTTAGCGGCAGCGTTTCATCCACCCAGCGCTGAAGCATCGCCGCATCGCGCCCCAGCCGCTGGTGTTCTTCACGCACAAGCCGCGCGCCCGCCTCACTCAGCGCCACGAGCGCCATCGCGTTATAGCAGCCGCTGCTGGCCTCGCGATGGCTGCCAAAACGCACCAGCGTAAAACCGCAGCGCTGCCAGAAGCGCCACAGCGCAGGCGTATAACCAAAACTCACGGAAAGATAATCACAGCCGTCAGGCGCCTGCGCGCGCGCCTGCTCAATCAACTGGCGTCCGGTGCCTTCACGCTGGCGACCCGGATGCACCGCCACGCGGCTAACGCGAAGACCAACAAGCGTGGCCGCGAGCGGATCGCCGCCGTGCGCCGCCAGCGACTGCGCCACCAGGTTGCCGCGCGGACGGCGATAACCGGCCCACACCGCCTGGCTCAGCGCCGTATCAAGACCGCCTTCCGCCACTAACCACAGCGCGCCGACGGCCTCGCCGCCCGCTTCGGCGGCGATGAAAGATTGATTCGGCGCATCCATCATCCGGCGCAGATCGAGCGGCGAGGTGCGATAGTGAGCGCCTGCCAGCAGCCGATACAGCGCGGCCGCGCGATCGGGCCGGGTGTGCCAATCGTCCTGATAAACCGGATAAAAGCGAACGTCGCCTGCGGGCGTGTGCGCAAAATCGTCATCGTCAAACAGCAGCGCCTGACTGACCAGCCGCTCCAGCGGATCGTCCTGCGCCCAGCGCACCGGCGTACTCAGCGTGCGGTAGCGCAGGCCGTCGATGCCCGCGCAGAATTTCAGCAAGAAACCGCGCCCGGTGCCTTCATAGCCCTGCACGGTACTGGTCAGAAGCGTGGCGGGAAACGCCCGCACCAGCTTTTGCAGCACCGGGCCCGGGAGCGCCGCGGCTTCATCAATGACCAGCCAGTCGCAGGGAGTGAGCGTGCCATCCTCAAGCGCAGCCAGCAGCGCGTCTGGTGCCATGAAGACAAATTTCTCGCCCGCGTGTACGGCGATAACGTCCGCCGAGGCGCGCGACGGCGCGGTTACCAGCGCTCTGCCCGGCAGCGCGCGAATAAACATGCCGGCGAGGGCCGATTTGCCGCGACCGCGCGCGGCGGTGATTGCCGTCACGCCATTAGTGGTGGTTAACAGCTCATCCAGTAGCCGCGCCTGCTCCTGCTGCGGCTCGCCGCAGGCCGGGTGCCAGCGTGGGCGCGGCGCAGACGGGCTTAACGGTAACGGCTGCTCCTGACGCCAGCAAATCACGTCCGGATCATCAAGAAAAAGCCGCTGAAGATGATGAATAAAATGCGGGGTGGCGATGGGCTCCCGGCTGTCGCTCCAGCGGCAGGAGTCGTTATCCACGCGCGCGGGCCAGGCCTTCCACGGTGGTGCCAGCAGCACCAGCCAGCTGCCGGCTTTCAACGTGCCGGCGAGCGCGGCAAACGCCGCGGCGTCAAAACCGCTGCGGGCGTCAAAGACCGCATGCAGGTATTCGCGCCCGAGCAGCGTATTGATAGCGCCAGGCGCGCCTTTGAGCGCCATCTCCGGCGCGGTGCCTACCCACAGCCAGTCGCCAGGGAGAGCATTCGCCAGCTGTTGCGCCTGCTGCGAGCACCAGAACTCATCGCCGCTTAGCACCAGCAGGCGACGAATGCCCGCCGCCGCCATCTGCGCCGTCAGCGTGGCGAAGCTTTCATTCACGTCAGCCTGCCTGCGTTACAGCGCATTGCCAAAGGTGTTGCACTGGGCCGGGTCGCCGCTGTCAAAACCGCGTTTAAACCAGCTATAACGCTGCTCGGATGTGCCGTGGGTAAAGCTGTCCGGTACCACGCGCCCCTGGCTCTGCTGCTGAAGGCGGTCATCGCCGATCGCCTGCGCGGCGTTCAGCGCCTCCTGCAAATCGCCGGTTTCCAGCACGCCCTCTTTCTGCATCGCATTGCCCCAGACGCCCGCAAAACAGTCCGCCTGTAACTCCAGGCGCACCGAGAGGCGGTTCACTTCGGTCTGAGAGGCGTTTTGCTGAAGCTGACGCACTTTCGGCTCAATGCCGAGCAGCTTCTGCACATGGTGGCCCACTTCGTGAGCGATGACGTAGCCCTGCGCGAAATCGCCGCCCGCGCCAAGTTTCTCTTTCATTTCGTCATAGAAGGAGAGATCGATATACACGGTGCTGTCCGCCGGGCAGTAGAACGGGCCCATCACCGACTGGCCGGTGCCGCAGCCGGTGCGGGTGGCACCGCGGTACATCACCAGTTTCGGCTCCTGATAAGTACGGCCCATTTTCTGGAACTGCTGGCCCCAGCTCTCTTCGGTGGTGCCGAGAATAACCGAGGTGAATTTCGCCGCTTCGTCTTCGTTCGGGCTGATGGAGCGCGACGCCTGCTGGCTGACCGGCGCGCCGCCGGTGAGAAGCCCGGTGAGATCGACACCGTAATAACTCGCGACGACGACCACCACCAGCAGTACCAGCCCGCCCTTCCCGGCAGGCAGGCGGAATCCGCGCCCGCCCATCATCGGCGAACTGCTGTTTCTTCTGTCTTCAACGTTGTCGCTTTCGCGACGTCCTTGCCAACGCATACTCTGACCTCATCACTCTCAATTTTTATGATAATGATCGTAGGTGGTTCAGGCGCGCTTTACCATAAGAAAACGGGGGAAGGCGCAGGGTATGAAAGCCATACCCTGCGAAATGCGAAGGAAAAAGCGGTTAGTCGAGATTCACGCCAAGACGGCGCGCGACTTCTTCATAGGCTTCGATAAGGCCGCCCAGGCTCTGACGGAAGCGGTCTTTGTCCATTTTGTCCATGGTTTGTTTATCCCACAGACGCGCGCCGTCCGGCGAGAACTCATCGCCCAGCGTCACTTCGCCGTTGAAAAGACCAAACTCCAGCTTGAAGTCGACCAGAATGAGCCCCGCGTCGTCAAAGAGCTTTTTCAGCACATCGTTGGCTTTGTAGGTCAGCTCTTTCATGCGCGCGAGGTTTTCCTGGCTCACCCAGCCGAAGGTTTCGCAGTAGGATTCGTTAACCATCGGGTCGTGCATCGCGTCGTTTTTCAGGAACAGATCGAACAGCGGCGGATTGAGTTCGATGCCCTCTTCAATGCCGAGACGCTTCACCAGCGATCCCGCCGCGCGGTTGCGGATAACGCACTCCACCGGCACCATATCGAGCTTTTTCACCAGCGCTTCGGTATCAGAAAGCAGCCGTTCCATTTGCGTCGGGATACCCGCTTCGGCCAGTTTGCTCATGATGAAATAGTTAAACTTGTTGTTCACCATTCCCTTACGGTCAAACTGCTCAATGCGGGCGCCGTCGCCTGCTGACGTATCATTGCGGAACTCGAGCACCAACAGATCCGGATTTTCCGTGCTGTATACGGTTTTCGCTTTGCCACGATACAACTCAGCTTGCTTTTGCATCTTTATTACTCCAGGTGTGGTGACCGCTCGCGCGGCCTGAGGATTTATCACAAAACTTGCCATTTTCCGGCGACGCACACGTTTGCGTCTACCACAGAAAAAAGGGCCGGAGTGATCCGGCCCTGCGTATTACTTGCTGAATGCAGCCTGGAAGGCGGCGACCAGCGCATCGTTCTGCGACTGGGTCAGCGTATGGCCTTTCGGGTCGATAAACTGCAGGCTGGTGCGGTTGTCGAGATCGCCGACCTGAAGTTTGTAATCGCCGTTAGAGAGGCCCGGATCGCGTGCGCCCAGCGCCTGCCAGTCGCTGTCAGACAGCGCTTTGTAGGTCACGGCGACGCTGCCCGTTGAACGGGTGGAGTCGGTCACTTTCATGCCCACTTTGGCGAGCGTATCCGGCAGGCGGTTCCACACGGCGTTGAACGGCGCGCGCACCACCAGTACCGGCAGGCCAACATCGTCGGAACCGCTGGTCACGTCGATTTGCGACGCGCTGCGGTTGTCGGCGGCGTTCTGGCGCGCGGTTTCGTTTTTATCAAGACCGGAGGCGATCGCGTTCAGCATTTCGGCGCTGTAACGCTGCAATGAGGCAGTATCCGCCACCGGTTTGCCATCCTGCTCAAGATTGACGAGCTTCACCACCAGCGCCTGCTGATAGCCTTGCGGCTTCACGCTGACCTGATAGCGACCACGATACTGTTGGTCTTCATCGGCGCGGTTCCACTGTACCCAGTCGGTGTTGAGCGTCTGAGCGGCGTCGTCGCGTTTTTCAATGGTGTAGTTGAGCGACTGTACGACGCTGACCACCTGCGGCCAGAGCGCACCGTTGCGGCCACTTTCCAGCAGCAGCGTGGCGGTATCACCCGTGAACTGCGTACGCGCGCCGCTGACCAGCGCCAGCGGCTGCGTGGGCGGGCGAATATCAAGCTGTTTGCCAACCGGGCCGTTGGTAAGCGGGGTCGGGATGTTATAGTCGCCGTTCTGCACCGGCAGGATCATACCGGCCGGCGCGTGCAGTTCTGCCAGCGGAGCCGCGTCCAGATAGGACTCATCGCCGCTCACCTGACGCTTGTAGCGCGAATCGGAACTACAGGCGGCGAGCAGCATCACCAGCGATACGGTTGCTACTTTCGCCACACGCGACTTCTGTACTGAGTAAGCCATCAAATCTCCCTAAACTTTACAGCAGGCCGGCATGCTTAAGCGCGGAGCCAACAATGTCGCGACCGGCATCGGTAATCGGCGTCATTGGCAGGCGCAGCGTATCGGTCGCCACAAGTCCCAACTCCTTACAGGCCCATTTCACCGGGACAGGATTGGGTTCGACAAATAATTTATGGTGCAAAGGCATCAGGCGACGATTGATGATGCGCGCATCGTCAAACTTCCCTTCCGCCGCGAGCCGGCACATATCGGCCATATCGCGCGCCGCGACGTTGGTGGTAACAGAAATCACCCCGTGACCGCCAAGCTGCATGAAATCCATCGCTGTGGCGTCGTCGCCGCTTAACAGCGCGAAATCATCACTGACCAGCTCTTTGATCAGATGAACGCGGCTTAAGTTCCCGGTCGCTTCTTTGACACCGACAATATTTTTAATTTTCGACAGACGGCCCACGGTCTCCGGCAGCATATCGCAACCGGTACGGGACGGCACATTATAGAGGATCTGCGGCAGGTCGGTATGCTCCGCGATAGCTTTAAAATGCTGGAACAGGCCTTCCTGGGTCGGACGGTTGTAATACGGCGTAACGGTCAGACAG
Organism: Cronobacter malonaticus LMG 23826; assembly: GCF_001277215.2. Classification (NCBI taxonomy): domain Bacteria; kingdom Pseudomonadati; phylum Pseudomonadota; class Gammaproteobacteria; order Enterobacterales; family Enterobacteriaceae; genus Cronobacter; species Cronobacter malonaticus. The sequence continues at coordinate 993,185 of NZ_CP013940.1, read as the reverse complement.
CCTGCGATGCCGCTGTCGTTGAAACGCTGAGTCAGGCTGATGGCCTCGGAAGTGGCGTTCGCGCCCGTGCCTGCGATAACCGGGATGCGGCCGTCGGCAAGTTCCAGCGTCATCATCACCACGTCAGCATGTTCGTCATGGCTAAGCGTAGCGGATTCCCCGGTCGTCCCTACCGATACAATCGCCGACGTTCCATTAGCGACATGGTAATCAATCAGTTTTTTCAGGCTCGCCCGGCAGACATTACCTTTTTCATCCATCGGCGTGATAAGCGCGACAATACTTCCCGTGAACATTGGCCATCCTCTGTGCAAACAAGAGCCTCAATGGTACGTTTGGTGCCGTAATAAAAGCAAGCGGCCAGGGCGCGCTATGCGGTTGTATGGCGGATTTTTTTATGGTTTCCTAAGGAATAATTCATCGTTTCAACAGGAAGCACAGGTTTGACATCCTCATCCCCCCATTATCTGGTGATTACCGCGCTGGGAGCCGACCGCTCGGGTATCGTTAACACTATCACCCGCCATGTCAGCAGTTGCGGCTGCAATATCGAAGATAGCCGTCTGGCGATGCTGGGAGAGGAGTTCACGTTCATCATGCTGCTGTCCGGGAGCTGGAACGCGATTACGCTGATTGAATCCACGCTGCCGCTCAAGGGCGCCGAGCTGGATTTGCTGATTGTGATGAAACGCACCACCGCCCGCCCGCGCCAGGCGATGCCGGCGTCCGTCTGGGTGCAGGTCGAGGTGGAAGACTCGCCACACCTTATTGAGCGCTTCACCGAGCTGTTCCATTCCCACGATATGAATATCGCTGAACTTATCTCGCGCACGCAGCCTGCGCAGGAAAATAAGTCCGCACAGCTCTATATTCAGATAACGGCGCACAGTCCGGCTACACAGGATGCGACGATTATCGAACAGCCTTTCCGTCAACTCTGTACAGAGCTGGGCGCGCAAGGCACTATTAGCGTGGTTAATTATCCACAGCAAGATGAACAGGATGGAGTGTAGTGATGAATCCACTGAAAGCCGGTGATATCGCACCGAAATTTAGCTTGCCCGATCAGGACGGTGAACAAGTAAATTTGACCGACTTCCAGGGACAGCGTGTTCTGGTTTATTTCTATCCCAAAGCCATGACGCCGGGCTGCACCGTCCAGGCATGCGGGCTGCGCGATAATATGGATGACCTGAAAAAAGCGGGTGTGGAAGTGCTGGGCATCAGCACCGACAAACCTGAAAAGCTCTCGCGTTTCGCTGAAAAAGAGCTGCTTAATTTCACGCTGCTCTCGGATGAAGATCATCAGGTGAGCGACCAGTTTGGCGTCTGGGGTGAAAAATCCTTTATGGGGAAAACCTACGACGGCATTCATCGCATCAGCTTTTTGATCGATGCCGAAGGAAAAATCGAGCATGTGTTCAACGATTTCAAAACCAGTAATCACCACGATGTGGTGCTGGCCTGGCTGAAAGAACACGCCTGAAGACAAATTGCCGGGAGGCGTAACGCCTGCCCGGCCCGTATGACGTTACTCTTGTGCCGTCGGCGTGGTTTCCGGCCAGGCGTGAACCACCGCTTTAATCAGCGTCGCCAGCGGAATGGCGAAGAAAATCCCCCAGAAGCCCCACAGCCCCCCGAAAATCACCACCGAGAGAATAATCACCAGTGGATGCAGATTGACCGCTTCGGAGAACAGCACCGGCACCAGCACGTTGCCATCCAGCCCCTGAATGATCAGATAGACCGCAAAGCAGCTCCAGAACTCCGTGCCCATGCCGAACTGAAACAGCGCCACGCACACGACCGGGATAGTCACCATAAACGCGCCGATATACGGAATCAGTACAGAGATGCCGACCAGCACCGCCAGCAACAGCGAGTAGTTAAGGCCGAAAATCAGGAAGCCTATCCAGGTCGCGACGCCGACCACAATCATCTCCAGCACTTTGCCGCGAATATAATTGGTGATCTGCTGGTTCATCTCCACCCACACCTGTCCTGCGAGACCGCGGTTACGCGGCAGCACACGCCGCACCGCGTTCAGCAGTTGTTCTTTATCTTTGACTAAAAAGAACACCATCAGCGGCACCAGAATCAGGTAGATGGCGAGCGTCAGCAGCCCCACCAGCGAGGCGAGCGAATATTTCACGACGGAATCGCCAAGCGTGATGATGCGGGTGCGCATATTTTCGGCGATGGCGTCGATAATGCCCGCGTCCATCAGCGCCGGAAAGCGCTTCGGCAGCGTCGCCGCAAAATCGGAGAGCTTATTGAGCATGCCGGGAATATCGCGGATCAGGTAAATCCCCTGCTGCCAGGCCACCGGCACCACGACAAACGCCATCACCAGCACAATACCGATAAAGAGCACCAGCACCAGCGTTGCGGCAAGGCCGCGCGAACAGCCGATGCGCTGCAGCCGCGACGTCGGCCACTCCAGCAGATAAGCGAGGACGATAGCGACCAGCAGCGGTGCCAGCAAACCATGCAGGAAGAAGAGGATACAAAAACCGGCGACCAGAATCGCCAGCAGCGCTATCGCCTCCGGATCGCTGAAGCGACGACGATACCACTGGGTTAACATTTCAAGCATAAAAAACCTTCCCTTACGGGTTACGGCACGGGCGTGAGGGCGAATTGTATCGAAATGTCACAAAAAAGACCGTGATTTTTGTGCCCCCCGCAAGACAACCCGTCACCGGATGAATATGATTTCCCGACGCATTTGTAAAACGGACTTCCCAGCCAGGCGCGCGGACTGAACAAAGCGATGCCGGGCGGGTCAAAAGAGACTCTATACAGACGGGAAAGAGGCTATGTTCAGGCAGTTGAAAACGACACTGGTTGCAACGCTTATCGGCGGCATGCTGGCAGGCCCGCTTGCGCCCGCCTTTGCAGCGGACCCGGCCGACGGTTTGCCGGATATGGGCACCTCGGCGGGCAGCACGCTCTCTATTGGTCAGGAGCTTCAGATGGGCGATTACTATGTCCGTCAGCTGCGCGGCAGCGCGCCCCTGATCAACGACCCGCTGCTGGTGCAATATATCAACGGGCTGGGTATGCGCCTGGTCTCGCACGCCGATTCGGTAAAAACCCCTTTCCACTTTTATCTCATTAATAACGATGAAATTAACGCCTTCGCCTTTTTCGGCGGCAACGTGGTGCTGCACTCGGCGCTGTTCCGCTATGCCGATAACGAAAGCCAGCTCGCCTCGGTAATGGCCCACGAAATCTCCCACGTCACCCAGCGTCACCTGGCGCGTGCGATGGAAGATCAAAAGCGCAGCGCCCCGCTCACCTGGGTCGGCGCGCTCGGCTCCATACTGCTCGCGATGGCAAGCCCGCAGGCGGGTATGGCGGCGCTGACCGGCACGCTCGCCGGTACGCAGCAGGGCGTTATCACGTTTACTCAACAGAATGAACAGGAAGCCGACCGCATCGGTATTCAGGTGCTGCAACGCTCGGGTTTTGATCCGCAGGCGATGCCGACTTTCCTTGAGAAACTCCTCGACCAGGCGCGCTACTCCACGCGCCCGCCGGAAATTCTGCTGACTCACCCGCTACCGGAAAGCCGTCTGTCGGATGCCCGTAACCGCGCGAACCAGATGCGCCCCGTCGTATCGCAATCCTCGGAAGCGTTCTACATGGCGAAAGTGCGCACGCTGGGCATGTATAACTCCGGGCGCAACCAGCTCACCAGCGATATTCTGGATTCACTCGCCAAAGGCAACCAGCGTGAACAGCACGCCGCGCAATATGGCCGCGCCCTGCAGGCGATGCAGGATAAACGCTTCGCCGAAGCCCGCCAGCAGCTGGAACCGCTGTTACGCGCGCAGCCGGGCAACGCCTGGTATCTCGACCTCGCCACCGATATTTCGCTTGGCGAGCACAAAGCGCAGGAGGCGATTGACCGTCTGAAAAGCGCGCCGGATCTGAAAACCAACCCGGTGTTGCAGTTGAACCTCGCTAACGCGTATCTGGAAGGCAGCCAGCCGGCGCAGGCGGTGACTATCCTCAACCGCTACACCTTCACCTGGCCGGATGACACCAACGGCTGGGATCTGCTGGCGCAGGCGCAGGCGGCGCTCGGCAATCGCGATCAGGAGCTGGCGGCACGCGCCGAAGTGATGGCGCTTTTGGGTAAACTTGATCAGGCGATAACGCTCCTCAGCAGCGCCAGTTCGCAGGTGAAGCTTGGCAGTCTGCAACAGGCGCGTTATGACGCCCGTATCGACCAGATCCGCCAGCTGCAACAGCGCTTCCGCCCTTACGAAAAAATGTAACAGGAGAGACCATGTCCCGGGACGTGACGATTTACCATAACCCACGCTGCTCAAAGAGCCGCGAAACCCTGAGCCTGCTGACCGAACGCGGCATTGAGCCGGATGTCGTGCTGTATCTGGAGACGCCGCCGGATGCGGCGACAATCAAAACGCTGCTGAACCAGCTCGGTTTCAGCGAGGCGCGCGAGCTGATGCGCACGAAAGAAGATCTCTATAAGACACTGAATCTGGCTGACCCGTCGCTTAGCGAAGAGGCGCTGATTCAGGCGATGGTGGATAACCCGAAACTGATTGAGCGCCCGATTGTGATTAGCCACGGCAAAGCGCGACTGGGGCGCCCGCCGGAACAGGTGCTGGAGATCCTCTAAAAAAAACGCCGCGGGCACTCCTCGCGGCGTTCTTCTTTCTGCGAGGCTTTTACAGCCCGAGCGTGTCTTTCACAAACGGGATCGTCAGCTTACGCTGGGCGCTGATCGAGGCGCGATCGAGCTGATCGAGCGTCAGGAACAGCGTGCGCATTTCGCGATCGAGCCGTTTTAACAGAAAACGCCCCACATCTTCCGGCAGCTCGAACCCGCGCATCCGCGCGCGCAATTGCAGCGCCTGGAGCTTATCGTCATCGGAAAGCGGCTGGAGCCGGTAGATTTGCCCCCAGTCGAGTCGCGAGGCGAGATCGGGCAGCTTCAGGTTGAGCTGGCGCGGCGGCCTGTCGCCGGTAATGAGCAGCCGGGTATTGCCCGATTCCAGAATGCGGTTATAGAGATTGAAGATAGCCATTTCCCACAGCTCATCGCCTGCGATGCATTCGATATTATCGATGCACACCAGCGAGAGTTGCTCCATACCCTCCAGCACCTCCGGGACAAACCAGGTGCGTTTATCGAGCGGCACATAACCGACCGCGTCTCCGCGTTGCGAAAGCTCAGCGCAGGCGGCATGCAGCAGATGGCTTCGCCCACCTCCCTCCCGGGACCAGAAATAGATGTAGCCGCTGCGGTCGTGACGTAGCATCGTCTGGAGTGCGGCTAATAAAGAGGGGTTGTCGCCCGGCCAGAAGCTGGCAAACGTTTCGTCATCGGGCAGCCAGAGCGGCAAGGAGAGCTGTGCCGGTGTGTTCAGAAGGACCTCTTCAAGGACATACGAAAAAACGCATTGAGTCTATCACACAATCGCTTCGCTGTTGAACCGGGCGGACAGCGCCGCCCGGCAGGCGGATCAGTGTGGCGATTTTTCGTGCTCGTCAGCGTCAAGCACCGTCTCTTCCGGGCGCAATACGTTGATAAGTTTGAAAATCAGGCTCAGCGCCACGCCGACTATCGTCGCCAGCGCCATACCTTTGAGCTCGGCCGCGCCAATATGCACTTTCGCGCCGCTGACGCCGATGATCAGGATGACTGACGTCAGGATCAGGTTCTGCGCCTTGCTGTAATCCACTTTGGATTCAATCAGCACGCGAATACCGGAAGCGCCGATCACGCCGTACAGCAGCAGCGAAACGCCCCCCATCACCGGTACCGGGATAATCTGGATCGCCGCCGCCAGTTTGCCAACGCAGGAGAGCAAAATCGCGATGATCGCAGCGCCGCCGATAACCCAGGTGCTGTAGACGCGGGTGATCGCCATCACGCCGATGTTTTCGCCATAGGTCGTGTTCGGCGTGGAGCCGAAGAAACCGGAAATCATCGTCGAGAAACCGTTCGCGAACATCGAGCGGTGCAGGCCCGGATCGCGGATCAGATCTTTTTTCACGATATTCGCCGTCACCACCAGATGCCCGACGTGCTCGGCTATTACCACCAGCGCCGCAGGCAGAATGGTGAAGATGGCAAACCATTCAAAGCGCGGCGTGTAGAACGTCGGCAGCGCGAACCAGTGGGCATTGGCAATCGGCGTGGTATCCACGACGCCCATCGCGAAGGAGAGCGCATAGCCCGCCAGCACGCCGATAAGAATCGGGATGATCGCGAGAAAACCACGGAACAGCACCGAGCCAAACACCGTCACCGCCAGCGTCACCAGCGAAATCGTAATAGTGGTAGAATCCGCCGTCTGGCCTTCCGCCGGCAGCAGGCCCGCCATATTGGCGGCGACGCCCGCAAGCTCCAGGCCGATAACGGCGACAATCGCGCCCATCGCCGCAGGCGGGAACATCACGTCGAGCCAGCCGGTGCCTGCTTTTTTGACAATCAGCGCCACGATGCAAAACAGCGCGCCGCAGACGATAAACCCGCCAAGTGCCATCTCATAACCGAGTGGCAACAACAGCAACACGGGTGAGATAAAGGCAAAGCTTGAACCCAGATACGCCGGGATTTTGCCTTTACAGATAAAGAGATACAGCAGCGTTCCGATGCCGTTAAACAGCAGTACGGTGGCCGGGTTGATATGAAACAGGATGGGCACCAGCACAGTTGCGCCAAACATGGCGAACAGGTGCTGCAAACTAAGCGGGATAGTCTGTAAGAGCGGCGGACGTTCACTTACCCCGATAGCACGGCGCGTCATAGCGTTTTCCTCAAGAGTGTTGATGTGTGATGTTTAAGTGTGAGACCAAAAAAAAGCCGACTAATAAGTCGGCTTAATGTTTATTTCGTACCAAATATTTTATCGCCCGCATCGCCGAGGCCCGGGATGATGTACCCGTGCTCGTTCAGCCCCTTGTCGATAGACGCGGTATAAAGCTCAATGTCCGGGTGCGCTTTCTCCAGCGCCTTGATGCCTTCCGGCGCGGCAACCAGAACCAGCACTTTGATGCTGGTGCAGCCAGCTTTTTTCAGCAGGTCGATGGTGGCGATCATCGAGCCGCCTGTCGCCAGCATCGGGTCGACAACCAGCGCCATGCGCTCGTCGATATTAGAAACCAGCTTCTGGAAATACGGCACCGGCTCCAGGGTTTCTTCATCGCGATAAACGCCAACCACGCTGATGCGCGCGCTCGGTACGTTCTCCAGCACCCCTTCCATCATGCCGAGACCGGCGCGCAGAATAGGCACAACGGTAATTTTCTTGCCTTTGATCTGCTCGATTTCCACCGGGCCGTTCCAGCCTTCGATGGTCACTTTTTCCGTCAGCAGATCCGCCGTGGCTTCATAGGTCAGCAGGCTGCCCACTTCAGAGGCGAGTTCACGAAAACGCTTGGTGCTGATGTCATGCTCGCGCATCAGGCCCAGCTTGTGTTTAACCAGCGGGTGCTTCACTTCAACGATCTTCATTCTCTTTCTCCCCAGCAAGATGGCAGCCACAAAAAAAATCGCCGGATTATACCGCTTTTTGCGGGCCGCGCCATACGTAATGGGCTTGATCGGGATCAACCGAACAGAAGTCAGTCATCTTATTAGTGTGTTTTATTCAACGCAACAAGGGCTCGCAAACGTTTGCCTGGACTGTTAGAATTGCCGCGTTTTCTCTACTACCACCAACCGCAACCGCGTGGGGACTTAGCAGTGACCGACAAAACCTCTCTCAGCTATAAAGATGCCGGTGTTGATATTGATGCTGGTAACGCTCTGGTCGACCGAATCAAAGGCGTCGTGAAAAAAACCCGTCGCCCGGAAGTGATGGGTGGCCTGGGCGGCTTCGGCGCCCTCTGCGCGCTGCCGCAGAAATACCGCGAGCCGGTGCTGGTCTCCGGGACGGACGGCGTCGGCACCAAGCTGCGTCTGGCGATGGATCTGAAACGTCACGACACGATTGGCATCGACCTGGTGGCGATGTGCGTGAACGATCTGGTGGTACAGGGCGCCGAGCCGCTGTTCTTCCTCGATTACTACGCGACCGGCAAGCTGGATGTGGATACCGCGGCAAGCGTGATTAACGGCATCGCCGAAGGCTGCCTGCAATCCGGCTGCGCGCTGGTGGGCGGCGAAACGGCGGAAATGCCGGGCATGTATCACGGCGACGATTACGACGTGGCCGGTTTCTGTGTCGGCGTAGTGGAAAAATCAGAGATTATCGACGGCTCGAAAGTCGCCGACGGCGACGTGCTGGTGGCGCTGGCCTCCAGCGGCCCGCACTCCAACGGCTATTCGCTGGTGCGTAAAATTCTTGAAGTGAGCGGCGCGGACCCGCAAACCACCGAGCTTGACGGCAAACCGCTCGCCGATCACCTGCTGGCCCCTACCCGCATCTATGTAAAACCGGTGCTGGAGCTGATTGAGAAGCTTGAAGTTCACGCCATCGCCCACCTGACCGGCGGCGGCTTCTGGGAAAACATTCCGCGCGTGCTGCCGGACAACACCCAGGCGGTGATTGATGAGGCCTCCTGGCAGTGGCCGGCGGTCTTCAACTGGCTGCAACAGGCGGGCAACGTCAGCCGTCATGAAATGTACCGTACCTTTAACTGCGGCGTTGGCATGGTCATCGCCCTGCCAGCCGCAGAAGCGGATAACGCGGTAGCCCTGCTCAACAGCCTCGGCGAAACCGCATGGAAAATCGGCGCGATTAAAGCCTCCGATGCCCAGGAACGCGTGGTTATTGCGTAATGAAGCGCATCGTAGTGCTGATTTCCGGCAGCGGCAGTAATTTACAGGCGATTATCGACGCCTGCGCGCAGAAGAAAATCAACGGTGTGATTAGTGCCGTTTTCAGCAACAAGGCCGACGCGTTCGGCCTCGAGCGCGCCCGCGAGGCCGATATTCCCGCCCATGCGTTAAGCGCAGCCGATTTTGCCAGCCGCGAGGCGTTTGACCGCGAGCTGATGCAGGAGATAGACGCCTACGCACCGGACTTGGTGGTGCTGGCGGGTTACATGCGTATTCTGAGCCCGGCCTTTGTGGCGCACTATGAAGGACGGCTGCTGAATATTCACCCTTCCCTGCTGCCGAAATATCCGGGGCTGCATACGCACCGCCAGGCGCTCGCTAATGGCGATGACGAGCACGGCACGTCGGTGCATTTCGTCACGGACGAGCTGGACGGCGGCCCGGTGATTTTACAGGCCCGCGTCCCGGTCTTTCCCGGCGACAGCGAAGAAGACGTCACCGCGCGCGTTCAGGCGCAAGAGCACGCCATCTACCCGCTGGTGGTGAGCTGGTTTATCGATGGCCGCCTCGCGATGCGCGAGGGCCGCGCCTGGCTGGACGGGCAGCCGCTCCCGCCGCAGGGTTACGCTTCTGACGAGTGATTAAAGGGCCGAAAGGCCCTTTATTTTTTCTCTCCCCGGCCGTTAATTCCATCATCGGCACGGAAAACTTGTCCGGCAACTTCACGGTTTCACAGGCTTTTTTGCCGCTTTCTCGAAAGCCTGCGGATAACTGTCATACTTTTCTGGCACAGTTGGACAGAGCATGACAAAGCTCGCCATAATAACCCCGAGACGGATTTGACACGTCCCGAGTTAATCAACCGGAGTGTGAGTAGTAATGGGTCAGGAAAAGCTTTATATCGAAAAAGAACTGAGCTGGTTATCGTTCAACGAACGCGTATTGCAGGAGGCGGCGGATAAAACCAACCCGCTTATCGAGCGCATGCGCTTTCTGGGCATCTACTCCAATAACCTTGATGAATTTTATAAGGTCCGGTTTGCCGAGCTTAAGCGGCGCATTATCATCAGCGAAGAGCAGGGTTCTAACTCCCATTCGCGCCACCTGCTGGGCAAGATCCAGTCGCGGGTGTTGAAAGCGGATCAGGAGTTTGACGGCCTGTATAACGATCTGCTGCTGGAGATGGCGCGTAACCAAATCTTCCTGATTAACGAACGCCAGCTTTCTGAAAACCAGCAGGTGTGGCTGCGCCACTACTTCAAACACTATCTGCGCCAGCACGTCACCCCGACGCTGATTAATCGCGACACCGATCTGGTGCAGTTCCTGAAAGACGATTACACCTATCTGGCGGTCGAAATTATCCGCGGCGAATCGATTCGCTACGCGCTGCTGGAGATCCCGGCCGATAAAGTGCCGCGCTTCGTGAATCTCCCGCCCGAAACCCCGCGCCGCCGCAAACCGATGATCTTGCTGGATAACATTCTGCGCTTCTGCCTGGATGACATTTTCAAAGGCTTTTTCGATTACGACGCGCTGAACGCCTATTCCATGAAGATGACGCGCGATGCGGAATACGATCTGGTGCATGAGATGGAATCGAGCCTGCTGGAGCTGATGTCTTCAAGCCTCAAGCAGCGCCTCACCGCCGAACCGGTGCGTTTCGTCTACCAGCGCGACATGCCGGACGCGATGGTGCAGATGCTGCGCGAGAAGCTCTCTATCTCGCGCTATGACTCCATCGTGCCGGGCGGTCGCTACCATAACTTTAAAGATTTCATTAGCTTCCCGAATGTCGGGAAAGCGAATCTGATCAACAAACCGCTGCCGCGCCTGCGCCACATCTGGTTCGATCAATTCCGCAACGGCTTTGACGCTATTCGCGAGCGCGACGTGCTGCTCTACTACCCGTATCACACGTTCGAGCATGTGCTGGAACTGCTGCGCCAGGCGTCGTTCGACCCGAGCGTGCTGGCCATCAAAATCAATATCTATCGCGTGGCGAAAGACTCGCGCATTATCGACTCGATGATCCACGCCGCGCACAACGGCAAGAAAGTAACCGTGGTGGTGGAGTTACAGGCGCGCTTCGATGAAGAGGCGAATATTCACTGGGCGAAACGCCTCACCGAAGCGGGCGTGCATGTGATCTTCTCAGCGCCTGGCCTTAAGATTCACGCCAAGCTGTTTCTCATCTCGCGTAAAGAGGGTGACGACGTGGTGCGCTACGCGCATATCGGCACCGGCAACTTTAACGAGAAAACCGCGCGCCTCTATACCGACTACTCGCTGCTGACCGCCGACGCGCGTATCACCAATGAAGTGCGCCGTGTGTTTAACTTTATCGAGAACCCTTACCGGCCGGTGAGCTTCGATTACCTGCTGGTGTCGCCGCAAAACTCGCGCCGCCTGCTTTACGAGATGATCGACCAGGAGATCGCCAACGCGCAGCAGGGGCTGCCGTCAGGGATCACGCTTAAGCTCAATAACCTCGTCGATAAAGGTCTGGTGGATCGCCTCTACGCGGCGTCCGGCTCCGGCGTAAAAGTCAACCTGTTGATCCGCGGCATGTGTTCGCTTATCCCGCAGCTTGAGGGCCTGAGCGATAATATTCAGGTCATCAGTATCGTTGACCGCTATCTTGAACATGACCGGGTCTATATTTTCGAAAACGGCGGCGATAAACGCGTTTATTTGTCGTCTGCCGACTGGATGACGCGTAATATCGACTACCGCATTGAGGTGGCCGCGCCGCTGCTGGACCCGCGCCTGAAACAGCGCATTCTGGATATTATTGATATCCTGTTCAGTGATACGGTAAAAGCCCGTTATGTGGATAAAGAACTGAGTAATCGCTATGTGCCGCGTGGTAATCGCCGCAAAGTTCGCGCACAATTGGCGATTTACGATTACATAAAATCTCTGGAACAGCCTGAATAATCTATGCCGATAACTTCTGATGCTCCACGACCGGAGGAATTTGCTGCGGTCGATCTCGGCTCTAACAGCTTCCATATGGTGATTGCCCGTGTGGTGGATGGCGCCATGCAAATCATTGGTCGTCTGAAACAACGCGTACACCTGGCCGATGGGCTGGATGAAAACAATATGCTGACCGAAGAGGCCATGGAGCGCGGCCTCGCCTGTCTTTCCCTGTTCGCCGAGCGCCTGCAGGGCTTTTCCGCGGCTAACGTCTGCATCGTGGGCACCCACACGCTGCGCCAGGCGTCTAACGCGACGGATTTCCTGCGTCGCGCGGAAAAGGTTATCCCTTACCCAATCGAAATTATCTCCGGCAATGAAGAAGCGCGCCTGATTTTTATGGGCGTGGAACATACGCAGCCGGAACGCGGACGCAAGCTGGTTATTGATATCGGCGGCGGCTCGACGGAGCTGGTGATCGGCGAAGATTTCGAGCCGCAGCTGGTCGAAAGCCGCCGTATGGGCTGCGTCAGCTTCGGGCAGCATTTCTTCCCGAACGGTGAAATCACGCCGGATAATTTCCGCCGCGCACGCCTCGCCGCCGTACAAAAGCTTGAAAGCCTCGCCTGGCAGTACCGCCTGAAAGGCTGGACCGTGGCACTGGGCGCCTCCGGCACCATTAAAGCCGCGCATGAAGTGCTGGTAGAGATGGGCGAGAAAGACGGTTTTATCACGCCGGATCGTCTCGATATGCTGCGCGATGAAGTGCTGAAATTCGGCCACTTCTCCGCGCTTACCCTGCCGGGCCTGTCGGAAGAGCGCAAAGTCGTCTTCGTGCCTGGGCTGGCTATTCTCTGCGGCGTGTTTGACGCGCTGGCTATTCGCGAGCTGCGTCTGTCAGACGGCGCGCTGCGCGAAGGCGTGCTGTATGAGATGGAAGGCCGTTTCCGCCATCAGGATATCCGCATTCGTACAGCACAGAGCCTCGCTAACCAGTACCATATCGACAGAGAGCAGGCGCACCGGGTGTTGGATACCACGATGCTGATGTATGAACAGTGGGAGCAGCAGAACCCTAAGCTTGCGAACCCGTCGCTGGCGGCGCTCCTGAAATGGGCGGCGATGCTGCATGAAGTCGGGCTTGGCATTAACCACAGCGGCCTGCACCGCCATTCGGCGTATATCCTCCAGAACAGCGATCTGCCGGGCTTTAACCAGGAGCAGCAGATGATGATGGCGACGATGGTGCGCTATCACCGTAAGGCGATTAAGCTCGACGAGCTGCCGCGCTTTACGCTGTATAAGAAAAAGCAGTTCCTGCCGCTGATCCAGCTGCTGCGCCTCGGCGTGCTGCTGAATAATCAGCGCCAGGCGACCACCACGCCGCCGACGCTGGTGCTGAACACCGATGAGAATCACTGGACTCTGCGTTTCCCGCACGACTGGTTCAGCCAGAACGCGCTGGTGCTGCTGGATCTCGAACGCGAGCAGCAATACTGGGAAGGCGTCACCGGCTGGAAGCTGAATATTGAAGAAGAAGCGAGCCCGGAAGTGGCCGCCTGAAACGCGAAACGGTGAGCCTGGCTCACCGTTTTTTTATGCCTGCGCTGTCCTCTCCGGTTTCGTCGCGATTAGCGACTCCAGCGGTTGCGGCTTACCAATCACATAGCCCTGCAGATAGTCGATACCCAGCGAACAGGCGACGTTTTTTATCTCTTCGCTTTCGACATATTCCGCCACCACCTGCATATTTTTCATCCGCGCCAGATGGCACATTGATTCAACAATCTGATAATCCAGGCTGCTGGTCACGATATTGCGAATAAAACTGCCGTCGATTTTTAAAATATCGGCGTTGATGCTTTTCAGCCGCGCGTAGCTGGCGTAGCCGGTGCCGAAATCGTCAATCGCAATGCGACACCCCATCGCACGCAGTCGCGAGAGCGTCACCTGCGTCTGTTCCACGTTGGTAAACGACTGGCTTTCGGTGATTTCAAAAATTAGCTGCCATGGCTCAACGTGATAACGCGCCAGTAGCCGCTGTACCTCGCCTGGAAACGGCACACGACAGACGGTGGCGGGTGTCAGGTTGATAGAGAAACGGCTGGCGGGGAGTTGTTCACGCCACTCGTCCATAAATTGCAGCGTGCTTTCCAGCACCATCAGATCGATGCGCGACGAGAGGCCGAACTCATGCGCTACCGGCAGGAAAATCTCCGGCGCGATCAGTTCGCCATCATCACCGCGCATACGCAGCAGGATCTCGTAGTAGCTGTCGCCGCGCATCCCTTCGATACGCTGTGCCATCAATCGGAAATGATGATTATCCAGCGCCTGCTGCAAGCGATTGAGCATATCTACTTTGAGCTTAACGGCTTTCTGCACGTGGTTTGCACCGCGACACTGGAGACTTTCGGGCTGATTGGTGGCGAGCGACAGATCCGCCATGGTGCTCATTTCGCCAAGCAGCAGATGCAGATGCGTGACCGGCGAACGCACGAAGCTGTAGCTGATGCCAACCTGCGGCTGCAACGGCATGCCGTCCCACATAAAGCGAAACTGCCGCACGCGTTTATCCAACGCGTCGATGCGCTCAAGGTACGATTCGGTATGAATGCGCAGCACCAAATCGTGCCCGGAAAGTTGATACGCCAGCTCATCCGGCAGCAGGATCTGGCGCAACCACGCCGCCATCTGCTGCTTATAGAGGATGCGCAGCATGACGCCATAATTACGCCCGAGCAGCTCAAGCTCCGGAATACGCATAAAACAGAGCACCGACCAGGGCGCTTTGCCAAGATCCCGGTTCAGCGCACGCAGATTCGGCATGTGGCTTAACGGGTCGATTAACGCCAGACGACGGCCGCGCAGATGCATTATGCGCTGGCGGGTGGCGGTTAACGCCATAAAGACGATTACCAGCGAAAAGACGCCGTAGCTGGAAGTATTTATCACCATCTGGGTTTCGTAGCCGGGCACCGACGGAAAATAGAGATAGTAGTAATGGCATAACAGCGCCAGTACTGGCGTCCAGACGGTAGTGATAAAGAAATAGCCAAACCGCATCGCGCCCCACAGCATCACCGGCAACAGCAGCGAGAGCGTATACGTGGTGCTGAACAGCGAACTGCTATCGCCCGTTGGCTGCATCAGACAGCCGAGCAGGAACAGAATAATGCCAAGCCAGACGGCCACTTCGACTTTACTGACTTTCTTATCGCGCTGCGCACGCGCCTGCGAGAGAAAGCTCTTCAGATAGCGCGGGTGGCGCAGCACACGGATAAGCAGATAGAAAACCGGCGTCCCCGTAAGGCAGCCGACCAGCACAGCCTGATAACTGATAAGCGTCAGTACGGTAAAAGGATTCTCGCCCGTCAGTGATGTCGGCCGTTCATACAGCCCGAGAAACGCGGCTATCTGGTAAAACAGCATAAACACCGTGGCGTTAAAGAATACCAGCCAGAACATACGCTGCGCGCCGCTGCGAGCGTGCCACCAGGAAACCGCATGCTGGCCCGGCGCGAAGATACGGTAGCCTGCCCAGCTCAGCGTAGTCGGCACAAAGAAATTGAGCAGCGTAACAGTGAGATCTAACAGCCCGACGTTGCGGTGGTAATAGACCACGACGCCAAGCGCGATACCGGGCAGCGCGCGACGGCCATACATCATGATGAAGGCGCTAAACAGCGACAGCGGCAGGTAATAAAGCACCACCAAACCGCCTTCAATATGCACGTAGGTATTACCAACACGCGCGAGCGGTAATAACAACAGCGGTAACACCAGCGGCAGTGCCCACCATTGGTCTTTATTTTTCTTGAGTGTTTCAACCGATAACATAGATGCTCAATACCAGATTCCCGTTCCCGGGCAAGAATTTCAGGCAGGCATCCGACCTGGCTGTTGAGAAGCGCGACAGACCTGGGCCGGACGCGGCGCGGTTAGCCAATCTTAGCCACAGGAAACCGCTTTCCTTTGATATACATCAAGTAATACGACCGCACCAGACGCGAACCGGCATTTGCAGAAAAAGACCTTTATCGCTTTATGCATCAACTGCTTAAATATATTAATAAAAAACAGATTCAGCAGATTCGTACGGAATTTTACATGATGAATAATTGACCTCTTCGTCTCGCTATGCCTTAATATTTACGTCGCCCGCAGTTGACGGGTAAATCTGAAGGGTAAAGGCGTGTCACAGGCCACCAGCATACGAAGACGGGACAGATTCAACGGTCGAATGACCCGTATTGTACTGCTTATCAGTTTTCTTTTCTTCTTTGGTCGCTTTATCTACTCCGCCATCGGCGCGTGGTACCACCACCAGGATAAAGTCCAGGCCCAGCAAATCAGCATGCCTCTTGACGTCTCCTCGCAACAACAGCAGCAGCGCTAGTGTCTTAAGCTCCCCTTGCGACGCCAGAAACGCCCGCAATCGATGATGAGCGGGCGTTATCTTAGATCCCGCCAGACAGAATATTCTGCATCCGACGAAAGTTTATGCCGCGTCATCCGGGATCAAACGTCCTCATGCATAACGACCTATTCCTGCATAATGAGAAGGCTTCATTAGTGTTCAGAAAAAGTGTCTGCCAACGCTACAAATAATGGCTCATCTGATGCAATACCGCGCATTGTGCAGATGGCCCAGGGTAAGGTTGATGAAAAGCTTTATCGCAGTGGGCATGATAATTAAGAAATAAAAAAACCCGCAGCGATGCGGGTTCAGAAGTCGTGTCCTGCTTGTAACGTTACATACAGCAGAAAGCGTTGCCGGGAATCATTCCCACTCAATCGTCGCGGGCGGTTTACCGCTGATATCATAAACCACACGGGAAATACCGTTGATTTCATTGATAATACGGTTGGAAACGCGGCCCAGGAAATCGTATGGCAGATGCGCCCAGTGAGCG
Organism: Cronobacter malonaticus LMG 23826; assembly: GCF_001277215.2. Classification (NCBI taxonomy): domain Bacteria; kingdom Pseudomonadati; phylum Pseudomonadota; class Gammaproteobacteria; order Enterobacterales; family Enterobacteriaceae; genus Cronobacter; species Cronobacter malonaticus. Next base: position 976,580 of record NZ_CP013940.1, on the reverse strand, counting down.
GTCATAAAGTCGATGGTTTCGACCGCGCGCAGTGAGACGACCCAGTCATACTTACGGCCATCGCCCATGACGCCGACAGAGCGCACCGGCAGGAACACTGCGAATGCCTGGCTCACTTTGTCGTACAGATCCGCACGGCGCAGCTCTTCGATGAAGATAGCGTCGGCGCGGCGCAGCAGGTCACAGTACTCTTTTTTCACTTCGCCCAGTACGCGCACACCGAGACCCGGCCCCGGGAATGGGTGGCGATAGAGCATGTCATACGGCAGACCCAGCTCCAGACCAATCTTGCGCACTTCGTCTTTAAACAGCTCTTTGAGCGGCTCAACGAGGCCCATTTTCATCTCTTTCGGCAAGCCGCCCACGTTGTGGTGAGATTTGATTACGTGCGCTTTGCCGGTGGCAGATGCCGCAGATTCAATCACATCCGGGTAGATGGTGCCCTGCGCCAGCCACTTCACATCTTCCAGCTTCAGCGCTTCTTCGTCGAACACTTCTACGAACACGCGACCAATGGTTTTACGCTTGGCTTCCGGCTCGTCGATGCCCGCCAGCGCGTCAAGGAAGCGCGCTTCCGCCGGGACGTGAACGATGTTAAGGCCGAAATGGTCGCCGAACATATCCATCACCTGCTCGGCTTCATTCAGGCGCAGCAGGCCGTTATCAACGAAGACGCAGGTCAGACGGTCGCCAATCGCGCGGTGCAGCAGCATCGCGGTCACGGAGGAATCCACACCGCCCGAGAGGCCCAGGATCACGCGATCGTTGCCCACCTGCTGACGAATGCGCTCAACCGCGTCGTCGATGATTTTCGCCGGCGTCCACAGCGCTTCGCACTCGCAGATGTCGCGCACGAAGCGCTCCAGCATACGCAGGCCCTGGCGGGTGTGGGTCACTTCCGGGTGGAACTGCACGCCGTAGAAGCGTTTTTCTTCGTTCGCCATAATCGCGAACGGACAGGTTTCGGTGCTGGCGACGGTCACGAAATCGGAAGGAATGGCGGTCACTTTATCGCCGTGGCTCATCCAGACATCCAGCAGCGGGTTGCCGTCGGCGCTCAGCGCATCTTCAATACCACGCACCAGCGCGCTGTCGGTTTTAACTTCTACCTGCGCATACCCGAATTCACGCTCGTTAGAACCTTCCACATGGCCGCCCAGCTGCATCGCCATGGTCTGCATACCGTAGCAAACGCCAAGCACCGGCACACCGGCGTTAAAGACATATTCCGGCGCGCGCGGGCTGTTTTCTTCAGTGGTGCTCTCCGGGCCGCCGGAAAGGATAATCCCGTTCGGGTTAAAGCCGCGGATTTGCTCTTCCGTCACGTCCCAGGCCCACAGTTCACAGTAAACGCCCAGCTCACGCACGCGGCGGGCCACCAGTTGGGTGTACTGAGAACCGAAGTCGAGGATAAGGATACGATGCTTATGAATGTTGTCCGTCATTGACGCGTTTTCCAGAAAGTAGCTGATACAAAGTAAACGCCCGGCGCGAACGCCGGGCGAAGAAAATTAAGAACCCATACGGTAGTTCGGAGACTCTTTAGTGATGGTCACATCGTGAACGTGGCTTTCCTGAATGCCCGCGCCGCTGATGCGCACGAATTCCGCTTTGGTACGCAGCTCGTCGATCGTGGCGCAGCCGGTCAGCCCCATGCAGGAGCGCAGACCGCCCATCTGTTGGTGAATAATCTCTTTCAGACGGCCTTTATACGCCACGCGGCCTTCGATGCCTTCCGGCACCAGCTTGTCAGCGGCGTTATCAGTCTGGAAGTAGCGGTCGGAAGAGCCTTTGGACATCGCGCCGAGCGAGCCCATGCCGCGATAGGATTTATACGCACGGCCCTGGTACAGCTCGATTTCACCCGGGGATTCATCCGTACCAGCCAGCATAGAGCCAACCATCACGACGCTTGCGCCCGCCGCGATCGCTTTGGCGATATCGCCCGAGAAACGAATGCCGCCGTCAGCGATTACCGGAATGCCGGTGCCTTCCAGCGCTTCTACCGCGTCCGCCACGGCGGTGATCTGCGGTACGCCCACGCCGGTGACGATACGGGTGGTACAGATGGAGCCAGGACCGATACCCACTTTCACCGCGCTGACGCCCGCATCCGCCAGGGCTTTCGCGCCTGCGGCCGTCGCAACGTTACCGCCGATGATTTGCAGATCCGGGTATTTCGCACGGGTTTCGCGAATGCGCTGCAGCACGCCTTCGGAGTGGCCGTGGGAGGAGTCAATCAGCAGCACGTCAACGCCTGCGGCAACCAGCGCGTCAACACGCTCTTCGTTACCGGCGCCCGCGCCCACCGCCGCGCCCACGCGCAGACGGCCCTGCTCGTCTTTACAGGCGTTCGGTTTACGTTCGGCTTTCTGGAAATCTTTTACGGTAATCATGCCGCGCAGGTGGAAGCTCTCATCCACAACCAGCGCCTTCTCAACGCGCTTTTCGTGCATTTTCGCCAGCACGACGTCGCGGGATTCGCCTTCGCGAACGGTCACCAGACGCGCTTTCGGCGTCATGTAAACGCTGACCGGCTGGTTCAGATCGGTCACGAAGCGCACGTCGCGGCCGGTGATGATACCCACCAGTTCGTTCTCTTCGGTCACAACCGGGTAGCCTGCAAAGCCGTTGCGCTCGGTCAGCTCTTTCACTTCACGCAGGGTGGTGGTCGGCAGAACAGTCTGCGGGTCAGTCACGACGCCGGATTCATGTTTTTTCACGCGGCGAACTTCTTCTGCCTGGCGCTCAATAGACATGTTTTTGTGGATAAAGCCGATGCCGCCTTCCTGCGCCAGGGCAATCGCCAGACGCGCTTCCGTGACGGTATCCATCGCCGCTGAAAGCATCGGGATGTTCAGGCGGATGGTTTTGGTCAGTTGCGTGCTGAGATCTGCGGTGTTCGGCAGAACGGTAGAGTGAGCGGGAACGAGGAGGACGTCGTCAAACGTCAGTGCTTCTTTAGCGATACGTAGCATGGGCAATATCTCAACCTGGGGTGAATGAGAACAGATAAAATATTGCCGCGGCATTATACAGAGCGTAACCGATTGCTTCTACATTTTTTTGCGAAAAAAGGTTGCGCTGGCCTGCGCGCAGGTTACTATCGATTGAATAACCCGCTGATTTAAAATTTGATCCAGCTCACATGCCGCTTACTCAGACACCCTCAATTTTTACCGTCAGCCGCCTTAACCAGAGCGTGCGTCTGCTGCTTGAGCAGGAGATGGGCCAGGTCTGGATCAGCGGCGAAATCTCTAACTTCACCCAGCCCGCGTCCGGTCACTGGTACTTTACGCTGAAAGACGACACCGCCCAGGTGCGCTGTGCGATGTTCCGCAACAGCAACCGCCGCGTGACGTTTCGGCCGCAGCACGGTCAGCAGGTACTGGTGCGCGCCAATATCACCCTCTACGAGCCGCGCGGCGACTATCAAATCATCGTCGAAAGCATGCAGCCTGCCGGTGAAGGCCTGTTGCAACAGCGCTATGAACAGCTCAAGCAGCAGCTCGCCACCGAAGGGTTATTCGATCCGGCGCTGAAAAAGCCGCTGCCCTCCCCGGCGCGCCAGGTGGGCGTGATTACGTCGAAAACCGGCGCGGCGCTGCATGATGTGCTGAATGTCTTACGCCGTCGCGATCCGTCGCTGCCGGTGGTTATCTACCCCACAGCGGTACAGGGCGACGACGCGCCTGCACAGATTGTGCGCGCCATTGAGCTTGCCAACCTGCGTGACGAATGCGACGTGTTAATCGTCGGGCGCGGCGGCGGCTCGCTGGAAGATTTATGGAGCTTTAACGACGAGCGCGTCGCGCGGGCGATTTTCGCAAGCCGCATTCCGGTCGTCAGCGCGGTCGGCCATGAAACCGACGTCACTATTGCCGATTTCGTCGCGGATCTGCGCGCGCCGACGCCGTCTGCCGCCGCCGAGATCGTCAGCCGCAACCAGCTTGAACTGCTGCGTCAGGTGCAGGCATTACAGCAGCGTCTGGAAATGGCGATGGATTACTCGCTGGCTAACCGCCAGCAGCGCTTTACGCGCCTGCATCACCGCCTTGAGCAGCAACACCCGCAGTTACGTCTTGCCCGCCAGCAAACGCTGTTGATGCGCCTGCGCCAGCGTATGGACAACGCGCTGGACAGCCGGATGCGCCAGGCAACGCAGCGTCAGACCCGCCTGATGCAACGCCTGAACCAGCAGCAGCCGTTGCCGCGCCTGCATCGCGCCTCGGCCCGCGTTCAGCAGCTGGAATATCGCCTCGGGCAGATTGTCGCGGCCCGCCTTAGCCACACGCGTGAGCGCTTCGGCAACGCCATCACACACCTGGAAGCCGTCAGCCCGCTCGCGACGCTCGCACGCGGCTACAGCGTCACCACGGCACAGGATGGCAACGTACTGAAAGCGACGAAGCAGGTGCAGCCCGGCGATACGCTGACTACGCGGCTTGCCGACGGCTGGGTGGAAAGCGAAGTCCGCCTGATTACGCCCGCCAAAAAAACGCGCAAAAAGAAAACCGGATAAACCTCAGGAGCACCGGGCTGGTCGCGAACTATACTGCAAGTGTTGGTTTTTTCAACGGCACTTGCCGTGTAAGGAGACCCTAATGAACCAGTCACGTTATCCAACCGTTATTCCCCCGTACATCCTGCGCCGTATTATCGATCATGGCTCAGAGCCACAGCAGCAGAAAGCGCGCCAGACTCTCACCCACGTCCAGACCCTGATGGCGCATCAGCCCAAAGAGACCGCTGCCGCGCACGTCTCTGCCAAAGGCAAGCTGGAGCGCGATATCTATGACGCGCAGAACCGCGAAACGCTGCCAGGCGAGCTTGTGCGCCGCGAAGGCGCGCCATCCAACGGCGACGTCGCCGTGGACGAAGCCTACGACTATCTGGGCGTGACGCACGATTTCTTCTGGAAAGCGTATAAGCGCGATTCGCTCGACAACAAAGGCCTCGTGCTCAGCGGTACGGTCCATTACGGACAGGAATACCAGAACGCCTTCTGGAACGGCCAGCAGATGGTCTTTGGCGACGGCGATGGCGAAATATTTAATCGCTTTACTATCGCCATTGACGTGGTGGGCCATGAGCTTAGCCACGGCGTGACGGAAACCGAAGCCGGGCTTATTTACTTCGAGCAGGCCGGCGCGCTCAACGAATCGCTTTCTGACGTCTTCGGCTCGCTGGTGAAACAATATCAGCGCCAGCAGACGGCAGATCAGGCGGACTGGATCATCGGCGAAGGGCTGCTGGCGGAAGGCATCAACGGCAAAGGGCTGCGCTCGATGTCAGAGCCTGGCACCGCGTATGACGACCCGCTGCTCGGTAAAGATCCGCAGCCCGGCCACATGAGAGACTATGTGAAAACCCGCGAGGATAACGGCGGCGTGCATATTAACTCCGGCATTCCGAACCGCGCGTTTTATCTCGCAGCGACAGCCATCGGCGGTTACGCCTGGGAAAAAGCCGGTTATGCGTGGTATGACACGGTTTGTGACCGCTCACTCTCGCAAAATGCGGATTTTGCCAGCTTCGCAAAGCTGACTATCGAGCATGGGCGTAAACGCTCCGGCGACAGCGTGGCGAAGGCGATTGAACAGGCGTGGAAAACCACAGGGGTGTTGTGATGGATTTGCCAGATCTGACGGATGACGCCGTCGTGGAGCTGGCGCGTGAAGGCGGCGTGGCGTATATGCCACGCCTGGCCGGTCAGCGGCGCATCGCCGTCGCTGAGTTAAACGCACAGCAGCGTCAACGGCTTATCGATATTCTGCATCAGGCTCTGCCCGAGGCGTTCCCGCCCGGACAGGCCGATTCGCCCGGGCGCGGCGATCAGCGCTACTTCCGCATCCAGATCCTCTGGACGCAGCATAATCAGGCGGGCTACGCCGACATCGTTCTGCTGGTGCCGGAAAACGCCGCGCCGGAAGGGCTACGCGAGCTGTGGAAAAACGGCGAAGACTGCATCTGCGACTAGTGCGCCTGCAGCGTAAATTCCACGCGTTTACGGGAAATCAGACCGTGGCCGTTACGGCAGAAATAGTCCACCGCGCCACACGCTTTCAGTACTTCCAGCGGCTGATGGCACTCCGGGCAGCGCGCCTCGACCTGGTAATCCTGATGGCAGACAGCACAGTGCGCGCCGTGCTCGCTTTGTTCAAGATCGTTCTGACAGTTCGGACAACGTAATTCCACGTGAGACCTCCTTAAAAACACAGCGGGAGTCATGATGACTCCCGCTTCGGTTATTTACTTTTCTTGATGTGCTTAATCAGGCGTTTACGCTTACGCAGCTGGTTTGGCGTCAGCGTGTTGCGCTTGTTGGCGAACGGGTTCGCGCCTTCCTTAAACTGAATGCGAATCGGCGTGCCCATCACATCCAGCGATTTGCGGAAGTAGTTCATCAGATAACGCTTGTAGGAATCCGGCAGGTCTTTCACCTGAGTGCCGTGAATCACCACAATCGGCGGGTTATAACCGCCCGCATGCGCATACTTCAGCTTCACGCGGCGGCCACGTACCATCGGCGGCTGATGGTCTTCTTCCGCCATTTTCATGATGCGGGTCAGCAGCGCTGTGCTGACACGGCGCGTGGAGCTGTCATAAGCTTCGCGTACCGATTCAAACAGGTTGCCAACGCCGCTGCCGTGCAGCGCGGAGATGAAGTGTACGCGGGCGAAGTCGATAAAGCCGAGACGGTAATCCAGCGTCTCTTTTACTTCCTCTTTCACTTCCTGGCTCAGGCCGTCCCACTTGTTGACGACGATAACCAGCGAGCGGCCGCTGTTGAGAATAAAGCCCAGCAGCGAGAGATCCTGATCGGAAATGCCTTCACGCGCATCAATAACCAGCAGCACCACGTTGGCGTCTTCAATCGCCTGCAGCGTTTTGATAACCGAGAATTTCTCTACCACATCGGTAATTTTGCCGCGTTTACGCACACCCGCGGTATCGATGAGAACAAACTCGCGTCCGTCACGCTCCATCGGAATGTAGATGCTGTCGCGCGTAGTGCCCGGCATGTCAAAGACCACAACGCGGTCTTCGCCCAGAATACGGTTGGTAAGTGTGGACTTACCTACGTTCGGACGACCAACAATAGCCAGTTTAATCGGCAGATCCTGCGGGTTGAAATCGTCCTCTTCTTCTTCGACGAGTTCACCGTTCTGCTCGGCTTCAAACTGCGCCCAGTATTCGGCTTCTTCATCCACTTCTTCCGGCGGATCGACATCGTCCATCCACGGCACTAGCACATGCTCCAGCAGTGACGTCACGCCGCGGCCGTGAGAAGCCGCAATCGGATGAATTTCACCCAGGCCAAGCGAGTAGAAATCCGAGACCGCCTGATCCGGATCGAGACCATCGGTTTTGTTGGCGACCAGGAAGGTCGGTTTCTGGCGGCTGCGCAGATGTTTGGCGATGGCCTCATCCGCCGGCATCAGGCCAGCGCGGGCATCCACCATGAAAAGCACCACATCGGCTTCTTCAATCGCCAGCAGCGACTGTTCCGCCATGCGGGTTTCCACGCCCTCTTCCGAGCCGTCGATACCGCCGGTATCGATACAGATAAATTCACGTCCTTCCACTTCGGCACGACCATATTTGCGGTCACGCGTCAGCCCCGGGAAATCCGCTACCAGCGCATCCCGGGTGCGGGTTAAACGGTTGAACAACGTGGATTTTCCGACGTTAGGGCGCCCGACCAGCGCGACCACAGGTATCATTCTTAAAGCCTCATTACTGATAAATCATTGTTAAACCCGCAGAAAATCCACGGGCTTCAGAAAACAGGAAACGGCCCCTGCGATAATCAGGAGCCGTTTTAGCTGTGCTACGCCTGTCTGTTAACGCGTAATCGCGTAAAGCGTACCGTCTTTGGCCTGGATAAGGATCTTGTTATCCGCCACGACCGGCTCGGTCTGGAAGCCGGAGCTGTCCACTTTTTGCTGAGCCACGAAACGGCCGTTATCGGTGTCCATCCAGTGCAGGTAACCTTCGCTGTCGCCGACCACCAGCGATCCATTATAGAGCACCGGCGCGGTCAGATTACGGTGCAGCAACTGCGTCTGTGTCCAGAGCGTTACGCCGCCTTCCACGTTCAGCGCCAGCACGTTATCGCTCTGGTCCACCAGGTAGATACGCCCGCCATCAACGATGAAATCATTCACCGAGCCCAGCTCGCGTTTCCACATAATCTGACCGGAGCGCAGATCCAGCGCGGTCAGGTTGCCGTTATATGCCAATGCGTAAACCACGCCGTTGACGACAACCGGCGTTGTGTCGACGTCGCTCAGACGATCGATTTCGGTCGCACCTGTCGCCTGCGAAATACGCTGCTGCCAAATCATCTGGCCGCGCTGCATCAGCACCGCGCTGACGCGGCCGTTATCACCGCCGACAATGGCTGCGCCAAAGGCCGACGCCGGTGCAGATTCGCCGCGCAGCGAGAGCGACGGCATATCCAGGTTGACGGTCCACTTAATCGCACCGTCGCTTTCGTTCAGCGCCTGCAGCATACCGTTGCTGGTATGAATCAGCACCAGGCCGTCGCTGACCACCGGGCGGGAAAGCGCTTCGCCCGCCACTTTGGTCTGCCAGGCGATGGAGCCGTCAGACGTATTCAGCGCGTAAACCTGCGCTTTTTCGCTGCCCACGTAAACGTGCGCGCCGACCGCGGTCAGGCCGCCTGAGAGCAGCGCCGGGCGGTTACGGGAGAAGAAGCCGGTTTTCTCAGAGAGATCGATGCTCCAGATTTCTTTGCCATCCTGCGAATTCACGGCTTTCACCGTACCGCGACGATCGGCCGCGTAGACGTTGCCATCAAGAAACGCCGGGTGCAGGTTGGAATAAAAATCGCCAATCCCGCTGCCCACGGAGGTATCCCACGCCACTTCCGGCGAGAACTGGTTTTCGACGGTCGGCAGCGGCGACATTTTCACCACGTCTTCTTCACCGCTAAACAGTGAGCAACCGCTTAACAGCGTGACGGAAAGCATCGCTGGCAGAACTAATTTACGCAATTGCATCGGGTCCCTCTCAGATGGACAAGTTATTGATTTTCATCTGCATCATATCGCCAAGCGCCGGAGAATTTTTATCGTCCGCCCCTTTGCTCCAGGCATCGCGCGCGCCCTGCTTATCACCTTTGCTCAGCAGCGCATCGCCACGCAGATCGGCCACCATCGCCGACCAGTTTTCGCCTTTGACGCTTTCCAGGGTTTTCAGCGCGGCATCCGCCTGTTTCTGCTGGATCTGAATGCGCGCCAGGCGCAGATTAATCAGCGAGCGCAGATTCTCGTCCTTCGTGTTCTCAAGGCCCTTTTGTAACTGTTGCGCCGCGTTGGTGAGATCGTTTTTATCCACATAACGCTGCGCCAGTTCCAGCGCGGCCAGCGCGCCGTAGCTGTTTTGATTCTGGGCGACGAACTGCTGCGCCGCGCTCAGGGTTTTCGGATCGTCTGCGCGCACATCAGTCATTACATTCTGATAATGCAGCGAAGCTTCACGGGCGGAATCGACCTGCGAACCGTTCCAGAAACGCCAGCCGACCAGCGCGCCAATCCCTAATACCACACCCACCGCCAGCGCTTTGCCATTTTCAGCAAAGAAACGCTTTACCGCGTCGAGCTGCTCGTTTTCGTTCTCGTAAATTTCCACGCAGTCCTTCTCCTTAACGATATATCGCCGGGAAATCAGCCCAGCAGCGTCTGCAGATGCGCGGCCAGCTCGCTTTGCGCAAGCGCCTGCTGCTCACCTGAGCGCAAATCTTTCACCACAACCTGACGGTTGGCGACTTCGTCCTCGCCAAGAACCAGCGCGATGCGTGCGCCCCATTTGTCCGCACGCGCGAACTGTTTCTTAAAGTTGCCGCCGCCATAGTTGGTCATCAGCTTGCAGCCCGGCAGCGCGTCACGAACCCGCTCGGCCAGTTGCATTGCCGCCGACTGCGCGCCGTTGCCGGACGCAATCAGGTATATATCGACAACAGGATCCGCCGTAAATTCCGGATTAACCGCCTGAACGAGTAAAACGAGGCGCTCAAGGCCCATCGCGAAGCCCACTGCCGGAGTCGCGCGGCCGCCTAACTGCTCAACCAGACCATCGTAACGACCGCCCGCGCACACCGTCCCCTGCGAGCCGAGGCTCGTGGTCACCCACTCAAACACGGTGCGGTTGTAGTAGTCGAGGCCGCGCACGAGGCGCTGGTTGACCGTATAAGCGATACCGGCATCATCAAGGAACGCGCACAGGCCCGCGAAATGTTCGCGGGACTCTTCATCCAGATAATCGCCGAGCGCTGGCGCGTCGTTTAACAGCGCCTGTACGTCCGGGTTTTTGGAGTCGAGCACGCGCAGCGGGTTCGAATACATGCGGCGTTTGCAGTCTTCATCAAGCTTATCGATGTGCTGCTCAAGGAAGGCAACCAGCGCATCGCGATAGTTAGCACGCGCTTCCAGCGAACCGATAGAGTTCAGCTCCAGCGACACGTGCTCGGCGATGCCCAGCGCTCGCCACCAGCGAGCCGTCAGCATAATGAGTTCGGCGTCGATATCCGGGCCTTGCAGGCCAAAAACTTCGGCACCCAGCTGATGGAACTGACGGTAACGCCCTTTCTGCGGACGTTCGTGACGGAACATCGGGCCGATGTACCACAAGCGCTGTTCCTGATTGTACAGCAGACCATGTTCGATGCCGGCGCGCACGCAGCCCGCGGTGCCTTCAGGACGCAGGGTCAGGCTGTCGCCGTTGCGGTCCTCAAAGGTATACATCTCTTTTTCAACCACGTCGGTCACTTCACCGATAGCGCGTTTGAACAACGGGGTCTGCTCTACAATCGGCAAACGGATTTCGCTGTAACCGTAGCTGCCGAGCACCTGCTTGAGAGTGCCTTCAATGCGCTGCCAGATGGCGGTATCGCCCGGCAGGTAATCGTTCATGCCGCGGATGGCTTGAATGTTTTTTGCCACGTTTATTCTCTTTTTCTATACAAAAAATGAACCCGAAACAGACCGCTCCGGTGTGGCTGGGGCGGTTCGCGGGTTCAATCATACACGGGAAGCACGCCGCTTCCCACGTTTGCGTTATTTTTCCAGCTGCTGCACGCTGATACGACGGCTCTCGTCGAGCATTGACGCCTTAGCGCGAATGCGCGCTTCGAGTTGCGTAATCATGTCGTCGTTATCGAGGCGGTCTTTGCGCACGCCTTCTTCATAGAAGCCGCTTTTCTTGTTGCCACCAGTGACGCCAAGTGTGGAAACCAGCGCTTCACCCGGGCCATTCACCACGCAGCCGATGATAGAAACATCCATCGGCGTGATGATATCTTCCAGGCGCTGCTCCAGCGCATTCACGGTGCCGATAACATCGAACTCCTGGCGGGAACAGGTCGGGCAGGCGATGAAGTTAATGCCGCGCGAACGAATACGCAGGGATTTCAGAATGTCGAAACCGACTTTGATCTCTTCCACCGGATCGGCCGCGAGCGAAACACGCAATGTATCGCCGATCCCTTCAGAGAGCAGCAGCCCAAGACCGATCGCGGATTTCACCGCGCCAGCACGGGCGCCACCCGCCTCGGTGATCCCCAGATGCAGAGGCTGATCGATCTGTTTCGCCAGCAGGCGGTAAGACTCGACCGCCAGGAAAACGTCAGAGGCTTTCACGCTCACTTTAAACTGATCGAAGTTCAGCCTGTCGAGATGATCGACATGGCGCATGGCGGATTCCAGCAGCGCCTGCGGCGTCGGCTCGCCGTATTTTTCCTGAAGATCTTTCTCAAGCGATCCGGCGTTCACGCCGATGCGGATCGGAATGTTTTTATCGCGCGCGCAATCCACGACGGTGCGAATGCGCTCTTCATTGCCGATATTGCCGGGGTTAATACGCAGGCAATCGACACCGTATTCCGCGACTTTAAGCGCGATGCGGTAGTCAAAGTGAATATCCGCGACCAGCGGCACACTGACTTGCTGCTTGATGAGACGAAACGCCTCGGCGGCATCCATCGTCGGCACCGAGACGCGAACGATATCCGCGCCCACGCGTTCCAGCGCTTTGATTTGGTTTACCGTCGCCTCGACATCCGTCGTGCGGGTATTGGTCATCGACTGCACGGCGATGGGGGCGCCATCGCCGATGGGGACGTTACCGACGTATATCCGTTTCGATTTTCTACGCTGAATGGGCGCTTCATTATGCATGACAAATCTCCCTCATTGCCCGTCTGTTACTGCGCTACTGATTGTTCGGCATTGAGGGTCAGACGTGCAACCTGGTTAGTTCTGATAAAACGGCTCAAATCCACCGGTTTGCCTTGGTACTTAATCTGCACTGCCGACGGCGCGCCGATTTTAAGGCGGTACGGCGCCTGACCGGACAGATTCAGATTAGTATCTTTACGTTGCAGACCGCTGAATAATTTCTTACCGGTCGCGTCAGTCACTTCAAGCCAGCAATCGGCGGTGAAATTCATCACCAGCGCGTTGGCGTCCGCCGCAGGCGCAGTGGAAGCCTGGCCTACCGGCAGCTGGCTTTGTGCCGGCTGCGTCGTATTCTGCTGCGCCGCGGTGTCAGTGTTCGCCTGGCTCGGCGGCACCACCACTGGCTGCTGGCTTGCCGTATTCGGCGACGGCATCGGCGTCGGCTGTGAGTTATTAGACGCGGTGCTTTGCGTATCGCCAGACGGCAGATCGGCAGGCGGCGTTGCCTGATCCTGCGATGCGTCAGCGGTAGTATCGGTATTCAGAGGAACGGATTGCGGGTTGTTGGCTGCGTTCTGGCTCAGCTCGGCGCTGGACTGATCCGCCATGGTGCTGATCTCTTCCTGCTGCGCTTTGTGGTTTTGCCACCACCAGGCGCCTGTCAGGCCAACCACCACAAAAAGCACAAGCCAGGTGAAACTCATCAGCCAGCCGTCACGTTTTTTACGGCTTTTGCCAAGCGCGTAGGTCTGCATCGGCGCGACCTGAGCGGTTCTCACCGGTGCCTGTTTGGCGAGCATCGGCAGCAGTTCCTCTTCCGGAACGTGCACCAGACGCGCATAAGAACGGATATAGCCGCGCAGGAATGTGGAAGCCAGATCGGCAGGCGCTTTGTCCTCTTCAATGTCGCGAACAGTCGATACCTTCAGGCATAAACGTTCCGCCACAACCTGTTGGCTGAGTCCCAGTTGTTCACGGGCCAGGCGCAGACGCTCACCCGTGGTGTGTGGTGCATTTTCTTCGTGAGTGGCTTCAGTATTCATTAGCTACAACTGCTGGTACTGTTTTCATTAGGAACTGGCACCGGCAGGAATAAGACAACGTTTCGCTGCCCTGTCTGCCCATACCGCGAAATCATTCTCATCGGACGCACGCGCTGCGCGTCATCCGTTACCCGTTTTCGTATTTTAACGCCTGAGACGGCATAATACCGCAGGCGATAATCAGAAACGTTAGTTAACCATAGCCAGCTTTTTATCCGGTGTCTGTTAAGTGACGCCAGATAAGCCAGAAAGCCCCAGCTAACATGTTGTTGCAACGCTACATACTGCCTCAAAGCACAGAGAAACGCACCGTAATTATTTACCCTGCACGCTTCTTTACGCAGCAATTGCTGCGCCTGTGCGATAAGTGGTCACGCGATAGCCTGCCCGCGTGACCTTACCGGCTTTTTGGCTCGGTGTCAGACGGCCTTAATGGCGATCGGCTCACCCTGCATACGCTTGCGCATAGTGCGTTTGGTACGGTCGATAACATCGCCCGCCAGCTGTCCGCAGGCCGCGTCGATATCATCACCGCGCGTTTTACGCACGATGGTGGTGAAACCGTAGCTCATTAGCACTTTAGAGAAGCGATCGATACGGCTGTTGGAGCTGCGGCCATACGGCGCGCCCGGGAAGGGGTTCCACGGGATCAGGTTGATTTTGCACGGCGTATCTTTCAGCAGTTCCGCCAGCTGATGCGCATGCTCGGTGCCGTCGTTAACGTGATCCAGCATGACGTATTCAATAGTCACGCGGCCCTGGTTGGCATTGGATTTATCGAGATAACGACGCACGGCCGACAGGAACGTTTCGATATTGTACTTTTTGTTGATAGGCACAATTTCATCGCGAATTTCATCGTTCGGCGCATGCAGGGAGATAGCCAGCGCAACGTCAATCATATCGCCAAGCTTATCCAGCGCCGGCACAACGCCGGAGGTAGAGAGCGTGACGCGGCGTTTAGACAGCCCAAAGCCGAAATCGTCGAGCATGATTTCCATCGCCGGAACGACGTTGGTCAGGTTCAGCAGCGGCTCGCCCATGCCCATCATCACCACGTTAGTGATAGGACGCTGGCCGGTCACTTTCGCCGCGCCGATGATTTTTGCCGCGCGCCACACCTGGCCGATAATTTCTGATACGCGCAGGTTGCGGTTAAAGCCCTGCTGCGCCGTCGAACAGAATTTGCACTCCAGCGCACAGCCTACCTGGGAAGAAACGCACAGCGTGGCGCGGTCATCTTCAGGAATATAAACCGTCTCGACGCGCTGATCGCCGACCGCAATCGCCCACTTAATCGTGCCGTCGGAAGAGCGCTGCTCTTCTACCACTTCCGGTGCCCGGATTTCCGCCACTTCCTTGAGCTTGCCGCGCAGCACTTTGTTGATGTCGGTCATCTCATCGAAATCATCACAGCAGTAGTGATACATCCATTTCATCACCTGGTCGGCGCGAAACGGCTTTTCACCCAGCGTTTTGAAGAACTCGCGCATCGCCTGGCGGTTCAGATCGAGGAGGTTAATTTTTTCAGATTTAATAGCAGGCGCCGCTGAGGCATCCTCAGGCGTGACAATGTGTTCAGACATATTCGATCCTGGCCTCGTTGTTACACGTTACGGCCTCTGGAGGGTTGATAAAAAAGAAACGCCCCGGTCAGAGCAGGCTCATCCGGGGCGCAGCATTGTACAAATTCTATGGCAGTGACGCCACGGCTTAAAGCGACATCATGAAAATAAAATGTAAATGTCTCTTTGCCGTTTCGCTTATTAGCGAGTGCGCGGGCAGATTTCGCCTTCGCCGAAGAAGTACGCGATTTCGCGGTTAGCGGACTCAACGGAATCGGAACCGTGGGTGCCGTTTTCGGTGAAGCTGTCTGCGTAGTCAGCACGCAGGGTGCCTGCCAGCGCGTTGGCCGGGTTGGTCGCGCCCAGCAGGTCACGGTGACGCTGTACCGCGTTTTCGCTTTCCAGTACGGAAACCACGATCGGGCCAGAGGTCATGAATTCCACCAGACCGTCAAAGAACGGCTTGCCTTCGTGCTCGGCATAGAAACCGCGCGCCTGCTCAACGGTCAGGTGCAGCATTTTGGTGCCGATGATTTTGAAGCCAGCGGATTCAAAACGCGCGAAAATGCTGCCGATAACGTTTTTAGCGACTGCATTCGGTTTGATGATGGAAAAAGTACGCTCGATTGCCATGATTACCTCTGTAAGTTGTTCTGTTTGCCCGACAGGCAAGTTTAGAATTGGCGGCGATTATAATGAGCATCGAAAGCCTTGCCTACCTTCGGGGATAACATTTTTTTAAAATAATATGAGCTTCGGCAACACTTCATGCCAAAAGCGTGCTTTTCAGGCGTCTTTTCTTATTCCACCCTAAACTGCGCGGCGGCAATCTGCCCGGCTTCATCCATCAGCAAGACCTGATAATCCCCGCTTTTATCAAAGGTCAGCGTCACGCTATCGCCTTCTTTATCGAGCGGTTCGCCGTTTAAAAACCACCAGTGGCGTCCACCGCCGCCCTGACTGCGCAGCGGCAACGACAGCGCGGCTTGCCCCGGCAGCCGTTTCAGCACCGCCCCTTCGCGCACGCCGGTAAGCAGCAGCGGCACCTGATCCTGCTGATGAACTGGCGGACACTGGGCGGAAACCGGCGGCAGGCGGGCAGCCCGCCGCTCGGCGGGCGGCAGCCACGGTTCAAGCGGCAACGGCCAGAGCAACAGGCGGCTTTCGGAAACATGCGGACAATCCGCCGCCACCCGCTCGCCCTTCGCATTCAGCCACAGCGGGAACTGAATGCCCCGGCTTCCTTCCTGCCCTTCGGCAAGCAGCGTTAGCGGTTCGCTGTTATCAAGAAGCCACGTCGATAACCGGCGGCGGCAGTTGCTGTCTCCCGCCGGTAAATGCTGCCCGCCCGGCCAGCAGATGGTGCCAGCGGACACCGAGGCCGGGCGCGGATCGACAGGCTGTCTCGCCTGCTGCACCGCCGAGGCGGCCCCCGCCTGTAACAGGTTATTGACCTGATTCAGCACCGGCACGGCGCTTGCAAAACCAAACTGTCCGGCGACCGGCGTCGCATCCGGGCGACCGGTCCATACGCCAATCAGATAGCGCGACGTCACGCCCACGGCCCAGGCGTCACGGTAGCCGTAGCTGGTACCGGTTTTCCAGGCGAGCGGCACCACCTGCGGCAGCGAACCGTCCGGCAGCGGCTGCGCCTCGTTCGCAAGGATGCGGCGGATAATCCAGGCCGCGCCCGGCGACATCAGCGGACGCTCCACCAGCGGATCGCCTTTGACCACGCGCAGACGCGCCGCCTGACCGTGACGGGCGAAGGCGCTGTAGGCCGCCACAATCTCATCAAGTCTTGCGCCCGCGCCGCCCAAGATCACCGCGAGGCTTGGCTGCGCCGTCGGCGGAAAACGCAGCGCCAGCCCGATATTACGCAGCTTCGCCGTAAAGCGTTTCGGCCCGTAGGCTTCCAGCACCTGAACGGCGGGCAGGTTCAACGACCGCACCAGCGCCTCGCTCATGCTCACCGGCCCGTTAAAACCGCTATCGAAATTGCCAGGCCGGTAATCACCGAAGCGACGGGGCACATCCTGTAACAGCGACGCCGGATGAATAAGCCCTTCATCCAGCGCCAGTCCGTAGACAAACGGCTTAAGCACCGAACCGGGTGAACGAATCGCCGTCACCATATCGACATGACCAAAGCGCGCATCATCGTTGATATCCGCTGAACCAACCCAGCCGCGCACTTCCATGGTGGTGTGATCGACCACCAGGATAGCCAGCGACGTCCGCGCCGGGAGGCGGCCTTTCCAGTTCAGCGCGAGATCTTCAAGCTGGCGCTGTAAAGCGGCGTCAAGCGTAGTGGTGATTTTGGTGTCGCGACGCTGCGTCACCAGCCGCCGCGAGAGCAGCGGCGCCAGCTGCGGCATCTGACGCGGAGCCAGCCAGACCGGTTCTTCCAGCGACTCGCGTACCTGTTTTTCACTCCAGACGCCCTGCGTCGCCATGCGGCGCAGCACTTTGTCGCGCGCTGCCTGCGCGCGATCCGGCCAGCGGTCAGGCCGGAGCCTGCTCGGGGCCTGTGGAAGCACCGCCAGCAGCGCAGCATCGGAATAGCTCAGGTGCGAAGGCGGCTTGCCGAGATATACCCAGCTGGCGGCCCCGATTCCCTGTAGCGTGCCGCCAAACGGCGCGCGATTCAGATAGAGCGTGAGGATCTCGGTTTTGGAGAGATGCCATTCGAGCTGCATCGCCCGCCATACCTGGCGCAGCTTGCCGCCAAAGGTACGCGGATGCGGATCCAGCAGTCGCGCCACCTGCATGGTGAGCGTACTGCCACCGGAGACAACCGAGCCGGAGCGCAAATCCTGCCAGGCCGCGCGCGCGATCGCGAGCGGGTTAATGCCCGGATGACGCCAGAACCAGCGGTCTTCGTAGTTCAGCAGTGCCTCGAGATAGCGCGGCGAGACATCGTTAATGGTGACCGGGTAGCGCCAGATGCCGTTTTTATCGGCGAAGCGCCACAGCGGCGTGCCGTCCTGGGCCACCACTACGCGCGCGGGCTGCACTTCATACAACGGCAGCGGCCAGCACTTATCGGCAAGCCACAGCGCAGCGCACAATAAAAGCGGCGCCGCCGCCAGAATTATCCAGCGGCGGCGCCTTTTACACAGGCTTTTAATCACAGCTCACCTGTCAGGGGTTGATGGTCAGCGCAGGAATCGTCGCACCGGTCGAACGCCATTGCGGCACATACATCGACTCGACCTGCGGCGCGGGCACTTTATAGGTGCCCGGCGTCACGGCGCGCGCCATGTAGACCAGCGTAGCGTTAACGCCTTCGTTTACCGGCAGCGCCGCAACGAAGCGGTCGTCACGGAACTCCATATGCTGAATATCCATCTGCTGCATCCGGTTAATGAGATCGCTCGCCTCACCCGCGCTGCTCAGGCTGGCGCTGGCGTTCGCCAGGTTCTGGTTTTCAAGCTCCAGCCCGGCCGGGAGAAGATCGACCACCAGCGCGTCAGGCACCGTTTTGCTGGCTGAAACTTCAAGCCACACCAGTACCAGTTCGCCGCTCTTGAGATTTGAGAGCGAAATCGACTCGCCTTTGCTGTTGAGGTAGTGACGCTCAATATGCAATACGTTGCTCGATGGCTGCGGCGCGACGTCCGGGTAACCCTGGCTGTCAAGACGCAGCCAGAGCGGGGTCTGCGCCGTGTTGGTGACCTGCAACGCGCCAAGCTGATCGGCGTTGAGCACCACGCTCTGCGCTTTGTCGCCGCTCATGAACTGTCCTGCCAGCGTGGTTTGCGCCTGCCAGTTCCCCGGCTGGTTTACCAGATTGCGGCCCGCCAGGAACAGCGCGTTGCTTTCCTGAGTCGAGAGCCAACGCTTGCCATACGCTTCATCGGAGAGCGCGTTAAGCAGCGTGCTCTGTGTGTCAGCCTGCAGGTTATATTCCTGCAACAGACTCAGCTTGAGCGCATCGTCACGCAGGTCGCTGCCGTAGTCGCCAATCCAGACGTCGTTGTGTGGCCGCTCGGTTTTAAGCCCCAGATCCAGCGCGGCTTTACTGCGCGGCGCATCGCCCATCAGTTTCAGTGCCACGCCAAGCTGCACCAGCGGCAGACCGCCGCCCGCTTGCGCGCGATGCTCCCAGAGGTCGCGCAGCGCGCCGAGCGGCGCTTTCTGCTGACGAGCCAGCACCAGTCCGGCATAGGACTGCACCGCAAAGCGCGAGGCCGCGTTATTTTCGCTGTAGCGCAGCGCGATGGTGGCCGGATCCTGGAGATAACGCAGCAGGCGCGCGTTAGCTTTATTTAAAGCGTCAGCCGGCACGCTGTAGCCCTGTTCGCCGGCGCGCACCATGAAGTCGGTCACATAGGCCGTCGCCCAGTACTCTTCCGGGCTTTCTTTATCCCACAGCCCGAAACCGCCCTCTTCACGCTGCATCTCCAGCAGGCGCGCAATGCCGATATCCACCGCCGCGCGGCGCTGTTCATCGGTGTCGCCTTTGATGCCGAGCGCTTTAAGCTGCGCGGCGTTAGTATAAAGCGACGGGAACAGGCCGCTGGTGGTCTGCTCAAGGCAGCCGTACGGATACGCGCGCAGCTCCTCAATGTATCGGGCAATGTTAAGCGGAGGACGACCGCTTAACAGCAACCGGCCTTCCAGCGTGGAGGTGTTAAGCCCCTGCAGATGCGAGGCGGGTACGGTCCAGATCTCGCCTGCGCGCAGCATCGCGCCGCTGTTGATAGTCTGCGCCGGATACGCCGGACGCACGCCGATTTTCCACTCGCGGTTGATGGGCGCGAAACGCTCGCCCGGCAGCGAAAGGCCCGTGATCTGGGCCTGCACCGCGCCGTCGCCAAACCCGTTGCTGGCAGCGACCGGCACGAACAGCGTTGTGCGCCCGCCCGCTCTCAGGTTCACCTGCTGGGTCGACTGTGCGTCCAGGCGCACCAGCCCGCTGGCGCTAAAGGTGACGTTAAGCTGCTGCGGCTGTTCGGTCAGGTTTGTGACATCCAGCGCCAGGCGCGAGGTATCGCCGCCCGCCAGGAAACGCGGCGTGCTCATCTCGGCAATCACCGGTGCCGCCACAATCACTTTGCTTTCACCGCTGCCGAAGCGGTCGTCGCTCCAGGCCTGCGCCATCACGCGCAGTTCGCCGTTAAAGTCGCCGACAGGCAGCGTAATCGTACCTTCACCCTGGTCGTTCAACTGCACCGGCACCGCCTGTTCAGCGATGATAGTCACATGGTTGACCGGCGGTTTGCCGCCGCGGTTCAGCTCATCGCCGTCGCCACCAAAGCGCAGTGCCGCCAGACGGCCCTGTCCTTCAATGACCTGGCCGTAGATATCGTAGATATCCGCGCCATAGCGTTTCTTGCCAAAGAAGCCACGCCACGGATCCGGCGTGACGTAGTCGGTGATGTTAAGCACGCCGCTGTCTACGGCGGAAACCAGCACGTTGATCTGCTTCGGCAGCTCGCCGTTTTTCACGCTGGCTTTCACTTTCACCGACAGCGTGCTGTCCGGGCGCATCTTCGCGGGGGTTTCCAGCGACAAATTGAGACGACGGTTTTCATCACCCATCGGCAGATGCAGCAGGCCGACCGCGCGTTTTTGCGTCGCGGAGCGGGATTTATCGCCCGGACGCACCACCAGCGTGCTGAGATAGAGATCGTGGCGCTTCCAGGCTTTATCCACCGGAATGTCCAGATCGAGCCCTTTCTCCGGCACGTCGATCTCCTGCCACCACAGCGGGCCTTCAGAGGATTCCACCATCGCATAGCCTTTGCCTGCGGCTGGCGCGGCGATGTGCAGCTTGATAGTGTCGCCAGGCTGATAGAACGGCTTATCAATTTTCAGCGTCACACGGTCCGGGCGCGGCGCGCTGGCACCGTCGTTGTTATCCTGCCAGCTGTAACCCGCCCAGAAGCGCACGCTGCTGACGAGATCGTCAGGCGAGACGACTTCCAGACGATAGGAACCCCACTCCACCGGGAAGCTGACTTTGCCGGTTTCACCTGCTGCCAGATCGATAGTCTGCTCGGCTTCCACCAGATCTTTCTGATCGAACTGCGACAGCCAGCCTTCAGAATCTGACCAGTTCCAGTAGTAATCGCGGCGCTCACGCACCAGGCGCACTTTGAGCCCTTTGACCGCGACTTTTTCACCCTGCGCGTTGGCATAGACGATATCGAAACCGGCATTGCCGTTTTCATCGACCATCGGCTGACTGACGGTATCGTCGGTACGGTAGTCGTAGACGGCTTTCTCACCAAACTGCGGGCGAATGCCCACCAGCGCATCGGCAGGCCAGATGGCCTGTTCAACGCGACGCGTCACCGGGCGACCGCCTGATTCCAGCAGGCTCGCCTGCAAAATCAGACGCAGCGGCGAACGTACATCCTGCCATTGGCTTTCGGTAGCGACCTGCGCGACACCCGCATCGTCAAGATTGAGCTGCACTTCATCCAGGCTGCGGGAGAGGTTTTCTTCCGCGATATTGCCGAACTGGAAGCCCGGCAGTTGCGCCACCGCGTCACGCAGCGGACGCAGATAGAGTTGGCCCTGCAGGCTGTTGCCCGCCGCAGGCGCGCCGTAGAGGTAATGACCTTCGATACCGAAATTAACAGCATCAGAAGGTGCCAGCGGCGTTTTCTGCACGTTGAGGTTGAGCGCCATCCGCTCCGGCATAAAGTCTTCCACATGGAAGAGCCAGTTGCGGTTCTGGTTGTCGCCGGTATTGGCGCGGATCACCCACTGGCCGGTGGCGGCCTGAGCATCCAGTTTCCAGGTCAGTTGATAAAGCCCGTTATTCGGCTCCACCACCTGCGTGCGCGCCACCTGGCCGTCCGGGCGCACCACTTCGAATTTCACCGGCTGCGCCGTCAGCGGCTTGCCGTCGCTGTCGCGCAGCAGTGCATTGACGATCACCGTCTCGCCTGGGCGGTAAAGATCGCGCGGGCCGAACATAAAGAACTGTTTGCTGTAGCCGCGATCGCCGTCAATATCAAACTCCGCCAGATCCAGCGCTGGCAGGTTGAGATCGAGCATCGTGGTCTGCTCGCCCATACGGGCCAGCACCAGCGCCGCCTCTTTCGGGTTATCCAGACGCACGTGTCCGGTGCCGTCACTGGTCGCTTGCGCCAGCGTCTGCCCTTTGTCATTCAGCAGACGCACTTCAACGCCGCTTTGCGCCGCACCGTTCTCCAGGCTCTGGGTGAAGATATCCATGCGGTCGTGGTAGCGGTGCAGCGAAAGACCGACGTCGCTTAGCGTAAAGAGCGTCGCGGCGTTGCTGTAGTTGTAGTGCCCCGCCTGGTTCATCACCGCCAGATAGACGCCCGGCTGTTGCAGCGGCTTGATGTCGCTTAACGGCAGCAGCAGTTTTTCGCGCGTGTTGCGGGCCGGGTTGAGATCAAAACGCCCGGTGTAGACCAGATCCGCCATTTTCAGCAGCTGGTCTGATTCCCAGTTGCTGAGTGAATTACGGTATTCCCACTGGCTCACCATCGCCGCCAGCGATTCCGGTTTCACCCGGTAAAAGTTAACGTCAACGCTTGAGATATTGAGCGCCATCACCGGCAGCCCCTGCACGACTTTGGTCGGCAGCAGCGAGCCGCGGCTGGCAAACCCGACGCTTGGCGCGATATCGCGCGTGGTCAGGTTTTTTTCATACGCTATGCCGAAAGTGGCTTTATTGAGCGCCAGCAGTTCACGATCGACGCTCAGCACCAGTTCACGGTTCGGCTCCAGATGGCGCAGGCGCAGCTCTTTTAAATTCGGCGCAAGCTCCCACGCGCCGTCCACCTTGCCCTCTTTCTTATCGACAAGATGCACCACGCGGCCGAAATCCTGGTTGGGATCGAGCGGCACAGAGAAGGTGAGCACCATCGTACTGGCACCATCAAGCTGAACCTCGGAGGCGTCCAGTAATTTGAGCGGTTTGCCAGCGCTTTGCTGCGCCAGTTTTTGCAGGTCAGCCGCCTGGGGCTTTGCCTGGGACGCCGGAGCGCTGCTCTGGGCCGCAGGCGCGGTGGAATCGGCGGAAGCACTCTCCTTGTCGTCGCACCCGCCGAGAGTGAAAGACGCCAGTAACGCTGTCGCGATGACAGCCAGACGCAATGATTTCATAGTTTTCCCTGGCCGTAGTGGCCGTCGGTTGCCGGTAACGGCGGCTATTATGCTTAAAAGCTGTGACAAAAAAAAACCACCAAAAATGAATAGCGGAAGATGCTTTGCAAATTCCTTGCAACGACCTGCAAAACGCTGCCTTTCTCTTCACCTGCCCCCGGATGTTACCGCGATCACAGTGCATAACGTTACATGTTACTTTTGGAGTTATTTGTTTTTAAAACAATCAGATAACTGGATTTTGAAGGCGGCGGGTTGCTACCTTTGAGCGGTGCCTCTGCACATCAGGTGGTTTAGCCAGACGATAAAAAAGAGAGAGCTAAATGAGATACGCCGTAAACGCCCTACAAAACTTTGGCAAGTCCCTTTACGGACCGGTATTAATCCTGCCGATTGTCGGCCTGTTTATCGCCTTCGGTAACGTACTCGGCAACGGCAGCCTGGCGGGTTATCTGCCGTTTCTCGGCCATCCGGCGCTGCAGCACACCGGCCAGCTTATCGCCAAATCGGCGGTCTCGGTGCTGGCGAACCTGGCGCTGGTCTTCGCCGTCGGCATTCCCATTGGTCTCGCGGCGCGCGACAAAGGCTACGCGGCGCTGACAGGGCTGGTGACGTTTATTGTTTTTATCAACGCCATGAATGTGACGTTACAGTTGCAGGGCGAACTGGCACCGGCCGATCAGATGCGCGCGGCCGGGCAAAGCATGGTGCTTGGCGTGCAGGTGCTGGAGATGGGCGTGTTCGCGGGCATTCTGACTGGCGCGCTCTCCGGCTGGCTCTATAACCGCTACTCCGGCGTGCAGTTCTCGGGCGCGATGGCGATTTACTCCGGCCACTGCTTTGTCGCCATCATTATGCTGCCGGTCTCGATGGTATTAGGCGTAGTGATGAGTGAGATCTGGCCCTTCGCCCAGCACGGCATCAGCGCGATGGCGCTGGCGATTAAAGGCGCAGGCCCGTTTGGCGTGGCGGTGTATGGCTTCCTGGAGCGCATTCTGGTTCCCACCGGCCTGCATCACCTTGTCTATACCCCGTTTCTCTATACCGAACTCGGCGGCACCCAGGAGGTCTGCGGTACGGTCTACCAGGGCGCGCGCAACATCTACTTTGCCGAGATGGCCTGCCCTTCCGTCACGCAGTTAAGCCCAACCGTGGTCTGGGACGCGCGCGGCATCAGCAAAATGTTCGGCCTGCCCGCGGCGGCGCTGGCGATGTATATGACGGCCAAACCAGAGCGCAGAGCCGCCGCTAAAGCGATTCTGATCCCGGCGGCGCTGACGTCGCTTTTGGTCGGCGTTACCGAACCTATCGAATTTTCATTCCTGTTTATCGCCCCGCTGCTGTTTGTGGTGCACGCGGTGCTGACCGGCATCGGCATGATGCTGTTTTATCTGCTGGACGTTCACGCCATCGGCGCTAACGGCATTATCGATTTCATTCTCTACAACCTGCCGCTCGGCACGACGAAATCGAACTGGCCGATGTATCTGCTGGTGGGGCTGATTATGGCGGTGCTCTACTTCACCGTGTTCCGCTTCCTGATCCTGCGCTTCAACATGAAAACGCCGGGCCGCGAGGATGACGACCAGGAGACGCGCCTCTACAGCAAACAGGAATACCAGGCGAAGGGCACAAACGACGGTCTGGGCGAAGCGATTATCGAAGGGCTGGGCGGCCGGGCCAATATCGAAGTGGTGGATAACTGTTACACCCGTCTGCGCGTCACGGTGCGCGACGTGGCCGTTATCGATGAACCGCGTCTGAAAGCGACCGGCGCGAAAGCGGTGATAAAACAAGGTAATAACGTTCAGGTGGTCTACGGGCTGCATGTGAAAAAAATGCGTGAAGCCGTTGAAATGTTTCTCTGACAGGAGCTGATGATGTTGAAACCTCCCTTTATTCTTGCTATCGCCGGCGGCGGCAGCACCTATACGCCGGGTATTGTGAAAAGCCTGATGGTGCGCTTAAGCGATTTTCCGCTTGCCGAAATTCGTCTCTATGACATCGACAGCGCGCGTCAGGAGACGATCGCGCCAGTGGTGGAGAAAGTGATCCGCGATCACAGCCAGACCATTAAATTCACCACCACCAGCGCCCCGGAAGTGGCGTTCAGCGGCGCGCATTTTGTCTTCGCCCAGATGCGCGTCGGCCAGTACAAAATGCGCGAGCAGGATGAAAAAATCCCGCTGCGTCACGGCGTGGTGGGCCAGGAAACCTGCGGACCTGGCGGCCTCGCTTACGGCCTGCGCACCATTCTGCCGATGGTAGAACTTATCGACATGGTGGAACGCTACGCCGACAGCAAGGCCTGGATTGTGAACTACTCCAACCCGGCGGCGATTGTGGCGGAAGGCGTGCGACGCCTGCGCCCCACCGCCCGCGTGCTGAATATCTGCGACATGCCGGTGGCGGCGATGCGCAACATGGGCGCGATTCTCGGGGTCGACCGCCATAAGCTTGAAGTGGATTACTTCGGCCTGAACCACTTCGGCTGGTTCACCCGCGTGCTGGTGGATGGCGAGGATCAACTGCCCGCGCTGCGCCGTCATATCGCGAGATTCGGCCTGCTGACCGAAGACGCGGCGCAGACCGATCCGCAGCACTCCGATCCGTCATGGGTGAAAACCTGGCGCAACATTAAGCCGATTATGGATCACTTCCCGGATTATCTGCCGAACCCATATTTACAGTATTACCTGATGCCAAACGACATCGTCGAGAATCAGAACCCGGATTACACCCGCGCTAATGAAGTGATGGACGGGCGCGAGAAAAAACTGTTCGCGGCGGCGGAAGAGTACAAGCGTACCGGTATCCTGCCGGATGCGTTCCATGTGGGCGTCCACGGCGCGTTTATTGTTGATGTCGCCTGCTCGCTGGCGTTTGATTTACGCCAGCGGCATCTGGTGATTGTCGAAAACAAAGGCGCTATCGCCAACCTGCCTTACGACGCGATGGTGGAAGTGCCGGCGTATATCACCGCCGCCGGGCCGGAGCCGGTGCGTATGGGCGCGGTGCCGCTGTTCCACCAGACGCTGCTGATGCAGCAGCTCGCCTCCGAGCAACTGCTGGTAGAAGCCACACTGGAAGGCAGTTACGAAAAAGCGCTGCAGGCGTTTACACTTAACCGTACTGTCCCCACGATGCAGCACGCCAAAGCGATCCTTGACGACATGATCGAGGCGAACCGCGATTACTGGCCGGCGCTGCAAAAAGCCTGGGTGAACGGAGAAGCGGCGTCATAACCGGAGCCTGCTCGCGACATCAATAATGATGGCTTGTGGCGAGGTGAAAAAGCGCTGACAATCCGTTTCTCAGCGATGACACGGAGAACGCCATGTCCACATCCTTTTTTGTCGCGAGCCACTGGCTTGCAGAGCATATCGACGACCCGGAAATTCAGATCCTCGACGCCCGTATGGCCCCTGCGGGCCAGGAGCACCTGCGCAATATGGCGCAAGAGTATCGCGCGGGCCATCTTCCCGGTGCGCGCTTTTTCGATATCGAGGCGCTGTCCGATCATTCAACGCCCCTGCCCCATATGATGCCGCGCCCGGAAGCGTTCGCGGTCGCGATGCGCGAGCTGGGCGTCAGCCACGACAAACATTTGATTGTTTATGACGAAGGCAACCTCTTCTCGGCACCGCGCGCCTGGTGGATGCTGCGCGCCTTCGGCGTACAAAATGTGTCGATTCTGGCGGGCGGCCTTGCCGAATGGCAGCGCGACGGTTTTCCGCTGGAAGAGGGTATGGTCGACGCGCCGGAAGGCGACTTTGAAGCCAAATTTGACGACGGGCTGGTCAAACGCCTGACGGATGTCTTACTGGCAAGCCATGAGAAAACCGCACAGCTTGTTGACGCCCGTCCGGCGGCGCGCTTTAACGCCGAAGCCGACGAGCCGCGACCGGGCCTGCGGCGCGGCCATATTCCCGGCGCGCTGAACGTGCCGTGGACCGATCTGGTGGTCAAAGGCCAGCTGAAAACCACCGACGAACTGCGCGAAATATTCGCGGCCCAGGGCGTGGATCTGCATCGCCCGATTATCGCCAGCTGCGGCTCCGGCGTGACGGCGGCGGTCGTGATGCTCGCTCTCGCCACCCTTGAGGCCAGCGATGTGAAGCTCTATGACGGCTCCTGGAGTGAATGGGGCGCGCGCGACGATCTGCCCATCGAACCGGCGTCATAATGGATAACCGCCTGACCCCGCTGCTGATGCGCGGCGAGTCGCTGACGCGCGCCGAGTATCGCGTGCTTTCCCACCTGACGGCGCATCCGCTGCGGGTGGGGAATATCACGGTGCGGGCGCTGGCGCAGGAGACGTTTGTCTCCACCGCCACCATCATGCGGCTGTGCCATAAGCTTGGCTTCAGCGGTTACAGTGAGCTTATCTGGCACTGTAAGCAACTGCTCACTGATACGCCCCATCTCGCCATCAAACCCGATGCCGCGCCCGACGCCCTGCCCGCCCTGTTTAACCGCTTTGTCGGCAATTATCAGCAGACCTTTCGCTGGGTGACGCCCGAAAAGATCGCGGCTTTCAGCGAACTGTTGCGGGAAAAGGAGCGTTTTTTTCTCTACGGCGCGGGGTTTTCGTATCTCTTCGCGGAATATCTGACCAAAAAGCTACAGGTGCTCGGCAAGACGGCGTTTATCTCCGGCCCCGGCGACAGCCGTAATATTTTTCTCAGCAACGCGGCGCGCTATGAAGTGTTTATTGCGGTATCGCGCAGCGGCGAAACGGAGCAGGTACTCGACAAAGCGCGCATCGCCCGCAATGTCGGTATGGAGGTGGTGGCGTTTACCCGCGCGTCGCCAAATCCGCTGGCGGCACTGTCCGGGCTGCATTTTCCACTCTATGACGAGGCTATCCATTTCGCCGCCGAAGCGGCGGGGATCACCTCGTTTGAATCCAATCTGGTGATGCTTATCGACCTGCTGCTGTTACAGGCGCAGGCGTAACGGCGCGGCCCGCAGGCCGCGCCGCCTCTCTTAGGAGAAACGCGACAGCGCGTCGCGCGCGTGGATAGCGTTAAGGTTACGCACCAGCAGCTCCACCAGCATATCGGCGGAGTACGCCTTACGGCTCTCCCCTTCGCGAAGCCCGCCGATAAACACAAACGCCAGCTTACGCTTGCCGCGTTTCACGCGGGTGTAGTTTTTCCAGCGGCCGCCGACGGCGCGAGGCGGCTCAAACCCTTCGCGATAAATCAGCGTCACGGTGGTGGTGTCGTTGGCGGTCTGCACCGAGAAATCTTCAATGGCGCTCAGCGGAATACCCGCGGTGAACTGACGGCAGTGCAGCGAATCGGGCGTCATCGTCAGGAACGGGATCTCACGCTTCTGCCACTGCTGCCAGAGCACGTAACAGGTCAGTAAGCCCAGCAAGCCTGTGCCAATCGCGATGGCGACGATTTTACCGTCGGCAATGCCCTGAATATTAAACGGATCCACGATTTTCAGCATGGCGACCGTGGCGATAAACAGCACCACCGCCAGAATCCCGCCGACGAAAAAGACTTTTTTGCCGGAGTAGAGCGTGACGGTCTCGCCAGACTGCTGCACCACCTCTTCCAGCTCGCGGCGGAACTCTTCGCGATGCTCGGCGGCTTTCCCGGCCAGCTCGCCAGTCATTTTGCCGGAAAGCGCCTCAGGCTGCGCGAACCACAGGCGCAGATTTTCCCACGGGTCCTGCGGCACCGCGCGGGTCGCGTGCTGAATCAGCGTGTCGTCGATGGCGCAGCCAAGCGCTTCGATACGCGCGCGTGACGGCGGATGGCTGTCGGTCGGGTGCGCGGCTTTGTGCTCCAGATAAGCCTGGATATCGCCAAAGCCCTCTTCGCGCAGGCGGGTCACCAGCGCGGCCACCAGATCCTCAAAGCCCGGTTTGCCGTTAAAGAAATCCTCAAGCGTATTGTTCAGCGGCTCACTGACGGCGGAAATACGCAGCAGCGATGACGCCAGCGCCTGCGGGGAGCTGGCGCGCGCGCCCATCTCATCGGCGGCGTGTTCGCGGATGCGGCTCCAGTGGCTCACCGTTTCATGCAGTTGCTCGATAAAATAGACGCCCATATAGAGCGACGGGTAAAGCACCACGTGATCGATAAACGGCGCGCTCTGCTGGTTTTGCGCCATGGTATTGATGCTGTTGGTAATCCCCGCGTACAGCGGCGCGAAGCGCAGGCTGTATTGCGTATCCTGGCCTGCGAAGTGGCCCAGTTCGTGGCCGATGACCGCGCAGGTTTCGTCTTTATCGAGCAGCGCCGCCCAGGTGAGCGGAAAATAGAGCGTCTGGCCGGTCAGCAGCGGGCCGTCTTCCAGCTGCACGCTGTTGGCGGTGACATAAAAGCCTTCCAGCATCCCGACCACGATGTTATCCGGCATCATCGCCCCGGTTTTCTGCGACAGCGCTTCCACCATGCTCCAGAGGGCGGGTGCCTGCTCGCGGGTCAGGTTATAGCCCACCACGTGATTCGGCTCCGGCTGGAATAGCGCGAAGCAGCGGCGAATGCTGCCGAGGCTTTTATAAAGCACCCAGAGAATACCGAACAGGATCACCAGCGCGAACAGCATCACTTTGATGCCGCCGGCGTTCATTTTGTAATGCGTGGCGAACCAGAGCGTCTCATACCCGACGACCGCGAACAGCGCCAGGCCGCAGCAGACAATCTGCGACACCATCAGCCACGGCAGCAGTTTGCGGCACTTATCAAATGCCTGTACCAGCGCATCCTGCGACTGCTTCGCGATGGTCACGCTGCGCCGACACAGCGCGATCGCTCCGGCGTTCAGCACCATGCACAGCAGCGCCAGCCCGACGGCGAAAGACGCCAGCCCGCTCTGGGTGCGCGCCAGCATGATCTGGCCCGCGTATTCGTTCTGAACGCTCCGTTCGCTCTCAATGACTTCTGTCGCGGGAACGCGGTAGTTTTTCCCGTCGCTGGTGAATTCAATGATCGCTTTCGGGTCCTGCTTCAGCGCGTCGCTCGCCGTCTGGATCAGGCTGTTGGAGCTGTCGACGCTCTCCAGAATGTCGCTGACGCGCCAGTGCTGCCAGACCGCATAGCAGGCCACCAGCAGCGGCACCAGAAAAAGATAAGCGAGATGCTTCCTGTTCATTGTTACGTCGTTTCCTTGTTAATCCATCCAGAATTGAGGTATGGCCTCAGGTGAACGGGGCCTTTGTGGCCCCCTGATTTTTATTGAAAGTCTTTGATTTCATGCTCGGCGACAGAAGCGCTGAGATAAGTATCCAGCAGTTCAGCGAGTTGTTCTTGCGAAACAGGCGCGCCGCTGGCGTCTCTGAGCTTGCCGTAAGCCGTCACGTAAAAGAAAGGTTCGGTCGAGGAGCAGTGCGTATAGGTAAGCCAGCGATTATCAGTACGCTTCGGCGGCTCATAGCCTTCCTTATAGGTAAAACCAATCCGCAAGCCGCGGCGGGTTTTAAAAAACGCATAGCCCGTGAGCGCTGCCAACGGCACCGGAGCGCCCAGCATATGAAAGCTGACACTACCGTGGCGCAGAACCATGACGGGCTGCTTGCCTCGCTTCCAGACCTTTATGACGCGACGCAGGCCAAGCCCGGCGATGACAGCACACGCCAGCAACAGTCCCATCAGGGTATAACTCTTGTCATTGGGGGGGAATGTCAGGTCGGGATTAAACAGTCCGCTCAGCGTGGCGTACAGGAAGTACAAAAAGACCAGCACTCCCCCGATAGCAATTTTAGGGCGTGCGTAGATGACAGTCTCTTTGGCGGCACGGTTTAAAACGGTTTCCAGAGACTGTTTATAGTTATCGCGGTATTGCGTGATTTCGCCGGTCAGTTCAGCGCTAAGGGTGCGGCAAAGCGCCTGAAAATCATTAACCAGCAGAAATAAATGCGCGAAGGAATCGCCTGTCACCGGACGCGCGGCAATCAAGGCCGCCTCATCGGTTGTGCAGCCTAACGCCTCAATACG
This sequence comes from Cronobacter malonaticus LMG 23826, assembly GCF_001277215.2. NCBI lineage: Bacteria > Pseudomonadati > Pseudomonadota > Gammaproteobacteria > Enterobacterales > Enterobacteriaceae > Cronobacter > Cronobacter malonaticus. The sequence continues at coordinate 945,717 of NZ_CP013940.1, read as the reverse complement.
CGCCCGACAGCTGGGGTGCGTGTCGTAGGGATGCGCCGTTTCGTTCTCAAGAAATGCCCGCGGATCGGGCAAGGGCAACGTCTGAAGATGGGCGAGCAAAGCGGCGACAACGTCATCAGGCGCAACACGCGCGTGATAAACCTCATTCAGATATTCATCTACCGGATTGCTGAGTGCAGCGATACGCAGCAGCGATGAGGAGAGCGCCAGCGGCGTGCTTGCCTTCGCGCCCATTTCATCGGCCCCATGCTCGCGGCGCTGGCGCCAGTACATGACCGTATCGTGGAACTGTCCGAGCACATAGTAGCAACTACTCATCGCCGTATTAAAATCGACATTCATATATCCGGGCGCGTTTTTTCTTAAGCCGAACACAGCGTCAATACTGCTGCTAAATCGCGCGTAAAGCGGCGCAAAGCGAAGGCTATATTCCGTATCTTTCCCGGCAAAATGCCCAAGCTCATGCCCTAACACGGCGTCAATTTCCGCTTCATTCAGTAACGATGCCCACGGGAGTGAAAAATAAAGCGTCTGTCCCGTCAGTATTTCGCCTGTATTCAGCCGGACAGGGTTGGCCGTTACATAAAAATTCTCTGTTAACCCTGCCACGATATTATCCGGCGTAATGGTTTCAAGCCTGAGAGCGAGCCTTTCCACCCTGGCCCATAATGCTGGCGCATCGTCGCGGCTGAGGTTACGTCCCATCACCGGCTTAGGTTCAGGCTGAAAAAGCGAGAAGCTTTTTGACAGCATTTTCACCAGCCGCCAGATAATAAAAATAATATATCCGATCCCCAGCAGGAAGAAGTAACCGCCCGCCAGAATATCGCCGCCATCCTTCGCGGTGCTCATCAAGCCGGTTAATTCATAAAAAATCAGACAGCTTATTGAAAGCGTAAGAAAAAGCACCTGCGCCGCCAGCATAAATGGCAGCCAGGTTCGGCAAAAATCAAAGGCCTGGACAAGATCGTGCTGGGAACGTCTTCCTTTTTTCGCTCCCAGATAGCCCAGCGCTATCAGGGCGCTATTGATCAGTAAATAAAGCAAGGATAGGCCGAGCCCCGCGTAAGCCAGATAAAGCATCGGTCTGGCAACAGAGAGCGCTTTTTTGTTTTGCGACAGAAAAATCGAGGCATCTGTCTGCGCATTGCCTGCATCTATCAGTTCGGCTTTATCCGCGCCTTCGCGTTGGTACTCTATTTCTGTCGGCCCGGTAAAGTTATGGTTTACGAGCTTTTCTGCTTTAACGAGAATCTCTTGTTCATATTCTGCCCGGTCCAGAAGTGTGGCGACACGGTGATATTGCAAAACGGCAAACAGTAAAATAGCGAGGGGCAATAAAAAGAGATAAGCGAAACTCTTTTTGGTCATGATGGCGATCCCGGCATTAATCCATTAATTGAGAGAATAGTTCCCTGCCTGTGATTAACACAGTTAACGAGATTGCATTCGCAGGGAGGATACGAACGGGAAAGCTTAACAAAGCGAGCCCGCAGGCGCGGCCTACCAGAATTTGGCTTGCTACTAAAAACAATGTGTTAACGGGAAAGAAAAACGCGGCATTGAGTGCCGCGTGAAGGGTATGTCAGATAATGCGGTTTTGTTTGAAATCGCGCAGGAAGCTGCCCCAGCGGCGTTCGTAGAACGGCGTCAGGTGCGCCATCATAAAGTGGCTGATGCCCTTCTCACCTTCCACCACCTGGCAGATATCCACCGGCTCGTCGCCGGGCAGGGTGTCGGTCGCTACGCTGCCAGCGGCGTTAATCACCGGCTCGATGTCGCCGTCCGCCTCAATGCCGATAAGATAGTTCGCGGGCTCGTCGGCGTGCTCTTTTAAAAGGCACAAATACGCGCGTTTTACCGTTTTCATCTCTTTGAACAGTACGGTCAATGATTCGATCATTTGCGCAGGCGGTTCGGCCACTTCGGAAAGCAGCAGCGACGCGCCGCCTTCCAGCACTTCCTGCTGGCTGAGCGCCGAACCTTCCGGGCTTATCAGGTGGCGAATCTCATTGGGCGTAAACTCTTTGCCGGTTGGCAGTTTGGCGTTAAGGAACAGCGTTTCGCCAAGCGTCATTTCAAAGAGCGTGCGCACCGGCATCGCCACGAAAGCCTGCTCGCCTTCCACCGCCTGTTCCAGCGCAGCAGGAGAGCTAAAGAAAGGGATCACCGACGTGCCGTCGTCTTTTTCCCAGTGCTGAAGATCCACCGCGCTTTCAGCGACCACCGCTTCGCCATCCGCCGCTTCGCCTGGCACCCAGACGGTGGATTCCAGCAGCGTGCGGAAAAACGCCGGACGGAACGCAGGCTCCGCCGCGGCCTTTTCCAGCAGGATTTCGAGTTCGTTTTTTTCTGCGTTGTTTTCGTTTTTCGTTTCGGACATAGCTTTTAATTTGTCATTGATGAGCGAGAGGAAAGCCTCTCGCTCCGGCCCTCTCCTGCCGGAGAGGGGGAAGCGTTAATGGTGATGTAAGGCGGATAAAGCAGCGCAATCATCGCTTCACATTATTATCGCGTTGGTGGGTGCGCTTCGCTTACCCACCCTACAGGAATAACACGTTGTTTGCAGGGCGGGTACCCGCCACGCCCGCCCTTACTCGCCGGTCAGCAGATTCGCCAGCGTGCGCACGCCGATGCCGGTCGCGCCCGCCGCCCACTGCTCCACCGCCGCTTTACGATACGTGGCGGAACAGTCGATATGCAGCCAGCCCTGCTGGTAGTTTTCGACAAAGTGCGACAGGAAACCCGCCGCGGTGCTGGCGCCCGCCGGATACGCGCCGCCCGCCGTGTTGTTGAGCTCGGCAAAGTTCGACGGCAACTGGTTGCGGTGAAACTCCGCCAGCGGCAGACGCCAGAAGGCTTCGTTTTCAGCCTGCGCGCTTTGCAGCAGACGGTTCGCCAGCGCGTCGTCAAAGCTAAACAGCGCATGGTAATCGTTGCCGAGCGCCGTTTTGGCAGCACCGGTCAGCGTCGCGGCGTCGATAATTAGCTCCGGCTTCTGAGCGCTGGCGTCGATCAGCCCGTCCGCCAGCACCAGACGCCCTTCCGCGTCGGTGTTCATCACTTCCACGGTTTTGCCGTTGCGGTAGCGAATGATATCGCCCAGACGGAAGGCGTTGCCGCTAATCATGTTATCCGCGCAGCAGAGGATAAGCTTCACGCGCTTGTTCAGGCCGCGCGTAATGGCGAACGCCAGCGAGCCGGTCACCAGCGCCGCGCCGCCCATATCGGACTTCATCGAATCCATAAACGCGGTCTGCTTGATGCTGTAACCGCCGGAGTCAAACGTAATGCCTTTGCCGACGAGGCAGGCATAGACCGGCGCGTTCGCATCGCCCGTCGGGTTAAAATCGAGCGCCAGCAGTACCGGCGGGCGTTCAGAGCCGCGGCCTACGGTGTGCAGGCCCATGTAGTTCTGCTCGCGCAGATCCTCGCCTTTGGTGATGCGGTAGCTCACGCGCTCGCCGCCGACATCCGCCAGCAGATCAACCGCGCGCTGCGCCAGGTGTTCTGGCCCCATCTCTTCCGCCGGGGCGTTGATAACATCGCGCACCCAGTCGATGACTTTCAGGCGGTTGTTCAGCTCTTTCTGCTGCGCGTCGTCAAGCGGCGCCCAGGTGACGGTGCGTTTGCCTTTCGGGCCGCGATAGCCCATCCAGAACGCCCAGCTTTTCTCCACATCCCAGCCATCGCCGGCAAGCTCAACGTGCTTGAGCCCCTGGCCGTCGATTTTTCGCCCGGCGCGCTGAATCAAACCGAGATCGTCTTTGCCCGTCAGGTGCAGAGCGATACCGTCTTGCGTAAAACTGTACAGTGCTTTTTCGCCCCAGCGAGCATCGGCAGGCTCACGGGAAAGGGTAATCTTCATGGCTTCGGTCATTTTATTTTCCTTATATTGCCTGATGCGCAACGAAAACGGGCCGCCTTCTGGCAGCCCGTTGCGTTATTCTGCTTCGTCTAACCAGACCAGCAGTATAGCCTCTAAAATCTTTTCATTAGAGGCCTGTGGATCGTCATCGAAATCTTCGAGGTCGCAGATCCACTGGTGCATATCGGTAAAACGCACGGTTTTCGGATCCACGTCCGGGCGGCTGTCATACAGCGCCTCGCCGATTTCGCGGCTGTCGGTCCATTTCAGTCCCATATTAATGCTCCCTGGCGTGGTTGATGGTGTAACGCGGCATCTCCACCACCAGATCTTCGTCCGTGACGCGCGCCTGGCAGCTCAGACGGCTTTCCGGCTCCAGACCCCACGCTTTATCCAGCATGTCGTCTTCATCTTCGGTGCTTTCCGGCAGCGAATCGAAACCTTCACGCACGATGCAGTGGCAGGTGGTGCAGGCGCACGATTTCTCACAGGCGTGTTCAATTTCAATGCCGTTGCGCAGCGCAACGTCAAGAATGGTTTCACCGCTTTGCGCTTCCAGTACTGCGCCATCAGGGCAAAGATCCTGATGAGGCAAAAAAACAATCTTAGGCATTATTAAACCTCGTCAACGGAGTGGCCTTTCAGCGCCTGACGGATGGATTCATCCATGCGGCGAGCGGCAAACTCCTGGGTCTGTTTATCTGTATTTTTTATGGCGTCTTCAATGGCGCTGGCGTCGTCGCCTTCCGCGGCGGCGCGCAACTGCGCCATCGCGTCATCAATGGCGGCGCGCTCGGTCGCGCTAAGCAGCGCACCGTCGCTTTTCAGCGCGCCGTCGAGACTTTCCAGCACTCGTGCGGCTTCCACTTTCTGCTCGGCGAGCATACGTGCCTGCACGTCCTGCTCGGCAAAGCTCATGGAGTCCTGAATCATGCTGGCGATTTCGCCGTCGGTCAGCCCGTAGGACGGTTTCACCTGAATGGAGGCTTCCACACCGGTGGATTTCTCCATCGCCGTCACGCTCAGCAGGCCATCAGCATCTACCTGGAAGGTGACGCGGATATGCGCGCCGCCTGCTGGCATCGCCGGGATGCCGCGCAGCGTAAAGCGCGCAAGCGATCGGCAATCCTGCACCAGTTCACGCTCGCCCTGCATGACGTGAATCGCCATCGCGGTCTGGCCATCTTTAAAGGTGGTGAACTCCTGCGCGCGCGCCACCGGGATCGTGGTATTGCGCGGGATGACTTTCTCCACCAGGCCGCCCATGGTTTCAAGACCGAGCGACAGCGGGATAACGTCCAGCAGCAGCATTTCGCTGTCCGGCTTGTTGCCCACCAGAATATCGGCCTGGATAGCCGCGCCAATGGCGACCACACGATCCGGGTCTATGGAGGTAAGCGGCGTGCGGCCAAAAAACTCGCCGACGCGCTCGCGCACCAGCGGCACGCGGGTTGAACCGCCTACCATGACCACTTCCAGCACGTCGCTTGCTTCCACGCCCGCGTCTTTCAGCGCGCGACGGCATGAGAGCAGCGTGCGCTTGACCAGCGGCGCGATAAGTTCATTGAACTGCTCGCGGGTAATACTGCCCTGCCAGCCTGCCACGTTCACCTGCGCGACATCGGCGTCGCTGAGTTCGATTTTCGCCTGGGTGGCGGCGTCGAGCAGCTGGCGCTGAATGCGGTTGTCGCTGCGATCGGTGATACCCGCCTGCTCGCGAATATAATCCGCCAGCAGATGGTCGAAATCGTCGCCGCCGAGCGCGGAATCGCCGCCCGTCGCCAGCACTTCAAACACGCCGCGGCTTAAGCGCAGCACGGAGATATCAAACGTGCCGCCGCCTAAATCGTAGACGGCGATAACGCCTTCCTGACCGGAATCGAGGCCGTAGGCGATCGCCGCCGCGGTCGGTTCATTCAGCAGGCGCAGCACATGCAGCCCGGCAAGACGCGCGGCGTCTTTGGTGCCCTGGCGCTGCGCATCGTCAAAGTAGGCCGGAACGGTGATGACTACGCCGTCGAGATCGCCCGCCAGCGCTTCACGCGCGCGTTCGGCCAGGGCTTTGAGAATATCGGCGGAGACGCGTACCGGGTTCAACAGCCCTGCCGGGGTATCGATCATCGGCAGGCCGTTTTCGCTCGCGCGCAGCTGATACGGCAGATGCGGGTAGCGCGCCTGAATGTCGGCGAGGGAGCGGCCCATCAGACGCTTCACGGAGCTGATGGTGTTTACCGGATCGTCCGCCGCCTGGGCGCGGGCGTCATAACCTACGTTATAGCCCTGTGCCTGGTAGTGCACCACGGACGGCAGCAGGTGACGCCCCTGATGGTCGGCCAGCGTTTCCGGCTGGCCGCTGCGAACCGTTGCGACCAGCGAATGCGTGGTGCCAAGATCGATGCCCGCCGCCAGTCTGCGCTGGTGCGGCGCGCTACTCATGCCGGGCTCACTGATTTGTAATAAGGCCATGTTGAGCTTCCAGAATTAAAAATCGAGCCACTTTTCTTCGAGTTGTTCTGACTGGCTTAACAGCTTGTCGAGAAAACGCAGCTTGCGTACCGTATCGGCCGCCTGCGCCCACGCGCCGTCATCCAGCTCCGTGACCATATGCTGATGGCGTTCCTGATACATTGCTTTGACGTTACGGACGAAGGCTTCGAGGCGGTCGGCGTCTTTGGCCTGCTCAATCTCATCCAGCGCTTCGCGAAGCTCCAGTTGCTCCATCAGAAACGCGGTGTCGCGCACGGTGTGCTGTTCATTCGCCAGATCAAAGCCGTGCAGAGAGAGCAGATATTCCGCGCGCGTCAGCGGATGGCGCAGCGTTTGCCATGCCTGATTGATAGTGGCGGATTGCGAGAGCGCCGCCAGTTGTTCGGCCTGGGAGCGGCTGGCGTATTTATCGGGGTGATACTGACGTTGCAGATCCTGGTAACGAGCCGCCAGTTGGGCACTGTCCAGCGCATAACGGGCCTGCAGCCCAAAGAGGGTGAAGTAATCCATAACAGTCTCGGGGTCAGTCAACGTGATAAAGCAAATACCCCGCCTGCGGCTGGTGCAGACGGGGAGAGGCGGGAAAGATTATCAGACGTTAAAGCTTTCGCCGCAGCCGCACTCATCTTTAACGTTCGGGTTGGTGAATTTAAACCCTTCGTTCAGGCCTTCTTTGACGAAGTCCAGCTGAGTGCCATTAAGGAATTGCAGGCTTTTACCATCGACCACCACCTTCACGCCCTTGTCTTCGAACACCGTATCTTCTGGCTGCGGCGCGTCAACAAATTCCAGCACATAGGCCATGCCGGAACAGCCGGACGTACGCACGCCAAGACGCAGGCCAAAACCTTTACCGCGGTTGGCCAGGAAAGCGTTGACGCGCGCGGCGGCGGTGTCGCTAAGGGTAATCGACATACTACAACCTCAACTCATCAATGATTATTTTGCTTCACGTTTGCTTTTATAGTCCGCAATAGCGGCTTTGATGGCGTCTTCCGCCAGGATAGAGCAGTGAATTTTTACCGGCGGCAGTTCGAGTTCGTCTGCGATGTCGGTATTTTTAATTGCCTGCGCTTCGTCCAGGGATTTGCCTTTGACCCACTCGGTGACCAGCGAGCTGGACGCGATAGCGGAGCCGCAGCCGTAGGTTTTGAAGCGTGCGTCTTCAATGATACCTTCATTGTTGACTTTGATCTGCAACTTCATCACGTCGCCGCACGCCGGCGCGCCGACCATGCCGCTGCCGACGTTGTCGTCGTTGTTATCAAAAGAGCCGACGTTGCGCGGGTTTTCGTAATGATCGATGACTTTTTCGCTGTATGCCATGTGTTATTTCTCCTGAATCCGATACCGATTAATGATGAGCCCATTCGATGGTGGTTAAATCCACGCCCTGCTTAAACATCTCCCACAGCGGAGAGAGGTCGCGCAGACGGCCGATAGATTTGCGAACCAGTTCGATGGTGTAGTCGATCTCTTCTTCAGTCGTGAAACGGCCCAGAGAGAAACGGATAGAGCTGTGCGCCAGTTCGTCATTCATACCCAGCGCGCGCAGCACGTAAGACGGCTCGAGGCTCGCAGAGGTACAGGCGGAACCTGAGGATACCGCCAGGTCTTTCAGCGCCATGATCAGCGACTCGCCTTCAACATAGTTGAAGCTCACGTTCAGGATGGTCGGAACGCCCTGCTCAAGATCGCCGTTCAGGTAAACTTCTTCGATATCTTTGATGCCGTTCCACAGACGGTTACGCAGACCGCGCAGACGTTCCATTTCGCTCGCCATCTCTTCTTTCGCGATACGATAGGCTTCGCCCATGCCGACTATCTGGTGAACCGGCAGCGTACCGGAACGCATACCGCGCTCGTGACCGCCGCCGTGCATCTGCGCTTCGATGCGGATACGCGGTTTACGACGCACGTAGAGCGCGCCGATGCCTTTCGGGCCATAGATTTTGTGACCAGTGAAGGACATCAGATCCACTTTCAGCTGGGTCAGGTCGATAGGCAGTTTGCCCACGCTCTGAGTAGCGTCAACGTGATAGATGATACCGCGCGCGCGGCACATTTCGCCGATGGTCGCGATATCCTGCACCACGCCGATTTCGTTGTTCACGTGCATGATGGACACCAGGATGGTGTCGTCACGCATCGCGGCTTCGAGTTCTTTAAGATCGATAATGCCGTTGCTCTGCGGGGCGAGGTAAGTCACCTCAAAGCCTTCGCGCTCCAGCTGACGGCAGGTATCCAGCACCGCTTTATGCTCGGTTTTGCTGGTGATGATGTGCTTGCCTTTTTTCTGGTAGAAATTAGCCGCACCTTTGATAGCGAGGTTGTCGGATTCGGTCGCGCCAGAGGTAAAGACGATTTCACGCGGGTCGGCGCCAATCAGATCGGCCACCTGGTTACGGGCGATATCCACCGCCTCTTCCGCCTGCCAGCCGAAACGGTGGGAGCGGGAGGCCGGGTTACCGAAGGTTCCGTCCATCGTTAAAAACTGCATCATTTTCTCGGCGACGCGCGGGTCCACCGGCGTGGTCGCGGAGTAATCGAGGTAAATCGGTAATTTCATTGCTCTTAAGCTCCGTACATCTCAAAGCGGTGAATCAGGCAGCCGGCTGGATGTACGCCGCAGTCTACAGGATGCCGGAGCTTCCTGGCCTGATTCGGGAAAAGCGTATTATTTTTTTAAGCGCGCAGTTTGACGTCGATAGCGTCCTGAGCGCGGGTCGGGCGATGGGCTTCATTATGCTGACGGTCAGAGACGTCCAGCACTTCCTGGTTGTTCACCAGTTCACCTAAGGTAATGTTGTTCAGAAAACCGGTCAGGCGGTCGCTCAGATCGCGCCATAGCGCGTGGGTCAGGCATTTATCGCCGCCCTGGCAGCCGCCTTTGCCCTGACAACGGGTCGCATCGACAGACTCATCAACGGCGCTAATCACTTCACCAACCGCAATCTGGCCCGCGTCTTTACCCAGCAGATAACCGCCGCCCGGACCACGCACGCTGGCCACCAGGCCATTTTTACGCAGACGAGAGAACAGCTGCTCCAGATAAGAAAGGGAGATACCCTGACGTTCAGAAATATCTGCCAACGGTACCGGACCGGATTCGGAGTTGAGCGCAACGTCAAGCATTGCGGTCACGGCATAGCGCCCTTTAGATGTCAGTCTCATGTCTTACTTAACCTCAAGCTCGCCCCTCGACGCGGGGGTTTTTATGAAAATGGGGGTATTGCATAGCAGGCGCAAGTCTGACATTCCCGAGTAAAATGGTCAACTATTTACCCGAGTATTTTACTCAAGTATTACGGCTTCTCATTACGGCTGCTTTCTATCGACGCCAGCATGCCGCGCAGGATGTTAAGTTCCTGACTTTCCGGGCGTGCGCGGGTAAAAAGACGGCGTAATTTGTTCATCACCTGGCCGGGATGATTCGGGCGAATGAAGCCAGTTGAGAGCAAAACTTGCTCAAGATGACCGTAAAAACGCTCCAGATCGTCCACCAGCGGATACGGGGTTTCTTCTTCATTATGCGCAGGCGTTTGGGCGTCCTGCGTGGCGAGCCACGCCATGCGCACTTCGTAGGCGATTACCTGCACCGCCATCGCGAGATTGAGCGAGCTGTACTCCGGGTTCGCCGCGATTGCCACGTGATAGTGGCACTTTTGCAGTTCGTCGTTAGTCAGCCCCACGCGCTCGCGGCCAAACACAATCGCCACCGGCGCGTGCGCCGCTTCAGAGACGCTTTTCAGCCCGCATTCGCGCGGATCGAGCATCGGCCATGGCAGCGTGCGCGAACGCGCGCTGGTACCAACGACCAGGCTGCACCCCGCCAGCGCTTCATCCAGCGTATCGACGATGCTGGCGTTGCCAATCACATCGCTGGCACCGGCGGCGAGCGCGATGGCCTGGGAATCCGGTTTCACCAGCGGATTAACCAGCCACAGGTTGGTGAGGCCCATGGTTTTCATGGCGCGGGCAACAGAACCCATGTTGCCGGTGTGTGAGGTTTCAACCAGCACGATACGAATGTTTTGCAGCATAGCGACTCAGTATCCGAAAAGAATATCCACGCATCTTATCATAAACCTGAGACATATTCCGAACCCTCTGCTATAATCCGCGCCGTTTTCCCGTTCTTTAACATCCAGTGAGAGAAACCTGATGCATCCGATGCTCAACATCGCCGTGCGTGCTGCGCGCAAGGCCGGAAATTTTATCGCCAAAAACTACGAAACCCCGGACGCCGTAGAGACCAGCCAGAAAGGCAGCAACGACTTTGTGACGAACGTGGATAAAGGCGCAGAGCGCATTATTATCGACACCATTCGCCAGTCCTACCCGCAACACACCATCATCACCGAAGAAAGCGGTGAACACGCCGGCACCGAGCAGGATATTCAATGGGTTATCGATCCGCTGGATGGCACCACCAACTTCGTTAAACGTCTCCCGCACTTCGCGGTTTCTATCGCTGTACGCATTAAAGGCCGCGCGGAAGTCGCCGTGGTTTACGATCCGATGCGTAACGAACTCTTCACCGCCGTTCGCGGCCAGGGCGCGCAGCTTAACGGCTACCGTCTGCGCGGCAGCACCGCTCGCGATCTGGACGGCACCATTCTGGCGACCGGCTTCCCGTTCAAAGCCAAACAGCACGCCACGCCGTACATGAATATCGTGACCAAACTGTTTACCCAGTGCGCTGATTTCCGCCGCACCGGCTCTGCCGCGCTGGATCTGTCCTATGTGGCCGCAGGCCGTGTGGATGGTTACTTTGAGATTGGCCTGAAGCCATGGGATTTCGCCGCAGGCGAGCTGCTGGTGCGTGAGGCTGGCGGTCTGGTATGCGATTTCGTCGGTGGTCATAACTACCTGACGACCGGCAACATCGTGGCTGGCAACCCGCGCGTCGTGAAAGCGATGCTTAGCAATATGCGCGATGAGCTGAGCGAAGCGCTGAAGCGTTAATCGCTTCCCGGCAAGAAAAAGGCAGGTACGCGAGAGCGGCCTGCCTTTTTTGTTGGTTTTTTTATGGCGCGTGAGATTTCGTGACCCGGTGGGTGCGCTACGCTTACCCACCCTACTTACTGACCGGTGCGCTACGCTTACCCACCCTACTTACTGACCGGTGCGCCGCGCTTACCCACCCTACATTCAACCCGCTAATCTCGTAGGGCGGGTAAGCGAATGCGCACCCGCCGTGCCGCGTTTAAAACGGCCGTAACCCTTGCGCGACGGGCGCTGCGCCTGACCACATCACCAGCGCGGCGACAACCAACACCACGCCGCCGGCGAGCGCCAGCGTCGCCCCGCCCGTTCGCCGCCACAACGGGGGCGTTTTCTGCCCGCCAAGCCGCGCCGCCAGATGCCGGAAGCTGTGCACAAACAGCGCGATGGCTGAGATAGTTAATGACGTTCCCGCCGCCATCGCCAGCGCTGACGCCACACCCCAGCTAAACACCCCAATCACTTTACTGAACAACAGCACCATCAGCGCGCCGGAACAGGGCCGCATCCCCATCGAGAGCACCACCATCAGCCTCGCGCGCCAGTCCTCACCGCGCTCAAGCTGCGCCTGCGACGGCACATGCTGATGCCCGCAGCCGCAGGTGTTGCTGTGCGTATGGTGTGGCGTAAACGCGGTAAACACCGGACGCCGCACCAGCCCGCGCAGCGTTTTCACCGCACGCCAGCAAAGCAGCAACCCCAGCGCGCCGACCATCAGATAGCTCCCCTTCTCCAGCCAGTAGCCGCTCAGATGCAGTTGCCGCGCGGGCAGAGCCAGCACCGTCAGCACTACCGTCACCAGCGCAATCGCCACCAGCCCCTGCAGCAATGACGACGCGAACGTCAGTTGCAGGCTGGTTTTCAGGCGCGACGGATGCGTGGCAAGCCAGGTGGCGATCACGACTTTGCCATGGCCCGGCCCCAGCGCGTGCAGCACACCATAAACAAAGCTAAACAGCAGCAGCGAACTGCCCGCGCGCGTCGGGTTTTCCGCCACCTGTTGAAGCAGTGCACTCATCTCGCGATTAATATCGCGCTGCCAGACGGTGCTTTTCATCAGTACCTGCGGCCATTCAAGCCACAGCCAGGCGCCCGCGCCGATCGCCAGCACAACAAACAGCGCCAGCGGCCAGAAGTGCAGCCAGCGGCGGGTCGCGAGCGGCGTTGAAATCACTGACATTGCAACGTCACCTCCTGAGCGAATTGTTTACCCAAATCCATATCTTCCGGCGGCGCATCGGATTTATCGAGCGACAGCGCGAAATCCTGCACGGCCGCATCCGGCTGCGGCGTTTTCACCGCCACGTTGCAGCGCTCCCGCAGTTCATCACTGAGCGTCACATCGCCTGGTGCGTCATAACTCATCGACACATAATAGGTGGGATCAAACGTGGCGAACGTATAGCGCGCGCCCGAGGCTTTTTGCGGATGCGCAAGCGGCAGCGTAAAGGTCAGTACCGCCTGATGCCCCTCCCGCGCCAGACCATACGCCAGCGGCGTGGCGGCGAATTTCACCTTCTGCCCGTTATGCCAGAACTCGGTGAAATAGTGCTGTCCGATCACATTCGCCATCACTTCCGCCGCCAGCTTTTTCCACACCGGCGAACCGGGCGCGGCGTCGCCTGCGTCATACAGTAGATCCGCTGAAGTGATTTCATCCATTTTCCAGCGCATTTTCAGCGCCGTTATCTGTCCCGCTTCGCTGACGATGTCGGTTTTCAACGAGATAAAGCTGTGCGGATGTGCCAGCGCCTCCCGCGCCGGAACCAGCGATACTACAGCCGCAGCACACATTAACCGGTAAAGACGAGCGCTCATTATCTTCCTCTGGCGAAAAATTCTGTGAGCCAGCCAGAATTCCGCGATCAAACTGGGCACCCTGAACGGCATTCAATAATCCTTTAGCTATTCTTAGCAATATTCTCACTCACTGGACTAAACGGATGATGACTCTGCTCTGCCCTCCACCATCTGTGCTTTCCAGTCCGCAGCGCCGCTGCCAGGTACTTTTAATGCTCTATCTGCCGGGGCAAACCATCACGCCGGAAATGTTAGGCCGGCTGAATGGCGTTGACGGCGCCATCGCCCGTCAGGACATTGCCGAAACCGACGACGAAATTAAGCGGTATCACCGCCTGAGTATTATCACCCAGCAGGACGGCAGCTACCGGATTGAAGGCACAGCGTTAGACAGACGCCTTTGCCTGCTGCACTGGTTGCGCCGGGCGCTGCGCCTGTGCCCCGAGTTTATCCAGCAGCATTTCACGCCCGCGCTGAAAAACGAACTGCGCCAGCACGGCATCGCGACGGCGCTGTATGACGATACGAATTTACACGCGCTGGTCAACCTCTGCGCGCGCCGTCTGAACCGACAGTTCGAGCCGCGCGACGTGCAGTTCCTGCGTCTCTACCTGCAATACTGCCTGGTGCAGCATCATTACGGCCAGACGCCGGAATTCACCGAACCACAACAGCTCTGGATGCGCGCCCGCGCCGAGTTTCTCGCCGCGCAGGAGATAGTCCGCCACTGGCAGCGCCGCGTCGCCCAGTCGCCGCACGTGAACGAACACTGCTTCCTGGCACTGCTGTTTATGATGCTGCGCACGCCCGATCCGCTGCGCGACGCACACCCGGAAGATCATCGTCTGCGTCACGCCGTGCTTTCGCTGATTGCCCGCTTTCGCGAGCTCTCCGGCATGGCGTTCAGCGATGAACAAGGGCTTGCGGATCAGCTCTATATTCATCTCTGCCAGGCGCTTGACCGCAGCCTGTTCGGCATCGGTATCGATAACGCGCTGCCGGAAGAGATTAACCGTCTCTATCCGCGCCTGATGCGCACCACGCGCAAAGCGTTTGATAGCTTTGAAGAAGAGTACCGGGTGACGTTTTCTGATGAAGAAGTGGGGCTTGTGGCGGTGATTTTCGGCGCGTGGCTGATGCAGGAGGCGGATCTGCATGAAAAACAGGTGCTGCTGCTGACGGGCAACGACCCTGCGCTTGAGGCAGAAATCGAGCAGCAGCTACGGGAACTCACCCTGCTGCCGCTCAACATTAAACACCTCACGCTGCATACCTTCCAGCAGGAAGGCGCGCCGAAAGAGGTGGCGCTGATTGTGACGCCATACACCACCTCGCTGCCGCTCTTCTCGCCGCCGCTCATTCACGCGACGCTGCCGTTCGGTGAACACCAGCAGCAGCGGATACGCGAGATTCTGGAAGCTTAAGCGCGCGCCACGACTTTCGGGCGCAGGAAGAGCGCGGGCAGCGCAACCAGCGCCATCACCCAGAAGACGCCGCCTGCAAGGTGTTGATACAGGAAGCCTGCGAAGACGGTCATCACCGCAATCCCGCCGCCCATCGCGACGGCGGAGTAGACCGACTGTAGCCGGATGACTTCCGAGCCTTCGCGGGCGGCGATATAGCGCATCGCCGCCAGATGACAGATGGAGAAGCTCCCGCAGTGCAGGATCTGCGCCACGATGAGCCACGGCAGCGCGGTCGTCCAGCCCATCATTCCCCAGCGGATAATCCCCAGCACGCCGGAGAGCAGCAGCAGATCGCGCGCGCCAAACCGGCTGAACAGCCGTTTACTGAGCGCGAAGATAATAATTTCCGCTACCACGCCGAGCGACCAGAGATATCCCACGACCGAGGCGGAATAGCCTTTGCTCTGCCAGTAAATGGCGCTGAAACCGTAATAGGCAGCGTGCGCCCCCTGAAGCAGGCTTACGCAGGCGAGAAAACGCCAGTTTTCAACGATCAACCTGCGCCATACCGGCCAGCCGGCGGCCTCGTTATGACGCGCTTCGCCCTGCGGCATGACCGAGGGTTTCAGCAGCATCCCGATAAGCATTGACGCCACGCCGAGCGACAGCAGCGCCAGAATGGCGCGGTAATCGTAGACGCTCACCAGCTTGCCGGTGAGCGCCGAGCCAATCACAAACGCCAGCGATCCCCACAGGCGCACGCGCCCGTAGTCCATCGCTATCTGGCGCTGCCAGGTGGCGGCGAGCGCGTCGGTGAGCGGCACCAGCGGCGAGAAAAAGAGGTTAAAGCCCACCAGCACGACAAACAGCCAGGCGGTCTGATGCCCGAACCAGAAGCCAAGCGCGAAAACGAGCGTCAGCAGCGCAAGCAGGCGCAGCGCAAACACTAAACGGGAAGGGTCTTTGACGCGGGGCGCCAGCAGCAGGCTACCAAGAAAACGTGCGATCAGCCCGGAGCCGAGCAAAAGGCCGATAGTTTCCGGCGCGACGCCAACGCCTGCGAGCCAGACGCTCCAGAACGGCAGGAAAATACCGTAGCTGAAAAAATAGGTGAAATAGCTGAGCGCCAGCCAGCGCGTGGATTGCAACACCATGAGTCCCTCCCGTTTCGCAGGCGTTAGTCTGGCGGGAAAGCGCAGGGGTTGCAAGCGATGCATAACACGTTAATAACAATTCGCTTTTACTGTGTAATGAGGCCGCCACGGCGGCCTGTCCTGTCAGACGCCCGCCTCGGCAAAGACCTTTTTGGCGGTGAACATCGCATTCAGCGCCGCCGGAAAACCGGCATAGAGCGCCATCTGGATGATGACTTCAATAATCTCTTCGCGGGTGCAGCCGACGTTCAGCGCGGCATGTAGATGCACCGCCAGCTGCGGCTGCGCGTGCCCAAGCGCGGTGAGCGCCGCGACGGTCGCGAGCTCCCGGCTTTTTAGCGACAGACCTGGCCTGCTGTAAACATCGCCAAACCCGAATTCTATGACGTAGCGCCCCAGATCCGGCGCGATATCGGCCAGCGCTTTAATGACATTTTCTCCTGCCGCGCCGTCGATTTCCGACAGTCGCGCAAGGCCTGCTTCATAACGTGATGAGGTCATACCGTTCTCCTTTTGTGTGGTTGAGATAACGGTAAGACTTCGAGTTAACTCCAGGTCAAGCGCTGTTTTTTAACAGCGTTTCATCGTAGTACGCCATTTTCTCTTTCAGGCGCGCCAGATGGTCAGCCTGCTCCGCGAGCCGGGCTTCGAGCCGCTGCGCGTGATGCGCCAGCAGTTCACGGCGTGCGCCAGCGGTCGATTCCCCTTGTGCGCGCAGCCTGGCGTAGCGCTGGATCTCCTCCAGCGGCATATCGGTCACTTTCAGACGTTTAATAAACGCCGCCCAGTCGAGATCCGAACGAGAATAGTCGCGATGCCCGCTGGCGTTGCGCGCCGGCACCAGCAGCCCCAGCTTTTCGTAATAGCGCAGCGTATGAACGCCAAGCCCCGTCAGCGTCGCGAATGCCTGAATACGCATGGCCGCCTCCTGTCTACCGTTGCCCCATAAAAAAAGGCCGCGCGAGGCGGCCTTCTGAGAGATGTGAACGCTTACGCGTAAACCGGGAAGCGTGCGCAGATATCCAGTACTTTACCTTTGACGCGCTCGATAACCGCTTCGTCATTGATGTTGTCCAGGATGTCGCACATCCAGCCGGCCAGCTCTTTAACTTCCGCTTCTTTGAAGCCGCGACGCGTAACCGCCGGAGAACCGATACGGATGCCGGAGGTGACGAACGGGCTTTTCGGATCGTTCGGCACGCTGTTTTTGTTAACGGTGATGTTGGCGCGGCCAAGTGCGGCGTCCGCTTCTTTACCGGTCAGGTTTTTATCGACCAGATCCAGCAGGAACAGGTGGTTTTCCGTACCGCCGGAGACCACTTTGTAGCCGCGGTTCAGGAACACTTCCACCATCGCTTTGGCGTTTTTGGCCACCTGCTGCTGGTAGGTTTTGAACTCCGGCTCCATCGCTTCTTTCAGCGCGACCGCTTTCGCCGCGATAACGTGCATCAGCGGGCCGCCCTGCGCGCTCGGGAACACGGCAGAGTTCAGTTTTTTGTACAGCTCTTCGCTGCCGCCTTTGGCGAGGATCAGACCACCGCGCGGGCCAGCCAGCGTTTTATGGGTGGTCGTAGTCACGACGTGCGCGTGCGGAACCGGGTTCGGGTAAACACCTGCGGCAATCAGGCCCGCCACGTGCGCCATATCGACGAACAGGTATGCGCCGATGCTGTCGGCGATTTCACGCATTTTTGCCCAGTCAACGATGCCGGAGTAAGCGGAGAAGCCACCGATGATCATCTTCGGCTTGTGCTCTTTCGCCTGCTTCGCCATATCGTCGTAATCGATTTTGCCGGACTCGTCGATACCGTAAGGAATGATGTTGTAGAGCTTACCGGAGAAGTTGACCGGAGAGCCGTGAGTCAGGTGGCCGCCCTGCGCCAGGTTCATACCAAGAACGGTATCGCCCGGCTGCAGCAGCGCGGTGTAGACCGCGAAGTTGGCCTGGGAGCCGGAGTGCGGCTGCACGTTGGCGTAGTCAGCGCCGAAGAGTTCTTTCGCGCGGTCAATCGCCAGTTGTTCAACGATATCCACATATTCGCAGCCGCCGTAGTAGCGCTTGCCCGGATAACCTTCGGCATATTTGTTGGTCAGCTGAGAGCCCTGCGCCTGCATGACGCGCGGGCTGGTGTAGTTTTCGGAGGCGATCAGTTCGATGTGCTCTTCCTGACGTACTTTTTCCTGCTCCATAGCCTGCCACAGTTCGGCATCATAATCGGCAATGTTCATTTCACGCTTTAACATCCGCATCTCCTGACTCAGCTGACAATAAAATGTACTGCAATTAGGGGCCCTTTTGGGCGACGGCCAACAGTGTAAACCGATTGGCAGCGTGAAGATAGGGCTTGACAGAGGTTTTTACGCAAACGTTTGGCATGGCGTGGCGCAAGGGTTTGAACGATTAAGCAAACGCGCGCTTTACGCGACTTATTTTCATTTTCAACCTGTCTTTTTTTCATACGCGACCGTTTTCTCCTGCTTGATAAAACCATTTACAGCGTGCAGGTATTTTTTATAAGATGCATTTAAAATACATTTTATAGAAAAACGGAAGGAAGCAACCATGCTGGATAGTCAAACCATCGCCGTCGTGAAATCCACCATCCCGCTGCTGGCGCAGACTGGCCCGAAACTCACCGCGCACTTTTATGACCGGATGTTTACGCACAACCCGGAACTCAAAGAGATTTTCAACATGAGTAACCAGCGCAATGGCGATCAGCGTGAAGCGCTGTTCAACGCCATCTGCGCCTACGCCACCAATATCGAAAACCTCGCGGCCCTGCTGCCGGCGGTGGAGAAAATCGCCCAGAAGCACACCAGCTTTAATATCAAACCGGAGCAGTACAACATTGTGGGCGAGCACCTGCTGGCGACGCTCGACGAGATGTTCAGCCCAGGCCAGGAAGTGCTGGACGCCTGGGGTAAAGCCTATGGCGTGCTGGCGGGCGTGTTTATTAACCGCGAAGCCGAGATTTACCAGAGCAACGCGCAGAAAACCGGCGGCTGGGAAGGCACGCGCGAATTCCGCATCGTGAGTAAAACGCCGCAGAGCGCGATTGTCACAAGCTTTGAGCTGGAGCCGGTAGATGGCGGCCCGGTTGCTGATTACCTGCCCGGCCAGTACACCGCCGTCTGGATCAAACCGCAGGAGTTTGCGCACCAGGAGATTCGCCAATATTCGCTCACACGCAAGCCGAACGGCAAAAGCTATCGCATCGCGGTGAAACGCGAAGGCGAAGGCCAGGTGTCGAACTGGCTGCATCAGCATGCGCAGCCGGGCGATGTGGTTAATCTTGCCGCGCCTGCGGGCGATTTCTTTATGGATGTCGAGCCGCAGACGCCGGTGACGCTTATCTCGGCGGGTGTGGGCCAGACGCCGATGCTGGCGATGCTTGATACGCTGGCAAGCGCGCAGCATCCGGCGCAGGTGAACTGGTATCACGCGGCGGAAAGCGGCGATGTACATGCGTTTACCGATGAAGTGGCGCAGCTCGGCGCGAAGCTCCCCCGCTTTACCCGCCACGTCTGGTACCGCGTGCCGACCGACGCCGATCGCAGCGCGGGCCGTTATGACAGTGAAGGGTTGATGGCGCTTCGCGATCGCGAGGCACATGTGACCACGCCCGGCATGCAGTTTTATGTCTGCGGCCCGGTGAAATTTATGCAGTTCGCCGCGGAGCAGTTAGTGAGCATGGGCGTGAATAAAGAGAACATTCATTACGAATGTTTCGGCCCGCACAAGGTGTTGTAAGCGTCCGGCTGTTTTGAGAGCGGTTCGGCGGGTACGCTGCGCTTACCCGCCCTACGATAGAGATTTGCGGTTTTATGTAGGGTGGGTAAGCGAAGCGCACCCACCATTTACTTGCGCGCCCCATGAACGCCGGGCATAAAAAAAGCAGGTCCACTGACCTGCTTTTTTGTCCATCGCGCACGCTTAAATCGCGGCGTCGTCTTCCTCGCCGGTGCGGATACGCACCACGCGCGCCACATCGAAAACGAAAATCTTCCCGTCGCCGATTTTACCGGTCTGAGCGGTACGGATAATCGTATCCACACAGGTATCGACGATATCGTCGGTCACCACGATCTCTATTTTCACCTTCGGCAGGAAATCCACCATATACTCTGCGCCGCGATAGAGCTCGGTATGGCCTTTCTGACGACCAAACCCTTTCACCTCGGTCACCGTCATCCCGGTGATCCCGACTTCCGCCAGCGCTTCACGTACGTCATCGAGTTTGAAGGGTTTAATAATCGCATCAATCTTTTTCATGGTGGATCCTTAATTCCTGCCAGCGCCTGCACGGCGATTCAGTTCGCGAAATCGGTTGCTCAAATTACCATACCTTGCAGCGGTTTGGGCACCAAAAACTACTCTTTAAAATCATTCGCCTCAAGCTCGTGGCGGGCCAGCAGTTTATAGAATTCGGTACGGTTACGCCCTGCCATACGCGCGGCGTGGGTCACGTTGCCTTTGGTGATTTGCAGCAGCTTGCGCAGATAGTTGAGCTCAAACTGATTGCGCGCCTCGACAAACGTTGGCAGCACGGTGTTTTCGCCCTCCAGCGCCTGCTCTACCAGCGCCTCGCTAATGACCGGCGCGGAGGTCAGCGCCACGCACTGCTCAATCACGTTCACCAGCTGGCGCACGTTGCCCGGCCAGCTCGCCGCCATCAGTCGCTTCATCGCATCGGTAGAAAAGCTGCGTACGAACGGCTTATGCCGGTCCGCCGCCTGACGCAGCAGATGGTTCGCGAGCAGCGGAATATCTTCGGCGCGCTCCTGCAATGCCGGGATCTTTAAATTCACCACGTTCAGGCGATAAAAGAGATCTTCGCGGAACTCGCCGCGCGCCATCGCCTTCGGCAGATCGCGATGAGTGGCGGAGATAATCCGCACGTTGATTTCGATATCGCGGTTGCTGCCGAGCGGGCGCACTTTGCGCTCCTGCAGGACGCGCAGCAGTTTTACCTGCAACGGTACCGGCATATCACCGATTTCATCGAGAAACAGCGTGCCGCCTTCGGCTGCCTGAAAAAGCCCTTCACGGCTGCTGACCGCGCCGGTAAACGCGCCGCGCGCATGGCCGAACAGCTCGGATTCCAGCAGCTGTTCCGGCAGCGCGCCGCAGTTAATGGCGATAAAGGCGTTTTTGGCGCGCGGGCTGGCGTTATGGATGGCCTGCGCCAGAATCTCTTTGCCGGTGCCGCTCTGGCCGTTAATCAGGACGCTAACGTCCGACTGCGCCACCATGTGCGCCTGCTCAAGCAGCCGCAGCATCACGGGGCTGCGGGTGACAATCGTCTCGCGCCACTGTTCGTCGCCTGCGGGCGCGGCATGCGCCAGCGCATCATCGATAGCTTTATACAGCGCGTCTTTATCCACCGGTTTGGTAAGAAAACTGAACACACCCTGCTGGGTCGCCGCCACCGCATCAGGGATCGAGCCATGCGCGGTCAGAATGATCACCGGCATGCCCGGCTGGAGCTTCTGGATCTCGGCGAAAAGCTGCATGCCGTCCATTTCATCCATCCGCAGATCGCTAATCACCAGATCGATCTTCTCACGCGCTAAAATGCGCAGCCCTTCATGACCGCTTTCGGCGGTCTCAACGGTAAATCCTTCGCTGGTGAGCCGCAGGCCCAGCAGTTTCAGCAGGCCCGGATCGTCATCCACCAGCAACAGGCGCGCGGGTTTATGCTGCGTCATGGTTTGGTCTCCTCCTGCGTGGGTGCGGTGTCCTTATCAGCCGGCGCGGCGCCCTCTTTCTCGGCATCCGGGCTGTGGCTGTTGTCCTGAATATAGCCGCCCGCGCTTTTACGCGTGGAGAGCTGGCGTTCAATATCGGTCAGGTTTTCCAGCTTGCGGGTGGTGAGTTCAAGCTCAGTGCGCAGGTGCCGCTGCTGCTCGCGCAGGGCATCGAGTTCGCTGTCAGTGCTTTCCTGAAGCTTGCTGTAGCGGCCACGCTCTTCTGAGAGTGCAAGCTGCGCCGCCTGCCCGTCACGCCAGGCCTCATACAGCGGGCGCACGTGCGCCGGGATCGCGCCGGAGGTAGTGCTGAGCGTGGTAAGATAGCTGCGGCGTTCAGCAGGCGTAATGCGGGCGTTAGCCAGCAAAATGCCACGCCGGAAGGCATGCTGCCAGGTGTCGTCCGGGAAACGACGCGCCTGCGCGCGCGCCTCGGCGGGCGAAAGGCGTTCCGCGCAGTCCATGCCGCGCAGCCAGAACAGCGGGTTATTTTCGACACTGGTGCCGGAGAGCTGCCAGATGCCTGAACAGTCGGTAAAGAGAAAATCCGCCAGTTGCTGTTCGGGCAGCTTTGGGTCATGCGTTTGTTTGATATGGCTGGAAACCGGGCTTTGCACGCAACCGGCCAGAAGGCATGGCAACAGCACGGAACAGGCCCGCGAGCGAAGAGAGAAAAACCGTGTGCCGCGCGAGCGCAGGCTGCGCCATGCGCTTACCAGACGTGAATTCATTTTTTTAATCGTTCCGGGTCAAAGAGCGGTAATTCGATACGAAAACAGACGTCGGCGGTGTCATCTTCAACCAGACGCAGTTCGCCGTGCATACGCCGGATGCAGTCCTGTGCAATGCTCAGGCCCAGGCCGCTGCCTTTCACCGCCCCTTTACGTTGATGGCTTCCCTGATAAAAGGGCTCGAAAATCATTTGCCGTTCCGCCTCAGGAATGGGCGTGCCGGTATTCGCCACCTCAATACATAACGTACTGGCAAGGCGGCGGCTTCGCAGATAAATGGTACCGGATTCGCGTCCGTAGTGCACCGCATTGGAGTAGAGATTATCCAGCACGCTCATCAGCAGCATCGGCTCCGCGAGGCAAGGCGCATCGGCAAGCGACACCTCGGTATGCATCATTTTAGCCCGCGCTGGCAGACTGTGTGAGGCGATGACAATATCCACCAGCGGCGCCAGCTCTACTTTCTCAAGCTCTACCGCGCCGCCCGCCAGTTTACGGTTGTAATCAAGCAGTTGCTCTATCAGCGTTTGCAGGTTGCGGCTGCTGGTATCGAGAATTTCCACCACCTCGCGCTGCTCCGCAGTCAGCGGCCCGACGACCTGATCGGCGAGCAGTTCGGTGCCCTCACGCATACTGGCGAGCGGCGTTTTTAATTCATGGGAGATATGGCGCAAGAATTGATGACGTTGGGATTCAAGCCAGGCGAGACGCTCGCTGAGCCAGATGATTCGCTGGCCTACCGATCGCAGTTCGCGCGGGCCTTTAAACATCATGGCAGTGCCGAGCGATTTCCCTTCGCCCAGCCGGTTGATCATCCGCTCGATGCCTTTTACCGGGCCGATAATCATCCGCGTGAAGAGCAGCACCAGCGCAAGGCTTGCCAGAAACAGCGCCAGCGCCTGCCAGCCGAACAGTCGCCCGCGCGAGGCGATTTCCTGCTGAAGCTGCTGGCCGCGGGCGTAAATCACCGCGCGGGTGGCCTGCACCAGCCGGGTGTTGGTGTCCGCGAAGGCTTCCAGACGCGCGGCGGCACCCGGCTTCGGGCCGCTGTTATGACACTCCAGTTGCGCCAGATCCACCAGGCTCTGGCGCAGGGCTTTATAGAGTCTCGCGTCAGGCAGCACGCTCGCCTGCGCCTCCAGCATTCGGGAATAGCGCTGGCGCTGGCTTTCATAAACTTTCGCCAGCGTAACGTCATCCAGCACGCAGTACTGCCGGTAGCTGCGCTCCATTTCGAGCGCGATATTGGTCATCGCCTCGCTGCGCCGGGCATCCATCTGGGTGAGCGTGTTGGACTGCGCGGCCTGGGCGCTTAACGTATTCAGGCTCTGCCAGGCCTGCCAGGCGAGAAAGAGCAGCGGCACCATCACCAGTAAGAAAGCCATCATCACCAGTTGGCGAAGCGAGCGGGGAAAAGCAGGCCAGCGTTTCACGGCGTTATTCCGAAGTGATTGCAAAAGCCTGATGCTAACCGACAGCCGCGCCGGAGCAAAGCCAAACGCAAAAAACAACAAAGGCAGGGGATTAACCCTGCCTTTGTGATGGAATCAGGCGGTGCCTTACTCAACGTGTCGCCCGGGTTCTGAAATAGCAGCGCTATGATCAGCAGTTGGACGGCAGGCACCTTTGAGTGCGTCATTCGAAGTTTATGTAGCGCTCGCAATGGGGCTGACATAAGAAGGTGAATGAGCCACTGGGTATTATTATGCAGTAACCGTGCCAGGTTTACCACATAAATCATAAACACCTGTTATATAACAAATTTAATTATATGAGATGCTTCAAACTTTTGCGTTATTTTTCACCATAGTGTCGCTAAACCCCAACACTTCCTGTGTAGCTTTTTAGGTGTCATATAAATCAATGAGTTAAGTGTCGCAAATCAGCGACACCACGATTATGCCGCTGTCGCAATTTACCGACACATGCCGGATTCATACTCACCGGGAAAAACGCTTATAAGAAAAAAGGCCTCTTGCGAGGCCTTTATCAGGATAAAACGAACAAGATTAACCGAGCTGCTTACGCGCATTGCGGAAAATGCGCATCCACGGGCTGTCCTCGCCCCAGTTCGCCGGGTGCCAGGAGTTCGCCACCGTGCGGAAGACGCGCTCCGGGTGCGGCATCATGATAGTGACGCGCCCGCTTTCGCTGGTCACGGCAGTAATGCCGTTCGGTGAACCGTTCGGGTTCGCCGGGTAGGTTTCCGTTACCGCGCCGAAGTTATCGATATAGCGCAGCGCCACCAGGCCTTTGCTTTCAAGCGCCGCCAGATGCGCGTCGTCGCGAACTTCCACGCGGCCTTCGCCGTGGGAAACCGCAATCGGCATATGGGAGCCGGTCATGCCGTCCAGCAGCAGCGACGGGCTGGCGGTCACTTCCACCAGGCTGAAGCGCGCTTCAAAGCGATCGGACTGGTTACGCACAAAGCGCGGCCACAGTTCGCTGCCCGGGATCAGCTCGCGCAGGTTGGACATCATCTGGCAGCCATTACAGACGCCGAGCGCCAGCGTCTGCGGACGGTGGAAGAACTCGGTGAACTCGTCACGCACGCGGTCGTTGAAGAGAATGGACTTCGCCCAGCCCTCGCCCGCGCCCAGCACGTCGCCGTAAGAGAAGCCGCCGCAGGCGACGAGCGTGTGGAAATCGCCGAGGCCACGACGACCGGTGAGCAGATCGCTCATATGCACGTCGATAGCGTCAAAGCCCGCGCGGTGGAACGCGGCCGCCATCTCCACATGGGAGTTCACGCCCTGCTCGCGCAGTACCGCGACTTTCGGGCGCGCGCCGGTGGCGATAAACGGCGCGGCGATATCTTCTTTGATATCGAACGTCAGCTTCACATTGAGGCCCGGATCGCTGTCGTTGGCTTTCGCCTGGTGTTCCTGATCGGCACACGCCGGGTTGTCGCGCAGGCGCTGCATCTGCCAGGTGGTTTCCGCCCACCACATGCGAAGCTGGGTGCGGCTTTCGCTGTACACCACGTTGTCGCCCGCCGTCAGCGTGAAGCGATCGCCCGCGACCGCCTTGCCGAGATAGTGCGTGCATTCGCCAAGACCGTGATCTTTCAGCACCCGCTCTACCTGCTCGCGCTCGGCGGCGGCAATCTGAATCACCGCGCCCAGCTCTTCATTAAACAGCGCCGCCAGGGCGTCGTCGCCGAGGGCGGCGATATCAGCGTCAATACCGCAGTGACCGGCAAACGCCATCTCCGCGAGCGTCACCAGCAGGCCGCCGTCGGAGCGGTCGTGGTAGGCCAGCAGTTTACGCTGCGCCACCAGCGCCTGGATAGCGTCGTAGAAGCATTTCAGTTGCCCGGCGTCGCGCACGTCGGCAGGCTTGTCGCCAAGCTGACGATAAACCTGCGCCAGCGCCGTCGCGCCCAGCGCGTTCTGGCCGTTGCCGAGATCGATTAACAGCAGCGCGTTATCTTCGGTAGTGAGTTCCGGCGTCACGGTGCGGCGCACATCTTCCACGCGGGCGAAGGCGGAGATCACCAGCGACAGCGGCGAGGTCATCTCGCGCTGTTCGCCATCCTGCTGCCAGCGGGTTTTCATCGACATCGAATCTTTACCGACCGGAATGGTCAGGCCGAGCTGCGGGCAGAGTTCCTCGCCCACCGCTTTGACGGCAGCATAGAGACCGGCGTCTTCGCCAGGGTGCCCCGCCGCAGCCATCCAGTTGGCGGAAAGTTTCAGGCGTTTGATATCGCCGATTTGGGTCGCCGCGATGTTAGTGAGCGCTTCACCCACCGCCAGACGGGCGGAGGCCGCGAAGTCCAGCAGCGCCACCGGCGCGCGCTCGCCCATCGCCATCGCTTCGCCGTAGTAGCTGTCGAGACTTGCGGTCGTGACCGCGCAGTTCGCCACCGGCACCTGCCACGGGCCGACCATCTGATCGCGCGCCACCATGCCGGTCACGGTGCGATCGCCGATGGTCACCAGGAAGGTTTTCTCCGCGACTGTCGGCAGATGCAGCACGCGCTTCACCGCGTCGGCAAGCGTGATGCCTGTACGGTCAAACGGCTGGCCTTCGGCCTGTAAACGCGTGACGTCGCGGGTCATTTTCGGGGTTTTGCCGAGCAGAACGTCAAGCGGCATATCCACCGGCTGGTTGTCGAAGTGGCTGTCGTTAAGCGTCAGGTGCTGCGCTTCAGTCGCCTCGCCAATGACGGCGTACGGCGCGCGCTCGCGGCGGCACAGTTCGTCAAACAGCGCCAGCTGTTCAGGCGCCACGGCCAGCACGTAACGCTCCTGGGATTCGTTACACCAGACTTCCAGCGGGCTCATGCCCGGCTCGTCACTTAAAATGTCGCGCAGTTCAAAACGCCCGCCGCGTCCGCCGTCGCTCACTAGCTCCGGCATGGCGTTGGAAAGGCCGCCCGCGCCAACGTCATGAATAAAGAGGATCGGGTTGGCCTCGCCAAGCTGCCAGCAGCGGTCGATCACTTCCTGGCAGCGGCGCTCCATTTCCGGGTTGTCGCGCTGTACCGAGGCGAAATCGAGATCGGCGTCAGACTGGCCGGACGCCATCGAGGACGCCGCGCCGCCGCCAAGACCGATATTCATCGCCGGGCCGCCGAGCACAATCAGCTTCGCGCCTGGCGGAATTTCGCCCTTCTGCACATGGTCAGCGCGAATGTTGCCGATGCCGCCTGCCAGCATGATCGGCTTATGGTAGCCGCGCAGCTCTTCGCCGTTGTGGCTGGGCACTTTCTCTTCATAGGTACGGAAATAGCCGTTCAGCGCCGGACGACCAAATTCGTTGTTGAACGCCGCGCCGCCGAGCGGGCCTTCAGTCATGATGTCAAGCGCGGTAACGATACGATCCGGTTTGCCGAAATCTTCTTCCCACGGCTGCTCAAAGCCCGGAATGCGCAGGTTCGAAACAGAAAAGCCCACCAGGCCCGCTTTCGGCTTCGCGCCGCGGCCCGTCGCGCCTTCGTCACGAATTTCGCCGCCGGAGCCTGTCGCGGCACCCGGCCACGGTGAAATGGCGGTCGGGTGGTTGTGTGTTTCCACTTTCATCAGGATGTGAGCCGGTTCCTGATGGAACGCGTAGCGGCCCGCGTCGTGGTCGGCGTAGAAACGGCCTACGGAAGAGCCTTCCATAACCGCTGCGTTGTCTTTATACGCGGAGAGCACGAAATTCGGGGTCTTCTCGAAGGTGTTTTTAATCATTTTAAACAGCGACTTCGGCTGTTTTTCGCCGTCGATAACCCAGTCGGCGTTAAAAATTTTGTGGCGGCAGTGCTCAGAGTTGGCCTGCGCGAACATGTAGAGTTCGATGTCGTTCGGGTTGCGCCCCAGGCGGGTAAACGCGTCATGCAGGTAGTCGATTTCATCTTCTGCCAGCGCCAGCCCCAGACGCACGTTGGCGTCCGCCAGCGCCTGACGGCCCTGCCCCAGCAGATCCACGCTCTGTACCGGCGCGGGGTCGTGGTGCGCAAAAAGCTGTGCGGCGTCTTCCAGCGCGCCGAACACGCTCTCCATCATGCGGTCATGCAGCTCTGCCGCAATCTGGCGGCAGGCGTCGTCGCCCGCGGTCGGATCAACGTCAAGGTAATACGCCACGCCACGCTCCAGGCGTTTCACCTGGGCGAGCCCGCAGTTATGGGCGATATCTGTCGCTTTGGAGGACCAGGGAGAGATGGTGCCAGGGCGCGGCGTCACCAGCAGCAGGCGGCCCGACGGCGCGTGGCCAGTAAGGCTCGGCCCATATTGCAGCAGGCGCTCAAGGCGCGCGTGCTCTTCGGCATTCAGCGGTGCGGCGAGGTCAGCAAAATGAACATACTCGGCATAAAGGGTTTTCACCGGGAGGTGAGCGTCTTTGAAACGAGCCAGCAGTTTGTTAATACGAAATGCCGACAGAGCGGGCGAACCACGCAGAATTTCCATCATCTAATCTCTCGTCTTCGAAGCGCCGGAGGGCACCTCAGTGGGCGCAAGGGGGAAAACGGGCGTCATTATAGAGAATCCGGCGCGCTGACGAAACCGTTTGCGTAGAAATAAAATCCCGCCGTCGCGTTAACGTTTGGTGTGGCCGATTCCTCTAATTAGTTGCCAAGTGGCGCTTTGTTACGCAAAATGCCGCTCCATGCCATTCAAACGAAACGGTTTACTAACGATTGTTCGCTGAGCCACAAGGCAACGCAGAGAATTAACTAATTGAAAAAATTAAAGCTTAATTATCTGCTCATCGGCGTCGTTACCCTGCTGCTGGCAGTGGCCTTATGGCCGGCCATTCCCTGGTCCGGCAAAGCCGATAACCGTATCGCCGCGATTCAGGCGCGGGGGGTTTTGCGCGTCAGTACTATTGCCACGCCGCTGACCATGTACCGCGCCGGTGACACCATGTCCGGGCTTGATTACGAGCTAAGCCAGGCCTTCGCCGACTATCTGGGCGTGAAGCTTAAAATCACCGTGCGCCAGAACATCAGCCAGCTTTTTGACGATCTCGACAATAACAACGCCGATCTGCTCGCCGCGGGGCTGGTGTATAACGAAGCGCGCAGCCAGCACTATCAGGCTGGCCCTATCTATTATTCCGTCTCGCAGCAGATGGTTTACCGCGTCGGCAGCCTGCGTCCGCGAAGCCTCGCCAGTATCAAAGAGGGGCAACTGACGATTGCGCCTGGCCACGTGGCGCAAAGCGAGCTGGAACAACTTCAGAAGAGCAAATACCCGGATTTACGCTGGCGCGTCGACCCGAAGCTCAGCAGCAACGAGCTGATGTTGCAGGTGGCGCAGGGCACGCTGGATTACACCATCGCCGATTCGGTGGCGATTGGTCTGCTCCAGCGCGTCCATCCGCAGCTTGCGGTCGCGCTCGACCTTAGCGATGAACAGCCGGTGACGTGGTTCAGCCGCCGCAGCAGCGATAACTCGCTCTCCGCCGCGCTGCTCGATTTCTATAATCAGATCAACGAAGACGGCACGCTGGCACGCCTGGAAGAGAAGTATCTGGGCCACGGCAACGATTTCGATTACGTGGACACCCGCAGCTTCCTGCGCGCCGTGGACAGCGTGCTGCCGGAACTACAGCCGCTCTTTGAGAAATACGCGACCGATATCGACTGGCGGCTTCTGGCGGCCATCTCGTATCAGGAATCCCACTGGGACAGCCAGGCCACCTCACCTACCGGCGTGCGCGGTCTGATGATGCTGACGCGCAATACGGCGCAAAGCCTGGGGCTGACCGATCGCCTCGATGCCGAACAGAGCATCAGCGGCGGCGCGCGCTATCTGAAAGATATGATGAGCAAAGTGCCGGAAAGCGTACCGGAAGAGGAGCGGATCTGGTTTGCGCTGGCGGCGTATAACATGGGCTACGCGCATATGCTGGACGCCCGCGCGCTGACGGCAAAACAGAAAGGCAACCCGGATAGCTGGTCGGACGTAAAACAGCGGCTGCCGCTGTTAAGCCAGCGGCCCTATTACAGCAAGCTCACCTATGGCTACGCACGCGGGCACGAGGCTTACGCCTATGTGGAGAATATCCGCAAGTATCAGATAAGCCTGGTCGGTTATCTGCTGGAGAAGGAGAAACAGGCCGCTGCGGCAGCGCAGCCTAAGCTTGTACAGAGTTACCCGACGAACATTACGCCGCAGGGTCTGTTCCCGTCGCCCTTTTCGTCGCTTCCTTTAGGGCCTTTTTCTCAAGCCGGCGCTGGCGGAAAAACGCACTCAGCATTGCCGAACACTCTGTCGCCAGTATCCCCTCGATAACCTGCACCTGATGGTTCATGCCGGGATGCCCGGTGATATCCATCAGCGAACCGACCGCGCCGGTTTTGGCATCGCGCGCGCCGAACACCAGCGTGCCGATACGCCCGTGTACCATCGCGCCTGCGCACATGACGCACGGCTCAAGCGTGACATACAGCGTGGTATCCAGCAGACGATAATTTTGCAGCACCAGCCCGCCCTGGCGCAGCGCCATGATCTCGGCGTGTGCGGTCGGATCGTGGCGGCCAATCGGGCGGTTCCAGCCTTCGCCAATGACCTGATTGTTGTGTACCAGCACCGCGCCTACCGGCACTTCCCCCTCGTCCCAGGCGCGCTGCGCCAGCGTCAGCGCGTGGCGCATCCAGTATTCATGGGTGAGTTCAGTCTGTGACACAAGCTTCTCCGGGAGTATAAGGCGGGCGGCATTATACACACCGTTTATGGGTTGCGAAACGCGCCTTATTCGAGCTGCTGGAGCTGCCCCTGCGGGGTGACGCGCCAGCGGTGCTGGCAGAAGTAAAGCAGCGGGTTGTCTTGCTTGCTGTCGCTGTAGCCGCTGTAGAGACGCAGCGGCGTGCCAATCTGGCGCTCCAGCTGCGCCACTTTTTCATGGCCGAGGCAGCGCAGCGTCAATACCCAGCCGCCGAAGCGCCGCTCCATTTGACTGGCGATAACATTCACGCGCGGCAGCCACGGGGTATCGTAATAGACCTGCTCCACCAGCGTCTGCGGGGAGCCGGTGATGAGCCAGACGTCGGCGTCGGTGCTGGTGAGGTAGCCCGTCAGGCGCTCATGCACCACCGGAAAGGTGACGACATGGGTGCGAAACCACCCGGCGAAGGATTTTTCCA
The DNA here is from genome assembly GCF_001277215.2 of Cronobacter malonaticus LMG 23826. Taxonomy (NCBI): domain Bacteria; kingdom Pseudomonadati; phylum Pseudomonadota; class Gammaproteobacteria; order Enterobacterales; family Enterobacteriaceae; genus Cronobacter; species Cronobacter malonaticus. The sequence goes on along the minus strand of NZ_CP013940.1, from coordinate 914,935 downwards.
GCGTTTTCAGACGCGCCTCGCTGTGCCCGAAGGTACAGCCCCACAGCAGCAGGCTCATCGGCCAGCGGGCGGCGCGCCCCTTGATTAACAGCCCGCCCAGGATGACGGGCAGCAGAGGAATAACCAGCAGCAGGTTGAGCGGCTGACGCCGCAGCAGATAGCGCATAAAGGTACCGAACATATCCTGTTGATGCAATGTGCCATCCAGATCGAAAAACACTACCCGACGCTCGTTATTGGCCAAACCTTACTCCTCTGGATCGTTAAAGCCCAGGAACCACGTAAACAGAAAACCGGCGATCACCGCTACCAGATAGCCTAACAGATAGAGCATCACTTTTCCGGTCACGATGGTAAGCGCCAGCGGTAGCCCGGAGATGCCGAAAGTGATAACCGTCGCCACTTTAAAGTAGCTGATAATCGCGCCACCTGCCGCCCCGCCAAGGCACGCGCCGATAAACGGCTTGCCGAGCGGCAGCGTCACGCCGAAAATCAGCGGCTCACCGATGCCGAGCAAACCGACCGGCAGCGCCCCTTTGATCACCTTTTTCAGCCGGGCGTTGCGGGTTTTCAGCAGCACCGCCAGCGACGCGCCAATCTGCCCGACGCCCGCCATCGCCAGGATCGGGAACAGCGCGTTATAGCCATGCGCCTGGACCAGCTCGACGTGAATGGGCACCAGCCCCTGATGCAGGCCAGTGAGCACCAGCGGTAAAAACGTGCCCGCCAGCACCGCGCCCACCAGCAGCCCGCCTTTATCGATAGCGAGCGACGCGCCATGCGCGATAGTTTCCGAAATCCAGCCGCCGAGCGGTTGCAGCGCCACAATGGCGACCGCGCCGGTAATGAGCGTCGTCAGCAGCGGATTGAGGATGAGTTCGACCGACACCGGCAGCAGATTACGCAGTTTTTTCTCAAGCCAGCACATCAGCATCACCACCAGCAGCACGGCGATAACACCGCCGCGCCCCGGCTGTAACGGCTCGCCGAAGAGCGTAATCTGCGCCAGCTGCGGGCTGGAGAGAATGCCCGCCATGACGCCGCCCATCGCCACCGAGCCGCCGAATACCCGCGCGGCATTAACGCCGACCAGGATATTCATGATGGCGAACACGGCGCTGCCGAAAATGCCAAGCAACCCCAGCAGGTTCGGATAGCTGGTGGCGAAGCCGCCGACGATATCCGGGCGTTTGAGGATATTGATAATCCCGGTAATCAGCCCCGAGGCAATAAATGCCGGGATCAGCGGAATAAACACGTTCGCAAGCTGGCGCAGCGCGTCGCTCATCGGCGCTTTATAGCGCGCTTTCGCCTGGGCTTTCGTGCGTGCAGCGTCATCAATCGCCGGTTCGGTGGACGTCGCGCCCTGCATCTGCGCGCGCATCGCATCGACGATTTGCGCGGCGCGTCCGGGGCCGGCAATCAGCTGATGCTGTTCGCCCTGTTTCACATAGCCGCTGATGCCGGGCAGCGCCTTTAGCGCCGGGAGATCCATCAGGCTCTCGTCGCGCAGCTCCAGGCGTACGCGCGTCATGCAGTTTTCCAGCCGTAAAATATTGCCCTCGCCGCCCACGCCGTTGAGGATGTGCGTGGCGAGCGTCGCTGATTTTTCCATACGTTACGTCCCCTTACGGCTGCAACGCCGCTCTTAAAAAGCCGTTATGCGCCGCGAGACGCGCATGGGCCGCCTGCGCGTCCAGCCCGGTCAGCACCATTAAAATGGCGGGTTTCACTTCATAATCGGTCTGTGTGAGCACCGCTTCGGCCTCTTCACGCGTCACGCCGGTCGCTTCCATCACCATCCGGCAGGCGCGATCCACCAGTTTGACGTTGGTCGCTTTCATATCCACCATCAGGTTCTGGTAGACCTTGCCGCACTTCACCATCGCGCCGGTGGAGATCATGTTAAGCACCAGTTTCTGCGCCGTACCGGATTTCAGGCGGGTGGAGCCAGTGAGCGCCTCCGGGCCGACCACCGGCGAAATGGCGATTTCCGCCGCTTCGGCTATCGGCGAGCCGGGGTTACAGGAGATGGCCGCCGTCGCACAGCCCAGCGCGCGGGCGTACTTCAGGCCGCCGATGACATACGGCGTGCGCCCCGATGCCGCCAGCCCCACCACCATATCGCGCGCGGTAAGCCCGATGCCTTTGAGATCGTCTTTCCCAAGCTGCGCGTTATCTTCCGCGCCTTCGACGGCTTTCAGCAGCGCGCCGGGGCCGCCTGCGATAAGTCCGACCACCACACCATGCGGCACGCCGAACGTTGGCGGGCATTCCGAGGCGTCCAGCACGCCAAGACGTCCGCTGGTGCCTGCCCCCATATAGATGAGCCGCCCGCCGCGAGTGAGCGCCGCCGCCGCCGCGTCCACCGCCTTCGCCACATCCGGCAATGTTTCACTGACGGCGTGCGCCACACGCTTGTCTTCTTCGTTAAAACGCCTCAGCATCTCAAGCGTCGGGAGCGCGTCGAGATCCAGCGTATCGGGATTGCGGGTTTCTGAGACCAGCGAGCCAAGATTCATATTGCACCTCTGAATTTTTAATTCATAATGATGGCGCTATAATGGAATATAAAATTCAAAGTGGCGAGTAAATTTCCCGGCATTGAAAAGCCGATCACACTTAATCCAGCCGGAGGCGTTGATGAATACCCTGATCCTTATCCGCCAGCGATACCCGACGCTGGCGCAAAGCGACCGAAAGCTTGCCGACTTTTTGCTTCAGTTTCCCGACTACGCTCGCCATTTAAGCTCGCAGCAGCTGGCGGCGGAAGCGGGTGTCAGCCAGTCGAGCGTGGTGAAGTTTTCGCAGAAGCTCGGGTATAAAGGCTTCCCGGCGCTGAAACTCGCCATCAGCGAAGCGCTCGCGAGCCAAAGCAACATTCACTCGGTGGCAGTGCATAATGAGATCCTGGGCGATGACCCGCTGCGTCTGGTGGGCGAAAAGCTCATCAAAGAGAATGTCGCGGCGATGCACGCGTCGCTGGATATCAACCCGGAAGAGAAACTGCTGGCGAGCGTCGGGCTGCTGCGCAACGCGCGGCGCATCGTGCTGACCGGCATCGGCGCGTCGGGGCTGGTGGCGAAAAATTTCTCCTGGAAGCTGATGAAAATTGGCCTTAACGCCGTAGCCGAACAGGATATGCATGCGCTGCTGGCCACCGTGCAGGCGATGGAGCCGGAAGATTTGCTGGTGGCGCTTTCTTACTCCGGCGAGCGGCGCGAAATCAATCTCGCCGCCGACGAAGCGCTGCGCGTGGGCGCGCGTATTCTCGCCATCACTGGTTTTACGCCGAACGCGCTGCAACAGCGCGCGACGCAGTGCCTTTATACGATCGCCGAAGAGCAGGCGACGCGCAGCGCGGCAATCTCCTCCACTTCCGCCCAGATGATGCTCGCGGATCTGCTGTTTATGGCGCTGGTGCAGCAGGATCTGGAGAAAGCCCCGGAGCGTATTCGGCACAGCGAGGCGCTGGTAAAAAAACTGGTCTGAGTAACAAATGGGCGTATAATGCCCGCCCTGTTTGTGTTGTTTCTGAGATTTTCCTGATGGCGCTGCTAATCACTAAAAAATGTATCAACTGTGACATGTGCGAGCCGGAGTGCCCGAACGAGGCTATCTCAATGGGAGACAACATCTACCAGATCGACACCGCCCGTTGCACAGAATGCGTGGGGCACTACGAGACGCCCACCTGTCAGAAAGTGTGCCCGATCCCCAATACGATTATTAAGGATCCGGCGCATGCAGAGAATGAAGAGCAGCTGTGGGATAAATTCGTGCTGCTGCATCATGCCGATAAGATCTAGCTTTCGATAATTACCGTGGCACAGGCGTAGTGCCGCTCGTCAGCAAGCGTGACGTGTACTGACGTCACGCCCATCCGCGCCGCCAGCCGTTCCGCTTCATCCCACAGCCGCAGCTTTGGTTTTCCCAGCTCGTCGTTAAACACTTCAAACTGATTAAACGCCAGCCCGTTGCGGATGCCGGTGCCAAAGGCTTTCGCCGCCGCCTCTTTTACCGCGAAGCGCTTCGCCAGAAAGCGCACCGGCTGCTGGTGCGCCTGATACTGCGCCCACTCGTTCGCGCTCAGCACCCGCTTCGCCAGCCGGTCGCCGGAGCGGGAGATGACCGCCTCGATGCGGTCAATCTCCACGATATCGGTCCCCAGACCCAGAATCGCCATTAGCGACGCGCTTCCAGCATCAGACGTTTCATCTCAGAAACCGCCTCTTTCAGGCCGCTCATTACGGCGCGCCCGATAATTGCGTGGCCGATATTCAGCTCATGCATTTCCGGGAGCGCGGCAATCGCCTGGACGTTGTGGTAGGTAAGCCCGTGCCCGGCGTTCACTTTCAGGCCTTTGCTCGCCGCATAGGTGGCGGCTTTCGCGATACGCTCAAGTTCGCGCGCGCGGGTGGCGTCGTCTTCGGCATCCGCATAGCAGCCGGTGTGGATTTCAATATATGGCGCGCCGACCGCGACCGCAGCGTCAATCTGCGCGTTATCGGCGTCGATAAACAGCGACACCAGAATGCCCGCCGCCGCCAGACGCTGGCAGGCGTCGCGCATTTTATCGAGCTGACCCGCGACATCCAGCCCGCCTTCGGTGGTCACTTCCTGACGCTTTTCCGGCACCAGGCAGCAGAAATGCGGTTTTGTCTCGCAGGCGATGGCCAGCATCTCTTCGGTGACGGCCATCTCGAGGTTCATACGGGTGTGGAGTGTCTGGCGCAGAATACGCACATCGCGATCGGTGATATGACGGCGATCTTCACGCAGGTGAACGGTGATGCCGTCCGCGCCTGCCTGCTCGGCGATGAACGCCGCCTGTACCGGGTCCGGATAAGCCGTGCCGCGGGCGTTACGCAGCGTGGCGATGTGGTCGATGTTGACCCCTAACAGCAATTCAGCCATGACAATCCTCGTAAATCGACAAAAAGTGCAGGCAGTTTACACCTGGTCGGGAAAGGCTGGCTATGGTTGCGCGGTCAGGCGGTTTCGCCTTCCGGCGGAAGCGGACGTTTTTTAGGCACAAACTGGCGAAACAGCTCGCGGCTCTTCAGCGGTTTGCCGCCGAGATACGGTTTGAGCGCCATACGCGTGAAACGCTTGGCGGCGCGCAGGGTGTCAACATCGGGGAATTCGCGTGTGGCGAGCGCTTTGAGTTGACGGCCGGTAAAGGAAGTGTTGTCGATAACCAGGCTTGCGATAAAGCCCTTCTCTTCACGATAGCGGTAGGTCATTGCGTCATCGACTTCATCGCCGGTGCCCGCGCAGTGCAGAAAATCGACGCCGTAGCCAAGATGCCCGAGCAACGCGAGTTCAAAGCGACGCAGCGCAGGCTCCGGTGAGCCACTCGCGCCAGCCAGCGCCTGAATGCAGTGCAGGTAATCGAAGAAAAGCTCGGAAAAGCGGGTTTCCGGCTCCAGCACGCGCGCGACCAGTTCGTTAACGTACAGGCCGCTGTATAGCGTGATGCCGGAAAGCGGAAGCGCAAGCGAAACGGCTTCGGCGCTGGTGAGGTTTTTGACGTCGCCGCGCCCGCTCCAGCGCACCAGCAGCGGGGTAAATGGCTGTAGCGCGCCTTTGAGATTAGAGCGTTTACGGCGCGCGCCTTTGGCGACCACGCGCACGCGTCCCGACTCTTCGCTGAACAGATCGATAATCAGGCTGGTTTCGCTCCACGGACGCGCGTGGAGCACAAAGGCGCGCTGCCAGCCTTCCATCAGGTGGCCTTAGAGATCGTCGACGTAACCGAGACTGCGCAGGGCGCGCTCATCGTCGGCCCAGCCCGATTTTACTTTAACCCACAGCTCAAGGTGCACCGGCGCTTCGAACATGTCCTGCATGTCCTTACGCGCTTCGATGCCGATGGTTTTGATTTTGGCGCCTTTATTGCCAATCACCATTTTCTTCTGCCCTTCGCGCTCAACGAGGATCAGCCCGTTGATGTCGTAACCGCCGCGCTCGTTCGTCACGAAACGCTCGATTTCGACCGTCACCGAATACGGCAGCTCGGCGCCCAGGAAACGCATCAGTTTTTCACGGATGATTTCGGAGGCCATAAAGCGCTGCGAACGGTCGGTGATGTAATCTTCCGGGAAATGATGAATCGCCTCCGGTAGGTGCTTGCGCACAATCGCGGCGATAGTATCGACATTCATGCCTGTTTCTGCGGAGATCGGCACAATATCGAGGAAATTCATCTGGCTGCCCAGGAACTGTAAATGCGGCAGCAGCTCCGCTTTGTCCTGCACGTTGTCGACTTTGTTGATAGCCAGAATGACCGGCGCTTTACCGTCGCGCAGTTTGTTCAGCACCATTTCGTCGTCCGGCGTCCAGCGGGTGCCTTCGACCACGAAAATCACCAGCTCGACGTCGCCGATAGAGCTGCTGGCCGCCTTGTTCATCAGGCGGTTAATGGCGCGTTTCTCTTCCATATGCAGGCCGGGGGTATCGACGTAAATCGCCTGATACTCGCCCTCGGTATGAATGCCCACGATACGGTGGCGCGTGGTTTGCGCCTTACGGGAAGTAATAGAAATTTTCTGCCCGAGCAGTTTGTTCAGCAGCGTTGACTTCCCGACGTTCGGGCGGCCAACGATGGCGATAAACCCGCAGTATGTTTTGGTTTCGCTCATTCCAGCTCCAGTTTTTTCAGCGCCTGCTCAGCGGCTGCCTGCTCCGCTTTGCGGCGGCTGGAACCCGTGCCGACCACCGGTTCGCTCAGGCCACTTACCTGGCAGTGGATAGTAAATTCCTGATCGTGAGCTTCCCCACGCACCTGTACCACCAGGTAAGACGGCAGCGGCAGATGGCGCCCCTGCAGATATTCCTGCAGACGCGTTTTCGGATCTTTTTGTTTATCGCCCGGACTAATTTCATCCAGACGCGTTTGATACCAGGTGAGAATTAAGCGCTCAACGGTCTGGATATCGCTGTCGAGGAACACGCCGCCAATTAAGGCTTCAACGGTATCGGCAAGAATCGATTCGCGACGAAAACCGCCGCTTTTCAGCTCGCCCGGCCCAAGGCGCAGGCACTCGCCCAGCTCAAATTCACGCGCGATTTCGGCGAGCGTATTACCACGCACCAGCGTTGCACGCATACGACTCATGTCGCCTTCATCGACACGCGGAAAACGGTGATACAGCGCGTTCGCAATCACGAAACTTAAAATGGAGTCACCCAGAAACTCCAGACGCTCATTATGTTTGCTGCTGGCACTGCGATGCGTTAATGCCTGCTGCAACAGATCCTGATGATGAAAAGTGTAGCCCAGCTTTCGCTGAAGCCGATTAATTACGATGGGGTTCATGCGATACCAATTAATGAATGCGTCAAAAATTCAGCACACGGAACAGGGCTGATGGGGTTCAAAGCTGTTTCGTGTGCCGTGGCTCCCTTGCGGGAGCCAGCCGGAAATCGTCGGGGGAATATTCTATACACAACGACAGGGGATGTCGTTAGTTCCAACAGATTTAATTCGTTAATGAATGCCGCCGATTCGATTCAGGCGCACGCCTGTCGGCCATTCACCTTCCTGCTTCTCGAAACTCATCCAGATAGCGGTCGCTTTGCCCACCAGATTCGCCTCCGGGACGAAACCCCAGTAACGGCTGTCGGCGCTGTTATCGCGGTTGTCGCCCATCATGAAGTAGTGGCCCGGCGGAACAATCCAGGTGCCGTTCTGCTGGCCCTGCTGACGGTAGTAAATACCGACCTGATCCTGCGCGATAGGCACTGTGAGAATGCGGTGCGTGATGTCGCCTAAGGTTTCCTTACGCTCGGTCAGGCGAATGCCGCCGTCTTTGCTTTCGTTCTTCGGTACCTGGAAGAAGCCGCTGCTCGCCTCGCCGCCGCTCTGACGGCCAAACGTCTGTACGAAATCGCTCGGCTCGACGTTCGAATAGGTGATTGGCAGCGCGTTCGCGCACGCCTGGCCTGAGCTGCAGTTCGGCTGGACGGTCACTTCTTTCGCCACCGGATCGTAGCTGACTTTATCGCCCGGCAGACCGACCACGCGCTTGATGTAGTCAAGACGCGGATCGCCCGGATATTTAAACACGGCGATATCGCCGCGCTTCGGATGGCCGGTTTCGATAAGCGTCTTCTGGTAAATCGGATCTTTAATGCCGTAGGCGAATTTCTCCACAAGGATAAAATCGCCGATAAGCAGCGTCGGCATCATGGAGCCAGACGGGATCTGGAATGGCTCATAAATAAACGAGCGCACCACCAGAACGACCGCCAGAACCGGGAAAACCGACGCGCCGGTTTCCAGCCAGCCCGGTTTCGGGCCTGCTTTTTTCGACGCGCCCGCGTCCTGCGCATCCGCGGCGGCATGCGCCGCGCGCTCGCGACGCTTCGGCGCGAAGATAAATTTATCCACGCACCACAAGATGCCCGTCACCAGCGTTGCGATGACCAGGATCAGGGCAAACATATTCGCCATGCCAACTCCTTAGGTTATTTACCGTCTTTCCCAACGTGCAGAATGGCGAGGAACGCTTCCTGCGGCAGCTCGACGTTACCGACCTGCTTCATGCGTTTTTTACCCTCTTTCTGTTTCTGCAACAGCTTTTTCTTACGGCTGACGTCGCCGCCGTAGCATTTTGCCAGCACGTTTTTACGCAGCTGTTTCACTGTGGAGCGGGCAATAATGTGGTTGCCAATAGCCGCCTGAATGGCGATATCGAACTGCTGGCGCGGGATCAGATCTTTCATCTTCTCCACCAGCTCGCGACCGCGGTACGGCGCGTTGTCGTTGTGGGTAATCAGCGCCAGCGCATCGACACGCTCGCCGTTGATCAGCACGTCGACACGCACCATGTTCGAGGCCTGGAAGCGTTTGAAGTTGTAATCCAGCGACGCGTAACCGCGCGAGGTGGACTTCAGGCGATCGAAGAAGTCGAGTACCACTTCCGCCATCGGAATTTCATAGGTCAGCGCAACCTGATTGCCGTGGTACACCATGTTGGTCTGCACGCCGCGTTTTTCAACGCAGAGCGTGATGACGTTACCGAGGTATTCCTGCGGCAGCAGCATGTGACACTCGGCGATAGGCTCGCGCAGTTCCTGAATGTTGTTCAGCGGCGGCAGCTTGGACGGGCTGTCGACATAGACCACTTCGTTATTGGTCATCTGCACTTCATACACAACGGTTGGTGCCGTGGTGATGAGGTCGAGATCGTATTCGCGCTCCAGACGCTCCTGGATGATTTCCATATGCAGCAGGCCGAGGAAGCCGCAGCGGAAGCCGAAGCCCAGCGCCGTCGAGCTTTCCGGCTCGTAGAACAGCGAGGCGTCGTTCAGGCTCAGTTTGCCGAGCGCGTCACGGAAAGACTCGTAATCGTCAGAGCTGACCGGGAAGAGGCCCGCGTAAACCTGCGGCTTCACTTTCTTAAAGCCAGGCAGCGCTTTTTCCGCCGGGTTACGGGCGAGCGTCAGGGTATCGCCCACCGGCGCGCCGAGAATGTCTTTAATCGCGCACACCAGCCAGCCCACCTCGCCGCATTTCAGCTCGGTGCGGTCGATTTGCTTCGGCGTGAAAATCCCGAGACGGTCAGCGTTATACGTCTGGCCGGTGCTCATGACTTTCACTTTGTCGCCTTTGCGCAGGGTACCGTTCTTAACGCGAATAAGTGAAACGACGCCGAGATAGTTATCAAACCAGGAGTCGATAATCAGCGCCTGTAACGGCGCGTCCGGGTCGCCTTCCGGCGGCGGGATGTCGCGCACCAGACGTTCCAGCACATCCTGTACGCCCACGCCGGTTTTCGCCGAGCAGCGCACCGCGTCGGTAGCGTCGATGCCGACGATATCTTCGATCTCTTCCGCCACGCGCTCAGGATCGGCGGCGGGCAGGTCAATTTTGTTCAGTACCGGCACCACTTCGAGATCCATTTCGATCGCGGTATAGCAGTTGGCGAGCGTTTGCGCTTCCACGCCCTGGCCTGCGTCCACCACCAGCAGCGCACCTTCGCACGCGGCGAGGGAGCGGGAAACTTCATAGGAGAAGTCCACGTGGCCGGGAGTGTCGATAAAGTTAAGCTGGTAGGTTTCGCCGTCAGAGGCTTTGTAGTCCAGCGTCACGCTCTGGGCTTTAATGGTAATGCCGCGCTCGCGCTCCAGATCCATGGAGTCCAGCACCTGCGCTTCCATTTCGCGATCGGAAAGGCCGCCGCAAATTTGAATAATACGGTCAGACAGCGTCGATTTACCGTGGTCGATGTGAGCGATGATCGAAAAGTTGCGTATGTTCTTCATATAGCGAGATTTTTATGCCTTATAAATCCTGAGAGGCTCGGCGCAACGCGCGGTACTGAGCATGATGTCTCTGGCTGTCTTATGCCTGAAACGCTGCATTCTACACTACAACCAGAAAGCGGGGAAACTGCGTCTCAGGTAAGCATAGACGGCGAATGAAAATCACAGGGAAAGGCGGCGTAAAACACGCAGCCGGTGGTTACCGGCTGTCTGAGGAAGGAGACGTTTCAACGCGCAGCGCATCGGGCGGAAGGCCCACGCTGAGGATAACCGGCTGCCAGCTGTCACGCGACGCGAAGTTCGGCGACAAGCCGCGCGCCAGCAGAAAACCGCCCACGCCACCCAGCGCCGCGCCGCACATCGCGGCGAGATCGGAGCCAAACAGCGCCTGGAACACGCCTGCCATGATAAACAGGCCCACCAGCGGCGACAGATAGACCAGCATCGCGGAGCCAAGCAGGCTGCCTTCGGCGATGCCCAGTTCCACTTTCTGCCCGGCTACCAGCGGCTGTTCGCTCGGCACGTTGATATAGTGCGTGTTCTGCGGCCCCAGCTTGTTCAGCACGCGCGTGCCGCAACCGGCGCGGGACGCGCAACTGCTGCAGGAGGCTTTGACGTCACAGCTAAGTACAGCTTCGCCGTTTTGCCACGATACGACCGTGGCCCACTCTTTAATCATTGAGATGCCCTGAAGGTAATGCTGCTCGCGATGCGCTTCGCCGTCGGTGGCGGCAGTTCACCCACCACCGTGATTTCGGCATTATTGCGCACTTCGGTGCTGACGGTGCGTCTGCCGGTGCGCAGCATCTGTTCGCTGCTATTGGCGCTCGCGCGGCTCACGTTAATCGAGAAACTAAACAGCCCGTCAGAATAGAGCCGCGACTCTACCGGCGAATCGACGCCCGGCAGCGGCCGGCGACTGCTGGAAATTTCAGTAAAGCCCTGCGGCAACCACGATGCTGACCAGCCAAACTTAACGTCATCGCCCGCCGGTACGGAGAGAAGCGGCGGCAGCGAGGCTTTCGCCAGATTCTGCATCATCGTGCCGGGCTTATCGTTCACCGTAAAGGAGACGACGCGGAACTGCTCCAGCGTTTCGCCGTCGCGATCCAGCAAATCGACACGCATTGGCAGGCGGGTCTCGCTATCAACCCACGCGATATAACCATAACGGGTGCCATCGCGCGCCACCACGCGGATCACTTCGCAAAGCCGGTCGGCAATGCGGGTGCGCCCGACGGAGATAAAGTCGTAATACGGCGCGAGGCGGCGGAAATCGGTATAAACCAGCGACGGCAGCGAATCGACGATGAAATCGCCGTTCAGGGTAAACGGCTCAAGCCCTGGCTCGAAATAGCTGATTTCCGAACCGCGCTGCACGACTTCGCGACGCGGGCCGTCCAGCTGCAATAATTGTGCGAGGGGCTTATTGTCGAGCCTTGCGTGGCGGTAGCGTAAAGATTCCACACCCTGCTTGTTGATGCTGACAAATGAGAGCTCGTAGTTGAGTGACTGGCTCGCCAGGTTCATTTGCTGCAACAACGCCTCGGACGATGCATCTGCCGAGGCGTTGAAGGAAACGAACAGGCTGCCCGTCAAAAGAGAGACGGCGCACCAAAGTTGCTTCATTACTGCGATTGAGTTCCTAAAGTCTGGTTACCAGGCACTTGTAAGGCGGCCTGCTGCGTCTGCGACTGCTCCAGCTGGAGCTGCTCGGCATGCAGGCGGCGTTGCAGTTCGTAATCCTGCAACATCGCGTTAATGCGGCGACGCTGTTCCTGTACCTGCGGCTGACCGCCTGCGGCGTTGTTATCCGCCGTCGGCACGCCAAGGCTGACCGGGCTGGCTTTACCCATCATCGGCAGCGTATTGAAAACCGGCGCTTCTGGCTGCGCGGTAGCATCAGGTTGACCGTTATAGTGCTGAACGCCGACGATCACCGCCAGCGATACGCACGCTGCCATGCCGACCTGCGTCAGCAGGCTCGCCCAGGGGCGCACTTTGTGCCAGAAGGGCATTTTGCTCCACTGTTGCGGCGCGGGCTGTGATTCAGGGATGAGCGGCGCAACCTGACGGGCTGGCTCATTTTCAATCGCCGCCATCACGCGCGCGGAGATATCAAAATGAAGCGTTTCGCCGGTATCGCCGCGCAGGGTATCGCGAATGAGGTGATAGCTTTCCCAGGTTTGCTGCAACGCTTTGTCGTTTTCGACCGCGCTCAGCAATTCGCTGTCCAGTGCTTCCCCATCCATTAAAGCGGAAAGTTTTTCTTTCTGCATGCTTAATACCTTTTCCAGTATCCCGCTATCGTCAACGCCTGATAAGCGGTTGAACTTTATTATCAATGGCTTCCCGCGCACGGAAAATGCGGGAGCGTACCGTACCAACCGGGCAATCCATAATAGCCGCTATCTCTTCATAGCTAAGGCCATCCAGCTCCCGCAACGTAATTGCCATGCGTAAATCTTCCGGGAGTGACTCAATGGTACGGAATACAATCTGTCTCAGTTCCTCAGACAACATTAAGTTCTCTGGGTTCGAAATTTCTTTCAACGCGCCGCCGCTTTCGAAATTTTCCGCCTCGTTGGCGTCCACGTCACTGGACGGCGGGCGACGACCCTGAGCGACTAAATAGTTTTTTGCCGTGTTCACGGCGATACGGTAGAGCCAGGTATAAAACGCGCTGTCGCCGCGAAAAGAATCAAACGCGCGCCAGGCTTTAACAAAAGATTCCTGAACAACATCAGAGACGTCGCCTGAGGGGACATAGCGGGATACCAGATTCGCCACTTTATGCTGGTAGCGAATGACCAGTAAGTTAAAGGCTTTCTGATCTCCCTTCTGGACCCGTTCGACAAGGACCTGATCCGTTAACTGCTCGCTCATCCGAGGTAATGTCTCCCCAAACCTGAATTTCCACGCGTAATCGAAATGCCACCCGAACTCTGCACTGTGAGCAAGCAGAAGCTTAGAGCGCCGGTTGCCCGGAAAGTTCCGTTACGCCTTTGTTTTTGTGCGGCAATCGCGAACGCCGGTTCTATTCATTATATGTCCACAATCTGAATGACGGCCTGCGAAGACGTGACTTTGTTACACAAGCCGCTTGCAGGGTAACGCAACACCACCATTTTTTCACCTTTAAATCTTTGGGATGCGCGGTGTTACGCAGCGTTTTCAGCATGCCGGGCCGCGTTAAGGCAGAGTGTCGCTCGCGTGTTTAGTGGTTACAACGAAGATTAAAAAAAGCGTGTTTGATTTCGCATTCTGGTGCTATGCTGGCCAAACCTTGTTTAGTAAATTAAACACGACAATGAATAAGACACCTGAACTTCACTGTGATGTGCTGATTGTCGGCAGCGGTGCCGCCGGCCTTTCACTGGCGCTGCGCCTGGCGGAACATAGCCAGGTGATAGTATTGAGCAAAGGCCCGTTGAGCGAGGGCTCCACCTTTTATGCCCAGGGCGGAATAGCCGCGGTTTTTGACGAAACCGACAGCATCGCCTCGCACGTGGAGGACACGCTGATTGCAGGCGCTGGCCTGTGCGATCGCAGCGCCGTCGAGTTTGTCGCCAGCAACGCCCGCCACTGCGTGCAGTGGCTTATCGATCAGGGCGTGCTGTTTGATACCGAAGTGCAGTCGAACGGCGAAGAGAGCTACCACCTCACGCGTGAAGGCGGCCACAGCCACCGCCGCATTCTGCATGCGGCCGACGCCACCGGTAAGGCCGTCGCTACAACGTTGATGGATAAAGCGTTAAGCCATCCGAATATCCGCATCCTTGAGCGTCATAACGCCGTGGATTTGATTATCTCTGATAAAATCGGTCTGCCGGGCACGCGCCGCGTGGTGGGTGCCTGGATCTGGAACCGCAATAAAGAAGAAGTGGAAACCTGTCGCGCGAAAGCTGTGGTGCTCGCCACCGGCGGCGCGTCAAAAGTCTATCAGTACACGACCAACCCGGATATCGCCTCGGGCGACGGCATCGCGATGGCCTGGCGCGCCGGTTGTCGCGTCGCGAATCTCGAATTCAATCAGTTCCATCCAACCGCCCTGTTTCATCCGCAGGCGCGCAATTTCCTGCTGACCGAAGCGCTGCGTGGCGAAGGGGCTTATCTTAAACGCCCTGACGGCACCCGCTTTATGCCGGAGTTTGACGAGCGCGCCGAACTGGCGCCGCGCGATATCGTGGCGCGCGCCATCGACCATGAAATGAAACGTCTCGGCGCCGACTGCATGTATCTCGACATCAGCCACAAACCGGAGGCGTTTGTCCGCCAGCACTTCCCGACGATTTATGAAAAGCTACTGGGGCTTGGCATCGATCTCACTCGTGAACCGGTGCCGGTGGTGCCCGCGGCGCACTACACCTGCGGCGGTGTGATGGTCGATGAGCACGGACGCACCGACGTCGACGGGCTTTACGCCATCGGCGAGGTCACTTACACCGGGTTGCACGGCGCGAACCGTATGGCCTCGAACTCGCTGCTGGAGTGTCTGGTTTACGGCTGGTCGGCGGCGGAAGATATCCGGCTGCGCCTGCCCTATGCGCGCGAGGCCAAAACGCTGCCCGCCTGGGACGAAAGTCGCGTGGAGCATCCGGATGAACTGGTAGTGTTACAGCATAACTGGCATGAGCTGCGGCTGTTTATGTGGGATTACGTGGGCATTGTGCGCACCACCAAACGGCTGGAGCGCGCGCTGCGGCGCATCACGATGCTACAGCAGGAGATAGAAGAGTATTACGCCAACTTCCGCGTCTCCAATAACCTGCTGGAGCTGCGTAATCTGGTGCAGGTGGCGGAGCTTATCGTGCGCTGCGCCATGATGCGCAAAGAGAGCCGCGGGCTGCACTACACGCTGGATTACCCGGAAACGTTGCCGGAATCCGGGCCGTCGGTGCTCGCCCCGCTGGTTCACATAAACAAGTAGAAAGCTTCCGTGAGCGCGCAATAGGCCGGTGAGTAGTGCTGATCCGGCCCGCGGATCAGTAAATCATCACAGAAGCATTCGCCAGGCGATGGGGAAAACGCCAGCAGCACCCGGTGCGGCAGTTTTCCTTCGTTTTCGGCCACATCGGTGCGTAGCCGCAAATGCCAGCCTTGTTCGCCGGCCAGACGGCTGAACGCTTCGCCGCTGCTTTCCGGCAACACCACGCAGAAAAACCCCTCTTCCGTAATTAACTGTGCCGCACAGGCGAGCAGCGTTCCGTGATCGAGCGTTGTAGTGTAGCGCGCCTGTTCACGGGCGGGCGTGGCGCAGGCGACGCCTTTGTCATAATAAGGCGGATTGCTGACGATAAGCTCGTAACGCTGCGTTTGCTGCTGCGTCCAGGTCTGAATGTCAGCGCTGTGCACCTGAATCCGCGCCGCCCACGGCGAGGCATCAATGTTTTCACGCGCCTGCTCTGCGGCCTGGGCGTCAAGCTCGACGGCATCCAGCGTCACGGTATCCTCGGTGCGCTGCGCCAGCATCAGCGTCAGCAAACCGCTGCCTGCCCCGATATCCAGCACACGCTGCGCTTTCGCAACCGGCGCCCACGCCCCGAGGAGAATGCCATCAGTACCGACTTTCATCGCACAGCGGTCGTGCGCGACAAAAAATTGTTTGAAGGTAAAACCATTGCGGCGTAACGGGGTTTTTGGCTGCGACATCTTTAAGACCTGGTAACAAAACCGCTGTAGCATAGGCGAAAGCGCCGCCGGGGAAAAGGAGAAGCCGGGAAAGGGATGAACATTGGGCGCTGAACGTCTATAATCTGCGCCCCACACTGAGGTAGAAAATGACTGTAACCACTTTTTCCGAACTTGAACTAGATGACAGCCTGCTGGACGCGCTCCAGGAAAAAGGCTTCACCCGCCCGACCGCTATCCAGGCGGCCGCCATTCCGCCTGCGCTCGACGGGCGTGATGTGCTCGGTTCTGCGCCGACAGGCACCGGTAAAACGGCAGCTTATCTGTTGCCGGCGTTGCAGCATCTGCTCGACTTCCCTCGCAAAAAATCGGGGCCGCCGCGCATTCTTATCCTGACCCCGACCCGCGAGCTGGCGATGCAGGTTGCAGAGCATGCGCGCGAACTGGCAAAGCATACGCATCTGGATATCGCCACCATCACCGGCGGTGTGGCTTATATGAACCACGCGGAAGTCTTCAGCGAAAACCAGGATATCGTGGTCGCCACGACGGGTCGTCTGCTGCAATACATTAAAGAAGAAAACTTTGACTGCCGCGCGGTAGAAACCCTCATCCTTGATGAAGCCGACCGCATGCTGGATATGGGCTTCGCGCAGGATATCGAGACTATCGCGGGTGAAACACGCTGGCGTAAACAGACCCTGCTGTTCTCCGCCACGCTTGAAGGCGACGCGATTAAAGATTTCGCCGAACGCCTGCTGGAAGAGCCGGTGGAAGTCTCCGCCACGCCCTCCACGCGCGAGCGCAAAAAGATCCACCAGTGGTATTACCGCGTTGATAACATCGAACACAAAACCGCGCTGCTGGTGCATCTGCTGAAGCAGCCGGAAGCCACCCGCTCCATCGTGTTTGTGCGTAAACGCGAGCGTGTGCATGAGCTGGCGAACTGGCTGCGTGAAGCGGGCATTAATAACTGCTATCTCGAAGGCGAAATGGTGCAGGTGAAGCGTAACGAGGCGATTAAACGTCTGACCGACGGCCGCGTTAATGTGCTTATCGCCACCGATGTGGCCGCACGCGGCATTGATATTCCGGATGTCAGCCACGTCTTTAACTATGACATGCCGCGCACCGCCGACACCTATCTGCACCGCATTGGCCGTACCGGCCGCGCCGGGCGTAAAGGCACCGCGATTTCGCTGGTTGAAGCGCACGACCACCTGCTGCTGGGCAAAGTGGGCCGCTACCTCAACGAGCCGCTGAAAGCCCGCGTGATTGACGAGCTGCGCCCGACCACGCGCGCGCCGAGTGAAAAGCTCACCGGTAAGCCGTCCAAAAAAGCGCTCGCGAAACGCGAAGAGAAGAAAAAAGAGAAAGAAAAAGAGAAGCCGCGTGTGAAAAAGCGTCACCGCGACACCAAAAACATCGGCAAACGCCGCAAGCCGAGCAGCAACGCGGCGCCGTCATCTGACAACGCCGAGTGATAAAAAAACCGCCAGCACATGCTGGCGGTTTTTGTTTTATCCGACGGCGCGCCGCCGGTTAACGAACACCTGAACTTACAGGCTTTCGGTAAAGGTACGGGCGATCACGTCGCGCTGCTGTTCCAGGGTCAGCGAGTTAAAACGCACCGCGTAACCGGAAACACGGATAGTCAGCTGCGGATATTTTTCCGGGTGCTTAACGGCATCTTCCAGCGTTTCGCGACGCAGCACGTTCACGTTCAGGTGCTGACCGCCTTCCACACGCACTTCCGGTTTAATTTCCATCGGAATTTCACGGTATTCGAACTGGCCAAGCTGGCTCACCGGCACGATGTCGTCTTCATTGAAACCGGCTTTGGCGCAGACGCAGCGTGCTTCACCTTTTTCGTTATCGAGCAGCCAGAAAGAGTTCAGCAGACTGTCGTTTGCGGCTTTAGTAATCTGGATACCTGTGATCATAAGTTGCCTCCCTGTGGGCGAGTTTGATGCGTTCAGCCAGCGGGCTTCAGAACAGGCGGCTGGCTAATTGGTAAAACCAATGTTGTCTTATTGTTTTATATACCACCAAAGGGCGGTCATTCTTTGATTTAAATCAAAATAAACCACTCTCGCAATGTGGGTATAACATAAAAGAATTGCTTTACATCAACTTAGCGCCGTCCTGATCCTCTGGTAATTTTGTAAACCTGCGTCATGGGCGTCCCGGTTTTGTTCTTCGGAAATAAGGCGTTAAGCTTAGGAAACAGAAAATCGCAGGAGAGCGAGATGACCGATAAACTGACCTGGCACGATGTGCTGGCTGATGAAAAAGAAAAGCCTTACTTCAAAAAGATCCTGACCACCGTCGCTGCCGAGCGTGAGGCAGGCGTCACCATCTATCCGCCGCAGAAAGATGTTTTTAACGCCTTCCGCTTTACCGAGCTTGGCGATGTGAAAGTAGTGATCCTGGGCCAGGACCCTTACCACGGGCCAGGGCAAGCGCATGGCCTCGCCTTTTCGGTGCGGCCGGGCGTCGCGCCGCCGCCGTCGCTGGTGAACATGTATAAAGAGCTGGAGCAGTCGGTGCCGGGTTTCACCCGCCCTTCTCACGGTTATTTAGAAAGCTGGGCGCGCCAGGGCGTGATGCTGCTTAATACCGTGCTGACGGTACAGGCAGGCAAAGCGCATTCCCACGCGAATCTGGGCTGGGAGACCTTTACCGATAAGGTGATCTCGCTGATTAACGAACATCGTGAAGGTGTGGTGTTTCTGCTGTGGGGCTCGCACGCGCAGAAAAAAGGCGCGATTATCGACCGCAACCGCCACCATGTATTGCAGGCGCCGCACCCGTCGCCGCTCTCCGCGCATCGCGGTTTCTTCGGCTGCGGTCATTTCGTCAAAACGAATCAGTACCTGGAAAGCCGTGGCGAAGCGCCCATCGAATGGATGCCCGTTCTGCCGGAAAACGCCCAATAAAAAACCTCCCGCAGGAGGTTTTACGTCTGTTACGCCAGCCTTACGCTGGCGTTTTTTTACGCTTTATTCTGACGCCACCACTCGGCGAGCAGAACGCCGGTCGCGACAGAGACGTTCAGGCTTTCCACATTGCCGGTGCCGTCGATGGAGAGGCTCAAATCGGCATTCGCCTGCGTCGCTTCAGAAATACCTTCGCTTTCCTGGCCCAGCACCAGCACCATTTTCTTCGGCAGGGTCGCTTTAAAGAGCGGCGTACCTTTATGGCTGGAGGTGGTCACGATGGCGTAACCCGCGGCGCGGAACTGCGCCAGCGCGTCGCTAAAGCTGTCGCCGGTGATCGGCTCGACATGCTCGGCACCGCCTTCTGCGGTACGTACCGCCGCGCCGGACTCCAGCAGCGAGGCGTCCTGCACGACCACGCCTTTCACGCCGAAGTGCGCGCAGCTGCGCACGATAGCGCCCAGGTTATGCGGGTTGCCCACGTCTTCAAGCGCCAGCACGCAATCTTCATCGCCCGCTTTGCTCAGCCACTGGTCAACGCTCGCGCCGCTGCGTTTTTTAATCAGGAAGCAGACGCCGCCGTGATGCTCGGTGCCGGAGGCTTTGGTCAGCTCCGCGTCATCCACCACGTGATACGCTTTGCGGTTTGCCGCCATCCAGCGCAGCGCTTCTTTAAAGCGCGGGGTCACGCTCTGGATAAACCAGGCGCGAACGATAGATTCCGGACGGCTCTGGAACAGCGCCTGACAGGCGTTTTCGCCATAGACGCGGGTCTCTTCGGCGCGCTGACGGCGCAGCACTTCCGGATCGATAAAACTTTTACCGCTAATGCCGCCGTGATCCGGCTTCGCTGGCGCTTCTGCGCCCGGCGCGCGGGATACGGTGCGCCACGGGGACGCCTCACGGTCGCCGTCACGATCACGGCCACGGCTGCGTTCACGGTCAGACGGTCTGTCACTGCGCGCAGCACGACGACCGCCTTCCGGTTTACCGTTGCCAGCGGGGCGACCGCCGCCTTTTCCGGTACGCGGGTTTGAGCTGCGTTTGTCCGTATTTTCATCACTGCGGACATACATCACTTTGACCTTGCCGCTCTTGCCTTTAAATTCGTCGTTCATGTCTTTCTCCACCTGCGCTGCGCGAAGCGCGCAGATTACCCGATGTGTCCGCGCTTAGCCATTCTTTCGCGCAAAAGCTAATAACTATTGTACTCATTGGATAAAACGGTTTGAGCCTCGAAACATTCTTGCAGATACTGGATAACATTATCGAAACATAGACGACGTTTCCGCGTCGGTTTCTGTCACCTGTAACCCAGAGGTTAGCTATGAATACCGTTTGTGCCGCTTGCCAGACTGTCAATCGCGTGGACGAAGAGCGTATTGAAGACGGCGCGAAGTGCGGCCGCTGTGGCCACGCGCTGTTTGACGGCGACGTGATTAACGCCACCAGCGAAACGCTGGATCAGCTGCTTAAAGATGACCTGCCGGTAGTGATTGATTTCTGGGCGCCGTGGTGCGGCCCGTGCCGTAGCTTTGCGCCAATTTTTGAAGATGTCGCCGAAGAGCGCAGCGGTAAAATGCGCTTTGTAAAAGTGAATACCGAAGCCGAGCCTGAGCTGAGCGCGCGTTTTCGCATTCGCAGCATCCCGACCATTATGATGTTCAAAAACGGACAGCTGGTGGATATGCTCAACGGCGCCGTACCGAAAGCGCCGTTCGATACCTGGCTGAACGAAGCGACGAACGAAGCTGTATAACGTCTGCCGCGGGGCGCGTCTTGTGCCCCGCGATTCCCTCTGCGACAATGGCGTTTTTGCCGACTTCCCATGACTGAAAACGCCGTCCTTCGCCTGCGCGCCGAGCGCCTGGCGCGCGCCACCCGCCCTTTTCTCGCCCGCGGCAACCGCATTAAGCGCTGCCAGCGTTGCCTGCTGCCGTTACGCCACTGCTTGTGCGACACGCTACAGCCGCAGCCGGCCCGCAGCCGTTTCTGTCTGATAATGTTTGACACAGAGCCGATGAAGCCCAGCAATACCGGCAGGCTTATCGCCGATATTCTGCCTGATACGGAGGCGTTTCAGTGGTCGCGCACCGAGCCGCCTGCAGCGCTTCTTGAACTCGTGGCAAACCCTGACTATCAGCCTGTGGTGGTGTTCCCGGCCTCCTACGCCGATGCCGGACGCGAAGTGCTGACCGCCCCGCCGCGTACCGGCAAGCCGCCGCTTTTTATTATGCTCGACGGCACCTGGACCGAAGCGCGCAAAATGTTTCGCAAAAGCCCCTATCTTGACGCCTTGCCGGTGATGTCGGTGGATTTAACGCGGGTATCGGCGTATCAGCTTCGCGAAGCGCATGCCGACGGCCAGTACTGCACGGCGGAAGTGGCGATAGCGCTGCTGGACGGCGCGGGCGATACCGCAGCGGCGCAAGGCTTAAGCGATCACTTTGCGCTGTTTCGCGAGCGCTATCTCGCCGGTAAACCACATCATCAGGGCAGCGTCACAGCAGCGCAGGCAGAAAGCGTTTAAAATCATCAGGTCACTTCGACGCCGGAGGAAATGATGAGCCAACGTGGCCTGGAAGCGCTGTTACGTCCCAAATCCATCGCCGTCATCGGCGCGTCGATGAAACCCGAACGAGCCGGTTTTCTGATGATGCGCAATCTGCTGGCGGGCGGTTTTAGCGGGCCGGTTTTGCCGGTGACGCCCGCCTGGAAAGCGGTTTGCGGCGTGCTGGCCTGGCCGGATGTCGCAAGCCTGCCGTTTACGCCCGATCTCGCGGTGCTGTGTACCCACGCAAAGCGCAACCTGGCGCTGCTGGAGGCGCTCGGCGAAAAAGGCTGTAAAACGTGCCTGGTGCTCTCATCGCCCCCGGAACAACATGCCGAACTGTTGGCCTGCGCGGCGCGCTTCCAGATGCGCCTGCTCGGCCCGAACAGTCTGGGGCTGCTGGCGCCGTGGCAGGGCCTTAACGCCAGTTTCTCGCCGGTGCCGATCCGCAAAGGCAAGCTCGCGTTCATTTCGCAGTCCGCAGCCGTTTCAAACACCATTCTCGACTGGGCGCAGCAGCGCCAGCTTGGCTTCTCCTGGTTTATCGCGCTGGGCGATAGCCTGGATATCGACGTGGATGAACTGCTCGATTATCTGGCCCGCGACAGTAAAACCAGCGCCATTCTGCTCTACCTGGAGCACCTGAGCGACGCCCGGCGCTTTGTCTCCGCCGCCCGTAGCGCCTCGCGCAATAAACCTATTCTGGTCATCAAGAGCGGACGCAGCCCCAGCGCGCGCCGCCTGCTAAATACCCACGCCGGGCTGGACACAGCCTGGGATGCGGCAATCCAGCGCGCCGGTCTGCTGCGCGTACAGGACACTCATGAACTGTTCTCGGCGGTGGAAACCTTAAGTCATATGCGCCCGCTGCGCGGCGAGCGACTGATGATTGTCAGCAACGGCGCCGCCCCTGCCGCGCTGGCGCTCGACGAACTCTGGCGGCGACAGGGGAAACTCGCCACGCTCGATGACGCCATGCTGACGCGGCTTCAGCAGCAGTTGCCGGAAGGCATTCACGCTGACAACCCGCTCGACCTGCGCGATGACGCCACGCCTGCGCGCTATTTAAAAACGATCGAAGCGCTGCTGGACAGCCACGATTTCGACGCGCTGATGGTTATCCACTCGCCGAGCGCCGCCGCGCCCGGCAGCGAGAGCGCCCGCGCGCTGATCGATCTCTTTAACCGCCACCCGCGCGGCAAGTACGTGACGCTGATTACCAACTGGGGCGGTGAGTTCTCTTCCCAGGAGGCGCGTCATCTGTTCAGCGAAGCGGGTATTCCCACCTATCGCACGCCGGAAGGCGCAGTCACCGCCTTTATGCATATGGTGGAGTATCGCCGCAACCAGAAACAGCTGCGGGAAACCCCGGCGCTGCCCGCTACGCTCCCGGCGGATACCGCCCAGGCGCACCAGTTGTTGCAGCAGGCGTGCGCCGAAGGCGTGACGCAGCTCGATACTCATGAAGTGCGCCCGATACTGGAAGCTTATGGCCTGCACACGCTGCCGACATGGATAGCGGGCGACAGCGCCGAGGCGGTGCACATCGCGGGAGAGATTGGCTACCCGGTGGCGCTGAAGCTGCGCTCGCCGGATATTCCGCATAAATCTGAAGTTCAGGGGGTGATGCTTTATCTGCGCACCGCCCACGAAGTGCAGCGCGCGGCGGACGCGATGCTCGACCGGGTGAAAATGACCTGGCCACAGGCGCGCATTCATGGCCTGCTGGTGCAGAGCATGGCGAACCGCGCCGGCGCGCAGGAGCTGAGGGTGGTGGTTGAGCACGACCCGGTCTTCGGGCCGCTGATTATGTTGGGCGAAGGCGGCGTCGAGTGGCGTCCTGAGGCGCAGGCCGCCGTCGCGCTGCCGCCGCTTAATATGAATCTGGCGCGCTATCTGGTCATTCAGGCCATCAAGAGCGGCAAAATTCGCGGGCGTAGCGCGCTGCGCCCACTGGATATTGCAGGCTTAAGCGAGCTGCTGGTGCAGGTGTCTAACCTCGTGGTGGATTGCCCGGAAATTTCACGGCTGGATATTCATCCCCTGCTCGCCTCTGGCAGCGATTTTACGGCGCTGGACGTCACGATGCAGCTTGCGCCCTTTAGCGGTGACGCGGACGCGCGGCTGGCGGTTCGCCCCTATCCGCACCGTTTAGAGGAGTGGGTGACGCTGAAAAACGGCGAGCGCTGCCTGTTCCGCCCTATCCTTCCCGAAGATGAACCCCAGCTGCAACGCTTTATCTCGCAGGTGACGAAAGAAGATCTTTATTACCGTTACTTTAGCGAGATCAATGAATTTACCCATGATGATTTAGCCAATATGACCCAGATCGACTACGATCGAGAAATGGCTTTTGTGGCGGTACGTCAGCAGACAGGCAGTGAGGAAATCATCGGCGTTACCCGCGCGATTTCCGATCCGGATAATATCGACGCCGAGTTCGCTGTGCTTGTCAGATCCGATCTGAAAGGGCTGGGCCTCGGGCGTCGGCTGCTGGAAAAGTTAATCGCCTATACGCGCGATCACGGCCTGTCGCGGCTGAACGGCATTACGATGCCGCATAACCAGGGGATGGTGGCGCTCGCCCGCAAGCTTGGGTTTAGCGTCGATATTCAGCTGGATGAAGGCATTGTGGCCCTGAGCCTGGCGCTGGCAGAACCCGCCGATTCGTGAGTAAGGTACTGGAAATGTTGACCACATTTTTGGACAGTAATGGTATTATCGTCCGCTTCCGTCGTCTGCATTGCACAGAAGACCATCCACTTCAGAGAAGATATGCACTGTGATGTTGTCAAAATTTAAACGCAACAAACATCAACAACACCTTGCCCAACTACCGAAGCTTTCTCAGTCAGTTGATGATGTCGCGTTCTGTTTCGCTCCCGCCGATTTCCGCAAACAGCTCCTGGAAAAGATTGCGACGGCGACCACGCGTATCTGCATCATCGCGCTCTATCTTGAGCAGGACGATGGCGGTAAAGGCGTGTTGTCGGCGCTTTATGAAGCCAAACGCCAGCGCCCGGAGCTTGATGTCAGCGTCCTGGTGGACTGGCATCGCGCGCAGCGCGGACGCATCGGCGTGGAAGCCTCAAACACCAACGCCGACTGGTATTGCCGCATGGCGCAGGAAAACCCGGACGTCAGCGTGCCGGTGTATGGCGTGCCGGTGAATACCCGTGAAGCGCTCGGCGTGCTGCATTTCAAAGGCTTTATCATCGATGATTGCGTGCTCTACAGCGGCGCCAGCCTGAACGACGTGTATCTGCACCAGCACGATAAATATCGCTATGACCGCTACCACTGCATTCGCAACGCGAAGCTTGCCGACGTGATGTTTGACTGGGTGCGCACGCAGTTAATGAATGGCCACGCGGTGAATCGTCTCGACGATCCGAACCGTCCAAAAAGCCCGGAAATTAAAAACGACATTCGCCAGTTCCGCCATCTGCTGCGCGATGCCGCGTATCATTTCCAGGGCGATGCCGATAACGACCAGCTGGCCGTGACGCCGCTGGTGGGGCTTGGCAAATCGAGCCCGCTGAATAAAGCGATTTTCCACCTGATGCCCTGCGCCGAAGAGAAGCTGGTCATCTGTACGCCGTACTTTAACCTGCCCGCGGTGCTGGTGCGTAATATCATCCAGCTTCTGCGCGACGGCAAAAAAGTGGAAATTATTGTCGGCGATAAAACGGCGAACGATTTCTACATTCCCGAAGATCAGCCGTTTAAGATCATCGGCGCGCTGCCTTATCTCTATGAGATCAACCTGCGTCGTTTCTTAAGCCGCCTGCAATATTACGTCAACACCGATCAACTGGTGGTGCGT
Source organism: Cronobacter malonaticus LMG 23826 (assembly GCF_001277215.2). Classification (NCBI taxonomy): domain Bacteria; kingdom Pseudomonadati; phylum Pseudomonadota; class Gammaproteobacteria; order Enterobacterales; family Enterobacteriaceae; genus Cronobacter; species Cronobacter malonaticus. The sequence continues at coordinate 889,716 of NZ_CP013940.1, read as the reverse complement.
CTGTGGAAAGATGGCGATAACAGCTATCACCTGAAAGGCATGTGGGTCGACAATGAATGGATGCTGCTGACCGGCAACAACCTTAACCCGCGCGCCTGGCGTCTCGATCTGGAAAACGCGATTCTTATCCACGATCCGAAGCAGCAGCTGGCTTCCCTGCGTCAGCGCGAACTTGCTGAGATCCGCACCCATACCACGGTGGTGAAACACTATCGCGATCTGCAAAGCATCGCCGATTACCCGGTGAAAGTGCGCAAGCTTATTCGTCGTCTGCGCCGTATCCGTATTGACCGGTTAATTAGCCGTATTCTCTGACGCCTGTCGCTTAACGAAGCCCTGCACCGCAGGGCTTTTTTATGGAGAACGCTATGCGCGCCCTGCTGCTTCCTCTCGTCGTCACCCTGACCGGCTGTAGCCATATGGCGCAGGATAGCTGGGCAGGCCAGGATAAAGCTCAACACTTTTTAGGTTCTGCGCTGCTCGCCGCCGCCGGGAATGAATATGCACAGCGCCAGGGATATTCCCCGGATCGGTCCGCCGCGTTCGGGCTGATGTTTTCGGTTTCCCTTGGCGCAACGAAAGAGCTATTGGACAGCCGCCCGGCGGGGAGCGGCTGGAGCTGGAAAGATCTGGCGTGGGACGTGGCGGGTGCCAGCGCCGGTTACGCGGTCTGGCAAATGGCGGAGCATTAAAGCCGCATGCCTTTTCCTTTGCGGTGAAGCTTCAGCGAGACCAGAAACGCGACGGCACCCATCGCCGAGACATACCAGAAGAACGCCGTTTCTGAGCCCAGCGATTTGAGCGACAGCGCCACATATTCCGCCGAGCCGCCAAAGAGCGCGTTGGCAACCGCGTATGAGAGCCCGACGCCCAGCGCGCGCACCTGCGCCGGGAACATCTCCGCCTTCACGATGCCGCTTATCGAGGTATAGAAACTGACAATTAGCAGCGCCAGCATCACCAGCCCGAACGCCGCGAGCGGCGAACTGACACTTTGCAGCGCCATGAGGATCGGCACGGTACAGAGCGTGGCGAGCGCGCTGAAGCAGAGCATTGAATTGCGACGGCCAATTTTATCCGACAGCGCCCCGAAAAACGGCTGCAGCAGCATAAATGCGAAGAGCGCGGCGGTCATCACCATACTCGCGGTATTCGCATGCATTCCCGCCGTATTGACGAGATATTTCTGCATATAAGTCGTAAACGTGTAAAAGCTCAGCGAACCGGCGGCGGTAAACCCGAGTACCATGATGAATGCCCGACGGTTGCGCCAGAGGCCTTTCAGCGAGCCCGCCTCTTTCAGCGCGCGCGTCTCCTGCTGTGAGGTTTCATCCAGCGAGCGACGCAGCCACAGCGCCACTACCGCCAGCACCGCGCCCAGCGCAAAGGGAATACGCCAGCCCCAGGCGCGCAGAGCGTCATCTGACAAAATCTGTTGCAGCACGACGACAACCAGCAGCGCCATTAACTGCCCGCCGATAAGCGTCACGTACTGGAACGACGCATAAAAGCCTTTACGCCCTTCGATAGCAACTTCGCTCATGTAAGTGGCGCTGGTGCCATATTCGCCTCCGACCGACAGCCCCTGGAACAGGCGCGCTACAAGCAAGAGCAGCGGCGCCCAGGTGCCAATCACCGCATAACCCGGCAGACAGGCGATGACCAGCGAGCCGAAACACATCATACATACAGAAATCAGCATGGAGGTTTTACGGCCATGTTTATCGGCGATGTAACCAAAGAGCCAGCCGCCGATGGGACGCATCAGAAAGCCTGCGGCGAAGATGCCTGCCGTTTGCAGAAGCTGTGTGGTGCTGTTATCGGAGGGGAAAAAGATATGCGCGAAATAGAGCGAACAAAAGGAGTAGACGTAGAAATCAAACCATTCGACAAGATTGCCAGACGAGGCACCGACAATCGCCCAGACGCGCCGGCGGGTATCGCTGGAAGTCAGTGACGGTTTATCTGTCCGGGCCGTAACTTCAGTCATGTCTCTCTCCTTTTCAAATCCGCGGCTTGTACCCCGGGGCAATTAGCAGGCTATAAAATATCATGTTAATTATATGTTAATATCATTTCCGTGAGTAAGCGGGGATCTTATGCGCCTTTAGCCCCATTTTTCCTGATGGGCTTTTTTACGCCGCAGATAGTCTTCATCCGCCCGGATACGATCCCACCACCCTTTAAACACCGTCGCCGCCGCCGCTTTGGTGGGGTCATTGCCGCGGGGATTGAGGTTACGGTCGGCGTCATACTTTTTGCCGCCTTTATAGTTGGCGTAGCGACGCGCGCGCGTGTATCCCATCTGAATAAACTTGCGCGCCATATCCATGCCAACAAAATCGTCCTTTTCACGATACTCTTCGAACAACTCATAAATCTTTTCTGCCGAGGCTCTGGCGCTCTCTTCATCTTTATAGCGCCAGTACGGGAGGATTTCGCTTTTGTAAGGCTCAACCAGCAACACGCCCTGCTCGCCCCGCCCCACCTGATACCGTTCCGGGTGCGCGCGAAAGTCGATGCTGTCGAAGTCCTGCTGATAATCAAAAGGTTTAGTGGCCACGGGCATGCCTCCTGTAATGTGGTTCGTATAACCATAGCAGGCTTCAGAGAACTCCCGCTTTCGCTTACCGCCATGAAGTGGTCTACCCTTCAACAGGTTAGCTTTTCGAGCGCAGCTCAGGATCTATGCGCACACTCACCTGACGCGAGGCACGATAATGACCAAAAAAACGAGCGATTTTTTTGTAGAACGACTGAAAGCGTGGGGCGTAACCCGGATTTACGGCTACCCCGGCGACGGCATTAACGGCGTTCTGGGCGCGTTGCAGCGCGCCGATAAAGCCGGCGACGGCATTGAGTTTATCCAGGTGCGCCATGAAGAGATGGCGGCGTTTATGGCCTGCGCCCATGCGAAATTTACGGGCGAGCCGGGCGTCTGCCTCTCTACCGGCGGGCCGGGCGCCACACATCTGTTAACCGGCCTGTATGACGCGCAGATGGACCATATGCCGGTTATCGCCATCGCAGGCCAGGCGGAAACGACCGCCCGCGGCGCGACCTATCAGCAGGAACTGAATCTCGATCGCGTATTCAGCGATGTGGCGAGTTTTGTTCAGGAGGCGGCAACGCCCGCGCAGTTGCGTCATCTGGTGGATCGCGGCGTGCGGATCGCGAAAGCGAATAATGGCGTGACGGTGTTGATCCTGCCCAAAGATATCCAGGATGAACCCTGGCAGGAGCCGCAGCACGCGCACGGTTTTACGCATTCAGGACCAGGCTACCAGCGCCCGCATGTGATCCCGCATCAGTACGATCTTCAGCGCGCGGCAGATATTCTCAACGACGGCAAAAAAGTGGCGATTCTGATAGGCGCGGGCGCTCGGGAAGCGGCGGTGGAAGTGGTACAGGCGGCGAACCTGCTCGGCGCGGGCGTAGCAAAAGCGCTGCTCGGCAAAGACGTGCTGCCGGATGACGCGCCGTTTGTGACGGGCTGTATCGGCCTGCTGGGCACCGAGCCGTCATGGGATCTGATGCAGGGCTGCGATACGCTGCTGATGATTGGCACCGGCTTCCCGTGGACGGAATTCCTTCCGAAAGAAGGTCAGGCGCGGGCGGTGCAGATAGATATCGATGCGTCGATGCTCGGCCTGCGTTATCCGACGGAAGTGAACCTGCATGGCGATGCCGTGAGCACATTGCAGGCGCTGCTTCCGCTGCTCAAGCGTAAAGAAGACCGTAGCTGGCAGGAGAAAATCGCGGTTTCCGTCAAAGCGTGGTGGGAAAAAATCGAAGAACGCGCGATGGCGAAAGCGACGCCGGTCAACCCGCAGCGCGTGGTGTGGGAGATGTCGCCATTACTGCCGGATAACGCCATCGTGACCTCTGATTCCGGCTCGTGCGCTAACTGGTTTGCGCGGGATTACAGAGTGAAACAGGGCCAGCGGGCATCGCTCTCGGGCGGTCTCGCGTGTATGGGCGCGGCGGTGCCATATGCTATCGCCGCGAAATTCGCTTTCCCGGAAAAACCCGTGGTGGCACTGGTGGGCGATGGCGCGATGCAGATGAATAATCTCGCGGAGCTGATCACTATCCAGAAATACTGGCAGCGCTGGTCCGATCCGCGATTAATCGTCTGCGTGTTCAATAACCAGGATCTGAATCAGGTGACGTGGGAACAGCGCATTATGGAAGGCAACCCGCGGTTTGCCGCCACGCAGGATGTGCCGGACGTGCCTTATGCGCAGTTTGCGGAATCGATCGGTCTGAAAGGGATTTATGTAGATTCGCCGGAAGAACTTCAGGCCGCCTGGCAGCAGGCGCTGGCGGCCGATCGTCCGGTTGTGCTGGAAGTGAAAACCGATCCGGAAGTGGCACCGCTGCCACCGCATATCAGCTTCGCCCAGGCGAAAGGGTTTATGTCTTCTATGGCGAAAGGTGATAAGTCGGCTGGTAAGGTGATTGCCGATACCGCGCATCAGGTAATGAACACCGTCCTGCCGGGTAAGAAATCGTAACACGACGGCTCCTCAGGTAAGCTGAGGAGCCTGTTTCTGTTACTTGCGCAGTAACTTTTGCAGCCGCTGCTGCTGCCATTGCTCTATCCATCCACGCAGCAAGAACAGGCGAAGCCCTTTCACTGCCAGTAACCCGCCCCAGATAAGCATCACCCATAATGACCATTGCGTTGCCGGCGAAGTAAAGCGGTTAATCAGGAAAAGCCCACCGCAAACCACCAGAGCAGTGATTAGGCTGCGGTAAAAGTGTTGTTCCTCATTGAGACGCTTGCGGGCATTTGATACCGCATCGTCAAGAGGACCCGCAGCCTGAAGCGGCGCGCCCGTTAATTCTTCAACGCGCGTTTCAAAGACGGCAGCCAGCGCGCTTAAGGTTTCGAGCGAAGGCGGATCGCCTTTTTCTATACGTTGAATAGTGCGCACGCTGACGGAGGAGAGCTCTGCCAGTTGTTCCTGAGACCAGGCACGCGCGAGGCGCAGCGCGCGAATGCGGTTTTCAGTTTGCATAACTGTGACCTTCTTTATGAGAAATGTGGCAGAAGTATTGCGCTCTGCGGGCGAAAACCGCCACGACACGGGCCTGACAGGAACCCGACAGTAAGACGACAAGCACCAGGGCTTAAAATCAGAATATGACGTGGCTGCTGCCTGAACAAGCCGGGCGTTATCAAAACTTGATACTGGATGAAGGCCATGGTGCGAGAAAGCAAATATGGCTGAAGGGATAAACATGACGCGATACCGAAAATTATGCTGTTCCGGGAAGCAGCCGGGCGGGACGTCGCAGAGTTAGCGCCGGACAGCCACGTGATTGCCGTGGCCAGTGATATCCCGTTACCGGGCGTGGCATTACCGGTACTGGATATCAACGCTCCCGCACAGGTGGCAGCGTTTATCGCTGAGTGGCTGGCGGCGCAGCGCTTTTAAGGGGGTCAGTGCGGGCATGCATGGGGTAAGGGGTATAAAAAGACGCGAACGTGCTGCCCGCTGGCGCTGTTTTTTTGTGTCACGCGCAAAAGCAAAAACCCCTCAGCGGTGCTGAGGGGTTCTTTTATTTGATGCCTGGCAGTTCCCTACTCTCGCATGGGGAGACCCCACACTACCATCGGCGCTACGGCGTTTCACTTCTGAGTTCGGCATGGGGTCAGGTGGGACCACCGCGCTACAGCCGCCAGGCAAATTCTGTCCGTTCACCGCTTTCGCCATGAACGTTTATCCGTCACAAGCTGAATATCTCTCTCAACACGCCAGACTTCTTTGGCGTTGTAAGGTTAAGCCTCACGGTTCATTAGTACCGGTTAGCTCAACGCATCGCTGCGCTTACACACCCGGCCTATCAACGTCGTCGTCTTCAACGTTCCTTCAGGAGACTTATAGTCTCAGGGAGAACTCATCTCGGGGCAAGTTTCGTGCTTAGATGCTTTCAGCACTTATCTCTTCCGCATTTAGCTACCGGGCAGTGCCATTGGCATGACAACCCGAACACCAGTGATGCGTCCACTCCGGTCCTCTCGTACTGGGAGCAGCCCCCCTCAATTCTCCAGCGCCCACGGCAGATAGGGACCGAACTGTCTCACGACGTTCTAAACCCAGCTCGCGTACCACTTTAAATGGCGAACAGCCATACCCTTGGGACCTACTTCAGCCCCAGGATGTGATGAGCCGACATCGAGGTGCCAAACACCGCCGTCGATATGAACTCTTGGGCGGTATCAGCCTGTTATCCCCGGAGTACCTTTTATCCGTTGAGCGATGGCCCTTCCATACAGAACCACCGGATCACTATGACCTGCTTTCGCACCTGCTCGAGCCGTCACTCTCGCAGTCAAGCCAGCTTATGCCATTGCACTAACCTCCTGATGTCCGACCAGGATTAGCTGACCTTCGTGCTCCTCCGTTACACTTTGGGAGGAGACCGCCCCAGTCAAACTACCCACCAGACACTGTCCCCACGCCGGATCACGGCGCCAGGTTAGAACATCAAACATTAAAGGGTGGTATTTCAAGGTTGGCTCCACGCAGACTGGCGTCCACGCTTCAAAGCCTCCCACCTATCCTACACATCAAGGCTCAATGTTCAGTGTCAAGCTGTAGTAAAGGTTCACGGGGTCTTTCCGTCTTGCCGCGGGTACACTGCATCTTCACAGCGAGTTCAATTTCACTGAGTCTCGGGTGGAGACAGCCTGGCCATCATTACGCCATTCGTGCAGGTCGGAACTTACCCGACAAGGAATTTCGCTACCTTAGGACCGTTATAGTTACGGCCGCCGTTTACCGGGGCTTCGATCAGGAGCTTCTCTTGCGATAACCCCATCAATTAACCTTCCGGCACCGGGCAGGCGTCACACCGTATACGTCCACTTTCGTGTTTGCACAGTGCTGTGTTTTTAATAAACAGTTGCAGCCAGCTGGTATCTTCGACTGACTTCAGCTCCACCCGCAGGGGCTTCACCTACATGTCAGCGTGCCTTCTCCCGAAGTTACGGCACCATTTTGCCTAGTTCCTTCACCCGAGTTCTCTCAAGCGCCTTGGTATTCTCTACCTGACCACCTGTGTCGGTTTGGGGTACGATTTGATGTTACCTGATGCTTAGAGGCTTTTCCTGGAAGCAGGGCATTTGTCACTTCAGCACCGTGGTGCCTCGTCATCACGCCTCAGCCTTAACCTTCCGGATTTGCCTGGAAGGTCAGCCTACACGCTTAAACCGGGACGACCGTCGCCCGGCTGACATAGCCTTCTCCGTCCCCCCTTCGCAGTAACACCAAGTACAGGAATATTAACCTGTTTCCCATCGACTACGCCTTTCGGCCTCGCCTTAGGGGTCGACTCACCCTGCCCCGATTAACGTTGGACAGGAACCCTTGGTCTTCCGGCGAGCGGGCTTTTCACCCGCTTTATCGTTACTTATGTCAGCATTCGCACTTCTGATACCTCCAGCATGCCTTACAGCACACCTTCGCAGGCTTACAGAACGCTCCCCTACCCAACAACACATAGTGTCGCTGCCGCAGCTTCGGTGCATGGTTTAGCCCCGTTACATCTTCCGCGCAGGCCGACTCGACCAGTGAGCTATTACGCTTTCTTTAAATGATGGCTGCTTCTAAGCCAACATCCTGGCTGTCTGGGCCTTCCCACATCGTTTCCCACTTAACCATGACTTTGGGACCTTAGCTGGCGGTCTGGGTTGTTTCCCTCTTCACGACGGACGTTAGCACCCGCCGTGTGTCTCCCGTGATAACATTCTCCGGTATTCGCAGTTTGCATCGGGTTGGTAAGCCGGGATGGCCCCCTAGCCGAAACAGTGCTCTACCCCCGGAGATGAGTTCACGAGGCGCTACCTAAATAGCTTTCGGGGAGAACCAGCTATCTCCCGGTTTGATTGGCCTTTCACCCCCAGCCACAGGTCATCCGCTAATTTTTCAACATTAGTCGGTTCGGTCCTCCAGTTAGTGTTACCCAACCTTCAACCTGCCCATGGCTAGATCACCGGGTTTCGGGTCTATACCCTGCAACTTAACGCCCAATTAAGACTCGGTTTCCCTTCGGCTCCCCTATACGGTTAACCTTGCTACAGAATATAAGTCGCTGACCCATTATACAAAAGGTACGCAGTCACCCTCTTACGAAGGCTCCCACTGCTTGTACGTACACGGTTTCAGGTTCTGTTTCACTCCCCTCGCCGGGGTTCTTTTCGCCTTTCCCTCACGGTACTGGTTCACTATCGGTCAGTCAGGAGTATTTAGCCTTGGAGGATGGTCCCCCCATCTTCAGACAGGATATCACGTGTCCCGCCCTACTCATCGAGCTCACAGCCTGTGTGCCTTCGTGTACGGGGCTGTCACCCTGTATCGCCGGCCTTTCCAGACCGTTCCACTGACACACAAGCTGATTCAGGCTCTGGGCTGTTCCCCGTTCGCTCGCCGCTACTGGGGGAATCTCGGTTGATTTCTTTTCCTCGGGGTACTTAGATGTTTCAGTTCCCCCGGTTCGCTTCGTTAGCCTATGTATTCAGCTAACGATGATGCACCGAAGTGCACCGGGTTTCCCCATTCGGACATCGCCGGTTATAACGGTTCATATCACCTTACCGGCGCTTTTCGCAGATTAGCACGTCCTTCATCGCCTCTGACTGCCAGGGCATCCACCGTGTACGCTTGTTCGCTTAACCTCACAACCCGAAGAAGTCTTCGTGCTGCGAGTTTGAGAGACTCTGACACACCGCGCATTCCTGATTACGGAAGAATGCAACAGCATGTCTGTTTCAATTTTCAGCTTGTTCCGGATTGTTAAAGAGCAAATATCTCAAACGTGACTTTACAGTCAGTTTTGAGATATCAATCGGTAACGCCTTTCACTCATTACCAGCAGGTGGCGTCCCTTAGGGGATTCGAACCCCTGTTACCGCCGTGAAAGGGCGGTGTCCTGGGCCTCTAGACGAAAGGGACTTCGCTTTCGCAGACAACCCTGCTTCTTTACTTTCTATCAGACAATCTGTGTGAGCACTACGAGGTTGTATCTTTCAGGTAAGGAGGTGATCCAACCGCAGGTTCCCCTACGGTTACCTTGTTACGACTTCACCCCAGTCATGAATCACAAAGTGGTAAGCGCCCTCCCGAAGGTTAAGCTACCTACTTCTTTTGCAACCCACTCCCATGGTGTGACGGGCGGTGTGTACAAGGCCCGGGAACGTATTCACCGTGGCATTCTGATCCACGATTACTAGCGATTCCGACTTCATGGAGTCGAGTTGCAGACTCCAATCCGGACTACGACGCACTTTATGAGGTCCGCTTGCTCTCGCGAGGTCGCTTCTCTTTGTATGCGCCATTGTAGCACGTGTGTAGCCCTGGTCGTAAGGGCCATGATGACTTGACGTCATCCCCACCTTCCTCCGGTTTATCACCGGCAGTCTCCTTTGAGTTCCCGGCCGAACCGCTGGCAACAAAGGATAAGGGTTGCGCTCGTTGCGGGACTTAACCCAACATTTCACAACACGAGCTGACGACAGCCATGCAGCACCTGTCTCAGAGTTCCCGAAGGCACTCCCGCATCTCTGCAGGATTCTCTGGATGTCAAGACCAGGTAAGGTTCTTCGCGTTGCATCGAATTAAACCACATGCTCCACCGCTTGTGCGGGCCCCCGTCAATTCATTTGAGTTTTAACCTTGCGGCCGTACTCCCCAGGCGGTCGACTTAACGCGTTAGCTCCGGAAGCCACGCCTCAAGGGCACAACCTCCAAGTCGACATCGTTTACGGCGTGGACTACCAGGGTATCTAATCCTGTTTGCTCCCCACGCTTTCGCACCTGAGCGTCAGTCTTCGTCCAGGGGGCCGCCTTCGCCACCGGTATTCCTCCAGATCTCTACGCATTTCACCGCTACACCTGGAATTCTACCCCCCTCTACGAGACTCAAGCTGACCAGTTTCAAATGCAGTTCCCAGGTTGAGCCCGGGGATTTCACATCTGACTTAATCAACCGCCTGCGTGCGCTTTACGCCCAGTAATTCCGATTAACGCTTGCACCCTCCGTATTACCGCGGCTGCTGGCACGGAGTTAGCCGGTGCTTCTTCTGCGGGTAACGTCAATCGCTGTGGTTATTAACCACAACGCCTTCCTCCCCGCTGAAAGTACTTTACAACCCGAAGGCCTTCTTCATACACGCGGCATGGCTGCATCAGGCTTGCGCCCATTGTGCAATATTCCCCACTGCTGCCTCCCGTAGGAGTCTGGACCGTGTCTCAGTTCCAGTGTGGCTGGTCATCCTCTCAGACCAGCTAGGGATCGTCGCCTAGGTGAGCCGTTACCCCACCTACTAGCTAATCCCATCTGGGCACATCTGATGGCATGAGGCCCGAAGGTCCCCCACTTTGGTCCGAAGACGTTATGCGGTATTAGCTACCGTTTCCAGTAGTTATCCCCCTCCATCAGGCAGTTTCCCAGACATTACTCACCCGTCCGCCACTCGTCAGCAGAGCAGCAAGCTGCTCCCTGTTACCGTTCGACTTGCATGTGTTAGGCCTGCCGCCAGCGTTCAATCTGAGCCATGATCAAACTCTTCAATTAAAAGTCTGATGCTCAAAGAATTAAACTGTTAGTTCGTAATGAATTAACTGTTGTTCACTTGAGACTTGATATTCGTTTATCGTCCGTAGACGTTAAGATATCAGTGCCCCGAGTGCCCACACAGATTGTCTGATAAATTGTTAAAGAGCAGTGCGACGCGGCCTTCAGCCTGCTGTCGCGAGGTGGCGTATATTACGCTTTCCTCTTTCAGAGTCAAGCGTTTATTTTCGCTTTCGTCTGCCTGACGGGCCGGCTCGTTTGCCGTTGTGCCGTGTCAGTGGAGGCGCATTATAGGGAGTAATCAGAATCTGACAAGAGGAAATTTAAAAAAACTTTCTGACCGTTCAATTTCTAGGCAACGCGCTTGAAGAACCGCCATTATCGCCTGGTTTATAAACAAAAACGAGCCCCGAAGGGCCCGTTTTTCAGTTTTTGCGAGTTATTGCACAGCCACAATGCGATTGTCGCGCACGATAAGCTCGATAGTTTTACCGGGCACCAGCTCTCCGGAAAGGATTTGCTGTGCCAGCGGGTTTTCAATCTGCTGCTGGATGGCTCGTTTCAACGGCCGCGCGCCGTAAACCGGGTCGTAGCCGTTCTCACCGAGCAACTGCAGAGCGTCATCCGAGATATGCACCGCATAACCGCGATCTTCCAGACGCTGATAGAGCCGCTGCAACTGGATCTGCGCAATAGAGGCAATATGTTGCTGTCCTAACGGATGGAACACCACCACTTCATCAATACGGTTGATGAATTCCGGACGGAAACTCTGCCCGACCACGCCCATCACCAGTTCTTTCATGCTCGCGTAGTCCAGCGCGCCAAAGCGTTCCTGAATCAGATCTGAACCCAGGTTAGACGTCATGATAACCACGGTGTTGCGGAAATCGACCGTTCTGCCTTGTCCGTCCGTCAGGCGTCCATCATCCAGCACCTGCAGGAGAATGTTGAACACATCAGGGTGCGCTTTTTCCACTTCATCCAGCAGGATGACGGAATAAGGGCGACGGCGAACCGCTTCGGTCAGATAGCCGCCCTCTTCATAACCGACATATCCCGGAGGGGCACCCACCAGACGCGACACCGAGTGTTTCTCCATAAACTCGGACATATCGATACGCACCATCGCATCGTCGCTGTCGAACATAAAGTTAGCCAGCGCTTTGCAGAGCTCGGTTTTACCCACCCCGGTCGGCCCGAGGAACAGGAATGAACCAATCGGACGGTTCGGGTCGGATAGCCCGGCGCGGCTACGGCGAATCGCATTCGACACCGCTTCAACCGCCTCATCCTGGCCGATCACGCGCTGATGCAGATCCTGCTCCATACGCAGCAGCTTATCGCGCTCGCTCTCCATCATGCGGGAGACCGGAATGCCGGTCCAGCGCGCCAGTACCTCGGCGATTTCCGCGTCGGTGACTTTATTACGCAGCAGGCGCATCGTTTTGCCTTCCGACTGCGTGGCGGCGGCGAGCTGTTTCTCAAGCTCAGGGATTTTGCCGTACTGCAGTTCAGACATCCGCGCCAGGTCGCCCACGCGGCGCGCCTGCTCAATGGCGATTTTCGCCTGCTCAAGCTCTGCTTTAATGGTCTGCGTGCCGGAGAGTGAAGCTTTTTCTGCTTTCCACTCTTCTTCCAGCTCAGAATACTGACGCTCTTTATCCGCCAGCTCATCGTTCAGCATATCGAGGCGTTTTTTACTGGCCTCGTCAGACTCTTTCATCAGCGCCTGCTGTTCCAGCTTGAGCTGAATGATGCGGCGGTCAAGACGGTCAAGCTCTTCCGGCTTCGAGTCAATCTGCATACGAATGCTGGATGCGGCTTCATCGATAAGGTCGATGGCTTTATCCGGCAACTGGCGGTCGGCAATATAGCGGTGCGACAGCGTCGCCGCTGCGACAATCGCCGGGTCAGTTATCTGCACATGGTGATGCAGCTCATAGCGCTCTTTAAGGCCACGCAGGATCGCGATGGTATCTTCCACCGACGGCTGGGCGACAAACACTTTCTGGAAACGGCGCTCCAGCGCGGCGTCTTTTTCAATGTACTGACGATATTCATCAAGCGTCGTGGCACCCACGCAGTGCAACTCGCCACGTGCCAGCGCCGGTTTGAGCATGTTGCCCGCATCCATCGCGCCATCGGCTTTACCCGCGCCGACCATAGTATGCAGCTCATCGATAAACAGAATGACGTTGCCTTCCTGTTTTGAGAGGTCGTTCAGTACGCCTTTCAGACGCTCTTCGAATTCCCCGCGGTATTTCGCACCGGCCACCAGCGCGCCCATATCCAGCGCCAGCACCCGACGCCCTTTCAGGCCTTCCGGCACTTCGCCATTAACGATACGCTGCGCCAGCCCTTCGACTATCGCGGTTTTACCGACGCCAGGCTCACCAATCAGTACCGGGTTGTTTTTGGTACGACGCTGCAGAACCTGAATCGTACGACGGATTTCTTCATCGCGGCCAATGACCGGATCGAGCTTGCCCTGCTCGGCACGCTCGGTCAGATCGACGGTATATTTTTTCAGTGCCTGCCGCTGATCTTCGGCACCTTGATCGTTCACGGTTTCGCCTCCGCGCATGTTTTCAATCGCTTGTGTGACGTTCGCGGTCGTGGCACCTGCGGCTTTGAGTAAATCCGCAAGCGTTCCGCGCGACTCCAGCGCCGCCAGAACAAACAACTCTGAGGAAATAAAATTGTCGCCCCGTTTCTGCGCCAGCTTGTCGCAGAGATTCAGCGCCCGCACCAGATCCTGCGACGGCTGAACGTCGCCGCCGGTGCCTTCCACCTGCGGCAGGCGGCTCAGCGCCTGGTCGAGATCGGTGCGTAACTTCCCGGCATTAACGCCTGCGGATGTCAGTAAAGGACGAACGGAACCGCCTTCCTGATTTAACAGGGCGCTCATGAGGTGAAGGGGTTCGATAAACTGGTTGTCGTGACCCAGTGCTAGAGACTGGGCATCGGCGAGAGCAAGCTGGAATTTATTAGTAAGACGATCCAGACGCATAACTCCTCCCATAACAGGTCAAAATTGCTACTGGAGATTAAATGAGGTCATCCCTCAATTATTCAAGGTTAATGGCCTGAAATATGTGGAGCGTCAGTTATCCGTACCGGATCGTCTTGATTCAATAGGTTATATCAGCCAAATGAAACTTGCCATACGACCTGTCGTTCTGTCGCGGCGATACGAGAAAAAATCGTGGCTTTCGCTATGCGTACAGCGCTCGCCGCCATAAACGGCGGTCACGCCGATGTTCGCGAGACGCTGGCGCGCCAGCAGATAGATATCGGCGAAATATTTCTCGCCGTGCGGGCGAAAAGCAGCTGCAGCCGCGGGATCTTTAGCGGTAAACGCGTCGCGCACTTCCGGGCCAACTTCAAAAGCCTGCGGGCCAATCGCCGGGCCAAGCCAGACCTGGATTGTGGCGGGCGGCGCGCGAAAACAGGCGACGGTCTCTTCGAGCACGCCTTCGCACAGCCCACGCCAGCCCGCGTGCGCCGCCGCCACTTCCGTGCCGGACGCCTCGCAAAACAGCACCGGCAGGCAATCGGCGGTCATCACCGCGCAGACCGTTCCCCGTTCACGGGTATAAGACGCATCCGCACGCTTAGAGGCATACGGCCCGCCGTCGAGACGAAGGACATCCTTACCGTGAACCTGCTCAAGCCAGACGGGTGCAGAAGGGAAATTCGCCGCCTGATAAAAACGGCGACGGTTCTCTTCGACATGTTCAGGATTATCCCCGCAGTGCGCGCCCAGATTTAAGGCGTTGTAAGGCGGCAGGCTGACGCCGCCGTGGCGGGTAGAGCTACAGGCCGCGACGCCCGAAGGCAGCGGCCACTGCGGAGTAATCAGTTTCATAACCAGTCCACGTCGTCTTTATGGGCTTCGAAGTCAGCGCGCAGCGCGTCGATAAGATCAACCATATCCTGCGGAATAGGCGCATGCCACTCCATCAGAATACCGCTGATGGGGTGATAGAGACGCAGCATAGTCGCATGCAACGCCTGGCGATCGAACTTACGCAGCGCCTGAATGAATGCTTCACTCGCGCCTTTCGGCGGACGCGGACGGCCGCCATACAGCTGATCGCCCACCAGCGGATGGGTGATGTGCGCCATATGTACGCGGATCTGGTGCGTACGACCGGTTTCCAGACGCAAACGCAGGCGGGTATGAATCCGAAAATGCTCCATAATGCGGTAGTGCGTCACCGCCGGTTTGCCCATCGGATGCACCGACATATGGGTGCGTTTGGTCGGGTGGCGGCTGATAGGCTCGCTGACCGTACCGCCCGCCGTCATATGTCCAATCGCCACTGCTTCATATTCGCGGGTGATTTCACGCAGCTGCAGCGCTTCAACCAGGCGCGTCTGCGCCGGAACGGTTTTCGCGACAACCATCAGGCCAGTCGTGTCTTTATCCAGACGATGCACGATACCTGCACGCGGCACATCTGCGATAGGCGGATAATAGTGCAGTAGCGCGTTAAGCACCGTGCCGTCCGGGTTGCCGGCGCCCGGATGAACCACCAGATCGCGCGGTTTGTTGATAACCATAATATCGTCATCTTCATAAACGATATTGAGCGGGATATCCTGCGGCTCAAAGCGCGCTTCTTCTTCGATTTCAGCATTGATGGCGACACGTTCCCCACCCAACACTTTCTCCTTCGGCGTATCGCACATCTGGCCGTTTACCAGCACGCGCTGGTCAAGTATCCATTCTTTTATGCGTGAACGTGAATAATCCGGGAACAATTCGGCCAAAGCCTGATCTAAGCGTTGACCGAGTTGTGACTCGGACACCGTTGCGGTGAGTTGTACTCGTTGTGCCATATACAGCTTCTTCGTTAACGTTGGGTTTTACGGCTTTGCCGTTTAATATAGTGTGCTATTGTAGCTGGTCTTAATCGGGAGCTGGAACTGTGAAACTCCCGCATAACATCTGAGGAAAGTCAAAACGTCATGACGCGCATGAAATATCTGGTGGCAGCCGCCACGTTGAGCCTGGCTTTGGCGGGCTGCTCCGGTTCTAAGGAAGAGGTGCCCGATAATCCGCCTTCAGAGATCTACGCGACTGCGCAGCAAAAGCTGCAGGACGGTAACTGGAAAGCGGCAATAACGCAACTGGAAGCGTTAGATAACCGTTATCCGTTTGGCCCTTATTCTCAGCAGGTACAGCTGGATCTGATCTACGCCTATTATAAAAATGCCGATCTGCCGCTGGCCCAGGCCGCTATTGACCGCTTTATTCGCCTTAACCCGACCCACCCGAATATCGACTACGTGATCTACATGCGCGGCCTGACCAATATGGCGCTTGATGACAGCGCGCTGCAGGGCTTCTTCGGTGTCGATCGCAGCGACCGCGATCCACAGCATGCGCGCGACGCGTTCCGCGACTTCTCGAAGCTGGTTCGCGGCTATCCGCAGAGCCAGTACGCCACCGACGCCACCAAACGTCTGGTCTATCTGAAAGACCGTCTGTCGAAATATGAGCTTTCCGTTGCGCAATATTACACCAAACGCGGCGCATGGGTGGCGGTTGTGAACCGTGTGGAAGGTATGCTGCGTGATTACCCGGATACTCAGGCGACTCATGAAGGGCTGGGCCTGATGGAAAACGCCTATCGCGAGCTGCAGCTCAACGCGCAGGCGGATAAAGTGGCGAAGCTTATCGCCGCGAATAACACCGGCTCCTGAGCCTTACATCAGCGTAAAAAGCCAGCCCGGCGGGCTGGCTTTTTTTATGGCGCTACTCGCCGGTCCACGTCGATCCGTCAATAAAGGTAACGCGGTCATCCACCCACTCGCGCACAATGTTCTCTGCCGCTTTACGGGCATTTTCGGGCGTCCAGCCGCGATCGTTTTGCAGCCACTGTGCGGTCGCCTTACGCGCAGGCTCAAGCGCCGCCAGCACTTTTTCACGCTGCGCTTTTGGCCAGGCGGTTTCATCTTTCCACTCGCGGATCTCTTTTTCCGAATCCCGCGGTTTTTGAGCCGGTTCGGAAGGGTTGAGGTAATCCTCTGGCTTAACGGTCACGTGCAGCTCAAAAATACGCCAGTCCGCATAGCTGGCATGCTGAATCGTCCCGGCGCCTTCACTCGCTTTGCTCAGCGCATCGGAAAACGCATCGTTAAGCGCCTTCCAGGCAGGCGTACTGAAAATTGCAGCCTGAGGGGCACAAACTGGCGCAGCGCCGTCGCGTGACGAACCATACAGCGCGCCAAACGCTTCATAAGCGGCCTGCCCTTGCGCCGGGAAAATAAAGCAGTGAACGTACGGGCGGTCGCTATCGTTTTCGTAATCCAGCCTTTCGATATTCATACGCAGCAGCGTCAGCACCGCCCGGTCTTTACCTTCCTTCGGGTCTCTGTCGATATCTTTCATTATGGAGTAAGCGAAATCATCGTCCTTAAGCCCGTCCAGGGCCATCTGGTGACGCTTATTGGCCTCCTGCGCCGTCACGCCACTGGCGGGCACGAAACGGTTGAGATAGACCAGCCATGCAGAGGCCAGCGGTGTCTGGTACTGGCGCAGCTTATCAGCCGCCGTGGCCGGAGCTGTCGGGATAAGGCTCACCGCCGTATCGAAATCATGGTTAGCGCGGCGCGCAATTTGCTCAAGCTGTTCAGCGCGGGGTTTCATAGTAGCCATGAGACATGCGTTCAGCTCACTCGCGTTACCCGCGCAGGCGTTGCGCGTTTTAAGCCACGCGCGCTGTTCTGCGCGTAACGCCGCGGCATCCTGTACGGTCATACTGCTCGTCGCGCGCAGGTAGCTGTCGCTGATTTTGCTGTCGAGTTCGCCGAGCGACGTTTGCTGGCAGATGGCGTGTTCAACAGGCGTGCCTGCTTTATCACAATCAAACGACGCGCCGATGGCAGGCGCAGCGCCACAGGCGAGTGTCACGCAGAGCGCAAGACGACGAAGCGACGTCAACCGAAGGGTGGCTTTCATAACAATCCTTTTTACATGAAACCTGCGCATCAGGGCAGGCGTTAATGACGCATTATTGCCGAAGCCGTGCCTTTCGAGGAGCTCTCAAAAAAGGTATACGAGCTGAAAAAGAGTCATAAAAACGGATTTGATGAAGGTTTAAACAGAGAAGGCGATGGAGTTAACTCATCAACTATGACCGCTTTTCACAAGGCCGACAAGTGAAATCCGCCCTCTTCCTGTCCTGACTCACAAAAACGTTTTATTGACAAAAAGTGACAAAATAAAGTGATCTGAATCACGCAAATTGACGCTGGGGCGGTTATGCTGAAGTTACCAAGACGGGAAAGACAAGAGGTAACATTTATGACAATGAACATTACCAGCAAACAGATGGACATCACCCCCGCTATCCGCCAGCACGTCGCCGACCGTCTCGCCAAACTTGAAAAATGGCAAACTCATCTGATTAATCCGCATATCATTTTATCTAAAGAACCCCAGGGGTTCGTCGCTGACGCCACCATCAATACGCCTAACGGCCATCTGGTCGCCAGCGCCAAACATGAAGATATGTACACGGCCATTAACGAACTCATTAACAAGCTGGAAAGGCAACTGAACAAGGTGCAACACAAAGGCGAAGCCCGCCGCACCACAGGCTCCGTTAAAGACGCCAACTTCGCCGAAGTCGAAGAAGAAGAGTAAAACCATCAGCGTCATCTTTTATCACGCGCCTTCGGGCGCGTTTTTTATTGACAGAACAAAAAGGGTGCGGGTACTTTACCGGTATGCTTATTAAGGAATCTCTCATGAAGCAACACGCGTTTTTCTTCGCTTTCTTTTTTACCTTCCCCTGAACGGGAGGCGTGTCGTCGTACAGAAAGCAAGCGAAGACGAACTAACAGGCCTCCCACTCCGGGGGGCCTTTTTTATGGCTATACACAAGGTGGCGTTATGACTGCGGAAAACCCGTTGCTGGCCCTGCGCGATAAAATCAGCGCGCTGGATGAACAATTACTCGCCCTGCTGGCGCAACGCCGGGCGCTGGCGGTTGAGGTAGGCAAAGCGAAACTCGCCACCCATCGTCCGGTCAGAGATATCGATCGCGAGCGGGATTTACTGGAGCATTTAATTAGCCTTGGCAAAACCCACCATCTCGACGCGCACTACATCACCCGGCTTTTTCAGCTGATCATCGAAGACTCCGTTCTTACCCAGCAGGCGCTTCTCCAGCAGCATCTTAACCAGACCAATCCGCACTCCGCCCGCATCGCGTTTCTCGGCCCGAAAGGCTCTTACTCGCACCTGGCCGCCCGCCAGTACGCAGCACGTCATTTCGATCAATTCATTGAAAGCGGCTGTGCAAAATTTCACGACATTTTTAATCAGGTGGAGACAGGCCAGGCCGATTACGCCGTCGTGCCGATTGAGAACACCAGCTCCGGCGCGATTAACGATGTCTACGATCTGCTGCAACACACCAGCCTGTCGATTGTCGGCGAGCTGACGCTGCCTATCGATCACTGCGTGCTGGTCTCCACCTCCACCACGCTTGATAAAATCGAAACCGTCTACAGCCACCCGCAGCCGTTCCAGCAGTGCAGCCAGTTCCTTAAACGCTACCCGAACTGGAAAATCGAATATTGCGAAAGCACCGCCGCCGCGATGGAAAAAGTGGCGCACGCCAGCTCTCCGTATGTCGCCGCGCTCGGTAGCGAAGCGGGCGGCGCGCTCTACGGTTTGCAGGTGCTGGAGCGCAATCTCGCCAACCAGACGCAGAACATCACCCGCTTTGTGGTGCTGGCCCGCAAGGCAATCAACGTATCCGATCAGGTACCGGCGAAAACCACGCTGTTAATCGCCACCGGCCAGCAGGCTGGCGCGCTGGTAGAGGCGCTTCTGGTGCTGCGTAATCACAATCTGATTATGACGAAGCTCGAATCGCGCCCGATTAACGGCAACCCCTGGGAAGAGATGTTCTATCTGGATATCCAGGCGAATCTCCACGATGCGGCGATGCAGCAGGCGCTGAAAGAGCTTGTGGAGATCACCCGGTCGATGAAAGTGCTGGGCTGTTACCCAAGCGAAAACGTGGTGCCGGTCGACCCGGCATAACCAGAGGCGGCCGGAAAACCGGCCGCTTTTTTATCCTTTGAATCGCGGCTTCGGCAGCCCCGCAACGCTGACCTCAAGCGTAAAGAGCGCGCCCGAGAGCGGGAATTTTTCCAGCTCCTCCATATCCATATTTTCCCGCGTAGTGGTGATATAGAGCGTTTTCATCTCCGGGCCGCCAAAACAGGCCATCGTCGGGCAGCGCACCGGCAGGCGGTGCTCCTCAAGCTGCTCGCCGTCTGGGGAAAACCGCGCGATGCGATGGCCGTCATACATCGCCGTCCAGTAGCAGCCTTCCACATCCAGCGCAGCGCCATCAGGAATGCCTTCACCTTCGCCAAAGGTTTTGAAAATTTCGCGTTTGCCCGGTTCGCCGAGTTCATCAAGCGGCGTGCGGTAAATGACGCCTTTGGGCGTATCGGAGGTATACATCCAGCGTCTGTCAGGGCTGAAGGCAAGGCCGTTCGCACCGTGAATATCGCTCTGGATAACATGCGCGCTCAGGTCATTATCTACACGCACCAGCAGCGCGCCTTTGTAATCGCCAGGCGCCCAGAAGGTGCCCGCGTAAAAGCGTCCATCGTGGTCGGTGCCGCCGTCGTTAAAGCGCGCCAGCGCCGGGTTATTGGGGTTATCGCAAACCTTCTGCCCCAGAATGCCGCGCTCGTCGGCAAGCCAGATGCCGCTGCGCAGCGCGACGATAAAACCGCCCTTCTCACGCAACGCGAAACAGCCCACCTCTTCCGGGAACTGCCAGACGCGGTGTTCGCCGCTTTGCGGCTGATAGCGATGGATCTCCTGCTCCAGGATATCGGCCCAGTAGAGCGCCTGCTCCTGCGCGTCCCAGGTCGGGCATTCCGGCAGATGGCCGGTGTAATCAAACAACAGCTGCGGTTGCGCCATTTCGTTCATCCTTTTTCGCCATAAAAAAAGCCAGCGGAACTGGCCTGCTGGCTTTTGAGTATAAGCGGATTTTGCGTTACTGGCGGCTGTCGTTTGCCTGGCGCAACAGCGCGCGGCTCTCCTGCTGGAATCGCTTCGCATAATCGCCGAACCAGTGTTCAACTTTCCGGAAGCTGTCGATAAACGCACGCTTGTCGCCCTGCTCCAGCAGGCCGATCGCCTCGCCAAAGCGCTGATAGTAACGCTTAATCAGCGCCAGATTGCCCGGCGACGACATAATAATGTCGGCATACAACTGCGGATCCTGCGCAAACAGGCGGCCCACCATCGCCAGTTCCAGCCGGTAAATCGGTGAGGAGAGCGCCAGCAGTTGCTCCAGCTGTACGTTTTCTTCGGCCAGATGCAGGCCGTAGGCAAACGTCGCGAAATGGCGCAGCGCCTGGATAAACGCCATATTTTGATCGTGCTCGACCGCGCTGATGCGGTGCAGCCGCGCGCCCCACACCTGAATCTGTTCAAGGAACCACTGGTACGCCTCCGGCATGCGGCCGTCGCAGTAAACCACCACCTGTTTGGCAAGGCTGCCGCTGTCTGGCCCGAACATCGGGTGCAGACCCAGTACCGGGCCGGAGTGCGTTTCCAGCATCGCCTGCAGCGGCACGTTTTTCACTGAGGTTAAATCGACAAGTACGCAATCTTCCGGCAGCGCAGGCAGCTTGCGGATAATCGCTTCGGTCAGGTGCACCGGCACGCTGACAATCACCATTCCGGCATCAGCGCACAGCGTCTGTGCCTGTGGCCAGTCTTCCTGCTCCAGAATGCGCACCTGGTAGCCGGAGAGCGCGAGCATTTTTTCAAACAGCTGGCCCATCTGGCCTCCGCCGCCGACAATCACCACCGGACGCAGCGCCGGGTTAAGTGTTTTAAAGCCTTTATCGTTCTCGCTGGAGTACGATTCGCGCATCACGCGGCGTAATACGTCTTCGATAAGATCCGGCGGCACGCCGAGCGTTTCGGCCTCCTGACGGCGTGACGCCAGCATAGAGGCCTCGCGCTCCGGTACATAAATCGGCAGTCCGTAGCGGCTTTTTACTTCGCCGACTTCCGCTACCAGCTCCAGACGGCGCGCCAGCAGCCCCAGCAGCGCCTTATCCACTTCATCAATTTGATCGCGCAGCGCGGTCAATTCAGCCACCATCGTTAAACCCCTTACGCCAGGCGCGCCGCCAGCGCCCCTCGCAGACTCTGATGAAGCTCGCGCAGCAGCGCCTCGGTGGTTTCCCAGCTGATGCAGGCGTCGGTAACCGAAACGCCGTATTTCATGGCGCTGCGCGGCTGTTCGGAGGACTGATTGCCTTCGTGAAGGTGGCTTTCAATCATCAGACCAATAATAGAACGGTTGCCGTCTTTGATTTGCGCCACCGCGGATTCCGCGACGCCCGGCTGGCGGCGGTAATCTTTATTGGAGTTGCCGTGGCTGCAGTCGATCATCAGCGCCGGACGCAGGCCCGCCTGCTCCATCTCTTTTTCACACTGTGCGACATCCGCCGGGCTGTAGTTCGGCGCTTTGCCGCCGCGCAGGATCACGTGGCCATCCGGGTTGCCCTGGGTTTGCAGCAGGCAAACCTGGCCTGCCTGATTGATGCCGACAAAACGGTGCGGCATCGCGGCAGCACGCATCGCGTTAATCGCGGTCGCAAGGCTGCCGTCGGTGCCGTTTTTAAAGCCGACCGGCATAGAGAGGCCGGACGCCATTTCGCGGTGCGTCTGCGATTCCGTGGTACGCGCGCCAATCGCGGACCAGCTAAAGAGATCGCCTAAGTATTGCGGGCTGTTCGGATCGAGCGCTTCGGTCGCGAGCGGCAAGCCAAGGCTCACAAGATCCACCAGCAGGCGGCGCGCGATTTTCAGCCCCGCTTCCACATCAAACGAGCCATCCATATGCGGATCGTTAATCAGCCCTTTCCAGCCAACCGTGGTACGGGGCTTTTCAAAATAGACGCGCATGACAAGGTAAAGACTATCGCTGACCTGTTCGGACAGGGCTTTAAATCGACGAGCATACTCCATCGCGGCTTCAGGATCGTGGATCGAGCAAGGTCCACACACCACCAGCAGGCGCGGATCGCGACCGGCGATGATATCGGAAATGGTCTGGCGAGAGCGCGCAATCTGCGCCTCCTGTTCAACGGTCAGCGGGAACTGGGCTTTAAGTTGATCCGGAGTGATTAACACTTGTTCATCGGCGATATGAACGTTATTCAGCGCGTCTTTTTGCATGATGGCGATCCTGTTAGTTTGCTCGTTGCGATAGTTTTTCTCCGCGAGGAGGATTTAACAATATCACAGGCGGTAAAGATTTCAATCCATAATACGTACCTATAAGTTTACAAAAAGAAAATAAATGCCGCTTTTCTGGCTTGTTTGTGTAATTAAAAATTTACAAAAATAAAGGGCGGGTTTTCCCGCCCTGTTATTACTGCACTTATTCAACGACCGGTTTGCGACGCCCCTGCCGCCAGCGCCAGTAGTCCATCAACAATATTATAACGAGGCTAATGCCCATGACCGGCAGCGCCAGCCCCAGCAGTACGGCTGTCGCGAGCGTCACCACACGCCAGATAACCGGCAGATTCAGCCAGCCCTGGCTTAGCGTCGCCGCCGGGCTGACCAGCGGCCCCTGCGGGCGACGCAGCCACCAGAGCCGGTAGCCGAGCACAATTGCCACACACAGCGCAATGCCAAAGGCGATAAGCAGCAACTGGTTCGGCAGGCCGAACAGTATGCCCATATGAAAATCAACGCCCCAGCGCGTGAGCTTCGCCATCAGCGGATAATCCGCAAAACGCGTAATATCGATCACCTGAAGCGTTGCGCCGTCCACTGCCACGGCATCCACCTGCGTGGGCCAGGCGCGGTCGATTTCCGTCACCGTCCAGGCGCGCCCCGCCTCACGCGGCGGACGAATCTCCAGCCTGCGGGCGTCGATCCCGGCGCTTCTCGCCGCCAGCAACACCTGGTCATACTGACGAGCATCGATATGCAGCGCTGGCATGCCCATCGCGCCGTGATGCATATGGTGCTCCGCGTGCGGATCGTGTTCCTGCGCCCTGCCATGCAGCTGCGTATTAACCTGGGGCGTCAGCCAGCCAAACGCAGCGCGCATTTTATCGACGTTCGCGCCCGCCCACTGCGACCAGGTGAGTCCTGTCGCGGAAAAGAGCAGCATACCGGCGAGCAGCGCCCAGCCGAGACCCGTATGCAGGCGGCGTGTATTCTGAAACGCGTTTTTCATGCGCCGTTTCGGGCGGGTGAAGTACCAGAGCGCTATACCGCCAAGCGCCGCCACCCACATCCATGAGGCCGCCAGTTCGCTGTAGACACGCCCGATGTCGCCAAGCAGCAGCGAACGGTGCATATAGTCTATCCACTGGCGCAGGGGCAGAATGCCGCTGGTGCCATAGACGGTCATGTCGCCTTTTACCGCAAGGGTCACCGGATCGATAAATATCGCGCGCGATTCCGACTCGCCAAGCGACGGGTCAGCAAACATCACCCGCGTTGTCTCGCCAGGCGTTAACGCCGGACGTACCGCAGAGAGGCGCAACTTACCGCCTGTCTGTTGCTCCGCGACAGTGATTTGCTGCGCCAGCGGCTGACGCTCACCCGACGTAGCGCCGGACAGCGCCTCGCGATAGATCCAGGTTTCGAGCTGCGGAGTCGCGACATAGAGCGTGCCCGTCAGCGCGGCGATGAAAATAAACGGCCCGATAAACAGACCAATATAGAAATGAAGGCGTCGCAGCAGGTTTACCCATGCCGCACGCGGCGTGCAGGAAGTCATACTTTTCCTTTTTAAAAGCAGGTGTTATCGCTGCGCCAGGGCGCAGGGGTTTTTAGCAGGAAAAAGCAGACAGGCGCGGCGGCGCGCGGGTATCGGGCCAGAGACGCGGGTAAAAACGCCAGTGCCTGGCCACCGGGCGAGGAACCGGCAACCGCACGCGTTGGAGAATAAAGGAGATGAGCAGTACAAGCGCCAGCAACAGGCCTGGCACGTGCGCCAGCAGAACGCAGTAGCCGCACGCTTCGGCATGATCGACCGGCATGGATACCGGCTCAGGAGCAGCTCTCTCGTGATGCATCCCCTGATGCATATCGGCCATGTCGCCCATGTCAGCCATCGGCATCTCGTGATGCATGCCGGGCATCTCGTGATGCATGCCGGGCATCGCGCTCATCGGGTCTTTTTGCAGGCTGACAGAAATAAGCGGTGCCACCACAATCAGCAGGATCGCGAACAGCGCAAGCATAGCTGCGCGATAACGAAACACTGACTGATAAAAGATGTTGCTGCCCACTGCACCTCCAGAAAGGGAGGCTTATTGTAAATGATTTGGATGTCGATGGTTAACGCAAAGGAAGGAAAACAGGCGCTCTTTACACTGAGCTTAAGCGGTAAAGCGACAAAAAAAGGGCCAGCCCGCAGGCCAGCCCTTTTTATATCGGATGTCGCTTAAGCGAATCTTAGTTAAGACGCTCTTTGATACGAGCAGACTTACCAGTGCGCTCACGCAGGTAGTACAGTTTAGCTTTACGTACAGCACCACGACGTTTAACAGCAATGCTGTCAACTACCGGAGAGTGAGTCTGGAAGACTCGCTCAACGCCTTCGCCGTTGGAGATTTTGCGAACAGTGAATGCAGAGTGCAGACCGCGGTTACGGATAGCGATAACCACGCCCTCGAATGCCTGCAGACGTTTTTTGGAACCTTCAACAACCCATACTTTCACTTCCACGGTATCACCCGGACGGAAGGAAGGTACGTCCTGCTTCATCTGCTCTTGTTCAAGTTGCTTAATAATGTTGCTCATAATTTAATCTCTTATCCTGGGTAAACTGATGTTTCGGGTAGCGGCTTACGCGTCGCCAGTCCCATCATGTCTATGTTGCTGTTGTGCGTGTTCAGTTTTGAACTCCGCCAGCAACTTTGCTTGCTCTTCAGTCAGAGCCAGGTTTTCCAGAAGTTCAGGTCTTCTAAGCCAGGTACGGCCCAGCGACTGCTTCAGGCGCCAGCGTCTGATTTCGGCATGGTTCCCCGACAGTAAGACTGGCGGTACTTCCATCCCTTCTAACACTTCAGGCCGGGTATAGTGCGGGCAATCCAGCAACCCGTCGGCAAAGGAATCTTCCGTTGCCGACGCTTCGTGACCGAGTACGCCCGGAATAAACCTGGCGACCGAATCAATCAGCGTCATGGCGGGTAGCTCGCCGCCGCTGAGAACGTAATCGCCGATTGACCATTCTTCGTCAATTTCGGTCTGAATTACGCGCTCATCTATCCCTTCGTAGCGGCCACAAACCAGAATTAACTTCTCGTTCGTCGCCAGCTCACTGACGCCCGCTTGATCAAGCTTGCGTCCCTGAGGTGAAAGGTAAATCACCTTTGCGCCCTCGCCTGCCGCGGCTTTCGCTGCGTGAATGGCGTCCCGCAAGGGTTGCACCATCATTAGCATCCCCGGTCCGCCGCCGTAGGGCCTGTCGTCCACGGTACGGTGCCGGTCGTGCGTGAAGTCGCGAGGACTCCAGCTGTCGATGCTCAGCAGGCCATTTTTTACTGCCCGGCCAGTTACCCCGTAATCGGTAATCGCGCGGAACATCTCAGGAAACAGGCTGATTATGCCAATCCACATAGCGCCGTTTATTACCGTTTGTCCGGAGGTTTAAAAACCAGGATCCCAATCTACTTCAATGGTTTGAGTAGCGAGATCGACTTTCTTGATAACCTGCCCATCGAGGAACGGAAGTAACCGCTCCTTGATACCGAACGCATCTTTCAGGTTTGCCTTAACGACGAGAACGTCGTTGGACCCGGTTTCCATCATGTCGATGACTTTACCGAGGCTGTACCCTTCCGTCGTGACTACCTGGCAACCGATAAGGTCTTTCCAGTAGTAGTCGCCTTCTTCGAGGTCCGGCAACTGCGAGGAATCCACGACAATTTCGCAATTGGTCAAAAGATTCGCGGCATCACGATCGTCAACGCCTTTCAGCTTGATGATCATGTCCTGATTGTGGTGCTTCCAGCTTTCCAGCTGTACTTGCTGCCACTGACCCGCCTGCTGGATAAACCAGGGCTGATAGTCAAAAATGCTTTCAGCGTCTTCGGTGGAGGAAAACACTCTGAGCCAACCACGAATGCCGTAAGAAGAACCCATTTTCCCGAGAACAATCGGGTTAACAGGGGCTTTAGCGGCGTCTTGCTTGCTCATCATGACCACCGTGACAGATTAAGCTGCTTTTTTTGCTGCTTTGATCAGCGCGGAAACGCGATCGGAAACGGTAGCGCCCTGGCCAACCCAGTGCTCGATACGATCCAGATCCAGGCGGGTGCCTTCTTCTTTCTCGTTCGCGATCGGGTTGAAGAAACCAACGCGCTCAATGAAGCGACCGTTGCGTGCATTACGGCTATCAGTAACGACAACCTGGTAGAACGGACGCTTTTTAGCGCCGTGACGTGCTAAACGAATAGTTACCATAACATCCTCTTGTGTGAATAAAACACCGGGCCCCATCGAGGAACGGAGCCCGGCGTCATATTAAAAGCCCGAAAATTTTACTGATTTCTGAGGAAAAAGCAATCTGCATATAGCAACAGAGAACAATCAGGCGTATATCGTTGCAGCCAGTTTCGCCACGGCGTGCGCGCAGGAAGCGGAGCGTACACGCAGTACGTGAGCATTCCGAGCACACCCCGGGGCGAAAATGGCAAATAAGATAGCCTGATTTTTCTCTGGTTAGCGGCCGGGGAAGCCTGGCGGCATCATCCCCTTCATATTCCGCATCATCTTCGCCATCCCGCCCTTCTTCATCTTCTTCATCATGCGCTGCATGTCGTCGAACTGTTTCAGAAGACGGTTAACGTCCTGCACCTGCATCCCGCAGCCTGCCGCGATACGGCGCTTGCGGGAGCCTTTGATGATTTCCGGCTTCGCGCGCTCTTTCAGCGTCATCGAATTAATGATGGCTTCCATACGCACCAGGATTTTGTCATCCATCTGCGATTTCACGTTATCCGGCAGTTGTCCCATGCCCGGCAGCTTGCCCATCAGGCTCGCCATGCCGCCCATGTTTTTCATCTGCTTGAGCTGCTCAAGGAAATCGTTCAGATCGAAGCCGTCGCCTTTTTTCAGCTTGGAGGCGAGTTTCTCCGCCTGCGCGCGATCGACTTTGCTTTCGATATCTTCGATAAGCGACAGTACATCGCCCATACCGAGAATACGCGACGCGATACGGTCCGGGTGGAACGGCTCCAGCGCTTCGGTTTTCTCGCCAACGCCGAGGAATTTAATCGGTTTGCCGGTGATGTGACGAATCGAGAGCGCCGCACCGCCGCGGGCGTCACCGTCCACTTTGGTCAGCACCACGCCGGTCAGCGGCAGCGCTTCGTTAAAGGCCTTCGCGGTATTGGCGGCGTCCTGGCCAGTCATCGCATCGACCACAAACAGCGTTTCCACTGGTTTGATAGAGGCGTGGACCTGCTTGATTTCGTCCATCATCGCTTCGTCGACATGCAGACGACCGGCGGTATCCACCAGCAGCACGTCGTAGAATTTCAGCTTCGCTTCTTTGAGCGCCGCGTTAACGATGTCGACCGGCTTTTGCGCGACGTCAGACGGGAAGAAATCCACACCCACCTGCTGCGCCAGCGTTTCGAGCTGTTTAATCGCCGCCGGGCGATATACGTCCGCGGAAACCACCAGCACTTTTTTCTTGTGCTTTTCGCGCAGGAATTTACCGAGCTTACCGACGCTTGTCGTTTTACCGGCACCCTGCAGGCCCGCCATCAGCACCACGGCGGGTGGCTGCGCGGCCAGGTTCAGGCTCTGGTTTTCTTCGCCCATCGCCGCCACCAGTTCGTTACGAACAATCTTCACGAACTCCTGGCCTGGCGTCAGGCTTTTGTTAACTTCATGCCCTACCGCTTTCTCTTTTACGCGGTTAATGAAGTCACGCACCACCGGCAGCGCGACGTCGGCTTCCAGCAGCGCCATGCGCACTTCGCGCAGCGTCTCTTTAATGTTGTCTTCAGTCAGGCGCCCACGGCCGCTGATATTGCGCAGCGTGCGCGACAAACGGTCAGTTAAATTATCAAACATGATCTCTTGCCCAAGGGTAACTTTAGGCCGCCGCAGCGACACCGAGTAAGAATGAGGCGCAGTATAACATGAAGCCGCCCTGGTTGTGATGCAACGGTTGGAGCAGGCGGCGCGTAACGCTATACTGCTTCTCTTTCTCTTCTGGCTAATCCGACATCCTATATGCCTGTTTTTTCACTGCTGGCGCTTGTCGCCTACTCGGTAAGCCTGGCGCTTATCATTCCCGGCCTGCTTCGCAAGAACAGCGCGTGGCGTCGTCTTGCGATAATTTCGGCGATGATAGCGCTCGTCTGTCACGCCGTGGCGCTGGAAGGTCGGCTGTTCCCGGACGACAGCAGCGGCGGCCAGAATCTCAGCCTGCTGAATGTAGGTTCACTGGTCAGCCTGATGATCTGCACCGTGATGACGATTGTGGCCTCGAAAAACCGCGGCTGGCTGCTGTTGCCGATTGTTTACGCGTTTGCGCTTATCAACCTGGCGTTCGCGACCTTCGTACCGAATGAATACATTACGCATCTGGAAACCACGCCCGGCATGATGGTGCACATCGGCCTGTCGCTCTTCTCCTACGCGACGCTGATTATCGCTGCGCTCTACGCGCTGCAACTGGCGTGGATAGACTATCTTCTGAAGAACAAAAAGCTGGTGTTCAGCGCCGATATGCCGCCGCTGATGGGCATCGAGCGCAAGATGTTCCATATTACCCAGGTGGGCGTCGTGCTGCTGACGCTGACGCTCTGCACCGGCCTGTTCTATCTTCACAACATGTTCAGCATGGAGAATATCGACAAAGCGGTGCTGTCCATCGTCGCATGGTTTGTCTATATCATCCTGCTTTGGGGACACTATCATGAAGGCTGGCGCGGCCGCCGCGTGGTGTGGTTTAACGTTGCAGGCGCCGCCTTGCTGACGCTCGCCTACTTCGGCAGCCGGGTTATCCAGCAGTTCGCTGGCTAAACTTCAAAGGACAATACGTTGGAACATATCTCAACCACTACACTCATCGTAACGCTTATCGTGATGGTGGTGGTCTCCGCCTACTTCTCCGGCTCCGAAACCGGGATGATGACCCTCAACCGTTACCGCCTGCGGCACCTGTCGAAGCAGGGCAACCGCGCGGCAAAACGGGTGGAACGCCTGCTGCGCAAGCCTGACCGGCTGATAAGCCTGGTGTTAATCGGCAACAACCTGGTCAATATTCTCGCGTCATCACTTGCCACTATTGTTGGTATGCGCCTGTATGGCGACGCGGGCGTGGCGATCGCCACCGGCGTACTGACCTTCGTGGTGCTGGTTTTCGCTGAAGTCCTGCCAAAAACCGTCGCAGCGCTCTACCCGGAGAAAGTCGCATTCCCGAGCAGCTTTTTACTCGGCCCGCTGCAAATCATTATGATGCCGCTGGTCTGGCTGCTGAATATGATCACGCGCGTGCTGATGCGCATGGTCGGTATTAAAGCGGATAACGTGGTGAGCGCCGCGCTCAGCAAAGATGAGCTGCGCACCATCGTGCATGAGTCGCGCTCGCAGATTTCACGCCGCAATCAGGACATGCTGCTCTCCGTGCTGGATCTGGAGAAAGTGAGCGTCAGCGACATCATGGTGCCGCGTAACGATATCGTCGGCATTGATATCAACGATGACTGGAAATCTATCGTCCGCCAGCTGACCCACTCGCCGCACGGGCGCATCGTGCTGTATCGCGAATCCCTCGACGACGCTATCGGCATGCTGCGCATCCGCGAAGCCTGGCGGCAGATGAACGAGAAAAAAGAGTTCACCAAAGAGGTGATGCTGCGCGCCGCCGATGAGATCTACTACGTGCCGGAAGGTACGCCGCTCAGCGTCCAGCTGGTGAAATTCCAGCGCAATAAAAAGAAAGTGGGCCTGGTGGTCAATGAATATGGCGATATTCAGGGGCTAGTGACGGTAGAAGATATTCTTGAAGAGATTGTCGGCGACTTCACGACGTCGATGTCACCCACGCTTGCTGAGGAAGTCACGCCGCAAAACGACGGCTCGGTTATCATCGAAGGCAGCGCCAACGTGCGCGAGCTTAACAAAGCGTTTAACTGGCGCTTACCGGAAGAAGAAGCCCGCACCGTCAACGGCATGATCCTCGAAGCGCTGGAGGAGATCCCCTCCGCCGGCATTCGCCTGCGTCTGCACCAGTACGATATCGATATTCTCGATGTGCAGGAAAACATGATTAAACAAGTGCGGATAACACCGGTAAAACCGCTGCGGGAAAGCGTGGAAGGCAACTAACCGTTACCTCATTAAAAAAGGCCAGTCGATGACTGGCCTTTTTCATTACTACGTTCGTTACGGCGCGGCTTACGCCTTCGCTTTCGCGACGGTCACCATCGCGGCGCGAATGGTGCGGCCGTTCAGGGTATAGCCTTTCTGCATCACCGCCAGCACGTGGTTCGGCGCAACGTCTTCCGATTCCACCATGGCGATAGCTTGATGCACGTTCGGATCCAGCGGCACGTTGGTGTCGGCAATCACTTCCACGCCGAACTTACGCACTACATCCAGCATCGATTTCAGGGTCAGTTCGATCCCTTCCACCATCGCGGCCATATCCTGGTTTTCTTTGTTCGCCACTTCAAGCGCGCGATCGAGGCTGTCGATAACCGGCAGCAGCTCGTTGATGAATTTCTCCAGCGCGAATTTATGCGCCTTCTCGATATCCTGCTCGGTACGGCGACGCAGGTTTTCCATCTCCGCTTTCATGCGCAACACAGTGTCGCGCTCGCGGTTCTGGGCCTGCGTTAACTCCGACTGCAACCGGGCAATCTCTTCATCGCGCGGATCCACCTGCTCAGCAGATTCGGCAGATTCTACAGCCTCAACCTCTTCATGCTGCTCCGTGACGATCTCTTCCGGGGCTTGCCCGTCAGGCGTTTTCTGTTCTTTACTACTCATGAAATTCTCCGCGTTTATGCATTCGTATCGCTAACCTGGATTATTATGGGGATCAGTTTGCGGGTTTCAAGGGAAGCAGACAGATTGTCCCCCTTTCCACGCCTATAAGGACGACCAGGAAAATGAATAACCATTTCAACTGCATCGGTATTGTCGGACATCCACGTCACCCTACCGCGCTGACGACGCATGAAATGCTGTGGCGCTGGCTTTTGGATCGCGGCTACGACGTCATTATCGAGCAGCAGATAGCCGAGGAGTTAAAACTCACGGATGCCCGCACCGGAACGCTGGCGGAAATTGGCCAGCAGGCGGATCTGGCGGTCGTGGTCGGCGGGGACGGCAACATGCTCGGTGCCGCGCGCGTTCTGGCGCGCTATGACATCAGCGTCATCGGCATCAACCGCGGTAATCTCGGTTTCCTTACCGATCTCGATCCGGACAACGCCCAGCAGCAGCTGGCGGACGTGCTTGAAGGTCATTATATCCGCGAGCAACGCTTTTTGCTGGAGGCGCAGGTCTGCCAGAAAAATTGCCAGAAGCGCATCAGTACTGCCATTAATGAAGTGGTTCTGCACCCCGGTAAAGTGGCGCATATGATTGAATTCGAAGTCTATATTGATGAAAAATTCGCGTTTTCTCAGCGCTCGGACGGCCTGATTATCTCAACGCCAACCGGCTCCACCGCCTATTCGCTCTCGGCCGGCGGCCCGATTCTCACGCCGTCGCTCGACGCCATCACGCTGGTGCCCATGTTCCCGCATACGCTTTCGGCGCGTCCGCTGGTGATTAACAGCAGCAGCACCATTCGCCTGCGTTTTTCCAACATGCGCAGCGATCTGGAAATCAGCTGCGACAGCCAGATAGCGCTGCCTATCCAGGAAGGCGAAGATGTGTTTATCCGCCGCTGCGACTACCCGCTGAACCTCATTCATCCGAAGGACTACAGCTATTTCAATACGTTAAGCACAAAACTCGGCTGGTCAAAAAAATTATTCTGAAACCCGCATCAGCCACTTTACTGTATATAAAACCAGTTTATACTGTATGCAATTACAGCTCTGTGAGTTTATACAGGAAGGCGGCTATGCTGGCACAATTAACCATCAGTAATTTCGCTATTGTTCGTGAACTGGAAATCGACTTTAACGCCGGGATGACCGCCATCACCGGCGAAACCGGCGCCGGTAAATCCATTGCGATCGATGCGCTGGGTTTGTGCCTGGGTGGCCGTGCGGAGGGCGATATGGTGCGCGCCGGTGCCAGCCGCGCGGATCTCTGCGCCCGCTTCGCGCTGAAAGACACGCCTGCCGCCCTGCGCTGGCTGGAAGAAAACCAGCTTGAAGACGGCAGCGAGTGCCTGCTGCGCCGTGTTATCAGCAGCGATGGCCGCTCGCGCGGCTTTATCAACGGCACCGCCGTGCCGCTCTCGCAGCTGCGCGAACTCGGTCAGTTGCTGATTCAAATTCACGGTCAGCACGCCCACCAGCTTCTGCTTAAACCTGAACATCAGAAACGCCTGCTGGATGGCTATGCAGGCGAAGGTGAGCTCATGGCGCAGATGGCGCAGAGCTACCGCCAGTGGCATCAAAGCTGTCGCGATCTCGCCCTGCATCAGCAACAGAGCCAGGAGCGCGCCGCGCGCGCCGAGCTGCTGCACTACCAGTTAAAAGAGCTTAACGAATTCAACCCGCAGCCGGGCGAGTTCGAGCAAATCGATGAAGAGTACAAACGCTTAGCCAACAGCGGGCAGCTGCTTTCTACCAGCCAGCAGGCGTTAAACCTGCTGGCCGACGCGGAAGATGCCAATCTGCAAAGCCAGCTCTACAGCGCACGCAATCTCGTGACCGATCTCGTCGGCATGGATGACAAACTCTCCGGCGTGCTGAATATGCTTGAAGAGGCCGCCATCCAGCTGAGCGAAGCCAGCGACGAACTGCGTCACTACTGCGAACGTCTGGATCTCGACCCGAACCGTCTGTATGAGCTGGAGCAGCGCATCTCCCGTCAAATCACGCTTGCGCGCAAGCACCATATCGCCCCGGAAGAGCTGCCCGCGTTCCACCAGAAGCTGCTTGAAGAGCAACAGCTTCTGGACGACCAGGCCGATTGCCTGGAAACGTTGACCCTGGCGGTCAACAAACACCACCAGCAGGCGCTGGCGGTAGCGCACGCGCTGCATGAAAGCCGCGTGGTCTATGCCCGCGAACTGACGCAGCTCATCACCGACAGTATGCATTCGCTGTCGATGCCACACGGTCAGTTCACGATTGACGTCCTGTTTGAGGAGCACCATCTGACAGCGGAAGGCGCCAATCGCATCGATTTCCGCGTCTCCACAAACCCGGGGCAGCCGCTGCAGCCGCTCGCGAAAGTGGCCTCCGGCGGCGAGCTTTCCCGTATCGCGCTGGCGATTCAGGTGATCACCGCCCGTAAAATGGAAACTCCGGCGCTGATTTTCGATGAAGTGGACGTGGGTATCAGCGGTCCTACCGCCGCCGTAGTGGGCAAACTGCTGCGCCAGCTTGGCGAATCCACCCAGGTAATGTGCGTCACCCACCTGCCGCAGGTCGCGGGCTGCGGCCATCATCACTTCTTTGTCAGCAAAGAGACCGATGGCGCGATGACCGAAACCCATATGCAGCCGCTGGATAAAAAAGCGCGTCTTCAGGAGCTGGCCCGCCTGCTGGGCGGTAGCGAAGTTACACGCAATACCCTGGCGAACGCTAAAGAGCTGCTGGCGGCGTAATTTTCTCTCCGGCGGGGCTCTGCGCCCCGCGCTTTCGCTCAGAAAAGCAGCAACAAAAGCGCGCGGCGTGCTTTAATCGCTTTTTGCGCTAACTTTTTTCCTCCGCTACGGTCATAGTGAAGCGCCTTAAGGTTTTAAACTGACTGAAGGTTTATTATCATCGGCTAATTATGTATGAGCCGCGTGTTGCTCGGGCCCGAAAAGGAATCTAATCACTATGCGCTGTAAAACGCTGACTGCTGCCGCAGCGGTCCTTCTGATGTTGACCGCAGGCTGTTCTACTCTGGAGCGAGTGGTTTACCGCCCCGACATTAACCAGGGTAACTACCTGACGTCTACCGACATTGCTAAAGTCCGTATTGGCATGACGCAACAGCAGGTTGCTTACGCGCTGGGCACGCCGATGATGACGGACCCGTTCGGCAGCAATACATGGTTCTACGTTTTCCGCCAGCAGCCGGGTCACGAAGATGTCACGCAGCAAACGCTGACGCTGACCTTCAACAGCAACGGTGTGCTGACCAATATGGATAACAAGCCGAAGCTTGACGCGAAGCGTTAATCGCAGCCGATGCTCAAACGAAAAAAGGTGCCTGAGGCACCTTTTTTATTGGGCATTTTATGACGAGAGCCAGACGGCGACATTGAATAACGCGTCGCACGCGCAGGCTTATTTTTTCGCCGCGCGTTCGGCACGCTGGCGACGCAGCTCTTTCGGGTCGGCAATCAGCGGGCGGTAAATCTCCACGCGGTCGCCGTCATTTAACGTATCGGCAAGCTTAACCGGGCGGCTGTAGATGCCGACCTTATTCTTTTTCAGGTCGATATCTTTACGCAGCTCCAGCAGGCCGGAGGCGATAATCGCCTCTTCCACCGACGCGCCTTCGGGCAATTTTACCTTACGCAGGTACTGTTTTTCGGGCAGGGCATACGCCACTTCCACCTGAATCTCACCCGGCACTGTAAACCTCTTTGGCACGCTGTGAGAACGCCTGCACCATGCTGGACGCAAGCTCTTTAAAGACCCGGCCAAACGCGAGTTCGATAAGCTTATTAGTGAATTCAAAATCAAGATTGAATTCAATCTGGCAGGCGTCTTCGGTCAGCGGCGTAAATTTCCAGCCGCCCATCAGTTTTTTGAAGGGGCCATCGACCAGATGCATCAAAATGCTCTGATTGCTGATCAGCGTATTGCGGGTGGTGAACGTCTTGCTGATGCCGGCTTTCGACACTTCCACCGCGGCCGTCATCTGGCCCGGCGACGATTCCAGCACGCGGCTTCCCACGCAGCCTGGCAGAAACTCCGGGTAGGATTTCACATCGTTCACTAACTTGTACATCTGCTCAGCGCTGTAAGGCACCAGGGCAGTACGACTAATCTGGGGCATAGTATTTCCTGTGAGTCATACGACTTAGAAATAATAACATTTATCATCCATTAAACAAAAACTCGCCGGCAGACATGCTAAGATAACCCTTTTCCACCCCGGGAAAGGGGTGCGTTTTACGACCGGATTACCTATACTGAGCGGCACTATGACCAAGAAAAAAGCACACAAACCTGGCTCAGCCACCATTGCGCTCAACAAGCGCGCCCGCCATGAGTACTTCATCGAAGAAGAGTTTGAAGCAGGCCTGGCCCTTCAGGGCTGGGAAGTTAAATCCCTGCGAGCGGGGAAAGCCAACATCGGTGACAGCTACGTTATCCTGAAAGACGGCGAGGCGTATCTGTTCGGTGCCAACTTCCAGCCGCTGAACGTAGCGTCCACGCATGTGGTTTGCGACCCGACCCGCACGCGTAAGCTGCTGCTTAACCAGCGCGAGCTGGATAATCTGTATGGCCGCATTAACCGCGATGGTTATACCGTGGTGGCCCTGTCGCTGTACTGGAAGAACGCGTGGTGCAAAGTCAAAATCGGCGTGGCGAAAGGTAAGAAGCAGCATGATAAGCGCTCCGATCTGAAAGAGCGCGAATGGCAGCTTGATAAAGCACGCATTATGAAAAACGCGGGGCGTTAAGCCTGGCGACAAAAAAACCGGCGAATGCCGGTTTTTTTATGGGCGCGGTGGGTGCACTTCGCTTACCCACCCTGGATGACCATTTCGCCACTTGTTATCTCCGGTGGGTGCGCTTCGCTTACCCACCCTACAAGATGACACTATATACGAGTGTAGGGCGGGTAAGCGCAGCGCACCCGCCATCTCAATAGCGCTCCCGCCATCTCAATAGCGCTCCCGCCACATCAATATCAATAACATCCGCCACTGCAATGTCAGGCCATAAACCTACCGTTCCCTTAACGCCTCTTTCACCTTATTAAGCGGCTTAATCAAATAATCGAGCACGGTTTTCTGCCCCGTTTTGATCTCCACGTTGGCGACCATCCCCGGCAGGATCGGGAAACGCTTGCCGTTGCGGTTCTTAAGCTCGGCGCTTTTGGTGCGCACATACACGCGGTAATAAAACTGATCGCGTTTTACCTCATCCTGGAGCGTATCGGGCGAGACCATCTCCACCTCGCCTTTCAGATCGCCATAGATAGACGAATCGTATGCCGTAATCTTCACCGTCGCGGGCAATCCCGGCCGGATATAGGCGATATCGCGCGGGTTGATGCGCGTCTCCACCAGCAACTGATCTTCCAGCGGCACAATCTCCATCAGCTTGCCGCCGGGCTGGAGCACGCCGCCCACCGTCGTCACCTGGATATCTTTCACCACCCCGCGGACCGGCGAAAACAGCGTGGCGCGATCGAGCTGATCCGCCTTGCCCGCCATTACCTGCAATTGCGCGTCGAGATCGGCATTATTCTTCACCTGCTCTTCACGGGCGCGCACCGCGAACTGGTTGCGCGCGTCGTCCATTTTGCCCTTCAGCTCGGCGGCCTGACGTTGCAGACGAATAACCTCCACTTCGCTGGCGGCCCCTTTCGCTACCAGCGGCTGGGTCATACGCAGCTCCGCCATCACCAGATTGTAGGTCTTTTGCAGGTTCTCCAGCGTCTCGTTAAGGTTACGACGGCGCGACTCATAAAGCTGGCGTTCGCGGGCCACCAGCGCCGGTTCGAGCATCGACTCCTCGCTAAACTGAAGCGGCTCACCGGTCAGTTCCGAGCGCAGCCGCTCGCTGGACGCGCGCAGCGCCCTCGCCCTCGCCGCCGCCTCGCCGTAGTTCGACTGAAACCGCGTCGGGTCGAGCCGCGCCAGCATCTGCCCGCGATCCACCACATCGCCCTCATGCACCATCAGCGCGTTAACTATGCCCCCGTCCAGACTCTCAATCACCTGCGCGCGGCTCGACGGCGTGATTTTGCCGGTGCCAACCGTCACTTCATCCAGCGTCGCAAACCACGCCCAGACAAAAAACAGCACCAGCGCCGCCAGCGTCAGCCAGATAACCGACGAATAAAACCGCCCCTGACGCGCAAGCTCTTCCTGCATCGTTAATTGGCTCATGAATGCTCCTTACGCCACCGAGGCGACATTGCTGTTACGCTGCGCCGTCTGCAAAATCGCGTCGCGCGGGCCATCCGCCACCACTTTGCCGTTTTCCATCACCACTACGCGGTCAACCAGCGACAACAGCGCCGGGCGGTGCGTCACCAGCACCAGCGTGCGGCCGGTCAGCCACTGGTGAAGCTGGCGGATAACGTAGCTTTCCAGCTGTTCATCCATTGACGCGGTCGGCTCATCGAGCAGCACAATCTGCGGATTACGCACCAGCAGCCGGCTAAGCAGCACCATCTGGCGCTGACCGCCAGACAGCCCTCGTCCGCCTTCGTTAATCAGCCGGTCGAGGCTTGCGGCGTCATGCTGCACCATGGAGAGCGCGCCGCTGATGCGCAGCGCCTGCAACAGTTCAGCATCCGTGGCGTTCGGGTGCCCGAGCATCAGGTTCTGGCGCAGGGTGCCGAAAAAGAGCCGCGACTCCTGCGACAAAAAACCCACCTGGCGGCGCACGTCCATCGGATCGATATGCGCCAGATCGACACCGTCGATAATCACTTTGCCCTTGCTCGCCTGCGCCTGGCCGGAGAGCAGTTTCAGCAGCGTCGATTTCCCGGCACCCACTTTGCCGAGGATCGCCACGCGCTCGCCGGGTTTGATCTCAAGGGACGGCACCAGCAGCGCCTGATCGCCTTTCTCTTTGTCGTAGCTGTACTGCACATCCTGAAACTGATAGTGGCCCGCCAGCACCGGGCAGTGCGCCATCTTGCTGCCCGCTTCTTTATCCAGCGGCTTTTTCAGCAGCTCATTGAGTCCGCTCATGGCGGTTTTGGCGTGCTGCCAGCGGGAAAAGACCATCGTCAGTTGCATCAGCGGTGCCAGCGTGCGCGAGGAAAGCAGGCTACACGCCACCAGCGTCCCGGTGGTGATTTGCCCGTCGAGCACCAGATAGCTGCCGAACACCAGCATGCCCGCGTAAGTAATTTGCTGCACCGTCGAGGCCCAGCCGCTTAAGCGCGCGCCCCAGACGCGTTGCTTCATGCCGATGTTCGCGCCCACGCTGTGCGTGTGCTCCCACTGGCGCTGAAAATAGGGCTCGGCCTGGAGCGCTTTAATATCCTCAACGCCCTCGATCGACTCCACCAGCACGGCGTTGCGGATAGCGCTCTCGCGCATCCCCTCTTTGGCGAGTTTCGCCATCGGCCACTGGATCAGAAGCCCCGGGATCACAATCAGCGGGATCGCGATAAGCGGGATCGCCACCAGTTGCCCGCCCACCAGCGCCATGATCCCGAGGAACAGCAGCACGAACGGAATATCCATCGCCGCGCCGACGGTGGTGGAGGTCAGCAGCTCGCGCACCTGATCGATCTCACGTAACTGCGAGATAAACGAGCCGGTGGATTTCGGGCGCTCGTCGTTTTTAATCGCCATGGCGCGGGCATAAAACAGCGACGACACATTGAGATCGATATGCTTGCCCATGATGTCGGAGACATGCGTGCGGGCAAGCCGGATGAAAAATTCAAACAGCGCCGCCAGCAGCACGCCGAAGAACAGCACCCACAGCGTCGGGAACGACTCCGCCGGGATCACGCGGTCATACACTTGCATCGAAAATAAAATGCCCGCGAGCGCCAGCACATTGCCGAGAATCGACGCCAGCGAAATCTCCGCCAGCTTGCGCCCGGCATGGCGGAAGTGACGCCAGAACCAGTGTTGTTCGTAAGGGCGGGTAAAATCATCGATGCGGGCGTCGCGCCCGCGGGCGGCGATACCGAGCAGCGCCACGTCGGGCTTCACGCGCTTTAGTAACTCCTCCAGCGGCTCTTCGCGCACCAGGTCGCCGCCTTCGCTCAGCCAGTAAGTCACCACGCCGTCGGCGTCGATGGCTTCCAGCAGCATCAGCCCGCCCTCTTCCAGTTGCACAATGACCGGCAGCGTCTGGCTGTTCCAGCGCATATTTTTAATGGGCGTCAGGCGGACCTGTAAGCCCATCAGCC
Source organism: Cronobacter malonaticus LMG 23826 (assembly GCF_001277215.2). NCBI lineage: Bacteria > Pseudomonadati > Pseudomonadota > Gammaproteobacteria > Enterobacterales > Enterobacteriaceae > Cronobacter > Cronobacter malonaticus. The sequence goes on along the minus strand of NZ_CP013940.1, from coordinate 849,878 downwards.
CGGCGAGACGCTCGAGCCGTGGCGCGAGCGGTAAATTTTCAAACCAGCGCATCTGCTGGCGCACCGCCGGCGCGTCGGCGGGCAATCCGAACCGCCCTGCCGCGCGCGTCATGGCGCGGATCCAGCTTTCGGTATCAGGGATCTGGGACATCGCGTCTCCTTAAAATGCCGCGCTCAGAGCGACGGCAGGGTATCTCCGGTCGTCCGGGCGCGTTCAATGCCAAGCATATCGAGCAGGTTATCCACCGCGGCGGCGTAGCGCACCGCGGCATCCCACGTCGTAGCGGGCGGTAATAGCGAGCGTGTCGGCCTGGAAAACGTCCTGTTCGATGCTCAGAAGATCGTTCAGGCTGCGCTTGCTGAGCCGGTATTCATCGCGGTACACCTCGCGCGCGTGCCCGGCGCTGACGATCTGCTGTTCACCCGCCTGCTGCCGCTGCTGCGCGCCGGTCAGGTCGGCCCAGGCGGTGGCGGCTTTCTGGTTGATATCGAGCTTGCTCGCCTCAACATCGGCGCGCGCGCTGGCGCGATCGCCTTCGGCCGCCTCCACACGGGCGCTCACCGCGCCGCCCTGATAGACGGGCGCGTCCACCACCAGCTGGACCTGGTCATCCCAGTAGTTGGAATTGTCGTTCTGGTAGCGCGTGCGCCCGGCCTGCACCGAGACCGTTGGCCAGTGCTGAGCCTGCGCCTGGCGGATACGCTGTTCAGCCGCGAGCTGTTTGGCCTGGGCCGCGCGCACCGCGTTGGTCTGTTCATACGGCAGCGATTTGAGCGTAATCGGCTGTCGCAGCAAATCCTCTGGCAGATCCGGCAACGTATCGGCCACCACGCCAGTAAGCACGCTTAGCGCCGCCTGCGCCGAGCGCGCCTGGGCGCGGTACTGCTCAAGTGTGGCGTTCATCCCGGCGATGCGGCTTTGCGCCTGTAACACATCAGACTGCGTACTGAGCCCGGCCTCTGAGCGTAAATCCGCCATGCCCTGCACCGAACGCAGCGACTCAAGGTTGCGCTCGGCCGCCGCCGCGAGGCTCTGGTAGCGGCGCACCTGCAAATAGGCCTGCAGCGTCTGCATCCCCACCTGATTCAGGGTGTCGTAAAGCTGAAAGCGGTAGGCTTCGGAGAGATTCTCCTGCTCGTCGATGCTGCCGCCGGTTTTGCCGAAGTCGTAAATCAGCTGTTTGAGGTTCACGCCGCCTGCGGCGTTACTGTTGAGAGAGCCGGAGGAGTCGGTACGGTGGTTTCGCCCGACATTGCCCTGTAAGGAGATTTGCGGAAACCAGGCGCTCTGCGCCTCTTCCAGATTGGCCTTGCCAACACGGATCTGCGCCGCGGCCTGTGCGATTTTAGGATTGCGCGCAAAGGCGCGCAGAATGGCTTCTTTTATCGTGAGCTGCGCCTGTAGCTGCTCGCTCGGTGCCGTTTGCCAGGTAAACTCCTCCTGTGAAATAGCGGGTAAACTGAATAAAACGGTTGTCAGCAGCAATGCCAGCCGCCTGTAGCGCATTGTCTTGTTGTGCATCCTGTTCCACCTTAATAATGCCGTCTGCGCGGCCGGTGATATTGTTAAAATGACGCAGGCGCCTCATCCCTGAGGCGCCGTGGCGTTAGACCATATTGACGTGCAATCCGTGCTGAATCAGGACATCCCCCAGCGTGTTGGTCTGCGAACTGTTATGCCAGACGTCAAACTGCACGCCGTCCACTTCCCGCTGTCCGCTGACTTCCCAGATATCGCTGCCGCCTTTCACCAGATTGACCTGATCTCCGTTCACCCCTTTAACGATCAGATCGTCTTCCGGCTTGTCGGTTAAAGTCAGCGCCTGGTGCAGATCCAGCGTCAGGCTGTTAGTGCCGGACTTCCCGAGATCGAAGATCTCAATATGCTGGACCTGTCCGCTTAGCGCCGTCAGGTCGAGTTTGATGTTGACGCCATCAATAACCAGCGTGTCGGTTCCCGCGCCGCCGTCGAGCGATGCAAAACCGAGCGTGGCGAGGTGAATCGTGTCGCTGCCGCTGCTGCCCTGTACCGAGTCGCCGCTGTGGCTGGTGCCATCGGCGAGATCGATACTGACGCCGCCAATGGTGTAGCCCCCTGTTACGCTGGTACTGTCGTCCGCTGTTGCTGTGGTGGTGTCGCTGGCCGGTTCCGTGGTCGCGGCGACGGCAGCGATTTTCGCGGTCACCGTAGTCTGCTGGCTGTCGGTCGTGGTCGCGGTCTGGCTGGTCTCATCGGCCAGCGCGAACAGCGAGGCTTCATGATCGACGCTGGCGGCGGCGAATGTGGCAGGTGGCGTGGTGGAGATAATCTGCCCGCCGAGCCCGACGTTAAGATAGCCAGTGTTGCCCGCCACATCGGTGGCGTAGATATTCAGCACGCTGGAGAGCGACAGCAGTTGCAGAATATTCAGCCCCAGCCCGAGGTTCGCTGACCAGTTGCCATTGCTGTCGGTAATGGCCGTGGTATTAACGGTCCCGTTCAGCAGTGACAGATGCACCACCGAGCCTGGCGCCAGGTTGGTGGAGCCGCCGCGCAGCGTCAGCCCGCTTGAGAGCAGCGCCAGCGGGTTAAGGCTGGTGAGCGGGTTGAACGTCAGCGTCGGGGTGGTGAGTTTTACCGTCACGTCGCTGCTGGTGCTGTTAACGTTACCCACTTTATCCGTCACCGAAACGCCGACTTTCAGCGCGCCGTTGGACAGCCCATCCAGAATCGAACTGCTGACCGGCAGCGACCAGGTGCCGTCGCTCGCCACCGTCGCGTTATAGGTGTTTGAGCCAAGCGTCACTTTCACCGTCGCGCCATCCGCCGCGCCGGTAATTTTCCCGCTGATGGTCTGGCCGCTGCCCGCTTCGCTGACATTCAGGTAGCCGTCGTTGCCAAACAGCGAGGTCACAGAGACGATCGGCAGCGAATGGGTAATCACATTCAGCACGCCGCTGGTGCTGGTGCTGTGGCCCGCCGGGTTAGTGACGCTGGCGTTCACCGTCAGCGTGCCGTCGAGCAGCCCGCTGAGATCGGTTTTCGGCACCGACAGCTGCCAGGTGCCGTCGTTACCGACGGTGGTGACGTAGTTTTTACCGCCGAGCGACACCGTGACCTGCGAGCCAACGGCGTTAGTGCTGGTGCCGGAAATGGTCTGGGCGCTCAGAATATCGGTGGCGTTAAGGCCGTTATCGCCAAACAGCGAGGTGATGGCGAGCGTCGGCAGCGCGCCGATATTCACCGTCAGCCCGCCGCTGCCGCTGGCGGTGTTGCCTGCCGCGTCGCGCGCCGTCACGGTGACGTTAAGCGGGCCGTCGGCCAGCCCCTGGAGAGACGTGGTTGGCACCGATACCTGCCAGGTGCCGTCGGCGCGCACCGTGGTGTTAAACGTCAGGGCACCCAGTTTCACTGTCAGTGCGCTACCCGCCGCCAGGTTAGTGGCGGTGCCGCTGATAAGCTGCGGGCTCAGCAGATCGCTGAGGCTCAGGTTGCCGTCGCCAAAGATGGGGTTAACCGCCACCTGCGGCAGCGCCTGGACAATCGCGCTGACCACCTGCGAGCCAGTTGCCACGTTGCCCACCGGGTCGGTAACGCTGGCGCTGACCGTCAGCGTACCGTCCTGGATACCTTTGAGCGTCGTGGCTGGCACGTTCACCGACCAGGCGCCGTTGTTAATCGCCGCCGTGAAGGTGCTGCCGCCCACATTCAATGTCACCGTACCGCTCGCGAGGTTGCTGGTGCCGGTGATCACCTGCCCGGCGTTGGCCTCCGTCGCGTTCAGCCAGCCGTCGCCGCCAAAGAGCGTATTAATGGCGACCGTCGGCAGCGTGGTGATGCCTACCACCACCGGCGTTCCATTGACCGTCGTGGTATTGCCATCCGGCGTCGTGATAGTCACGCGCGGCGTCAGAGAGCCTTCCGCCAGCGAGGCGAGATCGGTCGGGTTAAGCTGAATGCTAAAGCGTCCATTGCTGCCCACCGTACCGGTAAAGGTGCGTGCGCCCAGCGCCACGCTGACGCTGGAGCCAGCCGTCGCGTTGGTGACCACGCCCGAAATCGTCTGGCTGACCAGCGCGTCGGCGGCGTTCAGCAAGCCGTCGCCGAAGACCGAGAGCGACGAGAGGACAGGTGCCACCAGATCCAGCGTCAGCGAGCCCGTCGCCGAGGCCGAGTTGCCGTTAACGTCAGAGGCGGTCACGGTCACGGTCTGGTTTCCGGTGGCGATCCCCGTCAGCGCGCTTTGTACGGCGTCCGGCAGATTGACGCTCCAGACGCCGTTCGGGCCGACCGTCGCCGTAAAGGCTTGAGTGCTGCCAATCTGAATGGTCAGCGTCTGCCCGGCAAGGCCGGTGGTGGTGCCGCTCAGCGTGCCCTGCAACAGTTCAGGAATACTCAGCGTGCCGTCGCCAAACAGCGAGCCGATGTTAATCGTCGGCAGGTTGTTAATGGCGACATTAAAGGTCGCGCCGGTGGTGTTGACGTTGCCCGCGTTATCGGTGACAACCACCTGCAACGCGGCCTGGCCATCCGGCAGCGAACCGAGCAGCGTAGAGGGCAGCGTCGCCGTCCAGCGGCCAGTGTCATCCACCACTGCGGTCAGGCGCTGGCCTGCGAAGTTAACGATAATCGACGAGACATTTTCCGCGTTGCTGACGACGCCGCTGATGGTCTGGTTAACCGTGCTTTCAGCGAAGTTAATCAGGTTATCGTTGCCGACTAGCACCTGGCTTACGACCGGTACGTCGGTCAGCGCCAGGTTGATATCGATAATCTTATTCGTGACGTTGCCGAAGGCGTCGGTGACGTTGAGCTGCACCTGAAGCGTGTTATCGACAATGCCCTGCCAGAGGCTTGGCGGGAAGTCGACTGAAATTCGCCCGTCGCCGCCCACCAGCGCGTTCAGCGGAATGTTGACATCGGTGCCGACCAGCGTCGCCGTCACCGTCGCGCCGCGATAGTCGCCGCTCAGCTGCCCGGTCAGCGTCTGGGTCACCAGCGATTCCGCCACGTTCAGGATGCCGTCGCCGCCGAACAGATCGTCCACCAGCACACCAAACCCTTTATTCAACGCCACGTTCAGCGCCACGTTATTGGTGGACGTGTTGCCCTGCGCGTCGGTGGAGGAGATGTTGATCACCTGCGCGCCGTCGGTCAGCGAATTGAGATCGAGCTGCGGGAAGGTGTATTGCCAGTTGCCGTTCTGATCCACGGTGGCGGTTTCGGTCAACGGCCCAAGACGCAGCGTCACCGTTTGCCCCGGCTCGCCGGTGCCCTGCAACAGCAGGCCGCCCGCCGCGTTCACGGTGTTGAGCACCGCAGGCACGCCCGCGGCGTCCACCGTCAGCAGCGGCCCGGTGGTGTCCAGCGTAACGTTACGGGTAGCAGTGTCGGAATTACCCGCAGCGTCGGTAAGCGTCGCGGTCACCGGGTAAGTGCCGTCAGACAACCCATTCAGCGCGCTTTGCGGTACGGTGACGCTCCACGCGCCATCCGCGCCAACCACGGCGTAATAGGTTTCACCGTTAAAGGTAACGGCCACCTGACGCCCCGCCTCGGACGTGCTGGCGGTGCCATTCAGCACCAGCGGCTGGCTGGCTTCGGAGGCGTCAATCACGTTATCGCCCGCCACGGTGCCAATGGTCACGTCTGGCGCAATGGTATCCACTGTCACCGTTACGTTGGTGGTGGCAGGCGTGCCGCCATCGGTCGTGGCAATGATGGTGTAATTCCCCTGGTTGGGGAACTGCGTGGCGGGCACATCCAGCGACCAGCTGCCATTCGGCTGCACGGTCGCCGTGCCGACGGTAGCGCCGTTGATCTGTACCGTGACTTCCGTAACGCCGCCCAGCGTGGTGCCGGAAATCGTCACCGCATCGCCCAGCTCGCCCGCTTTAATGATGTTATCGCCCGCCACCGGATTAATGGCGACGGCAATGGTCGGCGGCGTAGTGTCGATATCCACGGTTACCACAGGGCTCGTCGCCACGTTGCCCGCTTTATCCGTCACCGTCGCGGTAAGCTGTTCGGTGCCGTTGGCAAGTGTCGCCAGTTGCGCCGGAGAAAGCTGAAGCGACCAGGTATTGCCGTTCTGCACCGTGGTAGTAAAGGTCTGGCCCGCCAGCGTCACCGTGATGGTCTGCCCCGGTTCGACGTTCGTGACCGTACCGGTGATGGTCTGGGTCTGCTGGCTCTCCGCCCCGCTCAGGCCATCACCACCAAACGGCGCGTCAATGGTAAGTGTGGGCGCGGCAAGCGACACATAGAGCGGCGCGGTGGTGGTGGCGGTGTTGCCCGCGCCGTCCACCAGGCTCACGTTCACCGATTGCAGGCCGTTCGGCACGTTTGCCCAGTCAGCAGCCGTCAGGTTCAGCGTCCAGGTATTGCCGGTGACCGTTACGCGGTCAGGCCCGAAGGTCTGATTACCGATGGTCACGGAGATCTGGCTGCCCGCCGGGAGATCGCTTGTCAGCGTGCCGCTAATGGTGCTGGCAGCGCCCGCCTCGGCGATATTCACATAACCGTCGCCAAACAGCGGCTGGGTCAGCGCCACCTGCGGCGGGGTCAGCGCGGCCTGGAACGGTACATCAATGGTCTGGCTGTTGCCGAAATTATCCTGCGCCACGATGGTCAGCGTATGTTCGCCCGGCGTCAGCCCGGAGAGCGCGCCCGCAGGCAACGGCAGCGTCCAGTTACCTGCGCTGTTCACATTCGCCACGTAGGTGGTGCCGTTCACGTCGATAGTGACCGTCACATACTGGTTGTCACCCGTAATGCCGGTGGTGCCAGAGAGCGTCAATGGCCCGTTGGCCTCGCTGATGTTCAGTATGGCATCGTTGCCAAACAGCGTGGTCGCGGCAGGCGTCGGCAGTTGGGTCTCGACCTGGAACGAACCTGGAGTGGTGTCAGTATTGCCGTAAGCATCGCTGACGTTAACATCGAAGTTTTGCGTGCTGCCCGGCGTGAGGCCCGTAAACGCGGAAGGCAGCAGCGAGACGGACCAGTCGCCGTTGGCCTGCACCGTACCGGTGTAGGTGTTACCGTTGAGCACAATCTCCACCGTCTGGCCAGCGCCGCTGACGCCGGTGCTACCGGTAATCGTCTGGGCGACGCCCGCTTCGGCGTTATTGAGCGCGCCGTCGATAAACGGCGTGTTGATGGTGGCGTCCGGCACATCGTTAATACGCGCTTCAAAGCTGGAGGTGCCGGTATTGGTGTTGCCCGCCGTATCGGTGACGATCACCGTGACAGGGATAGTGCCATCCGGCAGCGCCTGGAGCTGCGCAGGGGTGAGCGGCAGCGACCAGTTACCGTCAGCATCGACGGTGGCCTGTACCATCGCGCCATTATTAAGGCTCACCATCACAGTACCGATGCGATCGGCCGGCAGGCCGGTCGTTCCGTTGAGCGTAGCGCCTGCGGCGGCTTCACCAGCATTAAGAATGCCATCGGTAAACGGTTCCGTGACCACCGGCGTCGGGAGCGGATCGGCGTAGACGCTGAAGGTGGCGTCCGGGCTGGTGGTCGTGTTGCCCGCCCGGTCGGACACCGTCACAGAAATCGTGTGATCGCCTTCGGCCAGCGCGCTGAGTTGCGCGGGCGTGAGCGCTACCGTCCAGTTACCGTTGTTATCGACGGTGCCGGTAATCTGCTGGCCGCCGTCAATGGTGATGAGCACCGTCTGGCCTGCGCCGGTCAGCCCGGTATTACCGGTGATCTGCTGCCCGAGCGCGGCTTCGCTCTGGTTGATTGTCCCGTCGCCAAAGAGCTGATCCGGCACGGTCGCGGTCGGCGGTGTGCGCAGCACATCCACCGCCACCCCCGCCGTCGCCGGGTTGCCGTATTGATCCTGCGCGGTGACGGTCAGCGTGTACTGGCCGTTTTGCAGTGCGTCCAGCGCGTCGGCGCCCGCGGTAATCTGCCACGCGCCGCCTGCGCCCACTGTGCCGTTAAGCGTAATGCCACCAATCGCGATCGCAATCGGCGTGCCTTGCGCAAGCCCGGTTGAGGTGCCGCTGATGACGCCGCCGCCCTCGATTTCGCTCAGGTTAATCAGGCCGTCAGTGAACACCGTATCTATCGCGAGCGTCGGTACAGTGTCGTTGCCGACCGTGACCGGCAGCGGCACCGTACTGGTGTTGCCATTCGGCGCGGTGATGGTGAGCGTCAGATCCTGCGGGCCGTTATCCAGCGCCTGCAACTGCGCCGCCGGAATGGTGATACTCCAGGTGCCGTCAGTGCCCGCTACGGTGGTCAGGGTCTGGGTGCCGACCACCAGTTGAACGGTGGCACCCGCCGTCGTGGTGCCGCCGAGCGTCTGGTCGGTAAGCGATTCACTGACGTTCAGAATGGCGTCGTCCAGGAAGCTGCCGGTGTTAATGCCGGTCGGCGGTTCGGCGGTATCCACCGTGACGGAACTGCTGTCGGTGGCCGTATTCTGCGCCGCATCCTGCGCGGTGGCGGTGACGGTGTAATTACCATCCTGGAGACCTGCCAGCGCCGAAGCAGGCACCGTCACGCTCCACTGACCGTTGGCACCGGTGGTGCCGGTATAGGTCACGCTATTGAACACCACGCTGACGATGGTGCCCGGCGCAAGGTTGGTAGAGGTACCGGTAATGGCCAGATCCTGACCACTTTCCTGACTGTTGATAATGTCATCGCCCGCGATAGCGTTTACCGCCAGCTGTGGCTGCGAGCCAGGCTGGGCCGCAAACGTCACCGGGTACTGGACAAACGCCTGGTTGCCCGAGGCGTCAGTCACCGTTACGCCAATCGTCTGCTGGCCGTCTGCCACCTGCGCCAGCGCCGTGGCAGGCACGGTCACGCTCCAGGTGCCGTCCGCCTGGACATTACCTGTGTACGTCTGCCCGTTGAGGGTGACAGTGACGGTCTGGCCCGGTTCCACTCGCGTGGTGGTACCGGTGATTTGCAGCGGCGACTGCGCCTCTGCGGCGTTGATAAAGTTATCTGTCGCGACGGTATTGACCGCCACCAGCGGCGCGTTCACTGGCGAGGCATCCAGCGTCAGCGAGATTTTCTCGCTTGAGGTATTGCCCGCCGCGTCGCTGACCGTCGCGGTCACGCTGACCGGGCCATCCGGCAGCGTGGTGAGCGCGCCCGCAGGCAGCGTCACGCTCCAGGTGCCGTCGCTCTGCACCAGCGCGCTGTAGCTCTGGCCACCTATCTGCACCACGACCGTTTGCGGATTTTGCGGATCGTACGGCGTCGCGCTGCCGCTTATGGTAAGCGGCTGCGCTGCCTCAGTGGCGTTAACGATGTTATCCGTCGTGATGTCGTTTACGGTCAACACCGGTGCAGTGAGATCGACGGTTACCGTACTTTGCGAGGTGTTCTGGTTGCCCACGGCGTCAGTCGCGGTGACGACCAGCGGTGTGGTGCCATCCGCCAGCCCTTGCAGAGCCGCAGGCGGCAGCGTGACTGACCAGTTGCCGCTGCTGTCCACCACGGCGTTATAGGTCTCGCCGTTGAACTGTACGGTGACGGTTTGCCCTGCGCCGGTCACGCCGGTAGAGCCGCTCAGCGCGCCGCCCGTACTGACTTCAGCCGCGCTGATAATGCCATCGGTAAACGGCGTGTTCAGCGTCACCGCAGGCAGATCGGTGGTGATGATGGTAAAGCTCTGGCTACCGGAGATGACAGCGCCGTTTTCATCCGTACCGGAGACGGTCAGCGTCGCTTTACCGTCGCTGATATCCAGCGCGTCGGCGCGCGGTACGGTGACGCTCCAGCTGCCGTCAGCCCCGGTAGTGGCGGTGTATTGTTTACCGTTAAGTGTAATGGTGAGCGTGGTTTGCGGCGCGAAGTTCACGCTGCTGCCGCTCAGCACCAGGCCGCCTGCGATATCATCAAGCGAGACGCGGTTATCGCCGGTCACCGGTGACACCGTCAGCGCGCTGATATCGGTATTGACGCTAAAGCCGCGATCGAGGCTGACGCTGTTGCCCGCCGCGTCGCTCACGACTGCCGTTACGGTGTAAGTGCCGTTGGTAAGGCCTGCAAGGGTGTCGGCAGGCAGATTGACTTCCCAGCGGCCTGCGGAATCCACCACGCCGGTGAAGGTGTCACTGCCAAGCGTGATGGTGACCGTCTGGCCTGCGGTGACGTTAGTGGCGGTGCCGCTCAGCGTGACGCCGCTCGCGCGTTCGCCCGCGTCAATCACGCCGTCACCGCCGACCGGATCGATGGTCAGCAGCGGCGCGCGCGCCGGATCGACTGCGACGGTAATCGGCCGCGTGGCGGTTGAGGTGTTGCCTGCGGCATCGGTCACCGTGACGGTAAACTGCGCCTGGCCGTTCGGCAGCGCCTGCAGATCCGCCGCCGGAATATTCACTGACCATTCGCCATTCGCGCCGGTCACTGTGGTGTTGTACGTTTTGCCGTTCAGCGTGACGACAATGGCGTCACCCTGCGCCGCGCCGGTGGCGACGCCGGAGAACGCCTGCGCCTGGCTTGCCTCCGTGATGTTCAGCGCGTCATCCTGCGCGAACGGATTGATGGTTAACGTCGGCGCTTCAACATCGACGATAAAATCGGTCGTCGTGGTCTGGCTGTTGCCAGCGGCGTCGCGCACGACGATTTGCAGCGGCACCGGAGAATCATTGCCGGTCAGCGAATCCAGCGCGCCGGACGGTAGCGTGACCGACCAGTTACCGTTGGCATCCACCGTTCCCTGATACGCCTGACCGTTAAGCGTGACCGTCACCGACTGGCCTGCGCCCGCAACACCGGTAGACCCGGTCAGTACCTGATCCACGCCCGCTTCGGCCTGGCTTAAGGTGCCATCGGTAAACAGCGGATCGATAGTGGTATCCGGCAGGTTGTTGATGATGACGGTGAGCGTATGGCTGTCGCTGACGCCGCCCTGCTGCGCGGTGGCGGTCACTTCATAATTGCCATCCGCCAGGCCCTGCAAAGCCGCCGCCGGTACGGTGGTCTGCCAGTTGCCATTAGCGTCGACCGTCGCGGTGTAGTTAACGCCGTTGAGCGTCACCGTTACTTCGGTATTTGCCGGCAGCCCGGCGCTGGTACCGCGAATCGTCAGCGGTGAATCGGCTTCTGTGCGGTTAATAAAATCGTCATCGGCAATGATGCTGATAGCGACGCCGGAGGCGGCGGTATCCACCGTGATCGGCGCCTGTATCGTCGTCGTCTGGTTCCAGGTATCGGTGACGCTTACCTGAATGTTGTTATCGCCATTCGCCAGCCCTTGCAGCACAACAGCAGGCACATCCACGCGCCAGTTACCCGCCGCGTCGACCGTCGCCGTGGCGCTCCACGCGCCGATAGCCACCGTCACCACGCTGCCCGGTTCGGCATTGGTGACGCTGCCCTGCAACGGCTGCGCGGTTTTGATCTCTGCGGCATCCAGCGCGTTATCACCGGTAAACGGCGTGACGGTGACCGTCGGCTGCGTAGTTTTGACATTCAGCGAATCGGTGACCTGCGCAGTGTTGCCCGCCGCGTCAGTGGTCGTCACCACAATCGGGTTAGCGCCAGGCGAAAGATTACCGAGATCGGCGGCAGGCAGCGTTACCTGCCAGTTGCCGTCGCTGCCGGTGGTGGTGGTGTAGGTTTTGCCATTGAGCGTGACGGTGACCGTCTGCCCCGCTTCCGAGCTGTTGCCAGAGAGCACCTGATCGGTCGTCAGCTCCTGGGCGTTCAGCTTGCCGTCATCGGTCACCGCATAGAGCGAGAGCGCAGGCGGCGTGGTGTCGATATTCACGCTTGATGTGGCGCTGGCGCTGTTGCCTGCGCCGTCCGTTGCGGTCACCACGATAGGCGTCTGCCCCGGCGGCAAAGTTTGCAGCTGCGAGGCCGGAATAGTGACGCTCCAGCCGCCGTCGGTGCCTGCGGTGGTGGTGTAGGTCTGGGAGCCAATCTGAACAGTGACCGTCTGTCCGCTGCCGCTGACGCCCGTATTACCGCTGAGCGTCTGGTTCTGCTGCAAATCCGCCGCGCTCAGCGCGCCATCACCAAATGGCGTGACGATAGTGGGCGCGGGCAGATCGTTGATTTCAACGTTGATGACGCGATCCGCTGTGGCCGTCGTCTGGCCGGAAGTGACGGTCGCGGTCACGGTGCGCGGGCCATCCGGCAGGGTGGCGAGATCGGCCGCCGGGATCAGCACGCTCCAGTTACCGGCGCTGTCCAGCACCGCGGTGTAGGTTTTATCGTTGAAGGTCACGGTAACCTGCGCGCCAGGCCCGGTCACCGTCGTAAAACCGCGAATTTCCAGCGGCTGGGTCGCTTCCGCCGCGTTGAGATAATCATCGGTTGAGAGAATGGCGATGGAGACGGACGGAACCGTGCGATCCACCGTCAGGGTGTCGGTAACGGTGAGCGGCGCGCCGGTGCCGTTGGGCACGCTCACGGTGAGCGTTGCGCTGCCGTTGGCCAGCGCCTGGAGATCGCCGGTCGGGATAGTCACCTGCCAGGTGCCATCGCCGCCGACGGTCGCGTAATAGTTCTGGCCGTTCAGCGTCACCGTCACCACGGTGCCCGCCGCGATATTCTGCGTGGTGCCGCTGAGGGTTTGATCGGTGGCAAGTTCTGCCCCGTTCAGCACGTTATCGCCCGTAAAATCATCCACCGCCAGCACCGGGCGGTCAAAATTGACGGTAAAGCGCGTTTCGCTGGTGGTGGTGTTGCCCGCGAGATCGGTGATGCTCACGCTAAGCACATACTGCTGCCCGTTCTGCAACGCCAGCAGATCCGCAGACGGAATGGCGGCCTGCCAGCTGCCGTCTGCGCCAACCGTGGCGGTGTACGTTTTACCGTTTAGTGTAACGGTGACGGTTTGCCCCTCTTCCGCGACGCCGGTTGAGCCGCGCAGGATCTGGGTGGTCGCGGCCTGTTCACCGCCGAGCACCCCGTCGGTGAACGGAGTGAGTTGCAGGGTGGGTGCGATGGTATCGACGTTGATATCAGCCGTCTGGGTTACCGTGTTGCCGTTGACGTCAACCAGCGTCACGGTAATCGTGCTCACCCCCTGCGGCAGCGCCTGCAACGCGCTGGAAGGCAGCGTCACGCTCCAGCTGCCATCCGCCCCGACAACGCCGGTGTAAGTGTTACCGTTCAGCGTGACGGTAATCGTGCGGCCTGCGTTAGCGGCATCTACCGTGCCGCTAATGACCTGATTTTGCAGCACTTCGCTGCCGTTTAATACGTTGTCATCGGTGAGCGGATCGAGCGCAATTTCCGCCGGGTCCGGGGTTTCTCCGCCGCCGTTATCGCCGCCGCCGTTATCACCACCGCCGTTGTCACCACCACCGTTGTCACCGCCGCCGTTGTCGCCGCCGCCGTTATTGTTATCATCGTTGCCGCCACCACCGCCGCCGCTGTTGCTGGCCGCAATCGCCACGCCTGCGATACCGCCAATCGCCGCAATCCCGCCGAGCGCCTGTAACGTGGTCAGCCCTTCGGCGCCGGTGAGCGCGCCAAGCGTAGTATCAGCGAGCGTTGGCGTTATCGTCTCAGCGACCGCCGGACCGGCTTCAGCCGCAAACGGGAACAGCGCGTGGTGCACGCCTTTGTCATCTTCGAAAATCAGCTCGCTGTGCTGGCCTTCCGCGTCGAGATGGAAAAAGTTCTGGTAACGTACTGTTGTCCCGTCTTTCATATGGACAATCAGGTCATTCCCCTGCCGTTCATAAAAGTTAACCGTTTCAGGAGAAGCATTTATTCGCACAATGCTTGTCTGGGATAAATTGACCACCCGGTCTGCATTCTGGGAATAATGCGTTATTACATTTCCCGTATCCTGATTAAGAATATCCACGGTAGGTGAAACGTTATTTTGGACGGCCATTTTTCATTTCCTCTGACGGGGGAAGCATACAGCCCTGCACAAGCATCCAATAATGGATACTTATGGGTTACCCCTTACCAGCCAGGGCGGCAACGGGGAGGGTATTTTCTCGAAACGAGTTGAAATAGTTGTAAAAAAGCTCAAAAACAGCCACTTAACGCAAAGCGAAGCGGTTTATGTGTACAAATCCTTAACAAAATGTATAAGCAACGCGGTGCGGTTTGGCAAAAAAATGATAAAAAAAAGAGGGCTTGCAGATTTAAAAATGTGGTCTACTTCGCTTAATTATTTGCTAAGTATCGGAAATTTAAAAAAGTCTACTGGCGTTATTAATGAGAAAAGAAATCATCAAAAATGAATTAATCATCACTTTCTTCAATAAATGTAAAAATATATCCTGTTTCCTATTTCCTGTTATTTAACCCAAAAGCTAATGAATATTTAGCGTGATAATATTCTGCTAGTCAGGCGTTTTGTGAGGTATATCTCATTCTGCTGCAACTACCCTGCCTCACTGCAAAAAGTGCAAAAATGCAGCAGTTAGCAGGCGAAACGATATGGACTGGTCACGCACGGGTAAACTCTGTTATACTTAGCGTTACACTTTTGGGGCTGATTCTGGATTCGACGGGATTCGCGAAACCCAAGGTGCATGCCGAGGGGCGGTTGGCCTCGTAAAAAGCCGCAAAAAAATAGTCGCAAACGACGAAAACTACGCTTTAGCAGCTTAATAACCTGCTTAGAGCCCTCTCTCCCTAGCCTCCGCTCTTAGGACGGGGATCAAGAGAGGTCAAACCCAAAAGAGATCGCGTGGATGCCCTGCCTGGGGTTGAAGCGTTAAAACTAATCAGGCTAGTCTGGTAGTGGCGTGTCCGTCCGCAGCTGCCAGGCGAATGTAAAGACCGGACTAAGCATGTAGTACCGAGGATGTAGGAATTTCGGACGCGGGTTCAACTCCCGCCAGCTCCACCAAATATTGATGTACTGAAGTTCAGTAAAGTCTACTAAGCCCGCACAGCACAAGCTCTGCGGGCTTTTTTACGTCTATTGTAGTCTAGTGAGAATTGCTGAGAACTACGAGTTATGGCACCCTGAATGGGACCCACGAAGATGGGTCCTAAAATCGAGGGTCCCAAACATGGCCAAAATCGCTAAGAAGCTCACTGACACTGAAATCAAAAGCACCAAACCTGCCGAAAAAGAGGTTAACCTTTTTGACGGCGATGGTTTGCTGTTGCGAATCGCTCCCCTGGCGAAGGGAGGGAAGAAAAATTGGTATTTCAGATATGCAGTGCCTGTGACCAAAAAGCGAACTAAGGTGAGCTTAGGAACCTATCCTCACCTTACACTTGCGAAGGCACGAGCTTTACGTGATGAATACTTGTCGTTGCTTACAAATGGTATAGACCCCCAAGTTCATAACAACCAAAAAGCCAATGCACTGAAAGATGCCACGGAACATACATTTCAAGCAGTAGCCAAGAAGTGGCTTGATGAGAAAGTCAAAACGTCAGGCATCTCCCAAGATCATGCTAACGACATCTGGCGAAGCCTAGAGAGAAATATCTTTTCCACATTGGGTGATACCCCAATTAAGGAGATTCGCCCTAAAATGCTTAAACAGCATTTAGAACCCATAGAAAAACGAGGTGTCCTTGAAACACTTCGCCGCATCATATCCCGCCTGAATGAAATTTTCCGCTATGCAGCAACAGAAGAACTCATAGAATTCAACCCGGCAGACAACCTGGGGCAACGGTTCAGCAAGCCAAAAAAACAGAATATGCCAGCATTACCCCCTTCCGAACTCCCTCGCTTCTTGGTTGCTCTAAACAATGCTTCTATCCGTTTGGAAACAAGGCTACTGATTGAGTGGCAACTTCTCACATGGGTTCGCCCAGGTGAAGCTGTTCGCACAAGATGGTCAGATATTGATATTGAAACTGGCATGTGGAACATCCCGGCGGAGTTTATGAAAATGAAGAAGCCTCACAAAGTTCCACTGAGCAAAGAAGCTTTGCGAGTTTTGGATTTAATGAAAGTCATCAGCGGGCATAGAGAGTGGGTGTTCCCCAGTATCAAAGCTCCACTCAATCACATGCATGAACAAACAGCTAATGCGGCCATAATCCGTATGGGTTTCGGAGGTGAGCTTGTAGCTCACGGTATGCGATCCATTGCTAGAACGGCTGCTGAGGAGTCTGGCAAGTTTAGGACTGATGTCTTAGAAGCCGCCCTTGCCCACTCGAAGAAAGATGAAATAATTGCAGCCTACAATCGTGCAGAGTATCTCACTGAACGGGTGGTTCTCATGCAATGGTGGAGTGACTATGTTTCGTCTCATAAATGCAAAGTTATTGCCGCATAACTCTCCCATGATGGATTAACTATCTTGATTTAGTTAAAGAATTAATAATCACACCATTAACCTATGTGGACTAAGCATAGCCATTTACAAATGGGGACATTGAGTCCACATAACGAAAGCTGTCGGTCATATCAGCTAAATAATTCACATCTCTTCTCGATTATCATACACCTCGAAGATCTACCAAATTCGCTCTAATCAATGATAAAACAGTTGAATTCGGTTAAAATTTGATCAATTTTATCCTCTACATTGTATTGAATCATCCATGATGTTTCGTGCATGGCTAGCGAAAATGACAAAAATCATAGAGTTAGGGTCGCGCAGTACTTGAGGATGTCTACCGACCATCAGCAATATTCTTTACATAATCAGTCCGAATATATCAAAGATTATGCTGAAAAGAACAATATGGAAATCGCTTATACCTACGATGATGCAGGTAAGAGCGGAGTCAGTATCGTAGGCAGGCATTCTTTGCAGCAGTTACTTAGCGATGTAGAACAAAAGAAAATAGATATACAGGCTGTATTATTTTATGATGTGAGCCGTTTTGGTCGTTTTCAAAATAGTGATGAAGCGGCATATTATTCCTTTCTATTTGAGAGAAATGGTGTAGATCTTATATATTGTTCCGAACCTATACCCACTAAAGATTTCCCTTTAGAGTCCTCTGTTATACTGAATATAAAAAGATCTAGTGCTGCATATCACAGCAGGAATTTATCTGAAAAGGTATTTATAGGGCAAGTAAATTTAATAAAGCTTGGTTATCATCAAGGCGGTATGGCTGGTTATGGGCTGAGACGTCTTTTAGTAGACGAAAATGGCATAGCTAAAGAAATATTGAGTTTCCGCAAAAGAAAGAGTATTCAAACAGATAGGGTAATATTAATTCCGGGACCAAAAAATGAAATAAAAATTGTAAATAGAATATATGATCTCTTTATAGATAATAACGTCCCAGAATTCATTATTGCTGAGAGATTAAATGAACAGAACATACCTGCAGAAAATGGAACATTATGGACTCGTGCAAAAATACATCAAATTTTGACAAATGAAAAATATATTGGAAACAACATATATAACAAAACCTCATCTAAATTAAAAAGTAGGCTTGTAAAAAACCCCAAACATGAATGGGTTAGATGTGACAAGGCATATAAACCTATTATTTCAAAGAAAAAATACAATAAAGCTCAAGAAATAATTCAGCTCCGATCCATTCATTTGACTAATGAAGATCTATTAGAAAAACTAAAACAAAAATTAGAATCTAATGGAAAACTATCAGGCTTTATCATTGATGAAGATGATACAGGCCCTTCATCTTCTGTTTATAGAACCCGATTTGGTGGTCTTTTAAGAGCATATACTTTGATTGGTTATAAGCCAGAACATGATTACAGCTATCTCAAAATAAATGAAGCACTAAGATCATTTTACTCAGAGATAATTGAGGATTTTAAGGGTGAAATTTTAAAAAGTAACTGTCATATAGACGAGTATAAATATGCCCCAATGCTTTACATCAATGATGAGTTTTTAATTTCCGTCCTTGTTACTAAATGCATACATATGAAATCAGGTAAACTTAGATGGAAAGTCCGGTTTGATAACTCACAGAAAGCAGACATAACAATTGTTATACGAATGAATTCACAAAATATTTCACCTCTTGATTTTTATATCATACCAAAGATTGAAAACGAATATAATAAAATGTGCATGACGGAAACAAACAACATTCGATTAGATCTCTATGGATTTGATAATCTTGATAAACTTCTACAAATTATTACTCGCATGAAAGTGAGGGAACTATATGCTGCCTGAAAAAAATGAATTCCCAATAATTCAAATTGAGATTGCAAAAATAAAATTTCTTAACCCACGAACAAGAAATAAGGTAGTGCATGAAGAAATAAAGGAAAGCATAAAAAAAAGAGGATTAAGCAAGCCTATAAGCGTAAGAGCTATTGATGAAGGCGATTTCAAATATGCTTTAATTTGTGGTCAAGGGAGAATAGAGGCTCTCGTTGCATTAGGTGAAACTATTATTCCAGCAATTATAAGAGATGTATCAGAAGAAGATGCTTACGTTATGAGTTTAGTTGAAAACATTGCAAGGAGAAGACCACGTTCTAATGAGTTATTACAGGTGATTAAAGACATGAAAATCAGAGGACTTTCAGACTCCGAAATAAGTGAGATTACTGGATATTCATCGAACTGGGTGAGCAGTATTAATATGCTACTTGATAAGGGAGAGCATAAACTTCTCTCAGCAGTCGAACGGGGTAATTTGCCTCTGTATCTCGCAGTGCAATTTGCAAGATGTGAAACTGAGGAAGCACAAGATATTCTTACCGAAGCATATGATAAAAAATTAATAAAAAGTCGGGACATTATAAAGATAAAACACATTCTAAATCAAAGAACAGTTGGGAATAAAGGTGCAAAAGCAGCCGGATTTTATTATCACAAACCATCAAAAAGGATGACTGCAGAGGAGTTGATTGAGCTTTATGAAAATAGTATCGCTGAACATAAATCTGTTTATAACAACTCAAAATTCATAAAAACCAACCTACTAATAGTAAATGAGATTTTTAACATCATAATGATGAATAAAAGCTTTCAACATATACTTGAACAAGAGAATCTTTCAGAACTACCATCTCAGATATTAACCCCAGTAAACAAAGAGGTATTAAAATGATTCAGATACGTTTTGGCGATAATTTTATTTACCTGGAAACTAATAAGTTAATTCCATCTAAGGAATTATTAGAAAACGTAAAGCGAAGCCATAAATATCATCAAATAGTTACCTCTATCGAAAGCTTAGGTATTATTGAACCAATAATAGTATTCTATGACAAAGATAAAGATGTCACTAAGATACTTGATGGCCATTTAAGGGTTGAGGCTTTAAAAGACTTAGGTATAGAAAAAGCTCCATGTATACTTTCGAGCATAGATGATGCTTTCACTCCTAACAAACAAGTGAATCATATAAATGTAGTTGAAGAACATAGAATGATAATTAAGTCTCTGGCAAAAGTATCAATTGAAAAACTTAGTGCTGCTTTGGGCATATCTGTTGATGCCATAAAAGATAAAGCGAATGTGATGAACGGCATAGATCCAAGTGTAATTGCGAAACTTTCTGATAAACCTATACCTAAGGCTACATTTGACGTTTTGAGGAAAATGAAGCCAATTCGCCAAATTGAAGCAGTCGGTACAATGATTAATTTTGATAATTATAGTAAAAAATTTGCAATGAGCATCTTGGATGCAACACCGGCATCGATGATAGTAAATAAAGGGAAAAACACTCCCTATAAAAAGGACATAAAAAAAACCATACTTCGTCTGGAACAAGAAATGGCAACAACTTCGGAAGAAACGAAAAAGCTTCAAACCGAGTATGGTTCAGATATGTTGAAATTCGTTATAATCCAGTCATATATTAATAAATTACTTGGCAATTCTAAAGTTCTTCATTGGTTCTTAGAAAACGAGGTTGATTATCTTAATGAGTTAAAAAGAATTTCTAGAATAAATTCTTTGGATGATAAGACTCTTACTGAAAACAGCAAGTCATAGTCATGGTTTTATATAGCCTAAATAAACCAAGAAGTATACTTACACAACGACCTTCACGCCGAAGAAGCTGTCAGATACGCCAGCAACCAAAGCATTACGTTTAAGTGTCAGTCATTGATACGAAGGGATAACTGCGTATCAGCAGCCGGACATTGAGTCGAATAAAGGCTGGTAGAGAGGGACAGTTCTGTGTCACCGGGAGATTCGTCAGAAACATCAGCGGCAGAACAGATGAACCAGCAATTGGTAGTGCACAGAAAACTCTCCAGTATTTAATTATTCAACTTAACACTAAAAAAAATCACATATTTAATATCATAATTTTTCTTTGGTCTACGTATGCGAGAGTTATTGTGGCTTTAACCGGGTATTAGGAGTCGTTTCAGATAAAAGATGTTCTTCGATTCGACTGGACTTGGTAATAGCAATAAGTAATCGTTAATATTGAAGGACGAAAGGCTACTTCAAAACAAAGTAACCTTTCCAATATTCCCATCTATGGGACAAGTGGTACATTAACTGCACATAGTGCAGGATACATATGACATAAAACTTTTTATTTATGGCATACATTATAAATAACTTGTATTTTATGAATGTCAATAGGTTCTTGTTTAATACTTTTAAAATAATTAATTGATTGTTTTTATTATAGCTTCGCTTGTACAAGCGAAGATCCTATTGTTCTTGAATGAATAATGCCAATTATAAGAGAAGCAAGGGCTAACTCTGCGAAGCCGCTGCGCTTGCTTCTCCGGTTTCCCCTTGCTTTTCTTCCCTTCGGTTAGAAAAGAAAAACCTGGTCTTTCTCTTTCAATGTCTGCACATTTACTACAACAGATTAGACAATCGCAACTATTTATTTTATATGGAAAACTAGTGCTTAAATTGCAGCTCTCATTTTTATCAATCATTTTGCATAAGATAAATTTAAGTTTATATACCAAGGCATCCCGTTAGTTTTTACACGTAGGTAAACTAATAGTCAAAATCGAACTTTGAATTGTAGATTCTTTTAATTTAACTCTATCCATCCGGTTAGAGGTAAAGGGAGGTTCATTTCAAGATATCATTGAACACAGTTCCAGATTAATATTATCAAAGAATTGAAAAAGATAATTATTATTGCAATCCGTTAATGAGTCCACTTCAATTTTCCGTTCTTCTTACAGCGTTCTGAACAGTTAAACATATGATAGCTATTTAAAACCTTCGGTAATCTTATCCAATACGGACTTGTCTGGTTTGATAATTACCAGAATCACACTATGCTCTTCAGTCTAATTTGTCAGTGATAAGGAGATCCGACCTATCGAACTTGCGTCATTTCCTAAATTTAGTGATTATAAATGTGGTTATCTATGGTCTTGTTGTGAAGATGTAGGCTGGAATTATCATGACGAACTGCAGCCTACATAAGCCGACAGTACGGCTTTGATCGAATCATTAACTCTTTTATCATCTCAGGAACTGTGCAGACATTCCAGTTCAATTTTATAACGTTCAGTAAAAATTTAAAAAGGTGACAGCCCATGATCTCAATTGCAGACAATCAACCGTCTTTGATGATCATGGGTATATAAGTTTAACAAGATGTCTTCATCTCATGTGATTAAAATATATAACAACACTAATTTAAAAATCGATTCTTAACTCTTCCAAAATATCACCCTTTATATTTCATTAAATTAATATCATAACTACACATACTAATTAGATAGTGTGTTAATTAAATTCATCTAACTGACTCAATGATCTTTTGTTCTATAACTCGCCCACCTTGCTTTCCAGACAAAGGACCAATTAGTACTTTAAAGTCGGCATAGTCATCTGCCTCAGGCCTATGCTCTATAATAACAATTGCATTGAATAATTTAGATTTTTGATATATAAAATTCAGCACCTTCGAAGCCGTCTCAGAATCAAGTCCAGCGACAGGTTCATCAATAAACAATATTTTGTTTGTTTTTCTGGACTTAGATAGTATTTCACATAATTTTATTCTACGCATTTCACCACCTGACAGGGACTGCGTTTTTCTATTAAGTTTCAAATGTGATATTCCAAGATAATGGATAGTTTCAAGAATAGTATTAATCTTAGTGTTATTAAAAAAAGAGCTTAACTCTTTCAACTCAGTATCATATACATCTATTATATTCATACCATTAATCTGAGACTTTACTTCATCTATATTGTGGTCAAACAGTTTACCCTCACATTTATGACATGATATGTAGATATCCTTTTCAAAACCCCTTTCATATTTTATCACGCCCTTACCTTCACAAACTTTACATCCACCAAGTTTGTTTGGAAGGAAATACTCTATATCTAATTTTGTTATATCGGAGAAAAATTCTGCAATTAATTTATTCAAATCCGTGATAGTTGCGACAGTAGAACGTCCTGTATATGATGACAATTTTTGGCTTATATAAATCGAATCGGTAAGACTACAAATAGCTTTAGCTAAAGATGATTTCCCCGATCCGGAGATTCCAGAAAAAACAGTAACACACTCTTTAGGGATACGTATATTTTGATTAATGATGTTATTTTTATTAAGCCCTTCAAAATAATAGTAATCAGATATATTATTTTTGGGATTGAGGTTCCTTTGCGGCTGAATTTTTTCTTTTTCACAAATTTCCCCACCAGAAGAACCAGCGTATTTACCAACATGGATTTGCTGATCAGCAAGATCTATGAAATACTGCGAGTGCTCTACTAAAATAACTGTGTTTTTTTCTGATAATTTTTTTAGCTTTTGAAAGATAACTTCAAAATCGACAGGGTTAATTTGGGATGATATTTCATCGATAACAATCAGAATACCTGTTGTATTAGATGTTAAAAGCCTGCTGAAAATAAGTTTTTGTATTTCCCCCCCAGAAAGACTGGGAATTGAACGAGACAAATTTAAATATCCCAATCCCATATTATTTATTGAGGACAACACTCTAATTAATACTGAGTCACCTATAGTTTTTTTCAGGGTATTACATAATTCAGATATAGGAGATAGTAAAAATTCATCAAATGTAAATCCTAAAACATCAAGTTGGGCTGTTTCTTGGTTAATTCTGCTTCCATTACAAAATGAGCAATTTTCTTCCTTTTTATACTTTGAATTGTTTTGGCTCCGTCCTATATTCGAATTAGCAAAAGACATTACGCCTTTATAAAAAGCTCTTCTTTGCTTCGTTTTTCCTTTGTGTTTAAATCTAAAAGATAATTTCTCAGCGCTTTCTCCATATAGTATTAGGTTTTTCTTTTCAAGTGATAGTGAATCAAAAGTATCATCTACTTTTATATTATTTTTATCACAATAGACCATAAGTAATTGGTGATAATAATCAGATAACTCACCAGTCCGCCAACATAAAAATGGTTTTTGATCTAGTCTACATTTTTCATTAATTAATTCAGATTCATCCACACTAACTATCTCGCCAAGGCCTAAGCAGTGTGGACATTCATTTCTATAATTGTTTATTTTTAATTTATCATAATTAGGTACTGCTACGTTTCTTTTGATTTTTAAAGATGACAAAGCTTGAGCTATATTCAGATATGAATATATAGTTGAACGAGGGTTGTTATTTGTGTTTCTTTGTGGTATCGCAACAGCGGGAATTAACCCACTGAAATTTGCAACTTTATAATCACTTTCATTCAAATAACCGTTTTCTACAGCATCAAACTCATCTTTGCATAATTGATAAATTGATGAAAATGCTAAAGAACTTTTTCCTGCGCCCGAACGGCCATAAATAGCGGTTATTGTATTAAATGGTATAGTAACATCTAAATTTTTTAAATTATGGGTGGCTATTCCCTCAAAAATGATCTTATTCATACTTTCCTCTACACCAATCACATTCAGGATCACGTGGAACATCTTGGACGTTAAAAGATAAACTTCTAAGACTAAATTCGACTCTTTTATTTTCTTGTTGCAAGTGATCTACTTTCCCGGCAAGTAATTTTATAGCGTCCAAGCTTGCAAGGCTTGCAGCCAGACCTGATAGTGGTGAAAATGAACCTAATTTTCGTTTTACCCGGTGCAATTTCTTCACATTAACAAGGTCTTTGCTATTTATTTTTCCTAAAAATAGGTTAAAACAATTAAAGCATGCTGACTTAAATGGAATAATTGTCTGACCGATAAGGGTTTGATGAAGATTATATCCCCCGCCAACTATATGTGGGATATTATGAATCATACTAAAGAGGGCGATTATTTTACTGGTGTAATCCACATTAGGTTCATCAGCGCAGTTTATTATCAAATCTATATCAGAGGGTAGAATATTTCTTTTAAAAAAATCATCATCGATAATGTCATTGATAATGTCAATCTTAATATCTGGAGATATCTTTTTCAAAGAGTTGAGTAACGCTATATTTTTATCAGAGTTAATTTCATCCTCGAAATAAAACTGACGATGTAAATTACTTATATCTACATTATCGTGATCTACAAATATTATCGAACCAACATTGCAATGAGCAAGATACGTTGCCACATTACTACCGACTGCTCCAATACCTACAATCATTACTTTTGATTTTTTAAGATTAATTATACATTCTAAAACCTCACTGGTGGTATGACAGTAGTCTTCAAATGTATTGATCATTCTATATTGTTCAGTGACAAGCTCTGCAGGGTATTGGCAATCTTGATCGATAATTATATTGTTTTCATTCAAAAACAAAGCTAATTTTTCAAGTTGTTGAATATCGATTCCTGAATAATTTGCTACAATTTCTTGAAGAGAAGTTTGCCCATCAAACATCTTTAAGAGTTCAACTATATTTGGAAAGTTGATTTTTATTTTTATACTTTCTCTAATATTGGATTTAAAAAACTCTACAGTATCATCATTTACGACGATACCAATACTTTGTCGCAGTCTAAAATTATTCATTACAGATTTTGCATCCACTTTGTTTTACCAATTCAAAATTAGTCATTTTGCCTTCGTTTGGAAGGTATTCATACCGACTATTTACATATGAAAATGCTGAATCATCCAACAGGAAGTGAATTAATTTCATGCAACTTAGATTAGCTGAAAAACCATTCATCATTGCTAATCCACCAGGCCCTCCTGGAATATAATTATCATAGACAGATTTTGAAAGGTCCAGTTGAGGATTATTGACTATACTATATACAGGCTTCCATCCTTTTAATGCCTTTGAAAACGTATTTTGGGCACAATCTATACAGGGTGTATGTGGAGGGAATATTAATTCTCCTGAACTCATTAAGTGGGCGTCAAATCCACCTGATACATACAGCGGAATAGCTCTTGCTTGTGCATATCTACCAAGTTTTAAAGAAGTATGACCTATATAAGGCTCATCACAAGTATTAATAATCAGATCTGTATCATCAGAAATGATAGAGGATAGATTAGTAGTAGGTATAAGTTTTTCAAAATGTTTTGTTATTATTACTCGACTATCGATCCAACTCAAAAATTCTGACAGGACATCTACCTTTGGTTTTCCGATTTTCTTATAGTTATAATAACAATGCCTTGCTGCATTTGACTTTGAAAGGGACTTATAATCAACCAAAACTATATTTTTAACACCTGCGCGGACAAGTATTTCTATAATTTTGGCTCCTACAGCTCCACACCCAAATAAAACAACCTTTTTGCTCTCCAAGATATGTTGAGTTTCTACACCAGGTCGTTCAAGGACAAAATCGTCCCAAAATGTAATTTGTCGTGAAAAACGAGGTTCAATATCGCAAATGTTATTTACATCATAAATAAAATGTTGATTTAGTAAAAAAGCAATTAGTTTATCGACATCTTTTGAGCGTAGGGACCCCATCTCAGTAACTATATCATTTATAGTTTTTATACCATCAAGGCTGGCAATAAATCGAGCGACATTTTTATTAGTTTTTATTTCTAATCTATCACGCGTTGTCATCACATGAAATGTGAGTTTGACATTATCAGTATTATCTTCATTCGATATAAAAATATCCACAGTTTCTTTTATTTTATATTTTTTGGAGTCCATTGTATATTCCCAACAAAATCGCCCATCAAGGGCGATTTTGAATTTAGATTAATATTGGAGAACGCCGGCGTTAACCTCCAAGTATTTTTCCCAAGCATCTAAATTCGACGCTGAGTTTTGCTCGTCGTTACCAGCTCGCGTGCATACACGAGTACAACAGTCACTACGTTCTCCAGAGCAACCACCCGTATAGTTGGCGGTAGCATTGGTATTGCTGATGACTTCAAATGTTAAATCTAAACACTGCATATCAGGTCCTTTGCAAGTCAATTGATTAGCAAGCTAAGCATTCTCTTTGATATAGCTTAATTTTAAGAAAAAACTTACCCTTCATGATGATTAAATCACAAAACTTCTGTTCATGGGAATGGTAATTTTTTGTGCGGATTCAATGCCAAATCTCATCAACAGATCGTCCTAAATAGATGCTCGGAATAGTAAAACAGTTTGAGGGAACTCAGCACGCACTGAGCGAAGCAGATCGTAGCACTTCTTCTCCGTAGCGAACGATGCCCGATACATAAAACGCTTCATAAAACCCATGACAAGACCCACACCCGCAGATTGATCACCATGCTGATGTAGCATCGTGGTGACCGTGGCAGAGACACTGCCAAAACGCTCAGCTATGCCCGTTCATCCACTGAGCGTTGGATAAACTGGTTTACAGTTTCGAGGATTGAAGACCAGAAATCGTTGCCTACCGGACACTCTCGTCGCTAGTCGTTAGAGCAAATTCATTCAACAATATAGGCTTACATAAATGCGAACTCGCCTAGTCATACCATGAAGTTTAATGGCTATCTTGCAGATGCTAAATAACCAAGGTGGGGTTCCACTGAGAGTATGTACCTAGCTGAGTATTTTGTGGGATGATAGGCACATGAAAACGGGAGACTTTGAGTGAATATTATACCGATTCGGGGCGATGCCGAATGGACCGCTTTGGAATTCTTTGCTGGTATCGGCCTGGCGAGAGCTGGGATGGAGCAGGCGGGAATCAAGACTGTTTGGTCTAATGACTATGACCTGAACAAAAAATCGATGTATGAAGGCCATTGGAAAACTCACAAGCTTTTTCTGGCAGACATTCATACCCTGAATAGCGAAGACCTGCCAACTGCAGATGTTGCTTGGGCCTCTTCTCCCTGCACTGATCTTAGTCTGGCGGGTAAGCGTGTCGGCCTGCGGGGAGGCAGGGAATCGTCCGCCTTCTTCGGATTTACTGATTTGCTTGCAGGGATGAATGAACGCAAGCCTGAAGTGATCGTCCTCGAAAATGTCACAGGCCTTGCATCCTCCCATAACAGAGAAGATTTGAGAGCTGCGGTTAAAGAATTTAATGAGTTAGGTTATGCAGTCGACGCAATCACTCTGGACGCCCGACGTTTTGTGCCACAGTCCCGACCAAGGTTATTCCTGATAGGAGCAAAAAATCCTATTGATGGAGGCGAACAGGATTCGTGCCTGAGACCAGACTGGCTTTCCTGGCTGCATAAAGATGCTGAAGTACGCACCTTCATGATGCCTTTACCTAAAGCACCTGAGCTACTAAGCCAAGGGTTCACTCTTGAGATTGAGGCTATCCCAGACAGCGACCCTCGGTGGTGGAATGCTGATAAAGTTTCTCTTTTTAAAGAGTCCATGGCATCGGTACAGCGTGAAAGGTTAGAACATTTTGTCAATCTAGACTGTACAACTGCCCGCACAGCCTATCGTAGAACTCGTAATGGCATTCCCGTATGGGAAATGAGAGCAGAAGACATTTCAGGATGTTTACGCACAGCACGTGGCGGTTCCTCCAAACAGGCGGTGGTGATCATGGGTAGGGGCGCACTCAAAATCAGGTGGATGACCGGACTTGAGTATGCACGTCTGATGGGGGCTGGCTGGTACACGCTGGAAAATTTGCGCGACTCACAAATTCAATATGGTTTTGGGGATGCCGTCGCTGTTCCTGTTGTTGGCTGGGTCGCCCGGCACATGATCCTCCCTCACCTTGAGGCCGCAAAAAAAGCGCAAGGAATAAAAGTGAATGAATAAGTTGAATTACTCCGAAGCGTATCTTGCAGCGGCGAAAGCCTGGTACGAAGGTGAACGAGCCAAGAGTGGCGCGATAAATACCAATGTAATGAATGCAGGACTGATCGTCTCACGTATGATGGCTGATGGTATGCCTATTACTGACGAACGTCTGTACAGCGAAGGAAAAAGCCAAGTACGAGGGCTCAGTGGTGCCACCATATCAAAGATTCTGGAACAACATGGCGAAACCCGCGTTTTTACCCGTGAAGGTGGGCGTACGTCCAGAGGGACTATTTTCCTTGCTGCTGCATTTCGGGATGTACTTAACAATACTCAAGTAAATGGAAATGAGCCTGTCGACACAAAACTGGTTTCCAACCAGCTCGAAGCTTTCTTCACTCAATGCGTGCGTCTGGACTATTTTGACAAACAGAGAATAACAGTCGACCTAGATTACAACAAGCCAGTTGCATCTGTGGTAAGCGATATTCTTAAAGCGTCGGCGGAACGTTCAGACAAACCCACTGGAGCTGTGCTACAGCATCTTATTGGAGCCAAACTCCAATTGCGCTTTCCCAATGTTAAAATCGGCAGTGACAGAGCCAATGCAGCTGACTTACACACTGACCGTGAGGGTGATTTTCAGGTGGGTACTACTGCATTCCACGTGACCACCGCACCTATGGAGAAATTGATTTCGCGCTGTGTCGAAAACAAACGTGCAGGCTACAGGCCGGTCATCCTAACTCTTGAAAGCAAAGTCATTGCAGCACGCCAGATGGCTGATAACGTTGGTATGTCTGAACAGATAGCCGTCCAGGCAGCCGAAACTTTCATCGGTAACAATATTGAAGAGATTGCTATCTATGACGGCGATAAAATCCGTGAGGGTCTCGCAAGACTGATACGTACGTACAACGTCCGTATCAATACTATCGAGATAGATAAATCCCTTATGATTGATGAGCCTCGTTGGATCGTTAACTTACTGACCGACTCCTGAAATACATAGAGATCAGCAAGCTTAACGAGTCGCTTTTTTCCACCATACCTAATCCCCAGAACTAAAGCACTACGGCTTGGTTGGGCTGGCGTAAGTCTGCACACTGGGCCTTTTGCATTATGATTTACTCAGAATATATAACCAATATGTCGGAAAAGGTTTAAAGTGAATGATTCGTTTTGACGGGATACTTACGATTATCATAGCACCATCACATATTGTGTCTCAGACACAAAGTTGAAAATTAAACCTGGAGTAAAAGATATAACATTCCCCCGCTACAATAAGATTCGCCTCAAACATAAAATCTTTAATGGAACACATTTCCTCCTAAGCATTGGGAAACAAAAACCCACCAATCAACCGCGAAATAAAAAAAACACTTTTTGCTAAATATAAATTTATTTATATAAAACATCGCATTAAATTAATCATATAAAAAGAAAACGTTTACTTATTTTTCATTATTAAAAATAAATTTGATTTTTAATTATTTAATAATATATATTCATTCCATCAATAAAAATAATAAAGGAGAATAAAAATGAAAAAACAAAACCACTCAACCCTGACAAGTTACCTCTCTAAAACAAAAAAGAATACAGACCTCTACCGCCTGTATAACCCGCACTTCTCAGTATTCTGTAAAAATAGCACTGAAGATCATGATTTTTATCTTAATTATTTTTCCAGACATATGGTGACGGAAAGAAACATTTTGACCATATTTGCTATCCATACCTTTTTCTCTTATGGCATGGACAAAAAAGAGACCATAAAAGCCTTTACTCGTTTCCTTAAAGAGGAGAATAACGACGCTTTTTATCAGTCATTTTCTTTTCGTGGCTGCAATATCATTTACACAAACAAAAAAAGAGAAGTGAAAGAGATCTCATGGTTTTCCTTTTCACGGATCTATGACGAGATCGTTAAGATAAAAGAATATGAATACAACAATAATACCTGGCACAAAATGGCCGCTTAAAAAAGGAGCCCCCCATGAGTAACTATACAGAAGATAATTTATTTGACAGCATATCTAAAAAAGACGTCCAGAATTGCATTGCTGCAGGCATTGACATTAACACACTAAATGAACACGGTGAAAACGCCCTTTTCGGTTGCGACAGTATCGGGGCTTTAAAAGCTATGATTGAAGCAGGCATAGCGCTGAACCATACAGATTGTTATGGTAATAATGCCCTGTTTAGCAGAAAAAGCCCACGAACACTGGGGCTATTGATAAAATCAGGTATTAACGTTCATCACAAAAATAATAAAGGCCAGTCCTGTCTTCACTGGCAGCACTACGACATAGATTGTGCGGAACTCCTCATTAACGCGGGCGTTGATATCCACAGCACAGATAATGAAGGTCAAACGCTTCTTTACAACCTCCACGATCATGACGTCTTTGATTACTGGGTAAATAAAGGGTGTGACATAAACCACAGAGATTATAATGGCAAAGCGGTGCTGGACCTTCCGACTGACGACGAGTGGTGGATATATGATTTCAGTATTAATGCCCTCAAACGCCATGTTGACAGAATAGACAGCACACCAGTTTTATTTAAACATATTTCAACTGAGGCGTTGCCTCTGATTGCTTTGCTTCATGAAAAAGGGCGTAATATCCTTATCGCTGAACACTGTACCTTCGCATTATATGTCAAAAACATGAAGTCCTTCTTTACCTCACTGAAAAAATATACCGATATCAGTCATGTTCAGTTTTATAATTGTTATCATGACAGACATATTGGTGTCTATACTGGTATTGAGACAGTAAAATGGTTTATTCGAAATGGTATCAGAGTGGACGACGATATACTGAGACAGCGTGCTGACTCTGATAAAATTTTTGACTATATAAGCGGAAGAGAGAAAAAAGATTTTCTCAAAATCATGAAACCAGAAATCACCCATGCGCCGAAGAGAAAAAGAATGTGATAATTTAGCCCTTTATTCAGCCTGAGCAGGTTTCATTTCATGATAACTGACCTGATAAATCCTGATAAGTAAGCCATTCAGCCAATGGCTTACTTATTTTATTTTCTCTGATTATATGCATTATATTTCACATGACGTATTGACTTATTTACATCATCCGTTATCTGTAGTAATAAACAAACAATACAAGGATAACTATGAATAATGACATAACAAGACTATCAAGGCGTGGAAAATTCCATACTGACAAACTTCCGCCTGATGAAAGACGAAGCCACTGCGTCAGTGTCAGATTAAATGAAGAAGAATTAACTATTCTCGACAGTAAAAGAGGCCAGTATAAAAAAGGGGAATGGTTGAGAATGGCTTCCCTGAACAAACTCCCACCGGTTCTGCCCGAAATAAATCGCGAAGCATGGATTAAACTCGGCAGCCTTTCCCAGGATTTAAATTACCTACTGAATCATCTTGACAAGAAAAGTCCTGACAGCGAACTAACCCGTACAGAACTCTTTGCCCTGCGCAGACAAATCAAAACGCTTCGGGATCACCTTATTCCCTCAACATTTCTGGAGCAAGACCGATGAAAGGCATGCAGAAAATAAAAAGGGGTAAACAGTTTGCAGGAGTGGTGCTTTACAGCCTCAAATCCGGTCCACACCACAACGTTATGCCTTATGTCATCGGTGGTAATATGATCGGAAGTTCGGTGGCTGAGCTTATCAGTGAGTTTGAAATTTCTAAACAATTGCGTCCCGATGTCGCCAAACCCGTCTGGCATAATTCACTTCGCCTGCCAAAGGGAGAAACACTGTCAGCCAGACAGTGGGCGGCATTCGCCGACGATTATATGACCCGGATGGGGTTCACTGAAACGCACCTTCGCTGTTATATCCTTCACGATGATACCGACGGGCAGCATATCCATATCATTGCAAGTCGCATTAACATGGCCGGTGGAAAGCTGTACCTGGGGAAAAATGAAAATCTCATCAGCACCCGCATTATCAGCGAACTGGAGCGAATACACGGACTCACTGAAACAACACCTGCAACCAGCAGTCGCCCTCAGGCTAAAAGAAAACCCTCACGCAATGAGCTGATGATGGCAGAACGAACAGCAGTTCCCTGCCCTAAGTCTCAGTTGCAGACCCTGATTGATAATGTCTTAACGCATCGTCCCGATTTACTGACTTTTATCGACATGCTGGAACAGAAAGGTGTGACCTGTAAACCCAATATCGCGTCGACCGGAAAAATGAATGGATTTTCATTTCAGTACCAGGGTATTGCCTTTAAAGCGTCTCAGCTTGGAAAAAAGTATGGCTGGTCTTCTCTGCAAACGCAGATTGATTTTACACCAGAGCACCTGGCCTTACTGAAAAAAGAGCAACAACAGACTGTACCAGTGCCAGTGCCAGTGCCAGTGCCAGTGCCAGTGCCAGTGCCAGTGCCAGTGCCAGTGCCAGTGCCATCATGCGAGCCTGAAGAACAGGTTGCAAACCGGGAAACGATTCTGGAGAAAATCCTTCAGCTTGAAGAAAAAATTCGTCTGGAAAGACAACAGGAAACAGTGGGTGTCATTCAACTCAGGAGCAAACTGCACAATACAGCTCGTCAGATACCCCGCCAGCGTCGTCTGCATTCGTGGTTTGTATTGCTCGGCCATATTGTGGCACTTCTCAGGCGCAGGGGCATGTCTCTGTTACATGCCACTGCACATCCTTTCCACCAAATCCTGCACCTGCATCTTCTGACACCCTGTCATTCCATGACAACAAATCCCATTAAAGAACAATTAGTTAAAAATAACCCCCATCCTGCACCATAAGTTAACTAATCCATATTTTAGTGATAGTCAATAAAATATTGATCGTTTATATAGATCGATAATCTTGTTATGATAGTTATAACCTATTAACAGAGATCCATCGATCGGTACAAGCAATTTTACTAAAGCGGATCATTCATCGAAAATGTTCAAAAATACATCACCTTAAATCAGGCCACGGAGTCATGATGGATAATAAAACGATTAGCTGCCCCTTCTGCTTTACACAAAGCCCGCACGGCGTGCGGATTTGCAAAGGCTGCCATGCAAAAGTCGCCTACGGTGAGAGTCCGCTCAGTGTGGCATTCCTGTTTCAATTCGTGGCATTAGCTCTCGCCTGGTTAGTATTTTCATTGACCGGCAGCACTCCTGTCTCAGTCATTACGTTTTTTGCCAGCGTCATTATTCTTATCTGCATTATTAAAAAGAAATATGCAGACAGAGTTGTTTTTATACGGTGATATTAATTTCATACCACCGCAAACATAAAAAATTAATATGAGAGAACTTATGAACAGATTCATGATTTCTGTGTTTTTTATTTCTGCTTTCCTTATTTCTGGTTGTTCAACATCAGGCAACCAGCATCTAAAAAAAGAAACAGCACAAAGTCTGCAGTCGAAAATTATAAAAAATAAAACAACGAAATCAGAAATCATTACCGCATTAGGTGAGCCCGAAACCAAAACTACACTTGATAGTGGCAATGAAGAATGGACTTATTCGATGGATAACAATCAGTTTGATGCCACCACATTCATTCCAGTGGTCGGGTTGCTGACAGGCGGTTCACAGACGCAGGCCAAAACGCTGGAAATCGAATTTAAAGGCGAAACGGTCAGTAAGTGGACGATCTCTGAAAACAACAGCAAGATGAAAACCGGCCTTATTCAATAACGTACTCTACAGTCTGGGATTATTTTATGAAAACATATGCATTTACCACACTCATTGCGTCCATTTTTTTGCTGAGTGGCTGTACCGGTGAACCGTCTGAGCAGGATATTTACACTGCGATGAATAAGGTCATGGAGCAGACGAATGCCATCGTTAAATCCATAGCAGGTAAAGATGTCCCGAAAGACGCACTGCGGGAATTAAAATCTGTCAAAAAGCATGACTGCGAAAAACTATCGGATAAAAGCTATAAATGCAATGTAACAGCTGTTGTCGATAACGAAAAACGCACAGCGGCTGTCACGCTGATCAAAAGGGATGATGGCTGGCAGGTCATTGATAAGTAAGACCACAGTAAAACAATCCCGCCAGGCAGGACACCAGACCGGTGGCTCCTGCCTTTTTAATGCCCGGTAATGTCTTGCGGGAAACGACTGCTTTTATGTCACTCTGCCATCCCCTGTCCAGTACGTATCCGCTGCCTCACAGCCTTTTCCTGACCACGGATCCTGGTGGTGTATAAGCCAGAGAACGTGCAATGCGTTTCTTTTCATACTGTGCCAGTAAATCAGCATAAATGTGCTCTGCTTCATCCAGATTGCCTGAAATATAATTCACGAGCGAATTCAGGCAATGCAGTAATGTGTCACTGTTTGCGAGTTGCCTGAGCAGAGGGGCCTTCAGGGTAGAAACGACACCCATAAACATCTGCATGATATTATCAACGTGATAACACGAATTGCGATATTGCGCCCGTGAATAAAAATACTTCAGATGGTATCCAGCGAAAAGCACATAAAGTTTTCTGTAAAAAATATTGTTATTAACACTGTCGCGATGCTGTGTTATATATTTATCAACAACAAATATAAACTTTTCTTCCTGAGAAGAAACACAAATATTACTCATAACCCTCTCCTTTTTTGTTTTTATAATTAAGTACTATCAGCTTTAAAATTTAAATCAATACAAAATTGAAAATATTTTATTTTAAAATGACAACTATTTATTCTTTTAATACTGGAAACAGCTTACGCTGTTGCAATGTTGAGTCCGATCGATTGCATTACCACTTCCTTTTTTCAAAAGCCAGGTAGTTTCCAGATTTCAGATAAAACCCCTTCAGGAATTTTTTTGAGAGAGTGCTACGCACCGGCTCACGCCCCCGACGACAGATATATGTAGATTATTTTTACCCGTCAGATGAAAACCCAACGTTTAATCCCTCTTGCAGCGCCGCTGAGTGCCCACAGCACTCACTCGCTGAAGCAGAAAGGATTTTTCCGAAGGGGTTCCGGCGTGAGCCGTATTAAGTTAACGGGTAAATCATGTAGTCGGGTCCACTCTTTCGCTAAACTCAGCAGTCTGAATCTCTGCGCGAAGCGTATTTGTGCTGAGAGCTAAACCCAACTGTCTGAACTCCTGCGCGAAGCGTATTTCTACTGACAGTTAAACACTATAGCAATGTTCTGAAGCCCAGTGGCGCAACATACAGGTGCGCAGGCTTCACTTAAGGAATAATATTACGAAGGAAAATCAGCAATAGCAGTGTTTATCAAACTGTGTACAATGGAATTTTGTGTCAGTCTAAAGCTAAATTTCGGTTTCTTGTTTCTTTATCACTCTTTTATCTTGCAAATACAAAAAGAAAATTAATCAATTACATCAACAAGTTAAGATAGAATATTGGTTGTATCTTTCAGAACCAAAAATTATTAATGACATAACGGGTGATGGTGAAATTTAGCACCCTTCGTAATAACTCTGACAACCCTTAATATTTCACTAAAAAAATAATCACAGAGCAATAAATATAATATTTTAAAATTTTTATTACTAATAATATTGACAAACAAATTTAATATGCCATATCTGTTATCACAATAATAAAAAAGGAGCCATTATGTCAAACACAAGTGTTATGTTAACTAAAGAACAAAAAGCAATCATTGCAGAAGCATTAGATGTTATGCCCGAAGGTCTGGAAGAAATAAAAGTTAAAGCAAGTGCCTGTAAAAAGACATCCTTTCGTGACGATTTTTCGATGGTCTTTAAAGATAATACGGCCACACTCGCCCGAATGGATCTGACACCAACGGCATTCAGAATTGTTCTTTATCTTTTCTCAGTCATTGATTATGGAAATATTATCCCTGACTTTTCACAGTCACGTACTGCCAGAGAGTTAGGACTGAATAAATCGAATGTTTCACGTGCATTCAGAGAATTATTTGAGAGGAAAATACTGATCCGTAACGCTGAAGACGGTCAGGTTTACCTGAATTCTAATTTATGCGTAAAAGGTATTCCTCATCGTTTCAATGAAGATCTGATGGATAAATTCAGTAAATCCAGACTTGAGACTGAAGATTTTGCCACTTCATTCAACTTTTATCGCGCAGGGCGCAAAACAAAGCCTGTAAAAAAATCCAGAAACAGATATCCAACTGACGGCATTCCCTTTTAAAAGACATAACAGCGCGGTGATTTTACGCCCCACACCAGCGAAAAACTTAATAAAACAAAGGATATCTTTATGAAGCAAAGACTCCCTGCTTACCTTTACCAGAATAAATTATCAGATGAACAACGCAATCTGAACAATACTGCTCACTATGTGTTTTGGCTTCTCACATTAATCGCTTCATACACACCAGATAAAAACACTGTTTACCTGAACTTTCACCGTGCAACATCCATCGCACAGCAGGAAGATATACATATTACGCCAGCCCGATTTTATCGGGCCATCGATGAACTGATTGATACGAATGTTATTATACCTACTGAGTTCAAATACCAGTATCGTTTAAACCCTGTATTTTTCAGTTATCTTAAATAAAACAAAGGGCAGAGAATGAAAGTTTAGGATATTCCTATCCTGCAATGCTTACTATAGCAAAACCACATGACCGCTATCAAAAGCACATAATTTTTATATATCATTACCAGTAGGATTAAAATAAGAAGGTACAGACTTGTGCTGTCTGTACCCATGATAATTTATTACAGACTTTACACCTTTTTACCTGCGTTATTCTTTCTGATAATATTTTTTTCATTGACAAGGTGCTCAATACACATTCGTACTTCATCATTAATGGTAACATCTGTAGCACCTTCGACCAGTATAGAACACAACAAATAAAGAAGGACGTGCTCAAACTCTATCTCTTCGACTGGATCTACATAATTACGATAGGTTTCAATAGCCTCATACAAGCTATCCGGTGAAGTCACAAATGCACATACAAAATCTTTATCTTCCGGTACTCTGATTGAATTATTCATTTTAAATCTCCTGTACTTATTAATTTATAATGTCACGGTAAAAATGCCATCATAATTTCCACCAATGACTATTGTTATTACTTCTTAATACCAAAGCCTAACCTAATACTACTTATAAAATATCAGGCGGCCCTCGGCTCATTGTTGAATAGCACCATTTATTTTTACACACCAAATTTAATACACTCATCATTAGCCCCGTAATCAGGCTGCATTTTTACGTGAAAGTTCAATTGCAGATGCGATCCATTCATCTACTTCGCTTTCGACAAATGCAATTGCACGCGAACCAATTTTTATTGGTTGTGGAAATAAACCTTCGTTGATTAGACGATAAATCCAGGCCTTGCCATAGCCGGTTCTGTTCATAACTTCTGGCAAGCGAATTAGGCGGGTATTTTGATTGTTCATTTTGTTTTCCCTTTGTCGTTGTGATGGGATCACTATACGAACAGTTGGGAAAAGAAAGGAGCGAGCTTCCTAACTGCAGGGTTACGGTCTGCCCTGCAGTAGTAGACTTCGGGAATTCGAGATCAGTTAGAATCAGAGAGTTTCATCACATCTGAAACTCTCATGTTTTTCAGGTGGGGATTTCGGTTCATGAAAAAATTGAACTGCCTAATGAAGTCTATCGTTGCAGCTTTCATCGCAAGCGGACGATCTGAGTCTTTAATGTGATACCCTAAACGGGTAGTTGTTTCTTCATCTTCATCAGTATAAAGAAGCCGGGAGAGGCGATCATCTGAGATTCTTAGTTCTTTCCTTTTTGCCCAAAGTAAGATGTCCAGCATCGCAACCAACCTGTAATTTATAATTTTTTTAATGGTTCCATAGCCGAAACGAACGATACCGGTTTCATTAACTTCCACTCCTTTTACCGATCTCCATTGTGGCAGGGCCGCTTTTATCGATTCGGCTATTTCATCGTCAGTACCACTACCAAGATCGATTTCAAGCAACACCGTTTTCTCACATAAGGGGGACAAGAGTTGTGACACATAAGCTTCGTGATGAGGCGCATTAACACAATATTCATCGTTTCCTTCCTCCCAGGTGAAAAGATTCACACTAAGAGCCATCACACTAAGTTCAGCAAGCCTGGTGATATCCGTGATAAAAATGTGTGGAGGACTGTAGAGAGTATCGTTAACTGTTGGATAATCGAGATGCTTCCCTTTGAAAAGATGGGGGTTCCCACTGAAAATTTCAGTCATGTACACCCATAGCCCTTTCTTTTCTTCGTCAGTAGGCCCAGGCTTGTACAGAAGTGCTCTTGCCCAAAGTTCGTGATACAAGGCATTTAAACTGATGTCTTCGAGCTTGCGATAGTTATCTATGTCAAGCCAAGCTTTGATTTCTTTAGTATGCTCTGGTGACCAGTTTTTCAAAATTCAAATCTCCTGCCTTCTTAAAGATTTAAGTCATACGAATAGAGTTCAGTTAGTTTGAAAAAACTACCGTATTCACTAATCGATGAAAAGCACTTCCTGCTTGCAAGTTAACCTAGCCAGAAGGAAGTTGAACTGAGAAATTTGTTATCTTTTGATGCAACTTGCCAGGGTCTACGTCCTGTCAGGAAAGGAGAGGCAGGGACATGGACCGACTACGCCCTGCCTCTTACTTTACTCTGGGCGTATCTTGTCGTTGTTCTCGACCTGTTCGCCAGAAAAACCGGAGGGGTGGGCAATGAAATTCAATTCTCACCTGACAACAAACTTACCATCAGAGCACTGGAAATGGTTTGGGAGCGCCAGGGGTCAACAACGGGTAAAAAGTGATCCGCATACCGCCACCACCGACGGTCTAATGTTGATCCACCTTGTTTACTCAGGATTAGCTTCAGCGATAACCCCGGCTTTCCGTTTTTGCTTCAGTCGATAGCCTTCTCCTTTTATTTGTACGACGTGTGTGATGTAAAATCCGGTTCAACATTGCCGATGTAATGGTAGCATCTCCCGCGAAGGTTTGGTCCTATAGTCCGGACGGCAGGTTACAGGCGTAAATTTACTGCAGGTGTTTCTGATGTATCCACGGGTGGTTTGTGGAAATTTTTATTCCGCACATCATGAACACCTTTCCCCAGCTGTTGCATTTCACAGAATTTCTGATATCTAATGACTTAAACATTTTTTCATGGGGGTGTTTATGGAATTAGTCATATCCTTATTACAAAAGGGATTATTAGAAAAGGCATTAGACCTTGCCATTTCTGAATCATTCTTCAATGCAAGATCACCTGATGATATAAAGAAAGCTTTAAAAATAGGCTATGACATTAATGCTGTTAACAGTAACGGCAACAATGCCATTTTTGCCTGCAGAACCCTGGAAGCCATGGATTGCCTGCTCAGTTATGGAATTAATATACACCATATCAACGGACATGGGCAAAATGCGCTCTTTCATCAAAAAAATCCAGAAATACTGAAGAAACTGATTGAACTGGGTTTAGACACCTCGCATACGGATACTAATGGCTACACATGCATTTTTGAACATTACAGGAATGCTGAAGGATTGACAGAATTAATTAATGCTGGTTGTGATATAAATCACATCGATAAAAAAGGAATGAATATTCTCTTCATGCCCCTTTCCCCGGAAGTTTTATCCGTAGCAATAGATGCTGGATGCAATGTCAATCAAATTGATCATTCAGGGAAAGGATTTATTGAAAATGTATATGATTATGAATTACATGATATCATTCTCTCGCATATTGATAAATTTGACAGAAGAACGCTGCATGTAGATTTTTGCGATCTCGACTCAGCCTTTTTCTTGTATTACCTTTCTGAACATGGATTCAAAATAGAACTTAATAAAGACCATTTCACCATTAACAGTTACATTGGTGATTATAAAGAAATCTTATCCATACTTGATTTCATCAGTGAAATTCATGATATTCACTTCTATAAATATAAAGGCGGCCCTCTCTATAAAGATATCAACAAGCGAATTGTAAAGTGGATGATAAGAAATAATCTCTTGGTTGATTTATCAAAAATAAATAAACACAAGGATTATGAAGAAATTAATTCATACAAAATCCGTCGAGAACAGAAAGAAATCTCCAGGCATTTAAAACCTGCTAAAAGTATATCTGCAACAGTCAAAAACGGCGGAAGATTGTGAGAGCTTATATGTGTGATTCATTCTCATTGTTTCAATATACTGCCTCAACATGAACAAAGAAATTCAGCATCAACTATATTGGGAATTACTCTATGAATCGTATGGTGCTAAGGGTCTGACGCCTCTGCCTGGTGATGTGGAAGCTGCAGGCAATTTTAAAATATCTGCTCGTTGTTTAGTGAACTTGTCAATCATTACCCAAGTGATATTGATTATCAGCACTCGTGCTGGATCACGGCACTTCTGGAAATAAAACTTAATGAGGTAAATGATTGTCAGATGTATTCGAGAACTGCCCATCGCTGATAGCCAGTATCAATGTCAAATCAGGTTCTGATCTCCTAATCGTGCTCTCGCGATCAGTTTTCATAGAAACAGTATCCTTTATGCTCGGAAAGGCATATACCCCTAAAGCAGCTCAGGTTTATCTGGCTGAGGCTATGACGCGAAACCATTAGGGAATCTAAAAAAAGTAAAGACTGTGTGATTTGTGAGCTTGATTGAATGCACTGAGAGCTCACGCCGCTGGCGATATTGCTTAAACACAACCGGCAAATAGATCGATAGTCCCCACGGAGGAACGAGGGCATATGCCAGCTTACGTTGTTCGGGAACTTCTGCTTAGTGCCAGGAGCGGACATTTTGTCTCTCGATTCAGGCGGCCAAATTCAGTAAACCACTTCATACTCACTGATCAGCCGCGATGTGTGCGCTGTGTTGCCGTTATTGCAATCACATCCTAAGAAGATTTCTGAGAAACGCAATTAACTTCAATGATATTATATACAAAGGAAACGCTGGGAAACCGGGGTAAAGTTTGGGTGTCACAAAGCCCCGAACCGTTTCGCGGTGCATCACATAGCAATCACCTATCCCTGAGGTAACTATATGGACTTTACGGAATATCAAGAAGAAATAATCGAAGATGTTAAATCTTGCCTTGAAAACTTACAAGTCCAACCCATTTTATTCATGGGTGCAGGTATTTCACAACGATATATAAAAGCGCCTGACTGGGAAGGTCTATTAAAGCAACTAGCGGAAATATGCCCCTTGATCAAACGCCCTTATGGTTACTACAGCCAAACAAAGGGTGATAACAAACCTTTGATTGCTAGCGATTTTTGTGACTTCTATGCTGAATGGGCTTGGGATGATGGCAAGGATCGCTATCCAGAGACATACTTTGAAGGAACGACTCCAAAAGATATTTATATTAAGCATGAAATTGCATCCATTCTGAATGAATTATCAAACTCCGTTGATTTCTCGAACATGGAATATACAGAGGAAGTTCAGAAATTAAGGAAAGTAAAACCTCATGCAATAATCACAACAAATTATGACGACACATTAGAAAAAATATTTGACAATTATCAGGCAATAGTTGGTCATAACGTTGTTAAAGTGAATTATTCATCTTATGGCGAAATCATGAAAATTCATGGTAGCAGTCATGAAGTTGAAAGTATTGTTATTACAAATGAAGATTATGTTGATTTCTATAAACGTAAGAAATATATCAGTGCTAAGTTGCTAACATATTTTGCTGAACACCCCTTGTTTTTCTTTGGGTACAGTATCAATGATGAAAACATAAAGGCAATTCTCTCTGATATAGATGAAATCATCGCTCCCAATAATGCATTGATTCCAAATATTTATCTTGTCTCCTTCAGTAAGGACTGCGAGGCCACTGGTTCTCATCAAAAGGAATTGCTAATCGGTGTTGGTGAGAATAAAAGCGTTCGAATCAAGGTGATATACGCAAATAATTTTGGTTGGATTTTTGATGCGTTATCATCTAATACACCGGAAATTAGCGTTAATCCAAAACTTGTGCGTGCATTTCTAGCCAGAACGTACACATTCGCATCAGAATCCCTTGTTAAACAAGAACTTCCATACGATTTTGAGATGTTCCGCAATATTGCAGAGCATGATGATGCATTAGCAAAAATGTATGGTATCGCTGAACTCAATAATGGGCAGGCACTAAATGCTAGTTTCCCATATACAATGACTGATCTGGCAAGGATTCTCGACATGGGATCGTGGCACTATGTTAATCAAGAATTCGAAAAATTAAGAAAACTAACCGACTTCAACATTAAAGCATCAGACAACAATTATCATGTTTTCATTAAATCTGGGAAAAGTGGTGTCGGAAAATACTCATCTGAGGCACTTGACTTATTGCGAAAATTAATAAACGGGGAACAGTTTGAGTTAAACCCATAATTAAAGATGATGCACACAATGACGTTATATTAAAGAGGCCGCTGCGAGAGACTTTTTTGCAGCAGCCTTTTCAACATATGGGCATTTCTAACGAACCAGTGATTAGACATTTTCACTGAATCTTGACATTTCTGCCTGAGTTAAATAGTTTTTTACAGTTGTTTTACGTCCGATCCTCGCTCATAGCAGACATGAATACTCTGCTAATTAGCCACTCCGGGCCTGAACGGACGAGGTACACCATCGACTCAAGCGGACAAGTTTATGGGCCACTACAGTATTTGAGATAGAGCAGTTTTTATTGACCCTCTCAGTAATCAGACGCTAAATATCCAGCCACACTTACATTTAGTTTGCCATAGAGCGTGTTATTTTGAAGTCGCTAGGCATGTTGGAACCATGCGAGGTTCTGTGGTTCTACTTTATGGTTCCTTTTTGGAACCCATAACGAAATTAATTTAAACAAAAATATTAAATATCAATACACTATAATTAAAAGCACAGGGACGCCAGCCCCAAAATTCTCCATCGGTGATTACCAGAGTCATCCGATGAAGTCCTAAGAGCCCGCACGGCGCAAGCCCTGCGGGCTTTTTTGTGTCTGTTGTAGTCCTGGGCATTCGGCTAAAGCTGGTGGTTATCGGTATACGGTAAGATATATAGCTAAAAGCGCATATCAATTCATGAAGGAGCTACCACAGTGGCACGGACAACACGCCCCCTGACCAACACCGAAGTTCTGCGCGCTAAGGCGTTAGAGAAGGATCTAACACTGCATGATGGCGACGGGCTTTTCCTGATAGTGAAAACTAGTGGCAAAAAGCTATGGCGCTTTCGCTATCAACGTCCGGGAACAAAGCAACGGACCATGATGGAGCTAGGTGCCTTCCCTGCGATTTAGCTTGCTGATGCCCGAGGATTAAGAGCGGATTACCTTGCCTTATTAGCCAACGGAATCGACCCGCAAATTCAAACTGAAGTTGCAGAGGAACAGCAGCAAATAGCACTGAACAGTATTTTTTCAATGGTCGCCGCTAACTGGTTTCAGCTCAAAAGCAAAAGCGTTACTTCTGATTATGCAAAAGACATTTGGCGCTCACTGGAGAAAGATGTATTCCCTGCAATCGATGAGATCCCTGTTCAGCAAATCAAAGCCCGTACATTGGTTGAAGCCCTTAAGCCAATCAAAGCACGTGGAGCACTTGAGACAGTACGCTGGTTGGTGCGGCGCATTAACGAAATA
This sequence comes from Cronobacter malonaticus LMG 23826, assembly GCF_001277215.2. Lineage (NCBI taxonomy): Bacteria > Pseudomonadati > Pseudomonadota > Gammaproteobacteria > Enterobacterales > Enterobacteriaceae > Cronobacter > Cronobacter malonaticus. The sequence continues at coordinate 806,405 of NZ_CP013940.1, read as the reverse complement.
ATGATTTATGCAGTTAACACTGGTTTGATTGATGCTAACCCGGCATCTGGTGTCGGAATGGCCTTTGAGAAGCCCAAAAAACAAAACATGCCAACGCTGCGACCAGAAGAGTTGCCTGGGCTGTTGCGTTCTTTAGTTATGTCAAACCTATCTGTTCCGACTCGGTGTCTAATTGAATGGCAGTTACTGACACTTGTACGTCCTTCAGAAGCTTCAGGAGCTCGGTGGGAAGAAATTGATCTAGATGCAAAGCTTTGGACGATTCCAGCCGAACGGATGAAGGCTAAGCGTGAATACATTGTTACTTTATCACTTCAGGTATTAGAAATTTTAGAAACTATGAAGCCTATTAGTGCCCATCGAGAACATGTGTTCCCTAGTAGGAATGATCCAAAGCAGCCAATGAATAGCCAAACAGCTAATGCTGCCCTTAAGCGTATTGGTTATAGTGGAAAGCTGGTAGCCCATGGTTTGCGTTCCATAGCAAGCACTGCAATGAATGAAGAAGGTTTTAACCCAGATGTTATTGAAGCAGCTTTAGCTCATAGTGATAAGAATGAAGTAAGGCGTGCATATAACCGTTCTGACTACTTAGTGCATCGTAAAGAATTGATGTCTTGGTGGGGCTCTAAAGTGTCTATATTTAATAGATCGTGCTTAAGTGATAAGGAGAGTAGAAATGGAATTAATTTCTGAACTAGACTTAGTTATATCTCTATGGTCACAGGATGGAATCGCCAAATCCATAGACAATTCAACGCCAGACACCTTATTCAAGTTTATCGAAACTCTGTACTTAAGCACAAGAAACCATTCTCCCTACCAAGATAAAAACAACGAAAACTTTTCATTCATTGCTAACACATCTTTAAGTGGAGGAGTGACTAACTGTGCTAGTTTAGATTGTCGTCTCAATAAGCTAGATGAGCTAGTTTCATTCGCATCTTTATATGCTGATGTAATATACATTAACAATCCTTTTGAGCCTCTTTATTTTTCATGGGAGGATTTGCATATTAACCATATAAAGAACGAGATTTTAATAGCGATCTGTCAATACTTTTATTTGAAGCCATACCTTTCACTAGGGATTATACAATACTCAAGTGGGTATATGTCCCTATGTTCTCATCATCACGAAACATTAGCTAAACCATTAGCAGAGAAAATTCTCAAAAAAGAAGAAGAATTAACCTCCATCTTTAATGAACATTTACTATCAAACTGCACCATATCTCTCGATAAGTTTGATAACGGAGAGATCTTTATTGAAATACTTGATAAAGGAAACATTATCGATCACGGGAGCACACATCTGAATTTTTATCAGAAACCAAAATCCAAACACCTCAGGAAATTGGCACAAAAAAATATCAAACACACTTTTTCCCGCGAAGAAGTAGAACAGAAAAACATTCTTCAATCAGTGGTTTATCCTTTGGTTAACGATATAATTGAGCAAGAGTGGATTTCGCATTTCTACAACTCATCTCTATTAATCGATAACAAAGAAAAAATTAAAATAACTGGTAAACTGAACGCTGAGACGATGTCTATAAATGCTAACACCTTCAATCAATCAGTAAGTCATTACTTACCTACCATTCATTGTCGAGATCCATTGGAAATATTAAAATTGAGAGAAAGAGAAGATGAATCATTTAAAGTTTACAGAGATAAATTAAATAAGTTATTATTAGAAGCACCTAAACAAAAACAAGAATATTTCCCTGAAATCTTTAGAGATACAGTTTTACCTGAGATCAATCTAATTAATAAAAAGCTAAAAGACTACCAAATAAAAAAGAGAAACAATCTTCGTGATAAATTAATTTTTGGTTCTGGAGCTGTAGCCTTTGGGCTTTACTCTGGAGTGTTGCCTTCAAATATAGGTAGCATATTAGCAGCAATTGGCGGAGGAAGTGCCATCGTTAGTTCAATGATTGATTATAAATCAGCATTTCTCAGTGAGGACGAAATACGGTCAAGTGATTATTATTTTTTGTGGCAACTAACAAAGTAGATTCAAACTCATTGATTTCTAAGTGATCCGTGTATGAGGCTGCCAAAATTATGTGCAATGTAATCATATATGTTAAAGGCCAAATAAAATTAACTTGCCTCACTGGCGCGCAATGCTCTCCCCGCCCCGCCTGCCCGCTTAAGGGGGCGCTTTTAATGCAGGTGCAAAGATGCCTCAGGCCGCGCCGCGACTGGCGCTGGCGCTGGCGCTGGCAGGGAGTGCAGGCGCGCGAAAACGCATGCAAAACCATGCACCTTATGCATGCATGGCTTTTTTACAAAAAATCAGCGGGATTTGCGGGAATTTTTGAAAGGACTACTGCGCGGCCAGTTCTGCACGACGGCGGGTATAATTCAGGTTCTGTGCAGGCGTGAATTTTTCACGACTATCATCGCGTGAAGCCGCTTCAGGCCTGAATCTCATGTCTGTTATAATGTCATGATCCTGCGCAGAATAGTAATCGCTCAGCGTCGGTCGCATCTTTAATGTAATGCCTCCTGCAGATAATCGGCCTGGCACTGCATAGCACAGAACTGAATAGCAAGATGTCACCCAAGATATTTACCCTATCGCCAACATAAAACCTCCGTCCTTAACTTGCCCCTAGTAAGCGCATCCCTCACTATCACCACTCACCACCCATCGCGCAGGAAAAATCTATGCACCTCAGAGACGCTGAAATCGCCAGCCGGGTTCCTGTCTGGTATGCCCTGTCGGGAATTTGTACCGGGCGGGAATTACAGGATTACGATTATCGATGGATGGCACAGGTGTTAAAAGCATCCGGTAAAAGTCGTGAAGAGATCCTGACCATTCTGGATGAAGAAGTTGCGCCTGTCTTACAGATAAACCTTTTGTATAACCCAGCACCGGTCATGCAGGGCTGGTCAGAAGAAGATGTAAAAGAGATGGTTCTGGCATACGTCATCAGAAAACCAATGTTGATCGAGCGCCTCGTCCCTGCCCGTATCCTGTTAAAGCAGCGCAGGAAATATATTCAGACTGAAATTGAGTGGCTTTGTGCTGAACTGGCAAAGATTACATGAAAACGTGCTGGATCAATTACATACCCGGTTGCCATTATTACTCTATTTTCTGATGACGAATCTTTTCTGAAAATTCGCTTTCACGCCATAACTTTAAGTAAAAATCCTTCAGGGTATCATCCTGATGTTGCTCATAATTTAGCCTCACACCAATAGTAGCAACAGGACGGTGTATAAGTAAAATCTCCTTACCAATGCGTATTTTTTATAATTGATTGTATAAATTTCATAAAGCAGTAAAATTACGATAACACTTAAAAAATTCATTAAATCACGCATCCGGGAATATATATGTTATGGATTGGCTTTCTGGCAGGGTTTGTTTTCGCAACGTTATTATTTACCGTATTTGCATTTACATCCAGCAGTAACCGTTTAAAAAAAGGCTTCAGTAACTTTAAAACGGAGCTCCGTATCATTCTGTTTGCCAGAACCACAGTAGCGCTGGAAGCTGCCGCAAGAAACTTTCAGCTACGGCTGCAAAAAATAATTTTCTTAACCCTGACCCTCGTGCTTTGTGTAAAAGGCGGGCTCGAATTACTTCAAACGTTCGGAGTGTTCCCCCAGGATAAAGCAAGCCTTTACTCTTTTGATGAGGCTATTTATTTTATCATCCACTTTAGCACGTTAAAGTATGTCGCCTCAGCACTGGCGATTTCATGTGGTATCCAACTCGCGTACATGCTGGTGACAGAAGGGCCTGATGAAGCGGTTGAGCCGATTATGCTGGGTGTCGCCTCAGGGATTTTGCTGATTCTGTCTGATGCCAATGCAACGGAATGGGATGCAGACCGTTCTGTTGCTGTCTTTTTACTTATAGTAAGCATCCCTGTTTTATATGCTTCTTCTCGATGGATGAATAAGAATCGTGAAGAAGAGAAAAAACAACGTCAGGAAAGACGCATCAATAACAAAAAAGAGACTTAGTTTTTTCTTATGTTCCTGCCTTACGACACGGTAAACCGGCGCACGCCCCCTCAAAAACGGCGGCGCCGTTCAGGATAGGAAATCAGAGTTCTTCTAACGCCTTGACCACCGCGTCGGGCATAGAAGGTCTGCCGTTAACCAGACAGGTGGCGACGAAGGTTGCTTCCGCATAGGTTGTGCCATTCACGCGGATCTGCTGAGCGAAGTTGACCCGGTTGCGCTTGACGTTTTTTTCAAGCTGGCAGGTCACTTCCACGGTGTCGCCTTTTTTCAGGCTCTGGCGAAAACGCAGGGAATACTCCAGCACCATGTACAGGCGCCCCTGCTTAAACTCCTCTTCGATATCAATCCCCAGCGCTTCTTTCATAAACGCGTGGCGCGCCCATTCCATGTAAAACGGGTAATAGAGCCCGTCCACGACGCCCTGAAAATCGATATGGCTTTCATCAACCTCATAAATTTTACTGAACATCTCTGCTCCTGATTACGGGCCACTGGCCCTGCTTGGTTTAACGTGTGTTTGTGCGTGTTGCGATAATTCTAACGTGTAACCGCGCGTAAGGCTTCAGGCGCAGATTGCTGCCGCTGTGCAAACCGGGCTGACGGGTTCAGGGTAAAGGAGAGATGTCTGCCCGGTCTGTGTGCGAGGGCTTTCTTCCTGGGGCAGTTTTATGAAGGTTGTTATGTTGATAGCCACTCGATCACGTAACCTCCGGAGCCATTTTAGCTCTCTGTTCATGAACATCTGATATCTCACGAGATAATCTTGCCGCGCTGATACGCCGAAAAATAATGCCTCAATAAAGCCATCGCCCGGCTTTCGCAGACTCGATTAACATAGATATGGTTAATGGTTCAGGATCTTTTATTTCCACCCGCAATGCTCGAGGGCGTAAGCAATTAGGCCAAATACCTGTTTCAGGAGGCCAGTATCTTAAAAAATCAAAGCTCGTATCATCCACAGAAAACCGGTTAAAATAGTCCTGCATAATCTCATCTCCCGTCTCTCGCGCCCACGGATAGCGGCCTGTGGTGAGGCTGATTTCAGGCGTGAGCGGTATTTTCTTGCGCAATAGCCCAGGGAGATTCCACTTTTCGTCATACCATTTCAAAACAGCTGCTGTAGTTTTCTTGTTCAAAGTCATAACTGGCACTCTTTATTGACAATAGCGTTTAAAATTATCGTCATTTGATGTTTGTAGTAATAAATGATTATTTCAATTATCACTCAACAACTGACTAAAAAGCCTGGGCAATATTCCTAATTAATTACTATTATAAAGGATCACTACGTTTACCTCATCAAACAAAAATATCATCTCCAAAAATTGAATGGAGACTGAAAGATGGCTTATATAGCAGTAACACCCCCCGTCAGCCAGCGTACAATTTATTTCCGGCATGCACCGCGCGCGGAAAACAACGGGGATAATTATTCTGTCGTGGAATAAAACACTACTGCTGAGCACGGCTTTTTTTATCTTTTCAGGCGCTGCCTGTGCCGGAAAAATAACGTGCCCGAACACGTTACAGAATGCCTTAACCACACACCGCTTAAATGACGCCACCCTTTTCCAGGGTCCGCCGGAAAAACACGGTGAACTGATGCCTGATAATGACAGCCACATAGTCTGGACGCTGCAAGAGTATCAGGATTACGGAAAGAAAATGGGTTTGCCGCTCTGGCTGGTTTGCCGTTATGAAAACACCTCTAAAACCGTGGAATTAAAGGTGCCGGATAGCGCGAATCAATGTAAAGCTGGGCTTGAGGATAATAGCACCCGGTTTTACGCGTTTTGTGAATAACGCCTTCCCGCCCCGCCGGCGAAGAAGAGTAACGTCCGTCAGCGAACCGATAAAAAAAGCGAGAGGGTGTTACCCCGTCTCGCTTTTATATAAACACAGCGCTTTTCAGAGCGGACTCAAATTACTTCGCCAGCTCCTGCAACGTGCGCAGCTGAGCGACCGCCTCCTGCATCGCGTCCATCCCTTTGGCGACAACCTTCAGACGTCCCAGGCTCTGGGCGACGTTTTCGCGCTCTTCGCTGGTCTGCTCGCTCATCGAAGCGATGCGATCCGCGGCTTCGATACTGCGGTCCGCCATGGTCTGGGTCGCGCTGACCGTTTCCGTGGTGACCTGGCGAATACGCGCAATGGTCTCGACAGATTCGTTGATGCTGTGTGCCGTCGCCTCCGCCTGCTCGCGTGACAGATGCGCCAGACGGCGCACTTCGCCTGCCACCACGGCGAAACCGCGCCCGGATTCACCGGCTCTCGCCGCTTCAACCGCGGCGTTGAGCGCCAGCAGGTTGGTCTGATCGGCGATAGAGCGGATCCCGCTGGTGATTTTAGTGATCCCCGCCGAAATGGTCTCCAGATCGCTTAAGCCCTGCTCCAGCCTGTCCTGCGCGTCACGGGTGTCGCGCGCGGCATTGCTCATAGAGCGGATATTCCCCTGAGCGATATCCAGCGTCTCAGTCTGTTGCGATGTGGCATGCTCCAGCAGCGGCAGCGTGGAGAGCAGCGGCGACAGCTCCTGCTGATAGCTGATGACCTGCTCAATCACCTGCGACTGCATACGGTGCATCGCCTCCCAGCGGCGCAGCGTGCGTTGCGCGTAGTGTGCCGCGTAGGCCGCGTATTCCACCGGGAACTGGCTCATCGCCTGGTTGGGCTTATCGAAAAACACCAGCGCGGAGAGTGTCTGGTTGATAGGCACCCCAAGAATTTCGCCAAAGCTTGAGAAGCCCGCCGCCGGGATCTTGCGAAAGAAATCGGCGCGCGGCAGCGTTGCCAGGTTGTTCATGCGGCGCAGTACGCAGTCGTTAAGCAGCATTCCGGACGGTTTACCGTAGCGACGCGTGAACGCCTGCCAGTCGTGCTCCGTGTGCGCGACAAAATCGGTCGCTTTCATCAGATACAGCCTGTCGCCAAATTCCAGATCGCAAAAGAAGCGGATCTGTGAGGACTCGATCTGCGCCACGGAGCGAATAAAGAAATCATCGCCTACTTTTACCGCGAAGGTGTAACCCTCCAGCGCCTGCGCCAGCTGGTCCGGTTTGCAGTTGAGCTGGCTTGCCAGATACGACGTAATGGGCTGTTGATGATCCTTTGCGTCGAACAGCGACGTGACGGTACGCGCGACCGGATCGGCCTGCGCCACCAGCCAGCTTTTGTCGGTCGGCTGGAAGTTCTGGCTTTTAAACGGCGCGAAAGATTTACCCGGTGCCATTTCACACAGGATGACAATCGCGCGGCCGTCCATCATCCGGCCGTTAACGCTCATCCAGGTGCCGCTGAAATCGAGCTTGCCGCCCGCCGCCCCGCCGACCGCGAGACACGGGAAACGCCCGGATTTATACCAGGCCTGCATCAGGAAACCTTCCGACGCGGCCAGCCCGTCGCAGTAAATCATCGCAAACGTGCGGTCGGCGCTGAGCGGCATCTGCACATTGAGCGCGCTGAGATCGCGCGAGATCGCCTGCACGCGCTGTACCGCGCCCGGAATGCGGGTGTGAAGATCGACAGAATGCACTTCATGACGGCCAATCAGCGCTTTTGGCAGCAGTAACCAGCTCCCTTCGTCGCTCTCCAAAGAGCAATAGACCGTCGCTTTATCCTGCTGGCACAGCGTGCCGGTGGAGGAAAGCACAAGTACGGTGCGTTCCGGCGTGGCGAAGCGCTGCCAGACCTGACTGACAGCATGAAAATCCGCGTTGGGCGGTACAAATACCATCAAGATGCCCGGCTTATCCGGCACGCCCGCGTCACGTAACGATGTAGGTAATTTATTACAGCGATACACACCGCTACGGGGGCTTTGCGCCGAAAATGTCCGTCCTGGACCCGTGATTAATGTTGACAGGATCCCCATGGTGGCCTCTTTTTATCTCTATTTTTCAAGTTATTCAGAGAAAAACGCCTCTCTGCCCCTCTGTTATCGGCAAAAGTTTCGATTAAAACAGTTCATTCGCTAAAATATTGTTAAGCGTGAGTAAATCCGCACGTTTTGTATGCAATTAAAATGCAACGCAGCGGTTAAATCGTGAGCGGTTTCGCAGTAGGGTTAAAACGGGAAAATGGCGGGAAAAAAGGGCAGAAATCATGCATAAAAAACCCGCCGTAGCGGGTCTCTTAAAACAGGGATTAGTTTTTGGTTTGAACCCAGAAGGCATGGATGAGCCCCGGGAAATAACCCAGCAGCGTCAGGAGGATGTTAATAAGGAACGCCCCACCGACACCTTTCCCCAGCAGTACGCCAAGCGGCGGCAGAATGATAGTAAAAATGATTCTCCAGAATCCCATAGTTACTCCTGTAGTTTTTGCAGGTGTTGTAAGTGACTTATTTTTATTAAGTTTAGTCGCTGAAAGACAAAGCGCCACCCGCCATACAGGACTTTACCTGGCCTAACGCGGCTATACAGAAGATAAGTTATTAACATTTTGCCAACAAAGCGCGGGATTGCGGTTGTCGATGAGCGCGGTGGTGGGCTACTGTTACAGAAACACGATGAATAAACAGGAGGCACTATGTTTGCAGCAGGTGATATCGTTCAACCGCGTCTGGGCGGCCCGAAACTGAAAGTGATTGAAGTGCATGGCGATCAGATTGTCGCGGTGCGCCCGGATGACGAACAGGGCGAGAAAGTCACGCTGAAAGCCGCCGATGTAGCGCTGTATAAAGAAGACGGTGACTTCGGCGTGTGTTGATTCGCAAGCCGCGCCGGTGGTGGGTGCGGTGGCGATGTTTCACGGTGGGTGCGCTTCGCTTACCCACCCTACGGTTTTAGTCTATAAAGAAGACGGCGATTAGGCGTGTGTGGATTCACAGGCCGCGCCGGTGGTGAATGCGGTGGCGATGTTTCACGGTGGGTGCGCTTCGCTTACCCATCCTACGGTGTTACGTCTGGCGGATAAGCGACGTGCATCCGCCTTACATTTTCTGCCCCGCATTCTCTCTGAACGCCTGCTCACTGAGCCGGTGATAAAACCCAAGGAGAGCTTTAAGCCACTGCTGAACCTCTTCGTCACTCCACGCTGCGACCGGGCGCGCCTGCGGTGCGCTGAACGGCGCGCGAAGCAGGAGCAGCTCACGCTGTAATGCCTCAGGCAGCGCGGCAGACGACACATGCATAAGCGATTCAAACCAGAAGCGCCGCATTTTTTTTCGCAAATCGCCTTCGCAAACGAGCGCCATCACGCCCCGCTCGACCTGATATAACACGTCGCTGATTGCGTCCATGATGATTAATCCCCGTTACAAGAGTGGCGGGCATTATCCGGCGGTGCTGGCGCGCCTGGGCTGAATAATGGTTAAAGCTGTTTTACGGCGGGCTAATCATATTCATCGCACCAATAAATACACCTGATGGCACCGGCCTGCACCTGACGCCTGAACAGCAGAAACGGCTGCTTTTTGCCTGAACACGCTATCTGAAACGCTACGGCGCGCCAAAAACGTCTGCGTAAAAGATTCTCTGCCGCACCAGGCGAGATGTCATTGCCCATGAAAAAATAACCCATTGAAACTAAAAGCAAATCAGTCAGATGCTGTTAAAAAATAGCGAAGCGCCGCACGTTTTTGAATTTACAGAGGATTTTATGGACAAAGTGGCGATAAATAAAAATTTATCGCTAATTGAAAGCAATAAGCCAGCCATATACTCTATCATCAGCGCAAAATGCAAGGTATATCGCCAGCATAGCCTTCACCTTCCCGTTTTCCCTGTTGATGAGCCAGGAGCTTAATTCGATGTTTTCTCCGCATTCTCGCCTGCGTCACGCCGTAGCGGACACGTTTGCCATGGTAGTGTATTGCTCCGTCGTGGGGATGATGATTGAAATATTCGTCTCAGGAATGAGCTTCGAGCAATCGCTCTCGTCACGTCTGGTAGCGATACCGGTCAATATGGTGATTGCCTGGCCGTATGGCCTTTACCGCGACGCCGTAATGCGCTTTGCCGGGCGCGTGGGTAAAGGCCGCCTGGTGAAAAATCTGGCAGATGTTATCGCCTACATTACCTTTCAGTCGCCGGTGTACGCCGCCATCCTGCTGTTTGTGGGCGCGGATATCCCGCAGATTATCACCGCGGTAAGCTCCAATATTGTGGTGTCGATGATGATGGGGGCGGCTTACGGGTATTTCCTCGATTATTGCCGCCGTCTGTTCCGGGTAAGCCCCGCCGCGCCGGTCAGCGCGCAGGCCTGAGAAGGGACGGTTTACTGCGGTTCGCCAAATAAGCCGTTCAGATAACGCTCCAGTGCCATGCGGGAGCTGAATCCCAGCGGAATGCCGTAATGCTCCTGCGCGTCGCCGCCAAGCCACAGCGGAAACTGCTGGTAGTGATCGCAGGTTTTCATTTCTGAAGCCGGGTCTGCCAGCGACTGGCTGCGCTCCCTGAGCGTGGGGTGGATGACCAGCGCCGTGCGCCCCATCCGCGCTTCACGATTCACATAGACATAATTCTCGCCGCGACGATAACCATAAGTTTTTGGCGTCACCACATCCATGGTAAACCCGGCTTTCTCCAGTACGCGCGCCACCTCATCGGGTCGTAAATACATAAATTTTCCTCATCTGCTTCAGCTGCGGGGAAACCTTACCTTAGGAGAAATAGCAGGGCTTTCGGAAAAGTCCAGAAACGCCCTCTGACGGCCCCATGCGCCGAAGCGGCTCACATTTTGTTCTATACTGCTATTAAGTAAACACAAAAGGGAGAGCGCTATGTTTAACCGAAATACCCGTAGTGATGTGAACGCTGGTGTGGATGAGATCAACCAGGACATCAGCCGCCTTGCCGATACGCTGGAAGGCGTCCTCAAATCCTGGGGCAGCGATGCCAAAGGCGAAGCGGACGTGGCGCGCCGTAAAGCGGAATCGCTGCTGCGCGAAACCCGCGCACGTATGCATGGCAGAAGCCAGGTTTCTCAGGCGGCCCGCGACGCGGTCAGCTGCGCCAGCACGTTTGTACGTGAGCGCCCGCTGAGCAGCCTGGGTATTGGCGCGGCAGTCGGGATTTTCCTCGGCGCGCTGCTGATTACCCGCCGCTAATCTCTGAAGCACGGTTCAATGCCTCTTCCCCGGCCTCGCCGGGGAACGATATCTCTGCAAGTCTCCTTTCTTACCCTTTTTGCTGACAAAAAACTTTTTTTACCGCTGCTACGCGGCCTGCCTGCGTCTGCACGCTCATTGTGCTCCCGTTGCCAGAAACCCTATATATTGCGCAGTTGAAAGTTATCATAACTACATCTAGTATCTTTCTTATCAGACAACCCCAATCAACACGGCTTCGCGGTGGTGATTTTAACCTATTGATGAGAATACGAATCATGCGCATAACTATTTACACAAGAAATGATTGCGTCCAGTGTCACGCCACTAAACGCGCGCTGGAAAGCCGCGGGATCGCGTTTGACACCATCAATCTCGACGAACAGCCGGAAGCCATCGACACACTGCGCGCCCAGGGTTTTCGCCAGTTGCCGGTGGTGATGGCCGATTCCCTGAGCTGGAGCGGTTTTCGCCCGGACATGATTAACCGCCTGCGCGCAGACTCCCTTGCGGCGAACGCATGAGCGCCCTGATTTACTTCTCCAGCCGCTCGGAAAATACCCACCGTTTTATTGCGCGGCTGGGGCTGCCGGCGGCGCGAATTCCGCTGGAGGATCGCGAGCGGCTGCGGGCAGACGAGCCTTACATCCTGGTGGTGCCGACCTACGGCGGCGGCGGCACCGCCGGTGCCGTCCCGCGCCAGGTGATTCGGTTTCTTAATGATGAACACAACCGCGCGCTGCTGCGCGGGGTGATCGCCGCAGGCAACCGTAATTTCGGCGAAGGGTTTTGCCGCGCAGGCGACATCATCGCCCACAAATGCCAGGTGCCGTTTCTCTATCGCTTCGAGCTGATGGGCACCGGGCAAGACATCGATAACGTACGTAAGGGAGTGAGCGAATTTTGGCAACGACAACATTAACCGGCGACGCCGTGCGGCAAACGCCGCCGGACTATCACGCGCTGAACGCGATGCTCAACCTTTACGACGCCGACGGACGTATCCAGTTTGAGAAAGACCGCGAGGCGGTGGCGGCGTTTATGACCGCGCATGTGGCGCCACGCTCGGTGACGTTTCCCGACACCCACGCGCGTCTGGCGTATCTCGTAAGCGAAGGCTATTACGATGAGAATGTGTTCAAACGCTACGACGCCAGCTTCGTTGCCGGGCTGTTTGATGAGGCGCACCGCTACGGTTTTATGTTTAAAACGTTTCTCGGCGCATGGAAGTTTTACACCAGCTACACGCTGAAAACCTTTGATGGCAAGCGCTATCTGGAGCACTTCCCGGATCGCGCCTGCATGGTGGCGCTGACGCTCGCCTGCGGCGATGAAACGCTGGCGCGCCACATCCTTAATGAAATATTAAGCGGCCGCTTCCAGCCCGCCACGCCCACCTTCCTGAACTGCGGGAAAAAGCAGCGCGGCGAACTGGTCTCCTGCTTCCTGCTGCGCATTGAAGATAATATGGAGTCTATCGGGCGCGCGGTAAACGCCGCGCTCCAGCTCTCCAAACGCGGCGGCGGCGTGGCGTTTTCGCTCTCGAATTTGCGTGAAGCGGGCGCGCCGATTAAGCGCATCGAAAACCAGTCCTCCGGCGTTATCCCAGTGATGAAAATGCTGGAAGACGCCTTTTCGTACGCCAACCAGCTCGGCGCGCGCCAGGGCGCGGGGGCCGTCTATCTGAACGCGCACCACCCCGATATTCTGCGTTTTCTGGATACCAAACGCGAAAACGCCGATGAGAAGATCCGCATCAAAACGCTCTCGCTCGGCGTGGTGATCCCCGATATCACCTTTGAGCTGGCGAAAGCCAACGCGCAGATGGCGCTGTTCTCGCCCTATGACGTGGAGCGTATTTACGGCAAGCCGTTCGGCGACATCAGCGTCAGCGAGATGTACACACAGCTGGTGGAGGATGAACGCGTTCGCAAGCGCTATATCAGCGCCCGCGAGCTGTTCCAGCGCCTGGCGGAGATTCAGTTTGAATCCGGCTATCCGTACATCATGTTTGAGGATACGGTGAACCGCGCCAACCCGATTGCCGGGCGCATTAACATGAGCAACCTGTGCTCAGAGATTTTGCAGGTTAACAGCGCCTCGACGTTTGATGAAAACCTCAATTACGCGACCACAGGCCACGATATTTCCTGCAATCTCGGCTCGCTGAATATCGCGCATACCATGGATTCGCCCGATTTCGGCCGGACAGTGGAAGTGGCGGTACGCGCGCTGACGGCGGTGTCTGACATGAGCCATATCCGCAGCGTGCCGTCGATTGAAGCGGGTAACGCCGCCTCCCACGCCATCGGGCTTGGGCAGATGAACCTGCACGGCTATCTGGCGCGCGAAGGCATCGCTTATGGCTCTCCGGAAGGGCTCGATTTCACTAATCTCTATTTTTATACCGTCACCTGGCATGCGCTGAACACATCCATGAAACTGGCGCGCGAGCGCGGCGAACGTTTTGAAGGGTTTGAAGCCTCCCGTTACGCCAGCGGCGAGTACTTTGACAAATACCTCTTGCAGACATGGACGCCGCGTACCGCGCGGGTCGCTGAACTGTTTGCGCGCGCAGGCATTACGCTTCCGACGCCTGAGATGTGGCGTGCGCTTCGCGACGACGTGATGCGCCACGGGCTCTATAACCGCAACCTCCAGGCGGTGCCGCCGACCGGCTCTATCTCGTATATCAACCATGCGACGTCGAGCATTCACCCGATCGTCTCGAAAATCGAAATCCGCAAGGAAGGCAAAATCGGCCGCGTCTACTACCCCGCGCCGTTTATGACTAACGAGAATCTGTCGCTCTACCAGGATGCCTATGAAATCGGCCCGGAGAAAATCATCGATACCTACGCCGAGGCGACGCGCCATGTGGATCAGGGGCTGTCGCTGACGCTCTTTTTCCCGGATACCGCCACCACGCGCGATATCAACAAAGCGCAGATTTACGCCTGGAAGAAAGGCATCAAGACACTCTATTACATTCGACTGCGCCAGCTGGCGCTGGAAGGCACCGAAATTGAGGGCTGCGTCTCCTGCGCCCTGTGAGGAAACACCATGATCCGTTTAAGCCGTATTAGCGCCATTAACTGGAACAAGCTTCAGGACGAGAAAGATCTGGAGGTGTGGAACCGGCTCACCAGTAACTTCTGGCTGCCGGAAAAAGTGCCGCTCTCAAACGATATTCCGGCCTGGCAGACCTTAACGCCCGGCGAGCAGCAGCTGACCATCCGCGTTTTTACCGGGCTGACGCTACTCGACACCATTCAGAACGCGGTGGGCGCGCCCGCGCTGATGGCCGACGCGCTGACGCCGCACGAAGAAGCGGTGCTCTCAAACGTCAGCTTTATGGAGGCGGTACACGCGCGCTCGTACAGCTCGATTTTCTCCACGCTCTGCCAGACGCCGGACGTGGACGCCGCCTACGCCTGGAGTGAAGAGAACGCGCCGCTGCAACGCAAAGCGCAAATTATCCTTGCGCACTATCGCGATGACGATCCGCTGAAGAAGAAAATCGCGAGCGTATTTCTGGAATCTTTCCTGTTCTACTCCGGCTTTTATCTGCCGATGTACTGGTCGAGCCGCGGCAAGCTCACCAATACCGCCGATCTGATTCGTCTTATCATTCGCGACGAGGCGGTGCATGGGTATTACATCGGTTACAAATATCAGCAGGCGCTGGCGCAGGTGGACGACGCGCGGCGCGAATCGCTCAAAACCTTCGCGCTGGATCTGATGATGGAGCTTTACGATAACGAGCTTGCGTACACCGAGGCGCTCTACCGTGACGTCGGCTGGGTGGACGATGTCAGCGCGTTCCTGTGTTACAACGCCAACAAAGCGCTGATGAATCTCGGTTACGAGGCGCTGTTCCCGCCGGAAATGACGCAGGTGAACCCGTCGATTCTGGCCGCCCTCTCCCCCGGCACCGATGAAAACCACGACTTTTTCTCCGGCTCTGGCTCGTCTTATGTCATGGGCAAAGCGGTGGAAACCGAAGACGAAGACTGGGATTTTTAATTCGCCGCCTGGCGTAAATAATCGCGAAAAACGCCACAGAATAATTTGCTGCAAAATTGTAAAATCCGCACAAATATCGCTGTAGCCTCCTGAGCTGCTATTTCCTCTTATCAACGGGTGAATCACACCGATTCACCCGTCATTTCGCTGCGTACAGCAAAAAATATCACTTCCCATTCATTGCCGCTCAGCCCAGCTATCGCGGGAAATAATCGCCATTCGACAACACAATTTGCCCCGGACTGCGGAAATTGAGGGTTGTCTCAGAGTCTGAGTATGCTAGGGTATGCCCCGGTAACTATTTCCTGCAGGAATCATCTTAACGGCAAAATATAACAGGACTCACGCTATTGCATGGCAATTAAATTAGAAATTAAGAATCTATATAAAATATTTGGAGAGCACCCACAGCGGGCCTTTAAATATATTGAACAAGGGCTTTCGAAAGCCGAAATACTGGAAAAAACAGGGCTATCTGTCGGCGTAAAAGACGCCACTCTGGCCATTGAAGAAGGCGAGATATTTGTGATCATGGGGTTATCCGGCTCGGGTAAATCCACTATGGTTCGCCTTCTCAATCGCCTGATTGAACCCACCCGCGGCCAGGTGCTGATTGACGGCGAGGATATCGCCAGAATATCTGACGCCGCGCTGCGCGAGGTGCGCAAGAAAAAGATAGCGATGGTATTCCAGTCATTTGCGCTAATGCCGCATATGACGGTTTTAAATAATACCGCCTTCGGCATGGAATTAGCCGGCGTGCCGCTGAAAGAGCGTCAGGAAAAAGCGCTCGACGCCCTGCGTCAGGTCGGGCTTGAGAATTACGCCCACGCGTATCCCGACGAACTTTCAGGCGGAATGCGCCAGCGCGTCGGGCTTGCGCGCGCGCTGGCCATTAACCCTGACATCCTGTTAATGGATGAAGCCTTCTCGGCGCTCGATCCGTTAATTCGCAGCGAAATGCAGGATGAATTAATTAAGCTTCAGTCGCGCCACCAGCGCACCATCGTGTTTATTTCCCACGATCTGGATGAAGCCATGCGAATTGGCGATCGCATCGCGATTATGCAAAACGGCGAAGTAGTGCAGGTCGGCACGCCGGATGAAATTCTCAATAATCCGGCGAACGATTATGTGCGCACGTTTTTCCGCGGGGTCGATATCAGCCAGGTCTTTAGCGCGAAAGATATCGCGCGCCGAAGCCCGGCGGGCCTGTTGCGTAAAACGCCAGGCTTCGGCCCGCGCTCGGCCATCAAGCTGTTGCAGGATGAAGACCGCGAATTTGGCTACGTGGTCGAGCGCGGCAACCGCTTTGTCGGCACCGTGTCTGTCGATTCCCTGAAAGCGGCGCTGGCGGCAGGCCAGGGGCTGGACAGCGCGTTGCTGGAGACGCCCGCGGCGGTGAGCGCCGACACGCCGTTAAGCGAACTGCTCTCACCGGTTGGGCTTGCGCCGTGTGCCGTCCCGGTCGTCGGCGACGAGCAACAGTATGTGGGCGTTATCTCAAAAGGGGTATTGCTGAAAGCTTTAGATCGCGAGGGGGCCACCAATGACTGATCAGACGCAAAATCCGTGGGATACCGGCAGCGCTGACGCCGCCGCAAACAGCGCCAGCAGCGCAGACGCCTGGGGCAGCCCGACGCCTGCGCCGGAGAGCGGCTCCACCGACTGGCTGAACAGCGCGCCCGCGCCTGCGCCCGAGCATTTCAACATTATGGACCCGTTCCATAACACGCTGATCCCGCTTGACCGCTGGGTGACGGAAGGCATCGACTGGGTGGTGACGCACTTCCGCCCGCTGTTCCAGGGCATTCGCGTGCCGGTGGATTACATTCTGAACGCCTTCCAGCAGTTGCTGCTGGGGATGCCCGCCCCTGTCGCGATTATCCTTTTCGCGCTGATCGCCTGGCAGATTTCCGGCGCGGGTATGGGTGTTGCGACCCTGGTATCGCTGATCCTCATCGGGGCAATCGGCGCCTGGTCGCAGGCGATGGTGACGCTGGCGCTGGTGCTGACCGCGCTGTTGTTCTGCGTCGTGATTGGCCTGCCGCTTGGGATCTGGCTGGCGAGAAGCCCGCGCGCGGCGAAAATTATTCGCCCGCTGCTGGATGCGATGCAAACCACGCCCGCGTTTGTTTATCTGGTGCCGATCGTGATGCTGTTTGGCATCGGCAACGTGCCGGGCGTGGTGGTGACGATTATCTTCGCCCTGCCGCCGGTGGTGCGCCTGACGATCCTCGGGATTAACCAGGTACCGGAAGATCTTATTGAAGCGGCGCGCTCGTTTGGCTCCAGCCCGCGCCAGATGTTGTTCAAAGTACAGTTGCCGCTGGCCATGCCCACCATTATGGCGGGGATTAACCAGACGCTGATGCTGGCGCTCTCTATGGTCGTGATCGCCTCGATGATCGCCGTCGGCGGGCTCGGTCAGATGGTACTGCGCGGTATTGGCCGCCTCGACATGGGGCTTGCCACGGTCGGCGGCGTGGGGATTGTGATTCTCGCCATTATTCTCGACCGTCTGACGCAGGCCGTGGGCCGCGACGCCCGCAGCCGCGGCAACCGTCGCTGGTATGCCAGCGGCCCGCTTGGTTTTATCACCCGTCCATTCATCAAATAAAGCGCCGGCGGCGCAGGCCGCCCGCTTTCCCTCATCTGAATAAAAGGAATAACGATGCGACATTCTGTTCTTTTCGCCACAGCCTTTGCCACACTCGTTACCACCAGCACCTTTGCCGCCGACCTGCCCGGTAAAGGCATTACCGTCCAGCCGGTGCAGAGCACGATCTCTGAAGAGAGTTTTCAGACGCGGTTAGTAAGCCGCGCGCTGGAAAAGCTCGGCTATACCGTGAATAAAACCAGCGAAGTGGATTACAACGTCGGCTACACCTCGATCGCCTCCGGCGACGCCACCTTTACCGCCGTAAACTGGCAGCCGCTGCATGACGATATGTACGCGGCTGCGGGCGGCGACAAGAAGTTTTACCGTGAAGGCACCTATGTGACGGGCGCGGCGCAGGGGTATCTGATTGACCGTAAAACGGCCGAGAAATATCACATTACCAATATCGCGCAGCTCAAAGATCCGAAGCTCGCGAAGCTGTTTGACAGCAACGGCGACGGCAAAGCGGACATGATGGGCTGTACGCCTGGCTGGGGCTGCGAGGCGGTGATTAACCATCAGAACACGGCGTATGGCCTGCAAAACACCGTGACCGTGAACCACGGCAACTACGCGGCGATGATGGCCGATACCATTGCGCGTTATAAAGAAGGCAAACCGGTGCTCTATTACACCTGGACGCCGTACTGGGTGAGCGATGTGCTGAAGCCGGGTAAAGATGTGGTGTGGCTGCAGGTGCCGTTCTCGTCCCTGCCGGGCGAGCAGAAGGATATCGATACGAAGCTTTCGAACGGCAATAACTTCGGCTTCCCGGTGAATACGATGCACATTGTGGCGAACAAAGCCTGGGCGGAGAAGAACCCGGCGGCGGCGAAGCTGTTCTCGGTGATGAAGTTGCCGATTACCGATATCAACGCCCAGAACGCGATGATGCACAGCGGCAGAGCGAGCGAGGCGGATATCGAGGGCCATGTGGATGGCTGGATCAAAGCCCACCAGCAGCAGTTTGACGGCTGGATCAAGGAGGCGCTGGCCGCGCAGGAGTAAGCGCTTTAACGATTAGAGATAACACCCGTCACCCGGCGGGTGTTTTTTTGTCACGACGTTTTTGGTGTCACGGCGGGTGCGCTGCGCTTACCCGCCCTACGAATGGAATCGCTTCTTCCGGGCGGGTGTCTTGTTTTAACGGCGGGTGCGCTGCACTTACCTGCCCTACGAATGGAATCGCTTCTTCCGGGCGGATGATTTGTTTTAATGGCGAGTGCGCTGCGCTTACCTGCCCTACGAATGGAATCGCTTCTTCCGGGCGGATGATTTGTTTTAATGGCGAGTGCGCTTCGCTTACCTGCCCTACAAATGGAATCGCTTCTTTAATGTAGGGTGGGTAAGCGCAGCGCACCCACCGCCCAAAACGCACAAACCGACACGTAACAAATCCCCAACATTCTGGCGCTACGATGTGGTTCCGTTATCATAATGGCTTTCGGCAAGCGTTTTCCCGCCTCTTCAAATAACAATACAGACAACTATGACCAAACAGACTCAAGGACTTAGCACATCGCTGACGGTACTGATGTCCGTCGCCACGGGCCTTGTGGTCGCGAGCAACTACTATGCCCAGCCGCTGCTCGACACCATCGCCCACGCCTTCGCCATTACCGCCAACCAGGCGGGCTTTATCGTCACCGCCGCCCAGCTCGGCTACGCCTTCGGGCTGCTGTTCCTGGTGCCGCTTGGCGATATGTTTGAACGCCGCAGCATGATTGTGGTGATGACGCTGCTGGCCGCCGCCGGGATGCTTATCACCGCGAGCAGCCATACGCTCGCGATGATGATCCTCGGCACTGCGCTGACCGGCCTGTTCTCCGTCGTGGCGCAAATCCTGGTGCCGCTCGCCGCCACGCTCGCCGCGCCGGAAAAACGCGGTAAGGTCGTGGGGACTATCATGAGCGGCCTGCTGCTCGGCATTCTGCTGGCGCGTACCGTTTCCGGCGCGCTGGCAAACCTTGGCGGCTGGCGCACCGTCTACTGGGTCGCGACGGTGCTGATGGTCATTATGGCGCTGGCGCTCTGGCGCGGCCTGCCCGCGGTGAAACAGACCAGCACGCTCAATTATCCGCAACTGCTCGGCTCCATCTTCAGCCTGTTTACCCGCGATAAACTGCTGCGCACTCGCGCGCTGCTTGGCTGCCTCACCTTCGCCAACTTCAGCATTCTCTGGACATCGATGGCGTTTTTGCTGGCGGGCGCGCCGTTTCATTTCTCAGACGGCGTGATTGGGCTGTTTGGCCTTGCGGGTGCGGCAGGCGCGCTCGGCGCGCGTCCGGCGGGCGGTCTGGTCGATAAAGGTAAAGCGCACCTCACCACGACCTGGGGCCTGGTTCTGCTGCTGCTGTCATGGATTGCCGTGGCGCTCGGCCAGTTCTCGGTTATCGCCCTCATTATTGGCATTCTGGTGCTCGATCTCACGGTACAGGGCGTGCATATCACCAATCAGAGCGTGATTTACCGCATCCACCCGGACGCGCGTAACCGCCTCACCGCCGGTTATATGACCAGCTATTTCATTGGCGGCGCGGCGGGTTCGCTTATCTCCGCCTCCGCCTGGCAACACGCAGGATGGAACGGCGTCTGCATCGCAGGCGCCATTATCGCCCTACTAAATCTGGTAGTGTGGTGGAGGGGCTATCACCGCCATAGCGGGACAGAGTGAGGCCTGCGTCGCACCTTTGCCGTCCTGAATGCCTGCGAAGGGTGTTAAGGGCGGTAACACTCTGTTAAGGTTATGCGGAGTTATTTATTCGAGTGATTTTAACTTCGGTAATATATCAAAAACGTATATGGATATACCCACACCTTTAAGCCACTCCCTGCCTCTTCGCACCTTTTCGCTGGCAGGGAGCCTGAGTGAAATTTTGCCATCAATTTTCAGCGGCTTGCCCGTGGCTCTTATCACGCGTTTCTGCACAGTACCGCCTGGTTTGACATCATCCGAATCGACTTTTTACATTTCTGTCGCTTATATGAACGACCGCCGGCCCACACCGTTTTTCGCCGATACGCATACCGCGCAGGGGTCGTCGCTTTCATATTCTGCCCGCCTGACCGCAGGCGGCGGGCGCTCCGGGTATGGAATAGCCCGGAAGCTCATGACGGTAACGTAGCCATTAGTGATTCATCTGAATAATAGATTTACATGATTTGTTACCGTCGTTACTATATCGGCTGCAATTAATGAGGTTATACCCAAATGGATAGTTCGTTTACGCCCATTGAACAGATGCTTAAATTTCGCGCCAGTCGCTACGAGGATTTTCCGTACCAGGAAATTCTCCTGACTCGCCTGTGCATGCACATGCAGGGCAAGCTGCTGGAAAACCGCAATAAGATGCTGAAGGCTCAGGGGATTAACGAGACATTGTTTATGGCGTTGCTGACCCTGGAATCCCAGGAGAATCACAGCATTCAGCCGAGCGAGCTGAGCTGCGCACTGGGATCGTCGCGCACCAACGCCACCCGCATTGCCGATGAGCTGGAAAAACGCGGCTGGATCGAGCGCCGTGAAAGCGATAACGATCGCCGCTGCCTGCATCTTCAGCTGACCGAGAAAGGCCAGGAATTTTTACGTCAGGTGTTACCGCCGCAGCATCACTGCCTGCATCTGCTCTGGTCTTCTTTAAACAACCAGGAAAAAGAGCAGCTTGAGCAGATCACCCGCAAATTGCTCGACCGCCTCGACCAGATGGAAGAGGACAATACGCTGCTTGAGGCCGTTCGCTAAGGCGCCGATAAGCGCTCGTTTCGCAAACGTGCCGTTGCAAGGAAACCGCTACACTGACAGGCCAGCATTTGCATGCTGGCCTTTTTGACAACAGAGGTCGGCTATCGCCGACAACAACAATAAGAACGTGGAGATAAACATGAGCGCAAATGCGGAGAACACCACCCCGCAGCAACCGGTCAGTAACAAAAAGGGCAAACGCAAAGGTGCCCTGCTGTTATTAACCTTGCTCTTTGTTGTTATTGCCGTGGCGTATGGCGTTTACTGGTTTTTAGTGGCGCGTCATTTTGAAGAGACCGATGACGCCTACGTGGCCGGGAATCAGGTACAAATCATGGCGCAGGTCTCCGGCAGCGTCACCAAAGTCTGGGTGGAGAACACCGACTTTGTGAAAAAAGGCGACGTGCTGGTGACGCTCGATCCGACCGACGCCCAGCAGGCGTTTGAGAAAGCGAAAACGGAACTGGCCTCAAGCGTACGTCAGACCCGCCAGCTGATGATTAACAGCAAGCAGTACGCCGCGAATATTGAGGTTAAGAAAACCGCACTGGCGCAGGCGCAGAGCGACTTAAACCGCCGCGTGCCGCTCGGCAGCGCAAATTTAATTGGCCGTGAAGAACTCCAGCACGCCCGCGATGCGGTCGCCAGCGCCCAAGCGCAGCTGGATGTCGCTATCCAGCAGTACAACGCCAACCAGGCGATGATCCTCGGCACGAAGCTTGAAGATCAGCCTGCGGTACAACAGGCCGCCACCGAAGTACGCAACGCCTGGCTTGCGCTTGAGCGTACCAAAATCGTCAGCCCGATGACCGGCTATGTGTCACGCCGCTCTGTTCAGGTCGGCGCGCAGATAAGCCCGACGACCCCGCTGATGGCTATCGTACCGTCGAGCGGCCTGTGGGTGGACGCGAACTTTAAAGAAACCCAGCTGGCGCATATGCGCATCGGCCAGCCTGCCACCGTGGTGAGCGATATCTACGGCGATGACGTGGAGTACACCGGTAAAGTGGTCGGCCTCGATATGGGCACCGGCAGCGCCTTCTCCCTGTTGCCTGCGCAGAACGCCACCGGTAACTGGATCAAAGTGGTTCAGCGTCTGCCGGTACGTATCGAGCTTGACGCGAAACAGCTGGAGCAGCATCCGCTGCGCATCGGCCTGTCCACACTGGTGAAAGTTGATACCACCAACCGCGACGGCGGCGTCCTCGCGACCCAGACCCGTTCTGAGCCTGCGTACCAGAGCAACGCTCGCGAAATCGCGCTGGAGCCGGTGAACAAGCTGATTAACGATATCGTGCAGGCGAACGCGGGTTAACCGGCGGAGGTTGTATGCAGCAACGTAAACCGCTTGAAGGGGCGCAACTGGTCGTCATGACCATCGCCCTTTCGCTCGCCACTTTCATGCAGGTGCTGGACTCCACCATCGCGAACGTGGCGATCCCGACCATCGCCGGTAACCTCGGTGCCTCGTTAAGCCAGGGCACCTGGGTCATCACCTCCTTCGGGGTGGCGAACGCTATCTCGATTCCACTGACCGGCTGGCTTGCGAAGCGCGTCGGCGAAGTGAAGCTGTTCGTCTGGTCCACTATCGCGTTTGCGATAGCCTCCTGGGCCTGCGGCGTTTCCAGCAGTCTGAACATGCTGATTTTCTTCCGCGTGATTCAGGGGATCGTGGCCGGGCCGCTGATCCCGCTCTCCCAGAGCCTGCTGCTGAGCAACTATCCGCCCGCCAAACGTTCTGTCGCGCTGGCGCTGTGGTCGATGACGGTCATCGTCGCGCCTATCTGTGGCCCGATTCTCGGCGGCTGGATCAGCGATAACTACCACTGGGGCTGGATCTTCTTTATCAACGTGCCGATCGGCATCGTCGTGGTATTGATGACGCTGCAATCGCTGCGCGGGCGCGAAACCCGCACCGAGCAGCGGCGCATCGACGCCGTGGGGCTGGGGCTGCTGGTGATTGGTATCGGTTGTCTGCAGGTGATGCTTGACCAGGGTAAAGAGCTGGACTGGTTTAACTCAACCGAAATCATCGTTTTGACGGTGGTGGCGGTAGTGGCGCTGAGCTTCCTGATTGTCTGGGAGCTGACCGACGAGCATCCTATTGTCGATCTCTCGCTGTTTAAGTCGCGCAACTTCACCATCGGCTGTCTGAGTATCAGCCTGGCCTATATGCTCTACTTCGGCTCGATTGTGTTGCTGCCACAGTTGTTGCAGGAGGTCTACGGCTATACCGCGACCTGGGCGGGGCTCGCGTCGGCACCGGTCGGGATAATCCCGGTGATTCTCTCGCCGATTATCGGACGCTTCGCGCACCGGCTGGATATGCGTCGCCTGGTGACATTCAGCTTTATTATGTATGCGGTGTGCTTCTACTGGCGCGCGTATACCTTCGAGCCGGGAATGGATTTCGGGGCCTCGGCATGGCCGCAGTTTATTCAGGGCTTCGCGGTGGCGTGCTTCTTTATGCCGCTGACGACCATTACCCTCTCCGGCCTGCCGCCGGAGCGGCTGGCGGCGGCATCGAGCCTGTCGAACTTCTTACGAACGCTGGCAGGCTCTATCGGCACCTCGATAACCACGACGCTGTGGACCAACCGGGAATCGATGCACCACGCGCAGCTGACCGAATCGGTGACGCCGTTTAACCCCAACGCGCAGGAGATGTACAACCAGCTCCAGGGCATGGGGATGACGCAGCAGCAGGCGTCCGGGTATATCGCGCAGCAGATTACCAACCAGGGGCTGATTATCTCCGCCAACGAGATTTTCTGGGCGTCTGCGGGCGTGTTCCTGGTGCTGCTCGGGCTTATCTGGTTCGCGAGACCCCCTTTCGGGGCGGGCGGTGGCGGCGGTGGCGCTCACTGACGCAGCCGGCAAAAAGGCCCGCACTGGCGGGCCTTTTTTATTCCCCCGGTTTATTCTTTCGCCGGAGGAAGACGCAGTTGCGCTTTGAGGCGCTCCAGCGGCAATGGCCGGCACATCAGGTAGCCCTGGGTTTCATCACACTGATACATTTTAAGCTGCGCCAGTTGCTCCGGCGTCTCCACGCCCTCCACGGTAATACTGAGAGAGAACGCTTTGCCAAGCCCGATAATGTTCTCCACGATGCTGTTGGCGTTATCCGAATGCGGCATGCCCACCACAAAAGATTTATCAAGCTTAATACCGTCGAACGGGAAGGTACGCAGGTAACTCAACGACGAATACCCGGTGCCAAAGTCATCGATAAGCAGCCTTACGCCGAGCGCTTTCAGGCCGTTCATCAGTTCCAGACTCTGCTCAGGGTGGGCGAGCGTGACGTTCTCAGTGACTTCAAGCTCCAGCCTCTGCGGTGAAAGCCCGGTCGCGTTCAGCGCCTCCTGTACCCGCTCCACCAGCCCTGGCGTGCGGAACTCGACCGCCGAAATATTCACGGAAATCGCAAGGCCCGGCATGTCACGCTGCGCGTCGCGGCAGGCGGCGTTCAGCACCCAGTCGCTGATGGCGATAATCAACCCCGTCTCTTCCGCGAGCGGAATAAACTGATCCGGCATCAGCAGGCCGAGCGTCGGATGATGCCAGCGCAGCAGCGCTTCAACGGCCACCACTTTTTCAGCGTTGACGTCATAGCGCGGCTGATAGACCAGCTGGAACTGCTGCTCGCGGATCGCCTCGCGCAGGCTGTTTTCCATTTCGCGACGCTGGACAATCTGTTCGGCCATATCGGCGTTATAAAACACCCAGCCGTTGCGCCCGCTGCTTTTCGCTTTATAGAGCGCGATGTCTGAGAAGCGCAGCAGATCGGTCGCGTTTACGGCGTCCTGCGGCGCGAGCGCGATCCCCATACTGGCACCAATGAGAATTTCATGATCCTGAACGCTGAACGGCCGGTTGATCTCGCCAAGAATACGTTCGCAAAGCTGCTCCAGCGCCTCTTTGCGTTCGATATCGGGGATAATCAGGATAAATTCATCGCCGCCCTGGCGCGCCACCAGATCGAAATCGCGCAGGCAGGCGCGCAGCCGCTCGGAGACCTGATGCAGCAGTTCGTCGCCGACGCCGTGGCCGAAGAGATCGTTAACCGGTTTAAACTTATCGAGATCGAGACTAATCATCGCCAGAGGATGTTCACGCGTCGGACGCGACTGAAGCTTGCCTTCCAGAAACTCTTTCATGCGTACCCGGTTAGGCAGGCCGGTCAGTTCGTCATGCAGCGAGAGGTACTGCACGCGCGCCTGCGCTTCGACTTCAAGCGTGACGTCGGTCGCGGTGCCGCGAAAGCTTAGCCCGCCCTCCGGTGTGGCGATGGGTTTCGCCACCAGATTGCAGTAGCGCTGGTGCCCCTGCGCCGACAGATAGCGGCAATGGGTCATGGTGCGATGGCCGCCGTGCCCCGGCTGGTGGAACCACGCGTCCAGCGTCGCCCTGTCCTCCTGAATAAATTCCGTGACGCGCCGCCCCAGCCAGTCGGCGATGCGATAGCCGGTAATGACCGGAAAACGTTCGGAAAGCCAGGTGAAGCGCAGCTCGTCGTCCGTTTCCCAGATCCAGTCAGTGGTGGCTTCTGCGACATCACGAAAACGCCGTTCGCTGGCAGCCAGCGCGAGCCGGTTCTGCTCCAGCAAAAAGGCGTTTTCATCATTGAGCCGCGCTTTATTGAGCGCGTTACGCATGGAAATACCTGCGACCAGCCCCGTAAAACACATCAGGAAAATCAGCAGCGGCAGGATAACGACGATAAAATCGTGCCCCGGATCTTCGCTGCGCCAGACCATCGTGACGTTGCCGTTGCCAAGCGGCAGGCTCAGCGTCACCTCACGGTAGCCAGGTGATACTTCGCCGGGTTTACGCACATGCAGATCCTCAATGCCGTACTCATGGCCCATCTGCGCGAGCTCCGCGCCACTCAGCACATCGATGAAAATCAGCAGCGACGGCGTGCCGGGTTCAGCGGCAACATTTTTGTCCCCGCCGCTGCGTATCCAGGCGGCACCTACCAGCGCGGGTTTGCCATGATATTCCATCGGCGTGATGACGGAGGCACCGTCGGAGGCGTCCAGCGCGGTGCGCAGGCTGCTCAACATGGGAGCGCCAGTCCAGTGTTCCACCTTCTGGTGACTGAATTTGCCATTCACGACGCTGTAGCGGGTCAGATCGCCGCCATCAACGACAAAAACGCCGTCATAGCCGAACATGTCATAGAGCGATGCGCCCAGATTTCCGCGGTCCCACGCCCAGGTCACGTTGACCGACTGATGCAAATTCAGGTAAGCCTCGCCCCAGTCAGAGTAGTCATTAAGCGTGGTTTTTATCGTATCCTGACGATTTTGCAGAGCCTTTAAAAGCAGATGGCGGCTTTGCGCATCGGTGCGCTCGTTAATATTGTTCGCGATGTGCAAAAGAGAAAGCATCGCTATCAGGAAAAACAGCCCCAGCAGTGCCCCCATAAAAAGTAACGTTCGCCGGATAAAACGTGTGGTATTTCCCGTCTCGTTACCGGATAAGTCAGAAACGCCGCGTCTGAATAAACCCCTCATTCCTCGATCCCAGTCTGCGATAGCCTTGATAATAGTATGACGGCCGTGAAAAGATCTGCGCAGCGCGCGATATTATTATTCACGGTGTTACCCCTGAACGCATGACGCTGACGATATGCAAGACCGGACGCGGCCCGCCACGCATCTGCAAAGCTGTTCAGGCTATTCGTTAAGGGGTTAATGATTTAAACCAATATGTTATTTCACGGCGATATTTTAAGGCTTACAAAAAATTTGTTTTAAGTCGTCTGGATGGCGTCTGGCGGCGCAAAATATAACCGTAGCGGCAATCATATAATAAAAAAGGAGCCTTTAAGGCTCCCTTGTCATTATTTATTTTCAGGACTTACAGGTGCAGTTCCTGTAATTTTTCTTTCGGCAGCGCCAGCTCATCATTGCTGTTAACGCCCACGCCGCGCTCGATAATGTGGCGGGCGATTTCCTGCGCCTCTTCCAGTGAGTGCATCTCATAAGTGCCGCACTGGTAGACGTTCAGCTCAGGGATCTGGTTCTGCTCTTTGACTTTTAACACGTCCTGCATCGCCGCTTTCCAGGCGTCAGCCACGCGCTGCTCGTCAGGCTGGCCGATGAGGCTCATGTAGAAACCGGTGCGGCAGCCCATCGGGGAGATATCGATAATCTCCACGCCGTTGCCGTTCAGGTGATCGCGCATGAAACCGGCAAACAGGTGCTCCAGCGTGTGAATCCCTTTTTCCGGCATCACTTCTTTGTTCGGCGCGCAAAAACGCAGGTCAAACACGGTGATAGTGTCGCCGTGCGGCGTGTTCATGGTCTTCGCCACGCGTACCGCAGGCGCTTCCATACGGGTATGGTCAACAGTGAAGCTATCAAGCAATGGCATCTGATCACCTCCGAGTAGTGATTTTTTGAAATTTAACTGAACTTATGTTCGCGGGCCGGGTCTGACTCTATGAAAGACGCGCATTTGTTATCATCATCACTGAGTTCAGAGATGACAATTTGGCCACAGCGATGTGGCCTTTTTCTTTTGTGTCACGCCTGCTTCGCCAGCCATTCATCAAACGGCTCGGTATCCGCGGCTTCAATCTCACGCTGGCGCGCCAGCGACGCCGCCTGCTCCTGACGGAAATCCTCTTCATTCAGGGCCTGTAACGGCTCTTCACGCAGCATGTTGCGGTAGTTATCCGCCAGCATCCGTCCGGTGCCGCCAATCCCGTTTTCAATCATTGAGCGCAGGATACGCGCAGAATAAGTGAGTTCCGGATCGTCAAAGCAGGCTACCAGACGGTCGCATACCTGCTGGTACTCCTGCCCGCCATGAATGCCGTCGAGCGTTTGCGCCACGCGACGTAAATCGCGGAACAGATCTTTGCCCACTTTCTCTAGCGGGAACTGCGCCGTTTCGCAGCCGATGCCGAGCGTCAGCCCCGGCTTGCGGCCTTCCAGAATCACGCGGTTCCAGTTGGCGCGGGTACACAGCAGCTCGTCGCTGCTCATCTCCGGCGCATCCGCCAGCGCGCACCAGACCATAAAGAGATCGAGGAAACGCACCTGGTTTTCATCGACGCCAATCGGCGAGAACGGGTTGATATCGAGCGAACGCACTTCGATGTATTCAATACCGCCGCGCAGCAGCGCATCGGACGGCGATTCGCCATCACGCGTGACGCGCTTCGGACGGATCGGCGCATAGAGCTCATTTTCAATCTGCAAAATGTTGGTGTTGATTTGCAGATAGTCGCCGTCTTTCTTCAGCCCCAGCTTCGCGTACTCTTCCGACGGGGTTTTGATGGCGCGCTTCAATCCTGCCACATAACTGTGCAGATCGTTAAACGTAATCCCGAGATTGCTTTGCGATTTATTGGTATAGCCCAGATCGCTTAAACGCAGCGACGTCGCGTAAGGCAGGTAATACATGCCGCAGTCGGTTTTCTCAAACGGCAGTTTCGTCGGCTTGCCCTGCAGGAAAGAGGAGCAAATCGCCGGTGACGCGCCAAACAGATACGGGATCACCCAGCCAAAACGGTAGTAGTTGCGGATGAGCCGGAAATATCCCGCCGAAATCGCCTCTTTGCCGCTCTCAGCATCTTCCACCTGACACTTCGCCTGCCAGAACGCCAGCGGCAGCGAGAAGTTATAGTGCACGCCGGAAATCGTCTGCATCAGCGCGCCATAGCGGTTTTTCAGGCCTGAGCGATAGAGCGTTTTAAAACGGCCAATATTCGAGGTGCCGTATTGCGCCAGCTCAATATCCTGCCCCTCTTTGATATAGCAGGGCATGCTGAGCGGCCACATGCGCTCGTCGCCGAGCGCTCTGGCGGTGTGGCGATGAATATCGCGCATGACCGTCAGCATGTGATCGATATCGCCATCTACCGGCGTGATAAATTCCAGAAGGGCTTCGGCAAAGTCCGTTGTGATCCACTTATGGGTTAACGCGGAGCCCAGGCTTTCCGGATGCCCCGTGGTCGCCAGCTCGCCTTCGGGCGTGACGCGCAGCGTTTCGCGCTCAAGCCCACGGCGAATGCCTTTCAATGCCT
This sequence comes from Cronobacter malonaticus LMG 23826, assembly GCF_001277215.2. Taxonomy (NCBI): domain Bacteria; kingdom Pseudomonadati; phylum Pseudomonadota; class Gammaproteobacteria; order Enterobacterales; family Enterobacteriaceae; genus Cronobacter; species Cronobacter malonaticus. The sequence goes on along the minus strand of NZ_CP013940.1, from coordinate 776,887 downwards.
CAGGATGCTCGGTTAGCCAGGCCAGCGCCTGTGATACGTCCGGGATCAAATTGACCTCCCGCCTGTCGTGTCGAAAATATTTTTATTAAGCATAATTGTAATGGTAAAGGTTGACGATGAAAGGTCGCTCAAACAATCCAATTAGTGCCACCACGTCATACCCTGTAAAGTCGCTGCCGCGATAATGATGTAGCGCAGCGCCTTGCCAAGGCACAGAAAAAAAATCACCGGCCCCCAGGGAAGACGCAGCCACCCTGCCAGCAGGCATAATAAATCACCGACTAAAGGCAGCCAGCTTAACAGCAGTGCCGGCGCGCCGAATCGTTGCAGCCAGCCCTGCGCGCGCTCCTGCCAGCGCGATGACTCGCGCAGCGGAAACAGCCGCCCAAGAATAACGTTAGTTAACCCCCCAAGGCTATTACCTATTGTTGCGGTTAATACCAAAAGCCAGGGGGCAGTTTTAACGCTCACCAGCAACGCCACCAGTACCGCTTCGGAACTGCCCGGCAGCAGCGTGGCGCTCAGAAAACTGCTGGTGAAGAGCGAGAGGAGCGACAGCGCGTCGCTCACAGCAAACGCACGTCCACGGCATCCATCCCCGCGAGACGCGCCGCTTCGAGACCGAAATCCGCGTCTTCAAACACGACGCATTTTTCAGGCGCGACGCCCATGAGCGTGGCACAGCGCAGGAACGTATCGGGAGCGGGTTTGTGATGCTGTACATGGTCGGCGGCAACCACCGCGGTGAAGTAGTGACGAAGGCCGAGATGCGCCAGCAGCGCTTCCGCCATCGCGCTTTCGCTGCCGGTACCGACAGCCATAGGACGACGGCCGTGCCACGCCTTAACGACGTCAATCAGCGGCAACGGACGCACCGTATCCAGCAGCATCGCCTGCACTGCCGCCGTTTTTTCACGCGCCAGCGCATGCGGGCAGAGATCGGCCTGATTCAGTTCAATGACCGCCTGGGCGATACGCCAGGTGGGCGAACCATTCAGCGCAACCATCGCCTGTTCGTCAAACTGCATGCCGTAGCGGCCCAGGACGTCGCGCCAGGCTTTCCGGTGCGTCGGCTCGGTATCAAGGATGGTGCCATCCATGTCAAAAATCAGCCCGTCGTAACGCTCGTACATCATGTCCTCATCACCTGACCGCCAGGACTGTTACTTTAGCCTAAACCGTTAATGTTGTCGCTGTTAAGGCTTAGGGGCGGTGGCGATAGCTTAAAGAATCAAACTGATAAGAGTGATTTCAGGGAAAGTGTAAAAAGGGATTGGAGGCGTAGCGAGATATCTTTGGTCAGAGAGAGGGGATATTCAGGGGGAAGTAATGGTGCATCCGGGAGGATTATTCGGCTTCGCCTCACCCTGACGGGCCGCTGCGAGAGCAGCGTTATCCTCCCTGGAATTCGCGACAATCAATCGCTCACCAGGTCACGTCATCATCGCTGATACCGTGGAGAATAATGGTGCATCCGGGAGGATTCGAACCTCCGACCGCTCGGTTCGTAGCCGAGTACTCTATCCAGCTGAGCTACGGATGCATCGGGGATATTGCTTTACTGCGGTTCACGTCATCATTGCTGATAGCGTGGAGAATATGGTGCATCCGGGAGGATTATTCGGCTTCGCCTCACCCTGACGGGCCGCTGCTGAAGCAGCGTTATCCTCCCTGGAGTTCGCGATAATCATCGCTCACCAGGTCACGTCATCATTGCTGATACTGTGCAGGAAGATGGTGCATCCGGGAGGATTCGAACCTCCGACCGCTCGGTTCGTAGCCGAGTACTCTATCCAGCTGAGCTACGGATGCATCGGGGATACTGCTTTACTGCGGTTCACGTCATCATCGCTGATACCGTGGAAAAATATGGTGCATCCGGGAGGATTATTCGGCTTCGCCTCACCCTGACGGGCCGCTGCTGAAGCAGCGTTATCCTCCCTGGAATTCGCGATAATCATCGCTTACCAGGTCACGTCATCATCGCTGATACCGTGGAAAAACATGGTGCATCCGGGAGGATTCGAACCTCCGACCGCTCGGTTCGTAGCCGAGTACTCTATCCAGCTGAGCTACGGATGCATCGGGAATACTACTGTACTGCTGATATTAGTATCGCTACGAAAGCCATACTAAGTAAGAGATGGTGCATCCGGGAGGATTCGAACCTCCGACCGCTCGGTTCGTAGCCGAGTACTCTATCCAGCTGAGCTACGGATGCAAAATGGCGGTGAGGGGGGGATTCGAACCCCCGATGCAGCTTTTGACCGCATACTCCCTTAGCAGGGGAGCGCCTTCAGCCTCTCGGCCACCTCACCACACGCCTCTTACGAGTGCTTCGAAGAGCTTGTTTCATCTCATCGTCGCTGCGTGGCGCACATATTACTTTCTGGGACTTATAAGTCAAACAATTTTTCCCGACTCTGTATCGTTTGCACAATTACCGCCCAATCCGCCTGCTTTGCCAACAAAAAGGCTGTTTTATCAACGCAAATGCGCTGCGACAGGAGCATATCAAGCCAGGAAAAGAGAAACAGAAAAGCGCGTCGGAAGACGAAGAAATGAGAAGAAACGAGGAAGGAAAAGAAAAAGGGGATGCGCCTCGCCGTTATGAGCGAGACGCGACAACTCAGTAACTGGACTGTTGCGATTTTTCAGCCTGGATACGCTGGTAGATCTCTTCACGGTGTACAGATACCTCTTTGGGGGCGTTCACGCCAATACGTACCTGGTTGCCTTTTACCCCAAGAACTGTCACGGTCACCTCATCCCCAATCATGAGGGTTTCACCAACTCGACGAGTCAGAATCAGCATTCTTTGCTCCTTGAAAGATTAAAAGAGTCGGGTCTCTCTGTATCCCGGCATTATCCATCATATAACGCCAAAAAGTAAGCGATGACAAACACCTGAGGTGTAAGCAGTCACGGCATTACATTCTGTTAAACCTAAGTTTAGCCGATCCAGAAAAAATCAACCCGACTTTATCGTTATAGTTCGGGCACAGATAAAGACGCCATAACAACAATGCGTTATGGCGTCTTTACTGCCGTTTTGGTTTTACAGCTTCGCGGTTACCCAGCTTTCAACGCTGCCAAGCGCTGCAGGCAGCGCCGCGGCATCAGTGCCGCCGGCTTGCGCCATATCCGGGCGGCCGCCGCCTTTACCGCCGACCTGCTGAGCAATCATGCCCACCAGTTCGCCAGCTTTGACGCGATCCGTCACATCTTTCGATACGCCCGCGATCAGAGACACTTTCCCCTCCGCCACGGTCGCCAGCACAATTACCGAGGAGCCGAGCTGATTTTTCAGATCGTCAACCATCGTGCGCAGCATTTTCGGCTCAACGCCTGCAAGCTCGCTCACCAGCAGTTTCACGCCGTTGATGTCGACGGCTTTGCTGCTGAGGTTCGCGCTCTCCTGCGCCGCCTGCTGTTCTTTGAGCTGCTGCAGCTCTTTCTCCAGCTGACGGGTGCGCTCAACCATCGCGCGAACTTTATCGTTCAGCGTCTGGCTGTCGCTCTTCAGCAGATGAGAGAGTTCGTTCAGGCGGTCGTTCTGGGCATGAACCAGAGACAGCGCGCCTTCGCCGGTTACCGCTTCGATACGGCGCACGCCTGCGGCGGTGCCTGATTCAGAAACGATGCGGAACAGGCCGATATCACCAGTGCGCGACGCGTGGATACCGCCGCACAGCTCGGTGGAGAAATCGCCCATGCTCAGTACGCGCACGCGGTCTTCATATTTCTCGCCAAACAGCGCCATCGCACCTTTAGCTTTCGCCGCTTCAAGGTCCATGACGTTGGTTTCAATCGGCAGGTTACGGCGGATCTGCGCGTTCACCAGATCTTCCACCTTGCGGATCTCTTCCGGTTTCATCGCTTCGAAATGGGAGAAGTCGAAACGCAGGCCCTTGTCGTTGACCAGAGAACCTTTCTGCGCAACATGGGTGCCAAGCACCTGGCGCAGCGCGGCGTGCATCAGGTGCGTCGCTGAGTGGTTAAGACGGATACGGTCGCGGCGCGCATGGTCTACTTCCGCTTTAACGCCCTCGCCCACTTTCAGAACGCCGCTGGCCAGCTCGCCAATATGGCCAATCGCCTGACCATATTTCTGGGTATCGTTAACGGTGAACGTAAAGCCATTGCCTTTCAGCTCGCCTTTATCGCCAACCTGACCACCGGACTCCGCATAGAATGGCGTCTCATCCAGCACCACAACGGCCTGCTGGCCCGCAGTGACTTGCTCAACGGATTTGCCATCGACAAACAGCGCGGTGACTTTCGCAGTCAGCTCGGTCTGATCGTAGCCTTTAAATTCTGACGCGCCGTCAACGCGGATCATCGCGTTGTAATCCGCGCCGAAACCGCTGGATTCGCGCGCGCGGCGGCGCTGCTCTTCCATAGCGGCTTCAAAGCCCGGTTCGTCAACTTTAATGTTGCGCTCGCGGCAGACGTCCGCGGTCAGATCGACCGGGAAGCCATAGGTATCATACAGACGGAAAGCCGTTTCGCCGTCGAGCGTATCGCCCGTAAGCTTAGAAAGCTCTTCATCCAGCAGCGCCAGACCACGCTCCAGCGTGCGGGCAAACTGCTCTTCTTCGGTTTTCAGAACCTGTTCAACCTGCGCCTGCTGGCGTTTCAGCTCTTCGCCCGCCGCGCCCATGACGTCCACCAGCGGCCCCACCAGCTTATAGAAGAAGGTGTCTTTCGCGCCCAGCATATTGCCGTGACGAATCGCGCGGCGAATGATGCGGCGCAGCACATAGCCGCGGTTTTCGTTAGACGGAATAACGCCATCCGCGATCAGGAACGCGCAGGAGCGAATATGGTCAGCGATAACGCGCAGCGATTTGTTGCTCAGATCGGTCGCGCCGGTGACGTTCGCCACCGCCTGGATAAGCTTCTGGAACAGATCGATTTCGTAGTTGGAGTTAACGTGTTGCAGCACCGCGGCGATACGCTCAAGGCCCATACCGGTATCCACGGACGGCTTCGGCAGCGGCTCCATGGTGCCGTCAGCCTGACGGTTAAACTGCATAAACACGATGTTCCAGATCTCGATATAGCGATCGCCATCTTCTTCCGGGCTGCCCGGAGGCCCGCCCCAGATATGGTCGCCATGATCGTAGAAAATCTCGGTGCACGGACCGCACGGGCCGGTATCGCCCATCTGCCAGAAGTTGTCAGACGCGTAAGGCGCGCCTTTGTTATCGCCGATGCGGATAATGCGTTCGCGCGGGATGCCGACTTCTTTTTCCCAGATTTCGTAAGCTTCGTCATCGGTTTCGTAGACGGTCACCCACAGGCGATCTTTCGGCAGGTTAAACCACTGCGCGCCGGTCAGCAGCTCCCAGGCGTACTGGATAGCGTCATGTTTGAAGTAGTCACCGAAGCTGAAGTTGCCCAGCATTTCGAAGAAGGTGTGGTGGCGGGCGGTGTAACCGACGTTTTCCAGGTCGTTGTGCTTACCACCGGCGCGCACGCAGCGCTGCGCCGTCGTCGCGCGGGAATAATTACGCTTGTCGAGACCAAGGAACACATCCTTGAACTGGTTCATCCCGGCGTTGGTAAACAGCAAAGTCGGGTCATTATTCGGGACCAGAGAGCTACTGGCGACTACCTGGTGTCCCTTGCTATGGAAAAAGTCGAGAAACGCCTGACGGATCTCAGCGGTGCTCTTGCTCATAATTATCCTGAAATCAAGCTAACGAAATGTGTCACCCGAGTGGCGCAGCACGCTGCCGCCAGACCAGGCTAAACGGAAAAAAGTGGGAATAAGATAAGTTTTCTTTACAGGGAAGTAAAACCCCGCATGGGGTCATCACTCAAAATTTCGGTAGATCGCCTGGATATCTTCCATGTAATAGCCGCGATACAGCAAAAAGCGTTGGACTTTGGCTTTTTCGGGGAAGGTGCGCGGCAGCGGTGCGCCGAATTTACGCTCGGCCTGATCGCGGGCCTGTGCCTCCCAGTCCACCTCGCAGGCAGCGAAGGCGCTGTCGCACGCGGTTCGGGAGATGCCTTTCTGTTGCAACTCCTGACGAATGCGTTGCGGCCCGTAGCCTTTGCGGCCACGGCTGGCGATGTAGCGCTCGGCGAAACGCGCGTCATCGAGGTAATGCTGCTCATGGCACCAGGCGATCACTTTCTCGATATCTTCCGGCGTGGCCTGCGCCTGCTCATCTTCATTTTTGCCAGGCAACACGGCACCAAGCTTGCGTCTGAGCTCTTGCTCGCTGTGATCGCGCATCGCGAGTATTCGCATGGCGCGGTCAAGAAGTCGGGAGTAAGCGGAACGGCGGGGAGTGGCGTCAGTCATAGGTGTGAATAACAGTGGCGAAATTGAAGGGACAGAAAAAAGTAAGGGCTGCATCAGCAGCCCTTGAGATTAAAACTCTTCGTTGGTTTCTTCAACGCCGCCGTCGTTATCATCGACGGTGAAGTCAGGCGTAGAGTCCTGATTGTTGAGCAACATTTCGCGCAGCTTCTTCTCAATTTCGTCAGCCATCGGCTTGTTCTCTTTGAGGAAGTTGGTCGCGTTCGCTTTACCCTGACCGATCTTCTCGCCGTTGTAGCTGTACCAGGCACCCGCTTTTTCAATCAGCTTGTGCTTCACGCCAAGGTCAACCAGCTCGCCGTAGAAGTTAATACCTTCCCCGTAGAGGATCTGGAACTCAGCCTGTTTAAACGGCGCAGCGACTTTGTTTTTCACCACTTTCACGCGGGTTTCGCTACCTACCACTTCTTCGCCCTCTTTCACCGCGCCGATACGGCGGATGTCGAGACGCACAGACGCGTAGAATTTCAGCGCGTTACCGCCGGTCGTGGTTTCCGGGTTACCAAACATCACACCAATCTTCATACGGATCTGGTTGATGAAGATAAGCAGGGTATTAGAGTTTTTCAGGTTACCGGCCAGCTTACGCATCGCCTGGCTCATCATACGTGCCGCGAGGCCCATGTGAGAGTCGCCGATTTCGCCTTCGATTTCCGCTTTCGGCGTCAGGGCCGCAACGGAGTCGACAACCAGCACGTCAACCGCGCCGGAACGCGCCAGCGCGTCACAGATTTCCAGCGCCTGCTCGCCGGTGTCCGGCTGAGAGCAGAGCAGGTTATCGATATCTACGCCGAGCTTACGGGCATAGACGGGATCGAGCGCGTGCTCTGCGTCGATAAACGCACAGGTTTTACCCGCGCGCTGTGCTGCGGCAATCACCTGCAGCGTCAGCGTGGTTTTACCTGAAGATTCCGGGCCGTAAATTTCCACGATACGCCCCATCGGCAGACCGCCCGCTCCCAGCGCGATATCCAGGGAGAGAGAGCCGGTGGAGATCGTTTCCACATCCATGGTGCGATCTTCACCCAAACGCATGATGGAGCCTTTGCCGAATTGCTTTTCAATCTGGCCGAGTGCTGCCGCCAACGCCTTCTGCTTGTTTTCGTCGATAGCCATTTTTACTCCTGTCATGCAGGGTGAGCCCAATTGCGCCACGCTGCGAATTTGTTTCGTTGGTGCAATTATACTGTATGAGCATACAGTATCAAGTGTTTTGTATAAAATGTTGCCACAAGGTTTGCAGCGCAAACGCGGTCGCCTGACGGCGTACGGAATCCCGATTGCCATCAAAGCGTTGCACGCGAGCTTCGACCCTTCCCTGGTTGTCGGCAAAGCCAAACCAGACGGTGCCGACGGGCTTATCAGGGGTGCCGCCATCAGGCCCGGCGATACCGCTGACGGAGACGGCGTAAGAGGCCGCCGCCGCATTCAGCGCGCCCAGCGCCATTTGTCGCACAACGGGCTCGCTGACCGCGCCATGCGCCGCGAGCGTGGCGCCATCCACGCCGATAAGTTGTTCTTTGGCCTCATTACTGTAGGTCACGAAGCCGCGTTCAAACCAGGCGGAACTGCCGGCGATATCGGTAATGACTTTCGCCACCCAGCCGCCGGTGCAGGATTCCGCTGTCGTCACGGTCGCGCCCTGCGCCTTCAGCGCAGCGCCAAGCTGCTGACTTAACTGCATTAATTCGTTATCTGTCATGACGGCTCCGATTGTAAACGTAACCCCAAGCATCCCACAGCGATTTTTCAGCGTTGCAGGCAGTTACATCGGGTTTTACGAGGCGAATTCAAGGTTTGAGGTCAGTTTATTTCCCCGCCCGGACAGGCGGGGAAACGTCTTACTGCACCCGAGCGAGCGCCACCGCCTGGCCGAGCTGCCAGACCGCCATCGCGTAGTGCGTACTATGGTTATAGCGCGTAATGGCGTAGAAGTTAGGCAGGCCGTACCAGTACTGGTAGCCGCTGCCGATATCAAGACGCAGGAGGCTCGCTTCGGTGTGATCGCCAAGCGGCTGCTGCGGCGTTAAGCCCGCCGCTGCAAGCTGGCCGACGCTGTATTTGGTTTTAAAACCGTTCTCAAGCTGCGGCGCCTGGCCGTTGGCGGGCACCGCCACCAGATCGCCCTTCACCCAGCCGTGCTGCTGGAAGTAGTGCGCGACGCTGCCGATAGCGTCTTCCGGGTCCCACAGGTTGATATGCCCGTCGCCGTTAAAGTCGACCGCGTACTCTTTATAAGAGGACGGCATAAACTGGCCGTAGCCCATCGCGCCCGCAAACGAGCCTTTCAGCGCCAGCGGATCGTCGCCTTCATCACGCGACATCAGCAGGAAGGTTTCCAGCTCACCGGCAAAATAGTCGGCGCGGCGCGGGTAGTTAAAGGCGAGCGTCGCCAGCGCGTCGATAATACGGGTTTTCCCCATCACGCGGCCCCAGCGCGTCTCCACGCCGATGATCCCGACCACGATTTCTGGCGGCACGCCGTAAACCTGCCAGGCGCGGTTAAGCGCATCCTGATACTGGTTCCAGAACGCCACGCCGTTTTGCACGTTGTCCGGCGTAATGAATTTATTGCGATAGCGCAGCCAGGCGCCGTTCGGCCCCGGCGCAGGCTGAGTGGTCGGCGCCTGACGGTCCATCAGACGCAGCACGTAATCGAGCCTTTTGGTCTGTGAGAATACTTCTTGGAGTTGCTGACGGTTAAACCCGTGCTTGCTGACCATCATGTTGATGAAATTTTCCGCCGCCGGGTTGCCGGTGAAATCGCCGGTTGGCAGCAACATATCGTGCTGCGGCTGGAGCAGGAAGCCGCCCTGGCTTGCGCCTGCGGTCTGGGTGGTTGCAGATTGAGACTTCGGCTTGCTGCTGCAGGCGGCAAGCGCCATCATCAGCGGCAACAGGGCGACATAGCGACGCTTTAACATGAGATATCCATATGGCTGTTCAGAACGAATGGCAGTAATGGTAGATCATCCTGGGCCGAGCGAGGAAGCGCGGCGCGAGGCGCAGGCGGGAAATTTTACCGCCTGCGCGCGCCATCAGAGGACTTTGCTAAGAAAAGCCGCGGTGCGGGGGTTTTGCGGGGCGGTAAAAAGCTGCGCGGGCGGGCCTTCTTCCTGAATCACGCCGCTGTCGATAAAAATCACCCGGTCGGCGACTTCACGCGCAAATCCCATCTCATGGGTGACGATAACCATCGTCATGCCCTCTTCGGCAAGATTTTTCATCACTGCCAGCACTTCGCCAACCAGTTCCGGATCCAGCGCGGAGGTCGGTTCATCAAACAGCATGACCGATGGGTTCATCGCCAGCGCACGGGCAATCGCCACACGCTGCTGCTGACCGCCGGAGAGGCTCGCAGGCCACGCGTCACGCTTATCGCTCAGGCCCACTTTAGCCAGCAGCCCTTCGGCGAGCGTCACCGCCTGCGCGCGTTTCATGCCCTTCAGGCTCATCGGCGCCATAATGAGATTTTCCAGCACCGTCATGTGCGGAAACAGATTAAAGCGCTGAAACACCATCCCGACGCCCGCGCGCAGCTGATTTACATCGGCGTTGCGGTCATGCACGGCAAAACCGTTCACCAGGATTTCGCCCTCTTCTGCTGTTTCCAGCGCGTTCAGACAGCGTAAAAAGGTGCTTTTCCCGGAGCCGGAAGGGCCAATCACGCAGACTACTTCTTCCGGTTTGATGTCGCAGTTTATGCCGCGCAGAACGTGGCTTGCGCCGAAATGCTTATGCAGATTTTTAACGTGAATCACTTTTGCCAAACCTCTTTTCCAGCCGCGCCACCAGTTGCGATAGCAGGAAGGTAATCACCCAGTAGACCAGCGAAATGGTCAGGTAGGGCTCCCAGTATGTGGCGTAAGCGCCGGAGACGGTACGCGCCGCGTAAGCCAGATCCGCAAGACCGATGGCAGACGCGAGCGACGAGTCTTTCACAATGGCGATCGCATTGTTGCCAAGCGGCGGCAGAATGCGGCGAAACGCCTGCGGCAGAATAACTTTGCGCATGGTTTTCCACCACGGCATGCCGAGCGCGCGCGAGGCTTCCATCTGCCCGCGGTCGATAGACTGAATGCCCGCGCGGAAAATTTCAGACACGTACGCGCCCGCGTTAAGGGTGATCGCCACGATACAGGAGAGAAACGCGCCGTAATCGGAGCGCAGCATACGGGCGAATTCGCTGGTCATCAGGCCGCTTTCCACCAGCCAGCCGTCGCGTGGGTTAATAAAGAGCGGCACCAGCGCGAAGTGCACCACCATTATCTGAACAAACAGCGGCGTGCCGCGAAACGCGCTGACATAAAAGCGCACCGGGAACTGCACCAGGTAACGCAGCACATATTTCCAGGGCCCGTGCTCCGCGTGCGCCATGCGCCCCAGCCCGAGCGTTAAGCCCCACAGCGTGCCGAGGATCACGCAGATAATGGTGCATTTGATGGTCATCCAGGCGCCCTGCATAAACAGCGGGCCATACTCCTGGATTATCTCCCAATGAAATCCTGACATGTCCATTTCCGAAAAAGAGGCGGCTGACGCAGAGACGGTCAGCCGCTAAATAACAGGAAGCGAAAGCGCGCGATTACTGCGCAGGCAGCGTCGGCACGTTGTCGTCAAACCAGGCTTTGTAGATTTTCGCGTAAGTGCCGTCAGCGACGATTTTCGCGAGGCCCGCGTTGATTTTATCGCGCAGTTCGTCGTTGCCTTTCGCCACCGCGATCCCGAAATACTGACGTTCAAATTTGGCGTCCGGCACCAGTTTGAACTGTTTTTCCGGGTGCTGTTTGATGTAGTACTTCACCACGCCCACGTCGCCCACGGCGGTGCTGACGCCATCTTCAAACAGCTCCTGAAGCATCAGCGGCGTATTGTCGAAACGCTTAATGGCCGTGTTGTTTTTGCCAAGCGCGTCAGAAACCACGATATCTCCGGTGCTGGAGTTCACTACGCCGACTTTTTCATTCTTCAGCGCGGCGAGCGAATCCACTTTTGAATCTGCCGGAACGACGATGGATTGTTCTGCCGGGAAATAGGGTGCTGAGAAATCAACCATCTGCTTACGCTTATCGGTGATGGTAATGCCGGAGATGATAATGTCGCGATCGCCTGAACCGAGCGTCGCGAAAATCCCTTCCCACGGCGTGTTCACCAGCTTCACGTTGAAGTTTTCGGCTTTGGCGATGGCTTTAATGATGTCGATATCGAAGCCTTCCAGCTGTTTCTGGCTGTTTTCGAATTCAAACGGACGATAGGTGCCGCCCGCGCCGACAATATAGGTTTCCTGCGCCGCAAACGCGCTGCCCGCGAGGGCTGCCATTAATAAACCGGCCTTGAGTAAAGATTTTACCATGATCGCAACCCTCATTTTTATGCACTGAATGTGAATAAAAATACATAGATTAATCAGGTCGCGCAACAAGAATATATTCTTCACTTTCCCGCCCGCCCCGCCAGTTCTGGTAGTCAAGCGCAGCGGGTGAAATGCCGATAACGCTCAGTGGTTTTCAAATCAAGGGGCTGAAATGAAACGACATCCTGTCCAGTCGAGAACGTTTAAAAGTGCAGGCTACGATCCAACCTGTTCGATTATGGAGATTGAGTACGCCAACGGGCGCGTGGAGCAGTTTCTCGGCGTACCGGCGAAAACCTGGCAAACCTTTCTGATGAGTAACGAAAAAGAGAGCTGGTTTAACAGCAATGTCAAAAGCAGCTTTTTCAAAGTTTCCGTCAGTTGAAGCGATAAACAGAAGGCGTAAAAAAAGCGTGGCGAGCCACGCTTTTTTATTTCGCTAACAGCGAGAGATCAGAACGTTTCCCAGTTATCGCTGCCCGCAGACGTTGCCAGCGCGGGTTTTACCGGCTCCATGCGGGCAAGCGGCGCGGCACCAGTGCGTGCTGGCGTGCTAACGACGCCACGGGAGACCTTAAACGCCGCCACCGCCTGGCGCAGCTGCTCCGCCTGATCTTCCAGCGCTGCGGCTGCCGCCGCAGATTCCTGCACCAGCGCGGCGTTCTGCTGCGTGACGCTGTCCATCTGCGATACCGCAAGGCTCACCTGCTCAATACCACGGCTCTGCTCATCAGACGCCGAGGCGATTTCACCCATAATATCGGTCACGCGTGTGACCGCCTGCACGATCTCTTTCATGGTGTCGCCCGCTTCCTGTACCTGGCCGGAGCCGGTATCGACGCGGTTTACTGAATTTTCGATAAGCGCTTTGATCTCTTTCGCCGCGTTGGCGCTGCGGCTGGCAAGCGTGCGCACTTCACCCGCCACCACCGCGAAGCCGCGGCCCTGTTCGCCGGCGCGCGCCGCTTCTACGGCGGCGTTGAGCGCCAGAATGTTGGTCTGGAAGGCGATGCTGTCGATGACGCTTGTGATGTGCGCAATCTGCTGCGAGCTTTCGGCGATAGATTTCATGGTCTGCACCACGTTATCCACCACGCGCCCGCCTTTATCGGCGGTTTCAGACGCGTTTTTCGCCAGCTGCGACGCCTGACGCGCGTTATCGCTGTTCTGTTTTACGGTGGCGGTTAGCTGCTCCATACTGGCGGCGGTCTCTTCCAGCGACGCGGCTTGCTGCTCGGTACGCGCGGAGAGATCGTTGCTGCCTGCGGAGATTTCGCCCGCGCCGGTGTAGATGGATTCTGAACTGTCGCGAACCGCGGTCACGGTACCCGCCAGCGCCTGCTGCATCTCCTGAAGCGACGCGGCAAGCTGCCCCATTTCGTTACGTCCTCCCACCGCAATCTGGCGCGTTAAATCGCCGCCGGCAATCGCACGGATATGTTCCATCGCGTCGCGCAGCGGCCCCAACAGCAGATGGCGTAAGCCCTGCCAGATGGTGGCGATGGCCAGAACGACAATCACTGCGATAACGCCGAGCGTCCAGAGCATGCCGGTAAAGCTCTGCTGGTTCTCCTGGGCGGCGGCCTGCAACAGCGTGGTGTTCTGCGCGCGCCACGTGGTGTAGATCTCTTCCATCTCATCCTGCGCTTTCTGCGCGTCGAGATTGCCGTAAGCCTCATAGTTATTCGCGCTAAGATAACCAATGGACGCCTGAAGCGTGTCATGCAGCGCCTGGTATTTTTCAGCTATTTTACTGGCCGTCGCTTCATCCTGCCCTTTCAGGCGCGGCGAGTCTTTGTAGAGTGCAAAATGCTTTTCCGCTTTGCCAAGCGAGGTGGAGGCGGTCGCCAGTAGTTTGTTGATTGCCGCAAGCGACGCCGGATCGCGCTGGTTTTTCAGAAAACGGATCGCCACGCGGTTCACCGTCACGCGGGTTTTCACCAGCGTCTGAAAACTGTCGCCAAGCTGCTCCTGCTGAAAATTAAGTAAATTCGCATTCTGGAAATTATTTCTGTCATTATTGACTGCCGAATAAAAAAGGCTGCCGGTGACCATCTGCAACACCGTAAAGGTCAACAGGATAATAATAATCCCGCTAACCACTTTTATATTTTTAATCATCGTTAACTATCCCCTGAAAAAGGCGCTCGTGTGAAGCTGTTATCGGAATAACCTGCGCAAACTTTATCCATCCCACTTAAATATGAGAGCACCGCCATAATTTAAAATAAAAAGATAACCCCCCCCTTTTTCTGGCCGATAGTCAAAGTATCCCTTTCACCCCGCGAGCGTTCCAGAACGTCCCTTCCGGGTTTTAAGGAGGCACCATGAAAGAGCTAAACAGCTTCGGTCAGTATGTTGGCCAGCCCGTGACGGAGTGGACGCCGCGCGAGCTGCCGCAGAAGAAAATGTTCGCCGGGCATTTTTGTCACCTTGAGCCAGTCAGCGTGCGTCACGCGCTGGCGCTGCATCACGCCTGGCACAGCATTGACGATACGCGCGACTGGACTTATCTCACCGACGAACGCCCGCCAACCCTGACCGCGACTGAATATTATCTGCGCCGTCTGGAAGCCGCGCCGGACGCCTGGTATTTCACCGTGCTGGAGAATATCAGCGGCCAGCCCACCGGTACGCTGTGCCTGATGAATGTCGATAAAACGCACGGTGTGATTGAAATCGGCAATGTAAACTGGTCGCCCGCCATGAAAAGAACCCATTACGGTACGGAGGCTATCTATTTATTACTGGCGTATGTTTTCGAAGAATTAAAATACCGGCGCTGCGAATGGAAAACTGATGAGCTGAATACCCCCGCTATTCAGGCCGCGCAGCGTCTTGGCTTTATTTATGAAGGGACATTCCGGGAATGTCAGGTCCGAAAAGGCCGAAACAGTAATGTGAACTGGTATTCGATTGTCGAAGCCGAATGGCCGCACCACGCTAAAACGCTGCGCGCCTGGCTGCGCCCGGAAAACTTCAACGACCGTGGGCGGCAGATTAAACACCTGGAGGAGTTTAAAGACAGGTAAGATGATACGTGAGACCCGATAAAACGGGCGGCGCTATTTTATTTAGCCATTGCGCCGCCATTAAGTAAGCACTTATTCGCAGGCAGCGATAAGCTTGCTGTTTTTATCGTAAGCAACGGAGCATTTTTTAGCGGTTGCCGGAACAATCAAATTAACGGTCTGCTTCGTATTCTTATACAGGCATACAAAATAGAGCGAGGTTTTACTCTTTTTGGCCTCGTCCTGATAATCAGGCAAAGTCCAGACGGTATCGCTATCGTTATCCGGCATCAGATCAACTAACCCTTCTGGCGGCCCGACAAACAAACTGGCATCGTCTAAAACATGTGTTTTATCCTGCGCCGTCGGATATTGCGGGCATAGTGTCACAGTGGCCTGCGCGCCCGTCACGGATAAAAATAACCCGGCGCTGAGCAAAAGCGTTTTACTCCACAACATAATAATTATCTCCATTGTTTTCGGCGCGGGGCGCTTTATGAAAACGGATAATGCGTTTGCTCACAGCGTGCGGCGTCGCTACGCGTTGGCCGTTAGGCAACGTGCGATGCGTCATCCACTGATCCAGAACCACGATTCCCGACGCATCCTGCCCAAGATAAATCGCAGCATGAGAACTTCCGTCAGTATGGTTGCCATAACGACCATTGCCATCAAACGTGGCGATGGCCGTACCGGGTGCAATCGACATATTGCCTTTTACTAACGCGCCGCGTCTCCATGCGACGGTACGCGGCATATTCGCCGCTTTTTGCGTGTACGCCACACACTGACCATTACCGACAGACTGGCCGACATACGCCGAGGGCGTGTTTGCGATATATGCCATTGTATTGATATCCCTATGGTTAAGTGCCGCCATTCTGTCTCTATTGTAAAGATATGCAAATGGAGGAAAGTAAGGCGATTTGCAATTAAGATGATTCCTGGTGAAGAGTGAATTTTTAACCTTTCATCAGCAGGTTATATTCATGCAGGCAGGTCATAATGACAGCTTTTCTGAATGCTTATAGCACCCATTTTTGGTGGGGTGCTGGCGCAAGCGGCCCAGGCCTTATTCCGAAATGCAGCGTTATGGGCGATAACTCCCAGCCGCGTTTGTTTCGCACACTTGTCTTTCCCCCGGCCCCTCATTTCTTTCGCTTTAAACCACACGGGCTTTGCCTTTTGTTTGCCTGCCAAAAAGACTCCGTTATCATGCTCCCTGGATATTCAGGAAAAGCTTTGCGGCTGCGCGGTATGTAGCCCTGTTTTCCAGACCAGAGCCTGGCAACGTCCCCTTTAACCTGTATTCAGATACAGGATTTCATGAGCTGAAATGAGCCACAGTGAAATTCAATAATGAAAATTAACATCACTAACTCATTCATATTTAAGTAAATGGACATCAAAAAACGATGAGCACAAGCGAAACCTTCGACGCCCACACGCCCATGATGCAGCAGTATCTGAAGCTCAAGGCGCAGCACCCTGACATTCTGCTGTTTTATCGCATGGGCGATTTTTACGAACTCTTTTATGACGATGCGAAACGCGCGTCGCAGCTGCTGGATATTTCGCTGACCAAACGCGGCGCCTCGGCGGGCGAGCCGATCCCGATGGCGGGCGTGCCGCACCATGCTGTGGAAAACTATCTGGCGAAGCTGGTTAACCTTGGCGAATCGGTGGCGATTTGCGAGCAGATTGGCGACCCGGCCACGTCAAAAGGCCCGGTCGAGCGCAAAGTGGTGCGCATCGTTACGCCCGGCACCATCAGCGATGAAGCGCTGTTGCAGGAGCGTCAGGACAACCTGCTGGCCGCCATCTGGCAGGATAGCAAAGGCTTTGGCTACGCAACGCTGGATATCAGCTCCGGCCGTTTTCGCGTAAGCGAGCCGCAGGACCGCGAGACCATGGCGGCGGAATTGCAGCGCACCAACCCGGCGGAGCTGCTGTATGCCGAAGATTTCGCAGAGATGTCGCTGATTGAAGGCCGCCGCGGCCTGCGTCGTCGCCCGCTCTGGGAGTTTGAACTCGATACCGCGCGCCAGCAGCTTAACCTGCAATTCGGCACGCGCGATCTGGTGGGCTTTGGGGTTGAGAACGCGCCGCGCGGACTGTGCGCCGCCGGGTGTCTGTTGCAGTACGTGAAAGACACGCAGCGCACCAGCCTGCCGCATATCCGCTCCATCACCATGGAGCGCCAGCAGGACGGCATCATTATGGACGCCGCCACGCGCCGTAATCTGGAGATCACCCAGAATCTGGCGGGCGGTATGGAAAACACGCTGGCGTCGGTGCTTGACTGCACCGTCACGCCGATGGGCAGCCGCATGTTAAAACGCTGGCTGCATATGCCGGTGCGCGATGCCGCCGTGCTGCGCCACCGCCAGCAGGCCATCGCGGCGCTGATGGAATACAGCGCCGACATCCAGCCGGTGCTGCGCCAGGTAGGCGATCTGGAGCGTATTCTGGCGCGCCTGGCGCTGCGTACCGCCCGCCCGCGCGATCTGGCGCGCATGCGTCACGCCTTCCAGCAGTTGCCGACGCTCAATACGCTGCTCGGCGATATTGACGCTGAGTATGTGCAGACGCTGCGCGAGCAGATGGGCGATTTCGCTGAGCTGCGCGATCTGCTGGAGCGCGCCATTATTGAAGCGCCGCCGGTGCTGGTGCGCGACGGCGGCGTGATTGCGCCAGGCTACCATGAAGAGCTTGATGAATGGCGGGCGCTGGCCGACGGCGCAACGGATTATCTCGACCGCCTGGAGATCCGCGAGCGCGAGAAGCTCGGCATCGACACGCTCAAGGTAGGGTTCAACGCTGTACATGGCTACTTTATTCAGGTGAGCCGCGGCCAGAGCCACATGGTGCCGATTCACTATGTGCGCCGCCAGACGCTGAAAAACGCCGAGCGCTATATCATTCCTGAGCTCAAAGAGTATGAAGACAAAGTTCTGACCTCCAAAGGCAAAGCGCTGGCGCTGGAAAAACAGCTCTATGATGAGCTGTTCGATCTGCTGCTGCCGCACCTGGCGGAACTGCAAAAAAGCGCCGCCGCGCTTGCTGAACTCGACGTACTGACGAACCTTGCCGAGCGCGCCGATACGCTGAACTATCACTGCCCGACGCTGACCGACAAGCCCGGCATTCGCCTGGTGGAAGGCCGTCACCCGGTGGTGGAGCGCGTTCTGAACGAGCCGTTTATCGCCAACCCGCTGTCGCTCAGCCCGCAGCGCCGGATGCTGATCATCACCGGCCCGAACATGGGCGGTAAGAGTACTTATATGCGCCAGACGGCGCTGATTGTGCTGATGGCGTATATCGGCAGCTTCGTGCCCGCCGAGCAGGCGGAAATCGGCCCGATCGATCGCATCTTTACCCGCGTGGGCGCCGCCGACGATCTGGCTTCCGGGCGCTCGACCTTTATGGTTGAGATGACCGAAACCGCCAATATTCTGCATAACGCCACCGAACATAGCCTGGTGCTGATGGATGAGATTGGCCGCGGAACGTCAACCTATGACGGGCTGTCGCTCGCGTGGGCGTGCGCCGAGAGCCTCGCCAACCGTATTAAAGCGCTGACGCTGTTCGCCACGCACTATTTCGAGCTGACCCAGCTGCCGGAGAAGATGGAAGGCGTGGCTAACGTGCATCTGGATGCGATTGAGCATGGCGATACGATAGCGTTTATGCACAGCGTTCAGGACGGTGCCGCCAGCAAGAGCTACGGTCTGGCGGTCGCGGCGCTGGCGGGCGTGCCGAAAGAGGTGATTAAGCGCGCGCGCCAGAAGCTGCGCGAGCTGGAGAGCCTTTCCGGTAACGCGGCGGCAACGCAGGTGGACGGCACGCAGATGTCGCTGCTCGCCGCCGCCGAAGAGACCAGCCCGGCGGTAGAAGCGCTGGAGAATCTCGACCCGGATTCGCTGTCGCCGCGCCAGGCGCTGGAGTGGATCTACCGGCTTAAGAGCCTGGTGTAAGCGGCTGTGGTGGGTGCGCTTCGCTTACCCACCCTACATAATTTCAGCGCCTTTGTTTCGTAGGGTGGATGTCGTTGGTGATGGCAGGGCATGAATGGTGGGTGCGCTTCGCTTACCCACCCTACGAGAATGCCATCATGTTTGTCGTGTAGGGCGGGTAAGCGAAGCGCACCCGCCGTTCTACTTCCGCACCCACCGTTTAAACAATCGCGCCAGAGGGTTAACGCTTACCTTCCGCCAGCAGCGGCGGCACCGTTGGTACTTCCGGCGCGTTATCGATATCGGCCTGCGTCATCCGGAACGCCTCGGGGTAATGCTCGCGGCTGGTACGGCGCAGCGGCTCGGTGTCGCGCCAGGTGTACAGACAATGCTGGCACTGATACACCGTCCAGACGCCTTTCACCGGCGACGTCGCCATAATTTCGATGGTTCCATCGGCACAACGTGGACAAATCATCTCGTCTCCTTATTTTTTACGGTTAGCCAGCATGGCGGTCAGCTTCTCGACCCACTGCGGGGTTTCCGGCAGGTCTTTCACCGGCTGGCTGTAATGCCCGCGGTTATCCGGCGCGACCGGCGTCGTGGCGTCGATAATCAGCTTGTCGGTAATCCCCGCCGGGCTTGAGCCTGGGTCAAGCTCCAGCACCGACATATTCGGCAGCTGCACCAGATCGCCCGCCGGGTTGACCTTAGACGACAGCGCCCACATCACCTGCGGCAGATCGAACGGATCGACATCTTCATCCACCATAATCACCATCTTCACGTAGCCAAGCCCGTGCGGCGTGGTCATCGCACGCAGGCCCACCGCGCGGGCGAAACCGCCGTAGCGTTTTTTGGTGGAGATAATCGCGAGCAGCCCGTGGGTATACATCGCGTTCACCGCCTGCACTTCCGGGAACTCCGCTTTAAGCTGCTGGTAAAGCGGCACGCAGGTCGCCGGGCCAATCAGGTAGTCGATTTCGGTCCACGGCATACCGAGATAGAGCGATTCGAAAATCGGTTTGGTGCGATAAGAGACTTTATCGATACGCACCACGGTCATATTGCGCCCGCCGGAGTAGTGTCCGGTGAACTCGCCGAACGGCCCTTCTATCTCACGCTTGCGCCCTTCGATCACCCCTTCGAGGATCACTTCCGAGCCCCACGGCACGTCGAAACCGGTCAGCGGCGCGGTGGCGATCGGGTACGGGCTTTCGCGCAGCGCGCCCGCCATTTCATACTCCGACTGATCGTATTTCAGCGGCGTGGCACCCATCAGCGTAATGATTGGATCGTTGCCAAGCGTAATCGCAACCGGCAAATCCTCGCCGCGCTCCTCGGCCTTATGCAGATGCAGCGCGATATCATGCATCGGCACCGGTTGCAGCCCGAGCTTGCGCTTGCCTTTCACTTCCATCCGGTAGATGCCGACGTTCTGCTTGCCGAAGTGGTCAGGATCGAGCGGATCGCGCGAGACCACGCACGCTTTATCAAGGTAAAACCCGCCGTCGCCGTCGTTTAAGCGAAACAGC
The DNA here is from genome assembly GCF_001277215.2 of Cronobacter malonaticus LMG 23826. Taxonomy (NCBI): domain Bacteria; kingdom Pseudomonadati; phylum Pseudomonadota; class Gammaproteobacteria; order Enterobacterales; family Enterobacteriaceae; genus Cronobacter; species Cronobacter malonaticus. Next base: position 756,695 of record NZ_CP013940.1, on the reverse strand, counting down.
GGCAGAATATCGAACAGGTTGATATCGTCGCCGTCGACCCTGTTTTCCGCCCACGGCGGATTATCGCGGCGTTCCGGCGCGACCGGGAAGGTATCCCAGCGGCGGATAAATTCTTCTATCTGCTGTTTTACCGGCGTGGCGGGCGGCAGGCCGAGCGAGATCGCGTGATTCGGCCAGGAGCCGATGGTGTTCATCGCCACCCGCGCGTCGGTAAAGCCGCGGATATTGTCAAACCAGAGCGCGGGCGCGCCTTCGCCGATACGCCCGGTCGCGTTGGCGGCCGCCGCGATATCCGGCTCCGCCTGCACCTCTTCGCTGATCTTCAGCAGTTGTCCCTGTTCTTCAAGCGCCTGCAAAAAGCTGCGCAGATCGTCAAACGCCATGCGTGTTTCCTCCTCGTGATGAATGGGTGTCGGCTGTTTTCGCAGGATTCAGCCCCTGCCAGCGGCGGGCGTTACGGGAATCAAGCCCGAACTGATCGAGTACGCGGGCGACGATATGGTTGATGATGTCGTCGATCGTCGCGGGATGGTTGTACCAGGCGGGCATGGGCGGCACGATGGCCACGTCCATCCTTGAGAGCGCCAGCAGGTTTTCCAGATGAATGGTGCTAAGCGGCGTCTCGCGGGGCACCAGCACCAGTTTGCGATTCTCTTTCAGCACCACATCAGCGGCGCGGCCCACCAGCCCGTCGGCGTAGCCCGCGCGAATGCCCGCCAGGGTTTTCATGCTGCACGGAATAATCACCATACCGTCGGTGCGAAACGATCCTGAGGAGATCGTTGCGGCCTGATCCGCCGGGCTGTGCACGACATCCGCCAGCCCTGCGACATCCTGCCAGGAGAACGGCGTTTCGAGTTCAATCGTGGTTTTCGCCCACTTCGACATCACCAGATGGGTTTCCACCTCGGGCATCGCTTTCAGCGCCTGCAACAGCGCGACCCCAAGCGGCGCGCCGGTTGCGCCCGTCATTCCGACAATTATCCTCATGCGTTACCTCAATTATTGTTCGTGTACGAACATATAAATTAAAAGTACGCCGGACAGGTGAATCTGGCAAGATCGTTCGTGTACAGTCACACTTTTTGCTAAAAACCACCGCGTTAGCTTTCAGCCCCGCAGCGGTTATTATGGTGAGGTGATTTTGATCCCGGAGTGTGTATGGCCGTTAATCAACAAGCCTTTCATCTGTTACGCCAGCTTTTTCAGCAGCATACGGCGCAGTGGCAACTGGCGTTGCCTGAGCTGACCAAGCCGCAATACGCGGTGCTGCGATCGATAGCCGAAAACCCCGGCATTGAACAGGTGGCGTTGATCGAGGCCGCCGTCAGCACTAAAGCGACGCTTGCCGAAATGCTGAGCCGGATGGAGAGCCGCGGGCTGGTGCGCCGTGAAAGCGCGCCGGAGGATAAGCGCCGCCGGTTTATTTACCTCACGCCGGAGGGCGAGGCGCTGTTGCACGCCAGCATTCCGAAGGGCGACGCCGTAGATGAGGCGTTTTTAGGCAAGCTGAACGCCGAAGAACGCGCGCTGTTCGCCACGCTCATCACGCGGATGATAGACAAACCGTAACGCTATTTGCCTGCCGCCGCCTGCGCTTCGCGCGCGCGCAGAAAATCGATAAACCCCCGCACTTTGCCGGAAACGTGGCGTGCGTCGGGGTAGACCGCATAAACGCCCTGCGCAGGGAAGCGATACGCAGGGAGTAGCCGCACCAGGCTTTCCTCTTCCAGCGCGGTTTTAACCAGCCACGCGGGCAGCAGCGCCACGCCGCAGCCTTCCAGCGCGAACGTCATCAGCGCGCCTGCGCCGTCGGCCGCTATGACGGGCGGGCGCGTTATCTCAAACCACAGCGTCTCGTTGTGCGGGCCGGTAAGCTCCCAGCGCAGCGGCGACGCCAGCCGGGTATGCAACAGCCAGTCCGCCTGGCTGAGCGCCTCCGGCGTTGAGATCGGGTGGCGTTCAAGCCACGCGGGCGACGCGACGGGAAAAATATCGAAACGGGAAATCAGCGCCGCGCGATAGGCGGAATCCTGCAACGTGCCGAGCCGGATTGCGACATCCACGCGCTCTGAGATTAAATCGGCGTGCTGCGACGACGAAAAATGACGAATGCGCAGCGCCGGATGCGCGCGGCTGAAGGCGGCGAGCGCCGGGCCGACCACATGGGTTGCATATTCCGGCGTGGTGGTCACGCGCAGCTCGCCGCTAAACCCGTCATGGCTTGCCTGCACATCCTCCAGCAGCGCACCGGCATCTTTTAGCAGTAACAGGCTGCGCTGGTATAAACGCTCGCCCGCGTCGGTCAGCGTCAGGCGGCGCGTCGAGCGCAGCAGCAGCGTCACGCCCAGTTCGCTTTCAAGCTGGCGGATATTAAAGCTGACTACGGCTTTGGTCTGCCCGAGTGCCGCGGCGGCACCGGTAAAGCTTTTCGCGTCCACGACGGCGACAAACATAGCCAGCCGCGATAAATTCAGCATCTTCGTTACGCCGATTGTCAAAAAGGGTTTGACAGTATATCAACCCGGACGCCGTTTTTCCTTTCATGGCGAGCGGTTAGAGTGCCCCTCTTCCACTGAGGGCGTGTCATGACCTACCGAAACAGAGTTACCCTGATTTACCTGCTGGGCTTTTTTCTCGATCTCATCAATATGTTTATCGCGGCGGTGGCCTTTCCGGCCATTGGCGATGCGCTGCATGCGTCGGTGACGCAGCTTTCCTGGATTAGCAACGGCTACATTGCCGGGCTGACGGTGGTTATCCCGCTCAGCGCCTGGCTCACGCAGCGCCTCGGCGCGCGGCGTCTGTTTTTACTGTCGCTGGCGCTGTTCACCGTGGCGACGGCGGCCTGCGGCCTGGCGACGTCACTGGAGTCGCTCATCTTCTGGCGCGTCATCCAGGGCGCGGGCGGCGGCGTGCTGATCCCGGTCGGACAGGCGCTGGCCTGGCAGCTGTTTGCAAAACACGAGCGTGCCGGGCTCTCTTCCGCCGTGATGCTGACGGGCCTGCTGGCACCGGCGCTTTCGCCGGTCGCAGGCGGGATTATCGTCCAGACGGCGGGCTGGCAGTGGGTCTTTCTGGCGAGCCTGCCGCTCTCGCTGCTGGCGCTCGTGATGGCGTTCTGCTGGCTCAGGCCCGATGCGCCAGCGCGCGATAAACGCCCGCTCGATACGATAAGCGTTATTACCGGCGCGGGCGGCCTGCTGCTGGTGCTGTTCGGGCTGAACGGGCTTAGCGAAAAAACCGCGCCGTGGCTGGCGGCGGCAGGTCTGGCGTCGGGCATTGTGCTTATTACGCTGATGCTGCGCCGCTGTCGTCGTCATCCCGCGCCGCTGCTGAGGGTGCATCTGCTGGGCGAGCCGCTGATGCGTTTTTCGATGCTGGTTTATCAGTGCGTGCCCGGCATGTTTATTGGCGTTAACGTGGTCGGCATGTTCTGGCTACAAACCGTCGCCGGGCTTTCACCTGCCGCCAGCGGCGCGCTGATGGTGCCATGGTCGGTGGCGTCGTTTATGGCGATTTCCGCGACTGCCCGTCTGTTTAACCGCCTCGGCCCGCGGCCGTTAATTTCCCTCGGCTGCCTGTTGCAGGCGGGCGGGATTGTGCTGCTGACGCAAACCGATGCGCAGAGCCCGTGGGCGCTGCTGGTGACGGCATTCTTTCTGATGGGCGCAGGCGGCAGCCTGTGCAGCAGTACGGCGCAGAGCAGCGCGTTTTTGCATACCGCTAACGCCGATATGCCGGACGCCAGCGCAGTGTGGAACATCAACCGCCAGCTCAGCTTCTGCTTTGGCGTCACGCTGGTGAGCCTCGCGCTGAATGCGCTGCTGACGTGGCTTTCGCCGCTCACCGCCTGGCAGACGACCTTTACCCTTGCGGCGGCGCTGACGCTGGTGCCGCTGATTTTCGCGTGGCGTCTGCCCCGTCAGGCTGTCACGCTGTCATTTGTCGAAGAGAAGGAGAAGAGATGAATCGCTGGTTTAAAGAAGTTCTCGACGCCCATGTGGCGATTGAACGCTGGCTCGGCCGGGGCGAGGGCGATGTCCAGGCGCTGCTGGGCCGTTTTAGCCCGGACTATTCCATGATCCCGCTGAACGGCGCGCCGCTTGATAGGCACATGCTTAACGCGTTCTTTACCGGCGCGGGCGGCAGTAAGCCCGGGCTTGAGATTCAGATGGATGCGCTTTCGGTAATCGCCGAGTGGCCCGATGGCGCAGTGGTGGGGTATCGAGAAACGCAGCGGATAGCGCAGGAGAGCACGGTTCGCTGGTCGACCGTTGTGTTTGAACTTTCTCAAGGAGAACCGCGCTGGCGTCACCTGCATGAAACGCGACAGGCATAAGGCGCAAAAGAAAAAGGCCAGTCAGATGACTGGCCCTTTTGACAGGAAGGGTGATTATTCGCGGAACAGCGCTTCGATGTTCAGCCCCTGGCCCTGCAGAATTTCACGCAGACGGCGCAGGCCTTCAACCTGAATCTGGCGAACGCGTTCACGAGTCAGGCCAATTTCACGGCCGACATCTTCAAGCGTTGCCGCTTCGTAACCGAGCAGACCGAAACGACGGGCCAGAACTTCACGCTGTTTGGCGTTCAGTTCGAACAGCCATTTGACGATGCTCTGTTTCATATCATCGTCTTGCGTGGTGTCTTCCGGGCCGTTGTCTTTCTCATCAGCCAGGATATCCAGCAGCGCTTTCTCTGAATCGCCACCCAGCGGGGTGTCAACAGAGGTAATACGCTCGTTCAGGCGCAGCATACGGCTAACGTCATCAACCGGTTTATCCAGCTGTTCTGCAATCTCTTCTGCACTCGGTTCGTGGTCCAGTTTATGGGACAGTTCACGAGCGGTACGCAGATAGACGTTAAGCTCTTTTACGATGTGAATCGGCAGGCGAATCGTACGGGTTTGGTTCATGATTGCCCGTTCAATGGTCTGACGAATCCACCAGGTTGCGTAAGTGGAGAAACGGAACCCGCGTTCCGGGTCAAATTTCTCAACAGCGCGGATAAGCCCCAGGTTGCCCTCTTCAATCAGATCCAGCAGCGCCAGACCACGATTGCTGTAACGGCGGGCAATCTTCACCACCAGACGCAGGTTACTTTCGATCATGCGACGGCGGGAGGCCACATCACTACGCAGAGCGCGGCGTGCGAAATAAACTTCTTCTTCAGCGGTTAGCAGAGGCGAATAACCAATCTCACCAAGATACAGCTGAGTTGCATCTAATACACGCTGTGTTGAACCCTGCGACAGCAGCTCTTCTTCAGCCAGGTCGTTATCACTGGGTTCCTCTTCTACCAAGGCTTTTTCGTCAAAAGCCTCTACTCCGTTCTCATCAAATTCCGCGTCTTCATTTAAGTCATGAACTTTCAGCGTATTCTGATTCATAAGGTGGCTCCTACCCGTGATCCCTGAGCAAAGCGCCTGAAGAAGCGCACTCTGCCAATTTATCGCTGCGGCAAATAGCGCAGCGGGTTTACGGATTTCCCCTTGTAACGAATTTCAAAATGCAAGCGTGTTGAACTGGTTCCGGAGCTACCCATGGTAGCGATTTTCTGCCCCGCCTTAACTTCTTGTTGTTCCCGGACCAGCATTGTGTCGTTATGAGCGTAGGCACTCAGGTAATCATCGTTGTGTTTGATGATAATAAGATTACCGTAACCGCGAAGCGCATTACCGGCGTACACAACACGACCATCCGCGGTCGCGATGATTGCCTGTCCTTTGCTGCCTGCGATATCGATCCCTTTATTCCCCCCTTCAGCGGCGGAGAAGTTCTCGATAACGTTGCCTTCAGTCGGCCAGCGCCAGGTAGCGACAGGTGCGCTATTGGTCGTGCTGCTTACGGTCGGTTCTTGCGTGCTAACAGCAGGTGCTGTGGAAGGAGCTACGACTGCCCCAGAGCTCACATTCCCAGGCAACATTTTGTTAGCACTCTGTTCACCTGAATCCTCAGAGTAAATAATTGTCGGTTTGGACGCAACCACCGTGCTGGTATTTTGCGCAGGTTTTGAGACTATTCCTTGTGCGCTTGCATCAGCTTGTGTAATTGCATTGCCACCTGTGATCGGCGTACCAGAAGCGTTACCTACCTGTAACGTCTGACCGACATTAAGGCTGTACGGGGCTTCAATATGGTTACGCTGCGCGAGGTCACGGAAATCGTTCCCGGTAATCCAGGCGATATAAAACAGCGTATCGCCGCGTTTTACGGTGTAGGTGCTGCCGCCCGCATAGCTGCCTTTCGGAATATTCCCATACTTGCGATTGTAAACAATACGCCCATTTTGGGTCTGAACCGGCTCTTCAGGGATCGCCTGCGCCTGACGCGGCTGGCTTATCTGCGGCTGAACCGGCGCTGGCTGAATCTGCGGCTGGCTCGCCTGCGTGGAGATATTCGATGGCGGCATGATCATCCCGCCGCCTGCGCCGGAACTGGCTTCTGCGCTGCTCGTGCTGCCGCCAACGGAACTGACAGGCGCCGGTGCGGAGGAGTTATTTGAATTACATGCCGCCAGACAAAGCGAAATCAGTGACAGCGCCGCGACACGGCGTGCTGTGAAGGTTGGGCTTCCCGCGCTCATTTATCCCCCTGGAATGGTTTACTTCTCTATAAATACGATGACAACCGCTCTGCCCGGCGTCTGGCCGGCGCGATTTTCGCCCACCATACGCCAAAAACGCGCTAAAAACTCAGGAAAAATTCCTGGTTTACGCCAGTTCCCCTTTTACCAGAGGCACAAAGCGCACGGCTTCTACGGTGTCGATAATAAATTCGCTCCCCCGCCGACGAACGCGCTTTAACACCTGCTGTTCGTCGCCCACGGGAAGAACCAGAATGCCGCCCTCGTCCAGTTGCGACAGCAAGGCTGTCGGGATTTCAGGCGGAGCGGCAGTCACAATAATAGCGTCAAATGGCGCGCGCGCCTGCCAGCCCTGCCAGCCATCGCCGTGGCGGGTGGAAATATTGTGCAGATCGAGCTGCTTTAAACGCCGCCTGGCGTGCCATTGCAGGCTTTTAATGCGCTCGACAGAACAGACATGATGCACCAGATGGGCCAGAATCGCCGTCTGGTAGCCGGAGCCGGTGCCGATTTCCAGCACCCTGGAAGCGGGCGTAAGCGTCAGAAGCTCGGTCATCCGCGCCACCATATAAGGCTGAGAAATGGTTTGCCCTGAACCGATAGGCAGCGCCACGTTCTCCCAGGCTTTGTGCTCAAACGCTTCATCGACAAACTTTTCACGCGGTACGCGCGAAAGGGCCTCAAGCACGCGTTCATCTTTGATGCCCTGAGCACGCAGTTGATTCAGAAGGGTCTGAACACGATTGTTTACCATTGCCCGTTCACTCCGGCGCTGGATAACCAGCGGGTTACCACATCCTGCGCGCTGTGCGCGGTTAAATCGACATGCAGCGGCGTGACGGAGACGTAGCCTTCGTCCACCGCAGCGAAATCGGTATCCGGGCCGGCGTCGAGCTTCTCGCCCGGCGGGCCAATCCAGTAAAGCGTGTTGCCACGCGGATCGTCCTGCGGAATGACTTTATCCGCCGGATGACGGCTGCCGCAACGGGTGACGCGAATGCCTTTGATCTCCTCAAGCGGTAGATCGGGCACGTTGATATTGAGGATGCGCCCGGTGCGCAGCGGCTCGCGGGCGAGCGCGCGTAACAACGTGCAGGTCACGGCAGCGGCGGTCTCGTAATGCTCGTGGCCGTTGAGCGACACCGCGAGCGCCGGCAGTCCCAGATGACGGCCTTCCATCGCCGCCGCCACGGTGCCGGAGTAAATCACGTCATCGCCAAGATTCGGCCCGGCGTTAATGCCGGAGACCACCACATCGGGGCGCGGGCGCATCAGCGCGTTAACGCCGAGGAAGACGCAGTCGGTGGGCGTGCCCATCTGCACCGCGATGTCGCCGTTGGGGTAAGTGAACGTGCGAAGCGAAGATTCGAGCGTTAAGGAGTTAGACGCGCCGCTACGGTTGCGGTCGGGAGCCACCACCTGAACCTCGGCAAATTCACGCAGCGCTTTCGCCAGCGCCTGAATGCCCGGCGCGTGGATCCCGTCATCATTACTTAACAATATCCGCATAAAGCGCGTAATCCTTTCCTGGTGTTAAACATGCAAGCGTGATTCCTAAATCTCATTCTGCTTTTTCAGTTTGCCTGCGCTGAAGCTGATTCAGGCAGAAGGCCGGATAGCCGCTCGCTGGCATTCTAACGCGCGATGCCGCTGTCCGGTAGGGTCGATTTTCGCAATATCATGTTGTTACATGAGCAGGAGGGGTAACGTCCCGCGCTTCGCGTCATCAGTTATTAGTTCATTTTTGCGAGGAAAGCCAAACTGGCTCTGCCGAGGAAAGAGAAAGTTTGGCCGAGTGTTAATCTGATCTTTAACCCCTTTTATTGTATGGATAATATACTGCCTCGTATAATTTTCATTCAACAGTTTAAAAGGATGAGTGCAATATGGACACGGTTGAAGAACTTAACGGCACATACTTTTATAAAGGGATTTGTAACATTTCAGCAGGCGAATTATTTTTCTGGATCATGCTTGATGAAATTAACGATTATTTTGGCAACATTGGTGATCTTCTTACTATCTCATTAATACTGTTGGGACAACCCATCCTCAAGACACGGGGTAAGCCCCGAGGTGCAACTCCGGGCACATCCATTGCCTCAGCAGCAGGACGTCGATGGCTCAATATTGAATTGCCACGTCCACTTCCTACTTTCACTAACGCAAGCATCAAAACGTTAAGACCTATGATGACCAGGAATCTTGGTGCTTTTGTTGGTAGAACAATACCTGTTGTCGGTTGGGTATTACTCGCCAAAGATTTCGCTACAATTACATTTAATGTAATGAACAAATACAACAGGATAGCCAGAGGCAACGATAAAATATGGTAACTGAAGACGACGTGCTGGCTTTCTTTCGTAAGGCATTGCCCACGCTTGCCGATCTCAGGCTTAACAGCATCCCTCTCGAAATAGATGATGCATTGCAGGAATATGCGGAGCCTGACGATCTGCTGGCAGCCATTAACCAGTACGATCAACATTTTCATGTCGATATGTCAGCAATGAACTGGGATCGCTACTTTCCATGGGAAAAACCGTGGTTCTTTCGTCGATGGTTCACCCGTAAACCTGTCGTGCAGACGGCGAAACCGTTGACCGTACGCATGTTTGCGCAATCCGCGAAAGCCGGGCGATGGCTGTTTGACTGAGCGTAGCGACAAAAAAACCGCCCTGGGGCGGTTTTTTAATGCGTCGCGAAGAAGCCAGCGCAATGGGCTGTTACTCGCTGATATCCGAGACATCGTCAGCGGTATTAAACAGCTCCCGGATAACGCTGGTGGCGAAGCTGCCGGCGGGCAGCCAGAAGCTCACCTCAAGCGTCGCGTCGTCCTGCCACTGCCAGCGCAGCTCGCGCGGGAACAGTAACATGGCACGTCGGGCGGCCTCGACCTTTTCACGGGTCAGCAGCGTGAGCAGCTCGGTTTCATCTGCAAGCGTCGTCTGCTCAAACGCCAGCGCCGCGCGCTGGGTGCCCCAGTCGCCGGTGCCGGGCAGCGCGGCGGTGATAAGCAGCTCGCCGTTATCCACCCGAGCCTGTAAATCAGTAAGCTCTTCAGGCGTGGCGACAAACCAGCTGCCGCGCCCGGCGAGTTGCAGCGCGTCGCCGTCCATCACCTGATTCACCCCGAAGCGTTGCAGACGTTCGCTAACCAGCGTGTTAAACATCAGGCTGCGCGCGGCAGAGAGCGCGAAGCCGCGCTTATTGCGCTCGCGCGGCGGCTGGCCGGTTTGCGCCCAGCGCTTCGCCTGGTAAATATTGCTGCCGCCCCGCCCGAAACGCTGCGGACCGAAATAGTTCGGCACGCCCTTTTCGCCAATCAGGCCCAGCCGCTGTTCGATTTCATCGCGGTGCGTGATATCGCGCAGCACCAGCGAGAAGCGGTTGCCTTTCAGCGCGCCTAAACGCAGCTTGCGGCGGTGGCGGGCGAATTCCAGCACTTCACAGCCTTCGAGCGTAAACGCGCGCATCGCGGGCATCTCTTTGCCCGGCAGGCGCGCGCACAGCCACTGCTCCGTGACGGCGTATTTATCTTTCTGCCCCGCGAAGCTGACCTCACGTGCCGCGATGCCGAGAAACTTCGCCAGCGCGTCCGCCACCGCGCGGGTGTTGCAGCCAGTTTTACGGATGCGCACCAGCAGGTGTTCACCGTCGCCGTCCGGCGCGAAGCCTAAATCCTCGACCACCTGAAAATCGCCCGGGCTGGTCTTCAGACGCCCCTGCCCCTGCGGCTGGCCGTGCAGCCAGCGCAGCGTGTTGAAATCACTCATGCGCCAGCCTTCATCAGCAGCGCCACCGCCTCGCAGGCGATGCCTTCGCCGCGGCCGGTAAAGCCGAGTTTTTCCGTGGTGGTCGCTTTCACATTCACCTGCTCCATATGGCAGCCCAGATCTTCGGCGATAAACACGCGCATCTGCGGGATGTGCGGAGCCATTTTCGGTGCCTGGGCGATGATGGTGACATCGACGTTGCCAAGCGTATAGCCCTTCGCCTGGATACGACGCCAGGCTTCACGCAGCAGTTCACGGCTGTCTGCGCCTTTAAAGGCCGGATCGGTATCCGGGAACAGTTTGCCAATATCGCCCAGCGCCGCCGCGCCAAGCAGCGCATCGGTCAGCGCGTGGAGCGCCACATCGCCGTCAGAGTGCGCCAGCAGCCCTTGCTCATAAGGAATACGGACGCCGCCAAGAATAATCGGGCCTGTGCCACCAAAGGCGTGTACGTCAAAACCATGTCCGATACGCATTATGCCGTCTCCATAGGGGTTAAGCGGGTAAGATAGAACGCCGCCAGAGCCAGATCCTCAGGGCGGGTCACTTTAATATTGTCCGCGCGACCGGCGACCAGCTCCGGGTGGAAACCGCAGTGCTCCAGCGCCGAGGCTTCGTCGGTAATGGTCGCGCCTTCCGCGAGTGAGCGCGTCAGGCAGTCGCGCAGCAGTTCCAGCGGGAACAGCTGCGGGGTGAGCGCGTGCCAGAGATTTTCGCGATCGACGGTATGCGCGATGGCGGGTTTGCCTGGCTCCGCGCGCTTCATGGTGTCGCAGGCGGGCGCGGCGAGAATGCCGCCAACCTGACTGGTTTCCGTTAAGGCGAGCAGCCGTTCAAGATCCTGGGCGCTAAGACACGGGCGCGCTGCGTCATGCACCAGCGCCCAGCGCGCGTCGCCTGCGGCCTGAAGCCCGGCCAGCACCGAATCAGCCCGCTGCGCGCCGCCGCGCACCACCTGGATATCCGGGTGCGCCGCGAGCGGCAGCCGGGCAAAGGCGGTATCGGCGGGGTTTATCGCGATGATCACCCGGCTGATGCGCGGATGCTGCAACAGCGGGGCGACCGCGTGTTCGAGAATCGTCTGGTTCCCGATGGTGAGGTATTGTTTGGGACATTCCGTCTGCATACGGCTGCCGATTCCGGCTGCCGGCACCACGGCAATCACGTCCGCAAAGGAAGGCGCCATGTGTAAAACCCGCTTCTGGTTATCGATTATTTTGCGCAGGCCCACCGGCGCGTTTCGTGGCGTCCGGCACCAGGCGATAGAAGGTTTCGCCCGGTTTGGTCATGCTTAATTCGTTGCGCGCGCGCTCTTCGATAGCTTCCTGACCGCCGTTAAGATCGTCTATCTCGGCGAAAAGCTGATCGTTACGCGCTTTGAGTTTGGCGTTCGTGGCCTGCTGTACCGCCACGTCGTCGGCTACGCGGGAATAGTCGTGGATGCCGTTTTTTCCAAACCACAGCGAATACTGTAGCCAGACCAGCAAAGCCAGCAATAGCAGCGTTAGTTTACCCATTCTGCCCCCTGAAAAACGGCCTCATCATCCCATAACTTCCCGCCGGACTCTACCCGGCTTGCTACGACGTGCAGGTTAAGAAATTAAACAGCGGCAGAATGTACCACAGAAAGCGCGCCGATGCGCATGCGCCGGTAGAGAGAGTGTGAAAATCGCGAAAGGTTAGCTCACCAGCCAGAGAAAGAGCAGCCCGAACATCAGCCCGACGCTGATGAGCGTGGCAAGCGTGCTGTAAACCAGACGACGCTCCAGCAGTGAAAAGACCGCCACGCCGACCACCACGGCCACCGGCATCAGCGCCAGAAAAAACGGCCAGGTGTAGAGCATAAAAAAGAGCGTATTGGAGCCGTAGAGCAGAAACGGCGCGCCAAGCGCCAGCAGCCACGAAATAAAGCCCACCACGGCGCCAGGCCAGGCCCAGGTGGGTTCTTCGACGGCAGGCGCGCTATCCGCCTGGGTGACAATCATATTCGTGGTATTCCGCATCGCTTATCCTGTGACGTGACGGGCCGGGAAAAGGACTCCCGGCGCGGTCTCAGGATTTGATGATATCTTCGCGACGCAGCAGGTCTAATAATTGCGCCATCAAATTTGTTACCAATTGTTGGCCGTCGAGATGAAGTTCCGGACTCTCGGGTGCCTCATACACGGCATCAATGCCGGTAAAGTTACGCAGTTCGCCGGCGCGGGCTTTTTTATACAGCCCCTTCGGATCGCGCGCTTCGCACACCGAAAGCGGCGTGTCCACAAACACCTCGATAAAGCGCCCTTCCCCCAGCTGATCGCGTACCATCTGACGCTCGGCGCGGTGCGGCGAGATAAACGCAGTCAGCACCACCAGACCCGCGTCCACCATCAGTTTCGCCACTTCGCCGACGCGGCGAATGTTCTCTTTACGATCGTCGTCGCTAAAGCCCAGATCGCTGCACAGGCCGTGGCGCACGTTGTCGCCATCCAGCAGATAGGTGCTGACGCCAAGCTGATGCAGCGCCTCTTCCAGCGCGCCTGCGACGGTGGATTTGCCGGAGCCCGAAAGCCCCGTAAACCACAGCACCACGCCGCGGTGGCCGTGGAGCTGCTCGCGCTGCGCCGCGGTCACCGGGTGGGCGTGCCAGACGACGTTTTCGTCATGCTGCGCCATTATTTGCCTCCCAGCAGATCGCGCGCGCCCCAGTGCGGGAAGTGACGGCGAATCAGCTGATTCAGCTCAAGTTCAAACGCGCTGAACGCGGAAGGCTCCTGATACACATTCTGTTGCGGCTCGCGCACCATACCCGCGCCGACCGTCACGTTAGAGAGGCGATCGATAAAGATAAGCCCGCCGGTCACCGGGTTCTCCTGGTATTTATCGAGGTTCAGCGGCTCGTCGAAGGTCAGATCCACAAGGCCGATGCCGTTGAGCGGCAGGTTTTCCACCACGCGCTGGGTCAGGTTGTTGATATCGACCTGATAGTGGATGTTATCCACGCGCGCGCGGGTTTTCTTCCCGGCGATTTTGATGTCGTAGCTCTGGCCCGGCACCAGCGGCTGCTCGGCCATCCAGACCACATCCACCGCCGCGCTTTGCACTGCGGCCAACGTCTGGGAGGCGTCCACCAGCAGGTCGCCGCGGCTGATGTCGATTTCATCTTTCAGCACCAGCGTGACGGCTTCGCCCGCGCCCGCTTCCTCTAAATCGCCGTCAAAGGTGACGATACGCGCCACGCTCGACTCCACGCCGGACGGCAGCGCCTTCACGCGCTGGCCCACTTTCACCACGCCGCCTGCGACGGTGCCCGCATAACCACGGAAATCGAGATTCGGGCGGTTAACATACTGCACCGGGAAACGCAGCGGCTGTTCGTCGACCACGCGCTGGATCTCGATATTTTCCAGCACTTCCAGCAGCGTCGGGCCGGTATACCACGGCATGTTCTGGCTCTGCACCGCCACGTTGTCGCCTTCCAGCGCCGACAGCGGCACAAAGCGAATGTCCAGGTTGCCCGGCAACTGGCCCGCGAACGTCAGATAATCCTGGCGAATGCGCTCAAACGTCTCTTCGCTGAAATCCACCAGATCCATTTTGTTCACCGCCACCACCAGATGCTTGATGCCGAGCAGTGTGGAGATAAAGCTGTGGCGGCGGGTCTGATCCAGCACGCCTTTACGGGCGTCCATCAGCAGGATCGCCAGATCGCAGGTAGAAGCCCCGGTCGCCATGTTGCGGGTGTACTGCTCATGCCCCGGGGTATCGGCGATGATAAATTTGCGTTTTTCGGTGGAGAAATAGCGGTACGCCACGTCAATCGTGATGCCCTGCTCGCGCTCGGCCTGAAGGCCGTCCACCAGCAGCGCGAGATCCAGCTTCTCGCCCTGGGTGCCGTGGCGCTTGCTGTCATTGTGCAGCGACGAGAGCTGATCTTCATAAATCTGGCGGGTATCGTGGAGCAGGCGGCCAATCAGGGTGCTTTTCCCGTCATCCACGCTGCCGCAGGTCAGAAAGCGCAGCAGGCTTTTGTGCTGCTGGGCGTGCAGATAGGCTTCCACGCCGCCTTCTTTGGCGATCTGTTGTGCGATAGTGGTGTTCATGGCGGCTCCTTAGAAATAACCCTGACGTTTTTTAAGCTCCATTGAGCCTGCCTGGTCGCGGTCGATAACGCGCCCCTGGCGCTCGCTGGTGGTGGAGACCAGCATCTCTTCGATGATCTCCGGCAGCGTCTGCGCGTTCGATTCCACCGCGCCGGTCAGCGGCCAGCAGCCCAGGGTACGGAAGCGCACCATGCGCGGTTTGATCTCTTCGCCCGGCTGCAAATCGATACGATCGTCGTCGATCATCATCAGCATGCCGTCGCGCTCCAGCACCGGACGCTCGGCGGCCAGATACAGCGGAACGATTTCGATATTTTCCAGGTAGATGTATTGCCAGATATCCAGCTCGGTCCAGTTGGAGAGCGGGAAGACGCGAATGCTTTCGCCTTTGTTGATCTGGCCGTTGTAGTTGTGCCACAGCTCCGGGCGCTGGTTTTTCGGATCCCAGCGGTGGAAGCGGTCGCGGAAGGAGTAGATACGCTCTTTCGCGCGCGATTTCTCTTCATCGCGACGCGCACCGCCGAAGGCCGCGTCAAAACCGTATTTGTTCAGCGCCTGCTTCAGCCCTTCGGTTTTCATGATGTCGGTGTGTTTGGCGCTGCCGTGGACGAACGGGTTAATGCCCATCGCCACGCCTTCCGGGTTTTTGTGCACCAGCAGCTCGCAGCCGTAGGCTTTGGCGGTGCGGTCGCGAAATTCGTACATTTCACGAAACTTCCAGCCGGTATCCACATGCAGCAGCGGGAATGGCAGCGTGCCGGGGTAAAACGCCTTGCGCGCCAGATGCAGCATGACGCTGGAGTCTTTACCGATGGAGTACATCATCACCGGGTTGGCGAATTCCGCAGCCACTTCACGAATGATATGGATGCTTTCCGCCTCCAGTTGCCGCAGGTGAGTGAGTCGTTTTTGATCCATAACCTTTCCTTAAGCCAGATTCACCACGGAAGAGCGAATCGCTTCCGCGTCGGTTGAATGTTGAAACCAGGCGAGCTGCTGGTGGAGCTGCACCACTTCGCCCACAACAAGCAGCGCGGGCATGGGGGCGTCTTTCGCAAGAATATTGAGTGTGTCGAGCGTGCCGGTCAGAACGCGCTGATCCTCGCGCGTGCCGCGGCTTATCACCGCGACCGGCGTTTTGGCGTCGCGGCCGTGCGCGATAAGCTGCTGGCTTATCTCCGCCGCTTTCATGGTGCCCATATAGATGGCGAGCGTCTGGCGGCTTTTGGCGAGCAGCGCCCAGTCGAACGGCTCGCTGTCCGGTTTGTAGTGACCGGTGACAAATACTGCGCTCTGGGCGTAATCACGGTGGGTCAGCGGAATGCCGGCATATGCCGTGGCACCACTTGCCGCCGTGACGCCGGGCACCACCTGAAACGGTACGCCTGCAGCTTTCGCCGCTTCCAGCTCTTCACCGCCGCGCCCGAAAATAAACGGGTCGCCGCCTTTCAGGCGCACCACGGTTTTGCCCTCACGGGCGAAATCAATCAGCATCTGGTTGGTTTCATGCTGCGCCACCGCATGCGCGCCCGCGCGTTTGCCCACACAGATGCGGTCGGCGTCGCGGCGTACCAGATCCAGCACGCCGTCGCTCACCAGATGGTCGTAAAGCACGACGTCCGCCTGCTGCATCACCTGCAAACCGCGCAGCGTCAACAGCCCGGCGTCGCCGGGGCCTGCGCCCACCAGAATGATTTCCCCCTGCGGGCCTTGCGGCGCGTCGAGTTCGGCTTCCAGCACCGCTTCGGCGGCGCGGGTATCGCCCGCGGCCATCAGGCTCGCAAAGCGTCCGCGAAAGGCTTTTTCCCAGAAGCGGCGGCGTCCGTCGGTGGTCGGAATGCGCGCTTTAATCCGATCGCGAAAGCCGCCCGCCACTTCGGCCATACGGCCGAGGCTTGCCGGCAGCAGAGATTCGATTTTCTCGCGCAACAGTCGCGCCAGCACCGGCGCGTTGCCGCTGGAGGAGATAGCGACGATAAGCGGCGAGCGGTCAACGATTGAGGGGAAAATAAACGAGCACAGCGGCTGATCGTCCACCACGTTGACCAGGCGCTGACGAGCGTTAGCTTCATCAAAGACCCGGCGGTTGAGCGCCGCGTCGTTGGTTGCCGCGATAACGAGAAACACCGCGTCGAGCTGCGCAGGCTCAAATGTCTGCGCCTGCCAGCGCAGTGCGCCTTCCTGCTCAAGTGCCGCGAGTTCCGGGTGCAGCTTTTTCGCCACGACAGAGACGCAGGCGCCCGCGCGCCGCAGCAGCGCGATTTTACGCAGCGCCACTTCGCCGCCGCCAACCACCAGCACCGGGCGTTGTTTCAGTTGAGCAAATAACGGGAGATATTCCACGGCGATACAACTCGCTAACAACAGGGGACCAGAGGGGACTATAGGGGGAGGCCGATCGCAGATGAAATTACGAATTGGCATTTATAGTTCCACAAAGGAATAAGGCCGCAGAAATGCAAATATCAAAAAGTGCTTAAGCCGTGAAATTTCGGGCGTTTAACGGTAAATCAAATTGTGTAACCGTCGTCACAGTTTCATACTAAGCGCCACTATCTGGTCGCGCTTTTTTGAGTAAGGACGTTCTATGTTTTCCGCAGTGCGCCGCTGCACCCTGAGCCTGGCGCTGAGCGCATGCTTCACCCTGCCCGCTTTCTCGCAATCTCTTCACCCCGGCGATATCGCCAGTGAGCAAACCCGTCATATCGCGACGTTATTTCCAGGCCGCATGACAGGATCGCCCGCCGAGATGCTTGCCGCAGATTATCTGCGACAACAGTTTGTACGCCTCGGCTATCAGAGCGATATCCGCGCGTTTCACAGCCGCTATATCTATACCGCCGGAAACCATCGCACCAACTGGCAGAACGTAACCGGCAGCACCGTGATAGCCGCCCACGAAGGCGCGTCGCCGCAGCAGATCATCGTGATGGCGCATTTTGATACTTATGCGCCGCAGAGCGACGCGGATGTCGATAACAACCTTGGCGGGCTGACGCTACAGGGCGTGGATGATAACGCGGCGGGCGTCGGCGTGATGCTGGAGCTGGCGGAGCGCCTGAAAGATGTGCCGACGCGCTACGGCGTGCGCTTTATCGCCACCAGCGGTGAAGAAGAAGGCGGCATGGGCGCGGAGAACCTGCTTAAACGAATGAGCGCCATCGAGAAAAAACAGACGCTGCTGGTGATTAATCTCAGCCATCTGGTAGCGGGCGATAAACTCGCGTTTATCAGCGGTAAGAATACGCCCGCTGCGGTGCGCCAGCTCACGCGCGACAGCGCGGTGAAGCTCGCGCACCGCTTTGGCATTCCGGTCGCGGCAAACAGCGTGCTGCCTGCGGATAACGACGCCGCCGCGTTTGATAAGGCGGGCATTCCGGTGCTGGCGGTAGCCGCCGTTAATGACGCCACCCGCCATCGCGGGCGTCACGCGCTCGCGCCGGTGGCGCACAACGCGCGCGAGGATAGCCTGCAATACCTGGATCAGACGCTACCGGGGCGTATCAATAAGCGCTGCCGCGACGTGATGCGCGTACTGCTGCCGCTGGTGAAAACGCTGGCGAAAGCGGAGAAGTAAAAAAGCGCGCCTCAGGGCGCGCTTTTTATTAGCCTTCGTGCAGGCCGCACTCGCGTTTAAGGCCAAAGAAGCGGGTCTCTTCTTCCGCCATGCCTGGCTCCCATTTGCGGGTGGTATGGGTATCGCCCACCGAGAGATAGCCTTCGTCCCACAGTGGGTGGTATTTCAGCCCGTGCTTCTGGAGATACTGATAAACAGTGCGGTTGTCCCAGTCGATAATCGGCAGGATTTTAAAGACGCCGCGCTGCACGCCCAGCACCGGCAGATTCGCGCGGCTGCCGGACTGATCGCGGCGCAGGCCCGCAAACCAGGTCTGCGCGTTAAGTTCTTTCAGCGCGCGGTTCATCGGCTCGACCTTATTGATGTCGTTGTATTTCTCAATCCCCTCAACGCCCTGCTCCCACAGCTTGCCGTAGCGCGCCTCCTGCCAGGCCGGGCTTTGCTCGGCGCGGTAGATTTTCAGGTTCAGGTTGAGCTTTTCGGTCAGCTCGTCGATAAAGCGGTAGGTTTCCGGGAAGAGATAGCCGGTATCGGTGAGGATCACCGGAATATCCGGGCGCTGCTGCGTGACCAGATGCAGGCAGACCGCCGCCTGAATACCAAAGCTTGAGGAGAGCACAAACTCGCCCGGCAGGTTTTCCAGCGCCCAGCTGACGCGCGCTTCGGCGCTTAACGCCTCAAGCTGCGCGTTGGTGTCGGCCAGCGCCCCGGCGCGGGCGTCTTTTTCCAGTGCGTTCAGCGCATGTAGATCAAGTACGGACATGTGAACCTCGCTTGCATGAATGTGATACCGGTGCGGCGGTGACGCGCCAGACGCGCGCTGGCAGGTGCGCTACGCTTACCCGCCCTACGGAATATTAACCGTTGGGCGTTAGCGGGCGCGCTGCGCTTACCCGCCCTGGGGAAAGGCAGCCCGTTGTAGGGTGGATAAGCGCAGCGCATCCACCGTTACCGCCCGCCGCGCTAACCGCTTATTCCCAGAAATCCCGCGCCGGATCGAGCACCGGACGGATAATCCCGGCGCGCACCGTGAAATCGCCAAACCCTTCGCCCGGCTCGCGCTCCTGCGCCCAGCGGCCGACCAGCTCGTCGATATTATCGAGGATCTCCGATTCGGTAATGTTTTCACGATACATCCGCGGAATTCGCGTACCAATGCGATTGCCGCCCAGATGCAGGTTGTAACGCCCCGGCGCTTTCCCCACCAGACCCAGCTCCGCCAGCATCGCGCGGCCGCAGCCGTTCGGGCAGCCGGTCACGCGCAGCACAATGTGCTCGTCCGCAAGGCCATGCTTCGCCATGATCCCGTCGACTTTATCGATAAACTGCGGCAGGAAACGCTCCGCCTCGGCCATCGCCAGCGGACAGGTCGGGAAAGAGACGCACGCCATTGAGTTTTCACGCTGCGGCGTCACACCGGCCATCAGGCCGTGGGCGCGGGCAATCTGTTCAATCTTCGCTTTATCGCCTTCCGGCACGCCCGCCACGATCAGGTTCTGGTTGGCGGTCAGGCGGAAATCGCCTTTATGGATCCTGGCGATTTCCTTCAGGCCGGTTTTCAGCGGCTTGTCCGGGAAATCGAGAATACGGCCGTTTTCGATAAACAGCGTCAGGTGCCATTTATCATCAATGCCTTTCACCCAGCCGATGCGATCGCCGCGGCCGGTAAATTCATACGGACGCACCGGCTCAAACGTCACGCCTGCGCGACGCTCGACTTCCGCTTTAAAGACGTCAGGCCCGACGCGCTCCAGCGTATATTTGGTTTTGGCGTTTTTACGATCGGTACGGTTGCCCCAGTCGCGCTGGGTCGTCACCACCGCTTCGGCCACCGCCAGCGTATGCTCCAGCGGAATGTAGCCAAACTCGGTCGCGGTGCGCGCGTAGGTTTTCTTGTTGCCGTGCTCAATAGAGAGCCCGCCGCCCACCAGCAGGTTAAAGCCTACCAGCTTGCCGTTTTCCGCAATCGCGACGAAGTTCATGTCGTTCGCGTGCAGATCGACATCGTTCTGCGGCGGCACTACAACGGTGGTTTTGAACTTACGCGGCAGATAGGTCGCACCGAGGATCGGTTCTTCGCCGGTGGTCGCCACTTTTTCCTGATCGAGCCAGATCTCCGCATAGGCGCGGGTGCGCGGCAGCAGATGCTCAGAGAGCTTTTTCGCCCACTCGTAAGCTTCGGCATGCAGTTGCGACTCGACCGGGTTTGACGTGCAGAGCACGTTACGGTTCATGTCGTTGGCGGTCGCCAGCGCGTCAAGCCCGATGGAATGCAGCATCTGGTGCGCCGGCTTGACGTTTTTCTTCAGCAGGCCGTGATACTGGAACGTCTGGCGGTTGGTCAGACGAATGCTGCCGTAAATCGTGTTTTCTTCGGCGAACTTGTCGATAGCCAGCCACTGCTGCGGCGTCATGATGCCGCCCGGCAGACGGCAGCGCAGCATCATCGCGTGACGCGGCTCCAGCTTCTGTGCCGCGCGCTCGGCGCGGATATCGCGGTCATCCTGCTGATACATGCCGTGAAAGCGGATCAACAAAAAGTTGTCGCCATTAAACCCGCCGGTCAGCCCGTCATGTAAATCTTCGGCAATGGTGCCGCGCAGGAAGTTACTTTCACGCTTCATGCGTTCCGCATCGGAAAGTTTTCCTTCGACCACCAAAGGTCCTGGGTATTTTTCGCTCATCAGTAGACGTCTCGCTGGTAACGGCGCTCAACGCGCAGCTCACTTAAATATTCATCCGCCGCTTCGGCATCCATCCCGCCGTAAGCCGCAATCACTTCCAGTAACGCCTGCTCGACATCTTTCGCCATGCGATTGGCGTCGCCGCAGACATAAAGGTGCGCGCCTTCCTGGATCCAGCGCCACAGCTCCGCGCCCTGCTCGCGGATTTTGTCTTGTACGTAAATTTTATGGTCCTGATCGCGTGACCAGGCAAGGTCGATGCGGGTTAACAGCCCCTCTTTGACATAGCGCTGCCATTCGACCTGGTAGAGGAAGTCTTCCGTAAAGTGCGGGTTGCCGAAGAAGAGCCAGTTTTTACCGGTAGCGCCATCGGCTTCGCGCTGCTGCATAAAGGCGCGGAACGGCGCGATGCCGGTGCCGGGGCCAATCATAATGACGGGCGTTTCAGGCGTTGCCGGCAGGCGGAAGTTGTCGTTGTGCTCGATGAACACGCGTACTTCGCCATCTTCTTCCAGACGATCGGCAAGATAGCTCGACGCCCCGCCCGCGCGCGGACGGCCTTCGATGTCGAAACGCACCACGCCGACCGTGATGTGCACTTCGTTTTCGACTTCCGCCTGCGACGAAGCAATGGAATAGAGGCGCGGCGTGAGCGGGCGCAGCAGGCCAGTCAGCTGTTCGGCCTCAAGCTGGGCCGGCGCGAAGCGCACCATATCGACGATGGGCGTCCTGGCGGCATAATCTTGCAGCTTCGCTTTATCGCCCACCAGCGGCAGCAGCGCTTCGCTGCGAGTCAGCGTCGCGTAATTTTCAACGATAGCGGCGGTGTTCACCGTCAGCTCGAAATGCCACTGCAGCGCTTCGCTGAGCGGCAGCGTTTTCTCGCCTACCGTCACCGGCTCGTCGCCTTTCAGCCACAGCAGCTCAAGAAGCTCCTGCACCAGCGCCGGATCGTTCTGATACCAGACGCCGAGCGCGTCGCCCGGCTGATAGCGCAGGCCTGCGTCGCCCAGATCGATTTCGATATGGCGCACGTCTTTTTCTGAATGGCGCCCGGTGATTTTCTGGTTCACCGAGAGCGTCGCGGTAAGCGGCGATTCTTTGGTATAAGGGGTCGAATCAACCAGATTGACCGCACCGCTGGCGGTGAACGCCGCCTGGGACGGCGCTTCTTTCGGCACGCGCGCTTTCAGGACATCCACCACGCGCTGGCGCCACGCCTGAGCGGCCGCCTGGTATTCGACATCGGCATCCACGCGATCCAGCAGGCGCTCGGCGCCCAGCTCCGCAAGGCGGGTATCGAAATCTTTACCGGCCTGGCAGAAGCGTTCATAAGAGGTGTCGCCAAGGCCAAAGACGGCGAAAGCCGTGCCGTCAAGCTTCGGTGCTTTTTTCGACAGCAAAAATTTGTGCAGCGCGACGGCTTCTTCCGGCGGATCGCCTTCGCCCTGGGTTGAGGCCACAACGACCAGCAGTTTTTCCTGGGCAATTTGTTTGAATTTATAGTCGCCCGCGTTTACCAGATTTACATTGAGCTGCGCCGCCAGCAGATCGTCACGCAGTGCTTCCGCCACGCGGCGCGCGTTGCCGGTCTGGGAAGCGGAAATCAGCGTAATCACCGACGCCGGCGCTGCGGGCGTTTGCACCACCGCCGCACCTGGCTGTTGGTTTACCATTCCCCAGAAATAGCCCGAAAGCCAGGCGAGCTGCGTGGGGGTGAAATCATGAGTCGCCGTCTGAAGGCGAGCCAGCTGCTCCGGGCTGAGCGGGAGCAAAGCGTTCGGTGGGGCCTGAGTCGTCATGCGTCGTTATGTTCCAGTAGCAAAGCTGTTTTTTATCGCAAAAACAGAAGAGAAAGTAAGGGTAACGGCGGCAAGAATAACAATTAAAGAAGGGATGGAAATAATAAATAACCAAATGGACTAACCAGTTTTACCAATAAGCATAAGCGTAAAAATCGGTTAATTAACGCATTGAAAATCATGGTTATTTTTTAACGTCGCGAGGTGTTTTGTGCGCTTATCGTTTATGAGGGTTTTAGTTAATGCTAAAAACGGTCAATTCCGGTACTATGCGGCGGTTTTTTAGCAAGACTGAGACTGCGTTATGCCTACCACCCTGTTTAAAGATTTTATCTTCGAAGCCGCTCACCGACTCCCTCATGTCCCCGAAGGCCACAAGTGCGGTCGTCTGCACGGACACTCTTTTATGGTGCGCCTGGAGGTAACGGGCGAGGTAGACCCTCATACCGGCTGGATTATCGATTTCGCCGAGCTGAAAGCGGCGTTTAAGCCGATCTACGATAGCCTGGATCACTATTATCTGAACGATATTCCGGGCCTTGAAAACCCGACCAGCGAAGTGCTGGCGCGCTGGATTTGGGATCAGATGAAACCCCGCCTGCCGCTGCTGAGCGCGGTGATGATTAAAGAGACCTGCACCGCGGGTTGCGTATATCGCGGCGAATAAGGTTCTGGCGGTGTGAGCCGCCGATAATGGCGGGTACACGTTTTGATGGCGGGTGCGCTGCGCTTACCCGCCCTACAAGACAAACGTCATGGAATTCTCGTAGGGTGGGTAAGCGCAGCGCACCCACCGCTCACATGCCACACACAAAAAAAGAGAGGCTCAACGCCTCTCTTTTTTATGCAATATTCAGATACTTATGCGTCTGCATCGACAGCCGCCAGTTGCGGGCGATACAGGTTTCAATGCATAAGCGCGTCGCATCTTCCTTCTGGCTAATCGGCTGCAGCGCAATCACCCGCTGTCTTTCATCATGCAGGCGCGCCAGCAGTTCATCCAGCGCCTCGATATCACGCATACGCCCGACCGGGTGCTTGATTTCATCGGCGCGCATCAGCGCCTGATCCAGCACCTCGTAACCACCGCGCATATTCACTTTCGGCGAAACCGTCACCCAGGTGCCCGTAGTGCAACGCACTTCATGGGTGCCGCTGGTTTCAATCTGGCAGCTAAAACCGTGCGCTTCCAGAAGCTCCGTTAAGGGCAGCAGATCGTGGATACACGGCTCGCCGCCGGTGATCACCACATGGCGCGCGGTATAGGCCTGACGCTCAATGGCCGCCAGCAGATCTTCCGGGCTCGCCGCGCCCCATTTATCGCTCTCTTTGGTTTTCGCGATAATGCTGAAAAGCGACACTTCCCGATCGGCGAGCTTATCCCAGGTGTGTTTGGTGTCGCACCAGGCACAACCTACGGGGCATCCCTGCAGACGAATAAAAATGGCGGGCACGCCGGTAAAATAACCCTCGCCCTGCAGGGTCTGAAACATCTCATTAATCGGGTACTGCATGATTCACTCGGTTTATTACCAAAACGGTAATTATTACAGATAACCGTCAGACTGGCATGTGCCATTTGCGCCTTACCGGCAGACTTTACCAAGTCTGATGCGTATTTACCCCTCAATTCCAGGGCATTGGCAGGGCTGCAAGGCGGCGGTTAGTATGGCGCGGGACGGCCAGCGGGATAACAAGGACAAGGCGAGAGTTATGGTACGCATATTAACGTCATTCATTTTGACGGTAGCGCTGACGTTAGTGAGCGTGAGCGCGCTGGCGCAGCCCCTCGACGTGCCGCCGATGCGTGGCGTTATCAACGATCCCGCCGATCTGCTGAGCGGCCAGGAATACGTGGCCTTGCTTGACGATGTGTCGGCAATCAATACCCGCACCCACGCGCAAACGGCGATTCTGGTGTTACCGGAATTAAAAGGCGACAACCTGGAGCGTTTTGCGACGCGCACGTTTAATACCTGGCGGCTCGGCAATGCGCAGCGCAACGATGGCGTGCTGATTCTGGTCGCCTGGCACGATCGTCTGGTGCGTATCGAAACCGGGCGCGGGCTGCAGAAGACGATTCCGGATGCACTGGCGAGCCGAATAATCAAAGAACAGATGCTGCCGTGGTTCAGGGCGGGCGATCTCACCGCGGGCCTGCGTCAGGGGCTTACCGGTATCGATGCGCTGCTCAGCCATCAGCCGCTGCCGCCTGCGACATCGCCCTCGTGGGTACAGGCCTGGCTCAAGCCATTGCTGCTGAATTTCTCTTACTGGCTGGCGCTGCCTGTTCTCGTCATCGTGCTGTTTGCCTTAATCATGCTGCGCAAAAAGAAAACGCTGGTGACGCTCTTTTTCGGCACCTCCTGCCTGCTGACTCCCGCGTTTGCCATCACCAGCAACTTTTTCCCGTGGGTGGAGCCCTTTCTCTGGCTGAGCTTTTCCGTGCCCTTTCTGTTGATGATCCTGGCGCTGATCGTGGTGTTTGCCTTCCCGAATTATCGGCTCAGCGCGGCAGGTAACGGCTCATCGTCCGGCGACACCTCCGCCGCCTGGCTTGCGACCAGTCACCTTCACTCGTCCTCAGGCGGCGACAGCGCCAGCCATCACAGCAGCCACCACAGCGTCAGCTCAGGCGATGGCGGCTCAAGTGACGGCGGCGGCTCGTCAGACAACTGGTGAGCGCAGCGCGTCGGTAAAGCGGCGGGTGATTTGCTGCGGGCGCGTAATAGCGCCGCCCACCACCACCGCGTGCGCGCCGAGCGCCAGACAGCGCGCCGCGCCCTCCGGTGTGTCTACATTCCCTTCGGCGATAACCGGGACCGTCACCGCCGCCAGCACGGCCTTTAGCAACGCGAAATCGTCTTCCGGCAGGCGATGCCCCTGGGTGTTCGCCGTGTAGCCATAAAGCGTGGTGCCCACACAGTCGAAACCGAGCGCTTCGGTCGTCACGGCCTCTTCAACGCTTGATACATCCGCCATCAGCAGCACATCAGGCCAGGTACGGCGGATCTCCGCGACGAACTGTTCGAGCGTTTCGCCGCCAGGGCGCGGACGTGCGGTGGCATCGAGCGCGATCATCTCAGGTGCCGCCTCCATCAGTTCGCTGACTTCGCGCATCGTCGCGGTGATAAACACGTCGCTTGCGGGGTAATCCCGTTTAATGATGCCAATGACCGGCAGCGCCACTTGTTCTTTAATCGCCAGAATATCCGCCACGCTGTTAGCGCGGATCCCTGCCGCCCCGCCCTGGGCCGCCGCCAGCGCCATCCTTCCCATAATAAACGGGCTATGCAGCGGTTCGTTTTCCAGCGCCTGGCAGGAGACCACCAGCTTTCCTTTAATCTGCTCTAACATCGTTGACCTCAGCTTAATAACTCTTCGATTTCGTTTTTAATAATCGTGACGTGCGGGCCGTAGATAACCTGTACGCCGTTGCCGCGCAGGATCACGCCGCGCGCGCCGGTCGCTTTCAGCGCGGCCTCATCGACCTGAGTTCCGTCGTTCACGGTGACGCGCAACCGCGTGGCGCAGCAGTCGACTTCCTGAAGGTTCTCCCGCCCGCCGAGCCCGGCCACGACGGCCTGCGCCCGCTCGCTGTCTTTCATCGCCACGCTTTCCTGGGGCTCTTTTTCCCGGCCGGGTGTGGCGAAATCGAAACGTGTAATGAGGAAACGGAACGTGAAGTAATAGAGGAAAAACCACGGCACGCCGACCAGCGGCACCATCAGCCAGTGCGTTTTCGCCTCGCCCTGCAAGACCCCAAAGAGAATGAAATCGATAAAACCGCCTGAGAATGTCTGGCCGATAGTAATGTGCAGAATGTGCGCCAGCATAAAAGCCAGCCCGTCGAAGAAGGCGTGGATGACATAGAGCACGGGCGCGACAAACAGGAAGGAGAACTCAATCGGCTCGGTGATGCCGGTAAGGAACGAGGTCAGCGCCGCAGAAAGCAGCAGACCGGCAACGCGCTTTTTATTCTCCGGCTTCGCGGTGTGGTACATCGCAAGACATGCACCGATCAGGCCAAACATCATGGTAATAAAGCGCCCGGACATAAACCGCGACGTGCCGATATAAAACTGCTGCGTGGTCGGGTCTGCAAGCTGCGCGAAGAAAATACGCTGCGTGCCTTCCACCAGCTGGCCGTTGACGATTTCACTGCCGCCGAGCGCCGTCGTCCAGAAAGGCAGATAGAAGATGTGATGCAGGCCGAACGGGCCAAGCATACGCAGGATAAAACCATACAGCAGCGTGCCGACATAACCGGTCGCCTCAACCAGCCCGCCAAGCCCGAAAATCATTTTCTGAAAATGCGGCCAGACGACGGTCATCGCCGCGCCGACCACAATCGCCGCCAGCGCGCTGATGATAGGCACAAATCGCGAGCCGCCAAAAAAACCCAGAAACTGCGGCAGCGCGATTTTATTAAACCGCTGATGCAGCGCGCAGGTCACAAGGCCAATCACCACGCCGCCGAAAACGCCGGTTTCCAGCGTCTGGATCCCGAGCACCATTCCCTGCCCGACCGCGCCCGGATTGCTCTGCGCGAGCTGTCCGGTCAAAGTCAGCAGCGCATTGATGGTGGCGTTCATCACCAGAAACGCCAGTAACGCGGCGAGACCGGCCGTGCCTTTATCGGTACGCGCAAGGCCCACCGCCACGCCGACGGCAAACAGCACCGACAGGTTCGCGAAGACGATCGCCCCGGCGCTGCTCATGATCGTGAAAATCGCCTGCAGCCAGCCGACGTCGAGAAACGGATACGCCGTCAGCGTATTGGGATTGGAGAGCGCGCCGCCGACGCCGAGCAGGAGGCCCGCCGCCGGTAACACGGCAATTGGCAACATAAACGACTTACCAAACCGCTGCGCCTTTTCAAACCAGCGCCCTGACGATGTTCCGCTGAAGAATGCCATGATGAAATCCCCGCTGTAGTTATGATGAAAATATTTATCACAATAAAAATATATTATGAAAATTATCACCAATAATAGCGAAGCCGATCATACTTTTTTAAAATGGCTGGCATTGGTAGCGGGCTTTCCCGCACACTCATCGGCAGCCGTCGGTGCTTCAGGATCCTGTTATGTCTGACCATGAAAATTTACTGCTTAAGCTGCGCCAGGCGCTGTCTGGGTTTAGTCCCACGCAGCGCAAACTCGGTGACTATGTGCTGAGCGACCCGGCACGCGTGCTTTATCTCACCATCACCGAGCTCGCCCGCGAGAGTGACACCAGCGAAGCCAGCGTGACGCGGCTGTGTCGCGCGCTCGGGTGCAAAGGCTATACCGAATTTAAAATGGCGCTGGCGCTCGATGTTCAGCGCGGGCAGGCACCGCGCGCGCAGAGCGGCGATGCGCTGGACGCGCTGGTGGAGGAATCGGTGCAGGCGCTGCGAGACACTGCACAACTGCTGGATCGCGCCATGCTGGAACAGGCCGCGCAGGCGCTGCATCAGGCGCGGTCAGTACAGATTTACGGCGTCGCGGCGAGCGCCATCATTGGCGAATATATGCATTACAAGCTGCTGCGCCTTGGCAAAGCGGCACATCTGTTTAGCGATATGCACCGTGCGTCGATGAACGCCACAACGCTTGGCGAAACCGATCTGGTGGTCGCCATTTCCAGCTCGGGATCCACGCGCGACCTGCTGCATGCCGTGACGCTCGCGCGAAAAGCCGGGGCGCCTGTTCTCACGCTGAGCAACACGCCGCGCAGTCCGCTGGCATCAATAAGCGATATGCTGCTTGTGGCCGCCAAACCGGAAGGCCCGCTGAATGCGGGTGCGCTGAACGCTAAAGTCGGCGCAATGCTGCTGGTGGAATTATTAACAGCAGGGCTGATAGCGACGGATAGCCGTTACCGGGAAATTAGCCAGCAAACCGCCAGCGCCACGCTGCCGTTATTGCTGTAATAAAATGCCGTTGCAAGGTGCGAATAATCTGCAACGGCTTTTTTAAACCTACAATAATGTAACCAGACGTAATTTCCGTGGGATTTTTTCGGTTTATTAAATTTCTCAATCCATCAAATAAAAAAAGCAAATTCAATGACATAAATATTTTTATTATAATAAAAGGATTTTTTCTACCATTACGATGTCATAGAAAAATGCCTTATGCGACTTTCCTTAAAATAACCTTAATTTTCCTCCTTTACCGCCTCGCTGTTATTTAAACGCCGTTTACTTTTCTGCTCCTACAATCCGCCCAATTAACCCAGGTGGAATAACAGAAATGAAGACTTTATTAATAACGGGCGTAACGGGTTTTCTGGGCGGTGCAGTATTAGAAAAAATTCTTCAGCGCACCGAAAAGATCAATTTATTGCTGCTGGTGCGTGCGCAGAACAGCGAAGCCGGACTGTCGCGCGTGCTCAGTAATATGCGCAAGTTCAACCTCAGCGAGGCACAGCTTGCGATGCTGAACACCACGCAAGTTTTGTGCGGTGATTTGGGCGAGCCGGAGAGTTTTCTGCACGATACCCGCCTTGATAGCGTCACGCATGTCATTAACTGCGCGGCCGTAGCGTCGTTCGGCAATAATCCGCTTATCTGGAAAGTGAATGTTGAAGGAACCCTGGCGTTCGCCCGCCGCATGGCTGAGGTTACAGGTTTGCAGCGTTTCCTGCATGTGGGCACAGCGATGTCGTGTACGCCTGAGCCGCATTCGCTGGTGCCTGAAAGCACCGAGTTTCGTGAAAACGCCGAGCACCTGGTGACCTATACCCATTCGAAATCGACGATTGAACAGCTGATGCGCCAGCACTGTCCGCAACTGCCGCTGGTGATCGCCCGTCCTTCTATCGTAGTTGGCCATACCCATCACGGCTGCCTGCCTTCCACCAGTATTTTCTGGGTCTTCAGCATGGGGCTGATGCTTCAGAAATTTATGTGCTCGCTGGAAGACCGCGTGGATGTGATCCCGGTGGATTATTGCGCCGAAGCGTTGCTGCTGCTGCTCGATAAAGAAATCGCGCAAGGCGAAGTGGTGCATATTTCTGCCGGCGAAGAGAACAGCGTGCGTTTTGCGGATATTGATATCGCGATGGCGAAGGCTCAGGAAAAAGCGCCGATAGCGGATAACTACGCACAGGTGAGCTATAAAACCTTAGTGAAAATGCGCCGTGAGCTAAAAGATATTTTCGGGCCGTGTAATGAGCGTCTGATGCTGAAAGCGATGCGTTTATATGGCGCGTTCGCCACGCTGAATGTACGTTTCTGTAACGATAAGCTGCTGAAGCTCGGTATGCCGAAACCACCACGCTTTACCGACTATATTGCGCGCTGTGTGCAGACCACGAACGGGTTGACCATTCCACAGCAGATGGAAGTCGATTTTAAATAAAAAAAATGCCAGTCAATCGACTGGCATTTTTAACAGAAAAGGTCGGGCGATTATGCCTGGCCTTTGATCTCTTTACGGCCGTTGTACGGTGCTTTTTCGCCCAGCGCTTCTTCGATACGAATCAGCTGGTTGTATTTAGCAACGCGGTCAGAACGGCTCATAGAACCAGTTTTGATCTGGCCTGCCGCAGTACCTACCGCCAGGTCAGCGATGGTTGCGTCTTCGGTTTCGCCAGAACGGTGAGAGATGACAGCAGTGTAGCCAGCGTCTTTCGCCATTTTGATCGCAGCCAGAGTTTCGGTCAGAGAACCGATCTGGTTGAATTTGATCAGGATGGAGTTAGCGATGCCTTTCTCGATGCCTTCTTTCAGGATTTTGGTGTTGGTAACGAACAAGTCGTCGCCCACCAGCTGGATTTTGTCGCCCAGCACTTTGGTCTGGTATGCAAAACCGTCCCAGTCAGACTCGTCCAGACCGTCTTCGATGGAAACGATCGGGTACTGTTTGGTCAGGTCTTCCAGGAAGTGAGTGAACTCTTCAGAGGTGAACGCTTTGTTGCCTTCGCCAGCCAGAACGTATTTGCCGTCTTTGTAGAATTCAGACGCTGCGCAGTCCATCGCCAGAGTGATGTCTTTGCCCAGCTCGTAGCCTGCTGCTTTTACCGCTTCAGCGATAACAGCCAGAGCTTCGGCGTTAGAACCCAGGTTCGGCGCGTAGCCGCCTTCGTCACCTACCGCGGTGTTCATGCCTTTGCCTTTCAGCACTTTCGCCAGGTGATGGAAAACTTCAGAACCCATGCGGATAGCTTCTTTAACGCTGGAAGCGCCAACCGGCTGGATCATGAATTCCTGGATATCAACGTTGTTGTCAGCATGTTCGCCACCGTTGATGATGTTCATCATCGGAACCGGCATGGAGAATTTGCCCGGGGTGCCGTTCAGTTCAGCGATGTGCTCATACAGCGGCATGCCTTTGGAAGCAGCAGCAGCTTTAGCAGCAGCCAGAGAAACGGCCAGAATGGCGTTTGCACCGAAGTTAGATTTGTTTTCAGTACCGTCCAGATCGATCATGATCTTGTCGATACCAGCCTGATCTTTAGCATCTTTGCCAACGATAGCCTGAGCGATCGGGCCGTTAACCGCGCCAACCGCTTTGGTTACGCCTTTGCCCAGGAAACGGGATTTGTCGCCATCGCGCAGTTCCAGCGCTTCGCGGGAACCAGTGGAAGCACCTGACGGGGCAGCAGCCATACCTACGAAACCGCCTTCCAGGTGAACTTCGGCTTCAACAGTCGGGTTACCACGGGAGTCGATGATTTCACGACCGATGACTTTAACGATTTTGGACATTAGATTTTCCTCAGTACAAGTTAAACTAAAACTCCAGACAAACAACGCGCGAAATTGTCGCGCGTTGCCGTTTTAACTCTGCTTACTTCGCCTGGCGTTTCTGGTACTCGCTGGCGGCTTTTACGAAGCCTGCAAACAGCGGATGCCCGTCGCGCGGTGTGGAAGTAAATTCCGGGTGGAACTGACAAGCGACAAACCACGGATGATTTGGCACTTCGATGATCTCGACCAACTGATCATCGCCGGAACGGCCCGCAACGCGCAGGCCAGCGGCTTCAATCTGCTTCAACAACATGTTGTTGACTTCATAACGGTGACGGTGACGTTCCGTAATCACTGGTTCGCCGTACAGCTTGCGCACCAGGCTGTCGTCTGACAACTGGCACTGCTGCGCGCCCAGACGCATCGTCCCGCCGAGATCGCTCTTCTCACTACGCGTCTCGACATTACCGTTTTCATCACGCCATTCAGTGATGAGCGCCACGACAGGGTACTTACAGTCTGGCACAAATTCCGTGGAGTTGGCGTTCTCCATGCCCGCAACATTGCGTGCATATTCAATCATCGCAACCTGCATACCGAGGCAAATGCCGAGGTAAGGAATGTTGTTTTCACGGGCGTAGCGCGCGGTGGCGATTTTGCCTTCCACGCCGCGATAACCGAAACCGCCAGGGATCAGGATAGCATCCAGACCTTTCAGCAGTTCTTCGCCGCGGGTTTCTACGTCCTGCGAATCGATAAGCTTGATGTTGACGGTCACGCGGTTTTTCAGGCCGCCGTGTTTCAGCGCCTCGATAACCGATTTATAGGCGTCCGGCAGTTCAATGTACTTGCCGACCATACCGATAGTGACTTCGCCCGCCGGATTCGCTTCTTCATAAATAACCTGTTCCCATTCAGCCAGGTTAGCTTCCGGACAGTTCAGGCTGAATCGTTTACAAATATAATCGTCCAGCCCCTGCGATTTCAACAGGCCCGGAATTTTATAGATGGAATCGACGTCTTTCAGAGAAATAACCGCTTTTTCAGGAACGTTACAGAACAAAGCGATTTTGGCGCGTTCGTTGGCCGGCACGGCGCGATCGGAACGGCAAATCAGCACATCCGGCTGAATCCCGATCGACAGCAGTTCTTTAACGGAGTGCTGAGTCGGTTTGGTTTTCACTTCACCGGCCGCCGCCATGTATGGCACCAGCGTCAGGTGCATGAACATCGTATGTTCACGACCCACTTCAACCGCCATCTGACGAATGGCTTCAAGGAACGGCAGGGATTCGATATCGCCCACGGTACCGCCGATTTCGACCAGAACGACGTCATGGCCTTCGCCGCCCGCAAGAATGCGTTCTTTGATAGCGTTGGTGATGTGCGGAATAACCTGAACGGTCGCGCCCAGGTAGTCGCCACGACGCTCTTTGCGCAGAACTTCAGAGTAGATACGACCCGTCGTGAAGTTGTTGCGGCGCGTCATGCGGGTGCGGATAAAACGCTCGTAGTGGCCCAGGTCCAGATCGGTTTCAGCGCCGTCTTCAGTAACGAACACTTCCCCGTGCTGGATTGGACTCATGGTGCCAGGATCGACGTTGATATACGGATCCAGTTTCATGATGGTCACGTTGAGGCCACGGGCTTCAAGAATGGCTGCGAGGGAGGCTGCGGCAATGCCTTTACCCAGAGAGGAAACGACCCCGCCGGTCACAAAAATATAGTTCGTTGTCATGCTGAACCTGAGAAGTTAGGTTTAAAGACGATGGAATAACCAGGACGGGAAAGTAGTATACCCGAACAGGACGGGGGTCACAAACTTTCATTCTGCACGATCACCGGCTGGTCTCGCCAGACCCAAGCCGGAAGAAAATAGCCCTTTTCTCAGAAATGTTTTTGACGCAAATCAAGCGCTTGTTGGAAATAAGTGTTAACAACAGGCGCTTGACGTGAAAAAACGTTAACTATCAACTTCCTGGCGTTTAACCGTCTGCCAGGCCGCTTCCATTTGATCGAGGCTCGCCTGCTCCATTTCGAGGCCCTGCGCGCGAATAATCGCCTCGACCTGGCGGAAACGGCGCTCAAACTTACGGTTGGCTTTTTGCAGCGCGGTCTCCGCTTTCGCCCCCAGATGGCGGGAAAGATTGACGGTCGCGAACAATAAATCGCCGATCTCTTCCTCGAGTTTCGCCTCGTCGATAACCGCCTGCTGCGCCTCGTGCATCACTTCGTCTATCTCTTCATGCACTTTGTCGACCACCGGCCCAAGCGAGGTCCAGTCAAAGCCGACCGCCGAACAACGCTTCTGGATTTTCTGCGCGCGCATCAGCGCTGGCAGACTTTCAGGAATATCGTCCAGCGCGGAATGCTGCGCTTTTTCGGCCCGCTCGGCGCTTTTGGTTTTCTCCCAGTTGGCCAGCACCTCGGCGCTGTTGCCGAAATCCGCGTCGCCAAAGATATGCGGATGGCGGCGCTCAAGCTTATCGCTGATGGCCGCGCAAATGTCGTCAAAATTAAAACGCCCCTCTTCCTGCGCCATCTGGGCGTAGAACACCACCTGGAACAGCAGGTCACCCAGCTCGCCGCGCAGATCGTCGAAATCCTCGCGCGCAATGGCATCAAGCACTTCGTAGGTTTCTTCAAGGGTGTACGGGGCGATGGTCGCGAAGGTTTGTTCTTTATCCCACGGGCAGCCGGTTTGCGGGTCGCGAAGACGCTTCATAATGCCGAGCAGGCGGTCGATTTGAGTCATGGAAAGTCCTTATAAAAACAGACGTGGCGAGAACCGCCACGCGCCTCACGCTGGAGGAGAAAATAAAGGCGGCGCGGCGTTACCGCACGGCGCCGCCGCGCGCGTCAGCCGCCGTGCAGGCGGCGCGCATCAATGACATCAGACACCTGGTTGAGTTTGCCGAGCACGCGGCCAAGCACCTGGAGATTGTAAATTTCGATTTCCATATCGATGGTCGCCAGCTGCTGACGGGTATCGCTGCGGCTGGTAACGCCAAGCACATTGACCTTTTCGTTAGCGAGGATCGTCGTGATATCGCGCAAAAGGCCGCTGCGGTCGTTCGCGGTCACGCGCACAATGAGCGAATACCCTGCTGAGTAGCTTTCGCCCCAGACGGCATCGACAATACGCTCCGGCGCATGTGACTGCAGTTCCGCCAGTTGATCGCAGTCGGCGCGGTGGATGGAAATCCCGCGCCCCTGGGTGATAAAGCCGACAATATCATCGCCAGGGATTGGCTGGCAGCAGCGGGCAATATGGTGCATCAGATTACCGACGCCTTCGACGACGACGCGGCCATTATCCCGCGTGTTGCGCCCCTGCGGCGTATAGGTTTTTTGCTGCAACTGACGCAGCGCCGCGGCGTCCTGCTCTTCCGCGCTGGGCTTGTTGAACTGCGCCTGGAGGAAATTCACCATCTGGTTAAGACGAATATCGCCGCCGCCAATCGCCGCCAGCAACTCATCGACTTCATTAAAGTTGTAGCGTGGCAGCAGGTGTTTCTCGGCCTCTTTCAGGCTGATGCCGAGATGTGCCAGTTCGTCATCCAGGATCTGGCGACCGGCGATAATGTTTTTATCGCGATCCTGTTTGCGGAACCAGGCGTGAATTTTGGCGCGCGCCCGGCTGGTGCCGACGTAGCCGAGGTTCGGATTCAGCCAGTCGCGGCTCGGGTTCGGCTGCTTCTGGGTGATGATTTCAATCTGATCGCCCATTTGCAGCTGGTAAGTAAACGGCACGATCCTGCCGCCGATTTTCGCGCCGATGCACCGGTGCCCGACATCGCTGTGGATGTGGTAGGCAAAATCCAGCGGTGTGGAGCCTGCGGGCAGATCGACGACATCGCCTTTCGGGGTAAACACGTAGACACGATCGTCAAAGACCTGACTGCGCAGTTCGTCGAGCATCTCGCCGGAATCCGCCATCTCTTCCTGCCAGGCGATAAGTTTACGCAGCCAGGCGATACGGTCTTCATGACCGTTACGCACGCCGCTTGCCGCGCCTTCTTTGTACTTCCAGTGCGCCGCCACGCCGAGTTCAGCGTCTTCGTGCATCTGTTTGGTGCGGATCTGAATTTCCACGGTTTTGCCGCCAGGGCCAAGCACCACGGTATGAATGGACTGGTAGCCGTTGGGTTTCGGGTTGGCGACATAATCGTCGAACTCATCCGGCAGATGGCGATAGTGCGTGTGAACTATCCCGAGTGCGGCGTAGCAGTCCTGAAGGCGCTCTGCGACGATGCGCACGGCGCGCACGTCAAAAAGCTCATCAAACGCCAGATGCTTTTTCTGCATTTTGCGCCAGATGCTGTAGATATGTTTTGGACGGCCGTAAACCTCCGCCTTAACGCCTTCTTCTTTCATGGCGCTGCGCAGATGCGTCACAAACTCGTCGATATAATGCTCGCGGTCTATGCGCCGCTCATGCAGCAGCTTTGCGATACGCTTGTACTCTTCGGGGTGCAGATAGCGGAAGCAGAAATCCTCCAGCTCCCACTTGAGCTGGCCGATGCCAAGACGGTTCGCCAGCGGCGCATAGATATTGGTGCACTCTTTCGCCGCAAGTACGCGTTCATCTTCCGGCGCGTCTTTCACCTCGCGCAGATGCGCGATGCGCTCTGCGAGTTTAATCACCACGCAGCGGAAATCATCGACCATCGCCAATAGCATGCGGCGCACGTTATCGACCTGTTCAGAAGAGACGGAATCGTGATGCGTGGCTTTAAGCTGGCGGATGGCGGCCATATCGCGCACGCCGTGGATTAACCCGACCACGGATTTGCCGACACTCTCAATGAGCACCTCTTCGCTCACGACACCGCTGTCCACCAGCGGGAAGAGCAGCGCGGCGCGCAGCGTGTCGATATCCATGCTCAGCGTGGTGAGGATTTCGACCATCTCCACGCCGCGCCAGAGCAGAAGCTCGGCCTGCGGGTGGCCCTGCGTCTGCTGTTCGCAATAGCGCCAGGTTTCGGTTAAGCGTTCACACGACGGCTGACTGGCGATGCCAAGGCTCGCCACCCATTTTTCATGGTCAAATTCGCCAGCTTTATTAAGATGTGCACTTCTTACCGCAACCATCGTCCTCTCCTTTCGGGACAGCCTCTCCGCACCGCGCGGTGGCCTGACTACTTAATCTCTTTCAAACAACGCCATCGATTCCAGATGGCCGGTGTGTGGAAACATATCCAGCATCGCCAGCCGTTCGGTGCGATAGCCCGCTGCAAGCAGCGCCTCACTGTCACGCATCAGCGTGGCAGGGTTACAGGAGACATAGACCACCCGACGCGGTTTTAATTTCACAATATGCTGCATCAGGCCCGCCGCGCCCGCACGCGCGGGATCGAGCAGCACTTTGTCGAACCCCTGCTGCGCCCACGGTTGCCGGGTGACGTCTTCTTCCAGGTTATGCTGAAAGAATGTGACGTTTTTCAACGCATTAAGGCGGGCATTATAGTCACCTTTCTCCACCAGCGCCGCAACGCCCTCCACGCCCACCACACTTTCCGCGCGCCGCGCCAGCGGCAGCGTAAAGTTGCCCATGCCGCAGAAGAGATCCAGCAAGCGCTCGCCGGGCTGAATATCCAGCCACTCCAGCGCGCGGGCCACCATTTGCTGGTTTACAGCCTCGTTGACCTGAATAAAATCGCGCGGGCTGAAGGTAAGCCGCAGGCCGTCGGATTCATACCACGGCATCTCGCCATTAAGGTGCTCAAGGGTATCGCTCTGGGGCGCAAGGTACAGCGCCACGCCTTCGGAATGCGAAAAGCATTCCAGTTTTTCGCGATCGGCGGCACTTAACGGCTTGAGATGGCGCAAGACCATTAACGGACCGCTCGTCACATCCACCAGCTCGACATGGCCAAGATGACGCACGCCATCAAGGCTGCTTAAGCAGTCGCGAAGTTTCGGCAGCAACGCTTCAAGACGGGGCACAAGCACAGGGCAGCGATGCACATCCACCAGATCGTTCGAACCCGCCTTGCGAAAACCCATCTGTAAGCCTGGTTTGCGCGGCGGGAAATTCAAGCTCAGACGCGCGCGGCGGCGGTAGCCCCACGCAGGCCCGCTGATCACTTCATCCACCTCGCGCTTCATCATGCGGCTCAGCGCCTGCGCTTTAGCGCGCTGCTGTAATTCCACGCTGGCGTGCTGTTGCTGGCAGCCGCCGCATACGCCAAAATGCGGACACCGCGGCGTCTCGCGCTCCGGGCTTTGTGAAAGCCGCTTTTTAACGTCGCCGCGCGCGAACTGTTTTTTATCTTCGCTGAGCACCACTTCCGCGCGCTCGCCTGGCAATAAACCGGAGATGAACAACGCCTTGCCATGATGGCGCGCCACGCCCTGACCAAAGGCATCGAGGCCGTCAGCCGTCACGGTTATGATTTCACGCGTCGTCACGCGTCGCTTTGCAGAGTAGAATTGCGCCATCGCCAGGAAATTTCTCACATAAACTGAATGTCGCTGATTGTCCCATAACGGAACCCCATGACCAACTACAGCCTGCGGGCGCGGATGATGATTCTTATCCTGGCGCCCACCTTTATTATCGGCCTGCTGCTCAGCGTCTTCTTCGTTGTGCACCGCTATCATGATTTGCAGCGTCAGTTGGAAGACGCCGGCGCCAGCATTATCGAGCCGCTGGCGGTCGCCAGCGAATATGGCATGAGCCTGCAAAATAAGGAGTCGGTGCGCCAGCTGGTGAGCGTACTGCATCGCCGTCATTCGGAAATTGTACGCGCCATTTCGGTTTACGATCGGCACAATAAGCTGTTTGTCACCTCTAATTATCAGCTTGACCCGTCCGAACTGCAGCTCCCGGACGGCGCATCCATGCCGACCAGCCTGGGCGTGACGCGCCGCGACGATATACTGATTTTGCGCACGCCTGTGGTCTCCGAGCGCTATTCTCCTGACGAGTCTGAAATTTCTGACGCCAAACTCAGCGCCAACCCGCTGGGCTACGTGGCGCTGGAGCTTGATCTGAAATCAGTACGCCTCCAGCAGTATCAGGAGATCGCCATTTCGCTGCTGATGATGCTGATTTGCATGGCCTGCGCGGTGCTGTTCGCCTGGCGCCTGATGCGCGACGTCACCGCGCCTATCCGCAATATGGTTAATACCGTTGACCGTATTCGCCGCGGCCAGCTCGACAGCCGCGTGGAAGGCTTTATGCTGGGCGAACTGGATATGCTGAAAAACGGCATCAACTCAATGGCGATGTCGCTTGCCGCTTACCATGAAGAGATGCAGCACAATATCGATCAGGCGACGTCTGATCTTCGTGAAACGCTGGAGCAGATGGAGATCCAGAACGTTGAGCTGGATCTGGCGAAAAAACGCGCCCAGGAAGCGGCGCGCATTAAGTCTGAATTTCTCGCTAATATGTCTCATGAGCTGCGCACGCCGCTGAATGGCGTGATTGGCTTTACCCGCCTGACGCTGAAAACCGACCTCACGCCAACCCAGCGCGATCACCTCAATACCATCGAGCGTTCGGCAAATAATCTGCTCAGCATCATTAATGACGTGCTGGATTTCTCGAAACTTGAGGCCGGGAAACTGCTGCTGGAAAGCATTCCGTTCCCGCTGCGTACCACGCTTGATGAAGTGGTCACGCTGCTCGCGCACTCGGCGCACGATAAAGGGCTGGAACTGACCATTAGCGTGCGCCACGACGTGCCGGACAATGTCATTGGCGACCCGCTGCGTCTCCAGCAGG
This sequence comes from Cronobacter malonaticus LMG 23826, assembly GCF_001277215.2. Classification (NCBI taxonomy): domain Bacteria; kingdom Pseudomonadati; phylum Pseudomonadota; class Gammaproteobacteria; order Enterobacterales; family Enterobacteriaceae; genus Cronobacter; species Cronobacter malonaticus. The sequence continues at coordinate 717,771 of NZ_CP013940.1, read as the reverse complement.
TGATTACTAACCTGGTCGGCAACGCGATTAAATTTACCGACCACGGCAATATCGACATCGTGGTTGAGAAGCGCGCCATCAGTAACAACAAGGTGCAGATCGAAGTACAAATCCGCGATACCGGCATCGGCATTCCGGAGCGCGATCAGTCGCGTCTGTTCCAGGCGTTTCGCCAGGCCGACGCCAGTATTTCACGCCGTCACGGCGGCACCGGGCTTGGGCTGGTGATCACCCAAAAGCTGGTGAACGAAATGGGCGGCGATATCTCCTTCCACAGCCAGCCGCATCGCGGCTCGACGTTCTGGTTCCATATCAGCCTTGATCTCAACCCGAACGCGCTGGTGGACCGCCACGCCACCGATATGCTGGCGGGGATGCGTCTGGCCTATGTCGAGAAAAACGAAGCGGCCGCGAAAAGCACGCGGGATCTGCTCGCTAACACGCCGCTCACGGTCGTCTACAGCCCCGATCTGGCAACGCTTCCGCAGGCGCATTACGACATTTTACTGTACGCCGCCCCGGTCACAGACCGCGAGCCGCTGTCGATGCGCCACGATCAACTGGCCCGTGCAGCGACGCTGACGGACTGCCTGATCCTCGCCCTGCCGTGCCACGCCCAAATCAACGCCGAGATGCTGAAAAAAGAGGGGGCCAGCGCCTGCCTGCTGAAACCAGTGACGGCCACGCGTTTGATGCCGCTGTTGCTGGAACACTGTCGTCTTATTCACGCCCGTGAACTGCCGGAAGGCGATCAGAGCAGGATGCCGATGACGGTGATGGCCGTGGATGATAACCCGGCCAACCTGAAGCTTATCGGCGCGCTGCTGGAAGATATGGTTCAGCATGTGGTGCTGTGCGAAAGCGGGCATCAGGCGGTGGAGCGCGCCATGCTTCAGCCGTTCGACATTATTCTGATGGATATCCAGATGCCGGATATGGACGGCATTCACGCCTGCGAGCTTATCCGCAAACTGCCGCAACAGCAGCATACGCCGATTATCGCGGTCACGGCTCACGCGATGTCAGGGCAGAAAGAAAAGCTGCTCAGCGCCGGAATGAATGATTATCTGGCGAAGCCTATCGAAGAAGAGAAACTGCGCGCCCTGTTACTGCGCTATCAGCCCGGCTACGCGGTGCCGGTGGCCGCAAGCGCTCCTGTGACAACGCCACTGGAGGGCAACCCCGACGCCACGCTCGACTGGAGCCTGGCGCTGCGACAGGCCGCCAATAAACCGGATCTGGCGCGCGATATGCTACAAATGCTGCTGGCGTTTTTACCGGAAGTCCGCAACCGCGTGGAAGAACAGCTGGTAGGGGAAAACCCGGGAGGTCTGACGGAGCTTATTCATAAACTGCACGGGAGCTGCGGCTACAGCGGCGTGCCGCGCCTGAAAAATCTCTGTCAGTTAATTGAACAGCAGTTGCGCAGCGGCGTTCCCGCAAGCGACCTGGAGCCGGAGCTGCTGGAATTACTTGATGAGATGGATAACGTGGCGCGCGAAGCGCAGCGTATTTCCGGGATATAAACCGCGTCGGCGCACAGAGCGCCGACGGCGTGATTTACTTAAGCAGCGCGCTCCACTGCTCGACCCAGGGGCTGGAGAGCGTTTCCGGCTCCGGATATTCCGCGGCGTCAATGTATAACACCTCGCCGACGCGCTGCGCTGCATGCTCCTGCAACAGCGCGTCAAATTTCTTGCCGCCGCCGCAAAAATGGCTGTAACTGCTGTCGCCGAGCGCAATCAGGCCGTAGCGCCGCGTCGGCTGATGACCGTGCTGATCTTTGATAGCCTGATAAAGCGGCACGATGCTGTCCGGCAGATCGCCCTGCCCGGTTGTGGAAGTGACAATAAGCGCATACCCGTCGCCATAACGCTCCCAGTCGGTGATATCGGGATCTTCATACACCGTCGCGTCATGTCCCTGCTTTTTCAGGATCGCCTGTGCTTCTTCCGCCACCAGCAGTGAATTTCCGTACATGGTGCCGACAAAAATCCCTACGCTTGCCATCGCTTACTCTCCTTTCGAATGCAGACTGCCTTCATCCTGAGGGTTCGTCACAGGAAACTCAACCCCATCGGCAGCGGGGAAATGCGCCTGCCAGCCAAAGTGCGCCAGCGCCTGACGCCAGACGTCATCCAGACCCGCGCGAATGGTCAGCGGCGCGCCGGTAAACGGGTGCGTCAGTGTCAGCTCGCTGGCGTGTAGCATTAGCCGGTTACAGCCAAAATGCTCCGCCGCCGCGCGGTTCTGGCGCAGATCGCCATGCTTTGAGTCACCGATAATAGGGTGGCGAAGGTGCGCCATATGGCGGCGCAGCTGATGTTTGCGGCCGGTCTGCGGCAACATTTCTACAAGGCTATAGCGCACTGAATCGTAACGCCCGACCGCCACCGGCTGCGTGGTCGTCGCAAGGCCGTGATAGTGCGTGACGGCAGGCTGCGGCTCTTTATCCTGGCGGGAGAACTTATCAGCGATTTTATCAAGCTCTTCCACCAGCGGATAATCCAGCACGGCGCTGTCGGTGAGCCAGCCGCGCACGATAGCGTGATAGCGTTTCTGGATTTGATGCTGTTCGAACTGCTGCGCTAACCGTCTTCCAGCCTCACTGGAAAGCCCCATCAGCAGTACGCCGGACGTGGGCCTGTCGAGACGATGAGCGGTAAAAACATGCTGGCCTATCTGATCACGAACCGTCTGCATGACGACGACCTTTTCATCGCGATCGAGCCAGCTGCGGTGCACCAGCCAGCCGGACGGCTTATTGACCGCCACCAGCCATTCATCCTGATAAAGGATTTCGAGGCTCACGCGTCGTCACCGGCGAACAGCGCGTCCAGTTCCACCAGCGTCACCAGAACGGCGTCGCGCGCCGGATAGCTCGCTTCAAGCGCAACTTCATAATAAGGCGCGACGGCAAACGCCTGCGGCAGCGGCGCACCGGCGTCCAGCAGCGCGTGCAGGCGCGGGATCAGCACCCATTGCAGCCATTCGTAAGGCTCAAGCGTATCCATGCAAAAAGGCTGCGTGCTTTCAAACGCGGAGGAGTGCGGCGCGGCGCTTTGCCACTGCTGATGATGGCGCAACACCTGCTCGACGCGCTGCAACTGCTGGCGAACCCGTTGATGGCGTTCCATAACAACCTCTGTGAATCAAAAAAACCGGGCGCGCAGCATACCATTTCCCGGCGGCAGAAAAAAAAGCATAAAAAAAGGGAGCACTGTGATAACACAGTGCTCCCGGTTCGTTTCGCAGCAGTCCGGCTACTTTTCGGTGCTCCCTGCTCGTCCGTGACAACTTTTCCTGCGGCCTTGCGACCTTACGTCCGTTTACGCGTCCTGCCCACATCGTCCTGATGTCACTGGTGCATCATCCAGATGCGTGTCCTGGTCTTCCTGACCCACCGGTAATCCTGACCGGCTCACATTCTCCTTCCTGGAGGTGTCCCTCAGCGCTCCTGCGCCGTCCTTTCGCTTCATCCTGAAGCCTTCCCTGAATCGCCCTCCGGCGTGTCCTTTTGAAGCGCCATCATCCTGATGTTCGCTTCAGCACCACTCCGTGTCGGCAGAGATAGAATCTCGCAATCTGCCTGCACTTACAAGGCAGCTTACAGGTTCAATTTAAGATAAGTTTCATTCGCAAGCGAAGCGTGAGCACAAAGGCCTTTGAAATATAAGACTATTAATTTTTAGCTTACGTAAGAAAACCCTTACTTTGACGGCGATCTCTCACAGGGTTTGTGAGAGATCTCTTACAAGGGTGCAGGCAAAAAAGGATTACACGAGGGGATCGAGCTGGTTCAGAAACGCGCTAAGCGAAGGTGCCAGTACGCGGCGCTTACGGGTGCCGAGCGTCTCGCGCACCACCTCGCCGGTCAGGTTACACAGCGAGATCACATCCAGCTCGCTATCAAGCGTAGCAATAAAAACTGTCGGCGACAGCTTCAGGCGTTTTTGCGTTACCAGATGGCCTATCAGGTTTTCCTGCACGCGGCGGAAATCGTCCTGGCTCCAGGCCTGTAACAGCGTTAACGCCAGTTCATCATGCCGCGCGGCCATGTCGCCAGCGTACTGGCTTACATAAAAAGCATGGGCGTCCGGCTGAATCACAATATCGAGCGCCTTCTCAACCGCGCCGAGAGAGTCTTCGGGTGTAAACGGCTGAGGCTGCCACTCTACCGCGTCCGGGTGGGTAGATACAATGCATGGGGAGGAAATACCGATATATTCTTCACTGACGGGCAGGCTGCCCCGCTGTTGCCGCCACGCTTCGCAGTAGCGCGCGCTGAATGACGCCAGCGCCTGTTGGACTTCGTTTTGCACCAGATTCTCTCTTCAGATCAGGTAAGATACACTGAACCCTGTATTGTACCTGTATTATTCCGGTGACACATGACTTCTTATGAAAATCATCAGGCGCTTCACGGCCTGACGCTCGGCAAATCCACTGATTACCGCGACGTTTACGACGCCTCGCTGCTCCAGCCCGTTCCGCGCAGTTTAAACCGCGATCCGCTGGGCCTGCGCGCCGATGCTCTGCCCTTTCACGGCGCGGATATCTGGACGATGTACGAACTCTCCTGGCTTAACCGCAACGGCCTGCCGCAGGTGGCGATAGGCCAGGTGGAGATTAACGCGACCAGCGTCAATCTGGTGGAATCGAAAAGCTTTAAGCTCTATCTCAACAGCTTTAACCAGACGCGTTTTGACAGCCTGGACGCGGTACGCGAGACGCTGGAGCGTGATTTACGCGCCTGCGCGCAGGGCGATGTCTCCGTCACGCTTCGCCGCCTTGAGGATGTGGAAGGCGAGCCGGTCGCGCGTTTTAGCGGCGACTGCATCGATAATCAGGATATTGAGATCACCGATTACGAATTCGATGCCGCGCTGCTTTCCGGTGCCGCAGGCGAGGAGACGGTGGAAGAGACGCTGGTGAGCCACCTGCTCAAATCCAACTGCCTGATCACGCACCAGCCGGACTGGGGCTCCGTACAGATCCGCTATCGCGGGCCGAAAATCTGCCGGGAAAAGCTGCTGCGCTATCTGGTCTCGTTCCGCCATCATAACGAATTCCACGAGCAGTGCGTCGAGCGCATCTTTAACGACATCACGCGTTTCTGCCAACCGGAACAGCTCAGCGTATACGCGCGCTACACCCGCCGCGGCGGTCTGGATATCAACCCGTGGCGCAGCAACTGCGACTTTACGCCAGCAACCGGCCGTCTGGCGCGTCAGTAATTGCTAAACATCCCGCAAATCCGTCATGAAGGCGGTGCGGGGTGGGTTGTTAAATGTCACATGGCGGGGCTATTGTAATCAGAGGGAGCGGCGTTTATCGCCCCGTAAGGAGCTTACTTGATTACACATATTAGCCCGCTGGGCTCGATGGATCTGCTGTCGCAGCTGGAAGTGGACATGCTTAAGCGCACCGCCAGCAGCGACCTGTATCAACTGTTTCGCAACTGTTCGCTCGCGGTTCTCAATTCCGGTAGCCAGACCGATAACAGCAAAGCGCTGCTGTCGCGCTTTGAAAATTTCGATATCAACGTGCTGCGCCGCGAGCGCGGCGTAAAGCTTGAGCTGATTAACCCGCCGGAAGAGGCGTTCGTCGACGGGCAGATTATTCGTTCGTTGCAGGCCAACCTCTTCGCGGTGCTGCGCGACATTCTGTTCGTCAACGGGCAAATCCATAACGCCGGGCGCTTTCAGCATCTGAATCTGACCGACTCCATCCATATCACTAACCTGGTGTTTTCTATCCTGCGTAACGCGAAAGCGCTGCACGTGGGCGAGGCGCCGAATATGGTGGTCTGCTGGGGCGGCCACTCCATTAACGAAACTGAATATCTCTACGCCCGACGCGTCGGCAATCAGCTGGGGCTGCGCGAGTTAAATATCTGCACCGGTTGCGGGCCGGGCGCGATGGAAGCGCCGATGAAAGGCGCTGCGGTCGGACATGCACAGCAGCGCTATAAAGAAGGGCGTTTTATCGGCATGACCGAGCCGTCCATCATTGCCGCCGAGCCGCCTAACCCGCTGGTGAACGAACTCATCATCATGCCGGATATCGAAAAACGCCTTGAAGCGTTTGTGCGTATCGCCCACGGGATCATTATCTTCCCGGGCGGCGTCGGTACGGCGGAAGAGCTGCTTTATCTGCTCGGCATTCTGATGAACCCGCACAACGCGGATCAGGTGCTGCCATTGATCCTGACCGGCCCGAAAGAGAGCGCCGATTACTTCCGCGTGCTGGATGACTTTATCGTCAACACGCTCGGCGAGAAGGCCCGCCGCCACTATCGCGTCATCATCGACGACCCGGCGGAAGTGGCGCGTGAAATGAAAAAAGCGATGCCGCTGGTGAAAGAGTGCCGCCGTGAAACGGGCGATGCGTATAGCTTTAACTGGGCGATTCGCATTTCGCCGGATCTCCAGGTGCCGTTCGAACCGACCCACGAAAACATGGCTAATCTGAAGCTCTACCCCGATCAGCCGACGGAAATTCTGGCGGCCGACCTGCGCCGTGCCTTCTCCGGCATCGTCGCGGGTAACGTGAAAGAGGTGGGCATCCGCGCCATCGAAAAATATGGACGCTATAAAATTCATGGGGATGCGCAGATGATGAAGCGCATGGACGATCTCCTGCAAGGGTTCGTTGCCCAGCACCGCATGAAACTTCCTGGCTCCGCCTACATCCCCTGCTACGAAATCTGCACCTGAAATCAGGCGGCCATCAGGCCGCCTTTTTCATCATCTGTGACTTAACCAAAACGTTTGCGCTCTAAAAAACACCGCGCATAATCCCGGAAATTTCTGCGAAAGAATCCGGACGTGCTGTTTTTGCAGGTTTTTACAGAAAAAGAATAATCATTTTAGCCCACTCTATTTACCTCATCTGCCGTCAGTGTCAGGCTCTGCGCGCATTAATAACGGCGTGGTGCCAAAACCCAGTGTTATGATCTAAAAAACGCGTAATAAAAAAGTGGATTATTGCAATTGGGATCGGGATCACTGATAGATTCAGTGCGTGAATGTATCTTTCGCACCGCCAGAGATTTGGGGAAAAATTACAAAAAAATCCCGCTCTACAGGATTTCGTTTTACCGTTCGTCGCAAATTTATTGAATGTCACTTTAAAGTTCGTTTTTGCTTCCTCCAGGAGATACACAGATGGAAACGACTCAAACCGTCAATGTTGCTACAGCAGCCAAAAGCAGCGCGTGGCGAAAAACTGATACCATGTGGATGCTTGGCCTGTACGGCACCGCGATTGGCGCAGGGGTTCTTTTCCTGCCGATCAACGCCGGTGTTGGCGGCCTGATTCCCCTGATTATCATGGCCATTCTTGCATTCCCGATGACCTTCTTCGCGCACCGCGCGCTGACCCGCTTCGTGCTTTCCGGTAAAAACCCGGGTGAAGACATTACCGAAGTCGTTGAAGAACATTTCGGCGTTGGCGCAGGTAAAGTCATCACCCTGCTCTATTTCTTCGCGATTTACCCCATCCTGCTGATGTACAGCGTGGCGATCACCAACACGGTTGATAGCTTCATTACGCACCAGCTTGGGCTGGCATCTCCGCCGCGCGCGATCCTTTCTCTGATTCTGATTGTCGGCATGATGACTATCGTACGCTTCGGCGAGCAGATGATCGTGAAAGCGATGAGCGTCCTGGTGTTCCCGTTCGTTGCCGTACTGATGCTGATGGCCTGCTTCCTGATCCCGAACTGGAGTGGTGCAGCGCTGGAAACGCTGTCTTTCAGCCACGCGTCTACCGGTAATGGCCTGCTGATGACCTTGTGGCTGGCTATCCCGGTCATGGTGTTCTCCTTCAACCACTCGCCGATCATCTCCGCTTTCGCCGTGGCGAAACGTGAAGAGTACGGCGCTGAAGCTGAGAAAAAATGCTCCCGCATTCTGGCGTACGCGCACATCATGATGGTCGTTACCGTGATGTTCTTCGTATTCAGCTGCGTACTGAGCCTCTCCCCGGAAAACCTGGCGGAAGCGAAAGCACAGAACATCACCATCCTGTCTTACCTGGCTAACCACTTTAACGTGCCGGTTATCGCCTGGGTTGGTCCGGTTATCGCGATTATCGCCATCACCAAATCGTTCCTGGGCCACTACCTGGGCGCACGTGAAGGCTTCAACGGCATGGTGATTAAATCGCTGCGCAGCCGTGGCAAAACCATCGAAGTGAGCAAACTGAACCGCATTACCGCGCTGTTCATGCTGATCACCACCTGGATCGTAGCGACCCTGAACCCGAGCATCCTTGGCATGATCGAAACGCTGGGCGGCCCGATTATCGCGATGATCCTGTTCCTGATGCCGATGTACGCCATTGCAAGAGTCCCGGCGATGCGCAAATACAGTGGCCACATCAGCAACGTGTTTGTGACCATCATGGGTCTTATCGCTATCTCCGCGATTTTCTACTCACTTTTCAGCTAATGCTTTGTCCGCGCCGCCGCCCGGCGGCGCGAGCCCTCCCCCGTTATTTATTCGATGGTACACATCATGATCAGCGTTTTTGATATTTTCAAAATCGGTATTGGTCCATCCAGTTCCCATACCGTAGGGCCGATGAAAGCGGGCAAACAGTTTACCGACGACCTTATCGCGCAGAACCTGCTGCATAAGACGACGAAAGTCGTGGTGGACGTGTATGGCTCCCTGTCGCTGACCGGCAAAGGCCACCATACTGATATCGCCATTATTATGGGTCTTGCGGGCAACCTGCCGGACACCGTAGACATTGATGCCATTCCTGGCTTCATTCAGGACGTGAATACCCACAGCCGTCTGATGCTGGCGAACGGCGCGCACGAAGTGGCGTTCCCGGTGGATCAATGCATGAATTTTCATGCCGATAACCTGGCGCTGCACGAGAACGGCATGCGTATTACCGCGCTTGTGGGCGACGACGTGCTCTACAGCCAGACGTATTACTCGATTGGTGGCGGTTTTATTGTCGACGAAGCCCACTTCGGCCAGACGCAAACGTCCGCAATCAACGTGCCGTACCCTTATAACACTGCCGCGGATCTTCAGCGCCACTGCCGTGAAACCGGCCTGTCGCTCTCCGGCCTGATGATGAAAAACGAGCTGGCGCTGCACAGTAAAGAAGAACTCGAAGCGCACTTCTCCCAGGTGTGGGACGTCATGCGCGCAGGGATTGAGCGCGGCACCACCACCGAAGGCGTTTTGCCCGGCAAGCTGCGCGTACCGCGTCGTGCTGCCGCGCTGCGTCGTATGCTTGTCAGCCACGACAAGAACGACGCCGATCCGATGAACGTCGTGGACTGGATCAACATGTTCGCGCTGGCGGTCAATGAAGAAAATGCCGCAGGCGGTCGCGTGGTCACCGCCCCGACCAACGGCGCGTGCGGTATCGTGCCGGCGGTACTGGCGTACTACGACAAATTCATTCGTGAAGTAAATGCTAACTCGCTGGCGCGCTACCTGCTGGTGGCAAGCGCGATTGGCTCACTCTATAAGATGAATGCGTCTATCTCGGGCGCTGAAGTCGGCTGTCAGGGCGAAGTGGGCGTCGCCTGCTCAATGGCGGCGGCGGGTCTCGCGGAACTGCTCGGCGGCAGCCCGGCGCAGGTCTGCATCGCGGCGGAAATCGCGATGGAGCACAACCTGGGGCTGACCTGCGACCCGGTCGCAGGTCAGGTACAGGTGCCGTGCATCGAGCGTAACGCCATCGCCTCGGTGAAGGCCGTCAATGCCGCGCGCATGGCGCTGCGCCGCACCAGCGAGCCGCGCGTCTGCCTTGATAAAGTCATCGAAACCATGTTTGAAACCGGCAAAGACATGAACGCCCGCTACCGTGAAACCTCTCGCGGCGGGCTGGCGGTTAAAGTGGTCGCCTGCGATTAATCCCCTCCTCCACCGCCCTGTTCGCAGGGCGGTTTTTTGCGCGTTATCTTCCTGAATCTGTACCGCTTTATGGTGAGCGTCCGGCGAAAATGTTACGGTAACGGCCTGTTATTTTCGCAAGGGATGCCGCCATGCCCGTTCATTTGCTGATTGTCGATGCGCTAAACCTGATCCGCCGGATCCATGCGGTGCAGGGCACGCCGTGCGTGGATACCTGTCTGCACGCACTGGAGCAACTGATTGGCAACAGTCAGCCGACGCACGCCGTCGCGGTGTTTGACGATGAAGCCCGCGCGCAGGGCTGGCGTCACCAGCTTCTGCCTGATTACAAAGCCGGACGTCCGCCAATGCCGGACGATTTGCATCATGAGATGCCCGCGCTTCGCGAAGCGTTTACCCGCCGCGGTGTGCCCTGCTGGCATGTGGAAGGGAACGAAGCTGACGATCTCGCCGCGACGCTCGCGGTGAAAGTCGCGGCCGCAGGCCATGAGGCGACTATCGTGTCGACCGATAAAGGTTATTGTCAGCTCTTACGTCCGGAAATCCGCATCCGCGACTATTTCCAGAAACGCTGGCTGGACGCGCCGTTTATCGAGAGTGAATTTGGCGTGTCGCCAGGCCAGCTGGCGGATTTCTGGGGGCTTGCAGGCATTAGCAGTTCGAAGATACCGGGCGTTGCGGGTATTGGCCCGAAAAGCGCCACGCAGTTGATTAACGATTTCGGCACGCTGGAGGCGCTCTACGAGCGGCTTGATGAGGTGCCGGAGAAGTGGCGTAAAAAGCTCGAAGCGCACCGTGAGAGCGCCTTTGTTTGCCGCGCGGTGGCGACGCTGAAAACCGATTTACAGCTCGACGGGAATTTGCAGCAGCTGCGGTTGCATGGATGATTTCAGGGCGCTATGCGTCCCATAAAAAAGGCGGGTGCGCTCACGCTTACCCGCCCTACATTAATTATTTAACCGCATATCCCGTAGGGCGGGTAAGCGCAGCGCACCCGCCATACCATAATTATTTAACCGTATATTCCCCAGGGCGGGTAAGCGCAGCGCACCCGCCGTTTCCTTATGCGCCATTCAACGCGCTTATCGCTCGTCGCGACGCCCGCCGACGGCGGCCCACCAGCGGCGCACGTGAACGGTCACTTCTTCACGGTCATGATAAAGCTGACGCGCCTGGATCTGCGCGTTAATACCGTGCTCATCCAGCTGCGCCTGAATCGAGGCGATATTCTGCGACACCTCTTCATAGCGCTTTTTCATCGGCAGCTTGAGGTTGAAAATGGTTTCGCGACACCAGCCGTTCACCAGCCACTGCGCCATCAGCGCTGCAACCTTGGCCGGTTTCTCCACCATGTCGCACACCATCCAGGTGATATTGGTGCGGGTCGGGCGATATTTAAAGCCGTCCTCACGCAGCCACGTCACCTGCCCGGTATCCATCAGGCTCTGCGCCATCGGGCCGTTATCCACGGACGCGACCCACATGTTGCGTTTCACCAGCTGATACGTCCAGCCGCCAGGGCAAGCACCCAGATCTACCGCGTACATGCCGTTTGCCAGACGCTCATCCCACTCATCCGCCGGGATAAACACATGAAACGCCTCTTCCAGCTTCAGCGTCGAACGGCTTGGCGCGTCCGCCGGGAACTTGAGGCGCGGAATGCCCATATAAAACGGCGAATTGTTATTGGTATAGGAATACCCGGTGTAGCAGCAGCCCGGCGCGATGAAAAAGACATGCACCACCGGACGCTTCGGCGTTTCGAAATTCGCCAGGATCTTTGCGTCGCGAAGCGCGGCGCGCAGCGGCACGGTGAATTTGCGGCAGAACTTCATCAGCTCTTTGCTTTCGTTGGTGTCCGCCACTTCAACGCGCAGCTCGCCGCCCTTCTCCACCACGCCCTGTAACATACCAACGACCGGCGTCACGCGATCTTCCGGCGGCAGATCCTGCAACAGATCGCCTGCCACAAACATCTGGCGGGCAAAAATTAGCGAGCTGAACGGCAGCTCACGGGCGAGCTTATCGGCCTCTTCCGGCTGATAACATTCGAAAATCACATAGGCGCTGTTTTCTTTGACGCGGGCGAAACCAAACACGCCCTGCTGCGCGGCTTTGTCGGTTATTTCTGCCGCGCACTCTTTCTCAAAACCCTGACGGCAGTACAAAATGACCTTATTCATGAACCGAACCTTTACGCTTCAGACGCACCGCGCCAATTAACATTAATATCCAACCGGCCAGAAAACTTACGCCGCCGACCGGCGTAACGAAGGCCCATAAGTGCAGATGAGAGAGCGCCAGACAATATAAGCTGCCGCTAAAAAGCACCGTGCCAAGCGCCAGAAAAACGCTGCTCCAGTAAAACCAGATGCTGATGCGGCGCTGCATCGCCACCGCCAGCCCTAAAATCGCGAGCGTATGAAACGCCTGATATTCAAGGCCGGTCTGGATCCAGCCCATCTCCGCAACGCCGAGCGTTTTACGTAAGACGTGTGCGCCGAAGGCACCCAGCGCCACAAAAACAAAGCCACTGATTGAGGCGAAAATCAGCATAAATCGGCTGGTCATGATGTAACCCTACAGTAAGGCGCGATTACGTCGCGCGAATCATCGTTATTGTTCATAGCGAAAACGGAATTTTTCTTGTTCACTCGCCGCCTTCGCCAGTATCCACTGTCGAAAGGCCGCTATTTTACCCAGTTCTGCCTGGCTGTCATGACAAACGAGGTAAAAAGCGTTTTTACTGACCAGGACGTCGTTGAACGGGCAGACCAGCCGACCCGCTTCGATCTCCGACTGCGCCATCACATTGTTGGCGAGCGCCACGCCCTGGCCGTGAATGGCCGCCTGCAGTACCATCGCGCTGTGGCTGAAAATCGGCCCCTGCTGGACATTAATATGATTAAGACCAAGCTGGCGCGTATAAGTTTGCCAGTCGCGGCGCGAGGCGTCATGCAGAAGCGTGTGGCGGGCTAAATCCTCGGGCGCTTTTAACGGCTTGTCACCCGTGAGCAACAGCGGTGAACAGACCGGCAGCAGATACTCCGCATAAAGCTTTTCCACCCGCAGCCCCGGCCAGTTGCCTCGTCCATAAAAAATCGCCACGTCCACGTCATCAGCAAGCTTATCTTCCTGCCGGTCCACCGCCTGAATACGCACGTCGATCCCAGGCCAGCTGCTGTTAAAACTGGAGAGCCGCGGCACCAGCCAGTGAATAGCGAAACTCGGCAGCAGGCTTACCGTCAACGCGCCTTTCGCGCTGCGCGCCTGAAGTTTGCGCGTCGCCTCCGTCAGCTGTGAAAAAATCTCTTTAATGTCCTGGAAATAGCTCTGCCCCTCTTCCGTTAAAAGAAGAGAACGGTTGCGTCGGCGGAATAACTTCAGCCCGAGAAAATCTTCTAATGATTTTATCTGATGGCTGACGGCAGCCTGGGTGACAAAGAGCTCTTCGGCGGCTTTTGTGAAGCTCAAATGGCGTGCGGCGGCATCAAAAACACGTAATGCGTTTAACGGCGGTAATCGCTTGGACATGATGATTTGGCTTATGTGTAAATGCGTATTAACAAACGAGAAACAAGTCGTAACCCATTAGTTTTTTTTATCTGAGCCATTATAATTTGTCCGTTGAGGTTACACCAGCAAATACCTATAGTGGCGGCACTTCCTGAGCCGGAACGAAAAGTCTTTAGGAATGAGAGTTCTGGAGGGCTTTTGGCTTACGGTTGTGATGTTGTGTTGTTGTGTTTGCATTTGGTCTGCGATTCAGACCATCGTAGCTAAGCTACTCTTTCACTTCCTGTACATTTACCCTGTCTGTCCATAGTGATTAATGTAGCACCGCACTTTGCGGTGCTTTTTTTTGCCTGCGCGAGTCGATTATTTCTCCAGCGCAACCATCTCTTTCACGTCAGTACGGTTGATCTGCTGCTGATTACCGTTGGCGTCTTTATATTTAATCATACCGGTATCGTCATCGGTTTTCGGTTTCCCGTCGGTCACGATAGAACGGCCGTCATTGGTATGCATTACGTAGTTAGGACCGGAACAAGCGCTCAGAGCAAAAGTCATCATGCATGCTGATACTACAGCGGCAAGTTTATTCATGGTTCTTCTCCTTTAGAGTTTAATGCTATGTAAACTTCGTCTGCTAACAGGCTGAAATATTCACCTAACACTATTCAGCATAACCTGCTTTCTGCCGTTTGCCAGAATAAACAGACTTATCCGATGGTTATCAATGACCTTGTTTAACGACGTCAAATGGGCCACGATCGAAGGACTGGAAAGAGGAGTATCATGAAAGCATTCAGTCCCGCCCAATTTCGCGCGCAGTTTCCCTCGCTTCGTGACGCAGGCGTCTATCTCGACAGCGCCGCTACGGCGCTAAAACCGCAGCCGGTTATTGACGCCAGCCAGCAGTTCTATTCATTAAGCGCAGGAAATGTGCATCGCAGCCAGTTTGCTGAGGCGCAGCGCCTTACCGAGCGCTATGAAGCCGCGCGTGATTGCGTGGCACGATTAATCAATGCGCCCGACAGCCGCGATATCGTCTGGACGCGCGGCACCACCGAATCCATCAATCTCATCGCTCAGTGCTACGCACGTCCGCGCCTGAAGCCGGGCGATGAGATTATCGTCAGTGAAGCAGAGCATCACGCCAACCTGGTGCCGTGGCTGATGGTGGCGGAGCAGACCGGCGCGAAGGTTGTGAAACTGCCGCTGGGCACCGATCTTCTGCCGGATCTCGCGGCACTCCCTGCGCTTATCAATGAACGCACATTCCTGCTGGCGCTCGGCCAGATGTCCAACGTCACCGGTGGCTGCCCGGATCTCGCGCGGGCGATTGGCACCGCGCACGCCGCAGGCGCAGTGGTGGTGGTGGATGGCGCGCAGGGCGTGGTTCACTGCCCGCCTGACGTCCAGCAACTGGACATCGATTTTTACGCCTTCTCCGGCCACAAGCTCTATGGGCCGACCGGCATTGGCGTGCTGTATGGCAAAACCGATCTGCTGGCGCAGATGTCGCCGTGGCTCGGCGGCGGAAAAATGGTCACTGAGGTCTCCTTTGACAGTTTTAAAACCCAGCCGGTGCCGTACCGCTTTGAGGCAGGCACGCCCAATGTCGCGGGCGTTATCGGCCTTAGCGCCGCGCTTGCCTGGCTTGAGGATATCGATCTGGCGAAAGCTGAAAGCTATAGCCGGGGGCTGGCGACGCTTGCCGAGGCGGAACTCGCGAAACGCCCTGGCTTTCGCTCTTTTCGCTGTCAGGATTCCAGCCTGTTGGCGTTTGATTTCGCAGGCGTACACCACAGCGATCTGGTGACGCTGCTTGCGGAGTCCGGCATCGCGCTGCGCGCCGGCCAGCACTGCGCCCAGCCGCTACTGGCGGCGCTTGGCGTCAGCGGCACGCTGCGCGCCTCTTTCGCGCCCTATAACACGCAAGGCGACGTCGAGGCGTTGATCGCCGCCATCGACCGCGCGCTGGACATACTGGTGGATTAAATGACGACTGCTTACCTTGCCGGGCATCCGTTCGGCGCTTCCATTACGCCTGACACATTGCGTCAGACGTTTGGCCCGCTCACCCAGTGGGAAGACAAATACCGCCAGTTAATTCTGCTCGGTAAACAGCTTCCGGCGCTGCCGGAGACATTAAAGCAAGAGGCGCAGGAGATCCCCGGCTGTGAAAACCGGGTCTGGCTCGGCTATGAAAAACGCCCCGACGGCGGGCTGCACTTTTATGGCGACAGCGAAGGGCGCATCGTGCGCGGGTTGCTTGCGGTGTTGCTCACCGCCGTGGAAGGCAAAACGCCGCAGGAGCTTCAGGAGAACTCCCCGCTGGCGTTATTTGACGAGTTAGGACTGCGCGCCCAGCTTAGCGCATCGCGCGGCCAGGGCCTGACCGCGCTGGCGCAGGCGGTACAGGACGCCGCCCGCAACGCCTGATCACCCGGCGCTACGCGCCGCTTTCGCCATCATCTTCTTCAGCGCGTGCGACACCGCCACAAAACCAAACGTGGCGGTGACCATCGTGGCCGCGCCAAAACCTGAGGCGCAGTCCATGCGCTTCGGCCCTTCCGCCGTGCTTTTCATCGCGCATACCGAGCCGTCAGCCTGCGGATAGACCAGCGCTTCGGTAGAGAAAACGCAGTCCACGCCAAGCTTCCCTTTGCTGTTTTTCACCACGCCGAAATCGCTTTTCAGCCGTTCTCGCAGTTTCGCGGCCAGCGGGTCCTGGATGGTTTTGGCAAGATCGACCACCTGGATCTGCGTCGGGTCGGTCTGCCCGCCCGCGCCGCCCGTCGTGACCAGCGGAATTTTATTACGACGGCAGTACGCAATCAGCGCCGCCTTTGGCCGCACGCTGTCGATAGCATCGATGACATAGCTAAACCCGGCGTTCATATATTGCGCCACATTATCGACAGTGACGAAATCATCCACCACAGTGATGCGGCACTCCGGGTTGATCTGGCGAATACGCTCGGCCATCACCTCGGATTTCGCCTGCCCTACCGTGTCGCGTAGCGCATGGATCTGACGATTGGTATTGGTGACGCACACGTCATCCATATCGATAAGCGTAATTGCACCGATACCGGTGCGCGCCAGCGCTTCCGCCGCCCATGAGCCGACACCGCCAATCCCCACCACGCACACATGCGCGTCGGCAAAGAGCTGCAACGCCGCTTCGCCATATAAACGGGCCGTGCCGCCAAAGCGGCTGCGCCAGGCGTCTGTGATAACTACAGCCATAAAACCTCAGATGTAAAAAGGGTGAGAGTTCTCCCTCACCCTTGCTCAGAAATCCGCAGGCCCGGCAGGGTTACGCCGCCGGGCGACAGGTTGCTCAGAATAGCATAATCAGCCGCTGAACACGTTGCCGGCACCCGGCGCGGTTTTCAGCACCCAGACGCGGCCGTAGTGATTATACCAGCCTGCGCGGTGCCCGGCGTCCGGGCCGATCCCCTGATAAATATCGAAATGCTGGCCTTTAATCGCGCCGCCGACATCCAGCGCCACCATCAGCCTGAGCTCATATTGTCCGTTGAACTTGCCGTTATTGTCCAGCAGCGGCACCTCTGCCAGCAGCGTGGTGCCTGCCGGAATAATGGAGCGGTCAGAGGCCACCGACGCGCGGCCAATCAGCGGTACGCCGCTTGCGCCTTTCACCGGCGCGTAATTTTGCGGCTTAAAGAAGACAAAGGACGGGTTCTCTTCCAGCAACGCGCGCACTTCCTGCTCGCTGTGGGTTTCGCCCCAGTGGCGAATCGCCTGCATCGACATATCTTCACGCTTCACTTCACCGCGATCGATAAGCACCTTGCCGATACTGCGGTACGGATGGCCGTTTTTCCCGGCATAGGCGAAGAAGTTCAGCGGACGACCGTCGCCGAAATCGATATAGCCGCTGCCCTGCACATCCATAATGAAGTTATCCATCAGCGAGTTGCTGTATGCCAGCACGTAGTTATCGCTGAGCGCGCCGGCGTAAATTTCGGCGCGCGATGGCAGGCGACCGCGTTTCGGCGGCATACGGTAAATCGGGTACTGGAATTCGCCCTGACGGGTATAGCGCGCCTGCACTACCGGCGTGTAGTAACCGGTGAACTGGACGTTGCCGTAGTTATCCGCCCCTTCCATCTGCCAGGCGTCGATGCCGAACTGGCGCAGCGAGCGGGTATCGCCACCGGCGCGCAGCCACTCCTGCACGGCGTTATAGACGCTGCTTTGAGAGCCAAAAAGACGCGGCGAGGCGCTGCGAATAGCCGCGACCTGCTCGGAGAAATCTCCGGCGTTAATAGGCGCGCCAACGGCGTCCGGTTGGTTTACCAGCGAAAACGGCTGCGTAAATTTGCCGTCTTTATATTGCTGACCGCGATCGGTCGGTTTGGAGGAACAGGCGGAAAGCAGCGCGATCATCGCCCCTGCCGCCAGATATTTTGCCCAACGTCCTTTCATGACTCTCTCCGCTATTGCGCTGTCCGCAGGCGAAGATAGCAAACCGGCGCTCGCAAGGAAACGCATAAGCCCTTTCAGACGGACATCGGGATTAAAGAATCATCAAGACGGATAATATTTCGGCAAGCTGACGCCGATTCAGCTTATTGTTTTAAAAAAAGGTTGCAACGAAAGCTCAGCGGAGTATAGTGCGCATCCACGGACGCGGGGTGGAGCAGCCTGGTAGCTCGTCGGGCTCATAACCCGAAGGTCGTCGGTTCAAATCCGGCCCCCGCAACCAATTAACGCGCACGGCGCGACAATGTGAAGAAGTAAGACGGACGCGGGGTGGAGCAGCCTGGTAGCTCGTCGGGCTCATAACCCGAAGGTCGTCGGTTCAAATCCGGCCCCCGCAACCAATAAAATGAACACCCTGACGGGTGTTTTTTTATGTCCGCAATTCAGCCATTCCCTGTATCACTCTGTCCCAGCAAGGCAAAAAGGCGCGTTATCCGCGCCTTGCCAGCGTCCCGCCATCGGCGAAGTAAGCTTTGATCCCTGCCAGAATCGACTCCGCCACTTCCTGCTGGAATGTCGCGGTGCGAAGCTTACGCTCCTCTTCCTCATTACTGATAAATGCGGTTTCGACCAGAATCGACGGAATATCCGGCGCTTTCAGCACGGCGAAGCCCGCCTGATCCACTTTGTTCTTATGCAGTTTGTTCACCCGTCCGAGACGCCCTAACACCTCTTTGCCAAATTTCAGGCTGTCGGAAATCGTCAGCGACTGCACCATATCGAACATAGTGTGATCGAGATAAACGTCCCCGCTTTTACTCACACCGCCCACGAGATCCGCGGCGTTCTGGGTTTGCGCCAGGTATTTCGCCGCCGTACTGGTCGCCCCTTTGGTCGAGAGCGCAAAAACGGACGAACCGCGCGCGGCGCGGCTGGTAAAGGCGTCAGCGTGAATAGAGACAAACAGGTCGGCGCGCTGCTTCTGAGCCTTCGCCACGCGCACTTTCAGCGGAATAAAGATATCTTCATTGCGCGTCATGAACGCTTTCATATTCGCTTCGCGTTCAATCAACGCGCGCAGGCGGCGGGCGATTTGCAGCACCACGTCTTTTTCACGCGTCTTATTTTTGCCGATCGCGCCGGGGTCTTCGCCGCCGTGGCCGGGGTCAATCATAATGACAATCGGGCGATCGCGCCCCGCCTTGCCCGGCTGCGGGCCGCTGGTGGCAGGCGGCACCTGCTTATCCAGCTCGCCCTTGTTGTAATCCTCAAGCAGCGCCAGCAGCGGATCCTGCTCGTTAGTGCCGTTAGCCGGGTAGAGATCGATAACCAGACGTTCGCGGAACTCCGCGACGGGTGCCAGCGCAAACAGATGCGGCGTGACGTTTTTCTTTAGCTCAAACACCATACGCACGGTTTTCGGGTCAAACTGCCCGACGCGAGCGGATTTTATGAACGGATCGTCGACGCGGATCTGATTGCTTACGCCTTTCAGCACCGCATTCAGATTAACGCCTTCGAGATCGACCACGATGCGTTCCGGGTTACTCAGCGCGAACTGGCGATATTTCAGCACACGGTTAGATTCCAGCGTCACGCGGGTATAGGCGGAAGCAGGCCAGACGCGCACCGCAATAACCTGGCCCGACGCAGCCAGGCCCACCTGGCTGACGCTCAATAACCACATCGCCCCCGCGCCCTGTAACAGCTGGCGGCGACTAAAAAGATGACTGGAACCTGACATGCCACTCCCGAGCACTAATGCGAATAACTCAACTTACGACCAAAATGGCCAAAAACTTTAGCGAATGGTAGCGAAACTGTCATCTATAAAAGGGTAAACAAATGCCTTTGCGCGTGTACGTTCGCGGTAATGACGCGCCGCCGCCATAAAATTGCCACTTGCGCATGGGATAATAAAAGAATAAAAATACACAAATTACGAATAACCATTCACTGAGAGGTTTTGCCGTGGTGAAGGAGCGTCGAACCGAACTGGTCCAGGGATTCCGCCATTCTGTTCCCTATATTAATGCCCATCGGGGCAAAACGTTTGTCATCATGCTTGGCGGCGAAGCTATTGAGCATGAAAACTTTTCCAGTATCGTCAACGATATAGGTCTTCTTCACAGCCTCGGCATCCGCCTGGTGGTGGTGTATGGCGCGCGTCCGCAAATCGACGCTAACCTTGCCGAACACCATCATGAACCGGTTTATCACAAACACACCCGCGTTACCGACGCCAAAACGCTGGAGCTGGTCAAGCAGGCCGCCGGGTTGCTGCAGCTCGATATCACCGCTCGTCTGTCGATGAGCCTCGGCAACACGCCGCTGCAGGGCGCGCATATTAATGTAGTGAGCGGCAACTTTATCATCGCGCAGCCGCTCGGCGTGGATGACGGTGTCGATTACTGCCACAGCGGGCGCATTCGCCGCATTGATGAAGACGCCATTCACCGCCAGCTCGACAGCGGCGCTATCGTGCTGCTCGGGCCGGTGGCGGTGTCGGTGACGGGTGAGAGCTTCAACCTGACGTCAGAAGAAGTCGCCACCCAGCTTGCCATCAAGCTTAAGGCTGAGAAGATGATCGGTTTCTGCTCGTCGCAGGGCGTGATGAGCGACGATGGCGACATTATTTCCGAGCTGTTCCCGAACGAGGCGCAGGCGCGTCTTGAGACGCTGGAAGCGGCAGGCGACTACCACTCCGGTACCGTGCGTTTTCTGCGTGGCGCGGTCAAAGCCTGCCGCAGCGGCGTACGTCGCTGCCATCTCATCAGCTATCAGGAAGATGGCGCGCTGTTGCAGGAGCTGTTCTCCCGCGACGGTATCGGCACGCAGATTGTGATGGAGAGCGCCGAGCAGATCCGCCGCGCCACCATTAATGACATCGGCGGCATTCTGGAGCTTATCCGGCCGCTGGAGCAGCAGGGTATTCTGGTGCGCCGCTCGCGCGAACAGCTGGAGATGGAGATCGATAAATTCACGATTATTCAGCGCGATAACCTGACCATCGCCTGCGCCGCGCTCTATCCATTCCCGGAAGAGAAAATCGGTGAAATGGCATGCGTGGCCGTGCATCCGGATTACCGCAGCTCAGCGCGCGGCGAAGTGCTGTTGCAGCGCATCGCCACCCAGGCCAAACAGATGGGCTTATCCAAACTGTTTGTGCTTACTACACGCAGCATTCACTGGTTCCAGGAGCGCGGGTTCGCGCCGGTAGATATCGACCTGCTGCCCGAAAGCAAAAAGCAGATGTACAACTACCAGCGCCGCTCGAAGGTGCTGATGGCAGATTTAACCTGACAGCAGCGCTGCGGCCTGGCCATCGCCGGGCCGCGCTTATTGTTCAAAGCAGGCCATCAGGCCGCTGCGCCGTTCCGTTCTGGTCGCAATGGCCATCTCCAGCACCCGCTCATCCGCATACAGCGACAACCGTCGCCGCGCGCGCGTAATCGCCGTATAGACCAGCTCCCGCGTGACCACCGGCGCGAACTGCCCCGGCAGGAGCAGCGCCGCATGATCGAACTCTGAACCCTGTGATTTATGCACCGTCATCGCCCACGCGGTGTCATTATCCGGCAAGCGGCTTGGCACGACGGGTTTCAGCTTGCCGCCGGGCATCGGGAACCAGACGCGCAGGCCGTCGCCACGATCCAGCGCCACGCCGATATCGCCGTTAAACAGCCCCAGCGCGCTGTCGTTGCGCGAAATCATCACCGGCCGCCCTTCATACCAGCGCGACAGCGGCATGCGACGAATCAGACGCCGCTGCGCCAGCGCATGTTCCACCCGTTCGTTAAGCCCGGCGACGCCGAACGGCCCTTCACGCAGTGCGCAAAGCATCTGGAATTCGCTAAAGGCCGCAAGAATGGCCTCCGGCTCGGCACGCTCGCGGATCAGTGTTAAGAACCGCTCGTAGCCCGCCAGCGTCTCGTCAATCATCTGCGCATAATCGTCGTTACCCGCCAGCGTTTTGCAGGCTATATCGTCAAATCCCCGGCTAAACGTCGCTCTGGCGGCGCGATGATCGCTGCGATTAACGGCAAACGCGAGCTGGCCGATGCCGGAATCGCTGCCAAAACGATAGCTTTTCTGCAGCAGGCACAGGCAGTCGCGCAGCGCGCCTGCCGGATGCGGCTCGCCGCCGCTAATGTGACACCCCGTGATGCGGGCAAGCTCGGTGGCGCGTTCAGTGGTAAAGCCGTGGTTTACGTAGTGGCAGATATCGCCGAGCACCGCGCCCGCTTCCACAGAGGCCAGCTGATCGCGATCGCCTAAAAAAATCACCCGCGCGTGGTCCGGCAGCGCCGCGATAAGCCGCGCCATCATCGGCAGGTCTATCATCGAAGCCTCATCCACCACCAGAACATCCAGATGCAGCGGATTACCTTCGTGGTAGCGCAGCCGCTGGCTGCCCGGCTGCGCGCCCAGCAGGCGGTGCAGCGTGCTGGCTTCTTCCGGCAGCGCGTTTTTCTGCGCGTCGCTCAGTGGCAAACGACGCAGCGCAGCGCCGAGCGATTCCGTCAGGCGCGCCGCGGCTTTACCGGTCGGCGCGGCAAGGCGGATACGAGGCAATTTCTCTTCTGAGAGCTGCACCATAGCCGCCAGCAGTTTCGCCACCGTGGTGGTTTTCCCGGTGCCCGGCCCGCCGGAAATCACCGAGATGCGTCGGGTGAGCGCGACCGCTGCCGCCACTTTCTGCCAGTCCACTTCATCGCCTGGTGGCCCAAAAAGCGACTCCAGCACCGCGCTCAGGCGCGCTTCTTCCAGCTCGATACGATGATTACGCTCGCGAAAGAACGCTGCGACCGCCCTCTCATGACGCCACATGCGGTTCAGATACAAACGCTCGCCGATGAGCTTCAGCGGCGTCGGCGCCTCGTCCTCGCTCACCGCAGGCGATGCCAGTAACAGCGAGCGCCAGTCGTCCGGATTGCCCGCCGCCTCAAACAGCGTTTGCGCCATTTCATCGTGACGCCCGGCGAAGCTGTGCGCCGCGCAAAGCCGGGAGAGCGGCAGACAGACGTGGCCTTCTCCGGCGTCGCGGCTCACCAGCGCGGCGGCGAGCATCACTGCCGGTTCTTCATCGCTTGCCACCATCATCGCAAACTGGGCATCCAGCGGGCGCAGAAGCTTTTGCACCACGGCTTGCTGGATCAGTTGATGCATTTTCATGACGCTTTCTCCTCCGCGCCGGCAAACAGCGCGTCCATCGCCGTCACCAGCGCCTGCGCGGGACGCGTGGTAAAGATGCCCTGACGGGTATCCTCTTTCGTTACGCCGCGCAAAAACAGGTAAATCACGCCACCGAAGTGGCGTTCGTAATCATAATTCGGCAGGCGATGGCGCAAATAGCGGTGTAGCGCCAGCGTGTATAGCTGATACTGCAGATCGTAACGGTGCGTCTGCATCGCCTGCGACATCGCTTCCACCGTATACGCTTCCGGGCTGTCGCCAAGCCAGTTCGATTTATAATCCAGCAGGTAATAACGCCCCTGCCAGCGGAAAACCAGATCGATAAAGCCTTTCAGCATGCCGCGCACCTGGCGGAAATCGAGCGGCGGACACTGCGCCGAAAGCGGGTCGTGCTCGCGAATCAGCGCGTCCAGCGCCTCAGGGCGAAGCGCGGCGTCAATCGGCACATAAAACTCCAGCTCCACCTGTTTATCTTTCGCGCCAAGCTGATTCAGCGACACGCCGGTCTCGTTGAGTGGCGCGCTCAGCACGTCATTTATCCAGCGGCTCAAAACCGGCTGCCAGGCCTCATCGAAACCGCCCAGCTGCAACTGCTGCGTTACCCACTCCGCTGATACCGGCTGGGTGAAATCGATCTCCTCAAAGAGGCCGTGCAGAAACGTGCCAGGCGACGCGCCGCGTGGAAACGTATGCGGCGACATCACCGGTTCATCAGGCACGTCACGCGCGCCCGCACCGTCCAGATCCAGCTTTGGCAGCAGATCCAGCGCGCGCCCTGCACCATGCTGCTGCAAGCCGGAATAACTGGTGACGCGCCACTCATCCATGATGCGTCGTTGCAGCTCGCGCGCCGCAAGCGTCGGCGGAGCAGATTCCGGCGGCATCCAGGGCGTGTTATCCGGCTCGCCCGGGATCTCCAGCGCCAGATTTTCATCGCACAAGGCTTCGATACAGCGACGCAGGCCGTTCGCATCCAGCGCTTCGCCTTGTTGAATCAGCCTGCCGAGCGCGCTGCGGTGAAGATCGGTTTCTCCCTCTTTCGCGCCACGGCGGCGAAAAAGCGGCGCTATACCCAGGCTGCAATGCCAGATGGAGCGCGTCAACGCCACATACAGCAGGCGTAAATCCTCCGCCAGCCGCTCCATCTCTGCCAGCTCCAGGCTCTCTTCGGCGTTGCTCAGATCGAGCATCGGCGTAAACGTCTCGCGATCGTGGTAAAAGGCCTGTTTCTGCTCGCGGAAATCGGCAATAAAGGGCAGCCAGACCAGCGGATATTCAAGCCCTTTCGACTTATGAATAGTAACGACCTGAACCAGATGCTTGTCGCTTTCCAGACGCAGTTGCTGGCTGGAGGCGCTGGCGTCCGGCTCGGCGATATGCTGGGCTAACCAGCGCACCAGCGCATATTCACTGTCGGCCTGCGCGGAAGCCTCCTGGAGCAATTCGCTCAGGTGGAGAATATCCGTCAGCCTGCGCTCGCCGCCGGGTGTGGCGAGCAGGTTTTCCGCCACCTGCCGGTGCGTCATAAGCGCGCGCAGCATCGGCATGACGCCGCGGCGCAGCCAGATCTGCCGGTAGCCGTCGAACTCTTCCACCAGCGCATCCCAGGCGTTTTCATTTTCATTGAGCGCTTCGATGGCAGGCGCATCCAGCCCGAGCATACTTGCCGCCAGCGCGCTGCGAAGCCGCGTTTCCACCTCTGGTGCCAGCACAGCCTGTAGCAACCAGAGCATCTCCAGCGCCTCCTGGGTTGCGAAGACGCTGTCGCGGTTAGAAAGATAAACGGAAGGAATGTTAAGCGCGTTCAGCGCCTCGCGTACCAGATTCGCTTCGATGCGGTTACGCACCAGCACCGTGATATCTGACGCCTGTACCGGTCGCGCACGCTCTTCGCGCCATAACAGCGCTTCGCCCTTCATACCCGCGCTTAACCAGTCGCGGATCTGCTGCGCACAGACGCGCGCCATCGTTTGTTGGTAATCACTTACTCCTGCGCCGTCGCCTTCCATGAGCCAAAGCTTCATGGCGGGCTGAGTTTTCCCGGCGAAGGTAAAACGCAGCGACTGGTTGCGCGCGGCAGGCTTCACTGCCAGGAAAGGGATATCGCGAAACATAAACGCGTTATCCATCTGGCTGAACACTTTATTGACGCTCTCCACCATACCCGGTGCCGAACGCCAGTTGGTATCTAGCGTATAGTGAGCGTTTACTTCGCCGCGAGCACGCATGTAAGTAAAGATATCTGCGCCGCGAAACGCATAAATCGCCTGTTTCGGGTCGCCGATGAGCAGCAACGTGGTCTCTTGCTGGCCCAGCCAGATACGACGGAAAATGCGGTACTGCTGCGGGTCGGTATCCTGAAACTCATCGATCATCGCCGCCGGATAACGCGCGCGAATCGCCGCCGCCAGTGCCTCGCCGCCCGGCTGATTCAGCGCCTCGTCGAGGCGGCTTAGCATGTCGTCAAAGCCCAGTTCGCCGCGGCGGCGCTTCTCCTGCGCGACGGTGTAGCGGATTTCCGTCATCGCTCTGGCAATGAGCAGATCGCGGATGGTGAAAGGCTCGGCCAGCAGCGCATCAATTGCTTCAAACACCGCGTGACGTGGCGCGTCGCCTTTTTTGGTCTTCTCAAGCAGCGTACTCTGGGCAAATTTTTCCAGCGCGCCCGGCAATTGCCAGGAAGTGGTTTCTTCCTCCGCCCAGGCGGCAACCTGATCGAGCCAGGCGGGCAGATAACGGCTGCTGTAGCTGCGCTTATCAACGCCCGAATTCTGAATCAGCACTGCCAGTTCAGCGGCGTTTTCACGCCATAGCGCTTTGACCTCGTTGATACGCGCTATCGCGGTTTCATAGCGCGACTCAATCGTTTCGTCATCCGGCGGTGGCGTTTTGAGCTTCGGCGCTTCGCCATGCAGAAAACTGTTTACATCACGCAACAGCGATTCCGGCCCGTCCCACTGTTCACAGACCACGCGCGCCAGCGGTTTGGCGAGCGGGTAACAGTGACGGCGCCAGAAATCGGCACAGGCCTGATAACGCAGCAGCGATTCATCTTCAATTAACTGCTGCTCAAACGGCATACCCGACTCAAAGGCATTCAGGCTCAGCATGCGCTGGCAGAAGCCGTGAATGGTAAAGATGGCCGCCTCGTCTATCTGCCGTTCCGCCAGCAGCAGCGTGCGGGCCGCCAGTGGTTTATCGGAAATTTCATCCAGCAGCCGCTGGTAGAGCGGATCGTCGGTGCGCTCGCGCAGGCAGGCCACACGCAGTTCGTGAATATTGCTGCGAATACGCCCGCGCAGTTCTTCCGTCGCGGCCTCGGTAAAGGTTACGACTAACAGCTCTTCAACGGTTAACGGGCGCGGGTGAGCCGCCTCGCCGCCCAGTCCTAATAGCAGGCGCAGATACAGCGCTGCGATGGTATAGGTTTTCCCGGTGCCTGCAGAGGCTTCTATCAACCGCTCGCCCGTTAAGGGCAGGCGGAGGGGATCAAGGGGCGCTGCTGGCTCATCGGTCATTGCGTATCACTCAGAAGCGGTAAAGATTGTTGCAATTCGCTGACGCTTTGATAGACCGGCCATCCTTCAGGCGTCGCATAACGCGCCTGCGGGCTTTGGCTACCGGAAACCTGTGAGAGGATCGTCATGCCCTGTCGGGCAAGCACGGCCTGATGGAAAAAGTCGGCCAGTTTTTGCGGCGTCAGCTGTCTGATTTCGGCCACAACTTTATCACGAGAATCGAAATTTAAATTATCCCGATCGAAGTCTTTACTCACCTGCGAGGCTTCTTCGCCAAGCGTCTGTGGGGCCTGTTGCATATCGTTAATGATGCTTTGCTGAATATGCGCAAAATCCTGCGCGTTAAGCGCGCGAAGCCGCGACTCCACTTGCGGGAAGAAAGCCTGATAGCGTTTCCAGAGGAAATCGGGCTGCTTTTCGCTGCTTTGGAGCAGGAAACCGATCCCCCACTGACGTCCTACCGGCATCGGGAACGCAAAGACCGCATACCCTAACTGCTCCTGCGTACGCAACTGGTTATAGAACCACGGCGAAATAATCTGCCCAAGCATAGCGCTACAGGCCGAACTCGTGGACTCGCTATACCCGACAGGGACAAACAGCGCTGCCAGTGCGGAATCCGTGCTGCTGCCCGCTTTGTTAAAAATGGCCTGCTGTGTTTTCTCAACGCTGACATCCCGGGTGCGTGTCCAGCTTTTCCCTTTCAGGCCCAACTGGTGAACGGCCTCCTGTGTGAAATTTTTCACCTGCTCAGGGGCCAGGTTGCCGACCACGAGAAATTCTGCACGGGCATGGGTTTTCAGGCTCTCGCGGTAAGCGAGAATGTCATTAAGCGTTATCTCCGGCAGCAGCGCGCGACGTTCTTCGCGCTGGAAATACGGCACCTGAGAGACCATCTGTACCGGCATAATGGCCTGATCGTAGGCTTTCCCCTGTTCCGCCGATGCCAGCATCTGCTTATACCAGGACTTCGCCTGCGCCAGCTGATCCTCGGTGGGTTCATAGCTGAAATAGCCATCCAGCAGCGTGAGGAACAGCTTACGTAAATGCTGGGTGTAGCCGTTCGCGCTGATCAGCAACCCGCTATTGGCACTGCTGGAAAAACTGATGCCGCCCACGGAAGCCTGGTTGCTCAGCTGATCAAGCGCAATTCCAGCCAGATAATCGTTAAGCGCGAACAACACCTGGTTTTTCGCGCTGTTCATCGCCTGCTCATTGCGTAGCACCAGCGTGATATCCGCTCTCGGCTCGCTGGCGAAATAGCGGCTTGGCATATAGAGCACGCGCAATTCCGGATCCTGAACCAGCAGCTTAGGGTGCGCATACGGCTTCTGGGGTTTAATCAGGCTGAAATCGCTCGGGATGTAAGGGTTTGGCTCCGGCAGGGTAAGCGCAATCTGCTGCCCCAGCGTTTGCCACTGTTTTAGCGTTGCAGCCGGGATTTTCTCAACCTGATACGGCGCGCCGACAAAATAGGCCGTTTTGTTGTGCGGCTCGTCAGGGCTGATATACCAGATTCGCGCGTTTTCCGGCGTCATCATCGCAAGACGCGCTTTCACCGCCCCGGGATCAAACTGGTCCGCAATATTCACCACATCCAGCGTATGCTCGACAGGCACGCGCAGCATGCTGTCTGCCAGCCACTCGACATAGTTCATATCCCGGGTGATGGAGGGATAGCGGAAATCGAGATCCAGCACATGAGACAGCTCGGTGAAATAGCGTTTATCAATGCCTTTTTCGCGCAGCGTCTGAAGGTAACGGAAGATGGCTGCCACAACGCGGTCGCGCTGTGAGAGCCCTTTGTCCGTGAGCGAGACGGAAATGACCATTACGCCGCTGTTTCCGGCAACAACAGGGTCAGAGTCCGCTCTGACACTTTCGGCAAGCCCCTCCTTTTGCAGCCAGTCTGATAACGTGCCAGGGCTGCGGCTGCCTATCATATAGCCGATGAGTTCATCGGTTTTGCTGCGGAATTTGTCGCTGTTATTATCGATGCGAAACTCAACGCGCAGCGCCTTAAGCGGCTGTACAGGAACATAATGAATAAAAATCCCTTGCTGTGCGGGCGTAACGACAGGCGTTGTGATCGCCGGCGCCGTCAGTTTTTTATTCGGCACGCGTCCCCAGGTTTTCGCGGCCATGCGGGCAAGCTCCGGCAATGGACGATTGCTGTAAACCACGGCTTTCATGAGATTCGCGGAATAGTATTTATCCCGGAAGCCCACCAGCGCCTCATGCAGCGGGCTGCCGGGTTTATCACGCAGCGTCTCCAGGTTGCCACCGGAAAAACGCGAGCCCGGATGCGCCGGGTTTAACGTTTCGGCGCTGACCTGCGCCATACGCATGCCGTCACGTGCACGCGCCATGGTTAATTCAGCATTAACCGCGTTACGTTCACGATCGGCATAGGTTTTATCAAGATTCGGCGCGGCGATCGCGTCCGCAAGCCTGTCCATCGCGCCGTCGAGAGCATCGTTTTCTACCTCAAGATACCAGGCGGTACGGTAAGGCGCCGTGCTGGCGTTATGGCTTCCGCCATGCAGCTTCAGATATTCCGCCAGGCTGTCAGGCTCAGGGTATTTTTGCGAGCCCATGAGCGTCATATGCTCAAGATAGTGCGCGAGCCCGAGATGATCGTCAGGATCTTCCAGCGACCCCACCGGCAGCACCAGCGCAGAGAGCGACTTTACAGCCTGCGGATCGGAGACCAGTAACACCACCATTCCGTTATCGAGCCGGATAGCCTGGTATTGACGATTATCACGATCGCTTTTGCGGATCGTTTCTTTCAATGGTTGCCAGCCCGAGTCGGCCTGAGACAAGGGTGCCCAGAAGGCCATGCAGATCAACAGCGCTTTGTACCAGTTACGACATCCAGGCATCAATAAACCTCTCATTTACTGCTTCTACTATTCATCATTAACAAACGGCGCATGTGGCTACACCCTTCTCATGAGGCCGTTAAAGTGGCCGTCTGCGCTTAATGGATCAGGGCTGGTGATGGCGAAAGAGCGGCAACAAATAACGCTGCGCTTCGCGGATGATGGCCTCGTAATATTCGGGTTCCAGATTGCGCCACAGACGCTGATACCAGATATCCATCCCCTCGCCTTCCACCATCTGGTTACCCGTCCACGCCTGAATCAGCTTATTACGCGCTTTCTGCTGGGTTTCTTCATCCCACAGGATGACGTCGTTCTTCACGTCATAACAGGCTTTTAGCCACTCGCCGCCGCTCTGGGGTAATAAAATCAGAGGTTCGCGCATACC
This sequence comes from Cronobacter malonaticus LMG 23826, assembly GCF_001277215.2. NCBI lineage: Bacteria > Pseudomonadati > Pseudomonadota > Gammaproteobacteria > Enterobacterales > Enterobacteriaceae > Cronobacter > Cronobacter malonaticus. The sequence continues at coordinate 687,932 of NZ_CP013940.1, read as the reverse complement.
CTGCTGATAACCTTCGGTAAGCTCGCGTAAATAGTGTTCCGCTTGCTCACGCGGTACAGGCGGAAAGCGCCAGCAGCTATCTTTTCGACCGTAAATCCGACTGGTTCCTTCACCGCCGCAGGCACAGTAGACCAGATGCTCGAGCCAAAGTTGCATTCCATGTTCAACACGCAGTATGGAAGGCCGCCAGCGTAACAGGCCGTCCTGCTGCACATGCTGCAGCCAGCCGGTCATTTCAACATTGCCAAGCTCAAGTGCAATCTCCTGGCTTTCGCCGCTATCGCGCTCGGCAAGCACTCGCTCGGCCAGAACCTGCATTTCCTGTAGCTGACTTTCCCAGAACAGCTCGCCGAACGCGCCATAGGGCAGCTCGCCTGCCGCGCGGTATCGTCGGTAAAGCGCCTCGGGATCCTGCTGTTCTACCAGCGTATTCAATAGCTGCTGGTTCATGTGATAGCGGCCGAGACTATCCAGCGTAAAAGGCTCGGCATCCGGCAGTTCGCTCTCTTCCGTGCGGAAATTAACCTTCAGCCGTAACTGGAAAAAGGCACGCACCGGATGTCGCCAGAAGCGCTGGAACTGTTCAAACGGCAGCTCCTCAAGCGTGACCGGCGTCAGCGGTTTGATAAATTCCGGATGCGCCTCGCCCTGATCGCTGGCCGCTGGCAGCCATTCGCGGGCATAGCTCTGCGTCTCTCTGGCTGGCTGAAAGTTTTCCGCATCAAAAGGGGTACGGGGATAAAGCCGCATCAGATGGGCTTTGACCTTTTTCGCGCTTTCATCACAATTGAGCACCTCGTCGCCCGGCAGGTAATGGCTCTGGGCAAGATAATCCACGAGTTCCTGCACAAGCACTGACGGATATTTTTCGCTGTTATCCTGTACCGAGCGGCCAATATAACTGATGTAAAGCTGCTGCTGGGCGGAAATCAGCGCCTCCAGGAAGAGATAGCGGTCGTCGTCACGACGGCTGCGATCCCCACGCTGCGGCTTCTGGCTCATCAGATCGAACCCTAGTGGCGCAAGCGTTCGCGGATAAACGCCGTCGTTCATGCCAAGCAGGCACACGACCTTAAAAGGAATCGAGCGCATCGGCATTAACGTGCAGAAGTTCACTGGCCCGGCGAGGAAGCGCTGGCTGATACGCTCCTGGTCGAGCATTTTCGCAAGCTCATCGCGCAACAACGTGAGTGGCACTTCATCTTCATAGTGCGCGCCTATGCCCTGCTCGATAATCGCCTGCCACTGCTGTTCAATTAGCGCCAGCGCGGCTTCAGTTTCGGCGTCCGGGGCGAAGAAACTATCAAGCATTTCCCGACAGACCGGCAGCCATTCCGCCAACGGCCGCGCCTGCGAAAGCCCTTTGCGCCACAAATTGAGCTGCATTAAGAGTTCAGCAAGGTGGCCCACCAGCTCGGCAATCAGCCCGCTGGATTCATCGTAGGGCAGCACAGACTGCCATTCGCCAAGATGGCTTTCCATGGCGTAGCCCAGCAACATACGGGTGAGGCCGAACTGCCAGGTGTGCTGGCCAGTCGCTGGCAGCGCCAGTTCACGCACGTTGTCATCATCAATGCCCCAACGTACGCCGGACTCATTCACCCACTGGCGCAGAAAACGCAGCCCTTCTTCGCTGATGTTAAAGCGGGCGGAAAGCGACGGGACTTCCAGTAGCGCCAGAACATCTTCAGAGACAAAACGGCTGTCCGGCAGCGAGAGTAACGTAATGAAGGCCTGGAGCGCAGGATGCGCCTGACGGGCGCGCCTGTCCGAGATGGCAAACGGCAGGTATCGTTCCTGACTCGCGCTGCCAAACACGGCCTGAATAAACGGGCTGTAGCTGTCGATATCCGCCACCATCACGATAATATCGCGCGGCGTCAGCTCTGGATCGGCCTCCAGCATCTGCAAAAGCTGGTCATGGAGAATTTCAACTTCGCGCTGGGGGCTGTGGCAGACGTGCACACTGATGCTGCGATCGTCAGGATCCAACAGGCGTTTCCCGTCGCTGCGCTCAAACTCTTCAAGCGTCACGCCCGCCTGCGCCTGATTACGCAGCTCCAGCAGATCGAACTGCAGGCTGTGCAACAGGTTATCGGGTTCGAGATCGACAAACACATCCATCTCTTCAAAGCGCTCAAGGCCTGAAAGCAGGTACGTATAGTCGCGGCCTAATTTACCCCAGGAAGCAAGCAGGGGGTTTCCCACTTCCTGTTCGCCTTCCTCGTTGAACAGCGCGGGGGCTGTTTCGCTGTCTTTAAAAAGCGGTGCCGTTCCCTCTTTCGCATGCAGTTTACGCTTACGGCTCAATAGCCTCGCCAGGAAGGCCGGATCTTGTATGTCACCCCAGTAATAGCGGCACGGGTTAGTAAAAAGAAGATGCACGTCAATGTGTTTACCCAGCGCCTGTAAGGCCTGTAAATAGACGGGCGGCAGCGCCGAGATGCCGCAAATAAACACGCGCGCGGGCAGCCCTTCCGGGCGGCTTTCCGCCGTCTCAAGCGTGCGAATAAAACGCTGATAGAGGTTGGCGCGGTGCCACTGCGGCTGCCCCAGTTCAGCGGTGTGTTCAACCAGCGCACGCCAGAGCGGCGCCTGCCAGCGCTGTGGATCGCCAAGACCATCGACAATATCTCCCGCCTCCCAGCGAGTTAACCACTCGGGGCGATACACCAGATACTGATCGTAGAGATCCGCCACGCGCGAGGCGAGCTGGAACAGCTTCCGTTTGTCCTCGTCATCATGCAGATAGTGCCGCAGCATGTCGAAGTCAGGTGAAGTGAGCATACCAGGCAAAAGCTTCATGAGTTTCCAGCTCATGTTCTGTTTGGTAAAAGCGCTCTCCTGCGGAATATCGCGCAGCACGCGCACAAACATGTCCCAAATGAAGCTTGCCGGAAGTGGAAACTCGATATTCGCAGCGATGCCAAATTTCTGTGCCAGGCTCATCTGCAACCATTGCGCCATACCGGTGCTTTGCACCAGGACGATTTCTGGCTCGAAGGGATCGGGAAGCGGCTGTTGTTCAACAATGAACTCCATAATCGCCTCCAGCACATCAAGCCGGTTGGAGTGATAAACCCGTAACATAGTGACTCCTGACTACTGCTTTTCAGAGGGGCAATGTAGACGTCTTAACTGCCCTTGCCTGCCCCCAGGGCTCGACACAAGAACCGAAATGCTGACACATCCCGCACTGGAAGTCTTCACCCGCGTCGCTTTCCAGCCTTCAGGTAAAGACGGTGGGTCGATTTCTGCCTGCTGGCTCGCAAAACGCCAGAGCTGCCGATAGTGCCACTGATGAAGAAACCCTTGCGCAAGTACCTGATAATACCCCGTCAATGCCCCGATGATGACGATGAATAAAACCAAAGAAACCAGCACTTCCGGCAGGCTAAACCCAGTCTGACGGTGGCGAGCTATGGAAGCTTGCATTGCTTCGCCTCCGGGAGTGGACAAAAGTCGCTCCAGCCATGCGGCATAAAACGCAGACGCTCACCGTCTGGCTGCGCCCAACGCCATAGAGTGAGGGGCGCCGCATTCTCTTCCACGCCCTCTGCTGCGACCAGAAAATACGTTTGCATTTGCCTGACGCAGGCGCGGCCTTTCACTTCAGGCAACAGCTGACATTGCCACTGCGGCGTAAAGGCCCAGTCCCGGCTTTGCGAGAGCGTCAGTGCTGAGAGCGCCGCGTTAAACGCTTTAATCGCCGCGCTCTCATTTGCCGCCCGGCCAAAACGGCTGTCCAGTTGCTGCTGCAACCCGCTCAGCATCAAGCTACCCAACAGCAGCAAGGCCAGAACCATAGCAATCGTCGACATGCCCTTCTCCCTGGCATTCATAAATTAAACCCGCTGACGCTATGCTCAACGGCCACCGGCTCGCCGTGATAGCGGAGCATTGTTGCACGTAACGCCACGGTAAATAGCGGAGGAAAGCCGGGCCGCTGTTTTTCCTGAACCTGAAACTTGTCGATGCGCACCATGGCGGGATTCGTCATTTTCTCCCATCCTTTACCCTCGCAGGACATGGCGCCACGCTGCGTCTCAAGGCTACCGTCGCGCAGGCGATACCCTGTTTGTTCAGCATCTGCAGAAGGCGTGGTCTCGAAACGTCCATTGTTGTTAGCGTCCCACTGCACCAGCAAACAACTGCCGTCGCTATTGAGTTGCAGTGCACGGCTATCACAACCGCCGTAGCAGTAACCGGCTCGCTGTATCTGTTTACCCACCGTAAATGCCAGCTGCCAGAGCTCTTCCTGCAGTAGCGTTTGCTGCGCCTGGCGCAGTACCCCAAGCTGTAACGCCGGGAGCAGTCTGGACGCGCCAGTTAACAATACGCTGCTTATGCCAAGCGCAATCAGTACTTCAAGCAGAGAGAATCCTGTCTCTTTTACACGCATGATGTCCCTTCTCCCGGCTCGCACAGCCGGATCCGCCCCCAGACTGAAATAATAATGCGCCACTCACCCGCCGGGCTACGTAAAATGATGTGACCGGGCCAGGCCGTATTGCGTAAGCCATAAAAGGCGAGACCTGGCGTTATCTCAACGATCTCTACCTCCGGCCACGGTGGCGAAAACTGGTTTTTTGCCCCTGTATTGCATGTCTGCTCACCGCTCGTCTGTGTGCCGAGGCACCATCCCTGAGAACCACGGTTCAACCAGAGTTTGTGGTCAACGTTACGCCAGTTTGCATCCTCCCTGAGTGCTTCAAGAAAATCCCGCGTCTGCTGTGCGGTCTGCCACAAGCGTTGCTGGTTTTGCCAGCGCTGCCAGCCATACACGCCAGCCGTGCTCATGCCGATAACAATGACCAGCACCACCATCACTTCAATCAGGCTATAGCCCTGCTCTTTTCTGTTCATGGCGCAAGTGTGCCACTGTCAGCAAACGTGACCAGCGGCAATCCGTGAAACTGGAAGACATCCCGGAAGAAATCGGCACGTTTGCATGTGCTTGCAGGCGTCCTGGAAGACGTGCCGAAGAATGAATAACGAGGATAAAAAAACCGACGCAGGCGAGCGTCGGTTATGGCAGGGTAAGCGTTAAATCGCGACGGGCGCTTTGATAGCCGGGTGAGGATCGTAGCCTTCGATTTCGAAATCTTCGAACCGGTAATCAAAGAGCGAATCTGGCTTACGTTTGATAACCAGCTTCGGCAGCGGGCGCGGCTCACGGGTGAGCTGCAAACGCGCCTGTTCCAGGTGATTGCTGTAGAGGTGCGTATCGCCGCCCGTCCAGACGAAATCGCCAGGTTCGAGGTCACACTGCTGCGCCATCATATGTACCAGAAGCGCGTAGCTGGCGATGTTAAACGGCAGTCCGAGGAAGACGTCGCACGAGCGCTGGTAGAGCTGACAAGAGAGTTTGCCATTCGCTACGTAGAACTGGAAAAACGCGTGACAAGGCGCCAGCGCCATTTTATCCAGCTCACCGACGTTCCAGGCGGAAACAATGATACGGCGCGAGTCCGGATCGTTTTTCAGCTGGTTAATCACGGTTTCAAGCTGGTCGATTTGGCGGCCATCGGGTGCCCCCCAGGAGCGCCACTGCTTGCCGTATACCGGGCCAAGATCGCCGTTTTCGTCTGCCCATTCGTCCCAGATGGTGACGTTGTTTTCATGTAAATAAGCGACATTGGTATCGCCTTTCAGAAACCAGAGCAGCTCATGGATGATGGAGCGTAAATGACAACGTTTAGTGGTAACCAGCGGGAAACCGTCCTGCAAATTAAAACGCATCTGGTGGCCAAAAATCGAGAGCGTCCCGGTGCCGGTACGGTCATCTTTTTGTGCTCCCTCATGGAGCACTTTGTTCATCAGTTCAAGATACTGTTTCATGGCGTCTCACGAAAGTTGTTGCTGTGGGCGGCGGCGATAAACCCAGATCATCATAGCTGCGCCTGCAACGATCATCGGAATGGAGAGGATTTGCCCCATGCTGATGTACTGCACCCACTCGCCGGTAAACTGCGCATCCGGCTGACGGAAAAATTCAACAATAATACGGAATGCGCCGTAACCAATCAGGAACAGGCCGGAAACCGCACCCATCGGACGCGGTTTCCGGATAAACAGATTCAGAATGATAAACAGCACGATGCCTTCCAGGAACAGCTCATAAAGCTGCGACGGATGGCGAGGCAGCACGCCATAGGTGTTAAACAACGACTGCCATTCCGGATGCGAGGCCAGCAGGCTGATATCTTCGCTGCGCGAGCCCGGGAAAAGCATGGCATACGGGAAGCCCGGATCGACACGGCCCCACAGCTCGCCATTAATAAAGTTACCCAGACGGCCCGCGCCAAGCCCAAAGGGGATCAGCGGCGCGATAAAATCGGAGACCTGGAAGAAGTTACGTTTGGTGCGCTTCGCAAACCAAATCATGACGCAGATAACGCCGATGAGTCCGCCATGGAAGGACATGCCGCCATCCCATACGCGGAACAGATACAGCGGGTTTTCAAGGAAAAGCGGCAGATTGTAAAACAGCACATAACCGATACGCCCACCCAGGAAAACACCGAGGAAGCCCGCATAGAGCAGGTTTTCAACTTCGTTTTTTGTCCAGCCGCTACCAGGACGATTAGCACGACGAACGGCGAGCCACATGGCGAATACAAAGCCCACAAGATACATCAGCCCGTACCAGTGAAGCGAAACCGGCCCAAGGGAGAAGATTACCGGATCAAAATCGGGAAAATGCAGATAGCCACTATTCATCTGTCACCAAAACCTGTTGTTATCCCGCTGAAAGTGGACAGCGGGTGAGATGCTGCGCCCTTTTCCGGACGCTCCTGAGGCTGCGGATCATAGCATAAAGCCAGACGTGGGCGAGGACAGGAAGTTGTAAAAGATATGTAAGAGCACAGCCGGTTATCGCGGCGTTACAGGCCGCCGCGAATCAGGCCACCCATGCCGCGACGCTCCATAAACGCTGCCACCTGGTGACGCACTTCTGTGGCTGATTGCGATTCGAGGCTGCGCGCGCTGAGCGTTTCGGCTTCTTCCAGCGTGATATGCCGCAGCAGATACTTCACGCGCGCGACCGAGCGGCCGTTCATAGAGAGATGGTGATAGCCCATGCCGACCAGCAGCGCGACGCACATCGGGTCGCCCGCCATTTCACCACACAGGCAGAGATCGATGCCGAGGCGTTGCGCCTCAAGAGCAATCATTTTCAGCGCGCGCAGCATCGCCGGATGCAGGCTGTCATAGAGACTGGCGACGCGCGTGTTATTGCGGTCTACCGCCAGCAGATATTGGGTGAGGTCGTTGGTGCCGACAGAAATAAAATCAACGCGGCTTGCCAGGTGAGGCAGCATAAACAGCATCGACGGGACTTCCACCATGACGCCGAGCCGCGGTTTAGGGATCTCGTAGCCGAGCATCTCTTCCATTTCTCGACCGGCTCTATCGATAAGCCGACGCGCTTCGTCTACTTCGTCGATACTCGTGATCATCGGCAGGAGGATGCTGAGATTGCCGGTCGCGGCGTTGGCGCGCAGCATGGCGCGCACCTGGATCAAAAAGATCTCCGGCTGATCGAGCGTAATGCGGATCCCGCGCCAGCCGAGGCATGGGTTCTCTTCGCTGATGGGCATGTAGGGCAGCTGTTTATCCGCGCCGACATCAAGCGTACGCAGCGTCACTGGCTTGTCGTTAAACATCTGCAACATGCCCTGGTATTGCGCTACCTGCTCCTCTTCAGACGGAAAACCGCTTTGCAGCATAAACGGAATTTCGGTGCGATAAAGCCCAATGCCGTCGATACGACTGCCGAGCTTCTCTTCATGCTCTGGGCTGAGGCCCGCATTAAGCATGACCTGTACCCGCTCGCCGCTCTTCAGGCAGGCGGGCTGTTCAACATAATCTTCGGCAAGCCGGCTAAGTTCGTTTTCTTCACTGATCAGCCGCTGATATTCATGAAGCAGCACCGGGCTCGGGTCAACCAACAGTTCGCCGCGATAGCCATCCACCACCAGCATACGGTGATGCAGTACAGAAGGCTGGATATCCGCGCCCATCACGGTGGGAATGCCCATCGCACGCACCATAATAGCGGCATGGGAGTTGGCGGCACCGTCGCGTACGACGACGCCCATCAGCCTGTCCTGCGGCAGCTCGGCGAGCGTCGTGGCGGAAAGCTCATCCGCCACCAGCACAAAACGCTCGGGCCAGGTGTTCGGGCTCTGAATGTTATCGTCTAGGTGGAACAGCAACCGCTGCCCGAGCGTGCGCAGATCGCCTGCGCGCTCTTTCAGATAGCCATCGGTCAGCGCGGCAAACTGCTCGGCGAATTTCTCAATAACTTTTTTAACCGCCCATTCGGCGACCGAGCCTTTATCCACCTCGTCGTAAAGCTCACGACGCAGCCGCGCGTCGGACAACAGGTGGGAATAGAGATCGAAAATCGCCGCCGTCTCTTTTTGCGCGCCTGCAGCAAAGCGTTTGCTGTAGCGGCGGAATTCGCCAGCGGCTTCCTCAAGCGCAGTGGTCAGGCGTTCGCGCTCAAGCCCGGTATCGAGCGTCGACGCTTCGTAGACCTGCTCCATCAGCGGCAGCGTGGCGTCCATCCAGCCTGGCGCAATTGCCACGCCCGACGAGGCCGGCAGCGCGCGGATACGCGTCTGGCGATACTGGCCAAACAGCGCGGTGAGCTGAGACTGCGACAAAATCGCCGCCATCTGGGTGGCGAGCGTCACCAGGAAGGATTCTTCGCTCTCGTCATACTGGCGCAGCTCGCGCTGCTGGACGACTAAAACGCCAAGCAGCTGGCGGCGCTGAATAATCGGCACGCCGAGAAAAGCGCGAAAGCGTTCTTCGCGTACTGAAGGTATGTATTTAAAGCTGGGGTGTTTTTGCGCATCAGCAAGGTTAATCGGCTCGGCGAGACGCCCGACAAGACCGACAATGCCTTCATCAAACGCCAACGTCACGGTGCGCCCGCGCGGTTTTTTCAGCCCACGGGTTGCCATCAGGTAATAGCAACGCCGGTCGTGGTCGGCGAGATAGACCGAACAAACGTCGGTATCCATCGCAAGACAGATATCCGTAACGAGAATGTCCAGCGCCTCGTTAAGACGCGGGGCGCTGGCCACTTTCTCGACTATTTCTCGCAACCGGGTGAGCATAATTTGCGTGGCTTAACCTCTTTTACGTCGCCAGGCAGGCGAAGGATTACGCTGCGGTGGCGCGCTCTCCTGCAACGGCATCACAACGCTTGCGAACTCTTTCATCACCCGACGATAGACATCGCGCTTGAAAGAAACCACCTGGCGCACCGGATACCAGAAGCTTACCCACCGCCAGCCGTCAAATTCTGGCGTACTGCTGGTTTGCATGTTGATATCGGCGTCGTTGCTCATTAACTGCAGAAGAAACCACTTTTGTTTCTGGCCGATACATACCGGCTTTGTGTCCCAACGCACCAAACGTTTTGGTAATTTGTAACGTAACCAGTTTCGGGTGGTCGCAAGGATGCGCACATCTTTTCGTTGTAAACCGACTTCTTCGAAAAGCTCGCGGTACATCGCCTGCTCCGCCGACTCGCCAGGATTAATGCCGCCTTGCGGAAATTGCCAGGAGTGCTGGCCAAAACGTCTGGCCCACATTACCTGCCCCTGACGATTACAGATCACGATACCAACATTCGGGCGGTAGCCATCATCATCGATCACCGGACTACCTCAAAATAAACCTAGATAGTAACGATTGTTTCATACTCCTCATTGACGGTAAACCACTCTGTTAGCGGGTGTGAACAGGAATAACATTTGAATAACTCACAAAAATGTGCGGGGTTATAAACAGGGAGAGCGGCTTATACCCGCTTTTATTCACTTTTTCTGTGGATATCTTTGTGAAGAAGTGTCTTATTTCCCAGGGAAAACCCAAAACAACCCGGAATCAGGGATTATTCTTATAGATAAAATTACATTGTTATTCAAAAGATTAAAATGAAAATAACGTGATATTCACCGCTCAGTGTGACGATCATCACACTCACGATCCTTACTCTGACGAAAGATCGAACAGCGTCGTTTTTATCCACAGATTATGCCAATAACTTAGTCACAATTTGCTGAAAAAGCCCGTTTTCCGCGTCCGTCAAGGCTGTAAATCGAAACAGTAGTGGGGGTTTTACCCAGTTATCCCATTTTTCTGTGGATAAACTGGTGTAAGATCCTGTTTATTGTCGGTGACCAGATTTGAACAACCTCTGTTTCCGGCATATGAGAAATCTTTTTTTCGAATAAAAATCATTTTAAATCATATAATTGAATCATTTGCTCACAAGCGGGTAAACTCTTTCCACAAGCAGGCATTTTGCTGTTCATTTTTTAAACAGAAGGTAATCGTTATGGCTTCCCTTGCTCCTCTTACTCAACCGCCGGTCGATGAAGCGCAACTGCTGCATCAGGCACAGCAGTTGGCGGGGATGACGCTTGGCGAACTGGCGACGCTGGCAGGGCTGGAAACCCCTGCCGATTTGCGGCGTGATAAAGGCTGGATCGGCGTGCTGCTGGAGCGCTGGCTTGGCGCGAGCGCGGGCAGCAAACCGGAGCAGGATTTCGCTGCACTTGGCGTCGAGCTAAAAACGATCCCCATCGACAGTCAGGGCCGCCCGCTTGAGACGACGTTTGTCTGCGTCGCCCCGCTCACCGGCAATACCGGCGTCACGTGGGAAACCAGCCACGTGCGCCATAAGCTCAAGCGTGTATTGTGGGTGCCGGTAGAAGGCGAGCGCGAAATCCCATTAGCAGAGCGACGCGTCGGCGCGCCGCTGCTCTGGAGCCCGTCGCCGCAGGAAGACGATCGGCTGCGTCGTGACTGGGAGGAGTTAATGGACTTGATTGTGTTGGGCCAGGTGGAGCGCATCACCGCGCGTCACGGCGAAGTGTTGCAGTTGCGCCCAAAAGCCGCCAATAGCAAAGCGCTGACGCCCGCGTTCGGTACGCACGGTGAGCCAATCATGACGCTGCCGCGCGGCTTTTATCTTAAGAAGAACTTCACCGCCGCCCTGCTGGCACGTCATTTTTTGTTATAAACCCCTTAAATTTTTGTCAACAGCCCTTCCCCGACGCATATAATTAGCGTTTTGTTACTTTGAGCAGGACTTTTTTGATGTGGTTTGCATGGATAACAGATCCTAACGCCTGGCTGGCACTCGGTACGCTGACGCTGCTGGAAATTGTGCTTGGGATCGACAATATTATTTTTCTCTCTCTGGTCGTGGCGAAACTGCCAAAGTCTCAGCAGGCGCTGGCGCGTAAAATGGGCCTCGGCGCGGCGATGATTATGCGCCTCGCGCTTCTGGCCTCGATCGCCTGGGTGGTGAAGCTCACCAACCCGCTGTTTACCGTGTTCGATCAGGCAATTTCAATGCGGGATCTGATCCTGCTGCTGGGCGGCCTGTTCCTTATCTGGAAAGCCAGTAAAGAGATCCACGAGACTATCGAAGGCGAAGAGGAAGGTCTGAAAACCAATGTGCACTCTTTCTTCGGTGCCATTATTCAGATCATGCTGCTGGATATCATCTTCAGCCTGGATTCGGTTATCACCGCGGTGGGCCTCTCCGATCATCTGTTTATTATGATGGCGGCAGTGGTGATTGCAGTCGGTGTGATGATGTTCGCTGCGCGCCCTATCGGCGAGTTTGTCGAGCGCCATCCGTCGGTGAAGATGCTGGCGCTCTCGTTCCTGATCCTGGTGGGTTTCACCCTGATGCTGGAGAGCTTCGATATTCATGTGCCGAAAGGCTACATCTACTTTGCGATGTTTTTCTCCATCGCCGTGGAAAGCCTCAATCTGCTTCGCAACAAGAAAAAACCGCTGTAAGACGAACGCTCCTTCGGGAGCGTTTTTGTTTATTCCCCTGAACTTTTAAGAATTTGCTGCTTTTTCGCGCCGCCTCGCTGCTTTTTACTAGACTCTATGTGGACTCCTTCCTGATGAGGCGAAAAACAATGAAAAAATGGGCTGTAGCAATTTCTGCCGTCGGATTGGCCTTCGCGGTTTCAGGCTGTAGCAGTGATTACGTCATGGCGACCAAAGATGGCCGGATGATCCTGACTGAAGGCAAACCGCAGGTCGATGACGAAACCGGGCTGGTGAGCTATCGTGACCAACAGGGTAACGAGATGCAGATAAACCGCGATCAGGTTTCGCAAATCATTGAGCGTTAAATAAAAGGTCAGCATCGCGCTGACCTTTTGGTTTTTTCTCCCTTGCCTCTTTTCCTTTTGTCTCCCCTCTGCCATGTTTATATTCCTTTGTCAGGAATGGCCTGACGCGGACTGAACAACAGAAGGTAGGCCGGCTATGCATTATCACCGTATTCCTCATAGCTCACTTGAAGTCAGCACGCTGGGGCTGGGAACCATGACGTTTGGTGAACAAAACAGCGAGGCCGACGCCCACGAACAGCTCGATTACGCCGTAAGCCAGGGCATAAACCTGATTGATGTCGCCGAAATGTATCCCGTACCTCCGCGCCCGGAAACGCAGGGCCTGACGGAAACCTACGTAGGCAACTGGCTGAAAAAACGCGCCAATCGCGAAAAGCTGGTGATCGCTTCCAAAGTCAGCGGCCCGAGCCGCAACAACGACAGCGGCATTCGCCCTAACCAGGCGCTGGATCGCAAAAACATCCGCGACGCGCTCGACGCCAGCCTGAAACGTTTACAGACCGATTATCTCGATCTCTACCAGGTACACTGGCCGCAGCGCCCGACCAACTGCTTTGGCAAGCTGGGCTATACCTGGACCGACAACGCGCCGGTCGTCACGCTGCTGGAAACCCTCGAAGCGCTCGCGGAATTCCAGCGCGCCGGGAAAATCCGCTATATCGGCGTGTCAAACGAAACTGCATTTGGCGTGATGCGCTACCTGCATCTGGCGGATAAACACGATCTGCCGCGCATCGTCACTATTCAGAACCCGTACAGCCTGCTGAACCGCAGCTTTGAAGTAGGGCTTGCCGAAGTGAGCCAGTTTGAGGGCGTGGAGCTGCTGGCCTATTCCGCGCTGGCGTTCGGCACGCTGACCGGCAAATACCTAAACGGCGCGAAACCCGCAGGCGCGCGCAATACGCTTTTCAGCCGCTTCACGCGCTACAGCAGCGAGCAGTCGCAAAAAGCGGTGGCGGCGTATGTTGAGGTGGCGAAGCGCCACGGCCTGGATCCGGCGCAGATGGCGCTGGCGTTCGTGCGCCAGCAGCCGTTTGTAGCGAGCACGTTGCTCGGTGCCACGACGATGGAACAGCTAAAAACCAACGTTGAAAGCCTGCACCTGACGCTCAGTGAAGATGTACTGGCGGAACTGGAAGCAGTGCATCAGGTCTATACCTACCCGGCGCCGTAAGCGCGGTGCTTGCTGGTGATACAAAAAGACCCGCCGGAGCGGGTCTTTTTTTACTGTTTACGTCGCCACAGCCACAGGCCAGCGATGGCCAGCGCGAAAATCGCCCCGAAGCCGACGCCAATCCCCACCACCGGCAGCGAAAGTTTCACTGCCAGCGAATAGAGCCCCAGCATCAGCAGCATCGCGGTATTCTCGCCGAGGTTTTGCACTGCAATCGCGTTGCCCGCGCCGACGGAACGCTTGCCGCGCTCCTGCAACAGCGCGTTGAGCGGCACCACGAAAAACCCGCCGAAAAAGCCTATCAGCAGCAGCAACAGATAAGCCGGCAGCGCCGCCTGCTGGAGTGAGAAGAAGATAACCGCGACGCCAATCAGAATGCCCGCAGGCATACAGCGCGACACGCGCTCCAGCGTCACCAGCTTCGCCGCAGCCCCCGCGCCCGCCACAATGCCGACCGCCACCATCGCGTTCAGATAGGTCGGCGTGGCGTTATCGGTAATGCCAAGCGCCACCGGCACCCACAGCACCAGCAGAAAACGCAGCGTCACGCCCGCGCCCCAGAACATACTGGTGCCGACCAGCGAGAAGCGGGTTTCGTCGTTATGCCACAGCGTGCGGCAGGCGCTGAAGAAACTGCGCGTCATCGGGCCAAAGCGCCACGACTGGCCAGGCCGCGCGGCACCCAGTTTCGGGATCAGCAGGTTCGCGCCAACTGCGCCCGCATAGGCCAGCGCACAGACGCCCAGCGCCGCGCCCACGTGCCAGTCCGCCAGCATGCCGCCTGCCATAGAGCCAATCAGGATCGCCGCGATCGTCGACGACTCCATCAGCCCGTTCGCTTTCACCAGCCGGTCGCCAGTGGTTATCTCGCCGAGAATGCCGTACTTGGCGGGCGAATAGGCCGCCGCGCCGACGCCCACCAGCGTATACCCGACAAACGGGTTGCCGCCGAAGACAATAACTACCGCGCCGAGCAGCTTCAGGCCGTTGGCGACCATCATCACCCGCCCTTTTGAGAAGCTGTCCGCCACCTGGCCTACAAACGGCGCCAGCAGAATATAGGCGCAGACGAACACCATCTGCAGCACCGGCTGGCTCCATTCCGGGTAGAACTGCTGTTTAAGCAGCGCGAGGGTGGCGAACAGCAGCGCGTTATCGCCAAACGCCGAAAGAAACTGCGCGACGATAACCGCCATCATTCCCCGCGAAAACAGCGAGCCGTTTGGGTTGTGCGAATCAGGCATGATGCGTCTCTTCCTGGTCGACGAGTTTTTTCAGCGACACGAAATCCGGCTTGCCACTGCCGAGCAACGGCAGCTGTTTGAGGAAGCGGATATCACGCGGCACCGCGAGTTCCGGCACGCCTTTACTGCGGGCCTGCTGCGCCAGTTTTTCGCGGGTCAACTCCGGGTCGGTGGTAAACAGCACCAGCGCCTCGCCTTTCGCGGCATCGTGTTTAATCGCCGTGGCGTGCATTTTCTCCGGCGAGACGGCGAGCGCCAGGCCTTCCACCATCTCAAGCGATACCATTTCGCCCGCGATTTTGGCAAAGCGTTTGGCGCGCCCCTGGATCTGCACAAAGCCCTGTTCGTCAAAGGCGACGATATCGCCTGTGTCATACCAGCCCGGCTCGCTGACGCCCTGCGGGTTTTCCGCCGCCGGGGCTTCCAGCACGCCGGGGTTTTCCACGCGCAGATAGCCTTTCATGATGTTCGGGCCTTTCAGCTGCAAACGCCCGCCCTGCTCGATGCCGGGCACTTCAACAAGGCGCGCGTCCATCGCCGGCAGAATACGCCCGACGGTGCCAGGCTTCGCCGCCATCGGCACGTTAATGGACACCACCGGCGCGCACTCGGTCACGCCGTAGCCTTCCAGAATGCGCAGGCCGAATTTATCCTGCCAGATTTGTTTCGTGCTCTCTTGCAGCTTCTCGGCACCGGCCACGACATAGCGCACCAGGTGGAAATCGTACGGGTGCGCGAAGCGTGCGTAGTGGCCAAGGAAAGTGGATGTGCCGAAAATCACCGTACAGTTGCGGTCATACACCAGTTCCGGCACCACGCGGTAATGCAGCGGGCTTGGGTAGAGGAAGACTTCCGCGCCGGTCAGCAGCGGCGTGAACAGCCCGACCGTCAGACCAAAAGAGTGGAACAGCGGCAGCGCCGACATAAATTTATCGTCGGCGGTGAAATCCGCGATGGTGCGGATCTGCTCCACGTTGGCGAGCAGGCTTTTGTGGCTATGCACTACACCTTTCGGATTGCCCTCTGACCCTGAGGTAAAGAGGATTAGCGCCGCGTCTTCCGGCTGCTGCTCCACCTGCGCGAGGCGCGGCATTAACAGATGCGCGAAGATCCACGCTTTGTCTTTCGCCGTCACTTCGCCTTTCAGATCTTCCAGAAAAACCCAGCGCACAGAGGTGATTTGCTCAGGCAGGTGCCAGAGCTTGCCTTTATCCAGGAACTGGCGCGAGGTGAAAATGGTTTTGATCTGCGCCGCCGTAATGGCGCTGGTCAGCCCCTGCACGCCCGCGGTGTAGTTCATCATCGCCGGGATTCGCCCGCGCATCACCGCGCCGAAAATCACCGCGGCGCTGATGCTGGCGTTTGGCAGCATCAGACCGATGGCCTCCCGCGGCGCGCTGTATTTATCGAGAATGCGCCCCACAAACAGCGTTTTCATCATCAGGCTGCGGTAGGTGTCCGGCTTGAAGTTGATATCTTCCAGGCAGTTTTTACTCTCGCCGTAACGCTTTTGCGCGTTGATGAGCGCCTCAAACAGCGTCTCGCGCGGGCGCGCCGCCATGCGCGCTTCCATCATCACCTGATGCAGCATTTCGCCCGCCATTTTGCGGCGGTCGCGCGCTTTCGGCGCGTCAGGCATCGGGATACTGGTCGGCGGCAGGATGTGAATGGAAATACGCGGGAAGAGACGGCGTTTCACCAGCCCTTTCAGGCGGCTGAAGAAGGTCAGCTCCGCGCCTTCAATACGCACCGGGATCACCGTGGCCTGCGATTTCGCCGCCACAAAGCCCGCCCCTTCATAAATTTTCATCAGAGAGCCGCTGATAGAGATGCGCCCTTCCGGGAAAATCACCACCGGACGCCCCTCGCCCACCAGACGCACCAGCTGTTTAACCGACATCGGTTTGGTCGGGTCGAGCGGAACGAAGTCGATAATCGGCTTCAGCGCGCGCATATACCACTGCTGGCTGATAGAGGTGTAGACCGCGAACACCGGGCGGACAGGCAGGAACAGCGCCATCAGCGCGCCATCAAGAAACGATACGTGGTTTGGCGTAATGAGCACGCGCTGCTGAGTCAGCGGCCCGGTATCTCCGTATACCTGAATGCGAAAGAGCAAACGGAACAGCCAACGAAAAAATTTCAAAACCATATCAACGCCCTTTGTTTTCCTTTAGCGAGGGTTAAGTATAGTTATCGCAGATTACACGACTCGGCGAACAGGGGCGACAGGAGAAATTGGCAGAGCCAGCGCAATGAATGATGTGGTAGAGGAATCAGGCAGCGGATGGTGATAGCGAGGCGGAAAGCAGACAAAAAAAACCTGCGCATCCGCGCAGGTTGGTGTAAGTGTTGTGATCAGCTAAGTCGCTGACTTCACCTATCAATACCTCTGGGATCTCAAATGTAGCAACCCGTCCACACTCCCCGCCAGCCAGCAATCGCAACAGCCCATCGCAAAGTGTAACTAAAGGTTTTACCTGAAATTATTTGGCTTTTTCTCGTTACATCCGCAGCGTCTTTTTCTTAATTCTCTCTCGGTCTTTTGTGAGCGAGCGCCCGCACACCGGGCATTCGGCTTGAAGTGACTGCGCTTTTCCGTAACACTTACCGCAGTGTAAACGCTTACCCCTGAAGGTATTGAATGCCGACTATTAAGGATGTTGCGCGGCTTGCGGGAGTCTCTGTTGCGACGGTCTCCCGCGTTATTAACGACTCTCCCAAAGCCAGTGATGCCTCCCGCCAGGCGGTGCTGAGCGCCATGGAACAGCTCAATTACCACCCTAACGCCAACGCCCGTGCGCTGGCCCAGCAGACCACAGAAACCATTGGTCTGGTGGTGGGTGATGTCTCGGACCCGTTCTTCGGGGCGATGGTCAAAGCGGTGGAACAGGTGGCCTACCACACCGGGAATTTTCTGCTTATCGGTAACGGCTACCATAGCGAGCAAAAAGAGCGTCAGGCGATTGAACAACTGATTCGCCACCGCTGCGCGGCGCTGGTGGTCCATGCCAAAACGATTCCCGATGAAGACCTGATCCCTCTGATGAAACAGATCCCAGGCATGGTGCTGATTAACCGCATTCTGCCGGGGTTTGAATCTCGCTGCGTGGCGCTCGACGACCGTTACGGCGCCTGGCTTGCCACTCGCCATTTGATTCAGCAGGGCCATACGCGCATCGGATATCTCTGTTCAAACCATGCGATTTCAGACGCCGAGGACCGTTTGCAGGGTTATTACGACGCGCTGCGCGAGCACGATCTGCCGTGTAACGACCGTCTGGTCGCCTGGGCGGAACCGGATGAGAGCGGCGGCGAGCAGGCGATGACCGAGCTGCTCGGGCAGGGTAAACAATTTACCGCCGTGGCCTGTTATAACGATTCGATGGCGGCGGGCGCGATGGGCGTGCTGAACGATAACGGCATCGCGGTGCCGCAGGAGATTTCGCTGATAGGGTTTGATGACGTGTTGGTATCGCGCTACGTGCGCCCGCGCCTGACCACGATCCGCTACCCGATCGTCACGATGGCGACCCAGGCGGCGGAGCTGGCGTTAGCGCTCGCGGATAATCGCCCGGCACCGGAAATCACCAATATCTTTACCCCGACGCTGGTACGCCGTCACTCGGTGGTGGCGCCCGCCGAAACGGATAAGTCGTAGCGATAGAGATGCACGGTCTGGTCGGGGTAGTCCAGACCGTCGCCGATATACGCCCAGCCGAAACGTTCGTAGTAATCCCGGCAGGCGGAGTAGAGAAACAGCTCCTGAAAACCGTGCTGGCGCGCGTAGTCCATCACCGCGCGCTGCAACGCCCCGCCAAGCCCCTTGCCGCGCTGCGCCTCATCGATATAAAGCGCCGCCAGCCACGGAAACAGATCCTGCCGGCTGATTAAATCGCAGCGCCACAGCCCCACGGTGCCGAGCAGCCGTTCGCCATCAATCGCCACAAAAGTGAGCGGCAGCTGGCCCGGCTGCTGACTGTGCGTGACGATACTTGCAAAAAACGCCCGCGGCAGCGATGTGCCGAACGCCTGCCACAGCCAGTCGGTTACCTGCTCCGCATGCTGCGGAGCCTCATAGAGCGGCACAATGTTCATTGCAGTTTTCCCTGGAAAATCGGCACAGATTCAAACAGGTAGCCGTCGAAATCGGGCGCGTCGGCGTCGGAAAGCTCCATCAGGCTGTTTTTCACATTTTCCAGATGCTGCCACATCGCCTGCCAGGCCCCCATGACGTCGCGACGACGCAGCGCCGCGAGAATGGTCTGGTAATCGCCAAGCCATTTCAGGCGATGCGCGCGGGTTTCGATATGGGCGCGCAGCTGCTGCCAGAGCGGGCTGCTGTCCATGTGGTGCCAGATGCTTTCGACCGTCGCCAGCAGCATCTGGTTTTGCGACGCGCCCGCCAGCACCAGATGAAACAGCTTGTTGTTGTCCTGCGTGGTGTCATTCATGGCGATGGCGCGCTGTTCCTGCTCCAGAATACGCCGCAGGTTGTCGATATCCGCTTTGGTGGCCATTTTCGCCGCGAACGCCGCAATATTGCTCTCCAGCAGTTGCCGCGCCTGCAGCATTTCAAACGGGCCGATATCGCTTGAGAAAAAACGCTCCTCTTCGGCTTCGTGCTCCGCCGGAATGCGCATCACATAGACGCCGGAACCCTGGCGAATATCCACGGTGCCCTGTAGCTCCAGCATCAGCAGCGCCTCGCGCACGATGGTGCGGCTGACGCCATATTTCTCGGCGATATTGCGCTCCGGCGGAAGACGGGAGCCGACCGGATAGTGGCCCTGGATAATTTGCGCGCGCAGATCCTCACCAATCTCCTGATACTGCTTTTTCTCCGGCGGAACGACTGCCTTCTCCACGTGATCACCTGTGCTCTGAATGGACCCAATTTCGCGTGCCGCAAGCGGGCTTCGCGGCGCGTTAGATTACCAGAGATAACGCCTGTTCGAGAACTTTCGCGCCGTTAAGCGTGCCATAAGCGACAGAATCAATGACCGCGATCGGGATCTGGTGTTCGTCAGTCAGCTTTTTATTTTCGGCAAGCTTAAAGCGCACCTGAGGCCCCAGCAGCACCGCCTGAATATCGCCGCCGTGAAGTTCCAGTTCATCGCGCAGATTCTGCTCGGGAATGGCGTAAATTTTCAGATCAAGCCCGCGTTCAGCGGCGGTTTTTTCCATTTTCGTGACCACCAGCGACGTGGACATGCCGGCGGAACAGCACAGTACGATACGTTTCATCTGCGGTCCTTATTTCCATTCATCATCAATCGTGAGCGTGAGCGTGCGCGACTCGCGCAGACGCCTGTACCAGTGCAGGGATTTTTTTGGCCGCCGCGCGCGCTGGTTTGCTAAGTCAATTTCGACCAGGCCATAACGGTTTTTAAACGCGTTCATCGGCGAGACGTTATCGGTAAACGCCCACAGCATATAACCCTGGCAATTGGCCCCCGCCTCGCGCGCCAGCAGCGTCTGGTACAGATGCTCGCCGATAAACCCGATGCGGTAGTCATCTTCAATCACGCCGTCGGCGTTGCGAAACTGCGCTTCGTTTTCGACACCCATCCCGCTCTCCGCGACAAACCACGGAATGTTGCCGTAATCGTTTTTAAGCCGCATCGCCATGTCGTAAATGATGCGCGGGTAGATCTCCCAGCCGCGTGATTTGTTCATTCGCCGCCCCGGCAGCTCGAACGGCTCGTAGTAATACGCCGGATGGAACGGCGTCTCCGGGTGCCAGGCGCGCGACGGCGCTTTGACGCGATGCGGGTAATAAAGATTGATGCCAAGTTCATCCACGGCGTTATCGCGAATAATCGCAAGCTCCTCTTCGCTGTACTCCCACGCCACGCCATGCTTCTCCAGCAGTTCCATAAGTTCAGGCGGATAGACGCCCTTGACTAACGGGTCGAGAAACACACGGTTATAGAAGAGATCGTAGCGTTCGGCGGCGCTCACATCGTGCGGCGCACGCGAACGCGGATAGGTCACTTCCGGGTTCAGGATCACCCCCACGCTCCCCGCGTAGCCCTTCTCGCGAAACAATTGCACCACTTTCGCAGTGGCGAGCGTTTTATGGTGGTTCCACTGCATCCAGGTGGCGGTGTTCTGCTCATACGGCCAGCGCAGCGCGTCGAGATAGACGCGCGTCTGTACCACAATCGGTTCGTTGAACGTAAACCAGCGCGACACTTTGTAGTGGTAGCGCTCGAACACTTTTTCGGCGTAGAGAACGAAAAGCTCGACCACCTTTTTGGACGACCAGCCGCCGTAGGTCTCAAAGAGATAGCCCGGCAATTCATAGTGCTCAAGGCAGATCATCGGTTCGACGCCCGCCGCCCTGATAGCATCCAGAAAGCGGTCGTAATACGCCGCGTACTCTTCATCAACGACGCCGTTTTCATAATCGGTGAAAAAGCGCGACCAGTTGATCGACGTGCGATAGTGCGTCAGCCCCGCCTGTTTCATCAGCGCCACATCTTCTTCGTAGCGGTTGATAAGATCCGTCGCGCCCGCCGGGCCGTAGCCGTCGTGCCAGACGTGGCGGTCGTTTTGATACCAGAGATCGAGCCAGGAGTCCTGGCCCGGTTTTTTGCCGCTCCATCCTTCGGTCTGCCAGGCGGACGACGCCGCGCCGAGAATGAAATCCTGCGGGATAGCGAGAGTTTTTTCGCTCATGCGGTCCTCATACGTTTTTCGCGGTTTCAACGCGGGTGGCTTCTGCCTGCGCCTGCTCCGCGCGGCGCGACGCAATCTTCACAAACGGCAGATAGATAAGAATGGACACCAGAATGCAGACCAGCTGCGTGACGACCGCGCCCATGGAGCCTGCGGTGGAGAGCCAGGCGTTAATCAGCGGCGGCGTGGTCCAGGGCACCATCACCACGGCTTTCCCAGCAAAGCCCATGACGGTTGCGAAATAGCCTATCGTGCCGGTCACCAGCGGCGTGATGATAAACGGCACCGCCAGGATCGGGTTGAGCATAATCGGCATCCCGAAGATAACCGGTTCGTTGATATTGAAAATGCCAGGGCCAAAAGAGAGCTTGGCTATCTCTTTCATCTCTTTGCGTTTGGTGGCGATCATCACCGCGATCAGCAGGCCGATGGTCAGCCCGGAACCGCCGATGCTCATATAGACATCCCAGAACGGCATCGTGATGATGTTCGGTACCTCTTTGCCCTGCTCGAAAGCGCTCATGTTGACGGTAATCGCGCCGAGCAGCAGCGGTTCGCGAATCGGCTTAATCATCTGGTTGCCGTGAATGCCGATCACCCAGAAAAGCTGGGCGACGAACATCAGCAGCAGAATACCTGGCAGGCTTTGCACTACGCGCTCCAGCGGCTGCTGCACCACCTGATAGACCGCGTCGTAGAGATACATGCCGGTCACCTGATGGAACACAAAACCAAACGTGGCGATAGCGGTAGTGGTAATGATCGCCGGGATCAGCGCCGAAAATGACGCCGAGACGTTTGGCGGCACGGTATCGGGCATTTTGATTTTTAGCCCGTCGCGGTGCTCAAGCCAGGTGTAGATCTCAACGGAGAGAATGGCGATAAACATCCCGAGGAACAGGCTGCGGGTGTCGGAGAACTGGCGCAGCAGCACATCTTTCACCACGTGCATTTCGCCATCCACCAGCATTTCGACCGTGGTCGGCGTCACGCAGATAAAGCAGATCACCGCCAGCAGGCCGGGAAAGAGCGTCTTGATGCCGTTGATACGCCCAAGCTCAATGCCAATCAAAAACACCGCGCCGATGTTTAAGAAGTTCAGCGTCGCGTAGTTAATGGCGCTGGTGATGGGCTTGAGCGCCGCCAGAAACGACAGCGCCTGAAAGCTCGCCAGCCCGTTTTTCGGGTCGAGCACCATATTGGAGATCAGCACCGAAAAAGCGCCGACGATAATCACGGGCATCAGCGTAATAAACGACGCTTTAATGGCCATGATATAGCGGTAACTGTTGAATTTAGTCGCGAAACTGCCCAGAGAATCGATCAACTTTTCCTGGAACGCCATAGGGTGTGCCCTCTTTGAATGTGGCTTTTTTAATGGAAAGGTTACCGCTGAACACCTTTTTTGGTATGCCAAAAATAGGATCGTGCAGCAGATTTATCTGTGACGCTTCTCCCACAAACGGCCATTGGTATTCCAAATAATGAATTCTCTATAAGTTGGTATACCAGAAACAGAGCGGGTGTGAACGAGTCGACAGCGTGCGCGGGCGTTCCCGTAGCCGCCGGGCTTGTGTGTTAAACTCCATCGAATCACGACGACAACGGGAGCGAAGGGAATGGTGACAATGCGGGATGTTTCAGTTCGGGCCGGCGTTTCCAAAGCGACCGTTTCACGCGTGCTGAACAACACAGGCCAGGTAAAAGAGAGCACCCGCGCGCAGGTGTTCCGGGCGATGGAAGAACTGGGATACCGCCCTAACCTGCTGGCTCGTTCGCTGGCGCACCGCACCAGTAACAGCATTGGTCTGGTGGTATCGAGTTTTAACGGGTTTTACTTCGGGCGTTTGTTGCAGCAGGCGTCGCGCCAGACCGAGGCGCACGGCAAACAGCTTATCGTCACCGATGGCCACGACACGCCCGCGCGCGAGCTGGAAGCCGTGCAAATGCTGGCGGACAG
This sequence comes from Cronobacter malonaticus LMG 23826, assembly GCF_001277215.2. NCBI lineage: Bacteria > Pseudomonadati > Pseudomonadota > Gammaproteobacteria > Enterobacterales > Enterobacteriaceae > Cronobacter > Cronobacter malonaticus. Next base: position 664,679 of record NZ_CP013940.1, on the reverse strand, counting down.
ACAGTGCGACGCCATCGTTCTCTACACCCGCCATATGAGCGAAACCGCGATTATGGAGCTTATCGATAACACCGCCGTGCCGCTGGTGATCATCAACCGCGACGTCAGCCAGGCGCGCGAACGCTGCGTCTTTTTCGAACAGCAGGACGCGGCTTTTCAGGCCGTGGAATATCTGATTGAACAGGGGCATAGGGAAATCGCCTGCATCACGGTATCTCTCGCCACGCCTACCGGCCAGGCGCGTCTGCTCGGCTATCGTCGCGCGCTGGAAAAGCACGGCATCGCCGGGAACGAGGCGCTGATTAAAAACGGCGATTCGAGCATGAGCGGCGGCCACGCGCGCTGTAAAGAGCTGCTGGAGCGCGGTGTGCGCTTTACTGCGCTGTTCGCCTGCAACGACGATATGGCGCTCGGCGCGTCAAAGGCGCTCTACCAGGCGGGCCTGCGTATTCCTGAAGATGTGTCGCTGTTCGGCTTCGACGACGCGCCGAGCGCCGCCTGGCTGGAGCCGGGGCTCTCGACGGTCTGTCTGCCGATCGAAGATATGATAACCACCGCCATTGAAAGCGCGGTGCGGCTGGCGCGCGACGAGCCGCTCGCCGCGATCCCGCCGTTCACCGGGACGCTGGTGTTGCGGGATTCCGTAGCCCCCGGCCCTTACGCCGTCGCGCCGTTAAAAACGCTCAAGCGCCAGTAATTCGTCGATCGTCTGACGACGGCGAATGGTGCGCGCCTCGCCGTTTTCCAGCAGCACTTCCGGCAGGAGCGGGCGGCTGTTGTAGTTAGACGACATCGACGCGCCATACGCGCCGGTATCATGCAGCACCAGATAATCGCCCGGACGCACCGCCGGCAGCGCGCGGGTTTCCACTTTGCCGCCTTCCTGCTGCGTAAACACATCCCCCGACTCACACAGCGGCCCGGCAACCACCGTTTCCAGCAGCGGCGCGTCGCGCAGGTCGCGGCCATCCGCCGCCAGCGCGGAAATATGGTGATAGCTGCCGTACATCGACGGGCGCATCAGATCGTTAAAGCCCGCGTCGATCAGCACGAAATGGCGCGATCCCATCTCTTTAACGCTGCGCACCTGCGCCACCAGCACGCCCGCTTCCGCCACCAGAAAACGCCCCGGCTCGATCTCAAGTTTGATCGGATGACCAAAGTGCGCGGCGATCTGCTCACGGGCGCGGTTCCACAGGCCGAAATAGTGGCCGGTATCGATGGTTTCGTCGCCCTCGCGGTAAGGAATGGACAGCCCGCCGCCAGCGGAGATCGCCTCCAGATCCTGGCCGAACTCGATCACCTGGCTTATCATCGCGCCGCACACGCGCTCCAGATGCCCGTAATCGACGCCGGATCCGATATGCATGTGCATGCCAACCAGCTTCAGCTGATAGCGCTGCATCACCGCCAGCGCCGCCGGGAGATCGCTGTACCAGATGCCGTGTTTGCTGTTCTCGCCGCCGGTATTGGTTTTCTGGCTGTGGCCGTGGCCAAAGCCCGGATTGATGCGCAGCCAGACGCGATGCCCTGGCGATACCGCGCCGAGCTGCTCCAGCATATCCACCGAGCCTGCGTTGACCGGCACGCTCAGTTCATGCACGCGGGCGATGGTGGCGTCGTCCAGCACATCCGCCGTAAATACGATATCGTCCGGGTTCTGGCGCGGATTGTAGCCCGCGGCGATAGCGCGTTCGATCTCGCCGAGCGACACGGAATCCACTTTTACGCCCGCCTCGCGCATCAGGCGCAGAATATGAATATTCGAGCAGGCTTTCTGGGCGAAACGAATAACGTCGAACTGGCGCAGGCGGTCAATTTGCGCGCGAATTATCTGCGCGTCATAAACCCAGACCGGGCCGCCGTACTGCGCGGGCAGCGGCAGCAGCGTGTCGGCGTTAAGGGCGCTGTCGGTGTGATAAAGCGAACGTGGCATGGCGAGACTCCTTTAAGCTAATGCCTTTATTACGCCACAGCCGTTAGCGAAGAAAAAATATCGTTTTCTCGTGAGTCTATGCAAAAATGATATGGTTTTTCATTGCCCGGCACTGGTAGAGCGAGTAAGCAGAGCGCACCCGCCAGCGGCGACGTATCTGTTGTTGTAGGGCGGGTAAGCGCAGCGCACCCGCCAGCGGCTCTCTGGCAACACACCACTTCCACCAACGAGGAACCCGCAATGCCTGGCGTCACGCTCCGCCATATCGAAATCTTTCACGCGGTCATGACCGCGGGCAATCTCACGGAGGCGGCGGCGCTCCTGCGCACCTCGCAGCCCACCGTCAGCCGCGAACTGGCGCGCTTTGAGAAACTCATTGGCCTGTCGCTCTTTACCCGTAGCCGCGGACGGCTGCATCCCACCGTCCAGGGCTTGCGCCTGTTTGAAGAAGTGCAGCGCTCCTGGTATGGGCTTGACCGAATAATCAGCGCCGCCGAAAGCCTGCGCCAGTTCCGCCAGGGCGAGCTTTCCATCGCCTGCCTGCCGGTTTTTTCGCAGTCGCTGCTGCCGCTGGTGTTAAAGCCGTTTCTGGATAACTACCCGGACGTGAGCCTGAACATCGTGCCGCAGGAGTCGCCGCTGCTTGAGGAGTGGCTCTCCGCCCAGCGTCACGATTTAGGCATTACGGAAAATACCGCCACGCCCGCCGGCACCGAGCGCCTGACGCTACTGACGTTAAATGAGGTATGCGTGTTGCCCGCAGGCCATGTGCTGGCCGATAAACCGCAGCTTACGCCGCAGGATTTTGCGGGCGAAAACTACATCAGCCTGTCGCGTACCGACAGCTACCGGCAACTGCTTGATTCCCTCTTTCAGGAGCATAACGTGCAGCGGCGCATGGTGCTGGAAACCCACAGCGCCGCGTCAGTCTGCGCGATGGTACGTGCAGGCGTGGGCGTATCGATAGTAAACCCACTGACAGCGCTCGATTACGCGGCAACGGGCATTGTGGTGCGCCGCTTCAGCGTGGCGGTGCCTTTCACTGTGAGTCTCATCCGCCCCCTGCACCGCCCCGCTTCCGCGCTGGTGGAGGCGTTCAGCCAGCATCTGCAGCAGCAGATGAAAGGGCTTAGCGACACGCTGGAGGCGATGCTGGTCAGTCCTGGTCGCCCAGCATAAAGTTCACCGCATCGGCGGCGTGCAGCGCGGCGGTGTCGAACACCGGCAGCGGGCAATCCTGCGCGCCGAGCAACAGGCCGATTTCGGTACAGCCGAAAATTACGCCCTGCGCGCCTTGCTCTGCCAGGATCTCAATCTGCTGCTGATAGTAGCGTTTTGATTCTGCGATGATTTTCCCAAGACACAGTTCATCGAAAATAATCTGATTAATGCGCAAACGCGCAGGCGCATCCGGGATAAGCGATGTGATGCCAAACCCGTCTTCCAGCCGCGCGCGGTAAAAATCCTGCTCCATGGTGTAACGGGTGCCGAGCAGCGCCACCTTGCGCAGCCCCGCCTGTTCGATGGCGCGGCCCGTCGCGTCGGCGATATGCAAAAACGGCAGCGCGCAACGCGCTTCAATCTGGTGCGCCACTTTATGCATCGTATTGGTACAGAGCACGATGGCCTGCGCGCCGGCGCGTTCTAAACCGAGCGCCGCCTGCGCCAGTATTTCGCCCGCCTTCTCCCATTCGCCGCTCGCCTGGCAGGCTTCGATATCGTGAAAATCGACGCTGTGCAGTAGCAGTTGCGCGGAGTGCAGCCCGCCGAGTCGGTCGCGCACGCCTTCATTAATTAACCGGTAATAAGGGATGGTCGATTCCCAGCTCATGCCGCCGAGCAAGCCTACTGTCTTCATCGTTGCCTCCTGTTTGCGCTTCCCCGGTTATAACATGCTCACAGAGCGGAACAAATGTGATCCGCCCGCCATTTCCCGGCGCGGTATGTTCTTTTCTGTCAGATGCCAGGATAGATTAATTGAAACAACGTTTCACAAATCAGAGGCTCGGCATGTTTATCTATCACAAAGAGACGACGCTTGAGGATTTGGGCAATGGCGTCACGCGCCGCATTCTGGCCCACGGCGGCAAAATGATGGCGGTGGAAGTGAATTTTGACGCCGGTGCGGTCGGCCCGATGCACTGCCATCCGCATGAGCAACTGACCTATGTGCTCTCTGGCGAATTTGAATTTACCATCGGTGAAGAAACCCGCCGCGTAAGTGCGGGCGATACCCTCTATAAACAACCGAATATCATGCATGGCTGCGTCTGTATTACGCCCGGCACGCTGCTCGACACCTTTACGCCAGTGCGTGAAGATTTCCTGAAGTAAATCGCGCCTATAAAAAAGCCGCCCGAAAAGGCGGCTTTTTTGTCAGCTCAGCGGTATCAGGAGAGCAGCGCGTCGACGTCAGCAGGGCGTTGCACCATAACCTGCCGCTTCGCGATGACATCACGCACCAGTACCAGTGCGCAGGCGCTGATAAAGCCCAGCATCGCTGCCAGGATAAGCACCAGCGCCTTGCCCGGCCCGTCGCTTTTCACCGGCAGCGAAGGCGCCATCTGATAGTGGAACGGCTGAAAATCCACATCGGCCAGGTTCAGCTTTTTCAGCTCCGCGAGGCGATATTCACGGTTCTGGATGGCGGCGTTCAGCGCCGTGACATCGGTGATTGAGCGTTCAATAGCGAGCTTCTGCGCCAGGCCGTCAGCCCCAAGCGCAATCGAGTAATCCGGGTCGTCTTTCACCGCTTGCCCGTTACTGTAAACCGGTTTTTTAATGCCTGCGGCGTTCGCGACCTGCAACGAATAGTTCAGACGCTGAATCGCGATTTTATGCTCGTTATCCAGCTTATTACGCTCAATCACCAGGCTACTCTCTTCCGATTTCGCTTTCAGCTCAACAATCGCGCGCAGATTCTCCAGCACCTCTCGCTGTACGGCCAGCGCCGCATAGTTGATGTATTCCTTTAACACGCGCTGCGCATCATGGGCTTTCGGCGCGGTAAAGCTCAGCGTCCAGGAGCTGTAAGGCGAGGCTGTCGCCGCTTTCGGGTTGTCGTTAGAGGTCATTTTGATGCGCTGCGCCACCAGCGTAATAGCGCGTTGCAGGCTTTCCGTATCGCCCTGCGCTTCCTTTACCTGCGCCTGCACCCACGGCGAAGTCCGCAGGAATTTCTCCTGAAGCGCCCGCGAATCGAATTTTTTAAGAAACATATTTTCGAGCGTAGCGGCATCGATAGCGGCGTCGACATCCAGTACTTGAAGATCGACCAGTACGCGCTGTAGCTCAATGAGCTGGGGCGTTTCAGGAATGGAAACCACCGCCTCGCTGGTCCATTTTTGCGGCAGCAAAAAGGCCAGCGCCAGCCCCATCACAATGAACAGGGCAGTAATCGAAATAATCACCTTGCGGGATTTAAAAAGCACGTCGACAAGCGCAAACAGATCTATTTCAGCGCGCTGCTGGTCGAGAAGCGGGTAATCCGGCGCAGAGGCGAGCGGATTATTCTTGATATCTATCGATGACATAGTGAGTGCGTTACGTTAAATGAAGCTGCTGTTGAAGTCGAAATTAATCTCACTGAAACAATATGCGTGCGAATTGTTTCAGCGGGCAAATGAATTGCTTTTAGAAAAGCGACGGGCGCATACAGTTATCTCTTTGACAAAATTCAAAAAAGTATGCAAAACAGAGAAACATATCCTTGTTAGGAGTAGAGGTACTGCATCCGTAATCATCATTATTACGAATAATCCTAATTTAGCGCAAACACTTATTTACGTGCCTACCAAAAGTTGTATGCCCCTCCCGTCGGTAAAAACAGCGCTGCTTCAAAAAACCAGAACAGCGTTTCGACCATGATCACATTTCCGCCATTTATCGAATGACGGCGAAATAAATAGCAATAAAATAAATTAAAACACCGTTTCAGAAACAAGAAACAGAGGTTCAATAAATAATAAAAGACGCGATCTTCATCACGTTAATCTCGCCATATTTTCATGGCAAAACGTTATTGGCATCGCGATAGCAGGGCCGCCCGGCCACGCCTTTCCGGGTCTGGCCCGTTCGCTGTCGCGCATTACAGCACGCACATCCGATCCGATTAATACACCCTTGAATGCCAGGTAGGTATGTATGAATGAAAACAAGCTTCTGGGTCTGGCCTGGATATCGCCCTATATCATCGGGCTGATAGTCTTTACGGCCTTTCCTTTTGTTTCCTCTTTCGCGCTCAGCTTCACCGAGTACGACCTGATGAATCCGCCGGTGTTTAACGGTATCGAAAACTACCGTTACATGCTGATGGATGACGATCTCTTCTGGAAATCGATGGGCGTGACGTTCGCCTACGTGTTCCTGACTATCCCCTTAAAGCTCGCCTTCGCGCTCGGCATCGCGTTTGTGCTCAATTTCAAACTGCGCGGCATCGGCTTTTTCCGCACCGCGTATTACATTCCGTCGATTCTCGGCAGCTCTGTGGCCATCGCCGTGCTGTGGCGCGCGCTGTTCGCCATTGATGGGCTGCTGAACAGCTTTATCGGCGTGTTTGGGTTAGATCCGGTGAACTGGCTTGGCGAGCCGTCGCTGGCGCTGATGTCCGTCACGCTGCTGCGCGTCTGGCAGTTTGGCTCCGCGATGGTGATTTTCCTGGCCGCGCTACAAAACGTGCCGCAGTCGCAGTATGAGGCAGCGATGATCGACGGCGCTTCGAAGTGGCAGATGTTTATAAAAGTGACGGTGCCGCTGATTACGCCGGTTATCTTCTTTAACTTTATTATGCAGACCACCCAGGCGTTCCAGGAATTTACCGGCCCGTATGTGATTACCGGCGGCGGCCCGACCTATTACACCTATCTCTTCTCACTCTATATCTACGACACCGCCTTTAAATATTTCGATATGGGCTACGGCGCGGCGCTCGCCTGGGTGCTGTTCCTGGTGGTGGCGCTCTTCGCCTCCATCGCTTTCAAATCCTCGAAATACTGGGTCTTCTACTCCGCCGATAAGGGAGGCAAAAATGGCTGATATCCAACAAGGGCAACTGGCCCCCCGCCCGGCCATCAGCGCGGGCGACCGCGAAGTGGCGCGCACGCTGCGGCGTGAAAAAGCAAGCCGCGCCGTCCGTTACGTGATTCTGCTGCTCGTCGGCCTGTTAATGCTCTACCCGCTGGCGTGGATGTTCTCGGCGTCGTTTAAACCCAACCACGAGATTTTCACCACGCTCAGCCTGTGGCCGACGCACGCGACCTGGGACGGTTTTATCAACGGCTGGAAAACCGGCACCGAATATAACTTCGGGCATTACATGATGAACACGTTTAAGTATGTGATCCCAAAAGTCGTGCTGACGGTTATCTCCTCCACCATTGTGGCGTACGGTTTCGCGCGCTTTGAGATCCCGTGGAAGAAATTCTGGTTCGCCACGCTTATCGCCACCATGCTGCTGCCGAGCACCGTGTTGCTTATCCCGCAATACCTGATGTTCCGTGAAATGGGGATGCTCAACAGCTACTTGCCGCTCTGGCTGCCGATGGCCTTCGCCACCCAGGGGTTCTTCGTCTTTATGCTGATCCAGTTCCTGCGCGGCGTGCCGCGCGACATGGAAGAAGCGGCGCAAATCGACGGCTGCAACTCCTTCCAGGTGCTGTGGTATGTGGTGGTGCCGATCCTCAAGCCGGCCATGATCTCAGTCGCGCTGTTCCAGTTTATGTGGTCGATGAACGACTTTATCGGGCCGCTGATTTACGTCTACAGCGTCGATAAGTATCCGATAGCGCTGGCGCTCAAAATGTCCATCGACGTGACCGAAGGCGCGCCGTGGAACGAAATTCTGGCAATGGCGAGCATCTCAATCCTGCCGTCCATCATCGTCTTTTTCCTGGCCCAGCGTTACTTCGTGCAGGGCGTGGCCAGCAGCGGAATCAAAGGTTAACAGGGGATTATCATGGCTGAAGTTATTTTCAATAAGTTAGAAAAAGTCTATTCCAACGGCTTTAAAGCGGTTCATGGTATCGACCTGAAAATCGCCGATGGTGAGTTTATGGTGATTGTCGGGCCGTCGGGCTGCGCCAAATCCACCACGCTGCGTATGCTCGCGGGCCTTGAAACGATCAGCGGCGGCGAAGTACGCATCGGCGAGAAGCTGGTGAATAACCTGGCGCCGAAAGAGCGCGGCATCGCGATGGTGTTTCAGAATTACGCGCTCTACCCGCATATGACGGTGCGCGAAAATCTGGCGTTCGGCCTGAAGCTCAGCAAACTGCCGAAAGAGCAGATTAACCGCCAGGTAGATGAGGCCGCGAAAATCCTTGAGCTGGAAGAGCTGCTCGACCGTCTGCCGCGCCAGCTCTCCGGCGGCCAGGCGCAGCGTGTGGCGGTGGGCCGCGCGATTGTGAAAAAGCCGGATGTCTTTCTCTTCGATGAGCCGCTTTCTAACCTCGACGCCAAACTGCGCGCCTCGATGCGTATCCGTATTTCCGATTTGCATAAGCAATTGAAAAAGAGCGGCAAACCGGCCACCACGGTCTACGTGACGCACGATCAGACTGAGGCGATGACCATGGGCGACCGCATCTGCGTGATGAAGCTTGGCCATATTATGCAGGTGGATACGCCGGACAACCTCTATCACTACCCGAAAAACATGTTCGTGGCGGGCTTTATCGGCGCGCCGGAGATGAACATCAAGCCCGGCAAACTGGTGGAAGAAGCAGGTCAACTGCTGATCTGCATCGGTGATAATCGCCTGGCGCTGACGCCGCGTCAGCAGGAGAAAGTGACCGCGTACGCCGGGCAGCAGGTTTTCTTCGGCATTCGCCCGGAATATGTCTCAATCTCCGATACGCCCTGTGCCGAACCTTGCGGTGCCGGTGAGCTGGTGCGCGTGGAGAATATGGGTCACGAATTTTTCGTCTATCTCAGGGTGGCGGATTTCGAAATGACCTGCCGCATCCCTTCCGATGAAGCTAAGCCGATGATTGAAAAGGGCCTTCACCGCAAGGTGTTTTTTAAGTTCGACATGAATAAGTGTCATCTTTTTGACGCCAAAACAGAACAGAACCTCACTCTCTGACAGGAGTCTTATAATGAAAAAAACCCTCGTTAGCACAGCATTAGCGTCTACCCTCACCCTCTGCGCGCTGCCGTCGCACTCGGCGGAAAACGTCGAACTGCGGATGTCCTGGTGGGGCGGCAATGGCCGTCACCAGGTCACGCTGAAAGCGCTGGAGGAGTTTCACAAACAGCACCCGGAAATTAGCGTTAAGCCGGAATACACCGGCTGGGACGGCCATCTTTCGCGACTCACTACCCAAATCGCGGGCGGCACCGAGCCGGACGTGATGCAGACCAACTGGAACTGGCTGCCGATTTTCTCGAAAAACGGCGACGGGTTTTACGACTTAAATCAGGTGAAAGAGATTATCGACCTGAGCCAGTTCGATCCGAAAGAGCTGAAGTCCACCACCGTTAACGGCAAGCTGAACGGCATTCCGATCTCCGTTACCGCGCGCGTGTTCTACTACAACAACGAAACCTGGAAAAAAGCAGGCGTCGACTACCCGAAAACCTGGGACGCGCTGATGGCAGCGGGCAAAACGTTCGAGTCGAAACTCGGTAAACAGTATTACCCGGTTGTGCTGGAGCATCAGGATGTGCTGGCCCTGCTCAACTCGTACATGGTGCAGAAATACAATATTTCGGCGGTGGATGAGAAAACCAAAAAATTCGCGTACAGCAAAGAGCAGTGGGTCGAGTTCTTCGGCATGTATAAGAAGCTTATCGACAGCCACGTCATGCCGGACACCAAATATTATGCCTCGTTCGGCAAGAGCAACATGTATGAGATGAAGCCGTGGATCCAGGGCGAGTGGGCGGGCACCTATATGTGGAACTCCACCATTACCAAATACTCCGACAACTTAAAGCCGCCTGCGAAGCTGGAGCTTGGCGCCTACCCGATGCTGCCGGGCGCGAAAGATGCAGGGCTGTTCTTTAAACCGGCGCAGATGCTCTCTATCGGTAAATCGACCAAACACCCGAAAGAGGCCGCGCAGCTGATTAACTTCCTGCTGAACAGCAAAGAGGGTGTCGCAGCGCTGGGCCTTGAGCGCGGCGTGCCGCTCAGCAAAGCCGCGGTGGCGCAGCTTACCGAAGCGGGCGTGATTAAAGATGAAGATCCGTCGGTGTCGGGCCTGAAGCTGGCGCAGTCGCTGCCGACCACGCTTGCCGTTTCGCCCTATTTTGACGATCCGCAGATCGTGTCGCAGTTCGGCACCGCGTTGCAGTATATCGATTACGGCCAGAAATCCGTTGAAGACGCCGCGGCAGAATTCCAGCGCCAGGCGGAGCGTATCCTGAAACGCGCGATGCGCTAAGGGTAGTTTCTGTTGCAACTCCGCCTGTATGTGCGGGGTTAGGTAAACGTGGTGAAGATATTGTCCGGCGGGTGCGCTGCGCTTACCCGCCCTACGCTAACAGCAGGATTACCTACTTTGTAGGGTGGGTAAGCGCAGCGCACCCACCACATCCGGCATCATCCCCCTGTAGGGTGGGTAAGCGTAGCGCACCCACCACATCCGGCATCATCCCCTTGTAGAGTGGGTAAGCGTAGCGCACCCACCACATTCGCACTACATCCCGCACAGCTAAACGCTCCCCATAAAAAAACCTCCACGCGGGAGGTTTTTTATCTGCGCATTACGCTTAACGTGCCAGCCAGCCGCCGTCGACCGCCACGGTATAACCGTTAATGTAATCTGACGCGCTGGACGCCAGGAACACCACCGGCCCCATCAGGTCGCTCGGCAAACCCCAACGGCCCGCCGGAATGCGGTCGAGGATTTCGGCGCTGCGCTGCTCATCGGCGCGCAGCTGCTGGGTGTTATTGGTTGCCATATACCCCGGCGCAATGGCGTTCACGTTGATATTGTTTTTCGCCCACTCGTTCGCCATCAGGCGCGTAATCCCCATCACGCCGCTTTTCGACGCGGTATAAGACGGCACGCGAATACCGCCCTGGAAGGAGAGCATCGACGCAATATTAATAATTTTCCCGCCGTTGCCCTGGGCGATGAACTGCTTCGCCACGGTCTGCGACATAAAAAACACGCTCTTAATATTCAGGTTCATTACGTCGTCCCAGTCCTGCTCGCTGAAGTTAATCGCGTCTTCGCGGCGGATAAGCCCTGCGTTATTCACCAGAACGTCAATGTGCCCGAACTCGGCCACCGCGCGCTGGATAAGCGCCGGGATCGCGTCGATTTTACGCAGGTCAGCCGTCAGGCTCAGAAAACGGCGGCCCAGCGCAGTCACACGCTCAATGGTTTCCGCCGGTTCGACAATATTAATGCCCACGATATCGCAGCCCGCTTCTGCAAGACCCAGCGCCATACCCTGACCAAGACCGGTATCGCAACCGGTGACGATCGCGACTTTACCCTGAAGAGAGAATGCATCCAGAATCATGTGTGTTTCCTTGTTATCGGGCCTGTCTGTGACAGGCGTGACCGTAATAAGGCTGCCCGCTGTTTACGCCTTCTCCTCGCCACAGGATATCGATGCCATAAAACGCCAGGTAACAGGCGGCCCGACACCTGTCGCTTTATGCCATCTCACGATGACTGCGCGTTAAAAGAGAAAGCGGGAAGTTAATAAAACAGCAAAACAGCGTTTCGTTTTTCGAGATGACATCCATCTTAAACGTAGCGAAACGCCTTTTCAATTATAAATAAAACAATGTTTCATTTTAATGATTACATCTTGCCGGATTTGATGATGCGGTCACGTTTATCACGTTAGCCCGACGGTCAAACTCTCCTCGCTCTGCAAATTTAGCTTTTAAAATCATATGACTATAATTTTATGGCGCGATTTTAATGAAAAGGCTACCGCCCGTTGCCCGGCATCCGTCGATACCGCTTTCGCGCTGATTTTGTCCAAAAATACTCTTTCCATTAAAACAGTTGAGCAGAAATGCGCCCACAGTCACACATATTGAAACAGTGTTTTGATAATTTATATTACTGTTTTCGAAATCTAATCAGCGAACGCCAGCCGGCAACGTAAGGAGCAGACAATGGCTAAAGGCATGCGGGTGAAACTTCAGTATCAGGTGAGTATTGACCCGGATACCGGGGCGGAAGTCACCCGTTTAACCCCACCGGAAGTGACGTGTCACCGTAATTATTTCTACCAGAAATGCTTTTTTAACGATGGCAGCCACCTGCTGTTTGCCGGCGAATTCGATGGTCACTGGAACTACTATCTGCTGGATCTTGAAAACGCCGAAGCGGTACAGCTTACCGAAGGCGCGGGCGATAACACCTTTGGCGGTTTTCTCTCGCCGGACGACAAATACCTTTACTATGTGAAAAACGATCGCGTACTGCGCGAAGTTAACCTCACCACGCTTGCCGAGCGCGACGTCTATCGCGTGCCGGAAGCGTGGGTCGGCTATGGCACCTGGGTGGCGAACAGCGACTGCACCAAACTGGTCGGGATAGAAATCGCGAAAAGCGATTATGTGCCGTTAAGCGACTGGAAAATCTTCCATGATTTCTTCCATAAAGGGCCGCACTGCCGCCTGCTGCGTATTGACCTGCAAACCGGCACCAGCCAGACGATCCATGAAGAGAAAATCTGGCTGGGGCACCCGATTTACCGCCCGTTCGACGACCATACCGTCGCGTTCTGTCATGAAGGCCCGCACGATCTGATCGATGCCCGTATGTGGATGGTGAATGAAGACGGCAGCAACGTGTGTAAGGTAAAAGAACACGCCGAGGGTGAAAGCTGCACCCATGAATTCTGGGTGCCGGACGGTTCCGCGCTGGTCTATGTCTCTTATCTCAAGGGCAAACAGGGCCGTACGGTTTACCGCTACCTGCCGGAGCGCGGCGTTAACGAAGAGATCATGCCGATCCCGGCCTGCTCGCACCTGATGAGCAACTTCGACGGCACGCTGCTGGTGGGCGATGGCTCCGGCACGCCGGTCGATGTGAAAGACACCGGCGGCTATACCATTGACAACGACCCTTATCTTTATGTCTTTGATGTGAATGATAAATCCTATTACCGCGTGGCGCGTCACGATACGTCCTGGGAGACGTTTGCCGGCAGCCGTCAGGTGACGCATCCGCATCCTTCTTTTACGCCGGACGGTAGCGCCATCCTTTTCAGTACCGATAAAGACGGCAAACCGGCGGTCTATCTTGCAAAATTACCCGAACAGCGTGAAATGCTGAGCGTGTCATAATAATAAGCGTCCTGTTTCCGTGACTGACCTTTGCCCTCCTCTCCTGGAGGGCTTTTTTATTTTTTCATGTTTAAGGTAAACCCGGCAGCTTAATTAGAATGAGCGCATGCGAAAAATAAATTAATTTACAGCGGCCATAAAAAAACCGCCCCTGCATGGGCGGTGTGCTTATTCTCAGTAGCACACTATCAGGAAACAGCAAAACAGAATTAACGCCCCGCCATAACGAGGGCGAAAATTTATCAGAAGCTGTATGCCACGCCGACACGTAAACGCGTCTGGCGCTCGTCAGATTCTTTTACGCCGATATTCCCGACCTCAAAATAGGGCGCCCAGTTCTTATCAATTTTATAAGCCAGTTTGGCGTTATATTCGTTGGAATATTTTTTCCCGTTATTACGGGTAAAGCCTTCTTCGCTCTGGGCATAGACATAGTTAAGCTCGGTGCGCCAGTCACCCAGCGCAAAACCCACCCAGGCGTCGCCACGGTTAACTTTATCGTCATCATCTTTACCGTCCGGCACGCGGGTATATTCGTAACGGTAGCGTGCCGCAACATAGAATCCATTCTCAAAGCTATACTGCACATGGATGTTGGGCTTATAAATCGTTTTGCTGTCAACGCTTTCAATAGTGAACGCCGGCGTGACAGCAATAGCGTCGGTCGCTTTCCAGCGCCAGCTAATCTGGTCTTCATGGCCATTACCGACAACTTCATTAAATGGACGCGACTGATCGTCGCCGCCGGTTTTCCATTTCGCCTCAACGGAAAAACCGAACCCATTATCAAAACGGTGTGAAACCGCGACGCGATCGGCGTTGATACCGCTATCAATGTACTCGTGACGTAAATCGACAGTTACCGCTTGCGCCGCGAATGAGAACCCACAGAGGACAGCCAGAGCCAGAGCTTTCTTAAACATAAAATACCCCAATAAAATATCGTTTCATTTTTATGAAACTGAATTTTATTTTTAAATATAGGTTATTTTAGCGATCCGGATCGCAATACTTTGTTTCAAAAATAACGAAAAGAAAGCGCGTGATTCAGCTCAATAAAACAACAGCCAAAAAGCTAAAAAGCATGTTTTTAATCACAGTTTATTTTTAATGCGCACGAGAAAGGTTGCTGATGTTTTTTTAAAGTCTGGGGATTAACTCAAAGGAAGGGAATAGTAAACCTGGTAACCGATATAAAAGGTATAATTACGCCTCAGGCATTATTAGCAGCCAAAGTAAGCGCGCTTTGCTTAACCGGCAAAGCGCTTAACAAGAAAGAAAAAGAATTAATCGCGCTCAATCGCCAGCGCCACGCCCTGTCCGCCACCGATGCATAGCGTGGCAAGCCCTTTGCGAGCTTCACGTTTTACCATTTCATGCACCAGAGAGACGAGAATACGGCAGCCAGACGCGCCAATCGGATGCCCCAGCGCAATCGCGCCGCCGTTAACATTCACCTTGCGCTCGTCCCACTCCAGTAGCTTACCGACTGACAGCGTCTGTGCCGCGAACGCCTCATTAGCCTCGATAAGATCAACATCATTGAGCTGCCAGCCCGCGCGCTCCAGACAGCGGCGCGTGGCGTAGACCGGCGCAATGCCCATCAGCGCCGGATCGACCCCCACGCTTGCGAAGGCGCGAATGCGCGCCAGCACCGGCAGCCCCATCTCCTGTGCTTTGCTGGCGCTCATCATCAGCACCGCCGCCGCGCCGTCATTCATTGACGAAGCGTTTCCCGCCGTGACGCTCCCGAGGCGATCGAAAGCGGGCGACAGACGCGCCAGCGCTTCGGCACTGGTATTAGCGCGCGGCTGCTCGTCGGTATCCACCACCAGCGGCGCGCCCTGCATCTGTTCAATCACGACCGGCACGATCTCGTCACGAAACCGGCCGCTGTCGATGGCTGCCCGCGCCTTATGCTGCGACGCAAGCGCGTACGCATCCTGATGTTCGCGGCTGATGTTATATTCACGCGCCAGATTTTCCGCCGTGACGCCCATGTGGTAATCGTTAAACGCGTCCCACAGCCCGTCATGCACCAGGCTGTCGATGATATGACTGTCGCTTTGCGCACCGCTGCGCCCTTCGGTCAGCACATGCGGGGCGCGGCTCATGTTCTCCTGCCCGCCGGCAATCACTACATCCGCCTCTCCGCACTGAATCGCCTGCGTCGCCAGATGCAGCGCCTTCAGTCCAGAGCCGCATACGTCGTTGATGGTAATCGCCGAAACGGACCACGGCAGGCCACTATTCAACGCGGTCTGCCTCGCCGGGTTCTGGCCCGCACCCGCGGTCAGCACCTGGCCCAGGATCACTTCATCGACATCCAGCGGATCGAGACCGGTGCGCGCCAGCAGCGCCTCAATGACCACCGCACCGAGTTCCACCGCCGAGCGACGCGCAAGCTGGCCCTGAAAGCAGCCAATGGGCGTGCGTGCGGCCCCTACAATTACCACATCTTTCATTGTTATCTCCGGGAAGTGAACCGGGACATAGTAGCTGCTTGTTATA
The DNA here is from genome assembly GCF_001277215.2 of Cronobacter malonaticus LMG 23826. NCBI lineage: Bacteria > Pseudomonadati > Pseudomonadota > Gammaproteobacteria > Enterobacterales > Enterobacteriaceae > Cronobacter > Cronobacter malonaticus. The sequence continues at coordinate 648,969 of NZ_CP013940.1, read as the reverse complement.
AAATCATTTCGTAAATGTTTAAAAATTGGTGAGGGGTATCACAAGGAATCTGCGCCGCGCGCCATAGGGCGTCGGCACAGGTTTAAGGGAGTGACGCAGAGCTAATAGCGTTCTGGCAGTTTATTGATTGATTTAAGGCGTCCGCGTGAAATATCGATATAGTCGCCTTTTCTTAAATCGCTAAAGACTTTAAGAATATAACTCTGGGAAAGATTGGTTTTGCCGCGAATAAAATCGCAGGCGTTAATTTCATCACGCTCCTGCTCATCTTTCGCGGCCAGTTCAATTAAACAGTTGCGAATAAGCGTATAGGACTGCCGCCCGAGGTAGTGGTAACTCTTCCAGTAGAGCACGTCGTAATACCACGAGACAACCAACAGCAGTTCGCGCCAGAGCTGGCGTGCCTCGATGATAGCCTCAAACTCACCGCGCGGCACGATCCGCGCCTCGCATGCCGATTCAGCTTTAACCATGAAATGGCGGCTGAACTGATTATTGTAGGTAATGCCAAGTAGCTGAGGCCGCGTCGATTCAATCATCATCAGGCTGTCCATGACGCGGTGCATCGACAGGCTACCCTGCTCTATTACAATAATATGATCGGGCTGTACGGGAATATGCGCGCCACTGGCAAAATGGCGCAGCTCACCACTCTTTTTCAGGGCACTAATAAGAAGATGGATGGCCTCTTCGGGCCGTTCAGGAAGCGGATAAGTTTCCATGCTGATAGCACGCACCAGAGATATCGTTACCGATCAGCATAGTAAAAAGTGTGCAACGCGCCGCCCCATTTTTTCATAATGAGACGGCGTGTTAATAAAACAACTACAGAAAGAACTTATTCTCTCCACGCCGACACTGAAATACGCTGAAGTTAACGTCGTATCAGCGTTTACTTAATGCCAGTTTTACAGCAAACAGCAGGAACACGCCGCCCGTGACGCGATCCATCCATTTCACTACACCCGGTTTTTTCAGCACGCCTGACGCGTAGCGGGTGGCGACAATCAGCGTCAGCGACCAGAGTGTGCCGATCAGCGCATGGATGGCCACCAGCAGGAATGTCCAGACCATTGGCGAATGCCCGGCCGGGATAAACTGCGGCAGAAAGGAGACATAGAACACGCCCATTTTCGGGTTCAGCACATTGCCCAGCATGCCGCGCAGAAAACTGTTGCTGGCGCGCGCTTCATTCCCCTGGCGGGTATCAAACTTGGTGCGCGGGCGCAGCAGCAGCTGAATACCAAGCCAGCAGAGGTAACCCGCACCGCAACACTTCAGAATCGAATACGCCATTTCAGACACGGCGAACAGCGCTCCCAGACCAAACGCCACCAGCGCGCCCCAGATAAAACAGCCGGCATCGATGCCAAGCGCCGCCTGAAAAGCTTTTTTACCCCCGTCCGCCGCCGCGGTACGCAATATAAGCGCCGTATCCAGCCCCGGCGTCAGAGTTAACAGCGTAGCCGCGAGGGTATACGCAAGCAGTGCATCAGTAACCGACATGTCTATCCTCCGAAAAGAAAAATCTTATAGAAGAAAAACTGGCCCGGCAATTGGGAGTTAGTTACGCAGGGGGATGATAAATCTATCAAATTAATCTGGACTAAAACTAAACCCAGTGGGAACTCATAGACGAGTTGTCGGACACTGTTATGCCGTGAAATAAAGAATGTGAATGGCGCAGGGCAGCCTGCGCTATTCAGGTATGAGATCAGAAAATTAAAGGATTGATCGGGCTATTTGCTGACGACTATCGCGTTTTTTGCTGGAGTTTATTATTTCCGTACGCCGGAATCAGGGAAGCTGAGAAGAGACGCTGGAGCGGGCGAAGGGAATCGAACCCTCGTATAGAGCTTGGGAAGCTCTCGTTAGTCCATCTCAACATTGTACATATTTTCGTACCTGATAGCGTGATCCTATAGGATCGTAATCATGGCTATCAAGAACAATCAGTATCTTTTTCAAAGTCATTGCGGGATCTGGGTTTTCCAAATCTTCGTACCAAAGTACATGCGCCACATATTCGACAACAAACGAGCCTGGAGAAAATCCACCGGGACGAAGGATATCGAAAAGGCTCGCCACTTCAGAAACCACATGTTGATTGAGTTCAATAATCTGAAGGCCCTGCTTAACCCTGACCGCGAAGATATACGCATCCAGAACGCGATCACCACGCTCCATACCACAATAAAACAGGCCAAGAGTGCGCCTTCAGCAATCTCCCCGATCCCAACATTGGCAGTCATACGCGATGAATATATGACGGTCTACAGTGAGCGCCGGGCATTCTCCACACTCAGCAAATCAGCGAGGGCCGTAGAAGTGTTTCTCCAGAGTATTGGGCAGGTTGATATTGGTTTGAACAAGATAGGACGCAGAACGGTTACAGACTTCATAGAGGGCCAACAATCGAAGGTAGCGCCTCAGACTATCCAGAACTGGCTAACCTCTTTAGGAAGCCTGTACGAGTTCGCCAAACGTCGATATGACGCAATCCCAGACAGTAACCCGTTTCACGGTCACAACCTCGAAGCACGGCGCACAATTGAAAGTTATCAACCGTTTGAAGCCGATCAACTGGTAACCCTTATCAAAGAAGCGGATGACGTCCTACGCGATGTCATATTGATTGGGCTGTATTCAGGAATGCGACTTGATGAGATCGCCAGCATCAAACGGGATGAAATTGTAATGTTGGAGGGTGTCAGATGTTTCTTTGTCAGCAAGTCCAAGACTGTAGCAGGGGTGCGGTACGTTCCGATCCACTCTCTTCTGATCGGCATTATTGATAAACATCTGGCAAATAACAGCGGAGAATATCTGCTGGCACAGTCAAACAATATCATTCGGAAGGATGGTAAACGGGGGCCGTGGTACAGTCAGAAGTTTACCCGGCTACGTGACAGCACATTGTCCACAGCTACAGATCGGCAGTGTTTCCACAGCTTGCGGGGAATGTTCATAACCTGTTTAGACCGTGCAGGAGTACCAGAACAGCGGATCGGGGCCATCACCGGACACACAGAGCAGAAAGCCAAAACCGAAGCATTCAGGACGTATAGCAAAGGTGCTGGGATGAGAGAGTTAGCCGAATATGTGGAGTGTGTCTATTACCATGCTCTATAAATTGAAGGGGGGGGTGCCCTCCCCTATATTATCGTGGCCATTCAGCTCGAATACGAGCAGCAACTTCATCAGGAAGGTTATACCAATAAGCATTATTATTTGTTGCATCCACAACAATTAATCTATCATCATTATCCATTGCGGCTTTGACAATCTTCGCTGCATTTTCAACAGAATAGACACTATTGACATACCAATTAGATTCTGTCGCCTTTGCCCAGTTACCCAGCGTTTTAATGGCTGCATGAACAGCCGCGTAATCTTTAGTTTTTATAAGGTCATAAGTAATAAATAAATTATTAGCCATTAACTTTCTCCCAAAGAACAATAAAAAAATAAAGCGCCCCGTAAGGCGCCCATATATCAATGGTCTTTAAGCCATGCCTGTACTTTCTTAGCCGAATGACCTACGGCTTGAACAGCTTGAATAAGTTTAGCCTCACTAACGCCAAACTTTTTAGCCCAATCACGTCTTTCGTAATCCTGTTTGATACTTATTAAATCGTTGTCAGGTGTACCGATTTTGGTCTTGTCATCAGCCATTTTACTGATTCCTCGTGATACAGGCTTATGCCTGCACACTACTTATATGACTCCTCTGCCGCTTCGTAAACGGTCAGTTATCAAACAATTGACACTGGTCATAAAACCAGTGAAAACTTTTTTCCGAGCTTGCTAACTTTGCCGCTTCGTTACTATCATAAACACTACATATTGTGTTTATTGATATTGAAAATACAATATATCCAATCATCCATATTGTGAATAGGTGTTTGAATGGCAGCGAATAGTAAGCAATCTTCACAAAGCGTGTCTCATTTGGCAGCAGAGACCCTTAACAATCCGAACGCCTCGGCGATTCAGAAAAGTTTAGCGGGTTCGGTACTGTCCCAGGCCGGGACAAAAAACCAGACTGGTGCAGGTATGGAAGCCAAAGCATCAGCAGCATTGAAAAACCCACGCTCAAGCGATGTTACTAAGACCTTAGCGGGTTCAGTAGTTTCGCAATCGAATAAAAAACGTTAGTTGAGAGAAAGGCCGGGGATCGCCCGGCTTTTTATTCCCTCAATTAAGCCTCCCCCAGCCAATCCTATACCTGCGCATCAAATGGTGCTGATCGCTTGTATGCAGGTTATTAAGTATCACCGCAATATTTTTACGATAGCTAAAGCCAGGTGTGCCCTACCTTGTTGAGGTGGCAAATATCTCGGAGTTTGGGCAGATCCGCCAGGCAGCCAAACACCCCGCCCCCTGGGGCCTATGTGATTTTCGGGAAATATCAGGGCACCCCTCCCGGGTGGACTCCTGTGCGCCTCTCTGTAGCGTTATCTCCCCTTCTTCTATACAATCACACAGCTTAACCCTCTCGACGTCTCAGAGGGCCGCATATGAGCTTACAGAAGATTATTGTAAATCGCGCGGTCAGATAATGAGCGAATGCTGGGTGGATTTACAGGTGCATTTAACATAATGACTGTTACACGTACCTTTTTAACAATCCCGCAACAGGTAGACCTGCACGCTTTTGAACGTTTCAACCTCTTAACCTCCTGTAACGCCCTCCGGGGGAACTCTTTTCCCATCTGATCCGCCTCTTCAGGCTTACATTCCTGTATTTCCATTCCTCCTGTGAGTAACGCCGTTCACCTGTGGATAACTTCCACGCACTAACCCTATTTTCTACCCTTTCGAGGCGTCCGCCTCTTCAGGCTTTACCTTTGAGCAAAAACACATTTTGGGTTTAGGGCGGTGGCTACCGCCCGGTCTTTTTGAGAGTAATTATCATTATCACCCATAGATGAGAATAGCTATCAATTGCAGATTTTCGGGGTTTTGACTTTCTGAGAAAAAAATTATTTTGGGGTTAGAGTGAATTTTGTTACACACAGGCATAATGAATAGAAAATTGTTCCCACAAAATCAATGAAATACATCCACTAAGGGAGTGACACCTGTACACTTTACAACCGTTTCTCCCCATCTTTACGGGCCTTTATTAGGGCCTGTGCTTCATTTACCGGGTATTTAATCCCTATTTAACGCCATTTAAATGGGGGTGTTTGCAACACAAAGAAAAGGGAGACCGTCCCGGTCTCCCCTCCTCTTTTACTTTCGCTTTCGTCTGCCCTTTCGCGCTTGTCGCTTCTGTTCCTGAATATAAGCGGAGACTAAACTGATCATTACACGATCTCCCCGATAGATAATCCGTCACGCTCGCGTAACAGCCACACAGTCAATTCTGAGATGTCTTTTCCAGCCTTGTTGTGTCGCTTCCCATCACACATGAATGACGCCACGTAATACCCCGGCTTACGTTCCATGATGCCTTTTGGCAACCCGGCGGGCTTTGGGGACCTCTTCCCTTTGGCACCCTCGGATCGAATCCTGCTAATTCGCGCTTTGGCCTCTTCAGGGGTCAACAGAGCGACGTTATCGACTGTAAAAGGCCCTTCAGGGTTAAGGAGTACGACCTTATGACCTTCCGGGATGTCTCCCACGGCTAACGTATAGATGACGTCAGCGATCGGCGTACACTGCCCGGCATAGGTGCTACAAATTGGGCGTTTGCATTGGATAGATCCAACGGCGTTACCCTTCCGGCGGATGCCGAACCGGGCAGACTTGGTCAGGGTGAAACCTTCAGCGATGAGTTTTGCCCGAGACAAGATCATTATTTTGCCTCCTGGAAAAACTTGGAGGACAACACAGGCTTGTAACCTGTACGGGCATTGACTGGGCGCTTATTGGGCTTTGTGGCGTTACTAGTAAAGCGGGAACGTGCTGAAAACATTGTGTGGCTCTCCTAATCGAATTAGGAGTAGTCACGGGCGAGGATTCTTTCCCCGGTCCCAACTCTAAGCGGTTGGGAACTTCATAATCTTATTTACTACTCATGAATATCTAGTTTCTCATGCTTCTTTGCAAATTGCAATTCATAATATGTATCAGTTGTCAACTTTTTTATTTTTTGTTTTGTAACAGACAACAAAAAAGGCCCGCCGGGGTTAGCCGTGGGCCTTTGTATATGCCGGGCTGTTACATCTGCCCGGCTGTCATCATATTGAGGTGATCGCGCTCCCGGTCATCCACAGTTGCATTCACAAGATCCTTAACCTTGCCGTCATTCACGTTCACATTCACCTGTAGAGGCTCCTGCTTCACAACAACGGTCTGTTGTGATGCCTTAGCGTTCACGGCTGATTGTGTCAGGCTGGAAGGGCTGAAGGTTGGCACGGGGGCCGGGGTTACTTTCAGATCCTTGAATGGGGCTAGCGCCGGGAGGTTATCCGGGACCTGTAGAGGTTTTGGCAGATTTGGGGCCTTACCGCCGTACTCCTGCGGAAGGAAAGCCTTGGAGTCAAAATCTAACAGATTTCCCCAGAATCCTTTCTCCGGCTGTTCTGACTTGGGAGTCATATCACGTGACCCCGTGTAATTCTCCTTAATGCCTGCCGCTGTACCGTCACCGCCTACACTCGGGAGGATATGGGAGAGCCAACCAAAGAGGCGCACAAAAGAATTTAGGACGTCTGCGGACGCGCGGCCCAGGCCCTCCATAACTGGGGCTAGGCTTTCCATTGCTTTGGTCAATTCATCCGAAGAATTAAACGCCTCAGCAAATCCCAACGTGAAGTTATCAGCCAGCCCGCTGGACGCCTGGCCCAATAACATCATACTGCTCTGGAGGTTGCCCACCTGCTCACGCTGCGCGTCTGTGAGATACAGAGAAGAGTTCTTAACAGTTTTCAGGGCATCACTGGCGATCTGTCCGTTTTGATCAAAGGCCCGGAGAGTCTTGGAACCATCATCAATAAATTCCCCAAATAGGGTCATCTCTGAATCAGTCAGCTTGTACTGCTTCTGGAGTTCGCGGAGGTAGGACAGATACCCTTTGAAGTCTGTAGATTGTAGACGCTTGATAACGCCTGTTCCCGCTCCAGCTTGCTTGGATTCTGCCAGGTTAGCGACATCTGCCAGCTCACCACCGCCGGAGTATGTGCGGTTACCCTTCTTGTCAGTTTTCCATTGCCCCAGTGACAAATCACCTACCTTGTCTTTGTAGTCAACAAACTGATCTTGTAGCTTATCAAGAGAGATTCCCGCCCCTTTCTGGTTTGCTGCTAACAGGATCGCGTCTGCGTCTGTGGCGCTTACTCCCTGCTCTTTGAGGCCGCTGTATTGCTTCTGGCGTTCAAATGATTCCCGGAGTGTGGAGGCTACCGCCATTGACGCGCCCGCTACCGCTAGGAGTCCCGCCGCCGCTGCCCCCGCTGCACCTGCGAGGCCAACACCCACACCCGCCGTCACACCATTGGAACCGCGCCCGGGGTGGCGACCACTGCCCCCAAAGTTGCCGCCGTGGGTCCGCTGGGTAGCCATACGGCGACGCAACCGCGCTTGCTTCTGTAGCTCTTGGGTGATCTTGCGAAGCTCGAATCGTGTCTCTTGAGCGTTCAGGGCTTCACGCTGCTGCTGATCCGCTACCCGGCGCATCTTCAGAATTGCTTCTGTACGCTCCGCATTAGTCAGGCCCTCAATGTTCTGGATTTTGTACGCCTCTGATCGGATAGTCAGATAACGTCTACGGGCGTAGTCTAAGCGGCGCTTTTCTGCCTTGCCCGCCTCCCTCGCTAAACGCGCCTCTTCACGTTTGGCCTGTCGCATAGCCTGCGCTGCGGCTTTCGCTGCGTTGGCTTTTGATTCGGGGCTGTGAGCGTTGATCAGACCCTGTACGGCGGGCACCATCTCGGCGGCTGTTGGTAACGGCTGGCGGACACGTGGCCCACGCTGCCCGGTGAAGCGTCTCCCTAACTCCCGTTGTAGCTTGCTTTCAGCCCGTAGCTGGTCCGCCGTTTCCATTTTGCGCTGCGTGGCTGTCTTAGCGGAGATCGCCCGCTCCTTTTCCTTGGCGGCGTTCAGTCGGTTCTGCGACGCTAAACGTTTTGCCTCCAGGTTATTTGCCTGGACGATAGCTTTATTATTCTCAAGCTGTTGGCGGGAGGCTGATTTGACTTTCTGATCAACCTTCTCCCATGACTTGCCCACATCCTCGATCTTTTTCTTGGCCCGGTTGTAAGACTCTTTCGAAACTTCAAAATCGACAACGTTGGTTGTCCTTGTGATGATCTTATTTTCCATTCTTGACCTCCCCGTTGGCGCGGATCTGGGCCGCTGCCTTGGCGGCTTTTTGCTGCGCCTGTTTGACCTTCTCAATTGCCACCTGCTGGAGAAGCAAATCAATGTTGTTCTGTGCCATAGGGCATCCTTACCCCATGCCGGGGAGATAGTGAAAGAGGTGAGCCAGTACGAAAAGCGACCAGACGGCCACTCTCCAACTGATTAGAAAGTAAGCATTCATAATTTTATGCAGAGGGGAAAACCAACAACGGCGCGGGCTGTAGACAGATTTGACTTAAATCACAAAAAGAAAGTGAAATAAAAATTTCAGGGAGTTATGGGGTTACCGGGCGGGGTTAGGCAGGCACTTGACACAATGCGGAAAGTAGGGAGTTGCAATTAAATTTTACAGAATCAAAAGGCTGGGTCTAAATCCCAATCCCTGGATGGCTCCTTGATCTCTCCCCTTGGGAATGGCACCACCATAGGAGCCGTCTCCCCGGGTTGCGGGTCTGTCTGGTCCGCCGTTTCCACCTTGGATGTATACAGCCTGATTAAGTCCGTTGGCTGTTCTCCTGCCGCTGCCGTTATAGGCACAATGTCCGCCACTTCAGGCGCTTCTACAGCTTCCGCCGCGTGGTTGGGTTCCTGCACCTCTTCCGGGGCCTTAGCGGACTGTTGTGGCTGTTCCTGTGGCGCTCCTGCTTCCCCTGTGCCCAACATAGCCGGGGTGATCGGGTTTACAGTGTAATGGCAAGTCTTGCCGCCGATCTGCGCCGTCTTGTTGATCAGCCCAATAGCCACCATATCCGCCAGGAGTTTTACAACTGTTTGACGGGTAACCCCCAGGCGACGCTTCAGCATGTCTTGTGAGAAATAGGCGGTTTGCCCATTGGTCTGGTAACCCTCGATCAGTGCATAGGTGTAAACCATGTTCATGGTGAATACTTTGCCGTTGATTCTCTCAATGTCTGCCAGTTCGTGACAAACGGCGGTAAATGGCTTACTTGCTGTTGCTGGCATTCTGTTTTCCTTCTGCGGAAGCGACTAAAAGAGGATGGTTTTTCAGGTAGGCGGCTAACGCCTCCTTAACGATTGTATGAGGCGCACCACCGCCCGCCCTTACCAGGGCATAAAGCTGATCGGCCTGTTCTTTCGGGAAGTCAATTTTCACAGTGCGATCTCCTTGAGTTCGTCGATGTCATCGGCTGAAAGACTCAGCCCGAAAAATGCGCCCCACCAAGAGGCTGAGGCCTTCAGGCCCGGATTACCCAACGTCACCATTCTGGACGGCGGAAGCTGCTGTAACGTCGTGTAAATGTCGTCATACAGCCCGGGGGCGCTGGCGTCATCCCGGATCGCGTTAACCACCTGGGAAGCGTAAGCGTTAACCAGGCGACTCTCTGACAAGTCTGTGAAGCTGTGCATCATGCTGATCCCCTCAAGTTGGAATTGGATTAATCGACCAGGATCGGGAGGCCACCCGTTAGGCGCTCGAACTGTTCGGCGGCATTCAGGAGGATGAAAGACATTGTTTCGTCATAGTCCATCGGCACACCGCGAGCCTCGAACATCCCCTGGTAGGCCAGAACAACGGAGACCTGAAGGTTTGCATGAGTGGTGCGGTTCTTTTCGGTGTACATGTTCACGGCGGCTTTCAACTCTAAAGCCTGCGAGGCGTCCATGACCTCCAGCTTATCGATCAGGCGTTCATTCTGTCGCATGATTCCATAGGCTGGCTGTTCGGTACGGTTCAGGGCTTCGGTGATAGCCTCGACCTCTGCGGTCTTGTTCAGCTTCTTAAAACGGCTCCGTAACTCAATCAGGGATTTACGGGAAGTCAGACGCTGATCGACACGCCAGATAAGGGTGTCAACGTCGCTGTAATCGATTTTACTCATAGGGCTTGCAATCTCCGGGCAGAACATTTATCATTAAATTGGGAAATTGTACTCAATTACAACTCCGCATCACGTTGATTATTTTATCATGATTTCAATAGATTGACAATGGATTATTTGCGGCTGGGTTGATTTATCAAATCATGCGTATAACGAGCTGTAAGCGGTTCTGAGGGCCACCCTGTGGTGGTAGGGTCACCTGAGAGGAGATAACGCCATACAGCGCGTTAGGTATTGCCCTGTGGCGTCCGTGGGTATCACTCCGCGCCGGGCACCCCACCCCGCTGCCAGGTGTCACGGTTTCCCAAAGGCAGAAACAGAAACCGTGTTGCGGTTCTGGTTCTGCATTGCCCAAAGGAGGCTAACCCGTTGGGCGTAGCCTGTCCCAAGATCAGGAACGGATGTTCCTTACCTAAAGAGTCTTGCTTAATTAACAATCAATTAATACTCACAATCTCTTTAAGGTCTTGCCCTGGTCCTGGGGGTTCTAGTTTTATCTGGTGTGGGTAGGTTTATCTATAGTCTTATTGTGTCTGATTTCTTTACACCACGGTGTCGGGATTCTTTACACCAGATGTCACCTGCTGTCTGATTTCTTTACACCTCTGAAGATTCCCCGGTTTGTCGTGGCGTCTGATTTCTTTACACCGGGAGATGAGCCAACAGGCTCGACTCCACATGTGGGAAACAGGCCCCGGCCTAAAACCTGGACCCGGACGGGTGAGCGTAGCGAAAGGTTTTAAGAGGCTAGAATTTAAGAGAGAAATAATTAAGAGCCTGAGCGATTAATTATTGAACGATTAAATTATAAGATTAATAAGACCGTAGCCCGGACGGGCGAGCGGAGCGAGGTCTTATATATCTATTATTGTCTAGTGTGTCCCAAAAGACACATAGCCCCCCCTGAGTCAGACCACCCACAAACCCACCGTAATCACCCCCCACAAATTCATCTGATACACATCACGACGTAGAAGTCAACACATACCTGATCATTTTGTTGCAATTTTGCATAAATTATTGTAAAATATAGACATAGCGTGATGTAGTGAGCATGTCTACTCGGGATCTGGAAACCCGCCGTTTTGCAACTCATCGCGTCACGCTGTGTACAGAGTCGCAACGTGTGCTTAGCCGAGCAATCAAGATCTGTACGAGTGAGCCGGGCGGCTTCTCCTCCGCTCTGGTTCCTCACCCTGTGAGCCTTGAACAACTCCACTTGCCAGGGTTCACAGTGTGATGTTCCTCTCAAGATATCACGCGAGATCTCCTTATCTCAAAAGCCTCCCCGAAAGGGCACAATCCAACGGCGTGGTAACCGTGTGGATGATTAACCGTTTACGGTTTCCGGCGTGTTTCAGTTCACGCCGTTTTCCTCTGGTGTCTTGTCGATGAGTCGCCACAGGAAAACTCAAGCGATAAATCTCCTCTTATTAAGTCCACCCGGTAACCTTCCCGGGTTCTTTTTTTTGTGGGTATTTGCCAAAAGGTTGGCGCTATTGGCGTGACGCCGCCAGGGGCGGCAAGTATCCACACAAAAAGGGTTTACCCTTTCCCTCCACAGAGGTGTGGGATCGGGGCTGGTGATGGGGTCCATGATGGACCTCTGATCCTATTCGCTGCCTCTCTCCTGTATCTCTAATATCCGATCTGGAGTCTCCCCAACTCCCGGATTCTCCGGTGCAACGCCGGGTATCACTGCGCCCCTGTGCGCTTCTCCACTCCTCAAGGAAAATTCAATGAATGCTACTCCTCGTTACCCTGTGACCCAGGGCGACATCATCGTGAGCTATGCTAGCTCACTTTTTGACCGCACCGAAGTAACCGCCCCGGATGGTCTCCCCGATCACGTCGATTGTGGCGACATCCTGGACAGCAAAACTTTTGCCCTGTATGACTCATCCGCCGCTGACGCTGGCAAGCCGATCATTAACCTGTCCAACATGGACGCCGACGGCAAGCCCAAAACGCTGGTCATTGTGGATCGCCACGTAGTGATCACGGATTTCAATCTGAAAGCCAAAGATGAGGCATCCAAGAAAGCCGCATTAGAAGCGCTGGCCGCATCGGGTGAGATTCGCCTGGCTGTTAATTCTGATTTCCGTAAATCTCAAGGAGAGTAATCACATGGCTGTGGATTTCAAAAGTTTTGAACGTCTCGACACGGTAGCGGCTATCAAGTCCGTTCCCGCTGGTAATCACCTGATCTCTGATCTGGGTATCTTCACTGGTGTTAACTCCACTACCCCACGCGCTCAGGTTGTGGATATTGTGGAAAGCGCTGTTGCAGAGCTTGAGCAGGTCTCCCGCTACGGCACCGAAGTAAACAGCATCAAGATGGATAAAACCATCCTCCGTGATCAGGAGATCCCACACTACGCAACAGAATCCGATGTGAAAACCGAAGATTGGCAATCCTTGGTAAGCCCGGCTAACCCGGATCAGGCTCAGGCGGTTGCGTCCGTCATTGCCGCTAAATCCGTGCGTATGCGTGATCACCACCTGGAGACTGTGGAAGCGACTTTAGCCCGCGCCCTGTTCCAACAGAAAGCGAAAGCGGCAAAGACCAATGACGGCGACGTCGATTTCAACGTGGTGTTTGATACCGCCCCGCTAGATTTTGAGCTTGACGCCTCAGCCGGGGCTAATGTGTATGCCCAGCTTTCGAAGATTCGCCGCCAACTGGTGAAAGAGTACGGCGCATCCCGTGCCTATCTGGAGCGATTCTTCTGTTTCGCATCCCCGGATCTGTATGACGCTTTAGCGGGTCACCCTGAAGTAACCAGCCTGATCACTAACAAGGTGGCAGAGGCGGCACGTGGTGCGCTGATCCCGGTTAACACTGCGGGCTATGACAGCTTCAGCATTGGCAACATTACTTTCATTCTGGCGGACGATGACCGCTACGAGATTGAAGAGGGTTCCGGCCTGTTCGTTCCTAAGTTCTCCAGTGCTGATCGTAACCCGTTCAAACTGGTGCGCGGCCCGGCTTCCCGTAATCAGGATATTGCCGCTAAAGGCGTGATCAGCCCGTACTACCAGAAAGTGATGGTTGACCGTTACAACATGGTAACCATCCATCAGGAATCAAGTCATATTCCTCTGGTACTGCGTCCGTCCTACCTGCTCAACGTTAAGTTGAAGTAAGGCAGCAAGTAACAGACTTTAAGCCCTGGCATTGCTGGGGCTTTTTACCATTTGAGGTGAGTAGTGAAGATTAGCCTTAACATTCCAGCCTTGGGAGAGGTGTACACCTCAACCAATGCCGACGTGATCAACCGTTCAGCCCTGGCGCGTAAGTTGGGGATCGATCAGGTGTCTCTATGCCGCTATGAAAAACAGTACGGCTTTGAGCGAGCGTTAAAAATTATGTTGGAGAAAAAGAAACTCCGGCAGATTATTGGGAAGTAATAAAAATTCAACGGGCTAGCCTTTATGGGCTAGCCTTTTTTATTGGTTGGGGCCTGTGGCGTAAAGGTTATATAAAGGGGAAAACAATTCCTTTCATGGAGAGGCAAAAGAACAAAAATCATTATTGTCTTTGTTGATGATAGCCTTTCGAACATTCGATCATATAATTAAACATTTCTGACAACATTCTATCTTTAGATACCTCTACTTTTTGTATTTTCTGATGACTTCCAGATGTAAGCTGTGAGTTCAATCTTGTAGTGCGGGCATCATAGTAATTTTCACCAGGATAAAATACATAGTGAAAGATAAAACCTTCAGCTATAAAATACCATCCAATCCCATTGATACTTTCAATCTCACCAAAAGCAAAGTTCGTGAGGACCGATTTGATGACATGATCAGGAATATTGCCAGTGCTATCAACAATCCGTAGCACTCTAATCTTGATAAAATTATCAATTTTAACCTGACTCTTATTATTAAACCTAACAATGTTATTTTTAATGCAGTGCCTCATCATCTCTCCAAAATCAGGATTCCCTACCACCGAAGAATAATGCAGGTCCATAGCATTAGAGGCTCTCCATAGTATGGATAATAGAAATAGATAAAAGCGCTTGTAATCGAAGTTGCTAATAATAATGTGATCAGAGTTCTTTCTAATGTTGTGAGGGTTTCTTAGCAATCTGATCCCATAAGACTCGTATTGACCACTAAGAAATTGTTCGCATTCAAAACATAGCATTGGTTCTTTAGGATCTAAATTTTCTCTTCTTGGTTCCCTTCCTTTTTGCATAGAGATAACTTGACCGCCGTTTCCTTTTGCTTTGTTAAAGAAACTTCTAGGGATACTGTGTGATTCCTGAAGTTCTTTTGCTTCAAGACATAACTTACAAACACCATCCATAAAACCTCCTATATCTCATAATTGAAATTCAAGATTTTGACTAATATTTCTCTTCATTCATTAAACTTCTGAGATGGCGTAACTCATTTGTACAGCTTCGTGCCTCTCTTACTTCGTTTTCTAACATAACTATTGAGGGTTCTGCCGATTCATCCTCAAAAATTTTTTCTGTTAGACTAACAACCCTAAATAATGTCCATCCAGAAATAATAGCAAGATCTAGGAGTGGCTCTTCGATATAGGCATCGCCTGTTCTTTTATTCCTAAGTTCACCATGCCATCTTGGATTTCTCATGAATGAAGGCTTATCACCCAGCGGTAATAAATATCCATGAACCAAACTATTCCTATAATCAGCCAAATCAATAGCAGCGAGAGAAGCAAGATTTAAGACTGTATTACATTCATTGCTAAGTTTATCATTACCATTTCCCAAATACTCGAACCATTTATCAGATGGCAATTTTTCGGTAAAGGGCCTAACTCCTTTTACATCAATCTCTCTCAGAGTCCATAAGGCACGCTCCAAAGTTGTTTCAAACTGACCATAACAAACAACAAAAGCCCCGATCTTCATTAATCTTTCTGGGGTTAAGTGTAATGCAATGAATCGACTGATAACTTTAAATGATTCTTCCTCGTAATTTTTAACCATAGTGCCGTCCTTTGATCCATACAGGTGCTTAACATCACATGAAATTTTTTATGATTTTACAACTAACTAGGTCACAGACAATAGCATCCATAAAGCCCCGTTAGTGGTAAGGAGACAAGTGAAGCCGTTAGGCGACTGCATCAGATTGTCAGAGGGATCACACCTTATCAGGGTGCTCGTGTACCGTTAGGAGCGTGAGCGAAGCGCTGGCAGAGCCGGATCTGTAGCTACCGGGGCATTACCACTATTCACCTGTTTACGTGGCTTATAGGGCCACACATCGGGCTTAAATGCGTGTGATCAATCTGTTTGGGAGTTGTGCCAGGTATGCGGCTTTTTGTTCGTTGTTGTGCTGTCGCGGTAAGAACGTGGAACCACCGCCAGCGTGATGATATGCTCCCTTGTACCACAGACCAATCACGCGACAGGTGCGGGCGTAGAACAATGGGTAGTTTAAGTTGTACCTGCTTTAGCGGGGCAACGTAACTAACTGATAAATCGTAACTTCTTGATTTATCAGGAGACTGGAGCGGGCGAAGGGAATCGAACCCTCGTATAGAGCTTGGGAAGCTCTCGTTCTACCATTGAACTACGCCCGCGATGAGGTGCGTTAAGCATTATAGGCCTTCACCCATGGCTGGCAACCCCCCGGCACGTTAACTGACGGATTTATAAGCAACCGCCCGCGCACAGGCGGGCGGTATGACTTTAACAGGAAGGTGACTTGCCCTGCGGCGGCAGATAGCGCAGCGGGTCAATCGCCGTCGCGCGGTAGCGCAGTTGGAAGTGCAGTCCGACGGAATCTGAACCGGTGCTGCCCATCGTCGCGATTTTCTGCCCCGCTTTCACCTGCTGGCCGTTGTTCACCAGCATCGTGTCGTTGTGCGCGTAGGCGCTGATGTAATCTTCATTATGTTTAATCATGATGAGATTCCCGTAACCGCGCAGCTGATTGCCGACGTAAACCACTCTGCCCGCTGCGGATGCGTAAATCGGCTGGCCGCGGCGCCCGGCGATATCAATGCCTTTATTGCCGCCATCGGCGGTTGAATATCCCATCACCACTTTGCCGCTGGTCGGCCAGCGCCAGCAGCGTTGACCCGGCGGCGGCGCGTCCACTTTCGGTAACGAGGCGGTTTTGCGTGCGGCCGTTGTCTGGCGGGAGGCGGTTTTACGTGAAGAGGCTGAACCAGACGCGCTGCTCACACGCAGCCGCTGCCCGACTTCAATGGTGTAGGGCGCAGAGAGGCCATTCAGGCGCGCCAGTTCGCTGACGCTGGACCCGGTGATGCGGGAAATGCGATAGAGGGTGTCGCCTCGTTTGACCGTATAGACAGAGCCGCTATAGCCGCCTTTTGTCGCGTCTGAGACGCCCGCTTTGTTGCTGGAACAGGCAGTCAGAAACAGGCAAAACAGTAAACATAGCGTTTTCAGTAATGTGCGGGCGGGCGGCCAGTCCGTGTTCAAAACGGCTCCTTAATTCAGTGACACCTTGAAATAACGGCGCTTATCTTAGCAGCTACGCCCGAATGACCCAAACCCGTATCCATAAAAGAAAAGCCGCACGTCCCGAAGGAGCGCGCGGCTTTCACAATGAAGCCAGATGGCTTATTTCACCGGACGCATCGCCGGGAACAGGATCACGTCGCGGATGGTGTGGCTGTTGGTAAACAGCATCACCATACGGTCGATCCCGATGCCGAGACCCGCCGTCGGCGGCAGGCCGTGCTCCAGCGCGGTGACGTAGTCTTCGTCGTAGAACATCGCTTCGTCATCGCCTGCATCTTTCGCGGCAACCTGATCCTGGAAACGTTGCGCCTGGTCTTCCGCGTCGTTCAGCTCGCTAAAGCCGTTGCCGATTTCGCGGCCACCGATGAAAAATTCAAAGCGGTCGGTGATTGCCGGGTTTTCATCGTTGCGGCGCGCCAGCGGAGAGACTTCTGCCGGGTATTCGGTGATAAAGGTCGGCTGAATCAGGTGCGCTTCGGCCACTTCTTCGAAGATCTCGGTCACAACGCGGCCGAGCCCCCAGCTTTTCTCAACTTTGATGCCGACAGCCTGAGCAATGCCTTTCGCCTTCTCGAAATCATCCAGATCCGCCATATCGGTTTCCGGGCGATATTTCTTGATGGCTTCGCGCATGGTCAGTTTTTCAAACGGCTTGCCGAAATCAAACGTCTCTTCGCCGTAAGGCACCTGCGTGGTGCCGAGCACATCCTGCGCCAGAGTACGGAACAGGGATTCGGTCAGCTCGATCAGATCTTTGTAATCCGCGTACGCCATATAGAGTTCCATCATGGTGAACTCAGGGTTATGGCGCACAGAGATGCCTTCGTTACGGAAGTTACGGTTGATCTCGAACACACGCTCGAAACCGCCAACCACCAGACGCTTGAGATACAGCTCCGGCGCGATACGCAGGTACATGTCGAGATCCAGCGCGTTGTGGTGCGTCACAAACGGACGCGCGGACGCGCCGCCCGGGATCACCTGCATCATCGGGGTTTCTACTTCCATAAAGCCGCGGCCGACCATGAACTGACGGATACCTGCCAGGATCTGCGAACGCACTTTAAAGGTCTTGCGGGATTCATCGTTAGCGATGAGATCGAGGTAACGCTGGCGGTAGCGCGCTTCCTGATCCTGCAGGCCGTGGAATTTATCCGGCAGCGGGCGCAGCGCTTTGGTCAGCAGACGCAGCTCGGTGCAGTGAATGGAAAGCTCGCCGGTTTTGGTTTTAAACAGTTTACCGCGGGCGCCCAGGATATCGCCGAGATCCCATTTTTTGAACTGCTCGTTGTAGACGCCTTCCGGCAGATCGTCACGCGCCACATACAGCTGAATACGGCCGCCGACATCCTGCAGCGTAACGAAAGACGCTTTACCCATAATACGACGGGTCATCATGCGGCCTGCCACGCAGACCTCGATGTTCAGCGCTTCCAGCTCTTCGTTTTCTTTACCATCGAAGTCCGCGTGCAGTTGGTCTGAGGTATGGTCGCGACGAAAATCGTTCGGAAACGCGACGCCGTGTTCGCGAAGCGCAGCCAGCTTCTCGCGGCGCGTTTTCAGTTCGTTATTAAGATCGACCGCCGCTTCTGCGCCTTGTGCTTGTTGTTCAGACATGTTGGTTCCTCATAACCCTGCTTTCAGACTTGCTTCGATGAATTTATCCAGATCGCCGTCCAGCACCGCCTGTGTGTTGCGGGTTTCAACGCCGGTGCGTAGATCTTTGATACGGGAATCGTCCAGCACGTAGGAGCGGATCTGGCTGCCCCAGCCGATGTCGGACTTGTTATCTTCCAGCGCCTGCTTCTCAGCATTTTTCTTCTGCATTTCCAGCTCGTACAGCTTCGCCTTCATCTGCTTCATGGCCTGGTCTTTGTTCTTGTGCTGAGAACGGTCGTTCTGACACTGCGTGACCGTACCGGTCGGAATGTGGGTAATACGCACCGCGGATTCCGTACGGTTAACGTGCTGACCACCCGCACCTGACGCGCGGTACACGTCGATACGCAGATCCGCCGGGTTGATTTCGATATCGATATCGTCTTCCACTTCCGGGTAGACAAACGCGGAGCTGAAAGAGGTGTGGCGGCGGCCGCCGGAGTCGAACGGGCTTTTACGCACCAGACGGTGTACGCCAGTTTCCGTGCGCAGCCAGCCGAACGCGTAATCGCCGGAAATTTTAATAGTGGCGGATTTAAGGCCTGCCACTTCGCCTTCGGACTCTTCAATAATTTCTGTTTTAAAGCCGCGCGCTTCGGCCCAGCGCAGATACATACGCAGCAGCATGCTGGCCCAGTCCTGCGCTTCGGTGCCGCCGGACCCTGCCTGGATATCGAGATAGCAGTCGGCGCTGTCATATTCGCCGGAGAACATGCGGCGGAATTCAAGCTGCGCGAGTTTGGCTTCAAGCTGATCCAGCTCGACAACTGCTTCATTGAAGGTTTCTTCATCGTCCGCTTCAACGGCAAGCTCAAGCAGGCCCGCGACGTCATCAAGCCCCTGGGACATCTGATCCAGCGTTTCGACGATAGCTTCAAGGGATGAACGCTCTTTCCCCAGCGCCTGGGCGCGTTCGGGCTCGTTCCAGACGTCCGGCTGTTCCAGCTCGGCGTTTACTTCTTCAAGACGCTCTTTCTTAGCATCGTAGTCAAAGATACCCCCTAAGAACGTCTGAGCGCTCCGTGAGGTCCTGAATGCGGTTCTTTACCGGGTTAATTTCAAACATGGCTGTAGAATCTTTTAGTGATGAAGATGGGCAAAATGCGGTCGTAAAACGGAAAGTTTACCGGATTTACGCCGCCTTTTATAGTTTATCCTGGCGCTAAACGGGCCAGAGATGGTCGATAATTAATTGCAGGCTGCGGTTGCCGCGAAACTCATTCACATCAAGCTTATAGGCAAGCTCCACTTCGCGCACGCCAGGGTCTGGCCAGCAGGTGGTGTCGACGTTAAACGCGATGCCGTCAAGCAGCGGCCCGCCGCCGACCGGCTCCAGCATCAGCTTGAGATGACGCTCGCCGACCAGCCGCTGTTGCAGAATGCGAAAACGCCCGTCAAACAGCGGCTCCGGGAACATCTGCCCCCACGGACCGGCGTCGCGCAGCATCTCCGCCACTTCCAGCGTCATTTCCTGCGGCGCGAGCGCGCCGTCAGACCAGATTTCGCCCTGTAGCATCGCCGGATCTAACCAGTCGTTAACCAGTCCGGCGAAACGCGCCTGAAACTCCGGGAAACGCGCCTCTTCAAGCGAAAGCCCCGCCGCCATCGCATGGCCGCCGAATTTGAGCATCATGCCGGGATAGAGCGTGTCGAGACGCTCCAGCGCGTCACGCATATGCAGGCCCTGCACCGAACGGCCCGAGCCTTTGAGTATCCCCTCACCCGCAGGCGCAAACGCGATAACCGGGCGGTGAAAACGCTCTTTAATACGTGAGGCGAGAATGCCGACCACGCCCTGGTGCCATTCGGGATGGAAAATCGCAATGCCGCTCGGCAACGTTTCGCCGCTGCGCTCAAGCTGCTGGCAGAGCGTTAACGCCTCCGCCTGCATCCCTTGCTCAATCTCTTTGCGGGTCTGATTCAGCGCGTCCAGCTCGTTTGCCAGCATGCGCGCTTCGCCGATGTTGTCGCACAGAAGCAGCGCGACGCCGACCGACATATCATCCAGCCTGCCTGCCGCGTTAAGCCGCGGCCCCAGCGCGAAGCCGAGATCGCTCGCCGTCAGGCGGTGCGCCTCGCGGTTGGCTATCTCCAGCAGCGCGCGAATGCCAGGACGGCATTTGCCTGCCCGAATTCGGCTGAGCCCCTGCCAGATAAGAATGCGGTTGTTGGCATCCAGCGGCACCACGTCTGCGACGGTGCCGAGCGATACCAGATCGAGAAACTCCGCGAGATTTGGCTCCGGGATACCCTTTTCCGTAAACCAGCCGACGCTTCGCAAATGCGCGCGCAGCGCCAGCATCAGATAAAACGCAACGCCGACGCCTGCGAGCGATTTCGATGGAAACGTACACTCCGCCAGGTTCGGGTTGATGATAGCGCCCGCCGCCGGAAGCGTATCGCCGGGTAAGTGGTGATCGGTAACCAGCACCGGAATGCCCAGTTCATGCGCACGCGCCACTCCCGCATGGGACGAAATCCCGTTATCCACGGTCAGGATCATCTGCGCGCCGCGCGCGTGAGCCTGATCGACCACTTCCGGGCTCAGGCCATAACCGTCATCAAACCGGTTAGGCACCAGATACGCCACATTGCTGCCGCCAAGCGCGCGAAGCGCCAGCACGCTAAGTGCGGTGCTGGTCGCGCCATCGGCATCGAAATCGCCGACAACGATAATGCGCAACCCTTCGCGCAGCGCGTCATGCAACATCGCAACGGCTTTATCGATGCCACAGAGCTGCTGCCAGGGGAGCATACCTTTTACGCTGCGCTCAAGCTCCTGCGCGCCTCGCACGCCGCGGCTGGCATAGAGCCTGCGCAGCAGCGGCGGCAGGGAGTCCGGCAGCGTAATGGACTCATCCGGCGAACGCCTGCGAAGTTGTGTCTGTCTGCTCACCCGTTACTTTCCGCTCGCCTGAAGCTGTTTCTGATGCTCATCAAGGAACGCTTTCATCTCTTTTGGCCCCTGATAGCCCGGCACCATTGCGCCGTTGCTCAGCACGATCGCCGGCGTGCCCTGAACGCCAAACTGCACGCCAAGTTCGTAATGTTTCGCAGTGTCAACGTCGCAGCTGGCCGCTTCAACTTTGCTGCCACCCATCGCGTTATCGAAAGCTTTATTGCGATCTTTCGCACACCAGATAGCCTGCATATCTTTCGCTGTCTCACTGCGCGGCCCCTGGCGCGGGAAGGCCAGATAGCGAACGGTGATGCCCAACGCGTTGTAGTCTTTCATCTCTTCATGCAGCTTATGGCAGTAGCCACAGGTGATATCGGTAAAGACGGTGATGACATGTTTTTCCTGCGGCGCTTTATAAACAATCATCTCTTTTTCAAGCGCGTTGAGTTTGGTCATCAGCATCTGATTGGTCACGTTGACCGGCTGCCCGCCGCTGACATCATACAGCGGGCCCTGAATAATATGTTTGCCGTCCTCGGTGACATAGATAACGCCGCTTTCGGTCAGTACGGTTTTCATGCCTGTCAGCGGAGACGGCTGAATTTCGGCATTTGCCACACCCAGTTTGGTGAGCGACTGCTTAATGGCCGCGTCATCCGCCTGGGCAAATCCTGAGAAAGCCGCCAGCGTAACGGAGAGCAGCGCAATAGTTTTTTTCATAACATGTCCTTAAATTCGGCACTCACGCTCTGGGGTGGTGCTGTTGATGAAGTTGCCGCAACCGTTCCGTCGCCACGTGCGTGTAGATCTGCGTGGTGGAAAGATCGCTGTGGCCTAAAAGCATCTGTACCACGCGCAAATCGGCGCCATGATTTAACAGATGCGTGGCGAACGCATGGCGTAAAACGTGCGGCGAAAGCTTTTCACTATCGATGCCCGCCAGTTGAGCATAATGTTTGATACGATGCCAGAAGGTCTGGCGGGTCATCTGCCGGGCGCGGTTGCTCGGAAAGAGGATATCCAGCGACTGCCCGTTAAGCAGCCACGGGCGGCCGTGCGTAAGGTACTGTTCAAGCCAGTAAACGGCCTCTTCGCCAAGCGGCACCAGCCGCTCTTTGTTGCCTTTACCGATAACGCGTACCACGCCCTGGCGCAGGCTTACGTCACTCATGGTCAGCCCGACCAGTTCAGAGACGCGCAAACCGGTGGCGTAAAGCACCTCCAGCATGGCTTTATCACGCAGCTCAATCGGCTCTTCGACCGTTGGCGCCTGAAGCAGTCGTTCTACCTGCGCTTCGTTTAAATCTTTCGGCAGACGCTGCGGCAGCTTAGGCGACGCCAGCAGCGCGCTAGGATCGTCGTCGCGGATTTTTTCCCGGTAGAGATGCTGGAACAACCGACGCACGGCACTGAGCATGCGCGCAGTACTGCTCGCCTTGTAACCGCCTTCGACGCGCTCTGCCAGCAGCGTCTGGAGATCGCCGCTCTGCGCCGTCGCCAGCGACAACCCGCGATGGTGCAACCATTCCACGACCATGCTGAGATCCCGCCGGTACGCGCTCAGGCTGTTCTCGGCCAGGTTGCGCTCAAGCCAGAGCGCATCAAGAAATTGTTCAATGCGAGCTAAATCCTGTTCCACTGCCACCTCACTGACGCTCCTGGTCGCTGCATTATGCCTGACTGGAAGCGGGATCTGATACACTGACGCTTCTGCACAATAGGAAATGAGACGTTATCGTTATGAACATTGGTCTTTTTTATGGTTCCAGCACCTGTTACACCGAAATGGCGGCTGAAAAAATCCGCGATATTATTGGTCCCGAACTGGTCACGCTGCATAACCTTAAAGACGACTCGCCGACGCTCATGGAACAGTATGATGTGCTGATCCTCGGCATTCCTACCTGGGATTTCGGCGAACTCCAGGAAGACTGGGAAGCCATCTGGGAACAGCTGGACGCACTCAACCTTGACGGAAAAATCGTGGCGCTGTACGGCATGGGCGATCAGTTAGGCTATGGCGAATGGTTCCTCGACGCGCTCGGCATGCTCCATGACAAACTGAGCACTAAGGGCGTGAAGTTTGTCGGCTACTGGCCTACGGAAGGTTATGAGTTTACCAGCGCGAAACCTGTTATCGCCGATGGTGAGCTGTTCGTCGGCCTCGCGCTGGATGAAACCAACCAGTATGACCTGAGCGACGCGCGTATCGAAAGCTGGTGCGAGCAAATTCTTGGCGAAATGGCGGCGCACTTTTCCTGATTTCAGGGCTTCATTAGCGGTTGTCGCCCACGGGCTGTTGCAACAAAAGACGACACAAATCGCGCCACTCCGCTGCCGTCATACTATCCGCCGCCAGCCAGACGTGATGGCGGCGCGTCGTTTTCGGATGACGCAGCCGCAGCATCATTCCGCTACGCAACATCCAGGGCGTGGAGCAAATCTGCCAGTCCACGCCCTGCCATCGTAGCTGATAATCAGCCGTCAGGCTGACTTCACCCTGAAACGCATTGATACGCCGCTGGCTGCGCACGCAGTCAAACACCACCAGAGACAGCAACAGCATCCAGACGGGCAGATACCGCAGCGGCCACGGAAGCAGCAAAATAATAACAGCCACAGCGCCATGCAGCAGCAGCGATACCCACTGCGAGCGCCATGAAACGCGAAGATCAGAGTGCCACAGGACCACGTGCCTGATTCCGTTGCTGGATTAATTCCACCATTCGCGCCAGCTCCGTATCGGCAGGTTTGCCATGATTCATCAGCCAGTTAAATAAATCAGGATCGTCACACTCCAGCAGGCGAACAAAAACGCGTTTGTCTTCATCGCTCAGGGAGTCGTAGTCGTATTCAAAGAAAGGCATGATGGAAATATCCAGCTCGCGCATACCTCTGCGACAGGCCCAGTGAATACGGGCTTTATTATTAATATCCATGTCTCTTACCTGCTAAACCACCATTGAATGACGGCTGCTAGTGTAACCCGTTTTTCACGCATCATTCAGCCGAATGTGAGTATTTGCGAGGCGTTATCCTGAATATGACTTCTCCTCTGCAACCGACACTTTTTCTTTCGAGCCGTCTCGAGGAATAGGTTAACGGCACAAAAGGGGATGCTAAAAGGCTTGCAAACTCCGTCGGCTCTTTAACAATATGAGGCTATCTCTCCACTCGCGTGGACCATTATTGCGATAGCACACTGGGACTTTATTTATGGCATTTACTCCATTTCCTCCCCGTCAGCCAGCCGCCAGCGCGCGCCTGCCGCTGACGCTCATTTCACTTGAAGACTGGGCGCTGGCGACGATAACGGGCCCGGACAGCGAAAAATATTTGCAGGGTCAGGTGACGGCAGACGTTACCGAGCTTGCCGAGAATCAGCATCTGCTGGTGGCGCACTGCGATGCCAAAGGCAAAATGTGGAGCAACCTGCGCCTGTTCCGCCATGACGGCGGTTTCGCCTGGATTGAACGCCGCAGCGTGCGTGACACGCAGCTCGCGGAAATGAAAAAATATGCGGTTTTCTCGAAAGTGACTATCGCGCCGAACGACGACGCCGTACTGCTGGGCGTAGCCGGTTTCCAGGCGCGTGCGGCGCTGGCGAATCACTTTGCTACGCTCCCGGATGAGCAGAATCCGCGTGTGCTGGATGGGACTACCACACTTTTGTGGTTCGGCCTGCCGGCGGAGCGCTTTATGGTCATCGCTGACGCTGACACCGCCACTCAGCTTACGGAAAAACTGCGTGGCGAAGCGCAGCTTAACGCCAGCGCACAGTGGCTGTCGCTTGACATCGAAGCTGGCTTCCCGGTGATTGACGCGCCGAACAGCAATCAGTTCATCCCGCAGGCGACCAATATTCAGGCGCTGGGCGGTATCAGCTTTAAAAAAGGCTGTTATGCAGGTCAGGAGATGGTGGCGCGGGCGAAATTCCGCGGTGCCAACAAGCGCGCGCTCTGGTATCTGGCAGGGCACGGCAGCCGTGTGCCGCAGCCTGGCGAAGATATTGAAATGCAGATGGGTGAAAACTGGCGTCGCACCGGCACCGTGCTTGCTGCCGTACAGCTGGATGACGGACGTCTGCTGGCGCAGGTAGTGATGAATAACGATCTGGAAACCGGCACGATCTTCCGCGTTCGCGAAGAGAGCGGCGACCATACGCTGCACATCGAACCGCTGCCTTATTCGCTTGAAGAGGCGTAACCGTCTGATGCCTGTATAAAGGCAGTCACGCCGCCAGGTGGCATCAGCTGCCTGGCGGAGGAAACTCGAAGGGAATAAGTGAAAGCAGTTAGCGCAGAGCGCAATCCTCAGCGGATGTAGAGGTAAATGGCCAGAAAATGGCAAACGCTGCCGCCCAGCACGAAACCGTGCCAGATGGCGTGGTTGTACGGGATCCGCTTACAGACATAAAAAATGACGCCCAGCGAATAGATGATGCCCCCAGCGGCGAGCAGCGTGACGCTGCCAGGTGCGAGTTTCATCACCATCTGATAAATCACCACCAGCGACAGCCACCCCATCGTCAGGTAAGTAACCAGCGACAACACTTTGAAGCGATGCGCGATAGTGAGCTTAAACAGGATGCCAAGCAGCGCCAGGCTCCAGATGACAATCATCAGGCCGTGTGCAAGTGAGGATTTCAGCCCCACCAGCAGAAACGGCGTATAAGTGCCTGCAATCAATAGATAAATCGCGCAGTGGTCAAACTTTTTAAGCCAGGTTTTGGCGCGCGCATGCGGTATGGCGTGGTACAGCGTCGAGGCGAGAAACAGCAAAATCATGCTGCCGCCATAGAGGCTGTAACTGGTAATGGCGGTGGCGCTGGCATTGCTGTCCACCGCCTGAACAAGTAACAGAACAAGTCCGACTATCCCGAACACCAGTCCAATCCCGTGACTGATGCTGTTGGCTATCTCCTCAGCCAGTGAATATCCCTGCGCAAGTAATGGTTTACGAACCATGTGGCGACTCCGGTAAAACTGAATAAAAAAAACGCAGCCCACATAGCCTAACTGAGAATGATTCCAGTGAACACCTGTTCGCTAAAATAAATCTGTGACAGTCCGTAACCGTCCTGCTTACCGTTCGCCATAGCGCCGGATGTTATTCTTCAACCTTTTTAAAAGCAATAACATACAGTTCATTCAGTCCCGGATAGATTTCCGTGATGACATGTTTGAGTTCAGCCAGCGTCATGTTCTCCTGCCGCGCGTGTTCTTCATTCAGTTGCGCCAGCGTGACCGGCGTCACGCTCAGAACCTCCAGCGTGCAGAAGTAGCCATTATCTTCATAGCGGCCAGTGCGCAGCCGCTGGCCTGGGGTGAAGTGCGCTTCGCTCTCGTCACGGATGGTGATGGTTTTGGTGCCCGCCAGGATATCCTGCTGGAAACGGGTATAAAACGTGATGTCGTTTTTCATTGTGTCTCTCCCGAAAGTAACGGCACATCATAATCCTGACGGCGCGCAGGCGCTATTCGCTGGCATAAAGAGTGACGCGCGCCTGCGTAATTTATGGCAGCATGAGCGAACCGATGCCGCTACAAACGCGCGCGGGAACCTGAACGCATTGACCAAAGGATGTTGCGCCGTGACGATGTTTACCCATTCCGCTGTCGCCAGCCTCAATAATCTTGAGATGATGGTTTACAATTTTGTAGTCAAAAACCGCGATAAGGTGATGTACATGACCATTCGCGAACTGGCGGATGCGGCGGACGTCTCCACCACCACCGTGCTGCGTTTTTGCCGCAAGATGAATTGCGATGGATATTCTGAATTCCGCGTACGCTTTAAATTATATCTTGAACAAAATGAACCGCAGCAGGCCAATTTTGGCGCCAGCGAAATAATTAGTTTTTTCCGAAGCGTAAATAATGAAGAATTTGATGCTCTACTGGACCGGGCAACGGAAATTATTTTACAGTCTGAGCGTATTATTTTTGTGGGCGCAGGAACCTCCGGTGCGCTTGCGAAATATGGCGCACGTTTTTTCTCAAACGTCGGGAAATTCAGTAACCATATTGACGACCCTTATTTCCCGGTGACCAGTGATATGGCGAAAAATGCGCTGGCGATTGTGCTGTCGGTGTCTGGCGAGACAGAAGAGATCCTGCGCTTTGCAAGCCAGTTTAGCCTGCATAACTGCAAAGTGCTCTCTGTCACCAGCCACGAGAATTCTTCTCTGGCGAAGCTTGCCGACTTTAATCTTTCCTGGCATATCCCCCAAACGCGTATCGCGGGCGTGTATGATATTACGACGCAAATTCCTGTTATTTATATTCTCGAAACGCTCGGCCGCAAGCTGGCGAAAAATCTCGCATAAAAAAACACCCTGTTTTTCATTTGTAACAAGTCACGCCATACGCTATTTGTTATAGCGTGACTTTTCACTTCCCTTTGTTAGACTCGCCTTAACCTCGATAATTTATCGTTATTATTCCCTTCTACTTATTCTGTTAATGAGATGACACGATGAAACAGCTTAAATTACCAAAAGACTTTTTATGGGGCGGCGCGGTCGCGGCGCATCAGGTTGAAGGCGGCTGGAACCAGGGCGGCAAAGGGCCGAGTATCTGCGACGTCCTGACCGGCGGCGCACATGGCGTCCCGCGTGAAATTACGCAGGAAGTCGAGCCAGGCAAATATTATCCGAACCATGAAGCCGTCGATTTTTACGGTCGCTATAAAGAAGACATTAAGCTCTTCGCCGAAATGGGCTTTAAGTGTTTTCGCACATCGATCGCCTGGACTCGCATTTTCCCCAACGGCGACGAGACGCAACCTAACGAAGCGGGCCTTCAGTTCTACGACGACATGTTCGATGAGCTGCTGAAATACAACATCGAGCCGGTGATTACGCTTTCTCACTTTGAAATGCCGCTGCATCTGGTGAAACAGTATGGCGGCTGGACGAACCGCAAAGTGGTGGATTTCTTTGTTCGCTTCGCCGAAGTGGTGTTTGAGCGCTACAAGAATAAGGTCAAATACTGGATGACCTTTAACGAGATCAACAACCAGCGCAACTGGCGCGCGCCGCTGTTTGGCTACTGCTGCTCCGGTGTCGTTTACACCGAGCACGACAACCCGGAAGAGACGATGTATCAGGTGCTGCATCATCAGTTCGTGGCGAGCGCCATGGCGGTGAAAATCGGCCATCGTATTAACCCGGAGATGAAAATCGGCTGCATGCTGGCGATGGTGCCGCTCTATCCGTTCTCCTGCAAGCCGGAAGACGTGATGTATGCGCAGGAATCGATGCGTGAGCGTTATGTGTTTACCGACGTTCAGTTGCGTGGTTATTACCCGTCTTACGTACTGAACGAGTGGGAGCGCCGTGGTTTCAGTATCAAAATGGAAGAAGGCGACGCGCAAATCCTGCGCGAAGGCTGCTGCGATTACCTGGGTTTTAGCTATTACATGACCAATGCGGTGAAAGCCGAAGGCGGTAGCGGCGATGCGCTGAGCGGTTTCCAGGGCAGCGTGCCGAACCCGCATGTTAAAGCCTCCGACTGGGGCTGGCAGATTGACCCTGTGGGCCTGCGCTACGCGCTGTGCGAGCTTTACGAGCGTTATCAGAAGCCGCTGTTCATTGTGGAAAACGGCTTCGGCGCGTATGACAATGTGGAAGCCGACGGCAGCATTAATGACGATTACCGCATCGATTATCTGCGTGCCCATATTGAGCAGATGATGAAAGCGGTGACATATGACGGCGTCGATCTGCTGGGCTATACGCCGTGGGGCTGCATCGACTGCGTGTCGTTTACCACCGGGCAGTACAGCAAACGCTACGGCTTTATTTATGTGAATAAGCACGACGACGGTACGGGCGATATGTCGCGTTCGCGTAAGAAGAGTTTTGCCTGGTATAAAGCGGTAATTGCGAGCAACGGCGAGACGCTTTGATGTGAGGTTACCGTGGATAGTCGCGCCGGGTTTGCAGGCGCGACTATTTCGGTGGGTGCGCCACGCTTACCCACCCTAAAATAGCGTTTGGCTGGACGTAGGGCGGGTAAGCGCAGCGCACCCGCCTTAAAAATCCGCCTAATACCCGCCTGAAACGCCCCTATTTCCCGCCCGCCAGATCGAGAAAACTCCCCGTCACGTACGAGGCTTTATCACTCAAAAGCCAGGCGATCGCTTCCGCCACCTCTTCCGGCTGCCCGCCGCGCTGCATCGGCAGGACGGATTTCACGCGGTCAACGCGCCCAGGCTCGCCGCCGCTGGCATGAATATCGGTATAAATCAGGCCCGGACGCACGCCGTTGACGCGGATACCCTGCGCCGCCACTTCCTGCGACAACCCAATGGTGAGCGAATCCACCGCCCCCTTTGATGCCGCGTAGTCGACATATTCGCCAGGCGCGCCAAGACGCGAGGCGGCAGACGACACATTCACAATCGCGCCGCCCTGCCCGCCATGATGATGCGCCATACGCTTCACGGCCTCACGGCAGCACAGAAAGTAGCCCGTTACATTGGTCGCCAGCACCTTGTTGATACGCTCCGCCGTCAGATTCTCCGTCATGCACTGGGTAAACAGCACGCCCGCATTATTAACCAGCGCGCGCAGTGGCTCGCCTCGCTCATCAATCTCACGGAACATGGACATCACCTGCGGCTCGTCGCTGATATCGGCCTGAATGGCAAACGCACGTCCGCCGCTCGCCACGATGCGCTCAACAACTTCCTGCGCCGCCGCGGCGTTATGCAGATAATTGATCGCCACGGTGTAGCCTTGCGCGCCCAGCAGCAGCGCCGTCGCTTTGCCAATGCCGCGGCTCGCGCCGGTGATAAGTGCAACGGACATACTTCTCTCCTTTTTATCGTGTGGGATACAGAAAGCTTGCGGTACCTTACCCATCCGCGCGCCAGAGGAACACTCCACCAATCAGGTAGTGTGGCTATAAAAACGGGCGCTACAGAATAAAAAAAGGGCGCCGAAGCGCCCTCTATGGTCTGTATTTAAAGCCTGACGTTACTGATACTCGCTCATCGGCACGCAGGAGCAGAACAGATTACGGTCGCCGTAGACGTCATCGAGACGCTTCACGGTCGGCCAGTATTTATTCTCAAAACCTGCCGGGAAAGCCGCCAGCTCGCGGCTATAGGCGTGTTCCCACTCCTGCGCCAGTTCGCGCTGCACGTGCGGCGCGTTCACCAGCGGGTTGTCGTCCTGTGGCCATTCGCCCTGCGCCACGCGGTCGATTTCGCCACGAATAGCCAACATCGCGTCGATAAAGCGATCCAGCTCGGTTTTGCTTTCCGATTCGGTCGGTTCAACCATCAGCGTACCCGCCACCGGGAAAGACATGGTCGGCGCGTGGAAACCGTAGTCGATAAGACGCTTGGCGATATCCAGCTCGCTAATGCCGGTAGCCTCTTTCAGCGGACGAATATCCAGAATACATTCGTGCGCCACGCGGCCATCGCGCCCGGTGTAGAGCACTGGATAGGCGTCTTTCAGGCGGCTTGCGATGTAGTTCGCGTTGAGGATGGCCGTCTGGCTCGCTTTTTTCAGCCCCTGCGATCCCATCATACGGATATACATCCAGCTTATCGGCAGAATCGACGCGCTGCCGAAAGGTGCCGCGGAAACCGCGCCCTGCGAGGTCAGCATGCCTTCAATCTGCACCACGCTGTGGCCCGGCACAAACGGCGCCAGATGCGCTTTCACGCCAATCGGGCCCATGCCCGGGCCGCCGCCGCCGTGCGGAATGCAGAACGTTTTATGCAGGTTAAGGTGCGACACATCCGCGCCGATGTAGCCCGGCGAAGTGATGCCTACCTGGGCGTTCATGTTGGCGCCGTCCAGGTAAACCTGGCCGCCGTACTGATGCACGATGTCGCACACCTCGCGGATGGTTTCTTCATACACGCCGTGGGTGGACGGGTAGGTCACCATAATGCAGGAGAGTTTATCGCCCGCCGTTTCGGCTTTGGCGCGCAGATCGGCGAGATCGATGTTGCCCTGTTTATCACAGGCCACCACCACCACCTGCATCCCCGCCATCTGTGCCGATGCCGGGTTGGTGCCGTGCGCAGAGCTCGGGATAAGGCAGATATCGCGATGGCCCTCGTTGCGGCTCTCATGATAATGGCGAATCGCCAGCAGGCCCGCGTATTCCCCCTGCGCGCCGGAGTTCGGCTGCATGCAGAGCGCGTCATAGCCGGTGAGTTTCACCAGCCAGTCGGAGAGCTGGCCGATCATTTGCAAATACCCTTCCGCCTGATCCGCCGGACAGAACGGATGCAGCCCGGCGAATTCCGGCCAGGTGATCGGGATCATTTCCGCCGCCGCGTTAAGTTTCATGGTGCAGGAGCCAAGCGGGATCATCGCCTGATTCAGCGCCAGATCTTTACGCTCGAGGCTGTGCATATAGCGCATCATCTCGGTTTCGCTGTGATAGCGGTTAAAGACCGGATGCGTCAGGATAGCGTCATCGCGCAGCATCGCGGCCGGAATGGAGCGGCTGTCATGCGCCACCTCTTTATCCAGCGCGTCGATATCAAAGGCCGCGTCCTCGCCTGTGACCACGCGCAGCAGCACCTGCACATCGGCACGCGTCGTGGTTTCATCAAGCGTAATGCCCACTGCGCCCGGAATATCGCTGCGCAGGTTGATTTCACTGGCCTGCGCGCGTGCCAGTACGGCGGCTTTATCCGCCACCTCGACGCACAGGGTGTCGAACCAGGTCGCGTGACGCAGCTTCAGCCCTT
This sequence comes from Cronobacter malonaticus LMG 23826, assembly GCF_001277215.2. Lineage (NCBI taxonomy): Bacteria > Pseudomonadati > Pseudomonadota > Gammaproteobacteria > Enterobacterales > Enterobacteriaceae > Cronobacter > Cronobacter malonaticus. The sequence goes on along the minus strand of NZ_CP013940.1, from coordinate 617,050 downwards.
TCTGTTGCAGGCCCGACGCCAGAATATCGGCGAAACGGTGAATACGGCTGGCGATGCGCTTCAGCCCTGCCGGGCCGTGGAATACGGCGTAGAGGCTCGCGATATTGGCCAGCAGCACCTGAGAGGTACAGATGTTGGAGTTGGCTTTCTCGCGGCGAATGTGTTGCTCGCGGGTCTGCATCGCCATACGCAGCGCGGTGCGCCCGGCGGCGTCTTTCGATACGCCGATAATGCGCCCCGGCATAGAACGTTTAAACTCATCGCTGGCGGCAAAGAACGCGGCGTGCGGGCCACCGTAGCCCATCGGGACGCCAAAACGCTGGGCGGAGCCGAAAACAATATCCGCGCCCTGTTTGCCAGGCGCAGTCAGGAGCACCAGCGCCATAAAATCGGCCGCCACGCTCACAATCACTTTGCGGGATTTCAGCTCGCTAATCAGTTCGCGGTAGTCATGCACTTCGCCAGTGGTGCCCACCTGCTGCAACAGCACGCCGAAGAGATCCTGATGATCGAGCGCCTTTGGCGCGTCATCGACGATCACCTCAAAGCCGAACGTTTCGGCGCGGGTGCGAACCACATCCAGCGTCTGCGGATGCACATCCGCGGCCACGAAGAAACGGTTGGCGTTTTTCAGTTTGCTGACGCGTTTGGCCATCGCCATAGCTTCCGCCGCTGCGGTGGCTTCATCGAGCAGCGAGGCGGAGGCGATATCCAGCCCCGTCAGATCCAGCGTTACCTGCTGGAAGTTCAAAAGCGCTTCCAGACGCCCCTGCGACACCTCCGGCTGATACGGCGTATAGGCCGTGTACCAGCCCGGATTCTCCAGCATATTGCGCAGGATAACCGGCGGCGTGTGCACCGCGGTGTAGCCCATGCCGATATAGTTTTTAAAGAGTTTGTTGCGCCCGGCGATGGCTTTCAGCTCCGCCAGCGCGGCGAATTCGGTGGCGGCGTCGCCGACGTCGGGCGGCGTCGCAAGCTGGATATCCGCAGGAACGATTTGCGAAATCAGCGCATCCAGCGAGTCCGCGCCAACGGTGCGCAGCATCTCCTGCTGCTGGTCAACACCCGGTCCGATATGGCGCTCGATAAAAGCGTCGCGATTTTCCAGGTGGCTCAGGGTCTGGGTCATGGGCGATATTTCCTGAAACGTGCAGTGAGGCAAATAAATGCGATGGTCAGTCGTGCTCCCGGCGGGAGCGGCGCAGGCGAAGCGCGCCCGCGCCTGCCCCTGACGTTACGCAGGGGCGAGGTCCCGTGAATTACTCGTCTTCTAACAGCGCTTCATACGCGCTGGCGTCCAGCAGCGCAGCCACTTCGGCCTCATCGCTGGCTTTGATTTTGAAGATCCAGCCCTGGCCGTAAGGCTCGCTGTTAACCAGCTCCGGTGAATCGCTCAGCGCGTCGTTGACGGCCACGATCTCGCCGCTGACCGGCGCGTAGATGTCGGAGGCGGCTTTTACGGACTCCGCGACGGCGCAGTCATCGCCCGCGTTAACGGTCGTGCCGACGTCCGGCAGATCGACAAACACCATGTCGCCCAGCAGTTCCTGCGCGTGCTCGGTGATCCCGACGGTGTAAGTGCCGTCAGCTTCTTTACGCAGCCATTCGTGTTCTTTGCTGTATTTCAGTTCGTTTGGCACATTGCTCATTGCTTCTCTCCTGATAACAAAACTTACTGCGTGACCGGCTTACCGGCGCGCACGAAAACGGGTTTAGTGACTTTCACGGGCATTTCGCGGTTGCGGATCTGCACAATGGCAGTATCGCCGATACCCGCAGGAACGCGAGCCAGCGCGATGCTGTAGCCAAGCGTTGGTGAGAAGGTGCCGCTGGTGATGATGCCTTCGCGGGCGTTGCCCTGATCATCGGTGAAACGCACCGGCAGCTCGCCGCGCAGCACCCCTTTTTCCGTCATGACCAGACCAACCAGCTGTTCAGTGCCGTTCTCACGCTGGGCTTCCAGTGCATCGCGACCGATAAACGCGCGGTCTTCCGGCTGCCAGGCGATCGTCCAGCCCATATTGGCGGCGAGCGGCGAAATGCCCTCGTCCATCTCCTGGCCATAAAGATTCATGCCTGCCTCAAGGCGCAGCGTATCGCGCGCGCCAAGGCCGCACGGTTTAACGCCCGCTTCCACAAGCTGGCTCCAGAAGCCGGCCGCTTTTTCATTCGGCATCGCGATTTCATAGCCCGCCTCGCCGGTATAGCCGGTGGTGGCGATAAACAGATCATCCGCCTGCACGCCGAAAAACGGCTTCATGCCTTCTGTGGCTTTACGCTGCGCGTCGGTAAACAGCGTGGCGGCTTTCGCCTTCGCGTTCGGCCCCTGGACGGCGATAAGGGAGAGATCGTCGCGCACCGTGACGGAAACGCCATACGGCTCGGCGTGCTCGTTAATCCAGGCGAGGTCTTTTTCACGGGTGGCGGAGTTCACGACCAGACGGAAATAGTCTTCGGTCATGAAGTAGACAATCAGGTCGTCAATCACGCCGCCGGAGGCGTTGAGCATGGCAGTGTAGAGCGCTTTGCCCGGCTGGGTGAGCTTTGCCACATCGTTAGCCAGCAGGTAGCGGAGGAAGTCGCGGGTACGTGCGCCGCGCAGGTCGACAATGGTCATATGGGAGACATCAAACATCCCCGCGTCGTTACGCACCGCATGGTGCTCATCAATCTGCGAGCCGTAATGCAGCGGCATCATCCAGCCGTGGAAATCCACCATGCGCGCGCCGCAGAGGTTGTGCTGTTCATACAACGGGGTTTGTTGAGCCATCTTTTCCTCATCCTGTCAGCCGGGTTGGTGTGGGTTTCGAACGGCGCAACACGCTGAATGAAACCCGGCGCCGACGCCGATCCCGGCGGCGACGCAAACGTTATCTTGCGTCTGAACTTATCACCGAACGAGGGCGTAAACCATAAGCCAGGCTGTGTCATCAGATTAGCTTATGGCGCAAAATCCTTTTTCACGCCGCAGCATGAAACACTGCCTGAATGGTTTCAGGTACGGCCAAAACGCTAACGCTTTGCCGCCTTTTCAAAATAACCGGGCAGAAAACGCTGTTTTGAAGGGAAAATAATGGAAAGGGAAAAATCCAGAGATTAAAAAAACTAATCCGAAAAAGCGGGTTAAATTAGAATATTTCAAACGGGGAGAGACTTCTCTTTCCGTATGCCGGAAAGAGAAGTGTGACGCAGTTAACGCAACCACTCCGGCAGATCGTTAAGCCCCATCGCCTGGCGAATCAGCTGCGGTTTAACGCCCGGCAGTTTATCGGCAAGCGTTAAGCCCAGATCGCGCAGCAGCTTTTTCGCCGGGTTAGCGCCGGAGAAAAGCTCGCGGAAACCCTGCATGCCCGCCAGCATCATCGCGGCGGCATGTTTACGGCTGCGCTCGTAGCGGCGCAGATAAAGGTGCTGGCCGATATCTTTGCCCTGCTGTTGCAGACGGCGCAGTTCGCTTATCAGTTCGGCGGCATCCATAAAGCCGAGGTTAACGCCCTGCCCGGCCAGCGGATGAATGGTGTGCGCCGCGTCGCCAACCAGCGCCAGACGGTGCGCGGCGAACTGGCGCGCATAGCGGCCGGTGAGCGGAAAAACCTGACGCTCGCTCTCAAGCGCGCATAAGCCGAGACGAATATCGAACGCCACGCAGAGCGTCTGATTAAACACCGACACCGGTGCCTGCTGCATCCGGTCGGCTTCCTGAGGCGAAAGCGACCAGACGATGGAACACAGATGTGGGTCGCTTAGCGGCAGAAACGCCAGAATACCGTCGCCGTGGAACACCTGGCGCGCCACGCCGCCATGCGCCTCTTCGGTGCGGATCGTGGCGACCAGCGCATGATGCTGGTAATCCCAGGACGTCAGCGGAATTTCCGCTTTTGTGCGCAGCCAGGAGTTCGCGCCATCTGCGCCAATAACCAGACGCGCCGTCAGCATGTTGCCGTCTTCAAGCGTAAGAAAGGCTTCGTTTTCACCCCACGCGACCTGTTGCAGCGTCGCGGGTGCTATCAGCGTCACCGACTTACACTGCTGCGCTTTTTGCCACAGCGCGTAGTGGATCGCCTGGTTTTCAATAATGTGCCCGAGATGGCTGAAGCCAAACGATGCGTCATCAAACGCGATGCGCCCGAAACTGTCTTTCTCCCAGACTTCCATGCCGTGGTAGGCGGCTGCGCGCTGACGAAGAATGGCGTCCCAGACATCAAGCTTTTTTAGCAACGCTTCGCTGGCGGCGTTAATCGCCGACACCCGCAGCGCTGGCGGCGCGCTCGCCTCCAGCGGTTCAGGCGCGCGCTGTTCCAGCACCGCGACGCGCAGCCCGCTGCCTTCCAGCCCGCAGGCTACTGCCAGCCCGACCATGCCGCCGCCGACAATCGCTACATCTACACTTTGCACATTCGACTCCTTAGCGCGGCACCCAACCGAGGGTGCGTCTGGCCAGCGCGTCACGCGCCGGGGTAAATAGATCCATTGCCATCAGGCCAAGGTTGCGCCCAACGACCAGCGGCGACCAGCGGTTGGCGAAAAGCTGCACCAGTCCGTCGGTCACGCCGATGGTTGCGGCTTTATCCTGCTCGCGGCGCTGTTGATACGCGCCAAGCACCGGATATGCGCCGATATCTTCGCCGCGCGCGAAAGCCTGCGCCAGCGTCTCGGCGAGCGTCATGACATCACGAAGCCCGAGGTTGAACCCCTGTCCGGCGATCGGGTGCAGCGTCTGGGCGGCGTTGCCAACCAGCGCCGTGCGGTGAGAAATCACCCGCGAGGCGAGACTTAACGCGAGCGGATAACCGCTGCGCGCACCCGCGTGCGTAATGCGTCCCAGACGCCAGCCAAAGGCCGCCTGCAATTCGCGGCAGAAGCGCTCATCGCTCCAGCCAAGCACCTCGGCCTGTTTATCGAGAGGATGGCACCAGACGAGTGAACTACGACCGCCCGACATCGGCAGCAGCGCCAGCGGGCCGTGTTCGGTAAAACGCTCGAACGCGCGACCCTGATGCGGCAGCGCCGTCGCGACATTCGCGATGATTGCCGCCTGATGATAAGGCTGCTGACGCCATTCGATGCCGCACTGCGCGCCAATGGACGAACGTGAACCGTCGGCCGCGACCAGCAGTTGCCCCTCCAGCGTCTCGCCGTTATCAAGCTGTACGCTGACCGCCTCGTCACGACGCGTAATGGCCGTGACGCGCGCCGGGCAGTGCAGATGAACGCCCGGCGCTTTACGCAGCAGGCTGAAAAGCCGCTGCCCGGCGTCGTGCAGCTCCACCACGTTTCCCAGCGCCTGCGTCTGGTAATCGCGCGCGTTCAGCGTCACAAAACCGGCGTGGCCGCGGTCGCTAACGTGAACGGTGGTGATAGGCGTCGCACAGGGCGCGAGCGCCTGCCAGACGCCAACGCGCGCCAGCTCGCGGCAGGTGCCGTCGGCAAGCGCGATGGCGCGGGCGTCAAATCCCGGATGCGCGGCGGATTCCGGCGCGCTGGCTTCCACCAGATGCACCGGCAACGCGCCATGGGTAAAACGAGAGAGAGCCAGCGCAAGCGTTGCGCCAGCCATGCCGCCGCCGGCGATGATCACGCTCATGAGCGACGCGCCGCCGCCATCAGCGCTTCGATATCGTCCGCCGATTTCACCACGCTGGCGGTCAGGTTCTCATTACCGGTTTCGGTAATGACGATATCGTCTTCGATACGGATACCGATGCCGCGGTACTCTTCAGGTACGTCGGCGTCCGGCGCGATATAAAGCCCCGGCTCAACGGTGATAACCATGCCTGGCGCCAGGATGCGCGAGCGATCCGGGCCATAGAAGCCGACATCATGCACATCCAGCCCCAGCCAGTGGCTGAGCCCGTGCATAAAGTACGGACGGTGCGCGTTCTCGGCGACCAGCTGTTCCACGTCGCCTTTCAGAATGCCAAGCCCGATAAGCCCTTTCACCATCACGCGCACCACATCGCCGGTCACATCCTGAATCGACGTGCCCGGACGGAAAAGACGCAGCGCAGTTTCAAGCGACTCCAGCACGATGTCGTAAACCGCGCGCTGAGCGGGTGTGAATTTGCCATTCACCGGGAAGGTGCGGGTGATATCGCCCGCGTAGCCTTTGTATTCACAGCCCGCGTCGATAAGCACTAAATCGCCGTCGCGTAGCTGGCTTTCGTTTTCGGTGTAGTGCAGGATGCAGCCGTTTTCGCCGCCGCCCACAATGGTGCTGTAGGACGGAAAGCGCGCGCCGTGGCGGGTGAACTCATGCAGAATTTCGCCTTCGAGCTGGTATTCATACATGCCCGGACGGCACTTCTGCATCGCGCGGGTGTGGGCCAGCGCGCTGATTTCACCAGCGCGGCGCATAACAGCCAGCTCTTCCGGCGATTTAAACAGGCGCATTTCGTGTACCCAGGGCCGCCAGTCGGTGAGGGTGGCGGGCGCGGAGAGGTTCTGGCGAGCGCCGCGGCGCAGTTTATCCAGCGCGGTGAACACGATGGTGTCGGCGTAGGCATATTCGCCCTGCGCGTGATAGACCACATCCAGCCCGTTCAGCAGTTGATACAGCTGCTCGTCGATTTCGTTAAACGCCAGCGCACGGTCGACGCCAAGCTTCGCCGGGGCCGCCTCCTGGCCGAGACGACGGCCGAACCAGATTTCCGCGGTTTTATCGCGCAGGCGGTTGAAAATCACGCTGTGGCTGTGCGTTTCATCGCTTTTAATCAGCACCAGCACCGCTTCGGGTTCATTGAAGCCGGTGAAATACCAGAAATCGCTGTTCTGACGGTACGGATATTCGCTGTCGGCGCTGCGCGTCGCTTCCGGCGCGGCGAAAATCAGCGCCGCGCTGGCCGGAGCCATTTTCGCCAGCAACGCCTGACGGCGTCGCAGAAACTCTTGCTGTGTCATTGCACCTCCTGAGTAAACGAATGTTAGTGAAGCGTGGGCTTTTTCACTTCCGGCGCGGTCGGTGACTGGCGCGTAAAGGTGTCGTGGCAGAGCAGCGCCGCGACGCGCACATACTCGATGATCTCCTCAAGCGACATCTCCAGCTCTTCCTGATCTTCGCCTTCGTCATAACCGAGCTGGGCAATGTTGCGCAGATCGTCGATGGCTTCGCCGGTTTCGCCGGTGATTTTGTCGAGCTTCGGCTGGGTGACGCCGAGGCCCAACAGGAAATGGTTTACCCAGCCTGCCAGCGCGTCGGCGCGATCAAAGACCGAGACATCGTCGCCGTCCGGCAGCCAGAGCTGAAACAGAAAACCGTCATCCTCCAGCGTATCGCTGGTGGCGGCGTGTAGCTGACGCAACGCCTGAGCGAGCTGCTGGCCGAACGCCAGTCCCTCGTTGGTCAGGTCGTGCAGTAGCGGTTGCCAGCTGCTGTCATGATTGCCGCCGCACAGGATTCCGCTGATAAGGCCGTGCATTTCTGCGGGGGTCAGGCCCACGCCTTGCTGATTAAGCAACTGGCCGACCTCGTCGTAACCAGGCATTTCGTTCTGTATAGACATGCGCATTCGTCGTCGTTGGGAGGATGAGTTCGTGTTATGCTACCACTTCGTGCCCTGGTGATACCAGAAAAGGGCTTGTGTCTTCATATCAGGGTAGCTATAGTGTCGCCCCTTCGCAGCCCCGGCGCGAATGGTTGGCGAGTCAACAGCAGGAAAGTGGAATGTCTGCACAACCAGTCGATATCCAAATTTTTGGGCGTTCACTGCGGGTGAATTGTCCGCCTGAACAGCGAGATGCACTGAATCAGGCTGCGGACGAGCTGAATCAACGGTTGCAAGATCTGAAAGTTCGCACTAGAGTCACCAATACTGAGCAGTTAGTTTTCATCGCAGCATTAAACATCTGTTATGAGCTGGCTCAGGAAAAAGTGAAAACCCGTGACTACGCGGCCAACATGGAACAGCGTATCCGGATGCTCCAGCAGACCATTGAGCAAGCATTACTTGAGCAAGGTCGCATAAGCGAAAGAGCGGAGCCTAAGTTTGAATAACGCTTCAGGGTCTACTATGGTAGAGTGACCGTGAAGCAAAAAATTTCTCTGAGATGTTCGCAAGCGGGCCAGTCCCCTGAGCCGATATTTCAAAAAAACAGAATGTGACGCTCCACGGTTGGTGAGCATGCTCGGTTCGTCCGAGAAGCCTGAAAACCGTGACGACGCATTCACCTTGAACCGCGGGTTCAAGGGTTACAGCCTGCGGCGGCATCTCGGAGATTCCCCTTCTTCTACTACCATGACAGAACTTCCCGTTACATCAGACCTTCGTCAACACATCCGTAAAGAGATCCGCCAAAAGCGTCGCGCGTTGACGGCTGACCAGCAGGCGCATTTCGCCGAACAGGCCGCCGCCCGTATGCTGGGCTTCGCTCCGGTGGTGGAAGCGAAAAGCGTGGCGGTGTTTCTCTCTTTTGATGGCGAACTCGATACCCGTCCGCTGATCGAAGGGCTGTGGCGCGCCGGAAAACAGGTGTATCTGCCTGTACTTCATCCTTTCAGTCCCGGCAATTTGCTGTTTTTGCGTTACCTGCCAGACAGCCTGCTCGCCACGAATCGTCTGAAAATTCTTGAGCCTGCGCTGGATGTGCGCCATGTGCTGCCGTTAGACCGTCTCGACGTGCTTATCACGCCGCTGGTGGCGTTTGACCGCACTGGGCAGCGCCTCGGCATGGGCGGCGGTTTTTACGACCGCACGCTGCAAAACTGGCGCGCGCATGGATTCTTGCCGGTCGGCTACGCGCACGACTGCCAGCAGGTGGAAAGCCTGCCGGTGCAGGAGTGGGACATTCCACTGCCAGTGGTGGTGACGCCAACGAAAATATGGCGCTGGTGAAATAAAAAGCCGGGTCGCTTACGCTAACCCGGCTCAACATCGGTTTCAGCAGGCCGGGTAAAATGCCCGGCCTTATCGCATCAGTACAGCAGACGCGCGCGGATCGTGCCCTGAATCGCTTTCATGCTTTGCAGCGCGTTGTACGCGACATCTTCCGGCGCATCCACATCAATCACCACATAACCCATCTGCGGCGTGGTTTGCAGATACTGCGCCGCGATGTTGACGCCCTGCTCGGCGAAGATCTGGTTGATGGCGGTCAGCACGCCCGGGCGGTTTTCATGAATATGCAGCAGACGGCTGACGCTGCCACCGTGCAGCGGCAGAGAAACTTCCGGGAAATTCACCGCCGAGAGCGTAGAGCCGTTGTCGGAGTATTTCGCCAGTTTGCCCGCCACTTCCAGACCGATATTTTCCTGCGCTTCCTGGGTGGAACCGCCGATGTGCGGCGTCAGGATCACGTTGTCGAACTCGCACAGCGGCGAGTTAAACGGATCGCTGTTGGTCGCAGGCTCGACCGGGAAAACGTCAATCGCGGCACCGGCCAGATGTTTGCTGGAGAGCGCCTCGCACAGCGCCGGGATATCGACCACCGTACCGCGCGCGGCGTTGATCAGCAGCGCGCCGGGCTTCATCAGCGCCAGCTCTTCGGCACCAATCATATTTTTGGTGGACGCGTTTTCCGGCACGTGCAGGCTCACTACGTCGCTCATATTGAGCAGATCGGAGAGATGCTGCACCTGCGTGGCGTTACCGAGCGGCAGCTTGCTTTCGATATCGTAGAAAAAGACATTCATCCCCAGCGATTCCGCGAGGATACCGAGCTGGGTGCCGATATGGCCGTAGCCGATAATGCCGAGTTTTTTACCACGCGCTTCAAACGAGCCGGTCGCCAGTTTGTTCCAGATGCCGCGATGCGCTTTAGCGTTCGCTTCAGGAATGCCGCGCAGCAGCAGCAACAGCTCGCCAATCACCAGCTCGGCCACCGAGCGGGTGTTGGAGAACGGCGCGTTAAAGACCGGAATGCCGCGCTTCGCCGCCGCGTCCAGATCCACCTGGTTGGTGCCGATGCAGAAGCAGCCGACCGCCACCAGTTTTTCCGCCGCGGCAAAAATCTCTTCAGTCAGATGAGTACGGGATCGCAGGCCGATAAAGTGCGCATCGCGGATGGACGCTTTCAGCTGTTCGCTGTCAAGCGCGCCCTTGTGGTATTCGATATTGGTATAACCTGCGGCACGCAGGCTATCGATGGCTTTCTGGTGAACCCCTTCCACCAGCAAGAATTTAATTTTGTCTTTCTCCAGCGATACTTTTGCCATTTCCCGACCCTGTCTTGTCTGAACTGTTATGAAGCTGAAATAAGCCAGCCTTCTGCCAACATATCAAAATTTGCGTTCCCGGCAATATGAACGTTTGCGTCACGACGTTGAAGAAACATCACGCAGAGATAAAAGGCAGAAGAAAATGTTGCAGGGCAGAAATATGACGGAAGGATTAACAGGATGGAAACAAAAATGTGAGAGATGTCACCAAATTTAACGCAGGGGAATTTTTTTAACCGTAGGGGCGCCGGAGCGCCCCAGTCAGATCATTTTACAATGGTTTTCACGCCATCGGCGGTGCCGATGAGCGCCACATCCGCGCCGCGGTTGGCAAACAAGCCGACGGTGACGACGCCCGGAATGCCGTTAATGGCGTTCTCCAGCGCGATCGGGTCGAGAATGGTTAAACCGTAAACGTCCAGAATAACGTTGCCGTTATCCGTCACCACACCCTGGCGATACTCCGGGCGTCCGCCGAGCTTCACCAGCTGACGCGCGACCGCGCTGCGGGCCATCGGGATCACTTCCACCGGTAGCGGGAAAGTGCCAAGCACATCCACCTGTTTGGACGCATCCGCGATACAGATGAACTTTTGCGCCACCGACGCGATGATTTTCTCGCGCGTCAGCGCCGCGCCGCCGCCTTTGATCATCTGCATCTGGCCGTTGATTTCATCTGCGCCATCGACATAGATGCCCAGAGAATCCACTTCATTAAGATCGAAAACGGTAATGCCTAAGCTTTTAAGCTTCGCGGTGGAGGCGTCAGAGCTGGAAACCGCGCCTTCAATCTCGTTTTTCATGGTGCCCAGCGCGTCGATAAAATGCGCGGCGGTGGAGCCTGTGCCTACGCCGACAATCGTGCCCGGCTCGACATACTTCAGTGCGGCCCAGCCGACGGCTTTTTTAAGTTCATCCTGCGTCATGAGAGTTTTGCCTGTGGTGTAAAAACTGTGCCGCATTATAAAACAACCCGCCACGCAATGGGGGAGTCATTCTGCGGCACAGCTCCGATGTTTGCGTTTGGGTCTGTATCCGGTGCAAATTTATGTCATAGTGCGGAACATAACGAGACAGGGAGCACACCAGAGAGATGAAACGCCCGGACTACCGAACACTACAGGCGCTGGATGCGGTAATAAGAGAGCGCGGGTTTGAGCGTGCCGCACAAAAGCTGTGTATTACGCAGTCCGCCGTGTCACAACGTATTAAACAGCTGGAAAACACCTTCGGCCAGCCGCTGCTGGTGCGCACCGTACCGCCGCGCCCGACCGAGCAAGGGCAAAAGCTGCTGGCTCTGCTGCGCCAGGTTGAACTGCTGGAAGAAGAGTGGCTGGGCGATGAACAGACAGGTTCGACGCCGCTGCTGCTGTCGCTCGCGGTCAACGCCGACAGTCTCGCGACCTGGCTTTTGCCTGCTCTTGCCCCCGTGCTGGCGGATTCGCCGGTGCGTCTCAATTTGCAGGTGGAAGATGAAACCCGCACCCAGGAGCGGCTGCGCCGCGGTGAAGTGGTCGGCGCGGTGAGTATTCAGCCGCAGGCGCTGCCAAGCTGCCTTGTCGATCAGCTGGGCGCGCTGGACTATCTCTTCGTCGCCTCGAAACCTTTTGCCGATCGCTACTTTCCGAACGGCGTGACGCGCGCGTCGCTCCTGAAAGCGCCCGCCGTCGCGTTCGACCATCTGGATGATATGCATCAGGCGTTTTTACAGCAGAATTTCGATCTGCCGCCGGGCAGTGTGCCCTGCCACATCGTTAACTCGTCAGAAGCCTTCGTACAGCTGGCTCGCCAGGGCACGACCTGCTGTATGATCCCGCATCTGCAGATAGAAAAAGAGCTGCAAAGCGGTGAGCTTATCGATCTTACGCCTGGGCTGTACCAGCGCCGGATGCTTTTCTGGCACCGCTTCGCGCCGGAAAGCCGGATGATGCGCAAAGTCACCGACGCGCTGCTGGATTACGGGCGCAAAGTGCTGCGTCAGGATTAAAAAACCCGCCAGATGGCGGGTTTTTCACTTACTGCTGGGATGGCGCGTTAGTCGCCGCAGGCGCAGTGCCCTGGTTTGCCGTACCATTCTGGTTCGGCGTACCGCTCTGTGCCTGGGAAGGCTGGAGTTCAAACACCACATCCACCTGATCGTCGAACTGGATCGTCTGCTGATCGTAGGTGTCCTGCGCGGAAGCCGGCGCTGCCGCTTCGGCTTTCATCATCCGCATCATCGGCGTCGGCTGGTAGTTAGAGACGTGGTAGCGCACGCTGTAAACCGGGCCAAGCTTGCTGTTAAAGCCGCTCGCCAACTGCTGCGCCTGGCGTACCGCGTCGTCGATGGCCGCTTTACGGGCTTTATCTTTATACTCATCCGGGTGCGCCACGCCTAAGGAGACGGAGCGGATCTCATTCAGGCCCGCTTTGAGCGCGCCATCCAGCAGCTCGTTCAGTTTATCGAGCTTGCGCAACGTCACGTCGACGGTGCGTACCGCGCGATAACCTTTCAGCTGGGTTTTGCCATCCTTGAGATACTCATATTCCGGCTGGGTGCGCAGGTTAGCGGCGTTAACGTCTTTTTTCTCCACGCCGTTGTTCTGCAGAAAAGTCAGGTACTGCCCTACCCGCTCGTCCGCCTGCTTTTTCGCCGCCGCCGCGTCTTTCGCGGAAACATTAACTTCAATAGCCAGCGTCGCGATATCCGGTACCGCATCCACGCTCGCCGTGCCGGAGGTGACGATATGCGGGCCGTTGGGCAGTTCATTCGCCTGAACGGACGCCGCGCCTAAACCAATCATTGCCGCAAGGGCCATCACTTTAAACTTCACTGTTCTTCCTCCATGCTGCGTGCAAGTAAAACCGCCCGCCAGAGAGTGTCGGGCATCTGCCTGCAAGCTTAGCGGTTCAGTGCCGAATGTCCATCAGAGAAGGCTTAGAGGCCGAGCGCGGACAGATATTCTATCCCTTCGCGCATCAGCTGGAAGGCGATAATCCACATCACCAGCCCCACCAGCAGATTAATCGTCCGTTGCGCCCCTGCGGTGCGAAGCCGCGGCGCAAGCCAGGCGGCAAGCAGCGCAAGGCTGAAGAACCAGACAACAGACGCGCTGATGGTGCCAAGCGCAAAGGCGCGCTTCGGTATGGCGTCAAGCTGCCCGCCCAGGCTGCCGAGCACCACAAAGGTGTCGAGATAAACGTGCGGATTAAGCCAGGTCACCGCGAGCATCGTGGTGATGATACGCAGCCTGCCCTGTTTGAGAACGTCTGCCGATGCCAGCTCCGGGTTGCCTGCCAGCGCGGTTTTCAGCGCCCCGAAACCGTACCACAGCAAAAACGCCACGCCGCCCCACGTCACCAGCGCCAGCAGCCAGGGCGACTGCATCAGGATCGCGCTTCCGCCAAAAATCCCGGCGCAAATCAGGACGACATCGCTCAGCGCGCAGAGCGAGGCGATCATCAGATGATACTGGCGGCGGATGCCCTGGTTTAATACAAAAGCGTTTTGCGGGCCGAGCGGTAAAATCATCGCGGCGCCAAGGGCAAGCCCCTGAAAATAAAAACTTAACACGTTGCGTTCCTGAAGAATGGCTATGACAGGCGCTCAGTGTAAGGGCTGCTTTTCATTAGAAAAAACGAATAATTTTAATCACCAATAAGTAACGCTAATAAGAAGGAATAAAAAAACGGCCTGCGCATGGCAGACCGTCCTGAGTTTACTGGCCGTCGGCCGGTTTTTCTTTCGGCGCGTCAGGCTGCGTAATAATTGCAGACTGCGACGCTTGCGGCTGCGCGTTCTCTTCAGTCTCGTTTTTCACCGGCTTGTAATGCACATCCATCTGCGGGTAAGGAATACCGATACCGTTGGCATCCAGCGTTTTCTTGATGCGCTCCAGCACGTCCCAGTAAACCTCCTGCAGATCGCTGCTCTTACTCCACACGCGAATGACAAAGTTCACGGACGACGCGCCCAGCTCGTTCATGCGCACCGTCATTTCACGATCTTTCAGGATGCGCTCATCGGACTGGATAATCTCGGTCAGCAGCGCGCGCACTTTATCGATATCCGCGTCGTAAGACACACCAATGATAAATTCGTTACGACGTACCGGCTCGCGGGAAAAGTTAATGATGTTGCCCGCGATGATTTTCCCGTTCGGCACCACGACGATACGGCCATCTGGCGTACGCAGCGTGGTGGAGAAGATCTGCACATGCAACACGGAACCGGCGACACCGCCGAGATCGACATATTCTCCCGCGCGGAACGGACGGAACGTGACCAGCAGCACGCCTGCCGCGAGGTTTGAAAGCGACCCCTGCAGCGCAAGACCAACGGCCAGACCGGCGGCACCGAGAACGGCGATGACAGACGCCGTCTGCACGCCGACGCGGCCCAGCGCGGCAATCAGCGTAAATGCGATGATCCCATAGCGCACCAGAGCCGAGAGGAAATCCGCCACGGTAGCGTCGATATGACGGGCGATCATGACGCGGTTAAGCGTATTGGAGATGGCGCGCGCCACAATCATCCCGACGATAATAATGGCGATGGCCGCCACAATGTTGACCGCGTAGCTGATAAGCAGCGCCTGGTTGCGCACCAGCCAGCCGCCGGCGTTATTAATACTGTCTATTACGTGTAAATCATCCATTCGACATCCTTTCCCCTGGTCGGGTGATTAATAAACTGCCGGTTTACGGCAGCGCCAGTCGTTAAAGGGTAAACAAAACCCCGCCGCTCTGCCAGTCGGCCACCCGTCAATCAGATTCCGGTATGTTGCTATTGCCAAAAGAAAAGCCCACCAGAGGTGGGCTTTTTCAGATGACGCTGTAAGCGAGATTACAGTACGTCTACCGCGTTCAGTTCTTTGAACGCCTGCTCCAGACGAGTCACCATGCTGGTCTGCGCAGCGCGCAGCCATACGCGCGGATCGTAGTATTTCTTGTTCGGCTGGTCTTCGCCTTTCGGGTTGCCCAGCTGACCCTGCAGGTAAGCTTCGTTTTCTTTGTAGTACTTCAGAATACCTTCCCAGGTGGCCCACTGGGTGTCGGTATCGATGTTCATTTTGATTACGCCGTAGCTGACGGAATCTTTGATTTCCTGAGCGGAAGAACCGGAACCGCCGTGGAAGACGAAGTTCAGGCTGTTGTGCGGCAGGTTGTGTTTTTTGGAAACATATTCCTGAGAGTCGCGCAGGATGGTCGGGGTCAGTTTTACGTTACCCGGCTTGTAAACGCCGTGTACGTTACCGAAGGAGGCCGCGATGGTGAAACGGTGGCTGATCGCGTTCAGTTTGGTGTACGCGTAGTCAACGTCTTCCGGCTGGGTGTAGAGCGCGGAAGCGTCCATATGGCTGTTGTCCACGCCATCTTCTTCACCGCCGGTGCAGCCCAGTTCGATTTCCAGGGTCATGCCCATTTTGGACATGCGCTCCAGGTATTTGGAGCAGATTTCGATGTTCTCTTCCAGAGACTCTTCAGACAGGTCGATCATGTGAGAAGAGAACAGCGGTTTGCCGGTAGCGGCAAAGTGTTTTTCACCCGCGTCCAGCAGGCCGTCGATCCACGGCAGCAGTTTCTTCGCGCAGTGGTCGGTGTGCAGGATAACCGGCACGCCGTAGTGTTCAGCCATCTGGTGAACGTGATGCGCGCCAGAGATAGCGCCCAGAATGGCTGCCTGCTGGCCTTCGCCTTTGAAGCCTTTGCCTGCGATAAACGCGGCACCGCCGTTAGAGAACTGAACGATAACCGGCGCTTTAACTTTCGCAGCGGTTTCCAGAACGGCGTTGATGGAATCGGTACCCACGCAGTTAACTGCCGGCAGCGCAAAGTTGTTCTCTTTAGCTACCTGGAATACTTTCTGTACGTCGTCGCCAGTGATGACGCCCGGTTTTACGAAATCAAAAATTTTAGACATATTGCGTTGTCCTGTATGTGTATCTTCGACCGTTGAAAAGGGTAAGCGAGCTGTCAGGCGCGCTGAAAAACAGGCGGGATGCCCCGCCTGCTTAGATTATTTCTTTGCGCGCTCTTCGAGCATCGCAACTGCCGGCAGAACTTTGCCTTCCACGAATTCGAGGAATGCGCCGCCGCCAGTGGAGATGTAGGAGATCTTGTCGGCGATGCCGAACATATCGATAGCCGCCAGGGTATCGCCTCCGCCTGCGATGGAGAACGCGTCGCTTTCAGCGATAGCGCGAGCCACGATTTCGGTGCCTTTACGGAAGTTCGGGAACTCGAACACGCCCACCGGGCCGTTCCACAGAATCGTTTTGGCGTTTTTCAGGATTTCAGCCAGTTTCTCAGCGGAAACGTCGCCCATATCCAGGATCTGCTCTTCATCTTTGATTTCAGTAACAGATTTCAGGGTAGCCGGCGCGGTTTCAGAGAACTCGGTCGCTACGCGAACGTCGGTCGGAACCGGGATGTCGCAGGTGCCCAGCAGGCGTTTCGCTTCATCAACCAGATCCGCTTCGTACAGGGATTTGCCGACGTTGTGGCCCTGGGCTGCCACGAAGGTGTTGGCGATGCCGCCGCCTACGATCAGCTGGTCAGCGATTTTAGACAGGGAGTCCAGTACGGTCAGTTTGGTAGAAACTTTAGAACCACCCACGATAGCAACCATCGGGCGAGCCGGCTCTTTCAGCGCTTTACCCAGCGCGTCCAGTTCTTCTGCCAGCAGCGGGCCTGCGCACGCCACGTCAGCGAATTTCGCGACACCGTGAGTGGAAGCCTGCGCGCGGTGCGCGGTACCAAAGGCGTCCATTACGAACACGTCGCACAGGGACGCGTATTTTTTCGCCAGAGTTTCGTCGTCTTTCTTCTCGCCTTTGTTAAAGCGAACGTTTTCTAAAACGACCAGCTCGCCTTCAGCCACTTCAACGCCGTCGAGGTAGTCTTTCGCCAGGCGAACCGGGGAGTTCAGTTTGTCTTTCAGGTAGTTAACTACCGGCAGCAGAGAGAATTCTTCGTTGTATTCGCCTTCAGTCGGGCGGCCCAGGTGGGACGTCACCATCACTTTAGCGCCCTGTTTCAGAGCCAGTTCGATGGTCGGCAGGGAGGCGCGGATACGCGCGTCAGAGGTAACTTTGCCCTCTTTTACCGGAACGTTGAGATCGGCACGGATCAGAACGCGTTTACCTGCCAGATCCAGATCGGTCATCTTAATTACAGACATGGTGAATCCTCTCGTTGATTCTTAAAGTTTTGCAGACACCATACGCACAGGCCACAGGGCCGTAACGCATGAAATCTTACCTGAAACCAATAGCTGCCATCGCTAACGTCGTGTCGAGCATCCGGTTAGCGAAGCCCCATTCGTTATCGCACCAGACCAGTGTTTTAATCAGGTGCGCTCCACTCACCCGTGTCTGGGTGCCATCCACAATGGCGCTGTGCGGATCGTGGTTAAAATCTGTTGAGACCAACGGTAATTCCGTATAGTCAACTATACCATGAAATGCACCCTGTGCCGCTTTTTGCAGCAACAGGTTGACTTCATGGGCTTTTACCGGTTTTTGCACAGTCACGCTTAAATCAATGGCCGTCACATTAATGGTAGGCACGCGCACCGCAATTGCCTCAAAGCGGTCATGAAATTTAGGAAAAATACGCGTTATACCGGCGGCAAGCTTAGTATCGACCGGAATGATGGACTGACTGGCCGCGCGAGTGCGGCGCAGGTCCGGATGATAAGCGTCGATAACCTGTTGATCGTGCATGGCGGAATGGATGGTCGTCACGGTGCCGGATTCTATACCGAACGCGTCGTCCATCAGCTTGATAATCGGAATAATGCAGTTGGTGGTGCAGGAGGCGTTAGAAACAATGCAATGCTCAGCGCGCAGCGCCGCTTCATTAACGCCGTAAACGACGGTGGCGTCGAGATCGTTGCCGCCCGGGTGTGAGAACAGCACTTTGCGCGCGCCAGCTTCAAGATGAGCGACGCCATCGGCGCGGCTGCCGTAAACGCCGGTGCAATCGAGCACCACGTCCACATCCAGCGCTTTCCAGGGCAGCGCGTTAATGTCGCGTTCATGCAGCAGACGAATAACATCGTTGCCTATCCAGAGTTGCTCGCCTTCCTGACGAACATCCCACGCGAAGCGGCCGTGGCTGGTGTCATATTTCAGCAAATGCGCCATGCCCGCAGCGTCGGCCAGCTCATTAATGGCGACCACACTGATTTCTGCGCGACGGCCGGACTCATACAACGCACGAACTACGTTGCGCCCGATGCGACCGAAGCCATTAATCGCTACGCGTAAGGTCATATATCTCCTGCCAGAATCCCGGATGTGAAGGAGCTGACAGAGTAATGCAGCCACCTTTGAAGGGGAATCCTCGCCCGTCACAAACTACAACCGTTTGATGGATTGTCGAACAATCAGCCGACTGAAACGCTTCAGCAAGAATAAGCGAAACGTGGAATAAAAGGAATGATACCGCGGCGAAATGACACTAACTTCTGACCTGCATCACATTTTTTCTGGAATAAATTCCACCATCACACCTGTCTGTGAGAATGACGGGCAGAAATAAACCATAACGGGAGTCAATAACGTCGTTACGCGCCCGTCGCCGCATCCTACAATGGTCACGGCTCCACACTAGCAAAGGGATAGTTATGGCGTATCCAGAAGAGTACGAAAACGCAGGAAGTCTCGCCTCTCTGCGCGCGCGGTTTCGCGGCTGTTTGCTCGGCGGTGCCGTGGGCGATGCGCTCGGCGGACCGGTGGAATTTTTACGGCTTGCGGAAATCACCGCGCGCTTCGGGGCACAGGGCGTCACGGATTATGAATACGTATGGGGCGGCATCGGGAAAATCACGGACGATACGCAGATGACGCTCTTTACCGCCGAAGGATTGCTGCGGGCCTGGATGCGCGCGGCGATGCGCGGCATCGGTCCGTCGTTCACCGGTGTGACCGCTCACGCGTATTTGCGCTGGCTGCTGACGCAGGACGAGCGCAACCGCCACAAACTACTGGATAAGACGCAGATATCCGGCTGGCTTATCGGGCATAACGCCCTCTTCCATGCCCGCGCGCCGGGCAACACATGCCTTAATGCGCTGCGCGAGATGCGCGCCTTTGGCGAACCGGCCCGTAACGACAGCAAGGGCTGCGGCGGCGTTATGCGCGTGGCACCGGTGGGGCTTTTTTACGTGCGTTACCCGGGCGGCGATTTACTGAAAGCGGCGTTTGACACCGGTTGCCAGCTCGCCGCGCTCACGCACGGTCATCCGACCGGCTATCTCACCGGTGGTGTGCTGGCAGCGCTGGTTTTGCAGCTCGTTCAGGGCGAATCCCTTGACGCTGCGCTGACGCGCTCGCTGGATTTACTGAAAAACGCGCCGCAGCATGAAGAAACATGGCGAGCGCTGGAGCAGGCGCGCTCGCTCGCCGCAGGGCCGATCGCCCCGCAGGAGGCTATTAAAACACTGGGTGAAGGCTGGGTGGCGGAAGAGGCGCTCGCTATCGCGCTGTTTTGCGCGCTGCGCGCCCGCTCGTTTGAAGAGGGCGTACTGATGGCGGTAAACCACGACGGCGATTCCGACTCCACCGGCGCGATAGCCGGGAACCTGCTCGGTGCGATGAACGGTATTACGGCCATACCGGAAACATGGCTGGCGCGGCTTGAGCTTAACGCGGTGATTCAGGAAATGGCGGATGATTTGCTGGACTACCGCGACTGGCCGGTCTCTGACTACGATAACTCATCGTTTGCCATCGCGTTGCGGGAAAAATATCCGGGCGACTGAGTCAAAAAAAACGGGAGGCGCTGGCCTCCCGTTCGTTTTATAACGCTATGCGCGATTACAGCAGCGCTTTCGCCTTGCTTACCACGTTTTCTACGGTAAAGCCGAACTCTTCGAACAGCTGCTCAGCCGGTGCGGATTCACCGAAGGTGGTCATACCGACGATAGCGCCGTTCAGGCCAACGTATTTGAACCAGTAGTCGGCGATGCCCGCTTCGATAGCCACGCGCGCGCTGACCGCTTTCGGCAGCACAGCTTCGCGGTAAGCGGCATCCTGCTTGTCGAAGACATCGGTGGACGGCATGGAAACCACGCGCGCTTTCACGCCTTCTGCAGCCAGTTTATCGGCAGCGGCAACAGCCAGTTCAACTTCAGAGCCGGTAGCGATGAAGATGATTTGCGGCTGACCGTCGCAATCTTTCAGGATGTAGGCTCCGCGGGCGATATCCGCCAGCTGCTGCTCGCTACGTTCCTGCTGCGCCAGGTTCTGACGGGAGAAGATAAGCGCCGTCGGGCCATCGTGGCGCTCAACCGCGTATTTCCACGCTACCGCAGATTCCACCTGGTCGCACGGACGCCATGTGCTCATGTTCGGGGTCACGCGCAGCGCCGCCAGCTGTTCAACCGGCTGGTGGGTCGGGCCATCTTCGCCAAGACCGATGGAGTCGTGGGTGTAGACCATCACCTGACGCTGTTTCATCAGCGCAGCCATACGCACCGCGTTACGGGCATATTCCACAAACATCAGGAAGGTGGAGGTGTACGGCAGGAAACCGCCGTGCAGCGCGATGCCGTTCGCGATAGCGGTCATGCCGAACTCGCGCACCCCGTAGTGAATGTAGTTGCCTGCGGCATCTTCATTAATCGCTTTAGAGCCAGACCAGATGGTCAGGTTGCTCGGCGCGAGATCCGCAGAGCCGCCCAGGAATTCCGGCAGCAGTTTGCCGAAGGCTTCGATAGCGTTCTGAGAGGCTTTACGGCTGGCGATTTTCGCCGGGTTCGCCTGCAGGTTCGCGATGAACTCCTGCGCTTTCGCCGCGAAATCTGCCGGCATTTCGCCTTTCATGCGGCGGGTGAATTCAGCGGCTTCCTGCGGGAATGCTTTCGCGTAGGCCGCGAATTTTTCGTTCCAGGCGCTCTCTTTGGCCTGACCCATCTCTTTGGCATCCCACTGCGCGTAGATTTCCTGCGGGATCACAAACGGCTCATATTTCCAGCCCAGTTGTTCGCGGGTCGCGGCCACTTCGGCGTCGCCCAGCGGCGCGCCGTGAGAATCATGGGTGCCTGCTTTGTTCGGCGAGCCGAAACCGATAACGGTTTTGCACATCAGCAGAGACGGTTTGTCGGTAACAGAACGCGCTTCTTCAATGGCGCGCTTGATGGAATCGGCGTCGTGGCCGTCCACGCCGCGCACCACGTGCCAGCCGTAGGCTTCAAAGCGTTTCGCGGTATCGTCGGTGAACCAGCCTTCAATGTGGCCGTCGATGGAGATGCCGTTGTCATCGTAGAACGCCACCAGCTTGCCGAGGCCCAGCGTACCGGCCAGCGAGCAGACTTCGTGGGAGATGCCTTCCATCATGCAGCCGTCGCCCAGGAAGGCGTAGGTGTAGTGGTCAACAATGTCATGCCCTGGGCGGTTAAACTGCGCCGCCAGCGTACGCTCGGCGATAGCCATACCGACCGCGTTCGCGATCCCCTGCCCCAGCGGACCGGTGGTGGTTTCCACGCCCGGCGTGTAGCCGACTTCCGGGTGGCCCGGCGTTTTGGAATGCAGCTGACGGAAGTTCTTCAGCTCTTCGATCGGCAGATCGTAACCGGTGAGGTGCAGCAGGCTGTAAATCAGCATGGAGCCGTGACCGTTGGACAGCACGAAGCGGTCGCGGTCAGCCCAGGACGGGTTCTGCGGGTTATGGTTCAGGAAATCACGCCACAGGACTTCGGCAATGTCAGCCATGCCCATCGGGGCACCCGGATGGCCGGATTTGGCTTTTTGTACTGCGTCCATGCTGAGCGCACGAATAGCATTGGCAAGCTCTTTACGAGAGGACATTTTGACTCCAGATCGGATAGTTGAAGGCCACGCCTTGTTAACGGCTTGACTACTACGCGTTATGGGCTACGCCCGAAAAAGTGTCCCACAATGTAACCCAAGCGGATGGGCATGTACATGGAGCATCCTTTTGTTCGCTAAGAAATCTCTGGAAGCCGCTCGCAGTTTGCGCAACCTACTCGCCGCAGGTGCGCAAACCTCTTTATACTAAGCCGCAAGCCAGCGAAGCCGTTTCGCGGCGACAATAACGAAAACCTCAATGGAGCGTGGAAGCATAACGATGAAAATGCGCGCGATAGTACTGAGCATGACCGCAGCAGCCCTGCTGAGCGGCTGCCAAAACATGAATTCCAACGGCCTGCTAAGCTCAGGCGCCGAGGCGTTCCAGGCCTACACCTTAAGCGACGCGCAGGTAAAAGCGCTGAGTGACGAAGCCTGTAAATCGCAGGACAGCAAAGCGAAAATCGCGCCAGCGAACAGCCAGTATACGCAGCGCCTGAACAAAATCGCCGCGGCGCTTGGCGATAACATCAACGGCCAGCCGGTGAACTACAAGGTTTACGAAGAAAAAGACGTTAACGCCTTCGCGATGGCGAACGGCTGCATCCGCGTTTACAGCGGTCTGATGGACATGATGAACGATAACGAAGTGGAAGCGGTGATCGGCCATGAAATGGGCCACGTCGCGCTGGGCCACGTGAAGCGCGGCATGCAGGTGGCGCTGGGCACCAACGCGCTGCGCGGTGCGGCGGCTTCTGCGGGAGGTATTGTGGGCAGCCTGTCGCAGTCGCAACTGGGCGAGCTTGGCGAACAGCTGGTGAACGCGCAGTTCTCGCAGCGTCAGGAATCGGAAGCGGATGACTACTCTTACGACCTGCTGCGTAAACGCGGTATTAACCCGTCAGGGCTTGCCACCAGCTTTGAGAAACTCGCGAAGCTGGAAAAAGGCCGTCAGAGCTCCATGTTTGACGATCACCCGGCCTCGGAAGCGCGCGCGCAGCACATTCGCGATCGCATGAAGGCGGACGGGCTGAAATAAGCGGCTTTCGTTATATAAAAGAAAACGCCGGACAGGGTGTCCCCTTGTCCGGCGTTTTTGCGAATACTGTCAGCCCGGCAAGCATTACGCTACCGGGCCTGGCGCAAATTACTCGCCTTTTTTCGCCGCCTGGATGTAGAGCATTTCCAGCGCCAGCGTTGCCGCGGCCAGCGCGGTGATATCAGACTGGTCGTATGCTGGTGCCACTTCCACGATATCCATCCCGACGATGTTCAGACCCTGAATGCCACGCAGCAGTTTCAGCGCGCGATCGGAGGTCAGGCCGCCGATCACCGGCGTGCCGGTGCCCGGTGCGAACGCCGGATCCAGGCAGTCGATGTCGAACGTCAGGTATACCGGCATGTCGCCGACGATCTGTTTCACCTGAGCGACTACGTCATCAACGGTGCGGTCGTTCACCTGCGGCGCATCCAGCACGGTAAAGCCGTTGTCTTTGTCGAATTCAGTACGGATGCCAATCTGCACGGAGCGGGTCGGATCGATCAGACCCTCGTTCGGCGCGGTGTAGAACATGGTGCCGTGGTCAAATTCACAGCCGTTCGCGTAGGTGTCGGTATGCGCGTCGAAATGCACCAGCGCCATTTTACCGAAATGCTTCGCGTGGGCGCGCAGCAGCGGCAGCGTCACGAAGTGGTCACCGCCGAAAGAGAGCATACGCTTACCGGCCGCCAGCAGTTTTTCCGCGTGCGCCTGGAGTTTCTCGCTCATCTCGCGCGCGTCGCCGAACGCGTAAACCAGATCGCCGCAGTCCACGACGTTCAGGCGCTTACGCATATCGAAGTTCCACGGGAAGCGGTTGCCTTCCCACGCGAGGTTGGTGGATACCTGGCGGATAGCGGCAGGTCCGAAGCGGCTGCCCGAACGGCCGGAGGTGGCCATATCGAACGGAATACCGGTGATCACCCACTCGGCGTCGCTGTCATACGGCATGAAATTCAACGGCAGGCGTAAAAAACCAAAGGCGTTGGAAACCAGGGAGTTGTCGTACTGATGGCCTAAGGTATTCATGAATCTGACCTCTTTTTAAGGTTGAGACGTGGGATAAAAAAAATCCCCTCCGCGTCGTTAAACCCGACGAGGAAGGGATGGATTCGTGTAGAGCGTATTGGCGCGGATTATCGCCAGATTTTCGTTCAGGTTCAATAGCGCGCGGATCATGCTCGTCAGTATAGAACAGGAAATTCCGCTGCGTGTTTTTTAGCCTCCCGACCAGCGGGAGGCTAAGACCTGATTACTCGTCTTCGAGATAGGTGTAGCCGTACAGGCCGCTCTCGAACTCTTCCAGGAACTGCTGTTGCAGCGCGGCATCCAGATCGGTCTGTTTGACCTGATCGCGGAAGTGCGTCAGCAGCGTATCCGGGTCGAGCTGAACGTAACGCAGCATATCCGCCACGGTGTCGCCTTCATCGGAAAGCTCCACTTCCACGCTGCCATCCGGGAACACAAACACGTCCACCGCTTCGGTATCGCCGAAGAGGTTATGCATGTTGCCCAGAATCTCCTGGTACGCGCCCACCATAAAGAAGCCCAGCGGCGGCGGGTTTTCCGGATCGTATTCCGGCAGCGGCATGGTGGTCGCGATGCCGTCGCCATCGACGTAGTGATCGATGGTGCCATCGGAATCGCAGGTAATATCGAGCAGCACGCCACGGCGCGTCGGCGCGTGGTTCAGACCTTCCAGTGGCAATACCGGGAAAAGCTGATCGATACCCCAGGCATCCGGCATCGACTGGAACAGCGAGAAGTTGACGTAAATCTTATCCGCCATGCGCTCCTGCAGTTCGTCGATAATCGGGCGATGCGCGCGGTTTTGCGGATCGAGCTGTTTCTGCACTTCCTGGCACAGGCTCAGATAGAGCTGTTCCGCCCAGGCGCGATCCTGGAGCGAATATGAGCCCGAAGAATAACCGATATGAATATCGTGCAGATCCATCTGGCTATCGTGCAGCCACTCGCGCAGCGAACGGCGCGTGCCCGGCTCGTGCATCTCCTGCCAGGTTTCCCACATGCTTTGCAGCGGGCGCGGCGCGTCTTCAGACGGCGCAGTCGGCTCGGTATATTCGTTACGCTCAACGCCGATGATATTGGAGACCAGCACAGTGTGGTGCGCCGTTACCGCGCGGCCCGATTCGGTGATAACCGTCGGGTGCGGCAGGCCGTTTTCTTCACACGCGTCGCCGATGGCCCAGATAATGTTGTTCGCGTATTCGTTCAGGCCATAGTTGACCGAGCAGTCAGACTGCGAGCGCGTACCTTCATAGTCCACGCCCAGACCACCGCCCACGTCGAAGCACTGAATATTCACGCCAAGCTTGTGCAGTTCCACATAGAAACGGGCGGATTCACGCACGCCGGTGGCGATATCGCGGATATTCGCCATCTGGGAACCCAGGTGGAAGTGCAGCAGTTGCAGGCTGTCGAGACGATTGGCCTCGCGCAGCATCTCAACCAGTTGCAGCACCTGCGTCGCCGCCAGGCCGAACTTCGATTTTTCGCCGCCGGAAGATTGCCATTTGCCGGATCCCTGCGAGGCGAGACGCGCACGCACGCCAAGACGCGGGATCACATTCAGGCGTTCAGCTTCTTCCAGCACGATTTTGATTTCCGACATCTTCTCGATGACCAGATAGACCTTGTGGCCCATCTTCTCGCCGATCAGCGCCAGGCGAATGTATTCGCGGTCTTTATAGCCGTTACAGACGATAACGCTACGGGTCATGCCCGCGTGCGCCAGTACCGCCATCAGCTCCGCTTTGGAGCCCGCTTCCAGGCCCAGCGGCTCGCCAGAATGGATCAGCGATTCAATGACGCGACGATGCTGGTTGACCTTGATTGGGTAGACCAGGAAGTAGTCGCCGTTATAGCCGTAGGATTCACGGGCGCGCTTAAACGCCGCGTTAATAGAACGCAGGCGATGTTGCAGGATCTGCGGGAAGCAGAACAGCGCAGGCAGGCGCTGGCCCTGAGCTTCACGCTCTTTTACCAGCTTCGCGAGATCGACGCGCGCTTCGGGGACGTCAGGATCCGGGCAAACGCTGATATGGCCCAGTTCGTTAACGTCGTAGTAGTTATTGCCCCACCAGGCAATATTGTAAGTACGCAGCATCTTGCTGGCTTCCTGGGAGCTCATTGCAACCTCCTGCATGGAACGTAGTACACCCTGTTCGCCCGCTGACGAAGGCGAAGATGAAAAGATGTCGTCAGACATAGCGAACCTCAAATTTTGTCGAAAGTGTAAAACAGTTAACTACTATCGCAGCGTTACACTGTGATAACAACCCATAAACAGCAGAGTAATCCAGCACATAGTGCTGACCACCCTGCCGCGCGACCGGTTTCTTATTCATATCATTGTAAAACACGTAACCGAACTCCGTGTGACGGGTCGGCGAAACCACGAGAAAACTCCTGACGTCAGGAGAGCCCTTGTTCAGTTATCGCAAGCCGTGACCGGCCCGGGAATCCTGAGAAGCGCCGAGATGGGTAGAACATCGGCAGGTTTGCAAAAAAGAGATGCAGGTTGCGGGGGAAAAGCGCACGCCAGAACGGCATGGCAGATTAAGCGAATAACGGCGGTTCATTATCTGGTATCACCTCCACGGCAGCCCTTGTAGACCGGCGATAAGCCAAAGCTAAAAATCACTCTCAGCCCGGCTGGAAGTGGCGACACGGAGACTGTTTCCGTGCGCTTTTTTGCAGGAGCCGCGCGCGCCGTTTTATACCGGGAACACAAATAAAAAGCAAAACAAAAAAGCGCCGTTTGCCGTCCTTGTCAGGAATTCTTGCCAGCGCGGCGGTAAACGCGTTGGTCATCGTCGCAAAAACTGCTGGAAATCGGCTTAAGATTTAACCTAGAATAGCCGTCCAGATGTTAATCCATCTATACTGATTAACACTTAGCCTTCCTGTGTGTTTACCTGCATGGCCGCAGAATTTTCTTCTTAGATGGCACCGACACACGGTATGCTGAGCTAATTGATTTATCCAGGGTGATACAAAACATGGCAAAACACCTTTTTACTTCTGAATCTGTCTCAGAAGGACATCCCGATAAAATTGCGGACCAGATCTCCGATGCAGTGCTGGACGCCATTCTTGAGCAGGATCCGAAAGCACGCGTAGCCTGCGAAACGTACGTGAAAACCGGTATGGTGCTGGTCGGCGGTGAAATTACCACCAGCGCGTGGGTCGATATCGAAGAGATTACCCGCAATACCGTACGCGAAATCGGCTACGTTCATTCCGACATGGGCTTTGACGCCAACTCCTGCGCCGTACTGAGCGCCATCGG
The DNA here is from genome assembly GCF_001277215.2 of Cronobacter malonaticus LMG 23826. NCBI lineage: Bacteria > Pseudomonadati > Pseudomonadota > Gammaproteobacteria > Enterobacterales > Enterobacteriaceae > Cronobacter > Cronobacter malonaticus. The sequence goes on along the minus strand of NZ_CP013940.1, from coordinate 589,751 downwards.
CAAACAGTCTCCGGACATCAACCAGGGCGTTGACCGCACCGATCCGCTCGAGCAGGGCGCGGGCGACCAGGGCCTGATGTTCGGCTATGCCACCAACGAAACCGACGTGCTGATGCCTGCGCCGGTGACCTACGCGCACCGTCTGGTACAGCGTCAGGCCGAAGTGCGTAAAAACGGCACGCTGCCGTGGCTGCGCCCGGATGCGAAAAGCCAGGTGACGTTCCAGTACGATGGCGGCAAAATCGTGGGTATCGATGCGGTTGTCCTTTCCACACAGCATGCGGAAGACATCGAGCAGAACGTTCTGCACGACGCCGTTATGGAAGAGATCATCAAGCCGGTTCTGCCTGCGGAATGGCTGAATGAATCCACCAAATATTTCATCAACCCGACGGGCCGTTTCGTTATCGGCGGGCCTATGGGTGACTGCGGCCTGACTGGTCGTAAGATCATCGTTGATACCTACGGCGGCATGGCGCGTCACGGTGGCGGCGCGTTCTCCGGTAAGGATCCGTCTAAAGTTGACCGTTCCGCAGCCTATGCGGCGCGTTATGTCGCGAAAAACATCGTGGCTGCAGGCCTGGCTGACCGTTGTGAAATCCAGGTTTCCTACGCCATCGGCGTCGCAGAGCCGACCTCCATCATGGTTGAAACGTTCGGCACCGAGAAAATTGCCACCGAGCAGCTCACCCTGCTGGTGCGTGAGTTCTTCGACCTGCGTCCGTACGGCCTGATCCAGATGCTGGATCTGCTGCACCCGATCTACAAAGAGACCGCCGCTTACGGTCACTTTGGTCGCGAACACTTCCCGTGGGAAAAAACCGACAAAGCGCAGCTGCTGCGCGACGCTGCCGGTCTGAAATAATTCCTGCGTGGTGCTCAAAGGCCAGCCTTGTGCTGGCCTTTTGCTTTTTGGGCGGTATAGCGCCCTGCCCCTTCTTCTTTACCGTCAGCAGCTATACTTTCTGCCATCGCGACGGACACGATCTTACTGAAACCGATTACATGAGCAGGAAAAGCGGCGTTTTTTCGGAATTGTCTATACGCAAACGCTCCTTCTGCGGTCTGTTACATCCCGCTTCGGTTTAGTCTGAATTCCTCTCCGCCGCTTCGTTTCTGGCTACACTAATTAACTGATTAAAAAAGGGATAAGCGCTTTACAGAAGCTGACACTAGTGTAACCGATTACACGCACGTGACTGATATCACATATTTTTACGTTACGCTAACTTACCCTTTACCACGATAAAACCAATAACCCAACTGGAGGGCAGTATGCCTGACAATAAAAAACAGGGGCGTTCACACAAGGCCATGACGTTCTTCGTCTGCTTTCTGGCGGCTCTGGCAGGACTTCTTTTCGGCCTCGACATCGGCGTCATTGCGGGCGCGCTGCCCTTCATCGCCAAAGATTTTAATATCACGCCACATCAACAGGAGTGGGTGGTCAGCTCCATGATGTTCGGTGCTGCGGTCGGCGCGGTTGGCAGCGGCTGGCTCTCTTCGCGTCTCGGGCGTAAATACAGCCTGATGATTGGTTCCGTGCTGTTCGTTATCGGCTCCCTCTGCTCGGCGTTCGCGCCAAATGTGGAAGTGCTGATTATCTCCCGCGTGTTACTGGGCCTTGCGGTCGGTATCGCCTCTTACACCGCGCCGCTGTACCTCTCTGAAATCGCGCCGGAGAAAATCCGCGGCAGTATGATTTCTATGTATCAGCTGATGATCACCATCGGTATTCTGGGTGCGTATCTTTCTGACACCGCGTTCAGCTACAGCGGCGCCTGGCGCTGGATGCTCGGGGTTATCACTATCCCGGCCATCCTGCTGCTGATTGGCGTTTTCTTCCTGCCGGACAGCCCACGCTGGTTCGCCGCGAAACGTCGCTTCCACGACGCCGAGCGCGTTCTGCTGCGCCTGCGTGATTCCAGCGCCGAAGCCAAACGCGAGCTGGAAGAGATTCGCGAAAGCCTGAAGGTGAAACAGGGCGGCTGGGCGCTGTTTAAAGACAACAGCAACTTCCGCCGCGCAGTGTTCCTCGGCATTCTGTTGCAGGTGATGCAGCAGTTCACCGGGATGAACGTCATCATGTATTACGCGCCGAAAATCTTTGAACTGGCGGGTTACTCCAACACCACAGAGCAGATGTGGGGCACCGTGATTGTCGGCCTGACCAACGTCCTGGCGACCTTTATCGCCATCGGCCTGGTTGACCGCTGGGGCCGTAAGCCGACGCTGATTCTGGGCTTTATCGTCATGGCCGCCGGTATGGGCATTCTCGGCACCATGCTGCACATGGGCATCGACAGCCCGGCAGGCCAGTACTTCGCCGTCGCGATGCTGCTGATGTTCATCATCGGTTTCGCCATGAGCGCCGGCCCGCTGATTTGGGTGCTGTGCTCTGAAATTCAGCCGCTGAAAGGCCGCGATTTCGGCATCACGCTCTCCACCACGACCAACTGGATTGCGAACATGATCGTCGGTGCGACCTTCCTCACCATGCTCAACACGCTGGGCAACGCGCCGACCTTCTGGGTCTACGCCGGTCTCAACCTGTTCTTCATCGTGCTGACCGTACTGCTGATACCGGAAACCAAGCACGTGTCGCTGGAGCATATCGAGCGTAATCTGATGCAGGGCCGTAAACTGCGCGACATCGGTTCAAACGACTAAGCCTGACCTTGCCGCCCGTTCATGCGGGCGGCATGCGCAAGGGGCTGCCGCCTCTTGCGCCCATCCCCTCCTCAGTTCTATCCTCTCGCTATGAAAACCCCACGTCTTCCCATCGCCATTCAACAGGCCGTAATGCGCAGCCTGCGCGACGCGCTCGCACGCGCTAATCTCAAACTTGGCCGCAACTACCCGGAGCCAAAACTGGTCTATCAACAGCGCGGCACAGCGGCGGGTACCGCCTGGCTCGAAAGCTATGAAATCCGCTTAAATCCGGTACTGCTGATGGAAAACCAGCAGGCGTTTATTGATGAAGTGGTGCCGCACGAGCTGGCGCACCTGCTGGTCTGGAAACATTTCGGCCGCGTGCCGCCGCACGGCAAAGAGTGGAAATGGATGATGGAAAGCGTGCTCGGCGTTCCGGCGCGCCGTACGCATCAGTTTGAGCTCGATTCGGTGCGTGCTAACACCTTCCCCTACCGCTGCCGCTGTCAGCAGCATCAACTGACTGTGCGCCGTCATAACCGCGTCGTACGCGGCGAAACCCAGTACCGCTGCGTGCGCTGCGGCGATACGCTCGTCGCAGAAAACTGACGCCTTCAGGAAATTTCTGGCAATAACCGATTGCTTCCGGCGCCCGCCTTCGTTACGTTGCGAACACCTTCGGACAAGGAGCTGGAAGATGTCTCGCAAAATTACACTGGCGGCGGCGCTGTGCGTCGCCTTTGCCGCGCCCGCTGCGCTGGCGTCCGGTATTCATAGTTTCAGCCAGGCCAAAGCGGCTGGCGTGAAAATCAACGCCGACGCGCCTGGCGATTTCTACTGCGGCTGCCCGATTACCTGGCAGGGCAAAAAGGGGATCCCCGATCTCAAAGCCTGCGGCTATCAGGTGCGGAAAAACGAAAACCGCGCGTCGCGCATTGAATGGGAACACGTGGTGCCCGCGTGGCAGTTCGGCCACCAGCGTCAGTGCTGGCAGGATGGCGGACGGAAAAACTGCGATAAAGACCCGGTTTATCGCGAAATGGAAACCGATCTTCATAACCTGCAACCCGCCGTCGGCGAAGTGAACGGCGATCGCGGCAATTTCCTTTACAGCCAGTGGCGCGGCGGGGAAGGCCAGTACGGCCAGTGCGAAATGAAAGTCGACTTTAAAAATAAACAGGCCGAGCCGCCTGCCCGCGCACGCGGCGCTATCGCGCGTACCTATTTCTATATGCGCGATAAATATCAGCTCAACCTGTCGCGCGCCCAGACGCAGCTTTTCGAGGCCTGGAACAAGCTCTACCCGGTGACGCCGTGGGAGTGTACCCGCGACGAACGCATCGCGAAGGTGCAGGGCAACCATAACCCCTACGTACAGCAGGCTTGCCAGGGGCAAAACCGCTAACCTACACTACCGGGCAATTGTTAATGCAGGGCTTGCCGCGCGATGCCGCAAGCCCGTTTACCGGAAAATGCCCATGCGAATTCCCCGCATCTATCACCCCGAGCCGCTGGTCGTCGGGCGTGAAATCGCTCTTGATGAAGACGCCGCGAACCACGTTGGCCGCGTGCTGCGCATGAGCGCAGGCCAGGCGCTGCAACTGTTCGACGGCAGCAACCATGTCTTTGCCGCTGAAATCACGCAGGCGAGCAAAAAAAGCGTGCTGGTGAATGTGGTGAGCCGTGAAGAGGCGAACCGCGAATCGCCGCTCTTTTTACATCTCGGCCAGGTGATGTCGCGCGGCGAGAAGATGGAATTCACCATCCAGAAGTCGATTGAGCTTGGAGTCAGCGTCATTACCCCGCTATTTTCAGAGCGCTGCGGCGTTAAGCTTGATGAAGAGCGCCTCAATAAAAAGCTGCAACAGTGGCAGAAAATCGCGATTGCCGCCTGCGAGCAGTGCGGTCGCAACGTGGTGCCGGAAATCCGCCCGGCAATGGATCTCGAAGCCTGGTGCGCCGAGCCGGACAGCGGCCTTAAGCTCAATCTTCACCCGCGCGCCGCGCACAGCATCAACACGCTGCCACAGCCCGTTGAGCGCGTGCGTCTGCTGATTGGCCCGGAAGGCGGCCTTTCCGCTGACGAAATTGCCATGACCGCACGTTACCAGTTTACTGATATCCTGTTAGGACCACGCGTTTTGCGCACAGAGACCACTGCGCTCACCGCCATCACCGCACTGCAGGTGCGCTTTGGCGATCTGGGCTAAAGGAGAAAAATAATGATCAAGCTCGGCATCGTGATGGACCCCATCGCAAACATCAACATCAAGAAAGATTCCAGCTTCGCTATGCTGCTGGAAGCCCAGCGCCGCGGCTACGAACTCCACTATATGGAAATGGCGGATCTGTACCTCGATAACGGCGAAGGCCGCGCCCGCACGCGTCTGGTGAGCGTCGAGCAGAATTACGACAAATGGTACGAATTCGGCACCGAGCAGGATATTGCGCTGGCCGATCTTGACGTGGTGCTGATGCGAAAAGATCCGCCGTTCGACACCGAATTCATCTACGCCACTTACATCCTTGAGCGCGCCGAAGAGAAAGGCACGCTTATCGTCAACAAGCCCCAGAGCCTGCGCGACTGCAACGAAAAACTCTTCACCGCGTGGTTTGCCGATCTGACTCCGCATACGCTGGTAACGCGTAATAAAGCGCAGCTGAAAGCCTTCTGGGAAAAGCATGGCGATATCATCTTAAAACCGCTGGACGGCATGGGCGGCGCGTCGATTTTCCGCGTGAAAGAAGGCGATCCGAACCTTTCTGTTATCGCAGAAACCCTGACGGTACTCGGTAGCCGCTACTGCATGGCGCAGAACTACCTGCCAGCTATCAAAGACGGCGACAAGCGCGTGCTGGTTGTCGATGGCGAGCCGGTGCCGTACTGCCTTGCACGCATTCCGCAGGGCGGCGAAACCCGTGGCAACCTGGCGGCAGGCGGCCGTGGCGAACCGCGTCCGCTGACGGACAGCGACTGGGAAATCGCCCGTCGCGTCGGGCCGACGCTGAAAGCGAAAGGTCTGATTTTTGTCGGCCTCGATATCATCGGCGACAAGCTGACGGAAATTAACGTCACCAGCCCTACCTGCGTGCGTGAAATCGAAGCGCAGTACCCGGTTTCCATTACCGGCATGCTGATGGACGCTATCGAAAAACGCCTCGCTAAGTAAGCCTTTCGGGCGGGAACTCTCCCGCCCGTTACCCCACCGGGGGTGACAGTTCGCGACTTTCCCCGCATACTGAATCTGCCGATTTTCCAACCAGGACTACAGAACTTTTGACGATGAATTTACAGCATCATTTCCTCATTGCCATGCCGGCCCTTCAGGACCCGCTGTTCCGCCGTTCCGTGGTGTATATCTGCGAATACAACAATGAAGGCGCGATGGGCCTTATCATTAACAAACCTCTGGAAAATCTGCAGGTTGAAGGTGTTCTTCAGAAGCTGAAAATCACGCCGGAGCCGCGCGACCCGGCAATTCGTCTCGATAAGCCCGTGTTTCTCGGCGGCCCGCTTGCCGAAGATCGCGGTTTTATCCTGCACACGCCGCCGGATGCGTTCTCCTCCAGCATTCGTATTTCCGATAACACCGTGATCACGACATCGCGTGACGTGCTGGAAACGCTCGGCACCGCCGAACAGCCCGATGACGTACTGGTAGCGCTCGGCTACTCCTCCTGGGAGAAAGGCCAGCTTGAAGAAGAGATCCTGGAGAATGCCTGGCTTACGGCACCGGCGGATCTGAACATTCTCTTCCGCACGCCTATCGCCGACCGCTGGCGCGAGGCCGCGAAGCTTATCGGTATCGACATCCATACCATGCCTGGCGAAGCGGGGCACGCGTAATGAGCGGTACCCTGCTGGCCTTCGATTTTGGCACGAAAAGTATCGGCGTGGCGATTGGGCAGCGCGTGACGGCCACAGCCCGCCCGCTTACCGCCATCAAAGCGCAAAACGGCAACCCGGACTGGACGCTCATCGAACGGCTCCTGAAAGAGTGGCAGCCGGACGACGTGATTGTTGGCCTGCCGCTGAATATGGACGGCACTGAACAGCCGCTGACGGCGCGCGCGCGCACGTTCGCCAACCGGCTGCATGGCCGCTTCGGCATAAAAGTGACGCTGCACGACGAACGCCTCAGCACTGTAGAAGCCCGCGCCGGGCTTTTCGAGCGCGGCGGTTTCCGCGCGCTGAACAAAGGCAGCGTAGACTCCGCCTCGGCGGTCGTCATCCTGGAAAGCTACTTCGAGCAACACGGCTAACGCATGACGCGCAGCGCTGCCAGGCGCTGCGTTTGCCCTTTTCTTATCCGCCCGAATTCTTTATTTCCACTCATGAATCCGCCCCGGATCACACTTCTCTGGTGATGTCTTTGCCCGACTCGCCGATCGTTTCTATAAAAGAAACATAACCAGTTAACGTCAGGCAGGTTTCATCAGCCGCGCGGCCAGCTCGTTGAGCTGCTCCAGCCGCGAGTGGATTTCAGGATTGCTGATGTTCCACATGCCAGCCAGCGCTACCGCGGCGTTATGAATACCGAGCGGTTTCGCCATCGAGACTTCACCGTCGTCGTGGCGCCAGACCACCAGGCCCTGCTCGCGCTGCTGCGCCACGTGAGGCGCGAGCTGTTCCCACTGCTCAGGCGTGAAGCGCGCTTCCAGCGCCTCGTCGCTCTCCGCCGCCAGCAGCGACATGCCGATGACCGACTGCCAGGCAGGCAGCATGCGAAAACCGGCCAGCGCCTGGCTCATCTGAGTGCCGGGCGTGGAGTGATAGATGTAGATGATTTGATCTTCCCAGAGCACGCCCAGCGCCACCACCACATCTTTCGGGGCGTAGCGCTCAAGCAGCGGCAGGGCATGGGAGAAAAGCGAAGAACCACGAATCGCCTGTGCCGCCAGGGCGTGAATGCCGGGGCCTGGCAGATAACGGCGCTGCTCATCCTGCATGGTGAGGCCGATAGAGGCCATTGTCATCAGCAGGCGGTTGACGCGTGTGGTGTTAATGCCCATCAGTCGGGCCAGTTCACGACAACCGATGGCCCGATCGCTGGAGACCAGGTACTGCAGGCAGCGGATCCCATCGATCAGGCTCTGGTTGGGTTGTGAAGACATAGCGAAGTCCCGTTGCATGACAATGTCATGAGTGTAATGCCAGTTAAGAAGGATACAAGTTTATGAACGTCTTTCCCCGCAGCGCCGACCGGACCTTTCCTGAAGAGCATCTCCATGCCGATCTGCTGGTGGCAGGCGGCGGGCTCGCCGGCTTGTGCGCGGCGCTGGCGGCCGCCCGCGACGGATTGCAGGTGATTCTGGTGCAGGACAGGCCGGTGCTGGGCGGCAACGCCTCCAGCGAAGTGCGGCTGTGGGCCAACGGCGCCACGTCGCACATGGGTAACAACAACCGCTGGGCGCGGGAAGGCGGCATTATGGGGGAGATTCTGGAAGAAAACCTCTGGCGCAATAAAGAGGGCAACCCGGTGATGTTCGATCTGGTGCTGCTGGATCTCGCCCGCTCGCAGCCAGGGTTGACGCTGTTGCTGAACACCGCGCTTTTTGACGTCGTCAATAACGGCCAGCGGATTACACGTGTGCGCGGCTTTAACGCCATTAACGAAACCTTTTATACCCTCACCGCCACCCAGTTTTGCGACGCCACCGGCGACGGCGTGCTGGGCTATCTTGCGGGTGCCGAGTTTCGCGTCGGCGCGGAAGAGGCTGACGAACTTGGCGAAAAAATGGCACCAGGCGACAGCTTCGGTCACAAGCTCGGGCATTCGATTTACTTCTACACCAAACAGACCAGCGGGCCGGTGCGCTTTGTTCCGCCGTCGTTTGCGCTGAAAGAGATAACCGATATTCCGCGCTATCAGCGGCTTACCTCCACGCTCAACGGCTGCGATCTCTGGTGGCTCGAATGGGGCGGCCGTCTGGATACCGTCCATCAAAGTGAAGAGATCAAATGGGAGCTGTGGAAAATAGTCTGGGGTGTATGGGATCACATTAAAAACTCCGGCCAGTTCCCGGATGCGGAAAACCTCACGATCGAGTGGGTCGGCACCATTCCCGGCAAGCGTGAGAGCCGCCGGTTTATGGGCGATCACCTGCTCTGCCAGCAGGATATTATCGAGCAGCGCGACCATTACGACGCGGTGGCCTACGGCGGCTGGTCTATTGACCTGCACCCGGCGGATGGCGTCTACAGCACGCACGACGGCTGCCGTCAGTTTCATAGCAAAGGCACCTATACCATCCCCTGGCGCAGCCTCTACAGCCGCTCGCTGGATAACCTGTTCCTGACCGGGCGGCTTATCTCCGCCTCGCATGTGGCTTTCGGCAGCGCCCGCGTGATGTGCACCTGCGGGCTGCTGGGCGAAGTGGTCGGTCGGGCGGCCGCGCTCTGTCATCAGCAGGACATTACGCCGCGCCAGCTGGCGGCGCGCGAGCGCATCACTGCGCTGCAACAGCATTTGCAGGCGACGGGCTGTTATATCCCCCGCCAGCGGCTGGACGACCCGGCGCGGGGCGCGCAGCTTCGCGTCAGCAGTGAATATCAGCTTACCGAACTCACGCCGAACGGTGAATGGGCAACGCTTTCGGCGCGCACCGCACTGCTGCTGCCGCTGCGGGCCGGACAGTCGCTGCCGACCCTGCACTTTACGTTGCGCGCGGAGGCACCACAGCGCCTGCGGGTTCAGTTGCTGACCAGCCACAAGCCCGGCAACTATACGCCGGAGCGCTGGCTGGATGAGTGCGAACTTGAGGTTCACGATGCAGCACCCTACCGGGTAGCGCTGCGCCATACCGCAGACCAGGACTGTTACGTCTTTATTGTTTTCGATCGATGCGACGCCATTGAAATGGCGCTCAGCGCGCAGCACCTGCCTGGCATCATGATGGTGTTTAACAGCCTTAACGCGCGCGTCGCCAAACGCTCGCGCCAGGTGGCCGATGGCGATTACGGCGTGGACGAGTTTGACTTCTGGCTGCCGCGCCGCCGCCCGCACCAGATTATGCCCGCGCTGCGCCTCGACGCGCCGCTGCGCTGTTATCCGCCGGAAAACCTGTTGAATGGCCGCCTGCGGCCCGAACAGCAAACAAACGCCTGGGCGCCCGCCGTGGACGATCCACAGCCTGTCGTCGAATGGTACTGGGCGCAGCCACAAACGTTCGACACCCTGACGCTGATTTTCGATAACGATTTCGATAACGCGATGGAAACCGTTCAGATGGGCCACGACTGCGCCGTGACGCCCCACTGCGTCACGCATTACCGCCTGTGGGCCGATGAGACGCTGCTGGCGGAAGTGACGGATAACCATCACGCCGTCTGCGAACACCGCGTTAATGCGCCACGCCCCGCGAGCGTCATACGTCTTGAAATCCTCAGCACCGCAGGCGCTCTGCCCGTCCTTTACGCGTTCCACGTGCGTTAGCCCCAGTGCCCGGCGCTGGCGTCTTTTTGCAGCGCCAGCCTGCCTTCGTTCAGGCGCATCGCCACGCTTTGCGCGAAGGTTTGCATCCCCTGTTGCTGGCCGGTTTCCATCAGGCCAGGCAACTGGTGAGTTTTCCCTTCACGGATGAGATTCGCCACGGCGGGCGTGTTGATAAGCAGCTCATGCAGCGCCGTTCTGCCGCCCTGTGCATCCGCCACCAGCTTTTGCGCCAGCACCGCCTTCAGGCTGCCCGCAAGCTGGCTGCGCACTTTGTTTTGCTCATCAGCGGGAAACACATCCACCAGCCGCTCGACGGCCTGCGCCGCGCCGCGGGTGTGCAGCGTCGCCAGCACCAGATGCCCCGTCTCCGCCGCCGTGAGCGCAAGCCGGATCGTTTCGCTGTCGCGCAGCTCCCCCAGCAGAATGACATCGGGATCCTCACGCAGCGCGCCGCGCAGGCCGTCGCTGAAGCTCTGGCAGTGCGTGCCGATTTCACGCTGCTGGATAAGACAGCGCGCCGGCTGATGACAGAATTCGACCGGATCTTCGAGCGTCAGAATATGGCCGTCGAGCGTCTCGTTCAGGTGGCCGACCATCGCCGCAAGCGTCGTCGATTTACCGCTCCCGGTAGCGCCCGTGACCAGCAGCAGGCCATCCGGCATCGTCAATAATCCCGGCACGGCGGCGGGCACGCCGAGCGCCTCAAGCTTTGGACAGCCGCGCGGCAGCAGGCGCAGCACCAGCGACACGCCCTGCATCTGGCGAAACGCGTTGCCGCGCAGCCGCACGCCGCCTGCAAGACTGACGGCGAAATCGGTCTGCCCGCGCTCGGCAAGCTCGCGCTGATGGGCGTCGTCAAGCCAGCGCGCCAGCAGGTTTTCCGGCTTCGGAACAGGCTCTGGCACCGGCTCCAGCCGCCCCTGCCTGCGCCAGCGCGCCGGCAGCTCGCTACACAGGTGTAGATCAGAAACGTTATGCTTTACACTAAGCGCCACTAATTCATCCATTTCCATACAGCTTCCCTGATCATGAGTGAGACAGAACGCAACTTAACGCAGGTCCGGCAAAAGATCTCAGCGGCTGCACAACGCTGCGGCCGGGCTCCAGAAGAAGTTACGCTGCTTGCAGTGAGTAAAACAAAACCTGCGAGCGCGATAGCAGAAGCGATTGCCGCCGGGCAACGTGAATTTGGTGAAAATTATGTGCAGGAGGGCGTGGAAAAGATCCTTCATTTCCGCGACGCGGGCGTCGACGGGCTAACCTGGCACTTTATCGGTCCGTTGCAGTCCAACAAAAGCCGTCTGGTGGCAGAGCATTTCGACTGGTGCCATACGGTCGACCGACTGCGCATCGCCACTCGCCTGAATGAACAGCGCCCGGATGAAATGACGCCGCTTAACGTGCTGATTCAGGTTAATATCAGCGACGAACAGAGCAAATCCGGCATCGCCTTAAGCGAGCTGGAGGCGCTGGCAGAGCAGATTGCGGCGCTGCCGCGTCTGCGACTGCGCGGGCTGATGGCCATTCCGGCGCCGGAAAAAGAGTATGCGCGCCAGTATGCCGTCGCCTGCGAAATGGCTGCGGCCTTCACGGCCCTTAAAGCGCGCTACCCGACAGTAGACACGCTTTCGCTCGGCATGAGCGATGATATGGAAGCCGCCATCGCCGCTGGCAGCACGATGGTGCGCATTGGTACCGCGATTTTCGGCGCGCGCGATTACGCCCGCGCCACTCAACAATAACTTCTGAGGAACGCCATGCTGACGTTGACTTTCCTGGTCAAAACGCTGATCGACCTGTATGTGATGGTGCTGCTGCTGCGCATCTGGATGCAGTGGTCGCGCTGCGATTTTTACAACCCGCTCGCCCAGACGGTGGTGAAATTTACCCAGCCGGTGATAGGCCCGCTGCGCCGCATTATTCCGTCGATAGGGCCTATCGACACTTCATCGCTGCTGGTGGCGTTTATTCTCTCAACGCTAAAATTCCCGCTGCTGCTGCTGATTCAGTCGGGCGCGCTGTCGCTGGATCCGTTTAACCTCGTGGTGGGCCTGCTGTCGCTGCTGAAATCCGCAGGCCAGTTAGTCTTCTGGGTAATTATTATCCGCTCTCTGATGAGCTGGGTAAGCCAGGGCCGCAGCCCGATTGAGTTTGTGCTGATTCAGCTGACTGAACCGCTGATGGCCCCGATCCGCCGCATTCTTCCGGCCATGGGCGGCATCGATTTTTCCGCCATGGGCGTGATTATCGTGCTCTATCTGCTGAATTATCTCGCCATGGATCTCTTCCCGGGGCTGTGGTATTTGCTGTGAGTGCCGTCAGTAAAACCGTCGACGGGCTGGTGTTACGGCTCTATATCCAGCCGAAAGCCAGCCGCGACAGCATTATCGGTTTACATGGCGACGAGCTAAAAGTCGCCATTACCGCCCCGCCGGTTGACGGCCAGGCCAACGCCCATCTGGTGAAATATCTCGCGAAACAGTTCCGCGTGGCTAAAAGTCAGGTGGTGATTGAAAAAGGCGAACTGGGCCGTCATAAACAAGTCAAAATTATCGAACCCCAACAGATCCCAACGGAAGTTGCGGCTGTCACCGATTAATACAGGATTACGCTATGCAGAAAGTTGTCCTCGCGACCGGCAACGCCGGTAAAGTGCGCGAACTCGCCTCATTGCTGCAGGAGTTTGGGCTGGATATCGTGGCGCAGACCGAGCTTGGCGTCGACTCCGCCGAAGAGACCGGCCTGACGTTTATCGAAAACGCGATTCTGAAAGCGCGTCACGCGGCTCAGGTCACCGGCTTTGCGGCTATCGCTGACGATTCCGGTCTCGCGGTCGACGCGCTGGGCGGCGCGCCGGGAATTTACTCCGCGCGCTACGCAGGCAGCGACGCTACCGATCAGGAGAACCTGGAAAAGCTGCTGGAGGCGTTAAAAGACGTACCGGACGAGCAGCGTCAGGCGCAGTTCCACTGCGTGCTGGTCTATATGCGTCATGCCGACGATCCGACGCCGCTGGTCTTTCACGGCGCCTGGCCTGGCGTGATCACCCGCGCGCCTGCGGGCCAGGGCGGCTTTGGCTACGACCCGATATTCTTTGTCCCTTCTCTTGGCAAAACCGCCGCCGAACTGACGCGTGAAGAGAAAAGCGCGGTTTCCCACCGCGGGCAGGCGCTGAAATTATTACTGGAAGCAATGCGTAATGGCTGATTTGCCACCCTTAAGTCTGTATATCCATATCCCCTGGTGCGTGCAGAAGTGCCCTTACTGTGACTTCAACTCGCACGCGCTGAAGGGCGAAGTGCCGCATGACGATTATGTCCAGCATCTGTTAAGCGATCTGGATAACGACGCGCCGTGGGCGCAGGGCCGTGAGGTGAAAACCATTTTCATCGGCGGCGGCACGCCGAGCCTGCTCTCGGGACCTGCAATGCAGACGTTGCTGGACGGCGTGCGGTCACGTCTTACGCTCGCGCCAGATGCCGAGATCACGATGGAAGCCAACCCTGGCACCGTGGAAGCTGACCGCTTTGTGGAGTACCAGCGCGCGGGCGTGAACCGCATTTCCATCGGCGTGCAGAGCTTCAGCGAGCCGAAACTCACGCGTCTTGGCCGTATTCACGGGCCGGAAGAGGCGAAGCGCGCCGCGCGTCTTGCGAGCGGCCTTGGGCTTCGCAGCTTTAACCTCGATTTGATGCACGGCCTGCCGGATCAGTCGCTGGAAGAGGCGCTCGATGATTTACGCCAGGCGATTGCGCTGAACCCGCCGCATCTCTCGTGGTATCAGTTGACCATTGAGCCGAATACGCTGTTTGGCTCGCGCCCGCCGGTGCTGCCTGACGACGACGCGCTGTGGGATATTTTCGAGCAGGGGCATCAGCTGCTGACCGCCGCCGGGTATGAGCAGTACGAAACCTCGGCCTACGCGAAACCAGGTTATCAGTGCCAGCACAACCTGAATTACTGGCGCTTCGGGGATTATCTGGGTATCGGCTGCGGCGCACACGGTAAAGTAACGCTCGCCGACGGGCGTATTTTGCGTACCGCGAAAACCCGCCATCCGCGCGGCTATATGACCGGTAATTACCTGGATAAGCAGCATGAGGTCGAGGCGAAGGATAAGCCGTTCGAGTTTTTCATGAACCGTTTTCGCCTGCTGGAGCCCGCGCCGCGTGCCGAATTTGCACGTTATACGGGGCTTAGCGAAGCGGCGATTCGCCCGCAGATTGACGAGGCGATTGCGCTGAATTATCTGGTGGAAACGCCGGAGAGCTGGCAGATAACCGAGCACGGTAAGCTGTTTCTTAACTCGCTGCTGGAGCTGTTTCTGGCGGAGTAGCGAGTCTGGCGCTGCGGCATATGGCGGGTGCGCTACGCTTACCCGCCCTACGTTTCCCACATTTCACGCCGCTAATGGCGGGTGCGCTACGCTTACCCGCCCTACCCCTCATATTCACCCTGCTAGCGGCGGGTGCGCGGAGCTTACCCGCCCTACATTTCATATTTCACACCGCTAATGGCGGGTGTGCCGGACCTAGGAGCTGGAAGAGGGTGTTGTAGGGTGGATAAGCGCAGCGCATCCACCGTTTACCACCCACTGGCGTCATATTCCCGGCCACAAAAAAAGACGCCTCTCAGCGGCTTTTTCATATTCATCGAACGGCTTACGGGGCCGGGTTCACGACCATCTGCCCCACCGAGCCGCGGTCGGCCATCTCCAGCGTCTGGCTAGAGTAGAGGAACGGGAAATGCTCCCACGACGGCTGGCTGAAATACACTAACAGCTCCACCTGGCCATCCACCCACACCGTATCCTTCCAGCCGCGATCTTCCGGGAACGGCGCTGCGCCATTCACGCTGCGGATCAGAAAACTCACGCCTTCCATATGGAACGCCTGCGGCATATCGGAACGCACCGTCCAGCGCTCCCAGGCGCCCTGCTGGGTCTGCACGTCTGTACGCTTCATATCCCACAGCTGGCCGTTAATACCCGGATCGTCACTCAGCGTGATATCGCGGCTACGCACCGGCGCGCCGTTGATAATTTCATCCGGCAGCAGGCGCATCGGCAGCGTATCCGTCACCAGCGGCAGCAGACCGGTGGGCCGCAGCGTCAGCACCAGCGTGGAGATAAGAATGCTGGACGGCTCAAAAATGCCGCGAATGCGGTCCATAATCGACGCCGCCTCGCCGCAGGTGATAGACACTTCATCGCCGTTAGTCATATCGATGAGTACTTCACGGCGCTCGCCGGGCGCCAGCGCCAGCTGTTTCACCGCCACCGGCGCGGGCAGAAAACCCTGATCGCCTGCGATCACGTGCAGTGGCCGGCCATCGCTCATCTGTAACTGATAGCGACGCGCGTTGGAAGCGTTCAGCAAGCGCAGACGCACCCAACCGCGCGACACTTCTACATACGGGCTTTGCGCGCCGTTCACCAGCAGCGTATCGCCGACAAAGCCGCCGCTGCCTGGCTCGCTGTACTCCGGCGTGCCGAAATTGTCGAGGCGCTTGTCCTGAATAATGACCGGAAAATCGTCCACGCCGTAGTGGTTCGGCACCGGCAGCGCTTTGCTCACGGCGTCTTCCACCAGCCACATGCCGGCGAGGCCGTTATAGACCTGCTGACCGGTGCGGTTGGGCGTATTGGCGTGATACCAGAGCGTTGCGGCGGCCTGGCGTACCGGCAGCACGGGCGCCCAGTCGGCACCGGGTGACATCATGCGCGGCGCGCCGCCCATCAGCGGGCCTGGCACCTGTAGCCCGCTCACCGTCATGGCGACATTTTCCTGCAGGCGGTTGCTGTAGATAAGCTTAACGTCTTCGCCGCTCCAGACGCGAATAGTCGGCCCCATATAGCGGCCGTTGAAGCCCCAGACCTGCGCGCGGGTGCCCGGCACGAAAGACCAGTGCGCGCGGGAGAGCGTCAGAAACAGCGGCTGCCCGCGGCGTGATTCCAGCAGCGGCGGCACCGGCAGCGCCTGCTGCTGACCTGCGGCATGTGCCCTCAGCGGCACCGCGCCCGCGCAGAGCGCCGCGCCCGATGCCTGAATAAACTGACGCCGACTGAGTGACATAAGTGCTCCATGAAAACGGGTAATGAATGACGGTCTGCCCGTCAGTTTCAGATCTTGCCAGCGGCTTCGCGCTCGGCCACTTCGTTATCCAGCTGGGCGATTTTCTCTTCCATCAGCTGGCGACAGTGGGCGGCAAGTTCCCGTACCTGTTCTTTTCCCCAACCCTGGGTGTCGACAGGCGGTAACATTTCGACGATGACCAGACCGTTGTTCCAACGGTTGAGCTTGATTTTACCATGGGTATTGGAAACGCAGACCGGAATAATCGGCACGCCTGCGGCAATGGCGGCATGAAACGCGCCGGTTTTAAACGGCATCAGGCCACGCCCGCGGCTGCGGGTGCCTTCCGGAAACATCCAGATGGAAATGTCGCGCTTGCGGAACTGGTTCACCACTTCGGCGATGGTGCCGTGCGCCTTGCTGCGGTTGTTGCGGTCAATTAACAGGTTACCGGTCAGCCAGTAGAGCTGGCCGAAGAAAGGGATCCAGACCAGGCTTTTTTTACCGACGGTCACGGTCGGCGGCTGAACAATATTAGACGCCGTGACCATGTCGTAGTTGTTCTGGTGGTTGGCGATATAAATCGCGTTGCCGTAGTTTTCAGCGCCCTGCGGTTTGCGCAGTTCCACCTTCAGACCGAACACGCTGGAAAGGCGCCCGAACATATGGCCGAAAGTCGCCACATGGCGCGGATTGCGCGGGCTGAACAGACACCAGATGCTACCCAGAATACAGACCACAATGCTGTAGAGAACCACAATAATCATTCGAACGATCGATAACATAACTACCTCTGAAGCCGCAGCCGCGGACCAGTATAACGGCTTTAACGGAAAACACACCGCTCACGGTCAGGCATCCCTGGCGGCTCATGATGTTGAGCAGACTCAAACACTTATTTTTATGCGTCACGCGCTAACAAACAATGGCGTGGGCGGGAAAATTACGCAAGCGAGGCCGCCGCGCTTCCTGCAGAGAATCACAGAAAGCGCGGCGGCGATGCGTTTGCCACTATTTCGGGGGGTTACGCCTCGCTGTCGTCGGCTTTCGGGCGCGACGGGGAATCCACTTCGACGCTGTCGATGCGTTGCAGGCCGCGCATCAGCGTGCCGCGACGACCGCGTTCGCCATGCACTTTTTGCAGCTCTTCCGGGCGCAGCTTGATTTTGCGCTTGCCGACATGCAGCGTCACGGTGCTCTGCGGCGGCAGGATGGTGAGATACGCCAGCTTATCGTCGCCCTTCGCCGCGTCGGCGGAAGGAATGGAGATAATTTTGTTGCCCTTGCCTTTGGAAAGCTGCGGCAGATCCGCCACTGGGAACATCAGCATACGCCCCGCCGCCGTGATGGCGAGTAGCATGTCGTCGTCATGCTCAATTTCCAGCGGCTTCAGCACATGCGCGTTTTCCGGCAGCGTAATCAGCGCTTTACCGGCGCGGTTGCGCGCTACCAGATCGTTGAAGGTGCAGACAAAACCGTAACCGGCGTCGGACGCCATCAGGAGTTTTTGCTCCTCGCCGGTCATCAGCATATGTTCCACCACCGCGCCCGGCGGCAGCGTCAGTTTGCCGGTAATCGGCTCACCCTGGCCGCGCGCCGACGGCAGCGATACCGGATCCAGCGCGTAACTGCGGCCCGTGGAGTCGATAAACACCACCGGCTGGTTGCTCTTGCCTTTGACTGACGAGAGCCAGCCGTCGCCCGCTTTGTAGCTCAGGGCTTTGGCGTCGATATCATGACCTTTAGCGCTGCGCACCCAGCCCATCTGAGAAAGCACGATAGTCACCGGCTCAGACGGCAGCATGTCGTGCTCGCTCATCGCTTTCGCTTCTTCGCGCTCATGCAGCGGCGAACGGCGATCGTCGCCGTACGCGTCGGCATCCGCCTGGATCTCTTTCTTCAGCAGGGTATTCATCTTGCGCTCGGAGGCGAGAATGCCCTGGATCTGATCGCGTTCTTTCTCCAGATCGCTCTGCTCGCCGCGGATCTTCATCTCTTCCAGTTTGGCGAGATGGCGCAGTTTCAGCTCGAGGATCGCTTCCGCCTGCGTCTCGCTGATGCCGAAACGGCTCATCAGCACCGGCTTCGGCTCATCTTCGCTGCGGATAATCTCGATCACTTCATCGATATTGAGAAACGCCACCAGCAAACCTTCAAGGATATGCAGACGTTTGAGCACTTTCTCCAGACGATAGTTCAGACGACGGCGCACCGTATCGCGGCGGAACGCCAGCCATTCGGTGAGGATCTCCAGCAGGTTTTTCACCGCCGGGCGGCCATCAAGCCCAATCATGTTGAGATTAATGCGGTAGCTTTTTTCCAGATCGGTGGTGGCGAACAGGTGGTTCATCACCTGATCCATATCCACGCGGTTGGAGCGCGGCACGATAACCAGACGCGTCGGGTTTTCGTGATCCGATTCATCACGCAAATCGTCGACCATCGGCAGCTTTTTGGCGCGCATCTGGCTTGCGATCTGCTCCAGTACGCGGGCACCGGAAACCTGATGCGGCAGCGCGGAGATCACCACCGCGCCATCTTCTTTCTTCCACACGGCGCGCATACGCACCGAGCCGCGACCGCTCTGATAGATTTTGCGGATTTCAGCGCGGGAAGTGATGATTTCCGCTTCGGTCGGGTAGTCCGGCCCCTGGACGATATCCAGCAGCTCATCAAGCGTGGTTTTCGGGCTGTCGATCAGGCTCACGGCAGCTTTGGCGACTTCGCGCAGGTTGTGCGGCGGAATATCCGTCGCCATGCCCACCGCGATGCCCGTGGTGCCGTTCAGCAGAATGTTCGGCAGGCGCGCCGGCAGCATTTTCGGCTCGTTCAGCGTCCCGTCGAAGTTCGGCACATAATCCACGGTACCCTGGCCCAGCTCGCCCAGCAGCACTTCGGCGTATTTAGACAGGCGTGATTCGGTGTAACGCATCGCGGCGAAGGATTTCGGATCGTCCAGCGCGCCCCAGTTCCCCTGCCCGTCCACCAGCGGGTAACGGTACGAGAACGGCTGCGCCATCAGCACCATCGCTTCATAGCAGGCGCTGTCGCCGTGCGGGTGGTATTTACCCAGCACGTCGCCCACGGTACGGGCGGATTTTTTGAATTTGGCGCTGGCATTCAACCCCAGTTCCGACATGGCATAGACGATGCGGCGCTGAACAGGCTTAAGCCCGTCGCCGATAAACGGCAGCGCGCGATCCATGATGACGTACATGGAATAGTTGAGATAGGCGTTTTCAGTGAATTCATGCAGCGCCAGGCGCTCTGCACCATCATGAGTCAAATCACTCATTACTCGTTATTCCTCAGACAAGCCAGCCGTACACGGGGGAAACGGCAATATTGCCGCGATAGTACCTTATCTGCGACGCTGAGTCACAGCAGGGTTCATTATTGCTCATTTTGCAAAAGTCTTTGCGCGTTTTGCCAATATTACCGCCTCGCCCGATGGGGTAAAATTAATAACAAACGCGATAATTATAGGATAAATAATGAGCAACATACTTATCATTAACGGCGCGAAACAGTTTGCGCATTCCAGTGGCCAGCTTAACGACACCCTGACTGAGGTCGCGGAGAGTTACCTGCGCGACGTTGGGCATGATGTTAAGGTCACCCGCGCAGACAGCGAGTATGACGTCAAAGAAGAGGTGCAGAAATATCTCTGGGCTGACGTCATTATTTACCAGATGCCGGGCTGGTGGATGGGCGCGCCCTGGACCGTGAAAAAGTATATTGACGATGTCTTTACCGAAGGCCACGGCTCGCTGTACGCCAGCGATGGCCGCACCCGCTCTGACGCCTCAAAAAAGTATGGCTCAGGCGGCCTTCTGCAGGGCAAAAAATATATGCTGTCACTCACCTGGAACGCGCCGCTGGAAGCGTTCACCGAGAAAGATCAGTTCTTCCACGGCGTGGGTGTGGATGGCGTGTACCTGCCGTTCCACAAGGCGAATGAGTTTATTGGCCTGACCGCGCTGCCGACGTTTATCGCCAACGACGTGATTAAAATGCCGGACGTGCCGCGCTACATTGCAGAATATCGCGAGCATCTGGCGAAAATTTTTGCTTAACTGTCTGACGGTTTTACAAAAGGAGTTAACCATGCTGACAGTGATAGCAGAAATTCGTACCCGTCCTGGCGCGCACCACCGTCAGGCGGTGCTGGAAGAGTTTAAGAAGATCATTCCCGTTGTGCTCGCGGAAGCAGGCTGCCACGGCTATGCGCCGATGGTGGACAGCGCCACCGGCCTTGATTTTCAGACCAGCGCGCCGGATTCCATCGTGATGGTGGAACAGTGGGCGAGCGCAGAACACTTAAAAGCGCACCTGGAAACGCCGCATATGCTGGGCTTTCGTGAGGCGGTGAAAGGCGATGTGCTGGACACCACCATCCGCATTCTGGAAAGCGGCGTCTGACGCGCCAATGCGAATAAAAAAGGCGATGAATATTCATCGCCTTTTTTGTTTATCGCGTCACGCTTACTGAAGATCGAAGCGGTCCAGGTTCATCACTTTGGTCCAGGCCGCCACGAAATCCTTCACGAACTTCTCGCGGGCATCGTGACTCGCATAGACTTCCGCGACAGAACGCAGAACGGAGTTCGAGCCAAACACCAGATCCGCACGGGTCGCCGTGTATTTCACTTCGCCGCTCTCACGGTCACGCCCTTCAAACACTTCAGCCGTGGCGTCGGTTGCTTTCCACTCGTAACGCATATCCAGCAGATTCACAAAGAAATCGGTGCTGAGTACGCCCACGCGGTTCGTGAACACGCCGTGCGCACTGGCGTCGTAGTTTGCGCCAAGCGCACGCATGCCGCCCACCAGTACGGTCAGTTCCGGCGCGGTCAGCGTCAGCTGCTGCGCTTTATCGATAAGCAGCGACTCGGTCGGGGTGCTGCTGCGCACGCCGCGATAGTTACGGAAACCATCGGCTTTCGGTTTCAGGAACTCAAACAGCGCCACGTCGGTCTGATCCTGGCGCGCATCGACGCGGCCCGCCGCGAACGGCACGGTAATCTCAACACCCGCGGCTTTGGCGGCCTGCTCAACGCCCACCACGCCTGCCAGCACAATGATATCTGCGAGCGACGCTTTGTTGGCGGTACGCTGGATAGCTTCAAGCGTCGCCAGCGCACGGGCGGCAGAGGCGTTCACTTCCCAGTCGCGCTGCGGCGCGAGCGCCAGACGCGCGCCGTTAGCGCCGCCGCGTTTATCACCGCCGCGGAAGGTGGAAGCCGACGCCCAGGCGACGGAGACCAGTTCGCTTACCGATAAACCGGCGCTGGCAATCTCCGCTTTCAGGCTGTCGATATCCGCCTGGGTCGGCTGATAAATCGCCGCCGGTAACGGATCCTGCCAGATCAGATCTTCTTTCGGCACTTCCGGGCCGATGTAGCGCGCTTTCGGCCCCATATCGCGGTGCGTCAGTTTGTACCAGGCGCGGGCGAAGGCTTCGTTGAACGCCTGCGGATCGTTAAGGAAACGGCGCGAAATCTTCTCGAATTCCGGGTCGAAACGCAGCGTCAGGTCAGTCACCAGCATCGTCGGCTTACGTTTTTTCGACGGATCGAACGGGTCAGGAATGATCTCCGGCGCGTCAACGGCTTCAAACTGGATGGCCCCGGCCGGGCTGCGGGTCTGTACCCATTCATATTTGAACAGGTTCTCGAAGAAGTAGTTGCTCCACTGGGTCGGGGTCTGGGTCCAGGTCACTTCCAGGCCGGAGGTGATGGCATCTGCGCCAACGCCGCTGCCAAAGCTGCTGTGCCAGCCGAGCCCCTGCGCTTCAATAGGCGCGGCTTCCGGATCGACGCCGACGTGATTCGCTGCTGCTGCGCCGTGGGTTTTGCCGAGCGTATGGCCGCCTGCGATCAGCGCCACGGTCTCTTCATCGTTCATGCCCATGTTGCCGAAGGTCGCGCGAATAGCGGGCGCGGCGGAGGCCGGATCGCCGCTGTGGTTCGGCCCTTCCGGGTTAACATAGATAAGACCCATTTCGGTCGCGCCGAGCGGCGCCTGCGCCAGCGATTCCGGGTGACGATGCTCAAGCCAGTTTTTCTCATCGCCCCAGTTCACGTCCATATCCGGCTCCCAGACGTCTTCACGCCCGGCACCGAAACCAAAGGTACGGAACCCGGAGTTTTCCAGCGCCACGTTGCCAGCGAGGATAAACAGGTCAGCCCAGGAAATTTTCTGGCCATATTTCTGTTTTACCGGCCACAGCAGACGGCGCGCTTTATCAAGGCTCACGTTATCCGGCCAGGAGTTCAGCGGCGCGAAACGCTGCTGCCCGCGACCCGCGCCGCCGCGCCCGTCAGCGGAGCGGTAGGTGCCCGCGCTGTGCCACGCCATGCGGATGAAAAGGCCGGTGTAGCTGCCCCAGTCGGCAGGCCACCACGGCTGAGTATCGGTTAACAGCGCTTTCAGGTCGCCTTTCAGCGCCGCGTAATCCAGCTCGCTGAACGCTTTACGGTAGTTGAAATCTTCACCCAGCGGGTTGGTGCGGTTTGAGTGCTGGGCGAGCAGCTCCACACGCAGTTGATTCGGCCACCAGTCGCGGCTGGACGTGCCGCCGCCCGCGCTTTGGTTGCTGTTGCCCTGATGGAAGGGGCATTTGCCCGCAGATAACGTATTGTGTTGTTCAGATGGCGTGCTCATGTTTCGCTCCGTGTTCCGTGTTACCGTTACGATAGCCCCGCCGTTTGATAAGTCATACCTGAATTAATCTACAGATTCGATAGCTTGTGCCTTGTTTAAAAAACCCTGCGGCCAATGAAGGTTTACCGCGTCGCCCCCAGCCGCTAAGCTCCCTGATCCTGTTACTTAAGACCGTGACCGCATGAAATTAGCCATTGATGACGACATCACGTTTCGCAAGCTTTCCATCTTCATGGCGTTTATGGAGAAGGGAAACATCGCCCGCACCGCCGAGGCGCTGGGCGTAAGCGCCGTCAGCGTGCATCGCGCGCTGCACAGTCTGGAAGAAGGGATGCGCTGTCCGCTGTTTGTCCACAAGGGCAGAAGCCTGGTGGCGCTGCCTGCCGCCGAAACATTGCTGGAGTATTGTCAGGAGGCGATGGGCCTGATCGTGCGCGGCATCGAAGAGACGCGGCGCACGGCGGGCGTGGGTCTTGGGCGGCTGCGGGTCGGCACGCTCTACTCGCTCACGCTGGAAACGGTGCCGCGCCTGCTGATGGGCATGAAGCTGCGCCGCCCGGAACTGGAACTCGATCTGACGATGGGTTCGAATCTGGTGCTGCTGAATATGCTGGAAGACAACGGGCTGGATGCAATCCTGATTTCCGTTTCGGAAGCGCAGATTGACCGCAAACTGCTGGAAGTGACGCCGCTGTTTCACGACGATATCTATCTGGCGGCCCCGGCGTCAGAAGCGCTCGACACCCGTCGCGAGGCCGATTTGCGCGACTACAAAGACCGTAAATTTGTCTCGCTGGCGGAAGGATTCGCGACTTACGCCGGTTTTCAGGAGGCGTTTCACGTGGCGGGCTTTGAGCCGGACATCGTCACGCGGGTGAACGATATTTTCTCCATGCTGAGCCTGGTGCAGGCGGGCGTGGGCTTCTCGCTGGTGCCAGGGCGCATGAAAAAGCTCTATGAAAACGATCTGCAACTGCTGAAGCTGGCGGAGCCTTACCAGATGCGCCAGCAGATAGCGCTGGTTTTCGCCCGCAGCCGCGAACGCGACCCTAACCTGCTGGCGCTGGCGGCGGAGTGCCGCATGTACGCCTTAAGCCTTAGCAAAAACTAATCGCAGGGCAGCCGCGCGGCCAGATGCTGCGCCACCGCGATGCCGCTGCGCTCCAGCGAAATCGTCTCCCCTTCAAAGCCCGACTGGCGCGTCAGGCAGGTCAGCACGCCGCCGGGCGGCATCTCAATGGCGAGCCGGGCTTCACGCTCACGGGCGGCGATCATCGCCTCCTGCCAGCGCACGGTACGCGCCATGTTAAACGCGAGATCGTCGGCGATGCGCTCAGGCTGCCACAGCACGCGGGCGCTGCTGCCGCTGAGATAAGCGCGCTGCGGGCGTTGCAGCGTGACGCGCGAAAACGCCTGCGCCAGCTGTTGCGCGGGCGCATTCAGCAGCGCGCAGTGCGACGGCACGCTGACCGCCAGCCGGTTCACTTTCGTGGCCCCGAGCGCGAGCGCCGCCTCGCCTGCCGCCGCCATCTGTTCATCACGTCCGGCGATCACAATCTGCGTTTCGGCGTTTAAATTGGCGATGTAGACACCGTGCGCCGCCGCCAGTTTCTCCACCTGCTCCAGGCGCAGGCCAAGTATCGCCGTCAGCCCGTAGCCTTCAGGGTACGCCTGTTCCATTAAATCGCCGCGCAGCGCCACCAGGCGCAGGGCGTCACGAAAATCGAGCGCCCCGGCAATCACCGCCGCCGGATACGCGCCGATGGACAACCCGCTGACCATATCCGGCATCACGCCCTGCGCCATTAGCGCACGGGCGGAAGAGACGCCCGCAATCAGCAGCGCGAGCTGAACGGCACGGGTGTGGCGCAGCGCGTCCGGCGTATCAAGCGTCGTAAGCTCCTCGCCTAACACCTCGCGCGCCTCACGCCGCGTCTCCTCCTCCGGCAGATGCTGCAACATGCCGGGCCGCTGGGTGCCCTGTCCGGGGAAAGTGAAAAGAATTTTCATGCATCCTCCCTGCGCCAGGGGTCGCGTACGAGCCGCGCGCCCTGGTTGGTTTTTAACAGCGCGCGCCCGTCGCGCAGCCACTCGGTCAGCGAAAACGCGCCGAGCGGCGTTTCGACCTGGGTATCGGCGCGGCACGGCAGCTGTGTGACGAGGCGCTGCCAGTCAGCGAACGCGTCAGGCTCCACGCGTTCAGGCGCGCGGATCGTAAGGTCCAGATCGCTTGCCGCATGCAGCACCGGCATTTCTGTCGCGAGCGCAAAGCCGGTAGAGCCGGTAATGCCCCACGCCCACGGCCATTGCCGCTGGGCCAGTTGGATAGCCGCCTGCACCGGCTGCTGTGAAACAAACGGCGAGCGCAACAGCGTGCTGAGACAGGCGAGCGATTCGGGCGTCGCCACGCGAACGATATCCTGCGCGCTCACCCAGCCTGCGGCGCGCTGCTCGCGCTTCACGCCGCGCACGCCGACGGGGATAAGCCCGCTGTCGCTCACATCACGCCGCACCACCACCGGCAGATGGCTGCGCCACTGCTCGCTCACCCACGGCGCGTCGATGCCCTGAAGCGCGTCGCGGCGGTTGAGCCAGAGGAGATCGTGCGGGCGTGGCGTGGCGGTCATCGGTCAGAGTCCTTGTGTCAGTGAAATAAACAGCGGCAGCGAGAGAATGCTGAGTACGGAGCTTAGCAGTAGCACTGCCTCGGCGTCCGGCGACTGTACGCCGAAACGGTTGCCGAAGACCACACCGAAGAAACCCGCCGCCAGCGCAATCATCAGGATCGCCGTGATAGCCACCGGGCCGGTCAGACCAAGCGCCAGCACAATACCCCAGGCGATAAACGGCTGGATCAGCAGTTTGGTGATGGTCGCGGTGATAACCATGGAGTTGATTTTAAGCTTACGCGCCGAGAGGATAACGCCGGTCAGGAACAGCGCGGCGGCGGTTGCAGCAAGGCCCAGCGGTTTGATAGCGGCCAGTACCAGCTCCGGCATGGTGATGCCGATAGCGGAAAGCACCACCCCAAGTAGCGGCCCCCAGACAATCGGTTTTTTCACCGAGCGCCACATTAGCACCGGCAGCATGGCAAGCGTCGAGCCGCTGTTCTCACCGCTGGCGCGCGCTTTTTCACGTTCCAGAATAAGCAGGCAGAACGGCGTCATCAGCACCGAACCACAGGCGATGGAGACGGCGACGGAGAGCGAGGTAGACGGCCCTTCGCCCAGCACGCTACCAAGAATCGGCAGGCCAAGCGCGGCGTAGTTCGGCAGCGCCACGGTGAGCGTCAGCACGGCGGCATCCTGCGGCGATTTCTTAAACGGCCCGACGGCCAGAAAATAGATTGCGGCGTAGGTGACCCACATCGCCAGCACCAGCACCACAATCAGCGGCATTTGCGCGACGATGCCCGCCCACGGCGTCTGTACGGTGGCGCTGAACAGCGCCGCCGGGAGCGCGAAATCCATCACAAAGATATTGAGTAAAGCGACGTTTTGGTTATCGACCATCTTTGTTTTGCCCGCCATAAAGCCGAGCAGCATGATCACAAAGATGGGAGCAAGCGCATGAATAATCACGTAAGTCATAAGTCACCTGTAATGAAAGTAAAATCAACACTGGTGCGATGGTGGCCCTTACACCCGAACGGGTGGTGAGCTTTATTTTTTACGGATGCGGGGCGCTATGGGCGTATCGCTACGCCCACAGGAGCCGCTATCCGGCAGGTCTTTTTTTGGTATTACTTACCAGCTGGCGCGCAGGCGTTCGCGCACAAGCTGAGAGCTACGGCGGTTGTCTGCGCCGAGGCGGGTTTTCAGGCTCGGATCCTGACGCGCATCCGCGATGGCGCGTTGCAGCGTGGCGTTAACCTGCGCCAGATCCGCGTCGGTCGGCGCATCCGGGTTGCTGATATCGAGCAGGTCGGAGAGCAGCCCAAGCGTCGCGTAGTTAGCGACGTCATAAGCCATCGGCGGGATGGTCGCCGCCAGTTTCTCCAGCGCGTCAACGGTACGCAGCGTAATGCGCGCGGCGGATTCTTTGCCCATCGCATGCACCAGCACGCCTTTGTCGTTAAACGCGATAAGGCGGTTCGCCTGGTAGCCGTGGGCGAGGAATGCCCCGGACATCGCTTTGCCGACAATCAGCCCGATAACCGGGTGCCCGGCAAGACGCGCTTTCGCGTAAGCGCCCGCCGCGCCTGCCAGCGCCTGATGGATACCGAACGCCTCTTCACGACGACCATAGGCCTGGCTTGGCACATCAATCACCGCGATGATCGGGCGTTTCACGCTTTTATCGGCATCTTCCAGAAGGGTTTCGTTGACCACTTTCGCAAGCGTCCAGCCCTCCAGCAGCCCTACTTCGCCGCGGGCGGCGCGTGGGTAGTGGTTATGGGCATCCGGTACAACCGCGATAAAGCGCGCAGGTTCGCCGTTAAATGTCGCATCGGCCACCTGTACGGACGGGCAAAGCCCTGGCAGACGTTGCGCGTCGGGCGCGAGTTTTTCAAGCCATAAGGCGCCCCGGCTTACTGTATTAGTCATTATTTTTCCTCCCGGGCAAAGAGCTGTTTGATCTGTTCGCGGTCGGCCTGTTTCGTGGTATCGAAACGGGTCAGGCGGTCGAGATACCAGGCGTAGTTATCGCTGCGGTGCTGCTGCGGTACGCCCCGGGCAATCGCCTCGTTCATGGCGGTTTTCACGGCGTTCACGCCATCGCCCACCAGCGCATCGACAAAACCGCTTTCATAACGCACTTCGCCGCCGGTCATGCTCCAGATAAACGGACGGTCGCGGGAGTCGTACTCTTCAATGCCCGCTTCCTGTTCGATAACCTGCGGGCCGTTAAGCCCTAAACGCGCTTCGCGGGTGACGATGAGATAGCTGCATAACGCGGCGGCGATGGACATCCCGCCGAAGCAGCCGACGGTGCCGGCGATAATCCCGACCACCGGGGTGTAGCGGCGCAGGTCAACAATCGCCGCGTGAATATCGGCAATCGCCGCGAGGCCCAGATTCGCCTCCTGCAGACGCACGCCGCCGGTTTCAAGGCACAGCACCGCCTGCGTCGGAATACCGTTGCGGTTATCTTCAGCGGCAAACTCCAGCGCCGCGGCCATTTTCGCGCCGGAGACTTCGCCCATGCTGCCGCCCTGGAATGTGCCTTCGATGGCGATGACTACGGCGGGCTGACCGTTGATGGTGCCTTTCGCCACGACCATGCCGTCGTCGGCCTGCGGCACGATGCCCTGTTTGCCAAGCCACGGCGACATAACCTGTTCAAACGGATCGAGCAGTTCACGGTAGCTGCCGTCATCCAGCAGCGCCTTCGCGCGGTCCCGCGCCCGGAGTTCGATAAAGCTGCGGTCGTTACGCATGGCTGACCTCCTCAAAAACCTGTTCGATGCGGATGCGCGCCACGCCGGGCGTCGCGCCGAAGTCGTGGATAATCAGCGTGCCGGACGGCAGGCCGTTTTGCATGCTGAGGCGGTCAAACAGCGCGTTCCAGCGCGCGGTGCTGTTGTCCACGGATGTGGTGATGGTGACGTTAAGCGCCTGTTGCTGATCGGCGGTGAACAGGACTTCCATATCACCGGACCCGACCACTCCCGCCAGCGCTCTGCCGCTCAGCGTGCGGCTCGCGGGAAATGACAATGTAATCTGTTCCATAACACCCTCTTAATCAGTTATTCGGGATGACGCGCCCACGCGATCGAGATAGAGCGTGGCGGCCAGCAAGTCGGCGGCCCCGCCCGGCGAGGCGTTAAGGGCCAGCATCTCGCTGTCGAGCTTTACCAGTTCGCGACGCCCCTCGATGGTCGCCGTACCGCCAGCCGCCAGCACGGCGCGTGCGCCGCGCTGCATGGTGAACTGCCCGGTCAGGCCCGCGCGGTTGAGCACGCAGGTATCGCTGAGCGAGGTCATGATCGCCATTAACGCGTCCAGACGGGCTTCGGTCTCGTTCGCGCCGCGGCGGCGGCTTTCATGAAGCTGCGGCAGCGCCAGCGCGGTGACGTGCGGAAAGCCCTGCTGCGCCTCTTCGCGCGCGCCCGGCACCTGATAGCGGCGCGTGGCGCGAAGCCCCTTGCTAAAGCCCTTGGGCGCTGCCGCGTCCGGCAGGCTCGCCAGCCGGGCTGCGGTGGCGGCGATGGCATCGGCTGAAGCCGCCGCCCCGCACATTGCGGTGGCGCTCACCAGCAGGCCCAGCGCCCAGATAGCGCCCCGGTGCGTATTGACGCCGCCGGTCACCGCCATCATCTGCGCCTCGCCTTCGCGGCCCAGGCGGCCGACCGTTTCACGCAGCGCGATATCCGCCGGACGCTGCCAGCTCTGCTGAGCCAGCGCGTGAAAGGTTGGCGTCAGGCTATGGGCCGAGCGCTCCATCAGCGCGAGCGTTAAATCGTGATGCGCGCCGCTGCCCCGACAGTCCACCAGACCCGGCTTCGGGGTGAGTCTCGCTTCATCAATCAGGCAGGCGGTGGCGATACGCGCCAGCGTCTCTGCGGTGCCTTCGGCGTGAGTCAGTGGCTGTCGGTTCATTACCAGCTCCGGAATTTGGCAGGTGGGTTGTAGAGACCGCCTGACCATTCCACCAGGTCAGCGACGCTGCTTGCGGCAAGCAGCGAGCGGGTGGCGTCGGCGCGGCGAATGCCGATATCTTCCGGGTAAACGACTTTGCCGCTCTTACGCAGTTCGGCGACGCGCGCGGCGTCAACACCAAGCCCGATATCGGTGATACCCGCGACCGCAGCGACCATCGCGCGGCGCTCTTCCAGGCTTTCGGCGCGGTAGAGGTACGCGATGCCCTCTTCCGTCAGCACGTGGGTGACGTCATCGCCGTAAATCATGACCGGCGCGAGCGGCATCCCGGAGGCTTTCGCCACATCAACCGCATCGAGTTTTTCCACGAAGGTCGGTTTCACGCCTGCCTGGAAGGTTTCGACCATCTGCACCACCAGTTTTTTACCGCGCTGCATCGGATCTGGTTCGGTGATCATATTGAGCCAGGCCGGTGTGGCGTGACGGCGGCCGTGTGGGTCATGGCCCATGTTCGGCGCGCCGCCGAAGCCTGAAAGACGGCCGCGGGTGACGGTGGAAGAGTTGGCGTAGCCGTCCACCTGTAAGGTCGAACCGATAAACATATCCACCGCGTACTGGCCTGCCAGCTGGCAGAAGGCTCGGTTGGAGCGCATCGAACCGTCAGCGCCGGTGAAGAAGATGTCAGGACGGGCGCGGATGTACTCTTCCATCCCCAGTTCCCCGCCGAAGCAGTGCACGCTCTCCACCCAGCCGCTTTCAATCGCCGGGATCAGCGTCGGGTGCGGGTTGAGCGTCCAGTGTTTACAGATTTTGCCTTTCAGGCCGAGCTGTTCACCGTAAGTCGGCAGCAGCAGTTCGATAGCGGCGGTGTTAAAACCGATACCGTGGTTGAGGGACTGCACCTGATGTTCGGCGTAGATGCCTTTAATCGCCATCATCGCCATCAGGATGTGTTCCTGCTTGATGAGGCGCGGGTCGCGGGTGAAGAGCGGCTCGATAAAGAACGGTTTATCCGCCACCACGACATAATCGATCCATGAGCCTGGAATATCGACGCGCGGCAAATCGCACTCGTCGTCCACCAGCTCATTCACCTGGGCGATAACAATGCCATCATGGAACGCGGCGGCCTCTACCAGCGCGGGGGTATCTTCCGTACTCGGCCCGGTGTAGAGGTTCCCTTTGCGGTCGGCTTTGTAACCGGCGATCAGCGCCACGTTCGGGGCAAGATCGACATACAGGCGGGAGTAGAGTTCGATGTAGGTATGGATAGCGCCGATTTCCAACTGGCCATCTTCCAGCAGCTGCGAAATGCGCAGGCTCTGGGTACCGGAGAAGGAGAAATCGAGCTTACGCGCGATGCCTTTCTCAAAAATATCGAGGTGTTCGCTGCGCCCGACGCTTGGCATGATCATATGCAGGTCATGCACCACCTGCGGGTTTACCTCAGCAAGGCTGCGGGAGAGGAAATCCGCCTGCTTCTGGTTGTTACCTTCAAGAACCACCCGGTCGCCGGGCGCGATGAGTTTTTCGAGCATGGATGTGAGATCTGCGGTGGGCAACACTTTGCCCTGCACGGGAACCGAGGCGAGACGCCGCTGTTTCTCCGTGCGGCGCGTGTTCCAGACACGCCCAGGCGTTTGGTAAGCCGTCATTATTAACCTCCTGATTCAGCGAATCTTTTGATTTGCTTAACGCTGAAGTCAGTGTGCGCCCAGGAGAAAAAAGCATCAATTAAGCGCGCGGGCGAATCATTACTCCAGGAGTAATGATTAACGCGGCGGAATTTGATCTCGCTCGCAAATAAAACCACGCATTGTGCTACGCGGTGAAAAAGAAGAGGTGATCAGGCGGAAACAGCAGCGGCGCCGGAAGGCGCCGCTGAAAGGTGTGTTGTTACAGAACGGGCGTTATCAGACTTCGATATCCGCCATATCGCCTTTCTCCTGTAGCCAGTTACGTCTGTCTTCAGAGCGTTTTTTGGCGAGCAGCATATCCATAACGGCCAGCGTGCGCGCGTCGTCGTCGTCGCTGATAGTGAGCTGCACCAGGCGGCGGGTGTTCGGATCCAGCGTGGTTTCGCGCAGCTGCATCGGGTTCATTTCGCCGAGGCCTTTAAAGCGCTGGACGTTCGGCTTGCCCTTTTTACGCTTGAGCTGTTCCAGCACGCCCGCTTTCTCTTCTTCGTCCAGCGCGTAGTAAACCTCTTTACCGAGATCGATACGATAAAGCGGCGGCATGGCGACGTAGACGTGACCGCCTTTCACCAGCGCGCGGAAGTGTTTCACAAACAGCGCGCACAGC
Organism: Cronobacter malonaticus LMG 23826; assembly: GCF_001277215.2. NCBI lineage: Bacteria > Pseudomonadati > Pseudomonadota > Gammaproteobacteria > Enterobacterales > Enterobacteriaceae > Cronobacter > Cronobacter malonaticus. The sequence continues at coordinate 558,077 of NZ_CP013940.1, read as the reverse complement.
AGCGTGGCGATATGCAGGCCGTCGGAGTCCGCATCCGCGAGGATACAGATCTTACCGTAACGCAGCTGGCTGAGATCCTCGCTGTCCGGATCGATGCCGATCGCAACCGAGATGTCATGCACCTCCTGCGAGGCCAGCACTTCATCTGACGACACTTCCCAGGTATTCAGGATCTTACCCTTAAGCGGCATGATCGCCTGATATTCACGATCGCGCGCCTGTTTGGCGGAGCCGCCTGCGGAGTCCCCTTCCACCAGGAAGAGTTCCGTGCGGTTGAGATCCTGCGCGGTGCAGTCGGCGAGCTTGCCGGGCAGCGCCGGGCCGCTGGTGAGCTTCTTACGCACCACTTTTTTGGCGGCACGCAGACGACGCTGGGCGCTGGCGATGGCAAGCTCGGCGAGCTGTTCTGCCGCCTGGACGTTCTGGTTCAGCCACAGGCTGAAGGCGTCTTTCACCACGCCGGAGACAAACGCCGCGCACTGGCGTGAGGAGAGACGCTCTTTGGTCTGGCCGGCGAATTGCGGGTCCTGCATTTTCACCGACAGGACATAGGCGCAGCGCTCCCAGATATCTTCCGCCGAGAGCTTCACGCCGCGCGGCAGAATATTGCGGTATTCGCAAAACTCACGCATGGCGTCCAGCAAGCCCTGGCGCAGGCCGTTGACATGGGTGCCGCCCTGCATGGTCGGGATCAGGTTGACGTAGCTTTCGGTCAGCAGCTCGCCGCCTTCCGGCAGCCATAACAGCGCCCAGTCCACCGCTTCCGTCTCGCCGGAGAAGTTACCGATAAACGGTTTTTCCGGCAGCGTAATCAGCCCGTTCACCGCCTCGGAGAGGTAATCGTTCAGACCATCCTGATAGCACCAGCGCTGTTCGGTGTTATTCACCTGATCTTTAAAGTTGATCTCAACGCCCGGACACAGCACCGCTTTCGCTTTCAGCAAGTGCGTCAGGCGGGAGACGGAAAAGCGCGGGCTATCGAAGAATTTCTCATCCGGCCAGAAGTGGACGCTGGTGCCGGTCTGGCGTTTCGGACAGGTGCCGACCACGCTCAGCTCTTTGACCTTTTCGCCATTTTCAAAGGCGATGTTGTAGATCTGCCCGTCGCGTTTCACGTTCACTTCCACGCGTTTTGACAGGGCGTTAACCACAGAGATCCCAACACCGTGCAGGCCGCCGGAGAACTGGTAGTTTTTGTTCGAGAATTTACCGCCCGCGTGCAGGCGGCAGAGGATCAACTCCACGGCGGGAACGCCCTCTTCCGGGTGAATATCCACCGGCATGCCGCGCCCGTCGTCGATAACTTCCAGCGACTGGTCGGCGTGAAGGATCACGTCGACGCGTCTGGCATGCCCCGCCAGCGCTTCATCGACGCTGTTATCAATAACTTCCTGGCCCAGATGGTTGGGACGGGAGGTGTCGGTATACATCCCCGGACGGCGGCGCACCGGCTCAAGCCCGGTGAGCACCTCAATGGCATCGGCATTATAGGATTGGGTCATGATTTTATCGTCAGGTCACAAAACGGGATCGTTGCCTTAGCGTTAACGCAAGCTAAGGAAATCGACAATCTGGGTGAAATAATCTTCAAAGCCTGCAAAAGCGTGGTTGCCGCCGGTTTCCACCGTCTGACGGCACGGCGCGTAGTACGCCACCGCCTGGCGGTAATCCAGCACTTCGTCGCCCGTCTGCTGTAACAGCCAGATAAGATCCGGGGCTTCGAGCGGCTCAATTTGCATCACTTTGAGATCGTAAATATGGCGAGACTCTAGCACATATTGCTGCCCGGTGTAGGGGTTCTCGTTCGCGCCGAGAAAATCGGTCAGCAGCTCAAAGGGGCGCACCGCCGGGTTCACCACCACCGCGGGCAGCATAAAACATTGTGAAAGCCAGGTCGCGTAGTAGCCGCCAAGCGAGGAGCCGACAACGCCGAGCGGCTCGCCGCCATGCTCAAGCACTAACGATTCCAGCAGCTCCGCGGCATCAGACGGATACGGCGGCAGTTGCGGAACGACCATATTAATTTCTGGGTGCTGCTGCGCCAGCCAGCGTTGCAGGCTGGTGGCCTTCGCCGAGCGAGGAGAACTGTTAAAACCGTGGAGGTAGAGAAGCGTAGACATCAGTATCCTTCTGATGCGGTATCAGGGCGGAACTGCGCGCCTTCGAGGCGGCACACTTCCGTAGTGAGCGAGCCGTCAGGGTGCAGATTCAGCCAGCGCCAGCCGGGCGCGACCGTATCGAGCGTAAAGCCCGCGCAGTGAGGTTTGAACTGAACGCAGGTAGACGGCGTCGCCATCAGGCGGCGTCCGTTCCAGTCGAGATCCAGCTCCTGATGAATATGACCGCAGAGCAGATTCTTCACTTGCGGGTAGCGGTTCAGCACATCGTCCAGCGCCTGGGCGTTGCGCAGGCTGTGCTGATCGAGCCAGCCGCAGCCTGACGGCAGCGGGTGATGGTGCAGAAGCAGCAGCGTATGGCGCTCCGGCGCCGCCTGAAGCATGCGCTCAAGCCATTCGAGCTGGTAGTCGCTCAGCTCGCCGTGCGGCACGCCGAAGACCTGGCTGTCGAGCAGCAGCACCTGCCAGTTATCTCCTGCGAACACGCGCTTAGCAGGCGAAATGCCGGCATCCTGCAGCGTGCTGTACATCGCGGGCTGGAAATCGTGGTTGCCCGGCAGCCAGACGCAGGGTGCGGGCAAAGAGGCGATACCTGTCGCAAAGTGTTCATAAGCCTCAGGCGTATGATCCTGCGCCAGGTCGCCTGTCGCGACAATCAGATCGCACTCGCGCTGTTCGGCGTGAAGCTCTGCCAGCACCGCCTGGTAGCTCTCCCAGGTGTTGACGCCCAGCAGGGTATCGTTCTTTCCGGCAAACAGGTGAGTATCGGTAATTTGTAGAATCCTGACGCTGGCCCCACCAGCAACAGGAAGATTTAACAGGCTTTCCAAATGGTGTCCTTAGGTTTCACGACGCTAACAAACCGGAACCGCCATTGCTCCATGCGCTAAACAGTAGCGTAGCCAGTCGGCAAGAAACTGGTTAATTTGATGTTTTTCGTCGCGCTGATGCAACTTTTTATTTGGGTAATCATAACGCGCTTTGAAGCGAAAGATCTGCTGGCTTGAACACACTTCCGCGACCATGGCGTCATGGTAAAGCCTTACGCTCATTGACGGCAAACTCCAGTAGCTCACTTTCGGCGCGGTTTGCTCTATCTGCACAAGCGTGGTGTACCGGGTTGATTCAAGGATAGTTAAACGGTATTGCGCGCCCGCCACCTGATAACTTACGGCTTCGCCCGGCGCGTCATTGCGCGGCAACAGGCGGCGCAGCTGCGCGAAGTTGGTTTCGCACAGGCGCATCATTTCTGGAAAATCAGGTGTATAACGCTTCATATTCAGGTGTTCCACTCGTTTCTCAATGCTTGATAATGTAACTGCAGCCATTGCAATGCGATGACGGAGGCTGCGTTGTCGATTCTCCCCTCTTCTACCCACTGGTATGCCTGTTCCCGGCTTACCACATGAACACGAATATCTTCGTTTTCATCAGCCAGACCGTGTATGCCTTGCGCGGTCGTGGCGTCCACTTCGCCAACCATTAATGACAGGCGCTCGCTGGTGCCGCCAGGGCTTGCCAGATAGCTCATGAATTTTTTTACCCGCCCGACGGAAAGGCCCGCCTCTTCCATCGCCTCGCGGCGCGCGACCTCTTCCACCGTTTCGCCAGGCTCAATCATACCGGCGACCAGTTCCAGCAGCCACGGGGTGTCGCTGGTATCGAAAGCGGCGATACGAATCTGCTCGATCAGTACCACCTCATCGCGCACAGGGTCAAAGGGTAGCAGGACTGCGGCATGGCCGCGCTCAAAAATTTCGCGCCGCACCTCCCCGCTCATTTCGCCATTGAAAAGGCGGTGGCGAAAGCGGTAAAGATCGAGCGAAAAAAAGCCGCGATATAGCTTTTCCCGTGCAATAATTTCTACATCGTTTTTGGTGAAAGTAACGGGGCGTGGGGTTGATTTGCTCATGATGGTTTCCGGTTCAAGATGGTGCCGAATCTGGGCATTTCAAGCCAGTTTACCTGCCGTTTCATTGCCCATGTGATAGATTGTGGAAATTTAGCGGCAGAAGGCACGTTACGCCAAGCCTCACGGCGGGTTGACTCTGGTAGAATCGGCGATCAATTTTTCGGCTTCTGACAGCGCTAATAAATTCTTTATGCTTCACAACAAGGAATGCAAATGAAGAAACTGCTCCCCATCCTTATCGGCCTGAGCCTGACGGGCTTCAGCGCCATGAGCCAGGCAGAAAACCTGTTGCAGGTTTACCAGCAGGCACGTTTAAGCAACCCGGACCTGCGCAGCTCCGCTGCTGACCGCGACGCCGCATTCGAAAAAATTAACGAAGCCCGCAGTCCTTTACTTCCGCAGCTCGGCCTGGGCGCAGATTACACCTATACCAACGGTTTTCGCGATAACGACGGCGTAGACAACACCGTCAAGAGCGCGTCGCTGCAATTAACGCAGACCATTTTCGATATGTCCAAATGGCGCGCCCTGACCCTGCAGGAAAAAACCGCAGGCATTCAGGATGTGACCTACCAGACCGATCAGCAGACGCTGATGCTGAACACCGCGACGGCCTATTTCCAGGTGCTGAGCGCGATTGACGCGCTCTCGTATACCGAAGCGCAGAAACAGGCGATCTACCGCCAGCTCGATCAAACCACCCAGCGTTTTAACGTGGGCCTGGTGGCGATTACCGACGTGCAGAACGCCCGCGCGCAGTACGATAACGTGCTGGCGAACGAAGTGACCGCGCGTAACAACCTCGATAACGCGCTGGAACAGCTGCGTCAGGTGACGGGCAACTACTACCCGCAGCTCGCGTCGCTGAACGTCGATAATTTCAAAACCACCAAACCGGCCGCCATTAACGCGCTGCTGAAAGAAGCAGAACAGCGCAACCTGACGCTGCTGCAGGCGCGTCTGAGCCAGGATCTGGCGCGTGAGCAGATTCGCTACGCCGAAACCGGCCATATGCCGACGCTCGGCTTAACGGCGTCCAGCAGCGTGTCGGACACCGACTACAGCGGCAGCAAAACCAGCGGCGCGGCGGCAAGCCGTTACGCTGACAGCAAAATCGGCCAGAACTCCATCGGCCTGAGCTTCAACCTGCCGCTCTACAGCGGCGGCTCGGTGACGTCACAAGTTAAACAGGCGCAGTACAGTTTCGTGGGCGCCAGCGAAAAACTGGAAAGCGCACACCGTAACGTCGTACAGACGGTACGTTCGTCTTACAACAACGTTAACGCCTCCATCAGCAGCATCAAAGCCTATGAGCAGGCGGTCGTTTCCGCGCAGAGCTCACTCGATGCGATGGAAGCCGGTTACTCGGTTGGTACGCGTACCATTGTCGATGTGCTGGACGCCACCACCACGCTGTATAACGCCAAGCAGCAGCTCTCCAGCGCGCGTTATAACTACCTGATCAACCAGCTCAATATTAAATCTGCGCTGGGTACGCTCAACGAGCAGGATTTGGTCGCGCTGAATAACTCGCTGGGCAAACCGGTTTCTACCGCGCCTGAAAGCGTCGCCCCGGAAAACCCGGAGCAGGACGCCGCCGTGAATAACATGGCGAACGGCGGCGGCAGTGCGCCTGCCATGCAGCCTGCCGCAGCCACCCGCAGCGGCAACAGCAACAGCGGCAACCCGTTCCGTCAGTAACGTCTGTGGCGGGAGGCATATCGGCCTCCCGCCTGAACGTAAGTCAACGTAAAGATCCCCGCCCCCTCCGGCCTCTCGCTTTAATTTCAACCACTCATCCACTATCCTGAGCACCATAACTGTGCAATACCACTGGGTCAGGATGCAGGCATGAAACGGACAAAACAGATTAACCGCGCAATGTTTCGCAAAAGCTGGAACGCGCGTCATTTAACGCCGGTGGCCTTCGCGGTCACGGCAGCCTTTATGCTGGCAGGTTGCGAAAAAAGCGACGAAACCGTCCAGCTTTATCAAAACGCAGACGACTGCTCGGCCGCCAACCCCGGCAAAAGCGCTGAATGCACCACCGCGTATAACAACGCCCTGAAAGAGGCGGAGCGCACCGCGCCGAAATACGCCACGCGTGAAGACTGCGTTGCGGAATTTGGCGAAGATCAGTGCCAGCAGGTCAATAACACCAATACCAGCCAGGCCACGCAGCAGACCGGCAGCATGTGGATGCCGCTGATGGCGGGCTACATGATGGGCCGTCTGATGGGCGGCGGCATGGGGTTCGCCCAGCAGCCGCTGTTCAGCTCGCGCAACCCGGCGAGCCCGGCTTACGGTAAATATACTGACGCCAGCGGCCGTAATTACGGTGCCGCGCAGCCGGGCCGTACCATGACCGTACCGAAATCGGCGATGGCACCGAAACCGGCAACCACCTCAACTATCACCCGCGGGGGGTTCGGCGATTCCGTCGCGAAACAGGCCACGATGCAGCGCAGCGCGGCGGGTTCTTCTTCTCGTTCAATGGGCGGCTAATACATGGAAAGAATCGCTATCCGCGAGCGCCCGGACTGGCGCGAAAAGGCAACGGAGTACGGCTTTAACTTTCACACCATGTATGGCGAGCCGTACTGGTGCGAAGACGCGTACTACCGCCTGACGCTGGCGCAGGTCGAAAAGCTCGAAGAGGTGACGGCCGAGCTGCATCAGATGTGCTTACAGGTGGTGGAGAAAGTGGTCGCGAGCGATGCGCTGATGACAAAATTCCGCATTCCGAAGCACACGTGGGAGTTTGTACGTCAGTCCTGGCGCAGCGGCCAGCCGTCGCTTTATTCGCGTCTCGATCTCGCCTGGGACGGACGCGGCGAGCCAAAACTTCTCGAAAATAACGCCGATACGCCAACCTCTTTATATGAAGCGGCGTTCTTTCAGTGGATCTGGCTCGAAGATCAGCTGCGCGCCGGGAATCTCCCGCAGGGCAGCGATCAGTTCAACAGCCTCCAGGAGAAGATCATCGAGCGTTTCGGCGAGCTGAAAGCGCAGTACGGCTTTAGCCGCCTGCATCTCGCCTGCTGTCGCGATACGGTGGAAGATCGCGGCACGGTGCAGTATTTACAGGATTGCGCCAGCGAAGCCGGGATCGAGAACGATTTTCTATTTATTGAAGATATCGGCCTTGGCGAAAAAGGGCAGTTTACCGATCTCCAGGATCAGGTCATCAGCAACCTGTTTAAGCTCTATCCGTGGGAATACATGCTGCGCGAAACCTTCTCCACCAAGCTTGAGGACGCAGGCGTGCGCTGGCTGGAGCCTGCGTGGAAGAGCATTATCTCCAACAAGGCGCTGCTGCCACTGCTCTGGGAGCTCTACCCGAATCACCCTAACCTGCTACCCGCGTACTTCAGCGAAGATAACCCGCCGCCAATGGAGAAATATGTGGTTAAGCCTCTGTTCTCCCGTGAAGGCGCTAACGTCTCGATTATCGAGAACGGCCAGACCATTGAGCAGGTGGAGGGTCCGTATGGCGAAGAAGGCACTATCGTGCAGCAGTTCCATCCGCTGCCGAGATTCGGTGACAGCTACACGCTTATCGGCAGCTGGCTTATCAACGATCAGCCCGCCGGGATCGGTATCCGTGAAGATAAGGCGCTGATCACCCAGGATCTCTCCCGCTTCTATCCACACCTGTTTGTGGAATAACCGCGATGGCGCCCCAGGGCGCCATTCTTAACCCACCTGTACCGACAACATACTCAACGACGCCATTTCCAGCCCGTCGATCGGTATCGTCACCGGCTCGTCGCCGTTCCACGCGCCAAGTACATACAGCAGCGGCAGGAAATGCTCCGCCGTCGGGTTCGACAGGCTGCCGCCGGGATGCTCCAGATAGTTGACCAGCGGGTGATCCGCCGCCTCGCCGCGCCACGTCAGATTCTCTTTAACAAAGTTATTGAACGACTCTGCCCACGGATAGGGTTCGCCTTCGCCATGCCAGCGCGCGGTACGCAGGTTATGGACGACGTTGCCGCTCGCCACCAGCATGACGCCTTCGTCACGAAGCGTCGCCAGTCGCTGGCCCATCTGATAGTGCCAGGCCGGGGGTTTGGTGCTGTCTATACTCAGTTGCACCAGCGGAATATCGGCCTGCGGATACATTTTTATCAGCACGCCCCATGCACCGTGGTCAAAGCCCCAGGCTTCTTTATCAAGCGTGACTGGCACCGGTGCCAGGAGATCCACGACGCGCAGTGCCAGCGCGGGCGAGCCGGGTGCCGGATAATGCGTATCGTACAGCGCCTGCGGGAAACCGCCGAAATCGTGAATGGTTTGCGGCTGCTCCATCGCGGTCACGCCGGTGCCGCGCGTAAACCAGTGGGCCGAGACCATCACAATGGCTTTCGGGCGCGGCAGCGTTTCGCCAAGCTCTCGCCAGGCGCGGGTATAACAGTTATCTTCCAGCACGTTCATCGGGCTGCCGTGGCCCAAAAACAGTGCGGGCATGCGAGAGGAAGCGGTCATTTTTGTATCCTGAAACGGTAATATCATGGGACTTACCTTACGCCGGTTGCGCGCAGAAAGAACGGAGATAACCGTGATGAAGACCGTCAGAAAATTTGAATGTAAGTAATCTGTAAAAGCCACGGACGGGCCTCGACTTTTCCGTTCCGCCCGATAAATTAATGATAATCATTATCAAAAAGGAGTATTCGATGTCAGTGCCTCTGATCCTGACCTTACTGGCGGGCGGCGCCACGTTTATCGGCGCGCTGCTCGGTGTGCTGGGGCAGAAGCCTTCTAACCGGCTGCTGGCTTTCTCGCTGGGCTTTGCCGCAGGCATTATGCTGCTGATTTCGTTAATGGAAATGCTGCCCGCCGCGCTCGGCGAGGAAGGCATGTCGCCGGTGCTGGGCTACGGCATGTTTATCGTCGGCCTGCTCGGCTATTTCGCGCTCGACCGCATATTGCCGCACGCGCACCCGCAGGATCTTATCGATCCGCCGCCTGCCCATGCGTCACGTAATCTGCGCCGCACCGCCCTTCTTCTGACGCTTGGCATCAGCCTGCATAACTTCCCGGAAGGTATCGCCACCTATGTGACGGCCAGTACCAACCTGGAGCTGGGCTTCGGGATTGCGCTCGCGGTCGCCTTACACAACATTCCTGAAGGACTGGCGGTGGCAGGCCCGGTTTACGCGGCCACCGGCTCGCGCCGTAAAGCGGTTATCTGGGCGGGGCTCTCCGGGATGGCCGAAATTCTGGGCGGCGTGCTGGCGTGGCTTATTCTCGGCACCATGGTGTCGCCGGTGGTCATGGCGGCGATTATGGCGGCGGTCGCCGGGATCATGGTGGCACTGTCGGTGGATGAGCTGATGCCGCTTGCCAAAGAGATCGATCCGCATAACAACCCAAGCTACGGCGTGCTGTGCGGCATGTCGGTGATGGGATTAAGCCTGACGCTGCTGCAAACCAGCGGCCTTAGCGGCTAATAAAAAAGCCCGATCAAGCCGGGCTTTTCAGAAGCCTTCAGGCCCGGCGATTGCCGGGCTTTTTGTCAGCTCGCTTTGCGCTCCTGCGCCTGGCGATAGCTCACTAAATCTTCAATAGTCACGACCGGCATATTGTGTTCGCGGGCAAACGCGATGCACTCCGGCGCGCGCGCCATGGTCCCGTCGTCGTTAGTCAGTTCACACAGCACGCCTGCCGGTTTAAAGCCCGCCAGCGAGACTAAATCGATGGTCGCTTCGGTGTGGCCGCCGCGGGTCAGTACGCCGCCCGGCTGCGCGCGCAGCGGGAAAACGTGGCCAGGACGGTGCAGATCGGACGGTTTCGCGTCGTCGGCAATCGCCGCGCGAATGGTCGTGATGCGGTCGGCGGCGGAAACGCCGGTGGTCACGCCGTGCGCCGCTTCGATGGTTACAGTAAAACCGGTGCCGAACGCGCTGGTGTTGTTTTCCACCATCATCGGCAGGTCGAGCTGTTTACGGCGTTCTTCGGTCAGGCACAGGCAGACAATGCCGCTGCCGTGACGGATGGTCAGCGCCATCTGTTCAACGGTCATGGTTTCGGCGGCGAAAATCATGTCGCCTTCGTTTTCACGGTTCTCGTCATCGAGCACCATCACGCCGCGCCCTTCGCGCAGTGCGGCGATCGCGTTTTCCACGCGTTCAAAAGCGGTGCCAAAAGCAGAAAGAAGCGTCTGATTCATGGTAAAGAAACCTCATTAATTATATGGATTACCAGAATCAGGGCGGTCTTAGGAGTGCCGGCAAGCGGCAAGCAAAATAACGTGAGTGGGCGCAAGCCCAGGCAGATCGTTACCCTCTCCCATCCGGACTTTAACCGTCGGCCCCGGAATTACACCGGATCTGCTGACCTTCAGAAACAGCCTGAAGCGCTCGCGGGCTTTCAGTTTATCTTGCGTCTTCGCTTGCGCGCAGAAGCCTGATTAGCCTGATTTACCGCCGGTGGGGAATTTCACCCCGCCCTGAGAATAAGCGGGATAACTATAACGCCATTGATAATCGTCGGCAATGCATGAGATTCAAACATTTCCGGTTTATACCCTTCCGATCAGCGATTACAATTACTCTTCAGACCATACCAGATCAGGGAAACCGCTATGATTGACCCGAAGAAAATTGAACAGATCGCCCGTCAGGTCCATGAATCGATGCCAAAAGGGATCCGTGAGATCGGGGAAGATGTTGAGAAGAAAATCCGCCAGGTACTGCAGGCCCAGCTGTCTCGCCTGGATCTGGTGAGCCGTGAGGAATTTGACGTGCAGACGCAGATACTGCTGCGCACTCGCGAGAAACTGACGGCGCTGGAGCAGCGTCTGACCGCGCTGGAATCGCGTGGCGCGACCACCTCCGCACCGGCTGACGCCTCAGCGACCACGACCACAGGCAGCGCCAGCGCGCCCGTGACTGCCGTAACGCCGCCGCCTGCCATTCCGCCGGTCGATAGCCTCGACAAGCAGGACTGACAGAAACGACAACGCCCCCTGCCAGGCAAGGGGCGTTCGCACAACGCGCGTTAGCTGTTCTTCTGGATCTTTTTGATGATGTTGGTGGTCGAGCAGCCATCTTCGAAGTTCAGCACCATGACGTCCCCGCCATTCGCCCACACCTCTTTGCTGCCCGCGATATCTTCAGGCTTATAGTCGCCGCCTTTAACCAGCAGATCCGGCAAAATTTCGCTGATAAGCCGCTGCGGCGTGTCTTCTTCAAACGGCACCACCCAGTCTACCGCTTCCAGCGCGGCCAGCACAATCATACGCTGCTCCTGCGGGTTTACCGGGCGCGTATCGCCTTTCAGGCGTCGGGTGGAGGCATCGCTGTTGACCGCCACAATCAGACGGTCGCCAAGCTTGCGGGCATTCGCCAGATACGAGACGTGGCCTGCGTGGAGGATGTCGAACACGCCGTTGGTCATCACTACTTTCTCGCCGCGCTTGCGTGCCGACAGTACGGCTTCTTTCAGCGCCGCCTCGCTCATCACGCCAAAGCCCGTCTCCGCGCGCCCGCGCACCGCGTTTTCCAGTTCCACCGGCGACACGGTTGACGTACCGAGTTTGCCGACCACCACGCCCGCCGCCGCGTTCGCGAAGAAGCACGCTTCTTCCAGCGAATTGCCGGAGGCCAGCGTCGCCGCCAGCACGCCAATCACGGTATCGCCCGCGCCGGTCACGTCATAGACTTCCTGCGCCTGCGTCGGCAGGTGGAACGGCGCTTTGCCCGGTTGCAGCAGCGTCATGCCCTGCTCTGAGCGGGTCACCAGCAGCGCGCTGAGGTCGAAATCAGCGATGAGTTTCATACCGCGCTCGACAATGTCCTGCTCGGTTTTACACTTGCCCGCCACCGCTTCGAATTCCGACAGGTTTGGCGTCAGCAATGTCGCGCCGCGATAGCGCTCGAAATCGGTGCCTTTCGGATCGATAAGCACCGGAACGCCGGCTTTGCGCGCCAGCTGGATCATCTGCTGTACGCTTGCAAGCGCGCCTTTGGCGTAGTCAGAAAGCACCAGCGCACCAATCTGCCCGAGCGCCTGGTTAATGCGCTCATGCAGCGGCTCGGGATCCACGCCATCGAAGCCTTCTTCAAAATCGAGGCGGATCAGCTGCTGGTTGCGCGACAGCACGCGCAGCTTGGTGATGGTCGGGTGCGTCGGCACTGACACGAAATCACACTTCACGTTCACCTGTGCGAGCGACTGGCTGAGCGCGCGCGCCGCGTCGTCAATACCCGTCAGGCCGACCAGCCGCGAGCTGGCGCCGAGAGAGGCGATATTCATCGCCACGTTCGCCGCGCCGCCCGGACGCTCTTCGATGTTTTCCACTTTGACGACCGGCACCGGCGCTTCCGGCGAAATACGGCTCGTCGGGCCATACCAGTAGCGGTCCAGCATCACATCACCCACTACCATGACGCCTGCGCGTTCAAAATCGGGCAGCGTTACTTTCATTCCTGACTCTCCTGAGAGACACCAAAATTTGCGCGCGATGATAGCACAGTTACGCGCAATCGCACGGTTACGCCGGGGCCAGCCAGCGCCGCCAGCTGTCGCGCACCTGTTCGCGCTCAGGCCCGAACGCCGTCTGCGCCACATGACCCGGCTGTTCCTGGAGCGCCAGCCGGTGCAGTTCGTCACGCAGCGTGACATAGGCGTGCGTGAGCGCTTTCGCCTCGTCCTCGCGCATAATGTCATTCTGCGCCAGCAGCTCCAGAATGCGCACGTTATCGGACCAGCGCGTCAGCTTCGGCTGCTCCGGCGCGTAGCGCAGCACCAAATACTGCGTAATAAATTCGATATCCGTAATGCCGCCTTCATCGGCTTTAATATCAAACCGGTCGCGGTGTTTGTTACCCAGATGCGCGCGCATTTTCTCGCGCATTTCGCGCACGTCGGTTTGCAGCTTGTCGCCGTCGCGCGGGGTGGCGAGGACGTCGCGGCGAATGGCGTCAAACTGCGCCTGGAGTGGCCTGTCGCCGTAGACGACGCGGGCGCGCACCAGCGCCTGATGCTCCCACGTCCAGGCCTCGTTTTTCTGGTAATCGGCGAACGCTTCCGCGGTGGTCACCAGCATCCCTGCCGCGCCGGACGGGCGCAGCCTGGCGTCCACTTCATAGAGAATGCCGGACGACGTGCGGGTGCTGAAGAGATGCATAATGCGCTGCGCCAGGCGCAGATAGAACTGGCGGCCATCGATTTCGCGCTCGCCGTCGGTCATGACATCCGCCGGGCAGTCGTGCAGGAACACTAAATCGAGATCGGAGCTGTAACCAAGCTCCCAGCCGCCGAGTTTGCCATAGCCCACCACCGCGAAACCGCGCCCGTCGCGTTCGCGCAGGTGCGTCGGCTGGCCGTAGCGCGCCACCATATGCCCCCACGCCTGCTGCACCACCGCGTCGATGATTGCCTCGGCAAGCCAGGTTAAGTGATCGCTCACTTTCATCACCGGCAGCGTACCAGCGATATCCGCCGCCGCCACGCGCAGCAGTTGCGCCTGTTTAAACTGGCGTAGCGCCTCAAGCTGCTGCTCTTCGTCGTCATCCGGCACGCGCAGCAGATACTGGCGCAGTTCGTCGCGATAGGCGTCCATCGCCGTCGGCTGATAGAGCGTATTCGGGTCGAGCAGTTCATCAAGCAGCAGCGGATAGCGCGCCAGCTGGCTGGCCACCATTGGCGAGGCGGCGCACAGGCGAATTAAGTGCTTCAGCGCGCCGGGGTATTCGCTTAACAGCTCAAGATAAGTGGTGCGGGTGACAATGCCGGTGAGCAGCGGCGTGACGCGGGCAAGCGCCAGCGCCGCGTCGTCCGGGCTTGCGCAGACGGCGCTTAACAGAGGCGGCATCAAATTATCGAGCACCTGACGACCGCGCGGGCCGATAGTGCGCTTTTCAGTCTCTTTGCGAAAATCCGCGAGCGTCGCGAGGAACCGCATCCGGCTTTCCGCGCCCAGACCGCTCAGCACCGGCGTGTCATCGTCGGCATCGAGCGCGTCATGCCATAATTCGCGCCAGCCTTCGTTCAGCGCCTCTTCGCCCGTGCCCGGCTCTTCATCGCCGATAAGCTCATTAAACACGCGCCGCACGCCCGCCATATGGCGCTCCAGCCGCGCGCTGAGCGCCTCCCAGCTCTCTTCGTCCATCGCCCAGGCCAGCCGCGCGCGGTTAAGCGCATCGCCCGGCAGCGTCTGGGTTTGCTCATCGTTAATGCTTTGCAGCAGGTTTTCGAGACGCCGCAGGAAAAGATAGGCGTCCCGCAGGCAGGCGGCATCGTCCGGCGAGAGCAGATGCAGTTGCTCTATCGCCTCAAGCGTCGGCAGCAGCGAGCGCTGCTGTAACGACGGCTCGCGCCCGCCGCGGATCAGCTGGAACACCTGGACGATAAACTCGGTTTCGCGGATGCCGCCCGCGCCGAGCTTGATGTTATCGGTCAGTCCCCGGCGGCGCACTTCACGGGCAATCATGCCCTTCATGTTGCGCAGCGACTGGATCACGCTGAAATCGATATAGCGGCGGAAGATAAACGGCCGCAGCATGGCGCGCAGCTCCTGGCTCCAGGCGTCGTCGTTATCGCCCATGATGCGCGCTTTGACCATCGCGTAGCGCTCCCAGTCGCGCCCTTGCTCCTGGTAGTAATCCTCAAGCGCCGCGAAGCTCAGCACCAGCGGGCCGCTGTCGCCGAACGGGCGCAGGCGCATGTCCACGCGGTAGACAAAACCGTCCTGCGTGGGCTGGTCGAGTGCTTTGATAAGCCGCTGCCCGAGGCGCGTGAAAAACTGCGCGTTATCCAGCTCGCGGCGTCCGCCCTGCGTGGAACCGCCTTCCGGCCAGGCGAAGATAAGATCGATATCCGAAGAAAAGTTGAGTTCGCCGCCGCCGAGTTTTCCCATGCCGAGGATCATCAGCGGCTGCGCGACGCCTTGCGCGTTGCACGGCGTGCCCCATTCGCGACAGCAGGCGGCGTAGAGCCAGTCGCGCGCGGCGACGATAAGGGTTTCCGCAAGCTGACTAAGCTGCGTGAGCGTTTCCTGCGTGGTGGCCTGTTTCAGCGTCTGCGACCAGGCGATACGCGTCATCATCCGGCGGCGGAACTGGCGCAGCGCGCGCATCAGCGCCGCCTCGTCGTTGATTTCCGCTAGTGCGGTCTGAAGCCAGGCGGGATAGTGACGCCACTCGTCAGGCGCGGGCGGCGCGGCTTCCAGCTCGTTCAGCCATTGCGGGTGCGCGCTGAGCGCCTCGCGGACAAAATCGCTGAAGGTGAGCACCGCGCGCGCGTCATCGCTGAGCGCGGCGGCATCAAACGGCAGCCGCTCCACCACGGCTTGCCACTGTTGTTGCAAAGGGAGGGAGAGCGGCGTCATGCGGGTTTCCTGTGGTTATTTACACTTTCCCGCTGTGCCGCCAGAACGGCGCCTGCGAGATAGCCTCATTGCGGAAATGCTCGATTTCAATACGCTGGCCGGTTTCGATGGCGTGACGCAGCCCCTGCCAGTTATCGAGCCAGAACAGCGCGACGGTGTCGTCATAGACGCCCGCCAGCAGGCGCAGCGCGTCCAGCTCGCGCGAAAGGCGCGGCAGCTGATCAACGTAGCGGTCACCCAGCGGCTGACCAAACGCGGCTTTCAGTTCCGCGGCGTGGCGCGAGAGGTTGATATCGGCGAAGCGTTTCCAGGAATCGGCCATCTTCTGACGGCCCTTTTCATCAAGGAAAGGCTGCCAGGCGCGGAAAATCAGCCATTCGGTGAGCGCCAGGCGCGCAGAGGCCTGAATCGCGCTGAAAGCCACCGTCTGGGCCGACGCGTCTGTCGCGAGCGTCGCTTCGCACTGGGTCAGCAGATCGCGTAAGCGAGTGCTCGCTTTTCGCGGAACAATGCCGCCGAACAGCGCCAGCGTATGACGCACCAGCGCGATGGCCTCACGCACCTGCTGCTTCGCTTTATCGTTACCGCGAAGCCACAGCTCTTCGTGGTATAGCCAGTGATCGAGCGCCCACTCCAGCGACGCTTCAAGCCCCTGTTCAACCGTCGTTTTCGCAGGCACTTTGAGAAGCGTGAGCGGGCGCAGCGGGCGTTCAGGATTCCCCTGCGCCAGATGATAGCCGCGCGCCGCTTTGCTGAGGCTGCCCTGGCGAAGGCCCGGTTTCGCCACTAGCTGACGGGCGAACTTCAGCACATCGGCCGCCTCGCCCTGGAGCAGTTCCAGCTCCAGCTCGCAGATCGGTTCCGCCAGCTCGCCCGCTTTCACTTCGCCACGATCAAGCGCAAGCTCAATGCGGCTTTCGCCGTAAGTAACCACCCACTTTTCACGGGCGAAATCGGTGCTGAAGAGCGGCTTCACCGCCGCCTGCAACGTTTCAGGCGACAGCCCTTCCGGCCAGACTTCCGCCGGGAAGCGGGCGAGCGCAAGCTCCGGGGATTCCAGCGCGACATTATATTCCGGGCGCTGATGCAGCCCGCCGGTCGTGCGGCCCGCCACTTTCATAGTCATCTCATAACGGCCATTATCGCCGCGGATACGCAGCCCCATATCGTGACGGCGCAACTGGTTGTCGGCGGTTTCGTAGTAGATGTTGACCAACTGGCGCGGGGCGCTGTGTTCAGCCTCAAGGGCATTCAGCGTGGCGCGCAGCGCGTCAATCTGTTCCGGGTCGACGATAAATTTGAGTTCGATTTCCTGAGCCATGTCTCTGCTTTACTCGTTGGGTCACACTGAAGAAAACTCCAGCGAACTTAATAGCCTAGTATCTGTTAGTAGATAGTATTTTGCGAAAAATTGCCATGTTTGAGGCTTTTTGACGCAATCAAAACACGAAATTTGCCGCGGTGGCGGGCGACGGGCTGACCAGGAAGATTCCCATTCAGGTTTACGCTTTGCATCGTCAGACTGATGCCACTACTATCGTTCCACTTTCAACGACAATAACGACCAACTGATGCACAAATTACGTCTGATTTGCTTTTCACTGCTTGCGCTTAGCGTCACTTTCCAGGCCGTTGCCGAAGAAAAACGCTATGTCTCGGATGAACTCAACACCTGGGTGCGTAGCGGCCCTGGTGACAATTACCGCCTGGTCGGCACGGTCAACGCCGGCGAAGAAGTCGCACTGCTCGAAAGTAACGGCAAATATGGACAGATTCGTGATGCCAGTGGCCGCACGTCGTGGATCCCGCTGGAACAGCTGAAAAGCGAGCCCAGCCTGCGTACCCGCGTGCCGGAGCTGGAAAATCAGGTCAAAACCCTGACCGATAAGCTGACGAATATCGACACTACCTGGAATCAGCGCACGGCAGAGATGCAGAAGAAAGTCGCGGCCAGCGACGGCATTATCAACGGCCTGAAAAATGAGAACCAGAAGCTCAAAAACGAGCTTATCGTGGCGCAGAAGAAAGTTAACGCCGCCAATATTCAGATCGACGATAAACAGCGCACCATCATCATGCAGTGGTTTATGTATGGCGGCGGCGTGCTGGGCGTTGGTTTGCTGCTCGGTTTGCTGCTCCCGCACATGATCCCAAGCCGCAAACGCAAAGACCGCTGGATGAACTAATCCTCTCAGGGCAGCGCCCGCTGCCCTTTTCACTCACCATCTCCTCTACACTTAACGTATTATCTGTCGGCTGAATTGATGTCGGAGTGGAATGCGTGAAGAGTTATCTGGTTGGTGGTGCGGTACGCGATGCCCTGTTAGGGCTGCCGGTAAAAGACAAAGACTGGGTGGTCGTGGGTGCCACGCCCGCCGAAATGCTGGCGCTTGGGTATCAGCAGGTCGGGAAAGATTTCCCGGTCTTTTTGCATCCGCAAACCCACGAAGAGTACGCGCTGGCACGCACCGAGCGGAAATCCGGCCAGGGATACACTGGCTTTACCTGCTATGCCGCGCCGGACGTGACGCTGGAGCAGGATTTACAGCGCCGCGATCTCACCATTAACGCCATCGCTCAGGATGATTCCGGCGAATTTATCGACCCGTACCACGGCCGCGACGATTTACAAGCGCGCCTGCTGCGACACGTCTCGCCCGCCTTTAATGAAGATCCGCTGCGCGTGCTGCGCGTGGCCCGCTTCGCCGCACGTTATGCGCATCTCGGGTTTCGCATCGCGCCGGAAACGCTTTCGCTCATGCGCGAGATGGCGGAGAACGGCGAACTGGAACATCTGACGGCGGAACGCGTCTGGAAAGAGACCGAAAGCGCGCTCACCACCCGCAATCCGCAAATCTACTTCCTGATGCTGCGCGAGTGTGGCGCGCTGAAAGTGCTGTTCCCGGAAGTGGACAAGCTGTTCGGCGTTCCGGCACCGGCCAAATGGCACCCGGAAATCGACACCGGCATCCATACGCTGATGACGCTCGCCATGGCCGCGATGTTAAGCACGGCAGTGGACGTGCGCTTTGCCGCGCTGTGTCACGATCTCGGCAAAGGGCTGACGCCACCGCATCTCTGGCCGCGCCATCACGGCCACGGCCCGGCGGGCGTGCGGCTGGTAGCGCAGGTTTGCGAGCGGTTGCGCGTGCCGAATGATATTCGCGATCTCGCGAAGCTGGTGGCGGAGTTCCATGACCTGATCCACACCTTCCCGATACTCAAGCCGCGCACCATTGTGGGCCTGTTTGATTCGATAGACGCCTGGCGCAAGCCGCAGCGCGTGGAGCAGATAGCCATTACCAGCGAGGCCGACGTGCGCGGACGCACCGGGTTTGAAGCGAAAGATTATCCGCAGGCGCGACTGCTGCGCGAGGCGTGGGAAGTGGCGCGCGCGGTGTCGCCCAAAGAGGTCGTAGAAGCGGGCTTCACCGGCCCGGCGATTCGTGAGGAACTGACAAAACGGCGTATTCGCGCGGTGGCAGCCTGGAAGGAAGAAGGCTGCCCCCAGCCAGCGGCTGAGGGCTAAGACGTTTACATGAAGACCGCGAAAACGGCGGCGGCCACGATGAAACGGTAAATCGCGAAAGGAATAAAAGAGATTCGTTTGATGAGATGCAGGAAGGTTTTGATCGCCACCAGCGCCACGACGAAGGCGGTGACAAACCCGACCGCGAACATCGGCAGATCCGCCATCGTCAGGAAGCTCATACTTTTATAGAGATCGAGCGCGGTAGCGCCCATCATCATCGGCACCGCGAGCAGGAACGAGAACTCAGAGGCCGCATAGCGGCTCACGCCTACCAGCATACCGCCGGAAATCGTGGCCCCGGAACGCGAGAAGCCCGGCCACAGCGCGAGACACTGAAAACAGCCGATAAAAAACGCCTGGCGGTACGTCATATCGTCCAGTCCCAGCGCTTTTGGCTCTTTCGGCTTCAGCAGTTCGGCGATAATCAGCAGCACGCCGCCCACCACCAGCGCATACATCACGTTGATCGGGTTAAACAGCGACTTGATGAAATCGTGGAACACCAGCCCCAGCACGACCGCCGGCACCATACCAAGCAGAATGTGGATGAGCGACAGGCGACCTTTGCCGACGCCTTCATGCGGCGGATGCCCGAAATGGATGCCAATGAGCCCGAACAGGCGACGCCAGAACATCACGACGACCGCCAGAATGGAGCCTAACTGGATAACCACTTCGAAGGTTTTCGCGGTGTCGCCTTCAAACCCCAGCAGGTGGCCTACGATTATCATATGGCCGGTGCTGGAGACCGGCAGAAATTCGGTGAGTCCTTCAACAATGCCCAGGATCGCCGCCACCAGCAGCGAGTGCATATCAGTCATTCAGTAAACCCTCGTACCCCAAAAAATAAGCGCTAAAAAACGCGGTCGTCAGCGCGACGGCCGCGTAAGTCCCTGCATTATGACCGGTATACCCGCGTTTGGTTTACTCATTATGAATTTAAATGTTTTAATTCGGATTATTGCTACGCTCAATCATAACGCCGACATTCGCGGCCTGTGCCACCGCGCCTGGCTTGCTTAATTTGATGCGCACCCAGGGCGCGTTAAAGCGCGTCAGAATGATCTCCGCGACCTCTTCCGCCACCCGTTCCACCAGCGCGAAACGACCGTTACCGACGTGCTCCAGCACCGCCTGCGTGACGTCCGCGTAGCTCAGACAATCGCGCACGTCGTCACTCGCCGCCGCCGCCCGGTTGTCCCAGCCGATTTCGATATCGAACACGAGTTTCTGCTCGATGGTCTGTTCCCAGTCGTAAACGCCAATAGTGGTGATTACCGAAAGTTGCTCTATAAATACTATGTCCATCACGGCCCTGCCTGTTTTTAGCCCCGCCGGATACCACTTCCGGCAAAATATGCGTATTATCCACAGATGCAGAGAATACAACGACATTTTCACAACGGAACAGCGTTATGAGTGCAATCGCGCCTGGAATGATCCTCCTCGCGTACCTTTGCGGCTCGATCTCCAGCGCCATTCTGGTCTGCCGCATCGCGGGTCTCCCCGATCCTCGTGACAGCGGTTCCGGCAACCCCGGAGCGACCAACGTCCTGCGAATTGGCGGCAAGGGAGCAGCCCTGGCGGTACTGATATTCGACGTGCTGAAAGGCATGCTGCCGGTATGGGGCGCGTATGCACTGGGCGTGACGCCATTCTGGCTGGGGCTTATCGCCATTGCCGCCTGTCTGGGCCATATCTGGCCGGTCTTTTTCCATTTTCGCGGCGGTAAAGGCGTGGCGACGGCGTTCGGCGCGATTGCGCCTATCGGCTGGGATCTGACTGGTGTGATGGCGGGCACCTGGTTTCTGACGGTGTTACTGAGCGGGTACTCGTCGCTTGGCGCAATTGTCAGCGCGCTGGTGGCACCGTTTTATGTCTGGTGGTTTAAGCCGCAGTTTACGTTCCCTGTGGCCATGCTCTCGTGTCTTATCCTTTTGCGTCATCACGATAATATTCAGCGCCTGTGGCGCGGCCAGGAAAGCAAAATCTGGAGCCGGTTTCGCAAAAAGCGGCCACAAAAAAAGGAGTGATGATTCACTCCTTTTTTATGACTTTCTCTGACGCGTTACGCGGCAGGCAGCTCCGAAAGCGGCCAGCGCGGACGCACGGTCACGCCAAGCCCCGCTTCGCCCTTCGCTTTCAGACGCACCATGCCCGCATAGGCAATCATTGCGCCGTTATCGGTGCAGAACTCCGGGCGCGCATAGAACACTTCGCCGCCACGTTTTTGCATCATTTCCGCGAGACGCGCGCGCAGCGTGCGGTTAGCGCTCACGCCGCCCGCCATCACCAGACGCTTAAAGCCGGTCTGATCCAGCGCACGGCGGCATTTGATCATCAGGGTATCCACCACCGCATCTTCAAACGCGCGCGCAATGTCGGCGCGGGTCTGATCGTCGGTGCCGTTATCACGGATGGTATTCGCGGCGAAGGTTTTCAGCCCGGAGAAGCTGAAATCCAGACCCGGACGATCGGTCATCGGACGCGGGAAGGTAAAGCGCCCCGCTGTGCCCTGCGCCGCCATTTTCGACAGCATCGGGCCGCCAGGATAATCAAGCCCCAGCAGCTTGGCGGTTTTGTCGAACGCTTCGCCCGCGGCGTCGTCGATAGATTCGCCCAGCAGTTCATACTGGCCGATACCCGTCACGCTGATAAGCTGCGTATGGCCGCCAGAAACCAGCAGCGCCACGAAAGGAAATTCGGGCGGATTGTCTTCTAACATCGGTGCCAGCAGATGGCCTTCCATGTGGTGCACCGGCACCGCAGGCACATCCCAGGCGAACGCCAGCGCGCGGCCGACCGTCGCGCCGACTAACAGCGCGCCCACAAGCCCTGGCCCTGCGGTGTACGCGACCGCGTCGATATCTTTCGCCGTCAGGCCCGCTTCTTTTATGGCAGCCTGAATCAGAGGCACAGTTTTACGCACGTGATCGCGCGAGGCCAGCTCAGGCACGACGCCGCCGTAATCGGCATGCAGTTTTACCTGACTATACAATTGGTTGGCTAATAACCCGTTTTCATCGTCATAAATCGCGATGCCGGTTTCATCACAGGATGTCTCAATTCCCAGTACACGCATGGTTTTTTTACCTCTCTCGCCTGCCGCGCAGTGTAGGGCCAACGGTGGCCGATGTAAAACTTTGCTCAACCCAGGCGGCCAGATAGTGTATAATACGTGCCCCTGGAATAGACCGCACAAAAACCGCGTTTCTGGTCCTGGCGGTGCTTTACAAAGCAGCAGCAGTTGCAGTAAAATTCCGCACCATTTTGAAATAAGCTGGCTATCTGATGCCAGCAGAACCGAATTAATCAAAGGTGAGAGGCACATGCCGGTAATTAAAGTACGTGAAAACGAGCCGTTCGACGTAGCACTGCGTCGCTTCAAACGTTCCTGCGAGAAAGCGGGTGTTCTGGCGGAAGTTCGTCGTCGTGAATTCTATGAAAAACCGACTACCGAACGTAAACGCGCCAAAGCTTCCGCAGTGAAACGTCACGCGAAGAAACTGGCTCGCGAAAACGCACGCCGTACTCGTCTGTACTAATTCCTCAGGGGATATCCTCCCCTGAAACAGACAGAGTAGTAGTTGTAGAGGCCGTGCTTCCGAAAGGAATGCGCGGCTTATTCTCGTTTATGGGCTGATAAAAACGGGGCTTATGGCTGGACGAATCCCACGTGTCTTTATCAATGATCTGCTGGCTCGCACCGATATCGTCGACCTGATAGACGCACGGGTAAAGCTCAAGAAGCAGGGCAAGAACTACCACGCGTGCTGTCCCTTCCATAATGAAAAAACCCCCTCTTTCACCGTAAACGGCGAAAAACAGTTTTATCACTGCTTCGGTTGCGGCGCGCACGGCAATGCTATCGACTTCCTGATGAATTACGACAAGCTCGAATTCGTCGAGACCGTCGAAGAGCTGGCGGCCATGCATAATCTGGAAGTGCCGTTCGAAGCGGGTAGCGGACCGACGCAAATAGAGCGTCATCAGCGCCAGACGCTGTATGAGCTGCTGGACGGACTGAACGGTTTTTATCGTCAGGCCTTACAGGCGCAAAGCGCCGAGCCAGCGCGCCAGTACCTGGCAAAACGCGGGCTGAGCGAATCGGTTATTGAACGTTTCGCGATTGGCTACGCGCCACCGGGCTGGGACAACGTGCTCAAGCGTTTTGGCAATAACAGCGAAAACCGCAAGTCGCTTATCGACGCGGGCATGCTGGTGACCAACGATCAGGGCCGCAGTTATGACCGCTTTCGCGAACGGGTGATGTTCCCCATCCGCGACAAGCGCGGGCGAGTGATAGGCTTTGGCGGCCGCGTGTTAGGCGATGCGCTGCCGAAATATTTAAACTCCCCGGAAACCGATATTTTCCATAAGGGCCGCCAGCTGTATGGCCTTTATGAAGTGCAGCAAAGCGATCCGAACCCGCCGCGGCTTCTGGTGGTCGAAGGCTATATGGACGTCGTGGCGCTGTCGCAGTACGACATCAACTATGCGGTCGCCTCGCTCGGCACCGCGACCACGGCAGAGCATATCCAGATGCTTTTTCGTGTCACGAATAACGTGATTTGCTGTTACGACGGCGACAGAGCAGGCCGAAGCGCTGCGTGGCGCGCGCTGGAAACCGCGCTGCCTTACATGACGGACGGACGTCAGCTACGCTTTATGTTTCTGCCCGATGGCGAAGACCCGGATACGCTGGTTCGTCAGGAAGGCAAAGCGGCGTTCGAGGCGCGTATGGAGCAGGCACAGCCGCTTTCGACGTTCCTGTTCAACAGTCTGCTGCCGCAGGTGGATTTGAGCACGCCGGACGGACGCGCGCAGCTTAGCACGCTGGCGCTGCCGTTAATCAGTCAGGTGCCGGGCGAGACGCTGCGCATCTATCTGCGTCAGGAGTTAGGCAACAAGCTCGGCATTCTGGATGACAGCCAGCTTGAGCGATTGATGACGCGCCAGGCAGATAATTCGCAAACGCGGCCTGCGCCGACGCTAAAGCGTACAACCATGCGTATACTGATAGGATTATTAGTCCAGAATCCTGAGCTGGCGCCTTTAGTGCCCTCACTGGCCGCATTGGATAAAACAAAGCTGCCGGGACTGGAGCTGTTTGCAGAGCTGGTCAATACTTGTCTTTCGCAGCCTGGTCTGACCACCGGGCAATTGCTCGAACATTATCGCGGTACAAAAGAAGCCGCTACCCTTGAAAAACTCTCAACGTGGGACGATATAGCAGATAAGGATATCGCAGAGAAAACGTTCACCGACGCGCTGGACCATATGTTTGATTCAGTGCTGGAGTTGAGACTAACAGAATTGATCGCCCGCTCGCGCACCCAGGGACTTAGCGCGGCGGAGCGCGAAGAAGTGCGCATCATTACCGAGGCGCGCGCCAGAAAATAAATTCCGCGGCTTAATTGCCGATTGACGATCGGGTGCACCCGAGAGCCGCACTGCCGGGCAGCGGCAATAATAAAACAGCCCGCACCGCCCTGTGGTTTTATATCGCTGTCGAAGCGTCCAGGCACTATTGAAACGCCGTCGCTTGCAACATGTTGTGATATGAGCCCCGGGGCATACGTTATTGTTGGCGGCAACGCCTACCGACACCAACCTCATGAAATAAGTGTGGATACCGTCTTATGGAGCAAAACCCGCAGTCACAGCTTAAGCTTCTTGTCACCCGTGGTAAGGAGCAGGGCTATCTGACCTATGCCGAGGTCAATGACCATCTGCCGGAAGATATCGTCGACTCCGATCAGATCGAAGACATCATCCAAATGATTAACGACATGGGCATCCAGGTGATGGAAGAAGCGCCGGACGCCGACGATCTGTTGCTTGCTGAAAACTCAAACAGCACCGACGAAGACGCGGAAGAAGCTGCGGCCCAGGTGCTCTCAAGCGTTGAATCTGAAATCGGGCGCACCACTGACCCGGTTCGTATGTACATGCGTGAAATGGGTACCGTTGAACTGTTGACCCGCGAAGGCGAAATTGACATCGCTAAACGCATCGAAGACGGTATCAACCAGGTTCAGTGCTCCGTCGCCGAATACCCGGAAGCGATCACCTATCTGCTGGAGCAGTACGATCGCGTTGAAGCGGGCGAAGCGCGTCTTTCCGATCTGATCACCGGCTTTGTCGATCCGAACGCCGAAGAAGATCTGGCACCTACCGCGACGCATGTCGGCTCAGAACTCTCTCAGGAAGAGATGGATGATGACGAAGATGAAGACGAAGAGTCTGACGACGACAGCAGCGACGACGACAACAGCATCGACCCGGAACTGGCCCGTGAGAAATTCGGCGAGCTGCGTACCCAGTACGAAGTGACCCGCGACACCATCAAAGCCAAAGGCCGCAGCAACGCGGCGTCTCAGGAAGAGATCCTGAAGCTTTCTGAAGTGTTCAAACAGTTCCGCCTGGTGCCGAAGCAGTTCGACTACCTGGTGAACAGCATGCGTACCATGATGGACCGCGTGCGTACCCAGGAACGTATCATCATGAAGATGTGCGTTGAGCAGTGCAAAATGCCGAAGAAGAACTTCATCACCCTCTTCACCGGCAACGAAACCAGCGAAACCTGGTTTAACGCGGCAATCGCCATGAACAAACCGTGGTCTGAAAAGCTCCACGACGTGGCGGAAGATGTTCACCGCAGCCTGCAAAAACTGCAGCAGATCGAAGAAGAAACCGGCCTGACCATCGAGCAGGTTAAAGACATCAACCGTCGTATGTCTATCGGCGAAGCGAAAGCGCGTCGTGCGAAGAAAGAGATGGTTGAGGCGAACTTGCGTCTGGTTATTTCTATCGCCAAGAAATACACCAACCGCGGTCTGCAATTCCTCGATCTGATTCAGGAAGGCAACATCGGTCTGATGAAAGCGGTAGATAAATTCGAATACCGCCGCGGCTACAAGTTCTCCACCTATGCAACCTGGTGGATCCGTCAGGCGATTACCCGCTCTATCGCGGATCAGGCGCGCACCATCCGTATTCCGGTGCATATGATTGAGACCATCAACAAGCTCAATCGTATTTCCCGCCAGATGCTGCAGGAGATGGGCCGCGAGCCGACGCCGGAAGAGCTGGCCGAGCGCATGCTGATGCCGGAAGACAAAATCCGTAAGGTGCTGAAAATCGCCAAAGAGCCTATCTCCATGGAAACGCCGATCGGCGACGATGAAGATTCGCATCTGGGAGATTTCATCGAGGACACCACCCTCGAGCTGCCGCTGGACTCCGCGACCACCGAAAGCCTGCGTGCGGCGACGCACGACGTGCTGGCCGGTCTCACCGCGCGTGAAGCGAAAGTGCTGCGTATGCGTTTCGGTATCGACATGAACACCGACCATACGCTGGAAGAAGTGGGTAAACAGTTCGACGTAACCCGCGAACGTATCCGTCAGATCGAAGCAAAGGCGCTGCGTAAGCTGCGTCACCCGAGCCGCTCTGAAGTACTGCGCAGCTTCCTGGACGATTAATCGTCTCTGGTAACGCATTTAAAAAGCCCTCTTCGGAGGGCTTTTTTATTGTCGACAAAACCAGTCAGAGGGGGTTTTTAGCGGAATGCTTTTAACAAGCAGACCTGCAACGATAAATCACCGTGATGTGCGTGGATTAATTAGCAAAAACAATTTGTCATAATTATGGATTCTGAGTAATTTGCTGTGAGATTTTGCGTATAAAAATGAACCATCGCGTTGATAACATTGCAAGGACCCGGGATGAACAAGTCGCTGTTGTTTATGACATGCGTTTTACTGGCCGGATGCGCCAGCCAGCCGCCAAAGAGCCAGGTGACACCGCTCGCGCCAGCGCCCGCTCCGGTCGCCGCTTCGCAGCCTGCGCAACAGGCTCCTGAAAGCAAGCCTTTCGCCGCTGCTTCTGAAAGTCCCAACAGCATGGCGACCTGTCAAAAAGAGCTTGAGGCACTCAAGCACTATGGTCCGAAAACCTACAGCCGCTACGCCGCTGAAATGGACGCGCTTTCCGCTAAAACAGGGAAATATATGGCGCTGAAAGACGGGATGACGCCGGAGCTGAACGATATCGTTATCACGATGTATCAGTCGCAAATCAAGACGCTCTGCTTCCGTATCCAGTCGTCGCTCGGTAAGCTGATTATTGAACAGGCTGGCGGCTAAGCCACCTGCCTTTTTCTGATAATAACGGCGCAGCGAGAGTTGCGCCGTTATGCTATCTGCCGCGCGCCACCAGCGCGTCGTCGAGCTCCCGGTAGGCT
This sequence comes from Cronobacter malonaticus LMG 23826, assembly GCF_001277215.2. NCBI lineage: Bacteria > Pseudomonadati > Pseudomonadota > Gammaproteobacteria > Enterobacterales > Enterobacteriaceae > Cronobacter > Cronobacter malonaticus. The sequence continues at coordinate 530,930 of NZ_CP013940.1, read as the reverse complement.
TCCACCAGCTTATCAAGCGAAGCGCGATTCAGCCCGCTCGGATTAGGCAGCACCCAAATTTCCGTCTTACCGATTTTAAGCTTCTGTTTACCCCACTTCACACCGCGCTGACTGAATGCCTGCTCATAGGCTTTTTTGCCCAGCACCGCGAGCGCATCCGGCTGGAAATCTTCGATTTTTTTAATCAGATTGCGCCCGCCTTCGTGCAATTCTTTCACATCCACTTCGTTCGCCTGTACCGTCGGGCGCTCCACGAGTTTCGTGATGCCACAGCGTGTATCCAGCAGATGGCGCTCTTCCTCAGGCTTCAGCTGGCGCTCCGTGAAGCCGGCCAGATGAATCACTTTCCAGAAGCGATTACCGGGATGCGCAAAGTGAAATCCCGTATGCGCCGATGACTTTCCCGGATTGATCCCGCAAAAGACCACCCGCAGGCCCGGTTCAAGAATATCGTTAATCATGTCCTCTCCTGTTAACTCTCGGATCTGTAAAGTATAAAGCCTTACGCCGCAGCTGCTTACAAATTCAGCAGCCGCGACACCGAGACTGGATTGGCGTCGCCAGTTACTCTATAATCCAGCGCCACGGCCCCTTAGCTCAGTGGTTAGAGCAGGCGACTCATAATCGCTTGGTCGTTGGTTCAAACCCAACAGGGGCCACCAAATTTTAGCTTTAAAATCATATAATTAAGCCACCTCGCAAGGGTGGCTTTTTTGTTGGCTGTTAATCAGCTGGCAACAGAATGGCGGCAAGATGGCGCATTAAAAGCGCTGGCAGGAGCGGCTTAGTGATGTATGTCGGGTCAACATCCGAAATGATGTCATCGTCTTCAAATACTTCTAAAACCACTACTCACACCCGGCATATAAATCATCTTTAGTATCCCCAAACCAGGCCATACATTTTTTGGCGCTGGCTGGCACCTTCAGCGTGATTTTTTTAGCGGAGCCCTGATACTGGCACACCAGAAAAACAGCGGTGTTATGCGCCTTTGCATAGTTTTGCGAATCGCTTAATGTCCAGATCATTTCATCGTCCGTATCTGGCAATAAGGACGCAAGCTCTTCCGGCGGACCTTCAAACACATCGACCAGATGCAGTCGTTGAGAATGATTTTTCTCTGTCAGAGTATCCGGGCACTGAATTTTTTCTGCCCATGCAGCGCCTGAGAAAAACATAACGCCGAAACTAAATAACGCAGCTTTGCTCCATCCCATCATTCTCGTCTCCCTGTTTCTGATTTTCCTTTATACCTCAAAATCAACAACCTCACTCTTCTCCCGATCAAAACGTCAGACGCGCTCATCTGTGATCCCTCAACCCAACCGGCCAAACTCCACTACACTTTTCCGAGCTTCTCATATTGAGGGTTTTCCCATGCTGCGTCCGTTACTGCTCATCTGCACTCTGCTGCCCTTCTTCGCCTGCGCGCACAATTTTGCAGAAGGCGAACGGGTGGCACCGGTTGGCGTGGCTGAGCGCGGAGAGCTGACGCTGAATCAGGGCGAGGTTGATTATCGTGACTGGAACAGCGCGCGGCTTAGCGGCAAAGTGGGCCTGGTGCTGCATGTGGCGGGCAGGCTGTCGGCGAAAGATCTGAATAAAGGCATCAGCGACGCCATCGCGGCAGCGCGGCTGCCGGCAGATAAATTTCAGGCCACCACGATAATCAATACTGACGACGCCATTCCGGGCAGCGCCATCTTTGTGCGCCGCAGTCTGGAAAGCACCAAAAAAGAGTATCCCTCATCGGTATTTGTGCTCGACGGCACAGGCGCGGTGCAGCGCGCCTGGCGGCTTCAGCCGGGCGGTTCTGCCGTGGTGGTTCTGGATAAAGAAGGCCGCATTCGCTTCGCCAAAGATGGCGCGCTCACGCCGGATGAAGTGCGCGAGGTCATGACGCTGCTGCGCTCGCTGCTTACATAAACCTGTACAACGGCTTACAGAATTGTAAAGTTTTGTGCCACACTGAGGTAAGCCGAAGAAATTTTCCCGGATTACGCTACGCTTTTTATGAAAGCATCCGGAAAGATAACCGTGAAGATAATCAGTTGTTCAGACACCAAAAATCCCACATTTCGCCTGATGCGACGAATGTTGCGCGCCTGACGGCGGCACTCGCGCGCAGTTGCGCTTTCATTTTCTCCCACGCCACAGCGATAACGGACACCATCAGAGGCCTCAACCATGAACGCTAACGCCGTGAAATCTTCAGGGCAGGAAATCGAATTACAGGCGCTGCGCGACGCGCTGCAAACCCGCCTTGACGAGCTTCTGCCGCCGGGCCAGGAGCGCGATCTGGTCTGCGCCGCGATGCGCGAAGGCGCGCTGACGCCCGGTAAACGGGTGCGCCCGCTGCTGCTCATTCTCGCCGCGCGCGATCTCGGCTGCGACGCCAGCCAGCCAGCGCTGATGGATCTCGCCTGCGCCGTGGAGATGGTGCACGCCGCATCGCTGATGCTCGACGATATTCCATGTATGGATAACGCCCTGCTGCGCCGCGGCAAGCCGACCATTCACCGTCAGTATGGCGAAAGCGTGGCTATCCTCGCGGCGGTGGCGCTGCTGAGCCGGGCATTCGGCGTGGTGGCGCAGGCCAACCCGTTATCCGATAGCTGTAAAACCCAGGCAGTGAGCGAACTTTCCAGCGCCGTAGGGTTGCAGGGGCTGGTGCAGGGGCAGTTTCGCGATCTCAGCGAAGGCAACCAGGCCCGCAGCGCCGAGGCGATACTTGCCACCAACGATCTCAAAACCAGCGTGCTGTTTGACGCCACGCTGCAAATCGCCGCCATCGCCGCCGGCGCTTCCGCCTCGGTGCGCCACAAGCTTCGCGAGTTCTCGCACCATCTCGGCCAGGCGTTCCAGCTGCTTGACGATCTGGCGGACGGCCTGAGCCATACCGGTAAAGACATTAACAAAGACGCCGGAAAATCGACGCTGGTGGCGATGCTTGGCGCGGAAGCGGTGCACCAGCGCCTGCGCGATCACCTGCTGCGTGCCGATGAGCATCTCACCGGTGCCTGCTCGCGCGGCGCGTCCACCCGCCATTTTATGTACGCCTGGTTTGATAAACAGCTGGCCATGTTTGGCTGAACGCGTGCCGTGCCGCCGACAGTGACTGTTACTGGAGTATGAATGAAGGACAAGGAACTGAGCCAACGCAAGAACGATCATCTGGATATCGTTCTGCACCCGGAGCGGGCTAAACAAACGATTCGCACCGGCTTTGAACAGTGGCGTTTTGAGCACTGCGCCCTGCCGGAACTCGCACTTGACGACATCGATCTCAGCACCCGCCTGTTTGGTCGCGCGATGAAAGCGCCGATTCTGATTAGCTCCATGACCGGCGGCGCGCGGCGCGCGAGCGATATCAACCGGCACCTCGCCGAAGCCGCGCAGACGCTGGGGCTGGCGATGGGCGTCGGCTCGCAGCGCGTGGCGCTGGAGAGCGAGGACAACTGGGGGCTGACGGGCGAACTGCGCCGGTACGCGCCGGATATCCCGCTGCTGGCGAATCTCGGTGCCGCGCAGATAGGCAGCCTTCAGGGGCTGGATTACGCCCGGCGCGCGGTTGATATGGTGGAAGCGGACGCGCTCATTATTCATCTCAATCCGTTGCAGGAAGCGCTGCAGACCGGCGGCGATCGCGACTGGCGCGGCGTGCTGGCGGCGATTGAACGCGTCGTGAAAGCCCTTCCCGTCCCGGTGGTGGTAAAGGAAGTCGGCGCTGGCCTCTCGGTGCCGGTGGCGCGCCAGCTTAAAGAGGCGGGCGTCGCCATGCTGGATGTCGCGGGCGCGGGCGGTACCAGCTGGGCCGCCGTGGAAGGTGAACGCGCCGCCAGCGTGCATGCCCGTAACGTGGCGATGGCCTTTACCAACTGGGGCATTCCCACCGCACAGGCGCTGCGCCAGATACATCAGGCGTTCCCGGCGACGCCGCTCATCGCCTCTGGCGGCATTCGCGACGGTATCGACGCCGCCAAAGCCCTGGCGATGGGCGCAAGTCTTGTCGGCCAGGCCGCGGCGGTGCTCGGCAGCGCCACCACTTCCACCAGCGCGGTGCTGGACCATTTCGCGGTGGTGATTGAGCAGTTGCGGGTCGCCTGTTTTTGCACCGGCAGCGCCAGTATCAGCGCGCTGCGTGAGGCCCGGCTGGTGCGCGTCGGGGACGAGGAATGAGCCACTACGCGGTCATTACGCCCCCGCTGTACAGCCACGTTCATGCCATGCAGGCGCTCGCGCAGGCGCTTATCGCCCGCGGGCACCGCATCACTTTTATCCAGCAGGCCGAGGCCCGCACGTTGCTTGACGATTCGAACATCGGCTTTTACCCGGTAGGCGAAGCGAGCCATCCGCCCGGCAGCCTCGCCCGCACCTTACGCCTGACCGCGCATCCGGGCGGCCCGGCCATTCTGAGCCTGATTGACGATCTGGCGCGCACCACCGACATGCTGTGCCGGGAGTTGCCCGACGCGCTGACGCGTCTTGGCGTGGACGGCCTGATTGTCGATCAGATGGAGCCCGCGGGCGGTATCGTCGCCGACGCGCTGGATCTGCCGTTTGTCTCGGTCGCCTGTGCCCTGCCGGTCAACCGCGAGGCAGGGCTTCCGCTGCCGGTCATGCCGTTTCGCTATGCGCAGACGCCGCGCGCCCGCAAGATTTACCAGACCAGCCAGCAGGTACACGACTGGCTGATGGGTCGCCAGAGTAAAGTGATTGCCCACCACGCGCAGCGCTTCGGGCTCTCGCCCCGTCGCGGGCTGCACGATTGTCTCTCGCCGCTGGCGCAAATCAGCCAGACGCTCAGCACGCTCGATTTTCCACGCCACGCACTGCCGCCCTGCTTTCATGCGGTCGGTCCGCTGCGTCCGCCGCAACCGCCGGTGGCAGAAGCGGTGCGCGATACAACTCGCCCGCGCGTGTTTGCCTCGCTCGGCACATTACAGGGGCACCGCTACGGGCTGTTTCGCACCATAGCCCGCGCCTGTCGTGACGCCGACGTCGAACTGCTGGTCGCGCACTGCGGCGGCCTCAATGACGCGCAGGCCAGCGCGCTGAAGGCGAGCGGTGCCACTCAGGTAACGGGGTTTACCGACCAGCCGCTGGCGCTCAGCCAGTCGGATGCCGTCATTACCCACGGCGGGCTTAACACGGTGATGGACGCTATCGCCAGCGCCACGCCGCTGTTAGTGGTGCCGCTGGCGTTCGATCAGCCCGGCGTGGCGGCGCGCGTGGAGCACTGCGGCATCGGGCAGCGCGTCTCGCGCTTCGCCGGACGCCGCACCTTTGCCCGCAAGCTTAAAACGCTGCTTGGCGACGATTGCTGCCGCACGCGTCTCGTCGCGATGCAGCGCGCGCTGGCGCAAGCGGGCGGCGTCGTGCGCGCGGCGCAGATCGCTGAACAGGCGCTGGACGAGCGCCGCCCTGTATTCGCGCAGGCTCCTTTATGAACACGCAGTGGGATCTGATTCTCGCTGGTGGCGGCCTGGCGAACGGGCTTATCGCTCTGCGCCTGCGCGCCCTGCAACCGGCGCTTAACGTGCTGCTGCTGGAGGCGGACGACGCGCCCGGCGGCAATCACACCTGGTCATTTCACGGCCCGGATCTCACGGCCGAACAGCACGCCTGGCTCACGCCGCTGGTGGCGCACCGCTGGGACGGCTACGAGGTGCGCTTCCCGGCGCTGACGCGCGCGCTGGACGGCGGCTACTACAGCGTTACGTCTGAGCGTTTCGCTGACGTTTTACAGACGACGCTGGGCGAGCGCCTCTGGCGCAACGCGCCGGTCGCAAGCCTGACGCCGCAGAGCGTGACGCTCACCGACGGGCGCACGCTGCACGCCCGCGCGGTCATTGATGGCCGCGGCTGGCACGCCAGCCCGCATCTCACCGCGGGCCAGCAGGCATTTCTCGGGCAGCAGTGGCGGCTCGCCGCGCCCCACGGCCTGACCCGCCCTATTCTGATGGACGCAACAGTGGCGCAACAGGGCGGCTACCGGTTTGTGTACACGCTGCCGCTCACGCCCGACACCCTGCTGATAGAAGATACGCACTACATCGACAGCGCCACGCTCGATCCCGACCGCGCGCGGGAGAATATCGCTTGTTACGCGCGCGCGCAGGGCTGGCAGCTGGCGACGCTTGAGCGCGAGGAGCGCGGCAACCTGCCGATTACGCTTACCGGCGCGCCGCAGGCATTCTGGCGCGAAGCGCAGGGCGTGGCGCGCGCGGGCCTGCGCGCCGGGCTGTTTCACGCGACGACCGGCTATTCGCTGCCGCACGCGGCAACGCTTGCCGACCTTATCGCCGCGCAGCCGCCTGCGTCTTCAGCAGCGCTCTATGCGCTGACGGCAGATTACGCGCAGCGCCAGTGGCGGCGTCAGCGCTTTTTCCGGCTGCTGAACCGGATGCTGTTTCTGGCCGGAAAACCGGACCTGCGCTGGCAGGTGATGCAGCGCTTTTATGGACTGAATGCGGGGCTTATCGCCCGGTTTTATGCCGGACGACTGACCCCAATGGATATGGCGCGACTGCTGACAGGCAAACCCCCGGTTCCGGTGGGCGAAGCCATGCAGGCCGTGCTAAAGCAAACTCCCCGGCTGCGAGCTTTTCATCATGACTAAAACTGTTGTTATCGGGTCCGGCTTTGGCGGCCTGGCCCTGGCTATCCGCTTACAGGCGGCGGGCGTTCCCACTTTACTGCTTGAGCAGCGCGATAAACCCGGCGGGCGGGCGTATGTTTATGAAGATAAAGGTTTTACCTTTGACGCCGGCCCGACGGTGATTACCGATCCTTCGGCCATCGAGGAGCTGTTCACGTTGGCCGGTAAAAACATCGCCGATTATGTCGATCTTTTGCCCGTCACGCCGTTCTACCGCCTGTGCTGGGAGAACGGCCAGGTGTTTAATTACGATAACGATCAGGCGAGCCTTGAGGCGCAAATCGCCCGCATCAACCCGCGCGATGTCGAGGGTTATCGCCAGTTTTTGGCGTATTCGCAGGCGGTGTTTAAAGAAGGCTATCTGAAGCTTGGCGCGGTGCCGTTCCTCTCGTTTCGCGATATGTTGCGCGCAGGCCCGCAGCTTGCGCGCCTCCAGGCGTGGCGCAGCGTGTATGGCATGGTGTCGAAATTTATCGAAGACGATCATCTACGCCAGGCGTTCTCTTTCCACTCGCTGCTGGTGGGCGGCAACCCGTTCGCGACGTCATCTATCTATACGCTTATCCACGCGCTGGAGCGCCAGTGGGGCGTCTGGTTCGCCCGTGGCGGCACCGGCGCGCTGGTGCAGGGGCTGGTGAAGCTGTTTACCGATCTGGGCGGCGAAATCGAACTTAACGCCAAAGTCACACGCCTCGACACCCAGGGCGACAAAATCAGCGGCGTGACGCTCGCCGACGGGCGACGCATTCCCGCGCGCGCTGTGGCGTCGAATGCCGATGTGGTGCACACCTACAACAACTTGCTGGGCCATCATCCGCGCGGCGTCTCGCAGTCGGCCTCGCTGCGCCGCAAGCGGATGAGCAACTCGCTGTTTGTGCTCTATTTCGGGCTTAACCATCACCACAGCCAGCTCGCGCATCACACGGTCTGCTTCGGGCCGCGCTATAAAGGACTGATTGAAGATATCTTCAAACGCGACTCGCTCGCGGACGACTTCTCGCTCTATCTGCACGCGCCGTGCGTCACCGATCCTTCTCTGGCCCCGCCGGGCTGCGGCAGCTATTACGTGCTCGCCCCCGTGCCGCACCTCGGCACCGCGAACCTGAACTGGGACGTCGAAGGCCCACGCCTGCGCGACCGGATTTTTGAGTATCTTGAGCAGCACTATATGCCGGGCCTTCGCGAACAGCTCGTGACGCACCGCATGTTCACGCCGTTCGATTTCCGCGACCAACTCGGCGCGTATCATGGCTCGGCGTTTTCAGTAGAGCCTATCCTCACCCAGAGCGCCTGGTTCCGCCCGCATAACCGCGACAGCCGCATTGATAACCTCTATTTAGTCGGCGCGGGCACTCACCCCGGCGCGGGCATTCCGGGCGTTATCGGCTCGGCGAAGGCCACCGCCGGGCTGATGCTGGAGGGGCATGCATGAGTGACAAACCGCTGCTGACGCATGCCACCGAAACCATCGAGGCGGGCTCCAAAAGCTTTGCCACCGCCTCGAAACTGTTTGACGCAAAAACCCGGCGCAGCGCGCTGATGCTCTACGCCTGGTGCCGCCACTGCGACGATGTGACTGACGGCCAGGTGCTTGGTTTTAGCGCGCCCGACGCGCCGACCGACACCCCAGAGGCGCGCATCGCCCTGCTGCGCGCGCTGACGCTTGAGGCTTACGCGGGCAAACCAATGCGCGAGCCAAATTTCGCGGCATTTCAGGAGGTGGCGCTGGAACATCAGATCCCGCCTGCGCTGGCGCTCGATCATCTCGAAGGTTTCGCGATGGACGTACGCGACGAGCGCTATCGCACCTTTGATGACACGCTGCGCTACTGTTACCACGTGGCGGGCGTGGTGGGGCTGATGATGGCGCGCGTGATGGGCGTGCGCGATGAGGCCGTGCTGGATCGCGCCTGCGATCTGGGCCTGGCGTTTCAGCTCACTAACATTGCGCGGGATATCGTCGAAGACGCCGCCATCGGGCGCTGCTATCTACCTGAGGCGTGGCTTCAGGAGGAAGGGCTTCGCGCTGACACCTTAACAGATCTCGCGCACCGCCCGGCGCTGGCGCGTCTCGCCGCCCGTCTTGTGGATGAAGCGGAGCCGTATTACGCCTCGGCGCGCGCCGGGCTTGCCGGTCTGCCGCTACGCAGCGCGTGGGCTATCGCCACCGCGCATGGGGTCTACCGGGAAATTGGCGTCAAGGTGAAGCGCGCGGGCGTTAACGCGTGGGAGACGCGTCAGGGTACCAGCAAGGTCGAGAAACTGGCCCTGCTGGCGAAAGGCACGGTTATGGCTGTGAGTTCTCGCGGCGCGTCGTCGTCGCCTCGCCCTTTGGCGCTCTGGCAGCGGCCGCGCGCGCAGGACGACCGTTACGCTCACGCAGCACCGCCTGCAGCTTAGCCACCGGCGGGGCGTAGAGAAAACCAAAGGAGACGCAGCCTTCGCGCCCGCGCACCGCATGATGCAGCCGGTGCGCCAGATAGAGCCGCTTCAGATAGCCCCGGCGCGGCACATAGCGAAATGGCCAGCGCTGGTGGACCAGCCCGTCATGCACGATGAAGTAAAGCGCGCCGTAAAGCGTCATGCCCGCGCCAATCCACTGCAACGGCCAGCGTCCGCCTGCCCCAAGCGCAATAAGCAAAATCGCCACGCCCGCAAACACCACCGCGTAGAGATCGTTGACTTCAAACCAGCCTTTGCGCGGCGAATGGTGGGAAAGATGCCAGCCCCATCCCCAACCATGCATCACATATTTGTGCGTCAGCGCCGCCACGACTTCCATCGCCGCGACCGTCAGCAGCACAATCGCTACGTTATACAGCACTATCATAATTTCTCCTGGGCCCGCCTGAACGGAACGTCCTGTTGCCGGGAAACGTAAGCGCTATTCGCGCCGCAACCCAGAGAGTATAGCAACCCAGGCGACGATGTCGGCGATCGCCGCGCTGCGCGCGGAGAATAAAAAAACCCCGGCAAGCCGGGGTTAATGTGTGCCAGCGCTGACGCTTAAAAATGTTCCCACTCGCCCTGGGCTCCCGCCACCGCGAGCGCTTTCGGCGCAGGCGCCGCGACCGGCACGGCGGCGGGCTCAGCACGGCGAGGCGCGCTGGCGCCGACGTTAAATATCGCGACCATCTGCTCCAGCTCGCGCGCCTGCTCTTCGAGCGACGAGGCGGCCGCAGAGGATTCCTCCACCAGTGCGGCGTTCTGCTGGGTCGTGGTGTCCATTTCCGACATCGCCTGGCCAATCTGGGCGATGCCGCGGCTCTGCTCGGTACAGGCGCGGGCGATCTCATCCATAATCTCACGCACCTGGGCGACGGAGCCGACAATATCTTCCATCGCCTCACCGGCGCTCGCCACCAGCTGCGCGCCGTTTTCGACGCGCTGGTTAGCTTCCGTAATCAGCGCGCCAATTTCTTTAGCAGCGGTGGCGCTGCGGCTGGCCAGCGTGCGGACTTCGCCCGCCACTACCGCGAACCCGCGGCCCTGCTCACCGGCGCGCGCGGCTTCCACGGCGGCGTTCAGCGCCAGGATATTGGTCTGGAAGGCGATGCCGTTAATGACGCTGATGATGTCGGCGATTTTCCCGGAGCTTGCCTGGATATTGCGCATCGTCTCGACCACCTCATTCACCACTTTCCCGCCGCGATCGGCGTTGGAAGAAGCCTGCGCCGCCAGCTGGCTCGCCTGCTGCGCGTTACCGGCGGTTTCTTTGACGGTGGAGGTCAGCTCTTCCATGCTGGCAGCCGTCTGCACCACGGCGGCGGACTGCTCTTCGGTACGCGATGAGAGATCGATATTCCCGGCGGCGATTTCCGACGACGCGCGCGAGACGTTATCCACGCCGTGACGCACGCGGGTAATAATGCTTTTCAGGCTGTCGTTCATGGTGCCGACCGCCTGCATCAGCAGGCCCGGCTCATCGCGGCGCAGCGACGAGACGGTGACGGTCAAATCGCCCTGCGCGATGCGGTTCGCCACTGCTAATGTTTCACGCAGCGGGCGGGTGATATTGCGCGTAATGAACGCGGCGACAATCAGCCCGAACAGAACGCCTGCCAGCGTCCCGGCGAGCATCAGCGTTTCAACATGGCTGATGGAATTCGCCATGCGCATTTTGCGAAACTCATGGAAGTCGGCCACCGTTTCATTAAGCGCGGTAGCCGCGTTGCTGAGCGCGGTCGATTGTGTCTGCTGATCGCCTGAAGCCGATACAAACAGCGCGGCGCTGCTGTGCAGCATACGCGTCTGATCGGTTAATGCGGAGAGCCACGGCAGCGGCGTATCACGCGTACTGGCTCCCAGCAGCGCAGCGGTTGTGTCGATACTGCCCAGCAGCTCGTTGAGTTTGTTCAGCGTCTCGCGGTCGCCACGGGTGACCAGCGCGTCGATAGTGCTCTGCACCTGCTGGGCTTTTGCGGCAAGACGGGCCGCCAGCATCGCCGCCTGTGGGCTGGTGTCTGCCTGCTCGCTGTACATTGATGCCTGCTCGATAAACTGCGACGGCCACTGTTCATGCAGATCGGCGGCGAGCGTATTACGCTGGCGCAGCACCTGAATGTATTTATCGCGCACGCCCAGATAGGTTTGCAGGTTAGTTTGCATGGCGGCAAACCGGGTGCGCCCTTCGGTATCCATATTAAATTGCGACAGCGACGCGAGCTGCTCACCCACCTGACGCAGCGCACTGGCGTTCAGCTCCGCATATTTTTCCTCGCTGGTGAGCTGGAACAGCGTGCGGTTAATACGCGCTTCATTCAGGGCGGTCACGATACTGACGGTCAGCGTTTCCTTACGGGCATTCTCATCCACCTGACGAAAGCCATAAATTCCGGCACCGGCAATCAGCAGCATAATGCACAGCACAATAATAAAACCCGACGTCAGTTTTTTGCCGACGCTCAGATTATTCACTTTCTCGCCAAACGACGTCACTAAAGCCATTGCATTCACCATCACGTTAAAATGATAAAAATTGTTTAACTGTTTATCGTCAGTGAAAGAATGATCCTTTAGTGCATGCATCATCTGAACAGGTTCAAAAAAATTCAATGAATATCAGAAAAGAAAAATATCCTGGGTAAGAAAAACACAGGATATATGTTAAAAAAATATTATAACGGAGGTAATTAAGTTCAAAAGTAGAGACTTAACCACAATTGCATGTTCATTAAATAAACAATTGCGCGTTTCATTTTAACGTAAATTTTTGGAAAAGATTAAAACGGGTTTTCGCGCATATTTTTAATAAACTGATTATTAAAGAATTTTATTTTTCATTAAATTTTTAAGTCTTTATTTTTTGTTTAACCATGGCTTAACTAATATTTACCATAAATTAATAATGATGCCGTTTTATGGCACGCGCATAAAATTACGCAGTAATTCATCCTGACTGAAAGTGATACGGGTATCACAAGGCGAACGTGACCATGGTCAAAATATATCATGTATTATTAATTCAGAAAGCAACTTATTACCAACATAAAACCATTTCACTTTTTGCCATTATTACCCTGCGGGAAAGTGAATGCCTGGTCAGAAAGGGAATATGATCGTGTACCAGCGCGTTTGTTGCTGATACATAACGCGCACACCACATGATCGCGCCTGCACTTTCCTGCCGACGTCGAACGCCCACGCCACCTCTTCCCTCCTGCCCGCTTCCCTCCGTGACTGGCGTCACAGAACCCGCGCCGCTCAGGGCGCTGGCGAACCGCTCGCTGCGTTATATGACCGTTCGCCCCGCTATGTAACCGCTTGTTGAAGCCCTTTCCAGGTCGCCTGCGCGTTTTGTCATCATTAAGCGCGTTTTGAATCTTTCGGTTATCCGCCGTCTGCGCCGTCAGGGACGCACGTCACAGCCGGTTTTATCTCTGTCTGACAAGCAGGTTTCTTATGGACAAAAAAACAGTAATGAAACATCTGCCCTGGGCGCTTCTTGGCGTCATCGGGGCCTTTTGTCTTGCCGTGGTGGCATTACGCCGCGGCGAGAGCGTCAGCGCCTTGTGGATTGTGGTGGCCTCGGTCTCCATCTACCTGGTGGCTTACCGCTACTACAGCTTGTATATCGCCAGCCGCGTGATGCAGCTCGACCCGACGCGTGCGACCCCAGCAGTCATCAATAACGACGGGCTGAACTATGTGCCCACCAACCGCTACGTGTTGTTCGGCCACCATTTCGCCGCCATCGCAGGCGCGGGGCCGCTGGTCGGCCCGGTGCTGGCCGCGCAGATGGGCTATCTGCCCGGTACGCTGTGGCTGCTCGCAGGCGTGGTGCTGGCGGGCGCGGTGCAGGATTTCATGGTGCTGTTTATCTCCTCGCGCCGGAACGGTGCCTCGCTTGGCGAGATGATCAAGGAGGAGATGGGCCCGGTGCCGGGCACCATCGCGCTATTCGGCTGTTTCTTAATCATGATTATTATCCTCGCGGTGCTGGCACTCATCGTGGTGAAAGCGCTGGCGGAAAGCCCGTGGGGCGTCTTTACCGTCTGCTCGACGGTGCCGATCGCGCTGTTTATGGGCATCTATATGCGCTTTATCCGTCCGGGGCGCGTGGGTGAAGTGTCGGTCATCGGCGTGGTGCTGCTGGTGGCGTCTATCTGGTTTGGCGGCGTGATCGCAGCCGACCCGTACTGGGGCCCGGCGCTGACCTTTAAAGACACCACGATCACTTACGCGCTGGTGGGCTACGCGTTTGTTTCCGCCCTGCTGCCGGTGTGGCTGATTCTGGCACCGCGCGACTACCTAGCGACGTTCCTGAAAATCGGCGTGATTGTGGGCCTGGCGGTAGGCATTCTGATCCTGAACCCGGAGCTGAAAATGCCTGCCGTGACGCAGTATATCGACGGCACCGGGCCGCTGTGGAAAGGCGCGCTGTTCCCGTTCCTGTTTATTACTATCGCCTGCGGCGCAGTCTCCGGCTTCCATGCGCTGATCGCCTCCGGCACCACGCCGAAACTGCTGGCGAACGAAACCGACGCGCGCTTTATCGGCTATGGCGCGATGCTGATGGAATCCTTCGTCGCCGTAATGGCGCTGGTAGCGGCCTCTATCATCGAACCGGGTCTCTATTTCGCGATGAACACCCCGCCCGCGGGGCTAGGCATCACAATGCCGAACCTGCATGAGCTGGGTACTGACAACGCGCCGCTGATTCTGGCGCAGCTGAAAGATGTCTCCGCCCACGCGGCGGCGACCGTGAGCGCCTGGGGCTTTGTGATTACGCCTGAGCAGATCATGCAGACCGCCAAAGATATCGGCGAGCCGTCTGTACTGAACCGCGCGGGCGGCGCGCCGACGCTGGCCGTTGGTATCGCCCACGTGTTCCACAAAATCATCCCGGCCGCGGACATGGGCTTCTGGTATCACTTCGGCATTCTGTTCGAGGCGCTGTTTATCCTGACCGCGCTCGACGCCGGCACCCGTTCTGGCCGCTTTATGTTCCAGGATCTGGTGGGCAACTTTGTGCCGTTCCTGAAGAAAACCGATTCGCTGGTGGCGGGCATCGTCGGGACGGCGGGCTGTGTGGGCCTGTGGGGTTATCTGCTCTATCAGGGCGTGGTGGACCCGCTCGGCGGCGTGAAGAGCCTGTGGCCGCTGTTCGGCATCTCTAACCAGATGCTGGCCGCCGTGGCGCTGGTGCTGGCGACCGTGGTGCTGGTGAAGATGAAGCGCACCCGTTATATCTGGGTGACCGTGGTGCCGGCGGTGTGGCTGCTTATCTGCACCACCTGGGCGCTCGGCATGAAGCTCTTTAGCGTGAATCCGCAGATGGAAGGCTTCTTCTATATGGCGAACGAGTATAAAACGCGTATCGCCGCAGGCGGCGCTGAGCTGACCGAGCAGCAGGTAGCCAACATGCACCATATCGTTATCAATAATTACACCAACGCGGGCCTGAGTATTCTGTTCCTGGTGGTGGTGTACAGCATCATTTTCTACGGTGTTCGCACCGCGATGAAGGCGCGTCGTTCCGCGCAGCCGTGTGCGAAAGAAACGCCGTATGTGCCGGTGCCGGAAGGCGGCGTAAAAACCTCGTCACACCATTAATGTAACGGTGGTAAACGGCGGGTGCGCGAGGCTTACCCGCCCTACATTTAACAGATTCATTTGTTATCCAGGGTGGGTAAGCGAAGCGCATCCACCTTTTATCGACACACTCGCAAGCCCCCGGCTCACACCGCCGGGCTTTTTCTGTCTGGGAAACATAATGTTTGGTAACTTAGGACAAGCGAAAAAATACCTGGGTCAGGCGGCGAAAATGCTGATAGGTATTCCGGACTATGACAACTACGTTGAGCATATGAAGACTAATCACCCGGATAAACCGTATATGACCTACGACGAATTCTTCCGCGAGCGCCAGCAGGCGCGCTATGGCGGAAGCGGCGAAGGCGGCATGCGCTGCTGCTGACACTTACCGGAGGTAAACATGCAACCCGTTGCGGTCACGCTCTTAACCGGCTTTCTTGGCGCCGGAAAAACCACGCTGCTGCGTCACATCCTCGAAGCCAACCACGGCTATAAAATCGCGGTTATTGAAAACGAATTCGGCGAAACGCCCATCGACAGCGAAATCCTCGGCAGCCGCGCCACGCAAATGAAAACACTCAGCAACGGCTGCATCTGCTGTACCCGCTCGGAAGAACTGGAATCGGCGCTGCTCGATTTGCTGGAACTGCTTGACGGCGGCGTCACGACATTCGATCGGGTGATTATCGAATGCACCGGCATGGCAGATCCCGGCCCCATTATCCAGACGTTCTTCTCCCACGAGACGCTGTGCGAGCGCTATCTGCTGGATGGCGTGATTACGCTGGTAGACGCCGTACACGCCGGTCAGCAGATGGACCGCTACGCGCTGGCGCAGTCGCAAATCGGCTACGCGGATCGTATTCTGCTGACTAAAACCGATGTGGCGGGCGAAGACGAAGCGCTGCTGGCCCGTCTGCGCCGCATTAACGCCCGCGCGCCGGTGCATAAAGTAGTGCAGGGCGAGGTGGATCTGGGCCTGATTTTCGACACCCAGGGCTTTATGCTCGAAGAGCGCATCGTACAGCCCGCGCCGCGCTTTCACTTTGCCGCCCCCGCGCAGCCCGATATCGCCTCTATTGTGGTGAATTTTGATTATCCGGTAGCGCTGGATGCGATATCCCGCGTGATGGAAGGACTGCTGCTACAGTTCGCCGATAACCTTATGCGTTACAAGGGGATGCTGTTTATTCAGGACGAGCCGCGCCGTTTGTTGTTCCAGGGCGTCCAGCGGCTTTACAGCGCCGACTGGGACCGCGAATGGGCGAGCGATGAAACGCCGCAAAGCACGCTGGTGTTTATCGGCGCGCATCTGCCGGAAGAGGAGATCCGCGCCGCTTTTGCGGCGCTTGCGCCGAAGAGTTGAGCCTTGTGAAAAGAGGAAATTAGCCTACCCGCGGCGGCTGGCGAGTGATATCCCCTCTTCCAGCCAGTAAGCCTTCGACGGAGATATCTTCATCCAGCGTTTCCCAGTGAATACCGTATGGGCTGATTTCCCATTTCGCGCGTTCTTCATCGCTGGCATTGAGCAGCCGCGGAAACCAGGAGAGCGGCGCGCCAATGATCCGCGCGTCGGAGAGTTCAACCCACAAGGTTTGCTCGTCAAAGCTCACGCGTTTAGCTGAAATAGTCATACCAGGCTCCGGTAAGCTGTTGCTGATGTTGGGTGACAAGAAGTAATAACTCTGCCACTTCACGCGGAGTGAATCCATGATTTCGTGCCAGGGACGTGAAGGGGCTTAGCCAGAATTTAGCCTCCGCTCCGCCACGACGCACATGAATATGCGCAGGCTCGCGAGGATTGCCTTCATTCGAGTAAAAAAAGAATCGATAATCCTTTATGCGAAGTATCACTGGCATATGAACCGTGCCTCCTGGCCGTTTTCCTGCACAACCAGTACCATCAGCGGCTTACATAGCCAACATTGTTACCCTGTTTTTACAGCCTGCCTTCCATAAAAGTTTATCTGGGGAACATGTTTACAGGTCGCCCGCCCCCTCGCCCAGCCAGAAATCATCGTCAGGCAGGTCATCCGGGAGATAGATATCGTCATTGCGGTAGAGCGCGAGTTGCGCGGGGGAAAAGCGCGGGCTTACGGAAGGCAAAATATCTTCAGTCACGTGTAGCGGTGGCTCGCCGGGCAGCGGCCCTGCGGCCGGCATTTCGTCTTCACAATATTCCGGTGCGGCGTTAACACAGCGGTTCGCCGAGGCGCTAATGGGCACGCTCTCCGCCTGGTAATTTTGCACCCAGAGCACGGCCACGTTCAGCGTGATGATGGCGAGCAAAAAGAGAGAAATAAGGCTCCCTGCTGATATATCCCGTTTCATCCGCATCCTCGCGTTTGTCTGTGTGGTCACCCGTAGAGCGTAGTGCGAAAAAGTAAGACAAAGAGGAAGCGATTGTGATTCTGTGTAACGGGATGTATCAGAGGGAATTACGCGCGGCGGGAAAAGCACGGGAGCCAGCGCTCCCGTTACGATTATTTAAAGCTGCCGACCAGCGCCTGGCGCTGCTCTTCAAGCTGGATGGTGCGGGTGCAAACCTCGCGGCCGAACTGCTGAAAATCCGCTTCCTGGTTTTTCCATTCGTTCTGAATAGCCGTTTGCAGGCCGCCCAGGCTCCCCAGCACGCCTTCCAGCGGGTTGCCACCGCCTTTCAGCACCGCTTTGGCACCCATTTCGTTAATGCTGTCCTGCAGAATGCCGCCCATCGCCTGATTCACCAGCTGCTGGCCGTCGGCGCGCACCTGATCGATGGCTTTATAGTGGAACGTCAGCCCGTCGTCGCGATGCTCAATGATTCGGTTCATCTGGGTTTTCAGCTGTGCGTCGAGTTTCGTGAGACGCCCGCGCATGCTGCTGTTTTCACCCACCTCTTTGGCGATGATTTTATCCAGCGCGACGCGGCCTTTCTCCACGCGAGACAGCGCGCCCTGATCGACCCACGGCAGCGTGGCGCGCAGCGCTTTTTGGTAGTCGAGCGCCTGCTGGCGCTGGGCGGCGGAAAGCGTCATCGGCTTGCCGTTAAACTGCACCGCGCCGTCAGGGCCAATCACCAGATCGCCGTTTTCGCCCACCACCTGCACATGCTGGGGCTTGAGCACCACGTCGTCGCGCGGCGTGACGCTGCATTTGTATTCCGCCTGGGCCTGCATCGCTGTCACCAGCAACACGCCCAGCAGCGCTTTACGCATCATACTCGCTCCTGAAATGCTAACGGGCCGGCAAAACCGACCCGTTGTTTAACTTAATCCCACCAGATGTCGACCAGTTCGCTGACCTGGACATCAGACATGCCGCGCGCTTCCAGCCATTTGCGCACCACTTCGCGATCTTCATCGGTGCATTTGCCGATCTGCTGGCGGAACACCAGCCCTTCCCAGGCCTGGTTGCCGCTGCCACCAAAGGCAAGGCCGTTTGGCTCGATAGCCTCGCTGATAAGCTCGTCCACCGTGGTGTTGATCTGCTCATCCGTGGCACCCTGCGGGAAACGCCAGGTTACCGTAAAGCCCAGTTCCTGAAATTCGTCGATGTGCATCTTTTTACGCAGACGACGGCTACGGTTCTTCGCCATTATTTTACTCTCCCGAACATTAAGTCCCATACGCCGTGACCAAGACGATGGCCACGCTGTTCAAATTTGGTCACCGGGCGCGAGGCCGGGCGCGGTACATAATCCTGCGTCGGGGACAGGTTCTCATATCCTTCCACCGAAGACATTACTTCGAGCATATGTTCGGCATAAGGTTCCCAGTCGGTCGCCATATGGAAGACGCCGCCTGGCTGTAATTTGCGAAGCACCAGCTGCGCGAACGGCACCTGCACGATGCGGCGCTTGTTATGGCGCGCTTTATGCCACGGGTCCGGGAAGAAAAGCTGCACCATATGCAGCGAGCCGTCCGGGATCATTTTCTCCAGCACTTCCACCGCGTCATGACACATCACGCGCAGGTTTTCGACGCCCTCTTCATGGGCGGCGCTCAGGCACGCGCCCACGCCCGGCGAATGCACTTCAATGCCTAAAAAATTCTGCTGCGGATTGGTTTTCGCCATCTCCACCAGCGACGAGCCCATGCCGAAGCCAATTTCCAGCGTCACCGGCGCGTCGCGGCCAAACAGCGCGACGAGATCGAGCGGCTCTGCGCGATATTCAACGCCCATCACCGGCCAGTAGTGGTCCAGCGCGTGCTGCTGCCCTTTGGTCAGGCGCCCCTGGCGGCGGACGAAGCTGCGAATACGGCGCAGCGGGCGACCGTTTTCATCAAATTCCGGTGAAATGACGTCGTTATTCATGGCGATTAGTCTGTTTGAGTAGTGGTTCGGGAAACGGGCATTATCCAAAGATAGTTGCCCGATGCAAGCACAGGAAAGTTCCTGTTTACAGCCCACAGGGCCTGTGCTGGAATCACAGCCCCTGATTTCTTCAAGCCGGAAGCCACGCGTTCATGATGCAGGCACAGCAGTTCTCCCGCCAGGTGCTCGACTGGTACGACAAATATGGTCGCAAAACCCTTCCCTGGCAGCAGGAAAAAACCCCTTACAAAGTATGGCTCTCGGAAGTCATGCTGCAACAAACGCAGGTGACGACCGTAATCCCCTATTTTGAGCGGTTTATGGCGCGCTTTCCTGACGTGACGGCGCTGGCAAATGCACCGCTCGATGATGTGCTGCATCTGTGGACCGGTCTTGGCTACTACGCCCGCGCCCGCAATTTACATAAGGCGGCGCAGCAGGTGGCAACGCTGCACGGCGGAAAATTCCCCGAAACGTTCGAAGAAGTGGCCGCGCTGCCGGGCGTCGGGCGCTCCACCGCAGGCGCGGTGCTGTCGCTATCGCTTGGCAAACATTTCCCTATCCTCGACGGCAACGTGAAACGCGTGCTGGCGCGCTGTTACGCCGTCGAAGGCTGGCCGGGGAAAAAAGAAGTGGAAAACCGCCTGTGGCAGATAAGCGAGACGGTAACGCCCGCCGAGGGCGTGGCGCGCTTTAACCAGGCGATGATGGATCTCGGCGCGATGGTCTGCACCCGCTCGAAACCCAAATGCGAGATCTGCCCGCTCAATAATGGCTGCGAGGCGTTCGCCCACCAGAGCTATGCGAAATACCCCGGCAAAAAGCCCAAACAGACGCTGCCGGAGAAAACCGGCTATTTTCTGCTGCTTCAGCATGAAGGTTCGCTCTTTTTGCAGCAGCGCCCGCCGGTGGGTTTATGGGGCGGGCTGTACTGTTTCCCGCAGTTTGAGAGCGAAACGGCGCTACGCGAGTGGCTTTCGGCGCGCGGCATTAACGATGACGGCCTGACGCAGCTCACCGCCTTTCGCCACACCTTCAGCCATTTCCATCTGGATATCGTGCCGATGTGGCTTGGCGTGCAGCAGACCGCCGCCTGCATGGATGAAGCGTCGGGTCTCTGGTATAACTTAGCGCAGCCGCCAGCGGTGGGCCTCGCCGCCCCCGTAGAGCGCCTGTTACAGCAAGTGCGCGCAGAGCCGGTGGCGTCCCGCCCCGCTCGCGCCATTCATGAGGATTGACGATGAGCAGAACCATTTTTTGTACTTTTCTTCAGCGTGACGCCGAAGGCCAGGATTTCCAGCTCTATCCGGGAGAACTGGGTAAGCGTATCTATAACGAAATCTCGAAAGAAGCCTGGGCGCAGTGGCAGAAGAAGCAGACCATGCTTATCAACGAGAAAAAGCTCAACATGATGAACCCGGAGCATCGTAAGCTGCTGGAAGAGGAGATGGTGAATTTCCTGTTTGAAGGCAAAGAGGTGCACATCGAAGGCTACACGCCGCCGGAACAACAGTAAGGGCCTCTGGCCCTTTCACTTAACCCAACAGCACGCCCGGAATGATGAAAAAAATATTTGCGCTCGCTTTGATTGCGCCGTTGCTCATCTCCTGCTCCAGCAAAAAAAACGCCGAAAACGCCTATAACGAGGCCTGGATTAAGGACACCAACGGGTTTGACATTCTGATGGGCCAGTTTGCCCATAACATTGAAAACATCTGGGGATTTAACGAAGTTTTAATCGCGGGTCCGAAGGACTACGTGAAGTATACCGATCAGTACCAGACGCGCAGCCACATTAACTTTGACGACGGTACTATTACGGTTGAGACAATAGCCGGTACCGAGCCTGCGGCGCGTCTGCGCCAGGCGATTATCACCACGCTGCTTATGGGCGACGATCCGGGCTCTATCGATCTTTACTCCGACGTTAACGACATTCAGATCTCCCGCCAGCCGTTCCTTTACGGCCAGGTGGTGGACAACACCGGGCAGCCGATCCGCTGGGAAGGCCGCGCGTCGAAATTCGCCGACTACCTGCTGCAAACGCGCCTGAAAAGCCGCAGCAACGGCCTGCGGATTATCTACAGCGTGACCATTAACCTAGTGCCGAACCACCTCGACAAGCGTGCCCATAAGTACATTGGCATGGTGCGTCAGGCGTCGCGCAAATATGGCGTGGATGAATCGCTGATCCTCGCGATTATGCAGACCGAATCGTCGTTTAACCCGTATGCGGTTAGCCATGCCGACGCACTCGGGCTGATGCAGGTGGTGCAGCACAGCGCCGGTAAGGACGTTTTCCGCTCGCAGGGCAAATGGGGCACGCCGAGCCGCAGCTATCTGTTCGATCCGCAAAGCAACATTGATACCGGCACCGCGTATCTGGCGATGCTCGACAATGTCTATCTTGGCGGCATCGCCAACCCGACCTCGCGTCGTTACGCCGTGATCACCGCCTATAACGGCGGCGCGGGCAGCGTGCTGCGCGTGTTCTCGAACGATAAAGACCAGGCGGTGAATATCATCAACCAGCTGTCGCCGGATGATGTGTACGAGACGCTGACCAACCGCCACCCGTCGGCGGAATCGCGACGTTATCTTTACAAGGTCAATACCGCGCAGAAGATGTATCGCCGTAAATAAGCGTGTGGGGTGGGTGCGTAGCGCTGGTTTGGTGGGTGCGCTTCGCTTACCCAACCTACACTGGCGAGTCATCTGTTATCCGGTGGGTGCGCTGCGCTTACCCACCCTACAAATGGTTTGTGGCTAAATCGTAGGGCGGGTAAGCGTAGCGCACCCGCCATGCTCATGAAAATACCCGCCAGGCTCACCAAAAACACCCCATATCACACAGCCAGCGCCGCCAGCAGCCAGCTCACCGCCAGCAAATCCGCGCTACCGCCGGGGCTTAAATTGCGCGCAATCAGCGCCCTGTCCATCTCCCATAACGCCTCGTCGTCCCAGCCGCGCGCCAGCAGGCCACTCGCGTACCCCTGCACGTAACGCAGCCCCGCCAGCCCGCCGCGTGACGCCAGATTGGTATCCGGATTAACCGCCATCAGCCGCAGCAGCGCCTGCTGCAACCCTTTTTCGCCCTGCGCGCGCTGCCAGAACGGCAACACGTGGCGGCGCACCGTCGCAAAGCCGCTCTCCACCTCGCCGCGTGCGCCAGCTCGCGCGCTACGATGCCACGTGTCATCGCGCTCACCGCCATGCAGAGCGCGGTTGGCGTCAGCGGCTCACCCTGCGCCGCAAGCCTCCCCGCGGCGGCGCACAGCAGGCCGAGCGAAAAAATACCGCCCTTATGCGTATTCACGCCGCCGGTGGCGCTGAACATCGCCTGTTCACACGCAAGCCCGGCCGGGCGAAGCCGCCGCAGCATCTCGCTTTCGCCAAGCCCGGCGTCCTGCGCGCCCTGCTGATAAAACACCCGCAGCCACGGCGCAATTGCCCTGATGCTCGCGACAAACAGCGCGTGATCCATATCCTGGTGCGCACCGCTATTGGCACAGTCCACCAGCCCCGGCTTGGGCGTCAGGTTCAGTTCGGCGTACAGCGCCGCCACCGCGAGTGACGGCACATCGGGCTGGCGCGCAGAGCGCCGGTCAGTCGCGGGCAAACCAGTCATCGATCATCTTCTCCACGCGTCCGACCACCTCTTCCAGCGGATGACGGCGTGAACGCGCGCAGGCGTGCGCCGGTTCATCGCACAGCAGACAGCGCCGCCCCGGACGGTCGAGCGACGCGCGCCCCACCTGGCCCGCCTGCGGGCAGTGAATGTCGAAATCCCACAGCCTGCCGAGCGGGTGCGTCTGCTCAAGCGCCACGCACAGCGCTTTGATTTCGCTCGCCGGGTGCGCCACGCTCCAGAGCGCTGTCGGGCCGGTATGCGCGTGAAACACCTCGCGCGCCAGCCACGGCCAGCGGTGCTGCCACAGCAGCTGATCGCAGGCCTGCACCGCCACCGCGAACGCGTTGCGGTAACGCACGCTGTCTTTCACCGGGCCGGGCGTCACCAGCGAGAGCGAAATCACCGGCTGGCCGTAGCGGGTAAGCCACGCCTGCTGGCGGCGGGCGCGCGCCTCTTTCGCCGCCAGCAGCTCATCAAGCGTGACGCCCGGATTCACGGGTGTATCAATTTCCATACGTTACTCCTTGACCTGACGCACCACGTCGATGACGCTGCCGTCGCGATAGCGCACCACGCCGACAATGCGGTCGGTGAATTCAATCGGTTTCGGCTCGCCGGCGATCGCCACGGCGCGTTCGCACAGCGCGTGAATATCGACGACATTCAGCCCCGCCGCGATCAGCCGCTCGCGCACCTCGGGCCGCGCCGGGTTAACCGCAATGCCGTGGTCGGTAACGAGCACGTCGATGCTCTCGCCCGGCGTCAGGCGGGTGGTGACGCGTTTAACGACTGTCGGAATACGGCTGCGCAACAGCGGCGCCACCACGATGGTGAGATTCGCCGCCGCGGCCACATCGCAATGCCCGCCGGACGCGCCGCGCATCACGCCATCGGAGCCGGTTATCACGTTAACGTTAAACCCGACGTCGATTTCCAGCGCGCTCAGGATCACCACGCCGAGCCCGTTGCGCTCGCCCTCTTCGGCGGCGGCAATCACGCGGCGGGCATAATCCACTTCCTCCTGCGTCGGCGCGTAGGCGTTGTGCAGCAGGTCTATCTGGCGCGGATTAATCAGCGATTTGCCGTTAAAGCCCATCTTGCGAATCAGGTCGACCTCTTTTAAAAAGCCCGCTTCGTCGTTGACGTCAGACCACACCACGTCGAATGCGTCGATGCCGGCGGCGCGCGCCGCGTGCAGCACCGCGCAGCGGGCGTAGAAGAGTTCGGTGCCGTCGCCGCGCTCGGTCTGCATATCCATCACGTAATCGAACGCCGCGAGCGCAATGCCGATAAGCCGCGGCGAACTGCGGGCGATCGCCACGGCGTTGATAACGCCCACCGCCGATTCAATCGCCGCCATGATGCGCGTCGAGCCGGGCTCGCGGCCGCACTCGCGCTCAATGCGCGCCAGATGGCCTTCCAGCTCATCAATATCTTCCGGCGAGTCGGTTTTCGGCAGGCGGATCACGTCGACGCCTGCGCGCACCGCGGCTTCGAGATCGGGCAAGCCGAACGGCGTGCTGAGCGGGTTGATGCGCACCACGGTTTCGATATCCCGGTACATCGGGTGTTGCAGGGCGTGGAAGACCAGCAGGCGCGCGGTGTCTTTCTCGCGCAGCGCCACGGCGTCTTCGAGATCGAACATGATGGCGTCAGGCCGGTAGATAAACGCGGTGGAGAGCATGGCGGCATTCGCGCCGGGTAAAAACAGCATACTGCGGCGAAGTTTGCTCATCTGAGCGCCTCCCAGCGCAGCGGCTGCGCCTCGCAGGCGCGCAGTACGGCGCTTTGCAGCCGGGCGCGGATAACACGATCCAGCGCGCCTTTGTCCTCGATAATCACCAGCCCTTCGTACACTTCCATCGCCGCAAGCGTCTCTTTCACCACGCGGCGGATCTGGTCGCCGAACTGCTTTATCACATCGCTGTAGATTTCTATCTCCAGCTCGCCCGCCGCCGGGGCGATTTTCACCATCAGGTCGCTGGACTCGGCGGTCCCCGCCAGCGCCTCCTTGACTATCTTCATTACGGTTTGTCCTGTCAGATAAGAATTCAGGCCACTTCAGCGCGATAGCGTTGCGTGAGAAGGGCGTAAGTGCTCTCGGGCACCCGTTCGCGAATCGAAGAAAAACGCTGCGCGCGCAGCAGGCGGCGCACTTCGGACGCGGAAATCGCCTCGCCCGCGGCGTGGCTGAGACGTGGAATTTCGATAACGCTGACCGGCGGCGTGTTAAGTGGCGCGCGCTCAAGCCACGCGTGCATCGCCTGGTTGTAGGCGCGCGTCACCGGGCAGAACGGCTCGCTGCCGACAAAGCGCCGGGTTACCCCAAGCGTCGGCGCGATATAGCGGCGGAAAATCTGCAAATCCAGCCCGCTCCAGGCCTGTTCCACCAGCCCGCGCTCCTTGAGGAAATAGCCCGGAAAGGTGGCGCGCGAAATGAGATACGCCGAGCCTTCGTGCACCGTGACGTTCGGCAGATCCGCGACGCCCGCCCGCACCATTGCAAGCCGTTCGCGGTAAGGGAAAAACGACGCCTCTTCGCGCACCACAAAAAGATGCAGCCAGTCACTCGCACTCGCCGCCTGTTCGGCCAGGAATCGGTGGCCGAGCGTAAACGGATTGGCGTTCATCACCACCGCGCCGATACGCGCGCCGGGCTGTTTCAGCCTGCCAAGCTGCTGGCAGTAACGGCGGATGCCGGAGGGTGTGTTTTCAAGAAGCGCCGCGATGTCGTCGCACTGCGCGAGCGGCCAGAAGCCGCAGCGCCGAAAGCGCTCCAGGTTATACGGACGCGTGCAGAGGAACAGGTGAAAATGGCCGAGGCTCATCGCCAGGTTTTCCACCTCCACCAGCAGGCGCGCGCTGAGGTTTTCGCCCCGCCAGCGCTCATCCACCGCCACGCCTTTAATCACGTTGCCCGCAAGCCCGGCGCAGCCTGCTATCTCGCCCTGCGCGACGGCGATGACGACATGCGTGACGTCTTCATCCATGCCTAACTGATGGCTGGCGAGAAACGCCGCGACGCGGGCTTTCTCCTGCGGCTGGCGAGCAAGCGCCACGGTGATGAGTTCCAGATTGCTCATACGTCCGTCCGGTCTCTTTAGTGGGCGGGTGCCGGTTGCGCGACGGGCGCTTCGGCGATCACATTGCACAGATGGCCGATCCGCTCGATCTCCACCTCGATTTTGTCGCCCGGCTTCATAAACAGCGGAGGCGTGCGTTTTTTGCCAACGCCACCCGGCGATCCGGTGATGATCACATCGCCGGGGCTTAAGCGAGTGAAGGTGCTGATGTACTCGATAAGCTCCGCCACGCCGTGGACCATGCTGCGGGTGTTGTCGTCCTGCACCATGCGGCCATTAAGCCAGGTGCGGATGGCAAGCTGGTGCGGATCGGGGATCTCATCGGCGGTAGTCATCCACGGGCCGAACGCGCCGGTCTGCCGCCAGTTTTTGCCCGCCGTAAACCAGGTGTGTTGCCAGTCGCGCGCCGAACCGTCCATGTAGCAGCTGTAGCCCGCCACGTGCGAGAGCGCCGCCGCGCGGGTGATGTTCTCACCGCCGCGCCCGATGATCACCGCAAGCTCCCCTTCGTAATCAAACTCGCTGGAGTGGCGCGGTTTGAGCACCGGCGCGTTATGGCCGGTCTGCGAATCCGGGAAGCGGACAAACAGCGTCGGTGCCGGGTTGTGCTGGTCGAACTCTTTACGTTTCTCGGCGTAATTCATGCCCACGCAGAGGATCTTCTCCGGCTGTTCGATAACCGGCAAAAATGTCACATCGCTAATTGCGAAATCGGCGGGCGCCTGCGCATGGCTGCGCGCCTGTTCCAGCGCATCCCGCGCCAGCAGCGTTTTGAGATCCGCGTAGTGCGCCCCGAGACGGGCGCCGAGATCCACCACGCCGTTACCCGTGACAATGCCGTAACTGCGGCGGCCCTGATGGAGATAACTCGCAAGTTTCATAACAACGTATCCTGACGATTAAACAAGGAAATTGCCCAGTACCAGCAGCGCGAGCGAGACGTTAATCGCGCCGCCGATGCGGGTGGCTATCTGAGCGAAAGGCATTAAGGTCATGCGGTTGCCCGCGGTGAGGATGGCGACGTCGCCGGTGCCGCCCTGCCCGCTCTGACAGCAGGAGACGATGGCCACATCAATCGGGTGCATACCGATTTTCTTGCCGACGAAAAAGCCCGTCGCCACCAGCGCCGACACGGTGCTGACAATCACCAGCAGGTTGTTGAGCGTAAAGGCGTGCATCAGCTCTTCCCATGGGGTAATAGCCACGCCGACGGCGAAGAGGATCGGGTAGGTCACGGAAGTCTGGAAGAATTTATAAACCACCTGCGAGCCTTCCAGCAGGCGCGGAGAAACGCCGTGCACCAGCTTGATAAAGACCGCGATAAACAGCATGCCAACCGGCGCGGGCAGGCCAATCAGCTTATGGCCGAGCATGCCGAGCATATAGAGCAGCACCGCCAGCAGCGCGCCCGAGGCAATGGTGGTGACGTCAGCCTTGCCGCTGAACGCGGTAGTCAGCGTCTGGGCCTGCGGTTTGTCGCCGCGATCCGGCATCAGCTCGCCTTCGCCGGTCAGGTGCGGATAGCGTTTGCCAAGCTGGTTAAGGCAACCGGCGATAATAATCGCGGTGAGGCTGCCGAGCATCACGATAGGCAGCACGCGGCCCAGCGCCACGCCCTGATCCATATGCAGCAGCGTCGCGTAGCCGATGGAAAGCGGGATCGCCCCTTCGCCCACGCCGCCCGCCATAATAGGCAGGATCAGGAAGAAAAAGATCTGGAACGGCTCCATGCCCAGCGCGATACCGACGCCCATCCCCACCAGCATGCCGACGACTTCGCCGCACAGCATCGGGAAGAAAATACGCAGAAAGCCCTGAATGAGCGTGGTGCGGTTCATGCTCATGATGCTGCCGACGATAATGCAGCAGATGTAGAGATAGAGAATGTTGGTGGATTTATAGAATTTGGTGGTGGATTCCACGACCACATCCGGCAGCCAGCCGTAATAGACCAGCGCGGAAGGGATGAAAGTGGCGCAAATCGCCGCCGCGCCCATTTTGCCAACCACAGGCAAGCGCTTGCCGAACTCGCCGCAGGCGAAGCCGAAGAAGGCAAGCGTGGCGACCATCACCACAATGTCGCTCGGCAGTTTGCCGCCGAGGCAGTCAATCGCGATAAGCGCGCCAGAGAGCAGAAACAGCGGCAATGGAATAATCCCGATTTTCCAGGTATCCATGATATGCCACCACTTTTCTTTCAGTGATATTGGCTTCGCAGCAGACGGATTGTGGGGTACGACGTAAGAATCATCGGTTGTGCTCATTTAATTAAGCTCCGTAGTTATATTTCCTGTTAAGCGTAAAAGAGGTTACCCTTACAATTTGTGAGGAAGGCCGAATCAGCGCCGGTAATTTAATGGCACCTATGGTGTTTATGGTTTTAATTAGCGCACTGTGATCCACACGTAATTTACACGCGTGGTTTTTATGGCGTTTATTCAGCAGACGTCTTTTTCAGCCTAAAAACGTAACTCGGGTAAACAGTTACCGCCGCGCGGCTTGCCTGTGGAGGGGATCACAAGTTTCGGGCACCGTTCCGGTAAGCGCCTGAAAAAATGGTACAGTTCTCTATTGTTTGCATTCCGGCGCGCCAGTGAACGATGAAATTTTCATTTCGCATAAAGTTATTTATTCATCTCATTATATTCTTCTCCGTATTGTTTACGGCGCTCGGCGTTTATTATTACCTCGACGTCAGCCGCCAGCTTTATCAGGAGATGAGCAGCCGCGCGAGAATACAGGCGGAAGAGATTTCTCTCATTCCGTCATTACGTGAAGCCGTTACAAAACGTAATATTCCGGCGATTAATTCCTTTATGACGGGTATGGCCCGCCACAGCGACGCCAGCTTTATGGTTATTGGCGATGAGAAAGGTCTGCACCTGTTTCATTCCGTCTTTCATGACCGTATCGGCACGCCGCTTATCGGCGGCGATAATCAGGATGTGTTAGAAGGAAAAACCATTACCAGCATTCGCCGGGGCGGGCTTGGGGTGTCGCTGCGCAGCAAAGCGCCGATTTTTGACGACCAGGGTCGCGTCATCGGCATTGTCTCGGTCGGCTATCTGACCAGCTATCTCGATACCATTACGCTTGGCAAAGTGGTCAATATCCTGATTGGCGCGCTGTTGCTACTGCTGGCGCTGTTTATCTTTTCATGGTTTTTCACCCGCAGTATAAAAAAACAGATGTTTTTTCTGGAGCCGCGGGAGATCGGGCTTCTCGTGCGCCAGCAAAAGGCGCTGATGGAATCCATCTACGAAGGCGTTATCGCCATCGACGAACATTCGCGCATCGCGGTGATTAACCGCGCCGCCAAGCGGCTGCTGGGGCTGAACGTGTCGTCGCGCTCGCTGCGCGGCCAGCCGCTGGAGGCGGTGATTAACCCCGTCTCGTTTTTCTCCCCGCAGGTGATGCTGGAGAACGACACGCATGATGAGATTTGCGTATTTAACCATCTGACGGTGATCGCAAGCCGGGTGCGCATTCTGCTGGAAGGTGAGCTGCAGGGCTGGGTGGTTACCTTTCGCGATCGCAAGGATATCGACAGCCTGAGCGTGCAGCTAAGCCAGGTAAAACGCTACGCGGATAACCTGCGCATTCTGCGTCACGAGCAGTTAAACCGGATGTCGACGCTGGCCGGGCTGCTGCATCTGGGCCACTACGACCAGGCGCTGAGCTATATTCAGGCTCAGACCGAGCACACCCAGGAGCTGCTCGATTTTATCTCCCGGCGGTTTCATTCCCCCACGCTATGCGGGCTGCTTATCGGCAAATGCGCCAGAGCGCGCGAGAAAGGCGTGACGCTGACGTTCGATCCAGCCTGCGAGATGGCGCGCGCGTTCCGCGGGCTTGGCGAGCCGGAGCTGATTTCGGTTATCGGCAATCTGCTGGATAACGCCATCGAAGCCACCCAGCGCGCCGAAGGGCCGCACGATCCGGTCGAGGTGTTGATCCGCCTGAATGAGCGGGAGCTGATCATCGAAGTGGCGGATCGTGGTGTGGGGATCGCGCCCGCGCTTCGCGACAGGATCTTCGAACCGGGTTTTACCACCAAACGCCGCGGCGATCACGGTATCGACCTGCATCTTATCGCCAGCTATGTGAAGCTCGCGGGCGGCACGCTGGAAGTGTCCGCCAATACGCCGCGGGGCACGATTTTCTCAATTTTTATTCCTAACGCGCCCGACGTTCGTCCGGCCCAACCGCAGGGAGAACCTGACTATGCCACCTGAGATGACCGACGTACTGATTGTGGAAGATGAAAACCAGCTGGCGGCGCTGCACGCCGAAATGGTAAAGCAGCACTCGCATTTGCGGCTGGTGGGCATGGCGGCGACGCTCGCCGACGCCGAGCAGCAGATCCGCGAGAAGCGCCCGCATCTGGTGCTGCTGGACAATTATCTGCCGGACGGCAAAGGCATTACGCTGACGGAGAGCCTGACGCTGAAGAACAGCGCCTGTTCGGTGATTTTTATTACCGCCGCGAGCGACATGGACACCTGTAGCCAGGCGATCCGCAACGGCGCGTTCGATTATCTGCTAAAGCCGGTGTCGTGGAAGCGCCTTAGCCATTCGCTGGAGCGCTTTGTGCAGTTTCGCGAGCAGCAGCGGGTGTGGAAGATTGTGGATCAGCAGAACGTGGATTCGTTGTATCAGTTGCAGGCGCGCAGCTTCCGGCCGGATTCCGGCGCAAAGGGGATTGAGGAGAATACGCTGACGCTGGTGCAGCGGCTGTTTGTGGAGAGCCGCGAGCAGATTTTTTCGGTCGATGACGTGGTGAGCGCGACGGGGTTGAGCAAAACCACCACGCGGCGGTATCTGGAGCATTGTGTTGAGAGCGGATTTCTGACGGTAGAGATGCTATACGGCAAGATTGGCCACCCGCGGCGGTTGTACCGCCGGGCGAATGAAAGTGCATGATTTTTTGGTTTTGATAGTGGGGTGGTTTTATGGCGGGTGCGCGTTGCTTACCCGCCCTACACGATAAAAATGATGGCATTCTCGTAGGGTGGGTAAGCGAAGCGCACCCACCATTCACGCCCCGCCATCACCAACGACACATAAGGCGCTGAAATTATGTAGGGCGGGTAAGCGAAGCGCACCCGCCAGCGTCACACCCAACACCCGCCCGATAACGCCTTATTCGCGCAACATATACCCGTACAACCGCTTAATGCCGTCCGGGTCGGTCTGGCTGTAAACGCCCTGCAACTCCGGCGAAAAGCCCGGTAACAGGTTCACGCCCTCTTCCAGCGCCAGGAAATAACGCAACGCCGCGCCGCCCCACACCTCGCCAGGCACCACGCACAACACGCCCGGCGGATACGGCAGCGCGCCTTCCGCCGCCACGCGCCCTTCGGCCTCGCTCAGACGCACCAGCTCCACGTTGCCGCGAATATACTCCACATTCGCCTGCTGCGGATTCATCACCACCTGCGGCAGCTCGGCTTTGCGGAACATCGCCCGCTGCAACGCCTTCACGTCAAAACTCACGTACAGGTTATGCATCTCCTGACAGAGCTGGCGCAGCGTGTAGCCTTTATAGCGCACCGGGTATTTCTGACAGATCGTCGGCAACACGTCGGCAAGCGGCGTATCGTCTTCAATATGTTGCTCAAAGCGCGCCAGCATCGCGACCAGATGCGCCATCTTCTGCGCGCTTTCGGCGGGTGTGAGCAAAAACAGGATCGAGTTAAGATCCGCTTTTTCCGGCACGATGCCGTTTTCACGCAGGTAATTGGCGAGGATCGCCGCCGGGACGCCAAAATCGCTGTACTCGCCGGTTTCGGCATCAATACCCGGCGTGGTCAGCAGCAGCTTGCACGGATCGACAAAATATTGCTCGCGCGCGTATCCCGCGAAACCGTGCCACGCCGCGCCCGGCTCAAAGCTGAAAAAGCGCCGTTCGCGGGCGATGGCGTCCGTCGGGTGATCCTGCCACGGCCGCCCCGCTACCGTATCCGGGATAAACGGCTTGATCATGTGGCAGTTGGCGATGATCGCTTTGCGCGCCTCGATCCCAAGCTCCACGCACTCGGCCCACAACCGCTTGCCGCTCTCCCCTTCGTGGATTTTGGCATTCACATCCAGCGCCGCGAACAGCGGATAAAACGGGCTTGTCGAAGCGTGCAGCATAAAGGCGTTATTGAGCCGCTTGTGCGGGCAAAAGCGCGCCTGGCCGCGGATATGGTTATCTTTCTTGTGGATCTGCGAGGTCTGCGAGAACCCGGCCTGCTGTTTGTGTACCGACTGCGTGACGAAAATCCCCGGATCGTTTTCATTGAGATCCAGCAGCAGCGGCGAGCAGTCGGCCATCATCGGAATAAACTGCTCGTAGCCGACCCACGCGGAATCAAACAGGATGTAATCGCACAGGTGGCCGATTTTATCCACCACCTGACGGGCGTTATAGACGGTGCCATCGTAGGTGCCGAGCTGGATCACCGCCAGGCGGAACGGACGCGCCTCCTGCGCGCGCGACGGCGCGACTTCGGCAATCAGCTCACGCAGATACGCCTCGTCGAAGCAGCGCTCGTCGATCCCGCCGATAAACCCGAACGGGTTACGCGCCGCTTCGAGATAGACCGGCGTCGCGCCCGCTTGGATCAGCGCCCCGTGGTGGTTCGATTTATGGTTGTTACGATCGAACAACACCAGATCGCCCTGTGTCAGCAGCGCGTTGGTCACGACTTTATTGGCTGCCGACGTGCCGTTCAGCACAAAATAGGTTTTATCGGCGTGAAACACCTTCGCGGCAAATTTCTGCGCGTGCTTGGCGGAGCCTTCGTGGATCAGCAAATCGCCCAGTTTGACGTCGGCGTTGCACATATCGGCGCGAAACACGTTCTCACCGAAGAAATCGTAAAATTGCCTGCCCGCCGGATGCTTTTTAAAGAACTCGCCGTGCTGGTGGCCAGGGCATGCGAACGTGCTGTTTTGCATCTCTACATACTGCGTCAGCGTGTCGAAAAACGGCGGCAGCAGGTTCTCTTCATACGCGAGTGCGGCGGTTTCAAGCGCCAGAAACTCCTGCGACGTTCCCGTGAGCGTGCCGCTGACCGGCGCGTCGCAGCTTTCGCCATTCTGAAGATAAACAAAAACCGGCAGGTTAAACCCGGTGCGCTTAAGCAGCGCGAGAATGCCGCTGCGCGTATCGGCCACTGAGAGCACCACGGCGGCCACGTCGGTGAAGTCGGTGCTATCGAGCCCCACCACGTCGCGGGAGGTTGAAAGCAGAGGAGCCACGGCGTGGCTGGCGGCAATTTTTAACGATTTCATAAGCACAAAAACCCTGAGTGTCGGTGTAAGCGCCTTCGGGCACGGCAACGGGACGGTATCCCGGCGAAACGATGTGGTCTGACTGATTACCAGCTCCGACCGCGAGACATCAGTAAAAGCAGAGCGCGCCTGGTTTTACTGTTGTCCGGCAGTGAGCGTACGGTGGCCTCACCGCATGGTGGGCATGGAGAAGTATGGCGGACAGCCATGACGGGCGCGCGGCATTGTGCAATGTCGCGAAGAAATGACGGCTGGCAGCGAACGCGCGGTCATAACACACCCTGTCTGATGGAGAAAAGTCGCGCAATCATGTCACCTTACGCCGCGTGGGGCAAGACAGCGCGCGGAGAAAATCGGGGTTTTAAGCATGATTTTAATCTGAGCATTTTTTATCATTTTGATTATTATGGGATAAAATAAATGGTTAAAATAAGTAATCATCATATTCGCATAAAAATGCCGTTACCGGGCGCACTTTCCTCACTCCGGCAACGGGCTTATGCTGAAGCCCATCGCGACCCAGACTAAAGCAGGAGCACCATGTGGTAACCGGACCTTTTATCAATGCGGCGGCAGTGCTGCTGGGCGGATTGCTTGGCGCGGCGTTAAGCCAGCGGCTTCCCGAGCGGCTACGCAGTTCGATGCCCTCGATTTTCGGCCTGGCGTCGCTCGGCATTGGCATTTTACTGGTGGTGAAGTGCGTGAACCTGCCGGTGATGGTGCTCTCGATGCTGCTCGGCGCGCTGATTGGCGAGCTTTGCTATATCGAAAAAGGAATCATCAATCTGGTGCATGGCCTGAACGGCGTGGCGCGCCGGTTGCGGCCCGGTAAAAACGCGCGGCCCGCGCAGGATAATTTCGTGCAGAGTTTTGTGGCGATCATCGTGCTGTTTTGCGCGAGCGGAACCGGCATTTTTGGCGCGATGCGCGAAGGCATGACCGGCGACAACAGCCTGCTTATCGCCAAGGCGTTTCTCGATTTCTTCACCGCCACGATTTTTGCCACGACGCTCGGGGCCGCCGTCGCGGCCATTTCCCTGCCGATGCTGCTTATTCAGTTAGCGCTCGCCGCCGGCGCGGTATTTATCCTGCCGCTGACCACACCCGCGATGATGGGCGATTTTACCGCGACGGGCGGTTTGCTGCTGCTGGCGACGGGCCTGCGCATCTGCGGTATTAAGATGTTCGCGGTGGTTAATCTGCTGCCTGCGCTGCTGATTTCAATGCCGCTTTCCGCGCTCTGGACGCGTTTCTTCGCGTAAGGCGTTAAAACGGCTATTTCGCAAGCAAAGTGGCGCAGGAATGGGCGGGCGGCGCAGAATTCGCGGAATTTCGTTGACGCCGTAAGTTGAATCGGGTTTAATGCGCCCCGTTGCCCGGATAGCTCAGTCGGTAGAGCAGGGGATTGAAAATCCCCGTGTCCTTGGTTCGATTCCGAGTCCGGGCACCACTTATTTAGAGAACCCGCCCACAAGGCGGGTTTTTGCTTTTGGAGAGCCGGACTCTTCATCGGACTGCGTTCGATTCACTCGTCGCATCCCTGCGACTCGCCCTGCGGGCAGCGCGATGGGCTGTGCAAAAACGCTCCCGGCGTTTTTGTCCGGTCCGGGCACCACTTATTTAGAGAAACCAGCCTACGGGCTGGTTTTTTGCTTTTGGAGAGCCGGACTCTTCATTGAGCTTGTCTGATGATTCGCTGTATGTGGTTTAAAGCTTCGGCAAATGGCTCACAGAGCGGTAAACTGCGGAAGGTCTACATCAAAGCGGGCAAGCCACCGGGCGGTGGAATTTCTGTCAAAACGGATTTCGCCGGCAATCGAGCCATACCCCAGGCTACCAATTTCCGGTGCGCGTATAGGTTTAAGCACCTTATTCACTTTCACGTACAGTTCAGGGTATGGGTTATCCTTAACCCAGCCTAATTCCGGCCATTCTCCGGCGCGGATAATAACGCCAGCATCATAAGGTATTATCTCAATCGATGCGTTACTCAGAGCACTACGTAAATACTGAATTCCACCCAGTTTATTTAGCCACTCATTATTAAAAAAGGTATACCAGTTAACGGAGCGTAGACCTGCCCTCATTTTTTTATCCGTATTAGAATTAATAACATCAACACCATTAAACTCATTGCAAATTTCATATTCGAGATGCTGATATCGCTCCTTTTCGTAGCACTGTTGAATTCCTAAACCCATTAACCCATGGAGTGGCTGTAAAATATCGCAAAATTGAGAAAGAAGAGCTTTTAAAAAATCTTTACGATTAAGTTCCTCAACAGGAATATAAAAACCAAAATAACTTACATTTTTATGAATTGATTCATACCATCCGGCCATAGATCCAACTGAAACTGAATAATAACTAGCATAACGAAAACCCGCATCAGAATACCAGTCAAAAAAGAAACTCTCACCGAAGCTATCAGATATATATTTTTTTAATATTTTTGTTAATTTTACATTGTAATCCAGAGGCTTGCTGGGATCATCAATATACCCCCACTTCAATTTCGCACCGAATTCATTGTGGTAAAGCTGCCAAGCTTCAGCAATTCTGGCCCGGTTTTCTTTGGTATATCCTTTATCCAGGTAAAACCATGCCACTAAGCCCACCTGTAAAGCGTTATGGTGTTCCGGGTCATCCTCCGCACCGTAAGTAAGATCGTATTCGGCCTGCTTAAATTTTTCAAAAAAATCCATTTTATCTTTTCCTTAACAGGGCCTGCTCTCTGACAAGAGGTCCTTTTTTATTATTCCGGCATGATGAAAACGCTGCCTTTATCATCTCGCTTCAGCAGTTGCCAGAGGGCACGGTGTTTATTGCCGTGTTTATCTTCAAAATAAGGCATCTTCTGCCCTTCCCGCGTTTGAATATAGTCGGTGGTGCCGTTGACAATCGTGGCCCACTGGCCCGCGTAAGGCGCAATATCGTCTGTCCAGCAGCTTATCCGCACCGGATCTTTTGCCGCTGGCATGGTGGCAAACGGCGGAAGGTCTACATCAAAGCGGGCAAGCCACCGGGCGGTTGAGCTGTCGTCAAACCGGATTTCGCCGGCAATCGAGCCATACCCCAGGCTACCAATTTCCGGTGCGCGTATAGGTTTAAGCACCTTATTCACTTTCACGTACAGTTCAGGGTATGGGTTATCCTTAATCCAGCCTAACTCCGGCCATTCTCCGGCGCGGATAATAACACCAGCATCATAAGGTATTATCTCAATCGATGAGTTGCCCAGAGCACTACGCAAATACTGAATTCCACCCAGTTTATTTAACCAATCATTATTAAAAAAGGTGTGCCAGTTTACCGAGCGAATGCCTTCACGTGAGTGTTTATCTGTTTTAGAATTTGTGATATCAACACCAAGAAACTCTTGTCCAATTTCATATTCCAGATGCTGGTATCTTTCTTTTTCATAACATTGCTGTAGCCCAAGCCCCATAATTCCATGTAACGGCTTGAGTATGTTACAAAAAATCAACAGCAGCTTTTCGACATGTTCTTTATTGTTTAATTCAGCCACAGGAAGATTAAAACCAAAACAGCTAACAGACTTGTGTATATTTTCAAACCACCCCGCAGGAGAATTTATTTCAATACTATAATCACTGGAATAGCGATATCCTTTTTCAGCAGACCACATAAAATCAAGATCATCACCAAGGCTATTAATAATCGTTTCTTTAAATTTTTCAGATGATATATTTCTATAGGCTAATTCTTTGTTTGGGTCATTAATACATCCCCACTTCAAATACTTTCCAAAC
Source organism: Cronobacter malonaticus LMG 23826 (assembly GCF_001277215.2). Classification (NCBI taxonomy): domain Bacteria; kingdom Pseudomonadati; phylum Pseudomonadota; class Gammaproteobacteria; order Enterobacterales; family Enterobacteriaceae; genus Cronobacter; species Cronobacter malonaticus. The sequence continues at coordinate 494,168 of NZ_CP013940.1, read as the reverse complement.
TCATTGTGGAATAGTTGCCAGGCCTCCGCGATATGCTCTCGATTTTCTTTAGTATAACCTTTATCAAGATAGAAACGTGCCACTATCCCCACCTGCAACGCGTTATGGTGTTCCGGGTCATCCTCCGCACCGTAAGTAAAATCGTATTCGGCCTGCTTAAATTTCTCAAAAAAATCCATTTATCCGCTCCTTAATCGGGCCAGTAAACAAAATCCTGAGCTTGCTTCAGGGTAAATGTATTTGATGGCTGCTCTTCAGGTTCAGCCGCCGTCGCCATGCCGAGGCCGCCTGCCGGCAGCAAAAAGGTGGATGCCGTTCTGGCATACCGCACCGCGGTCCCGGCAATCATGCCCGTCAGGCTTTCTCCCGTCGCTACCGCGACGGCTCCCACGCCTGCCGTGGCGGGTATAACAACCATTTGCCCCCCCAGCAATGCCCCGAGAAACCCGGCGGCTCGCTCCCGCTCCTGCGCCTGCCGGGCGATGTCCCCGGCATCTTGCTGTGGTTTTAAGGTATTGACCTCCATGCCCGCAGGAGGCACCCAGTAGTCGCCGGCCAGCTGGTAGAAATGGTGTTGTACCTGGCGAAACTCCTGCTCCATTTCTCCTTCCAGCAGTTGATACGCTGGCACATCCGGGCGAAGGCAGATCTGTTCGGTTTCTCCCAGCGCATCCGCTACCGGTTTATAGACCGGCTCCTGAGCGGCATCCCGTATCCACTCGCGTTTGCGTTTGTCGTCTATCTGACAGACGTCGGTTTCAAGTAGACGAAAGTCACTGGGTTTAGCCGCGATCAACTCATAAGCTCGTTGTTGTCTCCAGGTCAACCTGTCCCCCGGAAACTTAATCTCAATCACCGTATGAATATTTCCCTGGCTAAAGGCAGCGTTACCCGTCAGGGTGACGTCGCTGATTCGGATAACATCCGGTATCCGAAAGCTCCCCTTGCGTTTGAGCACAATATCCAGCGCATCATCCAGCATGATGTCACCGGCCTCCGGCGCAGGCAGTGTTTCCAGTTCATCCCGCGTCAGCAATTCGATAACGCGCTCCACTTCCCCCTCGGCCATTTCCCGCAGGCGCATTTCATAACCTCGTTTTATCAGGCGATACTGCGCGAGCGGGAAGCTGCTCGGCCAGTTAGGGTGTCGCCTGCTCATTAGCGGCGAGGGCGGATTGCGCGTCATGTCGTAGCCCACTTCGCCAATGTAGGGAAAATGGTAATTAAAGTTCCTGTCATCCTGCCGAATAAGCCGGGTCACCTTTCGCTGATACATCATCTTCCCGTCGGAGCGCTTCACGGGATATTTCAGCGCGTAGTTCACCTTCTCGCACAGGTACCATAAATCCAGCGGATTGGTGACGCTGGCCACCGTACCTTCAGGCGCTTTTACTGTTGTTGCTGTTCTTTGCGGCTCGCCCGGCACGCCGGCGGCTCTCTTCCCTGCTGCCATCAGTTTTCCTCCTTGTCGTAATCTGAAAAATCGAGCGACAGCGAGGTGCGGCTATCCCAGTAGCTGGCGCTGAAACATTCCCGGCGGAATTGTTCCGGGTGCGGTGTCAGAGCGATTTCCTCACTCTGTTTGCTCCAGGCGCGCTGCGTCTCACCGTTGACATCGGTTTCGCCGCGCAGCGTGCCGCCCGAAAACGTGAGCGTATAGGGGAAACCAGCCAGCGGCTTATTCGTTGTCTGGTCGCGCACAATAAAGAATTCGCTGTACCCGTCCGCTATGGGCATAACGGGCATCTCCTGCGCCATCGCAGCCGCCGCCCCTACATACGTTCGCGGCACCCTGCGCAGATACACTCCGGTTGTGCCATATTCGATTTTCCCTTGTTCTATTTTCAGGTAGCTGCCACCGCCGATAAGCGTGATGCGCTTCTTGCCGGCAAAGGTAATATCTCAACCAGTGATTTTTTACTTTTAATTTTATTTGATAAAATGCTTACATATGAATATAAACTTTAGCCACCATAGTTAACGAAATGAATATAAACATCTTTATTACCAATAACTCCTACCTTCTCATCATCCTCCGTAGATGTCCTTAGCTGGATAACAAAAATTTGGCTCTCTTTAGGTAAACATTGTCCATTATTTAATTTACCATTTAAGCAATAATAATCATCCCCCATCCAATAATCTAACTCACTTTGATCATAGGGCGTTGACAACTTATTATCTATGACAAGTATACTGTCACAGCCATTATCAAGAGGTTTCCAGTTTCTCATAATATCCTCACTAAAACGTAACCACATTTTTTTCAAAGAAATTCTCGACAAAGGTGCATTATCAACGACGACAACCGTGGACTTACAAGTTTTCCCCCAGATATCATTATATTGAGTTTGCTGGTAGATGCTGTTTATTTCTCCCTGCCTTAGATAAAAAACAAAAAACACATAGAAGGCGCATGTTAGTATCAAAAAAGATATCAACTTTAATTTTTTCATGTTAGTCTCCCTCAATCCAAATACTAAAATCCGCCTCATTAATAAAGGGCTTGAAATCATAGTGCTGATAACGTTGCAAAATAAACCATGAGCAAAACCAGGGGATAAGCTCAAACCCTTTACCATTCATATCTGCTGTATCCAGCCCAAAATGATCCTGGATACAAAATGATATACGTGCTTTAAAAGTTACGCGATTTGGCATACCAACATTAGCATCAAAAACATCAAGCTCATCGATGTATATGTTTGTTGAATATGTATCATGAATAGCGATACCGAGTCCATTAACCCAATCATAATCATCAAACTTTGGTAGCTTTATCCGGCTTCCTATGTCGTTACTCAAACCCTCCAGATCCAATCCGGATAATGCTTTAAAATTATTTTTATTTAATTTATCACTGATCTGTCTTTTAATTTCATCAACACACAACTTCGTGGTTTTGTGCTCTAAAAAGGCTTTATTAAGAAGCTCATGCCTCAATATACCACCTTCGTTCCTTTTAAATTTTTCCAGCATAATTCTAATCAACGGAGAATATTCCCCCCAGGCAGTCCATTCGGCCATATTGTCCATTGTGGCGAAATGCTCTTCCAATGTTTTGTCAAAATTAAAAAAACTCTTCTTAAGTTCCTTGCCAGAAATATTGATCTTGTTTACCTTTCCCTGCTCCAGGATCTGCTCTTTGGTTAAATCTCCGTGTTGCATATCATCAACAGTGAAATCATTCATTTTTTTATGCTTAATACTATTAGCACTGGAATAGATGAGCCGGCGTTCTGCTTTCTGTAGTTGGATAATCAGGCCTCGAGGATCGAAATGCCAGACCTGGCCAGCTAACTCGTTCTGAATACTCATTGGTAGTTTTTCAAAAAACGATAATGCTTTCACATATTCCTTTAGGGCCGTATAACTCTCATCATTCATGGGTTCAGACAGCGACGCATTAGGGTTTTTTAGCCATGAAAATCGTGCATCAAATGATGAAAAGTCCCACTCCAGAGGAAATTTACAAATAAACCGGGTGAAATCCGCACACCGTTTCTCCCGTGCTTTTTTTACTATTTTTGAATTGCATTGGCTGTCTGGGGTTAAATCATCGTCTACAAGAATCCATCCGGCCCAGTCCGGGAAATCAGCATCTGTCCAGGTCTTAATTTTAGGTGAGGATACATCCACCCATCCCTCGCCACCAGGGTAAATCACCTTAACCCACTCACTGTATATTTCATATCCCCTAACGACCGGTGTGGGCTCGCAAATACAGTCCACCGCTATCGCCGTTTCTCCCACCAATTCGTAACCCCAATCAACCTTACGCATTGTTCGTGTTTTCAAGCCTTCATGTACAATATAGAGGTCTAATGAAGTGTGACAAAATGGGAAGAGTGATAACTCATAAGGCGAGTTTCCATTATATACAGGCGTTTCGGCAGGAAAATAAAAGTAGCGATTACCGTAGCGAGATTTCACTCTACCCGAAGCACTAAGATCCAGAAAGCCGCGATCACGACCACAAATCACCTTCAACATTTCAGCAGAGCAGCACATCTGAAAATGGTAAGCGTTGCGTCCACCAACCATACCTGTAGTGCCAATAACCGGCCCCCGTCTGACATTAATACCAGACTTGCTCAGAATTTCCGGACGCACCTGTTTCATATGCATTGTGAGTGAATAAAATACGCAGGTTTCCGGAATTTCACCAATCAGCATCTCATGGCGGATAAGCACACAACCGTTATCCGTTGCACCCTCATAATTGAGAGGTTTCGTGCCTCGTTTTTCTGGTGAAGCCGGATAGCTTGCCCAGACAACCACACCATCAGCAACAGCTCTCAGCGGGTTAGCGAACACACCTGAATCAGTATGAGGAATGTGAATTCCGCCATGCCATGACTCAACGCCATTTACAGGAAAACCCCGAGCCGGGTCGACAGGCATAGTACGCATAACCCAGGAGGCATAATCTTCATCATCCTTACGGGGAAATAAAATTGGCGGTGAAATATGCATTAGCGAGCTCTTTGCTTATGAAAATAAAAATACGTTGAGTGCCAAAGGCTTTTCTTCAACGCTATTGTATGAGGGCAAATCAACAGCCATCGCAGCCGCCGCCCCTACATACGTTCGCGGCACCCTGCGCAGATACACTCCGGTCGTGCCATATTCGATTTTCCCTTGTTCTATTTTCAGGTAGCTGCCGCCACCGATAAGCGTGATGCGCTTCTTGCCGGCAAAGGAAATATCGCGAGTGGAGGTTATTGTCAGCTTCTTCTGTGCCGCCAGACTCATCCTGCCGTTCTGCGCCTGCATCCCGACTGGCCCCTCGCCGGATTTCAGGCTCAGCGGGCCGGTGTGGGCAAACAGGCCGAGTTTGTCACCCGCCAGCGCCGTCATATTCCCCATCACGCCGACACTGATATCGCCCCCGGCATTGATGGCCACGTTTTTCGCGGCGGCAAGCTGCATATGCTCACCGCTGGTGAACGCCACGCCTTGCGGGCCATAGGCATGAATCATCTGGTTGAGCGGCCTGAGGCGCTCGTTAAACATGGCGGTCTGGCTGGCGATATCCGCCTGTAATGCCTGCGCCTGCTCTGCGACGCGGCTAAGCTCTTCAATCTGTTGCAGACAAAGCGCGATCTCTTTCAGGGCCGTTTCCATGTCCAGCACTTCGCCTGCGGCTCTGGCCTGCCCTTCAGCGGTGATGAACAGCCCTTTCGCCACGCGAATGACGCCATACTCATCGGTACGCAGCTCAAAGCCCGCGCCACGCGATTTTCCCTGCGCGTCAGCGACCTGCCCCTCATTAAGCTGTGACGCGCCATAAGGCGTGGTCAGCGCGATATGCTCTTCGCCGCGCCGGTCTTCCATGCGTAACTCGTTGTCGCCCGCGGTACGCAGAATGTTCTGGCTACGGTTGTCGCGATTCACCACATCAGCATGTTCAGAATCATGCAGCGCATAGGCGATGTAGGGCTGATCGATATCGCCATGACGCCAGGCGATCGCGACCTCCGTACCGTCGATAAGCGGCATATGCCAGCCTGCGTCCTCGGCGGTATAAGGCTTCGCCATTCTCAACCACACGTAGCCAAAACCCGGCTCGCTGTCGCTGCGGTCAACATCAAGCCTGACCCGGTAGCGGCCGTACTCATCAAGATGGGCGTAGATATCGTGTTTCTCGCGGCTTTCCACACGGGCGGGTAACGTTCCGTGAATTTCAGGGCGCGGCGGGCAATCCGGGCGAAAGCAGTAGCGCTCGGTGTACGGCTGTCCCCACACCGAAACATGCAGGCTGGAGTCACGCGCGCCCCGGTACGTCAGTAGGGTCATTAACACGCCATTTTTCAGCGCGGTGATGACATCACCCTGGGGTTCCAGCACCTGGCCGGGCGCCAGATGGGGCGCGTTGCTGAAAAGATGCAGGCGGACTGATTTGTTCAGTTCACGCTCATGATCAATGCGCGCATAAAAGGCGCCGCTCTCCGTCGCGGGTTCAGGATCGTGCTCGTCCCCCTCTTCCTGATAGAGGTCGCCATAGCGGTAATGCTCGCCTGTCGTCACCGCCTCACTGCGCACAGCAACCTGCGCCTGCATGGGCGATGTGGCGCTACGGTAGTTATAACGGTTCACATGAGTCAGTCCTGGTACGACGGTGTGCCAGGTACGCACGCTCCAGACACTTTCCTCTGCCGACAACCCGGATGGCTCCCGGTAGGGCAACCGGATATCGAATTCATACTGAAGCTGCGTGTCGCCAAAAACCACCACATCAAGTTCTGTCGCGTCGTTCATCGCAAAGCGAAACCAGATGCCCACTTCGGCCAGAATCCGCTGGATAAATTCAAGATCGGTTTCCCGCCACTGGGTGATGATGTCGCGGTACGGGTATTCGCGGGAAAGCCGAAACTCGAAATCCGGCCCTTCCAGGCCATGCGCCCGCAGCACCTGCTCTACAACTTCAGGCACCGACTGGTTCTGGAATATGGCGCAGCGACGGGTACGGGAGAGCAAAGCAAGACGAGATTCCAGCGTGACCGCATAATGAGACTGGTCAGCGTTTGTTGACAGCCACGCAAAGCGGGTAATGACACCGTAAATAGTTTTCCGCCCATTCATATCAAAACGGGCATATTTCATCAGGATATCTTCGCGCTGAACGGTGTGCGGCGTGGTAAATTCAATTCGCCACGAAAAAGGTTCACTTAGCGCCTCCCGCCCTCTGAATATCAGCACATCGGGTTTTACAGGACAGCCGTTAATATTCAGGTGATAACGCGATAAAGAAATATTGCCAGTGATTGCTGCATGTTTCATTCGCTTACTTGTCCCTGTAATAATGATGCTTTTATTTCAAAATCATTTTAATAAAGCGGTTATTCTCTTTTAATTATCTGACGAAAACAAGTTATCGAAATTATCTCCGCGTTACTACATCGAGTTTATTTGACCGTATCGCTAAATGCGTTGAGTATAGTGATCCAATAACGCGTTGATAAACATCGCAATAGTTTTTACTCCATTCATTATTTGTTATGTGAAGCCTAACCTGATTCATATTATTTATGTATTTGCTTTTCCGGCTCGTTAATTGCGCTTCAGATGAGAGAAATTAAAGAAAAGAGATGATATCTGATACATCCCTTTGTAAAGCGCACGCCCTGGTTACGCATCGGGAAAACGAGCCATGTGGGCAGGGCCTTTAAATTTTTGCTAAAAGCGTTACGCCAGTCGCGGCTTTGCCATCAAATTATCTGTGTTCTGGATAAAGTTGCTTGCTAATAAACCTCATCGCTCCCGTTGTTCTCTCCTTGCAATCCCCCTCTTTTGCGCTAAACAGTAACTTTTACCCAGGTGAAGGATCGCTGATGCCCCTCTCCCGTCCGCTGTATCTCTCTGTCGGCACATTGCTGCTGGCGCTGCTGCTTATTCTCACCGCGCTGACCACCGAACGACGGCTCACCTGGCTGATGGAAGTGCTGCCGGTGTTTATCGTGGTGCCAGTGCTGTGGGCCACCGCGAAGCGCTATCCGCTGACGCCGCTGCTCTATGCGTTGATTTTCACCGGCTGCGTGTCGCTTATCGTTGGCGGCATGTACTCCTACGCGCGGGTGCCCGTCGGATTTATGGTGCAGGAGTGGCTCGGGATGGCGCGCAACCCGTATGACCGGTTCGGCCATGTGTTGCAGGGGTTAGTGATGTCGCTGTCGGCGCGGGAAGTGCTGGCGCGCGGCGGCTACCGGCTCGGCGCGAAAATGCTCGCGTTCCTGGTCTGCTGCGTGACGCTTGCTATCAGCGCCTTTTACGAGCTGATTGAGTGGTGGGTGGCGCTGGCGCTCGGCAAAGACGCCGATGATTTTCTGGGTACGCAGGGCGACGAGTGGGACACGCAGGCGGATATGCTCTGCGCGCTCCTCGGCGCGTTTATCTCGGTGTTTGCGCTGGCGCGCGGTCATACCCGCCAGCTTAAACGCGTAATGCGCTCACAAAAAAGCCGCCCGCAGGCGGCCTGATGCGTTTAGCGCTTGCGCATCTCCGGCAGGAAGAGATCGCCGCGCAGCACGCCGCTGCCCAGCACATCCTGCGTCTTCTCGTTCAGCCAGCCCACAATGCGCGCGGCCATGACGTCCATCGAATATTCGATAGCCGGAATGGTCGGCACGCCGGGCATTTGCAGCGTGCCCGCGAGGCTGAAGACCATGATGTCGTCCGGCACCGATTTATTAAATGCCTGAAGCTGCGGAATAACCCGCTGCGCCTCCTGATCGTCCGCCACCAGCAACGCGTTGAAGTTAAGCGTCGTCGCGTTGTTGAGCAACTCCTGTAACGCCACCGAGGAGGAAGTGGCATCCATAAATACCAGATTGCGGTTAAACGGCAGGAAGTTGCGCTCCAGCGCCAGCTTATAGCCGAGCAGCACCTGATCGGCGAAGCCGTTGCCCTGCGGATAAATCAGGGCTATCTGGCGGCGGTTCTGCCGAATCAGATAGTTACAGGCGGTTTCCACCGCAAACGCGTGATCGTAATGCAGACTGGGGGCGTTTTCGCTCTCCATGCAGTCCACAAGGATCACATTTTCCTGGGTGATGTTTAACGGAAACCGCGCGCCGATAATCAGCACGTCATCGCACAGGCCGCTGGTAAGTTCGTCCAGCGCGTTCATCACTTCATGCTTGCTGTTGGCGAAGCGCAGCAGCAGGTGTTTCTGGTGCTGGCTGAGCTGTTTTTCCAGCGCGTAGAGGTAGCCCGTGGTCTGGTTGATATTCTCCTGGGCGCAGATAACGCCGATGCAGCCGGTGCTCTGGCTTAGCAGCGACTGCGCGATGACGTTGGGCCGGTAATTGAGTTCATCGACGGCTTTCAGTACGGCCTGACGGCTGGCTTCCTTGACGCCGCGCGATCCGCTCAGCACCCGTGACACCGTGGCTTTCGACACCCCGGCCAGACGCGATACATCGTTGATTGTTGACATCTTTTTCCCCTGGCAGAAACCTGGCTTTCTGCGTCAAATCTTCATCAAAAATCGTTCAGATGATAACCGTCTGAAGTATATCCGTTTCCCGAAATCATGGAAACCGATTTTCCGTTTCGTGTCCGTGGTAAGCATTTCGGCCGAAAAGCTGTGATGCAAATCCAATTAATTTGCCCGATACGGCGGAGATCATGACGGGTTTCACACTTCTCTTTTTTATAAATGGAAATCGGTTTCCATATCCTATCCAATCATCTCCGCAATAAGTTTTTACATTTAAGGATGAGGCCATGTACAAGATTATGCTGTGTTGCTCTGCGGGGATGTCCACCAGTCTGCTGGTGAGAAAGATGGTTGACGCGGCAGGAGAACGGGATCTTCCCGTACAGATTGAAGCCTGGGGCGTTGCCGAATTTGATACGCAGTTTCCAAAGTATCAGGTGGTGCTGCTCGGGCCGCAGGTGAAGTATATGTTACCGACGCTGTCGCAAAAGGCTGCCGCTCACGGCATTCCTGTTCAGGCCATCGACATGATGGATTACGGAATGCAGCGTGGCGACAAAGTGCTGGATTACGCGCTCTCGCTTATTGAAGCCGCGCATTAGAAACAGGATCTCGCCCATGAGTTCTTTATATCAGTCGATGGTTGCCGTTATTGAACAGACGATTACGCCGCTCGCCGGGAAACTCGGCCAGCAGAAATATGTTATCGCCATTCGTGACGGCTTCACCGCGGCGCTGCCGTTCATGATTATCGGCTCGTTTATGCTGGTGTTTATCTTCCCGCCGTTCTCTGCCGATACCACGGTCGGCTTTGCCCGCGCCTGGCTCGATTTCTCGCAGACGTACCGCGAACAGCTAATGCTGCCGTTTAATCTCAGCATGGGCGTGATGACCTTTTTTATCTCCGTTGGCGTCGGCGCGAGCCTGGGGCGTCAGTTCCAGCTCGATCCCGTCATGGCGGGCCTGCTGGCGTTTATGGCGTTCCTGCTGGTGGCTGCCCCCTACGCCGACGGCAAAATCTCCACGCAGTATCTCTCGGGCCAGGGCATTTTCACGGCGCTGATCACGGCGATTTACTCCACCCGCGTCTACGCGTGGCTTAAGGAGCACAAGGTGACCATCCGCCTGCCGAAAGAGGTGCCGACCGGCGTGGCGCGCTCGTTTGAAATTCTCATTCCGGTTATCGCGGTGATGGGAACGCTGCACCCGCTGAACCTGTTTATCGAAGCGCAAACCGGGATGATCATGCCGCAGGCGATTATGCATCTGCTGGAACCGCTGGTTTCCGCGTCTGACTCCCTGCCCGCCGTACTGCTCTCCGTGCTGCTGTGCCAGATTTTCTGGTTCGCGGGCATTCACGGCTCGCTTATCGTCACCGGCATCATGAACCCGTTCTGGATGGCGAATCTCTCCGCCAACCAGGCGGCGCTGGCTGCGGGCGCCGCGCTGCCACACACTTATCTGCAAGGCTTCTGGGATCACTACCTGCTGATTGGCGGCGTCGGCTGTACTCTGCCGCTGGCGTTTTTGCTCCTTAAAAGCCGGGCGACGCACCTGCGCACCATCGGCAAAATGGGCATCGTGCCGAGCTTTTTTAATATCAACGAACCGATTCTGTTCGGCGCGCCCATCATTATGAACCCGATCCTGTTTATCCCGTTCGTCTGCGTGCCGCTGGTCAACGCCGTACTGGCCTGGACCGCTACGCGACTGGGGCTGATTGAACAGGTGGTGTCGCTCACGCCCTGGACAACGCCTGCGCCCATCGGTGCTTCCTGGGCCGCCAACTGGGCGCTGGCCCCGGTGGTGATGTGCCTTATCTGTATGGTGATGTCGGCGCTGATTTACCTGCCGTTCCTGCGCGCCTATGAACGCTCGCTCATTAAGACCGAAGAGCAGAAAGCGCGTAACGCCGCCCCACAGGCGCAAACCGTGACCGGATAATTCCCGCTGCGCCAGGGACGGCACGGCTCAAATAACGACAGCGGAAATAATAAGCATTAAACGCGTGGCGGTATTTCGCCCTGCGGGGAGCGTTACGCCTTTTTATTCCCTTTCATCAATGAAGAGTAAGAAAGAATGATTGCACTGGAAGAAGCGGTAATGGAAATCATCGTCAACGCGGGGCAGTCGCGCAGCCTCTGCTTTGAAGCGCTGCACGCCGCGCGGGCGGGCAATTTCAGCGAGGCGCAACACCTGCTGCGCGAAGCCGACGGCTACGCCCGGCAGGCGCACAAGATGCAGACGAAGCTGATTGAGCAGGACGCGGGCGAAGGCCGCCAGCCAATGACCTTAATTATGGTGCACGCGCAGGATCACTTAATGAATTCCCTGCTGGCGCGCGAATTTTCTGAAGAGCTGATTCATTTATATCAGCGTCAGTAAATAAATTATTTTATTCGCGGCAGAAGATCTTCTGTGGGCGATAAATAAACCGCTGTACCTGAAATGACGTAAATACGCTTTCCCGATGATAGCGCATTAATTCTGGCTCGCCAGAAGGGAAAGCTGTTGTCTTAATAATAGTGACGATAAAGAGATAATTATGACTACGTTAAAAAAACTTCCATTAGCCCTGGCGGTTATCGCCGCCCTTTGCCCTGTATCTGTGCTCGCTCAGGAATATACCCAGGAACAGATTGACGCCATGGTGGCGAAAGCGGTGGATAAAGCGCTGGCCGAGCGCCAGGCAAAAATCGACGCCGCCATGAACAAAAAAGCCGATGTGGTCACCGAGCCGCAAAGCCCTGCTCAGACGCCGGATCTGGCAATTCCGTTCGGCGTGAAGTTTACCGGTTACGCCCGTTATGGCGCGCATTACCAGAGCGGCGATCAGAAATATGTCGCGGTTGACGGCTCCTATAACGGCGCTTCCGCGATTGGCCGTCTCGGCAACGAAGGCAACGGCGGCGAATTCCAGCTATCGAAAGCCTTTAAAGGCGGCAACGGCGCAATCTGGGATGTCAACGTGATGTTTGACCACTGGGGCGACGAAGTGAACCTGAAAAAAGCCTACGCGGGCGTGACCAACCTGCTGGAATCGAACCCGAACGCCTATTTCTGGGCCGGGCGTGATTTCCACCAGCGTCCGCAACAGGGTATCAACGACTATTTCTGGATGAACCACGACGGCCAGGGCGCCGGGGTGAAAAACTTCGATCTGGGCGGTGTTCAGTTCGATGTGGCGGTGGTAGCCGCCGTGGAATCCTGTAGCCCGGAAGTGATGGAAGACGAAGCGAACCCGTCACGCATCACCTGTACCGGCGGCTCCGGCACCGGCGACAAAGGCAACTACGCGGCGACGTCTAAAATTCACGGCATGAAAGTCGGCCCGCTCGATTTGGAGCTGTACGCCAACTACGGCTTTGACTCAAAAGCGGTCGATCGCGACGAGCGCCTGAAAGCCTGGCAGGGCGGCGTGGTGCTGAGCCACACCAACGACAGCGGCGTGAATAAGCTCATCGCCCGCTACTCCGATAATTCAGACAACAGCGTGTATAACAAAACCGACGATCTGACCACGGTGTACGCGAGCTTCGAAGGGCTGCACAGATTCACGCAGCAGGCGCAGGTGGAGTATCTGCTGGCGTTCCACGATTATGACAATGACCGTGACGACCGCGATAACCGCCGCAACTATAACGCCATCGTGCGTCCGATGTATTTCTGGAACGACGTCCACTCGACCTGGCTGGAAGCGGGCTGGCAGCGCGTTGATTACCAGGACGGCGGCGATAACAGCGGCTGGAAAGTGACGCTCTCGCAGAACATGTCTATCGCGATGGGCCCGGAATTCCGCCCGATGCTGCGTTTCTACGTGACCGGCGGCGAAGTGGATAACAAACGCACCGCGCGCGTCAACAATACCGACGACACCACGCTCGATTCGCTGAATATCGGCGCGATGTGGGAAGCCTGGTGGTAATCAGGCTGGGATAACGTGCAAAAAAAAACCCGCCGCCGGGCGTACCGGGGCGGGTGTTATGTCTTACCGGCGCGTTACGCCGGGCTTGCCGCAGGTGGGTTTCGGCCCTCTTCTGCCGCCTCCTGCGGCTTTTCTTCTTCCGGCACATCAGGCTGGATAATCACACGGCTTGGCAGCGCGAGCCGCACGCCCAGCTCCTGTAGCCCTTCCATAATACGCAGGTTGATCTCCTGCTGCAGATCCATGTACTGGTTGTAATCCGCCGTATTAATGATGTGCACCACTTCGTAGGTCAGGCGATCCTGATCAAAAGTGGCGAAGTGGGCGCGGTCGAAGCGGGTATCGCCGCTCTTCTCGATAATGGATTTGACCATCGGGCCAATCTGGCGCAGCTTTTCGGGCGGCGTGGAGAGCGAGACGCCAAAGGTGAATACGATACGGCGCGTCTGCATGCGCTTGTAGTTGTGGATCGTCTGCTGAAGCAGAATGGCGTTCGCGCAGACGATCTGCTCGCCGCTTAAGCTGCGGATGCGCGTGGTTTTCAGCCCGATATGTTCAATGGTGCCGGAGACATCGTTAAAGACGATGAAGTCGCCAATTTCAAACGGCTTATCGAAACCAATCGAGAGCGAGGCGAACACATCGCTCAGCACCGTCTGCACCGCCAGCGCGATGGCGATACCACCGACGCCGAGGCTCGCCACCAGCGCGGTGATATTGACCCCGGCGTTAGCGAGAATCGACAGCAGCATCACCGCCCAGATCAGCGCGCGGATCATCAGCCCCAGAATAATCGTCGTCACCGGATTACGGTGCGTGCCGGGGCGCATCAGCGAATGGCGCAACCACGACTGCACCGCCTGATCGAACCAGAGCGCGATTTGCAACGCCAGCACCAGGAACCAGGCGTGGGAAATCGTGCTGTGCATCCGGTCAGGCAGACTGACAAATTGCAAACTGAAGAGAAACGCGGCAAAGAGGATCAGAATGCGCCGCGTCTTTCTTAATACGTCAAGAAAGACCTTATACGCGGTGCCGTTATTATGCTCCTCCGCCCAGCGCGCGATGCGCTTGTGCAGTACGGCGAGAATTTTACTGACGACCCAGTAAGTGACGAGAGTTATCGCCAGTACCAGCAAGACATTTCCCCAGAACGTTAATGATGTCATCAGGCGCAAAAAATTGGTGTGCAGAATGTAATCCATTCTTCCTCCCTTGTCGGTAGCCCTAAAGTGAAATCTGAGTATAGACCATCGCTAAGAGGGCTTTTTTCAGAGGGTTAGACTGTCTGCGGGCATAAAAAAAGCCCCTTCATCAGAAGGGGCTTAATGCCGGAATTAACCGATTCGGGCTGTACACCGTAAAGGGTTAATAGCCTTTTGAGCGGGAGATTTTATCCAGATACCCCATCACAAACGCCGACAGCACAAATGTCAGATGGATAATCACATACCACATCAGTTTATTATCCGGCACGTTCTTCGCATCCATAAAGACGCGCAGCAGGTGAATGGAGGAGATGGCGACAATCGACGCCGCTACTTTATTTTTCAGCGAACTGGCGTCCATTTTCCCCAGCCAGCTCAGTTTTTCCTTACCTTCATGAATATCGAGCTGAGAAACGAAGTTTTCATAGCCGGAAAACATCACCATCACCAGCAGTCCGCCCACCAGCGTCATATCCACCAGCGACAGTAACAGCAGGATCAGATCCGCCTCGGCAATCGTCAGAATGTTCGGCAGAACGTGAATAATTTCCTGGAAGAATTTGACGGTCAGCGCCAGCAGCGCCAGAGAAAGCCCGAAATAAACCGGGGCCAGCAGCCAGCGCGAGGCGTACATTGCGTTTTCGATAAAGCGTTCCATAGCGTCCTGAAAAATAGCCAGAATGGCTTTCAGTATAACGCACAGAGGTGACGGTCTGACAACAGACGGAGGGATCAGACCTGGGTGATATCGACCTGCGGGCGCTGGAACTCGGGCCAGACGATCGCCACCAGTTGCGGATAGGCCTCCTGGCTAAATTCATGGAAACAGTGGCGCAGGTTGAGGACTTCAATATCAGAGAAAGTGACTAACTCACCGTTCAGACAGCGTTTTTTTAAATTATCGTAATATTTATAAACGGCTGAATTAAGATTACTACAACGGCGCTGCGCTTCAAATAAACCTGGCGTGGCGTTCAGCTCTTCAAATGTCATTTTTTTAATGGTGGCGTTTGTAAAATCGATATATTCATGATTAACGCGCCAGTACCACAACGGCGTAATTGCGTTAAGGAGCGCGGAGAAATGGTCTTCGCCCTCTTCTTTGTTGCGCGGCGGGATGGGATCTGCGCCAGAAGCGTTGTCTGGTTTATTGGCACCATTTTCTTTCATAAAAAAAAGCACGCCGCTTAAAAGTAGCAGCAAGGTAATGACAGAATAAAAAATACTGTTCATGCGCAGGCTCCGTTTTTTTTGATTTTAATTTTCCGGCATGTTATTGTCAACGAAAACCATCCGGCGTATTTCTTTATCCTTCTGATATAAAAGGAAATAACATCAATGTTGCCCGACAATCTTGTGCCGGCGCGTTATCGTATTCCCACACCCGACAACCACCCCTCCGGCGAACAAAATAGCGAAAATTTAACTCAGGGAAAGCCAAAGCTCGAAGAATATGAAACGGACATATTGAGCGGCAAATCTCTGGCGGGCCAGAGCGGCAACGTACTGCTGGAAGAACGCGACCGTCATATTAAAGCACGCCTGCTCAGTGTGGTTAAAATTGAGGCTTACACTAAAGTCCTGAATAATCTGGTCGAAGATAATGCTATTAGCGCTGAAGAATTGGCTGAACTGATCGCCACGAAAACCGCGCAGATAAATGAAGCGGGTAATAAAATTTGGCTTAATCTCATTACCCAGGAAAAAGACGCCCCCGTTTTTTATAAGCTCGAGGATTAACTGGCGTGACGGAAATAACCTCCAGCCACCAATATTTCACTTTAGATAAGCAAGAAGAACAGAAATTTATCTTAAGTCAGAATTTGCAGGCGCTGATTAATGAAAAAAATGAAGCCATCGCCGGTTATACCCGGGCCGTGCTGACGATCCCGGCCGCCCTGGTTCAGCTGAAATGGCAAAATCGCCGCGAAATCTATCCGTTTCTGGTGAAAGAAGAGGTCTATGGCGCCGTACTTGAAGAGATCATGAAGCGTTATCCGCAGCTGCGTGTGCAAATCCTGACGGCCATTGAAGAAAATTATCAGCAGATTAAAGCGCAGGAAGCCGAAACGCTGATGCTAAGCCGCAGGCTCGCCGATGGCAACTGCCAGACCTCTTCCGTCACGCCGCTGCCCGAACCGCCCGTCGCCTCACCCGGCAAGTAGCGCGCCCGCGTTCTGTCCGCCGTTTTCCTCCTGCGTTATCACCTCCGTCACCTGATCCAGCGTTCCGATTTGCACATCACCGGTCCGATTGCGTTTGCTTCGGTCTATCAGCAGCAGCGATTGCGCCGCCCGGCGCAGCAGCAGCGTTTTGTACTCCGCGTTCCAGGAGCGCACGTCCCAGATGGTGCCCGTCTCATCAATCCCCTGGCATGAGAAAAGAAACAGATCGATATCGATATGCTTCAGTAACGCAGGCAGCGACGGGTTTTCATAACAGGCGGCCTGACGATGCAGAATGCCGCCGGTGCTGATAAGCGTTATCTGCTCGCGTCTGGAGACCTCCTGCCCTACCCGCACGCTGTTGGTGAAAATAGTGAGCGGGATATCCGGCAACTGCCGCGCCAGGTACCAGCAGGTGGTGCTGGCGTCGAGCGCCACCACCATCCCGGCGTCGAGCCAGTTCAGCGCGTTGCGCGCGATATCCATCTTATGCGCATGGTGGCTTTTCAGGCGCGCCTGGAACGGATCGTCATGGCCTGGCATATCGCGGCGCAGCGCCCGCGCGCGCCCGTGGCTGCGCAGAATCTTCCCGGCGCGCTGAAGTTCGCTCAGATCGCGCCGGATGGTCTCCTGGCTCACGGCAAGGCGGCTTGCCAGCGTCTGGGTGCTCAGTGCCTCATGCGCCCATAAGAGCCTGATAATCTTCTGCTGACGCTCGTTTTTCATTCTGCTGCTCCGTCGGTGACTGGCCTGGGTTGCACGCTGTTCATTATTGCAGCAGGCACACGGAAAGGAGAACCGGACCGCGCCGGAAATACAGAAAATCCTGATAATTTCCGCCAGTGCAGCATGAGGCACTACCCTTAGAGGACGCTTTGATAACGAGGAGGAACTTATGGCGATCGACCAGAACAAGATCCAGGACCCGACGACCCAGTACTTCACCGGGGAATATCCAAAGCAGAAACAGCCTGCGCCAGGCATTCAGGCCAAAATGGAGCCGGTGCCGGACTGTGGTGAGAAAAGCTACAAGGGTAGCGGCCGCCTTCAGGATCGTAAGGCACTGGTGACAGGGGGCGATTCCGGTATTGGTCGCGCTGCCGCCATTGCTTACGCGCGAGAAGGCGCGGACGTCGTGCTGAACTACCTCCCGGAGGAGCAGCAGGACGCCGAAGAAGTGAAGGCGCTGATTGAAGAGGCGGGCCGCAAAGCGGTGCTGATCCCAGGCGATCTGACCGACGAGAAATTCGCCCGCGATCTGGTACACCGCGCCATTCAGGAACTGGGCGGGCTGGATATTATGGCGCTGGTGGCCGGTAAGCAGACCGCCGTTGAGGATATCGCGAATCTCACCAGCGAGCAGTTCCAGAAAACCTATGCGACCAACGTGTTCGCGCTGTTCTGGATAACTCAGGAGGCGCTGCCGCACCTGAAACCGGGTGCCAGCATTATCACGACGTCGTCCATTCAGGCGTATCAGCCAAGCCCGCATCTGCTGGATTACGCGTCCACCAAAGCCGCTATCCTCAATTACAGCCGTGGGCTTGCCAAACAGGTGGCGGAAAAAGGCATTCGCGTGAATATCGTCGCCCCAGGCCCTATCTGGACGCCGCTGCAAATCTGCGGTGGCCAGCCGCAGGAGAAAATCCCGCAGTTCGGCCAGCAGACGCCGCTTAAACGCGCAGGCCAGCCGGCAGAACTGGCGCCGATTTACGTCTATCTGGCAAGCCAGGAATCGAGCTATGTCACCGCCGAAGTTCACGGTGTCACCGGCGGCGAGCACCTGAGCTAATCTCCCCTTCGGACAATAAAAAAGCGCGGCTTATGCCGCGCTTTTTCTTTGGCTGAAGGCGTAAGCGTTACTTCGCCTTCGTCACTTCCTGCCCGACCAGGCCGATTTTCAGATAGCCCGCCTGATGCAGCGTGTCCATCACGTTCATCATGGTTTCGTAGTCGACGGTTTTATCCGCGCGGAAGAAAATCGTGGTGTCTTTCTTGCCGCCGGTCTGGACGTCGAGCGCGCTAATCATCGAATCACGCGTCACCGGATCGTTGCCGATAAACATCGTTTTATCCGCCTTCACCGACAGATAGACCGGTTTTTCCGGACGCGGCTGCGGCTGGCTGGACGCGGCCGGCAGATTCACCTTCACATCGACCGTCGCAAGCGGTGCCGCCACCATAAAGATAATCAGCAGCACCAGCATCACGTCGATAAACGGCGTGACGTTAATTTCGTGCATTTCGCCGTTATCATCGAGATTTTCGTTAAAACGCATCGCCATAGGATTAACCTAAACGCAGTTTTTGAGCGGTACGCACCGGCTGCGCCTGGGCGCTCGCCTCGAGATCCAGATCGCGGCTTTGCAGCAGCAGTACCTGGGCTGCCACATCGCCAAGCGTGGCTTTATAGCTGCCGATAGTGCGCGCGAAGATGTTATAGATAACCACCGCCGGGATAGCGGCGACAAGACCAATGGCCGTCGCGAGCAGCGCTTCGGCGATACCCGGTGCCACCACCGCGAGGTTAGTGGTCTGCGACTGCGCGATGCCGATAAAGCTGTTCATGATGCCCCACACGGTGCCGAACAGACCCACAAACGGCGAAATCGCGCCGATGGTCGCGAGATAACCGTTGCCGCGCCCCATGTGACGCCCTGCCGCCGCCACGCGACGCTCAAGACGAAAACCGGTGCGCTCTTTAATGCCTTCGTTATCTTCGCTACCTGCCGAAAGCTCGCGCTCATTCTGCGCTTCTTCGATAAGGCGCGCGCTCAGGCTTTTCGGGCCGAAACGTTCGGCCATTTCACGCGCGTCGTCCAGCGTGCGGGCACCAGCCAGCTCCTGCTGTTCGCGCTTAAGGCGGCGTTTGTGGCCGGACAGCTCAACGCTTTTACTGAAGAAAATCGCCCAGGTCACGACGGACGCCAGAATGAGGCCAATCATGACGATTTTCACCACGATGTCGGCATGCTGATACATGCCCCAGACGGAAAGATCCGTCTGCATCAAATTATTTCCCACTGTGCATCTCCAGGACGAAAGTCACAAAACTGCTCACAATGATATCAAAATGACATCGAATTGATAGTAGTTCTCATTAGTATTTGCATGGTGCGCCAGCGCGAAATTTTTTTCTTTGCGCTCAGACAGGAAAGGCGTTCAGATGACGTTTTTTCATCTTTAAGGCCAGAACGAAAACAGCGCGAGGCGATGGCGATTTTCCGTGGTAACGTAGTTTTAGACATCCAGACGTTCAGACAGGGGAAATCCATGACCGACAAACACATTGAGACGGCGCTGGTACAGGCCGGGCGCGCAAAACGTTACACGCAAGGCTCGGTGAACAGCGTGATTCAGCGTGCCTCATCGCTGGTGTTTGACAGCGTGGACGCGAAAAAGCAGGCCACCGCCGGGCGCGCGCAGGGCGAACTGTTTTATGGTCGACGCGGCACGCTGACGCATTTTTCGCTTCAGGAGGCGATGTGCGAGCTGGAAGGCGGCGCGGGTTGCGCGCTGTTCCCGTGCGGCGCGGCGGCGGTCGCCAACACGATTCTGGCGTTTGTCGAACAGGGCGATCATGTGCTGGTGACTAACAGCGCGTATGAGCCGACCCAGGATTTCTGCACCAAAATTCTCACTAAGTTTGGCGTCACCACCACCTGGTTCGACCCGCTGGCGGGTGATGACATCGCAAAGCACCTTCAGCCGAACACCAAAGTGGTGTTTCTGGAATCGCCTGGCTCCATCACGATGGAAGTACACGACGTGCCCGCGATCGTCGCGGCAGTACGCCGCACCGCGCCGGATGCCATTATCATGATGGACAACACCTGGTCGGCGGGCATTCTTTTTAAGGCGCTCGATTTCGGCGTCGATATCTCGATCCAGGCAGGCACCAAATATCTGGTCGGGCATTCGGACGCGATGATAGGCACCGCGGTTGCCAACGCCCGCTGCTGGGATACGCTTCGCGAGAACGCTTATCTGATGGGCCAGATGGCGGACGCCGATTCCGCCTATGTCACCAGCCGCGGCCTGCGCACGCTGGCGGTGCGCCTGCGCCAGCATCATGAAAGCGGCCTGCGCGTGGCGCAGTGGCTGGCGGCGCACCCGCAGGTGGCGCGCGTCAATCACCCGGCACTGCCGGGCAGCAAAGGCCATGAATTCTGGAAACGCGATTTCAGCGGGGCCAGCGGCCTCTTCTCTTTTATTCTCGACAAACGCCTTAGCGACGCGGAACTGGCGCATTATCTCGATAATTTCGCGCATTTCAGCATGGCCTATTCCTGGGGCGGCTATGAATCGCTGATCCTCGCCAACCAGCCGGAAGAGCTTGCTGAAATCCGCCCGGCGGGCGGCGTGGACTTCACCGGCACGCTGGTGCGCCTGCATATCGGGCTGGAAAATGTGGAAGATTTAATCGCCGATCTGGACGCGGCCTTCCGTCGTATCGCCTGAAGTGAAAAAAAAACCGCGTTATCCCAGGAAAAGAGAGGGTTTGTTGAACCTGTAGTGCAGATGTAACGGCCCATTTAGAGGTACAATAAGGCAATTCCGCTGTTCCACAGGATCTCCCATGGCTGTTATCCAGGATATTATCGCTGCGCTCTGGCATCACGATTTTGCCGCGCTGGCGGACCCGCATGTCGTTGGCGTTGTCTGGTGCGTGATGTTTGCCACGCTGTTTTTAGAAAACGGTCTGCTGCCGGCGTCGTTTCTGCCGGGCGACAGCCTGCTGCTGCTGGCGGGCGCGATGATAGCGCAGGGCGTGATGGACTTTGTGCCGACGCTTGTGATCCTCACGAGTGCAGCCAGCCTCGGCTGCTGGCTGAGCTACGTCCAGGGAAGATGGCTCGGCAATACCCGCGTCGTGCGCGGCTGGCTCGCGCAGCTACCGGCGAAATACCATCACCGCGCCACCTGCATGTTCGATCGCCACGGCCTGCTGGCGCTGCTGACCGGCCGTTTCCTGGCGTTTGTACGCACGCTGCTGCCGACGATGGCAGGCATCTCAGGGCTGTCTAACCGTCGTTTCCAGATCTTCAACTGGCTGAGCGCCGTGATTTGGGTCGGCGTGGTGACCGGCTTTGGCTATGCGCTCAGCATGATCCCGTTTGTGAAACGCCATGAAGATCAGGTGATGACCTTCCTGATGATCCTGCCCATCGCGCTGCTGGTCATCGGCCTGCTTGGCGCGCTGTTGGTGGTATTAAAGAAAAAAGCGCAGTAAGTCTTTCCGGGCGGAGCGCAAACTCCGCTCACGACAGCGCGCGCAGGCGCGCGGCATCCTCTCCCGGCGTTACCCCGAAATAGCGTTTAAATTCACGGCTGAACTGCGACGCGCTCTCATACCCCACCTGCATCGCCGCTGCGCTGGCCTTCATGCCGTTATGCGCCATCAGCAGCCGCGCCTTCTGCAACCGCCAGGTTTTCAGGTATTGCAGCGGCGACGTGCTGGTCACCGCTTTGAAATTATGGTGAAACGCCGAGACGCTCATGTTGGCTTCCGCCGCCAGTTGCTCGACCGTCAGGCTTTCGGCGTAGCGGGTTTCGATGCGCCTTATCGCACGGCTTATCAGACTGAAATGCGTCTGGCGGCTTACCAGCGCCATCAGCGCCCCGCCGCCCGGCCCTTTCAGCACGTGGTAGAGAATTTCACGCACAATCTGTTTGCCAAGAATGCGCGCATCCAGCGGCTGCTCTAACACCTCCAGCAACCGCTCGACGGCGCAGAGAATGTCATCGGTCAGCACGCCGGAATTAATCCCGCAGGAACAGGAAGCAGGCCGGAAATGGTCATCCTCGCCAATCTCCATCACCAGCGCCTGCAGCTGTAGTAAATCGATATTAATGCGGATGCCCGCGAGCGGTTCTTCCGCGGTGGCGAAGGTTTCGCACTCAAACGGCAGCGGCACCGTCAGCAGCAGATATTCACGCGGATCGTAACGGAAAACCTTATCGTTGAGATAACCCGTTTTATGGCCGGAAAAGAGAAATATGATGCCGGGCTGGTAAATCACCGGCGTGCGCGCGCCGGGCGTGGTGCCGTACAGCAGGCGGATCTCCGGCGGCAAAAAGCTCAGCGTTTTTTCTTTCTCTTTTAAGCGTTTAATCTCTTCGGTGATATTCCGACATATTGCATCGCGGTTCATTAGCTGCGGCTCCCGGTCGCTCTTTCATCCGGCTGCCAGTGTGCGCAAAAAATGCGTTTTCCTCCAGAGGTAAAGAGAAATGGGCAAGAGAAAGGCAGGAATGAGCATTGAGGCTGTACGCCCCCGCGCCGAGAATAGTCGTCAACCCTGCACGCCTGATGCGTGACGTTTATTCCAGAAGGAGTTTTCGATGAACAACTTTAACCTCCATAACCCGACCCATATCGCCTTTGGTAAAGGCGCCATCAGCGAACTGCGCGCGCTCATTCCGGCAGACAGCCGCGTGCTGGTGACTTACGGCGGCGGCAGCGTTAAAAAAACCGGCGTGCTCGATCAGGTTTACAGCGCCCTGAACGGCCTCGACGTGCTGGAGTTCGGCGGCATCGAACCCAACCCGTCTTACGAGACGCTGATGAACGCCGTTGATCTGGTGCGTAAAGAAAAAGTGACATTTTTACTGGCTGTCGGCGGCGGTTCTGTTCTTGATGGCACGAAATTCATCGCGGCCGCCGCGCACTATCCGTCCTCGCGCGATCCGTGGCATATCCTCGAAACCCGCGGTAGCGAAATCACCAGCGCCATCCCGATGGGCTCCGTCCTGACGCTGCCTGCGACCGGCTCGGAATCCAACAAAGGCGCGGTAGTTTCGCGCCGCGCTACCGGCGACAAACAGGCGTTCCACTCCGCGCATGTTCAGCCGCGCTTCGCCATTCTCGACCCGGTTTACACCTACACCCTGCCGCCGCGCCAGGTGGCGAACGGCGTGGTGGACGCTTTTGTTCACACCGTCGAGCAGTACGTCACGTATCCGGTGAACGCTAAAATTCAGGACCGCTTCGCGGAAGGCATTCTGCTGACGCTTATCGAAGAAGGCCCGAAAGCGCTGAAAGAGCCGGAAAACTACGACGTGCGCGCCAACCTGATGTGGGCCGCGACCCAGGCGCTGAACGGCCTTATCGGCGCGGGCGTGCCGCAGGACTGGGCGACGCATATGCTCGGCCATGAACTGACCGCGATGCACGGCCTGGATCACGCCCAGACGCTGGCGGTTGTGCTGCCGGCACTCTGGAACGAGAAGCGCAATGAGAAGCGCGCCAAACTGCTGCAATACGCAGAGCGCGTCTGGAATATCACCGAAGGCAGCGACGATGAGCGCATCGACGCCGCGATTGCCGCCACCCGCCGCTTCTTTGAAACCATGGTCACCCCAACCCGCCTGAGCGATTACGGTCTGGACGGCAGCACTATTCCGGCGCTGCTGGCGAAGCTTGAAGAGCACGGTCTCACCGCGCTTGGCGAGCACAACGATATTACGCTCGACGTCAGCCGCCGCATTTACGAAGCCGCCCGCTAAGCTTTTTGCCGGCAAACTTTCGTTTTTGGCTATTTCGACCAGACTTAACTCACTGACTTGCGCCGGGGCAGCTTGCCCCGGTGTGTTAGCTCAAAAGGAGGAAATATGGCAAATCCAGGCGTAATTAAGCTGCATGACGGCAACCTGATGCCCCAGCTCGGCCTCGGCGTATGGCAGGCGACGAACGAAGATGTCGTCACCGCGATTCATAAGGCGCTGGAGGTGGGCTACCGCTCCATCGATACCGCAGCGGCCTATAAGAATGAACAAGGCGTGGGCGACGCGCTGAAAAGCGCGGGCGTTGCGCGCGATGAGTTATTCATCACCACCAAACTCTGGAACGACGATCAGAAGCGTCCGCGCGAGGCGCTGGAAGAGAGCCTTGAAAAGCTGCAACTCGACTATGTGGATCTCTACCTGATGCACTGGCCGGTGCCGGCTATCGACCGCTATGTCGAGGCCTGGAAAGGCATGATTGAGCTCCAGCAGGAAGGACTCATCAAGAGCATCGGCGTGTGTAATTTTAACGTTGAGCACCTGCAACGCATCATCGACGAAACGGGCGTAACGCCGGTGATTAACCAGATTGAGCTGCATCCGCTGCTGCAACAGCGCCAGCTGCACGCCTGGAACGCCACGCACAAGATCCAGACGGAGTCCTGGAGCCCACTGGCGCAGGGCGGCGAAGGCGTATTTGATCAGAAAATTATTCGCGAGCTGGCGGATAAATATGGCAAAACCCCGGCGCAGATTGTGATTCGCTGGCACCTCGACAGCGGCCTGGTCGTTATCCCGAAATCCGTCACCCCGACGCGCATCGCGGAAAACTTTAACGTCTGGGATTTCCGTCTGGATAAAGACGAACTGAGTGAAATCGCGAAACTCGACCAGGGCAAACGTCTCGGCCCGGAT
The DNA here is from genome assembly GCF_001277215.2 of Cronobacter malonaticus LMG 23826. Classification (NCBI taxonomy): domain Bacteria; kingdom Pseudomonadati; phylum Pseudomonadota; class Gammaproteobacteria; order Enterobacterales; family Enterobacteriaceae; genus Cronobacter; species Cronobacter malonaticus. The sequence goes on along the minus strand of NZ_CP013940.1, from coordinate 469,508 downwards.
CCAGAACAGTTCGGCGGTTAATCGCGCCAGTTGGCGGCAAAAAGAAAAAACAGCATACTACGCAGGCCTGTTTACGGACGTTTGAGGATCAGTTCCGATGAAGCACCGCTTAGCGTTAGTTATGCTGTTTTTTTCCGCCAGCACGCTGGCGCAGGGGAATGCACAGACCCCCACCCAATTTCTGAAATCGCTCTACCAGAGCTATGCCAAAGGCAATGAACCGGTGGATTTTGCAAGCAAAGGCGAGCAGCAGATCCTCTCCGATCGACTGCTAAGCCTGGTGGAAGAAGATACCCGTCTCTCCGGCGGTGAAGTCGGCTTTCTCGATTACGATCCCATTTGCTATTGCCAGGACTGGGACGATCTGGCCGTGGATAAGATAAACGTCACTAACAGCGACGCGACACACGCCAACGCCACCATTACTTTCCGCCCGTTCCGCAGCTCACCGGATGCCACCACCCAGAGTTTCGCGCTGATTAACGAGAAAGGCCGCTGGCGCATCGATGACATCATGAACGGCAACGGCAGCCTCTATAAATCGTTGCAGGAGAGCGGCCAGCAGCTGCGCGCCGATAGCACGAACAACGATACCGTCTCTCCCTGAGACCTTCGTAATAAAAAACGGCTTGCCACTGGCAAGCCGTTTTTGTGTCTGCGGCCGCGTTACTTCGCCGGGCCGCCCGCGAGTTTATCGAGCATCATCACGCTGGACGTTTCGATGTACTTCGGCAGCTCCGAGAAGAGATGAATGATGTGCGCCGACTGTAAATGCTTTTGCAGCAGTTCGCGGCTTTCCCACTCTTCCGTCCAGACAAAACGGCGCGGATTTTCCGTGTCGCGGTTGAGCTGATACACGATACAGCCCTCTTCGGCATGCGTTTTTTCGATGACGCCGCGAAACAGCTGCTCAAGCGTCTCTTCCTTGCCAGGTTTACTGACGAAAATAGCTACTACCGGAACGGTCATGTTGTACTCCTGCAATCATATTTACCAGGACAAGCGGCGCGCCTTCTGCCCGTCGCGTTTATTTCGCCTGGGCGCTTAACAGCGCCACCCCTGTCTGTGCCGACACGCGCTCGATATACGCGCTCACCTGCGGGCCGAACGCCGCGCCTTTGACAATCGTGAGCGAGCGCAGCAGCGGGAAGAGAATAAAATCGGTGGTATCGATGGCGTGCCGTCCGGCCACCAGCGGCTCCAGCGCGTTCAGTTCTGAATTCACCTGCGCCAGCAGCGCTGGCGTCTGCGCGCGCAGCGCGGCTAAATCGCCAAACGCTTTCTCTTCACGCGCGGTATAGGCGCGACGCGCCTCCGGGGTCGCCAGCTCGGCGAAATCGCCCTCGGTAAAACGCGGGATAGCCAGATTAAACAGCGGGGTCGATACCGACTCGCACCACTGTTTAATCGCTTCATCTACCGGCGCGTCGGCCACGCGCGGCTGTGCAAGCCCATCCATGTAGCGCACGATATCCATGCTCTCCGGCATATACGTGCCGTCGTCTTTTTCGAGAATTGGTACAACTTTGCGCCCGACCATGCGGGTCGGGGTCTCGGCGTCGCCTTCCATAATGACGCACACCTCAACCGGCAGCTTTTTCAGGCCGAAAATCATCAGGGCGCGGACACAGAACGGGCAGTGCTCGTAGATATGCAGCTTCATGCAATTCTCCATGGAAGGCGCGGCGACCATCTGTTATCGCTCGCAAAAAAGACTACTGATGAGTAACCTTACTCGATAGTAACATAACGCGTTTGCGTGACAAGCGCGACGAAAACGCCTGGTGCGATACCTTTGCCGTCTGGCTTGCAGTAAGCTTACGCCGTTCACGTGACCCAGGGAGAGAGGATTTGCAGACTGACGCTGACCACCCGGAAAGCCGGAAACCGAAACGGGGCATCGCCACCCGCCGTCGCCTGTTGAAACATGCCTGCGCCGAGTTCGCGCGGCTTGGCTATCACAGCACCAAAGTCAGCAATATCGTTAAAGCGAGCGGTCTGAGCCAACCCACGTTTTATCTCTATTTCGCCAGTAAAGAAGCCGCTTATGAAGAGCTGGTGAGCGAGTTTCGCCTGCGCCTGGAGCGGCTCACCGAAACGCTGCTGATCCGCGACCGTATCGAAGGCGAAGCGCTGGTGAAAAGCGTGCAGAATAGCTTTCTCAAACTGCTGAATTTTCTTGCCGAAGACAAAGCGCTGACCGAAATCGGCTTCTTTCAGCCGCCAGGCTGCACGCAGACCAAAGCGACGCTGGTCAACGCTATCGCCAGTAATATCGCCAGTGAGCAGACGCTCGGCCTGTTTCGCAGCGATATCGACGCGCTGCATATGGCGCGCTGCTGCGTGGGCATGATAGACCAGATGGCGCGCGTCCCGGCGGATGAGGCAGTCCCGGAGGCGCTGGCGCTCGGCTGTGCGCAGCTCTTGTGCGAGGGCATCTGGTTACGTCGCCAGCATCACGACGTCTGACGCTTTTCCCGCCGCCTGCGCCCGGTGACTCGCGCCAGGCGCACAAATCCGCAGCACAATGATTGATAAGCCAAAAATCATCGGCGAAGATACCTTCCGACGCTTCGCTTTGTGACGTCAGGCACAATGGTTGGCTATATACGCGCTAAAGCGCCCCTGAACCAGATTATGCCCATTGCGCCGCACGCACGGGGCATTACCTTTACGCATTATCGCTTTTACAGACCGCCAGCCAGAGGAATGGACGATGCAACACCGCCTCACCATTAAAGACATTGCGCGCTTAAGCGGCGTGGGGAAATCCACCGTGTCGCGCGTGCTCAATAACGAGAGCGGCGTCAGCGAACGCACCCGCGAAAAGGTCGAGGCGGTGATGCGCCAGCAAGGCTTCTCCCCTTCCCGCTCGGCGCGCGCGATGCGCGGACAGAGCGATAAAGTCGTCGCGATTATCGTCACCCGTCTGGATTCACTCTCGGAAAACCTGGCGGTACAGACCATTCTGCCCGCGCTGTATGAACAGGGTTACGATCCCATCATGCTGGAGAGCCGTTTTTCGCCGGCGCTGGTGCAGGAGCATTTAGGCGTGCTGAGCCGCCGCCATATCGACGGTGTGATTTTGTTCGGCTTTAGCGGCATCAGCGAGGCGATGACCGCCGCCTGGCAAAAATCGCTGGTGTTGATGGCGCGCGACGCGGCGGGCTTCGCGTCGGTCTGCTACGAGGATGACGGCGCGATACGGCTCTTAATGCAGCGCCTGTATGACAACGGTCACCGCCACATCAGCTTTCTCGGCGTGCCGCACAGCGATATCACGACCGGCAAGCGACGCCATGAGGCGTATCTTCATTTCTGTAAACAGCACGCGTTAACGCCCCGCGACACCCTGCCAGGGCTTGCCATGAAACAGGGTTATGAACACGCCGCCGATGTACTGGACGCAGAAACCACCGCGCTGGTCTGCGCCACCGATACCCTTGCCATCGGCGCCAGTAAATATCTCCAGCAGCGTGGCGGCGCGCCGGTACAGCTTGCAAGCGTCGGCAACACGCCGCTGCTCAAATTCCTGCACCCTGAAGCGATCGCGGTCGATCCCGGTTATGGTGAAGCCGGGCGCGCGGCGGCGAAACAGCTTATCGATCAGATAACCGGCCGCGCCGATCCGCGCCAGATAGTGATCCCCGCCCGTCTCGGCTAAGCGCCTTCCCTGCAAGTTTATTGTGATCGAGCTCTGTTTTCGGGAACGTTCCCGTTCACGCCATCCCGGTTAAAAGTTACTCTGCGCCCCAGGCCATCCGCGCCTCGTACCTACCTCTGCGACAGGGCTTCATCATGAGCAAAGTAAACCAACAGGATATCGATAAGCTGATAACCCTCGTGGGCGGCCGCGAGAATATCGCGACCGTCAGCCACTGCATTACCCGTCTGCGTTTTGTACTGAATCAGCCATCTAAAGCCGATCCGAAAGCGATTGAAGAGCTGCCGATGGTGAAAGGCTGCTTTACCAACGCCGGACAGTTTCAGGTGGTGATTGGCACCAATGTCGGCGATTACTACCAGGCGCTGATCGCCACCAGCGGCCACAGCGCCGCCAGTAAAGAGCAGGCGAAACTCGCCGCGCGCCAGAACATGAAATGGCATGAGCGGCTTATCTCCCACTTCGCCGAAATTTTCTTCCCGCTGCTGCCCGCGCTGATTAGCGGCGGCCTGATCCTCGGCTTTCGCAATGTGATTGGCGATGTGCCAATGCATGACGGTAAAACCCTGGCGCAGATGTTCCCGTCGCTTAAAACCATCTACGACTTTTTATGGCTTATCGGCGAGGCCATCTTCTTCTATCTGCCGGTCGGGATCTGCTGGTCGGCGGTGCGCAAAATGGGCGGCACGCCGATCCTCGGGATCGTGCTTGGCGTAACGCTGGTTTCTCCGCAGTTGATGAACGCCTATCTGCTCGGCCAGCAAACGCCGGAAGTGTGGGATTTCGGGCTGTTTACCATCGCCAAAGTGGGCTATCAGGCGCAGGTGATCCCGGCGCTGCTGGCGGGTCTGGCGCTCGGCATGATTGAAATTCGCTTAAAACGCCTGGTGCCGGATTATCTCTATCTGGTGGTGGTGCCGGTCTGCTCATTGCTGCTCGCGGTATTCCTGGCGCACGCGTTTATCGGCCCGTTCGGCCGTCTTATCGGCGACGGCGTGGCGTTCGGCGTGCGTCACCTGATGACCGGCAGCTTCGCGCCCATCGGCGCCGCGCTCTTTGGCTTCCTCTACGCGCCGCTAGTCATCACCGGCGTCCATCAGACCACGCTTGCGGTGGATATGCAGATGATCCAGAGCATGGGCGGCACCCCGGTGTGGCCGCTGATTGCGCTGTCGAACATCGCCCAGGGTTCGGCGGTAGTGGGCATTATCATGACCAGCCGCAAACACAACGAGCGCGAAATCTCCGTACCGGCGGCTATCTCGGCGTATCTCGGCGTGACCGAACCCGCCATGTACGGCATCAACATGAAATACCGCTTCCCGATGCTCTGCGGCATGGTGGGTTCCAGCATCGCGGCGCTGCTGTGCGGGCTGAGCGGCGTAGTGGCGAACGGCATCGGTGTCGGCGGCCTGCCCGCCATTCTCTCCATCCAGCCGGATTACTGGCAGGTGTACGGCATGGCGATGCTGGTGGCGATCATTGTTCCTTTCATCCTGACCGCCTTTCTCTACAAGCGAAAATCCCGCCAGGGAACGCTATTAGTCGTCTAACTTTTAGGGTAGTGCGGGGAGCGTTTCGGCGCTCCCCTTTAGCAACAGCAGGAACGCGTTATGAATAACACTCTGCCGTGGTGGCAAAACGGGGTGATTTACCAGATTTACCCGAAGAGTTTCCAGGATACGTCCGGCAACGGCACAGGCGATCTGGCGGGCGTCACCCGACGTCTCGATTATCTGCAAAAACTTGGCGTGGACGCCATCTGGCTGACGCCCTTCTATCTCTCTCCGCAAGTCGATAACGGTTATGACGTGGCGAACTATACCGCCATCGATCCGGCCTATGGCACGCTGGAGGAGTTCGACGCGCTGGTGGCGGACGCCCATGCCCGCGGTATCCGGGTGATTCTGGACATGGTGTTTAACCACACCTCAACGCAGCACGCCTGGTTTCATGACGCGCTGACCCGCGAGAGCGCGCACCGCGAATTTTACATCTGGCGCGACGGCACGCCGGAAGAAGCGCCTAACAACTGGCGCTCCAAATTTGGCGGCAGCGCCTGGCGCTGGCACGCCGAGAGCGGCCAGTATTACCTGCACCTCTTTGCGCCCGAACAGGCGGATCTCAACTGGGAAAACCCGCAGGTGCGCGCCGAGGTGAAAAAGGTCTGCGAATTCTGGGCCGATCGCGGCGTGGACGGCCTGCGTCTCGATGTGATCAACCTGATTTCAAAAGATCAGGATTTCCCGTCAGACGATCGCGGCGACGGGCGGCGTTTTTACACCGACGGGCCGCGCATTCACGACTATTTGCAGGAGCTGAGCCGCGATGTGTTTCAGCCGCGCGGGCTGATGACGGTGGGCGAAATGTCCTCCACGACGCTTGAGAACTGCCAGCGCTACGCCGCGCTGGAGGGTCACGAGCTCTCGATGACGTTTAACTTTCATCACCTGAAAGTGGATTACCCGGACGGGCAGAAGTGGACGCTCGCCGCCCCCGATTTCGTGGCGCTGAAAGCGATTTTCAACCACTGGCAGCAGGGGATGCATGGTGTGGCCTGGAACGCGCTGTTCTGGTGTAACCACGATCAGCCGCGTATCGTCTCGCGCTTCGGCGATGAGGGCGCGCTGCGCGTACCGGCGGCGAAAATGCTCGCGATGGTGCTGCACGGCATGCAAGGCACGCCCTATATCTACCAGGGCGAAGAGCTGGGGATGACCAACCCGCACTTCACGCGCATCATCGATTACCGGGACGTGGAGAGCCACAATATGTTTGCCGAGCGGCGCGCGCAGGGGCAAAGCCCGGAGACGCTGCTCGCGATCCTCGCCAGCAAATCACGCGATAACAGCCGCACGCCGATGCAGTGGGACGACAGCGACAACGGGGGCTTTACCACCGGCACGCCGTGGATCGGGCTTTGCGATAATTACCGTGAGATCAACGCCGCGCGCGCGCTTAACGATCCAGACTCCGTGTTTTACGCCTATCAGAAACTCATCAGGCTGCGTAAGGCGCACCCGATTTTCACCTGGGGCGACTATCACGACCTGCTGGCGGCGCATCCTTACCTGTGGTGCTATCGCCGTGAATGGCAAGGGCAGACGCTGGTGGTGATGGCGAATCTGTCGCGCGAAGCGCACTGGTGTACGCCGGGCGATTTTAGCGGCGCGTGGCAGGTGCTGATGAGCAACTACCCCGACGCCGCACCCCGCCCCGGCGAAATGAACCTGCGTCCGTTCGAAGCCGTAATATGGCTTCAGGGGAACGCGTAACCCGACGGGTTAACGCACCAGCGCGTTAACCCGGCTCAGCCACTGCGCGACGCCGGCGTCGAGATCGGCATCGCTCAGCACGTGCGTGCCCTGAATCAGCGCTGGCGGCTGCCAGATCATGCCGGTCATGTTGGCCATCGCGTGAAACGGCAGCCAGAACTCGTCTATCGGGTAGCGGTTATAGCCCTGTGGCGAATAAGCCTCTGCGCTGCCGCCGGTCGAAACCATCAGCATAAACGGTTTGCCGTGCAGGCGGTCGCCGCCGGTGCCGTAGGCAAAACCGTGCTCAAGCACCTGATCCTGCCACTCTTTTAAAATCGCGGGCGAGCTGTACCACCAGAACGGAAACAGCATCACCACCGCATCATGCGTCAGCAGCAGCGCCTGTTCGCGCTTCACGTCGATATTAAAGTCAGGGTATTCGCGCATCAGCTCATGTACCGTCACCTGCGGCAATGCTTTCAGCGCCTCGATAGCCGCGCGGTTGACGCGGGAATCATCCGGGTAACGGTGCCCGGCCAGAACCAGAACTTTTTTCATTTTTACTCTCCTCAACGATGTGGTTGAGGTAATGTTGGCATGTACAAAGGTTAACCTGTAGTGCGGTTCCGTGCATATCTGTTTCAACCAAAGGTATCAACCATGACGCTCACCTCCGACGTGCATCGCCTGCTGCCTGCGTTTCTGGCCGCCGCGCAAAGCCAGAGCTTTTCCGCCGCCGCTCGCCTGCTGGGCGTGACGCCTGCCGCCATCAGCAAAAGCGTACGGCAACTGGAGGCGCGCCTGGGCCGCGTGCTGTTTCAGCGCAACACGCATTTTGTGGTGCTGACGGAAGAAGGCGCGGCGCTGCGCGAACAGGTGGCGCCGTTGTGGCATGCGCTCAACCAGGCGCTGGAGAAGCCCGCCGACGAGCCGCAGGGGCTGGTGCGCGTGAGCGTGATTCCTGGTTTCGGGCGTTACCTCCTGATGCCGGAGCTGTCCGCCTTTCAGCAGCGCTACCCGCAGGTGCGGCTGGATCTGGCGATGGACCCGCGCCGCGTTAACCTGATTGGCGAGCGGATCGATGTGGCGATTGGCCAGCGGACGGTGCAGGACAGCCGCATCGTGACGCGCGAAATCCGCCCGATGCGCATGATGCTTGCCGCGTCACCTGCCTACCTGGCGCGGTTCGGCACGCCGCAACAGCCGCAGGATCTGCTGCATCACCGCTGCCTGGTGCACCGTAATCCCGGCAACGGCAAACTGCAAAGCTGGCTTGCTGACGAACTGGCGATGGAAGAGCAACACGCCTTTCTTATCAGTACGTTTCCGGATGTGCTGGTGGACGCCGCCCTCGCGGAAATGGGCATTGTCTCTCTCGCCGACTGGTATCTGGCGCCGCTTATCGCCGCGGGCCGTCTGGTGCCGTTGATGGAAACGCACTGGCCCGCGCCGCAGCCGCTGTGGGTGAAGTATCCGCACCATCGTCTGGCTCCGCGCGTGCGCGCGCTTGTTGATTTTTTAATCGAAAAATTCACAGTGTAAATCTTTCCCGCCTCAACGCAGACCATAAGCGCGCTCGCCGCTTTGCTTTGTCCTGCATCAATAAAATCGCAAACTTGTTTGATGCAAATCACTATATATAGACATTAAAATCCACCGCGGCCCAATATCTTGTTATTTCAGGCTAAACTTTCAGCAATCCGGCGTGGATGAAATTCCCGCTCTGCTGTGGATAAAACGGGCCAGCTCCGTCGTTAACAGGGGGTTTATGCAGCCAATATTCCCTGCGCCAGACGACGGAGTTTCTGTGGATAACCTGTGCTTAATATGGAGTGATCATGACACCGCATGTAGTGAAACGAGACGGGTGTAAAGTACCTTTCAATTCAGCGCGCATTCGCGAAGCGATTCTTCGTGCGGCGCAGGCAGCGGGAGTCGATGACGCAGACTATTGCGCCACCGTCGCGGAAATCGTCAGCAGCCAGATGCAGAACCGTCGTGAAGTGGACATTCACGAGATCCAGACGGCGGTGGAAAACCAGCTGATGGCGGGCAACTACAAGCAGCTGGCGCGCGCCTATATTGAGTATCGCCACGACCGCGATATCGCCCGTGAAAAACAGGGCCGCCTGAATAAAGAGATCCGCGGGCTGGTTGAGCAGACCAACCCGGCGCTGCTGAACGAGAACGCCAATAAAGACAGCAAAGTGATCCCGACCCAGCGCGACCTGCTGGCGGGCATCGTCGCCAAGCACTACGCGCGCCAGTATCTGCTGCCGCGCGACGTGGTGCTCGCCCATGAACGCGGCGAAATTCACTATCACGATCTCGACTACTCGCCCTTCTTCCCGATGTTCAACTGCATGCTGATCGACTTAAAAGGCATGCTGACGCAGGGGTTTAAAATGGGCAACGCCGAGATAGAACCGCCGAAGTCTATTTCCACCGCCACCGCCGTGACGGCGCAGATCATCGCCCAGGTGGCGAGCCACATCTACGGCGGTACCACCATCAACCGCATTGACGAAGTGCTGGCCCCGTTTGTGACGGCAAGCTTTGAGAAGCACCGCCGCACGGCGCTTGAGTGGAACATCCCGGATGTGGAAGGCTACGCCCGCGCCCGTACTGAAAAAGAGTGCTACGACGCATTCCAGTCGCTGGAGTATGAAGTGAACACGCTGCACACGGCCAACGGCCAGACGCCGTTCGTCACCTTTGGTTTTGGTCTGGGAACCAGCTGGGAATCGCGTCTGATCCAAAGCTCTATTCTGCGCAACCGTATCGCGGGGCTGGGTAAAAACCATAAAACGGCAGTGTTCCCGAAACTGGTGTTCGCGATTCGCGACGGCCTGAACCATAAAGCTGGCGACCCGAACTATGACATCAAACAACTGGCGCTGGAGTGCGCGAGCAAGCGCATGTACCCGGATATCCTCAACTACGATCAGGTTGTGAAAGTGACCGGCTCGTTTAAAACGCCGATGGGCTGCCGCAGTTTTCTTGGCGTTTATGAAGAGAACGGCGAGCAGATCCACGACGGGCGCAATAACCTCGGCGTGATTAGCCTTAACCTGCCGCGCATCGCGCTGGAGGCGAAAGGCGATGAAACCGCGTTCTGGGCGCTGCTTGATGAGCGGCTGAAGCTCGCCCGCAAAGCGCTGATGACGCGCATTGCGCGTCTCGAAGGCGTAAAAGCGCGGGTGGCACCGATTCTCTATATGGAAGGCGCGTGCGGCGTGCGTCTTAAACCGGATGACGATGTCGCGGAGATTTTCAAAAACGGCCGCGCGTCGATTTCGCTTGGGTATATCGGTATCCATGAAACGATCAATGCGCTGTCCGGCAACCAGCATATCTATGACAGCGAGACGCTGCGCGCCAAAGGTATCGCGATTGTCGAGCGTCTGCGTCAGGCGGTGGATCGGTGGAAAGAAGAGACCGGTTACGGCTTTAGCCTCTACAGCACGCCGAGCGAGAATCTGTGCGATCGTTTCTGCCGCCTCGATACCGCCGAGTTTGGCGTGGTGCCGGGCGTGACCGACAAAGGGTATTACACCAACAGCTTCCACCTGGACGTGGAGAAGAAGGTAAACCCGTACGATAAAATCGATTTCGAAGCGCCCTACCCGCCGCTCGCGAGTGGTGGCTTCATCTGTTACGGCGAATACCCGAATCTTCAGCACAACCTGAAGGCGTTGGAAGACGTGTGGGATTACAGCTATCACCACGTGCCTTATTACGGCACCAATACGCCGATTGACGAATGTTACGAGTGCGGGTTCACCGGCGAATTCGAGTGCACCAGCAAGGGCTTTACCTGTCCGAAATGCGGCAACCATGATGCATCGCGCGTTTCCGTTACCCGCCGCGTTTGCGGGTATCTCGGTAGTCCCGACGCTCGCCCGTTCAACGCGGGTAAACAGGAAGAGGTGAAGCGCCGCGTGAAACATCTCGGCAACGGGCAGTTGGGTTAACGCCGTTCTGGCGTGAAGCCGCACCCACCGCCCGGCAAATCATCCCAGGGTGGGTAAGCGAAGCGCACCCACCGCCCGGCAAATCGTTGTAGGGTGGGTAAGCGAAGCGCACCCACCGCCCGGCAAATCTTTGTAGGGTGGGTAAGCGAAGCGCACCCACCGTTCGCCCGCCAGGGACGAGGAAACCATGAATTACCATCAATACTACCCCGTTGACGTCGTCAACGGCCCCGGCACCCGCTGCACATTGTTCGTGGCGGGCTGCGTTCACCAATGCCCCGGCTGCTACAACAAAAGCACCTGGCGGCTCAACTCCGGCGCGCCGTTCACCGCCGACATGGAAAACCGCATCATCGCCGATCTCAACGACACCCGCGTCAAACGCCAGGGGCTGTCGCTGTCGGGCGGCGATCCGCTGCACCCGCAAAATGTGTCGGCGATCCTAAAGCTCGTCCAACGCGTGCGGGCTGAGTGCCCCGGCAAAGATATCTGGGTCTGGACGGGTTATAAAATCGATGAACTGAGCGATGCCCAGCGCGAGGTGGTAAACCTCATCAACGTGCTGGTGGACGGCAAGTTTGTGCAGGATCTGAAAGACCCGGCGCTTATCTGGCGCGGCAGCAGCAATCAGGTGATCCACCGGCTGCGCTGAGCGCCGCGCCCACGCTATCCGAAGCACGCTTCAATAGTGCGCTGACCGCCGCTAAAACCGGCTCAGGCAGGTCATCGCCACCGCCTGAAACTGGGCGAAATCGCGACACGTTTGCAACTGTTGCGCCGCCCGCTCGCGCAAAAACGTGACGAACAGATCGTAAATCGTCATCGCCTCTTCATATTCGCGTTTGCTGATGGCGAGCAGGAAAATCACATGCGCGGTCTCCTCTCCCCACGCAATTCCCTGCGGGGCCAGTACGGTATAGACCACCGTTTTGCGCGCCATCAGCCCGAGCGAGTGCGGCAACGCGATACCGTCGCCAAGCATGGTGCTGACAATCGCCTCGCGCTCCACCACCGACGGCAGAAAATCCGCGCCCACGTACCCGTCCTGCTCCAGCTCATCACACAGCTCTTTGAAAAGCTGCTGCTGGGTCATGGCCCCGTCCACCACGCGAAAATGCCGGGCGTCGAAATATTTCTCCAGCATCCAGGGCCGGGTTCTGTCCACCAGCACCAGCTTGCCGATTTGCTCCAGCTGAAAATCGGTCGGAAACGGCGACATCACCACCACCGGCTTATCTTTTTCCGCCACCCGCGCGGTGGAAATCACAAAATCCTCGGCGATGGCAACGCGCTGCTCGTAGTCGCGAAGCGTGGCGATTTCACTCACCTCTAACTGCGGGTATTTGCGCAGCAGCATCGACTGGATCATGCGCACCGTGGAGTTGCCGGTATCGCACACCAGCAGCACGCGCGGGTTACGCTGGTAGCCCACATTATAGTGGCGCTCAAGCCCGACGCCGATGTGCAGCACCAGAAACCCCACTTCGTTTTCGCTGATGGTATAAGGCGTATATTTGCCCCAGCCGGACACCGCCGCCAGCGTCATATCCCAGGCCATCGGGTAGTGCTGTTTAATATTGCCGAGCAGCGGATTGGGAATGTTTATCTGGTAGCGCACGCGGGTGATCATGGTGCGAATGTGGGTCAGCAGGTCGGCGCGCAGCTGCTCGTCGGTCAGCAGATTGTAGTTATAGTGCGTGTTGATATAGCGCAGGATGTAGCCCGCCAGCGCTTCGGCGTCATCGGCGCTGATGGCGCTCGGCTCCAGCTCCTGCACCTGGCGCGCGGCGATATGCACCCGCAGCCAGTTCTCTTCCGCCTCTGATAGCGGTTTGCCGCACAGCGTTTGCAGCAGCGCCGCGGTGCCGCGCGCCGCCTCGCGCACGTTATCGTCCACATCGTCGGCCACAAATTCAGGCAGCGGAAAGCCCTCGCTGATGCGCCGCACCGCCACGGCGCAATAGAGACGAATAAACTGCTCGCCTTCGTCGGTAAAGCGCAGGCGCGCGTGCGCGAAAATCGTCGGCAGGCGCTCTGCGAGCCGTTCCTGCACACCCGCGTTCAGCGCCTCTTCGGTAATTAATGGATTAGCGCTGTCCTGCTGGGCAAGCTGCCAGAGCAGATCCGTCAGGCACGCGCGCAGCGCCATTTCACTGCCGAACAGCTTCATGCCGTGGCGCGGGCGGGTTTCAAGCGTGAGGTTGTAGCGGGTAAAGAGCTCGCGCACTTCCGCCATGTCGTTTTGCAGCGTGGCGCGGCTCACGAACCACTCTTCCGCCAGGTCTTCAAGCTTCAGGGAAAACGCGGAAGTCAGGAAACGCACCGCCAGATAATGCACGCGCTCCGGCGCGGTGCGCGGAATGCGCAGTACCTTCGGGCGGCTCGCCTGGAGCGCCTGATAGCGCTCCATATCGTCAACGGTCAGCTGATAGCCGCTGCCGCGGTTAAGCACCAGCTGCACGCCGTGCTGACACAGCAACGTATTGAGCGCGCTGATATCTGCCCGCACGGTGCGCGTCGTGACGTTTAACCGGCGCGCCAGCTCATCCTGCGGCAGCGTTTCGTTTTGCAGCAAATCAAACAGCCGGGACAGACGTTGACTCGGGAATCGCACACCGGTTTCCTCTCGTTAAACGGGCGCGCCATCGCGCCCGCGGACGGCTTCAGGCCAGGGAATATATTTATCACGGTGATGAATATATTCTCCAGCCTTAACGTAAAACGGCCTTACCCCATCAGATTGCGCGTCATCGCCAGCAGGCGGCGCACGTCTTCCGGGCGCGTGTCGCCGCTGGCTTTGTCGATAATCGAACTGTAAATATGCGGGATCACTTTGCTCACGCCCGCCTCCAGCGCGATGCGCAGGATCTCCTGGAAATTATCCAGATCGATGCCGCCGGTCGGCTCCAGCCAGAAGTCGTGACGCGCGCAGGCGTCCGCCATGGCCTGATACTCCTCGCGACAGGCAAGGCCGCCCATCGGGAAATATTTCACTGAGCTGCCGCCCATATCTTTCAGCAGGGCAATCGCCGTTTCCACCGGTACGATACCGTCGGGCGCGCTGCTGCTTAACGGCCCGGTGGAGATTTTCACAAGGCCTGCCGTGCCCGTCGGCGACACCAGCCCGTTCACCACCGTCTCGCGCTGTCCGAGCAGCGCGCGGCTTGCGCCCACCCCGGTAAAGACCTGGTTCACATGCTGCGGCTGTAGCTCGCGCACGATGGCGCTGACCATCGCGGACTGGTTCGGGTCGCCCGCGCCCAGCCCCACCGACAGCGCGTTATCGATGCGCTTCGCGTAGTCACGCATATCCTCGACGGCGCTCGCCACGTCCGGGTAGTTTTTCGAGAGGACGCCCACCAGCACATGCCCTTCGGCGGCTTCATAAATCGCGCTGGCGTTTTCTTTCGAGCCTGCCAGCACGTTCAGGCAAACACGGTCGCGGTAAAAATTCGGGGTGAGTTTCATGCGTGCGCCTCCTGATTCAGCACGTCCCGGATGCGGCGGAACACAATCTCCAGCTGCGCGGCGCTGACGCTGCGCACATCCGCTTCAATAATGCCTTCGTTGGCTTTGTAGCCGCGAAAATAGATGGCGTATTCGCCCTGCTTCAGCGCGCTGACCAGCTCGCCGGTGTTGATGCCGGTGACGGCTTCGTCGAATGTGATTTCGCTGCGGGCGATGTCGCGCCCGGCGCTGTCCCACACCACGCGGGCCGTTACGCCGTTCAGCGTGTTGAGCTGGTCGATAAACGGCGTCATTTTGGCCACCATCTGCGCGCCGCTCTCTTTCGGCGCGCTGAGGTAGTGCTCGATGGCGCTGGTGAGGCCGAGAATGCCCTCTTTGCCGACTTTCATCGCGCGCCCGATGCCGTTCGCCTGGCGTTTTACCCACTCCACGTACTGCGTTTTGCCGATCACCAGGCCGCTCGACGGCCCTTCAATCGCCTTCGCGCCGCTGTAGATGACCAGATCCGCGCCCGCGCGGTAATAGCACTGCAAATCTTCTTCGGCGGCGGCGTCGACAATCAACGGCAACTGATGCTCACGCGCCACCGCGGCGGCCTGCGCGACGCTCAGCATGCTTTTTTGCACACAGTGGTGCGATTTCACATAGAGGATCGCTGCCGTTCGCGGCGTGATCGCGGCGGCCAGCTGCTGCGCGGAACACTCGTTGGCGTAGCCCGCCTCGACCAGCTTTCCACCGCCGAGCGCCACCATCGTGCCGACCGGCGCGCCGTAATTCACGTTATGGCCTTTCGGTAGCACAATTTCGTTTTGCCCGATAGCGGTGGTATGCAGGTTCTCAAGCAGCCAGTCGCTCTCTTTGACCAGCACCGCTGCCACCGACTGCGCAAGCCCCGCCGAGGCGCAGGAGACAATAGTCGCGGCCTCCACCTCCAGCAGTCTGGCGATGTACGCGCCGGTTTTATTCACCAGATCTTTCATCTCGAAATAGTGATTCAGCCCCTGCGTGACGGCTTCCACCACCTCCTGCCGTGGCGTGGAGACGCCTAAAATCGTCATGCGCCCGGAGGCGTTAATCACCTGTTTTAATTCATATTTTTCATACACTGAAGGCATGTTCCGCGCTCCCTTGTTCGGTCATGTGCCAGGCGCCCGCCCGCACTGTGGCAAGCGGCACCAGTAAATAGTCGCCGTGTAGCGTCTCTTCATCGGCATCGGTAAAGAGCACTGGCTGGCGGCGCAGGTCGAAGATGGTCAGATCGGCGTCGGCCCCTGGCGTCAGTTGCCCTTTATGGGCCAGACGCAGCGCCTGCGCGGCGTGCAGCGTGACGCAATCAATCACCTGCGGCAGCGACAGGCCGATGGCGAGGAATTTCGACATCACATGGGCGAGGCTTCGCACCGGGCCGTTGATGCGGTTGCGGCAGTAGATGTCAGAGCTGATGGTGTGCGGCAGGATGCCGAGCGCGATGGCCTGGCGCGCCACCTCAAAGCTAAAGCTGGCGCTGCCGTGGCCGACATCAAGCCGCACGCCGCGCTCAAGCGCGTCGCTGATGCTGGCGCGAAGCTGACCCTGCGGCGTCAGGATGCGGTTCGGTTTGCCGTTAAAACAGTGGGTAATGATATCGCCCTGGGATAACCGCGCGGCGATCTCATCGAGCGGCGGCGGGCCGTTGCCGATATGCACCATCAGCGGCAGATTGCCGTTCTCCTGCTGAATGGCTTTGGCGCGCTCAAGCGGCGCGATGCCGTTCTCGCCCACCACGCTGCTGCTCATGCGCGCTTTCAGGCCGACGATAAAATCGGGGTGACGGGCGATGGCCTCGCGCGCCGCCGCGGCGTCGATATTCGCCATATCCGCCAGCTCGTTCTGGGCAATCAGACCCACCTTCGAGACATTAAGCAGCGCCAGTACCTCGGTCGCCACGCCACGCGTGAGCGCGTAAAAGTCGTCGATATCGTTCGCGCCGGTGCTGCCCGCGTCCACTACGGTGGTGACGCCGGTCGTCACGCCAACCGCGTCCGGCTCGTCGTGATAAATCGGCGATTTCGGGTAGCAATGGACGTGCAGATCGATCCAGCCGGGGCTGACGTAATGCTCGCCATTGAGATCGCGCGTGGCGCGCGCCTCGCCGGTCACGCGGCCGAGCGCGGCGATTTTGCCGTCTTTGATGGCGATATCCGCCAGCGTGTCGTCCACCAGCCGCGCCTGGCGCAGGATCAGGTCAAACATAGGGTTTCCTCAGAAGGCGGGCGCCGGAGCGCCCGCGCGGTTAACCGATCGCCACAGGGAACAGCGAACCCAGGATCATCGCGCCGAGGATAGCCCCGCCGGTGATCGGCTTCTGCCAGAGATAAAACAGCAGCGCGCCCACAAGCGATCCCACGCCAATCGGGATTGAGGCGGTCATGGCGCTCAGGATGATAAGCGGCCCGAGGAAACGTCCGGAGGCGTTGCCCGCGCCCATCATTACGTCCGCGCCGTAGGTGGAATCGCTCTGATTGATGGTGAATTTACGCGCCAGAATGATGACGTAGCCGATGGCGAGGCCAATCAGCAGGCCGGTGACCAGCGAGGCGGCGAAATTCGCCACCGGGAAAACGAAGCCCGCGCCCAAAAGCAGCGCCGGGACGCCAAGCCCCACGCCGGTCTGGATGGCGCCGCCGATATCCAGAATCCCCACCAGCGAGCCTTCGATAATGCGCGCAAAGAGGAAACTCGCGCCGAACGCCGCCACCGCGCCATAGACGCCGGTATCAATGCCCGCTTTGAGCATCGCCACAAACGCCACTTCGTTAAACGCGCCGATGCCGTAGAGGTAGTACATATGCGTTCCGGCGAACACGCCGGAGGAGAGCAGGCCGACGAAGATCGGGAATGACCAGTCGGCGTACCAGAAACCTTTATTTTCTTCCATCATGCGCTCCTTATTTGCCGCTCAGCGAGTTGTGGATAAGACTGAGCCAGTCCGGCACGGTCAGACGGAAAGATTCGATCATTTTCATGTCGAAGCCGCGGAAGAAGGCGCTCAGCACGAACAGCAGCACAATGGCAGTCATCATGACTTTGGTGACGCGGTTCCAGCCGCTCTCTTCAACGCCCTTGCCGATAAGTATGCCAAGCACCAGACCCGGCACGGCGTTACCCATGATCAGCTGCGCCGCGCCGCCAAAGACGGTGGCCCAGAAGCCCGATTTTTTCCCGGCGTCGATGGCGGCCAGCCAGAAAATCACCGGCATGACGGTGTTCACCAGCAGGTTAGCGGCAGGCACCAGCACTTTAACGGCGGTAACCTGTAGCGCTTCCGGCACAGCCGACGCCGTGGTGTTGAGAAACGCCACCACCGCCATGCCGATAAGCCCGCAGGCGACCGCCATTTTTTTCGGATTGTGCAGGGTATCGGCGAGATTGCGGTTTTTCACCATCAGCGCCGCCGCGCCCCAGTTGGGAATAATGCGGTGATCGACATCCTGGGTGAACGCGCCCGCCGCGACGGAGGACGCCCAGGCGTTGAAGAAAAACCCTAACCCAAAGGAGAAATGCGAAGCCGGATCGCCTTCGCAGGAGTTCAGCTCTCCTAACGTACGAAAGGCGCCCATCCCTTGCGTGGTGGGCGCATGAAACATGCGTGCGGCCCCGGCACCCACGCCGACGCCGACAAGGCCGCCGATGATGAGCGATTTTATTAAAATTATCAGGAACATTGGTCTGCCCTTTTAGTAACGATCAGCTGTGTTGCGTGACGAAATCCACCTTGTCGAGATTGATGGCGGTCACGTTGACGGTCACGTCCAGCTCCACGCTGAAAGCCCGTCGTTCCCGGCGCAAAAAGAAAAAGAGAAACGCTTCTTTGCGCACCGTTTCCCGCGCATGAACAACCTGCACATCCTGTGGCTCTATACGCAGTAAGATGTGCGGCGAGGCTTTCATCACCGCCGCCTGTACCTGATTCAGGGCATCGGCGAACGCGCGAGCGCGCGCGTCGCCTTTGCCTTTCACTCTCACCGTGGTGGTGAACTGTTCTTTCATGCGTTATGCGCCGTATTTCTTTTTCCAGGCTTCCACCAGACGCTCGCCCAGCTCTTCTTTATCCATAAAGCCGAAGCCCAGCACGTTGCAGCCCTCGTTGATGGCGGTGACGCCCTCTTCCACCGAGCGCATTCCATATTTGGCCTTGTAGCCATGTTTGGTCTGCGCGGTGATAGCGCCCGCGCCGCCGCTGCCGCAAAACGAGATGCCGAACGTCGCGCCTTCGGTTTTCATCACGTCGCCAAGCTTCATATCCGCCGCGACACCCGGCACCACGACCGCGCGTGCGCCCGCTTTCTCCGCGCCCGCCGCCACTTTCTGGCCTTTGCCCAGACGATCGCCAATCACTACCGTAATCTGTTCCATGGTTTGCTCCTGAAGGTTAAAGATTCTCTTTCGCCACCTCGAAGTGCACCGACAACAGCCAGGCCTCTTCATCGGGCAGATTGCCGAACTGCGCCACAATTTCACGCGCCAGCGCCATCGAGCCTTCGGAGATCTCCTCAAACAGGCTCTCTTCCACCTCGGGCAGCGGTTCGCCTGTCACCGAGCGGTGCGCCATCGCCCGCACATGTGAGCTGAGCATCTGTCGCTGCACGTCGTTGGGCGTTATCTGGTGGCGCTCAAGGAGCGCGTAAACTTCATCCAGCATCCGCCCGGCAAGCGTCGCGGCATCGTCCGCGTGTTGACATCCGGCGTTGTTCATTACCGCTCCGTTATTCACTCTGCATACCTGATTAGTTGCGCTGAGGTAACACTAACGGCGGGTGTTAAAGGTTTGTAGCGAGTTGTTTTCCACTTCGAAGTGGAAAGGAGAGTGGCGGCAGTGATCTGTTCCACATAAAAGTCGTGAATAGATATAAACCACCAGATAACTGTGATGAATGTCACTGGCGGTCGTGCCGGGCGGGGAGAAAAGAAAATAACGGGCTTGCGACGCCGCGCGCAAAAGGCGGCAGAGAATAAGCGTCGCTTATGACCGTGCGCAGAGGAAGCGTGCGGCGGCGAACCGCCGCACAGAAAAGGGCTTAGCGATACTTCTTGTGGTAGGTGTTGCGGGTGGTTTTGAACTCTTCGGCGCTCGCCTGAGCCTCTTTGATTTTGCCTTCATCAACGAGCTTCAACGCGCCGTCAATCTGGCTTACCAGCGTATCGAGACCGTGGCGGAAATCTTTCATTTCCGGGCTGTCAGCCGGTTTATCTTCGAGCTTCGGCGGGGTTTCTTTTTTGGCGTCCAGGGCCGCCTCGCGCATTTTCGTCAGCGCGGTTTTCATTTCGGCCGCATCGCTGGTCTTCTGCACGACTTTCAGGTTTTCATTGAGGGTGTCCATGTTGTCTTCCAGATCAGCCCACGCCGCGGCGCTGGTGAACAACAGAGAGGAGACCGCTAACATCGCTAATGCTTGCTTACGCATTGACTCACCTTTTTATTGTTATGACCAAAAAAAGGCGCCACAACGGGCGCCCTTGCCTTACTCACCGGCGATTTTCATCTCCGGCAGCAGTACTGAACCACACTGAATATTGCTACGTGTTTCGATATCGTCACCAATGGTAACCATATTGCGCCACATCTCTTTCAGGTTGCCGGCGATGGTGATTTCGCTCACTGGATACTGGATTTCGCCGTTTTCCACCCAGAAGCCTGCCGCGCCGCGCGAGTAATCGCCGGTGATGCCGCTGACGCCCTGGCCCATCAGCTCGGTGACGACCAGGCCGGTGCCCATCTCTTTCAGCAGTTGCTCAAAGCTCAGGCCGCGGCCTTTGATGCGCCAGTTGTGGATGCCGCCCGCGTGGCCGGTGCTTTTCAGCCCCAGCTTGCGCGCGGAGTAGTTGGTAAGCAGCCACTGTTGCAGCACGCCGTCTTTGATGATGTCGCGGCGCGAGGTCGCCACACCTTCGCTGTCAAACGGCGTGGAGGCGAGGCCTTTCAGAAGATGCGGATGCTCTTCAATCGTCAGCCACTCCGGCAGGATCTGCTTGCCAAGCGAATCAAGCAGGAACGTGGATTTACGGTACACCGCGCCGCCGCTGATGGCGCCGACCAGATGACCAAACAGCCCGGTCGCCACTTCACGGCCAAAAATGACCGGTGCTTTCATGGTCGGCAGTTTGCGCGGTGAGAGGCGGGACAGCGTGCGACGGGCGCACTCTTCGCCCACCCACTCTGGCGATTCCAGATCGCCCAGCGCGCGGCCAATGGTGTAGGCGTAATCACGCTCCATGTCGCCGTTTTCTTCGGCAATCACGCAGCTGGAGAGCGAATGGCGCGTCGAGCAGTAGCTCTGCAACATGCCGTGGCTGTTGCCGAACACTTTGATGCCGTAGTGGCTGTTAAAGCTGCCGCCTTCGGTATTGGTGATGCGTTTATCCGCTTTTAAGGCCGCCTGTTCGGCGCGCGCGGCGTAGTCGATAGCCTGTTCCGGTTCGATCTCGGCCGGGTGGAAGAGATCGAGATCCGGGGCGTAGAAAGCCAGCAGATCTTTTTCCGCCACGCCCGCGCACGGGTCTGGCGACGTGTAACGGGCGATATCCAGCGCCGCCTGTACGGTGCGCGCGATAGCGTCCGGGCTTAAATCGGTCGACGAGGCGCTGCCTTTGCGATTCTGGTGATAAACCGTGATGCCAAGCGCC
This sequence comes from Cronobacter malonaticus LMG 23826, assembly GCF_001277215.2. NCBI lineage: Bacteria > Pseudomonadati > Pseudomonadota > Gammaproteobacteria > Enterobacterales > Enterobacteriaceae > Cronobacter > Cronobacter malonaticus. The sequence goes on along the minus strand of NZ_CP013940.1, from coordinate 448,482 downwards.
CCGTCGCTGTTGAACTCGACGTTCTCCACCTCACCGTAGCGGGTGCTGACGCTGATGCCGGTCGTTTTGCTGACCGCCACTTCCGCGCCGTCCGACTTGCCGGACGCCAGCTCCAGCGCCTGAGAAACCGCCTGTTCCAGCGCTTTGCGCTGCGCTTCAACTTGTGTGATTACTTTCATCGCGAGTGCCATAATGTAAGGTGAAACTGAAAAGCCACATTTTGTGAGTCTAACAGAGAACCATTTCGCAGTGCGCGCCTTAACTGGTAGTATTAGCCTCTTTTTTTGAGGAGCCTGAGATGACAAAGCAGCCCGATGACTGGCTCGATGAAGTGCCCGATAACGAAAACGATGACGACGATGATGAGATTATCTGGGTCAGCAAAAGTGAAATTAAACGCGACGCCGAAGAGCTGAAGCGCCTTGGCGCTGAACTGGTCGATCTCGGTAAAAACGCGCTGGATAAAATCCCGCTGGATGACGATCTGCGCGCGGCCATTGAACTGGCGCAGCGCATTAAGAAAGAAGGCCGCCGCCGCCAGATGCAGCTTATCGGCAAAATGTTGCGTCAGCGTGACGACGAGCCGATCCGCCAGGCGCTTGATAAGCTGAAGAACCGCCATAACCAGCAGGTGGCGCTGTTCCACAAGCTGGAACAACTGCGCGATCGTTTAATTGAAGAAGGCGACGACGCGGTGCCGGACGTGCTGAACCTGTGGCCGCAGGCGGATCGCCAGCAGCTGCGTTCGCTCATCCGTAACGCCAAAAAAGAGAAAGAAGGCAATAAGCCGCCGAAATCCTCACGCCTGATTTTCCAGTATCTGCGCGAACTGGCGGAAAGCGAGCAGTAATCCCTCCCGGCTCAGGCGCTGCCTGAGCTGTTTCCCTCTTTTCTATTCCTTTTAGTGATGGTTTATGACCGCTTTTAAGGCGTGTCATACCACCAGACATGACTTCGCTTTTATTGGCTGAATCGTTAAAGCTAAAGCCGTTCATATTCACAAATTTAATTACTTTTCTGCGTACATTTTCATCAATAACAGATCACCCATCACAATTACCTTCGCAAAAATCGGCTTTTTTTAGACAGTTGAAAACGATCACGTTTTCTTAACCTGCTATCCGCCAGGCTGCACGGGCAAAGCTAAAAACGATTCAGCTAAAAGGAAGAAAAGATGAATAAAACCGTATGGCTTACCCCGCTTGCCCTGCTGATTTCTGCTCAGGTGAGCGCGCAAACCTGGGTGCTGACCGATGCTGAACAGGGCGTCGAGAAAGGAAACTGGCAAATCAGCAGCCAGAAGCTGAAGCTTTCCGGCGCGCCGTTCAGCATTGAGCAGAAAGTGCTTCATGGCGGCAAGCAGGAAGGCAGCAAAATCATCACCATCACCAGTAAAGACGGCCTGACCATTACGTTAAGCCCGACACGCGGTATGAACCTGCTGCGCGCCGACGGTTTTGGCGTGCGCATGGGCTGGGATTCGCCGGTGAAAGAGGTGGTCAACCCTGCGTATATCAATCTGGAAAGCCGCAACGGACTGGGCTGGCTGGAAGGCTTCAACGAGATGATGGTGCGCTGCGGTTATGAATGGACCGGGCACCCGACCACCGCTGACGGTCAGCTTTACACGCTGCACGGCAAAGCGGGCAATACGCCCGCCTCGCGCGTGGAAGTGGAAGTGAGCGACAAAGCGCCGTATGAGATCAAGGTGCGCGGCCTGCTGAAAGAAAGCACGTTCAAAAAAGCGGATTTGCAGACCCTGACCGAGCTGCGCTACGTGCCGGGCAGCAACAGTTTCAGCATCAACGATGTACTGACCAACCACGCGGATTACCCGCACGACTACCAGATTATCTACCACAGCAACTTCGGCCAGCCGATTCTGGAAGAAGGCGCGCGCTTTATCGCGCCGCTGGAAAAAGTCAGCCCCTTTAACGATTACGCCAAAGGCGGCCTGAAAGCGTGGAATACCTACAGCGGGCCGACCAAAGGCTTCGATGAGATGGTCTTTAACCTGACGCCGCTCGGCGATGCGAAACAGGAGTCCGTCGCGGCTGTTGTTAACAAGGCGGGCGATAAAGGGGCAGCGATTAGCTTTAACCTGCAGCAGCTGCCGGTGCTGACGATGTGGAAAAACACCGACACGCTGAAGCAGGGCTATGTGACCGGCATTGAGCCTGGCACCAGCTACGCCTACCCGGTCACTATTGAGCGCGAGCAGAAACGCGTGAAACAGCTCGCCCCGGGCGAAAGCACGCGCTTTGATCTGACCTATACGCTGCTGCATAACGCGCAGCAGGTCTCAGACGTGGAAAAACGCATCGCCGATATTCAGGGCGATAAGAAGACTACGCAGGAAGAGACGCCCATCGCCAAAGAGTAAGCCGGGCCTTAAAAAAAAGCCTCCGCATGCGGAGGCTTTTTTATTAGCGGGAGCGGCTCAGAGCGCCTGCGCTTTTTCGGCTTTTTTCGCCAGCGCATCCAGCAGTTTCTGATGAATGCCGCCGAAGCCGCCGTTGCTCATCACCAGAATATGATCGCCCGGCTGCGCGGTTTTGACAATCATCTCCACCAGCGTGTCGATATCAGCGCTCCAGTGCGCCGGCTGAATGCAGGCATCCGCCACTTCCGCCACCTGCCACGGAATGTGGTGCGGCTGGAAGAGGAACACCTCGTCGGCGCGCCCGAGCGACGGCGCCAGATCGTCTTTGCAGACGCCCATTTTCATGGTGTTGGAGCGCGGCTCAAGCACCGCGATAATACGCGCCGTACCGCCCACTTTGCCGCGCAGCGCGGCAAGCGTGGCGAGGATAGCGGTCGGGTGATGGGCGAAATCGTCATACACCGTGACGCCGTTGGCTTCGCCGCGCAGCTCAAGGCGGCGACGCGCGTTCACGAACGAGCCGAGGGCCTGCGCGGCATCGGCAGGCGTCACGCCCACATGACGCGCCGCGGCGATGGCCGCCAGCCCGTTCTGCATGTTGTGCTCGCCCACCAGCTGCCACTCCACCTGGCCCACGCATTCGCCGTCCAGCCAGACTTCCCATTTCGAGGCGTCGTTAGTGAGTTTTTTCGCCTGCCAGCGGCCCTGCTCGCCAAGCTGTTCCTGCTCGCTCCAGCAGCCCATCGCCATCACCTGTTTAAGGTTGATGTCGTTTTCCGGCCAGATGATTTTCCCCTGCCCCGGTACAATGCGCACCAGGTGGTGGAACTGTTTCTGGATAGCTTTCAGATCGTCAAAGATATCCGCGTGATCGAACTCAAGGTTGTTGAGCACCAGCGTGCGCGGCGCGTAATGAACAAACTTGGAGCGTTTATCAAAGAACGCGCAGTCATATTCGTCGGCTTCAATCACAAAGAACGGGCTGTCGCCAAGGCGCGCGGAGACGTCGAAATTGCCCGGCACGCCGCCGATGACAAAGCCGGGCTTGTAGCCGCAGGCTTCCAGGATCCAGGTGGCCATGCCTGCCGTGGTGGTTTTGCCGTGGGTGCCTGCCACCGCCACGACCCAGCGGTCGCGCAGCACGAAATCGTGCAGCCATTGCGGGCCGGACATATAAGGAATGCCCTTCTCCAGCACCGCCTCGACGCACGGGTTGCCGCGGGTCATGGCGTTGCCAATCACCACCAGATCCGGACGCGGTTCGAGCTGCGAGGCGTCATAGCCCTGAATTAAGTCAATCCCTTGCTTTTCCAGCAGGGTACTCATCGGCGGGTAGACGTTCGCGTCCGACCCCGTCACTTCATGACCCAGCGAGCGCGCCAGCATCGCCACGCCGCCCATAAATGTGCCGCAAATTCCCAGTATATGAATACGCATAGGTACAGTCCTTATTAAAACTGACGCACATTCTACCTGTTTGACGTGGGGCGAATAAACGCATTTCAGGATAATCCGCATTTTGCTGGCGCGATTCACCTGTGCGCTACAATTTGAATGTTTGTTAAGATTGTTGCGATCGCTTTACTCAACTTCAGGATGCAGGGAAAGTGTTATGAAAACGTTAGGTGAATTTATTGTTGAAAAGCAGCACGAATTTTCTCACGCCACCGGGGAACTGACGGCGCTGCTGTCGGCAATAAAGCTTGGCGCTAAGATCATCCACCGCGATATCAATAAGGCCGGTCTGGTCGATATCCTGGGTGCCAGCGGCGTCGAAAACGTGCAGGGTGAGACGCAACAAAAACTCGATCTGTTCGCTAATGAAAAGCTCAAAGCCGCGCTTAAAGCACGCGATATCGTGGCGGGCATCGCCTCCGAAGAAGAAGACGAGATTGTCGTTTTCGAAGGCTGCGAACACGCGAAGTATGTCGTCCTGATGGACCCGCTGGATGGCTCGTCAAACATTGACGTTAACGTCTCTGTCGGTACGATTTTCTCTATTTATCGCCGCGTGACGCCGGTAGGTACGCCGGTCACGATGGAAGATTTCCTGCAACCGGGCAGTCAGCAGGTCGCTGCGGGTTATGTGGTTTACGGCTCCTCCACGATGCTGGTGTATACCACCGGTTGCGGCGTGCACGCCTTTACCTACGATCCGTCGCTCGGCGTGTTCTGCCTGTGCCAGGAGCGTATGCGCTTCCCGCAAAGCGGCAATACGTACTCCATTAACGAAGGGAATTACATTAAATTCCCGATGGGCGTGAAGAAGTACATTAAATATTGCCAGGAAGAAGATAAAGCGACCCAGCGCCCGTATACCTCGCGCTATATCGGTTCGCTGGTGGCGGATTTTCACCGTAACCTGCTGAAAGGCGGGATTTATCTCTACCCGAGCACCGCGAGCCACCCGGAAGGCAAGCTGCGCCTGCTGTATGAGTGCAACCCGATGGCGTTCCTGGCCGAGCAGGCGGGCGGTAAGGCGAGCGACGGCAAGCAGCGTATTCTCGATATTAAACCGGACAGCCTGCATCAGCGCCGTCCGTTCTTCGTCGGCACCGAGCAGATGGTGAATGACGTCGAGCGGTTTATCCGCGAATTCCCGGACGCGTAAGCGCGTTTGTCAGTGATGAAAAAGGCAGCCACGGCTGCCTTTTTTGTTGGCGGGTGGATAAAAAACGGCGGGCTGAGGCAAAAACGGCGGGTGCGCTGACGCTTACCCGCCCTACGGTTACCTCACCGCTTATTTGTAGGGTGGGTAAGCGAAGCGCACCCACCGATTATCAGCGAAAACTTAACCCGCCGTCTGCAACCGGAACGACGCCATCGCTTCCACCAGTTGCTGCGCCTGCTCTTCCAGCGAACGGGTGGCGGCGGAGGATTGCTGCACCAGCGCCGCATTCTGCTGGGCGGTTTCGTCCATCTGGCTCACGGCGATATTCACCTGCTCAATACCGCGGCTCTGTTCCAGCGACGCATCGGCGATTTCACGCACCAGCTTCGTCATCCGCAGTACCTCTTCGGCGATCTCATCCATTGTTTCGCCAGCCTGCATGGCCAGCTCACTCCCCTCGCCTACCTGGCTTTGCGAATTACTGATAAGCGTGCGGATCTCTTTCGCCGCCTCGGCGCTACGGCTCGCCAGCGTACGCACTTCACCCGCCACCACCGCGAACCCGCGCCCCTGCTCGCCCGCGCGCGCCGCTTCCACCGCCGCGTTCAGCGCGAGGATATTGGTCTGGAACGCAATCGCGTCAATCACGCTCAGGATGTCGCCAATCCGATCAGAGCTGCCGGAAATATCGCGCATCTTCTCAATCACATAACAGACCATTTCGCTGCCGCGATCGGCGGTATCGGAGACCGCTTTCGCCAGCTGATGCGCCATCCCGGCGTTATCGGCGTTCTGTTTCACCGTCGCGGTGATCTGCTCCATACTCGCTGCGGTCTGTTCAAGCGACGTGGCGGTCGATTCGGTACGCTGCGCCAGATCGACGTTACCCGCCGCGAGCTCGCGGCTCCCGGTATCGATCTGCGCGCTGGCGTCACGCACGCGCATCACCGACTGCGCGAGCGACAAACGCATCGCCTCGATAGCGCTTACCAGCCGCCCCAGCTCGTTATTGCTGGTGGCGGTCAGCGAACGGGTCAAATCGCCTGCCGCCACATGCTCAAGCTGCTCCACCGACTGCGCGAGCGGTTTGAGCAGCAAATGCCGCAGCGCCAGCCAGACCAGCGTCATCACCGCCGCGGTCAGCAGCGCCACCAGACCAATCAGCGCCAGCATCACCTGTTTCTGCGTCAGCACGCCGTTAACTTCCTGACGTCCACGCGCCTCGCCCCAGCGCTGAAACGCCTGCACGTCAGTGTCAAAGGCGCGGGTCAGCGGGATAAGCCCGTTGCCAAGCAGATCGTAGTAGTCATCCGGGCTTTGCTTATTGAGCGCCGCCATCATCGGCGCAAGCCCCTGGCCGTTCAGCGCGTTGAAGCTCTGGTTAAGCTTACCCAGCAGCAGCGCGCCCTGTTCGTCGTCCACCTCGCTGGTGAGCACCGTTTTCAGCAACTGCTGACCGCGCACCAGCTCGCCCGCGATCGTTTTCACGGACGCCGTCGCGTCGTCCACCATGCCGATTTCCATCTGGCGCACCGCCTGGCCTGCCTCGTTGCGCGCGCGCAACAGCAGCGTATAGCCTTCGTTCAGACGCATCATTTTTTCGCCCTGCAACGTGTTAATGCGCTGTAAGGACGCCGAACTTTGGGTGAGTGAATAGATGCCCATGGCGCTCACGAGCAGAAGCAAAACGGCCATAACCGCCAACAGCGTCAGCAGGCCGGTACGGATAGAGAGATTTCTCAACATGGTGGGGTCCCGGTAATCGCGATAGCTTGATCCATTGAAGAAAAAACTATCGGCAATTACCGGGGAAAGTTTATACAGTTTAGTCAGATCAATATCTTATAACTGAAAAGTTAGCGCTGCGTCACACGCGTGACCTCGGCGCTCTGGCGGTTTTCCCACAGGACCGTCAGCCCGCGCTGCAGCGCGATAAAAATAAACAGCAGCAGCCCGATGGCGATTTTGGTCCACCAGGAGCTCAACGTGCCGTCAAAGTTAATATAGGTCTGGATAAGCCCCTGAATCGCCACGCCAAACAGCGTGCCGAGCACCGTACCCACGCCGCCGGAGAGCAGCGTGCCGCCGATGACCACCGAGGCGATGGCGTCCAGCTCAACGCCAACGCCCGCCAGCGCGTAGCCCGCCGAGGTATAAATGGAGAAAACAATGCCCGCCAGCGTGGCAAGCCCGGTCGAGAGCATATAAATACGCACGGTGACGCTGCGGGTGGAGATACCCATCAGGTTGGCGGACGTGGCGCTGCCGCCGATGGCGTACACCTGGTTGCCGAAACGGGTGCGGTGCGCGAGGAAAATGCCAATCACCACCACGCCCAGCATCAGCAGGCCCATGGCGCTAAGCCGTCCGCCGCCGGGGATTTTCCACGCGAGACTTGAGAGCGTGTCGTAAATCGGGTGGTTAATGGGGATCGACTCCTCAGACACCAGATAACTGACGCCGCGCAGAAAGAACATGCCCGCGAGCGTAATGATAAACGCCGGGATTTTTAGCGCATCGATAAGCCAGCCCATCAGCGCGCCGAACGCGCAGCCCATCAGCAGGATCAGTGGGAACGCCACCAGCGGCGACATGCCCCAGAAGCCGATCGCTTTGGCGAGGAACACGCCGGTGAAGGCGATCACCGAACCAACCGAGAGATCGATCCCGCCCGAGAGGATCACAAACGTCATGCCGACGGCGATGATCCCAAGAAACGCGTTATCGGTCAGGATATTGCAAATCACGCGCGTGGAGGCGAAACCGGGGAACTGCGTCAGGCAGTAGAGGTAGCCGAGCACAAACACCGCGAGCGTGATGGTCAGCGGCAGATTACGTTTTATCATGGCGGCGCACTCCTTTAATCAGACCAATAAATCGTGGCGACTGGACAATCAGCACGCACAGCACCACCACCGCTTTCACCACCTGATTCAGCTCCGGCGGAAAGCCCGACAGCAGAATCCCGGTGTTCATCCCCTGAATAATCAGCGCGCCGACGACCGACAGCGCCAGGTTAAAGCGCCCGCCCATCAGCGACGCGCCGCCAATCACCACCGCCAGAATGGCATCGAGCTCAAGCCACAGCCCGGCGTTGTTAGCGTCCGCGCCTCGGATATCCGCCGCGACGATGATCCCGGCAATCGCCGCGCACAGGCCGCTCAGCATATAGGTGAGCATGACGATAAGCCGCGTACTGACGCCCGCGTTTTTCGCCGCACGAATATTGATACCAACGGCTTCAATAAACATGCCGAGCGCGGTTTTGCGGGTAAAAAGCCAGAACGCCAGCAGCGTCAGAATCGCGATAATGACCGGCGTCGGGAAGAAAAAGAGCGAACCGCTGCCAAGCCAGGCGAGCGACGGTGAGTTGAACGTCACAATCTGCCCGGACGTAATCAGCTGCGCCACGCCGCGCCCGGCGACCATCAGTATCAGCGTCGCCACGAAAGGCTGGATCTTCAGCACCGCCACCAGGATGCCGTTCCAGAGACCGGCCAGCACGCCGACGCCGAGCGACGCCAGTATTACCACGGCGAGGCTGTGCCCGCCCACGGTCAGCGTCGCGGCGGTCGCGCCCGCAATCGCCATCACCGCGCCGACGGAGAGGTCGATCCCACCGGTGGCGATGACCAGCGTCATGCCGATCGCCAGAAGCGCCACGGGGGCGGCGCGGTTCAGGATATCTATCGGGCTGCCGAAGAGCCGCCCGTCCTGCAAGACTATCTGGAAAAAGTGATCCGCCACCAGGCCGTCAACCAGCAGCACCAGCATCAGCGCCGCGATCTGCGGCATGCCGGGCGGGAAGCGTAAGCGCCGCTTCGGCGCGCCCGTATCCGGTAATGAACGAGGCATCACGCGTAGCTCCTTATGCCGCAATGGCATTCATAATGGCACCGACCGAGAGATCCTCAAGCGGGATCTCCGCCACCTGCTGGCGGTCGCGCAGAATAATCACCCGGTCGGCGTAGCCCACCAGCTCTTCCAGCTCAGACGAGATGACCAGCAGGGCCAGCCCGTCGGCGCACAGGGTTTCGATAAGCCGGATGATCTCCGCATGCGCGCCGACATCGATGCCGCGCGTCGGCTCGTCGAGGATCAGGAACTGCGGTTTCGTCAGCAGCCAGCGCGACAGCAGGACTTTTTGCTGGTTGCCACCGGAGAGAAACTCAATCGGCTGCTCCGGGCCCGGCGTACGGATGCCGAGCTGGCGAATAAAGCGGGCGGCGATCTCATCCTGTTCACGCCGCGGGATCGGGCGCAGCCAGCCGCGCTGGGCCTGCAGCGCCAGGATGATGTTTTCGCGCACCGAAGCGGCGCCGATGATGCCATCGGTTTTCCTGTCTTCAGGACAAAAACCGATACCAAGCCGTGACGCCTGCTGCGGCGAACGCAGCGTTTGCGGTTTGCCTTTAATGGTGGCGGTGCCGCTGTCTGCCGGGTGGATGCCGAAGATGACTTCCGCCGTTTCGGTACGCCCGGAGCCGAGCAGGCCTGCCAGGCCGACGATTTCGCCAGGGCGTACTTCCAGTGAAAACGGCGCGATAACGCCTTTTTTGCCGTAATCGTGAAACGCCGCGACCGGTTTTTCGCTAAGCAGCGTGCGTCCGGCGCGCTGCAGCGCGTTACTTTCAAGCTCGCGCCCCAGCATCATTTTCACCAGTTCGATTTGCGGCAGCTCGGCGGTGTCGCGCGTACCGACAAATTTCCCGTTACGCAGCACCGTGATCCGATCGGTAACTTCATAGACCTGATCGAGAAAGTGCGTGACGAAGACAAGGCTGACGCCCTGCGCGCGCAGCTGGCGCATCAGGGTAAAGAGCATCTCGACCTCTTTAGCGTCGAGGCTGGCGGTCGGTTCATCAAGGATTAGCACGCGCGCGGAGAGATCGATGGCGCGGCAAATGGCAACGATCTGCTGCATCGCGACCGAAAAGCGGTTCAGCGGCTCGCGAACGTCAAGATGAAAGCCGTAGGATTCGAGCAGCGCCGTGGCGCGCTTTTCCATCTCTTTGCGGCGCAGCAGGCCAAAGCGGCGCGGCTCGCGGCCAATAAATAGGTTGTCCGCCACCGACATATTGGGCAGCAGGTTAACTTCCTGGTAGACGGTGCCGATGCCAAGCTGTTGCGCGTGCGCGGTGTTGCGCGGCCGTACCGCTTCGCCGCCGAGATAAATAGTGCCGCCGTCGGGTTGATAAACGCCGGTGAGCGCTTTAATCAGCGTCGATTTACCAGCGCCGTTTTCCCCGAGCAGCGCCATGATCTCCCCGCGCCGCAGGCTGAAATCAACATGGTCGAGGGCCTTTACGCCGGGGAACGTTTTGCTCAGGCCTTCCGTTCGCAGGATTTCCTGATGGTTATCGTTATGCATGGTCGGACTCTCCTGTGGCCTGAGGTCGGCGTGTCGCGGGTAGCGTGATGTTGGCTGGCACGGCGGGTGCGCTGCGCTTACCCGCCCTACAGGTTCATATGGCGCCGCCTGGGCACGGCGAGTGCGCTGCGCTTACCCGCCCTACAAATTCATATGGCGCTGCCTGGGCGTGGCGGGTGCGCTGCGCTTACCCGCCCTACCTGTCAAAGAGCGGGCAATATGTAGGGCGGGTAAGCAACGCGCACCCGCCGCCGTAAGAACACGTCAAAAACCCGTCACGCCGGTCAATCAATACCCCATCGTTTTCTTCTTCTCTAACATCTCTTTGGCGGTATCCGGCAAGTAGAGCACCGACTCGGTAATTGTCAGCTTCGGAGGCTGCGTGCCGTCTTTCTTAAATTTCTCCAGCGCGTCGAACGCCGGGCCAGCCATGTTCGGCGTCAGCTCTACGCTCGCGTTCGCCTCGCCATCCGCCATTGCTTTGAAAATATCCGGCACGCCGTCGATGGAGCCGGTCAGGATATCTTTGCCCGGCTTCAGCCCGGCCTCTTTGATGGCCTGAATCGCGCCGATCGCCATATCGTCGTTATGCGCGTAAACCATGCAGATGTTTTTGCCGTTGTTCTCGGCCTTGATAAAGCTCTCCATCACTTCCTTGCCCTTCGAGCGGGTAAAGTCGCCGGACTGCGAGCGAATAATCTTGATATTCGGCGCTTTGGAAATCGCCTCGGCAAACCCTTTCTTACGATCGATAGCCACGCTCGCGCCCACGGTGCCCTGCAACTCCACGACGTTACACGGCTTGCCCGCGACGGTTTTCACCAGCCAGTCGCCGATAAGCTTGCCTTCCAGCACGTTGTTGGCGGTAACGGTGGTCATGTAGAGCGACTTGTCTTTAACATCAATCGAACGGTCGAGGAGGATCACCGGGATCTCCGCGTCTTTCGCCTCTTTCAGCACCGGCTCCCAGCCGGTCGCCACCACAGGCGCGATGAAAATCGCGTCCACGCCCTGGGCGATAAACGAACGCACCGCTTTGATTTGGTTCTCCTGCTTCTGCTGGCCATCGGCGACTTTCAGCGTAATGCCGCGCTTCTGCGCCTCGCTTTTCGCAACGCTGGTTTCCGCCGCGCGCCAGCCCGATTCAGAGCCGACCTGAGAAAATCCCACGGTTAACGGGGCAGCCAGTGCCATAGACGACATGGCTGCCGAAACTGCTGTGACAACAAGTAAGCGCTTCCACATAAGGGTATCCTCGTAGGGTTATTGTTGGGTAAGAGTCCACCTGTGGCGAAACTATAGACAAGCGTGGATGTAACTGAATGCGTTACATCACAATTCAAAAAAGTAACGAAAAAGTTAAAATTCAGAAGGGGCGGGATTTAACGCCAGCCGGGATACGGCGCGGCAAGCGCCAGCGCGGCATCGGGCAAAAATATTTAGCGTAAAAACGGTCGCCAGAGGCGTAATGTAAACGTTTTCAGTAATTTATTGAGGATGGAGCTGGCTTTATGGATGAACGTGTCATGGGAAAACGCTGAAAGGTGCAGCAGGCTCACCGGTGAAACAAAAGAGTCCACGACTTTCCATTGCAGTTGGCTATAATACCTGGCACTTGTTTGCCATACATTTTTAAGGAAACAGACATGAGCTTACTGAACGTACCTGCGGGCAAAGATCTGCCGGAAGACATCTACGTTATTATTGAAATTCCGGCTAACGCTGATCCTATCAAATACGAAGTGGACAAAGAGAGCGGCGCGCTGTTCGTTGACCGTTTTATGTCCACCGCGATGTTCTACCCGTGCAACTACGGCTACATCAACCACACCCTGTCTCTGGACGGTGACCCGGTTGACGTGCTGGTCCCGACGCCGTACCCGCTGCAGCCTGGCTCTGTGATCCGCTGCCGTCCGGTTGGCGTGCTGAAAATGACCGACGAGTCTGGCGAAGACGCCAAACTGGTTGCGGTACCGCACACCAAACTCTCTAAAGAATACGATCACATCAAAGACGTGAACGATCTGCCGGAACTGCTGAAAGCGCAGATCACCCACTTCTTTGAACACTACAAAGATCTGGAAAAAGGCAAGTGGGTTAAAGTGGAAGGCTGGGATAACGCCGAAGCCGCTAAAGAAGAGATCCGCGCCTCTTTCGAACGCGCGAAGAAGTAATTCGCCGCGAATGAAAAAACACCGCCCGATGGCGGTGTTTTTTTATGGGCGTTACGCCAGCGCTTCATCCTGGCGCGCCGCCAGACGAAAGACGCTGACGGAATCCAGCAGCTTCTCGGCCTGATACTGCATCGACTGCGCCGCCGCGGCGGATTCCTGCGACAGCGCGGCGTTCTGCTGCGTCGAGGCGTCCATCTGCGTCACGGCGATATTGACCTGATCGATACCGGTGCTCTGCTCGCGGTTCGCCATCGAAATGGTTTCCACCAGCTCGCTCACGCGCTGCACGCTTTTCAGGATATCTTCCATCGCGCTGCCCGCGCCTTTCACCAGGCTGTTGCCCTCGTCGATACGGCTGACGGAGCGGTCAATCAGGTTACGGATATCCTGCGCCGCTGAGCTGGAACGCTGCGCCAGCGCGCGTACTTCCGCCGCCACCACCGCAAAACCACGCCCTTCCGCGCCCGCGCGCGCCGCTTCGACCGCTGCGTTGAGCGCCAGAATATTGGTCTGGAAGGCAATGCCGTCGATAACGCTGATGATGTTGCTGATTTCGGTAGAGAACTGGTGGATTTCGCTCATGGTCTGCACCACGCGCTCGACCACCTGACCGCCCTGCCCGGCCACCTGACACGCGTCACGGGCGATGTCGCTCGCGAAACGTGAGTTTTCAGCGTTGTTTTTCACCACCGACGTCAGCTCTTCCATTGACGCCGCGGTCTCTTCCAGCGCGCTCGCCTGCGCTTCGTTGCGCGCTGAAAGCTCACGGCTGCCGGTGGCGATTTGCGCCGACGCGGTGGCGATGGTCTCCGTACCGCTGCGCACGCCAGAGACGATGCGGGTGAGGTTACCGTTCATCTCCTGGAGCGCGCTCATCAGCTCGGCGGTTTCATCGCGGCCGCTGACGGTGATCGCGGTCTGCAAATCACCGGCGGCGACGTTACGCGCGATGGTCACCGCCTGCGCCAGGGGACGCGTGATGCTGCGCACCAGCCAGAAGGTGATCAGAATGCTCGCGATAAGCGTCAGCGCCATGGTGATCAGCAGCATCGTGCGGGTCTGCTGATATTGCGACAGGTTGCGCGCTTCGGTCTGACGGGTCAGCGCATCCGCCTGCTTCAGCGTTTTCGCCACCACTTCGTCGATCATCCGGGTCGGCTCACGGTCGATACCGCTCACCAGCTTATCGACACGCTGGGCGCTCGTCGGATCGGCAATGTTGTACTGCGCAATGGCCTCCAGATAGCTTTTTTCCAGCCCTTCATGCAGCGCAATGGTCTGGTGTACTTCATCCACGCTCATGCCAAGCTGCGGCAACAACGTCGCCAGACGGTTTAACAGCGCCTGGGTTTTATCACTCTGCTCGACAAACGCGGCTTTGTATTTATCAAACGCCGCCTGCCCCTGCGTACCGCGCAGCAGGGTGTTTTTCCACTCCTGTACCTGGATTTTGAACTGCACCTGCGCGTTACGCGCGGTGTCGATGCTCTCTGCTATCACCTTTTCCGTGGCCATAATATTGTTGTTTTGCTCAAGCCCGTCGGCGTTGATAGTCAGACCGCGAATGCCGATAAAAAGCACCGCGACGAGCAGCAACGCCGCCAGCAGACCGAGTCGTTGCCCGATTGTCAGGTGGTTTAATTTCATACTCTGTTTCCCATGGTGTAGGCACGCCCGAAAGGGGCGCTTCGGATCTATCGGCCTGCAAAATACGAGCTTTATGGGAAACCAGGGCGTGGAAATGGTAGCAACAGTTAAGTGGTTAATTAGTCACGCTAAAACTTTTATGGCAGTTTTATGACAGCGCAGATTTACGGCGAATCGCTGGTTTGAACAACAGGAAACAGGCGATTGTACTGTGTGCGCAGACGGGCTGTGGCGACGATATCGCCTCTTGATTGCGTAATCACGATCATACTCTGCCAGACATTTTTGTCGTTATGACGCAGCGAATAGCGCGCAGCCCAGGTCATAAATGTGTCTAGATCGGCTTCGTTATGGGTGTGGTTGTAGTCGATCAGCCGCGACACGTTTTCATCAAATTCCGCCCGTTCGCCCTGTAGCGCGAAATACCACGGCGCAGGCCGCGGGAAATTCGCCAGATGGCCGCGCTCAAGCATCGTGAGCTGATAACCGGCACAGAGCGCCGTCAGGCTAAAAGCCAGCAGCGCAAGCGCCACAGCGCCGATCGTCACACGCAGGCTCACCTTTGCGCGCTGTGTCTGGCTATGCGGTTTATCGATAACGCCGAGGCGCAGCAGCAGGATAAACAGCCCGAAGTGCACAAACGACTGGTAAAACGGATATTCCAGATTGAGGTGCACCAGCAGCGGAATAATCAGCAGCGCGTAGCCTGACTGCACACGACCCTGCCGCCAGGCGGCAATGACGATTTTCACCCAACCCGCGAACAGTAAAAGCATTCCTGAAAGCGCCACCACGCCGCCCTGGAACCAGGCGTAAAGCAGTTCGTTATGAGGGTGGGTGACGATGCTGGAATAAGTGTAACCCTGTTCCGGGTGCGCCAACACAAAGCGGCTGAACGCATATTCAAAGGTGCCATAACCCCAGCCGAGCCACGGTTTTTCCATGATCATCTGCCAGGTGATGCACAGGATCTGCCACCGGGCATGAGTGGAACCGGCATACTCACGCGCCAGTGAATAGGGCATGCCGTTAACCAGCACCGTCGTATGCTGCGTGATGTACCAGGCTGACGCTGCGCATATCATCATCAGTGTTAACGCCGCCACGCTGCGCGCCGGGTGCTGACGCCACAGCAGCGCGGCGAGGCACAGGACAATCAATATCGTGCCGATTTCGCCAGCGCGGGACTGATTCAGCACCAGCACAAACGTCAGCAGGCTCAGCCCGGAGATACAGAGCAGCACATTCCTGCGCAGACGCTGTTGCATCAGCAGTAAAAAGCCGCAGCCGATGCCGGAGGCGAGAGAACTCGCGAGCAGATTCACCTGCTGGAAAATACCGTAAGGGCGGCCGTAATTACGCAGCCAGTTATACTCATAAAGCTGCATGGCGAGATGGGGGAAGAAAGTCTGAAGTAACCCGATAAGTGCCTGCGCCAGCGCCAGAATAACTATCGCCAGCAGTATGGCTTTTTTATGGCCGCCTGTGAACGGCAAGCGCAGCAATAACTGCCAGAGAAGAAGTGCACCCAGCAACACGAATACGCCGGGGTTGCCACGCATCTGGACAAGCCAGGGTAACAGCAGTAACAGGCCGCCACAGAATAACAGCGGTTGGCGCTGAGGCTGTTGCCAGAGATTATTTAGCGCGAACAGTAAAAGAATAATTCCCAGCCAGCCGAGAAACGTCAGGTTATAGGGTAGCGTGACACCTGATCCGCCGGAGCCGGGGATATAGGTCAGCGTTAAACAGAGCAGGAGTAAAAAAAGGAAACGTTTCATCGGCGTTAATTTTCAAAATATTAAAACTATAAAAATAAAAAACAGGAAAAGGCGAACCTTTCCCTGTTGTAAATATTTTACACCTTCATCCATAACTTAATACGGCATCATTACCAATACACTGCTACCGGTGTGATAACCTTCAGTAGTCATACCTGTGAGCATATCCTTTATTGACCACGTAGAATCTCCTTCTGGCAAATCAATTTTTGTATTCAAAGGTTTTTCATCAATGGTTATTAAAGACTTTCCTTCATCAAGGTAAACATAGTTGTCATTAGTGATTAAATTAAATTTTACAGCTGTTGGCGAAACGCATGTCACATTAAAACTAGAACGAGCTGAATGCCCCTCTGCGTCTTTTAACAAAATATTCCCGTGTTCAAGAACTATTTCTGGCGTAGTAATCTTGCACCAATCGTCAGCAGGAGGAACAATGAGACACCCTCCAGGAACAAATGCGCCACTCCAGGGGCTATAATCACCATGTGTTTTGTTTACAAGATAACCGACACATTCTTCTCCTGTCGGATCTAATCCTGTATGTTCAAGATAGGTTACATTTTTCCCTTGAGAATTATATAAATCCACAGCTATCTGGCTGATAGTTTTTTTGGAATCCGTTGCTTCATATACGGATGGTAACCCTACTTCATCTTTACCAGTAGGATCATGTCTATGCGTTAGCATTACATAATTATTTGGCATTACGACGTCAACTGAACTGCCTACTTCAATCAATCTTTGCGTAATATAGTAACGCCATTTTTGGCCACCTGCTCCACCAGAACCTACGTATTCACTTTTAATGGTTACAGCCACTGGCCACTTTCCCGCGATACTAACTACCGGGAAAATCAACAATACCAAAAAGGGGATTTTCACCACCCCTTTAAAATTTAAAAACTTTAACATGGAGATACCTTATGAAATGTCGTTGGCGCAATAAAGAAATTTAGCATTTCAGTAAAATAAATATTTTACAGCATCGTATAATCCATAAATAAAAATAGTGAGGGTTTCCCCATCCAAATTTCGGACTATTGATACGCCAGTATAAAAGTACTAATGGCTGTAAAGTCGCCCGCAACTAATGTTTTATTGACGATGGTTGTTGGCTGCGCTTGTACATAAGCATTAAAATCTAGCGTATTGTTTCCCTGAGTAAGCTCTGTAAAAGGACTAGACTTGTTAACGGCTAACGGAGTACCATCCTTAAGTTCCAATCCAATAGCCACTCCCTTTGCTGTACTGGAAGTATCAAGTGCTAGCATCTGGGTAAGTTCTGTATCAGCTGTTCCCTGAAACATAACGCTAACCGAGTTCATCAATGAAGGGTCACAATCATTCAGATGAATAGAAAAAGGTTGGCTTTTCGTTCGCTGGTATTGATATAGATATTTTTCAATAACCGTACCGAAGTCCAGATGAATATCAGTATCCGCGTCCGGTAACTTACAAGGCTCAGCTACAAGCGCACCTGAAAAATGTATATTATCCTCGGCAGCAAAAATATTTGTTGATACCGTAATAAAAAATAATATCCCCAGCAGAAAATGATTACGTTTCATTATTGCCTCTTAAAGATAATCTGCGCGAAGGGTCATCGTGGCCTCAAACGCACCTTCCGTAAGGGTGATACTTTGATCCTGCACCGGGACCGCTTCTATTTTCGGTGGCGAAGCCGGGTTAATGACCGCTACATGCTGAGAAAACGTGACGGGCTGGCTGTCTACCAGAATACGGATGCCGAGCCCGGTTTTATCGGTCATCACCGCAGCACTATCAAACAACGCGGGGTTGGTAGTATCGACCACAATGGCCAGATTATTAGCGGTATAACCGGCATCGCAATCTATCGTATAATTTATCGGTTGCTTGTAGTTATTGCCGTCAATTTTGTTGACACCCAGATCGTTGCCAAAGGTGACTTCAATAGTTTGCCCGTTACTAATTTTACAAGGTGGTGCCACCAGCGTGCCGTGGAAAGACATATTTTCAGCGCAGAGGGCACATGCTGGTAGTAACACTGTTAGGCCCAGAATTTTTATTAACATTTTCACTGATAATCTACCGTCATCGTTGCGCCAGCCGTAAATTCACCAGTCGGTAAACGTGCTCCGGGTTTGCCAACCAGGGCTGCCACCAGCACAGGTTTTTCTGTAGTAGAGGCAAGCGTAAGATCGCTATTAAGAGGAAAATCGGAACCATCAGCTTTAAGTTTGACTGCAAGCTCCGGAATACTGGTTTGCAGCAAATCACTATTAAAATCTGCACCATTACCTGTTATATGCATTTTTAAAGTTTTTGCAGTATCAGCATTGCTACAGTCAAGCGTATAATTGATTACCTTTTCTACCAGACCAGCAATAACATCGGTGGTAATTACATTGTCACCAAAATTAACATCGATGTTTTGATTGTTATTAATCTCACATGGTGCGGTATTAATGGTGACGCTGACAGTGATTAATACAGAGTTCTCATCTGCAAAAACGCTGCTGCTGCAACAGGCAAGCAGTAAGGCAACTCCACACCATTTATAAATCGTCATGTTTATCCTTACTGATACATCATGCTGAACTGGATCAGCGCATGGTAAGGCCCTGGTACAAAAGCGGCAGCGGTACGCTCAGCCTGAAGCGTATAGGTCACGCTGTCCTGGCCTGGGTTTAACAGTACTGTGTCTCCCTGTTGCGCCATTTTTACCGTCTGTCCACGGC
This sequence comes from Cronobacter malonaticus LMG 23826, assembly GCF_001277215.2. Classification (NCBI taxonomy): domain Bacteria; kingdom Pseudomonadati; phylum Pseudomonadota; class Gammaproteobacteria; order Enterobacterales; family Enterobacteriaceae; genus Cronobacter; species Cronobacter malonaticus. Next base: position 429,792 of record NZ_CP013940.1, on the reverse strand, counting down.
TGTCTTTCAGACGTAACCCGATGCCGGAAGACCCGGTGACCTGAATAAGGTCCGGATTAAAGGCATCTGTCGCTGCGACAAACCGCGCCTGATACCCAGGCTGCTGCGAGCTGCGAGAATGCGTCAGCGGCGTAATGTTGGCGCTGCGCGTCGGGATCTGCGGGCAGTCACGCAGGTAGAGCGTAACGGTAACGGGCTTCGCCTGCTTACCGACCAGGCTGACCTCTGCACGCGCGGTGTCACCGAGATCGACATCCTGCCAGGCGGAATCCATCTCCAGCCGACACGTGTTTTCACGCAGTACACCGTGTACATAGAGTTCGCCACCATCGGCAGAAACAGATTCATCTGCAAACACGGGCAGCATGACGGTGAGCGTGACACCCGCCACAATCAGTTGAGTAATCCTTTTCATCACGATTCCTTTGCCGTCCGGTTAATTTTTCTCTTTCAGCAGCTTCGCTGTGCAGGAGGCACCGTTACAGCTGAACTGCAGATGCGGGCGGCCGCCGTAATCGTTGACGTAGGTCAGTACCGGACTATTGCCGAACAGAGACGCAGATGCTTCAATCGTCGCGCTGCCTTTCGGGCTGACCATCACCGGCTCAAAAGCTACCGCTTTGCCTTTAATGCTGGCCGCGCCTTCAACAATAGTCAGGAAATACGGCGTTGGGTTATTCACGACAAATTTATCACCCTGGCGCGTCAGTGTGACTTTCTCCACCCAGTCTCCTGTCGCCGCCTCGGTTTGATCCAATGCGATAGCCGCCGGGCGATAAAACAGCTTGATGCGGGTCTGCAGCGCGATTTGCAGCGTGTTCGGTTTATTGCTACGGGGCGGGATTTCACGCAGGTTAAAATAGAACAGGGTTTCTTTATCCTGCGGCAGAGACGCCAGCGCAGGAGAGGCCTGTACTTTTACCTGGCTTTTCGCGCCTGCTTCTATACGTTGTACCGGCGGCAACACGTTCAGTGGCGATGTAATCTTGTTACCCTGCGCATCCTCAATCCAGGCTTGTGCAAGATAAGGCAGATTTTTGTTTTCATTGCTGATACTCAGGCTAATTGATTTTTCACCACCGTTATAGACGACACGGGTGCGATCGAGGGCGATAGCCGCAAAAGCCTGTTGGGTTGTCAGTACGCCAGTCAGTGCCAGCGCAGCTGCGAAAACCGTTTTTTTCATGGTGAACATTATGAATGACCTTTTAGTTAATCGGTTTACCGCCGTGCCTTAATGGCACGGCAACAGCAGATTTCCGTTCTCGCTCGTCCCTTGCAGTTTCTCTGGCAACGTGACGACACACTGCGTGGCACCGTTCCAGTTAACCTGTAATTTGTGGCCCGGTTTCAGGCCGCTCAGGTAAGCCTGGCCTTCGTCATTGACGATGCCGACCTCCTGTTTTTCGGCGTTCATTACGCTGGCACCGAACGGCGGGAAACTGCCATCCGCGAGACGAATAATCGCCATCGCCTTGATGCCGGAAATCACATTAAACTTGCGATAGCCAATAGCCCCTTCGGTCAGCGTGGCCTGGACTACCGAGGCAGACGCTTCTGCGTTTTCCGGCAGATGGTTGATATCAATGCTCAGGCTGTTTTTGCTGTAGTCACTGACTTCCGTCACCACTGCCTTGCCAAAATGGTTGGTCGTGGTGGTACTGGCATAACCCTGCACCGGAATATCCGCAGCATCGCCGGTATCCAGCAGTACGCGGCTACCACCCATGACATTCGAGCGGTGCAGCGCAGCGCCTTTGGCTGTCGCCGTCATCCCGCCTCGCAGTGAGACCCCTGCTGAACTGTACTGGCCATGCTGGTAATCCACGTTTCCGCTCACTTCCGCCAGGTCGCCCATATGGTCGTAATAGCCGCTCAGGTTACCGCCATCATCACTGCCACCCGCGGCAATGCGGTAGTTGTCGCCATTCTTAAGTCTGTCGAAATAGCTCAGGCTGTGGTTACTGGCATTACCGTTAAAGGAGGAGTTAAGACCCAGAGAGCCGGTATCCCCCATCGGGACGGACATCGACACATACATGCCGTCGTCATTTTGACCGTTAAATTTGTTGCGGTACGCCGTCAGCGACGCGCTGATGTTTTTCACCTTCCCGATATCGAAATAACGCGACAGCGACAGGCTGTAGCGATCTTCCGCCGGATTATTCCAGTAGGTCTGATGCGAATAGTTCAGGTATGCGCTCAGCCCAATGCTCTTAAACTGTTGGCTGAAAGAGACGGTATACATCTCTTTACTCTGCATAAAATCGCCGTTATCTGCCTGATAATTCAGATAATCATTAAAGCTCATAAAGTCTTTTTCCGAGAAGCGATAACCCGCAAAGGTTACCTGGCTTCCGGTATCATCAAAGCGCTTTGAATAACTCACACGATAAGACTGACCGTGTTTATCTTCACCGTCATCAAGCTTCGCGCCGGAACGGGTGATGTCAAAAGCCAGTGCCCCTATCGCCATCAGATCACGCCCTACACCCAGCGCCGTGGCCAGGTAGTTGCGGCTCGCCACCAGACCGCCATAAAGCGACCAGCCGTTGCTGACGCCCCAGGAGAATTCGCCAGAACCAAAACCGCTGCCTTCGCTATGGTGATCGTAGGTACTGGGCTGCCCGGCATACATTTTGTAACGTACGCTGCCAGGGCGCGTCAGATAAGGAATAGACGCGGTGTTCACTTTATATTCCTGCACCGAGCCATCCTGCTCCTGGACGCGAACATCCAGCGCGCCTGCGACAGAGTTGTTCAGGTCCTGAATCGAAAACGGCCCTGCCGCCACCTGCGTTTCATAAATCACGCGACCCTGCTGCGAAATAGTGACCTTGGCGTTGGTTTTCGCCACGCCGGTCACTTCCGGCGCGTAACCACGCAAGTTCGGCGGCAGCATATTGTCATCTGAAACCACGCTTGCACCCGCAAAACGCACGCTGTCGAAGAGATCCGAATTCATGTAGTCTTCGCCGACGGTCAGCTTCGCGCCCATTTTCGGCAGAGCGCGGTACATCTGAAACCGACTCCACGTCCATTTTTTCTGAGTGCTGCTGTTTTCTGACTGCGAATCGTAGTTCGCCTGCCAGTCGGCGCGCAGACGCCACGGCCCGAAGTTGGCACCTACAGTACCGTTACCAGACACTGAATTATCATCACCGCTCCGATCGCCTTCGTTATGACGCGCCTGGGCGTTGACGTTATAATCCGCAATGAATCCAGGAATACCGTCATCCCACATTGACGGCGGTACCCAGTCATCTGAGGTATATTCCAGGTACGCCTGCGGCACGCTCAGCAGCAGCATACCGCTGCCAAGATCCGGCGTGACTTCCACACCTTTAAGCGCCATGACATCTATACACTGGCCGTTATGCCAGCTTTTGAACTGCGTCAGGTATTTTTCTTTAAAACCGAATTTTTTAACCTGCTCTGGCGTAAAACAGACAACCGATTGTGTTTTATCATTTTCAGCAGTAAATACGCTGACCGGCTGTTCTTCCAGTTCATTCTGGTTAATTTTAATTTTGAAATCGTAATTGCCCGGCATAATATAGCCGCGCTTTGAAAACTGGCTTAAATCGATATTTTGTTTGTCTTTAACATCTAACACATCGGTATTGAACTGAATATCATCCGCAGCCATTGCGGGAGTCCGTAAACACGCGCAGATGCATAAAGCCAATGCTGACGGCACGATCAGTTTTGATATTGTGGCTTGTTTATTATGTAGTCTGGCCATTTCTCTTTTGCCGGTTTACGGGCAATCTCTGTCAGAAACAATCATCAATAAAAGGTATTGGTTAAAAATAATCGATGCGATATTTAATAATCGAGGAATAAGCGCCTGGTCGTAAATCTTCGTGATTAACTTTAAGGCGTAATTCATAATCCAGTTTAATATCGTCGCCTGCGATTTCGGTATACGGTTGTGGCTGCCCAGGATGAATTTCTTCACCATTTTTACTGGCAATCTCCAGTGCTACACCGCCTGTTGTCCCATTAACCTGAAAGAGTCCATCATCATTAGCACCATCAAAACTAATTTGTAAGAATTGCCACGGTGCGCTGTCTGGCTCGCCAGTATCAAAAGTGCAATTAACCAGATGAATCGAAAACGGCTGCGCAATGCTTTCTCCGGTACGCCTGATAATATTGACTGACTCATCCGGCATTTCGATTGACTGATAACGACTCTCCATGGCGATATCGCAGGCTTTAGACACAATCGCGCCCTGCATACTCACTCGCCCGTTTAACCCCATATCAAATTCGGAGTTAAGCATGATGGTTTGTTGCGATGCGTGTACGGAACAGGCTACCGTTCCGAGGGCCAGGGCCATCGCATACCACGTGAATCTGGTCATGAGATCCGTCTCTGGAAGGGAAAAATCATACGTCCGCTTACGCGGACGTATGTTGCCCGCTAACGCTAAAACTTACTCGTAAGCCAGCGTAAAATCAGCAACGGCAGTGAAATCACCCGGGGTGATGGTTGCAGACGCACCGTCGCCCTGCAGGTATGCGGAGAACAGCAGGGTGTTGTAGCCTTCCTGCAGTTCATGCGCTTCAGACGCTTCGCCCAGTTTGATCTGCTCACCGTCACCGTTGGTCAGGATCAGGCTCGCGCCTTTTGCTGTACCGGTGATACCCAGAGAACCATCAATAGCGCCTTCTGCGCCAGTGAAGGTTGTTTTCACGGTTTTCAGCGTGGAGACATCGCAGTTTTCCAGCTTGATTTCAAAGTTACGCGGTACGGAAGTGCCGGTGTTGCCATTGGCTTTCAGCGCCACGTTAGAAATCTCACCAATTTTCACGGTCTGATCGATGCTGTCCGGGTTAATGGAGCACGGCGCATCAATGATAGAACCGGTGAAAGTGACTTTGCCGTGGCCCTGATCTTTCGCGTTAGCCATACCTGCTGCCAGCATTAAACCCATTGCCGCTGCCAGAGAAACTTTGCTGAATTTCATGTTATTTCCTTGAGTAAAATTAAAACGGTTCCTTACTAACTCTTTCCAACGTGATTGAATATAAAATTCACTAAATTAATATATAGTGCTCTTTATATTTACCAGCCGTTGGATTCGCGAGAATTTTAGGATTACGGCGGGATTGCAGCAAGGGATATAAATTCTAAAAAAAGAACAGCATTAGCATTATGCGTGGGCTTGATTTAAACGACTGAAAAATAAAATAAAAACACACCAACGAGACAATTTAAAAAGCTTTAAGAAATAACATTTTTTATCAATTCATGGTCACTCAATTTTTATCATTTCCGTCGGCGACAGAATCAATAAAAGACAATTAACATCCATTAAAAAACACCTTTAATTAAACTACAGATAATAAAAAACCACGCCGGAGCGTGGTTTCAGGGAAGGACGAGTTTACCTGTCGAGCCAGTTGCCGCTTTCGATGCGGGTCAGCCCTTCTGTAGGCCGTTGGTATACATACATCCAGGCGCTGCCATACGGCGTCTGGATAAGCTGACGTTTATACTCGCCGCGCGCGGTGCGCAACGCATCCAGCTCCGCAAGTGTTGTGGCATCGATACGATACACCTCGCCGACCACCGAGCCTTCGCCTGGCACCGCTCCAGGGTAATGCCCCAGGCTGAAGAGCTGGTAGTTTTCGATGTCGTAATCGCCCAGCCACTGGGCGTTGGTCATCCAGTGGCTGTTACCTTGTTTGCGTCGTAAACTGCCGTAGACAAATATTCGCATTGCTAAAACTCAAACTGATAGAGCACATCAAGTGCCTGATCTACGCCAGACACCGCTTCCAGATATAGCTTAGGCATCAGGCGATACCTTAGCGTGAGCGTCGCCAGCGAGTCAAAAATGCCCACGCCGTATTTCACCTGGAGACCCGGCAGTACATAGCCACTGACCACCACCTGGGAGGAATCGCCCACCCCTTCGGTGTCCAGCGCCAGATTGCTTACGCCAAACGTCTCGCCGATTTTACCCACAACCTGACCACTTTGTGCAACCCCCAGGCCAATTAGCATGGACGTCATGGCGTCGCTGTCGCTCTGGCCGCTCTCAAGCCCCTGCCCGCGCAGCAGATAAGAGAGCGCCTCCTGCTGCGACATCGCCGGGTCGGAGAACACTTCCACCTTCGGCTCGTCGGTCTCGCCGGTCACGCGCACGCCGGCAATCACGTCGTTTTCGGTGGCATCAGGGTTACGAATCGCCTCAATATTCAGGAGTGGCCGGTCCGGCGGGCCGGAGAACAGCAGCTCACCCTTACGCACCAGCAGATCCTGGCCGTAAGCGTGGAAACGCCCTTCCGGAATGTTGATCTGCCCGTTCAGGCCCAGACCCTGTTTATCCTGCGCCACTTTCAGATCGCCGGTGAGACGCGCCTTCAGCCCAAAAGCATCTATCCGCACGTTGTTCCCAACGTGAACGATGAGATTACTATTAATAGGAATAGAAGCGTGCTGTTCCTCTTCCGGTTTCAGATTTTCATCGAGCAGAACTTCATCACTGGAGACACCCACCGCGCTTTCCGGCAGATCGTGAACCACGATGCGCGCCCACGGCACATCCACACGGCCATCGAGCGTAATCAGGCTCGGCGTCGCCTCCAGCACCACATCTGGCGAGACATCCAGGCGCACCATCGGCGGTACGGTGATCCGCACACGGCTGCCGCGCGCCGCCACTCTGGCGCGCCAGTTATCGATCTGGCTCCAGTCGGCGTTACCGTCCAGCGCGATTTCGCCCTGCTTCGTGCGCACCACGCCTTGTAGCGTCGAACTCATCCCGTTGAAGTTCATGGCAAGCTGGCTTGGCTGCATATCGAACGGCATAAAGTTGCCTTCGATATCCACACCGTTAAGCTGCATCTGACCGAACAGTTGCGGCTGACGCGCACTGCCGCCAAGCCGCAGATTCGCGCTCAGGATACCTGCCGCTTTCTCACCGCGCGAAAAGACCGGGTTGGCAATAGCGAGGGAGAAGTTACGGATATTGATATTGCCGGAAAGATTGCGGCGCTCCTGCGGATCCGCCACCTGAATATCACCGTCGAACTGGCCGTTATTCGCCAGACGAATCAGCCAGTTGAGCCGCGCGCGGTTATTGCGCAGCTCCGCGTTCAGGTTCAGCGTGTCGAACGCCACCAGAAGCGGATTGCCGTTTACCAGTTGAGTCACACGCACACCGCGCCCGGCAAGCTGCACCTGCCCCTGCGGCAGCCCTTCTTTGGTCGTATCCCAGCTGACATCCGCTTTACCAGTGAAAAGCCCACTCGCCTGGGTCTCTTCCGGCATAAACGGTTTGATCATGGCGAGATCGAAACGGTTGAGGTTCACCTGCGCCCGGCCGGTCGCGCCCGCATCGATGGTTTGCGGCACGCACAGCTCGGCGTTTGGGTTGCGCCAGCAGTGCGGGCCGATGGCGATTTTCTGCTCCTGGCCGCGATAGTCGAGCGTCAGCGCGCGGCTCAACGCCCACGGGCCAACTGGCGTGGCGAAACGCGTATTATCAATCTCGCCGCGCCAGCGCATCGCCTGGCGATCGAAGCTGCCGCGCAGGTCGAGCTGCCCGGAGACCGGTTCGCCCTGCACGCGCAGCGCCATCTGGTGTGACTTCTCGTTGCCTTTGGCCGCAAGCGTAATCAGACGCAGGTTAATATCGCCCTGCACCAGGCGCTCGACGCGCAGATCCAGCGAGCCGCCGATCTGATCGGTGGATTTCACATCGCCAAGCAGGCGCACCTGCGCGACGGAGAGTTCCTGCCAGCGCAGGTTGCGTGCGGTGACGTCAGCGTTGAGTTCCGGCGCCTCAACGTTACCGCGGATTTTCACGAGTCCTTTCGCCGTGCCGCCAAGCCCCGGCAGCGCGTTATCCAGCGCCGGCGCGTCAATCGTCGCATCCAGCGCCAGATCTTTAACGCCAAGCTCGCCTTTCACGTCCGCTTTATTGCGCCCAAGCTCGAGATGCAGGCCGGGAATGGTCCACTGAAGATAGCTATTGCCCTTAAGCTGCCCGTCAACTTTCACCTTGTTCTGTTTGACGTTGCCCGCAAGCTTCAGCTCCGGCACGTCGAGCTGCCAGGTGCCGCCATAGAGACTGCCGCGTAGCTTCATCAGCCCGTCGAGCTTTGACGGCCACTCCGGGTACTGCTTCGCGGTGTTAATGCCTTTCAGCGCCAGTTCGCCGCGCCAGCTAATGGCCTGCTGCCAGTCGAGCAGCGCGGTCAGCGTGGTGTGGCCCTGCAGCGCCGCGACGTCCAGCTTATCGATGTTGATCTGCTGTTCGTTGCCTTTGCCGTCAAGCGTAATGGTGGCAGGCGGCAGCTGATCGCCTTTCACGGCGGTACGGAACGACAGCGCGTAGTCGGTCATTTTGCCGGAAAGCTTCAGTTTAAGATCGTCAGCCTGATACTGTTTCGGGCCAGTCAGCGGCCAGTAGAGCTGCTCGCTGGTAATATCCAGATTGAGCGGCAGCCCCGCTTCGGCAAGTTTCGTCTGCCCGCGCAGCACCACATCCACCGGGCCGGAAAGGTTCACGCCGAACTCCAGCTGCTCGCGCAGCGCGCCGCCCACTTTGAGCTTCACTTTCTCGCCTTTGAGCGGCTCCACGTTCAGCGTGCTGTTAAGCGTAATATCGACCGGCCAGTTGTTGCGTAGCTCCGCGCTGCCGGTGGCGTTAACCGTGCCCTGATTCGAATCGATATCCAGCGTGTCGAGCTTCGTAACGCCATCCACGCTGCTGATTTTCAACAGCAGATTACTGACCGTGATATCGGTGTCGCCGGTCAGGCGCAGCTGTTCGCCATGAAAATTTTCCACCGTCAGGTTGAGCGGCAGATGCACATCGGCCATCTCCGGCAGCACAGGCTTAGAGAACAGCTCGCGCAGCGTCTCGCCGAGCGGTTTCTCCTGCGGCTGCGGGTTATTCACCTTCGGCTCGATCACCTCTTCCTGCGCCACGTCCGCCGCTTTGGGCAGCGCAATCAGCAGCCCCTGTAAAGAGGTCGGTTTGAGCGTCAGGTTGCGGCTCTCCCAGGCGAGGCCCGAACTGAAATCCATCACCGACACCAGCGTATCGTCGATTTTAATGTTGACGTTATGCAACGCCGCCCGGCTCAGCGTGATTGGGTACGGCGTGGAGAGGTCAAGCGGCCCGCTCTCTTCTTCTTCCACTTTCTCCGCAGGCGGCATTTTTTTGGTATCGACGACCACGTTGATATCTTTCAGCGAGAAATCATTCACGCACAGGCTGCTGTCACGCAGGCAGGCGAGCTTCACGGAAAGATGGATTTCGCCGGCGTTAACGTCCACACCCGGCTGCTGGTAACGCAACGAGGTAATAGTCAGGTCGCGCCAGCCGCCTGTGACGCGGCCAATATCCAGCCCCGGCACCCAGCGGTTAGCGGCGTTGAAAACCAGGTGTAAACCCGTCGTGGTGCCCACCAGAAAGCCAACGGTCGCGATAAGCAGCACAATAACGGCAAGAACGGCGAGGCTGATTTTTTTCATACGACTCATAATTCAGGCCCCAGACCGATGTAAAACTGCAAACCATGCTCCTCTTTGTCGCCAACGGGCACCGCGAAATCGAGCTTAATCGGCCCGACCGGCGACTGCCAGCGCACCCCGACGCCCGCGCCGGTTTTGAAATTGCTTTGTTTGATATCGTTGACGGCTTCGCCGGAATCAACAAACACCGCGCCCCACCATTTTCCGGTCACGTTGTACTGATACTCCAGCGAACCGGTGGCGAGTTTTGAGGCACCGGTCAGCTTACCGTCGTCGTTTTCAGGCGAAATCGATTTGTATTTATAGCCGCGGATGCTGCGGTCACCGCCCGCGAAGAAACGCAGATCCGGCGGCACGCGATCGAAATCGTTCGTTTCAATCCAGCCAAGGTTGCCGCGCGCCATAAAGCGATGCTTGTCATAGAGCGTGCGGATCCAGACGTTTTGCGCCTGCAACACCACGAAATCGACATCCGAGCCCCAGGCGGAGTCAGAGTAGTCGATGGAATAACGCTGTGAATCGCCCCAGGTCGGCATCAGGCCGCCGCGCGAACGGGTGCGGCTTAACATCACGCCAGGATAGAGCAGCATGGTGGTATGGGTGACGTTGGCCTGGGTAAAGTGATCCAGACTCCAGCGCAGGTTAATAGCGCGCTGCCAGCCGCTTGTGAGATCCCAGTAGCGGGAAACGGCAAGCGTGGTGGAGTCGGCTTCGGTATCGTTGAGATCGGTGCGCTTAAAGCCGCCCTGCACCAGATAATATTGCTCCAGCGGGTTCTTCAGCAGCGGTACTTTGTAGCTAAAATCAAGCTGCTGTTCCGGCGCGGAGATACTGGCCGAGGTGGTCAGGCTGTGGCCGTAAGAGTTGATCCACGGCTTGCGCCAGCTCGCTTTAAGACGCGGTCCGACGTCAGTCGAGTAGCCTGCGCCCACTTCGACGGTATTTTTAATGCGCGGCGAGACCACGCCCCGCAGCGGCAGCACTTTAGTCTTACGGGATTTTTCAAATTCCGGTGCCACGACGACCGAGTTAAACCAGCCGGTCGCGGATAAACGGCGGCTCAGCTCCGCCACGTCGCTTGACTGGTAATAGTCGCCCTTTTTAAACGGCACGAGGTTTTGCAGATACTCTTCGCGGATCTGCGAGCCGCTGAAAGTGACATCGCCGAAGCGATAACGCTGACCGCTGTCGTAGTCGATATCCCAGAACGCCTCGCGGCGCTCCACCGAAACGCCAAGCTGGCTTTTTTTATATTCGCTGTCGAAATAACCGCGGCGCAGCGCCAGGCTGGTCAGCCCCTTTTTGAAGCTGTCATAGTCGTTATGGTTCAGCACTGTGCCGATAGCGGGGCGCTTTTTCAGCAGCGCCAGATACTCTTTATCGTCGCGCGCGCCGCCGCGCAGAATCACATTCGTGCCGGCGATAAGTACCGGTTTGCCCGCGTTAACCCGCGCCAGCAACACCTGGCGACGCCCGCCCGGCGGCGGTTCGCGCAGTTCGAAATCGATAGTCGGCTCGTAATAGCCCAGCGCTTTCAGCCCGTTGCGGATGGCGTCATCGACGCGCGCGCGAAAGCGGCGGTCCGGCGTGACTTCATCCGTCTGAATCGTGGAAAGCTGAGCGCGGACGTTTTTTTGCAGCGCGCCGGTCAACCCTTCTACCTGCAAACGGACGGGCGCAGCGGTCGAGGCGCTCGCCACCAGCAGCGTGGCCCAGCACAAGTTACGGATTAATGGCACGTTTTCTCCTGAATATCCCTTATTCCCACCCCTGGGAGGAAACCTGATGCCGCTCCGCGGCCTGATAAAACTCCGGTAAATGGAGTTGAAATGAAGACGATCACCCAAATATTTCTTATGTTTAATTTAGTCGCATTTAAGAGGTTTATTGTGGGCAAAGAGCCGCTTCGTGACAACTGCAGGCGAGAATTTGCACGCGCAACATTTTTCAGGAGGTCGGCGCCATGAGTTTTTTTGATAAGAAACAGATGATTACAGAAGAAGAAGCACTACCGGGACGTAACACACGTATGCCGGTAGCGGCATTACATACCGTGACCGGCCACTCAATGACCAATGTGCCGGAAGGGATGGAGGTCGCGCTGTTCGCGATGGGCTGCTTCTGGGGCGTCGAACGGCTCTTCTGGGCGCTGCCGGGCGTTTACAGCACCGCGGCGGGCTATACCGGCGGCTATACGCCAAACCCGACCTACCGCGAAGTCTGCAGCGGCCAGACGGGACACGCCGAAGCGGTACGCGTGGTGTATGACCCGAAAGTCATCAGCTACGAACAGCTGTTGCAGGTGTTCTGGGAAAACCACGATCCGGCGCAGGGCATGCGTCAGGGCAATGATGTCGGGACGCAATACCGTTCGGCGATTTACCCGCTAACGCCTGAGCAAGAAGCGGCAGCGCAGGCGAGCCTCGAACGGTTCCGCGCGGCGATGGAGGCGGCAGGCGACTATCGCCACATCACCACGGAAATCGCCCCGGCAAAACCGTTCTACTACGCCGAAGACGAGCATCAGCAGTATCTGCATAAAAATCCGTACGGCTACTGCGGCATCGGCGGCATCGGGGTCTGCCTGCCGCCTGAAGCGTAACAATTTATCATTCATCGTTTTATCTGGATTTGTGATAAGTGATGAGAGGCGCTAAGCAGCGCGCCCGTGGTATGCCTCAACCGACCCTGGTTACGGAGACATACCATGAAACCCACCACGCTGTTACGCTCGTTGATCCCGGTAATTACCGGTCTTAGCGCTTTTTCCGCCTGGGCTGGCCCCCAGGCGCACGCGGTTTGCGCTTATCATCACACCGCAGGCGACGACGCCATCATGATGTACGGTATGCCGAACCATGCCATGCTGCATGACTTCTTCGGCAATACCCATACCGACGCTTATACCGACTATGTCCGGCTGCGAAATCAGCCGGAAACCACCTGCGACAACAAAGCGGACAGCTCCGCCTGGTGGGCACCCACCATGAAACTGCCCGATGGGCAGATCGTGAAGCCCGCCTACCAGAAAACCTATTACCAGAGCACCAACGTCGATAAATATCCGCTGACGCCCTTCCCGCTCGGGCTGGAACTGCTGGCGGGCGATCACCACGGTACCGGCCCGAACCGGCGTATCACGTTCCTGTGCGGAAACGGCAAGGGTTATACCAATACGGCGGGCGAAGTGTGCGGGCTGCGCGAAAAAGGCGACGCGGTGCAGTTAATATCGGCATCCAGTTCCCGAACTGCTGGGATGGCGTCAACCTCAAACCAGTACGTGGCAGGATGAACGCCACCTATACGAACGACGCGGGCGCGTGTCCGGCGGAATTTCCGGTGAAGATCCCGACGGTCAATATGAACGTCGCCTGGGTGTTGCCGCAAATCACCTCACTGGATACCGCAAAAATCGAGCTGTCGATGGACCCGCAGATGGATGGCGAAACGCGCATAGAAAAATGGGGCAGCATCTACACCGCGCACGGCGACTTTATGAACGGCTGGTCGGTGGAGTCGGCGCAGTTTATGACCGACGAGTGTATGAATAACAATATGGACTGCGGTGTGAAAGTGCCGTTCAGCTACACGCGCGCCAGCGCCGATACGTATGTCAGCAGCGCGGAGCCGGGCCGCAATTTTGGTGACGACACCGTGTTGCAGGTCCAGGATGACTGGCGCAACGGCGGGCGCACCGCTAATAAAGAGATCATGTCGCTGGTAAAATTCACCATCCCGCCGCTGCCGGAAGGTTACTCAGAGGCTGACGCGGCGCTGTTTAAATATGAGGTTCGTATCTACGGCGGCAGAAACGCCGACGGCGCCGATCAGGTGTTTTTCTATCCGACCGACACGAAGTGGGATGAGCATACGGTGACGTGGAATAACCGCCCGGGCTGTAATTACCTCTCCGATGGCATTATGTATACCGGAAAGGAACGGGACTATCGCTACGTGGATGTCGATAAAGCCGTGCGGGCCGCGCTGGCCGCAGGGAAAACCGAGATCGCCTGGTATATCGGCGGTGACCGTAAGAACAATAACTACACGTTCAACCCCGCCGGCACTAAAGAAAACCTGCTGCTGATGCTCTCGGCGTATAAGACCACGCCAGAAATCTGATACTTCGCCCCGCCGCCGCTTCTCCGCGCGGCGGGCGCTTTCTTCACCCGTTGCGCAAGCCCTCTGGCAGCCCCGCAGGGGCTTACGCTATACTACCCTTTGAATTTGCAGGCCTCCTTCTCTACAGACCTGCGTTCACCGTGTTTTCACACAATAATCAACTTCCCTTCCGAGGATCCGGCGATGGCTGGATAAGATATGTTAAACAGTATTTTACTGATACTTTGTCTCATTGGCGTCAGCTCCTTTTTCTCGCTTTCCGAGATCTCACTTGCCGCCTCCCGTAAAATCAAACTCAAGCTGCTGGCCGATGACGGCAACATCAACGCCCAACGGGTGCTGAAGATGCAGGAAAACCCCGGCACCTTCTTTACCGTGGTGCAGATTGGCCTGAACGCCGTCGCCATTCTTGGCGGTATCGTGGGTGATGCGGCGTTTTCTCCGGCGTTCTACACCCTGCTGGTGCGGTTTATTTCCCCTGAGGCCGCCGAGCAGGTGAGCTTTATCCTCTCCTTTACGCTCGTCACCAGCCTGTTCATTCTCTTTGCCGACCTGACCCCGAAACGCATCGGTATGATTGCGCCAGAAGCCGTGGCTTTGCGCATCATCAACCCGATGCGTTTCTGTCTGTTCATCTTCCGCCCACTGGTGTGGTTCTTTAACGGCATGGCGAATGTGATTTTCCGCATCTTCAAGCTGCCGATGGTGCGCAAAGATGACATCACTTCTGATGATATCTACGCGGTGGTGGAAGCCGGTGCGCTCGCGGGCGTCCTGCGCAAACAGGAGCACGAGCTTATCGAAAACGTGTTTGAGCTGGAGTCGCGCACCGTGCCGTCCTCCATGACCTCACGCGAAAACATCGTCTGGTTCGATCTGCATGAAGATGAGCAGAGCCTGAAGAACAAAGTGGCGGAGCATCCGCACTCCAAGTTCCTGGTCTGCAATCAGGATATCGACCACATCATCGGTTATGTCGATTCCAAAGACCTGCTGAACCGCGTGCTGGCCAACCAGAGCCTGGCGCTGACCAGCGGCGTACAGATCCGCAACACGCTTATCGTGCCGGATACGCTGACGCTCTCCGAGGCGCTGGAAAGCTTCAAAACGGCCGGTGAAGACTTCGCGGTTATCATGAACGAGTATGCGCTGGTGGTGGGGCTTATCACGCTGAACGACGTGATGACCACGCTGATGGGCGACCTGGTCGGTCAGGGGCTGGAAGAGCAGATCGTCGCGCGCGACGAGAACTCCTGGCTGATTGACGGCGGCACGCCGATCGACGACGTCATGCGTGTGCTGGATATTGACGAGTTCCCGCAGTCCGGCAACTACGAAACCATCGGCGGCTTTATGATGTTTATGCTGCGCAAGATCCCGAAACGCACCGACGCGGTGAAATTCTCCGGGTATAAGTTTGAAGTGGTGGATATCGATAACTACCGCATCGACCAGTTGCTGGTGACGCGCATCGACAACAAGCCGGGTGTGCTGACGCCTAAACTGCCAGACGAGCAGAACGCCGCCTGAGCCTCAAAACACTAACGGCCCCATCGGGGCCGTTTGTCTTACTGCATACATACAACGCTGTCGTTACGCCATCTCGGTCTGGAGGCGCATAACCTGACGGTTGACTTCGGACATGACGGAGTAGTGCTGTTTGTCCTTCACTTTCGGGACGAGGATTTTGCCTTTATCGAACTCGAAAGCGCCAACATCCTTGATATACAACCGTCCACGAAACAGGATCTTCACGTACTTCGCCACCTGAAGCGGGTTGTAACGTTGGAAAATTTTCATTGTTCTCTCCTGCTGAATTACGCCCTCGTGGTACCACATTTGGACCATCATGATTAAGACGCAAAATTTGTTGCCAGATGACTATAGACCAGAAGTTCGGGAGCACCCACTCTGCCTGACTTTATTTACGCTTTTATTACATTCTTTCAGAATATTCTTTTCAAAACTCGAAGGAGCGCAGGAGAATGCCACTTTTTTTCACGGGTTCTGTGCGTTCGCCCGCAAACTGGCACTCTGGTTGCGTGAAAACAGAAAATTAACAATTAAGCTAAAAAGCAATGGGCCCAAGTGGTCCGATCACCTGCAAAATTGAAGAAGGAGCCACCTATGACCCTGCGCGGAATGCTGGCGCTAAGCTGCCTGCTGCTGCCGCTGATGGCCTCGGCACACAATTTCAAAGAGAACGACCGCGTGCCGCCCATCGGCATTAACGACAAAGGCGAACTGATGCTGGATAAAGATCAGTTTAGCTACAAAAACTGGAACAGCGCGCAGTTACCTGGAAAAGTGCGAGTGCTGCAACATATTGCCGGACGCACCTCGGCGAAAGAGAAAAACGCGGGGCTGATTGAAGCCATCAAAGCCGCGAAATTTCCGCACGACCGCTACCAGACCACAACGATTGTGAACAGCGACGACGCCATTCCCGGTACCGGCATGTTTGTTCGCAACAGCATTGAGAGCAATAAACAGCAGTATCCGTGGTCGCAGTTTATCGTCGACAGCAACGGCGTGGCGCAAAAAGCCTGGCAGCTGGAGCCGGGAAGCTCGGCGATTGTGGTGCTGGATAAAGACGGGCGCGTACGGTACGCGAAAGATGGCGGCCTGACGCAGGAAGAAGTGCAGCAGGTCATGAACCTGCTGCAACAGTTACTCAGTAAATAGTGACCCGGAAGCTGGGGTTCAGGAACGATTCACGCGGCGTGTAATCGAGCGTTTTGCCCTGCCAGTCGTGAACCTGCGCCCCGGCGGCGACCGCCACGGCGTGGCCTGCCGCCGTATCCCAGATATTCGTCAGCCCGAAGCGCGGATAAAGCTGCGCCTCCCCTTCCGCCACCAGGCAGAACTTCAGCGACGAGCCCACGGACGTGGTCTGGTGTTCGCCGAGCTGTTGCAGATAATCCTGCAATTCGGCGTTATCGCCGTGGGAGCGGCTTATCACCACGCGCGGCGGACGCGCGTCGCGCACCTGGATCTGCTTGCGCACGCCGCACTCTTCTTTCCACGCCTTGCCTTCCGCCGCGCTGTACATCACATTCAGCACCGGTGCGTAGACCACGCCGAGCACCGGCTTACCGTCTTCAATCAGCGCGATATTGACGGTGAATTCGCCGTTGCGCTTGAGAAACTCTTTTGTGCCGTCGAGCGGGTCCACCAGCCAGTAGCGCTGCCAGTGCTGGCGCACGTCCCAGCCTGGCGGATCTTCTTCGGAGAGCACTGGCACCTGCGGCGTCAGCGCTTTTAGCCCGGCGACAATCACCGCGTGCGCTGCGATATCCGCCGCCGTCACCGGCGAATCATCAACCTTTTGGGTGGCTTCCAGCGGTTTGTGACCCTCGTAGACTTCCATGATGGCACTGCCGGCTTCGCGCGCCAGTTGGCAAATCTGTTCTAACATTGTCATCCACCTCTTTCTCGTTTCGCAGTCCGTCCCGGCTGCGGATTTAACACCTTGTTTTATCGATATGATTTTTATATCGCATTGCGTCTTGTTCCGCTATCTGTGAAGCGATTCCGGTTTCCCTGCCCGTTTTTCTGGCAGGATTCACATTTTTGTAAGCAACAAACGATAGATACATAAACTTTTGTGGCTTCGCTCTGAAAAAAAGGACCTGCCTGATGATTAAGTTTAGTGCAACGATGATAGCCACGCTGGTCGCCGCCAGCGTGAACGCCGCCACGGTGGACCTGCGCATTCTGGAAACCACCGACCTGCACAGCAACATGATGGACTTTGACTATTACAAAGACGCGCCCACCGAAAAATTCGGCCTGGTGCGTACCGCAAGCTTAATCAAAGCCGCACGCCAGGAGGCCGCCAACAGCGTGCTGGTGGATAACGGCGATCTCATCCAGGGCAGCCCGCTGGGCGATTACATGGCCGCGAAGGGCCTGAAAGACGGCGATGTGCATCCGGTCTACAAAGCGCTGAACATGCTGGACTACGCCGTCGGCAACCTCGGCAACCATGAATTCAATTACGGCCTCGATTACCTGCATAAAGCGCTCGCTGGCGCGAAATTCCCTTACGTCAACGCGAACATCATCGATGCCAAAACCCAAAAGCCGCTTTTTACGCCGTACCTGATTAAAGAAACCGAAGTAAAAGATAAAGACGGCAAGCCGCATACGCTGAAAATCGGCTACATCGGGTTTGTGCCGCCGCAGATCATGACGTGGGATAAGGCGAACCTCAGCGGCAAAGTCACGGTCAACGATATCACCGAAACCGCCCGTAAATATGTGCCGCAAATGCGCGCGGAAGGCGCCGATCTGGTGGTCGTGGTCGCGCACTCCGGGCTTTCCGCCGAGCCATACAAAACGATGGCGGAAAACTCGGTGTACTACTTGAGCCAGGTGCCGGGCGTGGATGCCATTCTCTTCGGCCATGCGCACGCGGTCTTCCCCGGTAAAGATTTCGCCGCCATCAAAGGCGCGGATATCGCCAAAGGTACGCTAAACGGCGTGCCGGCGGTGATGCCGGGCATGTGGGGCGATCATCTGGGGATCGTCGATCTGGTGCTGAATAACGACAGCGGCAAATGGCAAGTGACGCACAGCAAAGCCGAAGCGCGCCCGATCTACGACACCCAGGCGAAGAAATCGCTCGCCGCTGAAGATCCGGCGCTGGTGAAGATGCTGAAAGCGGATCACGACGCCACGCGCGAATTTGTCAGCCAGCCGGTCGGGAAATCCGCCGATCCGATGTACAGCTATCTGGCGCTGGTGCAGGACGATCCGACCGTGCAGGTGGTGAATAACGCCCAGAAAGCTTACGTGGAACACTTTATCCAGGGCGATCCGGACCTGGCGCAGTTGCCGGTGCTCTCCGCCGCCGCGCCGTTTAAAGTAGGCGGCCGTAAAAACGATCCGGCAAGCTTTGTGGAAGTGGAAAAAGGCCAGCTGACGCTGCGCAACGCCTCCGATCTCTATCTCTACCCGAATACGCTGGTGGTGGTGAAGGCGACCGGCGCGGAAGTAAAAGCGTGGCTGGAGTGCTCCGCCGGACAGTTTAACCAGATTGATGTCAACAGCACGAAGCCGCAGTCGCTGCTGAACTGGGACGGTTTTCGCACCTATAACTTCGACGTTATCGACGGCGTAAATTACCAGATAGACGTGACGCAGCCCGCCCGCTATGACGGTGAATGTCAGACGATCAACCCGAAAGCGGAGCGCATCAAAAACCTGACGTTTAAGGGCAAGCCCATCGATCCGAACGCGACGTTCCTGGTCGCCACCAATAACTATCGCGCTTATGGCGGGAAGTTTGCCGGCACCGGCGACAGCCATATCGCGTTCGCCTCGCCGGATGAGAACCGCGCGGTGCTGGCGGCGTGGATTGGTGCCGAAACCAAACGCGCGGGGGAAATTCACCCGGCGGCGGATAACAACTGGCGTCTCGCGCCGATTGCGGGCAACCACAAGCTGGATATCCGCTTTGAAACCTCGCCTTCCGACAAAGCGGCGGTGTTTATCAAAGAGAAAGCGCAATATCCGATGACCAGCGTTGGCAAAGATGATATCGGTTTTGCGGTGTATCAATTGGATCTGTCGAAGTAAGGGTCATCAGTGCCAGGTGTGGTGGTAGCCGCACCCGGCACCCAGACAAACCATCCCCCCCGTAGGCCGGGTAAGGCGCAGCCGCACCCGGCACTTAGCCGCATCAAAGGCCGCCCCTACGCCGCCCGCTCTCCACGGTTCGCCATCACCTGCGGCAGATTGACTTCAATCCAGTCGGCCAGCGCAGCCACCTTTTCGCTCACCTCCACGCCGAGCGGCGTCAGGCTGTATTCCACATGCGGCGGCACCACCGGATACGAGACGCGATCGACAAAACCATCCTGCTCCAGCGCCTGTAACGACTGCGCCAGCATCTTCTCGCTCACGCCGCCCATTTTCCGGCGCAAATCGCTGAAGCGGTGCGTGCCGTCGCGCAGCGCCACCAGGATCAGCACGCCCCAGCGGCTGGTCACATGTTTCAGCACATCGCGTGACGGGCATTCCTCGGCGAACAGATTGCCGTCGCGTAACTGCTCACTCAGGGTAGGAAGGGTCATTTCATACTTACCTTTTTGTACGTACTTACTAAAAGTTAGTTTGAGTGATAGTGTGCCACAACACCCAACCGATACAAAGGAAAAGACCATGATTGCGATTACCGGCGCTACCGGCCAGCTTGGCCAGCGCGTGATTGATACTCTGCTGAACACCGTCGCGGCACAGGAAATTGTCGCGATTGTCCGTAATCCGGCGAAAGCCGCGGCGCTCAGTGCCAGAGGCGTCCAGGTCCGCGCGGCTGATTATAATGACGCGGCGGCGCTCACCGCGGCATTCGCGGGCGTGGAGAAACTGCTGCTCATCTCTTCAAGCGAAGTGGGCCAGCGCGCGCCGCAGCACCGCAACGTTATCGACGCCGCGAAAACCGCAGGCGTGAAACTCATTGCTTACACCAGCCTGCTGCATGCCGACCGCTCGCCGCTGGGGCTTGCCGACGAACATGTCGCTACTGAAAAGATGCTCGCGGATGCCGGTGTTCCTTACGTCCTGCTGCGTAACGGCTGGTACACCGAAAACTATCTGGCGAGCGTGCCGCCGGCGCTTGAGCACGGCGTGTTTATCGGCAGCGCCGGCGACGGGAAAATCGCCTCCGCCAGCCGTCAGGATTACGCCGAAGCCGCTGCGAAAGTGCTGACACTCGATAACCAGGCCGGGCGCGTTTATGAGCTGGCGGGCGACCACGCCTGGACGCTTCGCGATCTGACCGCGCTGTTAAGTAAAGAAACCGGTAAAACGGTCGCGTATCAGAATTTGAGCGAGGCGGATTTCGCCGCGGCGCTCACGGGCGCGGGTCTGCCGGAAGGCTTTGCTAAGCTGCTGGCGGATTCCGATGTCGGTGCCTCCAAAGGGGGCCTGTTTGATGACAGCCGCCAGCTCAGCGCGCTCATTGGCCGCCCGACTACCTCGCTTGAAGCGAGCCTGCGCGAGAGTCTGAAACCGTAATATTAAATCTGGCAGGCTGCTTTCCCTGTGCCTGCCGGATACAATGCGAGCGCCTGCCACAGGCGCTCAAAACAATAAACCGAAAACAGGGATCCTCATGAAAGCACACCTTCTCGCACTTCCGCTGCTGCTGTGCAGCGCCGCCGCGTGGTCCATGAGCTGTGACAATCCGCGCAGCCCGTATGACACCACTTACTGCGCCGCGCTGGAAATGGTTCAGGGCGACCGCGACCTCAACCAGCAATATAAAAACACCATGTCAGTGCTCTCGCCTGCGCAGAAACAGGTCGTGAAAAACGCGCAGATCTCCTGGCTGAAAGTGCGCGATCACGAGTGCGCGGAAGGCTCCACGCTGCTGCTCGGCTGCGCGAATGAAAAAATGGCCGCCCGCATTGCGCTGCTGAAAAGCATCGAGCGCGAGTGCCGCAACGCCGGGTGCAACGACGCCGACCTCTCCCGCATCGAATAACCGTCAGGTTAATTAATTGTTAATTACGGTGGCGAAGGCCACCGTTGTTCTTATAATGGGGGCTTACCCTTCGTGGAGAGCTCCTGTGCACGGCGTACCCGATCAGTTCACCGACGAACGCGACAGCGCCCGCTTCCGGCAACTGCCTGCGCTGCCGGGCGTGGAGCTTTATCACGCCCATATCGCGCATTACGCTTTTGAGCCACACACCCACGAGGCCTTTGGCATCGGCGCGATTGAACTTGGCGCCGAACGCTTTCGCTATCGCGGCGCGCAACACGTGGCGGCGGTCAATTCGCTCGTCACCATGAACCCCGATGAACTGCACACCGGCGAAGCGGCGACCCAGCAGGGCTGGCGCTACCGGATGATCTATCTGGAGCCAGAAACGCTGGCGCAGCTCACTGGCGAGCGCCACTGGTGGTTTGGCGAGGTGGAGCGTCACGACCCGCTACGCGCCCGCCAGACCGGCCAGCTTATCGCCGCACTCTGGTCCGCGCCGGATACGCTCGCGCAGCAGGGGTTGCTGCTTGAGCTTATCGACACCTTCCGCCCGTACGCGCGCCACGCGCCGCAGGCTGCCGAAGGCGCGCACCGCTTCGACCGGGTGCGCGATTTTCTCTACGAAAATTACATGCTGCCGCTGACGCTCGATGAGATTGCCGCCGAAGCGGCGTTAAGCCCTTATCATTTCCAGCGCCAGTTTAAAGCCCGCTATGACGTGACGCCGCACCAGATGCTGATGGCGGTGCGGCTGTGGCGCGCCAAACAGTTTCTCGCCGCTGGCCTGCCCGCCGCCGAAGTCGCCGCTGCCGTGGGCCTTTCCGATCAACCGCACCTCACCCGCGCGTTTACCCGCCGCTACGGCATTACGCCCGCCCGCTACCAGAAACAGGTGGCTCGCTAGATCTTCAGCCCGGCTATAATTCAGACACCTTTGCAAGGGAGAAGACCGATGGAAAATCTGGCGGACTGGCGCTGGCTGAATGAACCCGCACGCTGGCGGCGCGAAAGTGACGCGCTGCATGTCACCACCGATGCGCAAACCGATTTCTGGCAAACCACCTGGTATGGCTTTCAGCGCCATTCCGGGCACGTTTTCGGTACGGATATCGCCGGTGAGTTTACGTTCCAGGTGCGCGTCGAGGGCGATTTCACCACGCTGTATGACCAGGCGGGGCTGTTCCTGATGGCGGACGAACAACGCTGGCTGAAAGCGGGTATTGAGTATAACGACGCGCAGCCGATGATAGGCAGCGTGCTGACGCTTGAGCGCTCCGACTGGGCGACCGGCATTTTCCCCGCCGCGCAGAATCACTTCTGGCTGCGCCTGACGCGCCAGAACCAGAGCCTGCGCCTGCAATACTCCACCGACGGCGACACCTGGCCGCTGCTGCGCCTGTGCCCATTTCCGCAAGTGGAGCGCTATTTCCTCGGCGCGATGTGCTGTTCGCCGTCGCGCGCCGGGCTTGAGATAGTTTTCTCCGATTTTCGCCTCGGGCCGCCCAACGGCAAAGATCTGCACGATCTGAGCTGATGCGCAGCAAGCTGGTACAAGACGCCCTCTTTCGCCCGCCGCTACACTCATGCGCTAAACAGCGACGTGGGTGGTGATGATGTTAACGGGTGTGTTGTATGCCCTGCTGGCGGGGTTAATGTGGGGGCTGATTTTCGTCGGCCCCTTACTGGTGCCGGAATACCCGGCGGTATTGCAGTCGATGGGGCGCTATCTGGCGCTGGGTCTGCTGGCGCTGCCGCTGGCGTGGGCCGGGCGCGGGCGGTTAAAACAGCTTACCGCGCGCGACTGGCTGACCGCGCTGGCGCTGACCATGATGGGCAATCTTATCTATTACGTGTGCCTTGCGAGCGCCATTCAGCGCACCGGCGCGCCGGTCTCCACGATGATCATCGGCACGCTGCCGGTGGTCATTCCGGTCTTCGCCAATCTGCTCTATAGCCGTCGCGACGGCAGGCTGCCCTGGCGGCGGTTGTGCCCGGCGCTGGCGGCGATTTTCTGCGGGCTGGTCTGCGTTAATTTCGCCGAGCTGCGTCACGGTCTGCCGGGCTTTACGCCGGGCCGCTACGCAAGCGGCATTGCGCTCGCGAGCGTGTCGGTGATTTGCTGGGCGTGGTATGCGCTGCGTAACGCCCGCTGGCTGCGGGAAAACCCCGATAAACACCCGATGATGTGGGCGACCGCGCAAGGGCTGGTGACGCTGCCGGTTTCGCTGGTGGGTTATATCGCCGCGTGCCTGTGGCTTTCGGCCAATAATAGCGGCTTCGCGCTGCCCTTCGGCCCGCGCCCTGGCGTGTTTATCGGCCTGATGATCGCCATTGCGCTCTGCTGTTCGTGGATTGGCGCGCTGTGCTGGAATATTGCAAGCCAGCGCCTGCCGACCGTGATCCTCGGTCCGCTTATCGTTTTTGAAACACTGGCCGGGCTGCTCTATACCTTTTTGCTGCGCCAGAGCCTGCCGCCACTGCTGACCCTGACCGGCATCGCGCTGCTGGCCGCAGGCGTGGTGATGGCGGTGCGGGTGAAAATCGTGCCGGTCGCGGAGCGCGTGACGCAGGAGGCGCCATAAAAAAGGCCCGTCGGTGACGGGCCTTCAGGCTTAGAACGTTTCCCAGTTGTCGCTGCCGCCTGCTGGCGCGGCTTTGAGGCTCGCCACCGGCGCTGGCGCGCTGAAGGTTGATGCCTGCGGCGCAACGCTCGCCGCGCGCGCCTGGGCGCGGTTGAGTTTGAACACCGCGACCGCTTCGTTAAGCTTGCCCGCCTGATCTTCAAGAGCTGCTGCTGCGGCGGCGGACTCTTCTACCAGCGCGGCGTTCTGCTGCGTCACTTTATCCATCTCGGAGACCGCCAGACCCACCTGATCGATACCGCGGCTCTGCTCATCTGACGCCGAGGCGATTTCACCCATGATATCGGTTACGCGCGTCACCGCGCCGACCACTTCTTTCATGGTTTCACCCGCTTCGCGCACCAGCTGCGAGCCCGCGTCGACGCGGTTGCCGGAGTTTTCGATAAGCGCTTTGATCTCTTTCGCGGCCTGGGCGCTGCGGCTTGCCAGCGTGCGCACTTCGCCCGCCACCACCGCAAAACCACGGCCCTGCTCGCCCGCGCGCGCCGCTTCCACCGCCGCGTTAAGCGCGAGGATGTTGGTCTGGAACGCGATGCCGTCGATGACGTTGGTAATCTGCGCGATCTGGTTAGAGCTGGCGGCGATTTCGTCCATAGTGCGGACGACGCCATCCACCACTTCCCCGCCTTTCAGCGCGGTTTCCGATGCGGTACGCGCCAGTTGCGTCGCCTGACGGGCGTTATCGGCATTCTGTTTCACGGTCGCGGTCAGCTGTTCCATGCTGGCGGCGGTCTCTTCCAGCGACGCGGCCTGCTGCTCGGTGCGTGAAGAGAGATCGTTGCTGCCCGCGGAGATTTCGCTGGCACCGGTGAAGATGGTGTCGGTGCTGTCGCGCACGGTGCTGACCGTACGAGCCAGCGCCTGCTGCATTTCGTGGACGTTACGCGCCAGCAGCGCCATTTCGTTATGGCCTTGCGCATCGATAGGCTGCGTCAGATCGCCTGCGGCAATCGCGCGGATATGACCCATGACATCGTGCAGCGGCAGCAGCAGCACACGGCGCATCGCCACCCAGCTGATAATAATGACGGCCAGCACCATCACCATAATCGCCGACAGGATCCACAGAATGCGCTCGTAGTCGCTTTCGTTGTCTTTCACGCCTTTGCTGGCAAGCTTCGCCTGCTCGGCGCGCCATTCGCGATAGACCGCCTGCATGGCGTTCTGCTTCTGCTCGGCATTCTGCTTGAACATGCCTTCCAGATTGCCTTCGGCCAGGAATTTATTCATTTGCGCAAGCGTCGAGGAGTAGATGCGGTACTGCTCTTCCAGACGATCGACCAGACGCTCGTCCATGCCCGGCGTTTCCGGCAGCCCATAGTATTTGTCGTAATGGCTCTGCGCTTCTGCCAGCAGTTTGTTAGCCGTATCAACCAGTTGATTGAGCTGGCCGCCGTTGATTTGGTTCGCCATGTTGCCCTGCAGACGCAGCATGCCGCGGTTCAGCGTAACGCGCGTCTGGTTGAGGCTTATCCAGGCGTCGGTAAATTCCGCCACGTTCTGGCTGGAGATTTGCGAGACGTTAAAGTTGTCTTTGTCGTTATTGAGCGCAGAGATAAAAACGCCTGCCGCAATAAGCTGCATCGCGCCCAGAACGATCAATACGGTAATTAAAAGGGTTATGACTTTTATACGTTTAAACATGAAAGACCTTTTGGCAGGTGTAATCCAGGGTGTATCTATCGGCAGGTCATTCAGGTTGTTTAATCAGCAAAGCGGCGCAGAGCGCGGTTTCCAGTTATTTCCTGATAGCGATCAGCCAGTTAGCTGGCAAAATATTTTTGTGACACACCTCACACTTTAATCCCCCTCCCCGAAAGGGTTATAGCCTCGCCTTAAAGATGCATTTAATATGCATCTTAATAAATCCTGAGTGAGGTACTGCTATGGCCTTCCGTGACCAACCCCTTGGCGAACTGGCGTTAACCATCCCGCGCGCCTCTGCGCTGTTCCGTAAATACGACCTGGATTTCTGCTGCGGCGGCAAACAGACGCTGCTGCGCGCGGCGACCCGCCAGGCGCTCGATCTGGAAATGATTGAAAACGAACTGGCGGCATTGGCTGAAACGCCGCTGGAGAAGGACTGGCAAGCCGCGCCGCTTGCTGAAATCATCGATCACATCATCGTGCGCTACCACGACCGCCACCGCGAACAATTGCCGGAGCTGATTTTGCAGGCCACCAAAGTGGAGCGCGTTCACGCCGATAAACCGGGCGTGCCGAAGGGGCTGGCGAAGTATCTGAGCCTGCTGCATGAAGAGCTGACGAGCCATATGATGAAAGAGGAGCGTGTGCTGTTCCCGATGATTAAACAGGGCATGGGCAGCCAGGCGGCGGGACCGGTTAGCGTAATGGAGAGCGAGCACGACGAGGCGGGAGAGCTGCTGGAGGTGATTAAGCACACCACGAATAACGTGACGCCGCCGCCGGAGGCCTGCACGACATGGCGCGCGCTATATAACGGCATCAATGAGCTGATTGACGATCTGATGAATCACATCAGCCTTGAGAACAATACACTTTTCCCGCGTGCCCTCGCAGGCGAAAAATAAAAGGCGCCCTGTCGAGCGCCTCAGTAACTTGACCTTTTGGGCCCGATACGTGGGCCCTTTTTTATGGCTTAGCGGCGGAAGTTCGCCAGACGTTTCTTGCCGATAAACAACCAGCACACGCCCAGCACCACAAACCACAGCGGCGTCACCATCAGCGCCTGGCGGGTGTCGTCTTCCAGCGTCAGCAGCGCGATGACAAACACGAAGAACGCCATGCAGACCCAGCACATCAGCTTACCGAGCGGCATTTTGTAGATCGATTTTTCATGCAGTTGCGGGCGCTGCTTACGGTACACCAGATAAGAGCACAGGATGATGGTCCAGACGAACATAAACAGGATCGCCGACACGGTGGTGATCATCGTAAACGCGGTGATGACGTTCGGGTTGATATAGAGCATCACCACACCGCCCAGCAGGCAGATGCAGGAGAAGGTCAGCCCTTTCGCCGGTACGGCGCGTTTAGAGAGTTTGGCGAACGCTTTCGGCGCCACGCCGTCCTGCGCCAGACCGTAGAGCATACGGCTGGTGGAGAAGACGCCGCTGTTGGCCGAAGAGGCCGCAGAAGTCAGTACCACGAAGTTAATCAGGCTCGCCGCCGCCGGCAGCCCCACCAGCACAAACAGCTCCACGAACGGGCTCTTTGTCGGCACCACTGAACTCCACGGCGTCACGGACATAATAATAATCAGCGCGAAGACGTAGAACATAATGATACGAACCGGAATCGAGTTAATCGCGCGCGGCAGTGATTTCTCCGGATCTTTGGTTTCGGCGGCGGTGGTGCCCACCAGCTCAATCCCCACAAACGCGAAAACCGCAATCTGGAAGCCCGCGAAGAACCCGCTCAGCCCTTTCGGGAACCAGCCGCCCTCATTCCACAGGTGCGTAAAGGACGCTTCAACGCCGGTCGGCGATTTAAAGTGCATCAGCACCATCACCAGCCCGACCACGATAAGCCCGACGATGGCGACGATTTTGATCATCGCGAACCAGAACTCCATCTCACCAAACATTTTCACCGTGGCGAGGTTAAGGGAGAGCAGCAGCACGACGACTGCCAGCGACGCGACCCAGTCCGAAAGCCCGGGGAACCAGAATTGCGCATAGGCGGTAATGGCCACCACGTCCGCCATGCCGGTGACGACCCAACAGAACCAGTACGTCCAGCCGGTAAAATACCCCGCCCAGGGGCCGAGTAAATCGGCGGCGAAATCGCTGAACGATTTATATTCGAGATTAGAAAGCAGCAGCTCGCCCATCGCCCGCATGACGAAAAAGAGCATAAAGCCGATGATCATATAGACGAAAATAATCGACGGGCCGGCGAGGCTAATGGTTTTGCCGGAACCCATAAATAACCCGGTGCCGATAGCGCCGCCGATAGCGATTAGCTGGATATGACGATTGGTTAGATTGCGCCGTAGCGACTGCTCAGCCGGCGCCTCAGCAGCATCAGCCACTTTGATCTGTTCTGACATGTTCGTTTCCTGTACCTGTCTGTGTTGTGGAGGCTCTGCTGGCCTCTATTTACGTGTTGAAATGACGATGTCCATGGCGAAAACATCATCGATATTAGGTAAGAATCGGAGGGTTGAATACTAAGATTTAAATATAATGTTAATTTTATGTTTAAAATGGGTGGCAAATCACTTTCACTTCGCGAAATGCATCACAAAAATACCCGCAATCCGCTTATTATCAAAATAAAATCGCGCTATTTCGCTTACGGGAAAACAATTCCCCGCCACAGCGGGGAAATGAAAAGTCTTACAGGATTTCCAGCAGTTCGACTTCAAAGACCAGCGTGCTGAACGGCGGAATAGACGCGCCCGCGCCGCGCTCGCCGTAGGCCAGGTTGTGCGGAATGGTCAGTTCCCATTTGGAGCCGACCGGCATCAGGGTCAGCGCTTCGATCCAGCCTGCGATCACGCCGCTCACCGGGAATTCCGCCGGTTCGCCGCGTGCGACGGAGCTGTCAAACACGGTGCCGTCGATAAGCTTGCCGGTGTAGTGCACGCGTACGCGATCTTTACGGGACGGGATCGGGCCATCACCCTGGGTCAGCACGCGGAATTGCAGGCCGGATTCGGTGCTGTTCACCCCTTCGCGCTCGCGGTTTTCATCCAGATATTTCTGGCCTTCTACCGCCATCTCCTGCTGGCGCTCACGGCGCACGGCGTCGGCGCGCTCGTGGATTTCACGCAGCGCGCGGTGCACTACGTCAACAGGAACGGCTGGCTGGTTGCCTTCCAGCGCGTCACGCAGCCCCGCCACCAGCGCTTCCGGCAGCAGACCCTGTAAGCCCGACTCGCGCAGTTGCTGTCCGACCTGTAAGCCAATGCCGTAGCTTGCCTGCGCTTCGATGGTGTCAAAAGAAGGGGTTGTCATGGGGTTATCCTTTCTCAATGGGAAAATTAGCGGGCAGCATAACAGCAGCGCCACGTCGGGTAAAATAATCCTCCGGCAAGGTGATAAGGTCAGGGATGTCAGCGCGCTCACGAATGCGCGCTTTACTACCGGCATCAACCAGTTAGAACGCTATAATGGTACACTGGCGCGGCGAAGCGTTTGAGTGAATGAGGAGAAGACATGCCTGGACGAATTAAACCGCTGCTGGCGCAGGTATGGCACGCCCCGGACCGCATCCGGCTGATGGACCCGCTACCGCCTGCGCACCGACGCGGCATTATTCTTTGCGCGGTCGTCATCGCGCTGTGCTTTTTATGGCCTTCTTCCAACGAGCCGGAAGCGCCGCAGCGCCGCGACGCGCAGCTCGACTTCAACCGTACGCCAGAAGCCCCCGTACAGCCGCAGGCGGTAGCGCCTGTGGAAACGCCGGAGGCGAACGTCCAGCAACCTGCGTCCAGCGCGCCGGTGCAGCCGTTCCAGAATAATGATATCGAGCAGCAGTGGCGCACTTATCGCGTCGAATCCGGCAAAACGCTGGCGCAGCTGTTCCGCGATCACGGACTACCGCCTGAAGATGTGTACGCGATGGCGAAAGTGGAAGGCGACGGCAAGCCGCTCAGTAATCTCCAGCAGGGGCAGATGGTGCAGGTTCGTCAGAACGCCAGCGGCGTGGTGACGGCACTGACCATTGATACCGGCGATAACCAGCAGGTGTTGTTTACCCGCCAGCCGGACGGCAGTTTCCTACGCGTGCGCTGAGACTTTTCAGCGCGTCAGAAAAGCAAAACGCCGGCACAAGGCCGGCGTCTTTACGTGTAGTTGAGTAAAAACTTACTCAGCAACCACGTTGACAGTCAGTTTAGCGAATACTTCGCTGTGAACCTGGAAGTCCACTTCGTGTTCGCCAGTGGTACGCAGAACGCCGTTCGGCAGACGAACTTCGCTCTTAGCCACTTCAACGCCAGCTGCAGTTACAGCGTCAGCGATGTCGCGAGTACCGATGGAACCGAACAGTTTACCTTCGTCGCCCGCTTTGGACGCGATGGTAACAGAGCCCAGCGCATTGATTTTCTCTGCGCGAGCTTCAGCAGCGGCCAGAACGTCAGCCAGTTTGGCTTCCAGTTCAGCGCGACGTGCTTCGAAGAACTCAACGTTTTTCTTGGTAGCCGGCACAGCTTTGCCCTGCGGAACCAAGAAGTTACGAGCGTAGCCCGCTTTAACGTTTACCTGGTCGCCCAGGCTGCCCAGGTTTGCTACTTTATCAAGCAGAATAACTTGCATTACCTTATCCTCTCAAAGTCGTATTAATGGACCGTGACCGATTACTGATGACGATCAGTGTACGGCAGCAGGGACAGGTAGCGAGCGCGTTTGATAGCGCGAGCCAGCTGACGCTGGTATTTTGCACGGGTACCGGTGATACGGCTCGGGACAATCTTACCGCTTTCGGTGATGTAGTTTTTCAGCGTAGCGATATCTTTATAGTCGATCTCTTGAACGCCTTCCGCGGTGAAACGGCAGAACTTGCGACGACGGAAATAACGTGCCATTTGGCTAGTCTCCAGAATCTATCAATTCAATCTGCTCGGCATGCAACACCATTTTGCTCAGTCCGTTCTTTGCCTTGTGGCAACTGATGAACCCCTGAACGGTGATTTGCGTGCCGACCGTTATACTGTGAGTAACGGCCTGGTTCTCGTGCCCGCTGATTATTACAGGCATCTGGCACCACGCCTGCCGGTGGAAACCGGCCTCCTCCTGCACAGAACGATGCTCAAGCACGAACTGGCAATGAGGAATTCCTGATGGGCTGACCTTACGAAGGGGTGCCCTGCACACGGTGCCGGACAACACCAGACGGTTGGCCATCAGAATTACTCTTCAGAATCCCCAGCTTCAGCATCATCAGCGGTTTCGTTAGCGAAATCATCGCGACGCTCACGGCGCTCGTCTTTCGCTTTAACCATCGGAGAGGCTTCAGTTACGGCGTGTTTGGTGCGCATAACCATGCTGCGGATAACGGCATCGTTGAAGCGGAAGGTAGTTTCCAGCTCATCGATAACTTCCTGCGGCGCTTCAACGTTCATCAGAACGTAGTGTGCTTTGTGCAGTTTGTTGATCGGGTAAGCCAGCTGACGGCGGCCCCAGTCTTCCAGACGGTGGATCTTGCCTTCTGCACCAGTGATGGCAGCAGAGTAGCGCTCGATCATGCCCGGAACCTGTTCGCTCTGGTCAGGATGGACCATAAAAACGATTTCGTAATGACGCATCGAATTGCTCCTTACGGATTATTCAGCCTCCTGTCTGGGTCAGCCGCGGCCCGGGGAGGCAAGGAACGTGATTAAAGGGCGGCTGAAAAATTGACGCGTCATTCTAATGGCGGACCATGACAAACACAAGGCCGCTGGTAAAAAAAGCCGCAATCCCGGTTTGCGCAGCTTTCAAAGAGAGCGGCGGAAAAATGCGACCGTCGCGTCCAGCGCCTCGGGCGTAATGCGGTGCTTCACGCCCGGCTGCCACTGGCAGGTGAGATTGTTATCAAGCGCCCGTTCGCGCAGCGCGTCGGCTAAACGCAGGCTCTGCGCCGCCGGCACGACGTCATCCTCTTCGCCATGCCATAAAAACAGCGGGCGATCCGAAAGAAATGACAGGCGCACGCTTGCGTCCCAGGGTGCCAGCGCGGCTCTCACCGCGTCAGCCTCGGCGGCCTGCGGCGGAAAAAGCGTCTGTGAGAGCGAGCTAAACCAGCCGGAGCCCATCAGGCTCGCGACGCATTTTACTTCCGGATGCTGTGCCATTATGCCAAGTGCGGTCATGCCGCCCATCGACGCGCCGCCCACGGCGAGCCTGCCGTCTGCCACCAGCCCTTCGCTGAGAATCGCCTCGCGCAGCGCCGGGTATTCCGTCAGCGTCTCGTGAAGAATTTGCCAGAACTGCGTCATCCGCCGTTGCGCATCGCCGCTAAAACGCGCGCCATGGTCAGGCGCATCCGGCATGATCACGCGAAACCCGGCCTGCGCCAGCGCGACGGCGAAATAGCTGTAGACCGTTTTTGATGAGGTAAAGCCGTGATAAAACAGCACCGTTGGCAGTGCGTTATCGCAGCTTCCCGCAGGCACCGCGTGCAGCGCCTCAATCCCTGCAAAACGCCGGGTCGAAATTTCGATCATACTTATCTCCTGCAAAACGTCTTTAGGCACAAACGGCATGATGCCAAAAACCCGCGCAACGCATGGATTTTTATCGTGTTGCGAGCCAGATTACGCTTTTACGATTTTTCAGGGCCAAAAGCGCGTCTTCGTCGGCAGAACCGGGATATAGCGAGCGCCTATTCCCTTACACTTACTACAATTAATCCCTGAGGTAACGAGAATGCATATGCGACGGCTCATCCCTTTATTGATGGTGGCGACACTGACCGCCTGTAGCGCCCTTGAAGGCACGCCGCAGCCTGCGCCGCCGGTGGCGGATCATCCGCAGGAGATCCAGCGCTATCAGACGCAGGGTCTGGTCAAAATGGGCACCGTCACGACGCTACAGTATGGGTCACCGGATGACGCGCTGCGCGATATCGCCGCACAGGCAGGCGCCGCAGGCGCAGATTACTATCAGGTCATCTCCAATGATGACTCTCTGCTGCCTGGCCGCTGGCACGCCCGGGCGATTCTGTACCGAAAGTAAGCGTAAGCCGTCGTTTTATTTAGCGAAATTTACACTGCCTTTGCGTGCATTGATCGTACCTGCTGCACAATAACTTTCGGACTGCGCCCGGAACCGGCGCGCTGCATCTATCGAAAAGGTGTAAGGGAGCTGACAATGAAACGATCGCTGGCTTTAACGTCGCTGTTGTTATCGGCGGGTCTGATTTCCACTTCTGCGCAGTCTGCCGAAGAAGTGAATGCTGACAGAGTGACGGGCTTAAATGAAATTGGCGTCATTTCGGTAAACGATATTTCCGGCACGCCGCAGGAGATTGAAAAAGTCATCGCCTATAAAGCGGACGAACAGGGCGCGGCGTATTATCGAATTATTCAGATGCATGAAAATCAGCGGCCTGATAACTGGCACGTACAGGCAATTATCTATAGTTGAACGTTCTTTAGCTAAATTCTGGCTTTTATTTAGCCTTGCCATGATCCAAATCAAAATAGATTGAAACAAATAGTTACATTTACCCACTAAATATTAGGGCTCAACTGCCGTTGAAGGTGCCAAATATTGGCACTTTTGGGCTCTTTTATGACACTCTCATTTCAACGCTGGGGACTGGGCGCAAAGCTCTCTTTCCTCACAGGCGTCGCGGTCGCGGCCCTTTTTTTACTGTTCACGTTTGCATTAAGTCACAAAGCCAGCGAACAGCTGGAAGCGCTGGCGCTTGAAGATCTGCATAACCAGACCACAAGCGTGGTGGATATGGCTCAGATGTTCGACAGCAGCCTTAATGAAGAGGTGGCAAGCTTTACCAAACTCTTCAACAGCTTTATTCCGCAACCCATCAGCCGTGACGAAAGCCAGATGCAAAGCATCA
This sequence comes from Cronobacter malonaticus LMG 23826, assembly GCF_001277215.2. NCBI lineage: Bacteria > Pseudomonadati > Pseudomonadota > Gammaproteobacteria > Enterobacterales > Enterobacteriaceae > Cronobacter > Cronobacter malonaticus. The sequence continues at coordinate 396,539 of NZ_CP013940.1, read as the reverse complement.
ACGGCATCAGCGTGCCGATGCTCAAGGGTGGCGAAACGTCCCTGCATGAAAATAACGCATTGCCCGATGATTTCCTGACGCGCACCGGCGCTATCGCCACGCTGTTTGTCCGAAGCGGCGATAACTTCGTGCGCGTGGCGACCTCGCTGCGTAAAGAAGATGGCAGCCGCGCTATCGGCACTCAGCTCGATACCGCAAGTCCGGCGTTCGCGCCGGTCATGAAAGGCGAAACTTACCGCGGCCTGGCGCTGCTGTTCGGCAAACGCTACATCACCCAGTACGAACCGGTGAAAGACGCCAGCGGCAAGGTGATCGCGATTCTGTTTGTCGGGGTGGATATCACCAACTCCTGGCAGGTGATGCGCAATAAAATCCTTAATCGCCGTCTGGGCGAAAGCGGACATTTTTATGTCATTAACCGCGCGCCGGGCAAAACCTACGGCCAGTTCCTTTTCCATTCGAGCGATGAAGGCAAACGCCCGTCATGGCCGGACGCTGTCTTAAAACCGGTGCTGAGCGAGCCACAGGGCACGCTGGAGATGGAAAAAGAAGATGGTCGCACTGCCCTGCTGAGCTTCACACAACTGCCGGGCTGGAACTGGGCGATTGTCGGCGAAGTGGATAAAGCGACGCTGCTGAGCGGCGTAACGAGCATGCGCAATCAGTTCCTTGCCGCAGGCATTATCGCCTCGCTGCTGTTTGCCGCCGCGTTTGTCTGGACCGTTCGCCGCTGGCTTACCGCGCCGCTGCGTAACGTCATCACGCTTGCACGCCAGTACGCCGCAGGCGATCTGCGCGAAACCATCGACACACGCCGCCAGGATGAGGTCGGCCAGCTTATCGACGCCATCAATGGCATCGGCAACGGCCTGCAGCAGATAGTGACCCAGGTGCGCGACGCCGCAGGCGATATCAGCCACGGCACCCGCGCGCTGGCGTCCGACAGCGGCGAGATCAGCGAGCAGATCAACAAACAGGCGAGCAGCGTGGAGGAAACCTCCGCGAGCATGGAACAGCTGGCGGCCACCGTGTCGCAAAACGCCGCGAATATGGAGCAGACCCAGAGCCTGGTGAAAGAGGCGTCCGACGCCGTTCAGCACGGCGGCGAAACGGTCAGCAACGCAGTGACCACCATGAACGATATTCGCAGCGCTTCGCAGCGCATCGCGGATATCACGCATGTGATCGAGTCTATCGCCTTCCAGACCAACATCCTGGCGCTGAACGCCGCCGTGGAAGCGGCGCGCGCGGGCGAGCATGGCAAAGGTTTCGCGGTCGTGGCGCAGGAAGTTCGCGCACTGGCGGCGCGCAGCGCCAACGCGGTGAAAGAGATAGAACAGCTTATCAGCGACACGCTGGCGAAAGTCAGCGAGGGCCACGCGCTCTCCGAACAGACGCGCAACGCGATGGAAGCGATCATCAGCCGTATCGGTCAGATCAACCAACTGGTGACGGAAATTAACCACGCCTCGCACGAGCAGTCTGCCGGTATTGGCCAGGTGAATATCGCCATGCACCAGATTGGCGAAGCCACCCACATCAACGCTGAGCGCGTGACGCGCAGCGAGCAGACCGCGCAGGTACTGCGCGAGAAAGGCAACCACCTGAACGAACTGGTAAGCCTGTTCCGCCTGAAGGCGTAATCAGCCCGCCCCACCCGTGGCGCGCAGTAGCGCCTGCGCCAGCACCGGCTCCGGTAGCGGGCTGTCGCCACGGGTATCCAGCATCATCCGACACCAGGCCTGCGCCAGCGGCGGCGTCAGCGAGCGCAACACCTGAGCGCCACTCGCCAGTAAAAAGAGCTGGGTGGTAATGGCGCGTCCGGCCGCTTCAGCGGGCCTGTGCAACTGCCCGGCGAGCTGTCGCCAGGCGCGATCGAAATGCCTGTCCTGCCCTTTTACCGCGTCAAACTCATCGCTTAACATCTCCAGCACGCCCGGCTGGCGCGTCAGCACGCGCAATACGTCGAGGCACATAATGTTGCCAGAGCCTTCCCAGATACTGTTGACCGGCATTTCACGATAAAGCCGGGGCAGCTCGCTCTCTTCGCAATACCCGATGCCGCCGAGCGCTTCCATCGCCTCCGCCACAAACGGAATGCCGCGCTTGCAGACGCCATATTTCGCAGCAGGCGTAAAGAGGCGGGCAAACGCCACTTCATGCGGCGATTCGCGCTGCTCCCAGGCGCGCGCCAGACGAAACAGCAGCGCGGTCTGCCCTTCCAGCTCCAGCGCCATACGCCCGAGCACCTGACGCATCAGCGGCTGATCGATAAGATTCTTGCCGAACGCCTGACGCTGATGCGTGTGATAGAGCGCTACTGCCAGCGCGCGGCGCATCAGCCCGTGGCTGCCGAGCGCGCAGTCAAAACGCGTCATGCCGCCCATACGGAGGATCTGGCGCACGCCTTCGCCCTCTTCACCCAGCAGCCAGCCGAGCGCGTCAAGAAACTCCGCCTCGCTGCTGGCGTTGGAGCGGTTGCCGAGTTTATCTTTCAGACGCTCAAGGCGCACCGCGTTGCGCTGGCCGTCCGGCAGAAAGCGCGGCACGAAGAAACACGAAAGACCGCCTTTTGTCTGTGCGAGTACCAGATGCGCGTCGCTTTGTGGCACCGAGAAAAACCATTTATGGCCCACCAGCCGGTACGCCTCGCCGGGGCCGCGCCCTGCTACGGGTTCCGCGCGGGTGGTGTTACTGAGCACATCAGATCCGCCCTGTTTTTCCGTCATGCCCATGCCGATGAGCAGCCCGCGTTTTTGCGCGCCGGGCAGCAGGTGGGAATCGTAGCGATCGCTTGCCAGCGGAGTCTGCCAGTCGGCGAACAGCGGCGGCAGGTGGGTCTGTAACAGCGGTGTCGCGGCGAACGTCATGGTAATCGGACACAGCGTGCCCGCTTCCACCTGAGCATGCAGAATGAACCGCGCCGCACGGGCGACCAGCGCGCCTTCGCGCGCCGTCTCAAGCCACGGCAGATTATGAACCCGGTTAGCGAACAGCCCCTGCATCAGCAAGTGCCACGCCGGATGAAAGCGCACATCGTCAAGACGCTCGCCGCGCGCGTCATAGCGCAACAGCTCTGGCGGATTGGCGTTCGCCAGTCGCCCTAACTCCAGTGATTCCGCCGTGCCAAGCTGCTGGCCGATGCTTGCGAGCAGTTCAGCGTCCCAGCCTGCGCCTTCACGCAGCACCGCCTCGCGCAGCGCGGTATCGGAAAGAAACAGATTGCTGTTATTGAGTGCGACGGGCTGGTTAAACACCGTATGGGTTTGCCAGTGCATACATCCCTCTCCTTACCTGTGACAACAGCGTTAAGTATGGAAGGAGAGGGAAAAGAAACCGCCTGCGTGCTTCACAAAAGTGAAAACCCGTCAGCCGGCGATATAGTGAGGAATGAAACGAGAGGTGTCTTTGGTAATAAGCGAGCCATCTTCGCGAATGCCAATACCCGCGGGCTCATCGCCGACAATCCAGCTGCCGAGCAGCGTATAGCTGTCGCCAAAGCGCGGCAGCGCCTGAAACGCCTGCCAGATAACGGGCTCGTTGCCATAATCGCCCTCTTCGTGGGCCAGCACTTGCGCCTCTTTATCAAACAGCGTCACGTTGCCGCCTTCGCGTGAGAACAGCGGTTTGCGAACGTATCCTGCGTAGCCCGCAAGCGCCTGCGCGACATCATGCCGCTCGCGCGCGAAATCGTCATTAAACCACGCCGGTAACAGATTCGGATGGCCCGGAAACTGCGCCCAGAGCAGCGGCAGCAGCCCTTTATTGCTGAGAATGCTTTTCCACAGCGGCTCATACCAGCGCTCGGCGCGCTTACAGAGCAGCGGGCCGTTGTCGTCTCGCATCATCCACTCCAGCGGATAGAGCTTAAACGCCTGCCGGATGACGTTATCGTCCAAATCCGTCAGCACGCCGCCAAGGCCCAGGCCAATCTCTTCGATATAGATAAAACGCGTCTCAAGGCCCGCCTGCCGCGCGCAGTCTTCCAGGTACAGCACCGTGCCGCGATCCTCTTCGGACTCCTGGCAGCAGCTGAAATAGAGCGGTTCAGGCGTCGCTATCTCCGCCAGACGCGCGATGAGCTTCTCCTGAAGGCTATTGAACTGATCGGCATCACGCGGGATAACGCCCTGGCGGCGCGCATCCTCCAGCCACTGCCACTGGAAATACGCGGATTCGTACAGCGAGGTGGGCGTATCGGCGTTGTACTCCAGCAGCTTAACCGGCCCCTGCCCGGTCCAGACAAAATCCATACGCCCGTAGAGCGACGGATCCTGGTCTTTCCAGCTTTGGGCGATGGCATCCCAGTAAAGCTCAGGAATGGCGAGCCGCTCAAGCAGGCGCGCATCGCGCACAGCGCGATCCACCACGTCCAAGCACATTTCGTGCAGCTCCGCAGTGGGCGATTCTATCTGTTCTTCAATCTGGCGCAGCGTAAAGCGGTAGGCGCGGCTTTCATCCCAGTAGATTTCATCGTCGATGATATGAAAGTGAAAGCCGTGCTCGTGGGCGATACGCGCGAGATCCGGGCGCACCGGCGTCTGATGGCGCAGCATTTAGCCTCCCCAGCTACTGCGGGAGCTGGATGAACGGCCAAAGCCGCCGCGGGAAATCGTCGTGGCGCTGCGGGTGACGAGGCTGCGGCTGCTGGCGCTGGCACCGGAGCGATTGCCGCCGCGCCAGACATAATCACCGGACGCGTTTTGCCAGACAGGGCGCGTGTAGTAGTAGTGATAGCCGGAGCTGGACGTGTAATACGATGACGAGGAGGACTCCTCCTGCTCGCGCTTTTTGTCTCTGTTGCTCGCCAGCAGGAAGCCCGCCATCATCGGCACCCAGGTTTTCGTCACGCCGTCGTAATAACAGTTATTGCCATACGCGGTGCTACAGGCGTCCCAGGTCAGTTTCGGCGGGATATCTTTTTCAAACTCGGCTTTGGCGGTATTCCAGGCGTTGGTGCAGAGATCTGCCGGGTTCCCGTCCTCACGGCACTCGTCGGGCGTCGAGTAATAGACGCCATCGCCGTCATTGTCGTTATCGCCGGGATCCTGACAGGCTTTGAGGCCGAAAAACGCCGCGCCGCCCATGATGGCGAGGGTGAGTATTTTCGGCCCTTTTCGTTCCGGCTCCGGGCGTGGAAGAAATTTCAGATCCGACGTATTGGCGACCGGATGACCGCCATTTTTCTTTCCACGTCTTTTCCTTGCTGCCGACATAGCCTTCCTTGTTATTTCGTTTTACCAAGTCATACAGGCTGCATTCAGAATACCGCCCGCCAGCGACGCCACGCCCATGAAAATAGCGGCCGCGACGTTGCGGTCAATAATCTTCTCGCTCAGTTTCGGCATATATAAACGCACGCCGCCGTAGATTATAAGCTGGACGACGAGCGCGATCGCCCCCCAAATCAGATAGTCCGTAATGCTGACGGAGTTGATCGCCGCACTGGCGAGCGGCACCACGTAGCCTAAAATCGCGCCGCCGAAGGTAATCGCCGCCGCGCTGTTATTTTCTTTGATTAGTTTCCACTCGTCATGAGCGGTAATGCGGGTGTAGATGAACATGAAACAGTTAATCATCGCCAGCCCGATAAAAAAGTAAGCGCAAAACGCCATCAGTCCGTGGAATGTCTGCACGGTGGTATCTCCTGAATCCAGTTAGAGGTATTGATTAAACAGGCAAATAGCCTGTGGCGCTTATAGTAGCAGCGCCGGTTAACGTGACTGGCGCTTTAATAAAACTTTACACACGTAGAGGCAGCAAACGTCAGGCAATAAAAAACCCTCCGCAGAGGGTTTTACGATTAGCTGCGCTGACGCACGGCTTCGAAAAGGCAGATACCGGTCGCCACCGAGACGTTTAGCGAGGAGACGCTGCCCGCCATCGGGATGCTGATAAGCTCATCGCAATGCTCGCGCGTGAGACGACGCATCCCTTCTCCTTCCGCGCCCATCACCAGCGCCAGCGGGCCGGTCATTTTGCTCTGGAAGAGGGTGTGATCTGCCTCGCCTGCCGTGCCGACGATCCAGACATTCTCTTCCTGCAACAGACGCATGGTGCGCGCAAGGTTGGTCACGCGGATCAGCGGCACGCTTTCCGCCGCGCCGCAGGCGACTTTTTTTGCGGTCGCGTTAAGCTGCGCGGAGCGATCTTTCGGCACGATCACCGCATGCACGCCCGCAGCGTCAGCGCTGCGCAGGCAGGCGCCGAGGTTATGCGGATCGGTCACGCCGTCCAGGATCAGCAGGAACGGCTGCGCGTGCGCCGCCAGCAGATCCGGCAGATCGTTTTCGCCATACTGACGCCCCGGCTTAACGCGTGCGACGATACCCTGATGCACCGCGCCATCCGCTTTTTCATCCAGCCACTGGCGGTTTGCCACCTGCACCGGCACGCCCTGCGCTTCCAGCGCGTGGATCAGCGGCAGCAGACGTTTATCTTCACGCCCTTTCAGAATAAACACTTCCTGAAAGCGCTCGGGAGCGCGCTCCAGCAGGGCCTGCACCGCGTGGATGCCGTAAATCATTTCACTCATGAATGGTACTCGTTATGGGCGGCAAGCCGCCCGGTGTTAGGCAATACGTAATAAATCGGGCCTGGCTCGCAGGCCCCGCGATTAGTTGTCGCGCTTTTTCTTCGCCGCGCGCTTCGCTTTGGTGGCGGCCGCGATTTTCTGCGTTTTGGCCGACGGTTTTTTACTGCTTTTCGCCGGCTTGTCGCTCTTCTCAGCGCGCGCCGCGCCGTCTTTCTTCACCTTTCCACGGCCTTTTTCGCTGCGAAACGCCTCGTTGGGTTCGAAATTCTGGCGCTTGCCGACCTGACGACGGCTGCGGTTTTTACCACCACCGCCGCCTCGCTTCTCGCGCTCGCGCGCAGTTTTGCCCACGTTACGCGGCCCGCGTTCGCTGGAGATGAGCGAGAAATCGATTTTGCGCTCGTCCATGTTAACCGCTTCGACTTTGACTTCGACGCGATCGCCCAGACGGTACGTCTGGCCGCCGGATTCGCCAATCAGACGCTGGCCGACCTGATCAAAGCGGTAGTAGTCGTTATCCAGCGACGAGACATGCACCAGGCCGTCGATAAAGAGATCGGTCAGGCGCACAAAGAAACCAAAGCCGGTGACGCTTGAAATCACGCCGGAGAAAGTCTGGCCAACCTGATCCTGCATGAAGTCGCACTTCAGCCAGTCCGCCACTTCGCGGGTAGCTTCATCGGCGCGGCGTTCGGTCATGGAGCAGTGCTGGCCCAGTTGCAGCATCTCTTCCATGGTGTAGTGCCAGCCACCGCTTTCGGTGGTGTTGCCTTCGTGGCCCTGCTCTTTGGCGATCAGGTATTTAATCGCGCGGTGCAACGTGAGATCAGGGTAGCGGCGAATCGGCGAGGTAAAGTGCGCGTAAGATTGCAGCGCCAGGCCAAAGTGGCCGCGGTTTTCCGGATCGTAAATCGCCTGTTTCATCGAGCGCAGCAGCATGGTTTGCAGCATCTCGTGATCGGGACGATCGGCGATGGAATCGAGCAGCTCGGCGTAATCGCGCGGTTCCGGCTTGTTGCCGCCCGGCAGCTCCAGCCCCAGCTCCGCCAGCACAGAGCGGAACGAGGTGATCGCTTCATTCGTAGGACGATCGTGAATACGGAACAACGCCGGCTCTTTGTGCTTCTCGACAAAGCGCGCCGCTGAGATATTGGCGAGGATCATGCACTCTTCGATAAGCTTGTGCGCGTCGTTACGCTGGGTCTGCTCGATGCGATCGATACGGCGCTCGGCGTTGAAGATAAACTTCGCTTCTTCGCTTTCAAACGAGATGCCGCCGCGCTCGGTGCGCGCCTCTTCCAGCGCTTTATACAGCGTGTGCAGCTCTTCGAGATGCTTCACCAGCGGCTGATACTGGCTGCGCAGATCTTCATCGCCCTGGAGAATATGCCACACCTTGGTGTAGGTCAGACGGGCGTGCGAGCTCATCACCGCTTCATAGAACTTATAGCCAGTGAGACGGCCTTTGGCGGAGATGGTCATCTCACAGACCATACAGAGGCGATCTACCTGCGGATTCAGCGAGCACAGGCCGTTGGAGAGCACTTCCGGCAGCATTGGGACGACCTGCGACGGGAAGTAAACCGACGTGCCGCGGTTGCGCGCTTCGTTATCAAGCGGCGTTGGCGGACGCACATAGTAGCTGACGTCAGCGATAGCCACCCACAGGCGCCAGCCGCCGCCGCGTTTTTTCTCACAGAATACGGCGTCGTCAAAGTCGCGGGCATCTTCGCCGTCAATGGTGACAAGCGGCAGGTTGCGCAAATCGACGCGCCCCACTTTGGCCTCTTCCGGCACTTCTTCTTTCAGGTGCGCAATCTGTTCTTCGACGGCTTTCGGCCAGACGTAAGGGATTTCATGAGTGCGCAGCGCCATATCCACGGCCATGCCGGTGCCCATGTTGTCGCCGAGCACTTCAACAATTTTACCGATAGCTTTGGTGCGGCGCGTCGGACGCTGTGTCAGCTCGACGACCACGACATAGCCCATGCGCGCGCCCATCACCTCTTCCGGCGGAATGAGGATATCAAAGCTCAGACGGCTGTCGTCCGGCACCACGAAGCCGACGCCCGCGTCGGTGAAATAGCGCCCGACGATATTGCTCTGCTTCGGCACCAGCACGCGCACAATGCGCGCTTCGCGGCGGCCTTTGCGGTCTGAACCGAGCGGCTGCGCCAGGACGATATCGCCGTGAATGCAGGTTTTCATCTGCTCAGACGAGAGATAGAGATCGTCTTTGCGTCCTTCGACGCGTAAAAACCCGTAACCGTCACGATGGCCGATGACGGTGCCTTTTTGCAGATCAAGACGTTCCGGCAGCGCATAGCACTGGCGGCGGGTAAAGACTAACTGGCCGTCGCGCTCCATGGCGCGCAGGCGGCGACGCAGCGCTTCCAGCTGCTCCTCGCCTTCAATGCCGAGTTCGGACGCCAGTTCATCGCGGTTAGCCGGTTTTTCGCGTTTGGTTAAATGCTCAAGGATGAATTCCCGGCTCGGGATAGGGTTAGCGTACTTCTCAGCTTCTCGTTCCTGAAAAGGATCGTGTGACATAGCGGTTCCTCCGTTGTCATCAGTGGCGCGAATGCGTCATTCCACCAGCAATAATTTGTAGAGCGGCTGGTTTTCCTGCACTAAATCGGCCAGCGTGTAGTTATCCAGTTCCTGAAGAAAGCGCGCCACCGCGTCGCCCAGCACCTGTTTCAGGCGACACGCGGGGGTGATGTGACAGAACGCGCTACTGCAGTTCACTATAGACAGCGGCTCCAGCTCACGCACGACATCACCAATACGGATGGTTGCGGCTGGTTTGCCAAGGCGGATCCCGCCGTTTTTACCCCTCACGGCGGTCACATAACCCGCACGACTAAGCTGGTTGATTATTTTGACCATATGATTGCGGGAGACGCCGTAAACCTCGGTGACTTCAGAAATGCTGGTCATGCGGCCTTCCGGCAGGGACGCCATATAGATCAAAGCCCGTAGCCCGAAATCGGTAAAACTCGTTAACTGCACATCAACCTCAGAATATGGGAGGGGAAAAACGCGGTTCGCCCAAAGGGCGATATATTGATGATAAACCAGCCACATGTCAGGCGGCTAATTTATTTGAAAAAGGCGGGTAAAAACCGGGAAAACAAAGGGCGCGTTTGCCGCGCCCCTGGTCATATTATGCGTCGAACGGATCGCGCAGGATCATGGTTTCGGTACGATCCGGACCGGTAGAGATGATATCAATCGGCACGCCGGTGACTTCTTCAATACGTTTGATGTAGTTCAGCGCCGCCTGCGGCAGGCCGTCACGCTCTTTCACGCCAAAGGTGGATTCAGACCAGCCCGGCATGGTTTCGTAAATCGGCTCGATACCTTCCCAGTCATCCGCCGCCATCGGGGTGGTGGTGACTTCACGGCCATCTGGCATACGGTAAGCGACGCAGATTTTCACCTCTTCCAGACCGTCAAGGACGTCCAGTTTGGTCAGGCAGAAGCCGGACAGGGAGTTGATCTGCACGGCGCGGCGTACCGCGACTGCATCCAGCCAGCCGGTACGACGGCGACGACCAGTGGTGGCACCGAATTCATTGCCTTTTTTGCACAGGAACTCGCCGATGTCGTCGAACAGTTCGGTCGGGAACGGGCCTGCGCCAACGCGGGTGGAGTAGGCTTTGATGATGCCAAGCACATAGTCCACATAACGCGGGCCAATGCCGGAGCCGGTTGCTACGCCGCCCGCGGTGGTGTTGGAGGAGGTGACGTACGGATAGGTACCGTGATCGATATCCAGCAGCGTACCCTGCGCGCCTTCAAACATGATGAAGTCGCCACGCTTACGCGCCTGATCCAGCAGATCGGAAACGTCCACCACCATGCTGGTCAGCACGTCGGCAATCGCCATCACGTCGTCCAGCACTTTCTGGTAGTCAACCGCTTCGACTTTATAGAAGTTCACCAGCTGGAAGTTGTGGTATTCCAGCACTTCTTTCAGTTTTTCAGCGAAAGTGGCTTTATCGAAGAGATCGCCCACGCGCAGGCCGCGACGTGCGACTTTGTCTTCATAGGCCGGGCCGATGCCGCGACCGGTGGTGCCGATGGCTTTGGCACCGCGCGCTTTCTCACGTGCGACGTCGAGCGCAACGTGGTAGTCGAGGATCAGCGGGCAGGCTTCGGATAACAGCAGACGTTCGCGAACCGGGATACCACGGTCTTCCAGCTCCTTCATCTCTTTCATCAGCGCGGCAGGCGACAGCACAACGCCGTTACCAATGATGCTGGTGACGTTATCGCGAAGAATGCCTGATGGAATAAGATGGAGGACGGTTTTTTCACCGTTGATTACGAGAGTATGGCCTGCGTTGTGACCGCCCTGGTAGCGTACAACATATTTAGCCCGTTCAGTCAGAAGATCGACGATCTTCCCTTTACCTTCGTCACCCCATTGGGTGCCCAGTACGACGACGTTGTTACCCATTTTTCAAAATCACCGTTTGCTTAAAAAAGGATTCTAACACCAGCTTTGCTGATGTTCAGCCCTTTTTGTATACAAATTTCGTCGATTTTGCCCGATTTTTATTCAGTTAATCGTTTTCCTCAACATGTAGTAGATCACAATCCCGGCAACCACAAGACCACCGCCAAAACGGCGCAATAAAGTGTCCGGCATTTGCGCCACAGAGAGGATCATCCGCCGCCACAGACGTGGAAAAAGCAGCGGGCCGAGCCCTTCGACGACCAGTACCAGACCCAGCGCCAGCAAAACCGTTGTATTCATTGTGCGTAAAACCTGCATAAAAAAAGAGCCGGTAATGACCGGCTCTTGTTTAGAGTAAGGGCTTAGCGTGCGCTATTGGCCGGCGTTTTCATATAGCGGAAGAAATCGCTGTCCGGGCTTAACACCATCACGTCCTGATTGGAGTTAAAGCTGCTCTCGTAGGCACGCAGGCTGCGGATAAAGGCGTAGAAATCCGGATCCTGGCTGAACGCGTCGGCGAACAGTTTCGCGGCTTCGGCATCGCCTTCACCACGCAGGATACGCGCCTGACGCTCCGCTTCCGCAAGCGTACGGGTCACTTCGTAATCCGCCGCCGCACGCAGTTTCTCGGCCTCTTCCTGGCCCTGCGAACGGTGACGTCGGGCGACCGCTTCACGCTCGGCGCGCATACGGTTGAAGATAGCTTCCGAGACCTCCGCCGGCAGGTTGATCTGCTTAATACGCACGTCAACCACTTCAATACCGAGCGCGGCCATGCTGTTCGGGTTGATCACCGGTACTTTGCCGTTGGTCTCTTCGGTCACACGTTTCGCCGCAGAAGCGATAGCGTCATCCGCCGCCGGGGTTTCGACTTCATCTTCGGTGCCCGCAGAACCGGAGTTCAGCGCTTCGCGCACTTCAGAGGTCAGGCGACCGCGGGAGTCGGTGACGATGTCCTTCACGTCGAGACGGCCGATTTCAGAACGCAGACGGTCCGAGAACTTACGCTTCAGCAACACTTCCGCCTGAGAGAGATCGCCGCCGCCTGTCGCCAGGTAGTAACGGCTGAAATCGCTGATGCGCCATTTGATGTAAGAATCGACGATCAGGTCTTTCTTCTCTTTGGTAACGAAACGATCCGCCTGGTTATCCATGGTCTGGATACGCGCGTCCAGCGTCTTCACCGACTCGATAAACGGCAGCTTAAAGTGCAGGCCAGGTTCATACACTTTCGGCTTGTTATCGTTATCACGTACCACTTTACTGAATTGCAGGATGATGCCGCGCTCACCCTCTTTCACCACAAAAATCGAGGTGTAAAGCACCACCAACGCGATGATGATTACCGCAATGACTGACTTACGCATTGTTATTCACTCCCTTCGCGCTGGTAATCGTTACGCTGCGCGTTGGCACGGCGTTGATCCATAATATCGCCACGGCCAGAGGACGCGCTGTTGCTCGCGCCGCTGTTGCCGCTGCCGGAGGCCGGCGGCAGACGCAGCAGCGGGTTGCCGCTGTTATTGTCGTCGCTCGCGGCAGGCGCGGAGCCGCCTTTCAGCATCTGATCCAGCGGCAGTACCATCAGGTTTCCGCCTTTATCATTGACCAGCACTTTGCGGGTGTGGCTAAGCACTTTTTCCATGGTTTCGATATACAGACGCTCGCGGGTAATTTCCGGCGCGGCTTTATATTCCGGCAGGATCTTCGCAAAGCGCGCCACTTCACCCTGGGCTTCCAGGACAGTCTGCGTTTTATACGCGCGGGCCTCTTCCAGAATACGCTGCGCCTGACCGTTCGCACGTGGCTGCACTTCGTTGGTGTACGCTTCCGCTTCACGGATGTACTGCTGTTCGTTTTCACGGGCGGCAATCGCGTCGTCAAACGCGGCTTTCACCTCTTCCGGCGGACGGGCGGCCTGGAAGTTAACGTCGAGCAGCGTGATGCCCATGTTGTACGGACGAATGGTTTCTTCCAGCTCGCGCTGGGTATCGCTACGGATAACGGTACGGCCTTCCGTCAGAATACGGTCCATGGTGTATTTGCCGATAACGCCGCGCAGGGCGCTGTCGGTAGCCTGACGCAGGCTGTCGTCCGCGTTGGCGACGCTAAACAGGTAGCGCTGCGGATCGGTCACGCGGTACTGGACGTTCATCTCAACGCGCACCACGTTTTCGTCAGACGTCAGCATGATGCCGGAGGCGGCCAGCTCGCGCACGGCTTCCACGTTGACCGGCACCACTTCATCGATAAAGGTCGGCTTCCAGTTAAGACCCGGCTCTACCAGATGGCTGAATTTGCCAAAGCGCGTCACAACGCCGCGCTCGGCTTCTTTGATGGTATAGAACCCGGTGACGGCCCATAAGACAACCGCAGCGACCGCGACGATACCGACAATGCGACCGCCGACCGGGCTGCGCGGCTCCTGCGAAGCTCCGCCGCCTTTACCACCGCCAATGCCGCCCAGTTTTTTGCTGAGTTTACGGAAGATATCATCCAGATCCGGCGGCCCCTGCTCGCGACCGCCTTTATTTCCCCCAGAGTTGCCGCCAGGCTTGCTGCTTCCCCACGGGTCGCGGTCCTGTCCGTTATTACCGGGCTGATTCCACGCCATGTTTATGCTCCATATTTGTTATGCGGTGATATACCTTTCGTCCTTCAGATGGCGTGATGTCGTGCGCTTTCATCATTGTGTTAATGCGAAAAAGCGCGGGCGTCATCACGCCGCCTGAGTTCATCCGGGTACCCCCCAAAGGGGAATATTTTCAGGCTTCGGCCAGCCGGTTAGACCACGTAGTCAACCAATGCCGGTTCCTGTTTACAGAGGCGACGCCAGTCAACAACCGGCATGCGAACTTGCAGTCCGACGCAACCGTCCTCCTCCATCCACTCTTTTTCGATCGCCTGAAGCTGGTAAAACCGGCTCCGCAGACGCCCCGCTTCCGGCGGAAGACGCAGCGCACGCTGGACTATTTCGCCGGAGAGACGTTCCGTCAGGGCCTGGAAAAGCAGTGGCACGCCCGCCCCCGTCTGCGCGGAAAGCCACACGCGGATGGGCACATTCTCGTCGTTCCTGTCGATACGCGGCTCGAAATCCTCCAGCATGTCGACTTTATTCATCACCAGCAGCGTCGGGATCTCGTGGGCGTCGATTTCTTCAAGCACGGTATTAACCGCCTCGATGTTCTCCGCCATGCGGACATCCGCCGCGTCGATCACATGCAGCAGCAGCGTCGCCTGACGCGTCTCCTGCAGCGTGGCTTTAAACGCCGCGACCAGATCGTGCGGCAGATGACGGATAAACCCTACCGTATCCGCCAGCACCGTTTCGCCGACATCCGCGACGTCAATGCGGCGCAGCGTCGGGTCGAGTGTCGCGAACAGCTGATCCGCTGCATACACCTCAGCCGTGGTGATTTGGTTAAACAGGGTGGATTTGCCGGCGTTGGTGTAGCCCACCAGAGAGACGGTGGGAATATCGGCTTTGGTGCGCGACCGACGCCCTTGCTCTCGCTGCTTCTCGACGCGCTCCAGGCGCGAGAGGATCTGAGTAATACGGTTACGCAGTAAGCGACGGTCGGTTTCCAGCTGGGTTTCACCCGGGCCGCGCAGGCCGATACCGCCTTTCTGGCGTTCAAGGTGGGTCCAGCCGCGCACCAGTCGCGTGGCTAAATGACGCAGCTGCGCCAGCTCAACCTGCAGCTTCCCTTCATGGGTGCGTGCACGCTGGGCGAAAATATCAAGAATCAGGCCGGTGCGGTCGATAACGCGACACTCGCACAGGCGCTCAAGATTACGTTCCTGAGCCGGGGTCAACGCATGATCAAAAAGGACAACAGACGCCCCAGTGGCTTTGACTGCATCGGCAATCTCAACGGCTTTACCTTCACCAACAAAATACTTTGGGTGCGGCGCTTTACGGCTACCGGTAATCACCTGTAATGCTTCGACACCGGCGGAAGAGACCAGGGATTCGAACTCCTGGAGGTCTTCCATATCTTTGTCTTGCGTAAAATAGATGTGTACCAGCACCGCCTGCTCACCGGCATCATAACGGTCAAACAAGCGTAAACCCTCTTAAAATACCAGCGGGGAACACAGACGAACTGGTCCCCCGACATGGAGCAACAGCCAGGCCTTACTCGGCGTCTTCGCTATCCTGAGAGGCAGCGGAAGATGGCTGTGCGTTGTTGCTGTGATGGTAATTGTTCGAACCACCACCCGCATTGTTGCTATGGTGAGAAACCGGACGAGACGGCACCACGGTCGAAATCGCGTGCTTATAAACCATCTGGCTGACCGTGTTTTTCAACAGGATCACGAACTGATCGAAAGATTCAATCTGACCTTGCAGCTTAATACCATTCACCAAATAAATAGAAACCGGAACACGTTCCCGACGCAGAGCGTTGAGGAACGGATCTTGCAAAGATTGCCCCTTAGCCATTCTATCTTTTCCTTATATGCTTGTTGTTTATACTCTTGAACCCTTGGGCTCTGAAAAACTGCGTAAAAATCCGCGCACGATACGGTTCAATTGTACACATTCATTGTTGCTTCGCACCAATAACCTGTAACACATCGCTGTACGCCTGTTCAGGCTTCTCACTGTCGAGCCAGTGTACGCCTTCCCAACCGCGCAGCCAGGTCATTTGCCGCTTCGCTAACTGTCTCGTGGCGCAAATACCTCGATAAACCATTTCGTCGTATGAGATTTCACCCGCCAGATAAGACCACATCTGCCGGTATCCCACGCAACGAACGGAAGGCATGTCCGTATGCAAATCTCCACGGGCAAATAACGCCCGGACTTCTGCCTCAAAACCTGAAGCCAACATCTGGTGAAAACGCTGCTCAATGCGCTGATGGAGCAGTTCACGGCTCGCCGGGGCGATGGCGAACTGATGCACCTGATAGGGCAGAGCTTCTCCTGACGTCTGCGTCAGTTCCGTTAAAGTTTTACCCGAAATGAAAAAAACTTCCAGTGCCCGGGAAAGCCTTTGCGGATCGTTGGGATGGATTCGCTGCGCCGCGACAGGGTCGATATCCTGAAGCTTGCGGTGTAATGCGTCCCATCCCTGCTCTGCTGCCTGCCGTTCGATCTCCGCTCTGATGGCCTGATCCGCTGACGGAAGCGGCGAAAGCCCTTCCAGCAGCGCCTTAAAGTAAAGCATGGTCCCACCCACCAGCAGCGGTATGCGCCCGGCGGCGACAATCTCCGCCATCGCTTTTAGCGCATCGCGGCGGAAATCGGCCGCGGAGTACGCCTGCGCAGGATCGATAATATCCAGCAAGCGGTGCGGTGCCTGCGACAATTCGTGCGCATCAGGCTTGGCAGTGCCGATATCCATGCCCTTATAGACCAGCGCGGAATCCACGCTAATCAACTCCACCGGCAGCGTCTGGCGCAGGCGAATGGCTAACGCCGTTTTGCCGGATGCCGTCGGCCCCATCAGAAAAATCGCCTTCGGAAGGCCTGTTTTACTTACATCATTCATGTGTCAGGGCATTCATCGCCGGTTGTAAATCAATAAGTTGCAATAAACCATCCGGCGGCGTTTTCACCATCTGCGGACACAGCCTTTCGAGCTCCGCCAGCGTCGCGATGGCTTGCGCGACACTCCACGGTTGCGCGATGACCAGATGGCGGGCAAGCCATCCGGCAATAGCGGCGTCGTCAGCGTTTGGTTGCTGCGCCAGGTAGCCTATCAGTTCGGGAATCAAGATTTGTAAATTTTGTTGGCGTAAGGGTAAAGGCACTGCACGAATTGTCACGTGATGCCCGCCAAGGACGATTTCGATACCCAGACGCGCCAGTTGCGGCTGCGCGCGGGTCATAATATCGCGCTCGTCGCCGGAAATTTTCAGACGAACCGGAATCAGTAGCGGCTGCGCGCAGGGCGCTTCATCGCGCGGAGACAGTTGCGCCTGTTTGAGATAACGCTCCGCTACGCTTAACGCCAGCAGCATTAGCTTACCGTCGCGCTCCAGCAGCGCTATGTTTTCGGACACCAGCGTCAGTACGCGCCCAAAACTGTGCGAATGCCCGTCCAGCGCAGGCGCGGGCGGCATAACTTCACGCACGCTTGCCACCGCAGGCGCGGCAGGCGGCGGCGTCACCGCGGGCGTCTCCAGCAGTTGCTTGTACAGCGCGCCCTGCTGTTTTTGATAGCCCGGCGTCGCATTCGGCCAGCCGCCGTTGCTGGCACCGCTGCGCCCAACGCTACTGCCTGCTGACGCCCCGCCGGATGAATAGCGCGGCGCGTCGCTCTCGCGTGCGCTCACACGTTCGCGCGGTGCCGGGTCGGCAAACTGATTTTTCCCCGCCGCGACGCGGTTTTCCGGCTGAAAGCGTGGCGCGTCCTCGGCCGGTTCATCAAGCGACAGCGGATTTGCCGCCTGCTGATTCAGCACGCTTACCACGCCCTGATAGATAAAATCGTGCACCAGCCGCGACTGGTGAAAACGCACCTCATGCTTGGCCGGGTGTACGTTCACATCCACCTGATGCGGATCGATTTCCAGATACAGCACATAGGCAGGCTGCTGATCGATGCCGAGCTTATCTTCGCAGGCCTGGCGAATCGCATGGTTAATCAACCGGTCGCGCATCATACGGCCATTCACATAGCAGTACTGGATTTCTGCCAGCGCCGCCGTGGTGCCTTTCGGTTCCGCCACCCAGCCGCGCAGCGCCAGATCGCCGTGCTGCCACTCGATAGCGAGCGCCTGCTCAAGAAACGCCGGGCCGCAAATGCTGCCAAGACGGCGTTCGCGCGGCGCGTTGCCCTGCACGGCCCGGTACTGGCGCATCATTTTGCCGTTATGGCTGAGGTTGATTGTCACATCAAAGCGCGCCAGCGCGATACGCCGCACCACTTCGTCAATGTGCGTGAATTCGGTTTTCTCGGTGCGCATAAATTTGCGCCGCGCGGGGGTGTTGTAGAACAGATCCAGCACTTCCAGCGTGGTGCCGACCGGGTGCGCCGCCGGTTTGATGGTCACCTCCATATCGCGGCCTTCGGCGTACGCCTGCCAGGCTTCCTGCTGGTCGGCGGTGCGCGAAGTGAGCGTGAGACGCGATACCGAACTGATACTGGCCAGCGCTTCGCCGCGAAAGCCGAGGCTGATGATGGCTTCGAGATCGTCCAGCGAGGCGATTTTACTGGTGGCGTGACGCGCCAGCGCCAGCGCCAGCTCATCTTTTTTAATGCCAGCGCCGTTATCGCGAATGCGGATAAGCTTCGCGCCGCCACGCTCGATATCAATATCAATGCGCGTGGCGCCCGCGTCGAGGCTGTTTTCCACCAGCTCTTTCACGACCGACGCAGGGCGCTCCACCACCTCGCCCGCGGCGATCTGGTTCGCAAGCTGCGGCGGCAGAACCTGAATCGGCATGAACTCTCCTTACTGAATCACGGTGACCTGACTTGTGGCGTTGTCAGCGGAGCGGGCGGTCTGCCCCGTTCCGCCGTCACCCTTTGGCGCGGCCTGGAGCGGATGCGCAATAAAGTAGTTGCGCAGCCCCTGATAAATCGCTTCGGCAATTTGCTGTTGATAGTCATCACTTGCCAGCAATCGCTCTTCGCCGGTGTTACTGATAAAACCGGTTTCCACTAAAAGCGACGGGATATCCGGCGAGCGCAGCACGCCGAGGCTTGCGTGTTCCGGCCGCCGCTTATGCAGCGCGCCCACCCGCTGAAGCTGCCCGAGCACGCTGGTGGCGACATCATACCCGACGCGTTGTGAATGGCCGAACTGCAAATCCAGCACCGCCTGGCTCAGGTACGGATCCGCCTGGCTGTTAGCGAGCACGTCGCCCGCGCCGCCCAGCAGTTCCGACTGTTTCTCATGCTGCTCAAGCCAACTCGCCATTTCGCTGTTGGCGCGACGATTCGAGAGCACCCAGACAGACGCGCCGGTGGCGTCGCGGTTAGGCGCGGCGTCGGCGTGAATCGACACTAACAGGTTCGCGTTTTGCTGGCGCGCCACATCGGAGCGGCCCATGACGGAGATAAAATAGTCGCCGTCGCGGGTCAACACGCCTTTAAACATCGGGTCGTCATTGAGCAGCGTCCGCAGCTTACGGGCGATAGCGATGGTGACGTTTTTCTCACGCACGCCGCCGGGGCCGATAGCGCCGGGGTCCTGGCCGCCATGCCCGGCGTCGATAGCCACCACCACGCGATCGGATGTCGCTGCCCGGCTGACGCTGCGCCCCGGCCGCGTCACGGTATTGCTGCCGACGACGCTGGTGATACGGTCATTATCCGTACGGAACGGGTTACGCGCAGGCTCGGACGAGCGAACGGGAGCGGCGACGGGCTCGCGCTGCGCCACAACAGGTGGCGGCGGTGGAGGCGGCGGCGCGTCGGCGTCGATCGTAAAGACGACGTTATAGCCTGCGCCCTTTTGCTGTTTTACCGCGCGCGCTTTGCCATCTTTGGTTAAATCAACCACCAGACGCAGCGACTGATTATCTTTCGGCTGCCCGGCACGGATGCTTTTAACCAGGTTTTCACCGCTAAAGATCAGCGGCAGCCCCTGAATTACGCCGGTTTGTTTAATATCAAGGGCGACGCTGCGCTTACCCTGCTGCGAGTAAGCGTATTCAGGATCGCCCATGAAACTTAAGGTGATCCGCGCCTGGCCGTCGCCGTTAGACACCTGAATGTCGGACAGTGTCGCTCCGAACGCGGGCGCGCATACCGCCAGCAGAAGCGCCACTACCCAGTTTTTCATGCGTGTGATCATCCTGTCGTCCTTGCGTTCAGGCGAGGCGGGCCAGCAGCGCTTCGCCGGCGGCGGAGACCGCTTTTACCCGCGCTTCACGCCCCTGATCCTGCCATGACAAGTGGATTTCAATATCGGGCGGCGGCAACACGCCCGCGCCCTGCTGTGGCCACTCAACAAGGCAAATGGCATCGTCGGTGAAGTAATCGCGGATGCCCATAAACTCCAGCTCTTCCGGATCGGCCAGACGATAGAGATCGAAGTGGTAGACCATTCTGTTTTCCAGCGTGTAAGGCTCTACCAGCGTGTACGTCGGGCTTTTCACGTTGCCCTGATGACCACACGCCTGCAGGAAACCACGGCTGAATGTGGTTTTTCCTGCGCCCAAATCGCCATACAGATGGATGACGGTTGCGCCGGTACAGGCACGCGCCACGCGTGCGCCAAGATCGAGGGTGGCCTGCTCTTCGGGTAAAGGTATTACGCGATTAATCATGATTCTGGTCTGTGTCTATATCCGGGTTAACAAAACGATAGAGCGTGGAAAACAGATCGGTCGCCAGCATGCCGCGCGTGCCAAAGCGCTGCGCGAGCGCATCGGCCGCCGCGCCGTGCGCCACGCTGCCCGCGCAGGCGGCATCAAAAAGGCTAAGCCCCTGCGCCAGCAACGCGCCGATAATACCGGAAAGCACGTCGCCCATGCCGCCCGTACCCATGCCAGGATTACCGACATCGATAATGCCGCATTCGTCCTGCGGCCCTGTTACCACCGTTCCCGCGCCTTTCAGCACCACGCAACCCCCGTAGCGCTGCGCCAGCTCTCTGGCGCTAAGTAAGCGGTCACTCTCAATTTCTGCCACGCTACGGTTAAGCAGCCGCGCGGCCTCGCCGGGGTGCGGCGTAAGAATGCGATTGTGACTGGTATCGGGAGCGATTGCCAGAAGGTTCAGCGCGTCCGCATCCCACAACATCGGTTTGTCGCACTGGCGCACTTTCGCCAGTGCCGATTTTCCCCACTCCTGCTGCCCAAGCCCCGGCCCGATAACCACCACATCGGCCCACTCCAGACTGGCGTCGAGCGCGTCGAGGGTCAACTCATGCACCATCAGTTCCGGACGTGCAGTCACCAGCGGCGCGATGTTTTCCGCGCGAGTAAGTACTCGCACCAGGCCTGCGCCCGCACGCAACGCCGCCTCGCCGGTCATCCGGATAGCGCCAGCAGTGCCATGATCGCCGCCGATAATCACCAGCTTGCCGTTATCGCCTTTATGCGAACCAGGACGGCGCGGCCGGAGCCAGCGGGAGAGCTGCGTTTCGTCAAAGCGCGCATACGGTGCCTGTTGTCCGGCAAGCCACGCCTCAAGCCCCAGCGCGTGATAATGCAGCTGCCCGACGACGTCACGGGCGCGGCCGGTAAGCAAGCCCGGTTTCAGCGCAATAAACGTCACGGTGTGCGCGGCATGAATGACCGCGCCCGGCGCAGCGCCGGTTTGCGCCAGCAGGCCGGATGGAATATCGAGCGCCACCACGGGCGCAGGATGTTTATTCGCCTGTTCAATCAGCGTGGCGACGTTCTCGCGTGGAGCCTGAGAAAGCCCGGTGCCGAGTAGCGCGTCGATAATCAGATCGCACGTCTCCGACAGCGGCGTGTGCGGCGCATGGATTTCACCGCCTGCGTTAAGCCACGCCTCGCGCGCGGCCTGCGCCTCTTCCGGTAACGGTTTGTCGCTCTCCAGCGCCAGCAGCGTCACCTCAATGCCCGCCGCCTGCGCCAGACGCGCTACCACATAACCATCGCCACCGTTATTGCCGTGGCCGCATAGCACCAGCCAGCGCTGGCTGTGCGGATACGCCGCGCGCGCCACCTGAAACGCCGCATCGCCCGCGCGTTGCATCAGTTCATAGAGCGTCAGCCCGAGGCTGTCCGCCGCCTCGCGCTCCGCCGTACGCAGCCAGTCTGCGGGCCAGACGGAGTGTGGTATACTGGCGTCGTTTTTGTTCATCCCGTGGTCCGTCATGTCTGAACCCCTCGATCTCAATCAGTTAGCGCAAAAAATTAAACAATGGGGTGCCGAGCTTGGTTTCCAGCAGGTCGGTATTACCGATACCGATCTCAGCGCCAGCGAAGGCGCATTACAGGCGTGGCTGGATAAACAGTATCACGGCGAGATGGAGTGGATGGCGCGTCACGGTATGTTGCGCGCGCGCCCGCACGAACTTCTGCCCGGCACGCTGCGCGTTATCAGCGTGCGCATGAACTATCTGCCTGCCAATGCAGCGTTTGCCAGCACGCTGAAAGATCCCTCGCTCGGCTACGTAAGCCGTTACGCCCTGGGGCGCGATTACCATAAGCTTTTGAGAAACCGGCTGAAAAAACTCGGCGAAACGCTGCAACAGCATTGCGCGTCGCTGAATTTTAGACCTTTTGTCGACTCCGCGCCCATCCTTGAGCGCCCGCTCGCCGAAAAAGCGGGCCTCGGCTGGACCGGCAAACATTCGCTGATCTTAAGCCGCGACGCCGGGTCGTTTTTCTTTCTTGGCGAACTGCTGGTGGATTTGCCGTTACCGGTGGATAAGCCTGTAGAAGAAGGCTGCGGGCGCTGCGTGGCCTGCATGACCATCTGCCCTACCGGCGCAATTGTCGAGCCGTACACGGTCGATGCGCGCCGCTGCATCTCCTATCTGACCATTGAGCTTGAAGGCGCGATCCCTGAAGAGTTTCGCCCGCTGATGGGCAACCGCATTTATGGCTGCGACGACTGCCAGTTGATTTGCCCGTGGAACCGTTTTTCACAGCTCACCGATGAAGCAGATTTCAGCCCACGCAAGTCGCTGCACGCGCCGAAGCTGATTGAACTGTTTAGCTGGAGCGAAGCGCACTTTCTGAAAGTCACGGAAGGATCGGCGATTCGCCGCATTGGCCACTTACGCTGGCTGCGTAATATCGCGGTCGCGCTCGGCAACGCGCCCTGGGACGAAGCGAATATTACGGCGCTGCGGCAGCGCAAAGGTGAGCACCCACTTCTTGATGAGCATATTGACTGGGCGATTGCGCAACAAACAGACAAACGTAATGCCTGCGTGGTGGAAGTGCAGCTTCCGCAGAAACAGCGGCTGGTCAGGGTGATTGAGAAAGGCTTACCGCGCGACGCATAGACGCGTTTCGCTGTGAATAAAATTAAAAAAGTCTTGTCATTCAAAGGCCCTGATTATCAAAAAGCCTCAAAATTAACATTTGGTAATAAATTATAAGCCTTCAATATCAATAAGATAAAGAAAAGATGTGAACAAAGTTATCATTTCTGCTCACAGGATAACTTTATGCAAACTGTGGATAAGTCTGTTCAGAACTGTTTGAGGAAAACGTCAAAAACCCGCCGTGGCGCGCGTTATCGCTGTGGATAATTTGTACAATCGAGGAGATTTGGAGCGGGAAACGAGACTCGAACTCGCGACCCCGACCTTGGCAAGGTCGTGCTCTACCAACTGAGCTATTCCCGCTTGGGTGGTGTTGCCTTTCGGCATTTCAAATTTTGGAGCGGGAAACGAGACTCGAACTCGCGACCCCGACCTTGGCAAGGTCGTGCTCTACCAACTGAGCTATTCCCGCTTAATCTTTGTCTTTCTGGCTGCTACTGTCGCAACCCGAAATACGTTGATTGGGTAGTGCTGCCTTTCGGCGATTTCAAATTTTGGAGCGGGAAACGAGACTCGAACTCGCGACCCCGACCTTGGCAAGGTCGTGCTCTACCAACTGAGCTATTCCCGCTCTGCGTAATTCACATTTCTGTGTCGTTACGGGAGGCGCATTA
The DNA here is from genome assembly GCF_001277215.2 of Cronobacter malonaticus LMG 23826. Taxonomy (NCBI): domain Bacteria; kingdom Pseudomonadati; phylum Pseudomonadota; class Gammaproteobacteria; order Enterobacterales; family Enterobacteriaceae; genus Cronobacter; species Cronobacter malonaticus. Next base: position 372,994 of record NZ_CP013940.1, on the reverse strand, counting down.
TACGAGAAATGATTTCTACCGCAACCCCTTAAACGCTTTTTTTCGTGATTTTTGTCTGACTGCTTTTTTATTCGCCAAAGCGATCACTTTATCAACAAAAGAGGGGCTTAGCCCCTCGCTTGCGTCACAATTTTATAAAATGTTCGCGGTAATAGGCGAGTTCCGCTACCGATTCGCGGATGTCGTCCAGCGCCTGATGCGTGTTCTGTTTCTTAAGGCCGTCGAGCACTTCCGGCTTCCAGCGGCGCGCCAGCTCTTTCAGGGTGCTGACATCCAGATAGCGATAGTGGAAATACGCCTCCAGCTCCGGCATGTATTTAAACAGGAAGCGGCGATCCTGGCCGATGCTGTTGCCGCAAATGGGCGATTTCCCGGCGGGCACCCACTGTTTGAGAAATTCGATGGTCGCCAGTTCCGCTTCGCGATCGCCCATTGTGCTCGCCTTCACGCGATCCACCAGCCCGCTGGCGGTATGGGTGCGCACGTTCCAGTCATCCATCAGCGCCAGTTGCTCGTCAGACTGATGCACGGCGATAACCGGCCCTTCCGCCAGAATGTTGAGGTTGGCGTCGGTCACCAGGGTGGCGATCTCGATGATGCGATCCTGTCGCGGGTCGAGCCCGGTCATTTCCAGATCGATCCAAATGAGGTTGTTTTCATTGGCACTCATGCTATTTTCCATCCGTATCGCGTCACGCTGGGGTGACAGGCAGTTAATTCATTTACAATAGCTGGTATCATAGAGGTTTTGCCCACCAGGGGCGACCAGGAGCCATTAAGATTGAGCAAAAATAAACTCTCCAAAGGTCAGCAACGCCGCGTGTCAGCGAACCATCAGCGCCGGCTCAAACAGACTCCGGAGAAAGCCGATCCCGACGACTCGCAATTTGGTGAGCCGCGCGACGGCCGCGTTATCAGTCGTTTTGGTCAGCATGCCGACGTCGAAGCGTCTGACGGCGGTGTGCACCGCTGCAACATCCGCCGCACTATCCGCTCGCTGGTGACCGGCGATCGCGTCGTCTGGCGCCCGGCGAAAGAAAACGTGCAGGGCAAAGGCATCGTCGATGCGGTGCACGAGCGCACGTCTGTCCTGACGCGCCCGGATTTTTACGACGGCGTAAAGCCTATCGCCGCGAATATCGACCAGATTATTATCGTCTCGGCCATTCTGCCTGAGCTGTCGCTGAATATTATCGACCGCTATCTGGTGGCCTGTGAAACGCTGGATATTGAGCCTTTGCTGGTGCTCAACAAGATTGACCTGCTTGATGAAAGAGACCTGGCTTTCGTCAACGAGCAGATGGATATCTATCGTCATATCGGCTATCGCGTCCTGCTGGTTTCCAGCTACAAAGACGAAGGGCTGAAAGAACTGGAAGAAGCGCTGATTGGCCGCACCAGCATCTTCGCCGGGCAGTCTGGCGTCGGGAAATCGAGCCTGCTGAACAATCTGCTGGGCCTCAAGGATAATCAGATTCTCGTTAACGACGTGTCCGATAACTCCGGGCTTGGCCAGCACACCACGACCGCCTCGCGCCTCTATCACTTCCCCGGCGGCGGCGAAGTCATCGATTCCCCCGGCGTGCGTGAGTTCGGCCTGTGGCATCTGGAGCCTGAGCAGATTACCCGCGGCTTTATCGAATTCCACGACTATCTCGGCCTGTGCAAATTCCGCGACTGCAAGCATGGCAACGATCCGGGTTGCGCCATCCGCGAGGCCGTCGAGCGCGGCGAGATAGCCGAAACCCGTTTCGACAACTATCACCGGATTCTGGAAAGCATGGCGCAGGTAAAAACGCGTAAAAACTTTTCCGAAAGCGACGACTGACAATTACGCTTGGCGTCGTTAGAATCAGCCCCTTTTTCTGACAGGCCCGGCATGTAACCGGGCCAGGAATGACGAAACACTGGCCTGGAGGCTACCTTGTTAAACGAAATCAAACTTTCGCTGCAATACATTCTGCCCAAACAGTGGCTCACCCGTCTGGCGGGCTGGGGCGCGAGCAAACGCGCAGGCTGGCTGACCAAACTGGTCATCGATCTGTTTGTGAAGTACTACAAGGTCAACATGAGCGAGGCGCAGAAGCCCGATACCGCCAGCTACCGCACCTTTAACGAATTTTTCGTGCGTCCGCTGCGTGATGAAGTTCGCCCGCTGAATACCGATCCGAATGTGCTGGTGATGCCGGCGGACGGCGTAATCAGCCAGCTCGGACGCATCGAAGGCGATAAGCTCCTGCAGGCCAAAGGCCACAACTATTCGCTGGAAGCGCTACTGGCCGGCAACTATCTGATGGCCGATCTGTTCCGTAACGGTACCTTCGCGACCACCTATCTCTCGCCGCGCGACTATCACCGCGTCCATATGCCTTGTAACGGCATTCTGCGTGAAATGATCTATGTGCCGGGCGATCTCTTCTCGGTAAACCACCTGACCGCGCAGAACGTGCCGAACCTGTTCGCCCGTAACGAGCGTGTCATCTGTCTGTTCGACACGGAATTCGGACCAATGGCGCAAATTCTGGTGGGCGCGACCATCGTGGGGAGCATTGAAACCGTCTGGGCTGGCACCATCACCCCGCCGCGCGAAGGCATCATCAAGCGCTGGACGTACCCGGCAGGCGAAAGCGACGGCGCCGTGGCGCTGCTGAAAGGCCAGGAGATGGGCCGCTTCAAGCTCGGCTCAACGGTTATCAATCTGTTCGCGCCGGGCAAAGTGGAACTGGTCGAGCATCTGCAAAGCCTCTCCGTCACGCGTCTCGGCGAGCCGCTGGCGGTTTCTGTTGAGGCGGTCGCAGCCGACATCGCCCCTGCGGTGATTTCAGCCGAAGAAGCCGAAGCCGAGCGTGAAGCCAACCCGCTGGTAGATAACGACCAGGACCGATAATTCAAAGGTAAATGACGTGCGCCTGATCCTTTACGTGCTGCTGGCGTGGAGCCTGAGCTTCTGGGCGAACGCCGCAACCGCGCCTGATGAAAAACAGATAGCGCAGGAGCTGGAGCAGGCCAAAGCGGCCAAAAACCAGCCCGATCAGGCGCAGGTGGTTGAAGCCTTACAATCTGCGCAAAACGCGCTTGAGGAGCGAAAAGCCTCCCTTGAGCGCGCGAAGCAATATCAGCAGGTTATCGATAACTTCCCTAAGCTTTCGCAGTCGCTGCGCCAGCAACTCAACAATCTGCGCGATGAGCCGCGCCGGGTGCCGACCGGCCTTACCACCGACGCGCTCAACCAGGAGATCCTCCAGGTCAGCAGCCAGTTGCTGGAGAAGAGCCGCGAGGCGCAGCAAGAGCAGGATCGCGCGCGTGAAATCGCCGACTCCTTAAGCCAGCTTCCTCAGCAGCAAACCGATGCGCGCCGCCAGCTTAACGAGATGGAACGCCGCGCAGGCGCGCCGACCGGCTCTAATGCCCTTGGCGCGGCGCAGCTTCTCAGCCAGCAGGCGGAATCGGCCCAGCTAAAAGCCCGCGTTGACGAACTCGAACTTGCCCAGCTCTCCGCCAGCAACCGCCAGGAGCTGGCGCGCCTGCGCGCGGAACTGGCGCAAAAGCAGAGTGAGCAGCTTGATACTTACCTTCAGGCGCTGCGCAATCAGCTTAACAGCCAGCGTCAGCAGGAAGCCGAGCGCGCGCTGGAAAGCACCGAACTGCTTGCCGAGAACAGCACCAACCTGCCGCCGGCAATTGTCGAGCAGTTCAACGTTAACCGCGAGCTGTCGCGCGCGCTGAACCAACAGGCGCAGCGTATGGATCTGGTAGCATCCCAGCAGCGTCAGGCCACCAGCCAGACCATGCAGGTGCGTCAGGCGTTAACCACGCTGCGTGAACAGTCACAGTGGCTTGGTGTGTCGAACGTGCTTGGCGAGGCGCTGCGTGCCCAAGTGTCGCGCCTGCCGGAGATGCCAAAGCTTCAGCAGCTCGATACTGAGATGGCGCAGCTGCGCGTTCATCGGCTGCGCTATGAAGATCAGCTCAACAAGCAGCCGCAACTGCGCCAGCTGCGGCAGGCGGACGGCAAGCCGCTGACGGCAGAGCAGAGCCGCATTCTCGACGCCCAGTTGCGTACCCAGCGTGAACTGCTCGGCTCCCTGCTACAGGGCGGCGATACGTTAATCCTTGAGCTTACCAAGCTGAAAGTGGCGAACAGCCAGCTTGAAGACGCACTGAAAGAAGTGAACGAGGCGACGCACCGCTACCTGTTCTGGACTTCAGACGTCAGCCCGCTCACCATCAGTTGGCCAGTGGATATCGTTCAGGATTTGCGCCGTCTTATCTCGCTCGACTTTTTCGGCCAGCTCGGCAAAGCCGCCATAATGATGGTGACCAGCAAAGAGACGCTGTTGCCGCTCTTCGGCGCGCTGCTGCTGGTCGGCTTTAGCATCAGTTCGCGGCGTCACTTTACAGCGTTCCTGGAGCGCTCCAGCGCGCGCGTCGGAAAGGTAACGCAGGACCACTTCTCGCTCACGCTGCGTACGGTCTTTTGGTCGATTCTGGTGGCCTCGCCGCTGCCGGTGCTCTGGGCGACGCTCGGCTTTGGCCTTCGCGAAGCCTGGCCCTACCCTATCGCGGTGGCGGTCGGCGATGGCGTCACCGCCACGGTGCCGCTGCTGTGGGTCGTGATGATTTCTGCGACCTTCGCACGCCCGAACGGCCTGTTTATCACGCATTTCGGCTGGCCGCGCAACCGCGTCGCCCGCGCGATGCGCTACTACCTGATGAGCATCGGCTTTATCGTGCCGCTCATCATGGCGCTGATTACCTTCGATAATCTCAACGACCGCGAATTCTCCGGCTCGCTGGGGCGGCTCTGCTTTGTGCTTATCTGCGGCGCGCTGGCGATCGTCACGCTCAGCCTCAAGCGTGCGGGTCTCCCGCTCTTTCTTGATAAAGAAGGCAACGGCGATAACTGGGTCAACCGGCTGCTGTGGAACCTGCTGCTGTGTGCGCCGTTAACGGCGATCCTCGCTGCGGCCGTCGGTTATCTCGCCACCGCGCAGGCGTTGCTGGCGCGTCTGGAAACGTCTGTCGCCATCTGGTTTCTGCTGCTGGTGATTTACCATATCATTCGTCGCTGGATGCTCATTCAGCGCCGTCGCCTGGCCTTTGATCGCGCCCGCTCGCGTCGCGCGGAAATCCTGGCCCAGCGCGCCCGCGGCGAAGAAGAACCGCACCACGGGCACAGCACCGAAGGCAGCGTGGAAGTGGAAGTTGCGGAGCTTGATCTGGACGCGATAAGCGCCCAGTCGCTGCGCCTGGTGCGCTCGATCCTGACGCTTATCGCGCTGCTTTCGGTCATCGTGCTGTGGTCGGAAATCCACTCGGCTTTCGGATTCCTTGAGAATATTTCGCTGTGGGATGTCACCTCAACCGTGCAGGGCGTGGAGAGCATTGAGCCCATTACGCTTGGCGCGGTGCTGATCGCCGTTCTGGTCTTTATCGTCACCACGCAGCTGGTGCGTAACCTGCCCGCGCTGCTGGAACTGGTTGTCCTACAACACCTGGAGCTGACGCCTGGCACCGGTTACGCCATTACCACCATCACCAAATATCTGCTGATGCTGATAGGCGGGCTGGTGGGCTTCTCCATGATTGGTATCGAGTGGTCGAAGCTGCAATGGCTGGTGGCGGCGCTCGGTGTCGGGCTCGGTTTTGGCTTGCAGGAGATTTTCGCCAACTTTATTTCGGGCCTGATTATTCTCTTTGAAAAGCCGATTCGTATCGGCGATACCGTGACCATTCGCGATTTAACCGGCAGCGTGACGCGCATTAATACCCGCGCCACCACCATCAGCGACTGGGACCGTAAAGAGATTATCGTGCCGAATAAGGCGTTCATTACCGAGCAGTTTATTAACTGGTCGCTCTCGGATTCGGTCACGCGCGTGGTGCTGACGGTGCCGGCCCCGGCGGATGCTAACAGTGAAGAGGTAACGCAGATCCTCTATCGCGCCGCCGAGAAGTGTTCGTATGTGATTGATAACCCGCCGCCGGAAGTGTTCCTGGTGGATTTGCAGCAGGGTATTCAGCTCTTTGAGCTGCGTATTCACGCCGCCGAGATGGGACACCGCATGCCGCTACGTCACGAAATCCATCAGCTGATTTTGCAGGGCTTCCGCGAGCATGGCATCGAGATGCCTTTCCCGCCGTTCCAGATGCGCCTGGAGAGCCTCGACGGCAAGCGAATGGCGCGAACGTTAAGTTCAGCCGGGCGCACCAGCCGCGCGCCGGGCAGTATGTAACGAAAAAGGAGCCGCAAGGCTCCTTTTTTATGGCGGTTAATCGTGGCGTAAAGGTGGGTGCGCTGCGCTTACCCACCCTACAAAGGGAATTAAGCCTTGTCTAACACCGTAGGGCGGGTAAGCGAAGCGCACCCACCACAGGTAAGTATTCAGCCGTTACGCCCGGTCGACCGTAAAAGCGATGACTTCAGCGAGGCTCTCTGCGCCCAGCGCCAGCATAATCAGGCGGTCCACGCCCAGCGCCACGCCGGAACAATCCGGCAGGCCCACTTTCAGCGCTTCCAGCAGGTTGTAATCCACCGGCTGCTGCGGCAGACCGCGCTGAAGACGCTTGCGGTTATCCTGCTCGAAACGCTGCTGCTGTTCGCGCGCGTCGGTCAGTTCATGGAAACCATTCGCCAGCTCAATGCCTTTGTAATAGACCTCGAAGCGTTCCGCCACGCGGTGATCTTCGGTGCTGATTTGCGCGAGCGCCGCCTGGCTTGCCGGGAAGTGATACACAAACACCGGGCGATCCTTACCGATATGCGGCTCAACGCCCATAGAGAACAATAGCTGCAGCAGCGTATCGCGATCTTCTTCGGTATCCGCGATATTGCTCAGATCCAGCTTCGCCGCCACCTCACGCAACTGCGCTTTATCGGCTGACAGCGGATCTATCTCCAGATGGCGCTGGAACGCCTGCTGATAAGAAATGGTCTCGGCGGGCTGGCACTCCAGCACCTGCTGCAGAAGATCGTCCACCTCGTTCATCAGGCGGTACATATCGTAATGCGGGCGATACCACTCCAGCATCGTGAATTCTGGGTTGTGATGACGCCCCATCTCTTCATTACGAAAGCTTCGGCACAGCTGATACACCGGCCCACAGCCCGCCGCCAGCAGGCGTTTCATATGATATTCCGGGCTGGTCATCAGATAGAGATTGATCCCCTGGGAATGGCCGGGGCCGACGAAACGCGTTTCAAACGGGAACAGGTGGATATCGGTTACCGTCGCCTGGCTCATGCAGGGGGTTTCCACCTCCAGTACGCCGCGGTCCGCAAAAAAACGGCGGATCTCCGCCATGATGGCGGCGCGTTTTAACAGGTTGGGGATGGATGCGCTCGGCTGCCAGGTGGCCGTCTCGCTCATGATACTTTCTCCGTCGTCAAACAAGGGCACGAAGTCTACTCGTATCCCGTTCGCCAGACAAATTTTGCGCACTTTTTCTCTTATTAACGCCAGATTTGCGTTTTGTGAGCCACTTCAATTAACCCAGCGTGTAAAACGCGCCGCACCGCCCCAAAAAATCGAACACATCAAATTTCCCCTTAAGGGCTAAGGTTATACTCACCTACCCAAAAAGGAGCAGGGGAACGCTTTACCCCCGCGCAGCCCCGAGTTTTCGCCTTTGTTACCGCGCGGTGGGAATAACTAAAACCCGGAGGAATGTCGTGCATACTTTTCAAGCCGATCTCGCCATTATCGGTGCCGGCGGCGCGGGACTGCGGGCAGCCATTGCGGCGGCCGAGCGTAATCCCAACGCTAAAATCGCACTGATTTCAAAAGTCTATCCGATGCGTAGCCATACTGTCGCCGCCGAAGGCGGTTCGGCGGCTGTCGCCCAGGATCATGACAGTTTTGAGTATCATTTCCACGACACGGTCGCAGGTGGCGACTGGCTGTGCGAGCAGGACGTGGTGGACTATTTCGTTAAACACTGCCCGCGCGAAATGACTCAGCTTGAGCAGTGGGGTTGCCCGTGGAGCCGCCGACCGGACGGCTCGGTCAACGTCAGACGCTTTGGCGGCATGAAAATCGAGCGGACCTGGTTTGCCGCCGACAAAACCGGCTTTCATATGCTCCACACCCTGTTCCAGACCTCTCTGCAATTTCCACAAATCCAGCGCTTCGATGAGCATTTCGTCCTCGATATTCTGGTGGACGACGGCCAGGCCCGCGGCCTGGTGGCGATGAACATGATGGAAGGCACGCTCGTGCAGATCCGGGCGAACGCGGTGGTAATGGCGACCGGCGGCGCGGGGCGCGTCTATCGCTATAACACCAACGGCGGCATCGTCACCGGCGACGGCATGGGCATGGCGCTCTCACACGGCGTTCCGCTGCGCGATATGGAGTTCGTGCAGTATCACCCGACCGGCCTGCCCGGCTCCGGCATTCTGATGACGGAAGGCTGCCGCGGCGAAGGCGGCATTCTGGTCAACAAAAACGGCTATCGCTATCTACAGGATTACGGCATGGGGCCGGAAACGCCGCTCGGCGAGCCGAGGAACAAATATATGGAGCTGGGACCGCGCGACAAAGTGTCACAAGCCTTCTGGCACGAGTGGCGCAAAGGCAACACCATCTCCACACCGCGCGGCGATGTGGTCTATCTCGACCTGCGCCACCTCGGGGAGAAAAAACTGCTGGAGCGGCTGCCGTTCATTTGCGAACTGGCGAAAGCCTACGTGGGCGTCGATCCGGTCAAAGAGCCGATTCCCGTACGCCCGACGGCGCATTACACCATGGGCGGCATCGAAACCAACCAGCAGTGCGAAACCCGTATTAAAGGGCTGTTTGCCGTGGGCGAATGCTCGTCAGTGGGGCTGCATGGCGCGAACCGCCTTGGTTCAAACTCGCTGGCGGAACTGGTCGTATTCGGCCAGCTGGCAGGCACGCAGGCGATGGATCGCGCAATGGAAGCGACGTCTGCCCGCGACGACGCGCTGAACGCGCAGGCGGCGGATGTCGAAGCGCGTCTGCACGCGCTGGTGCACCAGGACGGCAACGAAAGCTGGGCGAAAATTCGCGATGAAATGGGTCTCTCGATGGAAGAAGGCTGCGGCATTTACCGCACGCCGGAGCTGATGCAGAAAACCATCGACAAACTTGCTGAATTGCAGGAGCGCTTTAAGCGCGTGCGCATCAGCGACACTTCCAGCGTCTTCAACACGGATTTGCTCTACACCATTGAGCTTGGCCACGGGCTGAACGTCGCTGAATGTATGGCGCACTCCGCGATGGCGCGTAAAGAGTCGCGCGGCGCGCATCAGCGTCTTGACGAAGGCTGCACCGAGCGCGATGACGTGAATTTCCTGCGTCACACTCTCGCCTTCCGCGACGCCGACGGCACCACCCGCCTCGATTACAGCGACGTGAAGATTACCACTCTGCCTCCGGCGAAACGCGTGTATGGCGCGGAATCGGAAGCGGCCGAGAAAAAGGAGACGGCGAATGGCTGAGATGAAAACGCTGCGCATTGAAGTCGTGCGTTATAACCCGGAAACCGATAACGCGCCGCACAGCGCGTTTTACGACGTGCCCTGGGATGAGCAAACCTCGCTGCTGGATGCGCTCGGCTATATCAAAGACAACCTGGCGCCGGATTTAAGCTATCGCTGGTCGTGCCGCATGGCCATCTGCGGCTCCTGCGGGATGATGGTCAACCGCATGCCGAAACTCGCCTGTAAAACGTTCCTGCGCGATTACACATCCGGGATGAAAGTTGAGGCGCTGGCGAATTTCCCGATCGAGCGCGATTTGGTTGTCGATATGACCCACTTTATCGAGAGCCTCGAAGCCATTAAGCCGTACATTATCGGCAACCCGCGTAAGCCGGAACAAGGGCCAAACACCCAGACACCGGCACAGATGGCCAAATACCATCAGTTCTCCGGCTGCATCAACTGTGGCCTGTGCTACGCCGCATGCCCGCAGTTTGGCCTGAACCCGGAGTTCATCGGCCCGGCAGCGATTACGCTCGCGCACCGCTATAACCTCGACAGCCGCGATAAAGGTCAGAAGGCGCGCATGCCGCAACTGAACAGCCAGAACGGTGTATGGACCTGTACGTTTGTCGGCTTCTGCTCGGAAGTCTGCCCGAAACATGTCGATCCGGCCGCGGCTATCCAGCAGAGCAAAGTAGAGAGCTCGAAGGATTTCTTAATCGCCATGCTCAAACCCGGCGCAAGGAGTGAATGATGACCTCGAAACGTAAGCCTTATGTACGGACGATGGAAACAGGCTGGTGGAAACAACTGCCCTTCTACCGCTTTTACATGCTGCGCGAAGGCACCTCGGTGCCTGCCGTTTGGTTCAGCATCGTACTGATTTATGGTCTTTTCGCGCTTAAGCATGGCCCGGAGAGCTGGGCCGGTTTTGTCGGTTTTTTGCAAAACCCTGTCGTCGTGTTACTGAACATCATCACACTGCTGGCGGCGCTGCTGCACACCAAAACCTGGTTTGAGCTCGCACCGAAAGCCGCCATCGTGGTAGTTAAAGACGAAAAAATCGGGCCGGAGCCGATGATCCGCGGGCTGTGGGGCGTGACGGTACTTGTCACCATTATCGTGCTGTTTGTCGCCCTGTTCTGGTAAGGAGGATATCGTGATTAATCAACACCCGAAACGCTCCGACGAGCCGGTATTCTGGGGGCTGTTTGGCGCAGGCGGCATGTGGTGCGCCATTATCGCGCCGGTCATCATTCTGCTGGTGGGCATTCTGCTGCCGCTCGGCATGGCACCGGAAGGTGCATTCAGCTACGAGCGCGTGCTGGCGTTCGCCCAGAGCTGGGTGGGCCGTCTGTTCCTGTTCCTGATGATTGTACTGCCGCTGTGGTGCGGCCTGCACCGCATTCATCACGGTATGCACGACCTGAAAATCCACGTTCCTGCCGGGAAATGGGTTTTCTATGGTCTGGCCGCCATTCTGACGGTCGTGACGCTGATTGGCGTAGCCACAATCTGAACCCTGTCGCCGCTTCTCACGAAGCGGCGTTTTTCTTCCTGACTATTTCCCTTCTCTGATATTACAAAACCGCTGCGGGCATCTACACTTAGCAGTAAAAACAAAAGGATCTCGCCATGCGTATTCGACTACTCCCTGTTGTAGCTACCGTCGCGACCGCGGCACTGCTGGTCGCCTGCAGCACTCCGACGCCACCGAGCGGTGTCAGAGTGGTGGAGGATTTTAACGTTAACCGCTATCTCGGCACATGGTATGAAATCGCGCGTTTCGATCACCGCTTTGAGCGCGGTCTTGAGCAGGTCACCGCGACCTATAGCCTGCGTGGGGATGGCGGCCTGAACGTTATCAACCGCGGCTTTAACCCGGATCGCAACAAATGGCAGCAGAGCGAAGGTAAAGCGTACTTCACCGGCAATACCCGCCGCGCCGCACTGAAGGTCTCTTTCTTCGGCCCGTTCTACGGCGGGTATAACATTATCGCGCTGGATAAAGATTACCAGCACGCGCTGATCTGCGGGCCGGATCGCAGCTATCTGTGGATCCTCTCCCGCACGCCAACCATCAGTAAGCAAGTGAAAGAGGATCTGCTGGATTCCGCGACCCGTCAGGGCTTTGCGGTGGAAAAACTGATTTGGGTAAACCAGCGCGCCCGTTAATGGGTACTGAGTTTCAGGCCGATTATCCCCGCGACGATAAGCCCCAGGCTTATCAGCCTCGCGGGGCTTGCCGACTCACCTAATAGCAGAATGCCGGTAATGGCCGCGCCTACCGCGCCGATCCCCGTCCAGACGGCATAAGCCGTGCCGGTTGGCAGGCTTTTCATCGCCCATGAAAGCAGCACAATGCTGACAATCATCGCCGAAACGGTGATAAAGCTTGGCACAACACGCGTAAAACCGTGGGTATATTTCAGGCCGACGGCCCAGACCACTTCCAGAAGACCAGCGATAAACAGAATGAACCAGGACATATTCAGCTCCAGGTTATTTGGGGCCGTCCCCGTTCAACATGACGCGCTTGCAGGTCGTCCCGCAAGGCCAGGTGATAAACAACGCGATCATCCCTTCTTAGTGTGCGTTTTGCAACCAGGTTTTTCCTAAACCAACGGATTCTCGTGAGTTAAGCCAGGAAATAGCCGCGATTGTGCGCGTACATCACGGGTTCAGTTAGCGATAAATCTTCCTATGATGAAACACTTTCCTGCTGGCATCAGCAGGTGCGTCTTTCTCTCCATAATGAATCCGAGCATGTATAAAATTTTACTGGTTGACCGCTGTCATTTCAGCCGTACCGGGCTCGAAAGCTGGCTTAACCACGCTGAAGATTTCGCGGCACCGTTCCACGTGATGGCAACCGATCACTTGCTGCGCGCGCGCGAGCTTCTTATTCAATGGCAACCTAATATGGTGATTGCCGATCTTCACGGATTTATGGGAGATATCCACCACGTAAATCAGTTCTCGTCGATTTTTGCCGCCTGCGGCAACACTACGCGGCTTATATTGCTGCAAGGCGGTAGCTCAGAGGTGCTGGATGACTATTGCTCGCAGCAAATTACGTGGCGCATCGTGGATAAAAGTATTCCGCTACGCGAGTTAAGCCAGATAATTGGCAAAGCGCTGATGTCTCGTCCGCCGTTCGGCGAGCCGAAAACGGTGACACCGTTACTGACGCTGCGCGAAGAGCGCATTCTGGAATGGTGGAGTGTGGGAATGAGCAATGAAGAAATTGCGCGCAAAATGGGTATCGCCGTTAAAACGGTTTACACCTATAAACGCAATATTCGCATGAAGCTTGGCGCCGATAACCGCTTTTCGCTGTTCGTGCCGCTGCCGGAGATGTGTGTGAGATAACGGTACGACACCGGGAGGAGCCGTACCGTCGTCACAAAGATTACTGCGATGCGCGAGTCGCTGCGCCAGAAATCGCGCTGCCGCCGTCCTGAATGTCTTCGCCTACGCCACGCGTGGTGTTACAGGCCGTCAACAGTGAAGAAAGGACCAGTGCTGAAAAGAGCGCCGCAATTGTTTTCTTAACCATAATCTCTTCCTTTTATAGCCTAAGTTATTTGTGTATAGCTTTTTAAGCATAGACAAAAACTGACAAGCTGCCGGAAAGAAACGATTTTTAGGAACAGAAGAACTATTGTACCGCGCGCTCAATCGCGCGGCCGAGATGCTGAATATCCTGGCCAAAGCCACGAGCCGTATTACAGGCGCTGACAAGCGAGCAGAGCAGCAGTATTAAAAGGGGACGTAACAGCGGGGTTTTCATGGAGCGGTCTCTGCAAATATGCGGCGTGGCGACACCACGCCGCAGATAACAGTCGAGATTATTTTACGCGGGAAACGTATTCACCAGAGCGGGTATCCACTTTGATGACTTCGCCGATCTGTACGAACAGCGGTACTTTTACCACAGCGCCGGTAGACAGGGTCGCCGGCTTGCCGCCGGTGCCAGCGGTATCGCCTTTCAGGCCCGGATCGGTATCCACGATTTCCAGCTCAACGAAGTTCGGCGGAGTAACGGAGATCGGCTGGCCGTTCCACAGGGTCACGATGCACTCAGCCTGGTCCAGCAGCCATTTCGCGTTGTCGCCAACGGCTTTGGCATCCGCAGCCAGCTGTTCGAAGGTTTCGTTGTTCATGAAGTGCCAGAACTCACCGTCGTTGTAGAGGTAAGTCAGGTTCATATCCACAACGTCAGCGCCTTCGGCGGAGTCGGTGGATTTAAAGGTTTTCTCAACGCGAGAACCGGTCAGCAGACGGCGCAGCTTAACGCGCGCGAACGCCTGACCTTTACCCGGTTTAACGAATTCGCTGGATTCAACGGCGTACGGTTCGCCGTCCATCATGATTTTAAGACCGGCACGAAAATCGTTGCTAGAATAAGTCGCCATAAGGCCCTCTGAAAATTGTTAACTGGTAGCTAAGCCACAAAATGGCGCATATTGTAACCCTAAATACCCCATCCCGAGAAGATTGGTTATCGCAACTTGCCGATGTTATCACCGATCCCGATGAGCTACTGCACCTTCTCAATATAGACGCCAGTGAAGAATTGCTGGCTGGTCGCGACGCGCGCCGGTTATTTGCGCTGCGCGTACCGCGGGCGTTCGCCGCGCGGATGGAGAAAGGCAACCCGCAGGATCCGCTGTTGCGCCAGGTATTAACCGCGCGTGAGGAGTTTGTCGCGGCACCCGGTTTTACCACCGATCCGCTGGAAGAGCAAAATAGCGTGGTGCCAGGCCTCCTTCATAAGTACCACAATCGCGCGCTACTGCTGGTGAAAGGCGGCTGTGCGGTGAATTGCCGCTACTGCTTCCGCCGTCATTTCCCGTATGCGGATAACCAGGGCAATAAGCGCAACTGGCAGGCCGCGCTGGATTACATCGCCGCGCACCCGGAGCTGGATGAAATTATTTTCTCCGGCGGTGATCCTCTGATGGCGAAAGACCACGAGCTGGAATGGCTGGTCGCGCATCTTGAGGCGATCCCACATATCAAGCGCCTGCGCATCCACAGCCGTCTGCCAATTGTTATCCCGGCGCGTATTACCGATGCGCTGGTCCGGCTGCTCGGCGAGACGCGTTTGCAGGTGCTCCTCGTGAATCACATTAACCATGCACAGGAAATTGACGACGCGTTTCGCGCGGGAATGGCGAAACTGCGCGCGGCAGGCGTTACGCTGCTGAACCAGAGTGTGCTGCTGAAAGGCGTGAACGATAACGCCGCGACGCTGGCGGCGCTCAGCAATGCGCTGTTTGATGCAGGCGTGATGCCGTATTACCTGCACGTGCTGGATAAAGTGCAGGGTGCGGCACATTTTATGGTGAGCGACGACGAGGCGCGGGCGATTATGCGTGAGCTGCTGTCGCAGGTTTCCGGTTATCTGGTGCCAAAGCTGGCGCGTGAAATTGGCGGCGAGCCGAGCAAAACGCCGCTGGATTTGCAGTTGCGGCAGAAGTGATTTATCGGGAATGACGAGGCGGCGGGTGCGCTTCGCTTACCCGCCCTACGCAGTAAATGCCAGCGATAAAATTTCCAGGCAAGGTAACCGAAACGCACTAGTCACAGTACAACCTAACGTAGCGTTAAAATCTGTAGGGTGGGCAAGCGAAGCGCACCCGCCGTAATTAAAGCCAACGCAGCAATAAAATCCGTAGGGCGGGTAAGCGAAGCGCACCCGCCGTAATCAAAACCAACGCAGCAATAAAATCCGTAGGGCGGGTAAGCGAAGCGCACCCGCCTTTTTTATCTTTGAAAACGATTAGCGCGTCGATATCACTTTCAGTTCGGGCACTTATACACCTGGCCGACCATTTTGCTGGATGTCGGAACAAAGCTTGAAAGCAGGTTCTGAGTCGGGCTGCTTACGCCATAAAGCACGTTGCCGCCCATCGCTGCGGCCTGATTACGCAGGTCGTTTGCCGCGCCGCGCATGGAGCCACCCTCTTCGCCGTGCTGACCAGAAAGCCAGTTACTCTGCTCGCCGGTCGCAGTGCCCAGTAAGCGGCACTCTTTACCAGGCTGCTCTTCAACAAAACGCACGCTCTGACCTGCGGTCGAGAGTGAGTTACCGTTGCTGCATCCCGCCAGCAGCAGCGCTGCGACAACCATTCCTGTAGTGACTTTCAAGCGCATGTTGTTCCCCATTATGAATAACTGGTGATAGCCTGGGCTGCGTAAGCCCGGTAAGACCTTATACTAAAAAGATGACCAAAAGAAAAACCCCGGCCATTTCTGACCGGGGTTTTCTGTGTTTAATCGAATAATTCAGGTTTCAGGAAGGCGGCAAGTTCATGAATCCCAGGCGCTTACCTCAGTAAGTGACGGGGGTGAATGAATGCAGCCTACGCCCTGGGCCTGAAGTATGAAGATTAAATTACATCATACCGCCCATGCCGCCCATGCCGCCCATACCTGCAGCGCCTAAGTCGGCTTTATCTTCTTTCGGCAGATCGGTAACCATGCACTCGGTGGTGATCATCAGGCCAGCCACAGAGGACGCGTACTGCAGCGCAGAACGGGTCACTTTAGTCGGATCCAGGATACCCATGTCGATCATGTTGCCGTATTCTTCGGTCGCCGCGTTGTAACCGTAGTTACCGTCGCCAGCTTTCACGTTGTTCGCGACAACAGACGGCTCTTCACCGGCGTTGGACACGATCTGACGCAGCGGCGCTTCCATTGCGCGCAGCGCAACTTTGATACCCACGTTCTGGTCTTCGTTCTGGCCAGTCAGTTCGGTCAGTTTCGCAGCAACACGCACCAGCGCTACACCGCCACCAGCAACCACGCCTTCTTCCACCGCAGCACGGGTTGCGTGCAGGGCGTCTTCAACGCGGGCTTTCTTCTCTTTCATTTCCACTTCGGTCGCAGCGCCAACCTTGATAACTGCAACGCCGCCAGCCAGTTTAGCTACGCGCTCCTGCAGTTTTTCACGGTCGTAGTCAGAGGTCGCTTCTTCGATCTGCTGACGGATCTGACCAACACGGCCCTGGATTGCGGATTCGTCGCCCACGCCATCAATGATAGTGGTGGTGTCTTTGTTGATAACAACGCGTTTTGCCTGACCCAGATCTTCCAGGGTTGCTTTTTCCAGCTCCATACCGATCTCTTCAGAGATAACGGTACCGCCAGTCAGGATAGCGATATCCTGCAGCATAGCTTTACGACGGTCGCCGAAGCCCGGTGCTTTCACCGCAGCCACTTTCACGATGCCGCGCATGGTGTTCACCACCAAGGTCGCCAGCGCTTCGCCTTCCACATCTTCAGCGATGATCAGCAGCGGTTTGCCTGCTTTAGCAACGGCTTCGAGAACCGGCAGCATTTCGCGGATGTTGGAGATTTTTTTGTCAGCCAGCAGGATGAACGGGCTTTCCAGCTCAACAGCGCCAGTTTCCGGCTTGTTGATGAAATACGGAGACAGGTAGCCGCGGTCGAACTGCATACCTTCAACCACATCCAGCTCGTCCTGCAGACCGGTGCCTTCTTCAACAGTGATAACGCCTTCTTTACCCACTTTCTCCATCGCTTCGGCAATCAGTTTACCTACGGTTTCGTCGGAGTTAGCGGAGATGGTGCCGACCTGAGCGATAGCTTTAGAGTCAGAGCACGGTACGGAGAGCGCTTTCAGCTCTTCAACAGCGGCAACAACCGCTTTATCGATACCGCGTTTCAGGTCCATCGGGTTCATACCTGCCGCAACAGCTTTCAGGCCTTCGGTGATGATAGCCTGCGCCAGTACGGTTGCAGTGGTGGTGCCGTCGCCTGCCGCGTCGTTCGCTTTGGAGGCCACTTCTTTCACCATCTGCGCGCCCATGTTTTCGAACTTGTCTTCCAGTTCGATTTCACGTGCTACGGACACGCCGTCTTTGGTGATGGTCGGCGCACCGAAAGATTTATCCAGTACCACGTTGCGGCCTTTCGGGCCCAGGGTGACTTTCACTGCGTCTGCCAGTACGTTTACGCCGCGGAGCATTTTCACACGAGCGTCGTTACCGAATTTTACGTCTTTAGCTGCCATATCGTTATTTCCCTTAAATTCGTACGTTCAGTTTTGTTCGCGCGTGAGATTACGCTTCAACAATTGCCAGAATGTCGCTTTCAGACATGATCAGCACTTCCTGATCGTCCAGCTTCTCGGTTTTTACACCATAGCCATCGTTGAAAATTACGATGTCGCCCACTTTCACATCCAGCGGCTTCACTTCGCCATTTTCAAGGATGCGGCCATTGCCAACAGCCAGCACTTCGCCACGCGTGGATTTACCCGCAGCGGAGCCGGTCAGAACGATGCCGCCAGCAGATTTAGATTCAATTTCTTTACGCTTGACGATCACGCGATCATGCAATGGACGAATATTCATTGATAGCTCTCCTTTGAGAAAGTCCGTATCAGTTAGGGATTGAGCCGGCCCGTAAAGGTTTCCGGCTGGTGCCCAGAGAGATGGGGTTGGGGTTTTCCCCCTTCAAGGGGGAAAAGAAAAAAATTTTTGGATTTTTTATCGCGAGTCGCGATCGTGGTCTTCAAGGCGTTTGGGGCCGTCGTCTTTACGCTGGTACTCGCCGTCGAAGGTGTTGCCGCCCTGCGATGACGCACCAAAACCGCCGCCCGGCATACGGCCAAAGCGCAAATGCGGCATCAGACGCAGCGTGATGAGTTTTTGCACTGGCGGCAGCAACAGCAGCAGGCCGAGGAAATCGGTAAAGAAGCCAGGCAACAGCAGCAGCAGGCCTGCGATAATCAGCGACACGCTTTTTAGCATTTCCGCCGCCGGGCTTTCGCCCGCTTCCATTTTCTGCTGCATCAGCATCAGGTTTTTAAAGCCCTGGTTACGCACCAGCGACATCCCGATGACCGAGGTGAAAATCACCAGTACTAAGGTCAGAAAAATGCCGAACACATGCGCCACCTGAATAAAGATGGAAATTTCAATGTAGATGTAAAGAAAGAAGGCGATAAAGGGTATCCAGCGCACCGGGTTCTCCTGTAAAAAGCAGGCGCCTTCTGGCGCCTTAGAAATAGATGTGCAAACGCATATACACTGAGATGGAGGCGCCTTAGTCAAAGTTCAATCACTTTGCACGGACATTTTTTCTGGAAATTTTTAAGCGGTGACCCATTTCACAGTTTAATAATTGTCATCAGACGCGGCCGGGAATAAGTGATCCAGGTTACTGCTTTTCGCTATCATCAGCATATGATCGTGGGCACCAGACCGATTAAGGACATAAATGTCGGTCATTTTACCTCCATAACCACATATATCCTGTGAGTTTGGTGCATTCTTAGTCAGCTTAAGTAAGAAGGTTCACATGTTAAACAACATTCGTATCGAAGAAGATTTGTTGGGTACCAGGGAAGTTCCAGCGGATGCCTACTATGGTGTTCACACTCTGCGAGCGATTGAAAACTTTTACATCAGCAACAGCAAAATCAGCGATATCCCTGAATTTGTTCGCGGCATGGTGATGGTGAAAAAGGCGGCGGCGCTGGCCAACAAAGAGTTGCAGACCATCCCGCGCAAAATTGCCGACACGATTATCGCCGCCTGCGATGAAGTGCTGAATAACGGAAAATGCATGGATCAGTTCCCGGTGGATGTTTACCAGGGCGGCGCGGGCACTTCCGTTAACATGAACACCAACGAAGTGCTGGCAAACATCGGTCTTGAGCTGATGGGGCATCAGAAAGGGGAATACCAGTTCCTCAACCCTAACGATCATGTGAACAAATGCCAGTCCACGAACGACGCCTACCCGACCGGCTTCCGCATCGCGGTTTACGCGTCTATCGTGAAACTGGTCGACGCGATTAAAGAGCTGGGCGAAGGCTTCCAGCGCAAGGCCGTGGAATTTGAAAACATTCTGAAAATGGGCCGCACCCAGCTTCAGGACGCCGTACCGATGACCCTCGGCCAGGAGTTCCACGCGTTCAACGTATTGCTGAACGAAGAGACCAAAAACCTGCTGCGTACGGCGGAACTGCTGCTTGAGGTAAACCTCGGCGCGACCGCTATCGGCACGCGTCTGAACACTCCGGATGGTTATCAGCAACTGGCGGTGCAAAAACTCGCGGAAGTGAGCAACCTGCCGGTCGTTCCGGCGGAAGACCTGATTGAAGCGACCTCCGACTGCGGCGCTTACGTTATGGTGCACAGCTCGCTCAAGCGTCTGGCGGTCAAACTCTCCAAAATCTGTAACGACCTGCGTCTGCTCTCTTCCGGTCCGCGTGCGGGCTTAAACGAAATCAACCTGCCGGAGCTGCAGGCGGGTTCGTCCATCATGCCAGCCAAAGTGAACCCGGTTGTGCCGGAAGTGGTAAACCAGGTCTGCTTTAAAGTGATTGGCAACGACACCACCGTGACCATGGCATCTGAAGCCGGCCAGCTGCAGCTGAACGTGATGGAGCCGGTTATCGGCCAGGCGATGTTTGAGTCGATTCATATCCTGACCAACGCCTGCTACAACCTGCTGGAAAAATGCGTCAACGGCATTACCGCCAATAAAGAAGTGTGCGAAGGCTACGTCTACAACTCTATCGGTATCGTCACCTATCTCAACCCGTTCATCGGCCACCACAATGGCGATATCGTCGGGAAGATTTGCGCTGAAACCGGTAAGAGCGTGCGTGAAGTCGTACTGGAGCGCGGTCTGCTGACAGAAGCGGAGCTGGACGACATCTTCTCCGTCCAGAACCTGATGCATCCGGCTTATAAAGCAAAACGCTATACCGATGAAAGCGAACAGTAATCCCCTTTCGCGGTACACTAAAAAGGCACGTCTTCGGACGTGCCTTTTTCGTTTAATGGATACCAAATTATAACTTTTAATTATCCAACAATTAACCATCAAGGAAGCCATCATGATAGTCGTCGAACTTATCATCGTTTTACTGGCCATTTTTCTTGGCGCCAGGCTTGGGGGAATCGGCATTGGGTACGCAGGCGGGCTGGGGGTGCTGGTCCTCGCTGCCATCGGGGTGAAACCCGGCAATATCCCTTTTGACGTTATCTCAATCATTATGGCGGTGATCGCCGCCATCTCCGCCATGCAGGTCGCGGGCGGGCTCGATTTCCTGGTCAATCAGACGGAAAAGCTGCTGCGCAAAAACCCGAAATACATCACGATACTGGCTCCCATCGTCACTTACTTTCTGACGATTTTCGCCGGTACCGGGAATATCTCGCTCGCCACGCTGCCGGTTATCGCCGAAGTGGCCAAAGAACAGGGCGTGAAGCCCTGCCGTCCGCTCTCCACTGCCGTGGTCGCCGCGCAGATAGCTATCACCGCGTCGCCGATTTCCGCCGCCGTGGTGTATATGTCCTCCGTGATGGAAGGTCACGGCGTCAGCTACATTCATCTGCTGATGGTGGTGATGCCGTCCACGCTCGCGGCCGTACTGGTCATGTCATTTCTCGTCTCTGTGCTGTTTAACTCAAAACTTTCCGACGATCCGGTTTACCTCAAACGTCTTGAAGAAGGGTTAATCGAGCTGCGCGGCGACAAACAAATCGACATCAAACCGCGCGCGAAAATGTCCGTATGGCTGTTCCTGCTGGGCGTGGTTTGCGTCGTCGCATACGCCATTATCAACAGCCCGAGCCTCGGTCTGGTCGCGAAACCGCTGATGAACACCACCAGCGCGATTCTTATCATTATGCTGAGCGTCGCGACGCTGATTACGCTTCTCTGCCGCGTGGAAACTGACACCATCCTGAACTCCAGCACCTTTAAAGCCGGGATGAGCGCCTGTATCTGTATCCTCGGCGTGGCATGGCTTGGCGACACTTTTGTTTCCGCCAATATCGACTGGATCAAAGCAACGGCGGGCAGCGTGATTCAGGGCCATCCGTGGCTGCTGGCGCTGATTTTCTTTATCGCCTCTGCGCTGCTTTACTCCCAGGCGGCGACCGCCAAAGCGCTGATGCCGATGGCGCTGGCGCTGAACGTCTCCCCGCTGACGGCCGTCGCCTCTTTTGCCGCCGTTTCCGGTCTGTTTATTCTGCCGACTTACCCGACGCTGGTCGCCGCCGTACAGATGGACGATACCGGTACCACGCGTATTGGCCGCTTCGTCTTTAACCATCCGTTCTTTATTCCGGGCACGCTCGGCGTTGTGCTCTCCGTCTGCTTTGGCTTCCTGCTGGGCAGCGTCATGCTGTGATCTTCCGGGGCGCTGCGGCGCCCCTTTTTACGTCGCAACGCCTCACACCTGCGCTCAACCGCTAACACGCCCTCTTCTGCCGTTGTATAGTAGCCGTTCACACTTTTCAGGCAGGAGGGCTTTATGCTGGATGAAAATACCGTTACTCACGCCGCGCCGGACGCCGTCGTTGTGCTCTGCACCGCGCCGGACGAAGCCACCGCGCAGGATCTGGCGGCCAAAGCGCTGGCGGAAAATCTCGCCGCCTGCGTGACGCTGCTGCCAGGCGCCACGTCGCTCTACTACTGGGAAGGCAAACTGGAGCAAGAGTACGAGGTGCAAATGGTGTTAAAAAGCGATACCGCGCGCCAGCAGGCGCTGCTGACGTGTCTTAAAAGCCATCATCCGTACCAAACACCCGAACTGCTTGTGATCCCCGTCATTCATGGAGACAACGATTACCTCTCATGGCTCACCGCATCCTTACGCTGATCCTGCTGTTTTGCAGCGCTCATGCTTCGGCCTCACTCTTCGGCCAGCAAAACGCCTCGCAGTTTGTGCCGGCAGACCAGGCTTTTGCCTTTGATTTTCAGCAGCAGAAGAACACGTTAACGCTGAACTGGCAGATTAAGCCCGGCTACTATCTCTATCGCCAGCAAATTCGCGTAACGCCCGCCAGTGCCAGCGTGGCACCGCTCGCACTGCCCACTGGCGAGCCGCATGAAGATGAGTTCTTCGGCAAAAGCGAAATCTACCGTGACGCGCTCAGCGTGCCGGTCACACTGAAGCAGGCGTCGCCTGGCGCGACGCTGAGCGTGACGTATCAGGGCTGCGCCGCCGCCGGTTTTTGTTATCCGCCGGAAACCCGCACGGTGCCGCTGGGCGTCGTCGAACCGACAGACAGCGCGAAAGCCAAAGCCGCCGTGCCTTCGGCAGTGACCAGCGAGCAGAGCAGCATCAGCGATAACGCCCCTTCCGCCACGCTGCCGTTCTCCGCGCTCTGGGCCTTGCTCATCGGCATCGGCGTCGCTTTTACACCCTGCGTGCTGCCGATGTACCCGCTTATCTCCGGCATCGTGCTGGGCGGCGAAAAACGCCTTTCCACCCGCCGCGCGTTGCTGCTGGCGTTTATCTACGTACAGGGGATGGCGCTCACATACACCGCGCTCGGGCTGGTGGTCGCCGCGGCGGGTCTGCAATTCCAGGCGGCGCTGCAAAGCCCGTGGGTGCTGGTGACGCTCTCTGCGGTGTTTGTTCTGCTGGCGCTCTCAATGTTCGGGCTATTTACGCTGCAACTGCCCGCGTCGCTGCAAACGCGCCTGACGCTGATGAGCAACCGCCAGCGCGGCGGCTCGCCGGGCGGCGTGTTTGCGATGGGCGCGATTGCCGGGCTTATCTGCTCGCCCTGCACCACCGCACCGCTCAGCGCCATTCTGCTTTATATCGCCCAGAGCGGGGATCTGTGGCTCGGCGGCGGCACGTTGTACCTCTACGCGCTCGGCATGGGCCTGCCGTTGATTCTGGTTACCGTTTTCGGCAACCGGCTGCTGCCGAAAAGCGGCCCGTGGATGGAGCAGGTCAAAACCGCGTTCGGCTTTGTTATCCTGGCGCTGCCGGTATTTCTGCTGGAGCGCGTACTGGGCGAGCCGTGGGGATTGCGTCTCTGGAGCGCGCTTGGCGTCGCGTTCTTCGGCTGGGCGTTTGTGACGAGCCTGAACGCCACCCGATCCTGGATGCGCGCGGTGCAAAT
The DNA here is from genome assembly GCF_001277215.2 of Cronobacter malonaticus LMG 23826. Lineage (NCBI taxonomy): Bacteria > Pseudomonadati > Pseudomonadota > Gammaproteobacteria > Enterobacterales > Enterobacteriaceae > Cronobacter > Cronobacter malonaticus. The sequence goes on along the minus strand of NZ_CP013940.1, from coordinate 349,627 downwards.
CGTCCTGCTGGGTGCGGCAATGATTTGCGCCCGTCCGTTGCAGGACTGGGTTTTCGGCGCGCCTGTCGCGGAATCCCAGGCGCATCTGGCCTTCACCCGCATCGCCACGGTGGACGATCTCGACCGCGCGCTGGCGCAGGCTAAAGGCAAGCCGGTGATGCTCGATCTCTACGCCGACTGGTGCGTCGCCTGTAAAGAGTTTGAGAAATACACCTTCAGCGCGCCAGAGGTGCAGCGCGCGCTGAATAACGCTGTGCTGTTGCAGGCTGACGTCACCGCCAACAGCGCCGCCGATGTGGCATTGCTGAAGCGCCTTAATGTGCTCGGGCTGCCCACGATTATTTTCTTCGATGCGCAGGGCAATGAGATCCCGCAGGCGCGCGTTACCGGCTTTATGGACGCGCCCGCATTCGCAACGCATTTGCACAATCGCCTGCGGTAAACAACACTTGGGTGGGAGAAACCGTTGGGCTAAACGGAGAGGAGTAGACCGTGCAACGTGAAGAAGTTCTGGAGCAAGCCCTGCATGTCCTTGAACGGGAAGGGATTGCGAATACTACACCGGAAATGGTCGCCGCCGCGGTACAGCGTCCGACGGAAGAGATCCAGCGCTACTGGCCGGATCGCGAGGCACTGCTGTATGACGCATTGCGCTATTTAAGCCAGCGTGTGGACGCCTGGCGCCGCCAGCTGATCTACAACGAAGAGCTGAGCGCCGAGCAAAAACTGATGGCGCGCTATCAGGCGTTGACGGATTGCGTCAGCCAGGATCGCTACCCAGGCTGTCTGTTTATCGCCGCCTGTACGTTTTACCCCGAGGCGTCACACCCGATCCATCAACTGGCGGATCAGCAAAAACGCGCGGCGTATCATTACACGCATGAGCTGTTAAGCCAGCTTGAAGTGGACGATCCGGCGATGGTCGCCGAGCAGATGGAACTGGTGCTGGAAGGCTGTCTGAGCCGCCTGCTGGTCAAACGCAGCCAGGCGGACGTGGATACCGCGCGCCGTCTCGCCGAAGATATCCTGCGATTCGCCCAGTGTCGTCAGGGCGGCGCGCTGACCTGATAACCCATTAACGGGTGCCTTTTTGTCTGAAAATCAGCCAGTCAGCACAGATTGACGGATTTTTTATGACAAAGCCGTTGACGCCTTCGGGCCTTTACGGTTTAATGCGCCCCGTTGCCCGGATAGCTCAGTCGGTAGAGCAGGGGATTGAAAATCCCCGTGTCCTTGGTTCGATTCCGAGTCCGGGCACCACTTATTCAGAGAACCCGCCCACAAGGCGGGTTTTTGCTTTTGGAGAAGCGGACTCTCCATCGAACTGCGTTCGATTCACTCGTCGCATCCCTGCGACTCGCCCTGCGGGCAGCGCGGTGCGCTGTGCAAAAACGCTCCCGGCGTTTTTGTCCGGTCCGGGCACCACTTATTCAGAGAACCCGCCCACAAGGCGGGTTTTTGCTTTTGGAGAAGCGGACTCTCCATCGAACTGCGTTCGATTCACTCGTCGCAGGCGGCTCTGCCTGAACGCTCCCCTTCCCTTTCCCGCTGCCCTCAACCACTTTCATCGTTATACTTGCTCAATACTCATTCACGGGTTAACTGCATGTCGACTGTCATCCTGAACCGCCGCTGGCAACGCCCTGGCGCGCTGCTGTTAACGCTCTTTGCGCTGGGCGTAGCGTTTTTCTTCTATAGCCACTGGGGCGCGTTTTTACAGTGGGCGTTCAACCGCTTCACGATGGAAGCCAAACGCCAGCTCGATGTGCTGGACAGACAGCTTGCGCAGCACCGTTTTATCGCGGGCGACGCCTATTCGATTGCCGATATCGCCATCTGGCCGTGGTACGGCAACCTGATTATCGGCGGGCTGTATGAGGCGAGTAAATTCCTGCAGGTTGAGGAATATAAAAACGTGAAGCGCTGGGCCGAAGAGGTCGCACAACGTCCGGCAGTGCAGCGCGGGCGCATCGTTAACCGCACCTGGGGGCCGCTCAACGAACAGCTTCACGAACGTCACGACGCCTCCGATTTCGAGCGTAATACCGAAGACAAACGCGGCGCGTAAGCCACAAAAAAGCCTCGTCACTGACGAGGCTTTTTTTATGCGCGTGCGGTTAGCGCAAATTCTTCACCGCGACGTGATCCATATCGTCGAAGACCTGGTTTTCGCCTACCATTCCCCAGATAAACGTATACGCGCGCGTCCCCACGCCTGCGTGAATCGACCAGCTTGGCGAAATGACCGCCTGCTCGTTTTGCACCACAATGTGCCGCGTCTCCTGCGGCTGGCCCATCATGTGAAAGACGCAGCTGTTCTCTTCCAGCCCAAAATAGAAGTACACCTCCATGCGCCGTTCGTGCGTGTGGCACGGCATCGTATTCCACAGGTTACCCGGCGCCAGTTCCGTCAGGCCCATGCTGAGCTGGCAGGTTTCCAGCACGTCAGGAATAAAATATTTATTGATGGTGCGACGGTTGCTGGTCACATCCTCGCCGAGATGCACCGGCGAGACATCCGCGGGCGTCACGCGTTTGGTTGGAAATGTCGTGTGGGCCGGCGCGCAGTTATAGTAAAAACGTGCAGGATTCGCCGCGTCCGCGCTTTCAAACACCACCTCTTTCGCGCCCTTGCCGACATACAGCCCGTCGCGACTGTTCATTTCATAGCGGATGCCGTCCACCGTGATAAGCCCCGGCCCGCCGATATTAATCACCCCCAGCTCGCGGCGCTCCAGAAAATAGCTCACGCCCAGCTGTTTGCCCACTTCGCCGCCCACGCTCACCGTACGGTGTACCGGCATGACGCCGCCCACAATGATGCGATCGATATGGCTGTACGTCATGGTGTACTCGTCAGCCACAAAAATCTTCTCGATTAAAAACTCCCTGCGAAGCCCGGCGGTATCCAGGGTTTTGGCGTGATCGCTATGAATGCTTTGACGAACGTCCATTCTGACTCCTCGTGACGTTGCGGGGAACCGTATCCCCGTTATCAGGTAAGCGTAAAAAACCCAATTAAATAACAGTGGATTTACATAAATTTTCGCTGTGTTTGATGCTATCAAACGCGTGAATCAATAATGTGATCGGGGTAACTAAAACATCGTTTCATTTCAGTTGAATCATTATTCCACAAGAGAGATAGTAGCACCAGTCATTCAGGCATGGGATGAGTCGCACACAGACCAGTCTCAATTCTTATAACGATTCGCCAGCCGCTGCTGCCTCGCCACGGCTGCCCTGCGTAAAAACCCCCAAACTAAATCGATGAAAATTAATGATTTTTATCGAGGGACACTTATGGCCTTAATTCAGCCTGGGCTGAATAAAACCGCTGAGGTTTATGATGAAGATTAAAGCTACGATGGAACGCATCCCCGGAGGGATGATGCTTGTCCCGCTATTACTTGGCGCAATTTTAAATACGCTGGCCCCAGAGACCGGGAATTATTTCGGCTCGTTTACCAAAGGCATGATTAGCGGAACGGTACCTATTCTCGCCGTCTGGTTTTTCTGTATTGGCGCGTCTATTGATTTACGCGCGACCGGTACGGTACTGCGTAAATCCGGCACGCTGGTACTCACCAAAATCGCCGTCGCCTGGCTTGTCGCGATGATCGCGGCCTCGTTTATTCCCGACACCGGCATTCAGACCGGCTTTTTCGCCGGGCTGTCGGTACTGGCTATCGTTTCCGCGATGGACATGACCAACGGCGGGCTTTACGCCAGCCTGATGAATCAGTACGGCACGAAGGAAGAGTCCGGCGCGTTTGTGCTGATGTCGCTGGAATCCGGCCCGCTGATGACGATGGTGATTCTGGGATCTGCCGGTCTCGCCTCTTTCGAGCCGCATCACTTTATCGGCGCGGTGCTGCCGTTTCTGATTGGCTTTGCGCTCGGCAACCTTGACCACGATCTGCGCGCGTTCTTCAGCAAAGCCACGCCGGTGCTGATCCCGTTCTTTGGTTTCGCGCTCGGCAATACCATTAATCTGCGCGTGATTATGGAAACGGGCCTGCTGGGGATTGTGCTGGGTGTCGCCGTGATCATTATTACCGGCATTCCGTTGATTATGGCGGATAAGTTTCTGGGCGGCGGCAACGGTACGGCAGGCGTGGCTGCCTCTTCCGCAGCGGGTGCAGCGGTCGCGAACCCGGTTATCATCGCGCAAATTAACCCGGCGTTTGAACCGGTCGCAGCCTCAGCCACGGCGCTGGTGGCCGCGAGCGTTATCGTGACGGCGATTCTGGTGCCCATCATCACCGCGCTGTATGCCCGGCATGTGGCGAAACAGCCGCCTGTAACGCAGGGCGCTGAAAGCGTCACTACGAGCACGCTGCACCGGTAAAGTCCGTATTGAGAAGAAAAACACCCCGCGCCAGCGGGGTATTTTTTTGCGGTTCAGAGCAGAAAAATCTCTTCCACCAGCGCGTTCACCAGCCGCCTTGCCGAACAGAGGCGCGGCATCCCGAGCGAGACGCTCTGCCAGGTTTGGGTCACCGACCAGCTGACCGGCTGGCGCTCGCTGTCATACACCGCACCCAGCCAGCAGAGCATATCTTTATGCTCAAGCAGGCCCGGCTGCGGCGGCGTATGCAGCCATTGCTGGTAGAAATGCCGCGTGTCGGGCGACGCGTTAACGCTCTGCGCCAGTCGGCTGACGGTCTCGTTATACACCGGCTGCAACAGGGCGTTTTTTTCCTGCGGTTCGCCTAAACGCAAAGCGTCGCCGAATGCGCCCCAGCGCAACTCCTCCAGCACCACGTAGCAGCGCCCGGCGGGCGACCAGCCGTTAAACTCGCCGTTTTTCCAGCGCGCCATAACTTCGCTGACGTGGCGCTGCGCCGCGGCCAGTAAATCGCTCTGGCGCAACTGCGTCTCAAGCCGCGCAGCGTTGTGCTGATAGTGTCCCGCCGTCACTTCAAGCGCCTGTGCGAAAGGCGCGCAAACGCCTCTCTCAACAAGACGCTGGCTGCGACGCGCCAGCGCCTGCGCGGTCAGGCTTAACGCCAGGTGCCCGGGCGGACTCTGCCGGGAGAGCGACTCCAGCATCTGCAACGCCGCCATCTCCGGCGTGGCGCCGACAGATTCCGCACGCGTGGCGATCAGTGATTTTTGCAGCCGCTCCCGCACCTGTTGATGCTGTGGATGTAAACGACCATAACGCTCTTCTTCTTCGCCCTTCGCCAGTTCGACCATCAGTCGCCCGCGCAGCGCGCGTAAATGTCGGCCCGGCCCTTCAACCAGTGACCCGTTCATGGCGTTCAGTGCTCCACGGAAAACAGCGTCTGGATATCATCACGCAGCGCGCGGGCGTCTTCGTTAATATCGCGCGCGGTGCGGGCGCACTGTTGCAGCTTCTCACGCAGCGCGTTGCGCGATGTCTCGCTTTGCTGGCGCGCCGCGAGGCTCTGCTTAAGGTTTGCTTCAATCGCCGCCATCGCCATCTGAAATTCCGCGAAAAACGTCGCCATACCCGCCGTCACGGAGATATCGACCTGGGCATTCATCGCCTGGCGGATCTGGGCGCAGAAGCGGCTGACGTAACGGCTTAGCGTCTGCTTAAGCTGCGGCAGATTGATGACATAGCGGGAGCGTATCGCCGTATAGTCATCCCAGCCCAGATCTTTACTGTTAAGCCAGCGGGCCACGGTGCCGCGCACGCCGTCGTTGCGCGGGGCGCTTGCGACCGGCACGCTCTCTTCTTCAATGATGTCGTTAAACAGCTGATGCGCGTTGAAATTAAGCTGGCTGCGCTGAAATACCGGCAGCGTAATGTGCGCGCGAAAACCGGTGCGGCGCAGCCCGTCCGTGACGCGCTGTTCCAGCGGTGCCAGCGCCGCGCGCAGGATATCTCCCAGCGCGGTTTCCAGCTCGCTGAAATGGGCCGCCAGATCGCGGGTCAGATTTTCCTGTACCGACAGCAGGATTAACTCGCAGGAGGCGCGAATTTTATGCAGCAGCATCCGCGCGTCGCTCTCCTGATCCAGAATGAGCTGTTCGCTGCCCGCGTCAAAATCGCTTCCCCAGGTCACGGCGCGGCGCACCGGACTGCTGAGCGACAGCGGCGGCACTTTGCCGGTTTCAAAATAGCTGGCGATATCCGCCAGCACTTTCTGTTCATGACCCGCAATAGTCTCCGACGCGCGCCCCAGCGCCTGAACAACCTGTTCCTGAATGGCTTTGCTGGCGTCTGCCTGGCAACGTTTTAGCTGTGCGATGTCATTATTCATTTGAGAGATACTCTCCACCAGTTGGTCATTTGCGATATCCAGCCCCTGACAGCGGAAGTCCAGGTAGTCCCGGGTGCATTGCGCAGAGTGAATTAATTTTGCGCAGGCCGAGCGCAGCGCGTAGAGCGAAGCGTGAGCGTGCGCGGTATGCAGAATCGCCCGGACAGGCGCTTCGAAAAGGGAATCCTCCCACAGCAGATCGGCGGCGTGGCGCAGGTGCGTGGCGTCGGTGAAATCAGCGTTTCGCCAGCGCCGCCCCAGCGCCGCTTCGGCGAAATCCTGTACCCAGCGCTGCTCCTCATAAGGCGGCAGCGCGCCGTGTTCGGCCAGCTCCTGCCGCGCGCGATTGGCCAGGTAGCCCCACATGGAAGAAACCGGGAAAATATGTGCCGGATCGATAGCGCCTTTCATCAGCGTGCCGGCAATCAGCGCGCGCACCTGATCTTCATCGTCGCTGTTGCGATCCAGTTGATCGAATTTATTCACCAGTGCGTAGAGCGGTACCGATTCGCCCACCGCCGCGAGCGCCAGGCGCACCTCTTCATCCGAGATCGATTTCAGTTGGGTGTAGTCCATCACCGCCAGTACGGCGGACGCGCGGGCGATCTGCTCCTGAAGCATCTTTTGCAGGTGTGGCTGTCCGGCTTCGTTCGGGCCTGGCGTGTCCAGCAGCGTGAGCTGGCCCAGCCCCCGTTCCATACCCGCAAGGTGGGTAAACTCCACCTCTATCACCGGAATATGTTCAATGGCGGCATAAGCGCGAAACGGGAACTGCACATCAAGTACGGCCGACAGCCTTACCAGATCGTTTAAGCTTTTCAGGCAATGAAAAATAGGCTGCGCGCCGAGATAATGTTTTTCAAACGAGGTGCCGTTAAGAATGCGCGCCAGCAGGAGGTCCATATCACGGTCGAATTCGAGGTGCAGCGCCAGGCTTTCACGCGAGGCGTTCTCTAATCGCGCACGCAGCGCCTGCATTAGCGTCTCTATCGGCCCGGCGTGGGAGAAATGCAGTACCGGCTCTTTCTGGCCTGGCGTGTGGCGGATCAGCGTCGGCAGTGCCGTCATCGGGCGGTTGCGGTTCGGCAACACCTCCTTGCCGACGATAGCGTTGATGGTGGTAGATTTGCCCGCTTTCATCGTGCCGACAATCGCCAGCACCATCTCCTGCTGAGTGGTTTTTCGCAACTCGGCCTGCAGCGTCTCCTGCTGCGCCTCAAGGCCGCGTAAGGAAAAATGAAGCGGATGTACGGCGGCGGTGTGTCGGCTGGTAACGTTCCCGCATTCATCCTGCACCGCCAGCGGCATTTGTTTCAGGGCGCTGAGATTATAAAGCGCCAGTTGCAGTAGCCGTTCCGCTTCCTGATTCATTTCAAATACAGTCTGTGTGTGCATGAAAAATCTTTCCTTAACACAAATTAAATGACCTTTTGCCTTATCTTTTTATTAGCTCAATGCGGCTTTTATAATTACGTGTGGAAAATATCCTGCGCGTCACGAGGCTACATGACGAAAAGTGGCGTAAAAATGCCATACCATCGTTGTGGTAAAATATGTATGAGACGACGAGAAACGTTTCAAACCTTCATCTTCGTCAAAAACCAAATAATCACTCTGTAAGACCAGTGGGCCGATCGATTTTTCAGAGCGAAAGAATATATCCTCACATCGGTCATTTGACAAAAATGTTCCGACTTCAGGGGATGGTTTTAATAATTCAGATCAACGTTATCCGCTCCAGAATAACACCGCCTGGCAATAAATCACGATATATGTTTTATCCCGGCCAGTAAAAAAGTTTATCGGCTTCGGGAGCCTGCGCGTTTAGGCCGCAGACAAGCCCGTAAAATGTAAGGGTTTAGGGTATAATCCCGCCTTTCACGCGCGCCGCGTAAGTGGCCGCTTCTTTCGCAGCCCTCTTTGGCTGCCCCGTTGATTCAATTTAAGGAGAAATCATGTCCCTGCCAGCCTGCCCTCAATGCGGCTCTGAGTATACCTATCTGGATAATAATCTTTACGTCTGCCCGGAGTGCGCCCACGAATGGCACAAAGGCGAAACCGATGCCGGGAGCGATGCATTGGTTGTGAAAGACGCCAACGGCAACCTGCTTGCCGATGGCGACAGCGTCACAATTGCTAAGGATCTCAAGGTCAAAGGCAGCTCATCGATGCTGAAAATTGGCACCAAAGTGAAAAACATCCGTCTGGTGGAAGGCGATCACAACATTGACTGCAAAATCGACGGCTTCGGCCCGATGAAGCTCAAGTCAGAGTTCGTCAAAAAAAGCTGACGATGCCACAAGGCGCATTTTTCCTGGGCTGGCGGCCTGCGCCGCCAGCTCCATGTCATCCTGCGGCCTGCCAACTGGACGGAGCTCTGCTCAGAATAAAATAGCGTGCTCGATCGATTTACCCCTGTGTTTTTTATGGGCGACGCTGCCGGTATGACGCTTCGTTAACGTGATTTCACGCTTATTTCCGTGCTTCTTTTAAAAAAAGAGTAAAACAAAAACGAAAAGCAGCGTAAAATAGAAATCAAAGCAGCAATTCAAATAAATACCCTTTAAAATCAACAAAATAAATAATAACTACACTTGAATTAAGCGCTGCTTAACTTTTCACCAGTTTCTTTTAGGAATATTATTAACCAGCGCAAAATAAAATATAACTCGCTGGCAATAAATATAATTAAAGAAATAAAAATTAAAAACCAAAAGAACATAAAATCGCGCTGCGATAATATCCCTTAACAGGCCAGGGACCTATTTAACGTAAAAATATCATCTTTTTTCTTACCTGACTTAAGCCCAATATTAACGTCTCTCATCGATGATTCCGTTAAAGGCAGGGCGATCTTCTCCTCTTTTTATTGCGTCACAATTCATCTGGCTGTCATGTTTGTTTAACAGTCGGGTCATATTAGGCCGTCAGGATGTGCCGCAACCTGCATCCGGCGGCGTCCAGCACGTACCGCCGCGTTGCGCAGCAGTATGGAGATTCTGATGACGTTAAACACCGCCTTTGATTCACCCGTGCATGATGCACAGCAATGCTTTCGCCGCCTGCTAAAAGCCATGAGCGAGCCTGGCGTGATTGTCTCGCTACAGTTGCTTCGCCACGGCTGGCAGCCGCTTGGCGTAGCCACCACCAGCGTGCTGCTTACACTTGTTGATAGTGATACCCCTGTCTGGCTTTCCCCCTCGCTGGCAAATGATATCGTGCGCTCTAACCTGCGCTTTCACACCGGCACGCGCATTGCCGATACGCCGGACGAGGCGGTTTTCGCAATCGCTGATGAAAACCTCAACCCGCTCCTGCCCGATCGCCTGGCTCACGGCAGCGTGATAGCGCCGGAACACAGCGCCACGCTGGTGTTGCAGGTTAATAGCCTGAGCGGCGGACGCATGCTACGTCTGACCGGCGCCGGTATTGCGGAAGAACGCATGATAGCGCCGCAGTTGCCGGAGTGTCTGATCGAGCAACTGGCCGATCGCCTGCACGCCGGATCGCTCGGTATCGATCTCCTGCTGACCTGCGGCGATCGTCTGCTCGCGATCCCGCGCACCACGCATGTGGAGATCGCCGACAGCGGCCGTTAGCGGTAATCGCTATCATCCAGCCGTTGCTCTTCTTCCTCCAGACGACGGCGTTCCTCGTCCAGACGGCGCTGACGCTCATCAAGCTGCCGGTGGCGCTCTTCCAGACGTCTGCGCCGCTCGTCGTAGCGTGTGCGGCTTTCATCGTCATAGCGACGGTCATCCGACGCATCGCTGCTATCCGGATGGTAAGCCTCGTTGATCGCTTCCGTTACCGAGTTAATGGTGTCGTTAAAGACGGAATCCAGGCCATCCGCCAGCGCGTGGCTGCTGGAAAGAGAGAGTGTGGCGAAAAGCAAAGCGCGAAGAGATGATTTCATAATGCCAGCCCTGTGTTTGACTGGTCTTAAAGTAAAGAGGGCGAAGAGAGGCAGACAGCGGAGGATTCTCAAATCGGGCGGCGATGGCCGCCGCCCGTAGCCTAAAACTAAAGCTGATAACGCTCCATCACCTGACGGTGACGCGTTTCATCCAGTCCGCCTGACATCGCGACATCCAGCCAGTGGATCGGGTGTTTCCAGCCCTGGGTGAATTCACGCAGCATTGCGTCCACTTCCAGCGGCGAGACCGACTGCGGCATCGCCAGCATGAAGTAGATGCCAGGCAGCGTTTCGCCGCTTTCGCTATCCGTCACCTGGTAATCGGATTCGCAGTGCACCCAGATGGCACCGCCGCGCTGACGCACGCCATTCACAAACGCGTTAAACGTCTCTTCGCCCGGATCGACGCCGTCGATAAACCAGCTCGGAGCATATTCGCCCGGCTCAAGCGTTTTCACCACGTTATGCACCGGGATGAAGTTCTCGCGCTCTTTTTCATCTTCCGGCGGGGTGTTCAGCAGATTGGCGTCAAAGACCACCGACTCGTTCATATGCTGCGGCGCTTTACGCCACGACGGCTGGAACACGCGCGCCGTCACCGGGCCGGTACGCTGGGCGAAGTAATAATGCTCGTCATGGTTTTCGAAGAAACGCAGGCGAACGGTGCCCCACTGCTCTTCAACCGGGCCTTCATCGGTGCTGAACTTCATGCCAAGACGCGCGCCGACTTCGCGCACGGTTGACCAGTCCTCACTGGCGCTGGCGGCGGTCAGCAGATCCCACAGAACATTGCTGGCGTCCTCTTCGCGCGCGTCCAGCATCGCCACCGCGTCTTTCAGGTACGCCGTGGCGCGGTCATAGGCTTTCTGTCGCATCGCCGCCTGGCCCGCCAGCATCAGCGGCGCAATCTTATGCTGCCCCTGCGGCGTGGCGCGCAGCGCCTGGCTTACGGACTCCAGTTTTTCCCAGTCTTCCTGCGCCTGCGCCACCTGAGCTTCAAACCACAGCGCCACATGCGGGAGCGCATCGCGATAGCTTTCGGCCAGCGCCAAGATGTCGTCGTAACGACGCGCATTCAGAAGCGCGGAGAGCAGATGGAACAGCGGCGCGGCCTCTTCCTGCGGGTGGCGTTTCTGCCAGCCAAGCAGGAGATCCGTCGCTTCGCCCTGCGCCTGGCACGCTTCCAGCGCGGCGCCCGCCAGCATCAGCAGTTCTTCATCGTCAGGGCGCTGCGCGGAAGCGAGCAGCAGCCACTGGGCTTCCTGTTCAGGATCGCGCGTCACGCCTTCCTGCTGGCCGCGCTCTTCCAGCCACGCCATCAGCGATTCGGCAGGCACAGGCAGCTCTACCTGCGTTTCCATGCCCGCTAACTGACTTGCGAATTCCGCCAGAGCGGCATCTTCATCGTGCGGGTTACGCAGTTTCGCGGCGCACTGTTTCGCCTGCATCAGGGCACGACGGGCGACCCAGGTAGCGCCTCGCGCCAGCGCCAGGCGGATATGGGTTTTCGCGACGATAACCGCTTCGCGCCACGCCTGCGCTTCCACACGCTGTTCCAGAATCAGCTGCAGCGCGCTGCCGGTCTGCCAGTTGTTGTAAGCCGGATTGAGGCGAACCAGTTGCTCCACCACGCGCACCCAGCGCATACGGTTATAGGCGGTGAGGCGATCCCACGGCAGCAGCCATTCGCGAGCGTCCTCTTCACGCCCCATCAGCGCCAGCACTTCCGCTTTCATCATCATCATGACCTGGCGGACCTGCTCGCTGCTGTTTTCCAGCTCGTCTTCATGAAGCTTATCGATGATCGCCAGCGCCTCGTCATAACGACCAAGCAGCATCAGCGCCTGCGCTTCGTTCTCTTTGAGGCCATTGACGTCCTCTTCGCCTGCCGCGCGGCGCTTCTCCATCTGCTGCTGCACAAACGCCAGCGCCTCTTCAACCTGGCCTTTATCGACCATCGCGAAGAACTGCTCTTCAGAAAGGCACAGGAAGCAGCTGCGCAGCGGGGTGATTTTCGAGAGCGTCTCCTGGCAAACGGCGATACGCTCGTCCGCCCAGCCTGGGCCGTCCACATTGCTGTAGCAGGCGCTGAGATCCTGGGTCACGCAAATCGACTGCGGGCACTCTGCGGCATCGGACTGGTGAGCGCGCTCAAACAGCGCCACGACATCGCCCAGCGCTTTTTCGCCTTCGCCAAGGTTGCCGATGCGGTGACGCATTTCCCAGTGGCCAACCATCACGTCAATCCACGGATTGCCCGCGGTCTTTTTCAGCGCGCGCGCTTCCGGCAGCAGCGCTTCGGTTTTACCGGTCTGCACTTCAACAACAGACTCGATAAGCTTATTGACATGCTGCGTGATCCAGGGTTTACCGGCTTCCGCGAGATCCCGCTCATATTGCTCATACCATGCCCAGATATCCATTAGTTGCTTCCTTCTGTTGTCGGTGTAATAAGTTGCGCCGTGATGCAACTGAATGTGTCCAGCGCCTGGCGAAAGTCATACTCACGGGAATCCCCCGTAGCCAGAGCAAGAATAATTTTGAGGCTTTTCAGTAATTGCGTGGCGCCGGGCGCGATGGGCTGTCCGGCCCGCCAGGCCTGTGATAAGGCTTTTACCGCAGGATTGTTAAAGTTGATGTAGAGGCGCACCGGCGCCTGTTGCTCGATTTTGCTGGCAAACTGGCGCGCCAGCATCAGCGCGGCGGTGCTCATGCGGCGATCGGCGTCGTCCTGCTCAAGACGCGCTTTAAGCTCGGCGTCACGGTTGACCACCATCACCAGCGGCAGCGTCGCAGGTTCGAACGAAGACATCACACACTCTTCGTCGTCACGCAGCTGTTCGCTCCACCACGCTTTTTCTTCCGCGCTGACGTCATGCAGCGCAAAGAGTTGTTCGTTACCCGCCGAGGTGCCCACTTCCACCAGACGCGCGCCGTAGAGCGTCGCCCAGCGGCGCAGGAACGGCACGACCGCGTAGCGATAGCCCAGCGCGACAGGGCGGCCCGAAAGCCGGAACAGCATCTCTTCAAAACCGCCCTCTTCGCTGAGCATCACGTTCAGCGTGTTGTTCTGGCGCAGCGCTTTAACCGGCAGATCGCCCTGAGACGTCGGGATCAGCAGTTCATCTTTCAGCAGATCGAAAAGACGATCGTCGCAGATGGCCGCGCCGAGCAGCGCTTCGTTATGGCGCACCAGCACACGACGCCAGACGGCAGGCTGCTGCTTCGCGAGATCGGCCAGCCCGTTAATCAGCGCCTCGGTAAGCGCCGCCTGCGTGGCGTACCAGGTAACATCGCGCTGTAAATCTTCGCGGCTCGCCGTCGGCGTAAGGCGATTAGATTCGATAACGCCGCCGACAAAACCCGCCCACGGCGGCAGCAGCTCGCGCGCCTGATCGTCCAGCAGCATGCCGCGCAGAAAGAGCGACAGGTTACGGTTATCGCTGGTGCCATACGTCGCGCCGTCCTGAAGCCAGAGCATGCCCACCGCGTCGCTATCGCCCGATGGCTCCACCAGCAAAGTACAGAGCGGCGTAAACGCGCGCTCGAAGCGGCTGGCGAACTCAATGTTTTGCTTCTGGCGCAGCGCCGGATGCAGCGCCACGCCATCCTGTGTCGCGACGCGCCAGGGCGGCGTCAGATGGTTTACTGCTGTCTGCTCTTCACCCACAAACAGCGGCTCTTTCATTAATATGCAGTAGCGGCCCAGCACATCGCCCAGCAGCTTGTTGTTGGCGAGATATAAAAACTCGTCTTTGAGATGCAGCGTGACGGTCGCTCCTGGCTCGCGCGGGCTCGCAGGGGTGACGCTATACGTTTCGCCGCTGGCGGAGGCATAAAGCCAGCCTTCCTCCGGCGTTTTCCAGGAGGTGGTGTGTACCGTCACCCGCTCCGCCAGCACAAAGGCGGAAAGAAAGCCCAGCCCAAACATGCCAATAAGCCCTGTTTCGTCGTCCTGCTGGCGCAGATGGCGGGTGTAGCCGACGCCGACGGTCGCCAGGAAATCGTGGATCTCCTGCTCCGTGAGGCCGGAGCCGGTATCGTGAATAACGATAGTCCGGTTTTGCGCATCGCCCGTGACGCGGATTTCCGCAAGCCGGTCCCCGGTGCCCTCTTCCAGTCGACGTCTGACAATCGCGTCGTGCGCGTTTTGCACCAGTTCACGGATGGCGACCATCGGCGTGGAGTAAAGGTGTTTGCTGAGCACTTGCATCAACCCCGGCAGGTTCACCGGCGTTTCATGTTGTCCTGTTAATGGCGCGCTAATGAGGTTATCCACTGTGACTCTCTTTATATTCCGGCTGTGGTTGTCGGTAGCCTGCCCGGATGGCGCATGTAGGCGCTCACTATCGCGCAGGCATAAGGGAGAGATGATAAGGGTGTACGGCGGCCGGGTATACTATCATTCCCGATAGTTTTCGGGCGTGGCCAGCGCACATCACGCTTTCTCTCATTATCAGGATACACAACCCGGGCTTTGCTGCGCGAGCAGAAGGAAAAAAGAGGCATTCAATAATATATTAATAGAAAGCGTTATATTTTCCCGTTACAGCTTTCGCTATTTAAACGCGGAAATTTGCGAGAAGGGCTCCATAATTAATGTAAAAGCTATAAATGAATTACATCAGGATTTTTATTTAAACTTTTGGCGAAAGGATTATTATAAGCGCGGGTGCTTAAGGCTTTCTGTCTTAAGCAAATGTGAGGGACAGAAAGAAGAAAGCCCCGGGCAATATTTCTATTAACCCGAGGCTATCCCTCAACTCCAAGCAAGTTGAGATTAGCCTCTTACTCTTCAGAATGCAAGGAGTAAAAGGCATGAAGCCACTGCATTATTTACTGGCCTGTTTATTCATGGTCTGCGTAACTATTTTGATTTTTGCATTAATGAATCAGGGTACGTTATGCGAACTCACCATCAGAAGCGGCAGTCAGGAGGTGGCGGCTAAGCTTGCCTGTACCGGCAAGTAAGGCTCTCCCGGGCGGGTTTCCTCGCCCGGCTTGCCAGGAGCAGAGGTCTTAACGCACCCAATCCTTTTTACGCTTTCTGGTATTAATTGCCTCTGGCCTATTAAATATTCACATCATCAAATAGGCATATTTAATTTATAAGCTAACCCAATGCAACAAACTCACCATAAATTACATTGGGATTTTTATTCTCATTTTAATAAGAGATCATTATGATAAGCGCCGGGTGCTTAAGACTTTCTGTCTTAAGCCGACGCGAGGGACAGAAAGAAGAAAGCCCCGGGCAATATTTCTATTAACCCGAGGCTATCCCTCAACTCCCAACAAGTTGAGATTAGCCGCTTACTCGCCGAAAGGCAAGGAGTAAAAGGCATGAAGCCACTGAGATATCTTTTCGCATGTTTTGTTGTATTTTGCGTCACGATATTAATTTTCGCTTTAATTAACCACGGCACGTTATGTGAGTTAACGATAAAGCAAGGAAATAAGGAGGTGGCGGCACGGCTTTCCTGCTCTGACCGGTAACACTCTCCGGGCGGGGTTCGCTCCGCCCGACTTGCTGGCGTTGAGTGCTTAACGCACCCGTTTTTTTACCATTTACAGTGCATACCCTGCGCTATCGCTATAAAAAACCCCGCCAGAAGCGGGGTTTGCAAAAACGCAAAAGCGAGGGGATTAATCGTTGGCGGTACTGTCGAACCGGCCCAGCATTTCCCGCTCGTAAGCCTGCGCTTTTTTGCGGTCAAACTTGTGTTCCCACTTGGCGATAACCAGAACCGCCAGCGCGTTGCCGACCACGTTCAGCGCGGTGCGCGCCATGTCGAGGATACGGTCCACGCCCGCGATAAACGCCAGGCCTTCCAGCGGAATGCCGACGCTGCCAAGCGTCGCGAGCAGTACCACGAACGAAACGCCAGGCACGCCCGCGATCCCTTTCGAGGTCACCATCAGCGTCAGCACCAGGATAATCTCCTGACCCAGCGACAGTTCAATACCGTAAAGCTGGGCGATAAAAATCGCCGCGATGCTCTGGTACAGCGTCGAACCATCAAGGTTAAAGGAGTAACCGGTCGGCACCACGAAACTCGTGATAGACGCAGGCGCCCCGTAGGCTTCCATTTTCTCGATAATCCGCGGCAGCACGCTTTCCGAACTTGCGGTGGAGTACGCCAGAATCAGTTCATCTTTAAGAATGCGGATCAGCGTCCAGACGCGCAGCCCACACATCCGCGCCACCGCGCCCAGTACGATCAGCGCGAAGAACAAAATCGCCACGTAAACCAGAATCACCAGTTTCGCAAGCGGCCATAGCGACGCGAAACCAAAATTCGCCACCGTCACAGAGATCAGCGCAAACACCCCCACCGGTGCATAGCGCATCACCATATGGGTGACTTTAAACATGGTTTCGGAGACAGAGCGGAAGACCGTCACCAGCGGCTCACGGTGCGTGGCCGGGAGTGAAGACAGCCCCAATCCGAACAGCACCGAGAAGAAGATAATCGGCAGCATCTCGCCTTTCGCCATTGAGGCGAAAATGTTAGTCGGCACCAGTGAGAGGATCGTGCCCATCAGACCGTGAGCATGGCTCTGCACCTCTTCGGTCGTGTGCTGATATTTTGAAATATCCACGGCTGCCAGCTGTGACATATCAATGCCGCTGCCTGGCTGGAACACGTTCGCAAGCGTAATGCCAATGATGATTGCGACGGTTGTGATCACTTCAAAATAGAGGATGGTTTTCGCGCCGATGCGCCCGAGCTGTTTGGCATCGCCGACACCGGCGATGCCCACCACCAGCGTGGAGATAACAATCGGCACGACGATCATTTTAATCAGATGAATAAAAATGTCGCCAGCGGGTGAAAGAAGGTTGGTCACCAGCCATTCGCGGCTATCCGTCTGATAATGGAGAAAACTGCCCAGAAGAATACCCAGCACCAGGGCCAGCAGGATCTGCCAGGCCAGGCTGATTTTACTGTTTTTCATAACGACTTTACTTCCTAAATTACAGCGCCATTCCCACGCGTGCTCGAATGAGAACGACGCAAGCTGAAAGGGGTATGACAAACGTTGGGTGATATTGTGGGGTTTTTTAACGCGTTTAATCAGTACCACTTGCACGGCATCCTACGCAACCCTTTAAGAACAGGCATATTCACTGAAAATTGCCTTAATAACCCTAATTTATCGCGATAATCATCTATAAGCCAATGTTATTTAAGACATTATAAAATCGAGCCAGCAAATAATACTTAACAGCAATTATTTTCCTTGAAAGATTCGTTTGATGAATTTTCATGCAGTTTCGGCAATGCGTGATCTGCCGCCCAAAAAGTAAACAAAGCTATTCGCAAGCCTGTTCTTAACTTTTGCGTGACATATCATTAACATCTAAAAGGAGAAAAAAGCCATGAGCCAAATCCATAAACACCCTATTCCCGCAGCGATTGCGGAACGTTGCCTGATTACGCCGGAACAATATGATGCGAAATATCAGCAATCCGTGCATGACCCTGACGCCTTCTGGGGCGAACAAGGCAAAATCCTGGACTGGATCACGCCTTACCAGAAGGTAAAAAACACCTCTTTCGCGCCTGGTAATATCTCGATTAAATGGTATGAAGACGGCACGCTAAATCTGGCAGCAAACTGTCTTGACCGGCATCTCAACGAGCGCGGCGATCAGACTGCCATTATCTGGGAAGGCGATGACGCGACCCAGAGCAAACACATCAGCTACCGCGAACTCCACCGCGACGTTTGCCGCTTCGCAAACACCCTGACCTCTCTCGGCATTAAGAAAGGCGATGTGGTCGCTATCTATATGCCGATGGTGCCGGAAGCCGCCGTCGCGATGCTCGCCTGCGCCCGTATCGGCGCGGTGCACTCGGTTATTTTCGGCGGCTTTTCGCCGGAGGCCGTCGCCGGACGCATTATCGACTCCAGCGCGCGTCTCGTTATCACCGCCGATGAAGGCGTGCGAGCCGGACGTGCCATTCCGCTGAAGAAAAACGTCGATGACGCGCTGAAAAACCCCGGCGTCACCAGCGTGGAACATGTTGTGGTATTGAAACGCACCGGCGGAAACATCGAATGGCATGAAGGACGCGATCTCTGGTGGAGCGAGCTGGTGGAGAAAGCCAGCGCGCATCATCAGCCCGTCGAGATGAACGCCGAAGATCCGCTGTTTATTCTCTACACCTCTGGCTCGACCGGTAAACCGAAAGGCGTGCTGCATACTACCGGCGGCTATCTGGTTTACGCAGCGACCACATTCCTCTACGCCTTTGACTACCATCCGGGCGATATCTACTGGTGCACCGCCGATGTGGGCTGGGTGACTGGCCACAGCTATCTGCTCTACGGGCCGCTCGCCTGCGGCGCCACCACGCTGATGTTTGAAGGCGTGCCGAACTGGCCTTCCGCCAACCGTATGGCGCAGGTGGTGGATAAGCACAAAGTGAATATTCTCTATACCGCGCCGACGGCCATTCGCGCGCTGATGGCGGAAGGCGATAAGGCTATCGACGGCACTGACCGTTCCTCGCTGCGCATTCTCGGTTCCGTCGGCGAGCCGATTAACCCGGAAGCGTGGGAGTGGTACTGGAAGAAAATCGGCAATGAGAAATGCCCGGTGATCGACACCTGGTGGCAGACCGAAACCGGCGGCTTCATGATTACGCCGCTGCCCGGCGCGACCGAACTGAAAGCCGGTTCCGCCACGCGACCGTTCTTCGGTGTGCAGCCAGCGCTGGTGGATAACGAAGGCAATCCGCAGCAGGGCGCCACCGAAGGCAACTTGGTCATTACCGACTCCTGGCCGGGCCAGGCGCGTACGCTGTTTGGCGATCACGAACGTTTCGAGCAGACCTATTTCTCGACGTTTAAAAACATGTACTTCAGCGGCGACGGCGCACGCCGTGACGAAGACGGTTACTACTGGATTACCGGGCGCGTGGACGATGTACTCAACGTCTCCGGGCACCGTCTCGGCACCGCCGAAATTGAATCCGCGCTGGTCTCGCACCCGAAAATCGCCGAAGCCGCGGTGGTGGGCATTCCGCACAGCATTAAAGGCCAGGCGATCTACGCTTACGTGACGCTGAACCATGGCGAAGAGCCGTCAGCCGAGCTGTACAGCGAAGTGCGTAACTGGGTGCGTAAAGAGATTGGCCCGCTGGCGACGCCGGACGTGCTGCACTGGACCGATTCGCTGCCGAAAACCCGCTCCGGCAAAATCATGCGCCGTATTTTGCGCAAAATCGCGGCGGGCGATACCAGCAATCTCGGCGATACCTCAACGCTCGCCGATCCGGGTGTGGTGGAAAAACTGCTCGAAGAGAAGCAGTCCATCGCGATGCCATCATAACCACGCCTGCATACTGACCTTTCGACCTAACCCTCTCCCCTAAAGGGAGAGGGAATAATAACAACCCCTACCTTACTTCTGGAGACTGCGATGATGAATAACGATATTTGTCAGCAGATAGAGAGCAGTGCGCCTTACAGGGAGTTAGTGCATAAGCGGCAACGGTTTGCCTTCACCCTTTCCCTCATCATGCTGATTATTTACGTCGGCTTTATCCTGCTTATTGCATTCGCGCCGGGCTGGCTCGGCACGCCGCTTTCGCCCGGCAGCAGCGTGACGCGCGGTATTCCCATCGGCATCGGCGTCATCCTTATATCGTTTATTCTCACCGGCGTGTATGTCTGGCGCGCTAACAGTGAATTTGACCGACTGAATAACGCCGTGCTGAAAGAGGTGAAGTCATCATGAAAAAGGTGCTTTTCCCGCTGCTGACTCTGCTTTCGCCCGCCGCTCTCGCCGATGCGCTGACCGGTGATGTACAGCGCCAGCCGACCAACTGGCAGGCCATCATCATGTTCCTGATCTTCGTGGCGCTGACGCTTGGCATCACCTACTGGGCCTCTAAACGCACCCGTTCGCGCAGCGATTACTACACCGCGGGCGGCAACATTACCGGCTTTCAGAACGGTCTTGCCATCGCGGGCGACTTTATGTCCGCCGCGTCGTTCCTCGGCATCTCCGCGCTGGTCTATACATCCGGCTACGACGGGCTCATTTACTCGCTGGGCTTCCTGGTGGGCTGGCCGATTATTCTGTTTTTAATCGCCGAGCGGTTGCGTAACCTCGGGCGTTACACCTTTGCGGACGTCGCCTCCTATCGCCTGAAGCAGCGCCCTATCCGTCTGCTCTCCGCCTGTGGTTCGCTGGTGGTGGTCGCGCTCTATCTGATTGCGCAGATGGTTGGCGCAGGCAAGCTTATCGAGCTGCTTTTCGGCCTGAACTACCACATCGCCGTGGTGCTGGTGGGCGTGCTGATGGTGATGTATGTGCTGTTCGGCGGCATGCTGGCCACCACCTGGGTGCAGATCATCAAAGCCGTATTACTACTGTTCGGCGCAAGCTTTATGGCGTTCATGGTAATGAAGCATGTGGGCTTTAGCTTCAACAACCTGTTTACGGAAGCGATGGCGGTTCACCCGAAAGGCAGCGCTATCATGAGTCCTGGCGGTCTGGTGAAAGATCCGGTTTCCGCGCTGTCGCTCGGCCTCGGCCTGATGTTCGGCACCGCCGGTCTGCCGCATATCCTGATGCGCTTCTTTACCGTCAGCGACGCCCGCGAAGCGCGTAAGAGCGTGTTCTACGCCACCGGGTTTATGGGTTATTTCTACATCCTGACCTTTATCATCGGCTTTGGCGCCATCATGCTGGTGGGCGCGAACCCGGCGTTTAAAGACGCCACTGGCGCGCTGATTGGCGGCAACAACATGGCGGCGGTACATCTGGCCGATGCCGTGGGCGGCAACCTGTTCCTGGGCTTTATCTCGGCGGTCGCCTTCGCCACGATCCTCGCGGTTGTGGCTGGCCTGACGCTCGCGGGCGCGTCGGCGGTGTCGCACGATCTCTACGCCAACGTCTTTCGCAAAGGTGCTACCGAGCGTGACGAGCTGCGCGTCTCGAAAATCACCGTGCTGGTGCTCGGCGTGGTGGCTATCCTGCTCGGGATTCTGTTTGAGAAGCAGAACATCGCGTTCATGGTGGGCCTGGCGTTCTCGATTGCGGCGAGCTGTAACTTCCCGATCATTTTGCTCTCGATGTACTGGTCGAAGCTCACCACTCGCGGCGCGATGATTGGCGGCTGGCTCGGCCTGCTCACCGCCGTGGTGCTGATGATCCTCGGCCCGACCGTCTGGGTGCAGGTGCTTGGTCACGCCGCGCCGGTCTTCCCGTATGAATATCCGGCGCTGTTCTCCATCGCCGTGGCGTTTATCGGGATCTGGGTCTTCTCGGCAACCGACAACAGCGCGCAGGGCAATCTGGAGCGCGAGCAGTTCCGCGCGCAGTTTATCCGCTCACAAACCGGTCTTGGCATCGAACAGGGCCGCGCGCACTAAGCCTCTTCTCCCCGGCTATGACGGCCGGGGATCACACTTTTCCCCTTTCGTTCTGTCCCACAACGCCTCTCGCGCTACATTATAAAAATGAAACATCGTTTTTATTTTATACATACAACATGTCATTTTGGCTGAGAGGACGTTGACCGTGAAAAAATACGCCCTGGTGGGAACCGGCGGGCGCGCCGGAATGTATATCGAGGCTATCGGCAGGACGTTTCGCGACAGCGCGCAGATGGTCGCGTTCTGCGACACCAACCAGACCCGCATGCGCTACGCTAATCGTCTGCTGGAAAACGCAGGCGCGCCGCCGGTGCCCTGTTTCGTCGCCGCGCAGTTTGAAGCGATGATCCGCAACACCCGGCCCGATACGATCATCGTCACCACGATGGATCGCACTCACGACGACTACATCGTCCGCGCGCTCCATGCGGGCTGCGATGTCATCACCGAAAAACCGATGACCATCGACGAAGCGCGTGCGCTACGCATCCTTAACGCCATTGAAGAGACGGGCCGCGAAGTGCGTGTGACCTTCAACTACCGCTATGCGCCGCACCACAGCAAAGTGCGCGAACTGCTGATGAACGGCACTATCGGCGAGGTGTTTTCGGTGCACTTCGAATGGCTGCTGAATACTGAACATGGCGCGGACTATTTCCGCCGCTGGCACCGGGAGAAGCGCAACAGCGGCGGCCTGCTGGTGCATAAATCCACCCACCATTTCGACTTAATGAATTTCTGGCTCGGCAGCTACCCGCAACGGGTTTATGCCGAAGGCGCGCTGCGTTTTTATGGGCGTGAAAACGCCGAAAAGCGCGGCGTTTCGCACTTTTACCCACGCGCCCACGGCTATGCGGCGGCGAAGGACGACCCGTTTGCGCTGCACATGGAGGAGAGCGCGCAGCTTAAAGCGCTCTATCTGGATGCCGAACACGAGGGCAGCTACTTTCGTGATCAGAGCGTTTTTGGCGACGGCATTACCATTGAGGATACGCTGTCGGTGCTGGTGAAATACCAGAACCAGACGCAGCTCACCTATTCGCTCAATGCGTATCTGCCGCAGGAGGGACTCAACGTGGTGTTTAACGGCAGCCGCGGTCGGCTTGAAATGAAACTGGTGGAAAACTCTTACGTTAACGGCGGCGGGCTGCGTGAGGCCGAAGGCAGCCTCGACCGCTGTGATATCACGGTTTACCCGATGTTTGCGGCCCCCTGGAAGGCGGATTTCACGCTGGGCGAAGGCGGGCACGGCGGCGGCGACAACGCGATGCTGGCCGATCTCTTCGGTGAGCCGGGCGACGACCCGCTGCAACGCGCCGCCGATCACCGCGCGGGCGCGATGTCCATTCTCACAGGCATTGCCGGGAATATCTCAATGCAGCAGCAGCGGCCGGTGAATTTTAGCGAGTTTGAACTGGTGCGACGGCTGGCGGGACGGTAAAAAAAAACCGCCGGAAAACTCCGGCGGTTACGGTTATTTGCGCTCCATCAGCAGCGCTTCGAGCAGGTCCATATCGTGCAGCATTTTTTGCAGCGTCTCGTTACTGATTTGCCGCGTGGCGCGCAGGTGGTACAGCTCGGCGCGCTCCGCACGCAGTGCGGTCAGGCGGAAACGGCGCTCAAGATTTTCCTCAAGCTCACTGTTTTCCACATCGTTGCGCCCGTCTGCGCGGCGGCGCAGGTTCCCCACCACGCGTGCGGAAACTTCTCTTAACAACTGATCGTCGATGTTCTCTTCGGTATCCGCAGCCAGACGCTCTTCCATTTTCTGGATGGCGGTAATCGCCACTTCCGCTGTCACCGAACGCGCCATGCGTTCTTCTTTGTGCGCCAGGCCGTGATCCGGCGTCTCAACCTGTTGCAGCAGAATCGGCAGCAGGATCACGCCGACAAACAGCGAGAAAAGAATGACGCCCGCAGCCAGGAACACCAGCTCATAGCGCGCCGGGAACGGCGAGCCGTCCGGCAGCAGCAGCGGTATGGAGAGCACACCCGCAAGGGTAATCGCCCCACGCACGCCGGCGAACGACGCCACCAGCAGCTCGCGCGTCGAGTACTCGCCAAACGTCAGCGGTTTTTTCTTCAGAAAACGCAGGCTAAAGCGCTTCATGATCCACAGCCACAGGAAACGCACGCCAATCAGCGCCCCGTAGATCAGAACGACATCCATGAACAGCATCCAGGTCTCGACGTT
This sequence comes from Cronobacter malonaticus LMG 23826, assembly GCF_001277215.2. Lineage (NCBI taxonomy): Bacteria > Pseudomonadati > Pseudomonadota > Gammaproteobacteria > Enterobacterales > Enterobacteriaceae > Cronobacter > Cronobacter malonaticus. The sequence continues at coordinate 325,884 of NZ_CP013940.1, read as the reverse complement.
CGGATCTTTTTCGGCGGCGGCAAGCGACGTCTCCATAATCCCCGGCAGTTGCAGACCGAGCATCAGGAAGACCATGCCGTTAAACACAAACTCCAGCATCGACCAGACGCTGTTGGCGCGCAGGCGCATCGCCAGCGGCGCGGTGCGCATCACGCCGGAGCGGGTGATGGTCATCCCGGCGGCCACCGCGGCCAGAATGCCGGAGAAGCCGATATGTTCGGCAATCAGATAAGAGGCGAACGGCAGCAGGAACAGCAGAACTATCTGCGTAGCGGGCTCATCGCCGCCCCAGCGGCTCAGCAGGCGCAGCGAGCGGCCATACAGCCAGCTTACCGCGATCCCGGCGAGCAGACCGCCAATCGCCACTTTTAAAAACTCCAGCGACGCGCCGCCCACGGTAAAGACCATCGTCCCCATCGCGACCGCGACGGCGAATTTCAGGGACACCAGGCCGGAGGCGTCATTCATCAGCGCCTCGCCCTGCAAAATTCCCATGATTTTTTTCGGGATACGGCCTTCGCCCACGATGCCGGAAAGCGCCACCGCATCGGTTGGCGACAGCACCGCCGCCAGCGCGAAAGCAGGAATGAGTGGAATGCCCGGCACCATCCAGTAGATAAGAAAACCGATGCCGACAACGGTGACCACCACCAGTGCCAGCGCGAGGCCGATAATTTCGCGGCCGTGATCGAGAAATTCGCGGGTCGGGGTTTTCCAGCCGTCGGCGAACAACAGCGGCGGAATAAACAGGACCAGGAACAGCTCGGGGTTAAAGTCGACGTGCAGACCGAACGTCGGCCAGGCGAGCAGCGCCCCGATGGCTATCTGCATCAGCGGCAGCGGGATTTGGAAGGGCAGCATGCGGGTAACGACCCCGGAGAGCGATACCATGAGGGTCATGATGAGAATGGTAAAAAAGATTTCCATGCGGTCTGAGCGGCTCCTTATTATCTGTGATGAAAGACTCACCTTTGATAATAGAACACTGACGCGCCGGAAAAGGAATCAGGTTGTGCCCTGAAAGCAGGAAAAAAGCGGGCCGCAGCCCGCTTCGTTAAAGAAAGGTTTAGATTGCCCAGCCGCCCGCGTAGAAAGCGACCAGCGCGATGGCGATGACAATAGTGCCGATATTAAGCTTGCGGAACTCACCGGAGACGACGCGGCCAATGACCAGCGACGCAAAACCTATCATGATGCCGGTCACGATGTTGCAGGTCAGCACGATAAACACCGCGGTAATCAGCCCCGCCATCGCATCCACGAAATCAGCGAAGTCGATTTTCGCCACGTTGCTCAGCATCAGCAGGCCAACATACATCAGCGCGGGCGCTGTGGCATACGCCGGTACCAGGTACGAGAGCGGCGAGAGGAACAGGATAAGCAGGAACAGCACGCCGACGGTAATCGCCGTCAGGCCCGTTTTACCGCCCGCCGCGGTGCCAGCGGCAGATTCGATATACACCGCTGCCGGTGCCGCGCCCACCAGGCCTGAGAAGACGCTGGAGAGGGAGTCGGTGGTCAGCGCTTTGCCGCCGTCGATGATCTGACCGTCTTTATCCAGTAGATTCGCCTGGCCCGCGACCGCGCGAATGGTGCCGGTGGCGTCAAACACGGCGGTCATCACCAGCGCCAGCACGCTCGGAATCACCACAGGATCGAGCGCGCCCATGATATCCAGGCTGCCGATCAGCGAATTGCCCTTGTCATCGCTCAGCGACGGCATGGCGAACAGGCCGGTGAACTTCACCGTCGGATCGAAAATCAGGCCGACAATGGAAATACCGATGATGGTCAGCAGAATGCCGCCCGGCACTTTGAGTTTCTCAAGACCGATAATAACCGCAAGACCAATCAGCGACATGATCACCGGGAAGCTCGCGAAATGGCCAAGCGCCACCGGCAAGCCGTCGAGCGGGTTTTTAATGACCAGGCCTACGCCGTTCGCGGCAATCAGCAACAGGAACAGACCGATACCGATGCCGGTGCCGTGCGCCACGCCCTGCGGCAGGTTACGCAGGATCCAGCTACGAATGCCGGTTGCGGAGATAACGGTAAACAGCACGCCCATCAGGAAGACCGCGCCGAGCGCGACCGGTACGCTGATGTGCTGCCCGAGCACCAGGCTAAACGCCGTAAAGGCGGTCAGCGAGATGGCGCAGCCAATCGCCAGCGGCAGATTCGCCCACAGCCCCATCACGATGGAGCCAACACCTGCCACCAGACAAGTGGCGACAAACACGGCGGCAGGCGGAAAACCGGCTTTGCCGAGCATGCCCGGCACGACGATCACCGAATAGACCATCGCGAGAAATGTGGTGAGACCGGCAACAATCTCCTGACGCACGTTACTGCCGCGCGCGGAAATTTTAAAAAAGGCGTCGAGTGAACCGCCGTTACGCGCAGAAGGCGTAGACATAATGAGACATCCCCTGAAAAGTGTGAGTTTTTAAAGCTCGCGCGTGGCAAACAACCCGCTGCGGATCAAACGTTAACTCCCTGCGTTCTGTTTGTGGTTTTGGAGGAGCCACAAAAAGCAAACGTTTAACTCCACGCGCAAAAAACGGCAAAATTTTAAGGCAAACGATTATCCAGCCTTAGGGCGGGGATTTTCAACTGAACTTTATGGCTTTTGGCAAAAAGTTGCGTCGTCTGATGATTAATTCAGCGCAGGCTGCGCAAACGATATCGTTGATGCGCAAAAACAGGGCCTTCATAGGAAGGCCACAACGATTAGCTGCCGGGGATCTCCAGCGGGCCGCCTTTTTCGATGGCGCGCTGCCAGGCCGGACGCGCCTGAAGATTGGTAAGCCACGCGCGTAGCTGGCGGAACTCGCCGGAGTCGCTGCGCGCCAGCAGGGCGATAACCGGGAAGCTCATCTGAATATCCGCCATGCTGAAGGTCTGTCCGGCAAACCATGGATGTTGTGTCAGGTGATCTTCCATAAAGCGCGTGTGAGTGGCGAGCTGCTTATTAAGCCAGGCTTTCTGCACGCCCTGTCCAAGCGCTTTGCCGAGGGTGCGAAGCCCGAGCGGAACGGGCTTTTTCCCGAGGCTGCCAAACACCAGCTTCATTAACAGCAGCGGCATTAACGAACCTTCGGCGTAATGCAGCCAGATGCGGTACTGAATTTTCTCTTCCGCACTCTGCGGTTTAAAACGCTGTTCGGTGTCATAGGTCTCCTGGAGATACTCCAGAATCGCGCCGGACTCGATAATTTTCTGGCCGTTATCCTCCAGCACCGGCGACTTGCCGAGCGGATGCACTTTCCTGAGCGAGGGCGGCGCCAGCATAGTCGGCTCGCGCTGGTAGCGCACCAGTTCATAGGGCTGTCCAAGCTCTTCAAGCGCAAAAAGAATGCGCTGCGAGCGGGAATTATTCAGATGGTGGACCGTCAGCATGGCGTTTTCCTTTCGCTTTTCATTGCATTAACTATAGAGAATCCGCCGCCAGTGCACCGAATTTGTTTGCGCGCCGCTTATTCGTCTTCCAGCAGACGCGCCCCGCTGCCCTGCGCGCCCAGACGGTCTTCGGGGTTGCGCAGCGGGCAGTCGCGGTGCGACAAACAGCCGCAGCCGATGCAGCCGTCGAGATCGTCGCGCAGCGCGGTCAGCGTTTTAATACGCCGGTCCAGCTCCTCGCGCCACTGCATCGAGAGCTGCTTCCATGCCTTCGGGCTCAGGTTATGCCCTTCCGGCAACACGCCGATAGCCTCGCCAATCGTCGCCAGCGGAATGCCGATACGCTGGGCGATTTTAATAATCGCCACCTGGCGCAGCACGTCTCGCCGGTAACGCCGTTGATTGCCGCTGTTGCGGGTGCTTTTGATCAGGCCTTTAGTTTCATAGAAGTGCAGCGCGGAGACCGCCACGCCGCTGCGCTTCGCGACTTCGCCCGGCGTCAGCAGCGATTTGATTCTGGGTGCTTTCTTTTCCATCAGGGGCTTTACCTCAAGTTGACTTGAGGAATTATACTCGCCGACCAGAAGAACGGCTAACCCAAAACAGAGGAAGAGGACGGCTTATGTCACATCAGGAAATTATCCACGCGCTGACGCAATGGATTGATGAGCATATTGACCAGCCACTGAATATCGATGTGGTGGCAAAGAAGTCGGGCTATTCGAAATGGTATCTACAGCGGATGTTTCGCACCGTGATGCATCAGACGCTGGGTGAGTATATTCGCAAGCGGCGTTTGCAACTGGCGGCGCAGGAGCTGCGCACGACCCGACGGCCGATTTTTGATATTGCGATGGATTATGGCTATGTGTCGCAACAGACGTTTTCGCGGATATTTCGCCGTCAGTTCGACCGCACGCCGAGCGATTATCGTCAGAGCGCCTGACGGTTAATGGTGCAACTCTGCCAGCCCGGCACTCCCCGGGCGTCATCCTGTTGCAGCCAGGTGACAAACTCCTGACGCGGCAGCGCTTTTGAGAAATGCCCCCCCTGGCAATACTGCACCCCGCGCTTCAACAGCCAGCCCACCTGTTCGGCGGTTTCAACGCCCTCGGCGATAATTTTCAGCCGCAGGCTTTGCGCCATATCGATGATATGTTCCGCGATCAGATGGCTGGTGCTGTTGGTGGTTAAGGTATCGATAAACGATTTATCAATTTTCAGAATATCGACGTTCAGCGAATAGAGATTATGAAGGTTGGAATATCCGGTGCCGAAATCATCAATGGCAATCTCAAATCCTGACTGGCGAAACGCCTGAATAACCGGCGTGGTGCGCGGCACATCAATAAAGCCGCGCTCGGTCACTTCAATCTTGATTTGCTGCGCCCGAACGCCATGCTGGTTATTTTTCCCTTCGATTAACGCTATCAGGCGCGACGAATGGAAATCGGATGCCGACAGGTTAATAGAAATATAAATCTGCGGGTGGGTCGCCAGGAAATGGCCTAAGTCATTAAACAACTCTTCCACCACATAATCAGTCACCTGCGCAATCATCCCGGTTTTTTCCGCAAGCGGGATAAACTCCGCCGGACTCATCACCTGACCGTTGTAGCCGGGCCAGCGCAACAGCGCTTCCGCGCCGACGCACATGCCGTGCTTGATATCCATAATCGGCTGATAATGCAGACGCAACGCGCGTTTATGCAACGCGCGCTGGAGCTGGCGGCTCGGCGAGTTGAAGCGGTTACGGGTGCGCGTGCCGAGAAAAACCAGCAAACCGCCCATCACAAGCCCGAGCGGCAACATCACCGACATCTGGCGCCGCCACGCCTGCCAGAACCAGGCGTCGCTGGTTGAAACGGCGACGGCAATCGGACGCTTGCCGGAGAGCACAATCGACCAGAAACGGCCCTCGTTCTGGAAATCGGTATTCCGTGAACGTGCAAAAGGCGCGAGCGCACGGGCGTCGGCTTTATCACTTACCGAAAAAAACTCCCGTGTGACGGTGTCATAAACGCCATAAGAGATAGTGGCGTCATTAGATAGTATTTCGCTAAAGGATAACGGGTTAACCACCGCGACATAATTGCCTTTACGCAAATAAACCATTTTATGACCAGCAAAAAATGGCGTATCACGATAATAGTAAATAGCAATGTCTGGTGAGCGCGTATAATTCGCAGGCGAGAGAATAAAAGGCTGGTCGAACAGAGTTGAACATAATAGCTCATCACCCTGTGCGTAAATTAAATCTTCGATATAGATTTGTCCGCGCGAAATATCCAGCATATTTCTTTGATGCGCGGAAGAGCATATTTCGCCCTGATATTTTTCGGCTTCGTTATGGGCGGCATCGACATGGTTTAACACCAGTTCGGTACGGTTGAGGACCAGTTGCGCGAAGGTATCCAGATGTGCACGCGTCTCGTTGACTGCCCGATGATGGGCGACCCAAAGCGCAAGCATCACAGGCAGTAAGACCACCATGATTATGCCTGAGATTCGCAACGCCTGACGTCGTGCCCTGAAATTCATTATGGCCTCATATCCCTGCTTTCTGTGTCACATTAATCGCCTGATGAGACACATCGCAAACAGGTGTTTACGTTGCATCAATCAGCACGCATTGGCAATAGCCATTTCCAGTTATCCATCCAATATTTCACGTGAAACATTAAAATTTGCCATAAGGAAAATAGGGAATGGCTATTTAATTTTTCTTAAGTGAAATATCCGCGTTGATAACCGTGCTAAAAATTCATCAACCACTTCAGAAAGCGTTTTAAGTTAAATTAATCACAACTGCCGAAAAAATGTACGGGTCGCGTTTTTTTGTGTCGAAATGAAAATTTATGCATTAGTAAAATCCGGCAAGGATTTTTTTCCGCGCTTTCTTTTCGACGATTTTTTATTCCAGGCGGTCGCCACTGGACACGTTAAACGTGCGTTTTTTTTCATCAACACACGTCCTTCCGACTGGCGAATAAAACAACAAATGTGATACAGTTCACACTTAGTGTGCAAGTTTACATGCTTGCCGTCACGTTAAATTTTAGCGCCGCGCCAGGCTAACCTCTTCCCGGCCTCCTGCGCGGCAGAACGCTTTTTGAGGACAGGTTTTCATGGCTACGCTTACCGCCAGCATGGTACTGATGCGCTGGCAACTTCTGGGTGCGGTTTTAATGTTTCTTGCCAGCACGCTCAATATTCAGTTTCGCAAATCTGACTACCAGGCGCTGGCGGTAATCAGCAGCGGGCTGGGTATCGTCGCTTCCTGCGTCTTCGCGACAGGGCTGCTCGGCGTCAGCATCGACTTTCACGCCATCTGGCACAATCTGAAAGACGTGATGGTGGAAGTGATGAGCCACACGCCGCCGGAATGGCCGATGGTTGTGACCTGATAACCTCATCGTCTTTCATTAAAGCCCCTGCATCAGGGGCTTTTTTGTTTTCTGCCAGGCCCTTACATACAACCGGCGCAACTGGTACAGCGCCAGTCCGCTTTATTGATTGCCTGCCAGAAGGCGCGGTAGTAGCGCTCCTCCAGCGGAATATGGTTATCGAAAAACCAGTCTGTCAGCCACTCGACGTTCTCGACAATCCACTCCTCTTCTTCCAGCCCGTCGGCGAACGTGTCGTCCTCGGGATCGATAATCGAGTAGATCCCCCATGTGTTCATCGCCTTATCCTGCCATTGTTGCGGCAACGTCACCGGGCGCGCTTCAAAAGTAATAATCCAGTGGCCGTGGCAGAGCAGATTGCCGTTACGGCTCCAGGCGGCAGTAAACGGATTCGATTCCTGTGTCATCGCTTGCATTCCCTGTGTGAAATTCACCTGCGGGCGGCAACTGGCGGGCACGTCAATAAACGCCGTCGCACAGGAAGGAATCGCAGAGCATGGCACTTCACCCCCACCGGGAAAATGCTAACTAAGGAGTACCCAGGGGTTATTTCTGGCTTTTTTAAATTTTTAAATCAGTACGTTAATCGGCGATAACCAGACGATTTCGCCCCTGCTGCTTACCGGCGTACAACATTTTGTCGGCGCGATTGAGCGCTTTTTCAAACTCTTCATCTTTGCCAAAGGCGCTGATGGCAAGCGTCGCGGTTACTTCACGCGGGTTTTTATCCGTTTGTCCGACCCACTCCTGAATGCGCGTCAGCAGCCGCTCCGCCACCCGTCTGGCATCAGGTAACGACGTATCCGGCATCAGCACCAGAAACTCTTCGCCGCCCCAGCGCGCCACGATGTCGCTTTCGCGCACGTTATCGGTAATCGCCCGCGCGATGCGCTGCAAAATCATATCTCCATAGCTGTGGCCGCTGCTGTCGTTAATCGTTTTAAAATGGTCGATATCCAGCAGCAACAGCGCCACATTATGGGTGCCGGGTTGTTTGTCCAGCAGGGAAACCTGATGCATAAAATGGCGTCGGGTATACAGGTTCGTCAGGCTGTCGCGGCTTGCGGTATTAAAAAGATCGAGCTTCATTGCGTGGGTGAATTCTACCGAACGCAGCGTGGTGTACATCAACAGGCCAATCGCCATCACCGCATTAGCCACACCGATGCCATTCAGCACTGCCGGGCTTAACCCCGACGCCGTACCGGTGTGATGGCGCAGGGCATACCCCACAGTGCCAAGCACCGCAATCGCCGCCAGGAACAGCGCACGCCGCACCGGTACCTGCTGGAAGCTGAACGACACGATGGGGATCAGCGAAAAAACAAACAGATAAAAATTACTCTCCCAGCCCAGCAACACCGTAGTGGCAACGGCATGCGCCAGAATTTCCACGCTCATCAGCGTACCGACATACAGATACCGGTAGTGCTCTATTTCATTCAGGCAGTGGATATAAACCATCACGCTGAAGATATTAAAAATGGCGAGCGTCGGAATGCTCATCGACAGAAACAGAAAAATCAGCCCGACATGAATCAGCAACGCCAGCCAGACGATCGGAATAATGTGTTGCCAGTACTGGTCGGTCGCCTGGCTAAGGAGTTGGTCGCGATCTCTTTCTGACATGGGCTAACCTGCACTGTGGGGCATCATCCCTGCCGAAAACGTACGGAACGTATGAAGACTTCATGCAACCTATATCGGCATTCCGGCGGCGAGATTTAGCGCCGCATCGCGGAAAAGCGCTATCCCTTTCATTTGGCGATTATTTCATCGTGCCAGTTAAGGAAGAAAGCGAACGCGGTTAGCCATTATGGAAGGTGCCGTTGCGGTGAAGGCTTGCAGGCTGGCGTACTATCAGACAGAAGACATTCAACAGCCACAACAAAAAACGGTAAAGAAAAAGCCCTGCCGGAGCAGAGCTTTTCAACGCTTTCTGAAGTGAGGCATTCCGCGCGGAACGCAGCGCTATCAGAACGGGATATCGTCGTCGAAATCCATCGGCGGTTCGTTAGAAGGCGCTGGCGCCTGCTGCTGCGGACGAGACTGTGCGCCGCCGCTGAACTGCGCGCCACCACCCTGCTGCTGCGGCTGCTGAGGCTGACCCCAACCGCCCTGCTGCTGACCGCCGCCCATGTTGCCGCCTGCGCCGCCGCCCTGACGGCCGCCCAGCATCTGCATGGTGCCGCCGACGTTAACAACAACTTCGGTAGAGTAGCGATCCTGACCGCTCTGATCCTGCCACTTACGGGTACGCAGCTGACCTTCGATGTACACCTGCGAGCCTTTGCGCAGGTATTCGCCAGCGACTTCCGCCAGTTTCCCGTACAGCACGACGCTGTGCCATTCGGTCACTTCTTTCATCTCACCGGTCTGCTTATCGCGCCAGGATTCGGAAGTCGCCAGGCGCAGGTTCGCCACGGCCCCGCCGTTCGGCATGTAGCGTACTTCCGGGTCCTGCCCCAGATTACCGACGAGAATCACCTTGTTTACGCCTCTGCTGGCCATGATCGTGTCTCCTGAAAACATTTCTTAATAGTGTAAACATTCCATTCTACCACGTCAGCCTTCAATGTTGATAGCTGCGAGACGGCTTCAGGAAATGTTCACACAGTATACACAGTTGCAAATAAATACTGGATATCCATTCAGGTTAAATTGTGTCATAATTAACCGTTTCTGGCCACCGGTTGTCCTTCAAACACCCAGGCATTAGCGTTCAAATCCAGGAAAGGTGAATGGATAAGATAGAAGTTCGGGGCGCCCGCACCCACAATCTCAAAAATATCAATCTCGTCATTCCGCGCGACAAACTGATTGTCGTGACCGGGCTGTCGGGTTCCGGCAAGTCTTCGCTGGCTTTCGACACGCTCTACGCCGAAGGGCAGCGCCGTTATGTCGAGTCGCTTTCCGCTTACGCGCGTCAGTTCCTGTCGCTGATGGAAAAGCCGGATGTCGATCATATCGAAGGGCTGTCGCCTGCTATCTCCATCGAGCAGAAATCGACGTCCCATAACCCGCGTTCTACCGTGGGCACTATCACGGAAATCCACGACTATCTGCGTCTGCTCTACGCCCGCGTCGGCGAGCCACGTTGCCCGGATCACGACGTTACGCTTGCGGCGCAAACCGTCAGCCAGATGGTCGATAACGTGCTGGCGCTGCCGGAAGGCAAGCGCCTGATGCTGCTTGCGCCGGTCATTAAAGAGCGTAAAGGCGAGCACACCAAGACGCTGGAAAACCTGGCAAGCCAGGGCTATATCCGCGCGCGTATCGATGGCGAAGTGTGCGATCTCTCCGATCCACCGAAGCTGGAATTGCAGAAGAAACACACCATCGAAGTGGTCGTGGACCGCTTCAAAGTGCGTGAAGATTTAGCGCAGCGCCTGGCCGAGTCGTTTGAAACCGCGCTGGAGCTTTCCGGCGGTACGGCGGTCGTGGCGGATATGGATGACGAAAAAGCGGAAGAACTGCTGTTCTCCGCCAATTTCGCCTGCCCGATTTGCGGCTACAGCATGCGCGAGCTTGAGCCGCGCCTGTTTTCGTTTAACAACCCGGCTGGCGCATGTCCGACCTGTGACGGTCTTGGCGTGCAGCAATATTTTGACCCGGATCGCGTGGTGCAGAACGGCGAGCTGTCGCTCGCGGGCGGCGCCATCCGCGGCTGGGATCGCCGCAACTTTTACTATTTCCAGATGCTGCGCTCGCTGGCGGAACACTATAAGTTTGACGTCGAAGCGCCGTGGAATACGCTCAGCGATAAAGTGCAGAAAGCGGTGCTGTTCGGCTCCGGTAAAGAAACCATCGAATTCAAATATATGAACGATCGCGGCGACACCTCCGTGCGTCGTCATCCATTTGAAGGCGTGTTGCACAATATGGAGCGTCGCTACAAAGAGACCGAATCCAACGCGGTGCGCGAAGAGCTGGCGAAATTTATCAGCAACCGCCCGTGTGCCACCTGCGAAGGCACGCGTCTGCGTCGCGAAGCGCGCCACGTGTTTGTCGAAAACACCGCGCTGCCGACCATTTCCGATATGAGCATCGGCCACGCCATGGAGTTCTTCAATAACATGAAGCTCTCCGGCCAGCGCGCCAAAATTGCTGAAAAAGTATTGAAAGAGATTGGCGATCGCCTGAAATTCCTGGTGAACGTCGGCCTGAACTACCTGACGCTCTCCCGCTCCGCAGAAACGCTTTCGGGCGGCGAGGCGCAGCGTATCCGTCTGGCAAGCCAGATTGGCGCGGGCCTGGTGGGCGTGATGTATGTGCTGGATGAGCCGTCCATCGGCCTGCATCAGCGCGATAACGAACGCCTGCTCGGTACGCTGATTCACCTGCGTAATCTTGGCAATACCGTAATTGTGGTGGAGCACGATGAAGACGCCATCCGCGCGGCCGACCATGTGATCGATATCGGCCCTGGCGCTGGCGTGCACGGCGGCCAGGTCGTCGCCGAAGGTCCACTGGACGCGATCATGGCGGTGCCGGAATCGCTCACGGGCCAGTTCATGAGCGGTAAGCGCAAAATTGAAGTGCCGAAAGAGCGCGTGAAAGCCGATCCTGAAAAAGTGCTGAAGCTGACCGGTGCGCGCGGCAACAACCTGAAAGACGTCACCCTGACGCTGCCGGTTGGCCTGTTTACCTGCGTGACTGGCGTTTCTGGCTCCGGTAAATCGACGCTTATCAACGATACGCTGTTCCCGATTGCCCAGCGCCAGCTCAACGGTGCGACCATCGCCGAACCGGCACCGTATCGCGACGTTCAGGGTATGGAACATTTCGATAAAGTTATTGATATCGATCAGAGCCCGATTGGCCGGACGCCACGTTCGAACCCGGCGACCTATACCGGCGTCTTTACACCAGTGCGTGAACTGTTCGCTGGCGTGCCGGAAGCGCGCTCGCGCGGCTATACGCCGGGCCGCTTCAGCTTTAACGTGCGCGGCGGCCGCTGTGAAGCCTGCCAGGGCGATGGCGTTATCAAGGTTGAGATGCACTTCCTGCCGGATATCTACGTGCCGTGCGATCAGTGCAAAGGCAAGCGCTACAACCGCGAAACGCTGGAGATCAAATATAAAGGCAAAACCATCCATGAAGTGCTGGATATGACCATCGAAGAAGCGCGTGAGTTCTTCGACGCGGTGCCAGCACTGGCGCGTAAGCTGCAAACGCTGATGGATGTGGGTCTGACTTATATTCGTCTCGGCCAGTCCGCCACCACGCTTTCCGGTGGTGAAGCGCAGCGCGTGAAGCTTGCCCGGGAGCTTTCAAAACGCGGCACCGGGCAGACGCTCTATATTCTCGATGAGCCAACGACCGGTCTGCACTTCGCGGATATCCAGCAACTGCTGGCGGTACTGCATCAGTTGCGCGATCAGGGCAACACGATCGTGGTTATCGAACATAACCTGGATGTGATCAAAACCGCCGACTGGATCGTCGATCTGGGGCCGGAAGGCGGCAGCGGCGGCGGCGAGATCCTCGTTTCCGGCACGCCGGAAACCGTGGCGGAGTGCGAAGCCTCGCACACCGCCCGCTTCCTGAAACCACTTCTGAAGTAACGTTCCACGCGTCGGGTCAACCGGCCCGACGCGCCTCATTTCCCCTCACTTTTTTCTGATGATGTTTCTTGCGAACGGCGTGAGCAAAGATGATTTGCGCGCGTAGCCAACCGATGCTGAATTTCGCGAAGGGCGGGCAAACGCAGGGGAATATCATGCCGCGCATATCAACGCTAACGCACTATTTTCCGGGGTGGCTACTTGGTCTGACAGTACTCATTTCAGCGTGCAGTCTGGTGGGAAATTACCAGCCGCGAGCCCATGCGCAGTTAACCGACCTGATGGCAGCGCATTTACAGATGATCGACGATTTCACTGCACCTTCCGGCACACTGGACACCCTCGCGCTCGCGGACGCTGACCACACTCTGCAATTGCGCTTTGCAGAAGCGCTCGCGTATGCCGAAAGCCTGGGCGACCCGCTGCGTACCGATAATCTCCGTCTGCTGCAGTTGGTTTATCGCGAAGATCATGCCCGGCTATTGAGGCAGCATCGTCCTTTTACGCCAGCACAGGCCGCGCTATGGCGTGCCCAGGCCCGACTGGCGTATCTCGAAGCCGTACGGGGCGAATGCAACCGACCCGCTTCGCCATGTGAATAAAGGAGAATGTTAATGAGTACGCTAATTAACGCCGTAGGCCAGGCGCTGGCTTCACCACAGTTTCAAAAAAGTGCCTTGAAAATCGTCGCGGACGAGTTTCTTGGTCTCCTGAGACAGGGCCTGAACGATCGTGAAACCTTTATTAACACCAGCGCGGAGATTGCCGCTCAGGCGGTACTTGATCGCTCGCAGGGGTTAATTAGTGAAGAGGATATGGCAGCGCTGCTGAATAAACAGAAAACGATCGCGCAGATCCATGCCAACAGCAGTGAGATAGCGTTACGCACGCGCATTCAATCGATCACTATGCGTCTTCTCGATCTGGCAGCCAGTGCTATAGCATGCGGACTGAAGTAAAAAGCCCCGCCGAAGCGGGGCTGAAAGGATCAATGATGGCTGTAGGTGGAAGAAGAGCCAGACGAAGATTGTGACTGGCTATCTGAGTGATGAGATGGCGTCTGATCCGGGATCGGAGTATGACCACCATCATCCGGACGCGGAGCCGGTGCGGGATCCGGCATTGGGGTATGACCGCCATTATCATCCGGATGTGGAGCAGGTCCGTTATCCGGAATGTAATCCGGCGTGATTGTACCCTGATTATCTACCGCACCGCTGATGGTGACGCTCTTACCATCGATGGTTGCGCCTTTCGCATTTTTCAGCGACTGAACGGTAAAGCGAATATCGCTGTTGCTGTCGATAACGCCTTTGTTAATCACATTGCCGCCATGCCAGTTGAGTGCATCGCCTGCTTTGATGGTACCTTCGTTAACAAAGTTGGTCATATCGGTTTGCACCGTCATCGCGCCGCCCGCCGTAATCTGGCCTTTGTTATAGCTGGTCTCTGACAGGTAGCTGTGCGCATCACCGACATTAAGAAGCAGATCGCGCGAGGCTGTTATAACACCACTATTATTAAACGTACCGCTGGTGTGCAGATTGATATTGTTTGCTTTGATTTCGCCCTTAGCATCAGACGAGAAGTCATAAGCATTAATGTTGAGGTCCTGTGCGGCGCTCACTTTACCGTTACCGTTGTTAAACTGGCTACGCTGATCGATGGTTAGCGATTTTGCCGCATCGATAATACCTTCATTGTTATTAATCACCTGGCTGCTCATGATATGCAGATCGGTATTCTTACCGGTAGAAACGATACGACCCGCCTCATTATCCAGCGATGCAACGCTAATAATAGATTCACCGGTCATGTAATGAGAATGCGTATTGGCCCCCTCACTGTCACCGGCGTAAATGCCCCCTGCCTGATTAACGCCTTTCCAGTTTTCACTGGCGACAAAGTTATCACTATTTGTGTTAACAAGCTTAGCAGCACTAATAGACAGCGCTTTGTCTGCAGTAATCAAGCCGCTGTTGTTATCCAGGTTAACCGTCTGGATAAACATATTGCCAGCAGACGCCATCACGCCATTCTCGTTTTTAATGGCATAAACGGAAGGATCGTTATGGTTACTGTAGTTATAGTTGACACTAAGATCGTCACCGCTGCTTACTACGCCGTTTTGATTATCAAGCGTAAAGCCCGTCAGAGACAGATTACCTTTAGATTGAATGATTCCGTCGGTGTTATTGGTATCACCGCCATTAACAGACACATCGTAACCAGAAATCTTACCGTTGTGGTTGTTAAGATCCTGACGGGAATTAATGACAAGGCTACCAGCATCTGAGCGGATTTCGCCGTTGCTGTTGTCCAGGGACTGGCTGTTGATAGTAAGAGCATTGCCTGATGCTATCACGCTGTTGTTGTTTTCAATCTTACCGGCTGTCGAAATCGAAAGCCGGTCTTGCGCGGTAATATCTGCATGATCCAGACGTACACCTACCCCCGTATCAGTACCTACCATGGTAATTTTGCCGGCATACATAGAGCCGAGCGATGACACATCCAGCGCTACCGCAGGCGCAGCACCGATGCCTTCAAGCGTTTCTTTTACAGTGCCATTCGTATTAATACGGTTCGCACCCGTGATGATATTGAGATTATTTGCCTGAAGTTTCGCATTTACTTTTACAGAGCGTGCGTAGATATCCGTCATCAGTGGTTTACCACTGTTATTAACATCCATGCCCGCGCCAGTGATAGTTACCTGACCTTTCTGAACGTCAAAACCGGTCAGTTTGCCTGCATCATCGAAATTCGCTGTGCCCGTAGTCAGTGTGGCATGGTTAGTATTAATAAAACCACAGCCGTCACAGGTAATGCCAGAAGGGTTAGCAATAATGACCTGCGCAGACTGTCCAGCCACTTCTACCATGCCATTTAACTGGCTCGGATCGGAAGAACGAACTTCGTTAAGAATAATCGTCGCGCTCTGCCCCGCCAGATTGGCGTTCCCGTTAATATTGCCTGCCTGCTGCGTAGACGTATTTGTCGTGCTGTTATTCAGTACCACTCCATTTTTATCGACGTTAAATTCGGAATAAATATTATGTGAAACGCCTTCACTGCTGGCTTTATTAATATCCACAACCGTGGCACCACTGGTGCTGGTATGAATTCCGGGCTGGTTCGCTGCGCTGGTATCTGCGGTGATCGCCGCACCGGCACTTTGCACCATGCCTAATGCCAGAAGCGTGGCGAAACAGACCGGGCCCATTTTAGCTCGCAACTCTTTCGGCGCGCGAAAGGTCGCTCCATGTTTATTTTCCATTGCTCATCCTTATGACTCATTAATATATTATAATTTAAGTTTATACCTTGCGGATATGTAAAAACCCCAATAAACAAGGCTTTTTAATTATAATGCAACGGTTTTTTTAAATGCTGTCGTACAATTTATTTCAGATAATTGATCGTAATTATCGAGAATGATTATTTATTCTTTAATTAAGTGTGGCCGTTTTTTAACAGGCTAAATTAAATAATAAAGAGTAAAAGTGACCAAAAATAGACAAAATTAATTTATTTTAATCATAATAAACAACACAAAAAACCGAATCATAGAATCGCAACGAATACTCAATTAAAAAAAGATCCAGAAGTGCAGCGCCGCAGGCTGCACCTCTGTCAGAAAGAAGATGACTACACCGACAATTGCTGTCGAATCTGTTCCGGAAGCAGACCCACAGCCTGCTGATACGACGCGTCGACCAGATAGTAGATCTGCGAATCCGGCAGTTCACCATCCAGATAGACCGTACTCCAGTGCGCCTTATTGAGCTGCGCACTGGGAAAAACGTCTTTATGTTCCTGTCGCAGTAGTTCTGCCAGCTCCGGGCTGGTTTTTAGTGAGACGGCAGGACGATGACTGACTTCATGAACCATCGCGAACATGACGTCGCCCACTTTAATTTGCGCCGCTTTCCACTCCCGGTGCTCGCTCTGCTCAGCACCCGGTTTATTCATACAGTAATCCAGCAAGTCAGAATTCGTCATAAAGTTTCTCCTTGAAGCGTCGCGACTATACGGCGCGAGCCGCCATGGTTGCGGTGTTCCCCAAGCCAGATCCCCTGCCAGGTGCCAAGCAGCAGGCGTCCCTGCTTAACTGGCAATATCAGAGAAACGCCAAGCGTGGAGGATTTGATATGCGCGGGCATATCGTCCGGCCCCTCATCATCATGCTCGTAGTGCCCGTTATCCGGCACGGCGGTTTGGAAATAGCGCTCCATATCGCGACGCACCGAAGGATCGCAATTTTCATTAAGCGTCAAAGAGGCTGAAGTGTGCTGAAGCAGAAGATGCAGTAACCCGGTCTGAACCTGTGAAAGCGCGGGGAGCTGACTGACTATCTCATCAGTGATGAGGTGAAAGCCCCGAGGTCTGGATTTTAATGTCAGGGTTTGTTGGAACCACATACGCTGCCCCTTAAAAATAGTGATCTTCTAAGTGTGCAGACTGAACGGCAAAAGGCAAAATTTCGCTGGCGTTATGGTGAAAATTTACGCATGACGCCAGCGCGGCAGGATCAGGCAAACGTGGGCCGTCAGTATTGCCACTGCATGGCGAAACCGAGCGTAAAAGGGCTGGTATGCAATTCTTCTGGTTTCATAAGCGGCACACCGGCAAAAAGATCGTAGCCGAATTTACCTTTAACGCCGCGCACGCCGAGCGCCGCGCCTGCCAGTTGCTTACCACTCCAGTAATCGTTTTTCGAGCCTTTGACTTCGCCATAGTCGAGACCAAGATAGGGCTGCATTCCCCACTGCGGCAGGTTGAGATTAATATCGTTGCGCAGATACCAGCCCTTATCGGCGTAAATCGTGGTTTCGCCATCGAAACCGCGCACCGTCCACCGGTTGCCTATCGTGAATTTATCCGGCTGCGTCAGGCGATCCGGTGACGTTTGCGACATAAAATGTGGCTCATAGCTCAGAGATAATTTACCGAGTTTGAACGGGAACGCGCCATCAACACTCATCGTAACGATACGCGCCTGTGGATCGGCGCTGCCCACTTGTTCTTCGGCATCTTCCAGTTCATTAAACCAGTGCGCCGCTTTCTGGTAGCCGAGGCTGGCTTTGACCTGACCAAATGGCAGATACGTCAGGTGCTCCAGCGACAGCTTCCAGTTGCTCGTTTTGCGCCGCTGCACCTCTATTTCCACATCATTGAGCAGATAGGTGGAATCACGACGGAAAGCCTTTAACGCCAGCGTCGTCTTCTGGCTGGCGCTGCGGTAGATCACGCGGCTGAGTTGCGCGCTGAGGTATTTTTCGATACCGCTGTAGAGATAGCTGGAAACACTGTCGTGAATAGTCTGGGTATAGCGGTATTTGCTGCCATACAGTTCAAGCTGCCAGTACCCCCACGGAACCGAGTAAAACGCCGAGACGTTATCGCTACGGCGGCCATCCTCATTTTTAAGCCCTCCGCCATAAGCGGCGTAAAACATATCGTTAAGCGAGGTCAGATTATCCAGATAAAAGGCCAGCCCGCTCTGGTAACGCCCCGTGTATTTACTGCCGGAGTCATCCGCCCATGCGCCAAGCCGCCAGTGTTTCGGCTGGGTACGTGTTACTTCGACCCGTGTTTCGCCAGGTTTCGTTCCCGGCAATAACTGAATATTGGTCTCAGAGCCTGGTGTGCGTTGCAGATTCTCCAGCCCCTGTTCAAGACCGCGCAAATCCAGGACATCGCCCTGACGCTCAGGGAAATTATTTATTGCGTGAATATACTTTCCGCCATCGCCCTTAAAGACAATCTCGCTAATCGTGCCCGGCAGAATTTGGAATTTAAGCGTGCCGCTTTTAAGATCCTGCGCCGGTATTAACACCCGCGTTGTTATATAGCCGTGCTCGATCAACCGGTTTTGTACCGTTTTATGGATCATTTTAAGACCATTAATACCGACGCACTTTCCCTTCACGCTGCGCACAACATCCTGAAAGGACATCCAGTGCGCCACCGCGTTTTTATTGTCTATCTGAATGGCATTAACCGGGTAGCAGGGCTGTTCTTCAGGTAAGTTCAGCCCTTCCCGGGGCTTGACTTCGGCAGTCGAAAGTAAGGACTTACTTTCAGGTGCGAGACTTTCATGGCGGGCTTCATTCTGCTGTTGCTGGTTTAGCGCCTGCTGATTTGCTATGACTTCCGCATAAACCGGGGAATGCCACCCGACCAGCACCGACAGGATCGCTGGATATACGTTTGAACGGCGAACAATCACTTTAATTCCTCAACAATCCTTGTTTACTGGCTGCGAATTTATGCGCGATGTACCAGCAGCGTTCATAATATGGCCAGCTAAAAAATAGCGAACAGGTATATACCGACGTCTCTTTTCCTACAAAAAAAACGTGTAAATGAAGACGAATAACAAAAGGAATGTAAAGACAGGAATCATTATTATAATGAATATTCAAGCAGGAGATAAAACGTTAAAATATCCACTAATAAACAGCTAATGTGTCGTTAAGAGATGAATATCAACAGCAACCCATTTAGTATCACTAGCATAAATAAGTTCCGCGAAATCTATTAATATCCGACAGAAAAAATTCAACAACCACACTTACAATCTTTTGATTAATGCTTAAGAAAAACCTCAAAATGAATACTGGTAAAATAGCGGAGGAAAAAGAAAAGCGCTGTATGACAGCGCTTTTAAACGTATTACATGACGGCGGCAAACGCCTGCGCCACCTGTTTCACGTTGCGGCTGTTAAGGCCCGCCACGCACATGCGTCCGCTGCTGATCAAGTAGACACCGAACTCGTCACGCAGACGGTCAACCTGCGCGGCGCTCAGGCCGGTATAGCTGAACATCCCGCGCTGCTTAAGCAGATAATCGAAATTGCGCCCCGGCACTTCCGTTTTGAGAACATCCACCAGCGCCTGGCGCATCTCCAGAATGCGGCAGCGCATCGCTTCCACTTCAGCGAGCCACTGCGCTTTGAGGGTGGCGTCGTTAAGGACGGTGGCAACCACCTGCGCACCGAAATTCGGCGGGCTGGAATAGTTGCGGCGTACCGTCGCTTTAAGCTGGCCGAGCACGCGGGCAGCGGTTTCCGCGTCGTCACAAACGACAGACAACCCACCCACGCGTTCGCCATAGAGCGAGAAGATTTTTGAAAACGAGTTGCTGACCAGCGCAGGCAGGCCCGCGCTGGCGATAGCGCGGATCGCGTACGCATCTTCTTCCATGCCTGCGCCAAAGCCCTGATACGCGATATCCAGGAACGGGATCAGCTCGCGCGCTTTGAGCACCTCAACCACGACATCCCACTGGGCGTTAGTCAGATCGGCACCGGTCGGGTTGTGGCAGCACGGGTGTAGCAGCACAATATCGCGCGCAGGCAGAGTGTTGAGCTTTTCAAGCAATGCCTCGAAACGCACGCCGTTGGTCTCTGCGTCAAACCAAGGGTAAGTACTTACTTCAAAACCTGCGCCGTTAAAGATGGCCACGTGGTTTTCCCAGGTCGGATCGCTGACCCAGACGCGGGATTGAGGAAAGTAGCGCTTAAGGAAATCCGCGCCGATTTTCAGCGCGCCCGAACCGCCTACCGTCTGGATGCTGGCGATGCGGCCAGCGGTCAGCGCCGGGTGATCGGCCCCGAACAGAAGCGGCGCTATCGCGCTGCGGTAGTTATTGAGCCCTTCCATCGGGAGATAAAGCGAGGCGCCGTGCGGCTGCGCGTTCAGCCGTTGTTCCGCCTGCGCCACGGCCTGAAGCTGCGGGATGATATTTTGTTCGTTGTAATAGAGGCCGATACTCAGGTTAACTTTGTCGCTGCGGGGATCTTCTTTAAAGCGTTCCATCAGCGAAAGGATGGGGTCGCCGGCGTAGGCGTCAACATTCTGAAACACGCTTGGTTCTCCAGATTTACGGTGTGATGTGTCTTCACAATAAACCGGATAGCGCGGCAGATCGAGAGGGATGTGATGGGTGCGATACCCTGGGGAAGATGGCGGGCGCGCAGCGTTAATAAACACGGCGGGTGCGCTGCGCTTACCCGCCCTACAGAAGACGCGCCGGTGTTGGTAGGGTGGGTAAGCGAAGCGCACCCGCCGCCATTAATAAACCAGGGTTTAACGTACCCGTAGGGTGGGTAAGCGAAGCGCACCCACCGCCAGACGTTGAAACACTCGTATGGCCTTTAATCCAGGTAACGCATCGCCACTCTTGAGGTCAGTCGCGTAACAAGTTCGTAAGCGCTCACACCTGTCGCTTCGGCGATACGCTCGACCGGCAATCCTTCGCCCCACATGACTACCGTGTCCCCTGCTTTCTCCGCCGCGTCAGGGCCTAAATCAACGCAGATCATATCCATCGCCACGCGCCCGACAATGGGCACTTCACGGCCATTGACCAGCACCGGCGTGCCCGTCGGCGCGCAGCGCGGATATCCGTCGCCATAGCCCATCGCCACAACGCCAAGCCGCGTGTCGCGCTCGCTCACCCAGGTACCGCCGTAGCCGACAGGTTCGCCCGCTTTGTGATCGCGCACGGCAATAAGGCTTGACGTCAGCGACATCGCAGGCTGAAAACCAAGCTCCGCGCCCCACGGGTGCGTATCCAGCGGCGACACGCCGTAGAGAATAATGCCGGGGCGCACCCAGTCGAAATGCGACTGTGGCCAGAAGAGGATACCGCCGGAGGCGGCAATCGAGCGCTTGCCAGGTTTGTCGTGGGTAAAGCTGTTGAAGATATCAAGCTGGCGCTCGGTGGCGCCGCAGTCTGGCTCATCGGCGCGGGCGAAATGGCTTACCACGTTCACCGGCTGACGTACGTTTTTACAGGCCGCGAGCCTGTCGTAAAACGCCTGTGCCGCCTCCGGGCGCACGCCTAAGCGATGCATACCGGTGTCGAGCTTCATCCAGACGGTGACAGGCTCTGAAAGCATCGCCTGCTCCAGTGCCATCAGTTGCTCTTCGCTGTGTACCGCAGTATGTAATTGCTGCGCGGCAATCGCGGGCAGATCGCCTGCGTTAAAAAAGCCTTCGAGCAAAAGAATGGGCTGAGTGATGCCGCCTTCGCGCAGGCGCAGCGCCTCTTCAAGGCGCGCCACGCCGAACGCATCGGCATCAGGGAGAGTGCGGGCGGTCTCAAGAAGACCGTGTCCATAGGCGTTTGCCTTCACCACCGCAACCAGCTGGCTGGCGGGCGCCAGTTCACGCAGGCGTTGCAGGTTGTGACGCAGAGCGCGGCGGTTTACTACCACAGTTGCCGCTTGCATTGACTTTCCTTGCAGTTATTTTGGTGTATTAACTTTTAAGCTACAGACAATTTGGCGTTATTGGCGCAGCGAGTTTGGGTGCGGCCAGCGCGCAGCCACCGGAGCGTACTGAAGTACGTGAGGATGGCGAGCACTGCCCAAGCCCAAAATCGCAAGTGAAATAGCCAAATTAATTATTCGTCGTCGTACTGGGGACCTGCGTAGTTATCAAACCGCGACCACTGTCCGTTAAACGTCAGGCGCACCGTGCCTATCGGGCCGTTACGCTGCTTACCGATAATAATCTCCGCGATGCCTTTTAAGTCACTGTTTTCGTGATACACCTCATCACGATAGATGAACATAATCAGGTCGGCGTCCTGCTCGATGGAGCCGGACTCACGCAGATCCGAGTTCACCGGGCGCTTATCGGCGCGCTGCTCCAGCGAGCGGTTAAGCTGCGAGAGCGCCACCACCGGCACCTGAAGCTCTTTCGCCAGCGCTTTCAGCGAGCGGGAAATCTCGGCGATTTCCAGCGTACGGTTATCGGAGAGCGACGGCACGCGCATCAGCTGTAAGTAGTCGATCATAATCAGGCTTAAGCCGCCGTGCTCGCGATAAATACGGCGCGCGCGCGAGCGCACTTCCGTCGGCGTCAGGCCCGAGGAGTCGTCAATATACATATTGCGCTTCTCAAGCAGGATGCCCATGGTGCCGGAAATACGCGCCCAGTCTTCGTCATCCAGCTGGCCGGTACGAATACGCGTCTGATCCACGCGGGAGAGCGACGCCAGCATACGCATCATGATCTGCTCGCCGGGCATCTCAAGGGAGAAGATCAGCACCGGTTTATCCTGGAGCATCGCGGCGTTTTCGCACAGGTTCATCGCGAAGGTGGTTTTACCCATCGAAGGACGCGCCGCCACGATGATGAGATCCGAGCGCTGTAAGCCCGCGGTCTTTTTATTGAGATCCTGATAGCCGGTATCCACGCCCGTCACGCCGTCGTGCGGCTGCTGATAGAGCGTTTCGATACGCGCGACGGTGGCTTCTAAGATCTGATCGATACTTTTCGGCCCTTCGTCTTTATTGGCGCGGTTTTCGGCTATCTGAAAGACGCGCGATTCGGCGAGATCGAGCAGATCTTCGCTGGTGCGGCCCTGCGGATCGTAACCGGCGTCGGCAATTTCATTGGCGACGGAAATCATGTCGCGCACGACAGCACGTTCGCGCACGATATCGGCATAAGCGCTGATGTTCGCGGCGCTTGGCGTGTTTTTGGAAAGCTCCGCGAGATACGCAAAACCGCCGACGCTTTCCAGCTGTCCCTGGAGTTCCAGCGATTCGGAAAGCGTAATCAGATCGATGGGTTTGCCCATCTCCTGCAGGCGATGCATTTCGGTGAAGATCATGCGGTGCTGGCGGGTGTAAAAATCCTCGGCCACGACGCGCTCGGCCACATCGTCCCAGCGCTCGTTATCCAGCATTAAACCGCCCAACACCGACTGTTCCGCCTCCATGGAATGCGGCGGCATTTTCAGCCCGGCGACCTGCGGGTCACGAGGTTCAGTGGGTTTGTTGAAGGGTTTATTTCCTGCCATAGTGAATGGAGTTACCAAAAATCATCATCAGAGAGAATGAGGAGTGTATCTGATCTGAGTCGTTTTGTACTCAGTTTGCGCGCTCCTGCTTTCATGCCCGACCCTTAACAAGGAGTTCCTATGGCGACGCGTATTGAGTTCAGCCAGCATGGCGGACCAGAAGTGTTAAAAGCGGTGACGTTTACCCCGGCCGACCCGGACGAGATGGAAGTGCAGGTGGAAAACAAAGCCATCGGCATCAACTATATCGACACCTATATTCGCAGCGGTCTCTACCCGCCACCGGCGCTCCCGGCGGGCCTCGGCACCGAAGCCGCGGGCGTCGTGACGAAAGTCGGCAGCGGCGTGACGCACCTCAAACCTGGCGATCGCGTCGTCTACGCACAATCGGCGCTCGGTGCCTACAGCTCGGTGCATAACGTGCCAGCGGATAAAGCCGTTGTGCTTCCGGATGTCATCTCGTTTGAACAGGCGGCGGCCTGCTTTTTAAAAGGGCTGACCGTCTTTTATCTGCTGCGCAAAACCTATGAAATCAAACCCGACGAGATGTTCCTGTTTCACGCGGCCGCAGGCGGCGTCGGGCTTATCGCCTGCCAGTGGGCGAAAGCGCTTGGCGCGCGCCTTATCGGCACCGTAGGTTCTGCCGAAAAAGCCCAACGGGCGAAGCAGGCGGGCGCGTGGCAAACCATCAACTACCGTGAAGAGAATGTGCCAGAGCGGCTGCGTGAACTGACCGGCGGTAAAAAAGTGCGCGTGGTGTATGACTCGGTGGGTAAAGAGACCTGGGAGTCGTCGCTCGACTGCCTGCAACGCCGCGGCTTAATGGTGAGCTTCGGTAACTCTTCCGGCCCGGTGACCGGCGTGAATCTCGGCATTCTTAATCAAAAAGGCTCGCTCTACGTGACCCGCCCATCGCTGAACGGCTATCTGACCAATCGCGCCGAACTGGAAGAAGCCAGTAACGAGCTGTTTTCGCTGATCGCCAGTGGGGTAATTAAAGTGGAGGTGGCAGAGAGCCAGAAGTTTGCGCTTGAAGACGCCGCGCGCGCCCATAAGACGCTGGAAAGCCGCAGCACGCAAGGCTCCAGCCTGTTGATTCCCTGAAAGAATTAGGGCTTCCCGCAGGAAGCCCTTTCTTTTTTATTGTTCGCGCCGCATGTAGGGTACAGCGCTGATGAATTCTGTAACACGGCTGACATAGTGCCAGACAGCCCCGGCAAAGAACATGGCTTAGCGCGCAAAGTAACATGGAAAGTTGCGAGGTTGTGATCAACCCCGCAACTTATTAGTAACGCCAGCGATTCGTCCGGCTGTAACGTGAGGTACGACGATACTCCGGCACTTTCGGGGCCTTCACGGTGCGGATCACCCACACCACCGCCACCGCCAGCAACAGCCACGGCAGTAGTTTAATCATCAGCGCGAATACGCCACCGAAAAACATCACCAGGGTCGCTACCATCAGCGCGGCGATAATCCCGATAAGCGACACGCCGGTCGCCAGCAGCATCAGAAAGAAAGCCACCACAAACAGCAGTTCAAACATTCTCGTTCTCCTTAAAAACGTTATGCCCTGCTATTACAAGTTTCGTGCCACATTTAACTCACTGAATTAAAAAGAAACGCCCCGGCATGTTATCCGGGGCGTTAGTGAAATTGACGATATTCTGGTGAAATTTAACGTTTGTCAGCCACCAGTTTCAGCGCCTGCTCAAGCACGTTAATATCCGCGCCTGGCTTATGGGCGTTTTCGCTGAGATAGCGACGCCACTGCCGCGCGCCGGGGATCCCCTGAAAAAGCCCGAGCATATGGCGGGTGACATGGCCCAGGTACGTGCCTTTCGCCAGCTCGCCCTCAATGTAAGGATACATGGCGCGCACTACCGCCACCGGATCGGCATCCGGCACATCAAGCCCGAAGATTTCGCGATCGACCGACGCCAGTATGCCAGGATTCTGGTACGCCTCGCGGCCCACCATTACGCCATCCATATGTTCAAGGTGCGTTTTCACGTCATCCAGCGTTTTGATGCCGCCGTTAATCGACATCGTAAGCTGCGGGAAATCGCGCTTAAGCTGGTAAACGCGCGGATAATCCAGCGGCGGGATTTCGCGGTTCTCTTTTGGGCTGAGGCCGGAGAGCCACGCCTTGCGCGCATGAATAATAAAGGTGTCGCAGCCGCCCTGCTCCGCCACGGTGCCGACGAAATCGCAGAGGAATTCGTAGCTGTCCTGGTCGTCAATACCGATACGAGTTTTCACCGTCACCGGAATGGAAACCACATCGCGCATCGCCCTGACGCAATCGGCGACGAGTTGCGCCTCGCCCATCAGGCAGGCGCCGAAGCGGCCATTCTGGACACGGTCGGACGGGCAGCCGACGTTAAGGTTTATCTCGTCATAGCCGCGCTCCTCGGCGAGCTTCGCGCAGTGCGCCAGCGCCGCCGGATCGCTCCCGCCCAGTTGCAACGCCACCGGATGTTCCTCTTCGCTATAGGCGAGGTAATCCCCTTTGCCATGAATGATCGCGCCGGTCGTCACCATTTCGGTATAGAGCAACACCTGGGACGAAAGCTGACGCAGGAAGTAGCGGCAGTGGCGATCGGTCCAGTCGAGCATCGGCGCGATGGAAAAGCGATGGGCGGGGAAAGCGTTACGGGATGTGGACGTCATAATAGCTAAGCGAGTCGAAGTTCGGGCTGAAAAAGGGGCGTTACTATAGCACAAACTTCAGGCAGGGGCGCACTGCGCCCCTGCACATGATC
Source organism: Cronobacter malonaticus LMG 23826 (assembly GCF_001277215.2). Classification (NCBI taxonomy): domain Bacteria; kingdom Pseudomonadati; phylum Pseudomonadota; class Gammaproteobacteria; order Enterobacterales; family Enterobacteriaceae; genus Cronobacter; species Cronobacter malonaticus. Next base: position 299,921 of record NZ_CP013940.1, on the reverse strand, counting down.
AGAAGGTCAGGCTCAACTGCGCGCCTGCGCCCCAGGTTTCGTCTTCACCGACAATGCCTGTCAGATCGAGATGCACGCGGTTAAACGGCGCGAAACCGACACCCGCGGTAAACACGTTGCTCTCATTATCTTTCACGTCTGCGCGGAAACCAGCACGCACCGCCAGCCAGTTAAGCGGACGTACTTCGGCACCCACGCCGACAAACTGTGAGTTCTCCTCGCTCTTAAAGCCTTTGGTTTCCGTCAGATCGCCATCGGCGCTCAGGGTTACCAGATCGTTATGCCAGGCCACGCCCGCCGTCACCAGCGGCGAGATCTGATAGGTATCTTTATACCCGTTGACCTCTTTGGTATCGATATCACGCGACATCAGGTTCTGCCCGCTCACGCCCACGGTCCAGTTCGGGCCGAAATCCGCCGCCACACCGGCGTCGACGTTGAAACCGGTGTCGTCGTTGCGATAGCGCGAGCTGTTCCAGTCGCTGCTGTCGTAGTTATAAATCGACGCGGTGTAGTTATAGAGCCAGGTTTTCTGCAGCTTCGGCGTGACGCCGACGGAGACCGGCACATCACCCACCTGGAACCGATGCGCGAACGCCACGCCATAATCAGAAACGATCGCCGCACGGCCAAACGCGGTGGACGTCAGGCGATCGGTGATAGCGTCAGAGCCGTTGATCGCAGCGTTGATGATTTGTGTGCCCGCGTAGATATCATCGTTCTGGATGCGACGCAGGTAATCGATATCGCTTTGATCCACGCGGGTGCTGACGCGCGCATGCGCATACGCTTTCGCCACAAAGGCCACCGCCAGCACGTCGTTTGGAATACTGACCGCGATACCGCCCGCCGCGCGTGCGCTTGCCGTTTTGCCGCGCAGATATTCCAGCTCGTCGCCCAGTTCACGCGCCGCGCCCTGGAACTGACGCAGCGTACCGATCGGGTTGGCCGCGATATCCCCCGGCGTCAGGCTGTTCACCACATCGCGATAATAATCGACGCGATCGCTAATATGGTCTATCTCATCTTCGAGATTGTCTTTATCGGTAATTTGCGCCTGTAATGCCGGCAAAATCACCGTAATGTCATCTTCTGGCTGTGAACGTGCCAGCAGCGCCGGGTTAATTAACGCGCCGCTGCCGTAATCGGCTGACGCCACGCCGGTGCCGCCCATCGCATCGTTACGCGCCTGCGCCCAGGTATTTGCCGCACTCGCCTGATTGGCCATCACCAGAGAAAGGGCGACGGCTGCCACTGAAGGTTTGATTATATTTTTCACTGTTTACCCTGCTTATTAGCAACATGAATGACATCCTCTGTCAGTTCATGACAGAGACGATTTCTGTTGTGAAGAACGCACTACGCCAGAGGTTGAGGCTAAAAGCTCAACGGCATTTCCGGGCTCGTTTCGTGATCGCCCTCATTATTTATAGATTAGGGTTCTTAATTCGTGTAGGTAAGCCGTCGTGTGGACCAAAAAATTGTGGCGGATGGTCTATCCAGCGATCCGGGCGCGTGGCGGCGTAAGGGCCGTTAAGCGGATAGTAAACCCGGTTTTCCGGTTTGTTCGCCTCGCCTACTACCAGCAGCCGGACTTCGCTGTCGGTATTATTAATGAACGTGTGGCAAAGCCCGGTGCCTGCCGGGAACCCCACGCTGTCGCCCGGTTTTAACGGCCATAGCTCACCGTTTAGCCAGACATCCGGAAAGCCTTCGAGCACATAGACAAACTCTTCTTCGCTGCTTTCGGCATGCGGGTAAGACGTACGACGCCCCGGCGGCAGGCGCTCATGATGAATGCCGAGCCGCGTAAGCCCGGTACGCTTCGCCAGCGGCGCGCCGATGGACATCAGTTCGTCGCTGTCCGGGTAACAGGCGTCATCGTTGCCTTCGACTTCCTGCCAGTGACAAATACATTCAGGCCGCGTATGCATATAAACCTCCGGTTAATGTTCCCTGAAAGGTATAACACAGGCGGGATGTCGGTGTTTCAGCCAGTTCATGATAAAGTGATGACATAAACACGATTCATAGAGGATGCCGATGGATACGACGATTTCGCAGGAAGTTCTGGCGCAGGCTGAAAAGCTCTGCCAGCAACGTAATGTGCGCCTGACTCCGCAGCGCCTCGAAGTGCTGCGCCTGATGACCATCCAGCCGGGGGCTATCAGCGCTTACGATCTGCTTGATTTATTACGCGAAAGCGAACCGCAGGCGAAACCGCCCACCGTTTACCGCGCGCTCGATTTTCTGCTAGAGCAGGGGTTTGTTCATAAGGTGGAGTCCACCAACAGCTATGTGTTGTGTCATCTGTTTGATAACCCGGCGCATACTTCAGCCATGTTCATTTGCGACAGATGCGGCGTGGTCAAAGAAGAGGCAGCGGAAGGCGTGGAAGATATCATGCATGCGCTGGCGGCCAGAATGGGCTTTGCGCTGCGTCATAACGTCATTGAAGCGCATGGGCTGTGTGCGGCGTGTGCAGAAATTGAGGCGTGTCGCCATCAGGGGCAATGTGGTCACGACCACAGCATTACGGTGAAAAAGAAAGGACGTTAAATCAGGTTGGGTGGTACATCCTTGTACCGGTGGGCAGGGCAGCCTCAGAGGGAAAATACCGTTTGAGGTGGTGGCCCGATTACCAGCGGTAATCGTGGCGGCTTTCCCAGTCAGTCACTTCCTTGTCGGCTTCGTCTTTCGCGTAACCGTAACGTTCCTGGATTTTACCTACCAGCTGGTCACGTTTCCCTTCGATGATGGTCATATCATCGTCGGTTAATTTACCCCATTGCTCTTTCACTTTACCTTTAAACTGTTTCCAGTTACCGCCAGCTTCATCTCTGTTCATAGACGTCTCCTTAACATTCGGTAGTGAATCAGTCTCACAGGTTTTCCTGTGGGGGTTCAGCCCGAGTCATCTTCATCATTTGCTGAACGTACTACTTATTTTAGACGTCAATTTTAACCCCGGTGGGATATTCAGAATCTTTAACCATAACGAAGCGCTGACGCCGACAAATTTTCTTTTATGGGCGATGTGATACGTCAGGGAAACTCAGTGCAAAAGACGCCCCCGGCGCCATAAATAGCCGAGCGACAACCCACGCAGCGCCAGGAAAAAGGTGAGCGCCAGCCACAGGCCATGGTTGCCAAGCGCTGGCAGTGTGAGCAGCGTCAGGCCAAAACCGAGCGCCGCGACGGCCATGCTGTTGCGCATCTCCGCCCCGCGCGTCGCGCCGATAAACATACCGTCCAGCAGATAACACCAGACGCCGACGACCGGCAGGATCGCCTGCCAGAAGAGATAGGGCTGCGCCAGCGCCTGGAGCGAAGGTAATGAGGTCAATAGCGACACAATGTACTGCCCCGCCACTGCATACAGCAGCGCGAATGCCAGCGCCACCATCCCTGCTTGTCGGCATGCCGCGCGCCAGACGCTGTTAAGCTGCGATTTATCCTGCGCGCCGAAGGCCTGCCCGGCATGGGCTTCTACGGCATAGGCGAAGCCATCAAGCGCATAGGCGGTGAAGGTCAGAAGGGTCATCAGAATGGCGTTCACCGCGACGATATCGCTGCCGAGCCGTGCGCCAAACACCGTGATGGAACCGAAGCAGAGCTGCAACAGCAGCGAACGCAGCATGATGTCGCGGTTAAGCGCAAGCAGCCTGCCAACGCCGCCGCGCCACGCCATTTTCAGCATCGAAAGGGTAATACCGCGCAGGCGCAGCACGCGGGCTGCCATCATGAGACCGATGCCAAGCGTCGCGTATTCCGCTATCGCTGTCGCCAGCGCCGCGCCCTGGACGTTAAGGCCAAGCCCCATGACGAACCAGAGATCGAGCACGATATTAAGCAGATTGCCGACCACCAGCAGGATCACCGGCGCGCGGGCGTACTGCACGCCTAACAGCCAGCCAAGCAGCACCAGATTAGCGAGCGCCGCGGGCGCGCTGAGCCAGCGGATCTCCAGAAACCGCCGGGCCTGCGTCAGCACCGCGTCGCTGCCGCCGGTAACATGCAGCGCCAGATGAATCAGCGGCTCGCGCAGGGCGATGATCAGCACACCGGCAATCAGCGCCAGCGCCATAGGCTGCACCAGGGCGCGGGCCAGCGCTACCGGATCGCGCGCGCCGAACGCCTGCGCAGTTAGCCCGGTGGTGCTCATGCGTAAAAAGAGCAGCAGCATAAACAGGAAACTGGTGGCGGTAGCCCCCACCGCGACGCCGCCAAGGTATACGGGGCTGTCGAGATGACCTATAACGGCGGTATCGACCAGGCCTAAGAGCGGTACGGTGATATTGGAGAAAATCATTGGCAGCGCGAGGCGCCAGAGAGCTTTATCAGTAGATGTCAGAAAGGGCATATGGCGTTCCGATGCCGTTACGCGAAGAAGAAAAAGTATGAAGGGCTTTAGCTAACGGGAGAAGTCATTACCGTAACCGGGGCGGGCCAGTTACGGTAATGCGGCCTCAGAGAGCCGGGTGACGCATCAGAGCCATTCGCCGTTGCGGATAACGCCGACGGCCAGACCTTCGATTGAGAAGTTATGCTCGCGCAGATCAACCACAATCGGTTTAAACTCGCTGTTTTCCGGCAGAAGCTCAACGGTATTACCCTGTTTTTTCAGGCGTTTCACCGTTACTTCATCATCAATGCGCGCGACGACGACCTGCCCGTTACGCACATCCTGCGTTTTATGAACCGCCAGCAGATCGCCGTCCATAATCCCGATATCTTTCATCGACATCCCGCTAACACGCAGCAGAAAATCGGCGTTTGGCTTAAACAGGCCAGGATCAACCTGATAATGCCCTTCGATATGTTGCTGAGCCAGCAGCGGTTCGCCCGCCGCCACGCGCCCTATCAGCGGCAGGCCGGTTTCGTCTTCCTGCAACAGACGGATACCGCGCGACGCGCCGGAGACAATCTCAATCACCCCTTTACGCGCCAGCGCTTTAAGGTGCTCTTCCGCGGCGTTCGGTGAACGGAAACCCAGACGTTGCGCGATTTCCGCACGCGTAGGCGGCATGCCGGTCTGGCTGATGTGATCCCGAATGAGATCAAACACCTCTTGTTGCCTGGTAGTTAATGCTTTCATTCCGCCCCCTGGGTGCATATACAGTGATGCTGTGAGTATATACAGCTAAAGGTGATTTTAAAACCATAACCGGTTAAAAAAGCGCTTCTTTCGCGATTTCTGGAAAACTTATCGCAAATGCTGCCAGAGCAGCGTGACCCACACGATCAGCGCGAGGATAATCGACAGCAGAACGGCAGCGGAGCCCATATCTTTGGCGCGCCCTGAAAGCTCATGAAATTCAGGGCCGATGCGATCCACCACCGCTTCAATGGCGCTGTTGAGAATTTCGACAATCATTACCAGCGTAACGGAGCCAATCAGCAGCACGCGGGTGACAGGATCGACATCCAGCCAGCAGGCGATAAGAATTGCCGCTATCACGGCAACCCCTTCCTGGCGAAATGCAGCTTCATTTTTCCAGGCGGCGCGTAATCCCTTCCAGGAATAGCCGGCAGCGTTAATAATTCGGGTTAACCCCGTGGTGTTATTGGCCATGACAAGAAACCTTTTTTAAATTCAGGCGTCAATGCTAATGCGCTTCGATAAAGAAGCACCACAGAAATTCTACGGAGTTTCTGATATTCTTGCGCCGCAATTGCATTATTAACCAGAGGCTTTACATCGTTTATGTCCGGTTGGCCACGAATTTACTACAAATTACTTAATTTACCATTAAGCGTGCTGGTAAAAAGCAAGTCCATCCCGGCGGCGCCCTGCCCCGAACTTGGGCTGGATACGTCACGCCCTATTATGTACGTGTTGCCGTATAACTCGAAGGCGGATCTCCTGACGCTGCGGGCGCAGTGCCTGGAGCACGATCTGCCCGATCCGCTGGATCCGCTGGTCATCGACGGCACCGAACTGCCGCGCTATGTGTTTATCCATGGCGGCCCGCGCGTGTTTACCTACTACACGCCGAAAGAAGAATCGATCAAACTGTTCCACAATTATCTCGATCTGCACCGCAGCAACCCGGATCTCGACGTCCAGATGGTGCCGGTGTCGGTCATGTTTGGCCGCTCACCGGGGCGAGAAAAAGGCGAGGAAAACCCGCCGCTGCGCATGCTGAACGGCATTCAGAAATTCTTTGCGGTCTCGTGGCTTGGTCGCGACAGCTTTGTGCGCTTCTCACCGCCCGTATCGCTGCGCCGCATGGCGACCGAGCACGGCACCGACAAACGCATCGCCCAGAAACTGGCGCGCGTGGCGCGTATGCACTTCGCCCGTCAGCGCCTCGCCGCCGTCGGTCCGCGCCTGCCTGCGCGCCAGGATCTCTTTAATAAACTGCTCTCGTCAAAAGCGATTGCTCGCGCCGTTGAAGACGAAGCGCGCACCAAAAAAATCTCGCACGAGAAAGCCCAGCAGAATGCCGTCGCGTTGATGGAAGAGATCGCCGCCGACTTCTCTTACGAGGCGATTCGTATTACCGATCGCGTGCTTGGATTTACCTGGAACCGCCTCTACCAGGGCATTAATGTGCATAACGCCGAACGTGTGCGTCAGCTCGCCCACGACGGCCACGAAATTGTCTATGTGCCCTGCCACCGCAGCCATATGGACTATCTGCTGCTCTCATATGTGCTCTACCATCAGGGGCTTGTGCCGCCACATATTGCCGCGGGCATCAACCTGAACTTCTGGCCCGCCGGACCGATTTTCCGCCGCCTGGGCGCGTTCTTTATTCGCCGCACCTTTAAGGGCAACAAGCTTTACTCGACGGTGTTTCGCGAATATCTCGGCGAACTCTTCAGCCGTGGCTATTCGGTGGAATATTTCGTGGAAGGCGGGCGTTCACGTACTGGCCGTCTGCTTGACCCGAAAACCGGCACGCTCTCCATGACCATCCAGGCTATGCTGCGCGGCGGCACGCGTCCGATTACGCTGGTGCCGATTTACATCGGTTATGAGCATGTGATGGAAGTGGGCACATACGCTAAAGAGCTGCGCGGCGCCACCAAAGAGAAAGAGAGCCTGCTGCAGATGCTGCGCGGCTTAAGCAAACTGCGTAACCTCGGTCAGGGTTATGTGAACTTCGGTGAACCATTGCCGCTGATGACCTTCCTGAACCAGCACGTGCCGGAGTGGCGCGATGCTATCGATCCTATCGAGGCGGTACGCCCGGCGTGGCTGACCCCGACGGTGAACGAGATTGCCGCTCAGTTGATGGTGCGTATCAACAACGCGGGCGCGGCCAACGCCATGAACCTGTGTTGCACCGCGCTGCTGGCTTCGCGCCAGCGTTCGTTAACGCGTGAGCAGTTAACCGAACAGCTGGATTGCTACCTGAGCCTGCTGCGTAACGTGCCTTACGCCGCAGACGCCACGGTGCCGGACGCCACGGCGACGCAGCTCATTGAGCACGCGCTGCAGATGAATAAGTTTGAAGTCGAGAAAGACACCATTGGCGACATCATCGTGCTGCCGCGCGAACAAGCGGTGCTGATGACTTACTACCGCAATAACATCATGCATATGCTGGTGCTGCCGTCGCTTATCGCGGCTATCGTCACCCAGCATCGTCGCATCAGCCGTGAGGCGGTGCAGCAGCAGGTGGAACTGTTATTCCCGATGCTGAAGACGGAGCTGTTCCTGCGCTGGGAGAAAGAAGAAGTGTCGGCGGTCGTCGATGCGCTGGTTAACGAGCTGGCGCAGCAGGGGCTTATTCTTGCTGATGACGAATGGCTTCAGGTGAACCCGGCGCGCTCCCGCACGCTGCAGTTGCTGGCCGCTGGCGTGCGCGAAACGCTGCAACGCTACGCGATTACCTTCTGGCTGCTGAGCGCCAATCCGTCCATCAACCGCGGTACGCTTGAAAAAGAGAGCCGCACGGTGGCGCAGCGCCTTTCGGTGCTGCACGGCATTAACGCACCGGAGTTCTTCGATAAAGCGGTGTTCTCAACGCTGGTGCTGACGCTGCGCGATGAAGGCTATATCAGCGATACGGGCGATGCCGAACCGGCGGAAACCATGAAGGTTTACCAGATGCTGGCAGAGCTGATGACCTCCGATGTCAGACTGACTATCGAGAGCGCGGCGGCACAAGCGGGCGCGTGATTGAGTCTGGCGACAGACAGTAATAAGGCGGGGAAACCCGCCTTTTTTATTGGCGGAAAACAGGGGTAATGGCTGATAACGCTGTGGGTGGTGGGTGCGCTTCGCTTACCCACCCTACTCATAATCTTGCTCGCCGAAAAAATGTAGGGCGGGTAAGCGCAGCGTACCCGCCATCACCGCACGGCCGTCAGCCATAAAAAAAGCGGGTTTCCCCGCTTTTATCAGAACTTCAGATAACTTAACGCCAGGCCGATAAACACCAGCAACCCCACGTAGTTATTATTCAAAAAGGCGCGGAAACAGGCGTCGCGATCGCGCCCGGCGATGATTTTTTGCTGCCAGATAAACAGCGCGCCCGCGCCTGCGAGACCGGCATAGTAAAACGCCCCCAGACCGTTCAGCCAGCCGACTGTGCCAAGCAGCGCCAGCACGGCTATCTGCAACAGCCCGATAATCAGCTTGTCGTGGCGTCCGAAAAGAATGGCCGTCGACTTAACGCCGATTTTCACGTCGTCATCGCGATCGACCATCGCATATTCCGTATCGTACGCCACCGCCCAGCAGATATTGGCGAAAAACATCAGCCAGCAGCTCAACGGCAGCGATTCACTCACCGCGCAAAACGCCATTGGAATTGACCAGCCAAACGCAGCACCCAGCACCACCTGCGGCAGATGGGTGTAGCGCTTCATAAACGGATACATCCAGGCCAGCGCCAGCGCTGCCACCGAGAGCAGAATGGTTTTCACATTCAGCGTTAGCACCAGCAAAAATGACAGCAGCACCAGAATAACGAACAGATTGCGCGCCTCTTTTTCGGTCACGTCGCCGCTCGGCAGCGGCCGATGCGCGGTGCGCTTTACGTGCCCGTCAAATTTACGGTCGGCGTAATCATTCACGACGCAGCCTGCGGCGCGCATCAGCCAGACACCCGCCACAAACACTGCGAGTATCCACAGCGGCGGCACGCCAGGCGACGCGACCCAGAGCGCCCACAGCGTCGGCCAGAGCAGCAGTAACGCGCCAATCGGCTTATCGGTGCGCATCAGGCGGTGATAGGCGAGCAGCTTATTCTGCGTCAGGCTCCACTCCATTATTTTTCCTCTCCGTACAAAGGTGATGCAGGTAAAAACAGTTCAGTCAGCAGCAGCGGTTTGCCGGAAAGCCTCAGCAGAGAGCGGCGTCCCCAGAGTTCGTCGCTGCGGCCCGGCTGGATAAAATCACGCGTGAGGGTGGATGAGGTAAAGAGATAACGGCCCAGCGGCGTGGTACCGAGCTGCTGCAACGCCAGCTCTGGCCCACAAAGTGTAGACTCCGGCACCACTGTGCGCCCGACCAGCCAGGGCACGCCGTCGCCGCACAGCAGAATTTCGCGCAGCCAGTAGCGCGGCTCCTGAGGCAAAAACTCGCCCTCTTCCTCCAGCGCCTCGGGGCCGACAAAGCCCTCAAACAGTATGTCGACCGTCACACGCTGGCAAAAACCTTCGAAACGGCGGGTCATGGAATCTTCCAGCATTAGCCAGTCGAGCAGCGAACTATCAAGCGTGCTGATATCGTCAAAAAAGGACAACGCGCGCAGTTGTCTCAGCGCGGGATGGGACATGCGTGACTCTCCGGGGCCAAAAGTGGACGTATTGTAACGCAGAACCAGCAAAACGGGGGCGGGGAAACAAGGAGTACGAACAAAAGCGCAACATGGGTGCAACAGGATGGCATGCTGCGCCAGGAAAAAAGGTGCGCGCAAGCGCACCAGGTGTTGCAAACATCAGCAGCGTGGGGAGACTGTCACCCCTTGCCTTTTACGCTGCTGATAAAAGTCTGACGTGCTGTGGTAGAGCCGAGACGCTCCGCTTCATCCAGCAGTTTCAGCGCTTTATCGACATCGCCTTTCGCGACCGCCTCTTTAATGGCGCGGTTGAAATAGGCTTCAGTGTCGTTAAGCACCGGCTCGCGCTTCGCGGCAGGAGCGGGCGCAGCCGCCGGTGCGGCAGGCGCTGGTGCGGAATAAGCTGTAGCAGGCGCTGCGGTGTTGCCGACCGTCACAGACGACGGGCTGGAAGAGCCGAACAGCGGGCCGACCAGAACGCTGGATGCGGAGTTAGTGCTCACTTTCAATTTAAGCTTGCCGTCAGGCGTATGACGCGCCACCGGATCGGCGATATCCGGCACGGCGTTACCCACGCCTTTGGCGTACGCCTTCGCCGGGTTGGTCATGGTGGTGGTCTTCTGCAGATCCTGCGGCGTGGTGAAAACCAGCAGGTACAGTTTCTGCTGCCCCAGCGCAGGAGTCAGTTTGATAACGCCTTCGAGGCGGTCTTCAGAGACCACGCCCGGTTCCTGATAGGTAAAGTAATTGCTCGGGAAGTACGCGGCAGGCGTTAAGTTTTGATCCAGCACCAGCACGTTCGGGGCGTAAATGCCGGTCTGTTTGTTCGCAAGGCTGGTGAGCGTAATGGTTAATTCACCAATATTGGCTGGCACGCTGTACGCGGCGACTTTACCGGTAATGCCCGGCACGTTGAGGGTCTGCCCCACGGCGGCGAGATCGGTGGTCTGGGTTTGCGACTGCGCGACGGGCGTCCAGGTCAGGCGCTGCAATTCACCGGCCGGAATGGATGGCGCCGCGGCGGTATTCTGCGGCACGATATTCACATCAGCGAAGCTGACGGCGGGCAGGCCTGCGAGCAGCCCTGCGCTTAAGCATAATGCGACGAGACGTTTTTTCATTTTTATTACCTCGGGTGGAGAGGGAAACGGTAGCCAGGCAATAGCGCGCTTCCCGAAAATCTGTACTTTTCAATGAGGGTTAAGAGGGGCTTGCGCCCCTCTTGTTACTACGCTAACGCGTGATTACCACCAGATTTCCATCTGGGCACCGAAGGACCATTCATCGCTGTCGCCGCGACCGAAGCTACCGCCGTTAAAGCCATCTTTAACTGCGTAGCCATAGTTGGCGTTGTTGCTCGGGTTACCCGTTTTGTCATAACCCCATTTTTCATCCCACTTGGCATAGGTTGCGAAGACGCGCAGCGCCGGGCGAGACCAGATGCTGTCGCCTGCCTGCCACTGTTGCGCCAGGGTGATTTTGTACTGGTTGTTAGTTTCGTCAGTACGCTGGGATTTCACGTTGTCATAGCCAACTTCCAGCAGGGTGCTCATGATAGGCGTCCATTTGAACATCGGGCGCACACCCACGGTCCACCAGCGGGTGCCGTTGTTGTTATCCCAGTCGATGTCCTGGTACATACCGACATACATCATGTCCCAGCGATCGCCCATAGAAATTGAGCCGTGATCGATTAAACGCAGCATGTGGCCATTGTTGTTCTGGGCATACGCAAACTTAGGATCGGTGTCGCTGATGCCAATGCCGGAGCCCTGAGACAGGCCTTTGCCCTGAGAGGTCAGTGCATCTGTCGCATACTGAACAACAAATTTGTTAAAGCCAGTACCGATGGTCTGAACGTGTTCAGCGGTGAACATCCAGCCGTCTTTGGTCGCATCGTCAGCCAGATAGTAGTCGTCACGCGCGTTGGCACGACCATAGTCCACACCCAGTTCCAGCGTGCCGCCCGGGTTCACTTCCAGGCTGCCTAAACGTACGTCAAAGACGTCGTTAGCCGTGCTCTTGTTGTAATCATAAATGCTGTCGCTCTGGAAGGTCGCAGAACCACCAGCTTCAGAGGAGCGGGTTGCCGCAACAGAGAGCTTACCAAAGCCCAGATCGACGTTTTCAAGACCTGCGCCCGGGCCGGAGATATCCCAGTAGTAGAAGTCGATCATGTGAACGTCGTGACGCTGATAGAAGCGTTTACCGGCCCAGATAGTTGAACCCGGCAGCGCGTCAATCAGGTTTTTACCCTGTACATTAGCTTCGCGGAACGCCGGGCTGGTCGCTTCCCAGTCATTCTGCTGCGCAACGGAATACGCTACGTTAGTATCGAAATAGAAGCTCTTATCGCCCTCTTTCCATACTTCCTGACCGAACTTCAGTTCCGCATAGGTTTCACATTCGTTACCCAGACGGTATTTAGCGCCTGCACCGGTCGCCTGGAAGCACTGCTGTTCGCCGCCACTGCCGGTCCAGCCGATGCCGGAACGGGCATAACCTTTGAAGTCCACAGCCGAGGCCTGAGCGGCGAAGATGCCCGCCATCACGGCCACAGCCAGAGGGAGTTTACGCAGAGTTATCATCATTCTATCTCCTGAGATCATTGCTTTTCTTTGTAAGCGGGGGCGCTTAAACGCCTGGCTCTTTATGCAACCGACGACAGGCGGTGCCATCTTCCCGAAAAAGATGACAACGCTCCGGCGGCAAGCCGATAGCGAATGTGGCGCCCTCTTCTACCAGCACGACGTCGTTCTGGCGGTAAACCAGGTTCTGACGCAGCGCAGGGATTTGGATATGAATCTGAGTTTCATGACCTAACTGTTCGACCACCTGCACCTCGCCTTCCAGCGTCACATCGGCGATATCGCTCGGCAGGAGGTGTTCGGGGCGAATGCCAAGAGACATGTTGGCACCCACCTGAACATGGGTACTTTCCACCGGCAGCCAGACCAGCTGGCGGTTCGGCAGCTCCACCTGCACCTGATCGATAGCGGTGGCGGTGACTTTCACCGGCAGGAAGTTCATTTTCGGCGAGCCGATAAAGCCCGCGACGAAGCGATCCGCCGGGTAGTGATAGAGTTCCAGCGGCTTGCCCACCTGGGCGACGCGGCCCGCGTCCAGCACCACGATTTTGTCGGCGAGCGTCATCGCTTCGACCTGATCGTGGGTGACGTAAATCATGGTGCGCTTAAGGCGCTTGTGAAGGCGGGAGATCTCAATACGCATCTGCACGCGTAGCGCGGCGTCAAGGTTTGAGAGCGGCTCATCGAGCAGGAATACGGAAGGCTCCGCCACCAGCGTACGGCCAATCGCCACGCGCTGACGCTGACCGCCGGAGAGCGCTTTCGGACGGCGATCCAGCAGATGCGCCAGTTGCAGCACTTCCGCCACCTGAGTGACGCGCTGGTTGATGGTTTCTTTGCGGGCGCCTGCCAGCTTCAGGCCGAAAGACATGTTTTCAGCCACGGACAGGTGCGGATAGAGCGCGTAAGACTGAAACACCATCCCCACGCCGCGCTCGGCGGGCGGCACGTCGTTCATACGCTTGCCGCCGATATGCAAATCGCCGCTGGTGATGGTCTCAAGCCCGGCAATCATACGCAGCAGCGTGGATTTTCCGCAGCCCGACGGCCCGACAAATACGACAAACTCGCCTTCGGTAATATCAAGATTGATATCCTTCGATACCACCACATCGCCCCAGGCTTTTGTTACGTTGCGAAGCTGAACGCCTGCCATTCCCTTCTCCCTTGTCTACTTCACCCGCTTGCCGCGGGAAAAACACGTTGACGGCACTATGCGCCTTGCGCGAGGGCGAGCCATCCTCCACCCCTGCCTTTTTTATGGGGGAGGAGACGGGAGGATGAGGGGTTGGCGACCGTCCTGCGGCCGGGCGGCCCGCGGCGATTTTCGTGATGCAAGCGGCAAAAAACGCAGCGGTTTTCTGTGCGCGGGGCCACAGAAAATCCACTTATGTTATGCAGATCACACTACGAGGCGGTGGGGCGTAGAGGAAAGGAGGATGAGAAGCGCTTGTCAGATGCCCAGACTGTTACACGTAAAGCCAACACGTGTATCCACGCGCAAACCACTAAAAGGATAGGAGTTATGAAAATTAAAAGCGGCGTACGCCTCCTCGCCCTCTCAGCGCTGACGACGGCGCTCTTTTCTGCCTCTGCTCTGGCCAAGATTGAAGAAGGTAAGCTGGTTATCTGGATCAACGGCGACAAAGGCTATAACGGCCTGGCCGAAGTGGGTAAGAAGTTTGAACAGGACACCGGCATTAAAGTGACCGTTGAGCACCCGGACAAACTGGAAGAGAAATACCCGCAGGTTGCGGCGACGGGCGACGGCCCGGACATTATTTTCTGGGCGCACGACCGCTTTGGCGGCTACGCGCAGTCTGGCCTGCTGGCGGAAATCACGCCGGAGAAAGCGTTCCAGGACAAACTTTACCCGTTCACATGGGACGCGGTTCGCTATAACGGCAAAATCATTGCCTACCCGGTTGCCGTGGAATCGCTGTCGCTGATTTACAACAAAGACCTGGTACCGAACCCGCCGAAAACCTGGGAAGAGATCCCGAAACTCGATAAAGAGCTGAAGGCGAAAGGCAAGAGCGCGCTGATGTTTAACCTGCAGGAGCCGTACTTCACGTGGCCGATTATTGCCGCTGACGGCGGTTACGCCTTTAAGTTTGAAAACGGCAAATATGACGTGAAAAACGTTGGCGTGGATACCGCGGGCGCGAAAGCGGGCCTGAATTTCCTGGTTCAGCTTATCAAAGATAAACACATGAACGCCGACACCGATTACTCCATCGCGGAAGCGGCGTTTAACAAAGGCGAAACCGCCATGACCATCAACGGTCCGTGGGCGTGGGCCAACATCGACAAGAGCAAAGTTAACTACGGCGTGGCGCAGCTGCCGACCTTTAAAGGCAAGCCGTCTAAACCGTTCGTGGGCGTGCTGAGCGCGGGTATTAACGCCGCCAGCCCGAACAAAGAGCTGGCGAAAGAGTTCCTGGAAAACTACCTGCTGACCGACCAGGGTCTGGAAGCGGTGAACAAAGACAAGCCGCTGGGTGCCGTCGCGTTGAAATCTTACCAGGAGAAGCTGGAGAAAGATCCGCGCATCGCCGCCACCATGGCGAACGCGAAAACCGGCGAAATTATGCCTAACGTGCCGCAAATGTCCGCGTTCTGGTATGCCGTACGTACCGCCGTCATCAACGCCGTAACCGGTCGTCAGACCGTTGACGCCGCGTTGAAAGACGCGCAGGGCCGTATTGCGAAGTAACGGTTGTTAATGGCGGGTGCGCTTTGCTTACCCGCCCTACAAAACCATTCTCAGAGATTTACGGTGGGTAAGCGAAGCGCACCCGCAAACATCATGTAGGGTGGGTAAGCGAAGCGCCCCCACGAACAAAAGCAGGTGGGCAAGCGTAACGCACCCACCACACCCTGTAAGGCATTACACCGTGGCACGGCCACACCTACGTTTTCATCGTTGTTGAGGATTATCCCCATGGATGTCATTAAAAAGAAACACTGGTGGCAAAGCGACGCGCTGAAATGGTCGGCGATTGGTCTGCTGGGCTTACTGGTGGGTTACCTTGTCGTTTTAATGTACGCACAGGGGGAATACCTGTTCGCCATCATGACGCTGATTTTAAGCTCAATTGGCCTCTACATTTTCGCGAATCGCCGCGCCTACGCGTGGCGTTATGTTTATCCGGGTCTCGCGGGCATGGGGCTTTTCGTGCTCTTTCCGCTCGCCTGCACCATCGCCATCGCCTTTACCAACTACAGCAGCACCAACCAGCTCACGCAGGAGCGCGCGCGTGAAGTGCTGATGGATCGTAAATATCAGGCGGGCGAAAGCTACACCTTTGGCCTGTATCCCGCAGGCGATCAGTGGCGTCTGGCCCTCACGGACGGCGCCAGCGGCAACTATTATGTCTCTGAACCGTTTAAATTTGGCGGCGAGCAGAAACTGAAGCTTTCCGCCGCGCCTGCCCTGCCGGAAGGCGAACGCGCCAGCCTGCGTGTTATCACTCAGAATCGCCAGGCGCTGAACCAGATCACCGCCGAACTGCCGGACGAAAGCCAGCTCGTTATGAGTTCGCTGCGCCAGTTCTCCGGCACCCGTCCGCTCTATACGCTCGCCGGTGACGGCACGCTCACTAATAATCAGAGCGGCGTGAAATACCGCCCGAACAACGATATCGGCTTTTATCAGTCGGTGAACGCCGACGGCCAGTGGGGCGATGAGAAGCTCAGCCCGGGTTACACCGTGACCATCGGCTGGGATAATTTCCTGCGCGTCTTTGCCGATGAAGGCATCCAGAAACCATTTATGGCCATCTTCGTCTGGACGGTCGTCTTCGCGGCGCTGACCGTCGTGCTGACGGTGGCGGTCGGCATGGTGCTGGCGTGCCTGGTGCAGTGGGAATCGCTGAAGGGTAAAGCCATCTACCGCGTGCTGCTCATTCTGCCGTATGCGGTGCCGTCGTTTATTTCCATTCTGATTTTCAAAGGGCTGTTCAACCAGAGTTTTGGTGAGATCAACATGATGCTGAGCGCGCTGTTTGGCATCAAGCCGGCGTGGTTTACCGACCCGACGACCGCGCGCACCATGATCATCATCGTCAACACCTGGCTTGGCTATCCGTACATGATGATCCTCTGCATGGGGCTGCTGAAAGCTATCCCGGACGATCTCTACGAGGCCTCCGCAATGGACGGCGCCGGTCCGTTCCAGAACTTCTTTAAAATCACGTTCCCGTTGCTTATCAAGCCGCTAACGCCGCTGATGATCGCAAGCTTCGCGTTTAACTTTAATAACTTCGTGCTGATCCTGCTGTTAACCAACGGCGGCCCGGACCGCATCGGCACCACGACGCCTGCGGGCTATACCGACTTGCTCGTGAGCTACACCTGGCGTATCGCCTTTGAAGGCGGCGGCGGTCAGGACTTTGGCCTCGCGGCGGCTATCGCCACGCTTATCTTCCTGCTGGTGGGCGCGCTGGCGGTCGTGAACCTCAAAGCCACGCGCATTAAGTTTGATTAAGGAGATCCCACATGGCTATGGTGCAACCCAAATCGCAAAAGCTGCGTCTGCTGGCGACACATCTGCTGCTGCTGGCGTTTATCGCCGCCATTATGTTTCCGCTGTTGATGGTCGTGGCGATTTCGCTGCGCCCCGGCAACTTCGCGACCGGTAGCCTCATCCCGGATCAAATCTCCTGGGAGCACTGGCGGCTGGCGCTCGGTTTCAGCGTGGAGCACGCCGATGGCCGCGTAACGCCGCCGCCGTTCCCGGTGCTGCTGTGGCTGTGGAACTCGGTGAAAATCGCGGGCATTACCGCGGCAGGCATCGTGGCGCTCTCCACCACCTGCGCCTATGCCTTCGCCCGTATGCGTTTCCCGGGTAAAGGCGCGCTGCTGAAAGGCATGTTGATTTTCCAGATGTTCCCGGCGGTGCTGTCGCTGGTGGCGCTCTACGCCCTGTTTGACCGTCTCGGCCAGTACATTCCCTTTATCGGGCTTAATACGCACGGCGGCGTGATCTTCGCCTATCTGGGCGGCATCGCGCTACATGTCTGGACAATCAAAGGCTATTTCGAAACGATTGACGGATCGCTTGAAGAAGCGGCGGCGCTGGATGGCGCGACACCGTGGCAGGCGTTTCGTCTGGTGCTGCTGCCGCTGTCGGTGCCTATCCTTGCGGTGGTCTTTATTCTTTCGTTTATCGGCGCGATTACGGAAGTACCGGTCGCCTCGCTGCTGCTACGTGATGTCGATAGCTACACGCTGGCGGTCGGCATGCAGCAATATCTCAACCCGCAAAACTACCTGTGGGGCGATTTCGCGGCGGCGGCTGTGCTGTCAGCCATCCCGATTACCGTGGTCTTCCTGCTGGCACAGCGCTGGCTGGTAAGCGGCCTCACGGCGGGGGGCGTTAAGGGTTAAGTCTCTTCATCGTTATTTTGCCACTGTAGTACCATTGTATCCCTGACTAAGAAGTCACTTTTGGCGGCCCTCGTGCCGCCTTTTTTTATGGGCGCTCGGGCTGTGGCAAGACTAAAAACGCAGCGAGCGTCTATAGTTAAAGGTTCAGGTTTTGCCCGGCCCGCGAGAGGCTGGCACCGTAACGCTTACTGATAACAGGGAAAGAAGATGAAAATAGCCTGCCTGCATACGGCGCAAAGCAATGTGGCGGTTTTTGATGAAGCTGCCCGCGCGCTGAATCTCCCGCAAGACGCCTTAATAACCCATAAAGTGATGCCGCACCTGCTTGAACAGGCGCAAGCCGCAGGCGGCGTCACGCCCGAGATTGAAAAAGAGACAATCGCCGCGCTCGCGGATCTGCGCACCGACGCCGACGTGGTGCTGCTCACCTGCTCCACGCTGGGCTCCGCCGCTGATTTTCTCGCGCAGGACCCGGGCATTATGCGTGTTGATCGCGCGCTGGCGCAGGCGGCAGTCACCGCCGGACAGCCCGTTGTGGTGCTCTGCGCCGCGCCGACTACGCTGCACCCGACTGCCGCGCTGTTTCGTGCAACACTCCCGCCGACCACGCCGCTTGGCGTTGAGATTATCCCTGATGCCTGGGCGCTGTTTCAGAGCGGTCAGCACGACGCCTTTCACCAGCGCGTCGCCGAAGCCACTCAGCAGGCCTTCGCGCGCGGCGCAGGCTGCGTGGCGCTGGCGCAGGCTTCCATGGCAGGCGCGGAGCGTTATTTCAGCCACCCTAAACTGCTCACCAGCCCACGCGCCGCGCTGGCGCAGATTGTCGCGCGTGTTGAGCGGGAGCGTGCGTGATGACGACGCCTGTGCCTGAACTGCGTGAAGTGGCCGTGCGCGATGTGAGCGTCGGGCGCGACGTGGTGATTTATCAGCCCGCCAACGTATATGGCTGCGAGCTGGGCGACGAGGTGTTTGTCGGCCCGTTTGTGGAGATCCAGCGCCATTCCCGAATCGGGCGCGGTACGCGGGTGCAGTCGCATACGTTTATTTGCGAGTACGTGACCATTGGCGAAGATTGTTTTATCGGTCACGGCGTGATGTTCGCCAACGACATGTTTCGGGACGGCAAGCCGGACCCGGACAGCGAGAGTTGGGGGCGGATTGTGATTGGTAATGGCGTGTCGATTGGCAGCAATGCGACCATTCTCGCGGTGTCGATTTGCGACGGCGCGGTGATTGGCGCAGGCAGCGTGGTGACAAAGTCGATTACCGAGAAAGGGGTGTACGCCGGTAACCCGGCGCGGTTGTTGCGGCGGTTGTAGCATTCCATTGCGTGGCGGGTGCGCTGCGCTTACCCGCCCTACAACATCTCACCCACCGTTGAACAGGGGCCATCCGTAGGGTGGGTAAGCGAAGCGCACCCACCATCCCACATAAACTACCCACCGCTCCGTAAACCTGAACCACCGCACGATTACCGGAAGTTCAGGCTCTTATCGCTGGTCATGCTATAGAGATCAAACTTACGGCCCAGCATCTGACCACCGTCACGGGTGAGCGGCGTCCAGCCGATCGCGGCGCGGCTGCGGGTTGGGCTTGTGGTGAAGAGATCAAACGGCACCGACACATACACGCCCTTGGTGAAATCGCCCTCGCCGTACTCCTCCGGCGACACATTAGTGATAGTCGCGTACGCGCCCACCACAATTCCGCTGTCGAAGTGTTTCGCGACCTCCAGCGTGCCGCCCTTATCACCTGCCAGATACTGCCCGACGCTCGCTTTAATCAGCACATCCTGCGCAAACGGCGGCGTCCAGTACGCGGTCAGATGACCGGTTTTCACGCTGTAATCGGTGAATTTCATCATATTCTGCGGGCTGGTCCAGTCGCGCTGCTTCACGTAGTTGCCGTTAATACCGAACGCCCAGTTGCTGTCCACCGGACGCCACAGCACTTCCGCGCCCGCGCCGGCATACATGGTTTCCAGATAGCCCGCGTAGATCTGGCCGTAGAAATCGCCGCCCAGATGCTGGAAGTAGTTCGCCTGCAGGTTGTTTACGTAATAGTTGTTCTCCACATATTCACGCACGCGGGTACGCACGCGCGGCAGCGGTGAATTGTCTTTCGGGTCGGTGTAATTGAACTTGTCGTAGTTGTTCGCTAGGTTCACAAACACGCTGCCGGACGTCAGCAGGTGGTCAGTCATCCACCAGTCGGCGGTGCCCATCAGGCCCAACTGGTACATGTAGAAGTTTTCCGGGCCGCCGATGGACTGGTTCAGCACCGGATTGAGCGCGATGTTAAAGCGCGATTTCTCAATATACCAGCCCTGTTCCGGGTTCTCGGCAACGACCGGCGTCATGCGCTGCTGTGCGAGCGGCGTCTCATGGCCAAGCGGCTCGCCTTCCAGGTGTCGCTTCAGGCTCGCCACATCAGTCTCTGTTGTGACCTGCGGCATGTTGAGACGCGTTTCGGTCACGCGGATACGGTTCACGCCCTGCGGCAGGTCATTCATGATGATGCGGTTGGCGCGCTCGATCCCTTCACGCGAATCACGGTATTTATACTGCTCGCCCGTCACGTAGAGCGTATCGCCCTTCACCTGAATCTGCGGATCGTTAAGCCCGGCATTGTATTTCAGCGAAGTAAGCTGGTTCGCCACCACGCTGTGCTGCAACACCGCGTCCTGCGGCTGCGGATCATATTCAGGGCGACGGTTGTCGGTGTAAGACGGACGCAGATCGTTAAAGTTAGTGCGCAGGGTAAAGCCAAACATCACGGTGTTGCCGCGCTCGTAGCTCAGGTTAACATCCGCCCAGTCGGCGACGCGGTAAATCGCGCCCACGTTGAATTTACTTTTCTGATCGATTTTGCCCGCGAAGTCCTGGGTATAGTTGTTACCTTCATACTCCAGCTTCAGGCGCAGCGGCTGCCACGGCGTCTGGTATTCGATACCGCCGAAAATCGCCGCCGGGCCGTGGAACATCGTGCTGCCGTCAATGGAGCCCGCGCGCTGATAGCTCGGGTCGCGGTAGCAGAATTTATCGTCGTACTGGCAGAGCGGGTTCTTCACGTTGCCGCTCGTGCCGAGATAGCCCCAGCCCAGACCGAGCGAGAAATCAAACGGCCCCCAGGCTTTGCTGGCGACCAGATATTCGGCGTCAAACAGCCCCGTACCGCCGATATCGCGCGCGCCCACCGCCACCTGCGGCAGCCAGTAGCCCTCTTCCCACAGGCGCAGCTTGAGATCAAACGCTTTATCTTTATAGGTCTGGTCGCCGGAAAACGCATCCACGTTGGAGTATTCACGGGTACGCACGTCGGTGTAGCGCAGCGTGGTTTCCAGCCACGGGAAAAGCTGAATAGAAGCGGAGTAGTAGCGATACTGATCGTTATCGCGATAGTTCAGGCTCAGCTCGCCCTCGCGCGCCATGCGCGCCGTCGGCGTCTGCATCAGGCCGACGCCGCCGAAATCCGTTTGTGAAGGGCCAACTGGCGCCGGATACGTTTCGGCATGGCAGGCGGAAGCGACCGCCAGCGCCAGCAGGCTGAAGTAGTAATGTTTTTTCATTAATCCGGTATCCGATGCGTCAGAGAAGAGATGATTTGCTCGTTCAGCCCGTCATACGCTGAGGTAAACGTATGGTCAGCGAAGCCGACATACAGAATGCTGCCAGGCATCGGCTCTACGTGGCGCTTATTCCAGTACGCCACCGGCACCTTTTCCACGCGCCCGGTCGGCTGAATCAGCCAGGCGTAGCTGCGCTCGGCGCCGCTGAGACGGCTGACCTCATCGAGGTAGTCCGTCACCGGCTTGCCGGGCGTAAACGTTTTTTTGCCAGGCGCGCTGACGAGCCCGACAAGCGTAATAGTGGACGGCTGCGGGCCGACCCATAGCTCGTAATCACCTTCCAGCGGCGGGTTGTTGTGCGGACGCACCCGCACGCGGTCCGGGTCGAGGATCACTCTCTGACGGCCTGTCACTTTGATGGCCTGTAACTGCTGGCGCACGCGGTTAATCGCCGCGCCGTCATCGCCGCCCTCTTCGGCGGCAAGGGACGCGAGACGGTTTAACAGCACCTGATGCTGCGCCTGCGCCTCAACGCTTGCCTGACGTTCGCTGATTACCGCACCCAGCCACCAGCTGCCGGCTAACTGCGGTTGAGAAACCAGATCGGCGAGATGTTTCGCGCCGGAAACTTTTAGCGGCTGTGCATGGTCCCGGTAAACGGTAATGGTGCCGTCGGCGAAAGCGCAAAAGCTGCCGAGGCTAAATATCAGCGAAGCGATAAGTGTGGTTTTCATTATTTCGCTGCCTTCAACAGAATGGTGGTGACCGGAAAATACCCCGCTCCCAGATATTGTTTTGACTGACGAATCTGCCCATCGCTGTCCACCCAGAAGCGGTTATGCCAGGTGGCGGCTTCTGTGGTCACTTCTTCATCCAGAATGCGCACCGGCGTGATGTCGCTGCCCACTTTCAGGGTATCGGTGCCATCCCAGGTAAAGGTGGAACGGGCGGTGGCGTAACGCACCTGATGGCGCTCGGTCCAGCCCATCGTGCGGGTCCAGCTTGCGCCGTCGATAATCTGGTTAGCGTGCGCCAGCGGGTCGGCCGCCAGATTGTTCATGTCTATCAGGTTATCGGCGAGGCTTAAGGTTTTTACGACGCGCCCATGCTGCGTCACGATCGTCGCGCGGTCCTGCGTCACCCATTTTTGCTGGCCGTTTTCAGAAAAGGCGAGCACCACAAAGAGCTGCGGGCCGTTATTCAGCGTCATGTACTGGCTGGCGTAGGGCATGTTCTGGATATCTTCATCCGTGAGCTGCACCCCATCCGGGCCGAAAATACTTTGCCTGAGTGAATTGCCGAGTCCCTTGGTCGTGGTGGAGCAGGCCTGAATCATCAGGCACATCAACACAATCGCGAGTCGCTTCACGATATTTCCCCAAAAAAAGTCAAAATAACCACACCGTAGTGTGGTTATGGTTAAAGCCCCCGAAGGGTTTACTGGGTGGCAGTGCTGGTGGTGGTGGTGGTCGTGGTCCCGGTGTTGGAACCATCGCCGCCGCCGGTGGCGGCAAGCGCCACACCGACAACTGACCCTACAGTGCTTGACGCGGTGGCGCTGGAGCTGCCAACCGACACGGAGGTCGCTGCCGAGCCTGCCGCTTCACCGACGCTAACCGGTGCAGCCTGGGCTGAGACAGCGCCAAGCGCTGCAATGGCGAAAACGCCACTAAGGATTTTCTTCATATCAATTTCCCTTCATTGAATGAATGGAGATTTACCTGAAAAGATTTTCAGGCGCTTCCGAGTATACACAACAACCCCTGTCGGTTTACGACCCAGGGAAATAGGCACAGGGTTTTAGGATAATTAGACAAACAGTGAAGGATGGCGTAATAGATTTTATATAAATCGCCTGTTTTTCAATTTGTTATAATATATCCCTGCAAAACGGAAATCCGGTTTATCTGAAAGGCTTCAGGCGTGCAGAAGCCGGGCGCGGCGATTTTCGGATTAACCTCAAGATTAAAGAGTAGCGGGAGGCGGGTGAACAACAAGATTTATCTGAGAAAAGAATGCCGGCATATTGCCGGCATCATTACGCTTATTTGACACGCTTATTTAAAATCAGCCGCGCCAGGCTTTATAACGGTTAATTAAGCCGTTGGTGGAGCTGTCGTGGCTGGCGATTTCTTTGTTATCACCCAGTTCCGGCAGAATGCGGTTAGCAAGCTGTTTGCCAAGCTCCACGCCCCACTGGTCGAAGGTGAAGATGTTCAGAATGGCACCCTGGGTGAAGATTTTGTGCTCGTAGAGCGCAATCAGCGCGCCCAGGCTGAACGGAGTGATTTCACGCAGCAGGATGGAGTTGGTCGGGCGGTTGCCTTCAAACACTTTAAACGGCACCACGTTTTCCAGCTGTGCCGGATCTTTGCCCTGGTCACGGAACTCTTGCTCTACCACTTCACGGGATTTACCGAACGCCAGCGCTTCGGTCTGGGCGAAGAAGTTTGAGAGCAGTTTCTGATGGTGGTCAGAGAGTGGGTTATGCGTAATCGCCGGCGCGATGAAATCGCACGGCACCAGTTTAGTGCCCTGGTGGATCAGCTGATAGAACGCGTGCTGGCCGTTGGTGCCCGGCTCACCCCAGATAATCGGGCCAGTCTGGTAATCCACGGCGTTACCGTCACGGTCAACATATTTACCGTTGGATTCCATATTGCCCTGCTGGAAGTACGCCGCGAAACGGTGCATGTACTGGTCGTACGGCAGAATCGCTTCGGTTTCGGCACCAAAGAAGTTGTTGTACCAGATGCCAATCAGCGCCAACAGCACCGGCAGGTTTTTCTCAAACGGCGTGGTGGAGAAGTGTTTGTCCATCTCGTGCGCGCCGGAGAGCAGCTCAACAAAGTTGTCGTAACCCACGGACAGAATGATGGAGAGGCCAATCGCCGACCATAGAGAGTAACGGCCGCCGACCCAGTCCCAGAACTCAAACATGTTAGCCGTATCAATGCCGAAATCGCCGACCGCTTTCGCATTGGTGGAGAGTGCCGCGAAGTGTTTCGCTACATGCTTTTCGTCACCGGCGGTTTTCAGGAACCAGTCACGCGCGCTGTGGGCGTTGGTCATGGTTTCCTGGGTGGTGAAGGTTTTGGACGCTACCAGGAACAGGGTGCTTTCCGGGTTCACTTTTTTCAGCACTTCGGCGATGTGGGTGCCGTCGACGTTAGAAACAAAGTGCATGTTGAGGTGGTTTTTGTACGGGCGCAGCGCTTCGGTCACCATGAACGGGCCGAGGTCAGAGCCGCCGATACCGATGTTCACCACGTCAGTGATGGGCTTACCGGTATAGCCTTTCCATTCGCCGGAGATAATGGCCTCTGAGAATTTTTTCATCTTCTCCAGCACGGCGTTCACTTCCGGCATCACATCTTTGCCGTCTACCAGAATCGGCGTATTGCTGCGGTTGCGCAGCGCGACGTGCAGTACGGCGCGGTCTTCAGTGCGGTTGATCTTCTCGCCGGAGAACATCGATTTAATGGCGCCCGCCAGATCGGTCTCTTTTGCCAGATCCAGCAGTTTGCTGAGGGTTTCTTCCGTGATGCGGTTTTTGGAGTAGTCCACCAGCATCTGATCGTTGAAGGTGGCGGAGAATTTACCGAAGCGGTCAGCGTCTTTCGCGAAGAGCTCAGCGAGGGTGACATCCTTCATCGCGTCGAAGTGATTTTGTAGTGCCTGCCAGGCAGAAGTCTGCGTTGGGTTGATGTTTTTCATAGCAATACTCTTGTGATTTGAGAATTGTGACTGCGGTCGATTGTAGCGCCAGTCGCTGAAATTGTGATGATTTTTATCATAAGGCCGGACGCCAGCCTCCCCGGCGACAAGAGAAAAGTATAGTCGTTATAAGTTATTTTCCTGGCAGCCTGCGTAATATGAAAAATCCCCATGACCGTATCGTTGACAATCCCCCGGCCAACCCTTTATTTATGAATAAGTACCGGCCCGACGCGCCCTGCGCACGCCTGGCCTGTTTTTTTCTGCGGCTTTAGCCATTTGCTTACGCAACCTGAAGCCGCCTGTGTTTTTCAGAGAAGTTCGGGATCTGGCAAGGCGGTAAGCGAGCGAATCCCGGGCAGAACAAAAACACGATTTTCAATCGGTTTGGGGTTACGCGCAGGCGGCGATGCCGCGAAGTAGCCACAAACAGAAAGAAAATCCTTGTTTTCCAAAATAGTTCGGGGTGTGGCAAGGCGGTAAGCGAGTGAATCCCGAGCTGAATATAAACACGATTTTCAAACGGTTTGGGGTTACGCGAAGGCGGCGACGCAGCGAATCCCCAGGAGCATACAAAAGTATGTGACTGGGGTGAGCGAGGAAAGCCAACACACGCGTAGCCACAAACAGGAAGAAAATCAAAGGAAGAGGCGCGTCGGCCAGGTAACGTGTGCGAGGAACCCGTCCCACGACCACACGCGAGGGGGAACGACGCCGAGATGGCGCGCTGTCTGGTAAGGCGCGTCATCGGCTGCAGGGGCTGAATCCCCTGGGCTGTCACCCGAAACGACGGCAGTCTAACGTTTCGCAAGGTGGAGCGCTTCTGGGTGTATCGTAACGTTGGTTTTATCCTCCTGCGTCCGCCCCTTTACTGCGCTTTCCTTGTGCCCAGGCTGAACAGATTCCGCCATACATGATGCATGGCGCCCTGACACGAGGTTGTTATGACAGATTCTTTAGTGGTCGCTAAATTTGGCGGCACCAGCGTGGCGGATTTCGACGCCATGAACCGCAGCGCCGATGTCGTCCTGGACGACGGCCACGTCCGCCTGGTGGTGCTTTCCGCCTCCGCCGGGATCACCAACCTGCTGGTGGCACTGGCAGAAGGCCTCGAAGCGACCGAGCGCTATGTAAAGCTCGACGCCATCCGCAAAATTCAGTACGACATTCTGGAACGCCTGCAAAACCCGACGGTGATCCGCGAAGAGATTGATCGCCTGCTGGAAAACATCGCCACGCTTTCTGAAGCCGCGTCGCTGGCGACCTCCACCGCGCTTACCGATGAGCTGGTCAGCCACGGCGAACTAATGTCCACCCTGCTGTTTGTTGAGATCCTGCGCGAGCGCGGCGTGGACGCGCGCTGGTTTGACGTGCGTAAAGTGATGCGCACCAGCGATCGCTTTGGCCGCGCCGAGCCGGATGTCGCGGCGCTCGCCGAGCTCTGCACGCAGCAGCTCGCGCCGCGCCTGGCGGAAGGGCTGGTTATCACCCAGGGGTTTATCGGCAGCGAAGCCAAAGGACGCACCACCACGCTTGGCCGCGGCGGCAGCGACTATACCGCCGCCCTCCTCGCCGAGGCGCTGAAAGCGCGCCGCGTGGATATCTGGACCGACGTGCCGGGCATCTACACCACCGATCCGCGCGTGGTGCCCGCCGCGAAACGCATTGATGAAATCGCCTTTGAAGAAGCCGCCGAAATGGCAACGTTTGGCGCGAAAGTGCTGCACCCGGCGACGTTGCTGCCGGCCGTGCGCAGCGACATTCCGGTGTTTGTCGGATCCAGCAAAGATCCAAAGGCAGGCGGCACGCTGGTGTGCAACAAAACCACCAACCCGCCGCTGTTCCGCGCGCTGGCGCTGCGCCGCAAGCAGACGCTGCTGACGCTCCACAGCCTGAACATGCTGCACTCGCGCGGTTTCCTCGCGGAAGTGTTCAGCATCCTGGCGCGCCATAATATTTCCGTCGATCTGATCACCACGTCGGAAGTGAGCGTGGCGCTGACGCTCGACACGACCGGCTCCACCTCAACCGGCGATACGCTGCTGACCCAGGCGCTGCTGACCGAGCTCTCCTCGCTCTGCCGCGTGGAAGTGGAAGAAAACCTGGCGCTGGTGGCGCTGATTGGCAACAGCCTTTCCAAAGCCTGCGGCGTCGGCAAAGAGGTGTTTGGCGTGCTGGAGCCGTTTAACATCCGCATGATTTGCTACGGCGCGTCGAGCTATAACCTCTGCTTCCTGGTGCCGGGCAACGATGCCGAACAGGTCGTCCAGAAGCTGCACCAGAATCTTTTTGAATAAGTAAAAAAATGGCCTGACATTGTCAGGCCATCACCGTTTCATAAAGCAGCTTATCTAACTGACTCGCCTGCGCCTTTTCACTGTGCGGCAGCTCCGGCGGCGTTTCGCCGCGCGCCAGCTCTGCGGCGATAAACGCGTGTATCCGCGGCATCGGTGCGCCATACTCGGCCTCACCCGCCCGCTGTTTGGCGGCAAGCAGCGCGTCGATTTCTTCTCGCAGCAGCGGATCGTTCACCGTGCCCTCCAGCAGCGTGCGAAAGCGCATCGGCGGCGCGCCCTTACCCGCTTCCACCCAACGCACCGCCAGCAGCGGGCGCAGCACGTAGAAATATTTCTTCAGCCGCACCGTCTCGCCCTGCAAATAACTGTGAAAGTTTTTGCGGGCCATTGAGTAGTAGTGCCAGCGCGCACGCTCAGCGGAGAACCAGAGCGGCACCTGGTCGCGCAGCGCGCCGATGGCGGTCTCATCCTGCCGGTAGACTATCGGCGAGTCGAGCCACTCGATAAGCGTCGGGTTCGCCCGCTTGAGCAGCCCGAGCGCTTTGCGCCACTCCCAGCCGCAGACGTCGAGCGTGTCGTCGATGGGCAGTTCGATAACATCGCGCGGCGCATCGACCCGTAAATACCACGCCGGCGGATGCACATAGAGAAAGCGCACGTCGTAGTCGCTGTCCGGCGAGGCAAAGCCCCAGCCCCGGCTCCCCGATTCGCAGGCGTAAAGCACCTTCACGCCATACTTTGTTTCCACCTCGTTTAACACCTGCCGCACGCGCTCGCGCATGGCGGCGTCCACCCCGTTCAGTTCCATCATTTTTCCTTAAAAATCATCCTTTCACGCACACGACCTGACGCAGCGTATGCACAATCTCCACCAGCGACGACTGCGCGGCCATCACGGCGTCGATGTCTTTATACGCCATCGGGATCTCATCGATCACGTCGCTGTCTTTACGGCACTCAACGTGCGCCGTGGCGCGAATTTGATCTTCCACCGTGAAGCGTTTTTTCGCCGCGGTACGGCTCATGGCGCGCCCTGCGCCGTGACTGCATGAACAGAAGCTCTCTTCGTTTCCCAGCCCACGCACGATAAAGCTTTTGGCGCCCATAGACCCCGGAATGATCCCCATCTGGCCTTTTTGCGCCGACACCGCCCCTTTGCGCGTCACCAGGATCTCTTCGCCAAAGTGCGTCTCTTTCTGCACATAGTTATGGTGGCAGTTCACGGCCTCCTGCTGCGTCATAAACGGCTTCGTGATAATCGCGGAAAGCGCCGCCAGCATGCGGTTCATCATCACTTCGCGGTTCTGGCGCGCGAAATCCTGCGCCCATTCGACCGCCTCAATGTAATCGGCGTAGTGCTTGCTGCCTTCTTCAAAATAGGCGAGATCGCGGTCCGGTAGATTCGCCATATGGCGCTGCATATCTTTCTGCGCAAGCCCGATGAAATGAGTGCCGATGGCGTTACCCACGCCGCGCGATCCGCTGTGCAGCATCACCCACACGCGCTCCTGTTCATCAAGGCAGATCTCGATAAAGTGATTACCCGTACCGAGCGTTCCCAGATGCTGATGATTGTTAGTCTTCAACAGGTTGGGGTATTTATCCGTCAGGCGTTTAAAGCGCGGCGCAAGCGATGCCCAGTGGTGATCCACATCCTGCGGCGTGTTCGACCACGCACCTTTATCACGCTGACCGCGCCCTGTGGTGCGCCCGTGCGG
This sequence comes from Cronobacter malonaticus LMG 23826, assembly GCF_001277215.2. Taxonomy (NCBI): domain Bacteria; kingdom Pseudomonadati; phylum Pseudomonadota; class Gammaproteobacteria; order Enterobacterales; family Enterobacteriaceae; genus Cronobacter; species Cronobacter malonaticus. The sequence goes on along the minus strand of NZ_CP013940.1, from coordinate 270,902 downwards.
GACGGCCTGTTCGATGGCGCTGCGCAACCCGCTCAGGTTATCCGGAAGATCGCGCGCCACGAGCGACGTGCGCACCGCGATCATTCCGCAGCCGATATCCACCCCCACCGCCGCCGGGATAATCGCGCCTTTGGTCGGGATCACGCTGCCGATGGTCGAGCCTTTACCCAGATGCACATCCGGCATTACCGCCAGGTGTTTAAAAATAAAAGGCATTTTCGCCGTTTTCAGCAGTTGCTCACGCGCTTCCGGCTCTACCGGCACGCCGTGGGTCCACATTTTTACCGGCGCGCCGTTAGCCTGCGCCAGCGTCTGATAGCTATTCTCTTCCATTGTTATACCCCTTTAATCTGTACCAGCCCCTGCAGCACCTGATCCAGGCCGCCGAATACGGAGATCTTATCGATACGCTCCGCCACTTTTTCCAGGGTTTCGAGCTCTTTCAGTCGCAACGCGACCGGATTGTTTTCCATGACTTTTGCGGTGTTCAGCAGCGAACGGGTCGCGGCGGTCTCTTCACGACGACGAATCACGTTCGCCTGCGCGGATTTCTCCGCCTCCACCAGCCGCGACAAAATCGTTTTCATGTCGCCCGGCAGCACGATGTCCTTCACGCCGGTCGACGCCACGTCGATACCAAACGGTGCCATACGGGCGATAACCTGCGCGCTCACCACGTCATCGATGATCTGTTTATTTTCCAGCAGCTCATCGAGCGTGCGGGTACCCACCGCCTCGCGCAGCGCAAACTGCAATTCGCGGTATAAATGCTCCAGCGGCTTGGCAAGCTGGCTGTATGCCTGCAACACGTCCTGATAGCGCCAGTTGGCCCCCAGATTAATGCGCAGGTTCACTTTATCTTTAGTCAGGATCTCCTGGCCGGAGACTTCCATCGCCTGAAGGCGCGTATCTACGACTTCCGCTTCCACCAGATGATTGATTTTCCAGTACGCGCTTAAGCCCGGCGGTAGCAGCGGCTGCGTAACGCCGTCGATTTTCAGCACGCCAACGTGCCAGGCGGGCACGTTAACGGTCAGGATGGCGTCGCGCCCTTTCACTACGGCATCGCGGCCGCGCGGCTGCAACACGGCGGTCATTATCTCCGTCGGCACCTGTACGTCGCGGGTGTCCATAAGTACGGCGCGCAGGGTGTCGCCGTCGCGCCAGAAGAGACGCCGCGCACCCGGCGGGATAATTTCCACCAGCACGTTATTGCGCCACAGCGCCGCGGTTTCGTTATCGGCGGGATCGATCGCCAGACAATATTTCTCTACCCATTCTGGCTGAAAACGGCGCAGATAGTCGGCCAGCTCCGGCGCGACGTCGCCGCTATTCATCTCCACCAGCGTCACGTCCGGTTTGTTAAACCACGGCAGGCGATGCTCGCCCGCTTCCAGCACCTGATAAAAATCGCCCTGTTTTGCCAGTAAACCCAACTGGCCCTTACGAATCGTCACTTTGTTATTCATTTTTTTCCCTTACTGTTGTGGCTGACGCGGATAACGGCGCGAAGCGGGAGGGGGAAGCCACCTCTGTTCCGGTCTTTTCTGCCTGCCGCCCGGCGCCGTTACCGGCGTCAGTGTGTGGCGGTCGCTAACGACTCAACCGCCGGGGTACTGCTTTTAACGTTTCTCTGGAAGGAGAAAGAAAGTTCAGGAGTCGAACCTGATAAACCGACAGTTTTCCACGTCATTGCACTGGCGGAACGCCCCCTGGATAACGTGTTACCGTTCCCGGTGCGCCGGCGGGGCTATAAACCCCTGCATACCCAGCGTGCTGACGAAGTGATAATTGCCAGAAGCGTGCCAGTTTCGGTTAAGGTAAAAATTAATTTTTAAATTATTGATTATTAATAGTTAAATTTTTTATGCGATGCGCGACGTCCATAACAGAAAGGGATATTATTTATCTTTCAATATCGTTATTTATCTTTAAGGATAAAACATGCAAAAGCGTCGCGTGGTGATTGGCATGCTGGGCACCGTACTGGACCGGCGCGGTAAACGCGCCAACCGCTGGAATAAATGGCGCCCCTCCATCGCGCTGTGCCAGCAGCCCGGTTTGCCCGTCGACCGCTTTGAGCTGCTGCATCAGGCGCGCGATGCGTCGCTCGCAGAGCGGGTCATGGAAGATATCGCCGCCGTCTCGCCGCATACCGAAGTGCGCCCGCACACCGTTGTGATGGACGATCCGTGGGATTTCGAGGAGGTGTACGCCGCGCTGCTGGATTTCGCCACGCGCTATCCCTTTGATACCGAGAATGAAGAGTATCTGGTGCATATCACCACCGGCACGCACGTGGCGCAGATCTGCTGGTTCCTGCTCACCGAAGCACGTTATCTCCCGGCGGCGCTGTTACAGACCAGCCCCGATCGCCAGGGCGATGAGAAAGATCAGAAAGCCACCGGCACGGCGTCGGTCATCGATCTCGATTTAAGCCGCTATGCGACGCTGACCAGCCGCTTCCAGCGCGAACAGCAGCAGTCGGTGTCGTTTCTCAAATCCGGCATCGACACCCGCAACGCCACGTTTAACCGTCTGATCGACCAGATCGAGCGCGTGGCGCTGCGATCCACTGCGCCGATTCTGCTGACGGGGCCGACCGGCGCGGGGAAATCGTTTCTCGCAAAGCGCATTTTCCAGCTGCGCCAGGCGCGGCATCTGGTGCAGGGAAAGCTGGTCTCCGTGAACTGCGCGACGCTTCGCGGCGATAACGCGATGTCGACGCTCTTTGGCCATGTGAAGGGCGCGTTTACCGGCGCGCAGCAGGCGCGGCCAGGGCTTCTGCGCGAGGCCGACGGCGGCGTGCTGTTTCTGGATGAAATCGCCGAGCTGGGGCTCGATGAACAGGCGATGCTGCTGAAAGCTATCGAGGAAAAGACCTTTTTCCCGTTCGGCTCGGATAAAGAAGTGCGGAGCGATTTCCAGCTTATCGCCGGTACGCACCGCGACATGGCGCGATGGGTCGCTGAAGGGCGCTTTCGTGAAGATCTCTACGCGCGCATTAATATGTGGGCCTTCGCGCTGCCGGGCCTCGCCGAGCGCCGCGAGGATATCGCGCCGAACGTGGAATATGAGCTACAGCGCTTCTCGGCGCAGCAACAGACGCAGATCCGCTTTGATAAAACCGCGCGCGAGCGCTATCTCGCTTTTGCCTGTTCGCCACAGGCGCGCTGGCCGGGCAACTTTCGCGAACTGGGCAGCTCGGTGGCGCGCATGGCGACGCTTGCCGAACAGGGACGCATTACCGACGCGTTAGTCGAGGAAGAAATCGCCCGCCTTAGCGCAAGCTGGCAGCCGCTCGCAGGCCCCGCCGCCGCGCTGCCTGTTGATACCACAACGCTCGATCTCTTCGACCAGGATCAGCTGGCGGCGGTTGTTGCCGTGTGCAGGCGTAGCGCCTCGCTCTCTGAGGCCGGACGCACGCTGTTTGCGGTTTCGCGCCAGAAGAAAGCCAACCCGAACGACGCCGACCGGCTGCGTAAATATCTGGCGCGCTTTGGGCTGAGCTGGGAGCAGGTCAAAGCCCCTGAATGAGGGCTTTTCATCATAATTTGTTTGAATAACTTTCCTTCGCACGATAAACAATATCAATGGTCTGGCTCGATCCCGGCCTTTTTTATAATTACACAACACAACATTCTCCCCGGCGATGCCGAGTTATAACGACGGTTCGCCACGGGGTGCAAGGAAAACACGATGCTCGCGACACTCACCCGGCTGTTCCCGCTCTGGGCGCTGCTGCTCTCGGTTATTGCTTATTACACGCCCGCCACGTTTACGCCCATCGGCCCGTGGGTCAGCACATTATTAATGCTGATTATGTTTGGCATGGGCGTGCACCTGAAACTCGACGATTTTAAACGCGTGCTGTCGCGCCCCGCGCCGGTCGCCGCCGGGATTTTCCTGCACTATCTGGTGATGCCGCTGGCCGCCTGGCTGCTGGCGATGCTGTTTCATATGCCGCCGGATCTCTCGGCCGGTATGGTGCTGGTAGGGAGCGTGGCGAGCGGTACGGCGTCTAACGTTATGATCTATCTGGCGAAAGGTGACGTGGCGCTGTCGGTGACCATTTCGTCAGTCTCAACGCTGGTGGGCGTGGTGGCCACGCCGCTGCTGACGCGCCTCTATGTTGACGCGCATATTCAGGTCGATGTGATGGGCATGCTGCTGAGTATTCTGCAAATCGTGGTGATCCCGATTGCGCTCGGGCTTATCGTGCATCACCTGTTCCCGCGCGTGGTGAAAGCGGTGGAGCCATACCTGCCCGCGTTTTCCATGGTGTGTATTCTGGCGATTATCAGCGCCGTGGTGGCGGGCTCCGCCTCGCATATCGCGTCGGTCGGGCTGATGGTGATTGTGGCAGTGATTCTGCATAACAGTATCGGCCTGCTCGGCGGCTACTGGGGCGGGCGTCTCTTCGGCTTTGACGAATCCACCTGCCGGACGCTGGCGATTGAAGTGGGGATGCAAAACTCCGGGCTCGCCGCCGCGCTCGGCAAACTCTATTTCTCGCCGCTCGCGGCACTACCCGGCGCGCTGTTCTCGGTGTGGCATAACCTCTCCGGCTCGCTGCTCGCGGGCTACTGGTCCGGCAAACCGGTCGACAAAAACGCGCGGCGTTCAGGCCGTTAAGCAAATAAGCCCGGCGAAACCGGGCTTATTTACTGAGTTAGCGGCGGCGTTGCGTTACACTGGCGGCTCAACCCCTGAGGAGTCGCCACTATGTCCCTGCCCCGACTGACCCAGAAAGAGATGACGGAAAGCGAACAGCGCGAATTAAAAACTCTGCTCGACCGCGCCCGCATCGCCCACGGCCGCCCGCTTACCAATTCCGAAGCCAACCACGTTAAAAAAGAGTATATCGACAAGCTGATGGCGCAGCGCGAACAGGCGGCGAAGCAGACGCGCAAACAGAAAAAAGCGCAGTCGTATAAACCGGACAGCGACGCGACCTTTTCATGGTCCGCCAGCACGCCGGTGCGGGGCAGACGTTAGGCCTTTTACCTCTTTATCTGGCAGGCTTTGGTCATAGAGATGTAAGCCTGTCTTCGGTTTCAGACAGCAACACAACGCTTTTGTCTGTTTATCGAGCGCTGTTCCAGATTTATCACTCGCACCTTTGTTCCTCTTTTTATGACACTTATTCTCCCTGCTCCGACTTGTATAATTCGAGTGTAGTTTTTAAAATACAGGGAGCATTATGAAGCTTATCCTTCAAACTGAAGTATTCCGCCTTGGCAAGCCAGTCTGAAAGACCAGCGGGTAAAAACGATGATTGCCGCACGGCTTTTTCGGCTGGCTAATGGTTTGCCTGGTGATGTTAAGCACGTCGGCACAGGCATCAGCGAGCTGCGTATTCACTACGGCGAGGGATACCGGATTTATTTCAAACAACACGGCGACGTGATTGTCATTTTGCTTTGTGGTGGTGATAAGCACACGCAGGATAAAGACATTCTTCTTGCGAAAATGCTGGCTGACCTGCCAGAGAACCAGTGGAGATAATGTGATGAAGCTGACCGAATACGATCCCGCCGCGGCGCTGATTGATGATGAGGAGATTGCCTTTTTTATGGCGGACGCGCTCGAAACTGGCGACGCCGGACATATTGCAAAGGCGCTGGGCGTCGTCGCGCGCGCTAAAGGCATGGCGCATATCGCCGCTCAGACAGGTCTGTCGCGTGAACAGCTGTACCGTTCTTTCAGTGATAAAGGCAACCCAACGCTTAAAACCACGCTGGCAGTGATGAAAGCGTTGGGTCTTGGCTTAACGATTAAATCATAAAAGCGGCTTTGCAAGGCTACTCTTCCAGCCGCTCCTCATCGTCATCCGGCTGTTCGAGAATGCTGTAGGCCACGGCGCAGAACAGCGAGTTGAGGCGCTTCATATCGCCAAGCAGCCCCAGATGCAGCGAACTGGTTTCAATACTCTGCACGTTTTGCTGATGCAGCCGGTCCACATGCGCGTGCGCATAGCGGCGGTTGAGAATGCGAAAACGGTGTTTATGGCGTCGCAGACGGCGAGCGCTTTGCACATCGCCCGCGAAAAAGACCGACAGACTGAGCTTCAGGTTGGCGGTCAGTTTCTCCAGCAGGGTATCCAGCTCTTTCACGCCTTCCGGTGAAAACGCGCGGCGCGCGGCCAGCGATTTGTTCGCCACTTCGCTGCCCATACGCTCCAGAATATCCGCCGCCTGTTCGAGGTTCAGCGACATTTCAATAATTTCCGCCCAGCGCTTCGCCTCATCTTCCGCCAGATCTTCTTTCGGCATGCGCGCCATATAGAGCTTGATGGCGGTGTAGAGCACATCCACGTCGTCGGCGAGCCGCCGCAGCGTCTTCTCCTGACGCGGTTCGCCATGCATCACTTTGCCGTAGACCTCCAGCATCTGCTCCAGTACGTCGCCAATGCGCAGCGTTTCGCGCGCGGCGTTGGCGAGCCCCAGCGCTGGCGTGTCCAGCGCGCTCGGATCAAGATGCCGGGGCTTCATGCGCAGATCGGTTTCCGGAGCATCCGGGATGATGCGCTGGCAGAGGCGCGCCATCATGCCCGCGAAAGGCACCATCACGAGACAGCGGATGAGGTTGTAGAAGACGTGGAAATAGATAACCAGCTCCGACTCTTCCAGCGGCAACTTATGGAGGGATTGCGCCAGCAGCGGCACAAAAGGCAGTACCAGCAGGCTGCCCACCAGCTTAAAGAGCAGACTGCCGAGCGCCACGCGTCGCGCCGCCGGGCTGGCGGCGCCGTTGTTGAGCATCGCCAGCAGGCCGGAACCGAGGTTCGCGCCAATGACCAGGCAGAGCGCCACCTGAAAGGAGATGACGTCCGTGGCGGTGAGCGTGGCGGTCAGCAGGACCGCCGCCAGGCTTGAGTAGCTGATGACCGCGAACACCGCGCCTATGAGCGCGTCGAGCATGATGTCGCCGGTGAGCGAGGCGAAAATGACCTGTACGCCGGAGGCTTTGGTGATGGGCGTGACCGCCTGCACGATAAGCTCCAGTGCCTGCAAAATCAGCCCGAGGCCGATAGCGACGCGCCCCATCTGGCCGGCGCGGCTCTGTTTACGGCCAAGAAAGAAGATGACGCCGATAAAAATCAGCAGCGGCGAGAGCCATGAGAGATCGAAGGTGAGCACGCGCGCCATGAGCGCCGTACCGACATCCGCGCCAAGCACAATGACGAGCGCGGGCGTGAGCGCCACCAGATCCTGCGCGACGAACGAGGTGACGAGCAGCGTGGTGGCGTTGCTGCTCTGCACCAGCGCCGTCACGCCGATGCCCGCGCAGAAGGCGAGCGGTTTTTTCTCCACGCTGCGGCTGAGTACGCTTCTTAAGCGCGCGCCGAAGACGCGCATGACGCCGGTACGCACGATGTGAGTGCCCCAGACCAGCAGCGCCACCGCAGAAAGCAGGTGTAACAGCGTTAACACGGCTTCTCCTTATCGTTGTGTTTTCCCGAGAAGCAGGCGCGATGCTGCTTCTTTGATGAGTATAAGTAATTAACCGGAGGAAGTATTGGCAGGTGGGTATATGAAGGGTCAACCGGGTGTTGGATGATGCCGGGAATGGTGGGTGATTGCTCGATGACAACGGAAAAGGCGGGTGCGCTGCGCTTACCCGCCCTATGTTTCGGTTGTAGGGTGGGTAAGCCGCGCGCACCCACCGGCGTGTTCGTCTTACAGGTCTAATCCATAACTAATCAGCGTCGTAACCAAGGTTCGCCGCAAGCCACCGCTCCACCTCGCTCACGCTCATCCCTTTGCGCTGCGCGTAATCTTCCACCTGGTCGCGCTGGATCTGCGCCACGGCGAAATATTTGCTTTCCGGGTGGCTGAAATACCAGCCGGAGACCGACGCTCCAGGCCACATCGCGTAAGACTCCGTGAGCTTCATGCCGATGCGGTTTTCCACGTCCAGCAGATCCCAGATAACCGATTTCTCGGTGTGCTCCGGGCAGGCCGGATAACCCGGCGCCGGGCGAATGCCCTGATAATTTTCGCGGATGAGCTCCTCATTGCTGAGGTTTTCATAAGGCGCGTAGCCCCACAGCACCTTACGCACGCGCTCATGGAGATATTCGGCAAACGCCTCTGCAAGTCGGTCGGCCACCGCTTTGACCATGATTTTATTATAATCATCGTGCTGCGCGTCGAAGGCCTCCGCCAGCGCGTCTTCCTCCAGCCCGCCGGTCACGGCGAACGCGCCGAGGTAGTCCGCTTTGCCGCTGGATTTCGGTGCCACAAAATCGGCCAGACAGTAGTTCGCAAAGCCCACTTTCTCGGTCTGCTGGCGTAAGTGATGACTTACTGACAATACATGCGTGCGCGTCTCGTCACGGTAAATTTCGATATCGTCACCCACGCGGTTCGCCGGGAAAAGGCCCACCACGCCGCGCGGCGTCAGGGATTTTTCGGCGCTCAGTTTGTCGAGCATCTCGTTGGCGTCTTTAAACAGCCGCTGCGCCTCTTCACCCACAATCTCATCTTCCAGAATGCGCGGATATTTCCCGGCGAGCGACCAGGTCATAAAGAACGGCGTCCAGTCGATGTAATTACGCAGCGTCTCGATGCTTGCCGTCACTTCTTCAACGCCCAGACGGTGCGCGGCGGGCGGCGTGTAGCTTTCCCAGTCAAACGCCAGATCGTTCTCACGCGCGGCGGCGAGCGTCACCGGCGGCGTGCGCGGTTTTTTGCGCCCGTGCTGAATGCGCACGGTTTCATACTCTTTGCGGGTGCGCGCAACGAAATCGTCACGCAGCGTGTCGGAGAGCAACGCAGAGACCACGCCCACGGTGCGCGAGGCGTTCTGAACATAGACCGTCGGCCCGCTGTAGTTCTGCTCGATTTTCACCGCCGTATGGGCTTTCGAGGTGGTCGCGCCGCCAATGAGCAGCGGCAGCGTAAAGCCCTGGCGCTCCATCTCTTTCGCCACGTTCACCATCTCATCAAGCGACGGCGTGATAAGCCCGGAAAGCCCGATGATATCGGCGTTTACTTCACGCGCGGTTTTGAGGATTTTATCCGTCGGCACCATCACGCCGAGATCAATAATTTCGTAGTTGTTGCACTGGAGCACCACGCCGACGATATTTTTGCCGATGTCGTGCACGTCGCCTTTCACGGTCGCGAGCACAATTTTGCCGTTGCTCTTGCCCACTTCTTTACTGGCCTGGATGTACGGCTCGAGGTACGCCACCGCCTGCTTCATCACGCGGGCTGATTTCACCACCTGCGGCAGAAACATTTTGCCCTCGCCGAACAGATCGCCGACCACGTTCATGCCGTCCATCAGCGGGCCTTCAATCACCTCAATCGGGCGGGCGGCCTGCTGGCGCGCCTCTTCGGTATCCTGCTCGATAAACTCGGTAATGCCTTTGACCAGTGAATACTCAAGGCGCTTTTTGACATCCCACGTGCGCCACTCGGCCTGCTGGGCATCAGCCGCGTTATCCGCTTTGCTGCCGCGGTATTTTTCGGCAAGCGCCAGCAGCCGCTCGGTGCCATCGGCGCGGCGGTTAAGGATGACGTCTTCTACCGCGTCGCGCAGCTCGGTGGGCAGATCGTCGTAAATCGCCAGCTGCCCGGCGTTGACGATGCCCATGTCCATGCCGTTGCGGATGGCGTAGTAGAGAAATACGGCGTGGATCGCCTCGCGCACCGGGTCGTTGCCGCGAAACGAGAAGGAAACGTTAGAGACGCCGCCGGAGATCAGCGCATGCGGCAGCTCGCGTTTAATATCTTCACACGCGCCGATAAAATCCTGCGCGTAGTTATTGTGTTCATCGATGCCTGTCGCGACCGCGAAAATGTTCGGGTCGAAGATAATATCTTCCGGCGGGAAGCCGACCTCTTCGGTGAGGATTTTGTAGGCGCGGCGGCAAATTTCAATTTTACGCTCGCGGGTGTCGGCCTGGCCCACTTCGTCAAACGCCATCACCACCACCGCCGCGCCGTAGCGGCGCACCAGCTTCGCGTGATGCACGAACGCCCCGACGCCCTCTTTCATGGAGATAGAGTTAACGATGCCTTTGCCCTGAATGCATTTCAGGCCTTTTTCGATAACGTCCCATTTCGAGGAGTCGATCATAATCGGCACGCGGGCGATGTCTGGCTCACCCGCGATAAGGTTGAGGAAGCGCACCATCGCCGCTTCGGCGTCGAGCATCCCCTCATCCATATTGATATCGATAATCTGCGCGCCGTTTTCGACCTGCTGGCGCGCCACATCCAGCGCTTCGCTGTATTTCTCTTCTTTGATTAAGCGCTTAAACTTGGCCGAGCCGGTGACGTTGGTGCGCTCGCCGACGTTCACAAACAGCGAATCGTCGCCGATGTTGAGCGGCTCAAGGCCCGCCAGACGGCAGGCAACGGGAATATCCGGCAGTTTACGCGGCGGTAAACCTTCCACCGCGCGGCTCATCGCAGCGATATGCTCCGGCGTGGTGCCGCAGCAGCCGCCGACGATATTTAAGAAGCCCGACTCCGCCCACTCGCGGATTTGCGCGGCCATCACATCAGCGTCTAAATCATATTCGCCGAAGGCGTTCGGCAGGCCCGCGTTGGGGTGCGCGGTGACGTAGCATTCGGCGATGCGCGACAGCTCCGCCACGTACTGGCGCAGCTCGTCCGGGCCCAGCGCGCAGTTAAGGCCGAAGGTGAGCGCATCGGCGTGGCGCAGCGAGTTATAGAACGCCTCGGTGGTCTGGCCCGACAGCGTGCGGCCCGAGGCGTCGGTGATCGTGCCGGAGATCATAATGGGCAGCTCGACGCCGAGCGCCTCGAACTCCGCCTTCACGGCGAAGATCGCGGCCTTGGCGTTAAGCGTATCGAAGACCGTTTCGATAAGAATGAGATCCGAGCCGCCTTCGATCAACGCGCGCGTGGATTCGCGGTAAGCCTCCACCAGCTGATCAAAAGTAATATTACGGAAGGCCGGGTCGTTAACATCAGGAGAAATCGACGCTGTACGGTTAGTAGGCCCTAACACACCTGCCACGTAACGCGGTTTTTCCGGCGTGCGCGCCGTCCATTCATCGGCGCAGGCGCGGGCCAGCTTCGCGGCTTCGTAGTTGATTTCCGCCGATAGCGATTCCATCTGGTAATCGGCCATCGCGATGGTCGTCGAGTTAAAGGTGTTGGTCTCGATGATATCGGCGCCCGCTTCAAAGTAGGCGTAGTGGATAGCGGCGATGATATCTGGCTTAGTGAGTACCAGCAGGTCGTTGTTGCCTTTAAGATCGCACGGCCAGTCGGCGAAACGCTCGCCGCGGAAATCCTCTTCATCCAGACGGTAGCTCTGGATCATGGTGCCCATACCGCCGTCCAGCACCATAATGCGTTCCGCTAATTGCCGGTGCAGCTGTTCAGATTTGCTACTCACATGTGCTCCTGATACTCGACAAAACCCAGGCCGGAAAGGCCAGCAAACCATACTGGCATAAAGCGATCGGGCGGGAAAGGCGCGCGGCGGCAACTTGAGACATGTTCATTATTGACTGCTCCGATGAGTTGCCTGGCGGTTGCATTATCGCCAAATAAAACGAAAATGATTTCCACGATACAGAAAAGGAGGCCGTTATGGTCGCTACCGTACCCGCTAAACGCGGCAAAAAGCCCCGCAACGCCGCCGCTGCCGCCGCCCCGCAGGCGACGGGTCAGGTGCAGTCGCTCACGCGCGGCCTGAAACTGCTGGAGTGGATAGCTGAATCACAGGGTAGCGTGGCGCTGACGGAGCTGGCGCAGCAGGCCGGATTGCCGAATTCCACCACCCACCGCCTGTTGACAACCATGCAGCAGCTGGGCTTTGTGCGCCAGGTCGGCGATTTAGGCCACTGGGCCATCGGCGCGCACGCCTTTATTATCGGCAGCAGTTTTCTGCAAAGCCGCAACCTGCTGGCGATTGTGCACCCGATTCTGCGCAAACTGATGGAAGAATCCGGCGAAACCGTCAACCTGGCGGTGCTGGATAAAAGTGACCATCAGGCGATTATTATCGACCAGGTACAGTGTACCCAACTGATGCGTATGTCCGCGCCAATTGGCGGCAAGCTGCCGATGCACGCCTCCGGCGCCGGTAAAGCGTTTTTGTCGCAGTTAAGCGATGAGGATGTGTCCGCGCTGCTGCACCGTCAGGGGCTGAAAGCCTATACGCACGCGACGCTGGTGGCACCTGCGCACCTGAAAGACGATCTCGCCCAGACGCGCAAACGCGGCTATTCGTTTGATGATGAAGAGCACGCGCTTGGCCTGCGCTGCGTGGCTGCCTGTATTTACGACGAGCATCACGAGGCGTTCGCCGCGATCTCTATCTCCGGCCCGATTTCGCGCATGACCGACGATCGCGTGACGGAGTTAGGCGCGATGGTGATCCGCGCGGCGAAAGAAGTGACGCAGGCTTTCGGCGGCGTTCGTTAAATGGCTTGCGGGCGTCAGAGGTTCTCCTGCTGACGCCTTCGCTTTAGCCCTCGCCCACCGCAGAGGGCGCAATCGCCGAAACGGCTGCCTCCGGGTGGCCGTTGTGGTTTTTCCAGCGTACGCAAAAGCGCTGGCGGCGGCGGTACGCGTACACATCTTCCACATACCCTTCACGAATGCGCGTCTGTAGCGCGCGCCAGTAGCTGGCGCTGAACAAATCGCTGTGCATCTCCTCAAACAGCGGGCCGATTTTCGGGTCGGCGCAGAGCCAGTGGCGAAACTCCTCCGGGAAGACGTCGCCGGGCGCCACGCTGTACCAGGGCTCGGCGCTGAGCTCGTCCTCCGGGTAGCGCGGCGGCGGGATATCGCGAAAGTTTACTTCGGTCATGTAGCAGATCTCGTCGTAATCGTAGAACACGACCCGCCCGTGGCGCGTGACGCCGAAGTTTTTAAACAGCATGTCGCCGGGAAAGATGTTGGCGGCGGCGAGCTGGCGGATGGCATTACCATACTCTTCGATGGCATCGCGCAGTTGCTGGCCCGTCGCCTGCTCCAGCCAGATATTGAGCGGCACCATCCGGCGCTCAATATAGAGATGGCTGATGGAGATTTTATCGCCCATGTCGGTGAGCTTCTGCCCGACTTCCTGTTGCAGCAGCGCCATCAGTTCCGGGCTGATACGGCGTTTTTCAATGACGAAGTTTTCAAACTCCTGAGTATCCGCCATGCGCCCGACGCGGTCGTGCTCTTTGACCAGCTGGTAGCAGGCGCGCACGTGCGCTTCGCTCATCTCTTTTTGCGGGGCGAAGCGGTCTTTAATGACTTTAAAGACGCGATCAAACCCTGGCAGCGTAAACACCAGCATCACCATGCCGCGAATGCCTGGCGCCTCGATAAACTGCTCGTCGGCGTGACGCAGGTAGTGGAGATATTCGCGGTAGCTTTCGGTTTTGGCGTGTTTCTGGCAGCCAATCGCCATATAGAGTTCGGCCGTGGTTTTGCCCGGCAGGATCTCGCGCAGCCATTCGACAAGCGCGGCGGGCAGCGGCGCGTACACCATGAAGTAAGAGCGGGCGAAGCCGAAAACGATGCTCGCGCCGGCGCTGCCGGTGAGGCAGGTGTCGACAAACAGTTCGCCGTCGTCGCTGCGGTGGACAGGCAGCAGAAAAGGCAATGTGGCGTCAGGCAGGCGCAGCTTGCCCACCAGCCAGGCGGCTTTATTGCGGTAGAAGAGTTCGTTCGCCACCTCCAGATGCGCCTGCGCGAGGCGCGCCGGGCCAACCGTTTCATTCAGGTGCGCGATGATGTAGCGAACGTCGCGCGCCAGATCCTGCCACGGCAGGCGCAACGGGAGATCGGTGAGCAAGGTGGTCAGAAGCGGCTGCCAGCCCTGCTCCGGGAAAAAATTTTTCGCGAGCGGCCGCGGCATGGTGCGAAACCGTCGCTCGGGCTGGGAGCTGAATATAAACAGCCTGTCCGGCGTCAGCGAGCGGTGGTCGTACAGCCTGCAATACACGGAATTGAAAAAGCTTTCAGCAATTTCGAAGCGCGGATAATCGGGAAGCAAGTCGGTGTAGTGGCGCTTCACGCGCAGCAGAAAATCAGGGTCGGTAGCCTTGCCTTCCATAATGCAGCGTAGCTGCTCCACCACCAGCCCGACATGGTGATCGTAGAGGTGGATGCGGCTTTTCATCGCCTGCTGGACGGCGTGCCAGTCGGCCTGCTCGAAGCGGTGCTGCGCGCCCGCGGTAATTTCCAGAAAACGACCATATTGTGCGTCAAACCCCTGCAGGATGGTTTGAGCGATGAGTAGCTCCAGTCCACGCGGCGGCATAGGCAGGCTCCGTGTGTGAAAATAAAAGGGATGGCAGAGAAGTTACGCGCCCACAGCTTACGATCGGTGGATGCGCTACGCTTATCCACCCTACACAGGATCAAAGCGGTTGCAGGGCGGGTAAGCGACGCACACCCGCCGCTGGCAAACGGTGGATGCGCTACGCTTATCCACCCTGGACAGGATCAAAGCGGTTGTAGGGCGGGTAAGCGACGCGCACCCGCCGCTGGCAACCGGTGGATGCGCTGCGCTTAAAGCAGCGTCAGAACTGCGCTTCTTCGGTCGAGCCGGTTAACGCCGTCACGGATGACACGCCGCCCTGGATAATGGTCGTGACATTATCAAAGTAACCGGTGCCTACCTCCTGCTGGTGCGATACAAAGGTGTAGCCCTCTTTGCCCGCGGCGAATTCTGGCTGCTGCACTTTCTCGACGTAATGCCGCATCCCTTCGCCCTGCGCGTAGGCGTGCGCGAGATCGAACATGTTGAACCACATGCTGTGAATACCCGCGAGCGTGATGAACTGGTATTTGTACCCCATCGCCGACAGCTCCTCCTGGAAAGACGCGATGGTTTTGTCATCAAGCTTTTTCTTCCAGTTGAACGACGGCGAGCAGTTATACGCCAGCAGCTTGCCGGGGAAACGGGCGTGGATAGCTTCGGCGAAACGTCTTGCCTGGTCGAGATCCGGCGTGGAGGTTTCGCACCACACTAGATCCGCGTACGGCGCATAGGCAAGCCCGCGGCTGATCGCCTGCTCAACGCCCGCGCGGGTGCGGAAGAAGCCTTCGCTGGTACGCTCGCCGGTAATAAATTCGCTGTCATACGGATCGCAGTCGGAGGTGATGAGATCCGCCGCATCGGCGTCGGTGCGCGCAATCAGCAGCGTCGGAACGCCCATAACGTCGGCCGCGAGCCGGGCCGCAACCAGCTTCTGGATAGCTTCCTGCGTGGGCACCAGCACTTTGCCGCCCATATGACCGCACTTTTTCACCGAGGCGAGCTGATCTTCAAAGTGCACCGCCGCAGCGCCAGCCTCAATCATCGCTTTCATCAGCTCAAAGGCATTCAGCACGCCGCCGAAGCCCGCCTCGGCATCCGCCACGATCGGCAGAAAATAGTCGACATAGCGCGGATCGCCAGGCTCAATGCCCGCAGCCCACTGGATCTGATCGGCGCGACGAAAGGTGTTGTTGATCCGCTCAACTACCGCGGGCACGGAGTTCGCCGGATAGAGCGACTGGTCCGGATACATGCTGGCGGCAAGGTTGGCGTCTGCCGCGACCTGCCAGCCGGAGAGATAAATGGCCTCGATCCCCGCTTTCGCCTGCTGCAACGCCTGCCCGCCGGTCAGCGCGCCCAGGCTGTTGACGTAGCCCTTTTTCGACTCGCCATGCAGCAGACGCCACATTCTTGCCGAACCAAGCTGCGCCAGCGTGCATTCCGGATTGACCGAACCGCGTAATTTCACCACATCCTGCGCGCTATAGGGGCGGCGAATGCCCTCCCAGCGCGGGTTTGTCCATTCCTGCTCTAACTGCTGAATCTGTTGGGTACGTGTTGTTGTCATGGCAGATGCTCCGTGTTGTTGTGGTGGTGTAGGGTCAGGCCAGCAGGCGATAGCCCGGCAGCGTCAGGAAGTCGATGAGTTCATCAGACGTGGTGATTTGCTCCATCAGGCGTGCGGCCTCGTCAAAACGGCCGTGGCTGTAGCGCTGCTCACCAAGCTCCTCCTGAATGACGCGCATCTCTTCGGCCAGCATCTGGCGGAACAGATCTTTGGTGACTTTGCTGCCGTTGCTGAGCGTTTTCTGATGGTGTATCCACTGCCAGATGGAGGTGCGTGAAATTTCCGCCGTCGCGGCATCTTCCATCAGGCCGTAAATCGGTACGCAGCCATTGCCTGAAATCCACGCTTCGATGTATTGCACCGCCACGCGAATATTGGCGCGCATCCCTTCTTCCGTACGCTCGCCGGGGCATGGCTCAAGCAGCTGCGCGGCGGTGATGGGCGCGTCGTCTTCACGCAATACATGCAGCTGGTTTTTATGCTCGCCAAGCGCAGCGTCAAAAACCGCCATGACCGTATCGCCAAGACCGGGGTGAGCAATCCAGGTGCCGTCGTGACCGTTCGCGGCTTCCAGCTCTTTATCCGCCTTCACTTTGTTAAGCACCCAGTTGTTGCGCTCGGTATCTTTGCTCGGGATGAACGCGGCCATACCGCCCATCGCGAACGCGCCGCGGCGATGACAGGTTTTAATGAGCAGCCGCGAATAAGCGTTCAGGAAAGGCTTATCCATAGTGACGGATTGTCTGTCCGGCAGGACTCGGTCAGGATGATTTTTAAGGGTTTTGATGTAGCTGAAGATGTAATCCCAGCGCCCGCAGTTGAGGCCAACGATATGGTCACGCAGCGCGTGCAGGATCTCGTCCATCTGGAACACGGCAGGCAGCGTTTCGATAAGCAGCGTGGCCTTGATGGTGCCGCGCGGCAGGTTAAAGCGATCTTCGGCATAGCTGAAGACGTCGCTCCACCAGGCCGCCTCCTGCCAGGATTGCGTTTTCGGCAGATAGAAATAGGGGCCGCTGCCTTTGGCCAGCAGATTTTTATAGTTGTGGAAGAAGTAGAGCGCGAAATCGAACAGGCTGCCAGGCACGGGTTCATCGCGCCAGGTGACATGTTTTTCAGGCAGATGCAGGCCGCGCACGCGGCAGATCAGTACCGCAGGATTCGGCCTGAGCTGATAAATTTTACCTGCTTCATTGGTCCAGGTGATCGTGCCCTTTATCGCATCGCGCAGGTTGATCTGCCCTTCGATGACTTTGTTCCAGGCAGGGGCCAGGGAATCTTCAAAGTCCGCCATAAAGACTTTGACGTTAGCATTGAGCGCATTGATGACCATTTTGCGCTCGACCGGGCCGGTGATTTCGACGCGGCGGTCACGAAGATCGTCAGGAATACCGCGAATTTTCCAGTCGCCATTTCTAATGGAAGCCGTTTCCGAAATAAAATCAGGTAGCTTTCCGCCATCGATCTCTTTCTGCACCTGCTGACGTACGGCAAGCAGATCGTTACGTTGCGGCGTGAAACGCGCCACCAGTTCAGTAAGAAAGTCGACGGCTTCCGGCGTCAGGATCTGCCTTTCCTGCTCGCCAAAAGGCTGGCTGAAGGCCAGTTCTGCGGTCATTGCCTGTTGATTCATAACAGCGCTCCTCGGTTTTGATCCAAAAGATTCCCCATAGCAGGCGTACGCGATCTCTTGCGTGCAGATTTCGTACAGCATCATTAAGACTACTCATTCTTTTTCTAAAATCAAAAACAATTTCCATTTTAATAATCAATTAGTTCTAATTAACTGATTACAAAAGGAATAAAGTATCTTTATTGAATGAAGTGATTTTCAAAAACAAAAAAAAGACACCCGAAGGTGCCTTATCAAGAGTGCTGAAACGCTTAAGGATCGCGTGCGCGGGAGATTACTCGAGCGTGGGGTTCATATGGCGCAGATCGTATGGCGTGATCTGATACACGTAGTAGTTGAGCCAGTTGGTGAAAAGCAGGTTGCCGTGGCTGCGCCAGGTGGCGCGCGGCGTTTTGGTCGGATCGTCATTCGGGAAATAGTTATACGGCACGCGCGGTGCCAGCCCCGCTTCAACGTCGCGAAAGTATTCGCCCGCAAGGGTCAGGGCGTCATATTCCGGATGGCCAGTGACGAACGCGATGCGCTTGTCTTTACTGGCGAACAGGTAGGCGTCGCCCTCTTCCGATTCAGCAAGAATATCGAGATCGGTATAGTCACGAATGAGTGCCGCCGGGAAATCGGCATAGCGTGAATGCGGCGCCAGGAAAGTATCGTCAAACCCTTTGGTCAGCAGCGCATGCGGCTGCGTGATGTGATGCTCGTAAACGCCGGAAATTTTCTCCTGCCGCGTCTGCTTGGGGATACCGTAGAGGATATTCAAAGCCGCCTGTACGGCCCAACAGACGAAAAGCGTGGAGGTCACATGCTCTTTCGCCCACTCCAGCACCTGCTGGATCTGCGGCCAGTAGGCGACATCATTAAACTCAACGAGGCCCAGCGGCGCACCGGTCACAATCAGACCATCGTAGTTTTCGTCGCAGATATCTTCGAAATTACAGTAGAAGTTGTTGAGATGCTCCGCAGGCGTGTTGCGCGATTCCCGGCTGTCGATACGCAGCAGGCGGATATCCACCTGCAAAGGTGAGTTGGAAAGCAGCCGCAGGAACTGATTTTCCGTTTCGATTTTCTTGGGCATCAGATTCAGGATCAGCACCTTAAGCGGGCGGATCTCCTGAACGCTGGCACGTGATGTTGTCATCACGAAGACATTTTCCTGACGCAGAAAATTGACGGCTGGTAACTCATCAGGTACCCGAATCGGCATAACCTTTTCCTCACAACATACGTTTATACGTTTAGACATCCAGACAGCCAACAATAACCAAGAATGGCGAGAATGTCGAGCAGGAGTATGAAAGGTGAAAATGTTTCACGGGGAAGAGGGCTGGGCGTAATGAATGGGAGTTCGGGGAGATTTTTGAAATGCAACAGAAAAAAAGCGGGTTATTTTCGCAGGTATTTGGTCGAGGAGAACGCCCTACCAGCTATTCTCTGAACGTTCTGGAGCGATATGGAAATCTGCTTCCAGCCGTTTATTCTGCTCAGAAGCGTTCAGCATCACTGATGCGGCATACAAAAAAGCCTCATGCTTTCGCATGAGGCTTTTCCGTTTATTTGATGCCTGGCAGTTCCCTACTCTCGCATGGGGAGGCCCCACACTACCATCGGCGCTACGGCGTTTCACTTCTGAGTTCGGCATGGGGTCAGGTGGGACCACCGCGCTACAGCCGCCAGGCAAATTCTGTCCGTTCACCGCTTTCGCCATGAACGTTTATCCGTCACAAGCTGAATATCTCTTTCAACACGCCAGACTTCTTTGGCGTTGTAAGGTTAAGCCTCACGGTTCATTAGTACCGGTTAGCTCAACGCATCGCTGCGCTTACACACCCGGCCTATCAACGTCGTCGTCTTCAACGTTCCTTCAGGAGACTTACAGTCTCAGGGAGAACTCATCTCGGGGCAAGTTTCGTGCTTAGATGCTTTCAGCACTTATCTCTTCCGCATTTAGCTACCGGGCAGTGCCATTGGCATGACAACCCGAACACCAGTGATGCGTCCACTCCGGTCCTCTCGTACTGGGAGCAGCCCCCCTCAATTCTCCAGCGCCCACGGCAGATAGGGACCGAACTGTCTCACGACGTTCTAAACCCAGCTCGCGTACCACTTTAAATGGCGAACAGCCATACCCTTGGGACCTACTTCAGCCCCAGGATGTGATGAGCCGACATCGAGGTGCCAAACACCGCCGTCGATATGAACTCTTGGGCGGTATCAGCCTGTTATCCCCGGAGTACCTTTTATCCGTTGAGCGATGGCCCTTCCATACAGAACCACCGGATCACTATGACCTGCTTTCGCACCTGCTCGAGCCGTCACTCTCGCAGTCAAGCCAGCTTATGCCATTGCACTAACCTCCTGATGTCCGACCAGGATTAGCTGACCTTCGTGCTCCTCCGTTACACTTTGGGAGGAGACCGCCCCAGTCAAACTACCCACCAGACACTGTCCCCACGCCGGATCACGGCGCCAGGTTAGAACATCAAACATTAAAGGGTGGTATTTCAAGGTTGGCTCCACGCAGACTGGCGTCCACGCTTCAAAGCCTCCCACCTATCCTACACATCAAGGCTCAATGTTCAGTGTCAAGCTGTAGTAAAGGTTCACGGGGTCTTTCCGTCTTGCCGCGGGTACACTGCATCTTCACAGCGAGTTCAATTTCACTGAGTCTCGGGTGG
Source organism: Cronobacter malonaticus LMG 23826 (assembly GCF_001277215.2). Taxonomy (NCBI): domain Bacteria; kingdom Pseudomonadati; phylum Pseudomonadota; class Gammaproteobacteria; order Enterobacterales; family Enterobacteriaceae; genus Cronobacter; species Cronobacter malonaticus. Next base: position 250,771 of record NZ_CP013940.1, on the reverse strand, counting down.
AGACAGCCTGGCCATCATTACGCCATTCGTGCAGGTCGGAACTTACCCGACAAGGAATTTCGCTACCTTAGGACCGTTATAGTTACGGCCGCCGTTTACCGGGGCTTCGATCAGGAGCTTCTCTTGCGATAACCCCATCAATTAACCTTCCGGCACCGGGCAGGCGTCACACCGTATACGTCCACTTTCGTGTTTGCACAGTGCTGTGTTTTTAATAAACAGTTGCAGCCAGCTGGTATCTTCGACTGACTTCAGCTCCACCCGCAGGGGCTTCACCTACATGTCAGCGTGCCTTCTCCCGAAGTTACGGCACCATTTTGCCTAGTTCCTTCACCCGAGTTCTCTCAAGCGCCTTGGTATTCTCTACCTGACCACCTGTGTCGGTTTGGGGTACGATTTGATGTTACCTGATGCTTAGAGGCTTTTCCTGGAAGCAGGGCATTTGTCACTTCAGCACCGTGGTGCCTCGTCATCACGCCTCAGCCTTAACCTTCCGGATTTGCCTGGAAGGTCAGCCTACACGCTTAAACCGGGACGACCGTCGCCCGGCTGACATAGCCTTCTCCGTCCCCCCTTCGCAGTAACACCAAGTACAGGAATATTAACCTGTTTCCCATCGACTACGCCTTTCGGCCTCGCCTTAGGGGTCGACTCACCCTGCCCCGATTAACGTTGGACAGGAACCCTTGGTCTTCCGGCGAGCGGGCTTTTCACCCGCTTTATCGTTACTTATGTCAGCATTCGCACTTCTGATACCTCCAGCATGCCTTACAGCACACCTTCGCAGGCTTACAGAACGCTCCCCTACCCAACAACACATAGTGTCGCTGCCGCAGCTTCGGTGCATGGTTTAGCCCCGTTACATCTTCCGCGCAGGCCGACTCGACCAGTGAGCTATTACGCTTTCTTTAAATGATGGCTGCTTCTAAGCCAACATCCTGGCTGTCTGGGCCTTCCCACATCGTTTCCCACTTAACCATGACTTTGGGACCTTAGCTGGCGGTCTGGGTTGTTTCCCTCTTCACGACGGACGTTAGCACCCGCCGTGTGTCTCCCGTGATAACATTCTCCGGTATTCGCAGTTTGCATCGGGTTGGTAAGCCGGGATGGCCCCCTAGCCGAAACAGTGCTCTACCCCCGGAGATGAGTTCACGAGGCGCTACCTAAATAGCTTTCGGGGAGAACCAGCTATCTCCCGGTTTGATTGGCCTTTCACCCCCAGCCACAGGTCATCCGCTAATTTTTCAACATTAGTCGGTTCGGTCCTCCAGTTAGTGTTACCCAACCTTCAACCTGCCCATGGCTAGATCACCGGGTTTCGGGTCTATACCCTGCAACTTAACGCCCAATTAAGACTCGGTTTCCCTTCGGCTCCCCTATACGGTTAACCTTGCTACAGAATATAAGTCGCTGACCCATTATACAAAAGGTACGCAGTCACCCTCTTACGAAGGCTCCCACTGCTTGTACGTACACGGTTTCAGGTTCTGTTTCACTCCCCTCGCCGGGGTTCTTTTCGCCTTTCCCTCACGGTACTGGTTCACTATCGGTCAGTCAGGAGTATTTAGCCTTGGAGGATGGTCCCCCCATCTTCAGACAGGATATCACGTGTCCCGCCCTACTCATCGAGCTCACAGCCTGTGTGCCTTCGTGTACGGGGCTGTCACCCTGTATCGCCGGCCTTTCCAGACCGTTCCACTGACACACAAGCTGATTCAGGCTCTGGGCTGTTCCCCGTTCGCTCGCCGCTACTGGGGGAATCTCGGTTGATTTCTTTTCCTCGGGGTACTTAGATGTTTCAGTTCCCCCGGTTCGCTTCGTTAGCCTATGTATTCAGCTAACGATGATGCACCGAAGTGCACCGGGTTTCCCCATTCGGACATCGCCGGTTATAACGGTTCATATCACCTTACCGGCGCTTTTCGCAGATTAGCACGTCCTTCATCGCCTCTGACTGCCAGGGCATCCACCGTGTACGCTTGTTCGCTTAACCTCACAACCCGAAGAAGTCTTCGTGCTGCGAGTTTGAGAGACTCTGACACACCGCGCATTCCTTATTACGGAGGAATACAGCAGCATGTCTGTTTCAATTTTCAGCTTGTTCCGGATTGTTAAAGAGCAAATATCTCAAACGTGACTTTACAGTCAGTTTTGAGATATCAATCGGTAACGCCTTTCACTCATTACCAGCAGGTGGCGTCCCTTAGGGGATTCGAACCCCTGTTACCGCCGTGAAAGGGCGGTGTCCTGGGCCTCTAGACGAAAGGGACTTCGCTTTCGCAGACAACCCTGCTTCTTTACTTTCTATCAGACAATCTGTGTGAGCACTACGAGGTTGTATCTTTCAGGTAAGGAGGTGATCCAACCGCAGGTTCCCCTACGGTTACCTTGTTACGACTTCACCCCAGTCATGAATCACAAAGTGGTAAGCGCCCTCCCGAAGGTTAAGCTACCTACTTCTTTTGCAACCCACTCCCATGGTGTGACGGGCGGTGTGTACAAGGCCCGGGAACGTATTCACCGTGGCATTCTGATCCACGATTACTAGCGATTCCGACTTCATGGAGTCGAGTTGCAGACTCCAATCCGGACTACGACGCACTTTATGAGGTCCGCTTGCTCTCGCGAGGTCGCTTCTCTTTGTATGCGCCATTGTAGCACGTGTGTAGCCCTGGTCGTAAGGGCCATGATGACTTGACGTCATCCCCACCTTCCTCCGGTTTATCACCGGCAGTCTCCTTTGAGTTCCCGGCCGAACCGCTGGCAACAAAGGATAAGGGTTGCGCTCGTTGCGGGACTTAACCCAACATTTCACAACACGAGCTGACGACAGCCATGCAGCACCTGTCTCAGAGTTCCCGAAGGCACTCCCGCATCTCTGCAGGATTCTCTGGATGTCAAGACCAGGTAAGGTTCTTCGCGTTGCATCGAATTAAACCACATGCTCCACCGCTTGTGCGGGCCCCCGTCAATTCATTTGAGTTTTAACCTTGCGGCCGTACTCCCCAGGCGGTCGACTTAACGCGTTAGCTCCGGAAGCCACGCCTCAAGGGCACAACCTCCAAGTCGACATCGTTTACGGCGTGGACTACCAGGGTATCTAATCCTGTTTGCTCCCCACGCTTTCGCACCTGAGCGTCAGTCTTCGTCCAGGGGGCCGCCTTCGCCACCGGTATTCCTCCAGATCTCTACGCATTTCACCGCTACACCTGGAATTCTACCCCCCTCTACGAGACTCAAGCTGACCAGTTTCAAATGCAGTTCCCAGGTTGAGCCCGGGGATTTCACATCTGACTTAATCAACCGCCTGCGTGCGCTTTACGCCCAGTAATTCCGATTAACGCTTGCACCCTCCGTATTACCGCGGCTGCTGGCACGGAGTTAGCCGGTGCTTCTTCTGCGGGTAACGTCAATCGCTGTGGTTATTAACCACAACGCCTTCCTCCCCGCTGAAAGTACTTTACAACCCGAAGGCCTTCTTCATACACGCGGCATGGCTGCATCAGGCTTGCGCCCATTGTGCAATATTCCCCACTGCTGCCTCCCGTAGGAGTCTGGACCGTGTCTCAGTTCCAGTGTGGCTGGTCATCCTCTCAGACCAGCTAGGGATCGTCGCCTAGGTGAGCCGTTACCCCACCTACTAGCTAATCCCATCTGGGCACATCTGATGGCATGAGGCCCGAAGGTCCCCCACTTTGGTCCGAAGACGTTATGCGGTATTAGCTACCGTTTCCAGTAGTTATCCCCCTCCATCAGGCAGTTTCCCAGACATTACTCACCCGTCCGCCACTCGTCAGCGAAGCAGCAAGCTGCTCCCTGTTACCGTTCGACTTGCATGTGTTAGGCCTGCCGCCAGCGTTCAATCTGAGCCATGATCAAACTCTTCAATTAAAAGTCTGATGCTCAAAGAATTAAACTGTTAGTTCGTAATGAATTAACTGTTGTTCACTTGAGACTTGATATTCGTTTATCGTCCGTAGACGTTAAGATATCAATGCCCCGAGTGCCCACACAGATTGTCTGATAAATTGTTAAAGAGCAGTGCGACGCGCCTTTCGGCCTGCTGTCGCGAGGTGGCGTATATTACGCTTTCCTCTTTCAGAGTCAACCCTTAATTTCAGGATTTTTCTCTCATCGCGCCGGCTATTTCGTGAAGTGCTTCACATTGCCGTCTCGATGGAGGCGCATTATAGGGATCTCAGTTTTCAGCACAACCCTTTTTTCGATCTTTTCTTTCAACTGCTGTTTTTTCATTCTTATTGTTGCGATCCCGCGCGATCTGCTCAACGAACAGACACATTTGCGCTTGCACAGCCGCCAGAATCCAACCAAAGTCTTCTTACGATTGATAAGAAAACGAGGCGAGCATGTCTTCTTCTGTATTACGTCCGTATAAAAACACCTTCCCGACCACAGGCCAGCGAGTGATGGTTGATAGCTCAAGCGTGGTGATTGGCGATGTGAGACTGGCTGACGATGTCGGCGTCTGGCCCCTTGTGGTGATCCGGGGCGACGTTAATTACGTTGCGGTTGGCACGCGCACTAATATTCAGGATGGCAGCGTATTGCACGTTACCCATAAGTCTTCTTATAACCCCGAGGGTAATCCGTTAATTATTGGTGAAGATGTTACCGTTGGGCATAAAGTGATGCTGCATGGCTGCACTATTGGCAATCGCGTCCTGGTCGGTATGGGATCGATCGTGCTTGACGGTGCCGTTATAGAAGATGACGTAATGATAGGGGCGGGAAGTCTGGTGCCGCAGAATAAGCGTCTGGAAAGCGGCTACCTTTATCTCGGCAGCCCGGTAAAACAGATTCGCCAATTAAAAGACACAGAGCTTGAAGGGTTGCGCTACTCGGCAAACAATTATGTGAAGTGGAAAGATGAATATCTGGCTCAGGAAAGCCAAACCCAACCCTGATCGTCCTCTGCCTGAGCAGCGATTAGCTGCTCAGCCTCTTCTTCAAGGTCCCAGCGATGCTGACGGAAAGCAGCTATCCATTCTTCGGGCGACGTGCCTGAAAAACGGGCCACCAGCACAGACTGCGGAATGGCACAGGTGAGCACTATTCCACGCACCAGCGCCGGAAAACAAATCGCCTGCCGCTGCTCATCCCAGTGTTCACGATCCGGGAACTGAATTGCCTGGTTCATTGCGCCAGCTCCTGCCTGAGCTTCTCAATGACAGGCACTACCTCCGGCAGGACACCATGCCAGAGCAGAACCGCGTGCGCTGCCTGGCCCACCAGCATTCCAAGCCCGTCAGCCAGTTGCGTTGCGCCCTGCGCCTGACACCATGCAAGAAAAGGCGTCAGTCCTTTCTGATAGAACATGTCATAGCACATCGTTGTTTTACCAGGCAGCGAAGGCGGAAGCGCCGGGATCTCGCCATGAATCCCGCTGGAAGTGGCATTAATAATGAGATCGAACTCATGATCCGCCAGATCGGTAAGTGCAATGGCGTTGACACTACCGGTATGACTGAAGAGCGTCGCCAGTTCCTGCGCGCGGGCAAAGGTGCGGTTAGTAATGGTTACTACGCAATCCAGGGACAGCAGAGGCAACAAGACGCCCCGCGCCGCGCCGCCAGCACCCACCAGAAGGATCCGGTAACGTGGCTGGATCATGCCGAGGCGCTCAAGATCGCTTAAAAGACCAATACCATCCGTGTTGTCGCCCAGTAAACGGCCATCTTCGAGCCGTTTAAGCGTGTTAACCGCACCGGCAAGCGCCGCTCTTTCCGTCAGCTCATCGGCGCGGGCAAACGCCTGCTCTTTAAAAGGCACCGTCACGTTTGCGCCCTTACCACCTGCGCTGAAGAAGTTTTCCAGCGTCTTCACAAAATTATCAAGCGGCGCCAGCACGCGGCCATACGGATGCGTAATCTGTAACTGCTGCGCAAATTGCTGGTGAATAAACGGCGATTTACTGTGCGAGACCGGATTACCAAAAACAGCGTAGGTTTCCATGCGTTACCCTTGTCGGAAAAGTTCACCCGTCAACGCATCACGGATTTCGGATGGATTTTGTCTGCCGCCCGTTGCGCCGTGAAGCACAGGGAAATCATCGCCGAACTGCGCCAGCACTTCCTGCGCCGTGCGGCATGGCTCAAGGCCGGAGAGATTCGCGCTGGTTGAAACCAGCGGCTTGCCAAAGGCTTCGCAAAGCGCAATCACCTGCGGATGATTCGTGACGCGCACCGCCAGCGAGTCGAAACGGCCTGTCAGCCAGCGTGGTGTCGACGGTTTCGCCGGAAAAACAAACGTCACTGGCCCTGGCCAGCGAGCGAACACCGCTTCATGCTGTTCGGGCGTCAGCACAGCGTCATCTATATAGGGCTTAAGTTGTTCAAAATTTGCCGCAATCAGGATGAGTCCTTTTTCCATCGGGCGTTGCTTTAATTCAAGCAGACGTTTGACAGCGGTTTCGCTGTCGGGATCGCACCCGACGCCAAATACGGCTTCAGTTGGATAAGCGATGACTTGTTCTTTTTTAAGGACGTCGACAATAGACGATATCGCGTCCGCAGGCTGATTATTCTTCACTGTCTTTTTCCGCCGTTACCGGCTTTCCACATTGTTTACTGGCGCAGAAGCGTTTTATGCCCTGCGCGGTTTTCTTTTCTGTAAGGAGGGGATAATGACATTCCGGGCACTCGCCCGCCACCGGTCTGGTATTAATCACAAACTGGCATTCGGGATAGCGATCGCAGGAATAGAAGGTTTTGCCAAAGCGCGACCGGCGCTGAACCAGATGACCATCGCTACACTGCGGGCAGCGCAATGCGGTTTCGTCAGGTTTGTCGATCTGCTCAGTATGCTCACATTCAGGATATCGGCTGCAGCCGATAAACATCCCAAAACGCCCCTGCCGGAGCACCAGCGTCGCGTCACATGCCGGGCATTGCTGGCCTTCGAGCACTTTAACAATGTGACCGTCCGCCTGGCTTTTCAGCGGGCGAACGTAATCACACTCAGGATAATGCGAACATCCCAGGAAAGGACCATGCTTCCCGGAACGGATAAGAAGTTCAGCCCCGCATTTTGGGCAGGGCTCGTGTTTGGGCACTGAAAAGAGTGCTGACCTTGCCATAATTCACCACTGCGCTGAAAATATCAGTGCAGCATACCGTCATTCACTTCAAAGAGCAGTTCTTCCATTTGTTGATAGGCGTTTTCACATCCGGGGATGTTAAACAGCACCATCAGGATGACCCACTTGAGATCTTCTAAATCAAACTCGGCAGTATCCAGCGCCATGACGCGCTCAATGACCATTTCACGAGTTTCGAGATTCAGCACCTGAATTTGTTCCAGAAACAGCAGGAACCCCCGACAGCTGGCGTCCAGCCGCTGGCACTCTTCTGCGGTATAAATACGCATTGAGAGTGGATCCGACGCCAGTTGCATCGGCGCGGAAAGGCCATCCTGATAATCCGCCAGCTTTTCCAGCCATAACAGCGCATTAAAGATATCTTCCTGATCAAAACCCGCATCCGTCAGGTCCCGCGTCAGCTTATCCTGGTCAACGCGCATCTCAGCTTCGTTATGGATATAGGTTTCAAACAAATACATTAGTACGTCGAACATGGCCTGCCCTCCTCACTCGGACATAGCCGCCGGGTACAGCTGCGATCCATCCTGCTAACTCCAGTTCGAGTAGCTGGGCTACCGTCAATGGCACAGGTTGGCCGGCACGTTCAGCGACGACGTCAACAGGTGTAACCTCATCTCCTACGTTAGCCAACAGCTCGGGAAATGGCAATGCACCTTCCTCTTGATCCGGTGAATAATTCACAGTCGTGAGCCAGGGCAGCTCGTTTTGTAAATAATCGATAATGTCCTGAGGATGCGTAACGGCGACAGCGCCTTGCTGAATCAGCCAGTGCGGGCCTTCGCAACCGGGATTACCAACAGGCCCAGGGAGTGCGAAAACCTCCCGGCCTTGTTCCAGTGCGCAACGGGCAGTGACCAGCGAGCCGCTGCGTAACGCCGCCTCCACCACCAGCACGCCGACGCCTAAGCCACTGATGATGCGATTACGCCTTGGGAAGTGAGCCGGGCGGGGTTGTGCTTCAAACGGAAACTCGGACACGAGCGCACCGCCCCGTTCTACGATCTCCTCCGCCAGTTTACGGTGACGCGCCGGATAGATCTGCGCAAGGCCGTTGCCCAGCACAGCGATGGTTTTCCCCTGCGCCTTAAGCGCGCTGCGATGCGCAATAGCATCAATCCCCAGCGCAAGCCCACTGGTTAAGGTGAGGCCGCTTTCGGCTAGCGCATAGCAGAGTTTGCTTCCCCACTGTTCGCCATACCAGGAATGATGGCGACTACCGACGACGGCCAGTTGCGGGCGGGACAGTGCCCGGGGATCGCCTGCCACCAGCAACGCACCAGGAAAACAGTCGATCGCGCGTAGAGCAACGGGATACTCTGGCGACAGCGCGGTAATCAGATGATGCCCCGGCATATCAAGCCAGCGCAGAACCGCCTCAAGCTTTGCCTGCGGATAATTAAAAAAGAGCGTGCGTTGCTTAATGTTCAGCCCCGCCAGCCGTAATGCCAGAGCGGGATCGCCGGGCATATTTTGCAGCCGTTTGAAAGCCCGAACCATTATTTCACCGCCGAGGCTATACACCGCCATCAGGCGTAACCAAATCTCCGTTGGTGACATCGCGCTATCCCCCGCCAGCCGCCATTCTCTAATCCCTGTGATTCGTTGCTGATGCTGTCAATCAAAGGGGGATTTGTCTAGAATAGAGGTTAAGATCCTTTCAACTCTTGAATACAGCTCTGGAAATTTATGTCAGTTTTGCAGGTATTACATATTCCGGACGAGCGGCTTCGCATCGTCGCTGAACCGGTTACAGAAGTTAATGCAGATATTCAGCGTATCGTTGATGATATGTTCGACACGATGTACGCCGAAGAAGGCATTGGGCTTGCTGCAACCCAGGTGGATATTCATCAGCGCATTATCGTGATTGATGTTTCTGAAAACCGTGATGAGCGCCTGGTGCTTATTAACCCTGAGCTGCTGGAACAGTCCGGCGAAACCGGCATCGAAGAAGGTTGCCTGTCTATCCCGGAACAGCGCGCTTTTGTGCCACGTGCCGAGAAAGTCAAAATCCGCGCGCTTGACCGCGACGGGAAGCCGTTTGAACTGGAAGCCGACGGCCTGCTGGCCATCTGCATTCAGCATGAAATGGATCATCTGGTCGGTAAATTGTTTATCGATTACCTGTCGCCAATGAAGCGCCAGCGTATTCGGCAGAAAGTTGAAAAACTGGATCGCATGAAGGCGAAAGCCGCAGGTTAAATAAAGACAGGGAATAACGTGTCCGAGTCACTTCGCATTATCTTCGCCGGTACGCCGGATTTCGCAGCGCGTCATCTTGACGCGCTGTTATCCTCTTCGCATCAGGTAGTTGGCGTGTTCACTCAGCCAGACCGTCCGGCGGGCCGTGGCAAAAAGCTGATGCCAGGGCCGGTAAAAGTGCTGGCGCAGGAAAACGACATTCCGGTCTTTCAGCCGAAATCTCTGCGTCCCGCGGAGAACCAGGAGCTTGTGGCCGCGCTGAATGCCGATGTCATGGTGGTCGTCGCTTACGGTTTGATTCTTCCGGAAGCGGTGCTGGCGATGCCTCGCCTGGGCTGTATTAACGTACACGGCTCGCTGCTTCCGCGCTGGCGCGGTGCGGCGCCTATTCAGCGTTCGCTGTGGGCGGGCGATGCCGAAACCGGCGTGACTATCATGCAAATGGACAAAGGGCTCGATACCGGCGACATGTTGCGTAAGCTTTCCTGCCCGATTACTGATGAGGACACCAGCGCCTCTCTGTATGACAAGCTGGCACAGCTTGGCCCGCAAGGGCTGCTCGCCACGCTTGAGGATTTGGCCGCAGGCCGCGCAGTTCCTGAAAAGCAGGATGACGTACAGGCGACGTATGCAGAGAAGCTCAGTAAAGAAGAGGCCCGTCTCGACTGGACGCTTTCCGCTGTGCGGCTTGAACGCTGTATCCGCGCGTTTAACCCCTGGCCGGTCAGCTTTTTCATGATTGACGAACAGCCTGTGAAAGTCTGGAAGGCGTCGGTTATCCATCAGCAGAGTAACGCTGCACCAGGCACTATTCTTGATGCCGGTAAACAGGGTATCCAGATAGCGACGACTGATGGCATCCTTAATCTGGAAGAACTCCAGCCTGCCGGTAAAAAACCGATGTCAGCGCAGGATATCTTAAACTCCCGCCGGGAGTGGTTTACGCCAGGCAATATCCTCGCCTGAGTGTCGGCATTAACAGCCCGGTTTTCCGGGTCTTTTTATTTCAGACGCAGGTTAACCTGCCCGTGGCTATGAAAAAATCCATTAATCTCCGCAGTCTGGCGGCGCAGGCTATCGAACAGGTAGTCGAAAAAGGCCAGTCCCTAAGTACCGTTCTGCCGCCGCTCCAGCATAAAGTCTCTGATAAAGACAAAGCGCTGTTACAGGAACTCTGTTTCGGCGTGCTGCGCACGCTCTCGCAGCTCGAATGGCTTATCAATAAACTAATGTCACGCCCGATGACGGGTAAGCAACGCACCATTCATTATTTAATCATGGTGGGCTTGTATCAGCTTCTTTATACCCGCATCCCGCCACACGCGGCGTTGGCTGAGACGGTAGAAGGCGCAGTTGCTATTAAGCGCATGCAGTTTAAAGGGCTGATTAATGGCGTATTGCGTCAATTTCAGCGCCAGCAGGACGAACTGCTGGCTGAATTTGCCGGCCAGGATGCGCGCTGGTTACACCCGATGTGGTTGCTGAACAGGCTTCAAACCGCCTGGCCCCGGGAGTGGCAAGCCATTGTGGAAGCGAACAACGAACGCCCCCCGATGTGGCTTCGCGTCAATCGCCAGCATCATTCTCGCGATGAATGGCTTACGCTGCTGGAAGAAAACGGCATGACGGGACATATCCACCCGCGTTACCCGGACGCCATACGCCTTGACGCACCAGCGCCGGTGAGCGCGCTGCCTGGCTTTGAGCAGGGCTGGGTTACGGTTCAGGACGCCTCGGCACAGGGCTGTGTCGAGCTGTTAGCGCCGCAAAACGGTGAGACGATTCTCGATCTGTGCGCCGCACCAGGCGGAAAAACTACGCATATTCTGGAAGCCGCGCCGCAAGCAAGCGTAATGGCCGTCGATGTGGACGCACAGCGTATTTCCCGCGTCTATGAAAATCTCAAACGTCTGAAGGTGAAAGCCGACGTTAAAGTGGGTGATGGGCGTTTCCCGTCGACCTGGTGCGGCGATACGCAATTCGATCGAATCCTTCTTGATGCTCCCTGCTCCGCCACCGGCGTTATCCGCCGTCATCCGGATATTAAATGGCTGCGTCGTGATTCTGATATTAATGAGCTGGCACAATTGCAGTCTGAAATTCTCGACGCTATCTGGCCGCATCTCAAACCGGGCGGTACATTGCTGTATGCCACCTGCTCCGTTTTACCGGATGAAAATAGCGAACAGATTCGGGCGTTTTTAACCAGAACGCCGGATGCGCAGTTGGACGGTACGGGATCGCAGCATACACCCGGCATTCAGAATCTGCCCGGCGCCACCGAAGGCGACGGCTTCTTTTACGCTAAGCTAATTAAAAAGTAACCGGGCCCGCTGGCGGCCCCGCATGGGTGAAGCACAACAATGAAAATTATCATTTTGGGTGCCGGTCAGGTGGGCGGCACCCTGGCGGAAAACCTGGTGGGTGAAAATAACGACATTACCGTTGTCGATACCAACAGCGATCGCCTTCGCGTCCTTCAGGATAAATTTGATCTGCGCGTCGTGCAGGGACACGGCTCCCATCCGCGCGTTCTGCGCGAAGCCGGTGCCGATGACGCGGATATGCTGGTTGCGGTGACCAGCTCAGATGAAACAAACATGATTGCCTGCCAGGTGGCGTATTCGCTTTTCAATACGCCCAACCGCATCGCGCGTATCCGTGCGCCAGATTATGTCCGTGACGCCGAGCGTCTGTTCACGCCTGAGGCGGTGCCCATCGATCATCTGATAGCTCCCGAACAGCTGGTCATTGATAATATCTACCGGCTGATTGAATATCCGGGCGCGTTGCAGGTGGTGAATTTCGCCGAAGGTAAAGTCAGCCTCGCGGTGGTAAAAGCCTATTATGGCGGGCCGCTGGTCGGCAATGCGCTGTCGACCATGCGCGAACATATGCCGCATATCGACACCCGCGTGGCCGCTATTTTTCGCCACGACAGGCCGATCAGACCGCAGGGTTCCACTATTGTGGAGGCAGGCGATGAGGTGTTCTTTATCGCGGCATCGCAACATATTCGCGCTGTCATGAGCGAACTTCAGCGTCTTGAAAAGCCATATAAACGCATCATGCTGGTCGGCGGCGGCAATATCGGCGCAGGCCTCGCGCAGCGGCTGGAAAAAGACTACAGCGTTAAGCTTATCGAGCGCGATCAACAGCGCGCGGCGGAGCTTGCCGAAAAACTCCAGCATACGATCGTTTTTTATGGCGACGCGTCGGATCAGGAACTGCTCGCGGAAGAGCATATCGATCAGGTGGATCTCTTTATTGCTGTCACTAACGATGACGAAGCGAATATTATGTCCGCTATGCTCGCCAAACGGATGGGTGCCAAAAAAGTTATGGTGCTGATCCAGCGGCGCGCTTATGTGGATCTGGTGCAGGGAAGTGTGATCGATATAGCTATCTCGCCGCAACAAGCCACGATTTCCGCGCTGCTTGGCCATGTGCGCAAGGCCGATATCGTCAGCGTTTCCTCTTTACGCCGTGGTGTAGCTGAAGCTATCGAAGCCGTAGCGCATGGCGACGAAACGACGTCCAGGGTAGTCGGGCGGGTCATCGATGATATCAAACTGCCGCCAGGCACCATTATCGGTGCCGTTGTTCGCGGTAATGATGTCATGATCGCCAATGACAATTTACGTATCGAGCAGGGCGACCACGTGATTATGTTCCTGACCGATAAAAAATTCGTCACCGATGTCGAGCGCCTGTTCCAGCCAAGCCCGTTCTTTTTATAATTATCTGGCGGCTGCGGCCGCCTTTATTATTTTCGTGCCATATTATCCGCAATATTTGCAGGGCTACAAAAGTCATTTGCAAACCAGCGCGAAAATGGAAAATCATATTTCCTTTGTTAGACTTAGGTAGGCTTTGAAATCCAGGGAGTTAAAAATGAGTTTTTTTAAAGAGTTTCGTGAATTCGCGATGCGCGGAAATGTGGTGGACCTGGCAGTGGGTGTCATTATCGGTGCGGCTTTCGGTAAGATTGTCTCGTCACTTGTTGCCGATATTATTATGCCGCCACTAGGGTTACTGATCGGCGGTATCGACTTCAAGCAGTTCGCTTTGACATTACGCCCTGCGGTTGGCGATACGCCAGCGGTTATCATGCATTATGGTGTGTTTATTCAGAACGTATTCGATTTTGTAATCGTCGCTTTCGCTATTTTCCTGGCAATTAAGGTAATTAATAAATTACACCAGAAAAAACCGAAGGAAGCTCCGGGCCCCAGCAAAGAAGAAGTGCTGCTTACCGAAATCCGTGATTTGCTGAAACAACAGAACGAACATCGTCCTTAACCGTTCCTGAAAGCAGAAGGCCAGTGGTAAAAAAGCGATTTGCTTGTTTGCCACTGGCCTCCCAGTTACCTCTCTTACCGTGTTTCGCTTTACGCTGATAGCTGCCTTTCCCTTTTAGATTCTTTTCAACGCGCTGGCGAAACAGTGGATCATGTAGCAGGGCCTCAATCGCATTATCCTGAATTTGCCCCTTCGTATGTTTGTACCGGTTCATAAATACTCCTGTGCTGAATTCGCGGCAAGTGTAGGCTTGCTCATGAAAAAGATCAATGTTGGCCGCTCTCACCGTTCGCGCCTTGCTCGAGTGTTTCCAGGATCGAGCAATAAACACTGCTGTGTGCCGTTCCGCAGCACGCATCATTTAGCTTTTGCAGCGAAGCGCGCATGTTTTGTAATTCCTGTATTCTGCTGTCCACTTCATGCAGTCGCGCCTGAACAATACTCTTCGACTCCTGACAGGTGTGATGCTCGGGATCAATTCGGATCGATAATAGCTCGCGTATCGCCTCGAGCGTAAAGCCGAGCTGACGCGCATGTCGGATAAAGCGCAGGCGCCGCAAATCGTTTTCTGTATAGAGCCTGAAACCACCTTCGGTGCGGATTTCATGCTCCATCATCTTTTGCTTCTCGTAATAACGCACAGTGTCAGGCGTAACGTCAGCCAGACGAGCAAGCTCTCCAATACGGTACATGGTTACTCCTCCATTTTACTGGCGACAGCGCGGGCATAACTGCCATGTAAAAAGTCTGTACTCAATCCAGCCTGTTTTAATTTCAGCTCAAGTAACGTCAGCCTTTTACAGACATGCTGGTAATCCGGATGCTGCTGGTTAATTTCCGCAAGCAGATCGTTAAGCATCAGCGCTTCTTTCCGCGCTTCAAGTTCGGGAGGAAGAAAGCCTGCATTTTTCAATAGCCGATAACCTACCCGTAGCTCAGGGGACAAATGAGAATCGTCATTCAGGATTAACGGCTCGCCAGTACCGGGTAGATTGTCGAATTCGCCTTTTTGCTGGGCTTCGAGAATATGACGCTCAGCCCACTGATCCATTAACCACATAGCGGCCTCCTGACAGGGAATGAGAAAGAAGAACAGAGAAGAAGCATAGGCGATTGATGCAAGAAACAACAGGTATAAAAAAACCCGCCGAGGCGGGTTTTTTCACTTCACTGCAAATTACTCTGCAGCTGCTTCTGCTTGCGGCTCGGCGCGATCAACCAGCTCGATGTATGCCATCGGAGCGTTGTCACCAGCACGGAAGCCACACTTCAGAATACGAGTGTAACCACCGGCACGGCTCGCGAAACGCGGGCCCAGCTCGTTAAACAGTTTTGCCACGATCTCGTTATCACGAGTACGGGCGAATGCCAGACGACGATTAGCAACGCTGTCAGTCTTGGCAAGAGTAATCAGCGGCTCAACTACGCGACGCAGCTCTTTCGCTTTCGGCAGGGTCGTCTTGATGATTTCATGACGAACCAGAGAACCTGCCATGTTGCGGAACATAGCCTGGCGATGGCTGCTGTTGCGGTTCAGTTGACGACCACTCTTACGATGGCGCATGACCTTATCCTTCTCAGTAAAACCTTAACCTGTGATCCGGTTACTCGTCAGCAATGCTTGCCGGTGGCCAGTTTTCCAGGCGCATGCCCAGAGACAGACCACGGGAGGCCAGCACGTCTTTAATCTCAGTAAGAGATTTTTTACCAAGGTTAGGCGTTTTGAGCAGCTCAACCTCGGTACGCTGTACCAGATCACCGATATAGTGGATAGCTTCTGCCTTAAGGCAGTTAGCAGAGCGGACAGTCAATTCCAGATCGTCAACAGGGCGCAGCAGGATCGGATCGAATTCTGGTTTCTCTTCTTTAACTTCCGGCTGACGTACATCACGTAAGTCAACGAAAGCTTCAAGTTGTTCTGCCAGAATGGTCGCCGCACGACGAATCGCCTCTTCAGGATCGATTGTGCCGTTGGTTTCCATTTCGATGACCAGCTTGTCCAGGTCGGTACGCTGTTCTACACGCGCTGCTTCAACATTGTAGGCAATACGTTCTACAGGGCTGTAGCAAGCGTCGACCAGCAGACGGCCGATTGGGCGCTCATCTTCTTCCGAATGAATTCGGGCAGACGCCGGCACATAACCACGGCCGCGCTGAACTTTGATACGCATGCTAATAGATGCGTTTTCATCGGTCAGGTGGCAGATCACATGCTGCGGCTTGACGATTTCGACATCACCATCATGGGTGATGTCGGCTGCGGTTACAGGGCCAATGCCAGATTTATTCAGAGTAAGTACGACTTCATCTTTACCCTGAACTCTCACCGCCAGCCCTTTCAGGTTGAGCAGGATTTCCAGGATATCTTCCTGAACGCCTTCTTTGGTGCTGTACTCGTGCAGTACACCATCAATCTCAACCTCGGTCACCGCGCAACCCGGCATCGATGAAAGCAGAATACGGCGCAGTGCGTTACCCAGAGTATGGCCAAAGCCACGCTCTAAAGGCTCAAGGGTCACCTTGGCGTGCGTCGAACTCACTTGCTCGATATCTACCAGGCGCGGTTTTAGAAACTCTGTCACAGAACCCTGCATTGTGTCCTCTCTTTGGTACTAAGCTTTACTTGGAGTAAAGCTCGACGATCAGGTGTTCGTTAATGTCCGCAGACAGATCGGTGCGTTCAGGCTTACGCTTGAAGGTACCTTCCATCTTGCCAGCATCAACTTCCAGCCAGGTTGGCTTTTCACGCTGCTCAGCCAGCTCCAGAGCGGCTTTCACGCGAGACTGCTTTTTCGCTTTCTCACGAACGCTGACTACGTCGTTCGGACTAACCTGGTAAGAAGCGATGTTAACAACACGACCGTTTACCATGATGGCTTTGTGGCTAACCAGCTGACGTGCTTCTGCACGAGTGGCGCCGAAGCCCATACGGTATACAACGTTGTCCAGACGACCTTCCAGCAGAGCCAACAGGTTTTCACCGGTGTTGCCTTTCAGACGCGCGGCTTCTTTATAGTAGTTACGGAACTGACGCTCCAGCACACCGTAGATACGGCGAACTTTTTGCTTTTCACGCAACTGCACACCATAGTCAGACAGACGCGGTTTACGCGCACCGTGCTGGCCAGGAGCTTGTTCAATTTTACACTTGGTATCGATCGCGCGAACGCCAGACTTAAGGAACAGGTCTGTGCCCTCGCGACGGCTCAGCTTGAGCTTAGGACCCAAATATCTTGCCATTTTCTTTCTCCAACATTCCTAAAAACGGGCGTTATACGCGACGTTTTTTCGGCGGACGACAACCGTTGTGAGGGATCGGAGTCACATCAGTAATATTAGTGATGCGGAAACCAGCGGCGTTCAGAGCACGAATAGTAGATTCGCGGCCCGGACCCGGTCCCTTAACCATAACTTCCAGGTTCTTGATACCGTATTCTTTCACGGCTTCTGCGCAACGCTCTGCTGCAACCTGAGCTGCGAACGGAGTGGATTTGCGAGAACCACGGAAACCGGAACCACCGGCAGTTGCCCAACCCAGAGCGTTACCTTGACGATCAGTAATAGTAACGATGGTGTTGTTGAAAGAAGCATGGATATGAGCCACGCCGTCAGAGACTTGTTTTCTTACACGTTTACGTGCACGAACTGGTGCCTTTGCCATTATTCAATCACCCCGATTATTTCTTGATCGGTTTGCGCGGACCCTTACGGGTACGTGCGTTGGTCTTGGTACGCTGACCGCGAACCGGGAGACCACGACGATGACGCAAACCGCGATAGCAACCAAGATCCATCAGGCGCTTGATGCTCATACTCACTTCACGGCGCAGATCACCTTCAACGACAAATTTGGCAACTTCGTCACGCAGCGTGTCGATTTGTTCTTCAGACAGCTCACTGATCTTAACATCTTCAGCGAAACCCACTGCAGCCAGGATAGCTTTAGAACGGGTTTTGCCGATACCGTAGATCGAGGTTAATGCGATTACGGCATGCTTATGATCAGGAATGTTAATGCCTGCTATACGGGCCACTATGCACTCCTACTATATTGATTATGCGCCCCATGCTGAAAAGCCCGTTTTCAGGATACTCAAATGGAAACGCACAGACATACAAAAGATTGGCTGGCTAATCTAGCCAGCTCAACCCAACTTTGCAAGAAAAATATGCGAGATAATCAGCCTTGACGCTGTTTATGCTTCGGCTCGGCACTGCAAATCACACGGATGACGCCATCACGCTTAACGATTTTGCAGTTACGGCATAATTTCTTGACGGAAGCACGAACTTTCATTTTTACTCTCCGTAACTTCTCAAGCGACCATTAACGGCCATAGCCTTTGAGGTTCGCTTTCTTCAATGCAGACTCATACTGACTAGACATCATCAGAGTTTGCACTTGAGCCATAAAGTCCATGATCACAACAACAACGATAAGTAACGACGTTCCACCGAAATAGAACGGAACTTTCATTGCGTCACGCATGAACTCCGGGATCAGGCAAATGAAAGTAATATACAGCGCGCCAACCAAAGTCAGGCGTGTCATTACTTTATCGATATACTTCGCCGTTTGTTCTCCCGGACGAATTCCTGGTACAAATGCACCGGACTTCTTCAGGTTATCTGCTGTCTCACGCGGGTTGAAAACCAACGCCGTGTAGAAGAAACAGAAGAAGATGATTGCAGACGCATAGAGTAACACATAAAGCGGTTGCCCAGGCTGCAAATACAGCGAAATTGTTGTCAGCCAGTTCCAACCAGTACCGCCCCCGAACCATGACGCGATGGTCGCCGGGAACAGAATAATACTGGAAGCGAAAATCGCCGGAATAACCCCAGCCATGTTCACTTTCAGCGGTAAATGTGTGCTCTGTGCAGCATAGACACGACGACCTTGCTGACGTTTCGCATAGTTAACGACGATACGGCGCTGACCACGCTCAACAAACACAACAAAGAAAGTCACTGCGAATACTAATACTGCAACCAACAGCAACAGGAGGAAGTGCAGGTCGCCTTGCCGCGCTTGCTCGATGGTATGGCCAATGGCCGGCGGAAGTCCCGCAACGATACCCGCGAAGATTATGATTGAGATACCGTTACCGATACCACGTTCAGTAATCTGTTCGCCCAGCCACATCAGGAACATTGTCCCGGTAACCAGACTCACAACAGCGGTGAAATAGAATGCAAAGCCCGGATTAATTACCAGGCCTTGCATACCAGGCATATTCGGCAGACCAGTAGCGATACCGATCGACTGAAATATTGCCAGCACCAGAGTACCGTAACGGGTGTACTGGCTGATCTTGCGACGACCAGACTCCCCTTCTTTCTTCATTTCTGCCAGCGTCGGATGAACGACGGTCAACAGCTGGATAATAATAGAGGCCGAAATATACGGCATAATACCCAGAGCGAAGATAGAAGCACGGCTAAGAGCACCACCAGAGAACATGTTGAACATTTCAATGATGGTACCACGCTGTTGCTCAAGCAGTTTGGCAAGTACAGCGGCATCAATACCAGGGATTGGAATAAAAGAGCCAATTCGGAACACAATCAGCGCACCGATAACAAACAGCAGTCTGCGTTTCAGTTCGCCAAGGCCACCTTTGGCACTTTGAAAATCTAATCCCGGTTGTTTAGCCATCTGCTACTTATTCCTCGATTTTACCGCCAGCAGCTTCGATAGCAGCACGAGCGCCTTTAGTTACACGCAGGCCACGAACAGTTACCGGACGAGTAACTTCACCAGCCAGAATCACTTTCGCGAATTCAATCTGGATGCCGATAATGTTTGCCGCTTTCAGCGTGTTCAGGTCTACTACGTCGCCTTCTACTTTAGCCAGATCAGACAGACGAACTTCTGCAGTGATCATTGCTTTACGAGAAGTAAAACCGAATTTCGGCAGACGACGGTACAGAGGCATCTGACCGCCCTCGAAACCGCGACGTACGCCACCGCCAGAACGAGATTTCTGACCTTTGTGACCACGACCACCGGTTTTACCGAGGCCAGAACCGATACCACGACCCAGGCGTTTACCCGCCTTTTTGGAGCCTTCGGCCGGAGACAGAGTATTTAAACGCATCTCTTACTCCTCAACTTTAACCATGAAGGAAACCGCGTTGACCATACCGCGAACAGCAGGAGTATCCTCGCGCTCAACGGTGTGACCAATACGACGCAGACCCAGGCCAAGCAGCGTTGCCTTGTGTTTCGGCAGACGACCGATTGCACTGCGGGTTTGAGTGATTTTAATAGTCTTTGCCATGGTCAATTACCCCAGAATTTCTTCAACGGATTTACCACGCTTGGCAGCGACCATTTCCGGGGACTTCATGTTGGCCAGGCCATCAATAGTCGCACGAACCACATTGATCGGGTTGGTGGAACCATAGGCTTTAGCCAGAACGTTATGAACCCCAGCGACTTCCAGAACGGCGCGCATTGCACCACCGGCGATGATACCGGTACCTTCGGAAGCCGGCTGCATGAATACACGAGAACCCGTGTGAGCACCTTTAACCGGGTGCTGCAGGGTGCCGTGGTTCAGCGCGACGTTAATCATATTGCGACGAGCTTTTTCCATCGCTTTCTGGATCGCTGCCGGAACTTCGCGTGCTTTACCGTAACCAAAACCAACGCGGCCGTTGCCATCACCCACTACAGTCAGAGCGGTGAAGCTAAAAATACGACCACCTTTTACGGTTTTAGATACGCGGTTTACCGCGATCAGCTTTTCCTGCAGTTCGCCAGCTTGTTTTTCGATGTGAGCCATCTTACACCTCTACCTTAGAACTGAAGGCCAGCTTCACGGGCAGCATCTGCCAGTGCCTGGACACGACCATGATATTGGAAACCAGAGCGGTCAAAAGAAACATCTTTGATGCCTTTTTCCAGCGCTCGCTCAGCAACAGCTTTACCAACTGCGGCAGCGGCGTCTTTGTTTCCAGTGTACTTCAGTTGCTCAGCGATAGCTTTTTCTACAGTAGAAGCGGCTACCAGAACTTCAGAACCGTTCGGGGCGATTACCTGTGCGTAAATATGACGCGGGGTACGATGTACCACCAGGCGGGTCGCACCAAGCTCTTTGAGCTTGCGACGTGCGCGGGTCGCACGACGGATACGAGCAGATTTCTTATCCATAGTGTTACCTTACTTCTTCTTAGCCTCTTTGGTACGCACGACTTCGTCGGCGTAACGAACACCCTTGCCTTTGTAAGGCTCAGGACGACGGTAGGCGCGCAGGTCAGCAGCAACCTGGCCGATCAGCTGTTTATCAGCGCCTTTCAGCACGATTTCAGTCTGAGACGGACATTCTGCAGTGATACCCGCAGGCAGCTGATGATCAACAGGATGAGAGAAACCCAGAGACAGGTTTACTACATTCCCTTTGATCGCTGCACGATAACCTACACCAACCAGCTGCAGCTTCTTAGTGAAGCCTTCGGTAACACCGATAACCATTGAATTCAGCAGGGCACGCGCGGTACCAGCCTGAGCCCAACCGTCTGCGTAACCATCACGCGGACCGAAAGTCAGAGCGTTATCTGCATGTTTAACTTCAACAGCATCGTTGAGAGTACGAGTCAGCTCGCCGTTTTTACCTTTGATCGTGATAACCTGACCGTTGAGTTTTACATCAACGCCGGCAGGAATAACGACCGGTGCTTTAGCAACACGAGACATTTTTTCCTCCGATTAGGCTACGTAGCAGATAATTTCGCCACCAAGACCAGCCTGGCGCGCTGCACGATCAGTCATAACACCTTTAGAGGTAGAAATAACCGCGATACCCAGGCCGGCCATAACTTTCGGCAGCTCATCTTTTTTCTTATAGATGCGCAGACCAGGGCGGCTGACACGCTGAATGCTTTCTACAACAGCTTTACCCTGGAAGTACTTAAGAGTTACTTCCAGTTCCGGCTTGGTGTCGCCTTCAACTTTAAAATCTTCAATAAAACCTTCTTCCTTCAGCACGTTGGCGATTGCCACTTTCAGCTTGGAGGAAGGCATGGTGACCGCAGCTTTGTTCGCGGCCTGACCGTTACGGATACGGGTCAGCATATCCGCGATCGGATCTTGCATGCTCATCTGTCTTTACTCCCGTGATTCAATTGGTGACAATTACCAGCTAGCCTTTTTCAGACCCGGGATTTCACCGCGCATAGCGGCTTCACGGACCTTGATACGGCTCAACCCGAACTTCCGCAGGAAAGCGTGCGGACGACCAGTTTGACGGCAGCGGTTACGCTGACGAGACGGGCTGGAATCACGCGGCAGAGTCTGCAGCTTCAGAACAGCGTTCCAACGATCTTCGTCGGAAGCGTTCACATCAGAAATGATCGCTTTCAGTTCAGCGCGTTTAGCGAAGTATTTTTCAGCTAAAGCTACGCGCTTTACTTCGCGTGCTTTCATTGATTGCTTAGCCATGAAGTAACCCTACCTTACTTGCGGAACGGGAAGTCAAAGGCAGCCAGCAGAGCACGGCCTTCTTCATCAGATTTCGCAGTAGTGGTAATGGTAATATCCAAACCACGAACGCGATCGACTTTGTCATAGTCGATTTCCGGGAAGATGATCTGCTCACGGACACCCATGCTGTAATTGCCACGACCGTCGAAAGACTTAGCGGACAGGCCGCGGAAGTCACGAATACGCGGTACAGCAATAGTGATCAGGCGCTCAAAGAACTCCCACATGCGTTCGCCACGCAGAGTTACTTTACAGCCGATCGGATAGCCCTGACGGATTTTGAAGCCTGCAACAGATTTGCGTGCTTTGGTGATCAGCGGTTTTTGACCGGAGATTGCTGCCAGGTCAGCTGCTGCGTTGTCCAGCAGTTTCTTGTCAGCGATCGCTTCACCAACACCCATGTTCAGGGTGATCTTCTCGACCCGAGGGACTTGCATGACAGAATTGTAGTTGAACTGAGTCATCAGTTTTTTAACTACTTCGTCTTTGTAGTAATCATGCAGTTTCGCCATCGTACTACTCCAAATTACTTGATAGTTTCGCTGTTAGACTTGAAGAAACGGACTTTTTTGCCGTCTTCGAATCTAAAGCCTACACGGTCAGCCTTGCCGGTTGCCGCATTGAAGATTGCAACGTTGGAAACCTGAATAGCAGCTTCTTTTTCAACGATGCCACCCGGTTGGTTCAGGGCCGGAACCGGCTTCTGATGTTTCTTAACCAGGTTGATACCTTCAACAATGACCTTGCCGGAAGACAGGACATTTTTTACTTTACCGCGCTTACCTTTATCTTTACCGGTTAACACGATAACTTCGTCATCACGACGGATTTTCGCTGCCATGATTCGCTCCTTAGAGTACTTCTGGTGCCAGAGAGATGATTTTCATAAACTTCTCAGAACGAAGTTCACGAGTTACCGGCCCAAAAATACGCGTACCGATAGGCTGCTCGCTGTTGTTGTTCAGAAGAACACAAGCATTGCCATCGAAGCGAACGACAGAACCGTCAGGGCGACGAACACCCTTCTTGGTGCGCACCACTACCGCCTTCAGCACATCACCTTTTTTAACTTTACCGCGCGGAATTGCTTCCTTGATGGTAATTTTGATGATATCGCCGACGCCTGCGTAGCGACGGTGCGAGCCACCCAGAACCTTGATACACATTACGCGACGCGCGCCGGAGTTGTCGGCGACGTTCAGCATAGTCTGTTCTTGGATCATTTCAGTGCTCCGCTAATGTCAACTACTACTTCGGGACCTAACTTCAGGTCGTTAAAAATCCCCATAATCGAGGGCGCGGCATTATAACACCGCTCACAGGATATGGGTAGAAAAAATAAACGGCTCATCGCTGAGCCGTTTATTCTGTTAGAGAGCGCTACTCTATTACAGAACCGCTTTCTCTACAACGCGAACCAGCGTCCAGGACTTAGTCTTGGACAGCGGACGGCATTCGCGGATTTCAACCACGTCACCGATACCGCATTCATTGTTCTCGTCATGTACGTGCAGTTTGGTCGTACGCTTAATGAATTTACCGTAGATCGGGTGTTTCACAAAACGCTCGATGGCAACAACAATGGATTTCTCCATTTTGTCGCTAACAACGCGACCTTGCAGAGTACGGATTTTATCGGTCATTACGCACCCGCCTTCTCAGTCAGTAAAGTCTTAACGCGTGCGACATCACGACGCACTTGCTTCAACAGGTGAGTCTGTTGCAGCTGGCCACTTGCAGCCTGCATACGCAGGTTGAACTGCTCGCGCAGCAGGTTAAGCAGCTCGGTGTTCAGCTCTTCAACACTCTTCTCACGCAGCTCTTTTGCTTTCATTACATCACCGTCTTAGTTACAAAGGTGGTTTTAATCGGCAGTTTCGCTGCTGCCAGCTTGAATGCTTCACGGGCCAGCTCTTCCGGCACACCGTCCATTTCGTACAGGACTTTACCCGGCTGAATCAAGGCAACCCAATACTCCACGTTACCTTTACCTTTACCCATACGCACTTCCAGCGGCTTCTCGGTGATCGGTTTGTCCGGGAATACACGGATCCAGATCTTACCCTGACGCTTAACTGCACGGGTCATTGCACGACGTGCTGCTTCGATCTGACGGGCAGTCAGACGACCACGGCCAACAGCTTTAAGACCGTAAGTGCCGAAGCTAACATCCGTACCCTGCGCCAGACCACGGTTGCGGCCTTTGTGCACTTTACGGAATTTTGTACGCTTTGGTTGTAACATCAGCGACGCTCCTTATTTACGGCCTTTACGCTGCTGCTTTTTCGGTTGAGCAGCCGGTTTTTCCGGTTGTTCAACAGCAGCCATACCACCAAGGATCTCACCTTTGAAGATCCACACTTTAACGCCGATTACACCGTAAGTGGTGTGCGCTTCGGAGGTGTTGTAGTCGATGTCAGCGCGCAGAGTGTGCAGCGGAACGCGACCTTCACGGTACCATTCGGTACGTGCGATCTCAGCGCCGCCCAGACGGCCGCTAACTTCAACTTTGATACCTTTAGCGCCCAGACGCATGGCGTTCTGTACAGCACGCTTCATAGCACGACGGAACATAACACGACGTTCCAGCTGAGAAGTGATGCTGTCAGCAACCAGTTTTGCGTCCAGTTCAGGTTTACGAACTTCGGCGATATTGATCTGTGCAGGCACGCCAGCGATATCCGCTACGCCCTTACGCAGTTTTTCGACGTCTTCACCTTTCTTACCGATAACGATACCCGGGCGAGCAGTGTGAATGGTTACACGGATGCTTTTAGCCGGACGCTCGATAACGATACGAGATACAGACGCTTTAGCCAGTTCCTTGTTCAGGTACTGACGAACTTTAAAGTCGCTGTCCAGGTTGTCAGCGAATTCTTTGGTGTTCGCGAACCAGGTAGAGTTCCATGGTTTTACAATACCCAGGCGAATACCATTAGGATGTACTTTCTGACCCATTGCTAGTCTCCAGAGTCTCAGCGATCGGACACAACCACAGTGATGTGGCTGGTGCGCTTCAGAATGCGATCTGCACGACCTTTCGCACGCGGCATAATGCGTTTCATGCTCGGGCCTTCGTCTACGAAAATTTTCGTGACTCTCAGATCGTCAATGTCAGCGCCATCGTTGTGTTCAGCGTTAGCAATGGCAGATTCCAGGACTTTCTTAACCAATACAGCCGCTTTCTTATTGGTGTAGGTCAGAATATCCAGAGCCTGCGACACTTTCTTACCGCGGATCAGGTCAGCCACCAGGCGAACCTTCTGAGCAGAAGAACGAGCATGGCGATGTTTAGCGATAGTTTCCATCTCTTCCTCCTACTTATTTCTTCTTGGCTTTTTTATCAGCCGCGTGACCGCGATAAGTACGGGTCGGTGCGAATTCACCCAGTTTGTGACCAACCATTTCGTCGGAAACAAAGACTGGAACGTGCTGACGACCATTATGGACAGCGATGGTCAAACCGATCATGTTTGGAAAGATCGTTGAACGACGGGACCAAGTGCGCAGGGGCTTCTTGTCACCGCTTTCCACCGCTTTCTCTACCTTCTTCAGCAAGTGCAGGTCAATAAAAGGACCTTTCTTGAGAGAACGTGGCATGGCTTATCCTCTAAAATTATTTGCTACGGCGACGTACGATGAATTTATCAGTACGCTTGTTGCTGCGGGTCTTCTTACCTTTGGTCTGAACGCCCCACGGAGTTACCGGGTGCTTACCAAAGTTACGACCTTCACCACCACCATGTGGGTGATCCACCGGGTTCATCGCCGTACCGCGAACGGTAGGACGAACACCACGCCAGCGTGCAGCACCTGCTTTACCCAGAACGCGCAGCATATGCTCAGCGTTACCAACTTCGCCCAGAGTCGCGCGGCAGTCAGCTTCCACTTTACGCATTTCGCCAGAACGCAGACGCAGGGTGACATAAGCACCGTCACGAGCAACGATCTGAACATAGGTACCAGCAGAACGCGCCAGCTGACCGCCTTTACCTGGTTTCATTTCTACGTTGTGAACAGTAGAACCAACCGGGATGTTGCGCATCGGCAGGGTGTTACCTGGTTTGATTGCAGCATCAACGCCAGACTGAATCTGGTCGCCAGCTTTCAGGCCTTTAGGGGCCAGGATGTAACGGCGCTCGCCGTCTTTGTACAGAACCAGCGCGATGTTCGCGGAGCGGTTCGGATCGTACTCAAGACGTTCAACAACTGCCGGGATACCGTCTTTGTTGCGTTTGAAGTCAACAATACGGTAGGCCTGTTTGTGACCACCACCGATGTGACGAGTGGTGATACGGCCATTGTTGTTACGACCACCGGATTTGCTGTTTTTTTCCAGCAACGGAGCAAAAGGTTTGCCCTTGTGCAGCTCAGGGTTAACCACTTTAACAACGTGGCGACGACCCGGAGATGTCGGTTTACATTTAACAACTGCCATTGTATTACTCCTCCGACTTACTCAGCGCCGCCGATGAAGTCCAGATTCTGGCCTTCTTTCAGGGTGACGTAAGCTTTTTTCCAGTCGCTACGACGACCGATACGCTGTCCGTGACGTTTAACTTTCCCTTTAACTACCAGGGTGTTAACGACTTCGACTTCGACTTCAAACAGTTTCTGCACAGCAGCTTTGATTTCTGCTTTAGTCGCGTCTTTAGCAACTTTGAGAACGATGGTGTTGGTTTTTTCCATCGCAGTAGACGCTTTTTCAGAAACGTGCGGTGCGCGCAGCACCTTCAGCAGACGTTCTTCACGAATCATGCCAGCATCTCCTCAACTTGCTTAACAGCATCAGCAGTCATTACGACTTTGTCGAAGGCGATCAGGCTAACCGGGTCGATACCTGTAGCATCGCGTACGTCAACCTTGTGCAGGTTACGTGCGGCCAGGAACAGGTTTTCGTCCAGTTCACCGGTGATGATCAGCACATCTTCCAGAGCCATGTCTTTCAGTTTCTGTGCCAGCAGCTTGGTTTTCGGCGCTTCTACAGAGAACTTCTCGACAACGATCAGACGATCCTGACGTACCAGTTCGGACAGGATGCTTTTCAGCGCGCCGCGGTACATCTTTTTGTTAACTTTTTGACTGTGGTCCTGCGGACGCGCAGCGAAGGTTACGCCACCAGAGCGCCAGATCGGGCTCTTGATGGAACCAGAACGCGCACGGCCGGTACCTTTCTGGCGCCACGGTTTTTTACCGGAGCCAGTTACTTCAGCACGGGTCTTCTGAGCACGAGTACCCTGACGAGCACCAGCTGCGTAAGCAACTACAACCTGGTGTACCAGCGCTTCGTTGAAATCACGACCGAAGGTAGTTTCGGAAACAGTCAGCGCGCTCTGCGCGTCTTTCAGTACTAATTCCATTGCTATCTCCTCACGCCTTCACAGCTGGTTTAACGATCAGGTCGCTACCGGTTGCACCCGGGACAGCACCTTTAACCAGCAGCAGGTTGCGCTCAGCGTCAACACGTACTACGTCCAGGCTCTGAACGGTTACACGTTCGTTACCCAGCTGACCTGCCATTTTCTTGCCTTTGAATACTTTGCCCGGAGTCTGGTTCTGACCGATGGAACCCGGAACGCGGTGAGACAAGGAGTTACCGTGGGTAGCGTCCTGGGTACGGAAGTTCCAGCGCTTAACGGTACCGGCGAAACCTTTACCTTTAGAGGTGCCAGTTACGTCAACTTTTTTAACTTCAGCAAACAGCTCAACGCTAATGCTCTGACCTACGGTGTATTCTTCGCCATCAGCGAGACGGAATTCCCACAGACCACGGCCAGCTTCTACGCCAGCTTTAGCGAAGTGACCCGCTTCCGGCTTGGTTACGCGGTTAGCTTTTTTAGCACCGGTGGTAACCTGCACAGCGCGGTAGCCGTCGTTAGCCAGGTCTTTAACCTGAGTAACGCGGTTTGCTTCAACTTCGATTACGGTTACTGGGATAGAAACGCCTTCTTCAGTGAAGATGCGGGTCATACCCACTTTTTTACCGACTAAACCAATCATTGTTTCAACCTCTCAATCGCTCAATGACCTGATTAACCCAGGCTGATCTGCACGTCTACACCGGCAGCCAGATCCAGACGCATCAGAGCATCAACGGTTTTCTCGGTTGGCTCAACGATGTCAACCAGACGCTTGTGAGTGCGGATTTCGTACTGATCGCGCGCGTCTTTGTTAACGTGCGGGGAGATCAGAACGGTAAAGCGCTCTTTGCGGGTCGGCAGCGGGATCGGACCACGGACTTGCGCACCAGTGCGCTTAGCAGTCTCGACGATTTCCGCGGTTGATTGATCGATCAGACGATGATCAAACGCTTTCAGGCGGATACGGATTCTTTGGTTCTGCATGAGACCAGAGCTCCAATTATTTTATAGACGAAAATGATTACTCCTCGAACCCATTACGATTGATGGGAGAGTGTAATCGTTCTTACGTAGCTCCCCGATTGGGAGCATTGTTTGATAGCCAAAAAGAAGCTATCAGGGTTCATATCGAACCAGCCGTCATTAATGACAAGCCCGCGCATTATACGTAAATCTGACGAGGACGCAAGCAATGATTAGAAATTAAACATTCTTTCGTACCGTCTCGCAGTCCCGTGTATCACGCCAGTGCTTCGCATTTTTCTTCTGGAAAACCACACGCATTATTGAATGAAGTAGATTTATCGTAACTGCTGGAAAGCGTATTTTACGGTGTTATAAGTGGCGCAATTCAGGGAAGAAAAATGGTCGCGATATGGATCTCAGCATATGTGCTGTTAAACGCAGGGCTCGTGATTAAAGATATTCGTGATGGTCTGCTACCTGACCGTCTCACCTGCCCTCTCCTGTGGATGGGTCTTTCTTACCATCTCATATTTGCGCCACAGCATCTGGCGGATGCCGTCGCCGGGGCGTTGGTCGGATACCTTCTATTATGTTTTTTCTACTGGGCTTATCGTTTTCTGCGTGGTTATGAAGGGCTGGG
Organism: Cronobacter malonaticus LMG 23826; assembly: GCF_001277215.2. Classification (NCBI taxonomy): domain Bacteria; kingdom Pseudomonadati; phylum Pseudomonadota; class Gammaproteobacteria; order Enterobacterales; family Enterobacteriaceae; genus Cronobacter; species Cronobacter malonaticus. Next base: position 221,693 of record NZ_CP013940.1, on the reverse strand, counting down.
ATATGGCGATGTGAAATTCTTAGGTGCCCTGGGCGCCTGGCACGGTTGGCAGTTACTTAGTCTGTTGCTAATCATTGCATCTGTAATGGGTCTTATAGCTGCGTTTGTTGTCTGTCAGATAAAAGGCAAAGCTCCCTTACGTAAAACCCCGCTACCTTTTGGGCCATGTCTGGCGGCAGCGGGGCTGATATGCAGCGTCTTTACATTCCAGGTAGCAAATCTTTGAAGGCTAGCTTTGCTCTTTAATCTGAGACTGAATGTAGTTTTGCAGGCCAATTTTACCGATAAGATCCAGTTCAGTTTCCAGCCAGTCAATATGGTGCTCTTCGTCCTCAAGGATTTTTATCATGATGTCCCTGCTGACGTAGTCATGAATAGAATCGGCGTAGGCGATGGCCTCGCGAAGGTCTTTCGCGCCCTCCATCTCAAGATTGAGATCGGAGCGCAGCATTTCTTCTACGTCTTCACCAATGTGTAACTTGCCCAGGTCCTGAAGGTTGGGGATCCCCTCAAGAAAGAGAATACGCTCAATATAAATATCGGCGTGCTTCATCTCATCAATGGATTCATGATACTCAACGTCGTTGAGGCGCATAAGGCCCCAGTTCTTGAACATTCTTGCATGGAGAAAGTACTGATTGATTGCGACAAGCTCGTTTCCCAATAATTCATTGAGATAATTTATTATCTTGATATCACCTTTCATTTTGCTTCCCTCCGCTTCCACTACATGAAGCGTAGATGGGTTGGCGAGGAAGTCAAAATCTCTGGCTACGCAATTTCCTGGTACTCCGGAATTTGCATCAGTTCATCCTGCATAATTTCTCGCGCCGCACGGACGCATTTACCGCACTGATTACCGATTGGCATAAATTTACGAAGCTGCTGGAAGGACTGGGGATGATGCTGGCGAACCGCCTGCCGTATTTTTTTATCGCTGATACCGTTACACAAACAAACGTACATGATGACTCCCGTTCAGTTTATGCACAGAGTGTAAATGAGAATGGTTATGGTTACAACGAGACTGGAGCAGTCTTTTATGATGCGGAAAAGGCTTATTCAGCGGCAAACCATGTTTTCAAACTACTTTTCCTTATAAAACAAAAAGGGCGCCGAAGCGCCCTTTTCAATTCTGTAGCAATTAGCCGAGAACTTTAGCAACCACGCCCGCGCCAACGGTACGGCCGCCTTCGCGGATTGCGAAACGCAGACCGTCATCCATCGCGATCGGGTGGATCAGGGTAACAACCATTTTGATGTTGTCGCCCGGCATTACCATCTCCACGCCTTCCGGCAGTTCGATGGTGCCAGTCACGTCAGTTGTACGGAAGTAGAACTGCGGACGGTAGCCTTTGAAGAACGGAGTGTGACGGCCGCCTTCGTCTTTGGACAGAATGTACACTTCAGATTCGAACTTGGTGTGCGGCTTGATGGAGCCCGGCTTAGCCAGTACCTGACCACGTTCGATTTCTTCACGTTTGATACCACGCAGCAGAACACCTACGTTCTCGCCCGCACGGCCTTCGTCCAGCAGTTTGCGGAACATTTCAACGCCGGTACAGGTGGATTTCGCGGTGTCTTTGATACCCACGATTTCAACTTCTTCACCAACCTTGATGATACCGCGCTCTACACGACCGGTAACAACGGTACCACGACCGGAGATGGAGAATACGTCTTCGATCGGCAGCAGGAACGGCTTGTCAATCGCGCGCTCCGGTTCCGGGATGTAGGAATCCAGGTGACCAGCCAGCTCGATGATTTTCGCTTCCCACTCTGCGTCGCCTTCCAGCGCTTTCAGAGCAGAGCCACGAACGATCGGGGTGTCGTCGCCCGGGAAGTCGTACTGAGACAGCAGCTCACGCACTTCCATCTCAACCAGTTCCAGCAGCTCTTCGTCATCAACCATGTCGCATTTGTTCAGGAACACGATGATGTACGGAACGCCTACCTGACGACCCAGCAGGATGTGCTCACGGGTCTGCGGCATCGGGCCGTCAGTCGCAGCAACAACCAGGATAGCGCCGTCCATCTGAGCAGCACCGGTGATCATGTTTTTCACGTAGTCGGCGTGGCCCGGGCAGTCAACGTGCGCGTAGTGGCGGGTCGGGGTGTCATATTCAACGTGAGAGGTGTTGATGGTGATACCACGAGCTTTTTCTTCCGGCGCGTTATCGATCTGGTCGAATGCACGAGCAGAACCACCGTAGGTTTTCGCCAGAACGGTAGTGATGGCAGCGGTCAGGGTAGTTTTACCATGGTCAACGTGGCCGATAGTACCGACGTTGACGTGCGGTTTTGTACGTTCAAATTTTTCTTTAGACACGGCTATATTCCTTACTATAGTGCCCCCTCGCCGAGAGGGCACGGGACTTTGGTTTTAACCCTGCGGCTTATTTGCCACGGGCTTCGATAACGGCCTGAGCAACGTTGTTCGGCGCATCATCATACTTCAGGAATTCCATAGTGTATGATGCACGACCTTTGGTCAGAGAACGCAGCTGAGTTGCATATCCGAACATTTCAGACAGCGGAACTTCAGCGTGGATCTTAACGCCAGTTACTTCGGATTCCTGACCACGCAGCATACCGCGACGACGGCTCAAGTCACCGATAACGTCACCAGTGTTCTCTTCCGGAGTTTCTACTTCAACCTTCATGATCGGCTCAAGCAGAACTGGTTTTGCTTTCTTAAAGCCTTCTTTAAAGGCGATAGAAGCTGCCAGTTTAAACGCCAGTTCAGAGGAGTCAACGTCGTGGTAAGAACCGAAGTGCAGACGGATACCGATGTCTACTACCGGGTAACCTGCCAGCGGACCAGACTTCAGCTGCTCCTGGATGCCTTTATCAACGGCCGGGATGTATTCGCCAGGAATCACACCACCTTTGATGTCGTTGATGAACTCGTAACCTTTCGGGTTAGAGCCCGGCTCCAGCGGGTACATGTCGATCACAACGTGACCGTACTGACCGCGACCACCAGACTGCTTAGCATGTTTACCTTCAATGTCGGTAACTTTGCTGCGAATCGCTTCGCGGTAAGCAACCTGAGGTTTACCTACGTTAGCTTCAACGTTGAACTCACGCTTCATACGGTCAACGATGATGTCGAGGTGCAGCTCACCCATACCAGCGATGATGGTCTGGTTAGATTCTTCGTCAGTCCATACGCGGAAAGACGGGTCTTCTTTAGCCAGACGGCCCAGAGCCAGACCCATTTTTTCCTGGTCAGCTTTGGTTTTCGGTTCAACCGCGATAGAGATTACCGGCTCAGGGAACTCCATGCGCTCCAGAATGATCGGGTGATCCGGGTTACACAGAGTGTCACCAGTGGTCACGTCTTTCAGACCGATTGCCGCAGCGATGTCGCCCGCGCGAACTTCTTTGATCTCTTCACGTTTGTTAGCGTGCATCTGTACGATACGACCGAAACGCTCACGTGCGGATTTCACGGAGTTCAGGATGGTATCACCAGAGTTAACCACACCAGAGTACACGCGGAAGAACGTCAGGTTACCAACGAACGGGTCGGTAGCGATTTTGAACGCCAGTGCAGAGAACGGCTCTTCATCGCTAGCGTGACGCTCAGCCGGAGTATCTTTACCGTCGTCCAGGATACCGTTGATCGCAGGTACGTCAACCGGGGATGGCAGGTAATCAATTACCGCATCCAGCATCGCCTGTACGCCTTTATTTTTGAACGCAGAACCACAGGTTACCAGGATGATTTCGTTGTTCAGAACGCGCTGACGCAGAGCTTTTTTGATCTCTTCTTCAGTCAGTTCTTCACCGCCCAGGTATTTCTCCATCAGCTCTTCAGAAGCTTCAGCAGCGGATTCGATCAGGTTCTGGTGCCATTCGTCAGCCAGGTCCTGCATGTCAGCCGGGATATCTTCGTATTCGAAGGTTACGCCCTGGTCTGCATCGTTCCAGTTGATGGCTTTCATTTTCACCAGGTCAACAACACCGGTGAAGCCTTCTTCAGCACCAATCGCCAGCTGCAGCGGAACCGGGTTCGCGCCCAGACGGGATTTGATCTGACCAACAACTTTCAGGAAGTTCGCGCCCATGCGGTCCATTTTGTTAACGAACGCAATACGCGGAACTTTGTATTTGTTAGCCTGACGCCATACGGTTTCAGACTGCGGCTGAACACCACCAACTGCGCAGTAAACCATTACCGCACCGTCAAGGACACGCATGGAACGTTCTACTTCGATGGTGAAGTCAACGTGCCCCGGGGTGTCGATGATGTTGATACGGTGCGGTTCATACTGCTTAGCCATACCAGACCAGAATGCGGTAGTCGCAGCGGAGGTAATGGTAATACCACGCTCCTGCTCCTGTTCCATCCAGTCCATAGTTGCGGCGCCGTCATGAACTTCACCGATTTTGTGGTTTACACCGGTGTAGAACAGAATACGTTCGGTAGTAGTGGTTTTACCGGCGTCGATGTGCGCACTGATACCGATGTTACGGTAGCGTGCAATAGGTGTTGTACGAGCCATTTGATTCCTCTATTGCCTTAGGCGTTCAGGATAAGTTACCCAGAGCGGGCGGCTTACCTGAAGCGCCCGTCTGGTGACTAACATGCCGCAGGGATTACCAGCGGTAGTGTGCGAACGCCTTGTTGGCTTCTGCCATACGGTGAACGTCTTCACGTTTCTTAACTGCAGTACCTTTGTTGTCAGCAGCATCAGAAAGTTCGTTCGCCAGGCGCAGAGCCATGGATTTATCACCGCGTTTACGAGCAGCTTCAACGATCCAACGCATTGCCAGAGCATTGCGGCGAACCGGACGGACTTCAACCGGAACCTGGTAGGTAGAACCACCAACGCGGCGAGACTTAACTTCTACAGTCGGGCGCACGTTTTCGAGAGCGACTTCGAAAGCTTCCAGTTCAGATTTACCAGAGCGCTGAGCCAGGGTCTCCAGCGCGCTGTATACGATTGATTCTGCAGTAGATTTTTTACCATCTACCATCAGGATATTGACAAATTTAGCCAGCAGTTCTGATCCGAACTTCGGATCCGGCAGAATTTTACGCTGACCAATGACGCGACGACGTGGCATGGAAATACTCCGTTGTTAATTCAGGATTGTCCAAAACTCTACGAGTTTAGTTTGACATTAAAGTTAAAACGTTTGGCCTTACTTAACGGAGAACCATTAAGCCTTAGGACGCTTCACGCCATACTTGGAGCGAGCCTGCTTACGGTCTTTAACGCCGGAGCAGTCAAGCGCGCCACGCACGGTGTGGTAACGAACACCCGGGAGGTCTTTAACACGACCGCCACGGATCAGGATCACGGAGTGCTCCTGCAGGTTGTGACCTTCACCACCGATGTAGGAAGTCACTTCAAAACCGTTAGTCAGACGAACACGGCATACTTTACGCAGTGCGGAGTTCGGTTTTTTCGGAGTGGTGGTATATACACGAGTACATACACCACGTTTTTGCGGGCAAGCTTCCAGCGCCGGCACGTTGCTCTTAGCAACTTTGCGAGCGCGAGGTTTGCGAACCAGCTGGTTAACTGTTGCCATTAAATAGCTCCTGGTTTTATAGCTTTTGCTTCGTAAACACGTAATAAATCGCCCTCATATAATATGAGGACGCGGAATTTTAGGGCTGTGCTTTAAGGGTGTCAAGAAATATACAGCGTTTGCACGTTACCAGGCCATCTGGCTTGCGTGTTTTACGGTAAGTTTGACGAACTCAGTATAGCTAATCGTATCGATACTGCTCGAAATTTGAGCAGTAAGCCCGCGAGCTTCCACATCGTTTTGTAAGGCGACGACCCGGGCGGGCGACGCCAGCAGCGTGGCGAGATGGCCGTTATCTTTAACCGCGGCGACCACGCCGTCCTGCATGAGAAGAATGTCATCGCCCGGACGCACAAGGCGCAGCAGCGCGTGAATATCTACCTGCCAGGGCGAGTGAGAAAGCGTATACAGCATGACGTTCCTTAAAATGTCAGCACGACGTCGTAACTATCGAGGCGTTCGCGCAGCGCGTCGGCGTCGAGCGCTTCGACATCAATCACAAAATCGTGTTTGTCGCTAAGCCCGCGCTCCTGCAGCGATTCCCGGCAAATATAGCAGCGCTCAATATCGTACAACGGCAGAACTTTAAAGGTAGAGATATAGTCGCGGCTCAGGATCGCCTGCGGATTCTGGCCTGGCAGAATCTGAAAAACGCCGTCGCTCAGAAAAAAGACGCCAATCTCTTCCGTTAACGCAGACATCGCCAGCAGCGCGTCGAGTCCTTCACGGCCGGCTGCGGTGCCATGCGCCGCCTGGGTAAAGACAAAAGCCACCTGTTTCATTAAAACTCTACCACTCTGTCGCAGGTCAGCGCGGCTTCGGCCAGCGCGCCCAGGCCACTCAGCTGAAACCCGGGCTGAAGATTGGCACCAGGCAGCCCCTGCGCTCGCGCTTCATTTTCATCCGTCACCCCGCGGCGTAGCGCAGCCGCCACACAGATGTGCAGCGCGACGCCGTTTTCGTCGTGCAGCTGTTGCCAGGCGCGCACCAGATCAAACTCGTCGCTTGCGGGCGATGTGAGCTGATTAGCGTTATAGACCCCTTCCCGATAAAAAAAGACACTCTCAAGGCTGTGGCCTTCTGCCAGCAACGCTTTCGCAAACTGTAAGGCGCTGCTCGCCTGCTGCGTGCCATAGGCCGGGCCGGTTACCATCAGGGCAAAGCGCATTAACGTTCATGTCCCTGAAAATCGCCGTTTTTAAACTGGCGGATATACAGATAAACCGTGTGCTTGGAGATATTCAGCCGGTCGGCCACCTGGTTAATAGCGTCCTTAATATCAAAAATACCTTTCTCGTAAAGGTTAAGGACAATCTGGCGGTTCTTGGCATTGTTCGAGACGTTGCGGTCCGCGTTCACCTCTTCAATGGTGAACTCCAGCGTCTGGGTCACAAGATCTTCCACGGACGAGGCAAAGTTCACGGAAGACGGCACTTCCTGCGTTTCCGGCGGCACAAAAGTGCTCATTATCTGGGAGAACGGCACATCCAGGTTCATGTTAATGCACAGCAGGCCGATGACACGGTGCTCCCGGTTACGGATGGCGATAGTCACCGATTTCATCAGCACGCCGCTTTTCGCGCGGGTGAAATAGCATTTTGACACGCTGCTGTCAGCGCCGGTCATATCGTGCAGCATACGCAGTGCCAGATCGGTAATCGGCGAGCCGATTTTACGCCCCGTGTGTTCGCCATTAGCGATGCGGATGGCCGAGCATTTCAGATCCTGCAGGGAATGCAGCACAATTTCACAGTGGGAGCCGATGAGCATCGCTAACCCGTCCACGACCGCTTCGTAGGAACGCAAAATGTCAAAGTCGGTCTGTTCGAAGGGACGCTGATCCAGCAGATCGAGTTCGCTGGCCTCATTGGTTAATAGCGAATTGGACATGAAAACATACCACCCTTTACAGCGAGCCTGTCGTCTCTCAAGGTCTGGGCAGACTCATCATTCAGTTGTTACGTAACTCGCTAAAGTAATACAGCGGGCGCAACACTAGCCAGCTTTTATTATACGTGGCCCGCATAAAAAAAACCGCCGCCCGGAGGCGGCGGTCTGCGAAGTCTTACTTCGCTTTGGCGGCGTCGTCGGCTTTATCGCCTGCGGCGGCCTTCGGTGCGGCGTCTGCTTTCGCCGCCGGATTGATATCCAGCAGTTCTACGTCAAACACCAGAGTGGAGTTAGCCGGAATACCCGGAACACCGTTTTTGCCGTAAGCCAGCTCAGGCGGGATGACCAGCTTGATTTTGCCGCCTTTCTTGATGTTTTTCAGGCCTTCGGTCCAGCCCGGGATCACACCGTCAAGACGGAAAGAGAGCGGCTCGCCACGTTTGTAAGAGTTGTCGAACTCCTGGCCGTCGATAAGCGTGCCTTTGTAGTTAACCACAACGGTGTCGCTCTCTTTCGGCGCAGCGCCGGTGCCTTCTTTCTCAACTTTATACAGCAGGCCGGTAGAAGAGGTCTTCACGCCCTTCTCTTTGGCGAATTTGTCACGGAAGGCTTTACCTTTCGCTTCGTTTTCAGTCGCGTCTTTCTCGACTTTCGCCTGAGCGGCGCCTTTCACGCGAGTTTCGAAAGCCTGCAGAGTCTGCTCGATTTCCTGGTCAGAGAGTTTGCTCTTATCGGCAAACGCGTCCTGGACACCAGCGATCAGCTGGTTTTTATCCAGTTTGATGCCCAGTTTCTCTTGTTCTTTCAGGGAGTTTTCCATGTAACGGCCCAGTGAAGCACCCAGCGCGTAAGCCGATTTCTGATCGTCGTTCTGGAATGCGGCTTTGCTGTCAGCGGCAGCAGGCGTCTGCTGTGCGGCTGGTGCAGCAAAAGTCAGAGGCGCGTTGAACGCCACAGCCATCGTGGTCGCCAGCAGCGTTACTTTAAACAGTGATTTCATCCATTATCTCCAGGGTTGGGGCCTCTCACCCCAGGGTTATCTTAAAAACGAAAGTCGTACTATAAAACGTCGCAGCGGAAATCAACATAACCACTTTTCCGTTTCGGGCGTTATTTCAGACTTAATTTGTTTAAATAAGTTTCTTTCTGTTGAAGCAACCCGGCAGAATCCGGAAAAGTTGCGTAGAATCGCGACGCAAAGGGGGAAACATCATGCACAACGAATCGACTGAACACCGCATCGCTGAGCTGGAAAGCCGGCTGGCGTTCCAGGAAACCACCATTGAAGACTTAAACGCCGCCATCACAAAGCATGAGCTGGAGCTCGCGAAGATGCGCGAACAGCTCAAAATTATGGTGGAGAAAATCAAAGCCTCGCAGCCGTCGATGATCGCATCGCAGGCGGAAGAAACGCCGCCGCCGCATTACTGACAGGTAAATCGCGGGCAGTAAAAAGGGGCGCCGGAGCGCCCCTTTTTTATCAGGCTTAGTGGCAACCGCAACCGCCGTTACCGCAACCGCCTTTACCGTGTTCGTGGTCGTGGCTATGGCCGTGACCGCCGCAGCAACCGTCGTGGTCGTGATCGTGATCGTGGTCATGATGATGGCCGTTCGCGCCGTGAACGTGGCCGTGAGCCAGCTCTTCTTCGGTCGCTTCGCGGATAGCCACGACTTCCACGTTGAAGTTCAGGTTCTGGCCCGCCAGCATGTGGTTGCCGTCAACCACAACGTGGTCGTCGCCCACTTCGGTAATTTCTACCGGTACCGGGCCCTGATCGGTTTCCGCCAGGAAGCGCATGCCAACCTGCAGTTCGTCAACGCCCATGAAGACGTCTTTCGGTACGCGCTGTACCAGGTTTTCATCGTACTGACCGTAAGCGTCGTTAGCGCCTACGTTCACATCGAATTTATCGCCAACGTCATGACCTTCCAGCGCCGCTTCCAGGCCGGAAATCAGGGAGCCGTGACCATGCAGGTAGTCCAGCGGCGCACTCACCGGAGACTCATCAACCAATACACCGTCTTCTGTACGTACCTGATAGGCCAGGCTGACCACCAGGTCTTTTGCTACTTTCATGATATCTCCTGAGTGAGGAAAAAAGACTGGCGCCGATTGTAGCCCAAATCGACGCCTGTGTACCCTTTAGCTTAAAGAAACCTGGGGCATCTCGCTAGTCGGGATGAAAAATCCCTATGACTTGCTCATCTTTGCGAACCTTCTCGCGAACTTCTTTGTCCGCCTCGCGCATCTGATGCCCGCACTTTACGCACTCGACGATATCGACCTGATTTTCACGCCACATGGCGAGAGAATCCTGCGCCTGGCATTTCGGGCAGACGGCCCCGGCAATAAAACGTTTACGCACAGCCATAGGTTCACCTTCTATTCAAATTCGTCCCAGCCGTCCAGCTGGCGTCGTTCCTGCTGCATCTCACGGTGGAAAATCTCTTCCAGCTCGCGTCTGGCCTCGCGAACGCGGGAGATTTGCGCGTTATCGGTATGCACCGGCATCAGTTCGCGCAGCATGCGCATATCAAGACGGCGGAAGTGAAGCTGCGCGCGCTGCGCCTGATGCGGATGCATGCCAAGGGAGATAAGAGTCTTACGCCCAAGCTCCAGCGCGCTGGAGAACGTCTCGCGCGAAAACTGCTTCACGCCAGCCTGCAAAAGCTCATGCGCCTCGACGCGCCCGCGCGCCCGCGCCAGGATCTCCATCCGCGGAAAGTGCTGCTGGCAGAGATGCACGATGCGCATGGTATCTTCCGGGTCATTGCAGGTGACGACAATCGACTGCGCGGATTCGGCCCCGGCGGCGCGCAGCAGTTCAAGCTCGGTGGCGTCACCATAGTAAACTTTATAGCCATATTTTCGCATCAGGTTGACCGCGCTGATATCGCGCTCCAGCACCGTAATACGCATTTTGTTGGCCATCAGCAGGCGGCCAATCACCTGCCCGAAACGCCCGAAGCCGACGATAATCACCTGCGGCTTATCATCTTCCACGTAAGGCATTTCGGCGTCTTCATCCGGTGCGTTAAAGTGGCGCGCCAGCAGTCGGTCGATGCCTTTCATCACCAGCGGCGTGGTCATCATCGAGAGCGTTACCGTTACCAGCAGCAGCGCCATCTGGTCATTGTGGAAAAGCTTCTGCGACGAGGCGCTGGAGAAGAGCACAAACGCGAATTCTCCGCCCTGGCTCAGCACGCCCGCGAACGGCAGCCGCTCGGTGCGCCGCAGCCCCTGGAAACGCCCGAGACCATACAGCACCGCCATCTTGACGCTCACCAGCACCACCACGCTCATCACGACCCATAAAATATGGGTATAGAGAACGCCCAGGTTCAGCGCCATGCCGACGGAGATAAAAAACAGCCCCAGCAGCAGCCCTTTGAAAGGCTCGATGGCGATTTCCAGTTCGTGGCGATATTCGCTCTCGGCCAGCAGAATGCCCGCGATAAACGTGCCGAGCGCCATAGAAAGCCCAAGCAAATCCATAAACAGCGCGGAGCCCAGCACCAGCAGCAGCGCGGCGGCGGTAAACACCTCGCGCACGCCGGAACCGGCAATAAACCGAAACACCGGGCGCAGCAGATAACGTCCGCCGACCAGCATGACGGCGAACGCCAGCACCTTCATGCCGATTTTCAGCCAGTCCGGGTGTTCATCGCCGTTGCCCGCCAGCAGAGGCACCATCGCCAGCGCCGGGATCACCGCGAGATCCTGAAACAGCAGCACGGAGAATCCTAACTGGCCGCCTTCGGTGCGGTTCATGCCTTTATCACGCATCAACTGCAACGCCATCGCGGTAGACGACATCGCAAGGCCGATGCCGCCCACCACGGCTGCCTGCCACGCGAAATCGGTCAGCATCAGGAGGCCCGCCAGCACCACGGCGCTTAACAGCACCTGGGCTGCGCCAATGCCGAAAATAGAACGCCGCAGTTTCCAGAGTTTTGACGGATTCAGCTCAAGCCCTATCAGAAACATCAAAAACACGACGCCCAGCTCTGAAAAGTGCAGGATCTCGTCGACGTCGCTGATAAAGCCAAGCCCCCACGGGCCGATGGCGATCCCCGCCAGCAAATAGCCGAGCACCGCGCCGATCCCCAGGCGCGCCGCGATTGGCACCGCCACCACCGCGGCGAAAAGAAACAGAATGCCTGCCAGCAGCAGGTCCGAACCTTCCATCAGAAGCCTCCCGGCGTTAACGGGTCCGCAAGCCAGCGTTCATACGCGCGGCCATGAGACGCCAGTTCGGAAAGCGACTGACGCCGCGCCCAGTAAATAATCAGCGGTGTCATCCAGTGCATACGGCACATGGCGGCGGTCAGCTCGAAAGGCCGCAGGATGTCGGTCAGAGCGTAGCGGTTAAACCCGTCCGGGCGATAGGCCGTCTCCGGCTCGCCGGTCGTAATGACGCAGCGCCAGTATTTGCCGGCAAGCGCATTGCCGCCCACGCCGCTCGCGAAACCGCGGCTCAACACGCGGTCGAACCACTCTTTCAGCAGCGCCGGACAGCTATAGGTGTAAAGCGGGAACTGAAAAACAATCACATCGTGATCGCGCAGCAACGCCTGCTCATGACTGATATCGATAAAGAAATCGGGATAGTGGGCATAGAGGTCATGCACCGTGACATTAGGTAATTGCAGAGCCGGCTTAAGCAAAACCCGGTTGGCCACCGAGTCCTGAGATTCCGGATGGGCATACAGCAGCAAAACTTTCGCTGTCTGTGACATCATTCCCCTCCAGGGCGTCGTCATTGTTACTATTTTGGGCTACCATGGCGGCCCCACGCGGTGCCCAAAGCATCACGTTACATGAATATAATGACAATTTAACATAGTCTGAATCTACGGCGCCTTATGATTGTTTTCTCCTCGTTACAAATTCGTCGCGGCACCCGTGTGCTGCTGGACAACGCCACCGCCACGATCAATCCGGGCCAGAAAGTGGGCCTGGTGGGCAAAAACGGCTGTGGCAAATCCACGCTCCTGTCGCTTCTGAAAAACGAGATTAGCGCTGACGGCGGGAGTTTCACCTACCCAGGCACCTGGCAGCTCGCATGGGTCAATCAGGAAACGCCTGCGCTCGCGCAGCCCGCCATGGAATATGTGATTGACGGCGACCGCGAATACCGCGCCTTTGAGCGTGAGCTGAACGACGCCACCGAGCGCAACGATGGTCACGCCATCGCCACGGCGCACGGCAAGCTGGACGCCATCGACGCCTGGACCATTCGCTCGCGCGCCGCGAGCCTTCTGCACGGGCTGGGCTTCAGCAATGAACAGCTGACGCGCCCGGTGAGCGATTTCTCCGGCGGCTGGCGTATGCGTCTTAACCTCGCGCAGGCGCTGATTTGCCGCTCCGATCTGCTGCTGCTCGACGAACCGACCAACCACCTCGATCTCGATGCGGTCATCTGGCTGGAGAAATGGCTGAAAAGCTATAACGGTACGCTGATCCTTATCTCGCACGACCGTGATTTCCTGGATCCGGTGGTCGACAAAATCATTCATATCGAACAGCAAAATATGTTCGAGTACACCGGCAACTACAGCTCGTTTGAGCGCCAGCGCGCCACGCGTCTCGCCCAGCAGCAGGCAACGTATGAAAGCCAGCAGCAGCGCGTCGCGCATCTGCAAAGCTTTATCGACCGCTTTAAAGCCAAAGCGTCCAAAGCGAAGCAGGCGCAGAGCCGCATCAAAATGCTGGAGCGCATGGAGCTGATTGCGCCTGCCCACGTGGACAACCCGTTCCACTTCAGCTTCCGCGCGCCGGAAAGCCTGCCTAATCCACTGCTGAAAATGGAAAAAGTCAGCGCCGGTTATGGCGAGCGCATCATTCTGAACTCCATCAAGCTCAATCTGGTGCCCGGCTCACGCATCGGTCTGCTGGGGCGCAACGGCGCAGGCAAATCGACGCTGATTAAACTGCTGGCGGGCGAACTTTCGCCAGTGAGCGGTGACATCGGGCTTGCCAAAGGCATCAAGCTTGGTTACTTCGCGCAGCATCAGCTGGAATTTTTACGCGCCGACGAATCGCCGTTGCAGCATCTGGCGCGCATCGCCCCGCGTGAAACCGAACAGCAGCTACGCGACTATCTCGGCGGCTTCGGCTTCCAGGGCGATAAAGTCACGGAAGTTACCGAGCGGTTCTCCGGCGGTGAGAAAGCGCGTCTGGTGCTGGCGCTGATTGTCTGGCAGCGCCCTAACCTGCTGCTGCTCGATGAACCGACCAACCACCTGGATCTCGACATGCGCCAGGCGCTGACCGACGCGCTGATCGAATTCGAAGGCGCGCTGGTGGTGGTCTCGCACGACCGTCACCTGATCCGCTCCACCACCGACGATCTCTATCTGGTGCATGACGGCAAAGTCGAACCGTTCGACGGCGATCTGGACGATTACCAGCAGTGGCTCAGCGACGTGCAGAAGCAGGAGAGCCAGAGCGACGACGCCAGCCGCGAGAAAGAGAACGGCAACAGCGCGCAGGCGCGCAAAGATCAGAAGCGCCGCGAGGCGGAGCTGCGCACCCAGACGCAACCGCTGCGTAAAGAGATAACCCGTCTGGAAAAAGAGATGGAAAAGCTCAACGCCACGCTTGCGGGCGTCGAAGAGAAGCTCGCCGACAGCGCCATTTACGATCCGGCTCGCAAAGCGGAGATGAATGAGTGTCTGCAAACGCAGGCGAAGACCAAAGCGGCGCTGGAAGAGTGCGAAATGGCGTGGCTGGACGCGCAGGAACAACTGGAAGCGATGCTACAAAGCGAGTAGCCGGGCGCGAACGCCCGGCAGGCGGGATTAACGCTGCGCCGCCAGGCGCTGGCGCAGGGTTTCCAGATGCTCCACGCCGTGAAGGTTGCCATCCAGAAAACGGGTTTTCAGTTCACCCTGCTGTTCCTGCTCCAGCGTCTGTTCGTCAAACAGCTGATAATCGCCGTTATCGTCACGCTCGACGCGCAGCAGCCCGCGCGCTGAGCGTTTCAGCCCGCTGTCGGTTTTCGGCTCTTTGAAAATCATGCGGCCTACGCCGTTCACTTCGCCGTATGTCGCTTTCATCGCAAACCCGAAAGTATCGCGGGTATTGTACTGATAGGTAAACGAACCGACGCCGAACACCACATTTGAGCTGGCGAAGCCTTTCGCCGCCAGACGGCGCAGGATCTCTTCGGCGCGCTCAAGCGTAATGGAATCGCCGTAAATCAGGCCTACATGCGGGTCGAGCACTTTGAAGCCTTTGTCATTCACGGTGCCGCCGAAAATTTCCCACAGCACTTCCACCGAGCCTTTCTCTTCCGGCGTGCGGTCAGCGCGCGTGTCGTCATCGGCACCGGTGCCGCAGAGGATCTCCACCGGGTCGCCGCTGTCGGGGCGGAACACCACGCGACCTTCACGCGCCATAATCTGCGTTTTCAGTTCACGGGTATATTCCGTGATGACGCGCCAGTAGTCCCAGGTGTCCGACACAATCGAGACAAAACCGTTCGGGTAGAGATCGCAAATCAGGCGGCGGAACGTCTCGATTTCGCTCTCTTTTTCACCCATGCACATCACGCTGTGCTCGGTCGCCGGGATGGACGCGGCAATGAAGCACTCCTGACCCTGGGTGTAGTAATCGCGGGCGTAGAGCATCGACGGAATATTATCGGTGCCTTTAAAGCTCAGCAGGTGGCCGCAGCCCGCCTGCGCGGTATCCTGAAGGCCAGACATGCCGCGAAACGAGAAATCGTGGCACTGAAAATCCAGGTGGCTTATGTCAGAGCAGGTTTTCTCTGCCCAGCGCTCGCAGATGGTCCGGTAGTGGTGCGCGATAGTGGCGTTGGTGGAGGATTTCCACAGCTCCGCCGAGAGTACCGTTTCCAGGTAGTTCACCAGCCAGAAGAATTCCGGAAGGGTATTGGTAATGGTCAGAACCGGCACTTTCATCGCCACTTTGCTGCCTTCATCCAGCGCTTTGATATGCAGCGGCAGGTAACCAAGCTGATGCAGCGCGCGAATGTGATCTGCGCTGACCGCGCCTTTGCCGATGTAGCTGTCCATTACCGCCTGATACTCGTCTACCACTTCCGCCTCAGGGCGCGCGAAGAACTGCGCGTTAAACAGATCGACCAGGAACCATTGCAAAAAACCCTGCAGGCCGAAGAACACCAGCTTGCCGTCCGCGACAGGAGAGTGGAAATGACGGTCGCTGCGCGGCGTAAAGTTGGAATAGACTTTAGTGGTGCCTGCCGGGTACTGCTCGCGGTGCGATACTTTGTAGCCATCAATAGCCATAATCGGATTCATGTTCATCGCCCTTCTCCTTACGCGTTATAAATTGTATTGATATCAATCATTTCTACCCGTTCCTGCGCCAGTTCAGCGGGCGCGAAGGAGGTGGTCGTATACAGCTTATCAATGCCGTTATTCAGCAGGTTTTCGACGCCTTTAGAAAACACGCCGTGGGTCACGTAGAGGCTGACGCTGCTTGCCCCTGCATCACGCAGCACCTGGGCTGAGCCGATAAACGTGCCGCCCGCATCGCAGAGATCGTCCACAATCAGCACCGCTTTGCCTTTCACGTCGCCATCCACCAGACGAAAACCGGTCAGCTCGCCGGTCGCGACGTTGCGCTGTTTGGTCAGAATGGCGAACTCATGAACGCCCGCCGCCTGCGCGACGGCATGGATTTTTTTAAGCGCGCCCGCATCGGGCGCCACCAGCATTAACTCGCCGGCTTTCAGAGCGCGCTCCAGCGTCTTGCTTTGTAACAGGCCACGCTCCTGCGGGATAGCCACCAGATTTTCAATCGCGGCGGCGGCGGCTTCGCTGTGCGGGTCAAGTACGATCACTTTGTCGAAACCGAGGGTATTCAGCTGGCGGGCGAAGACTTTAAGCGCGAAGCTGTCACCCGGCTGCATGTGCCTGTCCTGGCGGGCATACGGCAGCCAAGGCAGTTCCAGATGGCTGAAGCGCACGTCACAGTGCTGACGCACCGCGTCGGTGAGCTGCGCCAGCAGCATGAAATCGTCCATCGTTTTCATGGCGGCGCGAATACGCATCAGCGAGGCGACGCGCGGCAGTTCGCCGGTCACTTTCGCCCACACGGCGCCGTCAGGAAAACGCCCGGTCTGTGTTGCAATCTCTTGTCCGTCTACCATCAGCTGCGGCTGCATCATTTTCGCCCCCGGTTAATTAGTTTATGTCCTTGCGACACATTTAATATTGTCCAAGAGACACTAATAAGCAAGCGAAATTTTCGCCGCGCTGGCTAAAAAATAGCATGTCGCTGAAAATTAAAACATTACAGGTTCGCTTTGTCCCGGCGTCCGGGGCTGGTAAACTTGTCTCTGAGACAATTAAACGGAGCGGTGCATGACCACTGAAGCGGAATATCTGGAAACTTACGACCCTGCGCGGTTCCCTTCCCCGCTGGTGACGGTCGACAGCGTGCTGTTCACCCTGCACGACCAGGCGCTCTGCGTGCTGCTGGTACAGCGCGCCCGTCAGCCGCAGCAGGGGCGCTGGGCGCTGCCGGGCGGGTTTATCGATATGCAGAAAGATGATTCCACCCACGCGACGGCGCTGCGTAAGCTCACCGAGAAAACCGGCGTGCGCCCGTCATGGCTGGAGCAACTGGAGACGTTTTCTGGCCCGGATCGCGATCCGCGCGGCTGGAGCCTCACCACCGCCTGGTTTGCGCTGATCGCCTGGGTTGACTGTCAGCCGCATATCGCCTCCGTCAGCGATGCGCAGTGGGTGCCAGTGGCGGAGCTTGACGCTATTGAGCTGGCGTTCGATCACCAGACGATTATCGAGGCCGCGCTGCGCCGCCTGCGCCAGAAGACGATGTATTCGCTCCTGCCGGTCTACTGTCTGCCGGAGTGTTTTACGCTGAGCCAGCTTCAGGAGGCGACGGAAATTATTCTCGGCCAGCCCATCCAGCGTAAAAGCCTGATCCGCCGCTTTGAGGCGTCCGGCATGTTTGAAGAGACTGGCGAGAGCGTCGCCACCGGTGCCCGCAAGGCCAGGCTCTGGCGACGCAAGCCGGATGCCGATATTCACCTTTTCTCACGCAATTTACTGGCCGAGTGATCCGCACCAAAGCATCAACAAAATGGATAACAACCGGTATAGTAATTAGCGAACTAATAAAAGACATCAGCTATGGCCGACATTACTCCCGCAGAACTCCCTGCACTGAACACCGATTCCTCACACTTTCAGCCAATGCCGGGAGTCAGTAATCCACACCTGCAAACCATGCTGCCGCGCGTGCTGCGCCGCCGTTTGCAGTTTGAGCCGCACTGGCAGCGTCTGGATCTGCCGGATGGCGATTTTGTCGACCTGGCGTTTAGCGAAAACCCTGACCAGGCGCGCCATAAGCCGCGGCTGGTGGTGTTTCACGGTCTGGAAGGCAGCCTGCACAGCCCTTACGCCCACGGACTTATCCATGCGGCGAAAGCGCGTGGCTGGCTCGGCGTGGTGATGCACTTTCGCGGCTGTAGCGGCGTGCCGAACAAACTGGGCCGCATCTACCATTCGGGCGAAACCGAAGACGGCACCTTTTTCCTGCGCTGGCTGGATGAACGTT
Source organism: Cronobacter malonaticus LMG 23826 (assembly GCF_001277215.2). Classification (NCBI taxonomy): domain Bacteria; kingdom Pseudomonadati; phylum Pseudomonadota; class Gammaproteobacteria; order Enterobacterales; family Enterobacteriaceae; genus Cronobacter; species Cronobacter malonaticus. Next base: position 203,680 of record NZ_CP013940.1, on the reverse strand, counting down.
ACGGTACCGTACCGACAGCGGCGGTGGGCTATTCGCTCGGCGGCAATATGCTCGGCTGCCTGATGGCGGAGATTGACGCCAGCTTCCCGCTGACGGCAGGCGTGATTGTGTCCGCGCCGTTTATGCTCGAACACTGCTGCAACCATATGGAAAAAGGCTTTTCACGCTTTTATCAGTTCTATCTGCTGAACCTGCTGAAAGCCAACGCCACCCGCAAGCTGAAAGCCTGGCCCGGTACGCTGCCGATTGAACTCGCCCAGCTTAAGCGCCTGCGCCGCATCCGCGATTTCGATGATTTGATCACGTCGAAAATTCACGGCTTTAGCGATGCCGTCGATTACTATCGCCAGTGCAGCGCGATGCCGCGTCTCGCCAGCATCACCCGTCCGACACTGATTATCCAAGCCAAAGACGACCCGTTTATGGATCATCACGTGATCCCCGACACCACCACGCTGCCTGCTAATATTGAATATCAACTGACAGAGCATGGCGGTCACGTGGGCTTTGTCGGCGGCACGCTGCGTCAGCCCAAAATGTGGCTGGAACAGCGCATTCCTGACTGGTTAACGTCTTATCTGGACCGATAAATGATCATTCCCTGGCAAGAGATCGCGCCCGACACCCTGGAGCGCCTGATTGAAGCCTTCGTCTTGCGCGAAGGCACTGATTATGGTGAACATGAACGCTCGCTTGAGCAAAAGGTCGCCGACGTGCGGCGTCAGTTGCAAAGTGGCGAAGCCGTTCTGGTGTGGTCTGAGCTGCACGAAACGGTCAATATCATGCCGCGTTCGCAGTTTCGCGGTTAACGTTGCCAGGCGGAGCCTTGCCCCGCCGCTTCAGGGAGTTGTCTCGCTATGTCTGCCAAACATCCGGTTATCGCCGTCACAGGCTCCAGCGGCGCGGGAACCACCACCACCAGCCTCGCGTTTCGTAAAATTTTCGCCCAGCTGAATCTCCGTGCCGCCGAAGTGGAAGGCGACAGCTTTCACCGCTACACGCGCCCGGAGATGGACATGGCTATTCGCAAAGCGCGCGATCTTGGCCGCCACATCAGCTATTTCGGCCCGGAGGCGAACGATTTCGGCCTGCTGGAGCAAACCTTTGTGGAGTACGGCCTGACCGGCAAAGGGCAGTCGCGTAAATATCTGCACACCTATGACGAAGCGGTGCCGTGGAACCAGGTGCCCGGCACGTTTACGCCGTGGCAGCCGCTGCCGGAGCCGACGGACGTGCTGTTTTACGAAGGGCTGCACGGCGGCGTGGTGACGCCGCAGCATGACGTGGCGAAGCATGTCGATTTACTCGTAGGCGTGGTGCCTATCGTCAACCTGGAGTGGATACAGAAGCTCATCCGCGATACCAGCGAGCGCGGCCACTCCCGCGAGGCGGTGATGGATTCCGTGGTGCGCTCAATGGAAGATTACATCAACTACATCACGCCGCAGTTCTCACGTACCCACATTAACTTCCAGCGCGTGCCGACGGTGGACACCTCCAACCCGTTCGCCGCGAAAGGCATTCCGTCGCTTGATGAAAGCTTCGTGGTTATTCACTTCCGCAATCTGGATAACATCGACTACCCGTGGCTGCTGGCGATGCTACAGGGTTCGTTTATTTCACATATCAATACGCTGGTGGTGCCGGGCGGAAAGATGGGGCTCGCGATGGAGCTTATTATGCTGCCGCTGGTGCAGCGGCTGATGGAAGGCAAACAGATAGCGTAACGGCGATGCCCGGTGGCGCTGCGCCTGCCGGGCCGCCCGTCATCTCATGACGCTTCAATCACTTCATACGAATGAGTGATGTTGACCCCTTTGCCGAGCATCAGCGCTACCGAACAATACTTCTCTGCCGACAGATCCACCGCGCGCGACACTGCCGCATCTTTCAGGGCTTTACCCGTTACGACAAAGTGCAGGTTGATATGCGTAAACAGACGCGGCGCTTCTTCGCGACGCTCTGACGTCAGCTTCACTTCGCAGTCGGTCACGTCGTGACGGCCTTTTTGCAGAATAGAGACAACATCAATCGCGCTGCAGCCGCCCGCGGCCATCAGCACCATTTCCATCGGGCTCGGCGCTTTGTCGCCAGAGTTGCCGTCCATCAGGATCTGATGCCCGGAGGCGGACTCGCCCAGGAAGGTTAACCCTTCCACCCATTTCACTCGTGCATGCATGTTAATCACTCCAGGCTATTCATTTTTCTGACAGATTACGCGCGCGCGACGTCAGAGGCAATGGAAGGGCGACCTGCGTCAAGCTGAAACGAGACAACAGGAGACACCTGAGAAAAGCTATGCTAAAACAGTCTGGATGCAGCGGCGATACATTGATGTTACGCATGTGTGCAGAGGAGAAGACAATTTATCGGCTGCGATGTCCACGGACAGCCAACTTCCCTGGACCCGGGAAGATGATGATTGCAAAGCCAGACAGGGGTTACGCGCCCTGTCTTTGGAGCCAGTTTAAAACAGAGGATAACCGCGCATGGTGCTTGGCAAACCGCAAACAGACCCGACTCTTGAATGGTTCTTGTCACATTGCCACATTCATAAGTATCCATCTAAGAGCACGCTGATTCACCAGGGTGAAAAAGCGGAGACGCTGTATTACATCGTTAAAGGCTCAGTGGCAGTGCTGATCAAAGATGAAGAGGGCAAGGAGATGATCCTCTCGTACCTGAATCAGGGAGACTTCATCGGCGAACTGGGTTTGTTCGAGGAAGGTCAGGAACGCAGCGCCTGGGTTCGCGCTAAAACTGCCTGTGAAGTAGCTGAAATCTCTTACAAAAAATTCCGTCAGCTGATCCAGGTTAACCCGGATATTCTGATGCGTCTCTCCTCGCAGATGGCTCGCCGCCTGCAGGTCACGTCTGAGAAAGTGGGCAACCTCGCCTTCCTCGACGTGACCGGCCGCATCGCGCAGACCCTGCTGAACCTGGCGAAACAGCCGGACGCGATGACCCACCCTGACGGGATGCAGATCAAAATCACGCGCCAGGAAATCGGCCAGATCGTCGGCTGCTCTCGCGAAACCGTTGGCCGCATTCTGAAAATGCTCGAAGATCAGAACCTGATCTCCGCCCACGGCAAAACCATCGTGGTTTACGGAACCCGCTAAAAAATCAAAAAACGGCGTGTCGCTTCGGTAACACGCCGTTTTTGTATCTATACTTCTCCCCTATGTGGCGTCGTCTTATCTATCACCCTGAAATTAATTACGCTTTACGGCAAACGCTGATCTTAAGCCTGCCGGTGGCGGTCGGGTTGATGCTGGGCCATCTTCAACAAGGGTTACTGTTTTCACTCGTTCCCGCCTGCTGCAACATTGCCGGTCTCGATACCCCGCACAAACGCTTTTTTAAACGCTTGATCATCGGCGCCTCGCTGTTTGCGCTGAGCAGCCTGGCGGTGCAACTTCTGCTGTTGCAGTCTGTGCCGCTGCCGCTCATTTTGCTGATGCTGGCGCTACTGCTCGGCGTGACGGCGGAAATCAGCCCGCTGCATGCGCGTCTGCTGCCCGCCTCGCTCATCGCGGCCATCTTTACATTAAGCCTCGCCGGCAATATGCCCATCTGGGAGCCCATGCTGCTCTATGTCTTTGGCACGCTCTGGTATGGCGCGTTTAACGGTTTCTGGTTCTGGCTGTGGCGCGAACAGCCGCTACGTGAATCGTTAAGCCTGATTTATAAAAGCCTCGCCGACTACTGCGAGGCCAAATATAGCCTGCTGACGCGCCACACCGAGCCGGAACAGGCGCTGCCGCCGCTGCTGGTGCATCAGCAAAAAGTGGTGGATCAGATAAGCCAGTGCTATCAGCAGTTGCAGATGCTCTCCGCCACTAAACAAAACGGTTACAAGCGCCTGCTACGCACGTTCCAGGTGGCGCTGGATCTCCAGGAGCATATCTCGGTATCGCTGCATCAGCCCGGCGAAGTGCAAAAACTGGTGGAGCGCAGCCATGCCGAAGCAGTGTTGCGCTGGACGGCGCAGACCGTCGCCACGCGGCTGCGCACGCTTTCTGACGATATTCTTTACCACCGCTATTCGCATCGTTTCTCGATGGATAAGCAGGTCGAGGCGCTGGCGAAAATCGCCCGCCAGCACCCGGATAACCCGGTTGGCCAGTTCTGCGAATACCATTTCAGCCGTATTGCACGCGTGCTGCGCACCCAGCGCCCGCTATACGCCCGTGATCTGATGGACAGCGGCCAGCGACGCCTGCCGCTGCTGCGGGCGCTGAAAAGCTATTTGTCGCTGAAATCCGCCGCGCTGCGCACCGCCGCGCGTCTGGGCGTGATGCTGGCGGCGGCGGGGTTGTTAGGGAGCGCGTTCCAGCTTCCGAAGCCGTACTGGATCCTGATGACGGTGCTGTTCGTTACGCAAAACGGCTATGGCGCGACCCGCGTGCGTATCCTGCACCGGGCGGGCGGCACGCTGGCGGGGCTGATTATCGCGGGCATCACGCTGCACCTGAAAGTGCCGCAGGGCTATACCCTGCTCGGCATGCTGCTGGTGACGTTAATCAGTTATCTGATAATCCGGCGGCACTACGGCTGGGCGATGATTGGCTTTACCGTCACGGCGGTCTATTCGCTGCAAATCCTGACGCTCAACGGCGAGCAGTACATCGTGGCGCGCCTGATAGACACGCTGTCCGGCTGTCTTATCGCGTTTGGCGGTATGGTCTGGCTCTGGCCCCAGTGGCAAAGCGGCCTGCTGCGCCAGAACGCGCATGACGCGCTGGAGGCTGACCAGGAGGCGCTGCGCCTGATCCTGAGCGACGACCCGCAGCCCGGCCCGCTCGCCTGGCAGCGTATGCAGGTCAACCAGGCGCACAACGCGCTCTATAACTCGCTCAACCAGGCCATGCAGGAGCCAGGCTTTAATAGCCGTTATCTGGAGGATATGCGCCTGTGGGTGACGCACAGCCAGTTTATTGTCGAGCACATTAACGCGATAACGACGATGGCGCGCGAGCAAACCACGCTGACGCCAGAAACCGCAGCGCGTTACTTACAGGCCTGTGAGATTGCGCTACAGCGCTGCCAGCAGCGGCTGGAGCATGACGCGCCGGGCGATACGCAAAACGAGGCGGTACTGGAGGGTGAAGAGGTATTGCCGGACGGAGCGCCGGGCGTAATGGAACATCATCTGCTGCGCATTCTCGATCACCTGCGCACCATGCATACCATCTCTTCCGTGGCGTGGCGTCAGCGCCCGCATCACGGGATCTGGCTCAGACGACGCCTGAGCCAGCCACAATGATTAACCGTTGACCACGCGCGCGACTGCGCGTGCGAAGCGGGCCATGCCTTCGTCGATATCCGCGCTCTCCACCAGCAACGATGGCGCAAGACGCAGCACGTCCGGCCCGGCGTTCAGCACCATCACACCTTCCGCCGCCGCGGCGTAGAGGAGATCGCGCGCGCGTCCGTGAAAGGCGGGCGTCAGCTCAGCACCGATCAGCAGGCCCATACCGCGAATATCGCTGAATAAGCCATACTGCTCGCCAATCTGCGCCAGATGCTGTACGAACTGCTCGCGTTTATGCGCCACGCCGTCCAGCACCTCCGGGGTGTTGATGATATCAAACGCTTCGCCCGCCACCGCGCAGGCGAGCGGGTTGCCGCCGTAAGTGGAGCCGTGCGAGCCAACGTGAAACGCCGAGGCGATATCATGGGTGGTGAGCATCGCGCTGACCGGGAAACCGCCGCCGAGCGCTTTGGCGCTGGTCAGGATGTCCGGCGTCACGCCGTAATGCATATAGGCAAACAGCTTGCCGCTGCGGCCCATGCCGCACTGCACTTCGTCGAACACCAGCAGCGCCTGATGCTCATCGCACAGCTCGCGCAGGCCGCGCAGGAATGCCGGCGTCGCGGCGGTCACACCGCCCTCGCCCTGTACCGGCTCGACCACCACCGCGCAGGTGTGGTCGTCCATCACCGCTTTGACCGCATCGAGATCGTTAAACGGCACATGAATGATATCAGCCGGTTTCGGGCCGAAACCGTCGGAGTATTTCGCCTGGCCGCCCACGGAGACGGTAAACAGCGAACGTCCGTGAAAGGCGTTATAAAACGCGATAATTTTGGTTTTGTACGGGCTGTGGCGGGTAATGGCGTAGTGGCGGGCAAGCTTGAACGCAGTTTCGTTGGCTTCGGTGCCGGAATTCATAAACACCACGCGTTCGGCGAAGGTGGCGTCCACCAGCTTCTGACCCAGGCGCAGCGCAGGCTCGTTGGTGAAGACGTTGCTGGTGTGCCAGAGCGTTTCGCCCTGCGCTTTCAGCGCCTCCACCAGCCGCGGGTGGCAGTGGCCGAGCGCCGTTACCGCGATCCCGCCCGCAAAATCGACATATTCTTTGCCCTGCTGATCCCACACGCGGCTGCCCTTGCCTTTCACCGGAATAAATTCAGCCGGTGCATAAATCGGCAGGATCACGTCATCAAAGGTGGCGCGCGTAATTGCTGTTTTTTCAGTTGCCATTTCATGCCCATCCAGTAAATGTGCCATCGCACATGAAAAGATAAGCACAAAATATGAATAAAAAATCACTAAAAGGCAATAAAAATTCAGCGCGTAAGGAAGTTCGCCAGTAACTGATGGCCCTGCTCGCTGAGAATGCTTTCCGGGTGGAACTGCACGCCTTCAAGCGCAAGGTGGCGGTGGCGAATGCCCATGATCTCGCCCGCATCCGTCCAGGCGGTTATCTCAAACTCCGCGGGCAGCGTGGCGCGGTCGATAATCAGCGAGTGATAGCGGGTAACGGTCAGCGGATTATTAAGCCCCGCAAACACGCCGCTGTTGTTATGCGAAATCACCGAGGTTTTGCCGTGCATGACCTTTTCAGCGCGCACCACGGCCGCGCCGAAGGCCTGTCCGATGGCCTGATGCCCGAGGCAAACGCCGAGAATCGGCAGGCGACCGGCAAAACGCCGGATTGCCGCCAGTGAAATGCCAGCCTCATTCGGCGTGCAGGGGCCGGGAGAGATCACGAGGCGCGCCGGAGCGAGCGCCTCGATATCGTCGCACGTCAGTTCATCGTTGCGCCTGACCACCACCTCCGCGCCCAGCTCGCTGAAATACTGAAACAGGTTCCAGGTAAAAGAATCGTAGTTGTCGATAAGCAGTAACATGGCGGCTCCGGAAAAAAGAACCGCGCCAGTTTACTCGCTTTCCCGCGCTTCGCTCACTACGCTTGCGAAGATTTTCTCAAGGGGTGCCAGATCGCCCATCGCGCCCGCCTGGTTAGCCTCGCGCCACGCGTCGACATCGACACCGCGCCAGTCAAGGCTGTAGCCCGCATGCAGCGCCAGCTGTTCGAAGAAGATACGCTGGGCGCGGCCCGTACCGATACGGAACGGATGCAGCACGTTGATTTCGCAGTAGTAGTGCGCGAGGCGCGCGACAAACGCCTCCGGCTCCAGACCGATGAGATAGTCCTCATCTTCCAGCGCCTGCATCAGCGCGTTGCCCTCTTTCTCCAGATATTCGAAATGCGCGAAGCGGGTTTCACCCTGATAGATGTCCATCTCACGCAGTTCGCCCGCCCAGTCGTAGATATCCTGGAAAAGCTGGCGGTGAATAGCGCACAGGTGCGGCAGCCCGCGCTGTACCGGGCCGAGTTCCAGCGTCGCCGCGCGCAGCGAGGTCAGTTCGCGCTCGGCATGTTGTAGATCCTGCGCGGCATGAATGTTCAGCCGGTTGCGCAGCACATCGCTGCCGGACCAGAAATAAGGGTCGCGCCCGTCGCCGAATTTATCGCTCATAGTGCCCCCTTAGCTCTTCAATGCGCGCCAGCGCTTCTTCGCGGGATAAGGTCACCAGAGGCACCTCAATGCCTTCCAGCCGGTTGCTGGCCTGGAAGTTCTGATTCTTTTGCGCGTCCCAGAGACGGGACTTTTGTCTGTCGGTGAGTTTCTTTGGCATTTTGCCTCCCTGAGCGTAACCCCGTGTGCCACAAGTATAAGCAGCAATAGACGGGTTTGCCGGGAGGAGAAGCGACGCGGGCCGGATAGCCCGCGTGAGGAAGACGATTACGGCAGGACTTTCGCAGAGAGGATCACAACCGGTTTGGACGGCACATTCTGGTACGGGCCGACGTCGTGGGTCTGAACCTGGGCGATTTTGTCCGCCACATCCATACCCTTCACGACTTTACCGAAAACGGCGTAGCCGAAATCGCGCTGTCCGTGGTTCAGGAACGCGTTATCCGCCACGTTGATAAAGAACTGGCTGGTGGCGCTGTCTTTCTCTGCGGTGCGCGCCATCGCGATCGTGCCGCGCGCGTTTGGCAGGCCGTTATCCGCTTCGTTTTTCACCGGCGGGTTGGTCGGCTTCTGCTGCATATCCGCGGTAAAACCGCCGCCCTGCACCATAAAGCCCGGGATCACACGGTGGAAAATGGTGTTGTTATAAAAACCGCTATTGACGTAATCAACGAAGTTTTTAACCGATGCCGGTGCTTTCTGGCTGTTCAGCTCCAGCTCAATATTTCCCGCAGAGGTCGTCAGCAGAACGTGCGGGTCGCCTTTTGCCGCCAGTGCGGCAGGAGAAAGGGCAGAGAGAGCAAATACAGCCGCAACAGCCGCCAGAGTGGATTTGAGCATGAAGAATTCCTTACGAAGCAGAAAAAAGCGAGTGGGTCGATTCTAAATAGCGATTGCATGACGTGCCAGCGATTTACCTGGATTTACGTACCAGCGCGCAGCGAAAAAGCGCTCATCGGATCTGATGCGTGAAATTCTGTGAACCCCGTCATATAAACCATGTCGTTTTACACAGCATGTGATCAATGAATGTTTTATTGGATCACAATACCACCTAGAATGCCTGGGTTCCCGGCGCCGTCAACGCGCTTTACACTTCTATTCACAGGCCAGTCATGACTAACAGCAATCGTATTAAGCTCACATGGATCAGCTTTTTTTCCTACGCCCTTACTGGCGCGTTGGTAATCGTCACCGGGATGGTGATGGGGAATATCGCAGAATATTTCAAACTGCCCGTATCCAGCATGAGTAACACCTTCACTTTCCTGAACGCCGGGATTTTGATCTCTATCTTTTTAAACGCCTGGCTGATGGAAATCGTGCCGCTGAAAACCCAGCTGCGCTTTGGCTTTGTGTTGATGGTGCTCGCTGTGGTGGCGCTGATGTTCAGCCAGAGCCTGGCGCTTTTCTCCGCCGCGATGTTTGTGCTTGGCCTGGTGAGCGGGATCACGATGTCGATCGGGACATTCCTGATTACTCATATGTATGAAGGCCGTCAGCGCGGCTCGCGCCTGCTGTTTACCGACTCCTTCTTCAGCATGGCCGGGATGATCTTCCCGATGGTCGCCGCCTTCCTGCTGGCGCGCAGCATTGAGTGGTACTGGGTGTATGCCTGCATCGGCCTGGTTTATGTCGCGATTTTCATCCTGACGTTCGGCTGCGATTTCCCGGTGCTCGGCAAACACGCCGTGAAGGACAACCAGCCGGTCGTGAAAGAGAAATGGGGCGTGGGCGTGCTGTTCCTCTCCATCGCGGCGCTTTGCTACATTCTGGGCCAGCTCGGCTTTATCGGCTGGGTGCCGGAATACGCCACTAAAGGCCTCGGCATGAACCTGAACGACGCCGGTACGCTGGTGAGCAACTTCTGGATGTCTTACATGGTCGGCATGTGGGTCTTCAGCTTCGTGCTGCGCTTCTTTGATTTGCAGCGCATCCTGACCGTGCTGGCGGGTCTCGCCACGGTGCTGATGTACTTCTTTATTACCAGCAAGCCGGAACATATGGCGTGGTTCATTCTGGCGCTGGGCTTCTTCTCCAGCGCGATTTACACCACCATCATTACGCTCGGCTCGCAGCAGACTAAAGTCTCCTCACCGAAACTGGTTAACTTCATCCTGACCTGCGGCACCGTCGGCACCATGCTGACCTTTATCGTGACCGGCCCGATTGTGGCGAATCACGGCCCGCAGGCGGCGCTGTTTACCGCCAACGGCCTTTACGCTGTGGTGTTTGTGATGTGCTTCGCGCTGGGCTTTGTCACCCGCCACCGCCAGCACGCGAAAACGGAAGCGGCGCACTAAGTCTTACCTGTCCCTTCCCTGCCGGGAAGGGACATTTTTCTTGTTTTGTTTCCCTCACGCTTTGCGGTTTGCCCTCTTCTCGCGTCTCACTTTAACGCCTTCACACCATCAATACCTCTGGTGAAAATTTGCGCCATTGCGGCTCAAAAAACCGACGCCTGCGAAACCCCTGTTAATTCCTGCACTTATAAAATACCACTAAAATCAATGATATACCCATTAAGGGGTATACAAAGATGTAATTGATTTACATCAATAAGCGAGGGTGCTGAATCGTTAAGGTAGGCGGTAATAGAAAAGAAATCGAGGCAAAAATGAGCAAAGTCAGACTCGCGATTATCGGTAACGGCATGGTTGGTCACCGCTTTATCGAAGACCTTCTCGATAAAGCCGAACCAGGCCAGTTCGACATCACCGTCTTCTGTGAGGAGCCGCGCATCGCCTATGACCGCGTGCACCTCTCCTCTTATTTCTCCCATCACACCGCGGAAGAGCTGTCGCTGGTTCGCGAGGGGTTCTACGACAAGCACGGCGTGAAAGTGCTGGTGGGCGAGCGCGCCATCACCATTAACCGCCAGGAGAAAGTGATCCACTCCAGCGCCGGGCGCACCGTTTTCTACGACAAACTGATCATGGCGACAGGCTCTTACCCGTGGGTCCCGCCGATTAAAGGTTCTGACACCCAGGACTGCTTCGTTTACCGCACCATTGAAGATCTGAACGCGATTGAAGCCTGCGCGCGTCGCAGCAAACGCGGCGCGGTGGTTGGCGGCGGCCTGCTCGGGCTGGAAGCCGCGGGCGCGCTGAAAAACCTGGGCGTCGAAACGCACGTGATCGAATTCGCGCCGATGCTGATGGCCGAGCAGCTCGACCAGATGGGCGGCGAGCAGCTGCGCCGTAAAATCGAAAGCATGGGCGTGCGAGTTCACACCAGCAAAAACACCCAGGAGATTGTCCAGCAGGGCACTGAAGCGCGTAAAACGATGCGCTTTGCCGATGGCAGCGAGCTGGAAGTGGATTTCATCGTCTTCTCCACCGGTATCCGCCCGCGCGACAAACTGGCGAAACAGTGCGATCTCGACATCGCGCCGCGTGGCGGCATCGTGATTAACGACCAGTGCCAGACCTCCGACCCGGATATCTACGCCATTGGCGAGTGCGCCAGCTGGCACAGCCGCGTCTATGGCCTCGTCGCACCGGGCTACAAAATGGCGCAGGTGGCGGTTGACCACATTCTCGGCAACGCGGGCAATCAGTTTGAGGGCGCGGATCTCAGCGCCAAGCTGAAACTGCTGGGCGTTGACGTCGGCGGTATCGGCGACGCGCATGGCCGCACGCCGAAATCCCGCAGCTATGTGTTCCTCGACGAGAGCAAAGAGATCTACAAACGCCTTATCGTCAGCGAAGATAACAAAACGCTGCTCGGCGCGGTGCTGGTGGGCGACACCAGCGATTACGGCAACCTGCTGCAACTGGTGCTGAACGGCATCGAGCTGCCGGAAAACCCGGATTCCCTGATCCTCCCGGCGCACGCCGCCAGCGGTAAGCCTTCTATTGGGGTTGATAAACTGCCGGACAGCGCGCAGATTTGCTCCTGCTTCGACGTCACCAAAGGCGCGCTTATCGCCGCCATCAACAAAGGTTGTCATACCGTCGCGGCGCTGAAAGCTGAAACCAAAGCCGGTACCGGCTGCGGCGGCTGTATCCCGCTGGTGACTCAGGTGCTGAACGCTGAACTGGCGAAACAGGGCATCGAAGTGAACAACAACCTGTGTGAGCACTTCGCGTTCTCCCGCCAGGAGCTGTATCACCTCATTCGCGTCGAAGGCATTAAATCGTTCGAGGAACTGCTGGCGAAATATGGCAAAGGCTACGGCTGCGAAGTCTGTAAGCCGACCGTCGGCTCGCTGCTGGCGTCCTGCTGGAATGAGTACATTCTCAAGCCGCAGCACACGCCGCTGCAGGACACCAATGACAACTTCCTGGCGAACATTCAGAAAGATGGCACCTACTCCGTGATCCCGCGCTCCGCGGGTGGGGAAATTACGCCGGAAGGACTGATGGAAGTGGGCCGTATCGCCCGCGAGTTTAACCTCTATACCAAAATCACCGGCTCTCAGCGTATCGGCCTGTTCGGCGCGCAGAAAGACGATCTGCCGGAAATCTGGCGTCAGCTGATTGCCGCCGGCTTCGAAACCGGCCACGCCTACGCCAAAGCGCTGCGCATGGCGAAAACCTGCGTCGGCAGCACCTGGTGCCGTTACGGCGTTGGCGACAGCGTGGGCTTCGGCGTCGAGCTGGAAAACCGCTACAAAGGCATCCGTACGCCGCACAAAATGAAATTCGGCGTCTCCGGCTGTACACGTGAATGCGCCGAAGCGCAGGGCAAAGATGTCGGCATTATCGCTACCGAAAAAGGCTGGAACCTCTATGTCTGCGGTAACGGCGGCATGAAACCGCGTCATGCTGACCTGCTGGCGGCGGATCTCGATAAAGACACGCTGGTGCGCTATCTCGACCGCTTCATGATGTTCTACATCCGCACCGCAGACAAACTGACCCGTACCGCACCGTGGCTGGACAACATGGAAGGCGGCATCGACTACCTGAAAAGCGTCATCATCGACGACAAGCTGGGCCTGAACAGCCAGCTCGAAGCCGAAATGACGCGTCTGCGCGAGGCAGTGATTTGCGAGTGGACCGAAACGGTCAACGATCCGCAGGCGCAGGGCCGCTTTAAACATTTCGTGAACAGCGATCGCCGTGACCCTAACGTGCAGGTGGTACCGGAGCGCCAGCAGCACCGTCCGGCCACGCCGTATGAGCGCATCCCTGTCACCTTCGTGGAGGAAACCGTATGAGCCAGTGGAACACGATTTGTTCGCTCGATGAGATTATCCCGGCGACCGGCGTCTGCGCGCTGGTCGGCGAACACCAGGTGGCGATTTTCCGCCCGCGCGCTAACGACGAGGTGTACGCCATCAGTAATATCGACCCGTTCTTTGAGGCGAGCGTTCTTTCTCGCGGCATCATCGCCGAACATCAGGGCGAGTTATGGGTGGCAAGCCCGCTGAAAAAGCAGCGCTTCCGCCTGCGCGATGGGCTGTGTATGGAAGATGAAAGCCGTTCTGTCGCGCACTTTGAGGCGCGCGTGAAAGACGGTCAGGTACAGGTAAAGGCGTAAATATCCCAGGGTGGATAAGCGCAGCGCATCCACCTGCACGATATAAGAGCATCAGTTCGTAGGGTGGATAAGCGCAGCGCATCCACCACGGTGTTTTAAACAGCCGCAACTGCCCTGCGCACAGAAGGCAGCCAAAAGCGCTACTTATGAAAACGCTCCCGGCGTTCACATTTCGGGAGCGTCGGTACCGGATTGGACGAGAGGCCTTTCATATTCTGGGGTACCGCGCATAACCTGTTATGGGTAATCCCTGCCAGAACGCCTTCTGGTGCCGTGTTCACGGGGTTGGGTAACTGATATGCTCCCCTGAAAGCGAAGCGCCCGCACCGCCCCACAACCCGCTCATTAAGCCCGAGAAGAAGGATACGCCGTGGATCACCTGCCGATATTTTGTCAGTTACGTCATCGCGCCTGCCTGCTGGTCGGCGGCGGCGATGTCGCAGAACGTAAGGCGCGTCTGCTGCTGGAGGCAGGCGCTGCGCTTACGGTTAACGCGCTCGCATTCGCGCCGCAGTTTGAAGCCTGGGCTGAACAGGGCATGCTGCGCCTGGTACAGGGCGAATTTAACGCAAGCCTGCTCGACGACTGCTGGCTGGCTATCGCCGCCACGGACGATGACGCGGTGAATAATCAGGTCAGCGAGGCCGCCGAGGCGCGGCGTATCTTCTGCAACGTGGTGGATGCGCCGAAACAGGCGAGCTTCATCATGCCATCGATTATTGACCGCTCGCCGCTGATGGTGGCCGTCTCTTCCGGCGGCACGTCGCCCGTGCTGGCGCGTCTGCTGCGCGAAAAGCTCGAAGCGCTGCTGCCTCAACACCTCGGGAAAGTCGCCGGTTACGCCGGGCAACTCCGCCGCCGCGTGAAGCAAACCTTCGCCTCCATGAGCGAGCGCCGCCGCTTCTGGGAGAAGTTTTTCGTTAACGACCGCCTCGCGCAGTCGCTCGCCAATGACGATGAACAGGCCGTTAACCGTATTACCGAAACGCTGCTGAGTGAACCGCTTGACGATCGCGGCGAAGTCGTACTGGTGGGCGCGGGCCCTGGCGATCCGGGATTGCTGACACTCAAGGGGCTTCAGCAGATCCAACAGGCGGATATCGTGGTCTACGACCGTCTGGTCTCCGATGAGATTATGAATCTGGTGCGCCGCGACGCCGATCGCGTGTTTGTCGGCAAACGCGCGGGCTATCACTGCGTGCCGCAGGAGGAGATCAACCAGATCCTGCTGCGCGAAGCCCAGCGCGGCAAACGCGTCGTGCGCCTGAAAGGCGGCGATCCGTTTATCTTCGGGCGCGGCGGCGAGGAGCTGGAAACGCTCTGCGACGCGGGCATTCCTTTCTCCGTGGTACCGGGCATTACCGCGGCGTCGGGCTGTTCAGCCTACGCCGGGCTGCCGCTGACTCACCGCGACTACGCCCAGAGCGTGCGGCTTATCACCGGACATCTGAAAAACGGCGGTGAGTTTGACTGGCATAATCTCGCCGCCGAAAAACAGACGTTGGTGTTCTACATGGGCTTAAACCAGGCCGCCGCCATCCAGGAAAAACTGATTGAACACGGCATGGATCCGCAGATGCCGGTGGCGCTGGTGGAAAACGGCACCAGCGTCAAACAGCGCGTGGTGGCCGGTGTGCTGAGCGAACTTGGCGCGCTGGCGCAGCGTGTGGAAAGCCCAAGCCTGATTATCGTCGGCCGCGTCGTGGCGTTGCGCGATAAGCTCAACTGGTTCTCGTCTAAATAACCCTTCTCAGGCCAGCCCCGCTGGCCTGAAACTTTCTTTTCTTATCTTTCAAAGACATAGCATTAAAATATATTACATATCGCTAACAAGCGGTGATTTTGTGATCTGCCTCGCCAACACAATTCATTATGTGTTGTTATATTCGTCATGCGTCATCTCATCATGAAAACAGCCTGACGGCATTCCGCGACCCCACCTGACGGGCCGTGCGGCCTCCTGCTGCCTTCATCCGGGCGACGCACTCTGAATCCTACAACCCTGTTCAATACTAAAAAGGTAACGATATGGAAGGCCAGGAACTACAACGCAAGCTCGGCTTCTGGGCCGTGCTGGCCATTTCCGTCGGAACGACCGTCGGTTCCGGTATTTTCGTTTCGGTTGGTGAAGTGGCGAAAGCGGCAGGCACGCCGTGGCTCACGGTGCTCGCTTTTGTGATTGGCGGTTTGATTGTCATCCCGCAGATGTGCGTTTACGCGGAGCTCTCTACCGCTTACCCCGAGAACGGCGCTGATTACGTGTATCTCAAAAACGCCGGCAGCCGCCCGCTGGCGTTTCTCTCCGGCTGGGCCAGCTTCTGGGCCAACGACGCGCCGTCGCTCTCCATCATGGCGCTCGCCATCGTCAGTAACTTCGGGTTTCTGGTGCCGCTCGATCCGCTTACCGGCAAGCTCGTCGCGACGGCGCTTATCCTCGCGTTTATGCTGCTGCACCTGCGCTCGGTGGAGGGCGGCGCGACGTTCCAGACGCTAATTACCATCGCCAAAATCATTCCTTTTGCGATTGTCATTGGCATCGGCGTTTTCTGGCTGAAGGGCGATAACTTCACGGCGCCTGCCAGCAGCGCCACCACCAGCGCGGCGGCGGGCATCATGGCACTGCTGGCGGGGATCTCGGCCACCAGCTGGTCCTATACCGGCATGGCGTCCATCTGCTACATGACCGGCGAAATCAAAAACCCCGGCAAAACCATGCCGCGGGCGCTGATTGGCTCCTGCCTGCTGGTACTGGTGCTCTACTCGCTGCTGGCGCTGGTTATCTCCGGGCTGATGCCGTTCGACAAGCTCGCCGCCTCCGAAACGCCGATTTCCGACGCGCTGACTTACATTCCGGCGCTCGGCAGCGTGGCGGGCGTATTTGTCGCCATTACCGCCATGATCGTTATTTTAGGTTCGCTCTCCAGCTGCGTGATGTACCAGCCGCGCCTGGAATACGCGATGGCGAAAGACAACCTGTTCTTCAAATGCTTCGGCCACGTGCACCCGAAATACAACACGCCGGATGTCTCCATCATTTTGCAGTGCGCGCTGGGCATTTTCTTCATCTTCGTGTCAGACCTCACCAGCCTGCTCGGCTATTTCACCCTGGTGATGTGCTTTAAAAACACGCTCACCTTCGGCTCCATCATCTGGTGTCGCAAGCGTGAGGATTACCAACCGCTGTGGCGCACCCCGGCCTTCGGCCTCATGACCTTCGCCGCCATCGCCTCAAGCCTGATTCTGGTCGCTTCCACGTTCGTGTGGGCGCCGGTTCCCGGCCTTATCTGCGCCCTGATTGTTATCGCCACCGGCCTGCCCGCTTACGCCTTCTGGGAAAAGCGCAACCGCCGTCTGGCTCATGTTTCTTAACCCTGTCTGGAGAGTTGTTTCATGTTGAATATCGATAAAAGCACCGTGGATTTCCTGGTTACCGAAAATATGGTTCAGGAGGTAGAAAAAATTCTGGAAAAGGATGTGCCGCGCGTGCACGCCATTGCGGACAAAATGATCAACCGCGGCATTGACCGCATCTATTTCGTCGCCTGCGGCTCGCCGCTAAACGCGGCGCAGACGGCGAAGCACCTGGCGGATCGTTACTCAAGCCTTCAGGTTTACGCGCTTTCCGGCTGGGAATTCTGCGACAACACGCCGCACCGCCTCGATGCGAAGTGCGCGGTGATTGGCGTCTCCGACTATGGCAAAACCGAAGAAGTCATTAAGGCGCTGGAGCTGGGTGCGGCCTGCGGCGCGCTGACCGCCGCGTTCACCAAACGCCCGGACAGCCCGATCGTGCAGGCCGCCGAACACGTGGTGGAGTATGAAGCCGACTGCATCTGGGAAATTCACCTGCTGCTCTGCTACAGCGTGGTGCTGGAGATGATCACCCGCCAGGCGCCGCACGCGGAGATCGGCAAAATCAAAAATGACTTGCGCAAGCTGCCGCAGGCGCTGGGCCATCTGGTGCGCACCTGGGAAGACAAAGGTCGCCAGCTCGGCGAGCAGGCGTCGCAGTGGCCGATGATCTACACCGTTTCCGCGGGCCCGCTGCGTCCGCTTGGCTACAAAGAAGGGATTGTGACGCTGATGGAGTTCACCTGGACGCACGGTTCGGTGATTGAGAGCGGCGAATTCCGCCACGGGCCGCTGGAGATCGTCGAGCCGGGCGTGCCGTTCCTGTTCCTGCTTGGCAACGACGAAAGCCGCCACACGACCGAGCGCGCTATCCGCTTTGTGCGCGAGCGTACCGATAGCGTCATCGTTATCGACTACGCGGAGATTTCCCAGGGGCTGCACCCGTGGCTCGCGCCATTCCTGATGTTCGTGCCGATGGAGTGGCTCTGCTACTACCTCTCCATCTACAAAGACCACAACCCGGACGACCGTCGCTACTACGGCGGCATTGTCGAATATTAATCCCCCGCCCGGCTCCTGCGGGGGCCGGCATTGATGCAAGGAGAAGGGTTATGAAAACGGGTATGTTTACCTGCGGGCATCAGCGGTTGCCGCTGGAGCACGCCTTTCGCGACGCGCACGAACTGGGTTATGACGGACTGGAGCTGTGGGGCGGCAGGCCGCACGCGTTTGCGCCGGATCTCAACGCAGGCGGCATTCGTCAGGTAAAAGAGCTTTCCCGCGTTTATCAGATGCCGATCATCGGCTACACGCCGGAAACCAACGGTTATCCCTATAACATGATGCTGGGCGACGAGCGGATGCGCCGTGAAAGCCTCGACATGATCAAGCTCGCCATGGAAATGGCCAAAGAGATGGACGCAGGCTTTACGCTGATCTCTGCGGCCCACGCGGGCTACCTCACCGGACCTGACGCCATCTGGCAGCGCCTCGCCGATAACCTGCGCGAGCTGTGCGAATTCGCCGAAGAGATCGGCATCGATCTGCTGCTGGAGCCGCTCACGCCGTATGAATCCAACGTCGTTTGCAACGCGAACGACGTGCTGCGGGCGCTTTCGCTGGTGCCGTCACCGCGGCTTTACAGCATGGTCGATATCTGCGCGCCGTTTGTGCAGGGCGAGCCGGTGATGAGCTACTTCGACAAACTGGGCGATAAACTGCGTCATCTGCATATCGTGGACAGCGACGGCGCGAGCGACAGCCATTACATCCCTGGCGAAGGCAAAATGCCGCTGCGCGAACTGATGCGCGATATCCTCGATCGCGGCTACGACGGCTATTGCACTATTGAGCTGGTCACCATGTACATGAACGAGCCGCGGCTTTACGCCCGCCAGGCGCTGGCGCGCTTTCGCGATCTGCTGTCGCAGGAGGCGCTATGAAAACACTGGCGACGGTCGGCGATAACTGCGTGGATATCTATCCGCAGCTTGGCAAAGCGTTTTCCGGCGGCAACGCGGTTAATGTGGCGGTTTACAGCACCCGCTACGGAATGCGGCCCGCCTGCGTCAGCTGGGTCGGCGATGACGACTATGGCGACATGCTGAAGCAGGATCTGGCGCGCCACGGCGTCGATATTACGCATATGCATACCAGACCGGGCGTCACGGCGCAGACCCAGGTGGAGCTTCGCAACAATGACCGCATTCTTGGCGACTATACCGAAGGCGTGATGGCGGGCTTTACGGTAAGCGAGGAGGATCTGCGCTGGCTCACGGGGTTCGATATGATTCACTCCGCCATCTGGGGCCACGCCGACACCGCTTTTCCGGCGCTTCACGCTGCCGGGAAGACGCTGTCGTTTGATTTTGCCGACAAATGGGAAAGCCCGCTGTGGCGCACGCTGCCGGAGCATCTGGATTATGCGTTTGCCTCCGCGCATGAAGAGACGCCCTGGCTGCGCGACCGTCTGCAAACGGTGGTGGAGTGCGGCGCAGGCGTCGCTATCGCCACGCTTGGCGAGAACGGCAGTCTGGCGTGGGATGGCGCGCGGTTCTGGCGCATGCCGCCGGAGCAGGTTGAAGTGGTGGATACGATGGGGGCCGGAGATTCTTACATCGCCGGTTTCCTGTGTGCTGTCGCCGCCGGACTGCCGCTCATTGATGCGATGAAACAGGGAACGCAGTGCGCGGCGCGAACGCTTGGCTATCATGGCGCCTGGTAAGGTCTGCGTTGGCGTGACGCAACTCACGCCAACGCCCTGTCACTCCTCAATAAACGCTCTTATAATCATCCCCACGTTTTCTACAACTTCAGGGTCGATACATGCCAGCTACGGAGCGCTACTCTCATCAACTCCTTTATGCCACCGTCCGCCAGCGTCTGCTTGATGATATCGGGCAAGGCGTTTACCAGGCCGGGCAGCAGATCCCTACTGAAAGCGAGTTGTGTACGCTCTACAACGTCAGCCGCATCACTATTCGCAAGGCGATTAGCGATCTGGTGAAAGATGGCGTCCTGATCCGCTGGCAGGGCAAAGGCACGTTCGTGCAGAGCAAGAAAGTGGAAAACGCGTTGCTGACCGTGAGCGGCTTTACCGATTTCGGCGTATCGCAGGGCAAGCCCACCAAAGAAGAAGTGATTGAACAGACGCGCGTCAGCGCCGATCCGTTCTGCGAACGGCTGAATATTCCGGGCGGCGGCGAGATGTTCCTGCTGCGCCGGGTGATGTATCTCGATGGCGAACCGCTGTTTATCGATGCCTCGTGGATCCCGCTCTCCCGTTACCCGCAGTTTGACGAGATCTACAGCGCAGGCGCATCGACCTATCAGCTGTTTCAGGAACGCTTCGATACGCAGGTGGTGAGCGATAAAAAGACCATCGATATTTTTACCGCCACCAAAGCCGAGGCGCAGTGGCTGAAATGCGAGCTGGGAGAGCCGCTGTTTCGCATCAGCAAAATCGCCTACGACCAGCATCAAAAACCCGTGCACTATTCCGAGTTGTTCTGCCGTGCCAATCGCGTCACGTTGACCATCGACAACCAGCGGCGCTGAACACCCGCGCCCGCGCGGTTTTTCTTGTCCTGCAAGTCCTGTTACTGACGTTGACTTCCCCTGCCTGAAACCGCATAAAGTCGTCCCGTTATGAATAGTCATAAAAGACATTCATATCAGCTATTTAGGAAACTTTATCAATAGGGATGCATAATGAAACATGTCATTAAACTCGCGATGCTGGCCGCCGTACTCTCCTCACTGACCGCCTGCACCGGCCATGTCGAAAATAAAAACAAAACCTGCAGCTACGACTATCTGCTTCACCCGGCGATTTCTATTTCGAAAATGATCGGCGGCTGCGGCCCGGCAGCGGACCAGTAATACGGCTGCGCTGAGCAATAAAAAAACCACCTCCTGAGAGGTGGTTTCACTGTGACACGCAAAACCGGGCTGCCCCGGTTTTTTATTACGGCTGCGCCACAAACCCGATGGATTCATACACTTTCTTCAGCGTTTCGCCAGCGTGCGCGCGGGCTTTCTCGGCCCCTTCTTTCATCACGCTTTGCAGGAAGGCTTCGTCGTTGCGGTAGCGGTGATAGCGTTCCTGAAGCTCGGTGAGCATGCCGGAGACGGCCTCTGCCACTTCGCCTTTCAGATGGCCATACATTTTGCCTTCGAAATGCTGCTCCAGTTCCGGGATGCTCTGGCCGGTCACGGCAGACAGAATATCCAGCAGGTTAGAGACGCCCGCTTTATTCGCCACGTCATAGCGCACCACCGGCGGCTCGTCAGAATCGGTCACCGCGCGTTTGATTTTCTTCACAACGGATTTCGGATCTTCCAGCAGGCCGATGACGTTATTGCGGTTGTCATCCGACTTGGACATCTTTTTGGTCGGCTCCAGCAGTGACATTACGCGAGCGCCCGATTTCGGGATGAACGGCTCCGGCACGCGGAAAATATCGCCGTAGATGGCGTTGAAGCGCTGCGCGATATCGCGGCTCAGCTCCAGGTGCTGTTTCTGATCTTCGCCCACCGGCACCAGATTGGTCTGGTACAGCAGAATATCCGCCGCCATCAGCACCGGGTAATCAAACAGACCGGCGTTGATGTTTTCCGCGTAGCGCGCGGATTTGTCTTTGAACTGCGTCATGCGGCTCAGTTCGCCGAAATAGGTGTAGCAGTTCAGCGCCCAGCCCAGCTGCGCGTGCTCCGGCACGTGAGACTGCACGAAGATGGTGCTCTTTTTCGGGTCGATGCCGCAGGCGAGATAGAGCGCCAGCGTATCCAGCGTGGCTTTGCGCAGCGCGGCCGGGTCCTGACGCACAGTGATGGCATGCTGATCCACGATGCAGTAGATGCAGTGGTAATCATCCTGCATGTTAACCCACTGACGCAGCGCACCCATGTAGTTACCGATGGTCAGTTCTCCGGATGGCTGTGCGCCACTAAAAACGATGGGCTTACTCATTTTTCAATTCCTGATTGTCACTGTGGGGGAGCCCGAACGCGGGCAGTAAGTCGCGGAAATGGTCAAAGACGAAATCCGGGTGGCTTAACGTTATCGCTTCGCCGTAGTTATAGCCATAGCTCAGACCGACGCTTGCGCAGCCAGCGGCCTGCGCCGCCTGAATATCATTGCGTGAATCGCCGACAAAGAGCAACTCCTGCGCCGTGACATGCAATGCGTCCATGACTTTGTACAGCGGTTCCGGGTGCGGTTTTTTATTCTGCACATCATCGCCGCCGATAATAATGCTGAAATGGTCTGCGATACCGAGCGATTCCAGCATCGGG
The DNA here is from genome assembly GCF_001277215.2 of Cronobacter malonaticus LMG 23826. NCBI lineage: Bacteria > Pseudomonadati > Pseudomonadota > Gammaproteobacteria > Enterobacterales > Enterobacteriaceae > Cronobacter > Cronobacter malonaticus. The sequence continues at coordinate 181,771 of NZ_CP013940.1, read as the reverse complement.
GCCACAAACGGCGTCGGCTTATTGGTGACCAGCCCGAGCGCAAGGCCATGGCGGCGCAGCGCGTCAAGCGTCCCGGCCACATCCGGGAACAGCGCGCTACCCGCCTCGACGGCCTCGCCATAATAGCGGTCAAACAGACGGCGCATCATGCGGCGCTGTTCTTCTTCCGGAATAGCGTCAGTTTCCGCCGGCTTGCCCGCGGCGGCGCGAAGCGCGGCTTTCTCCTGACGCGCCCAGTTCAGCGCGCGCTCAACCAGCACATCGGCGCCGTTGCCAATCCAGGTGATAACGCGCGCATCGCCCGCGGTCGGCAGCTCCAGCGCATAGAGCGCGTTATCCACGGCCCAGGTCAGACCCGGCGCGCTGTCTACCAGCGTACCGTCGAGATCGAAGGCGACAGCGCGGATTTTTTGCAGCTTATCCATGAGAAACCTTCGCCAGCTCGCTACGCATATCGTTGATGACTTTCTGATAATCCGGCTCGTTGAAAATGGCCGAGCCTGCGACAAACATATCGGCACCCGCCGCGGCGATAGCGCCGATGTTGCTGACCTTCACGCCGCCGTCCACTTCAAGGCGGATGTCGCGCCCGGAGGCGTCGATGCGCTGACGCACTTCTTTGAGCTTCTCCAGTGTCTGCGGGATAAACGACTGACCGCCGAAGCCCGGGTTGACCGACATCAGCAGAATCACGTCCAGTTTATCCATCACGTAATCGAGATAGCTCAGCGGCGTCGCCGGGTTAAAAACCAGGCCCGCTTTGCAGCCGTGTTCTTTGATAAGCTGCAGCGAACGGTCGATATGCTCGGAGGCTTCCGGGTGAAATGTAATGATGCTGGCGCCCGCGTCGGCGAAATCGGGGATCAGGCGATCCACCGGTTTTACCATCAGATGGACGTCGATGGGCGCGGTAATGCCGTAATCGCGCAGCGCCTTTAGCACCATCGGCCCGATGGTGAGGTTCGGCACATAGTGGTTATCCATAACATCGAAATGGACGACGTCGGCACCGGCGGCCAGCACCCGTGCGGTGTCTTCACCCAGCCGGGCAAAGTCGGCCGACAGAATCGAGGGGGCAATCAAATACTGTTTCATCCGCTTCTCCATTAAGTCTTGTGTGTATGGCGGACGGAACCGGCTCAGGCTTCGTAAAGCGCCAGCAGTTCGTCCACCTTTCTGCGCGTGCCGCCACTGCTGCTGATGCTGCGTCGTACCCGCACCTTATGCAGCTTCGCCTGCTGATACCACTGGCGGGTCAGCTCAGTATCGTGGTTAGAAATGAGCACCGGAATGCGCTGGCTTTGCAGCCCTTCCGCAAGCTGCGCCAGATGCCGCTGCTGTTCCAGATTAAAGCTGTTCGTATGATAAGCCGTAAAGTTTGCGGTAGCGGAAAGCGGCGCGTAAGGCGGATCGCAATAGACCACGGCGCTGCTTTCCTGCTGCGCCCGCGCCATGCTGGCGTCATAGGATTCGCAGATAAACAGGGCGTTCTGGGCGCGCTCCGCAAAATGGTACAGCTCCGTCTCCGGGAAATAGGGCTTTTTGTAACGGCCAAACGGCACGTTGAACTCGCCGCGCAGATTATAGCGGCACAGCCCGTTGTAACCGTGGCGGTTGAGATATAAAAAGAGCAGCGCGCGGCGGAACTCGTCCCGGCTCTGGTTGAACTCGTCACGCAGCTGATAGTACACCTCGGCCTGATTATGCTCGGCGGTAAACAGCAGGCGCGCTTCGCTGACGTAATCGTCAGTTTTATCTTTGACCGTGGTGTAGAGGCTTATCAGATCGTTGTTGATGTCTGACAACACATAGCGCGAATAGTCGGTGTTAAGAAAAACCGACCCGGCGCCGACGAACGGCTCAATAAGACACTCCCCTTCCGGGAGGTGACGTTTGATATCGTCGAGCAGGGGGTATTTTCCCCCTGCCCATTTAAGAAAAGCGCGATATTTTTTCATGCTGCCTGATTAATTCATACCTTCCCACGCTGTGGAGAAGGCTCCGACAGCATACTGCGCTTTACTCATTACTTCAGATCGGCCTGGACCTGGTGAATCGGCTTAGCCCACGGGTTTTTCGCCTGCACGTCGGCTGGCAGCGAAGAAACCGCGCGTTTCGCTTCATCTTTCGAGCCATACACGCCGCTTACCAGCACATACCACGGCTGACCGTTACGGGTCGTCTGGTACACCACGTAGTTTTTCAGATTCTCTTTCTTCGCCCACGCGTTCAGGTTGTTGTAGTTCGACGAACTGCTCAACTGAAGCGTGTAGTGGCTGCCCGGCGCGGATTTCAGCGCACCAACATTACCGGCGCTCGCGCCACCCGCAGGGGCGGAAGCCTGGCTCGCGGCAGGCGCGCTCTTCGGCGCTTGCGTGGCGGTGGCCGCTGGCGCTTTCACCGGCGCAGAGGCGGTGCCGGTCGCCGGTTCGCTATGTTTCGGCGTACTGGCTGGCTTCTGCTCCGCGGTGACGGTTTTCGCCGGCGCCTGCTGCGGTTTGCTCTGGGTGGTCTGCGTTTTACGCGGCTCAGACTCAATCACCATCTGCTTACGCTCAGGACGCGTGGTGGTAGCGGCGTTATGACGCACAGGTTTCTCACTTTGCGCGGTGTCGCGCGACGGCTGAGAGGCTGCGGCGTTGCCGTTCACCGGTGCGACGGTGGCCGGCTCGGTAGGGAGCGTAGAACCTGCTACAGCGTTATCAATCTGACCTTGCTGCTGCGTCAGCGCATTATTCAAATCGCCCGGGACTTCGACACGCTGCTGGCCCTGGGGCGCAGACGGCGACTCCGCCTGAGTCGGCGTTGAGGACACCGGCGGCAGAGAGATATCCTGCGGCGCGTTGCTGTTATTCTGGTTCGCGGCAGAGGTGTTGCCCGGCTGCGGCTGCGCGCCGTTGGCCTGGTCTGACGGGCTGCCTGCGTTACCGGAGAGATCGATATTCTTCTCGGCGTTTTGCGCCTGCGCGTCGTCGGTTTTCGTGGTGTCCGGGCCTTTTAGCGCCGAACCGATGCCGATAATCAGCAGCACCAGCACAAAAATACCGAGCGCCATCATCAGATGCTGGCGAGAAATGGGCCCTTTCGGGGGCGCTTTTTTACGCTTGCGCGGGCGACGCTCCTGGACTTCTTCATCATCGGCCAGCGATTCATCCGCTTCGTAACTCTCTTGCGTCTGCTCGCGACGCGCGCGCGCCGGACGACGATCGTCTGCATCCAGATCAACGTCATCAATGTTGATTTGCGGTTCGTTATCGAACTCAGCAGATTTACGAGAACGACCAGGACGACGATCGCTGGGATCGGGTTTCAGCTCGTCTTCTGGTTTGAATTCATCCATTTAACACCCCACTCGAAGGCTCATTGCGGCCTGCGCCACGCTATTGCCCGATAGTAAAAACGCCATTGACTGGCGAACAGTACTTTTCATTCACGCCTGCTGACAATCAGCAATCGCGCTTAAAACCAGATCGTGCGGCACTCCGCCGCGCACTTCACTCTTCCCGATAGCCAGCGGCAGCACTAAGCGCAACTCGCCAGCCAGAACTTTTTTATCGCGCATCATGTGCGGCAGATACGCCTGCGGCGGCATGGATTCAGGGCCGGTGACCGGCAGACCCGCGCGCTTGAGCAGCGCGATAATGCGCTCGACATCCTGCGTCTCAAACTGGCCGAGACGCTCGGCGGCACGCGCCGCCATCACCATCCCCGCGGCGACCGCTTCGCCATGCAGCCAGTTGCCGTAACCCATTTCCGCTTCGATCGCGTGACCAAAAGTATGGCCCAGGTTTAACAACGCGCGCATGCCGCTTTCGCGCTCGTCCGCCGCGACGACATCGGCTTTGATCTCGCAACAGCGGCGAATGCAGTACGCCATCGCCGCGCCGTCGAGTGCCAACAGCGCGTCAATATTCTCCTCCAGCCACAGGAAGAAATCGCGGTCGAGGATGATGCCGTATTTGATGACTTCCGCGAGCCCGGAGGCCAGCTCACGCGCAGGCAGGGTTTGCAGACAGTCGAGATCGACCACCACGGAAGCGGGCTGCCAGAAGGCGCCTATCATGTTCTTGCCAAGCGGATGGTTTACGGCAGTTTTGCCGCCAACGGAGGAATCGACCTGCGAAAGCAACGTGGTCGGCACCTGGATGAAGCGCACACCGCGCTGATAGCACGCCGCGGCAAAACCGGTGAGATCGCCGATAACGCCGCCGCCCAGCGCGATAAGCGTGGTATCGCGGCCATGCGGTTTTTCCAGCAGCGCGCTGAACACGGTTTCCAGCACCGCCAGGCTTTTATACTGCTCGCCGTCGGGCAAAATGACCTGGTCAACCTTCACGCCAGCCTGCTCCAGCGCGGAACGGACTTTATCCAGCCACAGCGGTGCCAGCGTTTCATTGGTGACCAGCATGGTCTGATCACCTGCACGCAAAGGCCAAAAGGAAGCCGGATCGTTGAACAATCCGGCTGCGATGGTGATAGGGTAACTACGTTCCCCGAGAGTAACCGTTAACCTCTCCATGACGTTCAGTAACCTTCTGTGCTTTACCCGCAGGTGAGTAAGGATTCGCCGGAATTAGTTGTTTTCCAGCATATGGATAATCTGGTTAGCCACGACTTTTGCGCTCTGATCGTCAGTACGGATGGTGACGTCGGCAATCTCTTCGTACAGCGGATTACGTTCGTTAGCGAGCGCCTCGAGCACTTCACGCGGCGGCGTATCAACCTGCAACAGCGGGCGTTTTTTATCGCGCTGAGTACGGGCGAGCTGCTTTTCGATAGTGGTTTCCAGATAGACCACCACGCCACGCGCGGAGAGACGATTGCGGGTTTCGCGGGATTTGACAGAGCCACCGCCGGTCGCCAGTATAATACCCTGTTTTTCCGTCAGTTCATTGATGACTTTTTCTTCGCGATCGCGGAAACCTTCTTCGCCTTCTACATCGAAGACCCAGCCGACATCAGCTCCGGTACGTTTTTCGATCTCCTGATCGGAGTCGTAAAATTCCATGTTGAGCTGTTGTGCTAACTGACGCCCAATAGTGCTTTTGCCAGCACCCATAGGCCCAACCAGAAAGATATTGCGTTTCTCTGCCATTTTTTCGGTACTACTAAGACAATTCGTTGATGATAAACCCGCGTGCAATAACCCTGAGCTGCGGGAAATGAACTGAAACCTCTTAAGCGATAGTGCGAGAGTCAGATCAAAAATTATCTCAACACTCAAGGTAGTTTGGCAACCGAATAAATCACCGCGTCTGACGCACAGGAGTGAAAAAACAACAACGGATGCACCGCCTTTGACCGACTCTCAAATCGGTACTCCTTGTATGCTAATTCCACCCCTGCGTCAAACATCCGGCGACGATAATGGCGAAAAACGCCTGTGTACTCATGCGCCATTAACAATGCGCGGCGTAATAAACACCACCAGTTCACGTTTTTCGTTATCTTTACCGTCGTGGCGAAACAGGCTCCCGAGGAGCGGAATATTTCCCAAAACAGGCACCTGTTCATTCCCCGCTTTATTTTTTTGCTGGAAAATTCCGCCAAGTGCCAGCGTTTCGCCGTCTTTCACTTCAACCTGCGTTTCGATTTCTTGTTTATCAATGGCTAACACTTCGCCATCGGCCTGCTGCAGCGCCTGGCCCGGCATATTCTGACTGATGCGCAGCTTAAGCTTAATACGTCCGCCCTGCCCAATAGTAGGGGTCACTTCCATGCCGAGCACCGCTTCTTTGAACTCCACTGACGTCGCCCCGCTTTCGCCGCTCGACACCTGATACGGAATTTCACTGCCCTGCTTAATGCTGGCTGGCTGTTGATGTGCCGCTAACAGCCGGGGGCTCGCGATAATCTCTACCTTCTGTTTTTGCTCCAGCGCCGAAAGCTCAAACTCCAGCATGCGCCCGTCGATCCGCCCGATATTAAAACCAAGCCGCGTGGTGGCGTTCGCCACCGCCAGATCCGCGGAAATGGTGGTCGGGTGATAGAGCGTCGTGGGGCCGTCGGCATCCGCGGTACTCCACTTGACGCCAAGCTCACGCAGGCTCTGCTGGTTAATGGTGACAATATGCGCGGCCAGTTCCACCTGACCTACCGGGATATCCATTTTCGAGACCCACTCCTGCACCTGACGCAAAGCGCTTGCGGTATCGCGTATCAGCAGCCGGTTAGTGCGCTTGTCCACCGTGACGCTACCGCGCGGCGTCATCAGCTTATCGCCGAGCGCCGCCATTGCTGTGGCAAGCTCTGTCGCCTCGGCATAGCGGAGCGTGAGGGTTTCACTCGCCAGAGGCAGGTTACGTTCCTGCTGCTGGCGAGCCGCGTCGCGCTGCGCCTGATTTTGCTGCTCCCAGCTTTCAGGGAAGACGCGCAAAATGTTGCGTTCTTTACTCCAGCGCAACCGCGCGCTCTCCGTCACCATCTGAAACGCCTGCTGCCAGGGCACGTCCTGCAAATGCAAAGAGACGACACCCTCCACACCCGGCGCGACCACCAGATTTAACTGCTCGCTTTCAGCCAGCGCCTGCAAGAGCTGGACGACCGGCGTTTCATCCGCCACCAGCGAGACGCCCGGGCTCGCGGGCGCGGCGCAGGCGGTTGTCGCCGCGAGTAATAATAAAGGAAGGGATTTCCTTATCATGATGCGCATCCTTAAGTGTCCATACCAGAACCGAAGGGCGACACCCGTCGCCACTTGTTAACGTCACCTTACTGGCCTCGACGCCAGTAAGCTTCCAGCCTGTCGGGAGTGTCGCGCCGGGGCTGACGCGCAGCCACGTTTTCTCCGGCGTCTGCAAAAGCACCCGCACTGCCTCGCCCCTTTTCACCATGCCGCCATAGCGCCAGAGATCGGCCTGATGCAGCTGACAGCGCGCCTGCGGCGGTGCAAAAGGGTCACGCCCGGCCCAGACCGGGCAGCTCGCCAGCATCAGTAAGATCCATAGCGCGCTACTTCTCATGGGCGCGCTCCAGCTGTAGCGTCATGCGTAGGCGCTGTTCGCTCTCACGACGCAGCGTAAACCCGTGCGCCAGCATGTCGGTTTGCGCGAGCGATTCGAAAACCGCTTGCACATGCGGCCACGTCAGCGCCAGTTCCAGCTCACCCGTCTCGCCTTGCGGTTGCCAGCGGATAAGGTGCCCGTCCGGGCCGGGGTTGAGCGTCAGCGGTGAAAACGGCTTAAGAACAAGCTGCGCCTCAAGCGCTGTGATGGCGTCTCGCCGATCAGGTTGCGCGGCCTGCCGTCGCTGTAGCGCTTGCAGTTCAACCGCCTGCTGTCGAAATTGCATTTTCATCTGATTAACATCGCGTAAAAGTGGTGCCAGCCATGCGTAAGCCGCCGCTGCCAGCAGTGCCAGCCAGCCACAAGCGCACGCGGCGCGCAGCGCCAGCGGGCCGGAAAGCCAGCGATCAATGAGAAGCCGCATCGACCTGCTCCTTTTGCAATGAAAGCGTGAAGTGCCAGTAGCCCTCCGCCTCCCGGCGCGTTTCACCCGGCGTTATCCGCGTAAAAGGCGCAAGCGCTCGCAAGTTTTCCTCAAAGAGGCTGAGCGCCTGCGGCTCATACGCGTTGCCGGTAAGCTCCAGACGATCGTCATGAAAACGCAGCGTGGTGAGCCATAATGATGCTGGCAGGGCGTCGGCGAGCCTCAGCAGACGCTGCTGCCATGCCGCGACCTCCTGACGGTCGCTTTCGCGACGCTGCCAGCGCACGCGTAATGCCTCATACTCCGCCGCAGCGAGCTGCGCCTCTCGCAGCCGTGATTTCTGCGCCGTCAGCGTGGTAAGCAGGGCATCAAGCTGTTGCTGCAGCGCCCGCTGCTGATGTTTGATGACGTAGTGACCGGCCACAACGGCGAGCACAACCGCCAGCACCGCGAGAAGAAAAAAGCCGCCCCAGCGCATCAGCCGCGTGCGCCGCCTGATATGCCGCCACGGCAGAAGATTAATGTGCCGTTTCATCACGCCGCTCCCAGCGCCAGCCCAAGCGCGACGGCGAAACGGCCGGTCTCCTCGGGCTTTGGCAGGCAGGGCCAGGTGATCACCTGCCAGGGATCGAACGGCTGCCAGCCGCCCGCTTCCAGGGACGCGCCGCACAGCGCGATCTCCTGCGCCTGTACGCCAAGTTGCGCGCCAAGAGACATTAGCCCTTCCACGCCAGGCGTCGTACAGACGCCCCAGCGTTCACGGGTCGCCCACAGCCACTGCGCGCCCGCCTGCGCCACAATGGCCTGACAGGCATCATCGGTATATGGCAAGAGGCAGGCCAGCGCGCTTGCATCCGGCGTCAGCGCGGCGGGCGTAAAGCGCAGCGCGCGGGCGCACGCCATCAGTTCGGCCACCTCCGCAGCGCGCGCGGCGGTTACGGCATAGCCGTCCTGGCGTTCGGCATAATCAAACGCCAGCGCGTCGGGCGGCAGAGAGAGCTGCCGGGCGGCCACGGCCCCAAGCCAGGCTTCGCATTCCGGTTCGCACAGCGTGGTCGCAGGCCGGGGAAGTTCCCGCTGTAGCGTGCGCTGCGCCGGGAACCCGAGCCGGATGGAAGAATAGCGCGGCAGCTGCGCGCGCCACGGCGTCAGCGCCTCAATTAACGCCTGGCGGCGCTGTTCGCCATCTTGATGAGGGGCCAGCGGAAGCATCCACCAGCGCTGCTGTCGCCAGCCGCCTTGCTTTCGCACCAGCGCCACGGCAACGATGCTATCTGATTGAATATGCAAGCCTATCTGCCATTTCCCGACGATCATTTTTGACGTTCTCCCTGTCGCGCAAAATGAAAATGCCATATCAATGCTTCAGGCTTGCCTTTATACTACCGCGCGGTTGTTTATAAACTGCCCAACAGAAACTAAATGGGAAATCCTCGGTGAAGTTCGTAAAGTATTTATTCTTCCTTGCAGTCTTTTGCATTCTGCTGGGAGCCGGCTCGATATACGGCCTGTATAAATTTATTGAGCCGCAGTTACCTGACGTCGCCACGCTGAAAGATGTGCGGCTGCAAATTCCTATGCAGATCTATAGCGCTGACGGCGAGCTGATCGCGCAGTACGGCGAAAAGCGCCGTATCCCGCTGACGCTCAATCAGATCCCGCCGGAAATGGTCAAAGCGTTTATCGCCACGGAAGACAGTCGCTTTTACGATCACCACGGCGTCGATCCGATCGGGATTTTCCGTGCTGCGAGTGTGGCGCTCTTCTCCGGTCACGCCTCACAGGGCGCGAGTACCATTACGCAGCAGCTGGCGCGTAACTTCTTCTTAAGCCCGGAACGCACCCTGATGCGTAAAATCAAGGAAGCCTTTCTCGCGGTGCGTATTGAGCAACTGCTGACGAAAGATGAGATCCTTGAGCTTTACCTGAACAAGATTTACCTCGGCTATCGCGCCTACGGCGTGGGTGCCGCCGCGCAGGTCTATTTCGGCAAAACGGTGGATCAGCTCTCCTTAAGCGAAATCGCCGTTATCGCTGGCCTGCCGAAAGCGCCATCGACGTTCAACCCGCTCTACTCCCTTGAGCGCGCCACCGCGCGCCGCAACGTCGTACTCTCTCGTATGCTGAGCGAGGGCTATATCAGCCAGTCGCAGTATGACGATGCCCGCAGCGAAACGATTGACGCTAATTATCACGCGCCGGAAATCGCGTTTTCCGCACCCTACCTGACGGAAATGGTGCGTCAGGAGATGATCAGCCGTTACGGCGAAAATGCCTACGAGGACGGTTATAAGGTTTACACCACGATTACCCGCCGCATTCAGCAGGCCGCGCAAAAAGCAGTTCGCGACAATGTGCTGGATTACGACATGCGCCACGGTTATCGCGGCCCGTCTAACGTGCTATGGCGCGTGGGCGAGATGGCGTGGGATAGCAAGAAAATCACCGACTCGCTGAAAAATCTGCCGACTTACGGGCCGCTGCTGCCTGCGGTGGTCACCTCGGCGAATCCTGACGAAGCGACGGCGCTGCTTGCCGACAACTCCTCGGTGTCGCTGAAGATGGACGGCGTGCGCTGGGCGCGTCCTTACCGCTCTGATACCGCGCAGGGCCCGACGCCGCGCCGCGTCACCGACGTGTTGCAGGCGGGCCAGCAGATTTGGGTGCGTAAGGTCGATGACAGCTGGTGGCTCGCGCAGGTGCCGGATGTCAACTCAGCGCTGGTCTCCATTAACCCGAAAGATGGTTCGATACTGGCGCTGGTGGGCGGCTTTGATTTCAACCAGAGCAAATTCAACCGCGCGACCCAGGCGCTGCGCCAGGTCGGCTCGAACATTAAGCCGTTCCTGTATACGGCGGCGATGGACAAGGGCCTGACGCTCGCGAGCATTCTGAACGACGTGCCGATCTCCCGCTGGGATGCGGGTGCAGGCTCTGACTGGCGTCCGAAGAACTCTCCGCCGGAATATGCCGGGCCAATTCGTCTGCGCCAGGGCCTGGGCCAGTCGAAAAACGTGGTGATGGTTCGCGCCATGCGCGCGATGGGCGTCGATTACGCGGCGGAATATCTCCAGCGTTTCGGCTTCCCGGCGCAGAATATCGTGCATACCGAATCGCTGGCGCTCGGCTCCGCGTCCTTCACGCCGCTGCAGGTTGCGCGCGGCTATGCGGTGATGGCGAACGGCGGCTTTTTGGTAGATCCGTGGTTTATCAGCAAAATTACCAACGTTCAGGGCGAACCGCTGTTTGAGGCGAAGCCGAAAATCGCCTGCCCGGATTGCGATATCCCGGTGATTTACGGGGAAACGCCGAAATCAAACGTGCTGGAAAACAAAGACGTGGAAAACGTCGCCACCTCTGCCGAACAGCAGAACGCGCCGGTGCCGATGCCGCAGCTTGAGCAGGCGAACCGCGATCTGGTGGCGCAAAGCCCGGCGCCGCAGTATGCGCCGCACGTCATCAGCACGCCGCTGTCGTTTTTGATTAAAAGCGCGCTGAACAGCAATATCTTCGGCGAACCGGGCTGGCAGGGAACAGGCTGGCGCGCCGGACGCGATCTCAAACGTCGCGATATCGGCGGTAAAACCGGTACGACCAACAGCTCAAAAGACGCCTGGTTCTCCGGTTATGGTCCGGGCGTGGTGACGTCTGTGTGGATTGGCTTTGACGATCACCGCCGCGATCTCGGCCGCACCACGGCCTCGGGTGCGATTAAAGACCAGATCTCTGGCTATGAGGGTGGCGCGAAAAGCGCGCAGCCTGCGTGGGATGCGTATATGAAGGCCGCGCTGGAAGGCGTGCCGGAAGAGCCGTTAACGCCGCCGCCGGGCATCGTGACGGTTAATATCGACCGCAGCACTGGCCAGCTGGCGAATGGCGGCAACAGCCGTGAAGAGTACTTTATCGAAGGCACGCAGCCGACCCAGCAGGCGGTGCATGAAGTCGGCACGACGATTATCGATAACGGGGAAACCCACGAGCTGTTCTGATAAAACAACAAACGCCCCGTCATGGGGCGTTTTTTTACGTATCACGCTGATGAAAACGCCCTTTGCCGGGCGTTTTTTGTGAGGCGATTACAGCCTGCCGTGCATCTTCAGCCATTCGCGCACCAGGAACAGCGCGCTGACGTTGCGGGCTTCGCTGAAATCAGGATCTTCCAGCAGATCCATCATATGCGCGAGCGGCCAGCGCTCCTGAATCAGCGGCTCCGGCTCGTCGCCCTGCAACGTTTCCGGGTAGAGATCTTCCGCTACCAGAATATTCATTCTGCTGGAGAAATAGGACGGCGCCATGGTGAGTTTTTTCAGGAACGTCAGTTGATTCGCGCCAAAGCCGACTTCCTCTTTTAATTCGCGGTTGGCCGCTTCGTAAATATTTTCACCCGGATCGATAAGCCCTTTGGAAAAGCCCAGCTCGTAGGATTCGGTGCCGACAGCATATTCACGGATTAAGATCAGATGATCGTCAATAATGGGCACGATCATCACCGCCTCGCGCTCCGAAGGACGCATACGCTCATAGACGCGCTGCTCGCCATTGCTGAAGGCGAGGCTCACCTGCTCAACGCTGAAAAGACGCGAACGGGCGACCGTTTCAATATTTAAAATAGTGGGTTTTTGCAGAGGTTTATTCATATTAACCGGCCACCGGGTAACCATATCTTTGCTCATTGTGCGACACACCGCACGGTTCGGGCAATGTGAATCGTTTTTTATTTACATTTATGCAACTTCACGCGCACGTAAAACCTAAATACCCATTTATGTCAAGAGGTTGAATTTAAAATAAGAATTTGCTGATATTTCCACGCTTCCCGCTTTGCTAACATTGATTTACCGCTGGTATGCCTCAAATAATTTCACTCAAATTGAACTCATACCTGTCGATTTTTGTTCATTGTTCTGCCTTAATGTTGCACAGGCAATACTTGTTTACATTTGCATCGAGTACCGTGATTTGATGGGGAAAGCATGAGCACCTTGTTGATTTTAGTCGCTGCTATGCTGGCCTGCATCGTCATTGCAGGCTGGTGGATAAAGCGCAAAATTCGCCCCCGTCATCCTCGTTTACCCGCCCAGGTCTTTGCTGGCGCCACCACCCGTAAACTCAGCAGTGAAGAGCGTAGCGCCATCGAAAGCTATCTGGAAACGCTCTCGCGTTTTCAGGATTCACCGACGCCGACCGGCGCGATTAAGCCGCCAGTCCGGTTAACGCTGACGCCGCAAAGCGGCACCGTCTACTGCATACGCCGGGCGATCACCCGCTACGGCCTCTCATCGGACGATCCGAACAAATGGCGCTACTACCTGGATTCGGTAGAAGTACATCTGCCGCCCTTCTGTGAGCAATACATCACTGACGACAATAGCGTCGAGCTTATCCGCACCGCGACATTGCCACTGGTTATCTCGCTGAATGGTCATTCCATTCAGGAACATGTGCATGAAGCCCGCGGCTACGTGCTGGAAGGCCCGGCGTCCGGCCTGGCGTCTATTCGTGGCGAAGAGAGCGAACAGATTGAACTGCTGAATATTCGTCAGGAGACGCAGGAAGAGCACGCGCTCGGACGCCCGGACGGGCTGCGCGAGGCGCTGCTGATTTGCGCCGCGTTTGTGCTCTTTTTCCTCTGCCTCGTCACACCGCCAATGATGCTGCCCTGGCTGGCTGGCGGCGCGATTCTGCTGCTGGGCGCGGGCCTGTGGGGGCTGTATGCGCCGCCGGCGAAAACGGCGCTGCGCGAAATTCACTGTCTGCGCGGCACGCCCAAACGCTGGGGCCTGTTTGGCGAAACCAATCAGGAACAGCTCAATAATATTTCGCTCGGCATTATCGACCTTATCTATCCGCCGCACTGGCAGCCGTTTATCGCGCATGATTTAGGCCAGAAAACGGATATCGATATCTACATGGACAGGCATGTCGTGCGCCAGGGCCGTTTTCTGTCGCTGCATGACGAAGTAAAACATTTTCCGCTCCAGCACTGGCTGCGCAGCGCGGTGATCGGCGCGGGCGCGCTGCTGGTGCTGCTGCTCCTGACCATCTGGGTGCCGCTCGATATGCCGTTTAAGCTGACGCTTTCCTGGCTCAAAGGCGCGCAAACGGTCGAAGCGACAAGCGTCGCGCAGCTTGAAGAAGCTGGCCTGCGCGTTGGCGACACGCTACGGATTAACGGCACAGGCATGTGTAATATCCATCTGCCGGGGCGCTATACCACCCGCCAGAACTACCCGTTTATGCCGTTCGACTGCTCGCAAATTCTCTGGAATAACGCAAGCCCGCTGCCGCTGCCGGAATCCGACACGGTGACTAAAGCGACGGCGCTGGCAGATGCGGTTAACCGCCAGCTGCATCCGCAGGAAGGCGACACCAAAATCAACCCGCAACTGGCGTCGGCGATTCAGAAATCGGGCATGGTGCTGCTGGATGATTTCGCGGAGATCGTGCTGAAAACCGAAGCGCTGTGTACCGGCGAAGAAGAGTGCGTCAGGCTCAAAAACGCGCTGGTGAACCTTGGCAACACGAAAGACTGGCCGTCGCTCGTGAAACGCGCCAGCGAAGGCAAGCTCGACGGCATTAACGTCCTGCTGCGCCCGGTCAGCGCCGAGTCGCTCGATAATCTGGTGGTTGCCTCCACCGCGCCGTTCTTTGTGCGTGAAACCAGCCGCGCCGCGCAGTCGCTGAACAGCCCGCCGCCGGGCGGCTTTATGATTATCAGCGACGAAGGCAAAGATATGGTAAATCAGCCGCTGCCGCCGACATCGCTGTATGATTTGCCGCCGCAGGAGCAGTGGAAAGAGTTTCAGCGGCTGGCGGGTATGCTGATGCAGACGCCGTTCCACGCGGAAGGCGTCGTCACCAGCCTGCGCACCGACGCCAACGGCACGCAGCATGTGACGCTCAGCAGCATCCCGGACAGCGCCGGGTTGTGGCGCTATTTCGGCACCACACTCCTGATGCTGGTGATGCTTATCTGCGCGCTCTATAACGGCGTCGTCGCGCTGCGCCGCTGGCAGCGCAGCCGCACCCGTATCGAAGAAATCCAGCGCTACTACGAAAACTGCTTCAACCCGCAACTGGTCCCTTCTGCGGACATTCGCCCCCTGTTCTGATAATCCGGCGGCGACAGGTTTATGGTAATCTGTCGCCCCTTTTTCCTCAGGCGGGAGTTCCCATGACTATTGATATCGCCTGGCAGGAGGTTGATACCGTTCTGCTGGACATGGACGGCACGCTGCTGGACCTGGCGTTCGACACCTTTTTCTGGCAGAAGCTGGTGCCTGAAACGTTAAGCCAGCAACGCGGCATCTCGCTGGATGACGCCCACAATCATATCCGCGCCGAATATCACGCCGTGCAGCATACGCTAAACTGGTACTGTCTGGATTACTGGAGCGAGCGCCTGGGGCTCGATATCTGCGCCATGACGACAGAGCAAGGGCCGCGCGCGCTGATACGTGAAGATACCGTGCCGTTTCTCGACGCGCTGAAGGCCTGCGGCAAGCGGCGTATTTTGCTGACTAACGCGCATCCGCATAATCTGGCGGTCAAGCTTGAGCATACCGGGCTTGCTCAGCACCTTGATTTATTACTTTCCACCCACACATTTGGTTATCCAAAAGAGGATCAGCGGTTATGGCAGGCCGTTGCCCGGCACACCGGCCTTGATAAGTCGCGCACGCTGTTTATCGACGACAGCGAGCCGATTCTCGATGCCGCCGCGCGGTTTGGTATTCGCTACTGTCTTGGCGTCACCAATCCCGATTCAGGCGTTGCGGATAAAAGCTATCAGCGCCACCCGGCGCTTGGCGATTACCGGCGTCTGATCCCCTCGCTGCAAACCGAGGAGTCGTGATGAAAGAGAAATCCACCGAAGGGGTTCGCCTGGACAAATGGCTCTGGGCGGCGCGCTTCTATAAAACCCGCACGCTGGCCCGCGAGATGATCGAAGGCGGCAAGGTGCACTACAACGGGCAACGGACCAGACCGAGTAAAATTATCGAACCGAACGCGGTGTTAACGCTGCGCCAGGGAAACGATGAACGCACGCTGGTGGTAAAAGGCATTACCGATCAGCGACGACCGGCAAGCGAGGCGGTACTGCTGTACGAAGAGACGGCAGAAAGTATCGAAAAGCGCGAAAAACTCGCGCTGGCGCGTAAACTCAACGCCCTTTCCATGCCGCATCCGGATCGCCGCCCGGATAAAAAAGAGCGCCGCGATCTGATCAAATTTAAATTTGGCGACAGCGAATAACCGTCACGCCAGGAGAGAGAATAATGGCTCAACACGACCAACTACACCGCTATCTTTTTGAAAATTATGCCGTGCGCGGCGAACTGGTGACGGTTTCAGAAACCTGGAAACAGATCCTTGAAAACCATGACTATCCGATGCCGGTTAAAACCCTGCTCGGCGAGCTGCTGGTCGCCACCAGCCTGCTGACCGCGACGCTAAAATTCGCGGGCGATATCACCGTTCAGTTGCAGGGCGACGGCCCGATGACGCTCGCCGTGATTAACGGCAACAACCGCCAGCAGATGCGCGGCGTCGCGCGCGTGCAGGGCGATGTTCCGGCGGACGCCGACCTGAAAACGCTGGTCGGCAACGGCTATCTGGTCATTACCATTACGCCGGAAGAAGGCGAGCGCTATCAGGGTGTCGTCGGTCTGGAAGGCGATACGCTGGCCGCGTGTCTGGAAGATTACTTCATGCGCTCCGAACAGCTGCCGACCCGCCTGTTTATCCGTACTGGCGAAGCGCAGGGCCAGCCTGCCGCAGGCGGCATGCTGTTGCAGGTGCTGCCGGCGCAGGACGCCCAGACGGATGATTTCAATCATCTGGCGACGCTGACCGAAACCATCAAAGCGGATGAGCTGTTTACGCTGCCCGCCAACGATGTGCTGTGGCGTCTCTACCACGAAGAAGAAGTGACCGTTTACGATCCGCAGGCGGTGGAGTTCAAATGCACCTGCTCGCGCGAGCGCTGCGCCGATGCGCTCCGCACGCTGCCGGATGAAGAAGTCGCGCAGATTCTGGAAGAAGATGGCGAAGTGGATATGCACTGCGATTACTGCGGCACTCACTATGTTTTCGACGCGATGGATATCGCCGGGATCCGTAAAAACGCCTCCCCGGCCGATCCGCAGGTACACTAAAGCCTGCTGACGCTTCCCGCCGCCTGGCGGGAAGCGTTTTTTTACGCTTACTGATAGTTGATCGGAATTCTTACCCCACCGATTTCCACATCCTGCCAGGTTTTCTCTTTTCCTTTGATCTGATTTTCGCGCAGCGCCTTGTCGAATTTCTCGCGCGTCAGACTGCCGGGAATCTCCTGGCTCCAGCCTGCCTGCCGCCACTGGCCGTTCTCACGCATCGTGACGCTACAGCTTCGGGTGTCGCTACTGCACAGCAGCACTTCGTTTTGCCCGTCATGATTCAAATCGAGCGCCGCCACAACGCAACTGCCCTTCTCATATAAACAGCCGCGCACGCTGTAGGTGTCTTCTTTGCGCACCCACTGCCACCAGCTCTGCTCAGGAGCCTGCGCGCCTGCGGCAAGCGTAATGGCGTCGCGCAGGTCGTCGTCAGCCACGGTCGAATCGCTGTCCAGTAGATCGCGCAGCGCCTGACGATTCTCTTTATCGGCCATAAAAGCCGGGTTATGGCGAAGCTCATTGAGTGCCGCCTGGCCGCGGCGTCCGGCGTGTTGCAGCATATAGAGGCTCATCAGGTCGGCCTTTTGCGCCCCGCTCTCATAACGCGCCATCTGGCTCTCAACGCTGATGCGCCACGGGTCGAGCACTGGCGTATGGCTTAAAACCAGCAACGCGAGCGAGAAGAGTATGACAACACGACCACCGCGATCGCCTGCCGGTTCATCGCCCTTCATACGGCTAATCGCCCGCAGCGTGGCGCACACCGCCCAGCACAGCACCGTCGCTGTAATAAGCGCCGCGTAGACGCGCCACGGCGTCCAGCCATATTGCTGCACGCGCAGCCATAGCGACCAGCCGGCGAGCGCCGAGAAAAGCGGTGTGACGATAATCCCGGCGCTGTTCAGCAGACGCAGCGCTTTATGCGGTGACGGCGCGCAGGCCAGCCCGGAAAGCGCGAGCAAGACCAGCGCCAGCGTATTCAGCAGCGCGTTACAGGAGGTGCGCGCCGCAAGGCCGATCAGGCCAACAAACGGCAGCGTCGCGAGAAACAGCAGCGCGATAAGCGCGGCGAGCGGCAGCAGGCCGGATGCCACCAGCGTCAGAAAGCGAATCAGCGCCTCGGTGATGCGCGTCTGGCTGCGGCACAGCAGCAAGCATACCGCCCCGGAAACCGTCGCCATGACATAAACAAAGAGCGGCGTGTCGAAAAACAGAACGTCAAAGAAGCGGATATCCACCGCGTTAAAGAGTTTCGCCCACAGCAGCAGCACGCCCCAGAACACACCGGCGAGCGCCAGCGCCAGCAGCAGCGCGACGCCGTTATTCCACAGCGCCAGACGGCGTGAAACGGGTTCGCCGGACGCAGTGCCTCGCTGAACCCAGGGCAGCGCCATAAAGAGCGTGGCCGCCAGATGAAAATACCAGGTCGCGATCATCTCACTCGTGTCCAGCTCATCGACGCCCGTAACAGACCAGCGCATCCAGCCCGACATCACGCCCACCAGCGCCAGCAGCGCGCCCGTCATCCACCAGAAACGCGGCGCGCGCAGGCGAGTCGCCGCCAGCGCCACACTCGCGCAGAGTGTGATGGCCAGCGAGTGCAGCACCAGCGCCGATCCCTGGCTCATCGCTATCAGGCTATGCGGGCCGGTTAAAAACATCAGCAGGCCGCAGAGCGCGGCAATAATCACAATACCCCAGCGCGTCGCGGGTGCCAGAGGATGAAGTTCAGACATGACGATAATCCTTTAAAAACGCATTCACGCGGTGAAGATAACGCGCCTGCGTGAAGTGAGCGTGAAGTGGGAAAAGACGCGTTTCGCAGGCCAGAGCCGGACGCGTATCCGCAAAAGTCCGTTTATCCTGTGCGATCCCCCGCCGGTTTTGGTTTTCACAGAAAAGATAATTTTCTTCAGGAAAGCGCTTACAGTCACAAAGTGCGGGTTTAACGGGTGGCTTTTATAACATATTCGGAACAATTAACGCGTACACAGATAAAATGTTGCCATACTCTGAAACCCGTCGTGACCGGTCTCACAGAATTTTCCACTATGGCGCGCCTGGCAACCCATCAGTAACGTAAATCTATGAAGCCTGTCGCGGTTAACGTCTCCAGAATGACCCTACACTTTCAGATAGTATAAATTGGCTAAGGAGCAGTGAAATGCGAGTTACAGGCATAACCCCGCAGGATCTCAAGGCTTACGGTATCAACGACGTCCAGGAGGTGGTTTATAACCCCGATTACGACACCCTTTATCGCGAAGAGCTTGACCCGTCGCTTGAGGGTTACGAGCGCGGGGTGCTGACAAATCTGGGTGCGGTCGCCGTCGACACGGGCATTTTTACCGGCCGTTCGCCGAAGGATAAATACATCGTTCGCGACGACACCACGCGCGATACGCTGTGGTGGTCCGATAACGGCAAAGGCAAAAACGACAACAAACCGCTGACGCCGGAAACCTGGCAGCATCTGAAAGGCCTGGTGACGCAGCAGCTCTCCGGTAAACGTCTTTTCATCATCGACGCCTTCTGTGGCGCTAACCCGGACAGCCGCCTGTCGGTGCGTTTTATTACCGAAGTGGCCTGGCAGGCGCATTTCGTTAAAAACATGTTTATTCGCCCGTCCGATGATGAACTGGAAGGCTTCGAGCCGGATTTCATCGTGATGAACGGCGCGAAGTGCACGAACCCGGACTGGCAGGCGCAGGGGCTGAATTCTGAGAACTTTGTAGCCTTTAACCTGACCGAACGGATGCAGCTGATTGGCGGCACCTGGTACGGCGGCGAGATGAAAAAAGGCATGTTCTCGATTATGAACTACCTGCTGCCGCTGAAAGGCATCGCCTCGATGCACTGCTCGGCGAACGTCGGTGAAAAAGGCGATGTGGCGGTATTCTTTGGCCTCTCCGGCACCGGCAAAACGACGCTTTCCACCGATCCGAAACGCCGTCTTATCGGCGATGACGAGCACGGCTGGGACGATGACGGCGTGTTTAACTTCGAAGGCGGCTGCTATGCCAAAACCATTCGCCTCTCCGAAGAAGCCGAACCGGATATTTATCACGCCATTCGCCGCGACGCGCTGCTGGAAAACGTCACCGTGCGTGACGACGGCAGCATCGATTTCGACGACGCCTCTAAAACCGAAAACACCCGCGTCTCCTACCCGATTTATCACATCGACAACATCGTGAAGCCGGTGTCGAAAGCGGGCCACGCGACCAAAGTTATCTTCCTGACCGCCGATGCGTTTGGCGTTCTGCCGCCGGTATCGCGCCTGACGGCCAGCCAGACGCAGTATCACTTCCTCTCGGGCTTTACGGCGAAACTCGCGGGCACCGAGCGCGGCGTGACCGAGCCGACGCCGACATTCTCCGCCTGTTTTGGCGCGGCCTTCCTGATGCTTCACCCGACGCAATACTCCGAAGTGCTGGTAACACGCATGCAGGCGGCGGGCGCGCAGGCGTATCTGGTCAATACCGGCTGGAACGGCACCGGCAAACGCATCTCCATTAAGGATACGCGCGCGATTATAGACGCCATCCTCAACGGCTCGCTGGACGACGCGGAAACCTTTACGCTGCCGCTGTTTAATCTGGCGATTCCGACCAGCCTGCCGGGCGTCGACGAGCGCATTCTCGACCCGCGCAACACCTACGCCTCGCCGGAACAGTGGCAGGAGAAAGCGCAGCAGCTGGCGCAGCTCTTCATCAGCAACTTTGAGAAATACACCGACACGCCTGCCGGCGCCGCGCTGGTGAGCGCAGGCCCGCAACGCTAACAGGTTGAATAAAAACGGCTCCGTAAAGGAGCCGTTTTTTTATGGCGTGACGAGAGAAAATTAGCTGTTTTTAACCACCGCCGTACCCACCGGCACCGGCAGCCAGGCGCGAATGCGTAACCCACCGCGCTCGCTCTTGCCGATATCCAGCAGGCCATGGTGATTGTCGATAATACGCTGCACAATCGCGAGCCCCAGCCCGGTGCCGCTGGTGCTGCGGGCGCTGTCGCCGCGCACAAACGGCTGCAGCAGATGTTTGAGCTGGGCAGGCTCAATACCCGGCCCGTCATCTTCCACCTGAAACCAGGCGCGGTTGAGTTCCGTGCCGCTACTCACTTTGATCCAGCCGTTGCCGTAGCGCGCGGCGTTAACCACCATATTCGCCACGGCACGCTTAATGGACAGCGGATGAATGCGCAGCGGGATCTCGCCGCTTTGCAGCGCCGTTTCTATCTCGCGCTCATAGCCGCTTTCCGAGGCGATCACCTCGCCCAGCACCGCGTTAAGATCGGCGGTTTCCAGCGGCATCTCCTGCCCGGTACGCAGGTAGTCGATAAACTGCTCGATGATGTCGTTGCACTCTTCAATATCTTTATTGATAGATTCGGCCAGGTAGCCGTCGCCTTCGCTCATCATCTCCGTCGCCAGACGAATTCGCGTCAGTGGCGTGCGTAAGTCATGGCTGACGCCCGCCATCAGCAGCGTGCGGTCGTCCGCCAGTTGCTTCACGCCTGCCGCCATATGGTTAAACGCGCGGGTCACCGAGCGCACTTCGGAAGCGCCATATTCGCGCAGCGGCGGCGGAATAATGCCTTTACCCACCTGCAGCGCGGCGTGCTCCAGCTCCACCAACGGCCGGTTCTGAATACGGATAAACAGCCAGGCACCGCCAATCGCCAGCAGCATGATCGCGAGCGTATAGCGGAACAGCGGCGAGAAATCGCCCTGATGGATTTCAGTGAGCGGTACGCGCACCCAGATGTTGGGCGACAGCCAGGTTTTCAGCCACACCACCGGCGAGCTTTTATTGACCTCGACGCGCACTTCCGTCGGGCCGCCAAGCTGCTGCGCCATCTGCTGGCTTAAAAACTCATAATGCTGCGCCCAGCGCAAACCCGCCTCTTCCGCCGCCTCGTTGGCATAGAGCGAAATCCCCAGCTCGCGGTAGATCTCCCGACGAAACGCCGGCGGCACCACCAGCTGCGTCCCGTCCTCCAGCTGCAGTTTATCGGTCATCAGCATACGCACTTCGTAGGCCAGGACTTTATTAAACTGCTGGAGGCTCGGCAGGATGGCGAAGTTAAGCACCACCAGGTATGTCGTCACCAGGCTTGCGAACAGCAGGGTGACGATAAGAAGCAGCGTGCGGGCAAAAGAACTGCGGGGCGAGAAGCGCAGCTTCCTCATGCTTTAGCGCCGTCCGGCACAAAGACGTAGCCCAGGCCCCAGACGGTCTGGATATAGCGCGGATGCGCCGGATCTTCTTCCACCATGCGGCGCAGACGGGAGATCTGCACGTCGATGGAGCGCTCCATCGCGGAGTATTCACGCCCGCGCGCCAGGTTCATCAGCTTATCGCGCGACAGCGGCTCGCGCGGGTGGCTGACCAGCGCTTTCAGGACGGCGAATTCACCGCTGGTGAGCGGCATCGGCTCATCTTCACGGAACATCTCGCGGGTACCAAGATTAAGCTTAAATTTCCCGAAGGCGATAATAGCTTCTTCCTGCGACGGCGCGCCCGGCAGTTCGTTGGCCTGACGGCGCAGAACCGCGCGGATGCGGGCCAGCAGTTCACGCGGGTTGAACGGTTTAGGAATGTAGTCATCGGCGCCGATTTCCAGCCCCACGATACGATCGACCTCTTCGCCTTTCGCGGTGACCATGATGATAGGCATCGGGTTGCTCTGGCTGCGCAGACGGCGGCAGATAGAAAGCCCGTCTTCACCAGGAAGCATCAGATCAAGCACCATCAGGTGGAAGGACTCGCGGGTCAGCAGGCGGTCCATCTGTTCGGCGTTTGCCACGCTGCGCACCTGGAAGCCCTGCTCGGTGAGGTAACGCTCAAGCAGCGCGCGCAGGCGCATATCGTCATCCACCACCAGAATCTTGTAATTTTCCTGCATTGTGTTTACTCCCAAAGGCTCAAACAGTTGTAACGCCATTCTAAAAAAGTGTGCGTCAGCCGGTGAGTTAAATCTGGTATATATTGTAGTCGAAATTGTTACAAAGCATATTTAACAGCAGCTTATCTTCATTTTTCATCACAAAACCGACGTATCGCCAGAAGGCGATCTGACGACGCTGCTAACCTCAGCTTTCATCATAAACGAACTGGCGCATTTCGTATGCTGGCCGCACTTCACATTCGCCAGCGCGCCCGCTAAGGTACGGACGTTAAAATTCTCAGCGAAGGCCAGCCGATGAAAACGCCGTTAATTACCCGCGAAGGCTACGAAAAACTCAAAAAAGAACTCGACTATCTGTGGCGCGAGGAGCGGCCCGAAGTCACCAAAAAAGTGACCTGGGCGGCAAGCCTCGGCGATCGCAGTGAGAACGCCGATTACCAGTACAACAAAAAGCGCCTGCGCGAAATCGACCGCCGCGTGCGCTATCTCACTAAATGCCTTGAGAACCTGAAAATCGTCGATTATTCACCGCAGCAGGAAGGCAAAGTCTTTTTCGGCGCCTGGGTTGAGGTGGAAAACGACGACGGCGATGTGAAGCGTTTTCGTATCGTCGGCTATGACGAGATTTTCGGGCGCAAAGATTACATCTCCATCGATTCCCCTATGGCCCGCGCGCTGCTCAAAAAAGAGGAAGGCGACGTGGCGACCGTCCAGACGCCGGGCGGCGAAGCCACCTGGTATGTAAACGCCATTGAGTATGTAAAGTAGCCCTTTGCGGATAGCTCCGAAACCCGCCACGGGCGCGGCTACGGCTGGCATTTTTACCCTTCAGTCCGTATAACTGTGCCCTGACTTTTTGTACATAACAGATGATATTGCCATGATGAATGATTCGCTCAGTCGTATTATCGCCAGTGAGCTTCAGGCCAGGGCTGAACAGGTAGACGCTGCCATTCGCCTGCTTGATGAAGGGAACACCGTGCCGTTTATCGCACGCTATCGTAAGGAGGTCACCGGCGGTCTGGACGACACCCAGTTGCGCCAGCTGGAGACGCGTCTGGGTTATTTGCGCGAACTCGAAGAGCGCCGTGCGGCTATCCTCAAATCGATTGCCGATCAGGGCAAACTGACCGATGAACTTCAGGCGGCCATTACCGGCACCCAGAGCAAAACCGAGCTTGAAGACCTTTACCTGCCTTACAAGCCGAAGCGCCGCACCCGCGGACAGATAGCGATTGAAGCGGGCCTTGAGCCGCTCGCCGACCTGCTGTGGAACGAGCCGTCCCACGACCCGGAAGCGGAAGCCGCAAAATTTATTAATGCCGATAACGGCGTGGCCGACACCAAAGCCGCGCTCGACGGCGCGCGTTATATCCTGATGGAGCGCTTTGCCGAAGACGCGGCGCTGCTCGCCAAAGTGCGCGACTACCTGTGGAAAAACGCGCATCTGGTGTCCACCGTGGTGCCCGGCAAAGAGGAAGAAGGCGCGAAATTCCGCGACTATTTCGCCCACCACGAACCGATCGCCACGGTGCCGTCGCACCGCGCGCTGGCCATGTTCCGCGGTCGCAACGAAGGGGTGTTGCAGCTCTCGCTGAACGCCGACCCGCAATTCGACGAGCCACCGCGCGAAAGCTACTGCGAACAGATTATTACCGATCATCTTGGCCTGCGCCTGAATAATGCCCCGGCCGACAGCTGGGGTAAAGGCGTCGTGAGCTGGACCTGGCGCATCAAAGTGCTGATGCATCTGGAAACCGAACTGATGAGCACGCTGCGCGAGCGCGCCGAAGACGAGGCGATTAACGTGTTCGCCCGTAACCTGCACGACCTGCTGATGGCCGCACCTGCCGGGCTGCGTGCCACGATGGGCCTCGATCCGGGCCTGCGTACCGGCGTAAAAGTGGCGGTGGTTGACGCCACCGGCAAACTGGTGGCGACCGATACCGTCTATCCGCACACCGGCCAGGCGGCGAAAGCGGCGGTCGTCATCGCCGCGCTGTGCGAGAAGCACAATGTGGAGCTGGTCGCTATCGGCAACGGCACCGCCTCCCGCGAAACCGAGCGTTTCTTCCTCGACGTGCAGAAGCAGTTCCCGAAAGTGACGGCGCAGAAAGTCATTGTCAGCGAAGCGGGCGCATCGGTGTATTCCGCCTCTGAGCTGGCGGCGCAGGAGTTCCCGGATCTCGATGTATCGCTGCGAGGCGCGGTCTCTATCGCCCGTCGTTTGCAGGATCCGCTGGCGGAACTGGTGAAAATCGATCCGAAATCCATTGGCGTGGGCCAGTATCAGCATGACGTCAGCCAGAGCCAGCTCGCGCGTAAACTGGACGCGGTGGTGGAAGACTGCGTGAACGCCGTGGGCGTCGATCTCAACACCGCGTCGGTGCCGCTGCTGACCCGCGTGGCGGGCCTGACGCGCATGATGGCGCAGAACATTGTGGCCTGGCGCGATGAGAACGGTCAGTTCCGCAACCGCCAGCAGTTGCTGAAAGTCAGCCGTCTGGGGCCGAAAGCGTTTGAGCAGTGCGCGGGCTTCCTGCGTATTAACCACGGCGATAACCCGCTCGACGCCTCAACGGTTCACCCGGAAGCCTATCCAGTGGTGGAGCGCATTCTGGCGGCGACGGAGCAGTCGCTGCGCGATCTGATGGGCAACAGCAGCGCGCTGCGTAACGTGAAGGCGGTGGATTTTACCGACGAACGTTTCGGCGTGCCGACCGTGACCGACATTATCAAAGAGCTGGAAAAACCCGGCCGCGACCCGCGCCCGGAGTTCAAAACCGCTCAGTTCGCCGAAGGCGTGGAGACGATGAACGATCTGCAGCCGGGCATGGTGCTGGAAGGCGCGGTGACCAACGTGACCAATTTCGGCGCGTTTGTGGATATCGGCGTGCATCAGGATGGCCTGGTGCATATCTCGTCGCTCTCCGACAAATTCGTCGAGGATCCGCACACCGTGGTGAAAGCGGGCGATATCGTGAAGGTGAAGGTGCTGGAAGTCGATTTGCCGCGTAAGCGTATCGCGTTGACCATGCGTCTCGACGAGCAGCCAGGCGAAGGCAACGCGCGGCGCGGCGGCGGTAGTAACCGCGAGGCGCAGAAGCGTCCGGCGCAGAATAACCGTAAACCGGCGCGCGACAGCGGCGCAGGCGGCAACAGCGCGATGAGCGACGCGCTCGCCGCCGCGTTCGGTAAAAAGCGGTAATCCGCCGTCGTGGCAGTGGAACAAGAAAGGCCGGGAGACCGGCCTTTTTTATTATTTTTGAATGAAGCCACTGGCGGGTGCGCTTCGCTTACCCGCCCTACGTTTTGACAGACGTTTTGGTTCAGTAAGGTGGGTAAGCGCAGCGCACCCATCTTTCATCCACGGCCAAACCACTACGCCGTATTAAAAAACCTCACATTCGGAAATAAATGAAAATATGTACGCGGTTACATTTTTCATTTAAATAACAATAGGCGAAAATAAATAACACACTAAATGCGTGCAGTAATAAAACACCATTGGCTTAAAATGTAATTAAATAAAAAATAAAGCATAAATAAATTGAAAAGTTTTATTGCAAATACCTCATGCCGCATTTTTTGCGCCAGAACAAATAAACCTCAAAAAGTCTCGCTGCGCTGCAATATTCTATTGAAGATAAAAACCATTCTCATTACCATCTTAATCAGATAAACACTACCTTCCCGCGCAATAATCGGCTCCCGGCCGTTGTATCGCCACGGTTCACCGCCGCTGAGCGCATTCGGAATAAGCAGGTCCTATGCAATTCACACCTAACAGTAGCTGGAAAATTACGGGTTTTGCCCGGGAAATTAGCCCGGCTTACCGCCAGAAATTATTATCACTCGGCATGTTGCCTGGCTCGTCATTCGAGATAAAACGCGTTGCCCCGCTGGGCGACCCGATTCATATCGAAACCCGACGCGTAAGCCTGGTGCTGCGAAAAAAAGATCTGGCGCTTTTGCAGGTTGAAGCGGCCCGCTGACCTTATTCTGTGTTGAGTTAACGCAAATGAAAAAATTAACCATTGGCTTAATCGGCAATCCCAACTCCGGCAAAACCACGCTGTTTAACCAGCTCACCGGCGCGCGGCAGCGCGTGGGCAACTGGGCAGGCGTAACGGTCGAACGTAAAGAAGGCAGCTTCGCGACGACCAATCATCAGGTGACGCTGGTCGATTTGCCTGGCACCTACTCTCTCACCACTATCTCCTCGCAGACCTCGCTCGATGAACAGATCGCCTGCCACTACATCCTTAGCGGTGAGGCGGACATGCTGATAAACGTGGTGGACGCCTCCAACCTTGAGCGCAATCTCTACCTGACGCTGCAACTGCTGGAGCTTGGCATCCCATGCGTGGTCGCGCTCAATATGCTGGATATCGCTGAAAAGCAAAATATCCGCATTGATATTGACGCGCTGGCGACCCGCCTTGGCTGCCCGGTGGTGCCGCTGGTGTCTACCCGCGCGCGCGGAATCGGCAGTCTGAAACTCGCCATTGATCGCCACCAGCGTAACGAAAATATGGAGCACGTCCATTATCCGGCGCCGCTTTTTGAGGCGGCAGAAGCCCTGGCGGCAGCGATGCCCGGCGACCTCCCCGCCCGGCAGCGCCGCTGGCTCGGGCTGCAACTGCTCGAAGGCGATATCTACAGCCGCAGCATTGCGAGCGACGCCGCCGCACGGCTCCCGCAAATCCAGGCGCAGCTTGAAAGCCAGCTTGACGACCCGGCGCTGCACATCGTTGACGCCCGCTATCAGAGCATTTCGACGATTTGCGACGCCGTCAGTAACAGCCTCACCGCCGAGCCGCACCGCCTCACGGCCGCGCTGGATAACATCATTCTCAACCGTTTTCTGGGCCTGCCCATCTTTCTTGGCGTGATGTATCTGATGTTTCTGCTCGCCATTAACATCGGCGGCGCGTTGCAGCCGATTTTTGACGCAGGCTCCGTGGCAGTTTTCATTCACGGTCTGCAATGGGTTGGCTATACGTTGCATTTCCCCGCCTGGCTGACGCTGTTCCTGGCCCAGGGGATTGGCGGCGGTATTAACACCGTGCTGCCGCTTGTGCCGCAAATCGGCATGATGTACCTGTTTCTGTCGTTTCTTGAAGATTCAGGTTATATGGCCCGCGCGGCGTTTGTAATGGATCGCCTCATGCAGGCGCTGGGCCTGCCGGGTAAATCGTTCGTTCCGCTGATTGTCGGCTTTGGCTGCAACGTGCCGTCGGTGATGGGTGCGCGCACGCTGGATGCGCCGCGCGAACGGCTGATGACGATTATGATGGCGCCGTTTATGTCCTGCGGCGCGCGGCTGGCGATTTTCGCGGTATTCGCCGCCGCCTTTTTTGGCCAGCAGGGCGCGCTGGTGGTCTTTTCGCTCTATCTGCTCGGCATCGTGATGGCCATTCTGACCGGCCTGATGCTGAAATATACGATCATGCGCGGCGAAGCCACGCCGTTTGTGATGGAGCTGCCGGTCTATCACGTACCGCACCTGAAAAGCCTGCTGCTGCAAACCTGGCAGCGCCTGAAAGGCTTTGTGTTGCGCGCCGGGAAAGTCATCGTCATTGTCAGTGTGTTCATTGGCGCGCTGAACAGCTTTTCGTTCAGCGGCAAGACCGTGGACAACATTAACGACTCCGCACTGGCCTCCGTCAGCCGTGTACTGACGCCGCTGTTAAAACCCATCGGTGTTCATGAAGATAACTGGCAGGCCACCGTCGGGTTATTCACCGGCGCGATGGCGAAAGAAGTGGTGGTCGGCACGCTGAACACGCTTTATACCGCCGAAAACATCCATGAAGCCCCGTTCGACGCCGCGAGCTTTAGCCTGAAAGACGAGCTGACCGGCGCGCTGGCGGAAACCTGGCAGAGCCTGAAAGACACGTTCAGCCTGCGCGTGCTGGCGAACCCGATTGAGGCAAGCAAAGGCGACGGCGAGATGGCGACCGGCGCGATGGGCGTGATGAGCGCGAAATTTGGCAGCGAAGCCGCCGCTTATAGTTATCTGATCTTCGTGCTGCTCTACATTCCTTGCATCTCGGTGATGGGCGCTATCGCCCGCGAATCGAGCCGCGGCTGGATGGGCTTTTCAATTCTCTGGGGGCTGAATATCGCGTATTCGCTGGCGACGCTGTTCTACCAGGGCGCGACCTTCCAGACGCATTCGCTCTATAGCTTTACGGCGATAGCGGCAGTCATCCTGTTTAACATCGCGCTGCTGACCACGCTGCGCCGGGCGCGCAGCCGGGTCGATGTCAGCCTGCTGGCACCGCGCCGCGAGGCCCGCTGTTGTGAAACCCCCGCCGGGGAGTGTCACTGATGGCAACGCTAATCGACGTGCGCGATCTGCTGGCGCTCTCGGGAAGAATGGACGCGCAGCGTATCAGCGAACAGCTCGCCACCCCGCTGCCGCTGGTCAACGCGATGCTCAGCCGCCTGGAGGCGATGGGAAAAGCGGAACGTCAGGAAGAGTGGCTGTCAGCGTGCCTGAGCGGCAGCTGCCGCCACTGCCCGGAGGGCAAGGCGTGCCGTAAAGAGGTCTGGCAATTGCGGTAACAGACAGGGCGGGCATAATGCCCGCCCTTTTTCTTAGTGCTACACGTCTTATTTATAGACGTCCGCCGTGGCGTGAATATCTTTGCCGGTTTTTTCGCCGCTGGTGATGACATAATATTTGCCACCCATCTCATCAGCTTTCTTAACCAGTTCGGCTTTCGCATCCATCGGCGCGGTGCCTCTGTCAGAGACGATAGTGCCGATTTTGGTGAGATTCATCTCTTTGACTTTATCTTTCTGCAACTCTTCCGCCGCCATCGCGCCAAAAGAGAGCGAACCCACAACCACAGACAACAGCATACCGGTGCGTAATTTCATAGTAATGACTCCCTGCTCAGATGATGTGAAGGGCGGGATAAAAACGCCCGATAACAATGACATCTAAAGTATGGCGTGCTTTTACCGGTTTGCCAGGCGAGCCTTCAGCGCCAGCAGCGTATCGCAGAATTCACGCGGATGAGAGATGAACGGCGCATGGGCGGCTTTCTCAAATATCTGCGATTCGCTGTCAGGAAAGCGTTCATCAAGCAGCGCGGCGATCTTGCGCGGCACCAGCCCATCGAGACGCCCGTAGAGGCGTAAAAACGGCCCCTGCCAGGCGGTGAGCGCCTCTCGCAGATCGGCGGTTTTCAGGATCTCCAGTCCGCCGTTCAGCACCGCGGCGTCAGGCATCGGCTGCGCCAGCACGATGGATTTCAACACGCGCGCGTCCTGGCGCGCCGTCTCGGTGCCGAGCGTTTGCAGCGCGAGAAAACGCTCGACCGTACGCTGAAAATCCTCGCTCAGCTGACGCTGAAAACCGCTTAAGACTTCCGGCTTAATGCCGGGCCAGTCGTCGCCCGCCTGAAAACAGGGCGATGAGGCAACCGTCACCAGCGCGTCAACCCGCGACGGTTCATTGAGCGCGACCTGGCTTGCCACCAGACCGCCGAGACTCCAGCCGAGCCAGATGGCGCGTTCGGGTGCGCGGTTCGCCACCAGGCGCGCCATCTCGTCGAGCGTCAGCGCGCCATAGCCCTGGCTGCGCCCGTAACCCGGCAGGTCTACCAGATGCAGCGTAAAGTGCGAGCTTAATTCCTGCGAAATGCAACGCCACACTTCGGCATTCAGCCCCCACCCGTGCAGCAGCACAAGATGACAATTTCCTTCGCCCGTGGTCTGCCACCAGATGTCATTCATCCGTTACTCTTCTCATGATTGATGTACAAGGAGGTCGTCATGCTAACAATACCGGGGATGTGTTGGCTATGCCGGATGCCGCTGCGCGTGGCGGGCTGGGGAATTTGTTCGCGCTGCCAGCGGCGGCGACAGGTGGCGGTATGCCCGCAGTGCGGCCTGCCTGCCGCGCTTGAGACGCAGCCGTGCGGCCGCTGCCTGCAAAAACCACCCGTCTGGCAGCGGCTGCTCGCCGCGAGCGACTACGCGCCGCCGGTAAGCGGGCTGGTGCATCAGTTGAAATTCCAGGGACGCACCGCGCTTGCGCCCGCGCTCGCCCGTCTGTTGCTGCTAAAAATTCTGGCAGCGAAACACGCTGACGCGCTTCCTGCGGCGGACCTTATCATTAGCGTGCCGCTGCACCGCTCACGCGCCTGGCGACGAGGTTTTAACCAAAGCGCACTTATCGCTAAGGCGCTGTCACGCTGGCTCGGGATACGCTACGCGCCGGATGCGGTGGTGCGCATTAAAGCCGCCCCACCCCAACGGCAGCTTAACGCCAGGCAGCGGCGCAGCAACCTGAAAAACGCCTTTCGGGTTGAATTACCGGTGGCGGGTCTCCATATCGTTATTGTGGATGATGTCGTCACAACAGGCAGTGCTGTTGCCCAAATCGCGCGCCTGCTTAAGCGCAACGGCGCGGCGACTGTCCAGGTATGGTGCCTGTGTCGAACCTTGTAGAGCCTCGATGATGGGCGTATTATAACCAACTAAAATAGTCAACTATTAGGCCATTGCTATGATCCGTATTTCCGATGCCGCCCAGGCACACTTTGCCAAGCTACTGGCAAGCCAGGAAGAAGGGACGCAGATCCGCGTATTCGTTATCAATCCAGGCACCCCGAATGCTGAATGCGGCGTGTCCTACTGCCCGCCAGACGCCGTGGAAGCTACGGATACCGCACTGAAATTCGACCTGCTCACCGCCTATGTCGACGAGCTGAGCGCGCCGTATCTGGAAGATGCGGAAATCGATTTTGTCACCGACCAGTTGGGCTCGCAGCTGACGCTGAAAGCGCCTAACGCGAAAATGCGTAAAGTGGCGGATGACGCGCCGCTGATGGAGCGCGTGGAGTATATGCTGCAGTCGCAGATCAACCCGCAGCTGGCAGGCCACGGCGGTCGCGTCACGCTGATGGAAATCACCGACGAAGGCTACGCCATTCTGCAGTTTGGCGGCGGCTGCAACGGCTGTTCCATGGTGGACGTGACCCTGAAAGAGGGTATTGAGAAGCAACTGCTGAACGAGTTCCCGGAACTCAAAGGCGTGCGCGATCTCACCGAACACCAGCGCGGCGAGCACTCTTACTACTAAGCGCTATCGCCCGCCATTAAAAAAGCCCGCTTTCAGCGGGCTTTTTTTTCGCGTATCCTCGGAATAAAAAACCCGCACAAGGCGGGTTCTTTTTTGCGTCGATTTCACTGCTCAGGGCTGACCCATCATCGCTGTCGGAAACCGCGCAGAGCGAGCGATTAGATGGCAGTTACGTTCGCAGCTGCCGGGCCTTTCGCGCCGCTTTCAACGGAGAAAGAGACCTTCTGGCCTTCTTCCAGGGTTTTGAAGCCGTTGTTCTGGATAGCGGAGAAGTGAACGAAAACGTCCTTGCTGCCGTTGTCCGGAGTGATGAAGCCGAAACCTTTTTCCGCGTTAAACCATTTTACTAAACCAGTCATTTTGTCAGACATGTTATCACCTTAAAAAATCATTGAGCCTTACGGCGTTGCGTGGCCTGCATAACAGAATTTACTTAGCGCTTATGGAGGAGACTCAAAAAGAAGGGATATCTTGGGATAACACTTGAAATGAGAACTGCTTTACTAAACTGCTTTTCGACGGGTCTGTCTCGCAAACCGAGGAGTGCATTAACGCATGATGGCTCACACAACGCAAGCTTTTTATTGCGTCCGTGAAAAATAGTCGCCCCTGCGCGGTTTACGCGGCGCAGGGGCGAGCGGTTACTTACGTTTTGCAGGCTTACCCGCCGACGCGGCGCGGCGGCGTTTATCCAGATCTTTAATCAACCGGTTCACGGTGTCGTCGGCAAACATCGCCTCCAGCCCCACAGTCAGCTTACGCCGCCAGTTTTTATACTGGTCGCTGGTGCCCGGCACATTGACCGGCTGCGCCATATCCAGCCAGTCTTCCGGCTGCAGACCGAGCAGCGCGCTGTTGCTGTCGGCGATATAGCGCTGGAGCGCGCGGTTCAGCGTGGCGCCCATTTTCATGCGCGTGGCGTGATGCCCTGCGCGTTTCGGCAGGCAGCCATGCTGGTGCAGGCTCTCCAGCAAACCCTGTTTGGCCCGCTCGCGATCGGCGTAAAGCCCTTTTAACACCTCTTCGTCGGGATAAAGCCCGAGCGTTTTCCCAAGCGTTAAATCGCCGCTCTCCCAGTAGCCGCGCAGCGTCGGCAGATCGTGTGTGGTTGCCACCGCCATCGCCTGCGATGTCCAGCGCTTCGGCGCGCGGAAGCGACTGCCGCCTTCGTTTTCAAAGTAGAGCACTTTGTACGAATAGACGCCGCTGTCGCGCAGCTTGCCGACGATTTCCGCCGGAACCGTACCGAGATCTTCGCCGATCACCATGCAGCGGTGGCGCTGGCTTTCAAGCGCGAGGATCGCCAGAAGATCGTCGACCGGATACTGCACATACGCGCCTTTATCCGCCGTTTCGCCATACGGGATCCACCACAGGCGCAGCAGGGACATCACATGGTCGATGCGCAGCGCGCCGCAGTTCGTCATATTGGCGCGCAGCAGCTCGATAAACGGCTCGTAAGCGCGCGCCTGCATCACGTGCGGATCCATCGGCGGCAGGCCCCAGTTCTGACCGAGCGGCCCCAGAATATCCGGCGGCGCGCCAACCGACGCCTTCAGACAGTACAGCTCGCGGTCGCACCAGGTTTCCGCGCCGCCTTCCGCCACGCCGACCGCCAGATCGCGATACAGCCCGATCGGCATCTCGTGCGACTGACTGGTCTCCCAGCAGCGGGCGAACTGTTCATAGGCGAGCCATTGCAGCCAGAGATAAAAATCGACCTCATCAGCGCGGTTTTTACAAAACGCCTGCACTTCCGGGCTGCTGGTGTTCTGATACGCTTTCGGCCAGGCGGGCCAGCCCCAGCGCATCGGATCTTCCTGCGCCTGCCAGGCGTGGATGGCGTCGAACGCCGCCTGCCAGTAGAGGCTTTCGCCCGCGCGCGCCACGAAATCGCGAAACGCCACCACATCGTCATCATCCGGGCCGCGCGTGGAGAAGCGCGCCCAGGCCATTTTCAGCGCGGTGAGCTTCAGCATGGTCACGGTGGAGTAATCGACCCACTGCGACTCCCGGGCCGCTTTCAGCGCCTGCTGCGTGGATTTGAGCTTCCACCACGCCTGCGCCTCATCGCTGCGCCTGAAATCCTCCACCGCGTTTACGTCGATATAAATCACGTTAAGCCAGCGGCGGGACGACGGGCTGTACGGGCTTGCGCTCTCCGGATTTGCCGGATAGAGCGCGTGGATCGGGTTTAAACCGATAAACGCGCCGCCGCGCGACCCGACTTCATTCAGCATCGCTTGCAGATCGCCGAAATCCCCGATGCCCCAGTTATTTTGCGAGCGCAGCGTATAAAGCTGGACGCACGCGCCCCAGAGTTTTTTACCTTCACGCAGCGCCTGCGGCTCATAGCAGCGCTTCGGCGCGACGATAAGCCGGCAGTGCCAGCGGCTATCGTCACGCGTGAGCGTCAGCGTGTGATACCCCTCGTCAAGCTTTGCCGGCAGCGTCAATGCCTCGCCGCCGCGCGCGTTGCCGCTAAACTGCTCGCCGGTTTCGCTGGTCAGCAGCCAGTGATAATCGCCGCGGCCCTGCGGCGTTAACTGCATACGACGGCTTTTCGCCACCACTTTTACCGGCGGCAGCGGCGATTTATCGGCCGCTTTCGGCGCGGCCTCCGGGTTCATCGCTTCCAGCAAACGCCGTTTGGTCTCAGCGCCAATCGCCTGCGGTTTGCCGTGCGCATTGATGTAGTTAGGGCTAATCCCCGCCGCAAGGGCGGAGGAGTCAAGGCGTTTGCTTTCCATGGCGGCTCCTTTAGCGTTTTGCCTGCCAGATACGTTGCTGATAATCCCGGATGGAGCGGTCAGAGCTGAACATGCCGCAGCGCGCGGTGTTGAGGATTGCCGCGCGGGTCCAGGCTTCCTGGTCGCGGTAGAGCACATCCACCTGCTTCTGGGCTTCAACATAGGCCGCGAAGTCCGCCATCACCAGGTACGGGTCGCCGCCCTGTTTCCCGAGGCTGTGCAGCATCTGATCGAAAGCGTGTTTGTCGCCGTCCGCGTAGACGCCTTTTTCCAGCTCTTTGAGCACTTCATCCAGCAGTTTGTCTTTCTTGCGCCATTTCACCGGGTCATACCCTTTGGCTTTCAGCGCTTTTACTTCTTCAACCGTGTGGCCGAAGATAAAGATATTCTCTTCGCCCACCTGCTCGGCAATCTCGACGTTCGCGCCATCCAGCGTGCCGACGGTGAGCGCGCCGTTAAGCGCCAGCTTCATGTTGCCGGTGCCGGACGCTTCTTTACCGGCGGTCGAGATCTGCTCGGAGATATCCGCCGCCGGGATCATCATCTCGGCGACCGAGACGTTGTAATCCGGCAGGAAGACCACTTTCAGCTTATCGCCGACCTGCGGATCGTTATTCACCGCCTGCGCGACTTTGTTGATAGCGTAGATGATATTCTTCGCGAGGTAGTAACCCGGCGCGGCTTTTGCGCCGAACAGGAAGACGCGCGGCACGCGGTTCGCGTTCGGGTTTTCACGAATTTCTTTATACAGCGCCAGGATATGCAGCAGGTTGAGATGCTGGCGTTTGTACTCATGCAGGCGTTTGATCTGCACGTCAAACAGCGCGTTCGGGTTGATTTCAATGCCGGTGCGGGCGTGGATATACGCCGCCAGACGCTGTTTATTTTCCTGCTTGATGGTGCGGTAAGCTTTGCGGAATGCCGCGTCGTCGGCATATTTCTCAAGGCCGGCCAGCACATCGAGATCGTTTACCCACTCTTTTTTCAGCGTTTTGTCGATAAGCGCCGCCAGTGCCGGGTTGCACTGTTTGATCCAGCGGCGCGGCGTAATGCCGTTGGTCACGTTGTGGAATTTGTTCGGCCAGAGCTGGTGATATTCCGGGAACAGATCTTTGACGACCAGATCGGAGTGCAGCGCCGCTACGCCGTTCACCGCAAAGCCGCTCACCACGCAGAGATTCGCCATGCGCACCTGGCCGTTGTGTACCACGGCAAGTTTCGCCCAGACCGACTCGTCGCCAGGCCAGGTTTTGGTTACCAATTTTTTAAAGCGCGTGTTGATCTCTTTGATAATCTGCATATGACGCGGCAGCAGCGTGCGGATCAGGCGCTCGTCCCAGCACTCTAGCGCTTCCGGCATCAGGGTGTGGTTAGTGTAGGCGAAGGTGCGGCTGGTGATCGCCCAGGCGTCGTCCCAGCTCAGCTGATGCTCGTCGATCAGTACGCGCAGCAGTTCCGGGATAGCGATGGTCGGGTGCGTGTCGTTGAGCTGGATGACTTCGTGATCCGGCAGTTCAGCCAGTTTGCGGCCCGCCAGATGATGGCGGCGCAGAATATCAGCCACGGAACAGGCGCACTGGAAATATTGCTGCATCAGGCGCAGCTTTTTACCCGCCTGATGGTTGTCGTTCGGGTAGAGAACTTTGGTCAGTTTTTCCGCGTCGATGCCCTGCTGCTCGGCACGCAGGAAATCGCCATCGTTGAATTTGGTCAGATCGAACGGATGCGCGTGCGTCGCCTGCCACAGACGCAGCGGCTGCGCCACGCTGTTACGGTAGCCCACGACCGGCAGATCCCACGCTTCGCCGGTAATGATGAACCCTGGCACCCAGCGCGCGGCTTTTCCCTCTTTGATGACTTTACCGCCGATGCCGACCTGCACATCCAGCGCCTCGTTATGCGTGAACCACGGGTAGCTGCGGCGGTGCCAGTCATCCGGCGCTTCCATCTGTTTGCCGTCTTCGAAAGACTGGCGGAACAGGCCGTACTGGTAGTTCAGGCCATACCCGGTTGCGGATTGTCCAACGGTCGCCATCGAATCCAAAAAGCAAGCCGCCAGACGGCCCAGACCACCGTTGCCAAGCGCCGGGTCGGTTTCCTGCTCCAGCAGATCGCCCAGATGAATGTTGTGGCTTTCCAGAATGCGACTCACTTCATCGTGCCAGCCGAGATTCAGCAGGTTGTTGCCGGTCAGACGGCCAATCAGAAATTCCATCGAGATGTAGTTGACGTGGCGCTGTTTCGCCTGCGGCTGATGCGCCGGGATCGCCACGAGCATTTCTGAGAGCGCGCCGCTGACCGCCTGCCACCACTGGCGCTGCGTCATTTCTTTGGCACTATGTAAACCAAAACGCTGCCACTGACGGGTCAGCGCAGCCTCAAATTCGGTCGGATTAAAGGTGGGCTGTGACATAGTAAATCGGGGTCCTGTAGCAAAAAATAAGGAGAATTTCCGCTAGTTTGCCCGGCCCTCTTTGCGAATTCCTCATCCTGCGCAGGATTAGCCAGGGAGGAGAAACGGGTAGTAGCAAAAACTGTGATCTATGGCACTAAAACCCCTACAAAAAGCGGTAAAACCTGCGGGAACATCTGCAAAACGTACCGCTTCATTCGACATGTTCCCCTTAAGAGCACGCGAAAGCGGGAGCGCTGTTACAGCGGAAACGAATTCTCACTAAAAATAACGCTTCAGCTCCCTTCTGGCGCCTTTTTACGGTGATTCTGCGCACAAAACCCACTGAAAATATGGCAGGTTTGCAAGGTTTACTGTGCCAGTGGCGAAATAAAATCATCCACGCCTTAACGCAAAGCCAGAGCCAACGGCCTTCGCAGACGAACGGGGGCGAAATATTCACAGAAAAAATGGAAATGTGACAGAGTGCAACTTTAACGTGCCCAAAAAAGGA
Organism: Cronobacter malonaticus LMG 23826; assembly: GCF_001277215.2. Taxonomy (NCBI): domain Bacteria; kingdom Pseudomonadati; phylum Pseudomonadota; class Gammaproteobacteria; order Enterobacterales; family Enterobacteriaceae; genus Cronobacter; species Cronobacter malonaticus. Next base: position 144,516 of record NZ_CP013940.1, on the reverse strand, counting down.
CATAACTTGCATTCGGACGGATTCTGTCCGACCTTAATTTAGTATTAATTACGAAGCTCAAAAAAAATCGTCATCTCTTTGCCTCCTGCACAGTGAAGTGATCCTATGTTGATACCGTCTAAGTTAAGTCGCCCGGTTCGTCTTGAACACACTGTGGTTCGTGAACGTCTGCTGGCTAAATTATCCGGCGCTAGCAACTACCGGCTGGCGCTTATCAACAGCCCCGCCGGCTACGGAAAAACGACGTTAATTTCCCAGTGGGCCGCCGGGAAAACCGAGCTGGGCTGGTATTCGCTTGATGAAGGCGATAACCAACCGGAGCGCTTCGCCAGCTATCTTATCGCCGCCATTCAGCAGGCGACGGGCGGACACTGCGCCAGCAGCGAAGTGATGGCCCAGAAACGTCAGTACGCGAACCTCTCCTCCCTGTTTGCGCAGCTTTTCATCGAGCTGGCTGACTGGCCGCGCCCGCTCTTTCTGGTGATTGATGATTACCATCTCATCACCAATCCGGTTATTCACGAGGCGATGCGCTTCTTCCTGCGCCATCAGCCCGATCATCTGACGCTGGTGGTGCTCTCGCGCAACCTGCCGCAACTGGGTATCGCCAACCTGCGCGTGCGCGAACAGTTGCTCGAAATCGGCAGCCAGCAGCTTGCGTTTACGCACCAGGAAGCGCGCCAGTTTTTCGACTGCCGACTGAGCCAGCCCATCGAACCGGCGCAGAGCAGCCGCCTTTGCGACGATGTCGCAGGCTGGGCTACCGCGCTGCAGCTCATCGCGCTTTCGGCACGTCAGAATACCGGCGCGGTGCATCAGTCGGCGCGCCGACTGGCGGGCATTAACGCCAGCCACCTCTCCGATTACCTGGTCGATGAGGTGCTGAATAACGTCGATAACGACACCCGTCAGTTTTTACTGAAAAGCGCCCTGCTGCGTTCGATGAACGACGCGCTGATCGCGCGCGTGACCGGGGAAGAGAACGGTCAGATGCGGCTGGAAGAGATAGAGCGCCAGGGGCTGTTTTTACAGCGAATGGATGATTCCGGCGAATGGTTCAGCTACCACCCGCTGTTCGGTAACTTTCTGCGTCAGCGCTGCCAGTGGGAGCTGTCAACCGAGCTGCCGGATATCCACCGCGCCGCGGCGGAGAGCTGGATGGCGCAGGGTTTCCCGAGCGAGGCAATTCACCACGCGCTCGCGGCGGGCGACGCCAGTATGCTGCGCGATATTCTCCTTAACCACGCCTGGGGGCTGTTCAACCACAGTGAACTCGCTCTGCTGGAACAGTCTTTAAAAGCCCTTCCCTGGGAAAGCCTGCTGGCGAACCCGCGCCTTGTACTGTTGCAGGCCTGGCTGATGCAAAGCCAGCATCGCTATAGCGAAGTTAACACCCTGCTGGCGCGTGCCGAGCAGGAGATGAAGGGAGAAATGGACGACACGCTGCATGGCGAATTCAACGCTCTGCGCGCCCAGGTGGCGATTAACGACGGCGACCCGGACGAGGCCGAACGGCTGGCGATGGTCGCGCTGGAGACACTGCCGCTGGCGAATTTCTACAGTCGCATTGTGGCGACGTCCGTCCACGGCGAAGTGCTGCACTGCAAAGGCGATTTAACGAAATCGCTGTCGGTGATGCAGCAGACCGAACTGATGGCGCGCCGTCACGATGTGTGGCACTACGCGCTCTGGAGCCTTATCCAGCAGAGCGAAATTCTCTTCGCCCAGGGCTTTTTGCAGGCGGCCTGGGAGACGCAGGAAAAAGCCTTTACGCTTATTCAGGAGCAGCATCTGGAACAGCTGCCGCTGCATGAGTTCCTGCTGCGTATTCGCGCACAGCTCTTGTGGGCCTGGGCGCGGCTTGATGAGGCGGAAGCCTGCGCGCGCACTGGAATGACCGTTCTGGCGAGCTACCAGCCGCAGCAGCAGTTGCAGTGTCTGGCGCTGCTGGTGCAGTGCTCGCTGGCGCGCGGCGACCTCGACAACGCCCGCAGTCACCTCAACCGTCTCGAAAATCTGCTCGGTAACGGCCATTACCACAGCGACTGGGTTTCTAACGCCGACAAAGTGCGGGTGATTTACTGGCAGATGACGGGCGATAAAGCCGCCGCCGCCGCCTGGCTACGCCAGACGCCGAAACCGGCCTTCGCCAATAACCACTTCCTGCAAAGCCAGTGGCGCAATATCGCCCGCGTTCAGATCCTGCTTGGCGATTACGAGCCCGCGGAGATGGTGCTGGAAGAGCTTAACGAAAACGCCCGCAGCCTGCGTCTGATGAGCGATATCAACCGCAACCTGCTATTGCTGAACCAGCTTTACTGGAATGCCGGACGGAAAAGCGACGCCCAGCGCGTGCTGATGGAAGCGTTAACGCTGGCCAACCGCACCGGGTTTATTAGCCATTTCGTGATTGAAGGCGAAGCGATGGCGCAGCAGTTGCGTCAGCTGTTGCAGCTCAATACGCTGCCAGAGATCGAACAGCATCGCGCGCAGCGTATTTTGCGTGACATTAACCAGCATCATCGCCACAAGTTCGCGCATTTTGATGAGAATTTCGTCAATAAGCTGCTGAACCACCCGGAAGTACCGGAGTTGATCCGCACAAGCCCGCTGACCCAGCGCGAATGGCAGGTGCTGGGGCTTATCTACTCCGGATACAGCAACGATCAGATTGCCGGTGAGCTTGATGTGGCGGCGACCACGATCAAAACTCATATCCGCAATTTGTATCAGAAGCTTGGCGTGGCGCACCGTCAGGACGCCGTTCAGCACGCACAGCAGTTGTTGAAGATGATGGGGTATGGGGTTTAAAAGCGGCATTGATAAGGGCGATTGATGCGGATACACGGTGGGTGCGCTGCGCTTACCCACCCTACATAATATTGCGATGAACTGAATCGTAGGGCGGGTAAGCGAAGCGCACCCGCCATTCCACCAACAACCTCACCGCAAACCCCACCTCACCGCAAAGGCATCAACACAACTCTAACTGCACCTTATTGGCGTTAATCACCTGCATCACGCCGGCGGGCGGCATGGTGTCGGTATAAACCGCGTCCACAAGGCTGATACTGCCTAAATTCACCATCGCGTTGCGGCCAAACTTGGAGTGATCCACCACCAGCATCACGTGGCGCGAGTTCTCGATAATCGCGCGCTTGGTGCGCACTTCGTGATAATCAAACTCCAGCAGCGAGCCGTCACTGTCGATACCGCTGATGCCCAGAATGCCGAAATCGAGCCGGAACTGAGAGATAAAATCGAGCGTCGCCTCGCCGATAATCCCGCCGTCGCGGCTGCGCAGCTCACCGCCCGCCAGAATGATACGGAAATCGTCCTTCACCATCAGCGTATTCGCCACGTTCAGGTTATTGGTCACGATACGCAGATTCTCATGATTTAACAGCGCGTGCGCCACCGCTTCCGGCGTGGTGCCGATATCGATAAACAGCGTCGCGCCGTTGGGGATCTGGCTTGCCACTTTATAGGCGATACGCTCTTTTTCCGCCGTCTGGGTTGCCTTGCGGTCATGCCAGGAAGTATTGACCGAGCTTGACGGTAACGCCGCGCCGCCGTGGTGGCGCAGGATCATATTTTGTTCTGCGAGATCGTTGAGGTCGCGACGGATGGTTTGCGGGCTGACGGCAAACTGCTCCACCAGCTCTTCGGTACTCACATAGCCCTGTTTTTTGACCAGTTCAATAATGGCATCGTGACGTTGTGTTTGCTTCACACCCTTCTCCTGACGTGTTGCCGTATTATTTTCGTTTTCGCGCATGCAGGGTATCCGTCATGGCCATCGCCAGACCAATCAGCATCCCCGCCACCAGATCGGCATTCGCCGTCTTGTTGCCAAACAGCCCCAGGCCGCCAATGGCGAGCCACAGCAGCATAAACACCAGAATGCCGCGAGGCAGATAAAGCCCGCTTTCCGGCTCGCGTTCGCCACGCAGCCAGACGTAGCCGACCAGCGCATAGACTACGCCGCCGAGACCGCCGAACCACGGGCCGGCAATCTGATACTGGATAACGCCGCCCACCAGCGCTGTCACCAGCGTTAATGTCAGTAGCTTACCGCTGCCAACGCTACGCTCCAGCGGACCGGCAAGATACCACCACCATAGCAGATTGAAGATCAGGCTCAGCAGGGAAAAGTGCAGCAGCAGCGGGCTGACATAGCGCCAGAGTTGAAATTTGAGAGAGGGATCGAACGGCCATGCAAGCCAGACGGCCACTTGCGGAGAACCAATGACGCTCATCGCGAGATACGCGACGATGCACAGCGCCATCATGCCGAGCGTCAGCGGGCCTGCGTGGGCGCGTACGCTCGCCATAAATGGGTAAGAGCGATACTGTAAACCGGCGTTCAGCTGCCCCGTCTGCCAGCTCGCGGAGAGATAGCGCGGATCGCCCGGGTGCGCGAGAAAATAGCTCAGCTCCGCTTTGACCCTTTCCGCCTGCGCCTCATCGGCAAGCCAGATATCCCAGGTGTCATGCCGCTGGATTTCCAGTATCACGCCCTGGGTGGCCATATAATCAACAAACGCCTGCGCGAGACGCGGGTTGTCAAACGAGTTAATCATCAACATAGCAAGTCGTTCTTTTCAGAAAGGTATCTCCACACGAGGAAAACAGTATACCTGCGAACGACGCGCAGAGGATGCTTAACTCTCGCCGTGCGCCACTTCCGCCGGGAAATGGCGATGCCAGGCGTCGAAACCGCCGTCCACGCTGTAGACCTGGTCATAGCCCTGGTGGAGCAGATACTGCGCGGCACCTTTGCTACTGTTGCCGTGATAGCACATCACCAGCACCGGCACGTCGAAATCGGTCTGCTGCATAAAGGCGGGCAGCGTGGCGTTAGTTAAATGAAACGCGCCGGGCGTGTGGCCCATCGCAAAACTTTGCGGATCGCGAATATCCACCAGCACGGCGCTCCCCTGCTGCAGTTTCTGGTGCGCTTCTTCGACATTAATACATTCAAACTGATCCATGGTGCTCTCTTTCATCTTTAAAGGGGGCGTAAGGCTGGCCAACCGCGCGAGGCGTTATGGCGATAATAACGTAAGTGTAAGGCTTCCTCCGTCTGTAACGCCATAATGTTATTCACATCACACGGAAATGTTTTTTTGTTGTTATCAAAAGCGCGTTTGTTTGCTATTATGAGCGATAACGAACATTTATGAGCTTTAACGAAAGTGCGTGAGGGCAGCAGCATGGAAACCAAAGATCTGATTGTGATAGGTGGGGGCATCAACGGTGCCGGTATCGCGGCAGACGCCGCAGGGCGTGGATTATCTGTGCTGATGCTGGAAGCGCAGGATCTGGCGTGCGCCACTTCTTCCGCCAGCTCTAAATTGATCCACGGCGGGCTGCGCTATCTGGAACATTACGAGTTCCGTCTGGTCAGCGAAGCGCTGGCCGAGCGTGAAGTGCTGCTGAAAATGGCACCACATATCGCCTTCCCGATGCGCTTTCGTCTGCCGCACCGCCCGCATCTGCGTCCGGCGTGGATGATCCGCACCGGTCTGTTTATGTACGACCACCTCGGCAAGCGCACCAGTCTGCCGGGTTCTACTGGTTTGCGTTTTGGTTCGGATTCCGTTCTGAAGCCGGAAATCGTGCGCGGTTTCGAATATTCCGACTGCTGGGTGGATGACGCGCGTCTGGTGCTCGCCAACGCCCAGATGGTCGTTAAAAAAGGCGGAGAAGTGCTGACCCGCACCCGTGCTACCTCCGCGCGCCGCGAAAATGGCATGTGGATTGTGGAAGCGGAAGATATTGATACCGGCGAAACCTACACCTGGCAGGCGCGCGGCTTAGTGAACGCCACCGGCCCGTGGGTGAAAAACTTCTTCGACGACGGTCTGAAACTGAAATCGCCTTACGGCATCCGCCTGATCAAAGGCAGCCATATCGTCGTGCCGCGCGTGCATAACCAGAAACAGGCTTACATCCTGCAAAACGAAGATAAGCGTATCGTGTTTGTTATTCCGTGGATGGATGAGTTCTCGATAATCGGCACGACCGACGTCGAATATAAAGGCGATCCGAAAGAAGTGGCTATCGACGAATCCGAAATCAGCTATCTGCTGAAAGTCTATAACGCGCACTTCAAAAAGCAGCTTGGCCGCGACGATGTCGTCTGGACTTACTCCGGCGTGCGTCCGCTGTGCGATGACGAGTCCGATTCGCCGCAGGCGATCACCCGTGATTACACGCTCGATATTCACGATGAAAACGGCAAAGCGCCGCTGCTGTCGGTCTTCGGCGGCAAACTCACGACGTACCGTAAGCTTGCCGAACACGCGATGGAAAAACTGTCGTCTTATTACAGCAATATCGGGCCAGCGTGGACCCGTAACGCCGTGCTGCCGGGTGGCGCTTTCCAGGGCGAGCGCGACGACTACGCTGCGCAGTTGCGCCGCCGCTATCCGTTTATCAGCGAAACGCTGGCGCGCCACTACGCGCGTACCTACGGCAGCAACAGCGAGCTGATTCTGGGCGATGCCGCAGATATCAACGCGCTCGGCGAACACTTTGGCCACGAGTTCTACGAAGCGGAACTGCGCTATCTGGTCGAGCATGAATGGGTGCGCCGCCTGGATGACGCCATCTGGCGTCGTACCAAACTCGGCATGTGGCTCAACGGTGAAGAACAGTCGCGCGTGGCACAGTGGCTCACTGAAAATGTCGGCAAAAAAGCCAATGTGAAACTGTCGCTGGCCTCGTAATCCCTTCCCCTTTCGCGGCCGTGTCTTCTCCTGCGCGGCCGCGTCTTTTTATCTCCCGAACCCCCGCATTAACGTCTATTTCTGTCGCTACACTTAATAAGATCGTATTACTATGGGTTATTAACCCCCTCTCAGGAGAGCGCCGCTTGCGCAAGGCAACATCCCGTTCGCCGGATGCCGTGATGCTGGCTTTTTTATTGCTGATTTCACTGCTGGTGATGGCGGTCAGCGGCGGCTCGCTGTGGCAATCCTGGCAGCACAGCGTCGAAGAGACGGAGCGTCAGGCGCGTAACCAGTCGATCTCACTGGCGCGACAGGCGGAAGATACCTTTATTCAGGTGCAGTTAACGCTGGATGAGCTGGTGCGCCGCTCCGATGATATTTTTTTGCAGCCCGCTGAATGGAATGGCCCGCGCGGGCTACTCGCCCAGCAGCAGCGCCAGTTGCCGCAACTGCATGGCTTGTTTGTCTACGACACCCGCGGCGACTGGCTCGCCACCTCTGCAAGCGTGGTTCCGGTGCAGGCCAACAACGCCGACCGCGACTATTTCATCTGGCACAGCCAGCACAGCGACACCGGTATACACATCGGTCATGTGATCCGCAGCCGCTCCACGGGCGAGCTGGTGGTGCCGGTTTCGGTACGTCTGAATAATCGCGAAGGACGCTTTCGCGGCGTGTTGCTGGCGACGGTGAAACTGGACTATTTCCGCCAGTTTTACGGCTATTATGAAATGGGGCCGAGCGACACTTTGGGGATCACGTTCACGGACAGCACGGTGCTGTATGTGCGCCCGTTTCCAGACTCCTACATCAACCGCACCCTCTCCTCCAGCCCGCTGTTTACCCGAATGCTGAAAATCGCCCCGACCGGCGGCGGCGCATGGAAATCGGCGATCGACGGCGTGCCGCGCATTTTCGGTTATGCCACGCTTACGCGCTATCCGCTGGTGGTGTCAGCCGGTTATGACGTCGACGAGCTTCGCGCCGCCTGGTGGCGTAACAATATTCCGACGCTGGCGCTTAACACCGTGCTGCTTGGTGTGGTGTTGGTATTCGGCGTGCTGGTCTTGCGCCAGATCCGCGCCAGTCTGCGTTATCAACGCGAGCTTATTGTGCTGCGTGACGATCTGACGCGCTCTAACCATCTTCTTCAGGATCTGGCGCTGCTGGATGGCTTAACCGGGCTGCCTAATCGTCGCCAGTTCGATATCTATCTTGAACAGTGCATGACGCGCGCCCATGCCACAGGCGTGCCGGTCTCGCTGGTGATGTGCGATATCGACTATTTTAAAAGCTACAACGACACGCTGGGTCACGTGGCGGGCGATGAGTGCCTGAAAGCGGTGGGCGATATTCTGCGTCATCTGCCGCTGCACAATACCGACAGAGTGGCGCGCTACGGCGGCGAAGAGTTTGCCATTATTCTTCCGGGCGCGAATGCACATGCCGCTGAACAGGTGGCGATTCGCGCGCTCAGAGCCATTCATGATGCCCGGCTGGCGCATCCGGCGACGCCGATGGTGGAGAAAGTACTGACGATAAGCGCGGGCACCGCCACGATGACAGGTGACGACGCCAACGCCGAGACGCTGAAAAACCAGGCCGACGAGGCGCTTTATCAGGCCAAACGCGCCGGTCGCAACTGCGTGGTGGGTGCCACAGGCGTGAGCCATACGCGGCTGGACGCCCCCTATCACGCGTGACGGGCGCGGCGGCGTCCGTAATAAAATCCGGCAAGTAAGGATGCCTGTGCGGCGGCGGGCAGCCACAGCGGCCACACAAAGAAAACGTCCTTCGCGAGCAGCCAGATGTACGCGCTTGGGAGCCAGCCGACAAAGAATAGCGCGCCATAGGGTGCCTCGGGCAAAAACGCCGCCTTTGTACTGAACACGGCAGCGCACAGCAGATACCAGCCAAGCACCGCCCAGAACACGCGCGCGCTGTCAGGGCGTCGCGTGGCCTGGTGTTTGCCAAGCAGCGCCAGCGACACGCCTTGCAGCATCAGCAGTACGGCGATGCCGATGTTCGCTGAGGCGTATGTGCGCATCACGCCTGAAAGCGCGAAATCCGCCACCGTGCCGTATACCTGAGCCAGTAATGGCGCGCCTGCCAGCGAGACGAGCAGCGCCCCCACCCATGTTGTTTTCTTCGTCATCCTTGCCTTTCGCACCCATAAAAAAACCAGAGCGTCGCCACTCTGGTTATGTTGATAACGCGTCGATCTTACAGGCGTACGGGCGTGATATGCCAGATATTTTCCGCGTACTCCTGAATCGTGCGGTCAGAAGAGAAGTAGCCCATGTTCGCGATGTTATGCATCGCGCGCGTGGTCCACACTTCCGGCTGCAGATAAAGCTCGTCCACCTTCTCCTGGCAATCCACGTAGCTGCGGTAATCTGCCAGCACCTGATAGTGATCGCCAAAGTTAATCAGCGAATCCACCAGATCGCGATAGCGGCCCGGCTCTTCAGGGCTGAACACGCCGGTCGCTATTTGGGTCAGCACCTGGCGCAGCTCGTCGTCCTTCTCGTAGTAATCGCGCGGGTTATAGCCGGCGCGACGCAGCGCTTCCACTTCATCCGCCGTGTTGCCGAAGATGAAAATGTTCTCTTCGCCGACATGCTCCTGCATCTCAACGTTCGCGCCATCGAGCGTGCCGATGGTCAGCGCGCCGTTGAGCGCAAACTTCATATTACTGGTGCCGGACGCCTCGGTACCCGCGAGAGAAATCTGCTCCGAAAGATCGGCTGCCGGAATGATGAGCTGCGCAAGGCTGACGCTGTAGTTCGGGATAAACACCACTTTCAGGCGATCCTTTACTTCAGCATCGTTGTTGATAACCTTCGCCACATCGTTGATCAGGTGAATAATGTGCTTCGCCATGTAATACGCCGAAGCGGCTTTACCGGCGAAAATATTTACGCGCGGCACCCACTCCAGATCCGGATCGGCTTTGATGCGGTTATAGCGCGTAATGACGTGCAACACGTTCATCAGCTGGCGCTTGTACTCGTGAATACGTTTGATCTGCACGTCAAACAGCGCTTTCGGATTCACCACCACGTTGAGGTGCTGCGCGATGTAAATCGCCAGACGCTTTTTATTCTCAAGCTTGGCTTCGCGCACCTGCTGGTTCACCGTCGGGTAGTCGATGTGCTGCTCCAGCTCGCTAAGCTGGCTGAGATCGGTACGCCAGGTGCGTCCGATATTCTCATCCAGCACCTCTGAGAGCGCCGGGTTCGCCAGCGCCAGCCAGCGGCGCGGCGTCACGCCGTTAGTGACGTTCAGGAAGCGCATCGGGAAGATCTTCGCGAAATCAGCGAACAGTGACTGCACCATCAGGTTCGAGTGCAGTTCAGACACGCCATTTACTTTGTGGCTGATAATGACCGCAAGCCAGGCCATACGCACGCGACGCCCGCCCGACTCGTCGATAATCGACACGCGGCTTAAGAGCCCGGTATCGTTCGGGTATTGCTCCTGAATGGTACGCAGGAAGTAATCATTAATTTCAAAAATGATTTGCAGATGGCGCGGCAGGATCTTGCCGAGCATATCCACAGGCCAGGTCTCCAGCGCCTCGCTCATCAGCGTATGGTTGGTGTAGGAGAACACCTGACAGGTCACTTCAAACGCCTCGTCCCAGCTGAACTTATGCTCGTCGATAAGCAGGCGCATCAGCTCCGGAATCGACAATACCGGGTGGGTGTCGTTCAGGTGAATCGCCACTTTCTGCGCCAGGTTGGCGTAGGTTTTATGCAGCATGTAGTGGCGGTTTAAAATGTCCTGCACTGTCGCCGAGACCAGGAAATACTCCTGCCGCAGACGCAGCTCGCGCCCGGAATAGGTGGAGTCATCCGGGTAAAGGACGCGCGACACGTTCTCGGAGTGGTTTTTATCTTCCACCGCCGCAAAGTAGTCGCCCTGGTTGAACTTACCGAGGTTAATCGCGCTACTGGCCTGCGCGCTCCAGAGCCGCAGCGTGTTGGTGGCGTCGGTGTCGTAGCCGGGAACGATCTGGTCAGAGGCGACCGCAATAATTTCTTCAGTTTCCACCCAGCGGGTCTTTTTGCCTTCCTGCTGAATACGGCCGCCGAAGCGCACTTTATAACGCGTATTGTGGCGCTGGAACTCCCACGGGTTGCCATATTCCAGCCAGTAATCCGGCGATTCTTTCTGGCGACCGTCAACGATGTTTTGCTTAAACATGCCGTAGTCGTAGCGAATGCCATAACCGCGGCCCGGCAGGCCGAGCGTCGCCAGCGAATCCAGGAAGCAGGCCGCAAGGCGCCCGAGGCCGCCGTTGCCAAGACCGGGGTCGTTTTCTTCGTCGATGAGTTCTTCCAGGCTCAGGCCCATCCCCTCCAGCGCGTCCCGCACATCTTCATAGATGCCAAGCGACAACAGAGCGTTTGAGAGCGTGCGGCCAATCAGAAACTCCATCGACAGGTAATACACCTGTCGCACTTCTTGCGAGAGTTGGGCGCGAGTGGAGCGCAGCCAGCGCTCCACCATGCGATCGCGCACCGCAAACAGCGTGGCGTTCAGCCACTCATGTTTGTTAGCGATGGCCGGATCTTTACCGATGGTGAACATCAGCTTGTAAGCGATAGAGTGTTTTAACGCCTCCACGCTCAGGGTTGGCGACGCATAGCTAAGGGGTTCATTCATCGACGTGTTCCTTTACAACAAGCGTTGATAGAGTTCGCGGTAGGATTTCGCCGCGACCTGCCAGCTAAAGTCCATCCCCATCGCCTGACGCTGCACAAAACGCCAGAGGGACGGACGGGACCACAATACGAAAGCGCGCCGGATAGCCCGCAGCAGCGACCAGGCGTTGCTGTCTTCAAAGACAAAACCGCTGGCGATGCCGTCCGCCAGGTTCTCCAGCGAGCTGTCGGAAACGGTATCCGCAAGCCCACCGGTGCGGCGCACCAGCGGCAGCGTGCCATATTTCAGCCCGTAGAGCTGCGTTAACCCACACGGCTCAAAGCGGCTCGGCACTAAAATCACATCCGCGCCGCCCATAATGCGGTGCGAGAACGCCTCGTGATAGCCAATCTGCACGCCGACCTGGCCTGGGTGTTCCGCCGCGGCGGCGAGGAACCCTTCCTGAAGCACCGGATCGCCTGCGCCCAGCAGCGCCAGTTGACCGCCCTGCTCCAGCAGGCCCGGCAGCGCCTCCAGCACCAGATCCAGCCCTTTCTGGCTGGTGAGGCGGCTGACCACCGCGAACAGCGGCACTTTGTCATTCACCTTCAGGCCCATCGCAATCTGCAACTGCCGCTTGTTCTCCGCTTTCTCTTCCAGCGTATCGCGGGTATAGCGCGAGGCCAGCAGCAGATCGTGCGCCGGGTTCCAGATGTTCTCATCGACGCCGTTCAGAATCCCCGACAGCCGCCCTTCGCTGTGGCGCTGTTTCAGCAGCCCTTCCAGACCATAGGCAAACTGCGGCTCGGTGATTTCGCGCGCGTAGGTCGGGCTGACCGCCGTAATATGATCGGCATAGTAGAGGCCCGCCTTGAGGAACGAAATCTCGCCGTTGAACTCCAGCCCATTCATATTAAACATCGACCATGGCAATCCGATTTCATCCATGTGATGCGCATAAAACATGCCTTTGTAAGCGAGGTTATGCACGGTAAACACGGATTTCGCCGGACGCCCGCGCGCCGCCAGATACGCAGGCGTCAGGCCCGCATGCCAGTCATGCGCGTGAACAATGTCAGGCCGCCAGAACGGGTCCAGCCCGGCCGCCATTTCGCTGCCTACCCAGCCCAGCAGGGCGAAGCGGATAACGTTGTCGGCGTAGGCGTAAAGGTTAGTGTCGTGATAAGGGCTGCCCGGACGGTCATAGAGATGCGGCGCGTCGATAAGATAGATACCAACGCCGTTGAAGTGTCCGTATAACAAAGAGATACGCCCGGCGAAGGTGTCGCGGCGCGTGATCACTTTGGCATCCGCGACTCCGCGACGGAGATCGGGGAAGCCTGGCAGTAGCACGCGCGTATCCACCCCATCGGCAATCTGCGCAGCAGGCAACGCGCCAAGGACATCCGCCAGACCACCCGTTTTCAGTAGCGGAAAAAGTTCAGAACATACATGTAAGACCTGCATTATCTCTCCCGTTGAAAGTCACAGCGCAACAGGCGCGCCGAACGCGAAACCATCGCGCGCGGAAATTCTCGTCCGTGCGCACGTAATCCTTGTGCGACTCAGGCTGACAAACGCGCCAGCATGTCGCGGGTCACCAAAACAATTCCCTCTTCGGAGCGGTAGAAACGGCGAGCATCCTCTTCGGCGTTTTCGCCAATCACCATTCCTTCAGGGATAACACAGGCCCGGTCGATGATGCAGCGACGCAGGCGGCAGGAGCGGCCAACCCAGACATCAGGCAGCAGCACCGCAGAATCAATATTGCAAAACGAGTTCACGCGCACGCGCGGAAACAGCACCGACTGCACCACCACCGATCCGGAAATAATGCAGCCGCCGGAGACCAGCGAGTTCAGCGTCATGCCATGACTGCCGGAGCGGTCCTGCACGAACTTGGCAGGTGGCAACGACTCCATGTGCGTACGAATCGGCCAGTCCTGGTCATACATATCCAGCTCCGGCGTCACCGAGGCGAGATCGAGATTCGCCTTCCAGTACGCCTCAAGCGTCCCCACGTCGCGCCAGTACGGCTCGGCGTTCGGGTCGGACTGCACGCATGAAAGCGGGAACGGATGCGCGTACGCCTCGCCGCTGTACGTTACTTTCGGGATAATGTCTTTCCCGAAGTCGTGGCTGGAGGACTCGTTTTTGTCATCCTCTTCCAGCAACTCATAAAGATAGTCGGCATCAAAAATATAGATGCCCATGCTGGCGAGCGCTTTAGTCTCATCGCCTGGCATTGAGGGCGGGTTGGCCGGTTTTTCCACGAAGTCGATGACTTTGCTGTTTTCATCCACAGCCATTACCCCAAATGCACGAGCTTCAGCCACCGGCACCGGCAGGCAGGCCACGGTACAGCGCGCGCCTTTTTCGACATGGTCGATAAGCATGCGCGAGTAGTCCTGCTTGTAGATATGATCGCCCGCGAGGATGACCACATACTCCGCTTTGTAGCGACGAATGATGTCGAGGTTCTGGGTCACGGCGTCTGCGGTGCCGCGATACCAGGTTTCGCCGTGTACGCGCTGTTGCGCGGGCAGAAGGTCGACAAACTCATTCATCTCTTCGCTGAAGAACGACCAGCCGCGCTGGATGTGCTGCACCAGCGTGTGCGACTGATACTGCGTGATAACCCCGATGCGACGAATGCCCGAGTTAATGCAGTTCGACAGCGCGAAGTCGATAATGCGGAACTTGCCGCCGAAATGGACGGCGGGCTTGGCGCGGGTCGCGGTCAAGTCTTTCAACCGCGTGCCGCGGCCCCCAGCCAGAATCAGCGCCACGGATTTCAACGGCAACTGCCTTGCCAGCATCAACGGATCTTTCTTTTCAAGCCTGACCATGACGAACTCCTGTTTATGACTTCCGGAAGACGCACACACCGTGCGCAGGCCCATGCCATACAGCCATGACAACCGGATTATCCTCTCCGGCAAATGGAGGAACGGCGCGCCATTCCCCTTCAGGTAATACGATCTCGCTTACTTCATCGCGGCCGTTAAGGGTAACAAGCCAGCGATCGGACAAGAGGATTTGCAGCTGGCGTGCGCCGCTGTGCCACTCCTCGGGTCGCATCGGCGCGCCTGCGGCGTTCAGCCAGCGGACGTTGCCGTCGTTCTCTTCCCACCACCGTGAAGCGGTGAGCGCCGGGATCTGCCTGCGCAGGCGAATCAGCGCCGCGGTATACGCGATAAGCCCTTCGTCCGCCTGCGACCAGTCAAACCAGGTCAGTTCGTTATCCTGGCAATACGCGTTGTTATTGCCATGCTGGCTGTGACCCTGTTCATCACCCGCCAGCAACATCGGCGTGCCCTGCGACAGCAGCAGCGACGCCAGCAGCGCATGCGTACTCGCACGCCGCGCGTCCTGAACGCTCTGCCCGCCGCCCAGGCCCTCATAACCGTGATTATTGCTGTGGTTTTCCCACGCGCCGTCGCGGTTATCTTCGCCGTTCGCTTCGTTATGCTTGCCGTTAAACGACACGCAGTCGCGCAGCGTAAAACCGTCATGCGCCGTCACCAGATTGACGCTCGCCCAGGGTTCGCGGTCATTTTTGCGGTAAACATCCGCAGACGCGGCGACGCGCGTGGCAACTTCGCCCACTTCCAGTTCGCTTCGCAGCCAGAAGCGGCGCATATCGTCGCGAAAGCGGTCGTTCCACTCGGCGAACAGCGGCGGATAGTTGCCCACCTGATAGCCGCCGGGGCCGATATCCCACGGCTCAACGATAAGCTTCACCGCGGACAGCGTTGGGTCGCGGCGCATCGCCTCAAAAAGCGGCGCGTCCTGGCGAAATTCCGGCGTGCGGCCCATGACTGTCGCCAGATCGAACCGGAAACCGTCAACGTGGCACTGTTCCACCCAGAACTTCAGGCAGCCAAGGGCATAATCCACCACCGCCGGATGGCTCAGGTTCAGCGTGTTACCGCAGCCGGTCCAGTTGTGATAA
This sequence comes from Cronobacter malonaticus LMG 23826, assembly GCF_001277215.2. NCBI lineage: Bacteria > Pseudomonadati > Pseudomonadota > Gammaproteobacteria > Enterobacterales > Enterobacteriaceae > Cronobacter > Cronobacter malonaticus. The sequence continues at coordinate 129,174 of NZ_CP013940.1, read as the reverse complement.
TCGCCGTGGTCCTGTAACCAATAATAGCTACGGTTATCAATTCCGCGCAGGGAGAAGGTCGGTCCTTCGAGATCCAGTTCGGCGCTGTGGTTAAGCACGACATCGAGAATGACCTCGATGCCCGCTTTATGCAGCGCTTTGACGGCGTCGCGAAACTCATTGAGCGCCGCCTGCGGCGCGGACTGCGAAGCGTAACGCGTCTCGACGGCCCATAGCGCCAGCGGGTTGTAGCCCCAGTAGTTAGCGAGGCCGAGACGTTGCAGACGCGGCTCGCTACAGAATTTCGCAACAGGTTGTAACTCCAGCGCCGTAATGCCGAGCCGCTGAAAATAAGCGATCATTACCGGGTGGCCGAGCGCCGCGTAGGTGCCGCGCAGTTCAGGCGGGATGTCCGGATGCAGGCGCGTTAAGCCGCGCACGTGCGCCTCGTAAATCACCGTCTCGCCCCAGGCGGTGCCAGGCGGCGCGTCATCTTCCCAGTCGTAGCGGTCGTCCATCACGACTGACTTCGGCATCGCGTCGCGGTTGTCGCGCGGGTCCGGCGTGTCGATGCCGCCGTACAGGCGCGGATCGTCGATAACATCGCCCTCCACGCCGCGAGCGCATGGATCGAGCAGCAGTTTCGCCGGGTTAAAGCGGTGACCCTGCGCCGGGTTCCACGGGCCATGCACGCGGTAGCCATAGCGCAGGCCAGGCCGCGCGCCCGGCAGATAACCGTGCCAGACGTCGCCGCTACGGGCGGGCAGCGCGTAACGCGTTTCGTTGCCGCTTTCATCAAACAGGCACAGCTCCACCTTTTCCGCATGCGCGGAAAACAGCGTGAAATTCACGCCCGCGCCGTCAAACCAGGCGCCAGGCGGAGCGGAATGGCCTGCGTTAAGCTGCATCATCTGCCTCTCTGACCAGCCAGATAGTGGCAAGCGGCGGCAGCGTCAGGGAGAGCGAGTTGTCGCGCCCGTGGCTGGCAATCGCCTCGCTGCGCACCTTGCCGCCGTTCCCGGCGTTGCTGCCATGATAGTGCTGCGAATCCGTATTCAGGATTTCGCGCCATTCGCCCGGCTGGTTAATGCCAAAGCGGTAGTTATGGCGCACCACCGGCGTGAAATTGCTGGCGACGATGATTTCATTGCCCTGCGAATCGCGGCGCACGAAGATAAATACCGAGTTCTGGTTATCCTCTACCACTAACCATTCGAAGCCATAAGGATCGAAATCAAGTTCATGCAGCGCTTTATGGTGGCGATACGTGAAATTGAGATCCCGCACCAGTCTTTGCACGCCGTGGTGCCAGTTGTCGTCGCCTTCCAGCAGATGCCAGTCGAGGCTGGCGTCGTGGTTCCACTCGCGCCCCTGTGCAAACTCGTTGCCCATGAACAGCAGTTTTTTACCCGGGAAGCCCCACATCCACGCGTAGTAGGCGCGCAGGTTGGCGAATTTCTGCCAGGCGTCGCCAGGCATACGGTCGAGAATCGATTTTTTGCCATGCACCACTTCGTCATGCGACAGCGGCAGAACGAAGTTTTCGGTGTAGTTGTAAATCATCCCGAAGGTCATTTTGTGGTGATGGTACTGGCGGTAGACCGGGTCGAGCTTCATATAGTCGAGCGTGTCGTGCATCCAGCCCAGGTTCCACTTGTACCAGAAGCCAAGCCCGCCCGATTCCGGCGGCCGTGAGACGCCAGGGAAATCGGTAGACTCTTCCGCCATCGTCACCGCGCCGTTGACCTGCTCGCCGATAATACGGTTGGTATTGCGCAGAAACTCCATCGCCTCCAGATTTTCGCGCCCGCCGTACTGGTTCGGGATCCACTCGCCTTCTTTACGGCTGTAGTCGCGGTAAATCATTGAGGCGACGGCGTCCACGCGCAGCGCGTCGATGCCAAAACGCTCCGTCCAGTAGAGCGCGTTGCCCACCAGGAAGTTGCTCACTTCGCGGCGGCCGTAATTGTAGATAAGCGTGTTCCAGTCCTGGTGATAGCCTTCGCGCGGGTCGCTGTGCTCATAGAGCGCCGTGCCGTCAAAATTCGCCAGCGCAAAATCATCGGACGGGAAGTGGCCTGGCACCCAGTCGAGAATAACGTTCAGGCCCGCGGCGTGCGCGGCGTTGATGAAATAGCGAAACTCCTCGCGCGTGCCGAAACGACGCGTCGGCGCGTACAGCCCGGTCGGCTGATAGCCCCAGCTGCCGTCGAACGGGTGTTCTTTAACCGGCAGCAGTTCGATATGTGTAAAACCCATCCACTTTACATACGGGATCAGCTGGTCAGCCAGCTCGCGGTAGCTCAGCCAGAAGTTGTTATCCGTATGGCGACGCCATGAACCGAGATGCACTTCGTAAATCGAGATGGGCGCATCGAAACGGTTAGCGTCCTGACGCGCCGTGTTCGGCTCGACTTTTTCCGGCAGCCCGCAGATAAGCGACGCGGTATCCGGGCGCATCTGCGCCTCGAACGCGTACGGGTCGGATTTCATGCGCAGGTGGCCGTTCGCGTCGATCATTTCATATTTGTAGAGCTGGCCGTTGTGCGCGCCGGGGATAAAGAGTTCCCAGATGCCGCTCTCTTTACGCAGACGCATCGGGTGGCGGCGGCCGTCCCAGTAGTTGAACTGCCCGACCACGGAGACGCGCTGCGCGTTCGGCGCCCAGACGGAAAAGCGCGTGCCGGTGACGCCGTCCATCGTATCCGGGTGCGCGCCGAGCGTTTCATAAGGCCGCAAGTGGGTGCCCTCGGAAAGCAGCCAGACATCCAGCTCCTGAAGCAGCGGCCCGAAGCGATAAGGGTCATCAATCAGATTTTGCTGTCCGTGCCAGACCACGGCCAGTTGATAGCGAAAAGGATTTTTACGACGCGGCATCACGCCGCTGAAAAAACCGCGAGAATCCAGACACTCAAGCTTACCCACTTTACGCCCGGTCTTGGGTTCGATGACCCAGACTTCAGTGGCGTCGGGAAGCAGCGCACGGACTTCGATCCCGGCGTCGGTGGTGTGCATGCCCAGAACGGAGAAAGGATCCGAAAAATGGCCCGCAATCAGCGCATTAATCACGTCTCTTGAGACACGATCAGACATGGTTATCATCCTGTTTATTTGGTGTCGCCCCATTCCAGCCTTACGCCTTCGCGTCCGGTAGCGACACTCTTAATGACCTGAACGGGCAGAGCCTGAAGCATTCCTGCGGCTGTGCCGTTCCACCTGGAAGTATGACGAGTAAGACTCGTCTTATGCTAAGCATAGCCAGGGGATTCTGTTCCCCCTCAGAAAATATGAAACATTCGTCTTTTCTTTAGTGACGGACGTAAAAAAAGAGCGCCGAAGCGCTCTTTTTTAATGTTGTTTATGCCAGCTGACGCAGCATACGCCGCAGCGGCTCGGCAGCGCCCCAGAGAAGCTGGTCGCCGACGGTAAACGCCGAGAGATACTCCGGCCCCATGTTGAGCTTGCGCAGGCGTCCGACCGGCGTGCTGAGCGTGCCGGTGACCGCCGCTGGCGTTAATTCACGCACGGTGATGTCGCGGTCGTTTGGCACCACTTTCACCCAGTCGTTATGGCCCGCCAGCAGGGATTCAATGGTGGCAATCGAGACATCTTTTTTCAGCTTCAGCGTAAACGCCTGGCTGTGGCAGCGCAGCGCGCCGATACGCACGCATAGGCCGTCGACAGGAATGGTTGATGACGTGCCGAGGATTTTGTTGGTCTCCGCCTGGCCTTTCCACTCTTCACGGCTCTGGCCGTTATCGAGCTGTTTGTCTATCCACGGGATAAGCCCGCCCGCCAGCGGTACGCCGAAGTTATCTACCGGCAGCTCGCCGCTGCGGGTAAGCGCCGTGACTTTGCGCTCGATATCCAGAATGGCGGAAGCCGGGTCGGCGAGTTCCGCCGCCACATGCTGTTGCAGCAGGCCCATCTGGGTCAGCAGTTCGCGCATATGGCGCGCGCCGCCGCCGGACGCCGCCTGGTATGTGGCGACCGACGCCCACTCCACCAGATTTTCCGCAAACAGGCCGCCCAGCGACATCAGCATCAGGCTGACGGTGCAGTTGCCGCCGACAAAGGTTTTCACGCCTTTATTCAGCCCGTCGGTGATCACATGCTGGTTCACCGGGTCGAGGATAATAATGGCGTCATCTTTCATGCGCAGCGAAGAGGCTGCGTCAATCCAGTAGCCCTGCCAGCCGCTTTCACGGAGCTTTGGATAGATTTCGTTGGTATAATCGCCGCCCTGGCAGGTCACGATAATGTCCAGCGCCTTCAGCGCTTCCAGATTGTAAGCATCCTGAAGCGTGCCGCCGCCCTGCGCGCCAAAGGTGGGCGCGGGCTGGCCAAGCTGGGAAGTAGAGAAAAAGACAGGACGAATGGCGTCAAAATCGCGCTCTTCCACCATGCGTTGCATGAGTACAGAGCCGACCATACCGCGCCAGCCGATAAAACCAACATTTTTCATAACCCGTGTTCCTGCGAGATGTGCTTTGTGTGCGTGCCGGGAGAACCCCGGAGATACTTTCACCATACAAAATGCAGCTAAAGTGGCAAGTGAAATTAATCAATGATCGCCTGAACATCAGAAACAGAGCTAATCAGGCGTCACGTTTACCGTTATCAGGACGCTTTTATGAATGACATTCTCTCCGCCGCCGTCCTGCTGATCCTGATTATGGATCCGCTGGGCAACCTGCCGATTTTTATGTCGGTGCTCAAGCATACCGAGCCGAAACGCCGTCGGGCGATTATGGTGCGCGAGCTGTTTATCGCGCTGCTGCTGATGCTTATCTTCCTGTTCGCGGGCGAGAAGATTCTGGCGTTCCTGAATCTGCGCGCCGAAACCGTCTCTATCTCCGGCGGCATTATTCTGTTCCTTATCGCCATCAAGATGATATTCCCGAGCCACGAAGGCAACAGCACAGGTCTTCCTGCCGGTGAAGAGCCGTTTATCGTGCCGCTGGCGATCCCGCTGGTCGCAGGCCCGACGCTGCTCGCCACGCTGATGCTGCTGTCGCACCAGTACCCGAACCAGATGGGGCATTTAGTCATCGCGCTGCTGCTCGCCTGGGGCGGCACGTTTGTCATCCTGTTGCAGTCTTCGCTCTTCTTACGGCTGCTCGGCGAGAAAGGCGTCAACGCGCTGGAGCGCCTGATGGGGCTGGTGCTGGTGATGCTCGCCACCCAGATGTTCCTCGACGGCATCCGGGCGTGGATGAAGGGATAAGAAATAAGGGCTTCCGACGGGAAGCCCTTTTTGACGTTTAACAGCTTACGCCAGACGACCATCTACCGAGTATTAATCTCGACTAACCCTCTATTAATAGCACCCAAAACCTGAGCTACGCCTCTTTTTAAAAGCATGTTGTTTGTTATTTTTCACGTGCCGGTTTATAGCAACTGCAATAGGCATCGGTAAAACTATATTCATTTAAAGGGATTATTAAATGGATGAAAGAAACCTTGCTGCATGTGCCTCAATGTCCAAATCACCTTCATGGGGAGTGACAGACATTTTTAAATGGAAGTTATTACCAGCAAAATTTGGTGGTGGCATAAGATACATACAGAAATTTAAAGACTCATGGGTTATTCATAATAAAATAATTATAAGAATGTCTGCAACGCAGTATCATTTGCCTGCGGAGTTCCTGGCTGGCGTATGTTGGATTGAAGTAGGCGGAGATCCTAATTTTATAGATAGAGTGGCCTTCGAAGTAAGAACCTTTGACTGGAGTGGGCCTGACATTTTTGACAGATATCTAACCACCACCAGCCCACCGGAGAAAACTTCATTTGGATTCGTAAGCATACAACTGCGTACTGCGGCGAAAACAATGGCTATAGACTCTTCAACCATGAGCACGACACAGTGGCGCCAGTTGTCAAACTGCCTTGAAAAAGATGCCTATAATATCAACCTGGTTGCCAGGCACCTTCGGCAGTTAGCTGATTATGATAAATTTACGCAAACCTTAAAAAAGGAAGGTATAAGAATTGTAGGTACACGGTATAATAGAGGCGTCGTGCCTACACTGGATGAGATAAAAAGAAACACAAGATACGGCGATTTTATTCTAAAAAACTGGCAGCGTTTTCACTGGCTGATATGGGATTAGTATGAAATATTTTTACAGGATTTTATTGCTCGTACTTTATATATCAGGCATCGCCACGTTATTGATCGTCACCGTGGACAAATACTCATGGATGAGCGAAATGGATCCATCGCTCTCACCTGACATGCTCCCGGTTGATAACGGTTCTGGTGACCGCGGCGTGGTGTCCTTTCTGGCGTTCGTTTTTGCACTGTTAACGCAGGTCATTGCCTTCATTTTTGAAAAAAGCAAAACGTGGAAAACGCTGTCTGTCTTTTGTGCCGCTTTAGCTATTGTGATTTACGTTTTGCGATAAAGATATTCACGCATGGCAGGCAGAGATATCTGCAATAAAAAAACCGCCGGGTCGATCCGGCGGTTTTTTGCATCAGCAGTAAATTAAGAAAGCAGCGTAAACGCAATCATTCCGACAATCGCGCCGGTGGTGCCGAGCAGCGTTTCCATCATCGTCCAGGTTTTTAGCGTTTGCGCTTCGGTGGCGCCGGTGAACTTACCGAACAGCCAGAAGCCGGCGTCGTTGACGTGGCTTACCACAATCGAGCCGCCTGCGATGCAGATCGACAGCGCGGCAAGCTGCGCGCCGGAGAAGTGTAGTTGTTCGATAACCGGCATCACCAGGCCTACCGCCGTCAGACAGGCGACGGTCGCGGAGCCCTGAATAATGCGCACCGCGGCGGCCAGCACAAAGCAGGTCAGCGCAATCGGCAGGCCCATGCCGGTCAGCGCGCCGCCAAGCGCCGGGCCAACGCCGGAATCCACCAGCACCTGTTTGAACACGCCGCCTGCGCCAATCACCAGCAGAATAATGCCCGCCGGTTGCAGCGCCTGGCCGCAGATCGCCATGACTTTCTCTTTTTCCATGCCCTGACGACGCGCCAGGCCATAAATCGCCACCAGACAGGCGACCAGAATCGCGGTAAACGGATGGCCGATAAACTGCAGCCATTCATAGAGCGTCGAGCCTGGCTCGGTAAAACGCGCAGCGATGGTTTTCAGGCCCACCAGCACCAGCGGCAGCAGAATCAGCGAAAGGCTGAAGCCGAAGGACGGCAGTTTGCCTTCGCCGAGGTGCGGCTCGCTGATGTCGTCAGGGATGTGCAGCTCGACATAACGGCTGATGAAATTACCGAAAAGCGGCCCCGCCACCAGCATGCCGGGGATAGCCGCGCACAGGCCGATTAAAATCATCCAGCCAAAATCGGCGTGCATCTGCGAGGCGAGCAGCATCGGCGCAGGCCCCGGCAACAGAAACGCCGCGGCGGCTGCGACGCCTGCAAACAGCGGGATCACAAGCTTCACAAGGTTGGTGCCGGTGTGGCGCGCCATAGAGAACGCGACGCTAATCAAGAGCACAATTGCCACTTCGAAAAACAGCGGCAGCGCGCAAATCAGGCCCGCCAGACCAATGGCGTAATGCGCGCGGCTGTGGCCGAAGGATTTCAGCATTTTGACCGCAATCTGATCGACCGCGCCGGTTTCATGCAGAATTTTGCCAAACATAGCACCCAGCGCCACCACCACGGCCAGAAAGCCGAGCGTGCCGCCCATGCCTTTTTCCATCGTGGACGCGATTTTATCGAGCGGCATGCCGGAAAAAAGCCCGGCCCCGATGGAAACCACCATCAGCGCGACAAAGGCGTGCATGCGCGCCTTCATCACCAGGAACAGCAGAAGCAGAACGGACCCTACTGCCGTTAAAACGAGGGTTAATGTATTCACGACTTACTCGCCTTTGTTGATAAGCGCGATCGTGCTGTCGATAACGTCGTCGAGCGACGGGTTGATATCCACAATCAGCACATCTTTTTCGTCTTCCTGCGGGGCTTCCAGCGCCTCGAACTGGGTGACCAGCATTTGCGGCTTGAAGAAGTGCCCTTTGCGCGCGCGCAGGCGGCTTTCGATCACTTCGAAATCACCTTTCAGCCAGATGAAAGAGAGGTTCGGATTGCCGCTACGCAGAATGTCGCGATAGCGTTTTTTCAGCGCGGAGCAGACGATGAGCGACACTTTATTGGTGCGCTGCATGGCGAAAGCGGCGTCGTTGAGCGCCTGCAACCACGGCGTGCGGTCGTCATCGTTAAGCGGATCGCCCGCCGCCATTTTCATAATGTTGCGGCGCGGATGCAGAAAGTCGCCATCGAGAAACGCGGCTTTCAGACGATGCGCGACTTCGCTGGCGACAACGGATTTCCCGCTGCCGGAAACGCCCATCAGGATATAAATATGGTGATCATGATTGGTCGTGCTCATTGCAGTACTCCCCTGGCAAAGGCATTACGGATAATGTTACGGGTAACTGTTAACGGTAACATTGTCTGGCTCACACTGAAAATTAGCAATTTCCACAGGCGCTCAGCATGAATAAGTGTGAGCCAGTTCAAATTTGTGGGATTAAATCGAACCGCCTGGCGAGAGCGTAAAACCGAGATCGAGCATTTGGGGAGTGACCGTTTCGCCGCGAATGCGCGCCAGCAATCGCTCCGCGCCGATGCGTCCCATGCGTTCGCGCGGCGTAAGCACGCTGGCGAGCTGCGGCTCCATCACCTGGCCGATATCATGGCCGTGAAAACCGGCAATCGCCATATCTTCAGGAATGCGCAGGCCCAGGCGCTGGCACTCGAACGCGGCGCCGATCGCCAGATCGTCATTGGTGCAAAAGATGCTGTCGAGCTGCGGATACTCCCGGCGTGCCTGGCGCAGCAGTTCGCTGCCGGTCGAGAAAGACGAAGAGTGCTCCACCATCACGCTATAAGGCGTCAGGCCCGCGTCAAGCATCGCCTGCTCGTAGCCCTTCTGTTTCATGATGGTGCGCTCGTCGAGGCGCGCGCCGAGATACGCCACGTGGCGGTGGCCGCGCGCGATGATGGCCGCCGTCATCTGGCGGGCGGCGTCGAAGTTATCAAACCCCACGGCGATATCCAGACACGGCGAGACGCTGTCCATCAGCTCCACCACCGGAATGCCCGCCACTTCAATCATCTTGAGAGTGCGCGGCGTGTGGTTGCGCTCGGTTAAAATCAGGCCGTCGATATTCCAGGAGAGCATCGACTCCAGGCGCTCCTCTTCCAGCTCCGGCTTGTAGCCGTAGTGGGCGAGCATGGTCTGGTAGCCGTGCGCGTCAATAACGCTTTCGATACCGCGTAAGACTTCGGCGAACACCTGGTTGGTCAGAGAAGGCAGCAGCACGCCAATGGCGCGGCTGGTCGCGTTAGAGAGAATATCCGGCGCGCGGTTGGGAATGTAGCCAAGCTCATCCAGCGCCGCCGCGATTTTACTGCGCAGCGCCAGCGAGACTTGCTCGGGGTTGCGCAGGTAGCGGCTGATGGTCATTTTGGTCACGCCGACGCGATCGGCCACATCCTGAAGTACCGGTCTTCTCTTTTTCATCGTCCTGAAGGGGGGATAAGGTCATGGGTAATAACCAGTTTATCACGGACGCGCAACAACCTTCCCCTGTTTAGAGGAAGGTTGCGAGAGAGGTTAAGGATTTATCAGACCGGCGGCAGATCGAACAGCAGGATTTCGCTGTCGCTGTCGGCGTGGATAGCAAGCGTCGCTTCATCCCAGATGGCCAGGCCGTCGCTGGTGGTCGCGCGGGTGCCGTTGATGGTCACATCGCCCTTCACAACCTGGATCCAGACGCGGCGGCCAGCGGCAGGCGCATACTCACCGTCTTCGCCATTCAGCAATGCCCAGCGCGACAGTTCCATATCCTGATGCACTTTCAGCGAGCCGTCGCGGGCATCCGGCGACAGTACCAGCTGGCGGCCCTGGGCGGCGTCGAAGCGGCGCTGCTCATAGCGCGGCTCAATGCCGTTTTCAGATGGAATAATCCAGATCTGGTACAGGCGCAGACGCTCGGTGGCGCTCGGGTTGTACTCCGAGTGGCGCACGCCGGTACCGGCGCTCATTATCTGGAACTCACCGGCAGGCACCTGCTCTTTGTTGCCCATGCTGTCCTGATGCTCCACCGCGCCTTCCAGCACGTAGGTCAGGATTTCCATGTCTTTATGCGGGTGAGTACCGAACCCCTGGCCTGCGTCGATCACGTCGTCGTTAATCACCCGCAGGGCGGAAAAGCCCATGAAATTCGGGTCGTAATAGTTAGCGAACGAGAAGGTGTGCCAGGAATCCAGCCAGCCGTGGTTGGCGTGGCCGCGGTCTTGTGCTTTGCGTAAATAGATCATCGTATACCCCCTTAGCGATTTGATGGGGTAAGTGTGGACCTGTTACGTCCGCGATCATAGAGGGTGAAAATTGACTCCTCTGTTCAAATTTTATGAACAAGAACAGAGGAGCCGGTAAACCTTATTTTGCAAGGGTTACGGTAGCGGGAGACGCCTGCTCGAAACCGCGCTCGAGGATCTCAAGGTTCGTGAGCACATCAGATTCTCTGACGTAATTTGGCGCGCCGTTAACGAGGGTATCGTAGAGCGCGTCATAGACGCGGCCATAGTCGCCCACCTCCGGTTTAATCTCTTCGCGCACCGTTTCACCCTGCGCGTTGACATACTCCAGATGCCCGATGCTCTCATCCGCGGCAAAGCCCGGTTCGCCCGGCATAATCCCGGCTTTCAGGCTGGTCTCCTGCTGGTCGATGCCATATTTGATAAACGAGCCTTTTTTGCCGTGGACGATAAATTTCGGGTAGTCGATTTTGACATAGTGGCTGGTTTTTACGATGGCTTTCAGATCGCCATAAAACAGCTGCGCCTCGAAGGTATCGTCCGGGTTCGCTTTGTTGCGCAGGCTGCGGATGTCATAGCTGACGTGATCGGGGCGGCCGAACAGCGAGATAATCTGATCCATCGTATGTACGCCGAGCCCGAAGAACATACCGTCTTCCGGCAGGCCCGGTTTGGTTTCCGCCTCGGGACGGTAGTAGTCGAAATGGCTTTCGATTTCGACAATCTCGCCAAGCTTGCCGCTCTCAATCACTTTACGCGTGGTCAGAAAACAGGCGTCAAAGCGGCGGTTCTGATACGGCGTGACCACAAGCCCTTTGCTTTTCGCCAGATCCAGCAGCAGACGCGCGTCCGCGACGCTTGTCGTGAATGGCTTTTCCACCAGCACGTTTTTCCCGGCTTCCAGCGCGCGTTTCGCATAGTCAAAGTGGCTGTCAGCATGGGTGCAAATCACCACCAGTTTGACCGAGGCGTCGTTCAGGATGTCATCCAGATCGCTCGTAAAGTGAATGTGCTGATAACGCGGGTGGCTTTCCAGCTCCGGTTTAGGGTGACGGCGGAAGATATGCGCGACGTGAAACGTCTCTTTGCGGTGTAAAACGTAGGGAAGATGGTAGCGGGTGGTGCTTTTGCCAAAACCAATAAAAGCGCAATTAATCGTCATTGCCGGTCCTTTTTGCGAGTAACAGATGGCATTAACCATAGATTACCAGGCAAAAAAAAAGCCAGCACCCGGCTGGCTAAGAAATACTGGAAGCAATGTGAGCAATGTCGTGCTTTCAGGATGATCCGTTGGGGTTCCCCCTGAACGCATGACAATAATAATCATTATCATTCGCATGTGTCCAGCCTTTTTTGAAAAAAATTTAGGAATTGACCCGCAGGAAAAAACCCTTGATGTTGAAGATTATTTCATAGGGCGGGTAAGCCACGCGTTCTCGCCTTTCAACCGTCGACCACAGGGAGCACGTCATGAATGAAATCGTCGTAAGACACGCGGAAGCAGAAGATGCGCAGGCGTTGCAGCAGATCCACATGATGTCGGAAGTCATTTACAACACGCTGCAAATTCCGCATCCGTCGCTCGCGATGTGGCGTGAACGGCTTGGCGCGCCGCAGCCGGGGCGTCGTCAGCTGGTGGCGTGCATGGATGGCGAGGTCGTCGGGCATCTGGCCTTAACGGTGGAGCAAAACCCGCGCCGCAGCCATGTGGCGACCTTCGGGATGAGCGTTCACCCTGGCTGTCGCAACCGCGGCGTGGCGTCGGCGCTGATGCGTGAAATGGTTAACCTGTGCGATAACTGGCTGCGCATCGAGCGAATCGAGCTGACGGTGTTTGTCGATAATGCGCCTGCGCTGGCGGTGTACCGTAAATTCGGGTTTGAGACGGAAGGCACCGGTAAGCGTTACGGCCTGCGCAACGGCGAGTATGTGGACGCGTATTTTATGGCGCGGATGAAGGCCGGTTAACCGTTCCAGCGCCGTTATGGGGTGGGTAAATCCGTAGGATGGTCACCATTTACATTGCGCGACACGGCGGGTGCGCGTGGCTTACCCGCCCTACAAACGACAAACAATTGGATGTTTCAATTCGTAGGGTGGGTAAGCGTAGCGCGCCCACCATTTACCTTGCGCGACCCTTTTTGATCATGACGCGGCGGGCGCTACATTAATACCCCGCCGTTAAATCATCGACGCTGCGCGGGTCGGACGCGCCGTAAAGCGCCCCGTCCGGGCCAATCATAATGCTCTGGGTGCTGCCCATCGCCTCTTTCACCGCCACGTTCTGCCCTTTCTCACGCAGCAGTTTCAGCGTATCCGGGCTAAAGCCCTTCTCCACCCGCAGCTCATCGGGCAGCCACTGGTGATGGAATCGCGGCGCGTTGGTGGCTTCCGCCACGTTCATGCCGTAATCAATCGTGTTCACCACCATCTGCAACACGGTGGTGATAATACGGCTACCGCCCGGGCTGCCGGTCACCAGCCATGTCTTGCCGTCTTTGACGACAATCGTCGGCGACATCGACGACAGCGGGCGTTTCTTTGGCCCCACCGCGTTGGCGTCGCCGCCTACCAGGCCATAGACGTTCGGCGTTCCCGGTTTGGCGGAGAAATCGTCCATCTGGTTATTCATCAGAATCCCGGTATCGCCCGCCACAATGCCGCTGCCGAACGTGGTGTTAAGCGTATAGGTCACCGCCACCGCATTGCCGTCTTTATCGACGACCGAAAAATGCGTGGTCTGGTTACTCTCGTAAGGCGCGAGGTTGCCCGGTTTAATCTCTTTCGACGGGCGCGCTTTATTGATATCGATCTGCTGCGCCAGCGATTTCGCGTAGGCCTTGCTGGTCAGCGCCTGCCACGGCACCTTCACGAAATCCGGGTCGCCCAGATACTCCGAGCGGTCGGCGTAGGCGTATTTCTCCGCCTCGGCCATAATCTGCATCGCGTCGGCGCTGCCGAAGCCATATTTATGCAGGTCGAAATTCTCAAGAATATTGAGGATCTGCACGATGTGGATCCCGCCCGACGACGGCGGCGGCATCGAATAGACCTGATAACCGCGGTAGTCGCCGCTCACAGGCGTGCGCTCCACCGCTTTGTAATTCGCCAGATCGGCTTTGGTGATAAGCCCGCCGTTTTTGGCCATCTCATCGGCTATCTGGTCGGCAATCGGGCCTTTATAGAAGGCGTCCGGGCCATCTTTAGCGATAAGCTCCAGGCTCCTGGCAAGATTCGCCTGCACCAGCTTGTCGCCCTTCTGGTACGGATTGCCGTCCTGTTTCCAGAAAATTGCCTTGCTGGCCGGGTGGTTCGGGAGCGTCTCCACGCCGTAAGTTTTTAAATCAATGGCGAGCGCGTCGTTGACCGTAAAGCCGTCGCGTGCAAGCGCAATGGCGGGCTGAATGACTTTATCGAGCGGCATCGTGCCATATTTTTGCAGCGCCAGCGCGAAACCCGCCACGCTGCCCGGCGTGCCGGAAGCGAGATGCGACGTGAGCGATTTTTTGCTGTCGGCGTTGCCCTGTGCGTCGAGGAACATATCGCGCGTGGCTTTTTCCGGCGCCATTTCGCGGAAATCGATCGCCGTCACTTTGCCGTCTTTGGTGCGCAGCATCATAAAGCCGCCGCCGCCGAGGTTACCGGCCTGCGGATGCGTCACCGCCAGCGCGAAGCCCACCGCGACCGCCGCATCCACCGCGTTACCGCCCTGCTTTAGCACATCGACGCCCACCTGCGTCGCTGCCGCGTCCACCGAGGCGACCATGCCGTGTTCGGCACGCACCGGATGGAAGACATCTTCTTCCACGCCATAAGAGACCGGCGCAGGCGCTGGTGCCGCGACAGGCGACGGCGCAGCCCCCGCCGTTAAACAAAAGGTGACCGCCAGCGCCGCTATCACGCTCTGGCGTACGGTTTTCCACTGCATCATCATTATTGTTCTCCGCTTATTATCCGGGACGCTCCCCGCAATAAGTCTGGTTCACAACTCTTAAAAGATCATCGTGCTGTCGCAGAGGAGGTAAACTGAAAAGATCTTCCACAGGGGAGGGAAACACCATGAAACGCTACTTATTGATTGCCGCAGCGCTTCCGCTGGCGGCGCTTGCCCAACCGATCAACGTCATCAATAACCCAAACCAGCCGGGGTATGTGAACCCCAGCCAGCAGCGTTTGCAGACGCAGATGCAAAGCCAGCAGCTTCAGCAGAAGGGGATGCTGAATCAGCAGATCCAGACGCAGAGCCGCCTGCAACAGCAGCAGTTGCAGACCCAGATGAACAATAACGTTGAGCGTATTCAGCAGAACCAGCCGGGAATGCTGAACCCGCAGAGAGAACAGGTGCTGCCGAACACCAATGGCGGCATGCTTAACCGCAGCAGCGGAAGTTCGCAGCACATGCTCAACAGCAACGGCGCGACGCTGAACAGCACCCAGCAGACGCATATGATTGAGCCGCGCCAGAATGGCGATATGCTGCGCCAGAACGGCACCACGCTGAATACGCAGGGTAGCGTCGCGCCTTAAGCGCGAAAATCCGGCCCGATCTCGTCAATCGCATCGGTACAGATGCAGTCCACGCCCCAGGCGAGCAGCTCCAGCGCGCGCCGGGGCGAATTCACGGTATACACCAGAATACGCAGACCGGCGTCTTTCAGTTGCATGACGCGCGCCTGATCCAAAAGCTTATGGTTCAGGTGAATGGAGACGCAGCCAAGACGCGTGGTCAGCGCCTGCCAGTCATCGCGCCACTCATCCAGCAGCAGTCCGCGCGGCAGTTCCGGCGCGGCCTGCTGCGCCGCCTCCAGCGCCTCGATGGAAAACGACGAGAGCAGCGGCGCGGTCATGTCGCGCCAGAGTGCGCGTGCGGCCAGCGCCACCACGCGCCCGGTGTCGGCATCGGTGCCGGTCGTCGGTTTGATTTCGATATTCGCCATCATGCGGTGCTCGCGGCAGCGCTGCGCCACATCGCTCAGCAGCGCCAGTTTCTCGCCTTTAAACGCGCCGCTAAACCAGCTACCGGCGTCCACTTTCAGCAGCTCATCCCAGTTAAGTTCGCCCGCCACACCCCAGCCGTTGCTGGTGCGCTCCAGCGTGTCGTCATGCAGCAGGAAAATCTGGCCGTCTCTCGTGAGTTTGACGTCAAATTCAATCATGGCGTGGCCCAGGCGCGCGCCGGTTTCAATCGCCGCCAGCGTGTTTTCCGGTGCCAGTCGGCCGCCGCCGCGGTGGGCGACGATGGGAGGATATGGCCAGTTGCTCATAAACGTTGTCCTGTTTCACCGTCAAAAAAGTGCAGATGGTTTTCTGGCAGGTGCAGCCACAGCTGGCTGCCCGGCTGCGGACGCTCCTGATGCGCCAGGCGCGCCACCACTTTCTGGCTGCCCCAGCGGCCATGCGCGAGGTTATCCGCGCCCAGCATCTCCAGCGTATCGAGCGGCAACGGCACGCCGCCTGCGGCCTGTGAGCTTAGCGCAATATGTTCCGGGCGGATACCCAGCGTCACCTTGCGCCCCGCGAGCGTTTTATGCAGCCGCCCGAGCGGCAGGGAAAGCCCGCCGTCAACGTCGAAATGGGTGCCTTCGGCATTCACCCGCCCTTCCAGCAGATTCATCGCCGGGCTGCCGATAAAGCTCGCCACAAAGCGGCTGGCGGGTTTTTCGTAGACTTCCACCGGCGTGCCTGTCTGCTCCGCCACGCCTTTGTTCATCACCATCACGCGCTGGGCGAGCGTCATCGCTTCGACCTGATCGTGCGTCACATACAGCGATGTCGTGCGCAGGCGGCGATGAAGCTGTTGCAGCTCAAGGCGCATCTGCACGCGCAGTTTGGCGTCGAGGTTTGAGAGCGGCTCATCGAAGAGGAACACCGCCGGATCGCGCACAATCGCGCGGCCCATCGCCACGCGCTGACGCTGGCCGCCGGAGAGCTCACGCGGGCGACGTTTTAACAGCCCGTCAAGTTCCAGAATCCGCGCCGCTTCTTTCACGCGCTCAGCGATGTGCGCTTTGCCCATGCCGCGAATTTTCAGGCCCCAGGCCATGTTCTCTTCGACATTCATATGCGGGTAGAGCGCGTAGTTCTGGAACACCATCGCGATGCCGCGCTCTTTCGGCTCCATCTCGGTGACGCGCTGGCGGTCTATCCAGATATCGCCGCTACTCACGCGCTCAAGCCCGGCCACCATACGCAGCAGCGTCGATTTGCCGCAGCCGGACGGGCCGACCATCACGATAAATTCGCCATCCGCGACGTCCATCGTCAGCGGCTGAATGACCTGCGTTTTACCGTTGTCCCAGCTTTTGGTGACCGCCTGTAATTTGAGTCCTGCCATCTTATTTCTCGCTATCCACCAGCCCGCGAACAAACGCGCGCTGCATCACTAAAACAATCACCACCGGCGGGATAAGCGTCAGCAGCATCGCCGCCATCACCTGATTCCACTGCGTGCTGCCCTCGCCCACCGAAATCATGCCTTTAATGCCCGCCACCGCCGTGCCGAGCGACGGATCGCTGATAATCAACAGCGGCCAGAGATACTGGTTCCAGCCATAGATAAACGTAATGACGAACAGCGCCGCGAGGTTGGTTTTCGAGAGCGGCAGCACGATGTCGCGGAAAAACCGCATCGGCGACGCGCCGTCGATACGCGCCGCTTCCATCAGCTCGTCAGGCAGCGTCATAAAGAACTGGCGGAACAGAAAAGTGGCGGTCGCGGACGCCATCAGCGGCAGCGTCAGGCCGGTGTAGCTGTCCATCATCTTCAGGTTGGCTATCACTTCCACCGTCGGGAAAATGCGCACTTCCACCGGCAGCATCAGCGTAATAAAAATCATCCAGAAGAAGAGGTTACGCAGCGGGAAGCGAAACCAGACAATAGCGAACGCCGAGAGCATCGACACCGCGATTTTCCCGACGGTAATGCTGAACGCCATGATGAAACTGTTCAGCAGCATCAGCCAGAACGGCGCGCTGTTAGCCCCGACGCCATTAAGCCAAATATCTTTCAGGTTTTCCCACAGGTGCGTGCCGGGAATAAGCGTCATCGGCGTGGCGAACACGGCCTGGTTATCGAGCGTCGCCGCGACAAACGCCACGTAGAGCGGAAAGAGAATGGCGGCGATGCCGAGGATCAAAAGGGTATGGCTGAAAATCGTCAGCCCCGGGCGGTTTTCAATCATTGGTAACGCACCTTACTTTCCACATAACGGAACTGGACCACGGTGAGGATGATCACCAGCACCATCAGCACCACCGACTGCGCGGCGGAGGTGGAGAGATCGAGCCCGGCGAACCCTTCGCGGTAAATCTTGTAAATCAGCGTGGTGGTGGCCTGCACCGGCCCGCCCGCAGTGGCGGCATCGATAACCGGGAAGGTGTCGAAAAAGGCGTAGACCAGATTCACCACCAGCAGGAAAAAGCTCACCGGCGCAATAAGCGGCAGCGACAGTTTAAAGAAGCGGCGCACCGGGCCTGCGCCGTCGATGGCGGCCGCCTCGACCAGCGAGCGCGGGATCGACTGCAACGCCGCGAAGAAAAACAGAAAGTTGTAGCTGATCTGCTTCCATACCGAGGCAAACACCACCAGGAACATTGCCTGGCCGCTGTTTTGCGAGTGGTTCCAGTAGTAGCCCATCTGCTCAAGCACATGGGTAATGAGCCCGCGCCCGGGGTTAAAGAGGAAGATCCACAGCACGGCGGCGATGGCGGGCGCGACGGCGTAGGGCAGCAGCATTAGCGTCTGGTAAAAACGGCTGCCGCGCACCACGTAATCCACAAGAGCCGCGAAAAACAACGATATCAGCAGCCCGCTGACGGTCACCAGCGCGCTGAATTTTATGGTGGTCCAGAAGGAATCGAGGTAGTAGCTGTCGTGAAACAGCTGGGTAAAATTCGCCAGCCCGACAAACTGGCTCGATAGCCCGAATGGATCGATGCTCTGTACGGAATACCAGAGCGCCTCGCCCGCAGGCCAGATGAAAAAGATGACGGTGATAATCAGCTGCGGCGCCAGTAACGCATAGGGCAGCCAGCCTGAACGAAACACCGGACGGGATGATGACATAGAGAAACGCTTTCCTGAAAAATGCCGGGTGCGGCTGCGCCTTACCCGGCCTACTAATCTGGTGCTTTGTAGGGTGGGTAAGCGAAGCGCACCCGCCGTTCGAAACAGCACCCACCGCGCCAACCCGCTACCAGCGGTACGATTTCTGGTGCTTTGTAGAGCGGGTAAGCGAAGCGCACCCGCCGTTCGAAACGGCACCCACCGCGCCAACCCACCACCAGCGGTACGATTTCTGGCGCTTTGTAGGGCGGGTAAGCGAAGCGCACCCGCCGTTCGAAACAGCACCCACCGCGCCAACCCGCTACCAGCGTTACGATTTCGTCGACTGCTCGAAACGGCGCAACAGCTGATTACCACGCTCAACGGCGGAATCCAGCGCCTGCTGCGGGGTTTTCTTGCCGGTCCAGACGCTTTCCAGCTCTTCGTCAACCACGGTACGGATCTGCGGCATATTGCCCAGACGCAGCCCTTTGGTGAACGGCAACGGCGGCTTGTTCAGCATCTGACGCGTCGCGATATCCGCGCCCGGGTTCTTCTCATAGAAGCCCTGCTGGCGGGTCAGGTCATAAGCGGCTTTGGTGATAGGCAGATAACCGGTTTTCTGGTGCCATTCGGCCGCGATTTCCGGCTGTGCGAGGAAGTTCAGGAACTCCGCCACGCCTTTGTACATCTCTTTGTTTTTGCCCTGCATCACCCACAGACTCGCCCCGCCGATAATGGCATTCTGCGGCGCGCCTTTCACGTCGGCGTCGTACGGCATCATGCCCACGCCGTAATTGAATTTGGCGTAGTGGCGGATATCCGCGAGCGAACCGGAAGAGGCGGTGGTAATGGCGCAATCGCCGTTATAGAACTTCTCGGTGGATTCATCCTTGCGCCCGAAGTAGCTGAAATCGCCCTTCTTGTTCAGTTCTTCAAGCAGGGCGATATGTTTCACCTGCTCCGGCTTGTTGAATTCCAGCACCGCGTCAGCGCCGTCAAAGCCGTTGTTTTTGGTGGCGACCGGCAGACCATGCCAGGCGCTGAAGTTTTCAATCTGGATCCAGCCCTGCCAGCCGCTGGCGTAGCCGCACTTCATGCCGGCGGCTTTCAGCTTCGCGGTATACGCCGCGAGATCCTGCCAGGTTTTCGGCGGCTGCTCAGGATCTAAGCCCGCTTTTTTGAACGCGTCTTTGTTGTAGTAGAGCACAGGCGTGGAGCTGTTAAACGGCTGGGAGAGCAGATGGCCGCTTTTCGCGTCGGTGTAGTAACCGGCAACCGTCGGCACAAACTGCGACTCATCGAATTTAATGCCAGCGTCGTTGAATACTTCGTACACAGGCTTGATGGCTTTGGACGCCATCATGGTGGCGGTACCTACTTCGTAAACCTGCAAAATCGCGGGCGCGTTGCCGGTACGGAAAGCGGCGATCCCGGCGGCCAGGCTCTGCTCGTAGTTACCTTTATAAACCGGCTCGATTTTGTACTCCGGGTGCGCCTCGTTAAACCGCTGCGCCAGTGAATTCACTTCTTTACCCAGTTCGCCTTCCATCGAATGCCAGAACGGAATGGTGGTGGCGGCCATCGCCTGGCTGCTCAGCGCCCATCCCAGAGCCACACAAATTGCTGTACGTCGTAACGAAGCTGTCATGTCTGTTATCTCTCTGATTATGCGTCGTTTGAGATGCGCGAAATCACGCGTTTTATGCTCGCGAGCTAACATGACATGCGCGTATGACAGAAAAATAACTGGATAATGACAAGATAGTGACGCGAGAGCGGCAGAGAAATGACGCGCCGGTGATGGTCTGATGACGCAGGTTAATCGCGAAGTTGGGCGCTTGCCCGGCTCACGGGAGAGGTATTAAGAGGCCCGGCATGCATTACGCCGCCGGGCCGCACAGGTGAATCAACCGCCGAGATACGCGCTGCGCACCGCTTCGTTGGCAAGCAGCGCCTCGCCGGTGTCTTCCAGCACCACGTGACCGTTCTCCAGCACGTAGCCGCGATCGGCGAGCTTCAGCGCCTGGTTGGCGTTCTGCTCGACCAGGAAAATCGTCATCCCTTCTTTGCGCAGCTGCTCGATGGTGTCGAAAATCTGCTGGATGATGATCGGCGCCAGACCGAGCGACGGTTCGTCCAGCAGCAGCAGGCGCGGCTGGCTCATCAGCGCGCGGCCAATCGCCAGCATCTGCTGTTCGCCGCCGGACATTGTACCGGCGCGCTGGATGCGGCGCTCGTGCAGGCGCGGGAAGAGATCGTACACGCGCTGAATGCGCTCCTGATACTGCGCGCGATCGGCAAAAAATCCGCCCATCGCCAGGTTCTCTTCCACCGTCATACGGGAAAAGACGCGGCGGCCTTCCGGCACAATCGCCACCGCCTCGCGCATGATTTTCGCGGTCTGCCAGTCGGTAATGTCTTTACCATCAAAGACGATTTTGCCGGTGCTCGCGCGCGGGTCGCCGCACAGCGTGCCGAGCAGCGTGGTTTTTCCGGCCCCGTTCGCGCCGATCAGGGTGACGATTTCGCCCTGGCGGATATGCAGACTGACCTCATGCAGCGCCTGGATTTTGCCGTAGTGCGCGCTCACCCTGTCAAAAGATAACATCACGTTTTCCATCTTATGCCTCACCCAGGTATGCGCGAATCACGTCGGGGTTGTTGCGGATCTGCTCCGGCGTGCCGTTGGCAAGCGGCGTCCCCTGGTTTACCACGTAAATACGGTCCGAAATACCCATCACCAGTTTCATGTCGTGCTCAATCAGCAGAATGGTCGTGTTGTGATGGTTGCGCAGCTCGACAATCAGCTCGTCCAGCTCTTTGGTCTCTTTCGGGTTCAGGCCCGCCGCCGGTTCGTCGAGCATCAGGATCGCAGGCTGCGTCACCATGCAGCGGGCGATCTCCAGGCGGCGCTGGTCGCCATACGCCAGGTTGCCCGCCTGCCGGTTGGCGTGCTGCAAGAGGTTTATACGCTCAAGCCAAGTGGCGGCGCGATCGAGCGCCTCGCTGTGCGCGCGGCGAAACGCCGGGGTTTTCAGCAGTCCCGAAAACAGCCCGGATTTTAGCTGCTGATGTTGCGCCACCAGCAGGTTTTCAATCACCGTCATTTCACGGAACAGACGCACGTGCTGGAAGGTGCGCACCACGCCCATCCGGGCGATCTGCTGGCCCGGCAGCCCTTCGAGATGCTGGTCGCGCAGCATAATGGTGCCGCCGGTCGGTTTATAAAAACCGGTCAGGCAGTTGAACACCGTGGTTTTACCGGCCCCGTTCGGGCCAATCAGCGAGACGATTTCACGCTCGCGCAGCTCAAGAGAGACATTGTTGACGGCAAGCAGGCCGCCAAAGCGCATCATCAGGCCGCTGACGGATAATAAAGGCTGACTCATGCCTGCTCTCCTTTACTGCTCACACCATTTTTCAGTTTCAGCTGCGGGCGCGTCATTGGCAGCAACCCTTGCGGACGCCAGATCATCATCAGCACCATCAGGCCGCCCAGCACCAGCATGCTGTATTCGTTCAAATCACGCATTAACTCGCGCGAGACCACCAGCAGAATAGCCGCCAGGATCACCGCAAACTGCGAGCCCATGCCACCCAGCACCACAATCGCCAGCACGAATGCCGATTCCGCGAAGGTGAACGATTCCGGGCTGACAAAGCCCTGGCGTGCCGCGAACAGCGTTCCGGCGAAACCTGCGAACGCGGCGCTGATGGTAAACGCCGTCAGTTTGATGCGCGTCGGGTTCAGGCCGAGCGAACGGCAGGCGATCTCATCCTCACGCAGCGCCTCCCAGGCGCGGCCGAGCGGCATACGCAGCAGACGGTTAATCACAAACAGTGAGAACACCACCAGCAGCAACGCCACCAGATAGAGCCAAATCACGCGGTCGCTCGGGTCATACTTCACCCCAAAGAAGTTGCTGAAAGTGTCCCAGCCGCCTTCGCGCGCGGTGCGGCTGAACTCCAGTCCGAAGAAGGTCGGTTTCGGGATCTGGCTGATGCCGTTCGGGCCGCCGGTAATCTCCGTGTTATTCAGCAGAAGAATACGCACGATCTCGCCAAAGCCTAAGGTCACTATCGCCAGATAATCGCCGCGCAGGCGCAATACCGGGAAGCCGAGCAGGAAACCGGCGGCGGCAGCCACCAGGCCCGCCAGCGGCAGACAGGTCCAGAAGCCCAGGCCGTAATAGTGGTTCAGCAACGCGAAGGTATAAGCGCCGATAGCATAAAAACCGCCGTAGCCCAGCACCAGCAGGCCGGACAGCCCGACCACCACGTTCAGGCCGAGGCCCAGAATCACGTAAATCATGGTCAGCGTGGCGATATCCACCGTTCCGCGCGACACCATAAACGGCCACGCCACGGCGACCAGGAGCAGCGCCACCAGGAACAGTTTCTGTTTCACCGTTGAGCCGTCAATCGCCGGCAGAATAAACTTCGGCCCGGAGACGTTTTTCAGGCCCTTCTGGAACAGCGGACGCAGGAGCTGGAATAAAAAGACCACGCCGGTGCCGATGGCGATCCACTCCCAGCGAATGCTGTCGGCGGTATCAACCACAAGACGCGTACCGTCCAGCTCCAGCTGAACGCCCATAAAAATGCCTGCCAGCAGGAAGAACATGGCGGCGGCCAGCAGCGCCGCCACAAAATGCATAGGTTTCATACTTTTTCTACCTCCGGGCGACCCAGAATACCGGTCGGCATCACCAGCAAGACGCCGATCAACAGGGCAAACGACACCACGTCTTTATATTCCGTGCTCAGATACGCCGAGCAGAGCGATTCGGTGACGCCCAGAATCAGGCCGCCAATCATCGCGCCAGGAATACTGCCGATGCCGCCCAGCACCGCCGCGGTGAAGGCTTTCATCCCGGCCATAAAGCCGATGTAGGGGTTAATCACGCCGTAGAACTGACCGAGCAGCACGCCCGCCACCGCCGCCATCGCCGCGCCAATCACAAAGGTCAGCGCGATAACGCGGTCGGTATTGATGCCAAGCAGGCTCGCCATTTTCAGATCTTCAGCGCAGGCGCGGCAGGCGCGCCCCATGCGGGAGTAGCGGATAAACAGGGTGAGCGCGAGCATTGCGATAAAGGTCACGACCCAGATAACCAGCTGCATGGTGGTGATGCTGGCCGCGAAGTTTTCGCTGCTGCCGATGGTCCACTGGCCGTTAAAGAGGCTCGGGAGCGCGACGTCGCGCGAGCCTTGCGTCAGGCTGACGTAGTTTTGCAGGAAGATAGACATCCCGATGGCGGAGATTAGCGCAATCAGGCGTTTGGAGCTGCGCACGGGGCGATACGCCACGCGTTCGATGCTCCAGCCGTAGGCGCTGGAGACAACAATCGCGCCGATAAACGCGGCGCCAACCAGCAGCCAGCTGGCGTCAATGCCCATCATCATCAGCGCGGCGATGATCATGAATGACACGTAGCTGCCAATCATATACACCTCGCCGTGAGCGAAGTTGATCATGCCGATAATGCCGTAAACCATGGTGTAACCGATGGCGATCAGCGCGTAAGTACTGCCCAGCGTGACGCCGTTAAACATCTGCTGCAGAAAATAGAGAAACTGCTCGGACATAACGTAACCTTATTAAACCCTGCGGGACGAAGCGCCAGCAGGCGGGATGAATATCGGGTGTGCTTTACTACGACTCGTTATGCAGAACGGTTAACGACCCGTTGGTATGCCGCTCAAAAACCTCAGAGACAAATCCTTTCAGATCGCTTTTTTCATCCCAGTTCAGCGGCCCGGTTACGACATTCGCGGCGGGCACGGCGCTGTTAACGCCATGCCCTGCCGCCGTGTTGACGGTCATTGCATTGACTGCCTGAGATAGCGCCAGCGCAACCATCCCCGCAAGCCAGCGCTTTGCGTTGCTGTTCATTCTCAGAATCCCCGTTCGTGATGTGTGTGTTGCTGATTAGTTTTATTATGGTTAAAAAATATTCTGTCGTTTTAATAGACAACGCTACTTTTACCTGTCTCTTTAATGAGTTAGCGTGCTTTTTAGCGAAACTATAATTAAAACATCTATTTTTCAGTCTATTAAGCAAAGATAATATTCTGAAATATACCCGAGATAAACAAAAAAAAGCGCAGCGGCCAGCATAAAATATCGGCATTATTAGCCAGATAAAACGCTACCTTTCAGGGTTATATGCTGGTTAAAATTCATTCCCCGCGCTTTCAAGCTACCTAATGAATAAGACAAAAACTAATCAGCTACCGAATAGATCTTGCCAGGGCGTCCAGCGGCCCTGAAAAATCGGGTAAACTCAGAGATTCATCCCTGGCGGAAAGGCTGTTATGAAACTCACCATTCTTCGTCTGCATACCCTGAGCGAACAGGACAAAATCGACCTCGCGAAAATCTGGCCGGAATATCCTTCTGAATCGTTACGTCTTGATGAGAACCATCGAATTTACGCCGCGCGTTTTAACGACCGGCTGCTGGGCGCGGTGCGCGTGACGCTGCGCGGCACCGAAGGCGCGATGGATTCCCTGCGTGTGCGCGAAGTGACGCGCCGGCGCGGCGTCGGGCATTACCTGATTGAAGAGACGATCCGCGATAACCCGTCGATGACGGAGTGGTGGGTGATGGATATTGGCGTGGAAGATTACAACGTGATGAATGCGTTTATGCAGACGCTGGGATTTGCGGCGCAGCAGGATGGCTGGGTGAAGCGGTTGGAGCCGTGAGGCGGACGTAGCTATTGATAAAAAGGCAGGTGCGCTGCGCTTACCTGCCCTACAACCCCTTCAATTTCCGGCCGTAGGGCGGGTAAGCCTGCGCACCCGCCGGGTTTACCTGTAAGGCAGGTGCGCTTCGCTTACCTGCCCTACAACTCCCTTCAATCTCCGGCCGTAGGGCGAGTAAGCCTGCGTAGCCGCCGGGTTTACCTGTAAGGCAGGTGCGCTTCGCTTACCTGCCCTACACACTGTAGTGCGAAAGAGGCACTAGCCTATTTCCCCAACGATTTCGTGCTACAGCAAGGCGGCAAACCCTGAAATCCCCGGGAGCTTACATCAGTAAGTGACCGGGGTTGAAGGGTGCAGCCAACGCCGCTGTAGTGCGAAAGAGGCAGGAGAAATTATTTGGCGTCGGTCGCGGTACCATTGGCATGCCAGGTAAACACGCCGAACTCAAACCCTTTCAGATCGCCCTTCGAATCCCAGGAGAGCGGGCCCATCACGGTATCGACAGAGTTCGCTTTCAGGTATTTGGCGATGGCCGCCGGATCGTCGCTCTGGTTCAGGCCTGCGGCCAGCGACTGCAGCGCGGCGTAAGTGGTCCACACGAACGCGCCGCTTGGATCCTGTTTCTTCGCCTTGATAGCGTCCACAATCGGTTTGTTCGCCGGAACCTGATCGTAGTTCTTCGGCTTGGTGACTAACATGCCTTCGGCGGAATCGCCCGCGATGTTAGACAGCGACACGTTCGCCACGCCTTCCGGCCCCATAAACTGGGTTTTCAGGCCAGCGGAACGCGCCTGGCGCAGGATCTGGCCCATTTCCGGGTGATAGCCGCCGTAGTAAACGAAATCGATGTTTTCTTTCTTCAGACGCGCCACCAGCGTGGAGAAATCTTTTTCGCCCGCGGTAATACCGTCAAAGAAGACCACGTTCGCGCCGCCTTTCTTCAGGCCGTCCTGCACCGCGCGGGCCAGGCCTTCACCGTACTGCTGTTTGTCGTGAATGATAGCGATGCGCTTCGGCTTCACTTTATCAAGAATGTATTTCGCGGCGGTCGGGCCCTGATCGGAATCCAGACCGGTGGTGCGCAGGATCAACTGATAGCCGCGCGCGGTCAGTTCCGGTGCCGTCGCCGCAGGCGTAATCATCAGAATGCCTTCGTCTTCATAAATATCAGACGCCGGCTGGGTGGAAGAGGAGCACAGGTGGCCGATGACATATTTCACACCGTCATTCACCACTTTGTTCGCTACCGCCACCGCTTGTTTCGGGTCGCAGGCGTCGTCATATTTGGTGATAACCAGCTTGTTGCCTTTGATGCCGCCTTTGGCGTTGATATCCGCCACCGCCTGCTCGGCGCCGGTAAACTCCTGGTCGCCATACTGCGCTACCGGGCCAGACATGGCGCCCACAACGGCAATTTTAATATCTTCCGCCATCGCCATGCTGCTCATCGCCAGCGCAATTGCGCCTGCCAGTAACGCTTTGCCCTTCATTTTCATCCTGAGGTTCCCCATTCTTGTGGTTATTGCAGTTGTGATGTTGTTGTTTTTCGCTACTTTATTTCCGCTTCGCTTGTTAGCGCAGCATTTAATATTAG
The DNA here is from genome assembly GCF_001277215.2 of Cronobacter malonaticus LMG 23826. NCBI lineage: Bacteria > Pseudomonadati > Pseudomonadota > Gammaproteobacteria > Enterobacterales > Enterobacteriaceae > Cronobacter > Cronobacter malonaticus. The sequence continues at coordinate 102,537 of NZ_CP013940.1, read as the reverse complement.
TTTTAAGCCCTGCCGCCCGGTAAAAAGCAGCATACTCTGCTAAAAACATACCCCATTTTTATGAATTTGGAATCACTATTTTTCACGTCAATTATGGTGGGAAGTGGCGAAAAAACGTCCGCCGCGCCTGTCACGCGGCGGGTTATCGGGTTTTACCAGCCCGCGGGCAGATAACCGAAGGCGGAGAGCACCGCGTAAATCGCGCTGGCGACATAGAGCAGCACAATCAGCCCCTGGATGAGCGGATGCGTGCTCCAGCTACACTGCCAGCGGGGCGTTATCTCCCCGCGACGGCGCGCGCCGCGCAAAATAAGAATAGGCATAATGGAGAGGATCACGCCGCTGAAGACGCCCGCAAAGTAGAGCGCGTTCACAAAAGAGACCAGCCCGCTGTAGGCCAGTGCGAACGGCGGCAGCGCCACGACCGCCAGCACGCCGAGGCGTTTGAGCGGCTGCGCGTCGTCGCCGAGACGGAATTTGTCGAAGATATTAGTCAGGAAACTGCCGCCAAGCCCCCAGTAGGAGGTGAGCATCGCGCACAGCGCGAAAATATTGGCGGAAAAGAACGCCCACTCGCCGAGCGCCCGGCCCCAGGAGATGGTCGCCACTTCAGAGATGTTATCAAGCCCGCTCAGCGCGATAACCGACAGCGGCACCAGCGCCAGCAGCGTAAAGGTAATGACCATCCCGACGATAATCGCTTTCGGCAGCTTTTCGGGTTTATCGGCAAACCCGCGCGCCATCTCCGGCACAATGTACTGCGCGGCGAAGCAGAACGCGGTGACGTTAAATACCGGCACCATGTAGCGCCAGTCGCCATCCAGCAGCCAGCGCATCTGTGTCGATTCGTGCAAAAGCGTGGCGACTACCAGTACCGCAATCATCACCACCATGCCGATACTGATAAATTTCTCGCCGCGCCCGATTGCCTTCAGCCCAAGCCAGAGAATGCCTGCCGCCGGAATAAAGAAGATCAGGCTGCCGATGGCGGGCGAGACGCCGATAAGCGAGCTGAGCAGTTTGCCGCTGCCGGTCATGTAGGCGGTGAGCGCGCCGACGCTGTTGACGCACACCGACGCGAACATCAGCCAGGCGCCGATGCGCCCGACATAGCGCCCGGCGAGGCCGCTTAACTGTAAATGCGCGCGGGTGCGCAGCGTCGCTTCCGCGACATACAGCATGGTGATAGTGGTCAATACGCCGACAAGGGCGAGCCAGAAGAGAAGCGGCATAAAGCCCGCTTTGCTGGAAGCGTAGGCGATGGAGAGTACGCCTGCCCCGATATTGGTGCCGACGATCATCGCGACGCCTTCAACGAAGCTCAGAGATTTGGGGGATGACGCTGCCCGCTCTCGGGACGCCCACAGTGAGGCGGAAGTGGTGTTCTCAGACATAGTTCTTCCTTAAATATCCGGCGGCTATCACCACCGGAAGCGGTTGTGTTCACGGTGTGTTGTTGTGTTAGCAAGTGAGATATTTAAGCTCCGGGCCTGTCAGCCTCCCGAAGCGCGCTCCTTCGCAGGTCACCCCAAAGACGCGCCGTTATGGCCCGCTGCTGCGCGGCGGCCAGGCCATAAGGCGGGCGCCCTCGGGGTAATTCCTGTTCGTTTTGTGGCAGAGTTTCGTCTGCCTTACACGGTGGGTGCGCTGCGCTTACCCACCCTACGAGCTGTTTCGGTGGGTGCGCTGCGCTTACCCGCCCTGCGAGCCAGGGTTGTGCTTTTATGTAGGGCGGGTAAGCCGTGCGCACCCGCCGTTTAAGCCGCCCTCGCCGTTAGCGCCCCAGCGCGCGGGAGAGGATCTCCAGCGCCTTGCTGAACTGCGCATCCGGGATGGTCAGCGGATAAAGGAAACGGATAACGTTGCCGTAAACGCCGCAGCTCAGCAGCAGCAGCCCCTCTTCACGGGCGCGCGTCAGCACCTGCTGCGTAAATTCAGGCGACGGCTTGCCGGTCTGCGGATCGTTAAACTCCACCGCCACCATCGAGCCCTGCCCGCGGACTTCGGCAATCGCCGGGCAGTACGTCCGCGCCTGGTTGAGCACCTCTTGCAGATGCTGGCCCAGCTCGTTCGCGCGCTGGCAGAGATTTTCCTGCTCAATCACATCCAGCACCGCGTGCGCTGCCGCAACCGCCAGCGGGTTACCGGCGTAGGTGCCGCCAAGGCCGCCCGGCGCAGGCGCGTCCATCACTTCCGCGCGCCCGACCACGCCCGAGAGCGGCATCCCGCCCGCGAGGCTTTTCGCCATCGTCAGCAGATCCGGCTTCACGCCGTAATGCTCCATCGCGAACAGTTTGCCGGTGCGCGCAAAGCCGCTCTGCACTTCATCGGCAATCAGCAGAATGCCGTGCTCGTCGCACAGCGCGCGCAGGGCCTCCATAAACGCTGGCGGCGCGACATTAAAACCGCCTTCGCCCTGCACTGGCTCCAGCACAATGGCCGCCACCTGATCCGGTGCGATATCGGCTTTAAAAATACGCTCAAGGCTTGCCATCGCATCGTCCACCGACACGCCGTGCAACGCGTTCGGGTATTGCGCGTGGAACACCGAGCCAGGGAACGGGCCGAAGCCGATTTTGTACGGTGCCACTTTGCCGGTGAGCGCCATCGTCATAAACGTGCGCCCGTGGAAGCCGCCGCCGAAGGTGATCAAGCCTGGGCGACGGGTATACGCGCGCGCGATTTTCACGGCGTTTTCCACCGCTTCCGCGCCGGTGGTGAAGAACGCGGTCTTCGCCGGGCCGTCAATCGGCGCGCAGGCGTTGATGCGCTCCGCAAGCGCCACATAGCTTTCGTAAGGGACTATCTGGTACGCCGTGTGTGTAAAGGCGCGCAGCTGGTTTTCAATGGCCTCCACCACGCGCGGGTGACGATGGCCGGTGTTCAGCACCGCGATCCCCGCCGCGAAGTCGATAATCTCGTTGCCTTCCACGTCCCACAGGGTGGCGTTGTCGGCTTTTTCGGCATAGAAGCCGCACATGACGCCGACGCCACGTGGGGTGGCGCTCTGACGACGTTGGTTCAATTCTGAATTTTTCACCCGCATTCTCCTGCTGATAAACGTCACTTTTTAGCAACAAACCTGAAACAGTGACGTTTATTTACCCAGGCTATGGCCCTATAATCGAGTACCAGTTTCGAATAAATGAGGGATCCAATTGCATTCTTTAGTGTCCGATCTCTTATTGCTTCGCCTCGGCGAACAGCGCGACGAACGCCTGCATAAGCGGCTTTATAACGCGCTGCGCCTGACTATTCTTGACGGCAGCCTGCCTGCGCAAAGCCGTCTGCCCGCCTCGCGGGATCTCGCCCAGCAGCTCGGCCTTTCTCGCAACACAGTGTTAACAGTGTATGAACAATTACTGGCAGAAGGATATGTGACCTCTCGCGCCGGAAGCGGCACGTTCGTCGCCGGCATGCTGCCGGACAGCCTGTTATCTGCGCCACCGGTGGCCCAGGGGCAGCACGATCGCGTTGCGCATGCGGGCTTCTCCTCGCGCGGAAAAACGCTGCTCGGGCAGGTCAGCGCCAGCCCGAAACAGTGGGGTGCGTTTATCCCCGGCGTGCCGGACGTGCATGCCTTTCCGCATCAGCTTTTCAGCAAAATTCAGGCGCGGATCAGTCGCCGCCCCAGCCCGCAGCGCCTCACCTACAGCTGTCAGGGCGGCACGCCGGAGCTACAGCGCGCGCTGGTGGATTACCTGCGGGTATCGCGATCGGTTCACTGCTCGGCGGATCAGGTGTTGATCACCGAAGGCATTCATCAGGCTATCGACCTGGTGGCGCGCATGCTGTGCGATCGTGGTGATACCGCGTGGGTGGAAGAGCCTTCGTACTGGGGCATCCGCCATGTGTTGCAGATGAATGAAGTAAACATTACGCCGGTGATGGTTGACCGCGCGGGCATGGTGCCGCCGGAGAGCGCCGGGACGCCGCCGCGGCTGATTTTCGTCACGCCGTCGCATCAGTACCCGCTGGGCGCGGTCATGAGCCTTGAGCGCCGTCAGCGCCTGTTGACGCTGGCGCGCCAGACCGGCAGCTGGATCGTGGAAGACGACTACGACAGCGAATTTCGCTTTTCCGGCCAGCCTATACCAGCGTTGCAGGGGCTGGTGGCAGACCCGCCGGTGATCTACATCGGCACCTTCAGCAAAACGCTCTATCCGGGCCTGCGTATCGGCTATGTGGTGCTGCCTCGCGCGCTGGCGTACGAGATGAAAACCGCGCATGCCGAGCTTTATCGCGGCGGCCATTCGATTATCCAGGCGGCGCTGGCAGAGTTTATCGAGGCCGGGCATTACAGCGCCCATATCCGGCGGATGCGGCTGCTGTATGGCCGCCGCAGGGCGTGTCTGACGACGCTGATTACGCGCTATCTGGGACCGGAGGCGCTGTCGGATTTCAGCGATAACGCCGGGCTGCATCTGGTGCTGAATCTGCCGGACGACGCGGACGATGTGGAGATAGCCCGTCTTGCCAACGCGCGCGATATTCTGGTGCGCCCGCTGTCGCGCTATTACCTGACGGAAAACCGGCGTCGCGGCCTGCTGATGGGATTCGCCTGCGTGGCGGAGGAGAAAATGGAGGGCGCGTTTAAAGCGCTGCTGGCATGTATTGAAGCAGCTTATCCGGCGCTTTTACGCCGCGCATAAAACAAAACACCCCGCTTAAGGCGGGGTGTGTCATCAAGCTGACGCGGCTTACGCTTCTATCGCGGCACGCAGCTTTTTCATCGCGTTTTTTTCAAGCTGACGCACGCGTTCGGCAGAGACGCCGTAGCGGTTAGCCAGTTCCTGCAACGTGCTTTTATTGTCTTCGTCCAGCCAGCGCGCGCGAATGATCTGCTGGCTGCGCTCGTCGAGACCCTGCATGGCATCGGTCAGTTTGTCGGCGGCGTGTTCTTCCCAGTTGTCATCCTCAATGCCGTCGGCAAAGTTAGAAGACTTATCCTGAAGGAACAGCACCGGAGCCATCGGCTGGCTGTCACCCGCGTCGTCGTCCGGGGACATGTCAAAGGTCATGTCCTGCGCGGCCATACGCGATTCCATTTCACGCACGTCTTTGCTGGAAACGCCCAGCTCGCGGGCCACCATTTCCACTTCATCCTGGTTAAACCAGCCCAGACGCTGCTTGGTTTTACGCAGGTTAAAGAACAGCTTACGCTGCGCTTTGGTGGTGGCGACTTTCACGATGCGCCAGTTACGCAGCACATATTCGTGAATTTCAGCTTTGATCCAGTGCACGGCGAAGGAAACCAGACGCACGCCCACTTCCGGGTTGAAGCGACGTACCGCTTTCATCAGGCCAATATTGCCTTCCTGGATCAGGTCCGCCTGCGGCAGGCCATAGCCCGCGTAGTTACGAGCGATATGAACAACAAAACGCAGGTGAGACAGGATCAGCTTTTTCGCTGCTTCCAGATCGCCCTGGTAATGCAGCTTTTCAGCCAGTGCCCGCTCTTCGTCTGCCGACAACATCGGCCAGGCGTTGGCCGCCCGGATATAGGAATCCAGGTTACCGACCGGGGCTAAAGCTAAAGTTTGCATTTCTTTGGTCATTCAAATCCTCTCAATCGACATCGGACTGGCGTTCGTCCCCATCAGGCAACAAACGGGCCAGCATGTTTGAGCAACGAGAATATCAGCCACTCTTTTATCAGACCGTGAATTTATCCACAAGTTCACGTAAGGCTTGTGAATAAATTACGCACAAAATGTGACATTGCTATGAAAAAGCGTGGGCAGGAGAAGCAGAAGTTCACGGTACGCATCCCCTGCTGACGGGAACTCGTAGCAGGGGATGATTATAACAAATATTTTTTACTCGGGGGTAAAGTGACGTAAATGTTGCACGGTGGCAAGCCAGGCGGCCGCCCAGCCGATCATCGAACAGACCAGCAGCAGCAACAGACACTCATCGAAGGATAACCCGCTGATTTCAAAGGTGGTGCCGAAAACTTTCGCCACATCCGTCACCGCGGCGGATAGCCGCATCACCAGAATTTCTGACAGAATCAGTGAAAGTAATGCGCCGGTAAACCCGAGCAACGCGCCGCCGTACAGGAATGGACGCAGGATAAAACCATCCGTCGCGCCAATGAGTTTCTGCACGTTGATGGTGTCGCGGCGCGCGAAAATGCTCAGGCGCACGCTGTTGCCGATAACCAGGAATACGGCTGCCACCATCAGCACGCCAATCATCGCCGCGACGCGCCCGACCAGCCCGGTGAGCGCCGACAGACGCGCGAACCAGCTGTCGTCCATGCGCACTTCGTCAACGCCCTGAAGCTTCGCCACGCGGTCGCGCAGCGTGTTGAGCGCTTCGCTGCTCTGGAAATCGAGCTTCGGCTCGACCACTACCACCGCCGGCAGCGGGTTTTCTTCCAGCATATCCAGCGCGCCGCCAAAGCCCGACCAGTTACGGAATTCGCCAAGCGCCTCGTCGCGCGAGAGGTAATTCACCTTCGCCACGCCCGGCTCGGCCTGAAGCTGCCCCACCACCTGCTGCGCGGCGCTGTCATCCAGCGTCTTGTCGAGATAGACCGTGATCTGCGGCGACGGGTAATACTGCGTCGCGGCCTCGCTGACGTTCTTATAAACCATGTAGCAGACGCTTGGCAGCGTCAGCGAAATGGCAATCACCATCACCGTTAAAAACGTGGCGAGCGGTTTGCTTTTCAGATCGGCAAGCGCGCCCTGCCAGGCGTAACGCACCTGTTCATTGATGCCGCCCCGACGCGATTTGCCTTTGGTGTTGGAGCCTTTATTTCGCTTCTGCACAGGCCGTCCTGTTTCACCGGAAGAACGCTGTTTACGGAAATTATCCAGTTTGTTGCTAAAGCGCCGGATTTCATTCAGCGCGTCACGTTTATTCACCAACACGGCCTCCATGCAAATGCCCTTCGCTCAGGGTGAGCACCGGGTAGCTGCGCCGTGAGATAAGCCCGGTGTCATGCGTCGCCATTAATACCGTCACCCCGACGCGGTTAAATTCTTCGAAAAGACGCAGAATGCCTTCCGAGAGGGCGTCATCCAGGTTGCCCGTCGGTTCATCCGCCAACAGCACAGCAGGTTTATTCACCACGGCGCGGGCGATACCCACGCGCTGCTGTTCACCACCGGAAAGCTGAATCGGGAAGTTTTTCGCTTTGTCCAGCAGACCGACCTTATCCAGCGCCGCCGATACGCGACGGCGAATATCTTCGCCGCTGGCACCCGCGATAATCAGCGGGATCGCCACATTATCGTAGACCGTTCTGTCCATCAGCAGATGGTGATCCTGGAAAATCATGCCGATCTGACGACGCAGAAACGGCACTTCACGGTTTTTCAGGCGGCTTATTTCATGGCCGCCAAACCAGATTTTCCCGGCGCTCGGCCGTTCGATACCGCAAATCAGCTTCAGCAGCGTACTCTTACCGGCGCCGGAGTGGCCGGTAAGAAATGACATCTCGCCAGGCCGCAGGTGGAACGTCACCCCCTGCAGCGCTTGTCTCCCACCGAGATAGGCTTTGCTGACATGTTCAAAGCGAATCATGGTTAATCCTCTCGGGCAAAAAGTGCCTCAATAAAGTCGCCCGCGTTAAACGGACGCAAATCTTCAATACGTTCGCCCACACCAATGTAGCGAATTGGAATACCAAACTGATCGGCCACCGAGAAGATCACGCCGCCTTTGGCGGTGCCGTCAAGCTTGGTGAGCGTAATCCCGGTCAGCCCTACCGCCTCGTGGAACAGCTTCGCCTGGCTTACGGCGTTCTGCCCGGTGCTGGCGTCGATAGTCAGCATCACTTCGTGCGGCGCGTTCTCGTCGAGCTTTTTCATCACGCGGACGATTTTTTTCAGCTCTTCCATCAGGTGCGATTTATTCTGCAAACGCCCGGCGGTATCGGCAATCAGCACGTCCACGCCGCGCGCTTTCGCCGCCTGGATGGCGTCGAAAATCACGGAGGCGGAATCCGCGCCGGTGTGCTGCGCGATAACCGGAATGTTATTGCGCTGGCCCCAGACCTGGAGCTGCTCCACCGCGGCGGCGCGGAAGGTATCGCCTGCTGCCAGCATCACCGATTTGCCCTGCTGTTCGAACTGACGCGCCAGTTTACCGATGGTGGTGGTTTTACCCACGCCGTTGACGCCGACCATCAGGATAACAAACGGCGTTTTGCCTTCGACATTCAGCGGCTCGTCCACTTTCGCCAGGATCTCGCCCATCTCTTCTTTCAGCAGGCCATAGAGCGCCTCGGCATCGCGCAACTGCTTGCGGCTCGCGCCTTCGGTGAGGTTGGCGATGATTTTACGCGTGGTGTCCACACCCACATCGGCAATCAGCAACTGCTCTTCGAGCTCCTCGAACAGATCGTCGTCGATTTTTTTGCCGCGAAACAGACTGATAAATCCGGAACCGAGATTTTCTTTGGTTTTCAGCAGACTGCGTTTAAGGCGTGCGAAGAAACCCTCTTTGGTGGGTTTTTCCTGCTCCGCGACCGGCGCGGTTTCTTCCTCTTCCGGCTCGGCTTCCAGCGCCGCTTCCGGGTCAGCCGCCAGCGCAATCAGCTCTTCTTCGCTAATCGGCGCGTCCTGAGCGGTCTCGTCTTCATCGTGCGGCGCTTCCACCGCAGGCTCAACGGCTGCTTCTTCAACCACCGGCTCTTCAATAGCCGCTGTTTCTTCAATAACGTCTTCTTCGACGATTGTGTCCGGGGCCGCTTCTGGCTGTGGCTCAGCGACAAATTCAGGCGCAAGCGCTACCGGCGCGCGGTTTTCTTCCTGCTCCGGCAGCCACTCTTCAGCTTGTGCAGCCGTTGGTTTTACGGCTTCCGGCTCGGGTTCTGGCTGAACCGGCGTCTCAATGGTTTCCGGCTGCGCGGCCTCTTTTTCTTCATGCACCACGCTTTCGCTGACGGCCACCACGTCATCGGCGAATTTTTCAGACTCGGCTAGGGAGTGCGTAGTCTCCTGCGCGGCCGTTTGCGTCTGCGAGTCAGGCTCTACGCGCGCTTCTGTCGCCGCGGGTTGTTCTGTTGCTTGTTGTTCTTGTTGTTCGGCTTCAGTTTCTGCCTGCTCTTTCTGGCCAAAACCCAGCCAGGAAAAAAAGCCACGTTTCTTCTCTTTTGCCATTGGCGAATGCACTCCTCGCGGTTAATACATGGCGCAGTCCCGTCGTCTGGCTCAGGGTACTGAAAAAATTGCGAATGAATAAGTGAGTCTACCACTTTCCCGCCGGGGCGGCATACCGCCGCGCGGAGGTTTCGCCCGCCCGTTTGCGCCGCTAGAATAGCAGCCTGAACAGAAAAGCGTGTGAGCATAATGAAGAAACCAACCTCCTCGGGTAGCGGCCAGATCCGCATTATTGGCGGACAGTGGCGCGGCAGAAAGCTGCCGGTGCCTGACAGCCCCGGCCTGCGCCCCACCACCGACCGCGTGCGCGAAACCTTATTTAACTGGCTGGCGCCCTATCTGGTCGGCGCGCGCTGCCTGGATTGCTTCGCCGGCAGCGGCGCGCTGGGCCTGGAGGCGCTCTCCCGCTACGCCGCCGACGCCACGCTTCTGGAGATGGAACGCGGCGTCGCGCAGCAGCTTCAGAAAAACCTTGCTACGCTCAAATCCAGCGCGGCAAAGGTAGTGAACACTAACACACTCAATTTTCTGAGCCAGCACGGCGAGCCGCACGACATCGTGTTTGTCGATCCGCCGTTTCGTAAAGGACTGCTGGAAGAGACGCTGAATCTGCTGGAGACGCGCGGCTGGCTGGCGCCGCAGGCGCTGATTTACGTTGAAAGCGAAGTGGAAAACGGCCTGCCGCCGGTGCCTGCAAGCTGGCAACTACACCGCGAGAAAGTGGCGGGCCAGGTGGCGTACCGGCTTTATCTGCGCGAATCACAAGGAGAGCAAAATGCTGATTAATCTGGGACGCCTGCTGATGCTGGGCGTGTGGGGCTTTCTGCTGCTGAATCTGATTCAGCCCTTCCCGCGCCCGCTGAATATTTTCGTTAACGTGGCGCTATTTTTCATGATAATCATGCATATTCTGCAATTATCGCTGCTGCGCGCCACGCAGCCGAAAGACGCCCCGCCGTTAAGCCGTTTCCAGCAGGCGCGTATTTTTATCTTCGGCGTATTTGAACTGATCGCCTGGCAGAAAAACCAGAAGAAGCCGCGTTAACGCGCAGGCAGGCTATTTTTGTAAGGCGGGTAAGCAAAGCGCACCCGCCACGCCATGTTAACGCGCGGGCAGGCCATTTTTGTAGGGCGGGTAAGCGACGCGCACCCGCCATGCCGCCTTAACGTGCGGGCAGGCCATTTTTGTAGGGCGGGTAAGCAACGCGCACCCGGCATACCGCCTTAACGTGCGGGCAGGCCATTTTTGTAGGGCGGGTAAGCAACGCGCACCCGCCACGCCAGGTTAACGCGCGGGCGCAGGAACAAACTCCAGAAACCGCGTCCCCTGATACACCAGCTGGCCCTCATCGCCCACCGTCAGCTGATGGTAATGGGCCTCATCCAGCCGAAACCGCATCTCCGCCCCGCCTTCCTGCGGGCGAAACGTCGCCTCATACCGCACGGTTTGCGCAGGCGGCGCGACCTGTTGCTCCCGCGAACGCCGCCCGTTTACGGGTTTTTCCCGCTTGCTAACCACCACTACGTTCTGCTGCGTGACCGGGGCCGCGTCATTTTCTGTTTTCTCGCGCCGCTGCTGCACATAGCGAAATGAAGCGGCCGCGACGATTAACGCGATGATAATAATGAAAAAAAGCGGTGGCTTACTCATGACAGATCCCGGCGGCTTAACTCTTTTTAAGAATACCCCGCAGCGCCAGGCGTTGTCATCCCGCCCGTCTGACCACTAGACTGAAATCAAGGGCCGTGCGCTGCCTGTGCACGTTACAATAACTGAATCAGGGACTTATCATGCTTTGGTCGTTTATTGCTGTCTTTTTATCCGGTTGGCTGTATGTCGATGCATCTTACCGCGGTGCCACCTGGCAACGCTGGATCTTTAAACCCTTAACGCTGCTGCTGTTACTGCTGCTCGGCTGGCAGGCGCCGCTCGCGAGCCCCACAGGCTATCTGGTGCTGGCAGGCCTGGTGGCGACGCTCGCGGGCGATGCGTTAACGCTGCTGCCGCGTCAGCAGTTGCTGTACGCCTTCGGGGCGTTTTTCCTGTCGCACCTGCTTTATACCGTCTGGTTCGCGAGCCAGATGACGCTCTCCTTTTTCTGGCCGCTGCCGCTGGCGCTACTGGTCATTGGCGCGGCGCTGATCGCGACTATCTGGACGCGCCTTGGCGATCTCCGCTGGCCGATCTGCACCTATATCGGCATGACGCTGGTGATGGTGTGGCTTGCGGGCGAGCTCTATTTCTTCCGCCCGACCGACACCAGCTTCTCCGGTTTTGTCGGCGCGGTACTGCTGCTGCTGAACGCGGTTGTCTGGTTCGGCAGCCACTACCGTAAGCGCTTTACTGCGGACAGCGCTATCGCCGCCGCCTGCTATTTTGCGGGTCACTTTATGATTGTCCGCTCGCTGTACCTGTAAACGATAACGACGGGCGGTGAAATTCCGCCCACAATCTTCTTGACTCTGGAGTCGACTCCAGAGTGTAAGCTCTGGTAATGAGAAAATTATCATTACCGGAGGACGCCATGCGCACCCCTTCTGAAAAGCCTCACGCCACGCCGCAGTTTGCGAAAATGACGCCTATCTCTGCGCCGCAAAAACCGGCCATCAGCAAAGCGGCCTGCTGTGAAAGCGACGCCTGCGAAAACCCGCCACCGGTGCAGGAAGTCGCAGGCGCGTTATGCTGGCAGGTCGCCGGTATGGACTGCGCCGCCTGCGCCCGCAAAGTGGAGAACGCCGTGCGTCAGGTGCCGGAAGTGCGTCAGGTTCAGGTATTATTCGCGACCGAAAAACTGGTGGTGGATGCCCCCGCTTCACAGCGTGATGCGATTGAACAGGCGGTGCGCGCCGCCGGTTATACGCTGCGCGAGGCAAATACCGCCGCGCCCGCTGCTCCTTCCGGCTTACGTGAAAACCTGCCGATTATCGCTATCGCCATCTTTATGGCGCTGAGCTGGGCGCTGGAGCAGGTGTATCCGCTGGCGGGACGCATCGCGTTCACCATTACCACGCTGGTCGGGCTGTTCCCGGTCGCGCGTCAGGCGTGGCGTCTTATCCGCAGCGGCAATCCGTTCGCCATCGAAACGCTGATGAGCGTGGCCGCCACCGGCGCGCTGATTATCGGGGCCAGTGAAGAGGCGGCGATGGTGCTGCTGCTCTTTTTAGTCGGCGAACGGCTGGAAGGATGGGCTGCAAATCGTGCACGCAGCGGCGTCAGTGCGCTGGTGGCGTTACGCCCGGAAACGGCCGTGCGTTTGCGCGGCGATGCGCGTGAAACCGTGGCGATAAGCGACCTCCAGCCCGGCGATGTGATTGAAGTGGCCGCAGGCGGCAGGCTTCCGGCAGACGGCAAACTGCTCGCCGCGGCGGCAAGTTTCGATGAGAGCGCGCTGACCGGCGAATCGCTGCCGGTTGAGCGCCAGCCGGGCGAAAAAGTTCCTGCGGGCGCGACCAGCGTCGATCGTCTGGTGTCGTTTGAAGTCACTTCACGCCCCGGCGACAGCGCCATTGACCGCATTCTGCATCTGATTGAAGAGGCGGAATCGAAACGCGCGCCGATCGAGCGTTTTATCGATCGCTTTAGCCGCATCTACACCCCGGTCATTATGGCGGCGGCGCTGCTGACGGCGCTTATCCCGCCATTGCTGTTTGCCGCCCCCTGGCTGCCGTGGATTTACAAAGCGCTGGCGCTGCTGTTGATTGGCTGCCCGTGCGCGCTGGTGATCTCGACGCCTGCGGCTATCACGTCTGGCCTTGCAGCCGCCACGCGCTTTGGCGCGCTGATCAAAGGCGGTGCCGCGCTGGAGGCGCTGGGGCGTGTTGAGCAGATTGCTTTTGATAAAACGGGCACGCTGACCGCGGGCACGCCGCAGGTGACGGCGGTCGATCCGGTCGACGGGCTGGAAGCGGAAGCGCTGCTGGCGTACGCCGCAGCCGTTGAGCAGGGCAGCACGCATCCGCTGGCGCAGGCGGTGGTGCGCGAGGCGAACGCGCGCGGCGTGGCGACGCTTCGCGCCGGTGCGCAGCGCACGCTGGCGGGCGCGGGCGTTGAAGCGCAGGTGGAGGGCCGCCTGCTTCGCATCAGCGCGCCGGATAAAGTGACTATTGAGCTTCCGGCAGACTGGCAGGCGCGCATCCGCGAGCAGGAAGCGCAGGGCCAGACGGTAATCGTCGTGACCGCAAGCGATCGGCTTCTCGGCACGCTGGCACTACGCGATACGCAGCGCGCCGACGCGCGCGACGCGGTGGAGAAACTCCGGGCGCTGGGTGTGGGGAGTGTGATGCTGACCGGCGATAACCCGCGCGCGGCGGCGGCAATTGCCGCGGAGTTGGGAATGGAATACCGCGCCGGGTTGCTGCCTGCGGATAAGGTGGCGGCGGTCAATGAGCTTAACGCCCGCACGCCGCTGGCGGTGGTCGGCGACGGCATCAATGACGCGCCGGCGATGAAAGCCGCGACCATCGGTATTGCGATGGGCAGCGGCACCGATGTGGCGCTGGAGGCCGCCGACGCGGCGCTGACGCACAACCGGCTGGCGGCGCTGCCGGAGATGATTGCGCTTGCCCGCGACACGCACCGTAATATTCGCCAGAACATCGCAATTGCGCTGGGGTTAAAAGCCGTTTTCCTGGTGACGACGCTGCTCGGGTTAACCGGCCTGTGGCTGGCCGTGCTGGCCGATACGGGTGCGACAGTGCTGGTGACCGCCAATGCGTTAAGGCTGTTACGTAAACGCGGCTGACGGAGGATACGGTGGGTGCGCTACGCTTACCCACCCTACAAAACCACATCCCCACATCCAGACCAGCTGTAGGGCGTTGGGTTGATACGGTGGGTGCGCTGCGCTTACCCACCCTACATCACATCGGCCGGAATACTCGTAGGGCGGGTAAACGAAGTGCACCCGCCACCTCAACCTGAACACCCGCCACCGCCCTTACATCATCCCTAACACTCGCGGCAGCCAGAGCGAAATGGCCGGAATGTAAGTCACCATCGCCAGCACAATAAGCAGCACGCCATAAAACGGCAGCATGGCACGCACCACGGTTTCGATATTCTGCTTACTCACGGCGCTCGCCACAAACAGCACCGACCCCACCGGCGGCGTAATCAGCCCGATCCCAAGATTCACCATCATGATCATCCCGAAATGCACCGGATCAATGCCGAGCTGGTTAGCGACCGGTAACAGCACCGGCGTCAGGATCAAAATGATCGGCGCCATGTCCATCAGCGTGCCAATCAACAACAGCATGATGTTGAGGTACATCAGAATGACGTATCTGTTATCCGACAGCGTCGTGAAAAATTCCGTAATGCGCGTCGGCAGTTGCATATACGTCATCACCGCGCCGAACGCCGCCGCAAAGCCGATGAGGATCATCACGATCGTCACCGTTTTCACGGTGCGGAACATCAGCTTCGGCAGCTCGCTCCATTTGTAATCGCGGTAGATAAACATCGTCACGAAAAACGCCCACAGGCACGCTACCGCCGCGGATTCCGTCGCGGTAAACACGCCGGTCAGAATGCCGCCCAGAATAATCACGACCGTTATCAGCCCCCATAGCGCATCGATGAAAATTTTCAGCGCCTGTCTAAGTGGGATCCGCTCGCCTTTCGGGTAGCCGCGCCGCCTCGCGAAAGCGATGCAGAGCACCATCAGACTCAGCCCCAGCAGCAGCCCCGGCAACACGCCCGCGATAAACAGCGTCGCGATGGACACGGTGCCGCCCGCCGCCAGCGAATAGATAACGGAGTTATGGCTGGGTGGAATAAGGATCGCCTGCACTGAACCGCTCGCCGTGACCGCCGCGGCGTATTCACGCGGGTAGCCTTTCTTTTCCATCTCCGGGATCATCACGCTGCCGATAGACGCGGTATCCGCCACCGACGAGCCGGAAATCGCGCCGAAAAACGTCGAAGCGACAATATTCACCAGCGACAGCCCGCCGCGGATAAACCCCACAAACAGATAGGCGAAGTTCACCAGCCGACGAGCGATGCCGCCTTCGGCCATAATCGCGCCCGCCAGGATAAAAAACGGGATCGCCAGCAGCGTAAATTTGTTAACGCCGCTGGTTATCTGGATCATCAGCGCCTCCAGCGGCAGATCTATCCAGAGCGCGCCCACGATGGCGCTCAGGCCCACCGCGAAAGCGACCGGCATCCCGAGCGCCAGCAGCACTGCCAGCGTGGCCAGTAAGATAAATGCGTCCATAACGTTCTCCGCTAGCTATGGTTGCCAATGAGCACGACCGGGCGGTTCTCCTGAGAGCCCCACAGCAGCCGCTCGATGACGAACAAAATCATCACCGCCGAGCCGATGGGCAGCGGCAGATAACTTTCTCCTGACGTGAGCACCGGAAACTCCGCGACGGGCTGCTCCCACAGCTCCATGCACAACAGGGCGCTGTAGTAAAACATCACCAGGGAAATGATGAGCATCAGCAGATCGACCACGCGCGCGCAGACCCGCTGCGCAAATGGCGGCAGGCGATCGGTCAGCATGTTGACCGCGATATGCGAGCCTGCGCGGTAACCCACCGCCGCGCCGATAAAGGTAAACGTCACCATGCAGATAATAGCGACCGGCTCAGGCCAGGATTCTCCCCGGTTGAGCACGTAACGCGAGAAAATCCCTATCGGGATCACGACCGTCATGATTAACAGCGCGACCCCGGCCACCATCATGGCGAGCAGGTACAGGCGATCCATCCAGACCAGAAAGAATCGGGACATAAATACTCCGCAGAGGATGAGGCGCCGGGGCCAGCCCGGCGTTAGACGTTATTTGACGTCGGCGATGGCTTTCATCAGATCCTGATGCTTCGCGCCATACTGGTCACGCACCGGCGCGGTCGCGTTAACGAAATACGCTTTATCGATCTCGTGGAACTGCACGCCGCCCGCTTTCATTTTGTCGAGCGCCTGCTTGTTGTAGGCATTCCACAGTTCACGCTGCTCCATTTGCGCCTCGCGAGCGAGCGTCAGGATTTTCTGCTGCTGCTCGGGCTTGAGCTTGTCCCACTTCACTTTCGAGTAGAGCAGCATTTCGGGGATGATGAAGTGGCCGCTCAGGGTGTAGTGCTTCGCGACCGGCAGGTAGTTGTGCGCGATATAGGTCGGCGGGTTGTTTTCAGCGCCGTCGATAACGCCGGTTTGCAGGCCGCTGTAGACTTCGCTCACGCCCATCGCCACGGCGTTCGCGCCCATCGCTTTCAGCGTGCCGATAGCGACCGGGCTACCCTGTACGCGGATTTTCATGCCTTTCAGATCGTCAGGCTTCACGACCGGGTTTTTGGTGATTAAATTGCGGGTGCCGGAGTCCATCCAGCCTAAAAAGACCAGCCGTGATTTCGGGTTGCTGGTGAGTTTGTCGCCGATTTGCTTGCCGATATCGCCATCGATGACCTTGTGCATATGGTCTTCATCACGAAACACGTAAGGCAGCGTAAAAACCTCGATCTCCGGCAAAATCGCCGCGACCGGGGCCATTGAAACGCGGATCATGTCGATAGCGCCCATCTGCGCCTGTTCGATCATCTGCTTCTCATCGCCCAGCACGCCGCCCGGAAACGTTTTAATTTCCAGCTCGCCGTTGGTTTGTTGTTTTAACTTTTCACCCATGTTTTGCACGGCGACGACATTCGGGTATCCCTGCGGGTGAACATCGGCCGCTTTAATCACTTGCGCATGAAGAGCGGGCGCAAACAGCAGTGACGCGGTGGAGAGGCAAAGACCGGCCAGGGCCGGGATAAATCGCTTTTTCATCGGGTCGCTCCAGAGGATAAGGACAGGCTAGTTATAAAACGGTGTTTTGATTTGTCGGTTATAAACTAGACGACGTCCTGTAAAGGCAGGGTGAAGCGCCTCACAAAAGCAACAACTTTGAAACAAGGGTTTAAAAAGAATGTGACGTGAGTTCAGAAAGCCGCATGACGGCGGCTTACGGCAGGGATTACTGATTTTTACGCAGCAGATAGCGATACGGCAGCGTTTCGGTTTGCGAGGCCACCAGTTCATGCTCCATAAAGCGGCAGAAGCCAGGGATATCGCGCGTCGTCGCCGGATCATCGGCCACGATCAGCAGCGTTTCGCCGGGCTGCATATTACGCACGGTTTTACGCACCATCATTACCGGCTCAGGGCAGCGCAGCCCGAGAGCGTCCAGGGTGTGGTCAGGGTTGGCGAACAGATCGGTCATGCTTCTCTCGGCGTTATGAAAAAACCGCCTTAGTTTACCCCCCGTTTTTTGTGACGCAACTCATGTGAACGATTGCGTTAAAATTAACCATTGCATTGATGATACAAAGCAGTATCATGCGGCGGCTTTTGCGCAAACGCGCTGCGTCTGCCTTAGCATGAAGATGAACTGGGTTCCCTCACCCCAACTAACAAAAAGGTCACAATATGACGTCTTTTACTCCTGGTCAGCGGCGCAATGCGCTCGTCTGGCTTTCGTTGTTTCATTTGTTGGTAATCACCTCCAGCAACTATCTGGTGCAGCTGCCCGTCTCCATTTTTGGTTTTCACACCACCTGGGGCGCGTTTAGCTTTCCGTTTATTTTCCTCGCCACCGATCTGACTGTGCGCATTTTTGGCGCGCCGCTGGCTCGTCGCATTATTTTCGCCGTGATGATGCCAGCGCTGCTGGTCTCCTATGTGATCTCCTCGCTGTTTTATATGGGGAGCTGGCAAGGGTTTGGCGCGCTGTCGCACTTCAATCTGTTCGTCGCGCGTATCGCGACCGCGAGCTTTATGGCCTATGCGCTCGGGCAGATCCTCGACGTGCATGTCTTTAACCGCCTGCGCCAAAGCCCGCACTGGTGGCTGGCGCCGGGCGCGTCACTGCTGCTCGGTAACGTCAGCGATACGCTGTCGTTCTTCTTTATCGCCTTCTGGCGCAGCCCGGATCCGTTTATGGCCGAACACTGGATGGAAATCGCGCTGGTGGACTACACCTTCAAGGTGCTTATCAGCCTGGTGTTCTTCCTGCCGATGTACGGCGTGCTGCTGAATATGCTGTTGAAAAAGCTGGCGGATAAATCCGATTTCCACGTGCTGCAGCGCGGTTAAAGGTTCACGGAATTTCTTGTGTTAAGATGCAGGGATGGGTCGTATTGACCGTCTCTTGTAAAGGAATAAGTGAATGCGCAATCTGGTGAAATATGTCGGTATTGGCCTGCTGGTGATGGGGCTTGCCGCCTGCGACAACAAAGACAGCAACGCGCCGGCCAGCGCCGGTGCCTCACAGAGCGAAGCCTCCGGCCAGCCGGTCAGCCTGCTGGACGGTAAACTGAGCTTCTCCCTGCCGGCGGATATGACCGATCAGAGCGGTAAAGTGGGCACCCAGGCGAACAACATGCATGTCTACTCCGATCAGACCGGCCAGAAAGCCGTGATCGTTATCGTCGGCGAGAAAAGCCAGGAATCGCTGGAAGTGCTGGCGAAGCGTCTTGAAGATCAGCAGCGCGCCCGCGACCCGCAACTGCAGGTCGTGACTAATAAAGCGATTGAAATCAAAGGCCAGAAGATGCAGCAGCTTGACACCGTCATCTCTGCCAAAGGTCAGACCGCTTACTCCTCCGTGGTGCTGGGCAATGTCGATGACAAACTGCTGACCCTGCAAATCACGCTGCCTGCCGATAACCAGCAGCAGGCGCAGAGCACCGCAGAGAACATCATCAACACCATCGTGGTGAAGTAATCCGCAGTAAAGATTACGCTTAAAACCGCGGCCTGCCCTTTACGGGGCGGGCCGTTTTTTTAGCTGTACGCTTAAGAGAATGGCGAGCAGCACCAGCCCCGCCGCCGCCAGATAGATCGCCGGTACGCCCGCCCAGGCCATCAGCACGCCTGCCGCCGGGCCGGTTATCCCGAGCGACAGATCCATAAACAGCGTATAGGTGGCGAGCGCCGCGCCCTGATTACTCTGCGGCACCGCCTTCACCGCCACAACGCCGAGCGCCGGGAAGACCAGCGAGAAGCCTGCGCCTGCGAGAAACGTCCCCGCTTTCGCCATCCACGGCTCCACCGCCAGCCCAACCATCAGCAACCCGACCGTTTCCACCACGCCGCAGATAAGCGTCACGTTAATGCCGCCCAGCCGGTTAATCGCGTTAGGGAATAACAAGCGTGTGCCGACAAACGCGCCGCTGAACAGCGTTAGCGCGAAGGCCGCGCCATCCCAGCCTTTCGCCTGATAGAACAGCGTAATAAACGTGGCGATCACCCCGAAGCCGGAAGTAGTGAGCGCCAGCGCCATGCCGAACGGCCAGACCTTGCCGAGCACCGCGCGAAACGGCAACGGTTTCCCCTTGCTCGCCTTCACGGCCGGACGCGGCAGGGCTAACACAATGCCAAGCAGCGCAACCCCCATAATGACGCCCGCCACCAGCGGCAGGCCGCCGTGGCGGTACAGCAGCGCGCCGAGCGGCGCGCCCACGGCCATTGCGCCGTAGGTGACCACGCCGTTCCAGGAGATCACTTTGCCGATATGCGTCGAACCGACCACGCCGACGCCCCAGAGCGTCGAGCCGGTTCCCGCGCAGCTCTGCCCAAAGCCCAGCACCACGCGCCCGAGACACAAAAGCGCCAGCGACAACAGCGGCGCGCCGCCACCCCACCACGCCAGAAAATAGCTCGCGCCGCTCAGCAGACAGCCCGACATACCGACGATCACCACGGTTTTCGGCCCCCAGAGATCGGCATAGCGCCCGGCATGAGGACGGCTTATCAGCGTGGCGATATACTGAAGACTGATAACCAGCCCCGCCCAGAACGGGCTAAACCCCATCACATCATGGACATAGCCCGGCAGTACCGCGAGCGGCAGGCCGATGGTCAGAAAGGTAGCGAAGTTGAAGATAACGATAGAGACGATTTTCAGGTTCAGCCGCAAGCCGCTTAATGCGGGGTCGGCGCTTACATCCGGCATGACATTTCACTTTTTTGGCAACAGCGGTAGCGTCAGTATAAACCTGAAATTTCCTTCAACGGAAACGCCCGCGTTTCAGACTTCCCCCCTGCGGCGCAATGCCCATTGCACACTACACTAAGAAAGCCCTCATAAAAGGAATTGGTTATGATTGGTCCACAACGACCCCAACCCCAACAAGATAAAGTCGGCCTGCATATGCTGCAAAAGCTGGCAGCGCTGGTGATTATTCTGGCCGGTATTCACGCCGCGGCGGATATGATTGTTCCGCTGCTGCTGGCGCTGTTTCTGGCGATTGTGCTCAACCCGCTGGTGACCTGGTTTATGCGCCGGGGCTTTCGCCGTCCTGTCGCCATTACTATCGTCGTGTTTGTGATGCTGATAGGCCTGACGCTGCTGTTAGGCGTGCTGGCGGCGTCGTTTAATGAATTTGTCGCGTTAATGCCGAAATATAATAAGGAACTGACGCGAAAACTGCTGCATCTTCAGGAAATGGTGCCGTTTATGCACCTGCATCTTTCGCCGGAGCGTATGCTGCAACGCATGGACTCCGACAAGATGATGACCTTCGCCACGACGCTGATGACGCAACTCTCCGGCGCGATGGCAAGCGTCGTGCTGCTGGTGATGACGGTGGTCTTTATGCTGTTTGAAGTGCGCCACGTGCCTTATAAGCTGCGTTTCGCGCTCTCTAACCCGCAACTGCACATCGCCGGGCTACACCGCGCGTTAAAAGGCGTCAGCCACTATCTGGCGCTGAAAACGCTCATCAGCCTGTGGACCGGCGTCATCATCTGGCTCGGCCTGACGCTGCTTGATATTCAGTTCGCGCTGATGTGGGGCGTGCTCGGTTTTCTGCTCAACTACATTCCCAATATCGGCGCGGTGCTCTCGGCAATCCCGCCCATGATCCAGGCGCTGCTGTTTAATGGCGTGTATGAAGTGGTGATGGTGGGGCTGCTGTTCTCGCTGGTGCACATGATACTGGGAAATATCGTCGAGCCGCGCATGATGGGCCACCGCCTTGGGATGTCTACGATGGTGGTGTTCCTCTCGCTGCTGTTCTGGGGATGGCTGCTGGGGCCGGTCGGCATGCTGCTCTCGGTGCCGCTTACCAGCGTCTGTAAGATCTGGATGGAAACCACGCACGGCGGCAGCAAGCTCGCCGTGCTGCTTGGCCCAGGCCGTCCGAAAACCCGGCTGCCGGGGTAGGCCATTACACCACGCGGCGCGCGGCGAGATAACGCGCGCGCCAGTAGTCGTTAGTGAGGCTGGAGATGGTTACGCCTTTCTCTTTCGAGGCGTGGATGAACTGATTATCGCCGATATACACCCCCACATGGCGCTGTCGCGGGCCGGTGCTGAAAAACACCAGATCGCCCGGTTGCAGCGCCGTTTTTCTTACCGCTTTGCCCTTTTTAAGCTGCTGCGAAGTCGTGCGCGGCAGCGATACGCTCGCCGATTCGGCAAACAGATGCTGCATTAGCGCTGAGCAATCGACGCCTCGATGCGTCGTGCCGCCAAAGTGATAGCGGGTGCCTTTCCAGCTGATATAGCGGTTTAATAGCGCACTTTTTAACAGCGTCTCTGGCGGCGCATCGTGTTTAAAACGATAAGAGATATCCTGAGAAGAATCATAATAATGCCAGGAAGCAGGCAGCGCGGCGCTGAACGCCGGAGCCGCAAGCAGTGAGGTAAAATAAAAAAACATCATTAATAAACGCATCGCGATCGTTACCGTCTCGTATTGTTGCTCCTTACCCGGTCAGGAAGTGCGCTCCGTATGTGCTTCCTCTGACAGGCCGCAACGTTAACGACTGGCGATAAAACAGACTATCGACTCTCACTACATTCGTTTGTTACTCCTCTTTCATCGACCTCTGTAACCCCTTCATCTGGCGAAGAATAAACGCCATTTTTATACGCCATGCCCTTCTTTTTACGGGATTTTTACACCGGCGACGGCCGGAAAACGCTAGCCTTTGACCATCGCCCGAGTGGCCTACAAGAAGCGTGACTTATGTTTTCCTTTGCCCTTACTCCCTGGTTTAAACCCCTTAGCCCGACAGCGGCACCTTCCGGCCAGGAACCGATTATGTTCTCTACATTGCTGAATACCTGGATGCTGGCGGGCACGGCGCACGGCACGCCGGTCTCTTTTCGCCAGGAAGCCGACGCTTACCTGCGGGAATATCCGCACACCCGTCATGTCGATATTTATCTGCATGACCTGAACGGCTGTCGGCGCGGCAAGCGCATCAGCGCCGACAGCCTGCGCTCGCTCGCCCAGGGCTGCTATTTTCCGCTGTCGGTCTACGCGATGGATATGGAAGGGCACGTTGTTGAAAGCGCCCTCGCGCAGCGCGAGCCGGACAGGCTCTGTCTGCCGGTCAGCGGCACGCTGCGCCCCTGCGCAAGCGATCCAGCGCATCACGCCCAGTTGCTGCTCGCGATGCAGGAGCCCGACGGCGCAGGCTGCGCGCTGGAGCCGCGCGTTGTGCTGGAGCGCCTTCTGGCGCAGTTTCACGCGCGCGGCATTTATCCGGTGATAGCCCCGGAAGTGGAGTTTTATTTGCAGGCCGTGGACGGCGCGCCGCCGACATCGCGCTGCTTTGATATCGATATGCCGGGCCGCGACAGTGCGCTGCTGGAGGCGATGGAAACCGAGGCGCGGCGACAGGGTTTGCCGCTCTGCGGCATTGTGGCGGAAGCGGAAGCGGGCCAGTTCGAGCTCAATTTTAACCACACCCCGCGCGTGGTGGAGATGTGCGACCGGGTGCTGGCGGCGCGGCGACTGGTGCATCAGGTCGCGGAAAAAAAGGGCTATCTGGCAAGCTTTATGGCGAAACCGCGCGCTGAGCTTGCTGGCAGCGGCCTGCATGTGCACATCAGCCTGAACGACGCGCAGGGTAATAACCTTTTCGCCGGAGATACCGACACTCCGAACGTGATGATGCGCCGCAGCCTGAGCGGCCTGCTGGCGCTGATGCCCGCAAGCGTCGCGCTGGTCACGCCGGGTGCCAACGCCTTCCGGCGGCTGCGTAAAAGCCTGAACGAACCGCTGTTTTCGTCGTGGGGCTATAACGATCGCTCGGCGGCGCTGCGTCTGCCCTGCGCGGATCCCGCGCGTCAGCGCATCGAATACCGGCTCGCGAGCGCCGACGCCAACCCGTATCTCGTGGCGGCGGCGGCGCTCGCAGGCATTCTTTATGGCCTTGATCATCCGTTAACGCTGCCGGAGGCGGGCGCGAGCGCGGATCTCCCCGCTCTGCCGCTTTTCTGGCCAGACGCGCTGGCGCGCTTTCAGGAGGCGGAGTGGCTCCGGCAGCAACTCGGCGCGCCGTTCAGCGACGCCTGGCTTGCCTGCAAATGCCAGGAGCTGGCCCGGTTCGAAAGCGAAGTTACCGACGCGGAAAAACGCGCCCATCACCATTAATCACGCGAAAAAGAAGAGGTGAATCATGTCTCGCTTAGTCATGATATCCAGCCGCTGCGGCGTGCCGCACGGTGCCGATGCGCAGGCGGAAGCCCTGCACGACATCATGCGCCAGCGCGGCGGCCTGTGGATGGGCTGGAGCGGCGCTGTCGGTCTTGCGGGCGCGCCGCGCCGCATCGCGGTGCGGGAAACGGCGGGCTACACGCGCCAGCGCTGGGATATGTCGCCTGCGGAATACGCCGGTTACTACCACGGCTATGTGCATCAGGCGCTGTGGCCGGTATTTCATAACCGGCCCGATCTCGCCACGCACCAGAAAAGCGCGTTTTGCGCCTATAAAGCCTGGAGTGAAGCGGTCGCGGAGATGGCGTCAGAGGAGATCTGTCCGGATGACGTCGTCTGGGTGCAGGACTATCACCTGATCCCTGTCGCCCGCTGCCTGAAAGAGGCGGGCCTGCTGAACCCGTGCGGCTTCTTTTTGCATCAGCCGTTCCCGCCAGGCGACGTGTTCAGAACGCTGCCGGAGCACGACTGGCTGATGCGTTCGCTCTTTTACTACGATCTGATTGGCTTTCAGTCGGGCAGCGATGTGAATAATTTCCTGCTGTGCGTGATGCGCCACTACCGCACGGAGCGGCTTTCCGCCACCACGCTTCGGGTTAACGGCCATATTATTAACGTCGGCGTGTTTCCCTGCGGCGTGGCGACGCAGCGCCCGGCGCGTCACGCGCCGCTCGCCGGGAAAAACGGCGCGTTATATTCGCGCAAGCTTATCGTCAGCGACGATGTGATCAACGATATCAGCGGCATTCACTACCGCATCGACGCCATGCGTACCCTGCTGAACAATCATCCGCAATACCTGCGCGACGTGACGCTGCTTCAGATGAGCGACCCGGCGAAAGAGTACCCGCACTTCTCACCGCAGCTTGAGCGGCAGCTGGCGCGCTTTTGCAGCGAGGTGAACGGCGCGTTTGGCGATCTGAACTGGTTTCCGGTGAATTATCTGCATAACGACGCGCTGAACCGGCGCGCTGTCACTGAGATTTACGCAAGCGCCCGCGCCGCGCTGTTCACGCCGCTGTCAGAAGGCGTGAGCCTGAGCGCGAAAGCCTATGTGCTGGCGCAGAACACCGCCGATCCCGGTGTACTGATCCTCTCGCAATGCAGCGGCACGGCGGAGCAGCTTAAAGGCGCGATTGTGGTTAACCCGTACGACGCGAATGAACTCAGCGAAGCGCTGCATTCGGCGCTCGCCATGCCGCTGGCGGAACGAAAACAGCGCCATGCGGCGCTGCTTACGCAGGTGCGTCAGTATGATAATCAGTGGTGGGCGGGCGCGTTTCTCGACGCGCTGGATGGCATGCCCGCGCCGCCGCGCTTTCCGCGCCAGCGCGGTATTTTCACGCCGCAGAATCTCTATTGAGAGGTTATTCAGCGAGCGCCTGGGCGCACGCCCAGGCGGAGCTCCATGCCCACTGGAAGTTATAACCGCCAAGCCAGCCGGTCACATCCACCACTTCGCCGATAAAATAGAGGCCCGGCACGTTGCGCGCCTCCATAGTGCGCGACGAAAGCTCGTGGGTGTCGACGCCGCCGAGCGTCACCTCCGCGGTGCGGTAGCCTTCGGTGCCGTTGGGCTGTACGCGCCAGCCGTGCAGCGTCTCCAGTAATTCCTGCTGCTGGCGGCTGTTGAGCTGTTTCAGCGTGACGTCCGGGATTTGCCCGAGGCTTTGCAGGCACTCCACCAGCCGCTTCGGCAGCAGCATGGCGAGCGTGTTTTTCAGACTCTGATTCGGGTGCGCGGCGCGCTGTTCGTCGATAAACGCCGCGGCGTCTGTGTCCGGCAGCAGGTTAACGGTAACCCACTCACCCGGCTGCCAGTAGCTGGAGATCTGCAAAATCGCCGGGCCGGAGAGCCCACGATGGGTAAAGAGAATGCTTTCGCGAAAGACGGTGCCGTTATCGGCGGTGACCACAGCAGGCACCGAGACGCCGGAAAGCGTCTGGATCTGCTCAAGCAGCGGCTTATGCAGCGTGAACGGCACCAGACCCGCGCGGGTTGGCAGCACTTTCAGGCCGAACTGCTCCGCTACTTTATAGCCAAACGGCGTGGCGCCGAGGCCCGGCATCGACAGGCCGCCGCTGGCGATGACCAGCTTCGGCGTCTGCACCGCGCCGCCATTGAGCGTCAGGGTATAGCCGCTGTCGTCGCGCGCGATCGCCAGCACTTCGCTGCGCAGCCGCACGGTGACGCCGCCCTTCTCGCACTCCGCCATTAGCATCGTGACAATCTGCTCCGCCGAGTCATCGCAGAAGAGCTGGCCCAGGGTTTTCTCATGCCAGGCGATGCCGTGCTTGCCCACCAGATCGATAAAATCCCACTGGGTGTAGCGCGCCAGCGCCGATTTGCAGAAGTGCGGATTGGCGCTGAGGTAAGCGGCTGGCTCAACGTAGAGGTTGGTAAAATTGCAGCGCCCGCCGCCGGACATCAGGATTTTGCGCCCCGGTTTTTTGCCGTTATCCAGCACTAACACCCGGCGCCCCGCCTGCCCTGCCAGCGCCGCGCAGAATAACCCTGCCGCGCCTGCCCCTACGATGATGGCATCAAACTGTTCCACAACCCTTCCTCATTGCCGTTAAGGCCGCGAATTGTAAAGTTTCCTCTCTGGTCGCACCAGACAAAACCCTGTTACAAATTCTAATAAATTGAATTTAAAAGGTAATCTCTTTAGTGAAATTGACACTTCGATGATACCGATTAAAAAAAGTCTATATTTCACTTTGCCCACGCCGCCGTTGTCTTAGATAATGCGCCGCGTTCATGTCCTCAAAATGGCGTAACGTCCTATGCTACATTTGTTTGCCGGGCTGGATTTACACACTGGCCTGTTACTATTGCTTGCTCTGGGATTTGTACTGTTTTATGAAGCTATTAACGGCTTCCATGATACGGCAAACGCAGTCGCAACGGTTATCTACACACGCGCTATGCGATCGCAGCTTGCGGTGGCTATGGCGGCTCTCTTTAACTTCCTCGGTGTTCTGCTTGGCGGCTTAAGCGTAGCCTATGCGATTGTGCATATGCTGCCGACCGATCTGCTGCTGAATGTAGGCTCCGCGCATGGTCTGGCGATGGTTTTCTCCATGCTGCTGGCCGCGATTGTCTGGAACCTCGGCACCTGGTATCTCGGTTTGCCGGCGTCCAGCTCCCATACGCTTATCGGCTCAATTATCGGGATTGGTCTTACCAACGCCCTGATGACCGGCACATCCGTTGTGGATGCGCTGAATATCCCGAAAGTGCTGAACATTTTCGGCTCGCTGATTGTTTCGCCGATTGTCGGCCTGGTGTTCGCGGGCGGGCTGGTGTTTTTACTGCGTCGCTACTGGAGCGGCACCAAAAAACGCGCCCGTATCCACCTGACGCCAGCCGAGCGTGAAAAGAAAGACGGCAAGAAAAAGCCGCCGTTCTGGACGCGCATCGCGCTGATCCTCTCCGCTATCGGCGTGAGTTTCTCACACGGCGCGAACGACGGTCAGAAAGGCATTGGCCTGATTATGCTGGTGCTGATTGGCGTGGCGCCGGCGGGTTTTGTGGTGAATATGAACGCCTCCGGCTATGACATCACCCGCACCCGCGATGCTATCAGCAATGTTGAAACGTACTTCCAGCAGCACCCGGCGGCGCTGCGTCAGGTCGCGGGCATGGACCCGGTGATCCCGACGCCGGAGCAGGTGAACCCGACGGATAACCCGAAAGAGTTCCACTGCGACGCCAGCCGCGCCATCGTGGCGCTGGACCGCGCCAAAGGCATGCTTAACAACATCGACAGCTATGACAAGCTGAGCGTTGAACAGCGCAGCCACCTGCGCCGTATCATGCTGTGTATCTCTGACACCACCGATAAAGTGGCGAAGCTCAAAGAGACCAGCGCGGATGACCAGCGCCTGCTGAAAAACCTGAAAGCCGATATGCTCAGCACTATCGAGTACGCGCCGGTATGGATAATCATGGCGGTCGCGCTGGCGCTTGGCGTCGGTACGATGATTGGCTGGCGCCGTGTGGCGACCACCATCGGCGAGAAAATCGGTAAGAAAGGCATGACCTACGCGCAGGGCATGTCGGCGCAGATGACGGCGGCCGTGTCCATAGGTATCGCGAGCTACACCGGTATGCCGGTTTCCACGACGCACGTGCTGTCATCGTCGGTCGCGGGCACCATGATCGTCGACGGCGGCGGTTTGCAGCGCAAAACCGTCACCAGCATTCTGATGGCCTGGGTCTTCACCCTCCCGGCCTCCATCATGCTCTCAGGCGTGCTGTACTGGATAGCGTTGCGTTTCGTGTAAGCGAATTTGCGTGAACGTTAAGAAGCGGGTCAGGAAACTGACCCGCTTTTTTAATGCCAAATCATCAGGCCGATAAGACTGATAATCACCAGGCCGCATAAAGCGCTGGTCAGAATAAACTGGCGGCGTACGCGTTCGCAGCGGCGAATAAATTCGTCGTCATGATGATCGAGATAACGTTGCCAGTAGATATACCACACAAGGCGAATCTGCTTGCTGGGCTGGCCATGCGCGGTAAAAAAGCCGCCGCCATCCACATACTGATAAAGCAGCGGATCGCATCCTCTGAGCACCACCAGCAGCGCGCGTAAGGATGAGAAATAACGCGCCATGTTAATAACGCAAACCAAGAATAAGGCCCAAAACAGCGCGACGGTGCTGATCATACCTTCCCCCCGACGACTCGCCTGGAAAGCAATGGCTCTCCAATACCTGAAAGACTGTTCTGTGAAGCGTGCATGCGTGAAAATCGATCGGGTTCACATTTATTCACCCGAACGGCTTTTTTAATAGTGTAGGAGATCCGGTAATTTTTTTACCACATCGTTAATCCTTATCAACGCTTGCTGACCCATTTTCCGCTTCAATGTATGCGACCCCGGCGGATTGACGGATGTACCAGGGCGCTATAAGGTAAAATTAGCTTTAGCACTAAGTCTTTACGCCGGAATGAGTTCCCGCGATTGTGGTACGCAGGACGCGGGCACGGGGATGACGCCGCAGGTAGCCACGCGCCATCCAGTCCACTGGTCATCGACATCTTATGGAAGGAGTAACACTATGGCTTATAAACATATTCTTATCGCGGTCGATCTGTCCCCTGAAAGCAAGGTACTGGTAGATAAAGCGGTATCCATGGCGCGTCCCTACAACGCGAAAATTTCTCTGATTCATGTCGATGTGAATTATTCCGATCTTTACACCGGGTTGATCGACGTAAACCTGGGCGACGTGCAGAAACGTATCTCGGAAGAGACGCACCACGCGCTGACCGAGCTTTCCACCAACGCGGGCTATCCGATTACCGAAACCCTGAGCGGCAGCGGCGATCTGGGCCAGGTGCTGGTTGACGCCATCAAGAAATACGATGTGGATCTGGTCGTGTGCGGTCATCATCAGGATTTCTGGAGCAAGCTGATGTCTTCCGCCCGCCAGCTCATTAACACCGTTCACATCGATATGCTGATCGTCCCGCTGCGCGACGACGAAGAGGCGTAAGTCGCGGCGGGTGCGCGACGCTTACTCGCCCTACAGAATCTCGTTGGCAGTCATTTCGGATTTCATTGTCCTCAAACCGCGGCACAGGCCGCGGTTTTCATTTCCGCTTTAATTGGTTTACTCCCACCCGGACGTTATACTGCTTAAAAATGAATCGCAGAGAAAACGCGTATGCCAAAACATGACTCGTCCGGCGTCTCCAGTCTCAAGCCCCATAAACAGGCGGAACAGTACGAGCAGTGGTTTCGTGAAAAAGTGGAAGCCGCAGCGGCAAGCCGCCAACCCATTACGCCGCATGAAGATGTGATGGCAAGCGCGCGCAAGATCATTGAGAGCGCAAAAGTGAGGAGAAAAATGGCGTAATGCTCCCCATTCAATGGACTGAAGAAGCAAAAACGGATCTTTTTGCGCTTATTAGTTTTGTTGCCAGTGATAATCCTTCCGCCGCGCAAGCGCTGTTAACGCGTATTGAAGAATCAATTTTACCCGCAGCGTAGTATCCGGAGATGTTCCGCGAAGGCAGAGTGCCGGATACGCGTGAAATCATTGCTCACCCGAATTACATCGTCGTTTATAAAGTGACTTCCGAATATCTGCTGGTGCTGAGCGTGCTGCATGCCCGTCAGCGCTACCCCTGATGATTATTTTGATACGGGCGAACAGACCGCCCGGTACGCACACGCTTACCGGGCCTGACTGTTTACGCTGGCGTGCCCGTGTAGATATCAAACCGGTGGCCTTTCGTCACCACGGCATTTGGCGTCGCGACGTCGCCAAGCGGCGGCGCGTAGTCCGGGCGTTTGACGACCACGCGCTTGATGGCGAGCCTGCGGGCCGGCGCCAGCAGCCCGTCGGCGTCGAGATCCGGCCCCACCAGCGACTGAAACACCCGCATCTCCTTTTTCACCAGCGCGCTTTTCTGCTTGTGCGGAAACATCGGATCGAGATAGACCACATCCGGGCGCGGGGTTATCGCGTCGAGCGCCGTCAGGCTGGAGGCGTGAATGAGCTGTAGCCGCTCACGCAGCCACGGCCCGATCTCCGCATCCTGATAGCCGCGCGCAAGGCCGTCGTCCAGCAGCGCTGCGACAACCGGGTTGCGCTCCAGCATCCGCACGTGACACCCCACCGACGCCAGCACGAACGCGTCGCGTCCAAGCCCCGCGGTGGCGTCCACCACCTGCGGCAGATAACTGCCTTTGATGCCAACGGCTTTCGCCACCGCCTCGCCGCGACCGCCACCGAATTTACGCCGGTGCGCCATCGCGCCCTCGACGAAATCGACAAAAATCCCGCCAAGCTTTGGCTCGTCGCGCTTGCGCAGTTCAAGATGCGCGGGTGTCATGACCAGCGCCATCGGGTTATCGGCGTCGTGCGTCAGCCCCCAGCGGGCCGCCAGAACAGATAAGGCGCCGTCTCCGGCGCCTGTTTCATCAATAAGACAAATATTCACGCGTGTCGTCAGCCCTGGATGCCGTAGTGTTCCAGCATCGCGTCGAGCTGCGGTTCACGGCCGCGGAAGCGTTTGAACAGCTCCATCGGTTCTTCGGAGCCGCCGCGCGTCAGGATGTTGTCGAGGAACGACTGGCCGGTTTCGCGGTTGAAAATCCCCTCTTCTTCGAAACGGGAATAGGCATCCGCCGCCAGCACGTCGGCCCACAGGTAGCTGTAGTAGCCCGCCGCGTAGCCGCCCGCGAAGATATGGCTGAACGCGTGCGGGAAGCGGCCCCAGCTTGGGCCTGGCACCACGGCGACCTGTTTTTTGATCTCGGCGAGCGTCTCCAGCACTTTCGCGCCCTGCTCCGGGCTGAACTGCGCATGCAGACGGAAATCGAACAGGCCGAACTCCAGCTGGCGCAAGATAAACATCGCCGCCTGGTAGTTTTTCGCGGCCAGCATTTTATCCAGCAGCTCCTGCGGCAGCGGCTCGCCGGTTTCATAATGGCCGGAGATAAACGCCAGCGCCTCCGGCTCCCAGCACCAGTTTTCCATAAACTGGCTCGGCAGCTCGACGGCATCCCACGGTACGCCGCTGATACCCGCCACCCCTGGGGTTTCGATGCGGGTCAGCATATGGTGCAGGCCGTGACCAAATTCATGGAACAGCGTGATCACTTCGTCATGGGTGAACAGCGCCGGTTTGCCGCTCACCGGACGGTTAAAGTTACAGGTGAGGTAGGCGACCGGTTTTTGCAGCGAGCCGTCCGCTTTACGCATCTGGCCGACGCAGTCGTCCATCCACGCCCCGCCGCGCTTGTTCTCACGCGCGTAGAGGTCCAGGTAGAAGCTGCCGCGCAGTTCGCCGCTCTCGTCATACAGCTCGAAGAAACGCACGTCCGGGTGCCAGACGTCGATATCTTTGCGCTCTTTGGCGCTGATGCCGTAAATGCGTTTTACTACTTCAAACAGGCCGTTAACCGCTTTGTTTTCCGGGAAATACGGGCGCAGCTGCTCATCGCTGATGCTGTAGAGATGCTGCTTCTGTTTTTCGCTGTAGTACGCAATGTCCCACGGTTGCAGCTCGTCAACGCTGAAGTGTTCTTTGGCGAAGGCGCGCAGCTGGGCGAGCTCTTTTTCACCCTGCGGGCGGGCGCGTTTGGCCAGATCGGTTAAGAAATCCAGCACCTGCTGCGGGTTTTCCGCCATTTTGGTGGCGAGCGATTTGTCTGCGTAGCTGTCAAAGCCCAGCAGTTGCGCCAGTTCGTGACGCAGCGCCAGGATCTCTTCCATCACCGGCGTGTTGTCCCATTTGCCCGCGTTCGGCCCCTGGTCAGAGGCGCGCGTGCTGTAGGCGCGGTACATCTCTTCGCGAAGCGCCTGGTTGTCGCAGTAGGTCATCACCGGCAGGTAGTTTGGGATATCAAGCGTCAGCAGGAAGCCCTCCTGCTCTTTGGCTTCGGCCATCGCTTTCGCGGCCGCCAGCGCGCTTTCCGGCATCCCGGAAAGCTCAGATTCATCGGTAATCAGCTTCGTCCAGCCCTGGGTCGCGTCCAGCACGTTGTTGCTGTAGAGCGATCCAAGCTCAGAGAGACGCGCGGCGATTTCGCCGTAGCGTTTTTGCTTCTCTTTCGGCAGGCCAATGCCGGAAAGCTCAAAATCGCGCAGCGCGTTATCGACCGCTTTTTTCTGCGCGGTGTCGAGCTTCGCGTAGTTCTCGCCATCGCGTAAATCGCGGTAGGCCTGGTAAAGCCCTTCGTGCTGGCCCACCCAGGTGCTGTATTCCGAGAGCAGCGGCAGCGTCTGCTCATAGGCTTCGCGCAGCTCCGGGCTATTTTTTACGGAGTTCAGGTGGCTTATCGGCGAGAAAATACGGCCCAGTCGGTCGTCGGTTTCCGCCAGCGGCTGGCAGAGCGATTCCCAGCTGTAAGGCGCGCCGCGGCCGACTACCGCCTCCACCTGCGCGCGGCAATCTTCCAGCGCCTTCGTAACGGCAGGCACCACGTGCTCGGGTTTAATGGAGGAAAACGGCGGCAGTTCAAAAGGCGTCAGTAATGGATTGGTCATAAGCGCGTCCTGATTAGTGTTGTTAAGCGCATCTTGCAGCGACAATGTCTTGTAGCATGGGGTTTAGTGTAGTTAATTTCAATGGCTGGCGCTGGGCTTTAAGGGGCACGACAGCACATCCCGTAAGCGGTCACTTTCCGGTATACTGTTCAAAATCGATGTTCATTTACGCCTTTTGGAAACCCATCCTCCATGCTCAGTTACCGCCACAGCTTCCACGCCGGCAACCACGCCGATGTCCTCAAACACACCGTCCAGAGCCTGATCATTGAATCGCTCAAAGAGAAAGAAAAACCGTTTCTGTATCTGGATACCCACGCGGGTGCCGGGCGCTATCTGCTGAGCGGCGAACACGCCGAGCGCACGGGGGAATATCTGGAAGGCATCGCGCGCATCTGGAAGCGGGACGATCTGCCCGCCGAGCTTGAGCCTTACATCAGCGCCGTGTCGCACTTCAACCGTAGCGGCCAGCTGCGCTACTACCCCGGCTCGCCGCTTATCGCGCGCCAGCTGCTGCGTCCGCAGGACAGCCTGCAACTGACTGAGCTGCACCCGAGCGATTTCCCGCTGCTGCGCGGCGAATTTCAGAAAGATGAACGCGCCCGCGTCGAGCGCGCCGACGGCTATCAGCAGCTGAAATCGAAACTGCCGCCCGCCTCGCGCCGCGGCCTGATCCTTATCGACCCGCCTTATGAAATCAAAACTGACTATCAGGCGGTGGTTCAGGGCATCAGCGAAGGCTACAAACGCTTTGCGACCGGCGTCTACGCGCTCTGGTATCCGGTCGTTTTGCGCAACCAAATCAAGCGTATGATGAACGATCTGGAAGCCACCGGCATTCGCCGCATTCTGCAAATCGAGCTGGCGGTGCGCCCGGACAGCGATCAGCGCGGCATGACCGCCTCGGGCATGATTGTCATCAACCCGCCGTGGAAGCTGGAACAGCAAATGGCGACGCTGTTGCCGTGGCTGCACAAGGCGCTGGTGCCGGCGGGTACCGGCCACACGACGCTGAAATGGGTTGTGCCGGAGTAATCGCAGCTATAGGTGGAACCCCTGTTCGTCAGGACTACAATCGCGTTAATTCGAATCATTAAAAGGTAACAGCCATGACCAGACACTACGACTACCTCGCCATCGGCGGCGGCAGTGGCGGTATCGCTTCTGTCAACCGTGCGGCCATGTACGGCCAGAAATGCGCCCTGATTGAAGCCAAAGCGCTGGGCGGCACCTGCGTCAACGTGGGCTGCGTACCGAAAAAAATCATGTGGCACGCCGCGCAAATCGCCGAGGCGATCCATCTGTACGGCCCGGATTACGGCTTTGACACCACCGTCAATCATTTTGACTGGCAGAAGCTGGTGGCGAGCCGCACCGCCTATATCGACCGCATCCATACCTCGTACGATAACGTGCTCGGCAAAAATAATGTCGATGTGATTCAGGGCTTCGCCCGCTTTGTGGACGCGCACACCGTCGAAGTGAACGGCGAGCGGATCACCGCCGATCACATCCTGATCGCGACCGGCGGACGTCCGAGCCACCCGGATATTCCGGGCGCGGAATACGGTATCGACTCCGACGGCTTCTTCGCGCTGTCGGCGATGCCGCAACGCGTGGCGGTGGTGGGCGCGGGCTATATCGCCGTCGAACTGGCGGGTGTTATCAACGCGCTGGGCGCAAAGACGCACCTGTTTGTGCGTAAACACGCGCCGCTGCGCACGTTCGATCCGATGCTTTCCGAAACGCTGGTGGAAGTGATGCAAGCCGAAGGCCCGCAGCTTCACACGCATGCGACGCCGAAAGCCGTGGAGAAAAACAGCGATGGCAGCCTGACGCTGCACCTGGAAGATGGCCGTTCAGAAACGGTTGACGCGCTGATCTGGGCGATTGGCCGCGAGCCGGAAACCGATAATTTCAACCTGGCGGCAACGGGCGTTAAAACCGATGAAAAAGGCTATATCGTCGTTGATAAATACCAGAATACCAACGTGCCGGGTATTTATGCGGTCGGCGATAATACCGGCGCGGTCGAGCTGACGCCGGTGGCGGTTGCCGCGGGCCGTCGCCTTTCCGAGCGCCTGTTTAACAACAAGCCGGATGAACATCTGGATTACAGCAATATTCCTACCGTGGTATTCAGCCATCCGCCTATCGGCACCGTCGGGCTTACCGAGCCGCAGGCGCGCGAGCAGTATGGCGATGCGAACGTGAAGATCTACAAATCGTCGTTTACCGCGATGTACACCGCTGTCACCACGCACCGCCAGCCGTGCCGCATGAAGCTGGTCTGCGTCGGGCCGGAGGAGAAAATCGTCGGCATTCACGGCATCGGTTTCGGCATGGACGAAATGCTGCAGGGCTTTGCGGTGGCGCTGAAAATGGGCGCGACCAAAAAAGACTTCGACAACACCGTCGCCATCCACCCGACCGCCGCGGAAGAGTTTGTGACGATGCGCTAAGTGCTCATCGCCGCGCGTAAAAACAAGGGGAAGCGTCTGCTTCCCCTTTTTGCTGCCGCGCTTTTACCGCCGCGAAATTACCGGATCGTCTGGTAAATCGTCTCGCGAATGTTAACCCACTTCTTCGTTTCCTCATTCGGGTTCGCCTGCGCGCGCAGCTGCGCCTGCTCAAGCTCATGCTTCTGGCGCTCCACGACCGCGGGCACGGTGCAAAACGTCTGCAGATACTCTTTACGCATGGACGTCATTTTCTCGCCCTGCGACAGCGCGTGGCTTAACGTCGTGATCATCCGGCGGCACGGTTTTTTCTCATCCATCTGGAGGCGATAGCGCAGCAGCGTTTCCAGCGTTTCTTCATGATTTTTCGCGAGCGCCTGCTCGGTCCAGGCCACTTTCCAGTTCATTCCGGCCTCGAGAAAGAGGCGCGTGACCAGTTTGTCATCGCGATCGATAGCCGCACGCAGGTTCTCTTCATCCCACGTAATGCCCATTTTGCTGAGCTTATGACGCGGGCTGTCGTCGTTGGTCTCAGGCTCTGCGGCCATCGCGGTCGCGACAGGCGCGGTCACTTCTTCTGCCGACGGTGGTTTAAGCGTATCGCTTACGATAAACAGCGCGCCGACCACCATCGCGATAGCGCCAAGGCCTACTGCGCCCCAGACCGCGCCCATCACCAGCTGGCGCGTCTCCTGCTTTTTCCCGTCCTGGCGACGGCTCGGGCTTTCGATGGCATCGCGCACCTCAAAAATATCCCCGCCGACCACGCTGTTTTTCTTCGCGGTATGATCGATAAACGCTTTTAACTGCGCATCGTCAGCCTTCATCAGCGCGGCCGGGTTCACGCGCGTACGCCCTTCGCCACAGGCTTTATGCAGCGGAGCGCTGATGGCGTTGAAATAGTTATCCAGCATCACTTCCTGCGCGCCGGAAAGCGGTTTACCGAGCGCGGCGACGTTGCGGATTTCGCGGATATCATCCAGCAAGGTTTGCAGCGTTTTGCGCGGCTCGACGAACAGCGTCAGCGAGGTCGCGCCCTGGAAGAGTTTGTCGTAATGGCGGGCAAAGAGCTTTTTATCCACCACCAGCATCGCCAGCTCGCTGAATAACATGCCGCTCAGGATGTCGCCCTTATCGCCCATTTTCAGCCAGCGGCGTACTTTATCGCCGCCGCACAGCTGTTTGAGCTGATTGACGCGCTGCTGTTCGTCCGGCCAGGCTTCGCGCACCATGCCGCGCAGGGTGAAATCGAGCGCGCGCAGCTGGCGCAGCGCATCGGGCTGCATCTGCGCGTTATCGACGTTCATCTCGGTGGAGTAGCCCAGTTTCGGCTGCTGGTTGCGCACCTTCTCAAGGCAGGTCACAAAACGCAGCGCCGCGAGAAGCTGGTTCTCCGTCACATCCTGGCCGCTCTCATACTGCGGCACCAGCTGTTGTAAATGGCGCAGCTGCAACGTGAACTGCGACATATCGGCGTCGTTAAGGTTCAGCCGGCGGGCGACCGTCGCCCAGTTGCCGAGATTGAGACGCGCCTGGTCGAGCTGTTGTAAAAACCATTGCGGATCTTTGCCCTCCGCAACGTTAACGCCAAGCAAAACCAGAATTTCAACCGACGCCTGACGGATCACCGTGAGCGCAGTTTCAAATGTTTCTCTTACCAGAGGCTGTGTGGAGCGGGCCATGTTGCATCCTTTTTGCGCTCAACGCCCCGTCATAAAGGTGGGCGGAGCGGGCGAAATTTCACTTAAGTATCTTGTTGTTTCTGAATTTTTTATCTGCGCTGACGGGCAGTGAGACAACATAGCTGAAAATGGCCGGAAAAAAAGTGACACGTCGGTTTTTGCGTGAAAAATCGCCTTTTCCTGCCTGAATTAGCAGGGAAACAACGGCAGGAATGACAGCGGCGCGTTTTTCAGGCAACACTGTTTGCTGTACTTACCACGTGGAAACCCTATGCACCCTGACACGCCTTTTAACGACGCCCTGCTGACGTTTGACTCTGCCCATCTCGTCTACCGGCCCCTCTCGCCCGACGACTGGCCGTTCTTTTTAAGCCTGCAACGTGACGACAATGTGATGCGCTTTGTGGCCGACCCACGCTCTGACGCGCAGAGAATGCAGGATTTCACGTCGCGCCTGCCGCCCTGGACGCCCGCAAGCGCCCGCTGGCTCTGTTTGCTGATTAGCGAAAAGCACAGCGGCAAGGCAGTGGGTGTAACGGGCTTTGTGATGCGTGGTGAAGGGATTGCTGAAGTCGGGTTTCTGCTGGCGAGCGCCTTTCAGGGGCGGGGTTACGGCTATGAATCGCTGCGCGCCATCTGCCGCCTCGCCTTTGAGGGTTGCGGCCTGCGGCGTCTGGTGGCGACCGTCACCGGCGGCAATATCGCCTCGAAGAAGACGCTGGAAAAAGCGGGATTTCTTCAGGAGGGCACGCTGCGGGAAAGTTACTTTCTCGGCGGACGCTGGCATGACGACTGGCTGTTTGGCCTGCTGGCACGCGACTATTCAGTGGAGAGTTAATTCTGACGCAACGGTGGGTGCGCTGGCGCTTACCCACCCTACGCAAAAATAGATACGCCAGTTTTAGCCCGCAGGGCGGGTAAGCGCAGCGCACCCGCCATGACGCAAAAACATATACGCCGGTTTCAGCCCGCAGGGCGGGTAAGCACAGCGCACCCGCCGTCTGGCCTCCACATGCGACTCCGCTGAAAGACGTTTTTGCTTCCTTGTGCCAGGCTTAAAGAACATTAACCTGAAACGACACAGGGAGACGTATGAAAAAAACAGTGATTATCGCCACGCTTTCCGCGTTACTGGCGCTGCCTGCACTGGCAGAAGAAAAAGGCGGTTTTAAAAACGATGAAGCCCCGCCGCCGCCGCACCAGCTTAAAGAGGGCTACCGCGGCATCACGGACGCCCGCTCGATCGACGTGAAGCAGGCAAAAGAGATGCACGATGGCGCCTCCGTAACCCTGCGCGGCTACCTGATTAAAAAGAAAGGCGATGACGTCTATCAGTTCCGCGATAAAGGCGGCGATATCGACGTCATGATCCCGCACGCGGTCTTTCAGGGTAAAGAGGTCAGCCCGGATGAACTGGTGGGCATCAGCGGTACGCTTGATAAAAAACAGCAGCCGTACCGCATTCGCGTGACGCACTTCCAGAAAGAGTAACCTGCCACAACACCTTGCCCGGTTGCGCCGGGCAAGGCTGCCGCTTACAGGAACATCCCACCGGAAACTTCAATCCGCTGCGCGTTCATCCAGCCAAGCTCATCGCCGATAATGGCCGCAATCGCCGCGCCGATATCATCCGGCAGCCCCACACGACCGAGCGCCGTTTGCGAGGCGATAAAGCGGTTCAGCTCCTCATTATCGCGCACCCGTCCGCCGCCGAAGTCCGTTTCAATCGCGCCTGGCGCGATGATATTCACCGCGATATTGCGACTGCCGAGTTCTTTGGCCTGATAGCGCGTCAGCACCTCCATTGCGCCTTTCATTGAGGCATACGCGGAATAGCCAGGCAGCGCAAAGCGCGTCAGCCCGCTGGAGACGTTCAGGATGCGTCCACCGTTGTTAATCAGCGGCAGCAGTTGCTGCGTCAGAAAGAACGGCCCCTTGAAGTGAATGTTCACTAACTCGTCAAACTGCGCCTCGCTGAACTCGCCAAACGGCGCATAAATCCCGACACCCGCGTTGTTGATTAAATAATCAAAACTCTCGCGCTGCCAGGTCTGTTGCAGTTGCGCCTTCACCTGTGCAACAAATGCCGGGAAGGACGCGCTATCGGCGACGTTCAGCGCCAGTGCTGCCGCTTTCACGCCTTTTTGTTCAATTTCACGCACCACGGCCTCGGCATCTTCCCGCCGACTCTGGTACGTCAACAAAATGCCAATTCCACGCTCTGCGAGCTTCAGCGCCGCGTTTTTACCAAGTCCGCGGCTGCCACCGGTGATGATTGCGATACGTTGCGTCATAAATACCTCGTCAGGGTCTGGTTGATGATTAAAAAAGAGCTTATTAGCTGACAGCAGAACGATAAAGAGCGCACAATACGCTTTACTGTTTCATTAAAAGCAACAATGAGGGGCAGCGATGGATAAAATTCACGCAATGCGTTTATTCGTGCGAGTGGCGGAGCTGGAGAGCTTTACTCGCGCCGCCGAGACGCTGAGCCTGCCGAAAGGCAGCGTGTCGCGGCAGGTGCAGGCGTTGGAGAGCGCGCTCGGCACGCGCCTGCTGCACCGCACGACGCGACGGGTACATCTCACCCAGGACGGCCAGGTCTATTACGAGCGCGCGCGCGATCTGCTCGCGAATCTCGATGAACTGGACGGCTTGTTTCTGCACGATCCGGCGAGCGTCAGCGGGCGTTTACGTGTCGATATGCCGGTGGCGGTGGCGCAAAACGTGGTGATCCCGCGTCTTCCGGAATTTCTTCACCACTACCCTGGCATTGCGCTTGAGCTGAGCAGCAGCGACCGGCTGGTGGATGTGGTGCGCGAGGGTTTCGACTGCGTGGTACGCGTCGGCCAGTTGAAAGATTCCGGGCTGGTGGCGCGCCCGCTTGGCAAATTAAGCCAGGTCAACTGTGCCAGCCCGGATTATCTGGCGCGCTTCGGCACGCCTGAAACGCTCGACGATCTCGCCTCGCACGCGCTGGTGCATTACACCCCGACGCTTGGCACGCGTCCGGCGGGCTTTGAAATCGGGCGTGAGAGCGGTAGTGAGTGGATACAAACCGGTGGCGTATTGACGGTCAACAGCACCGAAACCTACCAGGCCGCCTGCTTCGCCGGGCTGGGGATTATTCAGGTGCCGCGCATCGGCGTGCGGGAAGCGCTGCGCAGCGGCAAACTCGTGGAGGTACTGCCGCAATACCGCGCCGCGCCAATGCCGGTGTCGCTGATTTACCCGCACCGTCGGCACCTTTCACGGCGCGTCCATCTGTTTATGGAGTGGCTGGCGTCGGTGATGAAAGGTTACGTTGACTAGCAGCGGGCTATACTTGGAAGCAAGTTGTAAAAAATAAAAGGAATCAACGCTAATGACCACGCCGGAGCAGCCTGCTAAACGCCCGACCGAAGATCTGAAATACCAGCCTGTCCCGCAGCTGGATACGCGCCCTGAGGAGAAGAAAACCGACGATAAACCCGCCGGGGGCGTCATCGGTAACGTGAAACAGAAAGTCGAGAAAGTGGAGCGCCGTCCGGCGGTCGCTCATTTACTCCGCGCCTTTGAGCGGTTTAACGAGCGTATGGGCAACCAGTTCGGCGCCGCGATCACCTATTTCTCGTTTTTATCGATGATCCCGGTACTGATGGTGTCGTTTGCGGTCGCAGGCTTTGTGCTCGCCTCGCACCCGACGCTGCTTCAGGACATTTTTAATAAAATTCTGCAAAGCGTCAGCGATCCGACGCTCGCCAAAACGCTCAGCAGCAGCATTAACGCTGCGGTGGAGCAGCGCACCACGGTTGGAATTGTGGGCTTTGCCGTGGCGCTCTACTCCGGCGTGAACTGGATGGGGTATCTGCGCGAGGCGATCCGGGCGCAGTTCCGCGACGACTGGGAACGCGGCGCGGAGGATGATAAAGAAAAGTTCTGGGTGAAATACCTGCGCGATTTTATCTCCCTGATTGGGCTGCTGGTGGCGCTGGTCATCACGATGTCGATTACGTCCGTCGCAGGCTCCGCCCAGGAGACGATTATCCGGCTGCTGC
The DNA here is from genome assembly GCF_001277215.2 of Cronobacter malonaticus LMG 23826. Lineage (NCBI taxonomy): Bacteria > Pseudomonadati > Pseudomonadota > Gammaproteobacteria > Enterobacterales > Enterobacteriaceae > Cronobacter > Cronobacter malonaticus. The sequence goes on along the minus strand of NZ_CP013940.1, from coordinate 61,789 downwards.
ATCTGGACGCCATCGGCTGGCTGAAGCCGGTCTGGCATCTGATTGGCCTTGCCGTCTCCTTCTGCGCCAACTATCTGCTGTTCTTCTGGATTTTCTGGCGACTCCCGCGCCATCGCCCCCGTAAAAAAGCGCTGCTGCGCGGCACCGTGATTGCGGCGATTGGCTTTGAGGTTATCAAAATCATTATGACCTATACGCTGCCGTCGCTCGTGAAATCGCCCTCCGGCGCGGCATTCGGCTCGGTGCTGGGCCTGATGGCGTTCTTCTATTTCTTCGCGCGCCTGACGCTGTTCTGCTCCGCCTGGATTGCAACAGCGCAGTACAAAGACGATCCTCAAATGCCGGGTAAAAACCCCGCGTAATCCCTCCGCGTGGGCTGAGAAAAACGCATTTTTTCAGCCCGCCGACTCCCTTTCAGTATAAAAATCCAGGGTGTAACTTTTATTTAACCTAAAACCAGTGTTATCGACTGAATATGAAATTCTGTGAAGCATTTCATAGAAGAGAATAAGCTGGCGCTAAAACTATCCGCTTTTTGCGTGTTTTTTACGCACTTTCGCAACGCCCGCTGAATTGAAATGTCGTTTTTGCTGTGGCTAATATGGGGTTTCGACGTAACTACAATAAGAAAATTCTATGCAAGCAACCATCGCCACCAGCATCGACAACGAACAGGACGCCGCGCCCGTCAACTCGCGCAGTAAGGTCGTCATCGCCTCGCTCATCGGCACCGCCATTGAGTTCTTCGATTTTTACATTTACGCCACCGCGGCGGTGATTGTGTTCCCGCACATTTTCTTCCCGCAGGGCGACCCAACCGCCGCCACGCTACAGTCGCTGGCAACGTTTGCTATCGCTTTCGTGGCGCGCCCTATCGGCTCTGCCGTGTTTGGCCATTTCGGCGACCGTGTGGGCCGTAAGGTGACGCTCGTGGCGTCGCTGCTGACGATGGGTATTTCGACGGTGCTGATTGGCCTGCTGCCAGGCTATGAATCGATAGGCATTATGGCCCCGCTGCTGCTGGCGCTGGCGCGCTTCGGCCAGGGTCTGGGCCTTGGCGGTGAATGGGGCGGCGCGGCGCTGCTCGCGACGGAAAACGCCCCGGCGCATAAACGCGCGCTGTATGGCTCCTTCCCGCAGCTCGGCGCGCCTATTGGCTTCTTCTTCGCTAATGGCACGTTCCTGCTGCTGTCGTGGCTGCTCACCGACGAACAGTTTATGAGCTGGGGCTGGCGCGTGCCGTTTATCTTCTCCGCCGTGCTGGTGCTGATTGGCCTTTATGTACGCGTATCGCTGCATGAAACGCCGGTGTTCGCCAAAATCGCCAAAGCGAAGAAACAGGTGAAAGTGCCGCTCGGCACGCTGCTGACCAAACATGTGCGCGTGACCGTACTCGGCACGTTCATTATGCTCGCCACCTATACGCTGTTTTACATCATGACGGTCTATTCGATGACTTTCAGCACCACACCAGCGGCGCAGGGCGGTCTCGGATTCCCGCGTAACGATGTGCTGTGGATGCTGATGATGGCAGTGATTGGCTTTGGCCTGATGGTGCCAGTGGCGGGCCTGCTGGCGGACCGTTTCGGGCGTCGTAAGAGTATGATTACGATAACCACGCTGATTCTGCTGTTCGCGCTGTTTGTGTTCCCGCCGCTGCTCGGTTCAGGCAGCCAGACGATGGTGATGGCGTATCTGTTGATCGGCCTGAGCCTGATGGGGCTGACGTTCGGCCCGATGGGCGCGCTGCTGCCGGAGCTGTTCCCGACCGAAGTGCGCTACACTGGTGCCTCGTTCTCCTACAACGTGTCGTCGATTCTCGGCGCGTCGGTGGCACCGTATATCGCCACCTGGTTGCAGGCGAATTACGGGCTGTTCTACGTGGGGATTTATCTGGCGGCAATGGCGGCACTGACGCTTATCGCGCTGATTGCCACCAAAGAGACGCGTCACCAGTCGCTGTAACTGGGCGCGTTAACGAAAAGGCTGCCCGCGGGCGGCCTTTTTTGTTTTTGAAGTCGAGGGGTGAAAATGGCGGGTGATTTGAGAGCCTCGGCCTGATGGCGGGTGCGCTATGCTTACCCGCCCTACAAACTGAGACGTATATCTTCTTGAGTAGGGTGGGTAAGCGCAGCGCACCCACCTTCCCCCTGAAACCCTGTTACTTCTTCATCTGCCCGAGAATCGCGCCGCACTGGTTCTCGTTGCCTTCCGACGGCGAAATCAGCGCCAGCAGCGCCGCGGCGGGCGTGACCAGCGTCGCGAGCGCCGCCGCGACCGCGCCGCGGGCAATCAGCGGCCCAGGCTTCACGCCATAATCCGGGTCTTTAAAGGTGCCGCGCACGTACAGCGGCGAGCGCAGCGTCACGATACGCACCCCTTTGCTTTCCGGATTAATGGTCAGATCCAGCCGCTCGTCGGCGAAACTGGTGGTGCCGGTGATGTTAATCAGCGCGTTTTCGGTATCAAACGCGAAAATCTCCGGGCGCGCCACGCCGTTGGTCAGGTTCAGGTTCGCCGCCGCACAGTTGACCCGCACTTCGTCGTCGCCAAAAATCTGCCCGACGATAAAGTTACCCACGTTCAGCCCCAGAATTTCCATCAGGTTGCGGCTGATAACCCCGTCATTCATCAGCAGCTTCAGGTTGCCGTCGCTGGTGCCGAGCAGCGAGGCGACCGAGTTCCCGGTGCCGCGCAGTTTCGCATCGCCGTTCAGCTCGCCAAGCGTACGCTGCATCAGTTCGACGTCCGGCATCAGCTCTTTGAGCTTCAGGCGTCGCGCCTGAATCTCCGCCGCGCCCTGCATCGGTTGCTTGTCGCCGTCGAGATGAATATTGGCGTCGATCGTGCCGCCCGCCATGCCGAATTTCAGCGGCTTAAGGCGCAAATCGCCATTGTTGAGCAGAATATGGGTGGTGAGATCGCTAATCGGCAGGCGCGTGCTGTGTTCAATACGGCGGCCTTTAAAGCGCACGTCAGCATCCATCACGTCCCATTTGTTGGTTTCAAAAGTGTCGTGCGGCAATACTTTGTCGCCCGGCTGCGCCGGTTTTTCGCCTTTTTTCTGCTCGGAATTTTTACTCTTCTCCGCCCCGGCACCCGAATCAACACCAATCAGCGGGCCGAGGTCGGCAAGCCGCAGCTGGCGCGACTCCAGATCCCCTTCCAGTTTCGGGCGCGGTTTGCCCTGGCTGTAGGTCAGCGAGCCGTGAATATCACTCTCGCCAATGCGTCCGTTAAAGCCGCGATAGTCATATACCGAGCCTTTATCGCTGTTGATTTTCGCCACCAGCCGGCCGTCGGTTTCAAACGGCGGCGTATCGGGCAGCAGCACGCCGGTCAGCTCATAGAGATCGCCCAGCGAATTACCCGCGAATTTCAGCTGTAAATCGACGCCGCCCATGTTCATCGGATCGTTGACCGTCCCGACAAACGCCACGCGGGTATCGCCGGAGCGCAGATCGGCCTGCACCGGGAACGGCGTACCTTCGCTTTTCAGCGCCAGCATCCCGCCGATTTTCCCGCTGCCGCGCAGCGGCTGGTCGTTATAGGTGCCGCGCGCCTTCAGGCCGAAGACATAGTCGCCGACCTTATCATTTCCTTTTTTATCTTTGTCACCCGTCACTTCGTTAAACGGTAGCGGTTTGCCGAGCGGATCGATGAGGATCTCCACATCAGCGCGGCTGACTTTATCGTCCACCCGCACGCGGCCCTGATCGAAGAGAATATTGTCGAGCCGGAAAGACCAGGAAGATGGCTGCTGCGCCTCCTCGCCTTCGCTCTGCTTCATGTCGAACGTCCAGTTATTGGTCTTTTCCGACAAACGAATCAGCTGCGCGTCCGGCTTCTGGAATTTAATCCACGGCAAATAGACGGTTTTGGTGAGCAGCGCCAGCGGAGCGAGCGTCGCCTCGACGCGAGGCAGGTGGATCATGGTGACTTGCGGAATATCCGGCGGGTTGCCGAGCACAACATCTTCAGCGTGTACGTGCGGCCAGGGCACCCAGCTTCGCCAGCCGGGTTCGTCTTTGTTACGCTCCCACACCACGCCCAGATCGCCACGTATGGCAAAGGGGCGGTTTAGCTCCGTGGAGACCTTCTGGTTGATGGTCGGCTTAAGCCGGTTCCAGTCAAACGTCGCAATAATGATGATGGCGACCACGACCAGCAACAAGAAAACCCCTGCTACCACGCTGATAATTTTGGTTGTTTTTGTCATCCTCACACCTCGTCCTGATGATGCCTGCCTCAACTAAAGATAGTTGACGAAAGCGCAAAGCTCATCAGGAGAGTCTGAGTATTACCGTTTCCAGCGTTTCGAATGGCACCGGGCGCGACAGAAAATAGCCTTGCGCGGCCAGTGCAGGCGACTGTTGCACATCCTGCCACTCTTCCAGGGTTTCCACGCCTTCGACAATCACGCCTTCGCAGTAGTGATTCATCAGCTGCAGCAGCATGGTGAACAGATTTCGGCCTTCGCTGCTCTGACGCAGCATGATGAACAGATCGCGCGCCACTTTGATGTAGTCATAACGCACTTCGTTGAGCGCCGAGAAGTTCGCCATACCGGTGCCAAAATCGTCCAGCCACAGCGGGCCGAATTCGCAGAAACTCGCAAACGTCGAGTTTTGCGGCAGGCTGATGTGCTCCACCAGCTCAAAGCGCACCCACGGCAGCGTTTCGGTCAGGGCACGGATCTGCGGCATATCGCGCATCGCCATGAGCGTCGGGCCATCCACGTTTACGGACGCCAGAATGTGGTTCTCCGTGAAAAACGGCGCGCGCGATGACAGCACCTGTAGCTGCTCTTCAATCACTTCCACGCGATAGCGTACCGGCAGGCCCGCAAAATAGCGGTCGGGCGCGATGCGGCGCGAGGGATCGCCCGGGTGCGTGACGATAGTCAGCAACTCGACCGCCAGCAGACGCCCGTCGGTACGGTATATCGGCTGATAAGTATAGGTACGCTCGCACTGCAGCCAGTAGCGCCGCTCGTGCAGGCTTTCGACACTCGCCGACGGCAGCGCCAGCCGGTGAGTGACCTGTTTTAAATTCATGGTAAAGGGTCCTGTGATGTGAGGGTTTACCGGACTCGTCCTGGAATTATCGGCGCTACGGTTGAGAACTTTATGCACAGTTGTCCGACCCGTAGGGTTATAAAGAATAATGCTTTTCTTCAGAAATATGGGCGCAGCTCAAAAAATACTGGAACAGCGTTTTAAAAGGTTTGACTGCGCGATCGCGGCGGCACACACTAACGCCCATCTTCTCGTTTTCAGGTGAGTCACTATGTCAGAGCACAAGATTGCCGTGATTGGCGAATGCATGATTGAACTGTCGGAAAAAGGCGCGCAGATGAACCGCGGCTTTGGCGGCGATACGCTCAACACCGCGGTCTATATCGCCCGTCAGGTGAGCCCGCAGGCGCTGTCCGTGCATTATGTCACCGCGCTTGGCAAAGACCCGTTCAGCCAGCAGATGCTCAATGCCTGGCAGGCCGAAAACGTGCATACCGGACTCACGCAGCGTATGGATAACCGCCTGCCGGGGCTGTATTACATCGAAACCGACGAACGCGGCGAGCGCACCTTCTGGTACTGGCGTAACGAGGCCGCCGCGAAGTTCTGGCTGGAGAGCGACGAGGCCGACGCCATCTGCGCGCAGCTGGCGCGCTTTGATTATCTCTACCTGAGCGGCATCAGCCTGGCGATTTTAAACCCACAAAGCCGTGAAAAACTGCTCGGCCTGCTGAAAACCTGCCGCGCCAACGGCGGTAAAGTGATTTTCGATAATAACTATCGCCCGCGCCTGTGGGCGAGCCGTGAAGAGACGCAGCAGGTTTACCGGCAGATGCTGGCCTGCACCGATATCGCCTTCCTGACGCTGGATGACGAAGACGCGCTGTGGGGCGAGAAACCTGTCGATGAGGTCATTGCGCGCACCCAGGCGGCGGGCGTGCGTGAAGTGGTGATTAAGCGTGGTGCCGAATCGTGTCTGGTGGCGGTACAGGGTGAAGCGCTCTGCGAGGTGCCTGCGGTGAAGTTGCCGAAAGAGAACGTGATCGACACCACTGCCGCAGGCGACTCGTTCAGCGCCGGTTATCTGGCGGTGCGTCTCACCGGCGGCAGCCCCGAAGCGGCGGCAAAACGCGGCCACCTGACCGCCAGCACCGTGATTCAGTATCGCGGCGCGATAATCCCGCGCGAGGCGATGCCGCACTAAACCTGACGTATTCGAGAAGCCCGGCCTGCGCGCCGGGCTTTTTATTTCCGTCGCGCATAAAAAACCCGGCCGGAGCCGGGTGATGATTAATTGCTTTTGTCAGCGGGAGGCGGAATGTCGGTGACATCCGGGCGCGCGTCATCCGGCGCAGGCGCGGTGGCCACAGGCGTCATAATGCGGTTCCACGTCTCCTGAAGCGCCTTCACGCTGTACTCTTCCTCACCCTTCGGTTGCAGCAGGATAAGCGCCATCTCCTGAGAGAGCTGCTGGCGTAAATCCTGGTTCAGCTCCGCGGCAGTCAGGTTATTAAGGAAGCTCTGACGCAGGTTCTGGTACTGCTCCGGCGCGATATCCACCACCTGATTTTGCAGCGAACGCATCCGCTGGTTGATGAGTACATCGGTATCGGTGCGCGCATAAGTGGCGAACAGCTTCTGTAGCTCCAGTTTTTTCTGCGCGATCAGCGCGTTGAACTCATCCACCGACAAGCCGTTTTCGCGCACGTTCGCCAGCTCGCGGGCGATGAGCGCCAGATTGCTGTCGAGCTTATCGTTCGGCGATTCAACGTTGATAGCGCACTGGGCGCGCTGGAACAGCACGCGGCAGTCAAAGCCGATACCGATATCTTTGATGTTGTTTTTGCTCAGGTTCTGCTGAACGTGCCAGAACAGCGCCTCGCGCGCCAGATCCGCACGCCAGTAACGCTGCAGCGCGGCGGATTCACGGATCGGCTGCCATGGGTTATCCCACATAATGGAGAGACGATCCTGGCGCACGCTGTCGGTCATGATAGCGACCGGCTCGCGGCGCAGCGGCGACAGCGTCGGCACCGGGGCCGGAGTTTCACGTTTGCCTTTCAGCTCGCCAAACGCTTTGTTGATCTGCTCCGCCACCGCGCGGCTGTCAACGTTACCGACCACGATAAGCGTCATGGCGTCCGGGGTGTACCACTTCTTGTAGTAAGCGTCGAGCTGTTTCGCATCTACCGGCTGTTTCAGGTCAACGGACGGATCGTGGCCCAGCAGCGTCGAGCCTTTCAGACGCTGACGCCACCAGCCATCCTGCGTATCTGGCCAGGTGGCGACCATATCCTGCGTTTGCAGGGCTTTGGTGATGCTTTCCGGCGTAATGGCGACCCGCCCGGCGGTGTCAGAGAGATACGTCAGCGCTTCTTTCAGCAGGTCGTTGCGGTTATTCGGCAGGCTCAGGTTAAACAGCGTGTAATCGTAAGAAACCACGACCGGCGGCATCGGGCGTTTCGGATCGATGCTCTGCTGCCAGAGCGAGCGCGCCTGCACCGCCTGGAGGCTTCCGCTCTGGGTCAGGGCCAGGCGCGGCAGAAAACGGGTATAGCCGCTCTGCTGAGTGTTTTCAGCAAGCGACCCGGTGTTAACGGTGAGACGAATTTCAATGCGGTCGCTCGGGCGCTGCGGCGTGGAGAGGATTTGCCACTGAAAGCCATTGCTCAGCGTGCCCTGTTGCCAGGCCGGGTCGGGCTGGAGCGGTTCTGCCTGCACGAGGCTGGCGGCCGCCATCAGTAAGCCGCCAGCGATAAGTCGAATTCTTGTGCCCTGCATGTGTACCCCTGATCAACATTCCTGGTTAAAAACAGTCAAATGGCGACAAAAGGCTGCGATGGCCCGTCGCCAAAGATAGCGCTTAAACTTTTCGTTAGACCGCAAAAAAGCGGAAATGTCGCGCAATAGAGTGAAATAAACGTTAATTATGCGCAGGCACCCGCCGCCAGAGCAAGCAGCGGCGGGCTAAAGAGTGTGATCAGGAGGAGATTTGCTGCGTTTTGGCGGCAGAATTCTTGTTATTCAGCGTGTCATCAAGCTGTTTTTCATCAAGCTCTTTTACCCACTTCGCGACGACAATCGTCGCCACGCCGTTACCAACGAGGTTGGTTAACGCGCGCGCTTCGGACATAAAGCGGTCGATACCGAGAATGAGCGCAAGCCCCGCCACCGGCAGATGGCCTACGGCGGAAATCGTCGCCGCCAGCACGATAAACCCGCTGCCCGTCACGCCTGCCGCGCCTTTTGAGGACAGCAACAGCACTACCAGCAGCGTTATCTGATGGAAAATATCCATATGGCTGTTGGTCGCCTGAGCGATAAACACCGCCGCCATCGTCAGGTAAATCGAGGTGCCGTCGAGGTTAAACGAGTAGCCGGTCGGGATAACCAGCCCCACCACCGATTTGCGACAGCCCAGCTTTTCCATTTTGTCGAGCATACGCGGCAGCGCGGATTCCGATGACGACGTGCCAAGCACGATCAGCAGCTCTTCACGGATATAGCGAATGAATTTGAAAATGTTAAAGCCGGTGGCGCGGGCGATACTTCCCAGCACAACCACCACAAACAGAATACAGGTGATGTAGAAGCAGACAATCAGCTGGCCGAGCTGTACCAGCGTGCCGACGCCATATTTACCGATGGTAAACGCCATCGCGCCGAACGCGCCGATGGGCGCGAGACGCATGATCATGTTGATGATGCCGAAGATGACCTGCGAGAAGCTCTCAATCACGTTGAAAATGAGCTGGCCGTTGCGGCCCAGGCGATGCAGCGCAAAACCAAACAGTACGGCGAACAGCAGTACCTGCAGGATATTGCCGCTGGCAAACGCGCCAATCACACTTGAAGGGATAACATCCATCAGGAACGCGACAATGCCCTGCTGCTGTGCCTGCTCGGCATAGACCGCGACGGCTTTGGCATCGAGCGTCGCCGGGTCAACGTTCATGCCCGCGCCCGGCTGGACAAGGTTCACAATCACCAGGCCTATGATCAGCGCAATAGTACTGACGATTTCAAAATAGAGTAGCGCGACCGCCCCCGTACGCCCCACCGCCTTCATGCTTTCCATACCCGCGATGCCGGTCACGACGGTACAAAAAATCACCGGCGCGATAATCATTTTAATCAGCTTCACGAAGGCATCGCCCAGCGGCTTCATCTGCGCGCCAAGCTCCGGGTAGAAGTGACCGAGCAATATCCCGATGGCTATCGCGGTCAATACCTGAAAATAGAGGCTTTTGAAAATAGAGAGTTTCATAGGGGTGTCCTTGAAGGTAATAACCACAGGAATTGTGTGTGAAAATCCCGCCTGTAGCGCTAAAAGTAACACCCGTAAAACATGTCAGATATATCAGAGCATCAAATTGGAAACATAAATGTTAAGATTTATGAGCTGAAACGCGTCAGCTCATGTTGCCCAGCCCAGCTTTGCAGCGGCATTACGGTTTTGCGAGCCAGCCGTCTTCAAACGCCGCAGGCGTTGCCGCCTTGCCGAAAAGATACCCCTGACCCACCGTCACGCCCGCGTTTAATAGCCAGTCGCGCTGCGCCTCGTTCTGGATGCCCTCGGCCACCAGTTCAAGGTTAAGCTTTTTCGCCATGCTGATGATGGCCGATACCACGCTGTCGTCATCCGGCAGGCTATCGATAAAGCTTTTGTCGATTTTGAGGCTATCCACCGGCAGCGCTTTCATCTTCTGTAACTGGCTCAGGCTCGAATATCCCATGCCGAAATCGTCCAGCGCGATGCGCACGCCCGCCTCACGCAGGGGGCGCAGAATGGCGATGGCGGCTTCGGTATCATCGATGCGCTGGCTTTCCGTCATCTCCAGAATCAGCGTGCCGGGCTTAATGGCGTAGCGTTCCAGCCGTTGCAGCATCGTCTGCACCAGATCGCGCTTTAACAACTGCAACGACGACACATTTACCGACAGCGGCAGCATAATGCCGTGCGCCTGCCAGCGCGCCAGTATCTGACACGCCTCTTCCAGCACCCAGTCGCCCACGGTGACGATAAGCCCGCTCGACTCAATATTATCGATAAGCCCCACCGGTAACGACCATTCGCCGTCCGGCTGGCGCTCGCGCAGCAGCGCTTCCGCGCCAACAATATTGCCGTTGCGCATATCCACCTGCGGCTGTAGCCAGACAGCGTACTGGCGGCGCGCCAGCGCGTTCTGCATCGCGCTTTCCTGCGCGCTCACCGGGGATTCGCCGAAAAATGCTACCTGATTGACGCCGCTGCGCCGGGCGTCCAGCGCGGCGGAAATCGCGCTCTGGTAAAGCGTCGAGGCGCTCTGGCGGCCATCGAACATCGCCACGCCAATACTTGCCGCGCACGCTGGCGCGCCGCTGTCCGACTCCGACGGTTCGTTAAGCGCCGCCAGCAGTTGTTGCGTCAGCGTCACCGCGTGTTCCGGCGTTTTCACGCCGTGCGCGATAATCGCGAAATCGTCCTGGCTTATCTGCGCCAGCACCATACGCGGCGTCAGCACCGAGCGCAGCTTATCGACGCGCGCGAGCAGGAGCGCCTCGCGCTGCGATTCGTCAACCTCGCGCAGCGGCTCGCAGGCCACATACAGCAACGCGGTCGCGCCGCCGCCCGCGACAGCCTGCTCAAGCAGTGCGACAAGCAGCGCCTGGTTCGGCAAACCGGTGAGCGGGAAACGGGTACCGCTGGTGCGCGCCTCGTCCAGCTGTTGCGCAAGCGCCTGCTGGTTGCGGTTATAGGTGCGCACCAGCATACCGATCTCATCATCCTTATGCAGACGCGGAATAGCGAGCTGATGATGCGCCAGCTCATGCGCGTCCAGCGCGTTCAGCGTGCGCGTGATATCGCGCAGCGGGTGCAGGATCAGGCGGTTGATACACCAGGTGATCGCCACCGAGAGGATCAGCGCCAGCAGCAGGAAGGTGGTCAACAGTGTCGAAATCGCATTGATAATAAAGCGGTACATCCGCCAGGAGTCGGCCTGCAAGACCAGATAGGCGAGCGGCTGCGGGTTGGCGGGCCGCTCCAGCGAATAGAGCGGCAGGGAGATCTGCACCGGCAGCTCAAAAACGCGGGCGAGCGTCACCGGAATGGGGCGCTCCGGCGTAAAGCGCATGCGCAACGCCTGGAACTGATTGGGCAACACCACATCCGCGCGGCTAATCACGCCAGCAGGTTTGATTTGGCGAAGGATCGCCTCCGCCTCCGGAATATTGGCTTTCAGAATGGCCGCAGAGAGCGGCTGGCGCACCGAGCGGGCGATGCTCTCCATCTGCATGGCGGTGTGGTAGCGATGCGACTGCACGAAATGAAACAGCAAAACGACGCTGAAAATAAAAAGAAAAAAGACGGAAACGGCCGAAACCATCGCCATCTGTTTAATCGTGAGGGAACGACTGACTCGCAACTTGATTCTCCACTGATGCCACTGCCCGCATGATAATCACTCATAATTATCATTGCGGGCGGGAGTATACTGCATTGTTGTGGAATTTAACCGCGCGGGCGGGCCGAACGCGCATTAATCTTATTACCGGTCGGCGTACGGTGTCAGCGTCTGTGGCGGCATATCCATATCGCCCTGCCAGCCGCCCTGCGAATAGCGGATAAACAGCGAGAAATTGCTCGGCGTATAGTCCTTCGCCTGCTGAATATCAATGGCGGCACCCACCGACCAGTTTGAGGTAATGCGTCTTTCAATCAGCGCGTTGGCCGTATAACCCCAGCCATTGCTGCTGCTGCCCTCTTCCAGCGCGTCCTTATCGGCGTAACGGCTTAACGCCGGGTTTTGCGTGTTAATCACAGGCGTCGGGATAAGCCCCGACAGCGGATAACGGCGCTCGGTCTTCGTGCGGGAGTGCGACCACGAGCCTGACGCGCCAAGCTCCCACGACCAGTTTTCCGTTCTCATCCGCCAGGCGACCGGCACCGCGAAAGAGACGTACTCCTGCGGGCTGTAGTAACCGCCCTGGCCTAAAGAATAACCGCTCAAATCTTTCTCATAGTGCCACACCATATTGTTAAGCCCAATGGTGAGGCGCTGATTATTTTCGTTAATCAGCTTGTAGTAATAGCCGCTCATCCAGCGCACCCGCCAGTTATCAGCGACGTTTTTGCCGGTGAGCTGATCGGCATTAAGACTGGCCCAGACGCCGTGCGCCTCGCCGCGATCGTAGCTGAGGCTCGCGCCGCCGCCGGTGGCGCGTACGCCGCCCCACGTCGTGCCGGTATTGGACGGCGCGTCGCGCTGCCCGCCAAAAGCCAGCATGGAGCTCGAAATCGGGCGGCGATGCGCGTTCAGCGTATAGCCAATCGGCCCCAGATCGCTGCTGTAGCTTAAGCCGCCCACCACATCGACAACATCAAAGCCTATCGGCGTGGTGCCGATATCCATATCCCAGGTATCGTTACGCCAGCCCGCCGCTACGCTCACGCCGGAGGCGCGCTGTTTCGCGTTACCGGAGCAGGGCGTTTCGGCGCAGGTGCCCCAGGTTTCGCTGTAGCTGTTGCCGCTAAAACTGCCCGGATTCATATTCACCGCGTCGGTACGCAGGAACAGCCGCCCGTCGCGCAGCGGCGCATCCACCTGCAACATCGTGGTGTTCGCTTTCAGATCCGAATACCCCGGCGTACCGCTGGAACCCCAGTAGTCGTGCTGGAGCGTGACGTTTAAATCCTGCTGGCGATAGAGATCCGCCGCATCGCCACGCACGCTGCGCTTCAGCCAGTCGTCACTGGCGTCGTTGCGGGTAAGCCGCGTGAAGGCGTCGTTATCGCCAGGGCGCGTCGGCGTGATGCCGGAGGCGACCATTGCGTCACGATACGTCTGCAACGCCTGCTGCGGCTGCCCGTTCTGACGCTGAAAGCGCGCCGCGTCGCGCAGCACCAGCGCGCTTTCCTGCGATGGCGGCTGCGTTTTCGCGGTAGCGGCAAGCACGGCGAAAGCCTGCTGCGCACGCGCGGTGTCGCCAAGCGCCGCTTCGGCATTGGCAATACGCCGCTGCGTGCCGGGCGAGCGCGGTTCACCGCCTGCGGCAGGCGTTTGCAGCGCCGCGAGTTGCTCACGTGCGGCCGCGTTATCACCCTGCGCGATCAGCACTTCCGCAAGCCCCAGCCGCGCCTCTTCGCTGGCAGGCGAGCGTGTTAACACTGTCTGGTACTGCGCGCGCGCCGTGGCGTTATCGCCGCGCTGCTGCGCCCAGTCGGCCAGCGTTAAATCGATACGGTCGGAGACCGGCTGCTGGCGCAACAGCGCGATGGCCTGCGCCTCCTCCCCGCTGTCGCGCAGGCGGTTGGCCGTCTCCATCAGTTCATTGGTCTGTAAACGCTGCGACAGCTCAAGAATATTCGGCGTCCATTTGTCGCGCGCCAGCGTATTAAGGTGGCTTAGCGCGGCGCGCTGACGATCGCTGCCGGAGAGATAAAGCCCGTAGGCGTACACCTGTTCCGGGTCGCCGGGCTTACGCTGCGCCAGTTGCCCCATCACGGTATCGGCGTCGCGGCGCTGGCCGGCAGAAGCCAGATCGCTTGCCAGCCGGTAGGTTATCCAGACGCTGTCCGGGTCGAGCGCCAGACGCTGACGCTGCACCGCGGCGGCGTCAGCGAAGCGCCCTTCGGCTTCGAGCGCGGCGGCCTGCTGCTCAAGGCGATCGTTCGTCATGCTGCGTTCGATATCGTCAATGCTGCGCCGCTGGCTGGCGGAGAGCGTGGCGATAAACGCTTCGGCGCGCTCCGGCGATTGACGGCGATAGAGATTCGCAAGCCCCCGCACCGCGTTGCTGTTGGTGTTATCCATGCGCAGCGCCTGCCGGTAATAGCGCTCGGCCGCCGCGTCGTCTTTCTTGGCCACGGCAACGTCACCCAGGCCAAGGACCGCGTAGCTGTCGGTGTTATCCACCGTTGCGGCCTGCTGATATTTCTGCTGCGCCAGCGCCAGATTGTTGGCTTTCAGCGCCGCGTCGCCCTGCTGTATCAACAGCCAGTAGCGGTTCACCTGCAACAGGCTCTGCCAGCGGCCGCTGTTGGGGCTGTTCGGATCCTCTTTTAGCGCCTGCTCCAGCAGCGGCACCGCGCGTGCGCGGTTGCCCTGCTGAGAGTACGCCTGCGCCAGCGCACCCAGCGCTTCGCTGTCATTCGGGTTCGCTTTTACCGCGGTGGTCAGTTCGGAGATGGCTTTAGCCCCCTGGCCCTCTTCCACCCGCGCGATGCCCTGCATTCTGGCGCGATAAGCCGGATCGGCGAGTTTGGTTTGCTGTTCAGCCAGCAGCCCTTTGGCTTTATCAGCGGTTTCACCGCTGCTGAACACCTGTAAGAAACGCTCCAGCGCGGCGACGCTGTCGTCGCTCGCGGGCATGCCCTGGATCTGCTGATACCAGAGATCTGCCGCCGTTTCGCGCCCGCTGCCCGATTTCGCCATCTGCTCCAGCACGCTGAAACCCTCCTGCTGGCGGTTGGCGGAAAAGAGCTGCAGCGCGAGCTGCGTGCGTAGCTGGTCATTGCCCGGCGCGCGGGCGTCCAGCGCCTGCATCTGGCGAATGGCCTCGTCGCGCTGCGCCGGATCTTTTGCGACCAGCGCCCAGTATTCGACGGCCAGATCGCCATCCGGCGGCGCGCCGTTAAACAATTTTTGATACGCCGCCAGCGCCTCCTGCGTATGCCCCGTCGTGCCGAGCAGACGCGCCTGTTGCAGTTGCTGACGCCCTTCCGGCGAGGCCAGCGCGAGCGTGATACGCGCCTGTTGATATGCCGAGGATTGCGGAGCGAGCTTGCCTAAGCGCGCAAACTGCTGCTGCGCGCCCGCGTTATCGCCCTGACGCAGCAGATAACGCATTTTGGCGGCGATAAAGTCCGGGTCGTCCGGGTTCATCAGCTCCAGACGGTAGAGCGACTGGCGCACCAGATCGTCACGTTTGGCCGTTTCGCCAAGCCGCACCTGTTCAAGCAACTGCTGTCGGATATCGGGCTGCGCCTGCGCCTGCCCGCTGAGGGCGACGCCGAGCGCCAGCGCGGTGATACTTAACGCGAACTTGTGCATGACTCTCCCCAGGTGGGTTGCAGCTCACCGTCAACGGTGAAGCGGAAACGGTGTTCATCCCATCCCTGGCCAAACAGGGTTAATACATAGCTAAAGTAGGCGTCCTGCTGCGGATAGTTGTCCACTACGCGCTGGCGTTGCAGCGCCTGGATATCGCGGTTTTGCAGGAACGGCAGCAGCGCGGCGGAGAAGCCCACCGGCCCGTTGCCCTGGGTTTTGCCGTCGGTGACGCGCACTTTTTCCGGCGGCACGCCCGCTTTGATCGTGGCGGTTTCCATCGGGCTGAGTTTTTTGAGCAGTGGCGCCTGCTGTTCATCCGCCGGGTTCATCATGCCGACCCACAGATAAACGCGAATGGCATCGTAGCTGCCAATCAGTGGTTTTTGCGGTGCCGCAGGCTTCATCACCCAGCCTTTCTTCGCCTCATAGCTCACCCAGTCCGGCGAAAAGCCCTGCGGGGCCGTTTCCAGCAGCAGGCGCAGGTTGGTATCGCGGATAGTCGTCCAGGGTTTGCCGTAACGGGTGAAATAGCGCGCCAGCTGCGGCGGCATATAGCTTGGGTTAAAGCGCCAGAGCGTCGGCTCGGCGAAGCTCACTTTACCCGGCAGCAGCATGTCGCCAAGCTCAGGCACGTTCACCACTTCTTCTTTGCCGATGCGATCCAGCAGCGCTTTGCCGGTGTCGCTGTAGCGCGGCTCTTTCCACAAGCGCCCCGCTTCAAGCAGACTCCAGGCTATCCACAGATCGGCGTCGGAAGCCGAATTGGTATCGAGCACCGTCCATTCGTCCGGCCCTTTCATGCCCCACAGCCAGGCGGGCAGCGTGTTTTTCAGCGAGCCTTGCGCAAGGTTATTTTCCGTCCACTGAAGAATGTTATCGAACGCCTCGCGGTCATTGGCCGCGAGGGCGAAGAACAGCGCGTAGCTCTGCCCTTCTGACGTCGTGATTTTGCGCGGATCGCTTGGGTCAATCACGCGTCCTTCTTCGCTGATATAGCCGCCTTTAAAGCGGTCCCAGTCAGCCCAGCCACAGGTGGCATGGGCTGAAACGGTCGCCAGCAGCAGCCCCGCCGCAAGCCATCTGCACAGATTCTTCATGACGCGTTACTCATGGTTGCCCGGATCAAGACGGCGGCGGCTCAGGATACGCAGCAGACGCCACAGCACCCACGCCAGCAGCACGACGCTGATGGCCGCGAAAATCGCCAGCAGGATCGGGTGGTTCGACAATGCGTACCAGATACGGTCAAACCACGGCAGATGACCCACGTAGTAAACGTCACCCACGCGCAGGCTGTTCACGCCCGATTCACGGATGATCGAGACCGAGCCATACATCGCGGCGCGTTTACCGCTGTCGTTGAGCGCGTCGTTGAGCAGCTCATAACCGCGCGGACTGTCGGCCAGCAGGGCGACGACGCTGCGCTGATCGTGATACGGCGACTGGAAGCCCACGACTGCGGCCATCGGCCCGGAAGAGGTGATTTCCGTTTGCATCTGCGGCTGGCGGTCGCGGTTGTCAGTATCAATAAGCGTCACGTCGCGCGTCGGGGTTTTCACCCAGCTTTGCGTGGCGTTCACCAGCATATCGATGCGTTTTTCATCTTTCAGCGACGCGGGCAGCGCACCAATTACCAGAATGTCGGCGTCTTTCTTCTGCATGTCGCCGCCCTCGTTGGTGATGGTGAGGTTAACTGCCGGGAAACCGGTCTGCGCGCCGATAGTCCCTGCGGTGTCCAGCAGCGTAGTGAGCTGCGCCGGGTTCGGCTGTTTCGGCATCACGATAAGCGTGTCCGAGAGATCCGCCATGCGGCTGAACGGGAAGCCCGAGTTGGCGAAGGAGCGCAGATCCGGCATCGCCATAAAGTGATGATAGTTCGAGAAATCCAGCGTGGAATCATCGCCTATCACTACGCGGTTTGGCACCGTCTGGAAGGTCACGCAGTTATCCAGCGTGCCGCCCGGCAGCGGATTGGTATAGGCGAAATCAAACCGTAGCTGGTTCGCCGCGCCGAGACGCAGCGTCGGCAGCGTCACTTCGGTTTTGCCGTCCAGCAGCCCCTGCAACAGCGGCAGACGCAGCAGCAGGCGATTGGTTTCATCTTTCGGCAGCAGGTTGAAAGATTGCAGGAACTGGTTGTTCAGGCTGATATCCATGCGCGAGTTATCGCGCGTGGCGGGCGACGTATAGCGATAGTTCAGACGCATATCGATGCCGTTGCTGCGCAGCAGATAGAGATCCGGCGGCAGGTTAAGCGTCAGCGAAATCGGGTTCGGCTCAAGGCCGGTCGCCTGTAACTGCTCTTCATAGCCTTTCAGCTCGCCGAACGTCACGGCGCGATCGGTACGCACCCAGTTCGGCGCATCGTAAGGCTGACGGGCCAGCAGCGGTTTCACCTCGCCCACTTCAACGCTGTCGCCACGGAACAGCAGGCTGCCCTGCGCGATGCCTTTGGCGGCCTGCAGTAAGTCTTTGTCGTCGCGTCCTTCAATCACCAGCAATTTGACCCACGGGCTTTGCGGATGGCTCATCATGCGCACCATCGGGCCTTTGGCTGGCGGCAGATCGCGCAGGAAATCGGGGCGTTTATCGTTAGTGGCGAATACGACCGCGTGGCGCGTCGGAAGCGCGTTATAAAGCACCGGGAAGCGCTGGCCGCGCCAGCCTGAGCGGGAGCCGAACCAGGAGGAGACGATGCTCGCGGCCTGCTGGGTAGCGAGATCTGGCGCGGCGGCAAACACCATCGGCAGCTCCAGCGGACGGTTATCGCGCGAATCAAAAAACGGCACCGGGAAGTGCGACAGATCGTTTTGCAGTTGCAGCGTCTGGAAGGTGAGATTCAGGGCGCTGTTGCGTCCGATATCCATCCACAGCGTGTTGCTGGCCTGGTTTTCGCAGACGTCGCGATAGTGGCCGACAAACTCCAGGCGCACGCGGTTGAAATCGCTGACATAGAGCGGATCGATAGGCACCTGGGCGGTGGTTTTCTTGCCGAGCTGCTCTTTGGTTACCGGCAGCACGTCCATCAGTTCATCGTTCAGGTAAACCTTCAGTTGCGACTGCACCGGCAGCAGCGACGGCGACGGGGTATAGGTCAGGTTCAGCGTCGCTTTAGAGATAATTTCATCGCTGCGCATCCCGAACTCAACAAAACCGTCCGGGTTCAGGCCTTTAAGGACCATGCTGCCCGGCGGCGGGGCGATGCTGGCGAAACTCAGCGTGACGTCGCGCGTGGGCGCGCCATCCTGAACCACGGGCGCACCCGCGCCTTCCACGCCCGGCATCACCTGGCCGAGCACCGCACCTTCCGTCGCAGGCGCAGGCTCGGTGCCTGCGACAGGCGGCGTGGCGGGAGTTAACGCCTCGGTACGCGCAGGGGTGGCGGTCATGACGCCTTCGGTCGCAGGCGCGACCACCGGCGCGGTCGGCGCGGCGGTGGCGTTTGGATCGTTGGTGGCTTCAGGCGCGCCATAGGCACCGGGCAACAGGCTCATTCCCACTGCCACAGCGCACATCCAGGAGAGTTTTCTTTTCATCGCATATTCATCATTGTTGAGCCATAACCGGGAGCGCACGCTCCCCCAAAGCCGTCCGCTCCGGACGACGGGGGATAAACGACACTATCCAGGAAACCAGCGTGGTAAGGGTGCGAAAGACAATTTTGAGTGACGCTGGCGCGAATTCCGCCAGGTGGCGATACCCTTTAAAACCGAGCTTGAGGATATCGAGCATGCTTTCCAGCGGTTTGTCTTCCGGGAAACTGTCCTGCCAGAGCGCCCAGGTGTCGGCGCGCGCGAAGGTACATTGTACAAAATCGATATGCTGGCGCGTGGTCAGGCCGTCAAGGTTGAGGCCGATTTCGTCGCCAAAGACGCGCACCACTTTCGCCGGGAAGACATATTCCTGCGCGCCGCGTTTCATCAGCAGGTTTACCTTCTGCCCCTGCAACCACTCCGCGCCGCCGTGTACTTTGATGCCGAGGCCGCCGTCGGAGTAATCCTGCACCGTACAGGAGAAGAGGTGGCCATCTTCACGGGCGATCGCCGCCGGCATCACCATCTCGACACGATGGGAGCGGCGCACCTGTTTACTTTCCACCGATACCGCCACCGCGCCGCCGAGGATAATCAGGTTGTAGAACACCCAGACGATACTCACGATAACCGTCAGCATTTCATTGGCCGGGCCGTAAAAGTAACGCCAGATGCCGACCAGCACGCCAAGCAGGTTAATCAACACCAGCATCAGGTACGGACGCGAAATCACCCAGTCCACGTACTCCTCTTCCACCAGCCCGCCTTTGGCGGTGACGTTGAATTTCCCTTTATGCGGGTTGAACAGCGCCACCATCGTAGGCCGCGTAATATACCAGGCGAGCACCGTTTCGTAGATTTCGCTCCAGAACGAATGACGATATTTGCCCTGAATTTTGGAGTTGGTCAGGCTCGCGTGCGCCATGTGCGGCAGCACAAACAGCGCAATCATCAGCGCGGGCGCATAGATGATATAGGCGTGCAGCAAGAGGAACGCCAGCGGCGCGGTCAGGAAGATAAGTCGCGGTACGCCGGAGAGAAAGTGCAGCATTGCGTTGACGTAGCACAGCCTCTGGCCGAGCTTAAGCCCTTTACCAAAGAGCGGGTTATCGAGGCGGAAAATCTGCACCATGCCGCGCGCCCAGCGGATACGCTGGCCGATGTGCGCCGACAGGCTCTCCGTCGCCAGCCCCGCCGCCTGCGGGATACGCATATAAGCGGAGGTATAGCCGCGCCGGTGCAGACGCAGCGAGGTGTGGGCGTCTTCGGTGACGGTTTCTACCGCGATGCCGCCGATTTCATCCAGCGGGCCGCGGCGGATCACAGCGCAGGAGCCGCAGAAAAAGGTCGCGTCCCACATGTCGTTACCGTCCTGCACCAGGCCGTAGAAGAGCGTCCCTTCGTTCGGCGTTTTACGAAAACGTCCGAGGTTGCGCTCAAACGGGTCCGGCGAGAAGAAGTGGTGCGGCGTCTGCATCATCGCGAGCTTTTTATCTTTCAGGAACCAGCCGAGCGTAAGTTGCAGGAAAGAGCGCGTCGGAACGTGGTCGCAGTCGAAAATCGACACGAAGTCCCCTTTCGCGAGCTTCAGCGCATTATTGATGTTGCCCGCTTTGGCGTGCTCGTGCGTCGGACGCGCCACATACTCCACGCCGACAGATTCGGCGAAGCGGCGAAACTCCTCGCGGTTGCCGTCATCCAGTATCCAGATTTTGAGCTTGTCTTTCGGCCAGTCGATGCCAAGCGAGGCGTAAATGGTATTTTTCACCACGTGCAGATCTTCGTTATAGGTCGGCACGAAAATATCGACGGAAGGCCACGCTTTGAGATCTTTCGGCAGCGGCACCGGCTGGCGGTTAAGCGGCCAGATCACCTGGAAGTAACCGAGCACCAGCACCACCCACGCGTAGGTTTCCGCCACCAGCAGCACCAGACCACACACCAGGCTGACCGGATCGTTCCAGTTCAGCGTCGAGGTGTAGCGCCACCAGATGTAACGGCAGGAGACGGTCAGCGACAGCACAATCAGCATCAACGCCGAGAAGCGGCCCGGCATACGGCGCACCAGCAGCGCCACGCCCCAGAGCAGCAGCAGGAAAATAAACTGCGAGAGCGGGTTAAACGGCTGCGTTACACAGATAAGCGCCAGCACCAGCGAGAAAATAACCACTACGCCCAGCACGACGCGCCGCAGGCGTTCATTAATGTGGCCCAGCTCTTTCTGCTCGTTAAGGTGATGGGTTTCATCGCTGAAGCGCTGCGGGAGGGTCTCCAGCCAGAGGTTAAAACGCTCGCGCCAGACCTGTACCTTTGAGACGGGCCGCCAGCGCGGCGTGCCGACAGCGCGCCAGGGACGCAGCGCCACCAGCCATAATGCCTGGAGCAGATAACGTACCGTGTCGAGCGGACGCGGGCGGTCGGGATGAATATGCGGGAACAGCAGCGCGTGCTGCGCGCGAATGGCCTGCCAGCGAGGGTTTTCCAGCGGCAGAAACAGCCAGGCGAGCGTCAGCCAGAAACAGCCCAGCGCCGCGCTGAACGGCGGCGCACCGTTGCGACGATAGGTGATATAACGCTCGCGCAGCCGCGCGCGAACCGGCGGCGCAAGCACCAGCGCAGAGAGGCTTATCATGCGCCCTCACTCCCGTAATGCAGCAGACACCAGTTCGCCAGCGTGACAATCTCTTCGGCCACCAGCGAATCCGGGCGGTATTCCCCCACCGGCTGTTTGGCGGCCAGGCTTTCCATCATCGCCTCGTCGCGATGCACCGCGACCGGCACCAGGTTACGCTGCGTTTGCAGCCAGAGCTGCCAGATGTCGTTCTGTATCTGGCTTGAAATCAAACGGAAATTCGCCAGCAGATCGCAGCCGCCCGGCAGCGCCTGCTGATGTAAGCGCGCGTGACAGTTGGCGTCAGGCTGCACCACGCAGATCGTGCGGTCGGCCACCTGTAACAGGCTGCGGGTCACGGCGTCAAAGCCGCACGGCAGATCCAGCAATATCCAGCGCCACTGGCCGCTCGCCTTGAGTTGCTGAAGATGCTGCGCGAACGCGCTGAGCGCGGGCGTCACGTCGTTTTCCCGTTCAGCCTGACGCAGCGCGCCATACGGCAGCACGTCCAGACCCGGTGCGTAACGCCAGGCGGTGGACTGCCAGGGTTTATCGTCCAGCAACGCGCGCGCCCAGCCGTCAGCGTGGTCGAAATCGATATTAAAAGAGAGGCGCAGCAGGTTATCGGGCGAGGCATCAATCACCAGCACCGTTTCACCAAGCTGATACAGCGCCCAACCGAGCGCCGCCGTTAATGAGGTTGTCCCCACGCCGCCGCGCACGCCCTGTAATGCCAGAACGGTCATCCTTGCGCTCCTGCGTCACGACGCGCTAATTCCGCCAGCAAGGGCCAGCGCGCAATTGCCGTCGCGAGTTGTTCACGTTGCGATATATCGGTGTAGTCGAGATCTGGAAGTGAAAACACCCGGCTGAGCGCTTCAAAATCATTCTGGAAGGTATAGCCACGATCGGGTTGGCGTGCGGCCTTAGCGTCATTCTCAGGCATATATTCTATTTTTCCTTAGAGCAATATCACTAAAGCCAGCAAACGAAAACAGTCAATCTACGCAATCCCGGTTTGCATGCTAATGATCATGTTCTTTAATTTCAATGTTAGGTTTATTTCCTGGCTTTCGCTAGTAAACTGACAGTCATACTCTTTATATATTGAGGGCGCCATGGCTCTTGTTTTTTCAATTGGCATTGACTCGCTCTGGGATGAACTGCGCCATATTTCCGCAGGCGGAACAGCCTGGATAAATTGCGACCGCTACAGCGATGCAATTACGTTCGTCAACCAGACGCTTGTTGCACAAACCCCCGAAACTAAAGTGGCTATTATTACGATGGACGCCGCGCCGGAAAGCGTTATTGCTCCGCTGCCGCCCGCGCCGCAGGGCCCGGATGAAGTGCGCCTGTTTACCATGCCGAAAAGCCAGAATGCATTGCATCGGCTGCATCACGATCTGCTTTGCAGTTTCGAACCTGAACACTATTTCATTGTGCTGCTGTGTGCGGAAAACGCCTGGCAGGGCGTAGCGCCTGCTCATATTAAAGCCTGGATAAGAAAAAGCCAAAGCTGGGCGCAGGAATATCACTGCACATTGCTGATTATTAATTCCGGCGCGCAGGCCGATCAGCAAACCTCAATGCTGATGACCGAATATCAGCAGCTCTCCGGGCTTGCCACCTTACGCTATCAGGGCGACGCCTGGCTGTATGACGTGGCGTTCTGGTTTAACGATAAAGGCGTGAGCGCGCGCCAGCAGTTGCCGGTGACATTGATTAACGATCGCCTGTCGCTGGTGCCGCGTCAGGAAGTCTCGCTCCAGGCGCGCAGCGACGAACGCCGCGTGTTAAGCCATATCGCCGTTCTCGAAGGCGCGCCGCCGCTTTCTGAGAACTGGACGCTCTTTGAGGACAACGACGCGCTGTTTAACGAAGCGCGTCAGGCGCAGGCCGCGACGGTCATTTTCTCCCTCACGCAAAATAACCAGATAGAAGGACTGGCGCGTCACGTACATGCGCTGCGCCGCCAGCGCGGCAGCGCCCTGAAAATCATCGTGCGCGAAAACAAAGCCAGCGTGCGCGCCACCGACGAACGCCTGCTGCTGGGCTGCGGCGCGAATATGGTGATCCCGTGGAACGCCCCACTCTCGCGCTGCCTGACGCTGATTGAAAGCGTGCAGAATCAACAGTTCACCCGCTTCGTGCCGGAAGATGTGAATATGCTGCTGGAGGCGATGCAGCCGCTGAAAATGCGCGGCTATCAGCCGTGGGATATCTTCTGCAACGCCGTCGGCGCGCTGATGAGCAATGTGTTAATTCCGCAGGACAACAAAGGGATTCTGGTCGCGCTGCGCCCGGTGCCGGGCATTCGCGTCGAACAGGCGCTGACGCTCTGCCGTCCGGGCCGCATGGGCGATATCGTGACGCTCGGCGAAAACCGGCTGGTGCTGTTTTTATCGTTCTGCCGTATTACCGATCTCGACACCGCGCTGAGCCATATTTTCCCGCTGCCGATAAGCGAGCTGTTTTCCAACCGCATGGTGTGGCATGAAGATAAGCAGATAGCGGCGGAGATTATGCAGATGAGCGCGATGCGCCCCGAGCAATGGGCTGCGCCGCTTGAGATGACCCGTAAGGCCAGCGAGACCGCCGCGCTGCTCGCCAGCACGCCCAAAACGGTTACGCGCCGGGTGCCGACACCCGTTACGCTGCTTAACGACACCGCACAGGAGCGCGCGTTATGATGTCGATTAGCGATATTCTTCAGCTTATCGCGCTGTGCGCGCTGATTTTTATCCCGCTGGGATACGCGCTGTGCGTGGGCAAACGCCGCATGATGAAAACGCTGCGCCCGCTGCTGTTTCGCCCCCGATTTGTTAAACCCGCTGGTACGTTGCGCCGCCGCTCTACCATCAAGGCTAATTTAAAACATGACTAATCACGTTCACTCCGCTCCCCTTGCCCGCTCGGGCTGGCAAAACTGGCGCGGTCTTTCCGGCTGGAACTACTATTTTCTGCTGAAATTCGGCCTGCTCTGGACGGGCTACCTGAATTTCCACCCGCTCGCCAACCTGGTGTTTATGGCGTTTCTGCTGTTCCCCATTCCGAACCTGCGTCTGCATCGCCTGCGCCACTGGATAGCGATTCCTGTCGGCATCGGCCTGTTCTGGCACGACACCTGGCTGCCAGGCCCGCAGAGCATTATGAGCCAGGGCTCGCAGGTGGCGGGCTTCAGCACCGATTATGTGCTGGATCTGGTGACGCGCTTTATTAACTGGCAGATGATTGGCGCCGCCTTTGTGCTGCTGGTCGCCTGGATGTTTCTCTCCCAGTGGGTGCGGGTGACGGTATTTGTGGTGGCGATTATGGTCTGGCTTAACGTGCTGACCGTAACCGGCCCGGTCGTCTCGCTGTGGCCTGCCGGGAATACCGCGCCTGCGACGGTAACAACGACCGGCGGCGGCGCGGCACCGACCGTCGCGAACGCCGCCGGTACGGTAGTGGCGGGCGATATTCCGCTGCAAACCGCGCCTGCAAGCAACCAGAGTATCAATGACTGGCTGAATAGCTTTTATACCAGCGAATCCAAACGCCAGACGACGTTCCCGGCGAGCCTGCCTGCGGATGCCCAGCCGTTCGATCTGCTGGTTATCAACATCTGTTCGCTGGCCTGGTCTGATATTGACGCCACAGGTTTGATGTCGCACCCGCTCTGGTCGCACTTCGACATCGTGTTTAAAAACTTTAACTCCGGCACCTCGTACAGCGGCCCGGCGGCTATCCGTCTGCTGCGCGCGAGCTGTGGGCAGCCGTCGCACAAAAATCTCTACCAACCCGCCGGCGAGCAGTGCTACCTGTTCGATAACCTGGCGAAGCTTGGCTTTAAGCGCCATCTGATGATGGACCATAACGGCGTGTTCGGTAACTTCCTGAAGGAAGTGCGCGAAAACGGCAATATGCAGGAGCCGCTGATGGATCAGTCCGGGCTGCCGGTGAATCTGCTGTCGTTTGACGGCTCGCCGGTGTATGACGATGCGGCGGTGCTTAACCGCTGGCAGCAAACCGTGAAGGGCGAGGGCAGCAGCGATCGCAGCGCCACGTTCTTTAACCTGCTGCCGCTGCACGACGGCAACCATTATCCGGGCAACAGCAAAACCGCCGATTACAAAGCGCGCGCGCAGAAGCTGTTCGACGAGCTGGATGCATTCCTGACGCAGCTTGAGAAAGAGAACCGCAAAGTGATGGTGGTGGTAGTGCCTGAGCACGGCGCGGCGCTGCAGGGCGATAAGATGCAGGTGTCCGGCCTGCGCGATATCCCAAGCCCGTCCATTACCCATGTGCCGGTGGGCATTAAATTTATCGGTATGAAAGCGCCGCATCAGGGTTCAGCGCTGGAGATAGACCAGCCAAGCAGCTTCCTCGCGATTTCCGAGCTTGTGGTGCGGATGCTGGACGGCAAAAACTTTGTGGCCGATAACGTGGACTGGCAGGGGCTGACCAGTAACCTGCCGCAGAGCGCGCCGGTTTCCGAGAACGCCAACGCCGTGGTGGTGCAATATCAGGGCAAACCGTGGGTGCGTTTAAGCGGTGGCGATTGGGTGCCTTACCCGCAATAAGGTGTCAGGCCGCCTGCATTATTTGTAGGGTGGATAAGCGAGGCGCATCCACCATCGGCTACCCCGGCGGGTGCGCAAAGCTTACCCGCCCTACACAGGCCGCATATTTTGTGGGGTAGATAAGCGCAGCGCATCCACCATCTGCTCCCCGACGGGTGCGCAGGCTTACCCGCCCTACACAGGCCGCATATTTTGTAGGGGGTAGATAAGCGCAGCGCATCCACCGCCTGCTCCGTAACGCCCATAAAAAAGCCGACGCTATGCGTCGGCTTTTTACGTTTTGCTTAATCATTAAGGAATGCGCGGCTCGCCGGTTTCATCCTGATCGACAGCGAAACAGGCGACCAGCTGACCATTATATTCCTTAAGCTGCGGCTGGATCTGCGTACACGGGCCGAAACGGCGACGGCAGCGGGCGCTGAAGGCGCACCCCGGCGGCGGATTCAGCGGGCTTGGCAGCTCGCCGGTAAGCTTGATGCGCTCGCGGCGGTCGTCCGGGTTCAGGCGCGGCGTTGCGGAGAGCAGCGCCTGGGTATACGGATGACGCGGATTCGAGAAAATCTGGTCTTTCGTGCCTTTCTCCACGCAGCGGCCGAGATACATCACCATCACTTCATCGGCGATGTGCTCCACCACCGACAAATCGTGGGAGATAAACACATACGACAGCCCCATATCCTGCTGCAGATCCATCATCAGGTTCAGCACCTGCGCGCGCACTGATACATCCAGCGCCGAGACCGGTTCGTCGGCGATCACCACGTCCGGGTCAAGCATCAGCCCGCGCGCGATGGCGATACGCTGGCGCTGGCCGCCGGAGAACATATGTGGGTAGCGATCGTAATGCTCGGTTTTAAGCCCCACTTTCGCCATCATCGCCAGCGCTTTCTCGCGGCGCGCCTCTTTACTGAGACGGGTATTGATAAGCAGCGGCTCCTCAAGGATTTGCCCCACTTTTTTGCGCGGGTTCAGCGAGCCGTACGGGTTCTGGAACACGATCTGGATTTTCTGGCGGCGCAGTTTTTCCGCCGTTTCGTCCGGTTTCAGTAGATCCTGACCCTGGTAGTAAAGCTCGCCGCCGGTCGGCGTTTCAATCATGGTGAGCAGACGGCCAAGCGTGGACTTACCACAGCCGGACTCGCCCACCACCGCCAGCGTTTTACCGCGCTCAAGCGTAAACGAAACGCCATCCAGCGCTTTCACCAGACGCTCCGGCGCGAAGAGCCCCTTCTTCACCGGGTAATGTTTTTTCAGGTCGATAGCCTGCAACAGCGGTTGCTGCAGAGTGGCCTCATGCGTGCTCATAATTGGTTGGCCTCCCGGCATCATCGAGGGGGTAGTGGCATTTCGACTGGCGGCCATTGTCCACCAGGTTTAACGCCGGTTCTTCTGCGCGGCAGCGTTCGGTCGCGTAGGGGCAGCGCGGATTGAGCAGACAGCCCGTCGGGCGGTCATATTTCCCCGGCACCACGCCCGGCAGCGACGCCAGACGCGCCTTGTCCTGCGCGAATTCCGGCAGGGCGCGCAGCAGCGCCTGGGTATAGGGGTGACGCGGCGCGCGGAAGATATCCCGCGCTTCGCCGGTTTCCACCACCTGGCCTGCGTACATCACGATGATTTTGTGCGCCGCTTCGGCCACCAGCGCGAGGTCATGGGTGATAAGGATCAGCGCCATATTCTCTTTTTGCTGAAGCTCCAGCAGCAGTTCAATGATCTGCGCCTGGATGGTCACATCCAGCGCGGTAGTCGGTTCATCGGCTATCAGCAGCTTCGGACGACAGGCGATAGCCATGGCTATCATCACGCGCTGGCTCATCCCGCCGGAAAGCTGATGCGGGTAGACATCCAGACGCGACGCCGGGTCCGGGATGCCGACCAGATTAAGCAGATCAATCGCACGCTGACGGCGGGTCTTTTTATTGCCGCCCTGGTGCACTTTGATAGCCTCCATAATCTGGAAACCCACGGTGTAGCAGGGGTTCAGGCTGGTCATCGGATCCTGGAAGATCATCGCCACTTCGGCGCCCACCAGGTTCCGGCGCTCTTTCTCCGAAATACGCTGTAAATCCTGGCCGTTAAATTCCAGTTTGTCCGCCATCACGCGGCCAGGGAAATCGATAAGGCCCATAATCGCCAGCGAGCTGACCGATTTACCAGAACCCGATTCGCCCACGATGCCAACCACTTCGCCCTGATTCACGCTGTAGCTCACGCGGTCTACGGCGCGGAACGGGGTACCTTCGTCGCCGAAGTGCACCGATAATTTATCTACATTCAGTAACGCCATCTCGTGCCTCTTTACTGCTTGAGTTTGGGGTCGAGCGCGTCGCGCAGGCCGTCGCCCATCAGGTTAAATGCCAGCACCGTCAGCAGGATAGCGAGACCAGGAAAGGTCACGACCCACCAGGCACTTTGCGCGAACTGCAACACGTCGGAGAGCATGGTGCCCCACTCCGGTGTTGGCGGCTGCGCGCCCATGCCGAGAAAGCCCAGTGCGGCCATATCGAGAATGGCATTCGAGAAACCGAGCGACGCCTGAACAATCAGCGGCGCAAGGCAGTTAGGGAAGATGTTCACGAACATCTGGCGCATCGCGCCGGCGCCCGCCACGCGGGAGGCGGTCACGTAGTCGCGGCTCACTTCCACCAGTACCGCCGCACGCGTTAAGCGCACGTAGTGCGGCAGTGCCACGAAGGTCAGCGCGAGTGAAGCGTTAACGATTGACGGGCCGAAAATCGCCACCAGCACCAGCGCCAGCAGCAGGCTCGGCAGCGCCAGCATGATATCGACGATACGCATGATGATGGTATCGACGATGCCGCCGAAATAGCCCGCCACCAGGCCAAGCACAATGCCCATGACCAGCGACAGCACCACCACCAGACAGCCGACCAGCAGCGACAGGCGCGCGCCGTACATCAGGCGCGACATCACATCGCGGCCCACGTCATCGGTGCCGAGAATATGCGCCCAGCTACCGCCATCCTGCCAGACCGGCGGGGCCAGCAGCGCATCGCGGAACTGCTCCGCCGGGTTATGCGGCGCGACGATGTTCGCGAAGACCGCAATCAGGATCATGATGACGACATACACCAGCCCGACGACCGCGCCTTTGTTCCGTTTGAAGTAGTGCCAGAATTCCTGCATCGGCGTCATTGGCACCGGTGCGGCCACCACTTTGTTTTCAGTTATTTGCGTCATGATGGCCCCTTATTTCTTATGACGAATACGCGGGTTCACCACGCCATAGAGCAGATCGACCAGCAGGTTGACGAGAATAATCATCGTCGCCACCAGCAGCACGCCGCCCTGCACGACCGGATAATCGCGGCGCTGGAGCGCGTCGATGAGCCAGCGGCCGAGGCCGGGCCAGGAGAAGATGGTTTCCGTCAGGATAGCGCCCGCGAGCAGCGTGCCTACCTGAAGCCCAATCACCGTCACGACCGGCAGCATGGCGTTACGCAGCGCGTGAATGATAATGACGCGCATACGGGTCAGGCCCTTGGCGCGCGCGGTGCGGATGTAATCCTCGCCGAGAACTTCCAGCATCGCCGAGCGGGTCATACGCACGATCACCGCCAGCGGAATGGTGCCGAGCACAATGGCGGGCAGGATCATGTGCGCCAGCGCGTCGATAAAGTTACCTTCTTCACCCCAGATGGCGGTGTCGATAAGCATAAAGCCGGTCAGCGGGTTGGTATCGTCAAGGAACACCATATCGCTGACGCGCCCGGAGACCGGCGTCAGGTTTAGCTGCACCGACACCAGCATGATCAGCATCATGCCCCACCAGAAGATAGGCATGGAGTAGCCGGTCAGCGCCAGGCCTACTGCTGTATGATCGAAGATAGAGCCACGTTTAACGGCGGCCAGCACGCCCACCGGAATGCCCACGGCAACCGCGAAAATCATCGCGCAGACGCCAAGCTCCAGCGTCGCTTTAAAGCGCGGCACGAACTCGTCCCACACCGGGAGGCGGCTTTTAAGCGACAGGCCTAAATCGCCATGCAGCACACCCCAGATATAGTGGAGATACTGTTCCCAGAGCGGCTTATCGAGGCCCAGCTCGGCCAGCAGCTGCGCGTGACGCTCAGGGGAAATACCACGTTCGCCCGCCATGATCATCACCGGGTCGCCGGGGATCATATGGACGAAGGCAAAAGTGAGAAGGGTGATACCGATAAACGTCGGGATAACAAGCCCCAGACGTCGGAGGATGAACTGCAACATAACCCGGATTCTCTGTAATGACGCACAACCAGGGGATGTGGTCTGTATTGCTCACAAATCTCATTCCCTCTCCTTTCAGCGAGGGAATAAAGCACTGCTGCCGGGTGTGCTGCGCTTGCCCGGTCTGCAAGTGTAGACCGATACAGGCGCAGCGTCGCCGGACACGGGGCGCTCGCGCGCCCCTGACGGTTTTAATTATTCAACGGAGACGTTTTCGAAGTGGTGTTTGCCCAGCGGATCGACCACGTAGCCTTTGACTTCTTTACGCACCGGCTCATACACGGTGGAGTGCGCGACGATAAGCGCCGGTGCCTGATCGTGCATCACGACCTGAGCCTGTTTGTAAAGCTCGATACGTTTGTTGTGGTCATCGGTGGCACGCGCCGGCTGGATCAGATCTTCAAACGGCTTGTAGCACCAGCGGGAGTAGTTGGAGCCATCTTTCGCGGCGTCGCAGCTAAACAGGGTGGCGAAGAAGTTATCCGGATCCCCGTTGTCGCCGGTCCAGCCCATCATCACCGCCTGGTGTTCGCCCGCTTTGGCGCGCTTCAGGTACTCGCCCCACTCGTAGGTCACGATTTTCGCCTGAACGCCGATTTTCGCCCAGTCAGCCTGGATCATCTCGGCCATACGGCGCGCGTTCGGGTTATACGGACGCTGTACCGGCATTGCCCACAGCTCAACGGTGAAGCCTTTATCCTGACCCGCTTCTTTCAGCAGCGCTTTGGCTTTCTCGACGTCGTAGGTGTAATCCTTCACGTCGTCGTTATAGCCCCACATGGTCGGCGGGATCAGGTTTTTCGCGGCAACGCCAGCGCCCTGGTAAACCGCTTTGATGATAGCGTCTTTGTTCACCGCGTAGGTCAGCGCCTGACGCACTTTCACGTCGTCAAACGGCTTCTTCTCGGTGTTGAAAGAGAGGTAGCCGACGTTCAGGCCCGCCTGCTCCATCAGGTTGATGTTTTTGTCCTGCTTCATGCGCGCGATGTCCGCCGGGTTCGGGTACGGCATCACCTGGCACTCGTTTTTCTGAAGCTTAGCGTAACGAACAGAGGCATCCGGCGTAATGGAGAAGACCAGACGATCAATCTTCGGTTTGGTGCCCCAGAAGCCCGGGAACGCTTTATACAGAATGCGGGAGTCTTTCTGGTATTGCAGCAGCTGGAACGGACCGGTACCGATCGGGTTCAGGTCGACTTTCTCCGGCGTGCCGGCTTTCAGCATGTTGTCTGCGTATTCTTTAGAAAGAATCGACGCGAAGTCCATCGCCATATCCGCCAGGAACGGCGCTTCCGGGCGCGTCAGCACGAACTGGACGGTATTGTCGTCGACTTTTTTCACTTCGCTAATCAGCGTTGGCAGACCCATGCCTTCGAAATATTCGTAGCTGCCGCCAGAAACTTTATGGTACGGGTTTTGATCGTTTTTCTGACGATCGAACGAGAACACGACGTCATCGGCGTTAAATTCGCGCGTCGGTTTGAAATCTTTATTGTCCTGCCATTTCACGCCTTTACGCAGATGGAAAGTATAGGTTTTGCCATCTTCGCTGACGTCCCATTTCTCCGCGAGGCCCGGAATAATTTCCGTGGTGCCGGTTTTAAATTCAACCAGACGGTTGTAAATCGGCACAGAGCTTGCGTCGTAAGTGGTACCAGAGGTGAAGAGCTGTGGGTTAAAGCCTTCCGGCGAGCCTTCTGAACAGTAAACCAGGGTTTTGGCTTGTACGCCTGCGGCGCAGGTCATAGCCAGCAGGCTGAGACCAAACTTCAGCATCCCTGACTTCTTCAAGGAAATACTCATTCTTCTGCTCCAATGTGATAGGTGTTGTGTTTTTCGTCAGACCTTTTTTATTTTTTGCCCGGTCCGATCGTTAAGTGTGAGGCTGGGGATTCCTTTCGCAAGGGAGACTGAGTTGCAGTACAGATTGTCCGTAAAATGACCCTCACGCCCTACAATCTGTCAACAGAACACGCAAACGTCAATACAGCTATCCGGGATTTACAACCGGGGTGAGAAACGGCAAACAAAGATTAAAAAAACCTCATGGGCATGTTTTCAGCACGGAAATTTATGCTACGCCCTCACTCGCAGAATAATCGTCTTGATAATTTGTAACATTCAGCGCTTATGTTTTATCCGCTTAATGCAAAATTTCTGGCTCTGTGGCGAACTTATGAACGGGTTTATGGCGCGATTTGTTACCCATACAGCAAAAAATGCTAAGGCAATATATAAGCAGAGCGGAAAGTATGCGGGATGTTTCATAACTATTTTCAATGAAATATGTCACAGAATCGCGTTCGCGCGAGAAAATCGAAGCTAAATAAGACTAACGAATTAAGCAGGTGAATATGTTTATTCAGGTATTCCCTGGAACAGGGTCTGAATGTGGGGGTGAAAAGCAATAACTTCTGGCTGCTTACGGTTTTATGGAAAGCCTCTTTAATACGATTTCAGTTCTGGTTTCTGCAAAACGTCACGCCTGAGGCGTTCGCTACGTTCTCTGTCGTGTCGACAAAAAATGGAAACCCTTACGAACTGACAAAAGGTATTGAGGTATATGAAAAGGAATTTTCATGAGCCACGCGTGCTGCGCTTGCAGTCATCGGTAGGCGTTTGCGGCGTAAATTATGCTGATGACGTAAAAGCGCTACAAGAATTGATGATGAAAGCTGGTTATCAGACAGCGACAGGGCGTTCATTAAAAGTGGACGGCATATGCAACAACGAAACCAAAGAAGCGATTATCTGGTATCAACGTTTGTTAACACTGTCCCGATCAGGCCTGGTACAGCCATTTGATCAATGGTTCATTGAAGCGTTAAAAAATGCCAGCCAACCCGATTGGCGCCCACGGATTACTTCCGGGCCGCTACATGTACGGGAAGCGCAATTTACTTTTGACAATGAAGGGACGGATTATATTACAGCTACAAATCCTTTCCGTCCGCACCCTTATCCCTGGTTCTCACGCATCTTACACTGGCCTCATTCTGCTGCTTCTGGCGTTACACTTGGCCGTGGCTACGATATGGGAAATCGAAGCGCAGGTGAGATTTTTGCAACGCTCAGACAGGCAGGGATAGAAGAGTACAAAGCCATTCTGGCATCTAAAGCTGCTTTTCTGAAAGGACGAGAGGCTGCCAGTTTCGTGAAATTTTATGGGCCGCTTTTCGGTGAAATTACGCACCAGCAACAGCTAAGACTGTTTGAAATTGCCATACAATTTTATATTTCCGAGGCGAAAAGGATCTTTAATGGACGCAAAGCGAGAATGATGTCTGCCATAAGCTGGGAAAAGATGCGTGTCAGATTAAAAGATATATACATCGATAGTTTGTATCAGGGATGTGAGTCAGCAGGTGAATTTGCCCGGTTGATTTTACTCGACGATCTGAAATCGGTGCGTTTATATCTGAAAACAGATCGCGCACAGATGAACTCACATGGAAGAAACTTAAAAAGGTTGCAATATATCAATGGGTTATAAGTTAGTTTTTTTTCTGCCCTTTCTGTTGATACCAACCACCTGCGTTGCTGCCTCGTCCATCATTTACGGAGAGGCTGCAAAGATGTGTGCGAAGAGTGCGGATTATGCCGCCGGAACGCGATGTCTTGAAAGGCAGCGCAAGCAAACGGAGCAGGCGCTACAACAGACGCTGGCGGCGGCGCTGAAGCAGGTACAGTCGGAAGACTGGCTGGAGGCTAATGCGGATTACGAGGATGAAGACTCACAAATCGTTGTAGATACGGCCAATGCGCTGAAAAACGATCAGGCGGCATGGGAAAAACATAAGGTCCTGTTTTGTCAGGCGGCCAGTTCCCAGATCAGTGCTAAAACCCCCAACTATTGGGTTCTAGCCACCCAGTGCGAAATCAATATGAATAAGGCGCGTATCGACGAGCTGAACGCATTAATGGCGCAGGTGCAGCCCTGAGGGCCGGACGCCGGAAAGCAAAAAGCCCTGCTCGTTGAGCAGGGCTTTTCTGAATTTGGTCGGTGCCAGAGGATAAATCGCCGCTACGCGGCTTCGCCCGCGGGTCGTTGCTTACGCAACGCTCTCTCGCTGCGCTCGGGTCGAACCTCCCTGCCCCCGGAGGTTCTCATCCTTTCAGACGCCGGAAAGCAAAAAGCCCTGCTCGATGAGCAGGGCTTTTCTGAATTTGGTCGGTGCCAGAGGATAACTCGCCGCTACGCGGCTTCGCCCTGCGGGTCGTTGCTTACGCAACGCTCTCTCGCTGCGCTCGGGTCGAACCTCCCTGCCCCCGGAGGTTCTCATCCTTTCAGACGCCGGAAAGCAAAAAGCCCTGCTCGATGAGCAGGGCTTTTCTGAATTTGGTCGGTGATAGAGGATTCGAACCTCCGACCCCTTCGTCCCGAACGAAGTGCGCTACCAGGCTGCGCCAATCACCGAATGCGGGGCGCATATTACTGCGCACCCTAATTCCCGTCAATCCCTTACTTTAAAAAAGCCTGTCGATCGGCTGAAAAGCCAGCGATATGGCTATTTTGCGGCAGAAGGAACATGACACCAGTTGTTATTCTGGTTGATGCCGCCGTCCGGCGACTGGTAGCCGAGGCAGCCCATAATGGTATCGAACAGCTCAACGTGACGATGCGGGCGCTTCTGCTCTGCCTGCAGTTTAAGCTGCGCGAACGCCTGCGCATGCTGCGGATCGGCCAGATAGCTGTCGGACATCCAGACCATCATCGGCACGCGGAACTGCTCCGGCGGCGCGACGTTGCGCGGCGTGCCGTGCAGATGCTCTTTTTCGTTGATCGATTCGCCATGATCCGCGGCGTAGAACACAATCGCTTTTTTATTGCGGACCTGGTCGATGACATCGGAGATAAAGCTGTCGACGTATAGCACCGAGTTATCGTACGCGTTAATCAGCTCCTGACGGCTACAGTCTGAATCAACGCCCATACACTCCGGCTGCCAGCGCGCATAGCTTCTCGGATAACGCTGCACATAGTTATAGTGCGAGCCTTTGGTATGCAGAATGATAAGGTGTTTGCCCTTATCGTGCCCTACCAGCGAGTTTTTCATCTCATCCACCAGCAGCATATCGTCCACCTGCTTACCGCGGTTGCGCGGCTCGGCGCCGATCTGCTCGCGGTAGGCGATGTTGTCCGCCATGGTGTTGCTGTAGAACCACATTTCGCTCTGCATCGCGTACAGATCCGAGCTAAAGCCCAGCTGTTTGAGTACCGCGAACACGTTTTGCTCTTTCAGCGTGCGCTGCGGGTTATCATCCGCGCCGCCTTCACGAACAAACATGCAGCGCAGCGAGAGTTTGGTCGCGGTATCACACGATTCGCCGCGGAACGCCGCCAGGTTTTTCTCCTGGGCGAGTTTCGGCGTAGTGTTACGGTCATAACCGAGCAGACCCATATGATCCCAGCGCGTGGTTTCGCCGATGATAAACACCACATACGTGTCATCAATACCCTGCGGTGCCTGCCAGGTAAACTTTTTGGCCGGGTTCAGCAGGGATTTATTATCGCTGGATTCATCGACCTGCGCCCAGGCGTACAGCCCCAGCGCGGAGAGCCAGTTCGACGGCAGATACGAGTTCGCTACAACGCCGCCGTAGCTTGGCATATCAACCCCAGAGGTGCGCTCTTCGTTCTTCTGCTGCAAATCCAGCAGGCGAATCGGTGCCCAGACCAGCAGGCCCGCCACAATCACCACCGCCGCGCTTTTCAGACGCTGATCGCGGGTACGGAGCTGGCGCAGCAGCGTATCGCGGCAGCGGCTTCCCCAGATAAGCGCCAGCGGCACGATGCACACCAGGACCATCCACACGATGAACTGCCAGCCCACCACTTCTTTGGAGAGATCGATATCGGTCGTCATTACCGACGCGATAATCCCGTAGCCAATCACTACGTTCATGAACGTCATGTAATAGCTGGCCGCGGCGGAGAACAGCACTACCAGCGACGCCAGCACGCGCCAGACGCGCCGTCCCAGTAGCGACAACACACGCAGCAGGAAGAACGTGACGAGCACCGTGGCCGCCAGTTCGACAACCATGGATACCGCGTTAATCCAGGAGAGGTTCTGCGCATATCCGTCAAAGCGACGATATAACACCGCGCAGTTAAAAAAGAGGCCGATGTAGACCGCCAGCAGAATGCACAGTTTCTGTTGGGTCATCGAGAGGATGTATTTCATGCAAGCCGCCCGGGCAAACAGGTGGTAAACCCGTTCCCCAAAAAAATAAAAAAGGTATACGTAATAATACTGAGGGAATCAGGCGATTCTTAACTCAGTCGCGGGGTAGTAGACCACAGAGGCGGGGAAAAGTGCGGGCAATTAGGGCGGCCCGGCTCGTATTTACAAAAATATGAGGCCGGAACCGCATTTTACGGAGCGGGACAACCGGTTAGTCGGTAATGACGTTCAGCTTAACGTCAATGTTGCCGCGCGTCGCGTTGGAGTACGGGCAAACGATGTGCGCTTTCTGCACCAGTTCTTCGGCCTCTGCGCGGTCCATGCCCGGCAGATGGATATCCAGCTGGGCTTCAATCCCGAAACCGGTCGGCAGCGGCCCAATGCCTACTTGCCCTTCGATAAAGGCGTCCTGCGGCACTTTTTTCTTCTCCTGGGAGGCGACATGTTTCAGCGCGCCCAGGAAGCAGGCGGAGTACCCTGCGGCGAAAAGCTGTTCCGGGTTAGTCACCTGACCACCCTGGCCGCCCATCTCTTTTGGCACGCCGAGTTTCACGTCCAGCACGCCGTCATCGGACGTCGCACGGCCGTCACGGCCGCCAGTTGCTTTCGCTTTTGCGCGATAAACCACTTTTTCTAAGGACATCTTGTTCTCCTTCGTGTTGGCAATCACAGCTATTAAGCATAGAACGTCTGAGCGAACTGGGGAGAAAGTGAGAACATTCGGGGAAAGCGCCGCCGCAGAGCGCGGCGGCGAAAGGACATCAGGCGCGGGCGTGTTCCCAGGCTTCGCGGCGCGGCTGACGAATGGTGGTGGAGATCGCCAGCGAGACAATCAGCAGCGCGAAGATAACGCAGAAGGTGACGTAAAAGCCGCCGAACAGCGAGGCGATAATCGAACCGCAGATGCTGCCGATC
Organism: Cronobacter malonaticus LMG 23826; assembly: GCF_001277215.2. Taxonomy (NCBI): domain Bacteria; kingdom Pseudomonadati; phylum Pseudomonadota; class Gammaproteobacteria; order Enterobacterales; family Enterobacteriaceae; genus Cronobacter; species Cronobacter malonaticus. The sequence goes on along the minus strand of NZ_CP013940.1, from coordinate 24,695 downwards.
CCAAAGCCGAGATAAATCACGCCGTAGTTTTTCGCCAGATTATTCAGGCCAAAGAAATCACTGACCAGCGACGGGTAAACCGTAATGGTGCCGCCGAAGTTAAAGGCCACGCAGGCGATGGCGGCGAAGAAGGTCATTTCATTGAGCGGTGCGAAAAGCAGCGCGGCCATCCCCACCAGCGAGATCATCTGGCCGAGCGTAATGACGCGAATGCGCGGCATTTTGTCGGAGAGAATGCCGAGCACCAGGCGGCCCGTCAGGTTGGCGATGGAAATCACGGTAACCGCGTTCGCGGCGGTGGCGGCGTCGAGGCGCACCATGCCCTGCGCGATATCTTTCGCCACGCCAATCACATACAGGCCGCTCATGCAGGCGGTCAGGAACATCAGCGCCAGCATCCAGTACTGCGGTTTACGCATCGATTCGGCAAGGCTGTAGTCGCCTTCGCCCGCGTTGTTGCCGGTGCGCGCAGGCTGATTCAGCGCATCTTTCATCAGCAGCGCGCCGCCGATAATCATCACCATCACCATACCGCCCCAGATAATAAACGTGCGCTCAAGCCCGACGGACGCCAGCAGATGGCTGTCGATAAATTTAAAGCCAAGGCTACCCAGACCATACGCGCCGATAGAAAATGCAGAGATAAGCCCTTTGCGCTCCGGGAACCACTTCACGCAGTTAGAGAGCGTCAGCAGATAACCCGCGCCGTCCGCCAGCCCCACCAGCACGCCCGCGCTCAGCCAGAGCATCATCAGGTTGCTGGCATGAGAGGTGAGCACCAGCCCTAACCCCAGCAGCACGCCGGAGGCGATCGTCACGCGTTTTACGCCGAAACGCTCCTGCAGTTTACCGGCGACCGACGACGACAGCGCCAGCCCCAGGCTCAGCAGGCCAAAAGAGAACGCCACCTGGCTTACCGGCTCATCAAGCTTTTGCGACAGGGCACCGTTAAACAGGCTCCAGGTATAAACCGAACCCAGCGCGAACTGGGTAACAATCGTGCCCACCAGGGTGAGCCACCGGGTATGCGGTTGGATGGATGTCTTCATGGTTGTTGTCCCACAGATAAGAAGAAAGCTTCACTACCTGCAACGATAGCGAAACCCCTACTTTTTCGGGGGAAAACGGCATGAGATGCCGCAGGCGCGGAATGAACTGCCGCTACAAAGGCATGGATGGCCTTGAACGGGCGCGAATGGCACGCCCTAAAACGTCGCGCTAAGGCCGAGGTTGTACATTTGCGCGTCGTTTTCGCTAAGCCGCCCTTCCGCCTGGGAGAAGGACGCCTAGGCCGCGAGATGCTTGTTAATCGGCATATCAGCGCCGACCGAAACATCCATCCACGAGCCGTACTGGCTGCCAGGCAGCAGCGGCTGCATACTCCACAGCGGATCGCCGTGCTGCTGGTTATAGCTCACCTGCGCCCACGGCCGTACCGCGCCGAGGCGTGAATCGAGCCGCCAGCCGAGCGAGCCGACGCTCGCATGCCAGTAGGCGTTATTTGCGCTGGCACCATTCTCCTGTAAAGGCAGGCCGTCGGCTTCACGCCGCCAGCCCGCCACCGGGCGAGCGACCACCGGCAGCGGCCATGTCAGGTTCAGGCCTGCCGGCATAGCGGCCATCGCAGCTTCATCGCGCTGCGTCTGCGCCACGCGCTCGGCCAGGATCTCGTCATAACTTGGTGTGCGATCGCTGTCCCATGTATAGCGTTCAGAAGTGTTACTTTGGGGGTCAGCAGCGATATATTCCTGTTGCCAGGCGTGTGCCGCCTGGGTAAAAACCAGAGACCACAACAGTACCGCCGCGCGTCGTAACGCATGGCGTCCAGAGATAGTTATCATCATCAAAGCGACTCCAGAAGAGAGCCGGTTCCGGCCGTTTTTATTGACGTTATTAGCGGATGGGCGAGTAACCCTGAATTAACTATTGTCTCTTTATTCGCAACGTCAAGCCGCTTCGGAAAATCGCCAGGGTGTTTATTACAATGAGGGAATGCAGGATGGAACGTTGCGGATGGGTCACCCAGGACCCGCTTTATCTCGCCTACCATGACGAAGAGTGGGGCGAACCTCAGAAAGACAACCACAAGCTGTTTGAGATGATCTGTCTCGAAGGCCAGCAGGCCGGGCTGTCATGGATAACCGTGCTGAAAAAGCGCGAACACTATCGCCGCTGTTTCCACGGGTTTGAGCCATATGCCGTGGCGCAGATGGGGCCGGAAGATGTCGACGCGCTGGTGCTGGAGCCGGGGATTATTCGCCATCGCGGAAAAATCGAAGCCATTATCGCCAACGCGCGGGCGTATATCGCCATGCAGGCGCAGGGGGAAGATTTCTCAGCGTTTGTCTGGTCTTTCGTCGGGGGCGAGCCAAAAATCAACTCTCCGCAGACGCTCGCGCAGGTGCCGGTGACGACGCCTGAAGCGCAGGCGCTCTCGAAGGCGCTGAAAAAACGCGGCTTTAAGTTTGTCGGCCCGACGATTTGTTACTCCTTCATGCAGGCCTGCGGGCTGGTGAACGATCATCTCACCACGTGCGGCCGCCACCCGGAGCACCGCCCGTGATCCGCGCGCAGCGGCCTTCCGACCGCGACGCCATCCTTTCACTGTGGCTTGCCAGCACCACCGCCGGGCATCCGTTCATTCAGCCTGACTACTGGCGCGCCAGCCTGCCGATTGTGCGCGACGTCTATCTGCCCGGTGCCTGCACGTGGGTGGAAGAAAACGACGGTAAGCTTCGCGGGTTTATCAGCGTGATGCATGAAAACTTTATTGGTGCGCTGTTCGTGTCACCTGACTGCGAGGGAAAAGGCATCGGCACCGCCCTGCTTACGCAGGTGCAATCGCAGTACGATACCCTGCATCTTGAGGTCTACCAGAAAAACACCCGGGCGGTGCATTTCTATCACGCCCGGGGGTTTCGTATTGAAGAGAGCGCGTGGCAGGAAGAGACCGGCCACCCGACCTGGATTATGCGCTGGCAGGCGGATCAAACGCCGTAACGTCCGGCGCGGGCCCGCGGTATTTCTCGACGCGTACCAGCGAGGAGTTCGCCGCGCAGCCGTTGCCGAGCCGCGACGTCGGGATATCGCGCGTCAGCACGTTCACCGCGCCGTTTTTGCAAAGCCCCTGCTGGCTCCAGTCGAAATCGGGCCACGCGCCCTGATGCAGACAAATCACGCCCGGCTTAATGCCGTCCGTCACCACCGCACCCGCCAGCACCTGGCCGCGCGCGTTCCACACCCGCACCAGATCGCCGTGGGCGATGCCGCGTTTACGGGCATCTTCCGGGTGCAGCGTCACTGGCTCGCGCCCGGCCACGGCGTAGCGCTCGCGAAGCGCGGAATAGTTAAGCTGGCTGTGCAGACGGTGCGCCGGATGCGACGAGAGCAGCTGCAGTTCGTCCGGCTGCGCGTTGCCGTGCCACTCGTCCGGCTCAAGCCAGGTCGGGTGCGGCGGGCAGTCGGCATAGCCGAAGCGGGCAATACGCTCTGAGTAGATCTCGATTTTCCCGCTCGGCGTGCTGAGCGGGTTGGCCGCCGGATCGTCACGAAACGCGCCAAAACGCACGAATTCGGCATTTTTCGGGTTCTCCGGCATCTCGATTATCTGATTCGCCTTCCAGAAATCCGCGAAATCCGGCAGCGTCACCTGCTGCGCCGCGCCGCGCTCGCGGGCGATGTTATAGAAGGTTTCGAGCCACTCCAGCTCGCTTTTGCCTTCGGTGAAACGCGCCCGCCCACCGGTTTCCCAGCGCTCTGACAGTTCGGCGAAGATATCGAAATCGTTACGCGCCTCATACTGCGGCGGCACAACCTGCTTCATCGGCACCATATGCTGGTTGCTGTAGTCGCCGGTCATGGTCATGTCGTTGCGCTCAAACGAGGTGGTTACCGGCAGCACGATATCGGCGTGCTTCGCCGCCGCCGTCCAGAAGCATTCGGAAATCACCACCAGCTCCGGTTTCTGCCACGCCTTAATCAGGCGGTGCGTCTCCTGGTGATGCGTAAAGTTAGCGCCGCCCGCCCACCAGATAAAACGGATATCCGGGAAAATGCGCGGCTCGCCGTTATGCGGATATTCGCCGCCGGGGTTTTCCAGCGCCTCGACAATGCGCGCCACCGGGATTTTATCGACCGCATCAACGCCGCCTTCCACGCTGCCCTGCATTGAGGCCAGCACGGCCGCGCGTCGCGTCGGGTTGCCACCGTTGGCGAAGTGATAAGAAAGCCCGAAACCGCCGCCCGGCAGGCCAATCTGGCCGAGCATGGCCGCGAGCGTCACCAGCATCCAGTGTTTCTGCTCGCCATACTGCTGGCGCTGCATGCCCCAGCCCGCCATCAGCATGGTGCGGTTCTGGCTGAATAATTTCGCCAGCTGGCGGATGGTTGCGGCGTCGACGCCGCAGATGGCTGCCGCCCAGTCGGCGTCTTTCGGCGTGCCGTCGCGCTCGCCGGTCAGGTAGGCCGCAAACTGCGCGTAGCCGTGCGTGCAGGCGTTGAGGAAATCGTCATCCTGCCAGCCGTTTTCCACCAGCGTATGGGCGATGCCGAGCATCAGCGCCACGTCGGTGCCCATATGTGGGGCTATCCACTCCATGCGATCGCCGAAGAAATCGGCGGTTTCCGGGCGCATCGGGTTGATGCAGATAAGCTTTTTGCCGCTCTCTCTGAGCTTCTCGAAATAACCGATGCCCTGTTCGTCAGAGGCGTTCCAGGCGATTTTCAGCGTGTTGAGCGGGTTGGCGCTCCACAGCACTACCACGTCGCTATGCTCCAGCACCAACGGCCAGCTGGTCTGCTGCTGATAAACTTCGTTGCCGCCGACCACGTAGGGCATGATCACCTGCGCGGCCCCCGTAGAGTAATCGCCCAGATGACCGGTGTAGCCGCCCGCGAGACTCATATAGCGCTGCAGCAGCGTGGCTGCTTTATGCAGCACGCCGTTGGAGCGCCAGCCGTAGGAGCCTGCGAAAATCGACGACGGGCCGTAGCTTTCTCGGATGCGCCGGTGCTGCTGGTCAATCAGACGCAGCGCCTCATCCCAGCTGATACGCACAAACTCATCCTGCCCGCGCACGCCCTGCGGGCTGTCCGGCGAGGCGAGAAACCCTTTACGCGCCATCGGGTAGCGCACGCGCGCCTTGCTGTGCACCTGGTCCGGGACGGCGGTTTGTAGCGAATTCGGGTGGCGCGTCGGCAGCGCGCCCTGAGAAGAGAGCACGGTTTCACCGTCGGTCTCGACAACCATTGGCCCCCAGTGGGCGGCGGTAACGATGCGTTTTAAAGCAGATGGGTTAGCCAAAACGGGCTCCTGACTGGCGTTTGCAGATGAGGCGGCGTGAGTATGGCTACTTTGTCGCCGCTCGATTCGTTATGGATAAAAAATCAGAACACTTCCCGGAATTTTCATCACATTCCCCCGTCATAATCAACCTCCGCCACTCCAGGCGAACCAGAATTAAATTGAATAAGGATATGCGATGAAAAAACGCATCATTTTTGTGGCCGCGATGGTCAGCGGCGCACTGGCCCTTTCAGGCTGCACCACAAACCCTTACACCGGCGAACGTGAAGCGGGCAAATCCGGCATTGGCGCGGGCATTGGCTCGCTGGTGGGCGCGGGCGTCGGCGTGCTTTCTTCGTCGAAAAAGGATCGCGGCAAAGGCGCGCTGATTGGCGCGGCGGCGGGCGCGGCGCTCGGCGGCGGCGTGGGTTACTACATGGATGTGCAGGAAGCGAAACTGCGTCAGAAAATGCAGGGCACCGGCGTCAGCGTCACCCGCAGCGGCGATAACATCATCCTGAATATGCCGAACAACGTGACCTTCGACAGCAGCCAGGCGAATCTCAAACCGGCGGGCGCGAATACGCTGACCGGCGTGGCGATGGTGCTGAAAGAGTACCCGAAAACCGCGGTGAACGTGGTGGGCTATACCGACAGCACCGGCGGGCAGGCGCTGAACATGAAGCTGTCGCAGCAGCGCGCGGAAAGCGTCGCCAGCGCGCTCATCACCCAGGGCGTGGCCGCCAACCGCATCCGCACCAGCGGCATGGGCCCGGCGAACCCGGTCGCCAGCAACAGCACCGAAGAGGGTAAAGCGCAGAACCGTCGCGTGGAAATCACCTTAAGCCCGCTCCAGTAACGACTGATGGCCTCATCGGGAAAGCCCGATGAGGCTGCTTCACTCCTTAGTGGTGCAGCATTTCATCCACCACCTGCGCTTTGCTTAACTGGTACGGATAGTATGTCGGCCAGTTATCCATCTCTTTCAGCAACGCCTCATGCGAGCTATTGCCCATAAAAATGTGGTAATGCGCGGATTTACGCGGCGCGATGGTGTGATCGCTGAACTGCACAAACTTCGGCGCTTTTGACGCGCTGTCGGTGCACTCAAAGAGGTAGCGCACGCCTTTCTTGCCGGAGGCGTAATGCAAAATCTTATAGCCGTTATATTTATACTCGCAGGCGTTCACGGTCTGCCCGACGTGAAACTCCATCACGTTGTTTTCAATGCCTATCATGTCAACATCCGTGGCATACCCTTTTTTGTAATACGCGCGATATTCTTCGACGGTTTTACCGCCTTCCTGCGCTTTTTTTGCCAGCACCGGATCGAGATCGCCGCTCAGCAAATAGGGATAAATCGACTGCCAGACGCCGTCCCAGTCGCTAAGCATACGGTCTTTGACATCTTTATCGTTGAACACCCCTTCGCTCGCCTGGCGTTCCGCCTCCGTCAACGGCTTTCCGTGGTGATGCCCGTGCGCCGCGCTTTGAGCACTTGCCAGCAGAAGCCCCATTCCCAGTAATAAGGCTAACTTCTTCATGTCTGTTACTCTCCTGTACAGGCGTTAGTTATGTTTTGATACGTTATAACATAATTAAAAGCGACGCCACACCTTGAGACATGCCAAAAATGATTCGCGACGAGAATACTCAGCAGGCAAACGCCTGCTTTACGACAGCCACCGAAATAATCTAATAATAAAAACAGTCACCTGCCCCGCCGGTGTTTTAGCCTGAGAAGGAAGCCTCATGACCACCAAAGCGTCACGCCCCACCATCAGCGACGTCGCCCGCGCCGCGAAAACCGGAAAAACCAGCGTTTCCCGCTACCTGAACGGCGAAAAACACCTGCTTTCCGGGGCATTGCTGGCGCGCATTGAGCAGGCCATCGCCCAGCTCGATTACCGTCCTAACCAGATGGCGCGCGGCCTGAAGCGCGGGCGCACCCGGTTAATCGGCCTTATCATCGCCGATATCACCAACCCCTATTCGGTCAATGTGTTAAGCGGCATTGAGGCCGCCTGCCGGGAGAAAGGCTTTACGCCGCTCGTCTGTAACACCAATAACGAGCTTGACCAGGAGCTGCATTATCTGGATCTCCTGCGCAGCTATCAGGTGGAAGGCATCGTGGTGAACGCGGTCGGCATGCGCGAAGAAGGGCTGAACCGGCTGCAACAATCGGCGCTGCCGATGGTGCTGATTGACCGTAAAATCCCGGATTTCGCCTGCGATGTCGTGGGGCTCGACAACACCCAGGCGGCGACCACCGCCACGGAACACCTCATCGAGCAGGGCTTCGAGGCGCTGCTGTTTTTAAGCGAGCCGCTCGGGACGGTGAACACCCGCCGCGAGCGACTGACCGCCTTTCGCGCCACCGCCGCCCGCTACCCTGGCGTCGTCGCGGAAAATGCCGAAACGCCGCTGCACGAGGCGGATCATCTCGACAATACCCTGCGCCACTTCCACACCCGTTTTCGCGGAATGCGCAAAGCGGTCATCTCCGCCAACGGCGCGCTGACGCTCCAGGTGGCGCGCTCGCTCAGGCGTATCGGACTGAACTGGGGTGCGGATATCGGGCTGCTCGGCTTTGACGAGCTGGAGTGGGCGGAGCTGGCGGGCGTCGGGATCACCACGCTGAAACAGCCGACCTGGCAGATTGGCTACGCTGCCCTTGAGCAGGTCGTCAAGCGCATCGAGGGCCAGGCGCAGGCGGTGCGCGAGCAGGTTTTCTCCGGCGAGCTTATCGTGCGCGGCTCGACGGCGCGCTGAACGACGGTTCGTGACCCCGATCATAAATTCGCCATCCTGGACTTCTCTTTGGAACCGGTTCCATCTAGCGTATTAACTATGTTATGCAGATGTAATCACTCCGGAGAAGTTAATGGAGAGAGAAATTATCGTCGTCACCGCCGCTTACGGTAACGACAAAATCAAAGCCCTCGGCGGCCAGCAGGCTGTACTGCCAATCATCGCGGGCGCAGGCGCTGACGGCGTGGAGATCCGCCGTGAACTGCTCGATCCCGCGGAGATCGACACCCTGCCCGCGCTGGCGCAGGCGATCGCCTCTCATCACCTGAAAGCCTGTTACTCCGCGCCCGAGCCGCTGTTTGAACACGACGGCAAAATCAACGCGCGCCTGCCTTCGCTGCTGGCCGAAGCCCACGAACTCAACGCCCGCTGGCTTAAGCTCTCACTCGGGCATTTCAGTCATCCGCACCAGGCGGAGCCGCTGGCGGGTCTTCTGGCGCTGAGCGACGTCGCGCTGGTCGTGGAAAACGATCAGACGGAATGCGGCCGTCTCGAACCGATGCGCCGCTTCCTTACCGCCAGCAAAACGCTCAATCTTCCCGTCCGCCTGACGTTCGACATGGCCAACTGGCTGTGGGTGGACGATGCGCCGGAAGAGGCCGCCCGCACGCTTCGCGCAGGCGTCAGCTATATCCATGTTAAAGCCGCCACCGCGCACCACTACCACTATCGCGCCATTGCCCTGGATGACGCCGGGCCGCGCTGGCGCACGCTGCTGGATATGCTGCCGCCGGACGCGCCGCGCGGCATTGAGTTTCCGCTGGAAGGCCGCGATTTGACCGCCGTGACCCGCCATTACGTCAACCTGCTGCGCGAGGAGTGAACATGGAACAGCCACTGGATGTGATTACCATCGGCGAAGCGATGGCGATGTTTGTCGCAACCGAGCCAGGCGACCTGGCGCAGGTGGAGCATTTTTTTAAACGCGTCGCGGGGGCGGAGCTGAATGTCGCCACCGGTCTCGCGCGTCTCGGACTCCAGGTGAGCTGGGTGAGCCGCGTCGGCAACGATTCGTTTGGCCGCTTCGTCCTGAACCAGCTCGAAAAAGAGGGTATCGCCACGCGCGGCGTGACGATCGATGACCGCTATCCGACCGGTTTTCAGTTGAAATCGAAAGTCACAGATGGAACCGATCCCAGCGTGGAGTATTTCCGCAAAGGCTCCGCCGCGAGCCATCTGAGCGGCGAAGATTTTAACGCGCCGCTGTTTTACAGCGCCCGTCACCTGCACCTGAGCGGCGTGGCGGCGGCGCTTTCCCCGACCTCGTATCAGCTACTGGATCACGCGGCGCGCGCCATGAAAAACCAGGGCAAAACGATCTCCTTCGATCCGAATCTGCGTCCGGTGCTGTGGAAAAGCGAGGCGGAGATGACAGAGAAGCTGAACCAGCTCGCCTGTATGGCGGACTGGGTGCTGCCGGGCCTGAAAGAAGGCCAGATCCTGACCGGCCAGCAGAGCCCGGAAGGGATTGCCGATTTCTACCTGACGCGCGGCGTAAAAGCCGTCGTTATCAAAACCGGTGCTGACGGCGCCTGGTATCAGAGCGCCAGCGGCGAACAGGGTACGGTGTCGGCGGTGAAAGTTGAAAACGTGGTCGATACGGTGGGCGCGGGCGATGGCTTTGCGGTGGGCGTGATAAGCGCGCTGCTGGAAGGTAAAACGCTGCGCGAGGCGGCGACCCGCGGTAACAAAATTGGCGCGCTGGCCATCCAGGTTCAGGGCGACAGCGAAGGGCTGCCGACCCGCGCGCAGCTTGGCGAGTCATAAGTCTTCACGTTTTTTAAGGCGATACATCACAAGACGAGTTTCCCCTCTCTCCTTTGAGAGAGGGCGGGCATGAGGAAACCCTCTCCCAAACATCACAGTATGAACAGCTTCCGTCGTCCCCTACACCGACGAGACGCATCCACCTCAACCATAGAGGGAATACGATGAAAAGTCCGACTAACGCTCCAAAACGCTGGTGGTACATCATGCCGGTCGTGTTTATCACGTACAGCCTGGCGTACCTCGATCGCGCAAACTTTAGTTTCGCTTCGGCGGCCGGTATCAATGACGATCTCGGCATTACCAAAGGCATTTCGTCGCTGCTGGGCGCCCTGTTCTTTCTCGGCTACTTCTTTTTCCAGATCCCTGGCGCGATTTACGCCGAGCGCCGCAGCGTGCGTAAACTCATTTTCATCTGCCTGATTCTGTGGGGCGGCTGTGCGTCGCTGACCGGCGTAGTCAGTAATATCCCGATGCTGGCGGCGATCCGCTTTATCCTTGGCGTGGTGGAAGCCGCCGTCATGCCCGCGATGCTGATTTACATCAGTAACTGGTTTACGAAGTCTGAGCGTTCGCGCGCCAACACGTTCCTGATCCTCGGCAATCCGGCCACAGTGCTGTGGATGTCCGTGGTCTCGGGCTATCTCATTCAGGCGTTCGGCTGGCGTGAAATGTTCATCATCGAAGGCATCCCGGCGGTTGTCTGGGCGTTCTGCTGGTGGGCGCTGGTGAAGGATAAACCGTCGCAGGTGAAGTGGCTGGCGGATGACGAGAAAGCGGCGCTACAGGCGCAGTTGAATAAAGAGCAGGAAGGCATCAAAGCGGTACGCAATTACGGCGAAGCCTTCCGCTCGCGCAACGTTATCCTGCTGTGTGCGCAATATTTCGCCTGGAGCATCGGCGTTTACGGTTTTGTGCTGTGGCTGCCGTCTATCATCCGCAGCGGCAGCGAAAACATGGGTATGGTGGAAGTGGGCTGGCTCTCTGCCGTACCGTACCTGGCCGCGACCATCGCCATGATTATCGTCTCCTGGGCCTCCGATAAAATGCAGAACCGCAAACTGTTCGTCTGGCCGCTGCTGCTGATTGGCGGGCTCGCGTTTGTCGGCTCCTGGGCGCTCGGCGCGAACCATTTCTGGGCGTCTTACACCCTGCTGGTGATTGCCGGCGCGGCGATGTACGCCCCGTATGGCCCGTTCTTCGCGATTATTCCGGAGATGCTGCCGAAGAATGTGGCGGGCGGCGCGATGGCGCTTATCAACAGTATGGGCGCGCTCGGCTCGTTCGTCGGCTCCTGGGTGGTCGGCTATCTCAACGGCGCGACCGGCAACCCGTCTGCCTCATACATTTTTATGGGGGTGGCGCTTTTCGCCTCGGTGTGGCTCACTTTGATAGTCAAACCGGCCACCAGCCAACAGCTGCCGGTGGGGGCGCGCCACGCGTAACACGCGGCGGGCGGCGTGATGCCGTCCGCTTGTCTATTCTTTCTGTTTTGTTCAAAAGCTGGAGACCTGCATGAAGCCGTCCGTCATTCTCTACAAATCCCTGCCCGACGATTTGCTTGCCCGTCTGGAGAGCCACTTCAACGTGACCCGCGTGTCAGACCTCAGCCCGCAGACCGTGGCTGCTCATGCGGACGCGTTCAGCGAGGCGCAGGGGCTGCTGGGTTCGAGTGAAAAAGTGGACGCGACGCTGCTTGAGAAAATGCCCGCGCTTCGCGCCGCCTCGACGGTTTCCGTAGGGTATGACAATTTCGACGTGGACGCGCTGAGCGCGAAAAAGATAGCGCTGATGCACACGCCTACGGTGCTGACCGAGACGGTCGCCGATACGCTGATGACGCTGGTGCTGACGACCGCGCGCCGCGCACTCGAAGTGGCGGAGCGGGTTAAAGCGGGCGAATGGACCGGCAGCATCGGCCCGGACTGGTTCGGCTGCGACGTTCACCACAAAACGCTGGGCATCGTCGGCATGGGCCGCATTGGTCTCACGCTGGCGCAGCGCGCGCATTTTGGCTTTAACATGCCGATTCTCTACAACGCGCGCCGCCATCACAGCGAGGCGGAAGAGCGCTTTAACGCGCGTTACTGTGACCTGGATACGCTGCTCGGCGAATCGGATTTCGTGTGCGTCATTCTGCCGCTCACCGACGAGACGCACCATATGATTGGCGCAGAACAGTTCCGCAAAATGAAGAAATCGGCGATTTTCATCAACGCGGGCCGCGGGCCGGTGGTGGATGAAAACGCGCTGATTGACGCCCTGCAAAGCGGCGAGATCCACGCGGCCGGGCTGGATGTGTTTGAACAGGAGCCGCTTTCGAAAGACTCTCCGCTGCTGGCGCTGAAGAATGTGGTGGCGCTGCCGCATATCGGCTCCGCGACCCATGAGACGCGCTATAACATGGCTGCCTGCGCGGTCGATAACCTAATCAACGCGCTCAATGGCGACGTGTCGCAGAACTGCGTGAACCCGAAGGCGGTTAAATAAAAAACCACCTCCTCTGGAGGTGGCTTTAAAGTGCGCCCTTTTAAAGAAGGGCGCGGCTGACGTTGTGGTTTACAGCGCCATATCGTGTTGCGGGCTGGATGCCTGCGCCGGTTTAGCTTCCGGGGTAGTCGGCTTCGCGTCTTTCATCTGGATAACCGGCGGTTTGGTGAGCTGCAGCGTCGCCGCCGTCTCATCCCAAACCTGCTGGGTCAGCGCCACGTTGCCGTTCAGCTTCTGACCGTAGCTCGGCACAATCTCACGCAGCTTGCTCTGCCAGGCTTCCGATTTGTACTGCTCCGGGAACAGCTGCTTGATAACGTTGATGGAGATAGGTGCCGCGGTGGACGCGCCAGGAGATGCACCAAGCAGCGCCGCCAGGGTTTTCTGCTGGTCGGTGACGATTTCAGTACCCAGCTTCAGCACGCCGCCCTTCTCCGGGTCTTTCTTGATGATCTGCACACGCTGGCCCGCCTGGATAAGCTTCCAGTCCTCTTTACGCGCCGTCGGGTAGTACTCTTTCAGCGCTTCGAAACGGTCTTCATCGCTCAGCATGACCTGACCAATCAGGTATTTCACCAGATCGAAGTTATCGAGGCCCACATCGGTCATCGGCATAAAGTTGCTGGTGGTGGTGGTGCTCAGCAGATCGAAGAACGAACCGTTTTTCAGGAATTTGGTGGAGAACGTCGCGAACGGCCCGAACAGTACCACGCGCTTGCCGTCCAGGAAGCGGGCGTCAAGGTGCGGTACGGACATCGGCGGCGCGCCAACGGACGCCTGGCCATAGACTTTCTCGCCGTGCTGACGGGCGATTTCCGGGTTCTCAGACACCAGGAACGAGCCGCCAACCGGGAAGCCCGCGTAGTTATCCGCTTCAGGAATACCGGTTTTTTGCAGCAGCTTCAGCGCGCCGCCGCCGGCGCCGATGAACACATATTTCGCATCCACGGCATGCTCTTTCCCGCTCTTCACGTCGGTGATCGTGACGTGCCAGGAGTTATCGGCGTTGCGTTTGAAATCAGTAACTTCAGAGGAGGTTTCCAGCTTGAAGTTGCTGGTTTTTTTCAGGCTGCCCACCAGCTGGCGGGTGATTTCGCCGTAGTTCACGTCGGTGCCGACCGGCGTCCAGGTCGCGGCAACTTTCTGCTTCGGATCGCGGCCTTCAATAATCAGCGGCGCCCATTTTTTAATTTGCTGCTGATCGGTGGAGAACTGCATGCCCTGGAACAGCGTGGTCTGCTGCAACGCCTGGTAGCGTTTGGTCAGGTACTCCACATTTTTATCGCCCCAGACAAAGCTCATGTGCGGCGTGGAGTTAATAAAGGAGTGCGGATCGTTAAGAACGCCACGCTTCACCTGAGAAGACCAGAACTGGCGAGAAATCATAAACGCTTCGTTGATTTCCAGCGCTTTGGTCACGTCGATCGAACCGTCTTCACGCTCCGGCGTGTAGTTCAGCTCCATGTTCGCGGAGTGGCCGGTACCTGCATTATTCCAGCCGTTGGAAGATTCAAGCGCCACGCCGTCGAGTTTTTCCACCATCAGCTGTTTCCAGTCCGGCTGGATCTCCTGAAGGACAGTGCCGAGCGACGCGCTCATGATGCCGCCGCCAATCAGCAGGACATCGGTTTTTTCCGTGGTGTTTTCCGCATAAGCGGCTGAACTGACAAGTAAAGCAATAAGCGAGAAAGCCGGTGCGTGCTTTCTGCTGAAGGTAAATTTAGACATCACAATCAACTATCATTGAAAATTTAGCTGATTATTTTAACGCATCAATTAACTTTTTAAAATTATTAAAACAAAAAATTAACAACCTCAAAAAGCATGCGGTTATATCAGACGTTTCGCAGAAAAACAGGTAAATAACGGCGAATCATTTCGTTAAATAATCAGGCGGTTCCGGTAATAAACGGAACCGTAATGATGACGAGCGGCATCGGCAATATTAATCGTTAAGCCATGACAAACATGACGTTTATGCGCGGCGATGCCAGCCACCGTCAGGCATTAATAACTTTGCCAATCGCGTTAACCGCTTCGAGAATATTTTTCGCGTAGCCTTCAATCTCTTTGGTCAGCGTCAGCGCCTCGCGCGAAATAGCCGTCGTGGACGCCACTTCTTTACCGCTGCGGCAGATAGAATCCAGCGCGCTTTTCGTCAGGTTATCGTTTTTCTCGGTGATACGCGTTATTTTTCCGGTCGCGTCATCAATACGGTCAGCCAGCGATTTCACTTCGGTCGCGACAACAGAGAAGCCTTTACCGGAATCGCCCGCACGCGCCGCTTCCACCGAGGCGTTTAATGACAGCAATTTGGTTTGCGTCGCTATCTGAGCAATGACTGACGACAGATCCATAATGCTTTCAGAGTCATTTTTCAGGTTGGTGACGATGCCGATAACCTGCTCCATATTGCTTTGGATATTCTCCATCGCCGTGACGCAGTCATCTAAGGTCTTTCTGATCTCAACCGTTTTCGTCAGCGTCTCGCGGGAGACCGCTTCCGCTCTTTCCGTCGCCTGACGCTCATCACGGCTTTTCTGCACTTCCGCCGTCACGTCATAGGCGAATTTCACCACCCGATAGAGGCGGCCTTTATCGTCAAACACCGGGCTGTAGCTGGCACGCAGCCAGAGTTCATGGCGCTGTTTCGTGACGCGGCGGAAATCCCCGGAGGCGAATTCGCCGCGGTTCAGCTTGCGCCAGAAATCCGCGTATTCCGCGCTCATCGCGTACTCGCGCTCACAGAAAATACGGTGATGCTTGCCGATGATTTCGTTCAGCGTGTACCCGGAAGCCTTACAGAAGTTCTCGTTCGCCGAGACGATATGCCCGTCCGGCGTAAACTCAATGATCGCCATTGAGCGGTGCGCCGCCTTGAGGATGGCGTCTTTGTTCAGCGCGTCATGGATCCTTCCTGAGATATCACGCGCCAGTTTAAGAACATACTCAACGTTGTTGTTTTTACCGATGACCGGAATATAGTTCGCCTCCAGCCACATTTCGCTGCCGTCTTTTTTATAGCGCTGGAATTTATCGCTGAAGGTTTCGCCGCGCCCGAGCCGTTGCCAGAACTGCTTATATTCAGGGCTGGCGGCATATTCCGGCGCGCAGAACATACGGTGATGCTTACCCACCAGTTCATTAAGCGAATATCCCATAGCCGCCTGGAAAGCCGGATTCGCTTCCACAATCGTGCCGTCGGGGCGGAAAAGAATAACCGCCATATGCGCTTTTATCGCTGAGAACGCCGCGTCGTTTTTTAAAATATTAGTTATCTTGCTAATCATTATTGCTATCCAGGAAGGTTTCTTACACAGCATATCGGCAATAATGAATAAGGCATAACGTGTATTTTTATATCGCTACGATAGCTGTTACACCTGTTTTGTTTATTAATATCAAAACAGTCGCAATAATATGTGTGCTAACAGTCAGAAATAGCAGCGGCGAGCGTAATAATCTCCAGAGAAAGCGAAAGCACGCTGAGATTTAACTTAAGGGAAAATAACCTGTACAGATAATAATCTTCTTGTACAAGTTGTGTGGCGCAGTAATTGATATGTTTTGTAACAATCGCGTTAGCGCCAGCCACAACAAAGGAGGCTTGCGCCTCCTCTCTGTAAGCCCGCAAGGGTTACGCGGTTTTCAGTTCCATCATTAGCGCAGTGACACCCATGCTTTCGTCCTCGGTCGTACGAGTAGGGTTAGATACCGTATCAGCCGCTCCTGCGATGATCCGGGACATTGCTGCGAGCTGTGAAGTTGCAAGGTTGCGCTTACTGAACCGTTCGTGAGAAGTAGCGTTATATCTATAGTCCTGCAAGCGTTTGTATTATGAATATGCACGCCTCGCTTGCGACTCACGGACGTTTTACGTAGTCACGTTCGCCAACCCTGACCGTTCTTATCATTCTGTTCGCAAAGAGCGGCGCTTCCAGCCGTTTTCCTGCTCCCTTCAATGATAGGGAAGTCAGCATTCAGCGCGGCCTTGCATTTTCAAAAAGTGCAACAGGGTTAGCCAGGAGAAAAAACTGCCGGGAAATAATCATTAATTTTATCGTTATCCAGTACCCGATCAACCGTGAAATCAAGGGTGCTTGATACCGCTATACCACTGCGAAGCGCGGGCGGAAAATCTTTAATCGAAGCAAATTTTGTGGGGACTATATATCTGAAATAATCGCCCATTTTAGTTTCACCTTCATATCCAAAAGGATAGTCTTGTCCCGGGGAAGAGCCTTCTACTCCCCAGTAAATAAACAACCCTTTATTAATAGCCAGGTTAGCATCGCTGTATTTTCCTGTTTTCGCCCACTCATCTTTTAATTTATTTATCACATATTCTTTATTGAGATTCTCCCTGAAGCGCCATGCTGAGAATAAATCCACCGTAAAATCGCCGCATTTATCAGCAGGATAAGTTGAATAATCAGATGACTCTTCCCATACGAATTCACTCATACTGTCAAGCAGTGCTTCAAAATTATCAATGCATAACAACGACTTAGGTAAATCTCCAAAGCAGTTGTTAAGCATAAGGCTAACACGCCCATATTTATCAGCGGCAAACCAGGTATAAATGCTGCCAAATTCTGGCATCCATTCTACGTTTAATTTGTTCATTCTTAATTACCTTTAGGCCATGTTACTTGACAGTTTTCGCATGGAGGGATAACAGCGTCTGCGGGAATTGTCTCTTTCTTCCAGACATCACGCGGTCTAACCGCTTCTGTAAACTTTATCGTGGCAGGATCTGCACCTTGTCTAATCAGCTGATCGGCAGCCGATACTTCAGCACAAGCATGCGGCCATCGATATGCGGAAAGGCCATATATTAATGAAAGATGTACCCTGCCATAAATCTATTATGGTAAATTTACCTTAAGTTAGCTTTATTTATCTTCTTAAATTAAATCATAAAATTAATAGAGCGGAAATAGATAATAATTAATTTAAAAGCAGAGAATATTTCAGAAAAGCGTGAAGCCATCTGTTTTATTTATACTGCGCCGGATCACTTTCCGGCGAAATGAAATAATTTCCAGGGGGAAATAATAAAGGAGGCAAAGGCCTCCTTTGTATGAATATATTTTAGGCTTATGCCGCCACCGCCGGTCTTACACCCAGCGTATGGCAGATGGCGTAACTCATTTCCGCGCGGTTAAGCGTATAGAAGTGGAAATCTTTTACGCCTTCGCGGCTTAGAATCTTCACCATGTCCATCGCAATGTTAGCGCCGACCAGCTTGCGGGTTTCGGCGTCGTCATCAAGCCCGGCAAACATCTGCGACATCCAGGACGGAATGCGAACGTTGGTCATGTCGGCAAACTTTTTCGCCTGCTTAAAGTTGGAGACCGGCAGAATGCCAGGGATGATTTCCACATCAATGCCCGTCGCCGCGCAGCGGTCGCGAAAGCGCAGATAGCTTTCGACGTCAAAGAAGAACTGGGTGATGGCGCGGTTAGCGCCCGCGTCGATTTTACGGCGCAGATTGAGCAGATCGGCCTGCGCACTTTTCGCCTCCGGGTGTACTTCCGGATACGCCGCGACGGAGATATCGAAATCGGCGACCTCTTTTAACAGCGCCACCAGATCGCTGGCGTACATTTCCGGTTTGCCGCTGCCAGCAGGCAGGTCGCCGCGCAGCGCGACGATATGGCGAATGCCGTTGTTCCAGTAGTCGCGCGCGATGGTGCGCAGCTCATCCGGCGAGGCGTCAATGCAGGTGAGGTGCGGCGCGGCTTCAAGGCCGGTGCGGTCTTTAATACCTTTGATGATGCTGTGGGTGCGGTCGCGCTCGCCGGAGTTGGCGCCGTAGGTGACCGACACAAATTTCGGCTTCAGGCTGCTTAAGCGATCGATAGAGGACCACAGGGTCTGCTCCATTTCACTGGTGCGCGGCGGGAAAAATTCAAACGAGACGTTAATCTGTCCCTGCACTTCTGCGAGGCTCTGATTCAGGGCCTCCCGCTGGTTGGCGTGAAAAAAACTCATACCTTACCTCATCAATCGCTGTGTCGTGGTCGCGTGTGTTGACTTCTATACGTTTAGACGTCCAGATGTAAAAATGACGGAAAAGCCGTATGGCGTCAACAGGTAAATCATCACTTGATGTGAGTATTTTTCAGCGAAGATGAAAAAGGTTCATGACGGGGAAATGCGCAAGGGTTGTACAGCGGAAGAAAGGCGTGGGGTGTTATCTGGCATGGCGGGTGCGCTGCGCTTACCCGCCCTACAGAGGATGTGGTGTTGAAGTGTTATCTGGCACGGCGGGTGCGCTGGCGCTTACCCGCCCTACAGGGGATGTGGCGTTGAGTTGTTATCTGGCATGGCGGGTGCGCTGGCGCTTACCCGCCCTACGAAGGATGTGGCATTGAGATGTTATCTGACATGGCGGGTGCGCTGGCGCTTACCCGCCCTACGAAGGATGTGGCGTTGAGGTGTTATCTGGCATGGCGGGTGCGCTGCACTTACCCGCCCTACAAAATAAAATGTATGAGTTATGTAGGGTGGGTAAGCGAAGCGCACCCACCACGGTGAAATCAGAGCAACTGCGCCAGACGGTTGAGATCTGACTGAATCGCACCGGCGGTCACGTCGCGCCCGGCACCTGGCCCGCGGATAACTAACGGGTTATCGCGATACCAGCGGCTTTCAATGGCGAACACGTTATCGCACGGCAGCAGCGACGCCAGCGGATGCTCAGGACGCACCGCCTCGACGCCGACGCGCGCCTTACCATTGGCGTCAAAACGCGCCACGTAGCGCAGCACCAGGCCCAGCTCGCGCGCCGCCTCAAGACGCTGCACCATCTGCTCGTTCAGCGCGTCGCCATATTCAAAGAAGTGATCCACCGAGCCCTCTTCGCACCCGGCAGGCACCAGCGACTCCACGCGCACCTGATCGGGCTCGATATCGTAGCCCGCCTCACGCGCCAGGATAACTAACTTGCGCATCACATCCTTACCGGAGAGATCCACGCGCGGGTCTGGCTCGGTCAATCCCTGCTGCCACGCCTGATCCACCAGCTCGGTAAATGGCACCGTACCGTCGAACTGTAAAAACAGCCACGACAGCGTGCCGGAGAAGATCCCGCTGATGGAGAGAATCGAATCGCCGCTGTCGCGCAGATCGCGCACCGTGTGGTTGACCGGCAGCCCGGCACCCACGGTCGCGTTATAGAGCCAGTGACGGCCCGTTTTCGCAAACGCGTCGCGGATCTGGCGGTAATTCTGGCTGTTACTCGCGCCCGCCAGTTTATTGGCGCTGATGACATGGAAACCGTAGCTGGCGAAATCGAGATACTGGTCCGCCAGATCCTGGCTTGCGGTCACGTCCAGCACCACTAAATCGTCATACGGGTGCGCGCGCATCCACAGGAACAGCGACTCTTCATCCTGCTCCACCGCTTCATCATTGAAGAACGCCAGCGCGCGGCTCGCGTCAAGACCGTCGTAATTGAGCAGGCTGCGGCGGCTGTCCACCACGCCCGCCAGCACAAACTCAAGGCCGGTGCGGGCAGAAAGCGTCTCCTGCTCGCGCGCGAACAGTTCCAGCCAGCGCGAGCCGATATTCCCTTTACCGAAGAGCATCAGCCCGATACGTTTTTCCGCGCGGAACAGCGACTGATGCAGCCCCTGGATCAGGCTCTCCGTCGGGCCGGTACGCAGCACCGCCACAAGGCTGATGGCCTCTTCCGACTGCCAGATAAACTCTACCGGCTGATCTTTGAGTTGCTGCCAGAAACGGTGGCTGTGCAGCGGGTTGCGGCACACACCCGCCCCCACCAGCGCCACCAGCGCCAGCCCTTCCCGCAGGCGCAGCTCGCCCGGCAGCGCGGCGTCTTCCAGCAGTTTGAGCGCGCTGCCAACCACTTCTGAGGTGTAGCAGAGTTGCAGCAGGCGGCGGTCGGGATGCACGCCGACCGACAGCGGACGCAACTGGGCGCGTCTTAAGAGCGCATCAACCTCTTTATGCGCCAGTTTGAAATCCTGATGCGACGGCACTTCAAATTCGATAAGACAGACATCGTCATGACTGGTGACGATACGCGCGCCGGTGCCGGAGGCCAGCACGCGCTCAATGCGCGTGGAGCCTTGCTCCGGGCTGTAGCTGCAACGCAGCTGTAAATCGATATCGCTGCCGGAAACGGGCTGCAACGTGCGGGCGTGCAGCACGGGTGCAGCCAGACGCGCCAGCTCGCTCGCCTCATCAAGGCGCAGCAGCGGCAGGAGGCAGGCGTCTTTAACTTTGCGCGGGTCGGCGCTGTAAACGCCCGCCACGTCGCTCCAGATGGTGACGCGCGAGACACCCGCCAGCGCGCCGATTTGCGTTGCTGAATAGTCGGAGCCGTTACGGCCGAGCAGCACGGTTTCGCCCGCGTCATTACGGCAGATAAACCCGGTGACGACTAAACGTTTATTCGGGTGCTGCACCAGCAACTGCTGCAACAGCGGGAAAGAAAGGCCTTCGTTTACCTGCGGCTGCGCGGCGCGCTCTGCACGCAGGAAATCGCGCGCGTCGAGCCAGGCGGCGTCAATGCCTTGATGATTCAGCACGGCGGCCATCAGGCGCGCGGACCAGATCTCGCCGTGGCCGACAACTTCGGCGTAAACCGCGTCGGTGATGGTGCCGTCCAGCAGCGCGGCCAGGCGCTCAAGGTCGTGAATAAATTCGCTGATAAGCCCGTCAGCAACCGCGGCAGGCAGCAGCCCGGAGATAAGCTCGCTCTGATAACGGCGCAGCGCCTGTTGCACCTGATGCGCGGAGAGACGATCGCTCTGGCTTAATTTCAGCCAGCTGATCAGCTGGTTGGTCGTGCTGCCCGCCGCGGACACCACCATCATATCCCCGGCGCGGGAATAGTCGGCCATGATACCCGCCACGCGCAGGTAACATTTCACGTCGGCGAGACTGCTGCCGCCAAATTTGTGCAGCTGACGACCGTTCGTCCCTGCAGGCGCTGTAACACTCATGCTTACCCCTTAGCCCGCCGCCTGGAATGCTTTTTCCAGGTCGGCAATTAAATCTTCGCTATCTTCAATACCGGTCGAAATACGCAGCAGCGTCTCGGAGATGCCCGCGGCGGCGCGCGCTTCCGGCGCCATGCCCGCGTGGGTCATCGTCGCGGCGTGAGAAATCAGGCTCTCCACGCCACCTAACGATTCTGCCAGCGTGAACAGCTCCAGCGCGCCGAGGAAACGGCGCAGCGTCTGTTCGTCGCCATCCAGTTCAAAACTCAGCATCGCGCCGAAGCCCTTTTGCTGACGTACGGCTATCTCATGCCCCGCATTCTCCGGCAGCGACGGATGATACAACTTTTTCACCCGCGGCTGCTGCTTAAGGAAATCGACAATCGCGCTGGCGTTACGCTGCGCCACTTCCATACGCGGGCTCAATGTACGCAGGCCACGCAGCAGCAGGTAGCTGTCGAACGCGCCGCCGGTCACACCGATGTTATTGGCCCACCAGGCAAGCTCGGTAACGGTGTCGGGATCTTTCGCAATCACTACGCCCGCCACCACATCGGAGTGCCCGTTGAGGTATTTGGTGCAGGAGTGCAGAACCAGATCGGCCCCCAGCGCCAGCGGATTCTGTAACGCCGGGCTCAGGAACGTATTATCCACCACACTTATGGCTCCGGCCGCGCGCGAAAGTTCGCAAATTTTCGCAATATCCACCACGCGCAACAAGGGATTGCTCGGGCTTTCCACCAGCACCAGTTTCGGTTGTTCGGCAAGCGCTGCTTTCAGCGCCGCCTCATCACCCTGATCGACAAATTCGACGCGATAACAGCCGCGTTTCGCGAGGCTGTCAAAAAGGCGATAACTACCACCGTAGCAGTCGTGCGGGGCCACCAGCAGATCGCCGGGCTTCAGGAAAACGGTCGTCGCCAGATGGATCGCCGACATGCCGGTGTTGGTCAGCACAGCGCCCGCGCCGCCTTCCAGCTCCGCCAGCGCGCGCTGAACCACATCGCGCGTCGGGTTGCCGCGACGAGAATAGTCATGCGCGCGCGGCTCATTAAAACCGGTGAAGTTGTAGGTGCTGGAGAGGTGAATCGGCGGAACGACGCAGCCGTACTGCTCGTCGTCATTGAGCCCGCTGCGCACTGCGATGGTGGCCTGTTTACGCGTCATGAGGAGTCGTTTCCTGGCATTATCGGAGAAAAGTGAGGGACAGAGTAAACATTGCCAGTATAGACGTCAATACATCTGGACATCTAAACTTCTTTGCGTATAGATTGAGCAAAACAGGATTAGCCGTTAAAATTATGTGTTTTATAGGGTAGTGATGCAGCATCGGTACGGAAGTCACGGTATTATTCTACGCTGCTGAACAACAGACTATCGGGTTAAGACCGTGAGACCTATCCGGTTTTAATCTTTTTCTAATGACTGAGAGGATTAAAGGTATCTCATGGCTGAATGGAACGGCGAATATATCAGCCCCTACGCTGAGCACGGCAAGAAGAGTGAACAGGTCAAAAAAATTACGGTTTCCATTCCTCTGAAGGTGTTAAAAATCCTCACCGATGAACGCACCCGTCGTCAGGTGAATAACCTGCGCCATGCCACTAACAGCGAGCTGCTGTGCGAGGCATTCCTTCACGCCTTTACCGGCCAGCCCTTGCCGGACGACGATGACCTGCGCAAAGAGCGCAGCGATGAGATCCCCGAAGAGGCCAAGGTAATCATGCGTGAAATGGGTATCGACCCGGATACCTGGGAATACTGATTCGCATCAACGACAAAGGCGCCCACAGGCGCCTTTGTTTTATGCTCGAGAGCAACAAAAAAGGCGCCGTCTGGCGCCTTTTTTCGGGAAACTTATTTGCTGCCCGGGATGCTGAAGCGTTTGTTGAAACGCTCAACACGACCACCGGTATCAACAACACGCTGTTTACCAGTGAAGAACGGGTGGCAGTTGCCGCACACGTCCAGGTTCAGGTCGTGGCCAACGGTGGAGCGAGTTTTGATCACGTTACCGCAGGAGCAGGTAGCGGTGATTTCAACATATTTCGGGTGAATATCTTTTTTCATGGGAAACCTCAGTTAAGGCCGCGTCGCTCTTCCAGCCCTTACGCCAGACACCACGCGATGTTGATAAAGTCGGTTTGATACTTTTAAAGGGCATCAAAGGCGGCGAATCATACAGAAAATAACCGCCTCATGCAAACTGATCCGCAAATTTATGAACACACAGTGTACACTATCACGCTACTTTTATCAGCCCGGATGCCTTCATGCCTGTCGCCCGCGTCGCTCTGCCCGTTCCGCTTGCCCGCACCTTTGACTATCTGCTGCCCGATGCCATGACGGCGGCGGCAGGCTGTCGCGTGCGCGTGCCGTTCGGCCGCCAGCAGCGCGTCGGCGTGGTCGTGGCGGTTGGCGACGAGAGCGAGCTGCCGCTTGATGAGCTGAAAAGCGTGGTGGAAGTGCTGGACAGCGAATCGCTCTACCCGCCGGTGCTCTGGCGCATGCTGCTGTGGGCGGCCGATTATTATCATCACCCGATTGGCGAAGTACTCTTCCACGCGCTGCCGGTGCTGTTACGCCAGGGCAAACCCGCAAGCCACGCGCCGCTCTGGTACTGGTTCGCCACCGAAGAGGGCCAGGCGGTCGATCTCAACAGCCTGAAGCGTTCGCCAAAGCAGCAGCAGGCGCTGGCGGCGCTGCGTCAGGGCAGGCTCTGGCGGCATGAAGTGGCGCAGATGACGTTTAACGACGCCGCGCTTCAGGCGCTGCGCGCCAAAGGGCTGTGCGAGCTTGGCAGCGAACTGCCGCCGGTCGCCGACTGGCGCGGTCAGTTTTCGGTATCCGGCGACAGGCTGCGGCTTAACACCGAGCAGGCGACGGCCGTGGGTGCCATTCGCGGCGAAGCCGATAACTTCTGCGCCTGGCTGCTGGCGGGCGTGACCGGCTCCGGGAAAACCGAAGTCTATTTAAGCGTGCTCGAAAACACGCTCGCGCAGGGAAAACAGGCGCTGGTGCTGGTGCCGGAAATCGGCCTGACACCCCAGACCATTGCCCGCTTTCGCGAGCGTTTCAACGCGCCCGTCGAGGTGCTGCACTCCGCGCTCAACGACAGTGAGCGGCTGGCAGCCTGGCTGAAAGCCAAAAGCGGCGAGGCGGCGATTGTCATCGGCACGCGCTCGGCGCTGTTTACGCCCTTTAAAAATCTCGGCGTGATTGTTATCGATGAAGAGCACGACAGCTCTTATAAACAGCAGGAAGGCTGGCGCTATCACGCGCGCGATCTGGCGGTCTACCGGGCGCATAGCGAGCAGATCCCGATTATCTTAGGCTCCGCGACGCCCGCACTCGAAACGCTGCACAAC